>NZ_JAUSZW010000004.1:4800000-8013931 GCF_030817975.1 Streptomyces sp. V4I23 | reverse complement strand
TACCGCTGCTGCTGGCAACCAGCTCGTACCGGCCACTGCCCGGTCATTGAGCGTCCACGCCTGGTTGGCCTGACCCGTGCACGACCACTGCTCGATCAGTGCGCCGTCCGCAACAGCAGTCGGGCCACCACGCACATCAAGACACTTACTGGAGTGCTCAGCCACAATCGTGGTCGTGGCCCGGCGCCGCCGAAGCAGACGACGGCACTGCAAGGCTGCCGGCGACGACGGCGACCATGACAAGTCCTAACGCCGCGAATGCAGCCAACAGCGACGCACACGTGCTCCGCAACCGCACTTGCATGACGAACCTCCTGTTGAGTACCGGTGAATTGTCGGTTGGGTGGCCGCTATGCGCGTTTCCCGGGCTCCACTGCCGCTGGCTAGCCGTGAGCGCTTCGGACTGGGGCCGGTGTACAGATAAGGCGTGAAGGATCCGTTGGGCGCGGCATGGCAGAACGGATCCTGGCGAAGCCCGGTTGAACTGCCCATGTGGCCCTGCCACATAATCAGGCCTCAACCAATAGTCCCTTGGTCACCCTTTCCTGTCGGCGACCTCACCGGTGCGGCACCACGGCGCTGAGGGAAGACGAGAGCGGGGCCCGCGCACCTGGCGTCCCTCGCCTCGACCACCCTAGCGATCGTTCAACGATACTTCAATGGGTTTCGCGATTGTCGTGTGCGCCGGATCAGCGAGACCCCGCACATTCGGATGACTCGGCCCCGCGGCCGAGGCCTGTCCCTTCTCACGCAATCGGGCCAGGGCGGCATCGAGGGTGAAAGCCGCACCTACCGAAAGATCTGGCCACCGCTGCGGGATTCGGGCACGGTTCGCAGGGCCCTGGGCCGGCCGGTTGTCCAGGTATGCCGATGAGCGTTCAGGGGCTGGGCTGCGGGTACGGCGTGACTTCACGCCGAGTAAAGTATCGTTTAACGATCCCTCAATCGTTCTCGGGAGGTCCTCGTCAGCACCGACCAGACACGTCGCGCAGGCATCGCAGCGCTCACCGCGCTGGCCCCAGCGGCTTGGGGCACCACCTACATCGTGACCACTGAGCTTCTTCCGCCAGGACGCCCCATGCTCGCAGCTACCTTGCGCGCGCTGCCTGCCGGTGTGCTGGTTGTCCTGATCGCCCGAAGCTGGCTCCATGGAGCATGGTGGTGGCGCAGCGCCCTGCTTGGCATGCTCAACTTCACCGCGTACTTCCCGCTGCTGTTCTTCAGCGCCTATCGGCTTCCCGGCGGGGTCGCCGCCACCGTCAACTCCCTTCAGCCGCTGCTCGTGGCGGGGTGGTCGGCGGCTCTGCTGGACATCCACCCGAGCGCTCGGCGCCTGGCTGCGGGCCTGCTGGGAGTAGTGGGCGTGGCGCTGCTGGTATTGACCTCACAGGCGCGGCTGGATGCACTCGGGTTGAGCGCCATGCTCGTCGCCACTGTTGCGATGGCGCTCGCTGTCGTCCTCGCCAAGCGATGGGGGCGCCCGCCGGGCACCTCTTGGGTGGCCTTCACCGGGTGGCAGCTGGCGATGGGAGGGCTGGCACTGGTGCCGGTGACGCTGTTCCTCGAGGGTCTGCCGCCCCGGCTGACCCTCTCACACATGGCAGGATTCACGTATCTCGGGACGATCGGCACAGCGGTCGCCTACGCACTATGGTTCCGCGGCATCGAGCGCCTCAGCGCCGCCTCGGTCTCCTTCCTAGGGCTGACGAGCCCCGTCGTGGCCACGCTTGCAGGGCTTACGCTGCTCGACCAGACACTCAGCGAGTGGCAAACAGCGGGGCTGCTGCTGGTGACTGTCAGCATCGCCTGGGGACAGGACCGCCGCCGAGCCCTCCGCTCAGGCGGCTGAGGCCGGCCGCAGGTGCGGGGTGGTCGGAAGCAACCGTCATCGGGGCTGCCTCGCGAGTCGTTTCGGCAAGTGGCGGATCGCATCTGGAACTACAGATCAAGCGGGGTTGCGATATATCACCCGGCGCCCGACCCCGATCTGTCCGGCGCCAGGATGGGCGGACCGAGCGGCGACTGTACGTGGACATCGTGGCCAGGCCGCATGCCCGGGTCGGCATGCTCATGGCCGCCGACGACGAACTGGATGTAACACCAGAACCTTCACTTCTCTGTCAGGCCCGTCGGGCGCATTCGGCCGGGCCTACGCCGAAACGTTCGATGTACGCCCGTGGCGTGATCACGAACTTGGGGCGGAATCAGCACGAGACGCGGTCCCTCGGCGGTTCACCGGTTTCCTCCCATGCCTGAAGCGGCACCCGACCGTCAGCCCCTGCTCGGCTACCACCACCTGCGCCACTACGTCGGCAACGCCAAGCAGGCGGCCCACTACTACCGCACCGCCTTCGGCTTCACCCCGATCGCCTACTCCGGCCCGGAGACCGGTAACCGCGAGAGCGCCTCCTGGGTACTGGCCCAGGGGACGTACGCCTCGTGCTCACCGCCGGGCTGCTGCCGGGGCACAGGTCACCGACGAGGAGCACCAGCACGGCGACGGGGTGAGCAACATATCGCCACCAGGGGCATGGGTGCCGGTGGTGAATCGAGGCACAGCACACCCGACTGCCGTGATGGGCATCTCCAGGTGTTCCAGTTATCCGAACCGGCAGGTCCGATTCAAAGGGAGCCATCGGTCTCGGCGATCGCCAAGATTCCCATCAGCAGATGGCTCCTCCTCGCGCCCAAACCACCGATCAGGATCAGCGGGGATCAGCGCGACGCCGGCGGCGGCCGTTACGGGTGGCCCGGCTGGTCGGCTCGCCGCCTACGACCGCCGCCCTGCGCGTCTGCCGCGCGTCCTCAAGGCCACCGCCCTACGGGTGCATGCCGTGGAGCTGCAGGTCATTTGCACGAAAGAGGTTGACAGTCAGAGCATTGAGTGGATTAATCCAGGAAAGGATTGTAGGACAATCCTCGATGGGCGAACCGCGAGCGATTTCGCGGCTGGACCGATGCCGCAGTGACCAGCCATCATCCAGCCGCTCCGAGCACTCCTGCATGGCAGGCAGCTGCCTGCGGCGGGTCGTGCCACCACAGACCGCGCACACCCCCTAGTGAGCACGCAATGCCTCCTTTCATCTCCGCCCACCAGCAGCCGGACTCCACAGATGGCGAAAATGCGGACGAGGCGACCTGGGTCCTTGCCTCAACAACCGCCTCGCCCTGCTCGGCCCGCCAGCAGGTCGCTGCCCGACTGCGGACATGGGGACTTGCGCATCTCGTCGTCGATGCCCAGCTGATCGTCTCCGAGCTGCTGACCAACGCGGTCTGCCACGGCTCGGAGCGCGATCCGGTATGGCACACCGTTCGGCGCATTCACACGGAGGCCGGGCATGCAATCCGCCTTGAGGTCGGCGACTACGGCCAGGGATGGAGCGGTGCTGCCAGCTCGCTCGACCGCGGCGACGACAACAGCTGCGGCGGCCGGGGCCTGCACCTGGTCGAGGCACTTTCCTCGAGCTGGGGCGCTTGGCGCCTGCCCCACGGAAATGTGGTGTGGGCGGTGCTACCGGTCGACGCCTGCTCGGTCGGACCGGCTGAGCCCTCCGGTTCGACCGAGATGAAACCGAGTCGTAGAAGAAACTTACCCGACCTTGAAGGATCGTTCAACGATCCCTATGTTATCTCCACCCGTAACGTCGAGCCGCCTGGTTCGGCCTTGTCGGCTCTCGTCAAGGCAGGAAGCCCGGACGACCGGCAAACACGAAGAACGACTTGACGCAATCCCTTCCTTCACCCGTGAGGTCACCGTGACATCCACACCCACTAGCCCACCGACGACAGTGGCGGGCGAGGTAACCGGTCCGTTCGCTTGGTTCCGGTCGATGTCCCCGCAGGGCCGTCGCGCCTTCAAGGGGGCGTTCGGCGGCTACGCCCTCGACTCCTACGACTTCCTCGTGCTCCCGATGGGCATGGTGGCCATCGCGGCCTACTTCAGCCTCAGCACGGCACAGACCGGCCTTCTGACCACGGTCACCCTGCTGGCGTCCGCGGTCGGCGGCGTCCTCGCTGGTGTCCTGATCGACAGGGTCGGCCGGGTCAAGACCCTCATGATCACCGTGGGCACCTACGCTCTGTTCACCGTGCTCTGCGGCTTCGCCACCAACTACCCGATGCTGCTGGCGTTCCGAACCCTGCAGGGAGTCGGCTTCGGCGGTGAGTGGGCAGCCGGAGCGATCCTGGTCGCCGAGTACGCAAAGCCGCGCTACCGTGGCCGCGTCCTGGCCTGGGTGCAGAGCTCCTGGGCGGTGGGCTGGGCGCTGGCGGTCATCGTCGGCACCACGCTGACCAGCCATCTCGACCAGGACCTGGTCTGGCGGGTGCTGTTCTGGACCGGAGCCCTGCCGGCGCTGCTGCTGGTGTACGTGCGCCGCAACGTCGAGGACGCCCCCGAGGTGACCGAGCGGCTCGCGAAGAAGGAGGCGCGCGTTCCGCTGTCGTCGATCTTCCGGGGCGGTCTGGCCCGCAGGACGCTGTTCGCGACGCTGCTGTCCACCGGCGTGATGGGCGGCTACTACACCTTCGCCACCTGGCTGCCCGCCTATCTCAAGACCGAGCGCGGACTGACGGTCGTCGGCACCGGCGGCTACCTGTTCGTCCTGATCACCGGCGCCTTCTGCGGTTACATCACCGCCGGCCACCTCATCGACCGCCTCGGACGCAAGAAGTCCTTCGCGCTCTTCGCGTTGCTCAGCGCAGGCCTGCTCATGACCTACGTCAACATCCCCGCAGGCTCGAACAGCCTGCTGCTGTACCTCGGATTCCCCCTGGGCTTCTGTGCCTCCGCCATCTTCTCCGGATTCGGCTCCTACCTCGCCGAGCTCTACCCCCACGCAGTTCGCGGCACAGGCCAGAGCTTCACCTACAACGTCGGACGCGCGCTCGGGGCGGTCTTCCCCACTGCCGTCGGCTTCTCCTCCGCCGGCGTCGGCGGAGCCCTGATCTACGGTGCCATCGGCTACGCACTCGCCCTGATCGCCCTGCTCGGCCTCCCGGAGACCCGCGGCTCTGAGCTCAACTGAGTTTACAAGCAGCAGCGAACTCACTGCCTGGCAGTTCCGGTCGGTGGTGGCTGTCTAGCCACCACCGACCGGACGTACAGCGCTGCAGCCGGTTTGTTGCCGAGGACAACCGACGAAGCGGCCTGATGTGCCGGGTGGCCCTCGGCACGTGGCCCGAAGGACGCCCATGCAACACAGCACGGCCATATCCCTGCCTCTCGCTCGAGCGAGAGGCAGGGCGCACCTCAGGGCACCCCTCGTCGGAATGCCGGGACAGGCAACGATCGACGACCCCGCAGCTCCTCGGTGCGTCTCCTGGCAGACGGGCCGGCGGCATCACATGAGAGGTTCGATCCCCTTTGCGCGCGAGAGTCAGCCGACCCGCCAGAGCACGGCCCCGGCACCGTTACCGGCCCGACTTCACCGTGGTGCGTCACCTCACCCGGCCCAAGAACTGGCCCGTACGGGACAAGCTGATGGCCGCGGTGCTGATTCCCGGGCTGTTGGCCGGTGCCCTGGCGGCTGTCAGCCTCTCCCGCACCGTCAGCGACGTGGGCGACTACGGGCAGTTCTCCGCCCTCGCTCGTCTCCAGCAACCGGCCCTCCGTCTGGTCAGCGCCCTACAGGACGAGCGCGACGCCACAGCCGGGTTCATCGCCGGCCCCCGAAAGGGCGCCGAGAGCACTCCCCTCAAGGAACGGACGGAAGTTGACACCGCAGCCGCGCTCTACCGACAGGCAGTCGCCGGCATCGACACCTCCGACGATGCCCGGCTCGATGCGGTGCTTGACGCCACGGCGAAGGAACTGCGCAGTCTTCCGGCGCTGCGGGCGTCCGCGGATGAAGCGGTCTTGACGCAGGGCTCTATCCTCGCGAACTACACCACGGTTATCGGCAGGTTCATGGACCTGGAATCGGTGCTGGCCGCACACAAGGGCGACAGCAACGCCGCGCGCCAAGCGCGGGCTCTGCATGCGCTTTCTCGCGCGGTGGAGAACACCAGCCGGGTGCGAGCCCACCTCACCGGTGTTCTGACCACGGGCACGTTCCTCGTCGGCCAGTTCCCGGACTTCGCGGGCGCGGTCGCACGCCAGCAGGAGTCCGTCGACGACTTCCTGGCCACGGCCGACACGGCACAGCAGACCTTGTACGCGGACACCGTCAAGGGCGCACCCGTCAGCGCCTCCCAAGCCTTCCAGGAACGTGTCGCCGAGCAGGCGCAGGCACCCCGCCTCGACGTCGACCCGGCGACATGGAAGAAGGTGTCCACCGAGAAGATCACGCTCATGCGCACGGTGGAGGCACAGATCCTCGACGACCTCATCGCCCTCAGCGACCAGGCACACGCCTCACGGCAGAGCGCAGCGCTGTGGGGAGCAGCAGGCCTGCTCGCCGTATTCCTGGCGACGGGCGGGGTGGTCACCGTCGTCGTACGGTCCATGACCCGCCCACTGAAAACCCTGCGCATCTCGGCGCTTCAGGTCGCCAATGAACACCTGCCCGAGGCGCTCACGCGGCTGCGGCAGGCCGACATCGACGACTTGGCCGACTACCGGGCCACACCCACCGCCGTGGCGTCCCATGACGAGATCGGTGAGGTCGCCGAGGCATTCGACGCCGTGCAGAATGCCGCCGTCGCTCTGGTGAGGGACCAGGCCGCGCTCCGTGCCCACATCAACGGCATGTTCATCCACCTCTCCCGCCGCAATCAGCAGCTGGTGACCAAACTGCTCTCGGAGATCGGTGACATGGAGCAAAACGAGCACGACCCGGATCACTTGGCGCGGCTCTTCCGGCTGGATCACCTGGCCACGCAGATGCTGCGCACGGACGAAAGCCTCCTGGTGCTCGCCGGCTCCGACACCGGGCGCGGATGGGATCAGCCGATGCCCCTGTCGGAGATCCTGCTGGCCGCGAGCGCTGAGGTGGAGCAGTACACCCGCATCGACTGTCTCCCGGTGGGCGAGGTCTCCGTCGTGGCGGACGCCGTCACCGACCTGGTGCACCTGCTGGCCGAGCTGATGGAGAACGCCACGGTCTTCTCCAGTGCCCGCTCCCGCGTGATCGTGACCTGCCGGCTGGCTCCCGGCCGCCGCACCGACCTGGTGATCGCCATCGAGGACCAGGGCAGTGGCATGACGCGCGAGCACCTGGCGGCTGTGAACCACCGCCTGGGCTCGACCGTGTCCCTCGACCCCGCAGCGGGGCAGTCCATGGGGCTGTTCGTCGTCGGCCGCCTCGCGGCCAAGCACGGCATCGGCGTAAGCCTTATCCCCTCTCCGCAGCAGGGGATCACGGCCCTGGTACGCATCCCCCCGGTGCTGCTGGCGGGCGCACACGCCGTCCCGCCGGCCGTGCCCGAAGCCTCCGCGGCAGACGAGGCCACAGCCCACCCCCGTCTGCCACGGGCAGCGATTTCGCTGCCCGGGGCCGCATCCCTCCTCCATGGGGAGGCTGTGGTCACCCACGACGAGGCAGCCAGCGGCGGCGAGCCGGCCTTCCAGTCCTCACAGGAATGGCTGGCCCATCGCCGCTTCGCCGAGGGCCTGCACGCCGGTGGCCGGTCATCGCCCGCCCCGCTCCCCAGCCACCGCACCGGCGACGTATCCGGCAGCGACACTCCCGGCACCCCGCCGAGCGCAGAAGGGGAATCGTGATGGGAAGACCGGCCACCACCACCGCCATACTGCTGTGTACCGCCCTGCTCGGCTCTGCCTGCACCAGCGAGCCGTCCGTACCGGCGTCCCACGACCCGGTGCACATCGGCTTCCTCGCTCCACTGTCCGGCCCCGCCGCCTCAGTGGGCACCGACATCAAGCGGGGCGCAGAACTCGCTGTGGACATCGTCAACGGCCATCACCCGTCGATCCCCTTGCCGCTGGGGCCCGGATCGGGTCTTACCCGCCTGCACCACGCCAAGATCAAACTGATGGCAGCCGACACCAGCGGCCCGCTCGCGCGTGGCGCCGACCACATCACGCGGCTGGTGAGCACCAAGAATGTGGTCGCCGTGGCCGGCGGATATGAATCAGTCGTCACCAAGGCCGCCAGCGCACGTGCCGAGGAGCTGGAGATTCCCTACGTGAACGGGAACTCCTCGGCATCATCGCTGACCGAGCGCGGACTGGACTGGTTCTTCCGCACCGGTCCCTCCGACCTGAGCTACGGCCGCGTGGTGTTCTCCCTGCTCAAAGAACGCCAGAGCAAGGGAACCGCCGTCAAACGCATCGCGGTCCTGCACACCGACGACCAGTACGGCAATGACGGCTCGGCCATGATCAAACGCCTTGCCAGCCACATCGACGGCCAAGTCGTCGCCGACATCAAGGTCAGAGCCCAATCCACCGACCTGTCCTCCCACGCCCAGGCCGTGATCGCCTCCGAACCCGATGTCGTCCTCACCCTGCTCTACACTGCCCCCGCCCTCGCACTGGATGCCTCTTTCGACCGTCTCACCTACCGGCCCCCCGCACTCATCGCCTTCGGAGCGGGCTATACGGATCCGGTTTTCCTCAAGAAGAGCGAGCGTGCAGAGGGAGTCTGCAGCCGCTTCGCCTGGTCTTCCGACCTGGCCCAGCGCAACCCCACGGCCAAAGCCGTCGCAGACCTCTACCAGCAGACCTACAAAGCTCCCATGAACGACGACGCCGCCCGCGCGTTCACCGCCGTCATGACCGTCGCCCAGGCGATCAACGAGGCCCGCTCCCCCACACCGACTGACATCCGCTCAGCACTGGTGAACATCGACATTCCGGGCCGGGACACGATCATGCCGTGGGACGGCGTGAAGTTCGACGACAACCACCAGAACACCGGAGCCCGGGGCGTCATTGAGCAGATCCAGGATGGGCGGTACCGCCTCGTCTATCCCTTCGATGTCGCCCGCGCACAGCTGCAATGGCCCATGAGCGACAGCGGTGGATGACAGGAAAGAACCCGCCGCCTCCTGCAAGAGCGCGTCAATGGCGGAGCCTCTGGCGCCGGAGCGGGCTATGGGAGTTGTTCAAGCGGGTGGAAGCAGCAGCTCCGGTGTACGGCTCGTGTTCGCGGCCACGACAGGCTCTACGCGGCGGCGGCTGCCGCCGGCCTTCGGTCCGTCCGGGCCGACCGCACACCGGCGTTTCACCGAGTGGAGCCGGATCTGGGCCAGGCTGCACCGCCTCATCCCTTGTCGAACTCGGCTTGCGTAGAGAGTGGGAGTGGTCGTGTGCAATCGACTCCGTAAGCGTGCGGGCAGCGAAAGGAGGGACCGACGGCGCCAGATCCCGTAGAGCGCAGACAAGAAGGGCTCGAAGAGGGCACGATCCCCCCGTCGGCAGCACGCGGGGCCAACTCTGGGCATGCCGCGTCGAACGTCACTGGGCCGGCGTGTCGTCCCACTGATCCAGCAAGCTGGACTCGAATGCCTCATTGGCGATGTCGACCTCGCCGCCGTGACGTGCCTGCTCGTCCAGATCACCTTGCCGTGCGGGGGATAGCGGGTTTCCCAGCGCTGTGCGAACTGGGCAACGAGGAACAGGCCGCGGCCGCCCTCGTCGGTGGCCTTGGCGCGGTGCAGATGGGGGGAGGTGCTGGAGCCGTCGGCGACGGCTGCGGTCGCTGAGGAGGCGCAGGGTGATGGGCTCGCTGCCGTAGCGGATGGCGTTGGTGACCAGCTCGCTGAGGATCAGCTTGGGTGAAGGCGATACGTCCAGCCCCAGTCCGCCAGCTGCCGGGACACCTCGGTACGGATGGGCGTCAGCGGGCACGTCCCATGTGGCGACTCGTGCGAGGGGTAGTGGCACACATTCCGTGAGGGCGATCAACGGCTCCGGAATTCGTCACCAGTCGTGGGGGCGACGGCGTTCAACCAGCCCGGCCCTCGGTGTCCGAGTACGCGTCTTCATTCATGCTGGCGAGCATGCCGCAGGGGTCTGACACGCCAAAGAGGGGCGTGGAGCAGGCTCCGGCGACGGGACAGCCTGGAGCCGGGCGGCTTTGCCGGCAGGTGCGGGATGTGTCAGTGGGCGTCGTA
The DNA here is from genome assembly GCF_030817975.1 of Streptomyces sp. V4I23. Lineage (NCBI taxonomy): Bacteria > Bacillati > Actinomycetota > Actinomycetes > Kitasatosporales > Streptomycetaceae > Streptomyces > Streptomyces sp. V4I23. The sequence goes on along the minus strand of NZ_JAUSZW010000004.1, from coordinate 8,003,911 downwards.
GATGCCTTGGTAGTGGCCGAGTGCCGTCTCGCGGATCTTGTCGTTGCTCCAGGTGGCGAAGCGGCCGGGTGCCAGCCGCTCGGGGTCGACAAGGAGGTTGCCGGTCTCCAGGAGCATGTTCGCGAGCTGTCGGCCGACGCCGCCGGCGTGGGTCACCCAGGAGGCTTCTGCGAACCACAGGCCGACTACCTCAGTCGCGGGGCCGACCAGCGGGATCTCATCGGGGGTCAGGGCGAACACGCCGTTGAGGCCACGCCCCCAGGGGGCTTCCCGGAAGGCCGGGACCAGGGCGGTTGCCTCGGCGATGGCGGTGCCGAAGTCTGTTTCCTGAAAGGGAAGTTCCGCCGATGCGAGCGTCGGGGAGGGAGCCAACGGGAGCGGCGTGTGGGCATAGCTTCCCACTCCGTAGCGGCGGCCATGGCGGCGGGTGTAGACCGCTTGGTCGGGGTAACGGATGATCGGTGTGTCGATGGGGGCGTCGTCGAGTTCGGACAGTTCGGCGGTGAACAGGTAGGGGTGCTGGACGTCCACCATGGGCAACCGCACTCCCGCATCCGCTGCCAGGATGGGACCCCAGATACCCGTGGCGAGCACGACCCGGTCGGCCTTCAGCAGCTTGCCGTCCTTGCCTGCACGGACGCCGACGATCCGGCCCTGTTCAGTCTCCAGCGCCAGTACGGGCGTGTTGAAGCGGAAGCGGGCACCTCTCCTCTCAGCGGTATCGACGAGAACGTGAGTGAGCGCGGCCGGGTCAGCAGCGCCATCGGAGGGAATGTGCAGCGCGCCCAGTGCACGTTCGGCGTTGACCAGCATGGGGGCCAGCGCGACGGCTTCGGCAGCATCGAGCACCCGCGCCTCGATATCGAGGTGTCGACCGTGCTCGACATCGTGGTGGGCCTGCTCCAGACGGGCGGGGGTGGTGGCGACCTCCAGGCTGCCAGAAGGCCGCTGTAGGCCCAGTCTCCGAAAGCGCGCGGTAGGTGGCGAGGCTGTCCTTGGCCAGTACAGCCAGTTCTGGGGTGGCGCTGAGCTGGCCGACGAAGCCGGGGGCCAAGCCGGTCGATCCGGGCAGCACAGCACGGCCACGGGCGTCGAGCACCGTCACCCGATCGTGTCCTAGCTGGGTGAGGTGATAAGCAACCGAGGCTCCCACCACAACCAATCATCCAGAGTCCGGGAGATTCAGCGACAAACGGACCTGGAAACCGGTTGGTTCGGCAGCTTGTCGCGAGCGTATCTGCCTGTGCTGCCGGATCAGGACGATGGCATCACTCGACAGTGAAGTCGCCGACAGCAGCGTCTTGGTCGGGCGCGAGATTCTCGCTGCTCAGATCCATTCCGCTTTGGCGGGCGCCTGCCGGACAGTCCGTGCAACAGCGCCGGTCTGCTCTTGGCCTGCGACGGTGGGCCGCGAGGTCGCATGCCGTTCCCGACCCGAGCCGCTGGCAGGGCTGCCCGGAACGCCCCCGCCGCCTACGCCGAAATGTCAACCACACCTGCGACGACGCGGCTACGGTCGCAGAACTCGTGGTATCTGCCCACGTCGTGGGGGGACGGATGGCCGCGGCCAGTGCCGCCTGGCCGGCATCGACGACGCGGTCGGCTTTGAGACGACGGTGGTGATGGCCAAGACCATGGTACGCCGGGCAATCGCGGACCGGATTCCGTTCCGGTGGGTGACCGAGGACGCCGCCTACGGCTTCTCCAAGGGCTGGCGGTCCGAGCTTGAGCAGGCCGACATCTTCTGACCGTTGCAGTACTAGGAAGCGACGCGTTCGGAGTACTTCTGGACGAGCTGTTTCTCGGCGTCGTCGAGGTAGGCGGCCAGGAGCAGCTCGGCTTTGACCCTGTCCGCTGCCTTGAGCGCGGCGAGGATCTCCCGATTGCGCGCCAGGTACGGTTCATGGAAGGCGCGGGGATTATCCGTAACGACGTGGAAGACCAGGCGAAGTTCGGCCAGGACACCGCGCATCAACTCGTCCAGGCGCCGACTCTGAGTGAGAGCCACGACGGCGTGGTGGAAGTGGATATTGGCGCTGCCCAGCTCGCGCCAGGCGCCTTCCTCGGCAGCCTTCTCCCCCTCGGCGACCGCAGCCTCGGCCTGGCTCAGGTCGTAGGGCGGAACGCCGAGGTTGCGCACCGCCGCGCACTCGATGAGTTTGCGCACCCGGTAGATGTCGGTGACGTCCTGCACGGTGAGCATACGGACGAATACACCGCGATTGAGCTCGTGGACCAGCAGCCTCTCGTGGGTCAGCAGGCGAAACGCCTCGCGCAGCGTGTTGCGCGAGATCCCCAGCGCGTTGCCGATGGCGTCTTCGGAAAGCTTGCTCCCCGGCGGGAGGTACCCCTCGGCGATCCGCGACCGCAGAATGTCAGCAACCCGGTCGGCTGTGCTGGAGCGCCCAAGCAGCGCGCGGTCAGTGACGAGCACGGCCGGGTCGACCTCGGCTGTCATGGCTTCCATCCTTATTCCGCAACCGACGGAGCCCCGACGGTCTCTTAACTCATGTTCACTTGGTCTAGTCAACCCGAAACTGGCCAATGAAACAAACACAGACTTGCCGGATTGTTCAACGATCCTCTATATTGGAGCCACGGCTCGCTTCCTGGGTCTAGAACCCAACCCACAAGTATGCAGGTATCCGCAAGCGGACGAAGGCGCCTCGTTCGCGAGCCCCTGTATGCCCCCGCTCGCATACGCGGCGACACAGGTGGGCAGCCGGTTGTGACGAAAGGATCGCTGATGACTGCAGTCGCCCATCCGGAGGCGCTCACCGCCGGCGAGGGGCGGGCGCTGTTCAGGAGCAGTGCAAGCCTGCCTACGACGGGGTCGTCCGCCGCCTACACCCAGGCCAACCTCATCTCGGTTGCCGCTGATTGGACCTATGAGGTGCTGCTGTTCTGCCAGCGCAAGCCCAAGCCCTGTCCCGATCTTGATGTGACCGATCCGAGGTCCTTCTCCACGCCCCTGGCTGTCGGTGCCGACCTGCGCACCGACGTGCCACGCTGTCGCGTGTGGGAGAACGGCGAGCTTTTCGACGAGCTTGCGCCTCCGGACTTCCGTGACCTGGTGGAGGAGGAACCGGGTGATGTGCCCGTGTTCTGGGCAAACGAGGTTACACCCCTGGCCGCTGTGATGGCCTCGCGTCCCCCGTTCGCGATCACTCATGCGCGGGGGGTACATGCTGATCACCGACGCACGGGATGCGGACTACCGCCTCGGTGTTAGCCGCAGTGGTATCTCGTGCCCAGCGGAGTATCCCAAGGAGACCAAGTAGCGATGACAGACATCGTGATCGACCTCAATGCAGACCTCGCGGAAGGCTATGGCCGGTGGGTCCTCACCGACGACGAGGCCATGCTGTCGGTCGTCACCAGCGCCAATGTCGCCTGCGGCTTTCATGCGGGTGACCCGAGCATCATGCGCCGGGTCTGCGACATGGCGGCGGAGCGCGGCGTGAAGATCGGCGCCCAGGTCTCCTACCGCGACCTGGCCGGATTCGGCCGCCGCGCCATGGATGTGCCGGGCGACGAACTCGCCGACGAGATCACCTACCAAATCGGGTCCCTTCAGGTGTTCGCCCGGGCCGCCGGAGCCGCGGTGGCCTACGTCAAACCGCACGGTGCGCTGTATAACCGCGTGGTGATTGACGAAGAGCAGGCGAGTGCTGTGGCTGCGGGCATCCGGCTCGCCGATCCCGCACTGCCCGTGCTGTGCCTGCCTGACTCCGCCATGCACGTCCAGGCCCAGAAGGCAGGGCTCCAAGTGGTTGACGAGGCGTTCGTCGACCGCGCCTACACCGCGACGGGCAGACTTGTTCCGCGGTCAACCCCCGGTGCAGTGATCACTGATCCTCAGCAGGTCGCCGACAGGGCCGTCGCCATCGCGGGCGAAGGGCGCGTCACTGCGCTGGACGGCGAATCGGTGGCCATACGAGCGCGTTCCTTGTGCCTGCACGGAGACATTCCCGGAGCGGTCCACCTGGCCAAGCAGACCCGCGCGGCGCTGCAGGAGGCCGGTGTCAGGGTGGAGGCATTCGCATGAGACTGAGGCCGGTCGGAGAGGACTCCCTCCTCATTGACCTGGACACGCTCGAACAAGCCCAGGCCTGGCACAGCCAGCTCCTGAGCCACCGCAGCGCAGGAACACTGGTGCCGGTGCGCGAGATCGTGCCCGCGGAGAAGACCGTTCTGCTGTACGGGATCTCCGACATCGCCGCTCTGGAGGCGCAGTTGCGCCAATGGTCGGTGCCCTCGCGGGCCGCCGGCAGCGGACCTCTCCTGGAAATCCCCGTCCACTACAACGGGCCAGATCTCGCAGCGGTCGCCGAAGTTTGGGGTGTCGACGAAGAGGAAGTGGTACGGATCCACAGCAGCGTCGAACACCGCGTGGCCTTCTGCGGATTCTCCCCGGGTTTCGCGTACATGACCGGGCTCGGCGACAACTACCACGTGCCGCGCCATGCCGCACCGCGCACCTCGGTCCCCGCCGGCTCCGTAGCACTTGCCGGCCCCTACACCGGCATCTATCCGCGTGCCTCCCCCGGGGGCTGGCAACTCATCGGAACCACCCACGTGCGCCTGTGGGACATGGAACGCGAGCCCGCGGCGTTGCTGACCCCCGGCATGCGCGTGCGGTTCGTCCCCCAGGAGACCGGTTCTCAGACCAAAGACGGACCGGCAGCAGCACCCCATGCCAGAAGGCGCATCGCATGAGCAGCGGCAAGCTGGAAGTCGTACGAGCCGGCTCACCCACCACCATCCAGGAAGTGGGCCGGTTCGGCCGTGCCTGTCTGGGTGTGCCGCGCTCGGGGGCGTTGGACCAGCCGGGCTGGCGAACCGACTGGTTGACAACCCCTCCGACGCGGCCACGCTGGAGACCACGCTGACCGGGGGGTCCGTGCGCACCACCCAGGCCGTGATCGTCGCGGTGACCGGGGCACCGGCGCGGGTGCCGGTCAACGGCCGGCCGGCGGCCTGGTCAAGCGTGGTCCACCTGCCCGCCGGCGCCGTGCTCGAGGGTAGGCACAGCCACCTGCGGCTTGCGCAGTTATGTCGCCATCAGCGGAGGCATCGCGGTACCCCCTGTCCTCGCAAGCCGCTCCACCGACCTGCTCTCCGGCCTCGGCCCGGCCCCGCTCAGTGGCCGGGGACGCCCTGCCGCTGGGTGAGGTCACCGGCGCACCGCTCCATGCCGACACGGTGGTATGGCCAGTGACTCACCGATGGACGAGGCCCTGTTGAGGAGCCTCACGCCGAGCGTGCTCGCCATCCTCGGCCGCCGCGGAGCCGACTTCGCGGCGGCCGAGGACGCCGTGCAGGGCGCGCTGGGTCGGTCTCCTCGGCGGTGTGTGCGTCGGCAGTGAGTCGTTCAACGCCGCGAGGGCCGCCAGGCCTGCGTGCGGTCCGTCGGTCTTCTCGACCAGGCGCCCCTCTCTCAAACAGAAACCTTCACCGGGCGTGGATCTCCCAGCGGATCCGAAGATGGCAGAAGCCGTGGATCCAGGCATTCGTGCCTGCAGCACTCGAGTAGTCGGTACTGCATGTGGACACTGGGTTTCCTGTGGCGCATAGCCACGAGCGGAGCCGACCGTGGGGATCAGCACGTATGAGGGCGACCCGCCGCATGCATGGGGAGCGACAACGGGAACCGTCCTGGATCCTCGACGCGCGCTTGCCATCTGTGGAACTACTCAAGGGCAGGACGCGAGACAAAATCATCAGCGTGGTGCCAGGACCGCGATCCCACGGCCGAAGCCGATTACCAGCCGTTCGCCCGGTCCCATGGCCACTGCGCGGACTGGCAAGGGGACCGCCAGCTCCGGCCCAATCTGCTGGCCGGCTTCCAGGTCCCACATCCGGACGGTTTTGTCGTAATTGCTGGTCACCGCGATCGGCCGCCCCTGAAAGCTGCCGAGGGCCAGGGTGAGGACCGGTGACGGAAGCACCAGGTCCAGACCGATCTGCTGGCCGGCTTCCAGTCCCACATCCGGACGTCGTGACGATCGCTGGTGACCGCGTTCGGCTGACCGTGAAGGTCGCCGACAGCCACGGCGTTGAACGCCCCAACGTGGCCGATCATGTAGTCCTCGCGCTTCCCGGTAGCCAGGTGGGACAGGCATAGTTTCTCCTGCACGCCGGCCACGACCATGTTCTGGCCGTCGACCTTCCCCACTGCCACCGCCCCGATGCGGGCTTCCAGCCAAGCTTCACTGATCTTCGGGTAGCAGCCGAATTGGTCACGACTGGTGAGGTCCCATACGTGCAGCATGTTGTAGCCGTTGCCGGTGACCGCTACCTGACGACCTTCCACTTCTGCCGTTGCCAGTGCTTCCACCCAGTAGACGGACAGCTGACCGAGTTGCTCGCCGGTGGCGAGGTCCCGAGTCCGTGTCGCTCCGTCCTTGCTTCGGGTGAGCGCGGCCGGGCGTCTCTCCACCATCCTGTGGCACACACGTCGCTAAGGCCATGCGGCGGCTCCATCTCGGGATTCTGCTCGTAGTATCGGTCGTGTAGCCAGACGTGCTTGTACTGTTGCCCGGCCTGACCGTTCCTCTTGCAGGTGCCGGAGTCCCAGATCCGTACGGATCCCTGGCAGTTACTGGTGACGGCGATGGGCCGGCCGTCCACGGTCGCCGTCGCCACCGCCGTCACCTCGTCGGGGTAATCGATCGCAGTAAGTTCACGGAACAGTCGATCGGTGGGGGTAAGGTCGAGGACACGGATTTTATCCCGGGAGCAGAGAACGACGGCGGCGCGACCGTCCACCACTGCGGTCGCCATCTCCCGCACTCGTTGGGTTTTTGTTTCGTCCCGTCGGCCGAATGCCAGCCGTCGGCCGGTTGCCAGGTCCCACGCCCGCAGCGTGGCTCCGAAGGACCCGAGGGCGAGTGCGACTGCGACGGGCCGACCGTCCACGACTGCCGTCGCCAGTCCGCCCACTTCTGCACGGTGGCCCTTCAGGGGTTCGCCGATCTGTCCGGCTGCCAGGTCCCACACCCGCACGGAGTAGTCGAAGTTGCTGCCAATGAAGGCAAGCGGGCGGCCATCCACGACCGCCGTCGTCACCGCCGTCACCTTGTCGGTGTGGTCGATCAGGGGTAGATCGATCTGCTGTCCGGCTGCCAGGTGTGCCACACCATCGTCGGCCGGCGCAGAGAAAGACGGGGGGCCGACCTGGGCCCATTTCAGCGTCCACCGCGCTTCGGCGTTGTCCGCGCCTGCGTCCGTGTCGTCAGTCCGCATATCGAAACTCCTTCGACCACAGCGGGTCCACTTGCTGGGCGCCGCCTGTTGTGCGGGCCATCGTCAAACGACGTCACGTTGACGTACTGACTCTCGCCAGGCCGTGCATCGGTCCGAGTCGGGCGTGGGTGTGAGCATCTGCGCCCTCCACCGGGAGGGGGTCAGGCTGGGGTTCCTCGATCCGGGAGCATTTACCGCCCCGCTCGCGCCCAGGGGCGGCGCAGGCACGACCTTCACAGCATCGGAACGGCTGCCCCACCAGCGTCCCACGTAGCAGTGGCCCATCCCGCACCCGCTCAGAGGGGCCGAGCACCGGGAGCTTGGGCATCGGATGGAATCATCCTCATTCGCTCGGGTGGGGGAAGGGTCGGTAGAACTACTCAGTGGGTCGCTGCTCTGCTGCCGCAGCGGGGCGCTGTTCGATCCGGCCCAGCCGCTGGGCTGAGCTCAGTCGGCCATGGATGCCGGTGACGTCTGTGGTGGGGCCGTCACGCTGGTAGTTGTGGGCCGATCAGGAATCGTCCGATTCCGGTTCTCCCGTCGTGGGCGAAGCCTTGTCATGAGACGAAGCCTGAACGGGCGGAGGCGTTTGGTGGCCGGGCGAAGTCTGCGCGTGGGGGCCAGGCGTCTGTGAATACGCGTGTGTTTCTTGGCTCGTCGTGCTCACCGCACTGATGCGGCGGCGGTGCGCCATCCACAGCACGACGACTGCATAGAGCAGCATTATGGGGATGGAGACGGCCGCCGCTATCCAGTCCATGTCGGCGGCCGTCTCGTCGGAGTCGAGCCCGCCGACGATCCCCGCCGAGACGCCGAATGCGGCCAGGTTCGTGAGCAGGTGCAGTGCGATGGCGGCCTCGAGTCCGCCGGTACGAATCGTCACCAGCCCCATGACCAAGCCGAACACGGCCAGCTCGGCGAACCCCCACGGCGTGCCCCATCCGTGGGCCGCGGCGAAGAGCACCGACTGCGGCAGGACGGCGATCCAGGGGGATCGGACATGGGCGCCCACCGCCTGTATGAGCCAGCCTCTGAAGGCGTACTCCTCGGCTGCCGCCTGGAACGGCACCAAGGAGCAGATCACCGCAAGCCCGAGCAGGAACGAGGGCAGGCCGACCCACGTCATCCCCTCGTAGCCACCCAGCAGGAAGTCGATGAGGAAAAGGCCCGCGATCGGGACAACCGCCAGCGCGAGGCACAGACCCAGCCAGCGCCACCTCAGCCGCCCGGCCACCGACGATACCGTCCCGGCCGGACGGCGCTGCACCCAGCGCGCGGCCAGGAACACAGCGGGGATGACGACGGCTAGGGCCAGCAGCGTAGCCCCCGTTTCGCCGATGCCATCCCACACATGCATGCTCTCGGCGCCCGTCAACTCGCCCAGCACTGCCATCGCAATCCCGAAAGCACCAAGCACCACCAGCCCCAGGATCAACGCACCGACGAGCACGACACCGGTCCCCGCAAGGGTCCGCCACCATGAATGCTGACCCGATATCAGAGCCATCCGGTGGAAAGGCAGTTCGCGGACCGGCGCAGGGTCCGGGCCGGGCAAGATCCCGTCAGTTTGGTCTACAACAGTCATCGACTCTCTTCCTCTTCTTTCGTGAGTGGTCGGCCACTTCTGCCGCAGATGAATGCACACCGCGTTTCCAATACACCCAGGGCTGGGGTAGGCGGGTGGCGGCCGAGTCAGCGAGGGGGGTCAGGACCGCGACCTTGGACGTGAAGCCCACGGCCAGCCACCCATCCGCACCACCGCCACCTCGGACAAGGCGGCCAGGGGCGTTGACATGTTCAACAAAATACCATCCGGCCTGGGATCCGCCACAACAACCCCGGGTGATTGTGTAATCGCCCTACGATCTAGCTAGACCCGCCTTCGGGTCGAGCACCCGGTCACCGAAGATGTCACGGGCATCGAACCTGGTCCGCGAGATGTTTCGGATCGCTGACGGCGAGGAGCTCGGCGCTCCCTGATGGTGAATGGGGGCGAACCGGCGGTGCGCGGGCACTCGTTCGAGTCCCGTATCAACGGCGAGCACCCGGGCCGGGGCTTCCTCCCCGCCCCGGCACCGTCACCGCACCGCCCACCGGACCCGGTGTCCGCTCTAGGGCTTGTCCGGGCGATCACGTTCGGAGCCAGATGGTGAGGGCTGCCACGGTGGCCGTGCCGAGGTAGACATAGCCGCGCTTGTCATAGGGGTGGCCATCGCCCGGTGCTGCTTCAGCCGGTTGATGGCCCGCTCGACGGTGTTGCCCTTCTTGTATCCATACTGCCCTTCTACCTCACTCGGCGGGACCTTCGACAACAGTGCACCTCCCTTCGTCGACCGGAACGCTGGACCTGGCCCCTGAGGGCCGGGTCAGGAGCTTGCGGTACGCGCCACTGTGCGCGGCGGGACTGAGTAGGAGTTGAGTAGTTCTCCCGTGTTCCGGCGGGGGACCCTCCGGCCAGAATCTCGGGGAGAAGCCCACGCCACCCGTGCCTGCCGGTGTGGTGCCGTGGAGCGATCCCGCCGCCATCATGCGCCTCGCTGGCGGCACCCGCGCTCGGCTGTTCCCGCGTCGTAGGCTCTTCGGAAGGTTCACGCACCACATGGAACTCCCTCCCGGTACAGATGACCCCGAGGCCAGCGGTCGGGACCTCCTCCGCCGGAGGCCTTGGTGAGGCACAGAGACACGACGTGCAGGCACCAGCTCGCCCAAGTCGACATTGCCCGGATCCTCGCCCCGCTGGACAGTCCTGAGCCGGCTGGCTTCGTCGCCGCCCTGGACCCGGTCAGCGCAGTGGCCGACGCGGCGGACGGCTTCGCCTGGCGGCTGGAGACCGACGACGACAACGCCACCACCCTCCGCGTCTTCGACAGCGACTGGCTGATCGTGAACATGTCGGTATGGCGGGACCCCAAAGTCCTTTCCGCGTACGTGTTCGGCGAGGCGCATCGCGCAGTGCTCCGCCGACGCCGTGAACTTCGCCAGGGCGGAAGAGGCGATGACTGCCCTGTGGTGGCTGTCCACGGGGCTTCGCCCAACAGTGATGGAAGCGGAGCATCGTCTGCTCACCCTGCGCCTGCACGGCCCCACCCAAGTAGCCTTCACGCTCCGCAACCCCTGTCCCGCGCCCCGTACGTACCCGCCCAGCGATCCGGGTGGGCGCACTGAGCAACGACGCGGAGCGGACGCGTAGCAGAATGTCGATCAAGGGTGAGGATCTCTGCGTGGAAAGTGTCGTCACTGCCGGAAACATGCCGTCTGCCTCAGGCAGGGCGGAAGTCACGGTGGATCTGGACGCCTTGCGCCACAACGTGGATGTCATGAAGCAGCACGCCGGCAGTGCGCAACTGATGGCGGTGGTGAAGGCGAACGCGTACGGCCACGGCCTGGTAACGTGCGCCCGCGCGTTTCGTCAGGCCGGGGTCCCCTGGCTGGCCACCGCGCATCCCGAGGAGGCCCTGGAACTGCGCCGAGCGGGCGACCGCGGACCGATTCTGACCTGGCTGTGGACGCCGCAGGGGCCCTTCACCGAGGCGGTGACCGCCGGCATCGACATCTCCGTCAGCGGTATGTGGGACCTGGAGAAGGTCCTCGAAGCCGCTCGCGGCAGCGGCCGCCGCGCCAGGGTGCACCTGAAGGTCGACACGGGGCTGGGACGCAACGGGTGCCCTGTGCGGGACTGGTCCGCTCTGGTCGACGCCGCCTTGCGGGCCCAGGAATCGGAGGTCATCACGGTGGTCGGTCTGTGGTCCCATCTCGCCACGGCCGACGCACCGGAGCACCCCTTCCTCGCCCAGCAGACCGTGCTCTTCCACGACGCGCTGGACATCGCCGAGTGCGCCGGCCTCAAACCGGAGGTACGGCACCTGGCCAACTCCGCCGCCGCACTGCTGCTGCCGGACACCCGCTTCGACCTCGTACGGCTCGGCCTCGCACTCTACGGACTGTCGCCCGCCCCGAACCGGGTCACTGGCACAAGCCTGGGCCTCCGGCCTGCGATGACGCTGCGCTCCTGCCTCGCGGCGGTCAAGGACGTCCCGGCCAACCACGGCGTCAGGTACGGGCTCGAGTACCAGCCCCTCACCGAAACTACGCTGGGCCTGGTGCCGTTGGGCTACTCTGACGGCCTGCCCTGGCATGCGGGCGACACCGGCCAGGTCCAGGTCGCCGGATGGCGCCACCCGGTCGTGGGCCGCATCGCGATGGACGAGCTCGTCGTCGACCTCCACGGTGATCGGCCCCGCCCTGGTGCCGAGGTGATCGTCTTCGGGCCCGGTGATGCGGGCGAGCCTACTGTGCAGGAATGGGCCCGTGCCGCAGGAACGATCCCCTACGAGATCCTCGCGCGGGTGGCCCCTGGCCTGCCGAGGATCTACGTGGGGTAGCGCGGTCGCGCACCCCGCCCCTCAACAGCTCGGCCCCGCTCATGGACCGACACCGTTCACGAAAGTTGTCACATGCGGATTCCCCACAGACGCGTCGCGCACACGGCCCGGAGCGCAGCGACGAGCGGTCCGAACCGGAGGGTGAGGTGGCAACCGCGCGGCTGGTGCTCGCGCCGGCGATCGCGGCACAGCGCCCAGAAACCCCCGGGACCCCCTCGCTGAACTCGCCGCACGCATCGGCGGCGGCACGCAGGCCGACCTACTTCCCCGGAAGAGTCCTCACACGCTCCACCGGGTCACCGACGCAGCCCGGCGCCTCGCCGACGGTGCGCTCACCGGCCGGGGTCTGCACGAACGCATCGCCTGCGCGGATCGCACGACGAGGTCAAGGAACGGGCAGTGCCGCTTCGTCGCCAACGCCTCACGCGAGCTGCGCACGCCGCTGGCCCTGACCCGCGCCCTGGTCGAACTGGACATGCACCGCGAGACGGCATCGCCGGAGGCCAAGCAGCTCGGCGAGAGCCTTCTGGATATCAATGCCGCCATGAGCAGCTCAGCTCCGGTCCCCCGCTGGTGGCACGGTCCGAGCACGAGATCGCCGGGCGACCTCTCCGACATCGTCTCCCACGTGGTCGCCCAAACCGCGCTGGGGGCGGAGCGGACTGAGACCGTGTACAAGGACGCAGGCGAGGGCCCGTACTGCCGCCCTACGACGTCCCGGGACTGTTCGAACCGTTCCGCCGCTCGACGCCGACCCCTGCTGGCCGCCAAGGGCGCAGGGCTCGGCTATCCATAGTGCCCTCCGCGACCCGCGCCCACGGCGGCGACTCAACGCCGGCCCGGCGACGGCGGCGGCCTGGTAGTCACCGTCACCCTTTCGCACGTCGACGACTGGCTGAGGCGGGACTCGTAGATGGCATGGGCCCGCGTGGTCACCGACCGGTAGATACCTGAGTTGTGTTTCTGTCCCCCGTGCCAGCGGAACGTACGCTACGGAGGATGCGGGGGCGCGTGGTTCCCTCACTGAAACTCCGGTGCGAGCGGCTGGCGGGGTGTGCCGCCGCCTCCGATACTGTTCGGGCCGTTGTTCTCCACGACGTGGAGGGCGCCGGCCAGGCGCTGCATGTCGCGGGACCATGGCGTGTTGTCGTTCACCCGCTGCGCGAGGTCGAAGCCCCAGTCGGCTTTGAACTGGTCACGCATGGATCCGTCGGGTCCGTGCTCCGCGTTGATGGCGAAGCCCGGGGTGTAGGTGTCGTCGACGATGTAGGCGCCGTAGTTCTGCAACGTCCACGCCAGCTGCTTGGCGGGGGCTGTCTCGAGACCTAGTTGGGAAAGGTCTGCCGATGCAGGGATGGCGAGGAGGGCTCCCATCTTCATTGCATGGTTCGCGTTGGTTCCTTCGGTGCCGTAGAACCCGACTGCATAGCTGTCGGCTGCGGTCGCGGGCCAGCGGTAACAGTCGTCGTAGTGGGCGCACTTGTACAGTGCTTGCCTTGCGTAGACGTCGATTTTCAGTGCGTGCCTGGGTGCTTGGCCGCCTGGACGCAGTTCCCCGACGCGAAGCGTGCCGCCGATCGCGGAGAGGCCTGAGCCGCCGTGTGCGCCGCGGATGCCGTCGCCGTAGATGTCCACTGGGTCGGACACGGCCATGCTGGTGGCGTCCTTGCCCGCCCAGCAGCGTGTGAAGGGCTGTGTCTGCAGCAGTGTGCGGCCGTCCGGGGCCAGGAACGCCGCGGAGCTGTTGTCGTTGTGGTGGGGAACGACGTAGTCGCTCGGTACCGGCACCTGCAGCAGCAGATCCCCGGTGGCGCCGCAGCGGTTTTTGCCTGACCAGCCGGCGTCGCTGAACCAGATCTTGGTCAGGGGCGCTGTGGGCCGCAGCACGATTCGCTCGTCGTCCACCAGCGGCATGGGGGCCCACTCGTCACCGCCAGGGTTCTGCGGGAGATTGGCGGGTACATACACCGCTTCGCTGCCGATCGGCATGTTCCAGATGCTGTCCTTGGCGAACGGCCACTTCAGCGGATCACGGGTCGCTGGTTGTGCTTTGGTGACGGTGAGGGTTGCGACGGTGTAGCGCAGTTGGTCGTCGCTGGTTACGCCGTCGCCCGTGGTGAGCTCGACCCGGTCCCATGGGGAGTGGGTCTGGAACAGACCGACCCGAATGCTGTACTGGCCCGGCTGGATGCTCGCGGGGAGGGAGAAGGTGTGGTCGTAGCCGACCGTGCCTCTCCAGGTGGATGTCGGCTGCGGGGGCGCGTGGTCCCCTCCATTGGCCGCGATGTTCCCCGAGCCGTCCACGAGATGAACGAACACCGCATAGTCCTCGCTCATCGGCTCCGCCTCGAACCGCATCCGCACGGTCAGGCTCTGACCCGACTGCGCGGACAGCACCGGGTTCCCCAGCTGCAACACCATGGTCGACCCGGCAGCCGCCAGCGCTCCGGGAGACGAGAACACCGACGCCAGCACGACCACAAACACCGCTACCGCGACGGGCAGACGTAATCTCAATCTCATAGCTCACCTCGAAAGACTCAGACCGATGGATGTCCAGACCATGTACACAGAGGGCCCCCCGGCCACGGGCCGAGGTCACTGAGACTCCGCTGCGAGAGGCTGCGTAACCGCCCGGGAAGGTGGGCGCTCGTCTGGACACCGACCAAGGTGCCGGTGCCCGTACGACGGAACGTCATCGCTCCTCCGACAGGTGGGGGGCGGGTGCGTGCCGCTGAAAGTAAGCGGGATGGCAGTGGCCGGGTATGTGGAGCGGCCCAACTGTTCGGCCACCCGGCATAGGGCCAGCCAATATAGTCGTCAGGACCGCTCGTTCTCCCGGGAGACCGGGGGTGGCCTACGAGGTGGCGGTGGTCCGTCGGGACGGCTACGACGTGGCCACGGCGTCCAGACAGTGGCCGTCATCGTGTGCCGCCCGAGGGTGGCGCAAGGATCCCGCGTGTACCCGTCGGTCGCGCATCTTTCTGTACGTGCTGTGCACGGGACAGATGTTTCGAACGGGCATTGATCCACGTAGCCTTGCCTTCGGATCAAGGCAGTGGGATCGCAGGGCATCGGCATTCCGTCTCAGGTGTCGGCCCGGGCATAGGACATTGCTGTGACTTTGCGTCAGGCAGGGGCCCTGCGTACCGGTTTCGCGTGCCGTTTCGGGATGGGAGCGCCGGAAGCCTCTACCGCTCACCTCGTCGACAGTCGCGGTCAGCCCTTTTTGAACCGTGCTGCTGTTTTGGCCGACCGACCGAGTCCGGCCTCGGCGGAGAAAGCCACCGACACTGCTGCCGGATTCCGGAGCCGACGCCTCACGGATGAGGCGACTGCTACTGCATGATCTCCTTTCTCCGTCTCACTTCTGGAGGGTTCTATGTCGAGTTCCATGACGATGAAGACAGCCGTCGTCATGACCGCAGTGGCCGTGCTGGGAATCGCCGGGTGCGCCACATCGCCTTCGAAAGCGCCGACGGCCGCCGACCCCACGACGCGCAACCCCGGCCAGGGATCACCCCCGGTCATGGCCGACAGTCAGACGCCGTCGAGTTCGGCATCGCCCAGCCCGGCATCACAGATCGGCACACCCGCTTCGGCGACGGCGCCCTCATCTCCGTCCCCCTCGTTGGGCAGGCACCTTTACGTCGCGCCCAGTGGCTCCGAGAGCAACCCGGGGACCAAGGAGATGCCGGTCAAGACCATCGCCAAGGCGTCCACGCTCGCAAGGCCGGGTACCACGGTCCACGTTGCCGCCGGCACCTACCCGGGCGATTTCGTCACGAACGCTGCCGGTTCGGCCACCGCTCGGATCCGCTACATCTCAGACACCCCGTGGGGAGCGCGGATCGTTCCCCCCTCGGTACCGACCGGGCGCACCATCGCCTGGGACAACAGGGGCCGGTACGTCGACATCGTCGGGTTCACCGTGGACGGGACCTCCGCTGCTGACACCAAGTGGGCGAACGGGATCGTCACCCGCGCCGCCTACAGCCGGATCATGAACAACCACGTGCACCACATCGCGAATTCATCCGCCTACTGCGACAGGATGGGCGGTTCCGGTGTCAACGCGAGCAACGACAGCCGCGACGGCACCCGCGCCGAGCACATCGACCTCCTGGCCAATGTGGTCCACCACATCGGTCCCGCGGGGTACTGCAACAAGACCCACGGCGTCTACATGTCGGTCAGCGGCACGCTGAAGAACAATGTCGTCTACGGCATCGCCGGATGGGGCATACATCTCTGGCACGATGCCAGGAACGTGGACATCGTCAACAACACCGTCGTCAGATCCCAAGGGGGCGGCATCCTCGTCGCCGGTGGCGACGCGACACTGCCCGGCGGCGCGGACTACTGCCGGGTGATGAACAACATCGTCTACGGCAACCGCCAGGGAATTTCCGAGCAGGGGATGTACGGCACGCACAACACCTACGTGAACAACCTGTCCCAGGGCGCCTGGATGTCCGGCTACGACTACTCGCTCGGCAATCCGCACTCGCGGGACATCACGGGCAAGCCGCGGTTCATGGATGACGCGGGCGGCGACTACCGCCTGGGGACGGGCTCGCCCGGGCTGGATGTGGGCCTGTCCGACTTGGCCCCCGAGGAGGACGTCGAGGGGCGTCCGCGCCCCCAGGGTCGCGCGTTCGACCTCGGCGCCTACGAGCGTCCGGTATGACCCGGGGTGCCGCCGCGGCACGCTGAGCCGGCCTGCCCGTCCCCTCCGGTCGCGATAACGCAGCCGGGATCCACGTTCCCGGTGCACGGCAGTGGGCAGATCCGCCTCAATGAGCCCTCGGCCCCGGGGGTCGGCCCGCCCGTGCACCGGCCGGCCACTCGGTCGAGTAGCGGGCCCCGCGGCCTCGCCGACGCTCACCGTCGACAACGGCGAGCAGGCCATCGCGGTCCGTGACCGTGACCCTCGACTTCCACGGAAGCCGCACCGCCTGTCGCGGGATATGACAGGCGGGCGTGGGATGAGAATTGTCGAAATCCTCGCGTCCGAAGTGGGCGGCATGGTGGAAGTCACCATGGGCGCAGAGAGGAAAGCCGCGTCAGTTTTTCTGCCTCTGAGAGGGAGTCTGCCGTTCCTTCCGATGAGCAGCACATCAGCCGATGAGGCGGGAGAAGGCAACAAAGCTGTGCGTGCGGCGCACCCCTGGCTGCTTCCGAATGTCTGTGAGGACGGCCTCGAGGTGACGCGTGTCGGCTGCCTGGACGTGGACCAGTACATCGTATTCGCCTGCTATCGTCCAGGCGCCCACGACCTCGGGGAACTGTCGAAGCCGGAACAGAACGTCCCCCACGGGAGTGCAATCCTGAAACTGAATTCCGACGAACGCCTCGACGTCATCCCCGAAGATGCCGGGATCCGTGACAACGGTGAAGTCGCGGATGATACGCCGGCTCTGAAGCCTATCCATGCGGCGCTTTATCGCACTGGCGGAAAGGTTCAACTCCGCAGCAAGCTGCACATATGAAGCGCGGGCGTCTTTGGAAAGCCGCCGAAGTAACCGGCGATCGATGTCATCAATATACGTCGAGGCTGTCACGTTGGAATTCTCGTATGATATGTGGCCGTGAGAGCGATCCGTGGTCACTGACGTGAGACCTCACATTCGGTGTCGTGCCGTCCGGCGAGGAACGCGCTCCCCACATGGCTTGTCGCCCCCGAGGGCGCCATCGCTGCACCGGGCAGGTTCGGTGACGACGCGGCTCGATGTTTGCTGCTGTGGTTCAGGTGAGTTGGGTGCCGCAAGTTTCGGGGGGCGAGGAGGACCAGGCCGTAGCCGAGGGCTCCGTGGATCAGAAGCCGACGGCGGCGGGAAGACAGCCCCAGGGCGCGGCCGACATTATAGGTGAAGCTCCGCCCGGGTAACGCGCAGTGGTGTACTCCACGACCAGGATCCCCCCGGCGCCCACTCAGAACTGGCTCGGTCTGCTGTGACGGCATCTCAGTCTGTGCACGAAGAGCCGATGCCTTTTCTGGCGTTCGGCGTGGCCCCCCGTGCGGGACGGCTATGGCGTTGCGGACGGTGAGCAGCAGGTGGCGCCGATGGCCCGGGAGTTGCAGTCAGGGGTTGCCGTTCTCCTTCGGCCGGACGTGGGGCCGGAGGTCCAAGGAGTCTGGGGCATGAACGCGATCCGATACTGAAGAGAACTGCCAACTGCCCGGGGTTGCGGCTGCTGTTGCGGGTCGAGCGTGATCAGGGCCCCGGCAAAGTCGTCGGGTCAGGGACTGTGTCGGCCGGTGGTGGTGGCCGACCTGGCGGTTCCGGCGTGGCGAAAGATCCGGCGCAGGTTGTGGCACAACTACTGACGTCGATGGCTGGCTACCCGGGCAGACATGGTGAGCCATGCCCACTGCACAGCGGGCGTGGCGATCATCGCGATGCCGAAGGCGTAACCGACACCGACGGGACGGACCAGGGTTGCCACCAGGAAGCAGAACACCGAAAACCCGAGGAGGCCAACCGGAACTCCCCGCAGCAGCCGGATCGCTTCATCGGAGCCCCGCTGAGCCAGGGCGAAGCCGGCGACCACACTCGTCGCGACCGGGGACGGGGCCAACACCCCGGTCAGCGCCGGTCCAACGGTCGCTGCCGCGCCCGTCACTGCCAGCACGAGCACCGCCGTGGCGACGGCCCGCGCGGGAAGGTCCCACCATGGCCAGGCAGGCCCACCACGCAGGCGTTCGGAGTCCTCGCCGGTACCGGTCGTCGGCGCGGACAGCGTCCGCGCCGCGACGCGGGCCGCCGTCAGAGCCAGGATCAGACCCGCCCACGGCGGCACCGTGAGCTGGGCGAGGCCGAGGTCGACGGCGAGACACACGGCCCAGGCGATCGTCAGCGAACGGACCCAGCCGTACCGGCGTGACGACCAGGCGAACATGATCGGAAACAGGGCCAGGCTAATCAGGCCAAGCAGGGACGCCGACGCCGCGCGCGCCCCGAAGTGCGCTCCTTGCTCGATGGACGAGATCAGCAGAATCGGGCTCGCCACGACAGGCAACGCCACCAGCATGCCCGTAACCTGCGACCCCCACCGTCGGCCAGCCAGCGAGGAGCCGACGACGAGCGCCGGCGCCAGCAACAGTTTGAGCAGAAGCGTCACCAGCGCTCCCATTTCATGTCGATCGAGGCATGGCGGTCCGGCCAAGCCGTACCGAATCTGCCGATGGGAGATATCTGTCGTGGATGAGAGTCGGACCCGACCGTACAACGTGTTCAACAATTCTACAAGATGCCCTCACGTGAGCGACCCGGGCGCCATCCCAGCTTCACCGAGGCCCTGCGAGCGTGACCGCCCACTCGAGAGATCCAATGACTTGTTGAACAATCCTTCAAAGCTGTCGTATGTTGGGTCGCATGGGCGCGAACGCGGTACCGGCCGGTGCGACCGGAGTCTTCGCTGATCTCTCCGACTTCGTCGGCCGGAGGGCCGAGGTCGCTGAGGTGAGGCGGCTGTTCTCGCAGTCCCGTCTGGTGACGCTGACAGGGGTCGGGGGCGTCGGCAAGACGCGTTTGGCGCTGCGTGTGGCGACGGCGGTGGCGCGGGCCTTTCCCGACGGCGTGTTCGTCGTGGAGCTGGCCAGCGTGTGTGATCCAGGACTCGTGGTCCAGAGCGTGGCCGCCGCCCTCGGGTTGCAGAATCAGTCCAGCCGCACCGCCATCGAAGTGGTGGCCGACCATGTTAGCCGCCGCCGTCTGCTGGTGGTGCTGGACAACTGCGAGCATCTGGTCGAGGCCTGCGCTCAGACCGTCGGTGCGCTCCTGCGCTCCTCCCCCGGGCTACGCATTCTGGCCACCAGTCGGCATGTCCTCGGTGTGACCGGTGAACAGGTCTTCCCGGTTCCGCCACTGACGACGCCCGCCCCGGACCTGGACCTCTCTTTGGAGGATCTGCAGCAGTACCAAGCCGTCACCTTGTTCGGACGGCGGGCGGCCGCCGTCGTCCCGGGGTTCGCGGTCACGGCGGACAACGCGGCGGCGGTGGGGCAGCTGGTACACCGTCTGGACGGGCTGCCGCTGGCGATCGAGCTGGCAGCGGCCCGGCTGCAGACCCTCACCGTGCAGGAGATCCTCGACCGGTTGGAAGACCGCTTCTCGCTGCTGAACCGCGGCTGCCGGACGGCGCTGCCGCGGCAGCAGACCCTGCGGGAGCTGATGGAGTGGAGTTACACACTGTGCACGGAGCAGGAGCGCCTGCTGTGGGCCCGGATGTCGGTCTTCGCCGGGGAATGCGACCTCCAGGCCGTGGAGGCGGTCTGCGCGGGCGACGGCCTGCCCCGGCGGGACATAGTCGATCTGGTGCACGGCCTGGTGGAGAAGTCCATCCTCATCCGGAGCGAACAGGGCGGGCGCGCCCGCTTCCGGATGCTGGAGACAGTCCGTGAATACGGCCACGAATGGCTGGCCGATGCCGCTGCCCTGCGCCGCCGGCACCGCGATCACTGCCTGGATTTGAGGGCTCGGGCACAGGCCGAGTGGTTCGGGCCGAATCAGGTCGCCTGGCTCACGCGCCTGCGCCAGGAACACGCGAACCTGCGCGCGGCCCTGGACTACTGCCTGGCCACGCCCGGGCAGGCGGAGGCCGGCATGGCTCTCGCGGTGACTCCCCGCCATTACTGGATCACCGGCTCGCTGCATGAGGGATGTCGCTGGCTGGCCCGGCTCCTCGCAGTGAAGGACGCCGAGAACACTCGCGGCGGTGACGGGGCCAGGAACAGCGCTGCGCGCGTCGCGGCACTGGGCAGCTACGGGTTCTTGTTGGTCATGCAGGGCTCCGTCAAGGAGGCGATGCCCGCACTGGAGGAGTACCGGGAGTCGGCCGAGCGCCTTGGGGATGCCTCGGCCCTGGCCTGGGCACAGCATCACCTCGGGCTGGCGGCGGCCTTTTCGGGGGAACTGCCGCGCGCAGCGGCGCTCTTCGAGGAGTCCGCGGCACTCCACCGTGACCTGGGTGATCTTGCAGGAGCTACCGAGTGCCTGTTCAAGCAGGCCGTCATCGTCTGCCTCCTGGGCGATCCGGACCGGGCGCTGGATCTGTGCCGGGAATGCGAGACCGTCACCGCCGCGCATGGGGAGTCCTGGATCAGGGCGGACGCCCTGTTCGCGCAGGGCCTTGCCTGGTGGCAGAAAGGGGAGCGGTACACCTCTGAGGCGCTGGCGCGCCAGGCGATCGGGCTCATGCTGCCTCTCAATGACAGATGGGGTATCGCCTTGTGCACGGAGCTGCTGGCATGGAGCGCGGCTGCTGCCGGCCGGTTCGAGCGCGCGGCCCAACTGCTCGGGATCCTCCACTCCCTATGGGAGACCATCGGAGGGGCTTTCCTTGCCGCGCCGTTCATGGCCGAGCCGCACCAGCGGTGCGAGAAGGAAGTGGAGGCCGCTCTGCCCGCCAAGATGCTCGACCAGGCGTTCCGCCGCGGCGCGGCGTCCACGCCTGAGGCAGCCTTCGCCTTCATTCTGGAGGAAGGCCACGTCGCCGCACATGCCGCAGAGCGGTCCACGAGCGGTCGAGTTCCGCTGACCCGGCGAGAGCGGCAGGTCGCGGGTCTGATTGCTGCGGGCATGACCAACAAGGAGATAGCCGCCACACTCGTGATCGCCCAGCGCACAGCCGAGAACCACGTCGAGCGCCTGCTGTCCAAACTGGGTTTCAGCTCCCGTCTGCAGGTGGCCGTCTGGGTGCACGAGCACCGAGGGACACCGCACCGGCAGGCGTGAGGGGTCCGACGCCGGATGGCTAGTGCCATGGTGGAGTCAGCGTGTCGGTCGAGCAGAGCTGGCTGTGCAATGACGAATCGGCGGCCGCCTCTTGTACTGCGGGACGCCCGTGGTGCTCCTGTCGACAGAGAATGAAGACGGTTGCGGCTGTTCGAGGCCGTGCACGCACTGACTGATGCCGACCGCCCCGTCAGCTCCGCAGCCGTGAACTCGGACTGGACCGCCGCACCGTGGGCAAGGTACGCCCGGTCCCGCACCTGGCACGAGGTGTGCGCCGGGCTCTCCGCCGTCCTTCCACCCTGCAGCAACGCTGGGACGAAGGAGAACACAGCCCAAAAACTTCCGCCACTATTCGGACTCGGCTACGCCTGCCGCACCCAGGCCCCCCAGTCCGAGGCATCCGTGCAGCCGCCTCTGACAAGGCGGTCTCGGCCGCTACCGGGGGGTGAAAGCGGCCGAGACCGGGGTCCACCTGGCAACGGCGCTTGAACCAGGTGGAGTTCAACGCGGCGCAGCCAGACCGGAGTCGCCCGCCTGCGCGTGGAAGGTGAAGGGCTTCAACCCCCGTGGAAGATGATGCTGACTATTCCGCGGTGTCCGATCCGGCCGATCCCTGCGGTAAGGGCCTCCGCGAGTTCACGCTTTGGTCACTGCTCCTTCCAGGCAGCCAGTCGATACGGATGCACGGCAGAGCCGATTCCCTCCTGCAGGGGAAACCTCGGATGGGGGCCAGGGCGAAGGTCAGGTACGGTAGCGGACTTCGGAGCGCGTACTTGCCGGCGGTGAAGTGCGGTGAAGGCCTGCCTGGTGGACCCCGGTCCGGGCCACGATTGCGGGCCGGACTGGCAACGGCGTGCTCACCAGGCCCTGGCAGGGCCGGGCATGCAGTCGGTTCAGGTCAGGGGCACCTTCCTCGGGCCCTGACCAATAGGGTTGGAAACTCTCCGGCCCCGGATCTCCTCTTCGCCGAGTGCAACCCGGATGGCGTCAAGGTCGCGCGTAACGCTGACCGTGTTGAGGTGGGCGAACTGTGGCCCGCGCACCCCACTGGCCCCCGTGTCCGGCGGTTCCAGCGGAACACGGAGTCGGATTCGAAGACCTTGTCCCAACGCGCTCTCCACGAAGGCGTCCCCGAGCTCGCATTCAGTGTCGACATCGTGTCGTGCGGGCAGCGGGCCGCTTCTGTCAGGGCGTCAGGGTGGCTTCGAAACGTGACCGTGTGAAACACCTGCCGTGCAGGACCAAGGCACGGAGCAGGCAGCCGAGTGCGATGGTCGAGGCGACGGTGCGGACGGTGCTCCAGAGAACCCAGCGGTCCTCGTAGGCGTTGCGGACCGCGGCGGGGTCGCTGAGGGCCGCCGAATCACCGGCTGCGGCCAGGTCCTCGTTGAGAGGGACGTTGATTCCCATGGTGATGCCGAAGGCCGTGGCGTACAAGGCGAAGGCGGCGACGATCCACACCTGCACCTGCCGCCCGTCGCGCGGCAGGTGCAGGAGGCCAGCGAGGGCGGTCAGCGCGAGTGCCCCGAAGAAGCTGGGGGCGAACCACAGGTTCCGCACGGTGGCGTTGATCCACTGCATGGAGTCGATGAACGTGCGGTCATCGACGCGGGCCAGTCCGGTCATGACCGAGCAGGCGTACGCGTAGAAGAAGCCCGCGATGAGCCCCATAGCCAAGGCGGCCGACGCCAGCGCCCAGCCCCGGGCGCGTTGGGCAGCCGTGGCCAGTGAGTCCGCGGAAGACGGTGGGAAGAGGAGCTGGACCACGAGAACCTCCGGAACTGAATAGAATCGAACTGATGAGTTCGCTTTAAATCGTACCGGCCGGTTCGAATAACTGGAACACCTGGAGGTGCCCATGACGGCAGCCGCGCGCTCTCGCCGAGGCCGCCCCCGCTTGGGTGAGCAGACGACAAGACGTCAGGCCGCGCTGGATGCCGCGCTCGCTGAACTCCTCGAGCACGGCATCACGGGCATGACGATGCAGGCGGTGGCAACCCGCGCAGGGTCGTCCAAGGAGAGCCTGTACGCCTGGTTCGGCAGCCGCCAAGAGCTGCTCGCCGCGCTGATCGAGCGACAGGCCGAGCAGGTGAACGCCGCAGTCACGACGGCGATCGACCGGCCGGCCGACCCCCGCGCCACCCTCACCGCCATCGCCCGGAACCTTTTGACGCTGCTCGTCAGCGACGTCTCTGTCGCGCTCAACCGGGCAGCCATGACCTCGCCGGAATTGGCCAAACTCCTGCTGCGGCACGGCCGGTACACCACCGGACCTCTGGTCGCGGCGTTCCTCGGCCAGCTGGCCAGCGAGGGCCTGCTGCGCATCAACGAACCGGAGGAGGCATTCCAGCTCTTCTTCGGTCTGGTGGTCCGCGACCTCCAGATCCGGGTGCTGCTGGGCGAGCGCCCCCCCACCACAGAGGACATCCATAGCCAGGCGCGGACCGCGGTAGAGCGTTTTGTGGCCCTCACCGGCGGCTAATACTCCAGCTGTAGATCGTGATCTTCATGGACGTGGAGTGGCGTGGAAGAGACCGCGCCAGCGAGCCCGAGTGTCCCTGCCGAGCAGTGACGGTCAGGGACACCTGTCTGCGAGCGGGTTATGCGGTCTCAACGCCGCCTGACGGTTGCACTGCCGGGCGCAGGAAGGTCCGGTCGAAGCGGCGGATGCAGCGGGTCTCCGTGCTCAGCTGCCAGAGCTGCTGAGCCTCAGGATCCTGCCGGATGGCAGCACGGTAGTCCTCGTAGGCAGCCAGGCTGGGGAAGGAGAACAGGGCGTAGGCGATGTCGTTGGCTCCTTCGTGCGGCAGGAAGCAGCCGTGGTGCGTGCCGCCGAAGCGAGTGACGATCGGGATCCACCCCGTCACGTACGTCTCGAACGCGGCAGTCTGGCTGGGGTCGATCTCGTAGCGCAGGTGACAAGTGATCATGTGAATATTCTTCCTTGCCTGGTGGATGCACGTTCTTCATGGTTGGAGGGCCACTTGGCGGTAGTAGTGGCTTGCGCGGGCGCGGGTTTGGTGGCGACGGCGCCAGACCGACCAGTGCAGCCGGTGTGCCGAGTCGAGGACAGGCCGGACAACGAGTGTCGTGAACAGGTGCTGGATCTCGTTGCAGGTCAGCGGGATCAGGTCGTCGGGGGCTGGGTCCTGAGCACGTTCGGCGGCCGCGGCTGCGGCGAGGAAGGCGTGGGCGAGCAACGCGAGGGTGACCCAACGGTGCCAGGAGGTCCAGCGTCTGACCTGGTGTTCGTCCAGTCCGGCCAGGCCCTTGCCGGACTGGAAGGTCTCCTCGACCGTCCATCTGCGGCCGGCCACTCACACCAGGGTGGACAGCGGCACTCGGTTCGCTGAGTAGCAGCGGTAGAAGGCGAGTTCACCGGTACTCCGGTTGCGTCGGACAAGCAGATGGCGGTGACCGGGACGGTCGTCGGCGATGTCGGCCAGGGCCCAGTCGTAAAAGCGGTGGCCTTTGGCTCCAGCTCCCGCGGACAGCTTCTGCCAGGCCCGCTTCGGAAGCTTCTTGACCAGGGCATCGGCGCGGAACGTGCCCGCACGGGTGGTGATCTGGTGGTCGCAGGCAACCGCGAGGACGTAGCCGAGCTGCCATTGCTCCAACGCGGTCCGCAGGTGCGGGTTGCCCCCGTAGACCTCGTCGCCTGCCACCCAGGAGACGGTAACTCCGGCATCCAGTGCGCGGCCGATCATGCGTGCGGCGAGTTGGGGCTTCGTGGCGAAGCCCACGGTGTCAGGAATCCCGGCGGCCTGGCAGCGGGCCAGGTCCTGGATCCAGGAGCGGGGGACATACAGTTCCCGGTCGATCGCCGCGTGCCCAAGTGGGGTGGAGTAGGCGAGGTAGACGGCGACCTGGCTGTTTTCGATGCGTCCGGCGGTGCCGGTGTACTGGCGCTGGACACCGACTGTGTGCGTGCCCTTCTTCAGGTCGCCGGTCTCCTCGACGACCAGCACCGCGTCGTCGTCCCGCAGGTGCTCGACGACGAAACCGCGGAGGTCGTCGCGGACCGCGTCGGCGTCCCACTTGGCCCGGGACAACAGGTGCTGCAGACCGTCCGCGGACGCGAGTCCGGCGTGCTCGGCAAGCGTCCAGCAGTTCTTGCGCGGCAGATCCGACATCAACCCGAGGATCAACTGCCGTGCCCGGCGCCGCGATTCCACCCGCGCAAAGCGCCCCGCGATGCGGCCCATCAGGGCCTCGAACATGCCCTGCCACCGGGCAGAACCTATGCTGTGACCTGCGGCCACCGCCTGATCTTCTGTCATCACACACCGATGATCAACGGTGGCCGTACACGTTCCCGCACCGACCCCGACCAGCAAGATCACGACCTACAGCTGGAGTACTCGTCTTTTCGACCTTGGTTTGAGTGGAGTCGGAAGCGAGGAACGTCGCGACGTCGGCTGGTGTACGGAGGCGACTGAGACCGCCCAAGAGGCTCGGCTTGTCGCGCGTCAGGCTTTCTGGCACAGGGGTTTGTTGAGCCCTGACGAGCTGAAGGAGAGCCTGATGAGCCGTCCGCCGCAGTTCCCGGTGGAGGACAAGATACGGATCGTGCTGTCGGTCCTGGCTGGTGAGATGACCGTCGCTGAGGCGGCCCGCCGGAACAAGACGTCGCAGACGTCGGTGGCCAAGTGGCGGGAGCAGTTCCTGGAGTCCTGGAAGGCTGGCCTCACGGCCGGAACATCGAAGCAGGCCTCCAGCCGGGAGGCGATGCTCGAGGAGCAGATCGAGGACCTCAAGGCCGCGCTTGGTGAGGCCCATGTCGAGCTGCGGGTGTGGAAGAAGTCCGCTGAGGGCCGCCTGGCCCCTTCGAGGACCTCGAGGTGATCCGCACCGAAGCGGCGATGCCGACCTCGAGGTTCTGCGAGCTTGCCGGCATCCCGCGCCGCACCTACACCCGCTGGCAGGCCCGCGCCCGCCGTGGCCAGAGTGTGGTCAAGGGCCCGTGGCCGGCGCCAGTGGTCGACCAGCTCGAGCCGATCGCCGCGAAGTACGCCGCGGACTGGCCGGCCTGGGGCCACCGCAAGATCCACTGGATGATGCGAGCCGACGGCCACGACGTGTCTGCATCCTCCATCGAACCGGCTCTGCGCAGAAGGGATTTACTCCAGCCGGTCGACTACCAGGGCATACGCCGCGAGCCGGCCAAGGCCCGCAAGGCCGCCTTCGCCCAGCCGCCGACGAGCCCGAACGAAGTATGGCAACTGGACTTCTCCGAATACGAGACGTCCGGAGGCGGGATCTGGCGGCTGGCCGGGGTGACGGACTACTTCACCAAGTACGAGCACGGCTGGCACATCAGCCCCTCGTGCACCGGCGCCGACGCGATCGAGGCGGTGAAGCTCGCGATCGCGGAGGCCGAACGTCTCGGCGGACGTCCGCTGGCCGAGCTGCTGCCCGCCGATCCCGACACCGGCAAAAACCGGCGCATCAAGCTGGTCACCGACAATGGCGGAGCCTTCAAGGGCGCCGCGTTCGCCCGCTTCATCGCTACCCGCCCCGACTTGCTGCACATCCGCACCCAGGCCAAGAGCCCCGGCCAGAACGGCGTACGCGAGCGCGCCTTCGGCTCGCTGAAGTACGAGCACCTCTACCGCCTGGAGATCGAGGACCTCACCATGCTCGCCCGCGAGGCCGAGCACTACCGGCATGTGTTCAACCACATCCGACCCCACGAGACCCTGTCCGGCCACCGGCCGATCGAGGTCTACAACGACCCGAGCCTGCATCCCCAACTTTCAAACCGAGATCACTGAGCCAAAAACTTGACACGGGACAGGCTGGCTCGGGCATGACCTGCCGGAGAGTTGCTGCGGGCCCCGGAGCCAAGCCGAGGCATTCGATGAGCAGCACCAAGTCCTGCCGCTGAAGCTGGACGCGGCCGGGTCGGCGAGCCGGTCAACTGCTCTTGCAGCCGGTTCATCATCTCGCGCCGAGTTCGCCGGGCAGCGGGACTGTGGGACGGCCGACGGTATGGACGTGCTCGCTCGAATCACCGTACGCGGCTACCCCGGGTCCGCGCCGGGACGCACGGCGAGCACCTTGTGTGCCGTGACCGGCACACAACAACCGAGGACGCCGCAGGCCGCCGGCACCAAAGGGGTGATGCCTGCGAACCGACCGGAACGGAAGTCCACGCGGAAACCGGCTGGGCTCCGCCTGTGCCGAGGGGCAAGGAGCGGTACTCGAGCCGGTTGCCGGCGGCCCCTTTGGTGTCCTGAGGCTTCGTCTCATGCAGACCGGGACCCATTGAGTAGTTCTACGGATGCTGACGGTGTGCCCGGTGGTGCAGGGTGATTCGTCGTCCGACGAGTCGAGCATCGTGCGTCCCGACTCCGGCATGCGTGACGAGCGAGTCTTCCAGAAGACCGAAATCGATTGAGGATGGGAAGTATCCATGTCCGACGACTTCTGGTCCCGGGCGGAGCTGCTGCGCAAGCAGTTCCGTTCCGACCTCGAAGTGCTTGGTATCAGCCCTGACAAGCCCATGAACGACCCCAAGACGCTCCTGGAAGAGCTCGGCTGGACGGGTGCTGGCTACGCGAACCGCTGGGGAGGTCGAGGGCTGGGAGCCCTGGCCCGCGTCGTGGCGATCGAGGAAGCCGCCCGGCTGAACCCGGCGTTCGGCGCCTCTCTGTCGGCTGCCTCGCTCGGTACCGGCTTGCTGCTGGAGTTCGGCGACACAGCACAGCGCACCCGCTGGCTGCCGTCCCTGGCCACCGGCACAGACGTGATGACCATCTGTATGACAGAACCCGAGTCGGGCTCCCACCTGCTGGGCATGAGGACCACCGCGCGCCGGTCCGATGACGGCTGGCTGCTGAACGGCCGCAAGTGGTTCATCGGTAACTCGCACATCGCCACCCTGCACGGAGTCATCGCCCGAACAAGACCGAAGCGAAACTCCCGAGCCCTCAGCGCGTTCCTCGTCGAGGCCGACCGCCCCGGCTGCTCCGTGGGAGTCGAGCACGACCTGG
Source organism: Streptomyces sp. V4I23 (assembly GCF_030817975.1). Taxonomy (NCBI): domain Bacteria; kingdom Bacillati; phylum Actinomycetota; class Actinomycetes; order Kitasatosporales; family Streptomycetaceae; genus Streptomyces; species Streptomyces sp. V4I23. The sequence continues at coordinate 7,975,546 of NZ_JAUSZW010000004.1, read as the reverse complement.
CCGGACTTACGGGCTTCAGCCTCGGCGAGGTCGTCTTCGAGGACTGCTGGATCCCCTCCGAGAACCTGATCGGAGCCCCCGACCAGGGCCTTGCCATGGCGCACGCGGTCGTCACCCGGCATGGCAAGCCCAATATCGGGGCCGTCGCACTCGGCATCACCGCCGCTGTGCTCGAGCGGGCCTGCTCCCACGCCACATCCCGCACCCTGTACGGCAATGCGATTGCCGACCTGCATAGCGTCCAATACCGCATCGCCGACATCTACACCGCCGCGTACACCGCCCGGCTGACCCTTTACCATGCCGCGGCCATGCTGGACGCGGACAGGGAACACGACGTGGGCCTGATCATCGGCAAGCTCCTGGCCAGCGATGCCGCCGTCCGGTCGGCCGTCGCAGCCACGGGGCTGATGGGGGCACGCGGCAGCGACCCGGCCATCGGCGCAGTCCAGCTGCTGCAGGACGCCCTCATGACGCAGGCCCCCTCCGGGACCACCGACATCAATCGCAAGCGTCTCGCCGAGATCGCCCTCGGCACCTACGCCCCCGCCGCCACCCATCTGTTCACCTCCTGAGCGACCCCGAGGAGTTCGCATGCGCGACACCCTGTCCGTCGGCGACGTTCAGCGCCTGCACTACACCGTGCCGCCCACCAAGACGGTCCCGCACCTCTACCCGGAGTCCGAGGACTACCGTGCGATGCCCGAAGTCTTCGCCACTGGTTTCATGGTCGGCCTGCTGGAGTGGTGCGCGATCCTCGCCCTGCGCCCCGTACTGGAGGACGGCGAGGGCAGCCTGGGTACCCGCGTCGACATCCGGCACAGCGTACCCACACCGCCAGGGGCCCGCCTCACCGTCACTGCCCGCTGCATCAGCGTCGACGCCAACTACATCGAATGGGAGGTCGAGGCACGCGACGACGAAGGAGAGGTCGCGGCCAGCGGTATCCACGGCCGCCACGTGATCACCACCGAGCGATTCCTACGCCGCGTCGCCCAGAAGGCGGAACGGCTCACCGGGGCAGCGGTGTGAGGTGACCAGGCTCGTCCGTGTCCGTCCCACGCCCCGTCCGACTGTCGCAGGCCAGAGGAAGATGCGGACCGGATCCGCGATGACCATGGCGATCGCGGTGGCCTGGGCCTTACTGTGGGCCGCCGCGTTCGCCGCCACGAAGGTCGCCCTCCGCGACGCGCCTGCGGAACTCGTCGTCGGTGTGCGCTGCGAGCTGGCCGGCCTGCTGCTCATAGCGGCCCGCTTGCGCCACCTGCGCCACGTGGGCATGCACCGACTGGCTGGCCTCGCGGTTTTGGGGCTGCTGAACAACACCGGCTACCTCGGCGTGATGGGCCTGGCCCTGCACCACCTCTCCGCTGGGATGGCCGCCATCCTCTCCTCCTGCACACCGCTCCTGGTGCTCCTGGCCTCAGCCGCGCTGGGGATGCGCCGACTGACGTTCGTCCACCTCCTCGGCGTGGCACTCGCCTTCGGAGGCGTCACCCTTTCCGCACTCGACCGCATGGATGGCACCGGCATCGCCCCGGCTGGCGTCGCGTGGGGTGCGGTGAGCGTGCTGTGCCTGGCAGCGGGAACCCTGCTCACCCCCCGCTTGGCCGCAGACACCGACATCTACGCGGCAACCGGCTGGCAGGCCGCCATCGGCGGCCTGCCCCTGCTCGCACTCACCGCCATCCTGCAGCCCGCCGTGCACCCATCTGGCCGGCTCCTCGCGACGACGCTGTTCCTGTCCCTCGGAGCATCCGTCATCGGCATGTCGCTATGGCTCCTGCTGATCCGCAGAGCAGGCCCGGGGCAGGCAAGCATCGCCCAATTCCTTCCCCCCGTCTTCGGCGTCGGCATCGGTGCGGTCTTCCTCGCCGAACCGCTCACGGTCCGTGAGGCAGTGGCCGTGGCGCCCATCGCGGCGGGCATCCTGCTGGCTACCCGCATCCCGCGCAAACCAGGACCGAAAGATCCTCGCGAGAGCCGGAGGGAGGACCGGCCCCTTCGACAGCGCGGGTAGTCAACTCTGGGGCGTCGTGACGGTCTGGGTGGTTCGAGGCCCGGGCACCATGATGGGCAGCCCCAGGTCCAGGCGTTTGTCCATGCCGAGTCGGAAGGTGCCGTACGGGCTGATGTTCGACCAGAACAGCGCGGTCAGCCCTCGTCGATCCTCATCGGTGAGCTTCTTCGCCCAGGCCGGTTCCGAGGACCTGCTGCAGCAACAGGGTGTTGATGTACACGAGGCTGGACTGGAGCAGGTGCAGGGCGAGCATCGAGGTCTCGTCGTGCACCTTGGCCGGTCAGGGCGCCGCCGTCCTTGCCGTAGTGCAGCACGGTGTTCGCCGAGTTCCAGTTCTCCACCACCTGCAGCCCGCCGTGGATCTCCCGGGGGAGGCCGGGGATGGCCTGGTAGTCGGTGGCGAAGATGGTGCGGACCGCGCGGCCGAGTTCTTCCAGGCCTGGTAAGTGAGGTGCTTGGGTCCGCCACGGGTGAAGCGCCGCAGCACCTGCTCGGCCTCCGCCGTGCCCAGCCGCAGCGCGGTGGCGTACTTGACCATCTGGTCAGGGTGCTGCCGGCCCTCGACGGTCTTGGCGTTGCCCTGCAGGCTGAAGCCCTCCTCGCGCAGCACGTCGGCGAGGGTGTCGGCGGATATCCGTTGGCCCTGGCGGGTGAGATCGGCGGCCAGGTGGCGCGTGGACTTCGTCGTCCACCGCAACGGCGACATCGGATCACCCCGCACATCCGGTTCGACCACAGCCAGCAGCGCCGAACGCAGTCCCGGGTCCAGATCGACCGTCCACTTGCGGCCCCCGCCGGCCCGGCGCACCGCCCCAACGGAGCCTCACTTGAGTCCAGTTCATCTGCACCCAGCGAAACTGTGGCCTCCCGGATGCCAGCGGCACGGGCGACCAGCTTGATCCCGCCGTGGCCGATCGACCGGCCTCCTCCCCCAGCAGCGTGGCGGCGCATGGCCGCCATCGCGCCGGTGATCGCGACTCCGACAGTTCCGGCAAGGTGGTCGTAGCACGTACGAGCGTGGGCGAGGGCGTGTTATCGGCTGGCCGCCGACAATGAACGAGGCGGCGAGGGGCGGCCGGGCGCCATCGCGGCGAGGTTCTCGATCAGCACGGCAACGTGGGGGTTGGCCAGATTCACATAGCGGTGCCATCCCTGCCGTTCCTCGGCAAGCAGGTTTCCTCTCACGAGTGCGTTCACGTGCTCGGTGGCGGTTGAGGCCGCTACCCCGGCATGACACGCAGCTCGCCCGCTGTCCATGCACGGCCGGGGCGCAAGGCCAGACAGAAGCCTGCGCGCGTGCCATCGGCCAGGAGTCTGGCTATGGAGGTCAGTCAGGGCATACCGTGCGTGCGCGCTGGGTATCCGTTTGCTCGATTGTCGCTGGCGACGCTTCGGCATGTGCCGAAGCGTCCGGTTTCCTAGGCTCCGCACATGGACGCGACACCACTTCGCACTGCGGGAGCAGGCCCTCCGCCACATAGCGATCGAGCCGAGCATCTTGCTACTTCGGGACGCCTGTGGTGCTCTGTCCACAGACAATCACGACGGTTCGTCCAATCTCGCCCCCCATGTCCTCTGCGTGGGCATTTGGGCAAACGGTCGTGCTCGGACTGGGCCGAGAAGGGCAGACGGCGCAGAACCTCGGCAGCCGACCTGATCTGGTGATCAATCTGCCCGCACCGGCCCAGTGGCTGGCGGTGGAGCGACTGGCGCCGCTGACCGGCCGGAATCCGGTTCACTCGACCAAGGCGAAGGGGTGCCGATTCGAGCCGGACAAGTTCGGTGCGGCCAGCCAGGACCTCCGCGAGTTGACGCTTTGATCGGCGCTTCTTCCAGCATCCAGGCAGCCAGTCGATGCGGATGAGCGGCACAGTCGGCTCCCTCCTGCAGGGGGTACCGACCCCCGGCGACGTCGGCCTGGACGAGCAGCCCGGATTCTGGTGCCGTCGCAGCTCGATGCCGGAAAAGGGCCACGGAGGTACCGCTCCGGTGAGGGGCGGCGCGCGGGAGGCAAGAGGGCGAGTGCGGCAGCCCCGCCCCTCGGTGCCGGGACAGCAGGTGTGTGTGGGTGTCGGCGTGCTGCTCGACACCCCACCGGTACCCTGTCTGACGGTTCCAGCGGAACACGGACTCGGATTCGAGAGCCTGGTCCGCACGCTCTCCACGAAGGCGTCCCAGAGCTCGCGTTCGGCGTCAGCATCGTGTCGTGCGGGCAACCCGCAGGCTCGTCCAAAGAGAGCCTGTACGCCTGGTTCGGCAGCGGCCAAGAGCTGCTCCGCCGCGCTGATCGACCGGCCGGCCGACCCCCGCACCACCCTCACCGCCATCGCCCACGACCTTTTGACGCTGCTCGTCAACGACGTCTCAGTGGCGCTCAACCGGGCAGCCATGACCTCGCCGGAACTGGCCGAACTCTTGCTGCGGCACGGCCAGCACACCACCGGCGCGGCCTTCCTCGGCGGCTGGCCAGCGAGGGCCTCCTGCGCATCGACGAACCGGGGGAAGCGTTCCAGCTCTTCTACGGTCTGGTGGTCCGCGACCTCCAGATCCGGGTGTTGCTGGGCGACCCCCCACCGAGAAGGACATCCATATCCAGGCGCGGACCGCCGTAGACCGTTTTCTGGCCCTCGCCGGCGGCTGAGCATCAGCAGGGTGAGCGAACGCGACCACGACGGCCCAAGCGGCTGGGCTCCGGCTCGGGCATGACCTGCCGGAGACCGCTGTGGGAGCGGAACCAAGCCGGGGTGTTCGATCAGCAGCACCAGGTCCTGCCGATGCAGCTGAACGCGGCCAGGTCGGCGAGCCGGGTCAGCTGCTCTTCCAGCCGGTTCATCGGCTCGCCGAGTTCGCCTGGCAGCTCGACCGTCTGACGGCCGACGGTACGGATGTACTCCCTCCCGTCACCGTACGCGGCGCAGGTGTCGAGCTCGTCCAGGCGGTCGTCGCCGGTCACTTGGTCCCAGACGATGGGGTAGGTCCGCCGCGCCAGCCGCCCGCACACGCGGCCCGGGAGGCGGCCGCCTTCGGCCGGCCCAAGCGGCCGACGGGGCACCGGCCGGGCTCCGCCGGTGCCGAGGGCAAGGAGCGGTACTCGAACCGGTTGCCGCCGGCCCCCTGGCATCCTGAGTCTCCATTTGATTCAGACCGTGACCGTTGAGTAGTTCTACGGATGCTGACGGTATGCCAGGTGGTGCAGGGTGATCCTCGTCCGACGAGTCGAGCATCTTGCGTCCCGAGTCCGGCATGCGTGACGAGTGGGTCTTCCAGAGGACCGGAATCCACCGAGACCAGTGACGTCGACACTTTGAACGCCAGGAGTGCGTCCGTCGTCCACCACTGTCCCTCTCACGCAGGGAGCCCGGGCCTCTCGCCAAGGCTGCCCGCGCCGTCACGCGTCACATCCCGCCGCGAGCTGCCGCTCACCGGGTTCCTGCCCGACTGACAACCCCTTGCAGATGAAGAACCGCCCACCGACAAGGCTCAGATGACACACGTCGTACCGCTGGGGAACTCGCCCCGGCGACGGACCCATGATGCGCCCGCCGCCGAGTTTCCGCAGCTGCAGAACCGCAAGGACACCGACCGGCGGCAGCACCTGCCGGGCGGGAGCGACAGCGCGGGAGCACGGTGGTACGCCGCACCACTCCTCCGGGCTCACTGTGAGGGTTGACGAACTGATGGCCAGGAATAGGCCTGCACAGCATGGCGACTTCCGTCCGGTGTACCACCCGGCCGGCCACGACCAGGCGCTTCGGGTGGCGCTGGAGGACCTGCGGACCGGTCGCTGGATGGCGATGCGGACCTTGCTCGCCCACACGGGAACCGACTGGGCGCTGAGAACCTCACGGAGCCAGGTACTCGCCGCGGCTGCTGCCGGGTCGGACGTGGTGCAGGCATGGCGGGCCGAGGAGCCGAACAGCGCCGACGCACTGATGATGCGTGCGCGGATCATGGTGGAACGGGCCTTGCAGGCGCGGCGGCACCGGCACTTCCGGGAGGAGGAGCTGGCCCAGCAGGCCCGGGAGGCGTGCGAGCTGGCCGCGCACTGTCTGCCGGACGATCCGGTGCCGTGGGTTTGCCTGCTGGCACTGGCGCAATTGGACGAGCAACAGCTGCGGCAGGAGCAGCGGGTACCACCGCCGGAGCGGACACTCCTCCACGGCCCATGGCAGCTGCTGCAGGAGACGCACATCCGGCATCCGTTCAACCGTGAGGCGTACCAGCGGATGCTGCAGTTCTTTTACGCCCGGGCCGGCGGCTCACCGGCCGACGCACTGCATTTCGTGCACTGGGTGGCTTCACTGGTGCCGGAGGGGTCGGCGGTGCTCGTACTGCCGTTGTACGCATACGCGCGCTACTACCGGACCCAGCGGGAAAGGACCGGCAGCGAAGCCGATCCGCTGGTACGCCAGCAGTGGCGGCGCGTGCACATCGTCCGTGACACCGACCGGGCGTTGCAGGGATGGTTCAGGCACCCGGACGCCGCGCCGTACGCGGCGCTGGACCTCAACCACCTTGCCCACGCGTTGTGGGCGGGGAGCCGGTTCTCTGAAGCCGCGGAGGTGTTCGGGGCGATCGGCGTGTACGCCACGCACCAGCCGTGGATGCATGTCACTGACGTTCCCGGCCGTGCAGACCTCGCCGAGCAGGAGTTCGTGTGGGCGCGTGCGCAGTGTCTGGCCGCGGCTGAGGCGGCCTGTTCACGTGGGGCGCGCTACGGCTGAACCCGGTATGGCCGCCCAGGCCCACGCGGTCGGCCTGGTGCGGTCGGCCACCGGCCCTTTCGGAGGTTGCCATGCGGCGGCATGCCCTCACCCGCATTGGCCCGTACGACTTGCCAGGTCCGTTAAGGAGGTCTTTTCCGTTGTCGCATTCCGCAAGAGCGGCCGACTTGTCGTCCATGGAGGACGACAAGCTGCTCTCCCAACTCGGCTACACACCGCAGCTGACCCGCCGCATGGGCCCTTTCGGCAACTTCGCCATCAGCTTCTCCGTCATCTCGGTGCTGTCCGGCTGCATGACCCTCTACGGGTTCGGGTTGAACACCGGAGGTCCGGCCGTGATGCTCTGGGGCTGGGTCGGGGTGGGTCTGTTCGTCCTGTGCGTCGGCATGGCGCTGGCCGAGGTCACCAGCGCCTACCCTACCTCCGGTGCGCTGTACTACATGGCGCACCAGCTGGGCGGCCCTCGATGGGGCTGGTACACCGGGTGGCTGAACCTGCTGGGCCTGCTCGGCGCGATCGCTGGAATCGACTACGGTGCCGCTTTGTTCACCAGTGCCTTTTTGAACCTGCAGTGGGGTTTCGAGCCCACCTCGGGGTGGATCCTGGTCATCTTCGCCTGCATCCTCCTTCTGCACGCCTCGCTGAATCTGTTCGGGGTGCGCCTGGTGAGCATCCTCAACTCGATCAGCGTGTGGTGGCATTTGCTGGGTGTGGCCGTCATCGTCGCCGTGCTGGCGATCGTGCCGAGCGAGCACCAGTCGGCTCAGTTCGTGTTCGGTCACTACGCCAACAGCACCGGCTGGTCGAGCCCGTTGTACGTCGCGGCGATTGGACTACTGCTGGCTCAGTACACGTTCTCCGGCTACGACGCCTCTGCGCATCTGTCCGAGGAGACGACCCGGGCGCAGGTGTCAGCCGCCCGTGGCATCGTGCGCTCGATCTGGGTGTCGTGGATTGCGGGGTTCGTGCTGCTGGCCGGGCTGACCTGGGCGATCCAGGACTATGCAGGCACCCAGGCCACCGCTACCGGGGTGCCGCCGGCGCAGATCTTCCTCGACGCCGTGGGTCTGGCCGGAGCCAAGGTCCTGCTGCTGATCGTGATCGTGGCCCAGCTGTTCTGCGGCAACGCCGAGGTCGCCGCGGCAAGCCGCATGGTGTTCGCGTTCTCCCGGGACGGTGCGCTGCCGGGCTCGCGACTGTGGCGCCGGGTGTCCGCCAGGACCGGCACACCCGCTCCGGCCGTGTGGCTCTCGGTCGGTGTGCCACTGGTGCTGGCCCTGCCGTCGCTGTACTCGGTGACGGCGTACGGAGCCGTGACGGCGATCAATGTCATCGGTATCACCCCAGCCTATGCCATTCCCATTTACCTGCGACTGCGTGCCAAGCAGCGGTTCCCCACGGGTCCCTGGAACCTCGGGCGCTGGAGCGGGCCGATCGGCTGGGTGGCGGTCGTATGGGTGGCCGTCGTAACGGTGCTGTTCTGCCTCCCGCAGAGCCATCCCGTCACCCTCGACTCCTTCAACTACGCCTCGGTGGCTCTGGTCGTCGTGCTGCTGCTGGCCACGGGGTGGTGGTGGGTGGCCCGTCGCTCGTACTCCACTCCGATGTACAGCAGCCCAGACATGGCCGCCCTCGAAAGGGAGGTCATCTAGATGCCGCACGAGCCGGTGGGCACCCATGCCTAGCCGAACGCTCACCATCCACTGCCCACTGGAGTTCGGACCGCTTGCCGTCCCGATCGCCCGTCGGCCCTGCTTGGGCTGGGCGGCTTACGCAACTCAGGCCACCGGCCGCGCCGACACCATGCTCCTGGCAGCCCCCGACATGCAGGGGATGCAGAAAGGCGAGCGACACCACGCCGGCCACTTCATGGACCGGATCATCGCCGACGGCACGGAGATGTGCGCCTACGTCTTCGCCTCCGACGTCGACGTGCACACGCTCGACGGCTACAGGCTGGCGTCCTAGGAAACCGGGTAGGAGGACGTGTGTGCCTGCGCCCCCGACACCTGGACAGCATGCGGCCGTTCTGCCCCGGGCCGCACTGGTGTTCGCTGACGTCGTCGACGCCGAGGGCAGAGTGGTCGAGGTGACACCCCGGCACATGCTGCGCCAGCTCGTGAAACGCGGTCCGCGCACCCAGGTGGCCCGAGAGAGCGAGTTCGCCGGAGGTGGAGTTGGCGTCCTGCGCACACAGGTGACCGATGTCGACCCGCAGAAGGAATTCGCCCGGGCCTAGCCGGTTCCTTGACGACCGCCGGGCCGCAACTGCTGGGCTGGCGCTCGCCCGTCTGGTGAGCCGCCGCACGGTCCGACGGCACCCTTTCCGCCCGCTGCTCCACCTCCGTGCCCTCTCCAGGAGGATCGTTGTCCACAGCACCCATGGCACGCCCCTCGCCGCTCCACCAGCGTGACGAGCCGTCCGGCCCAGTTACGCTGCGCACCCTCTATCGCCTTGTCACCGTCGTCGTCGCCCTGGCGATGACGGCCCACGTCGTGGCCTCCACGGCCTTGATGCTCCGGCAGGCCGGGGCCTTGCGCGGCGGCTCGGTCAGGGACGAGGAAGCCGGTCGGCTGCTTCAGTACGAGGCCTATGCCCTGGCCGGATCCGGTGCGCTCGTCACGATCGTGGTGACCGCGGTTGTCGCCACCGTCGGCCGTGCCGTGATCCGCCGGGCGGACCGGGCCCGGATCACCGCTGTGACCGTCGCCCAACAGCATCTTCCGGAACTGGTCGTGCGTCTCCAGCAGGGACTGCCCATCGACACGGGCAGCTTGCCGGAAGCAACCGGACGCCGCGACGAGTTCGGCGCCATCAGCGATGCCGTGGCTCGGCTCGCCCGCTACGCGCTGGATTCCGCCTACGCCGTCCATCGGGAGCGGGACGGCTTCAACCGGTTCTGCGCCGGAGTCGCCGGGCAGGCCCTCGTCGCGGTCGCCGCGCTGCTGCGGGAGCTGGACCAACTGCACCAACGCTCCGACCAGGACGCGGGGACCCGGGGAGCCCTGTACGCGCTGGACCATGAAATCGTCCGGCTTCGACGGCAGTTGGAGAACCTTCTGCTGCTCGCCGGAGGTGCCGTGCCACACCCGCACACCCGGCCGGTGACGGCCGGCAATATCGTGATCGACGCGGTCGGCGAGTCCCCGGGCCTTCAGCGTGTGCAGACGGAGTTCGGGGCCGAGGGCTGGATCGTTCCCGAGGCGGCCGGCGCCCCGACCCATCTGCTCGCCGAACTCATCGACAACGCGCTCGCCTACTCCGCCCCCCAGCTCAGCGTCGTCGTACGATCCGTCCGTACAGCCGGAGGCATCGCGTTCGAAGTCGAGGACCGGGGCAACGGTCTGTCCGACAGTCTGCTGACGGAACTAAACGGCCGCCTGCGGATCGCCCCGCTGTTCGCGGAGATCGCGGACAGCGATCAGTTGGGCCTCTTCGTCGTCGGCTGTCTCTCCGCACAGCTCAACATCGGCGTCACGCTACGGCCCTCGGCCTACGGAGGTCTGTCCGCCGTGGTCATGGTGCCCGCCTCCCTGCTCACCCACGTCCCGCAACCCGTGGCTGAGCACGCCCCGCACTCCACGTCAGAGCACGGTTCATCCAACCTGGCGGAGGACGCCACTCAGCATGGTGGGCAGTTTGCGCTGACCGCCGCAAGTAACGCCGCCCATTCCGGCGAGCCCGAACTGAAGAGGCCTTTTCATCAACGGGCCGGGTCTGACACTTGTGCGTCGCCAGGGCCCCTGCTTGCGGGGCAGGAAGCCCCTGCGGTCACCACGAGCGGCCTGCCCTGGCGCAAGCCCGGCACCCGTGCGTCCCCTCCCAACTCACGCGGCGACACCGCGAACGCCTCGTCATCGGCCCGCGCGGCCGACACCCCCGCCCATGCGACCGTAACGCCCACGCAGCCCTCACCCGCGCAGCCGACCGCCCCCACGCTCACACCCGACGGCCTGCCACGGCGCACACGCGGCGCCCATGTAGCCGCACAGCTCCGCCAGATCGCTGGCGCGGCCCGGCCCGGGGCCCCGGACCGCACCTGGGGGCCCCCACCGCATCCCGTGGCTCTCGACGACGTCGACGAGCGCACTCCCGACCAGATCGCGGCCCAGTTCGCCGGCTTTCCGATCTACGCCGACCCCGATGAGGAGACGTCCCCATGACCAGAGCCTTTGAGACCCTGCCCAACACCATCGCCCCCGCTGGCAAAGGAGACTCCGGGATCTACGACATGCTCCGCGACAGCCTCCGCCGCGTCGACGGCATCATCGGGCTGGTCCTGCTGTCCAACGAGGGAATCGCCAGGGCCGCGTACGGACTCACCACCGACGACGCGCAGCTGATCGCCGCCGCCTGCTCCGGGATGGCCAGCCTGTCGGCCTCCATGTCCCAGGCAGTGGGCGGCAGCAACGTCGCGCACACGGTGGTAACCATGAAAGCGCGCAACATCATCATCACAGCATGCGGGGACGGCAGCACTCTGCTCGTCGTCGCCGCCGCGACCGCCCAGATCGGCCTCGCACTGGCGGAGATCATCCGCAAGGCGAAGGCGTACGCCGCGCAGATGGGCAGCCAGCCCCGCGTGGAGCTGACCGCACAGTGATGCACGGCGACAGTGCTCGCCGGACCCGCCTGTTCGCGCTCGCCCCGGCCCGGACAGCCACCCACCGCAGTGGGCACGGTGAACCGCTGTCCATGCACTCCGCCGTCATGGCCGCGGTGCCAGCCGAACACGCAGGTGGCCTGCCCGAGGAGTGGCAGACCGCGATGCGCCTGTGCAGAGACCCGCGCGCCGTCGCCGAGATCGCCGCCGTGCTGCACATACCGCTGACCACGGTCGTGGCGATGTTCAGCGAGCTGGTCGCCCGCGGCCTGGTCCACCACCAGGCGCCGCTGACCGAAGACGACGCCTGTGACACCAACCTCCTCCGGAAGATCAGGAAGGGCCTTGAAGATCTCTAGCACGCCTCCTCAAGCAAAGATCCTCATCGCCGGCGGATTCGGCGTCGGCAAGACGACCCTGGTCGGCGCCGTCAGCGAGATCACTCCGCTGAGCACCGAGGAGCAACTCACCGTTGCCAGCGCTGGAATCGACGAACTCAGCCCCGTCGACAGTAAGACGACCACCACCGTCGCCCTGGACTTCGGCCGGATCACCCTCGAGGCCGCCACACTGCTGCTGTTCGGCACGCCCGGCCAGGAACGCGTCTGGTTCATGTGGGACGACCTTCTCAGGGGCGCCATCGGCGCGGTCGTCCTCGTCGACACCCGCCGTCTGGAGGTCAGCTTCGCAGCGGTCGACTTCTTCGAGAACCGCGGCACCCCGTTCGTCATCGCGGTGAACTGCTTCCACGGTGTCCGGCCCTACACCCCCGAACAGGTCCGCACGGCCCTCAACCTGCAGGATCCGCAGACCGCCGTCCTCATGGTCGACGCCCGCAGCAGGGATTCCGTGCGTGAGGTGCTACTCGCGCTACTCGACCAGCTCATCGCACGGGCGCAGACCCGAAGCCAAAGGTGAACGCACCTGTTGCGCGGCACATCTGCGCCTCTCGCCGACCGCCGCCGCCGGAAGACCCAGGGCAAGGTCGAGCCCATGCCCTACAAGCGATGCTTACCGGTGACACTGCGAGAGGCGACCCCGGCAGGCGGCATCTACAACAACCGGCTCATCAACGCTGGATTGGGCTTTCGCCGCCCTCCAAGCCTCACCGGAAGCCGACGCCCACTACCGACGTCGGCGCGAACACGGAGACTGGCACAACCCTGCTCAACGCAACCTGCTCAACCGCTTACTCGGCCAGCTCCACCATTGCCTTCCGACACGGCAGGGCAACGACGAACAACACGCCTTCGCCCCACTACTCACGGCCTCCACCGGGCAGGCGTCTCGACCTCTTGGCTCCCTGAGATGTCTTTGAGAGCCCGGACGTGCGACCCTTCCACGGAGCAGTCGTCCAGGTCCAGCAGGCCGGCGCGGGGAAGCTCGGTAAGCAGAGCCGCGTGCAGACGCGGCCACACGCCGGCCTCGGTCCAATCCCGCAGTCGGCGCCAGGCCGTCACACCGGAGCAGCCCACGGTCTCCGCGGGGACATCACGCCATGCGACACCGGTCCGCAGCACGTACATCACACCGGCGAGTGGCACTCGGTCGGGAACACGCAGCCGCCCGGGGTGGCGACGGCGCCGCTCGGGAGTGGGCGGCAGCAGCGGGGCCACCCGCACCCACAGGCCGTCAGGAACAAGATCAGCACGCACCCCGGACACTCTGCCGACCAAGATCGTCGAGCACAAGACCGCAGCTCAACTCATTCTGAAACGATCAGTAAGTCAAGGGTTGCCGATGTTTGCCACACTGCAGGTCGACCGGATAAAGGCCGTTGCCATTCTCGCCGCTAGACCTGTTCAAGGGTCGTGACGGAGTCGCAGTTGGCATGCCGGGCGGAGCGCTGTCCCGCAGGTCGCTTGGTGCTCGGGCGGCGGTGGATCGGGCTGAATCTGACGGGCAGGCCAGGGACTGCCTGGGCGGCCGCGGCAAGGCTGGGCTCGGGAACAACGCCGATCACGGGGTAGCCGCCGGTAGTGGGGCTGTCGGCGAGGAAGATCACCGGTCGGCCGTCGGGTGGTACTTGGATCGCGCCCACAACCATGCCCTCGCTGGCCATTTCGCGGTGAACGGCGCGTTCGAGGGCAGGGCCGTCCGTTCGCAGGGCGATGCGATTGCTGTTCGATGAGACCTGGTAACGGCCACGTGCCAGCGTGTTGATCGCGGAGAGGGTGAACCAGTCGTGCCGCGGGCCGAGCAGTACGGGCAGGACGAGTTCTTGCGGGGGTGCCTGCCACGGGAGCGTGTCAGAGTGCACTGGTGGGCCGGCGGTGTCGCCCACCGGCAGGGTCACGCCGTCTACCAGGGGGGTCGGCCCGAGACCTGAGAGCAGGTCGGTGGAGCGGCTGCCGAGGACGGCAGGAACGGTGATACCTCCGCTGACCGCCACGTAGCTGCGCAGACCGCTGGTTGCCGGACCGATGTCGAGCACAGCGCCGGGCGGCAGGAACACGGGGCTGGACCAGGCAACAGGGCGGCCGTCGAGCCTGACCGGTGCGGGTGCACCCGTCACGGCGACAATCGCCGGCCGCGTGATGCGCACTGCCACGCCGTTCAGTGTGGTCTCGAGTGTCGCAGCGTCGGGCAGGTTGCCCACCAGACGATTGGCCAGGCGGTGTGCGGGCTGATCGAGCGCACCCGAGCGCGGTACGCCGAGGTCGGCGTAGCCGAATCTACCCAAGTCCTGAACCGTGGTGAGCGCACCGGCTCGTACGACCTCCATCTTGCCGTCACTCATGCTCTGTGCCCTTCGGCGTTCGTGGCCCCACGGGAGGTGCCCGCGTGCCGGAAGGTTGGGGGATGAACGGAATCGGTCCCTACCGGCTTCAGTCTCATGCGAAGGCCTCCACCCTGACGCCGGCCGCCTGCAGCGCGGAACGGACCTGCTTGGCCAGTTCGACGGCTCCGGGGGTGTCGCCGTGAAGGCACAGGGACCGTGCCCGTACGTTCACGGGGCTGCCGTCGAGCGATGTGACCCGGCCGTTCCGGGCAATTTCGACGGCTCTGCGGGCGACATGCCGGGGGTGGGTGATGACGGCTCCTTCGGTGCTGCGTGGAACGAGGGTGCCCTCGGCCGTGTAGGCGCGGTCGACGAAGGCTTCGTCGACTACCGGCAGGCCGACGCGGCGTGCCTCGTCGTGCAGTACCGAGTTCGGCAGACCCAGAACGGGCAGTTCCGAGCTGGCGAGCCGGACCCCCGCGACGACTGCGGCGGCCTGCTCCTGGTCGGTGACGACCCGGTTGTAGAGGGCGCCGTGCGGTTTGACGTATGCGACGTTCACGCCTGCTGCCCGGGCGAACACCTGGAGAGCACCGATCTGGTAGGCGACCTCGTCGGCGAGTACCTGCGCGGGAACGTCCATGGCCCGGCGGCCGAAGCCGGCCAGGTCGCGGTAGGAGACGTGCGCACCGATCCGTACCCCGCGCGCCGCTGCTGTCTCGCATACGCGGCGCATCGTGCTCGCGTCGCCTGCGTGGAAGCCGCAGGCGACGTTGGCACTGGTCACCACCGAGAGCATGGCCGTGTCATGGGTGAGAGTCCACCGGCCAAAGCCCTCACCGAGGTCGGCGTTGAGGTCGATCACGAGGTCCGTCATTGTTGGCTTATCCTCCCGGAGGAGTCCGCACGGGACGATCTCCCACTGTGCCGTCATGCGATGCGGTAGTCGGTGTCTCGGGCGTCGGTGATGAACATGTAGCCGGGGGCGTGGGTGATGGCGAACGGTGGCCGTGATGCCATGACGGCGGCCTGGGGCGTGACACCGCAGGCCCAGAACACCGGAACGTCACCCGGTTCGGCATCCACCGGGTCGCCGAAGTCGGGTCGGGACAGGTCTTCGATGCCCAGATCGGCCGGGTCGCCGGTGTGAACGGGGCCTCCGTGAACGGCAGGCATGAGCGCGCTGAGGTGGGTGGCGGTGTCGACCAGGTCCGCAGGGATCTGCCGCATCGAGACCACCATGGGCCCCTCGACACGTCCGGCCGGTCTGCACTCGCGTGCGGTCCGGTACATGGCAACGTTGCGCCCCTGGTCGACATGGCGCAACGGCACGCCTGCCTGGGCCAGGGCTGTTTCGAAGGAGAAGCTGCAGCCGATGAGGAACGAGACGAGGTCGTCCCGCCAGACGTCCATGACGTCCGTGGGTTCGCCGGTCAGCTCGCCGTTTTCCCAGATGCGGTAGCGGGGGATGTCGGTGCGCAGGTCCGCACCCTGCGCCAGGATCGTCGTCCAGGATCCGGCGTCGGTCACGTCGAGGACGGGGCACGGCTTGGGGTTCCGCTGGCAGAAGAGCAGGACATCGTAGGCCCAGTCGGCCGGTACGGCGATCAGGTTGGCCTGGGTGTAGCCAGCGCACCAGCCAGTGGTGGGCGCGACGGCCCCGTTGCGGAACCTGCTCCGTGCTTCCGTTGGGGCTAGGGCTCCAGACACGGAAGTGCTTGACATCGATGATCCTCCCGTTATGCAAGGTAGCTCATTTTCTACCACCATACTATAGAATCGTTGAACGATCCGACAGTGGCTCTGTTGTTTTGTTTGCTGATCTCCGGTTGACTGGAACCGAGCCGAGCCGAAAGACGGTCACAGACACTGTCGGACGTGGGAGAAGGAGAAGGTCAGCAGAATGACAGCCGATATGGACCCGTCTGTGCTTGCGGGAGACCGAGCGCTTCTGGGACGCTCCAGCACGGCAGAGCGAGTGGCTGACATCCTGCGGTCCCGTATCGCCGAGGGCTACCTGCCACCGGGCAGCAAGCTGTCGGAGGAGATCATCGGCACCGCCCTTGGCGTGTCGCGCAACACTCTCCGGGAGGCTTTCCGCCTGCTCACCCACGAGAGACTGCTGGTCCACGAACTCAACCGAGGCGTGTTCGTCCGTGTCCTCACCGTGCAGGACGTGAACGACATCTACCAGGTGCGCAGGCTCATCGAGTGCGCGGCCGTCCGTGGCCTGGGGGTCCCACCCTATGACCTGTCCGCGGCCGAGGCCGCGGTCGCCGAGGGAGACAGGGCGGCGGCTGACGGTTCCTGGCTGCAGCTGGGGACGGCGAACATCCATTTCCATTACGCCGTCGTGGCGTTGGCCGGAAGCCGGCGCGTGAACGAGGTGATGCGCGCAGTGCTGGCCGAGCTGAGGCTCGTCTTTCACGCGATGGACAATCCGCGCGGTTTCCACGAGCCGTACCTGGAGCGCAACCGGGAAATCCTTGCCTCGCTCCAGGAAGGGGACAAGGTACGGGCGGAGCTGCTGCTGACCTCCTACCTCAGTGACGCGGAGAAGCAGTTGATCCAACGCTACAGCGAGCTGCTGCCCGCCTGACCGGCCGCAGGCCTCGCCTGCCGGGGTGGATCCCGGCTCAGGCGATTCCCCGGGGGGCTTATTCTGCGTTTCCGACATGATCTCGGACTGCGCCACGTCCGGGAGAGTAGACAAGGCGGTAGTGGCTGTCTTGTACCTGTTCGGCGACGACGCGGGCCCCGATGTTCTGATGGTCGTCGTCGAACTTCACGCCGTCCCACGGCATGATCGTGCCCCGCCCCGGAATGTCCGTGTTGATCAGTGCCGAGCGAATGACGGCCCCGGTCGCCGAGCCGCCACTGTCGATGCCTTGGGCGAGCGTCATGACGGCGGCGAACGCGCGGGCGGCGTCGTCGTTCACGGGCGGGGAATACCTTTCCCGATACAAGTCGGCGACCGCCTTGGCCATCGGATTGCGTTCTGCCAAGTCGGCGGATCAGGGCATCCAGCTCGCGGGCCCGCAGGATGGTCAGGCAGGCATGGGCGGCCATGGCGAGGGAGATTTTGGAGGCAGGACTGGCCGGGGGACGCACTTGGCCGGCGCCGGTGCGGGCTGACCACGAAGATCCACCTGACCTGTGACAGGCAGAGCCGGCCGCTGGCTTCGCCGTCACCGCGGACAACGTCAACGACTGCACTCGATTCGAGCAGGTCATGGCCCGTATCCGTGTCGAGCGGCGCTGGCCCGGTCACCCCGGGCCCCGACCCGAGCGGATCGTCACGGACAAGGGCTACTCATCCACGAGGTCCGCGCCTACCTGCGACGGCGCTGCATCAAGGCGACGATCCCCGAGCAGATCGACCAGATCAACGGCCGCATCCGCCGCGGCCAGAGCCGCTGCTGGCGCCCCTTGTGCGCGTCTCCGGGAACCCGGGACGGTCGAGGCATGACAGTGGTGGCTGGCTGGGTGCTGCCGACCCCACTGGGCGCCAGGTCAAGTTGCTGAGCTGTTGGTTCAGGTGAGTTCGCTGCCACGCGTCTCGGGGAGGCCGATCAGCGCCACGAGGGCGAGTGCGTAGCCGATGGCACCGTAGATCAGGGCTCCGCCGACGCCGGCGGAGGAGAAGCCGACGGCAGTGGGGAAGACCGCCCCGAGCGCGCGCCCGACGTTGTAGGTGAAGCTCTGGCCTGTGCCGCGAACTGCGTGGGGGTAGAGCTCGGCGAGGTAGGAGCCGAATCCGGAGAAGATGGCGGAGGCACAGAAGCCCAGGGGGAATCCGAGGTACAGCAGCAGGCTGTTCGAGCCTGCGGGGATGTTGACGTAGGTCATGAGCAGGCCTGCGCTGAGCAACGCGAAGAGCGCGAAGGACTTCTTGCGTCCGAGGCGGTCGATGAGGTGGCCGGCGGTGATGTAACCGCAGAAGGCGCCGGTGATCAGGACGAACAGGTAGCCGCCGGTGCCGACGACCGTCAGTCCGCGCTCGGTCTTGAGATAGGCGGGCAGCCAGGTGGCGAAGGTGTAGTAGCCGCCCATCACGCCGGTGGACAGCAGCGTCGCGAACAGCGTCCTGCGGGCCAGACCGCCCCGGAAGACGGACAACAGGAGCGGCCGCGCCGACTTGTGCGCCAGGTGTTCGGTCGCCTTCGGGGCGTCCTCGACGTTGCGGCGCACATACACAAGGAGCAGTGCCGGCGCCGCGCCGGTCCAGAACAGCACCCGCCACACGATGTTGGAGTCGAGGCTGCCGGTCAGGACCGTGCCGACGATGACCGCCAGCGCCCAGCCCACCGCCCAGGAGCTCTGCACCCAGGCCAGGACCCGGCCACGGTAGCGCGGCTTTGCGTACTCGGCGACCAGGATCGCTCCGGCTGCCCATTCGCCGCCGAAGCCGATGCCCTGCAGGGTGCGGAAGCACAGCAGCATCGGATAGCTGGTGGCGAAGCCGCACAGCACCGTGAACAGCGCATAAGTGCCCACGGTGACCATCAGAGTCTTCACACGGCCGATCCGGTCGATCAGCACTCCCGCTATCACCCCGCCGACCGCTGATGCCAGCAGGGTGACCGTGGTGAGCAGGCCGGTCTGCGCCGTGGTGAGGCCGAAGTAGGCAGTGATGGCCACCACCGCCATCGGCAGGACGAGGAAGTCGTAGGAGTCGAGGGCGTAGCCGCCGAACGCGCCTTTGAAGGCCCTGCGACCCTTCGGAGACATCGACCGGTACCAAGCGAACGAACCGGTCACCTCGACCTCCGCGGTCGCGGGACTGCTGGTGGGAGTGGTTGTCACGGTGACCTCATGGGAGTGGAAGGGCGGGCATCGAGACATTGGCTGCCGTCGACCGCTGGTCACTCCGGTCCTTCGCTGCAGGGAACCACGCGCTACGGGCTGCTCGGCTCGACGATGGAGAAGTCAGATTTCGCGGAACGATCCTTCAACGGAATGGCAACTCTTTTCTACGGGCAGGCACTGCCGTGGTCCTCGTCGCCGTTCGACAGCAGGGCCCAGACCACGTGACCGTGAGGCAGCCGGCACACTCCCCAGTCGGAGGAGAGCGTCTCGACCAGCAGGAGGCCTCGCCCGCTGCAGGAGAGATCGGCCTCGTCGCCGACGGGCTCGTCGACGTCACTTCGGCCCGCGTCACCCCAACTCCGAGTGCCGCTGTCGCCGACTTCCAGCCGGACCTCATCAAGGACCTCGCCAGGAATGCGGCGCACGGTGTGCCAGACGGGACCCGACCTCGAACCGTGCCGCACCGCGTTGGTGACCAGCTCGGACACGATCAGCTCGGCGTCATCGACCAGGCGAGGCAGGCCCCAGGCGTTCAGCTGCTCCGCCACTTGCCGACGGGCGGCCGGGACCGACGCATCCGCCGGCGGCAGGAGCCAGGTCGCACTCCCCTGGGAACCCACGACGCCGGCGTGCGAGTCGGGCCGCGCAGCGGAGGCGGTGACGAAGGGAGGCATGACGCACCTCGAGGAAGGAATGCGGCCTGGACATGACCGAACCTGGACCGCAGATGGTCCGCCGGAAGCGATTCGCGGCAGATGGGTGGCGGCTGGCGCCTCTGACATCGACGGGACCGCTGAACTGGCTCGCGGTCCGATCTCCGCCCACCTCGGCGTAGGATTGTTCTACAATGCTTTTTCAGGATTATCAGTCGATTCGCCTATTGTCAACCCCCAAAACTACCCACCTCGAGCGGTTGGAACTGCGAGGGGCATTCGGAATCCACCGGGGACTGCGTTGAGGAATCGTTCAACAATCCCTAAGCTGGCCGGACAGCACGGCTGGTGCTCTGCACCCCACCCGCCGTGCTTCGCGCCAAGGAGGGAGCCATCGTGCGCAAGGTGCTCATCGCCAACCGTGGCGAAATCGCTGTCCGCGTTGCCCGTGCCTGCCGGGACGCCGGGATCGGATCCGTAGCCGTCTACGCCGATCCGGACCGGGACGCTCTGCACGTCCGCGCAGCCGACGAAGCGTTCGCCCTGGGCGGTGACACCCCGGCCGCCAGCTATCTGGACATGGCCAAGGTGCTTCAGGCCGCGGCCGATTCGGGAGCCGATGCCGTCCACCCCGGCTACGGCTTCCTGTCCGAGAACGCGGAGTTCGCCCAGGCCGTCATCGACGCGGGCCTGACCTGGATCGGCCCGCCGCCGCAGGCCATCCGCGACCTCGGCGACAAGGTCGCGGCCCGGCACATCGCCCAGCGCGCCGGCGCCCCGCTCGTCGCGGGCACGCCCGACCCGGTCTCCGGGGCGGACGAGGTCGTCGCGTTCGCGCAGGAGCACGGTCTGCCGATCGCCATCAAGGCCGCGTTCGGCGGCGGCGGCCGCGGGCTCAAGGTCGCCCGCACGCTCGAAGAGGTCCCCGAGCTCTACGACTCCGCCGTCCGCGAGGCCGTCGCCGCCTTCGGCCGCGGCGAGTGCTTCGTCGAGCGCTACCTCGACAAGCCCCGTCACGTCGAGACCCAGTGCCTGGCCGACCAGCACGGCAACGTCGTGGTCGTCTCCACCCGTGACTGCTCGCTCCAGCGCCGCCACCAGAAGCTGGTCGAGGAGGCCCCGGCCCCCTTCCTGACGGACGAGCAGAACGCCGAGCTGTACCGCGCGTCGAAGGCCATCCTCAAGGAGGCCGGCTACGTCGGCGCCGGCACCGTCGAGTTCCTGGTCGGCGTCGACGGCACGATCTCCTTCCTGGAGGTCAACACCCGTCTGCAGGTCGAGCACCCGGTCACCGAAGAGGTCACCGGCATCGACCTGGTGCGCGAGATGTTCCGTATCGCCGACGGCGAGGAACTCGGCTACGACGACCCGGCCGTGCGCGGCCACTCCTTCGAGTTCCGCATCAACGGCGAGGACCCGGGCCGGGGCTTCCTGCCCGCGCCCGGCACCGTCACCACCTTCCGCCCGCCGACCGGCCCCGGCGTCCGCCTCGACGCGGGTGTCGAGTCCGGCTCGGTCATCGGCCCGGCGTGGGACTCCCTGCTCGCCAAGCTGATCATCACCGGCGCCAGCCGTGAGCAGGCGCTGCAGCGCGCGGCGCGTGCGCTCGCGGAGTTCGAGGTGGAGGGCATGGCGACCGCCATTCCGTTCCACCGCACGGTGGTCAAGGACCCGGGCTTCGCCCCGGAGTTGACCGGCAGCCAGGATCCGTTCAAGGTCCACACCCGCTGGATCGAGACCGAGTTCGTCAACGAGATCAAGCCGTTCGCCGTTCCCGCGGAGGCCGAGGAGGACGAGGCCGGCCGCGAGACGATCGTGGTCGAGGTCGGCGGCAAGCGCCTGGAGGTCTCGCTGCCCTCCTCGCTGGGCATGACGCTGGCGCGCACCGGCCTCGCGGCCGGCGCGAAGCCGAAGCGCCGCGCGGCGAAGAAGTCCACGTCCGCTGCCTCCGGTGACACCCTCCCCTCCCCAATGCAGGGCACGATCGTCAAGGTCGCGGTCGAGGAGGGCCAGGAGGTCACGGAGGGCGACCTCATCGTCGTCCTCGAGGCGATGAAGATGGAGCAGCCGCTGAACGCGCACCGCTCCGGCACCGTCAAGGGCCTGACTGCGGAGGTCGGCGCCTCGCTGACCTCGGGCGCCACGATCTGCGAGATCAGGGACTGATCAGACGTGAAGGCCGCGCCCTCATGCGCGCGACCTGAGGGCTCTCGCGTAGCAGTCGAGCAGCCATGCCGCGCACGTGCCGCTGAACAGCCGGGGCCGGAGTGGCCCGTCCCTCTTGTCACCACTATTCGCCAGAGAAGGAGAGGCGCCCATGGACGCCGAGGACACCAACCACCGTGCCGCCGCAGTGCGAAGGGACATCATGCAGCACTGGAGCGGCGCGTTCTTGACGCATCGTAGAGGTGTGGCCGCCCACGAGCGGGTGCGCCAGCTGGTCGATCAAGGATCGTTTCTCGAGCTGGACAAGGCCGCAGAGCACCGGCGGGACGGCGCACAGTGGTCCGGCGCCCAGGCGTGCGGAAGCAGTGTGGTTGCCGGATACGGCACAGTCGACGGACGGCCGGTGGGCGTCTATTGCGTGGGGGACACGGCTTTCGGTGGTGCTCTGGACGATGCGCTGGCCCTGAAGATCGTCAAGGTGATGGATTTCGCCCTCAAGACAGGCTGTCCTGTCATCGGAATCCACGACGCCGGTCCGGGTGACGGCATGAGCGCCTTGGGGGTCTACAGCGATATCTTCCGCCGCCACGTGCACTCCTCCGGTGTGATCCCTCAGATCTCGCTCGTCATGGGCTCGTGCATCGGCACCGCGGTGTATTCACCGGCTCTGACCGACTTCACGGTGATGACCGAGCGGACCTCGTACATGTGCACCGCCCCTCCGGCTGCCATCGCGGCGGCCACCGGCGACGACATCGGCTACGAGGAATTGTGCGGAGCCCGCAGCCACACGTCCGCATCCGGTGTGGCCCACTACATGGCGGGCGACGAAGAGGACGCCATCGATTACGTCAGGTCGCTGCTGTCCTACCTGCCGTCGAACAACTGCGACGAACCGCCCGCTTACCCGTACGACATCAACCCGGACACCGACGCCGAGGACCTCGAGCTGGACAGTGTCGTTCCCCACTCCCCCAACCAACCCTACGACATGCGTCAGATCCTCGAGCGCGTGCTCGATGACGAGGAATTCCTCGAGACCCAGCCCCTGTTCGCGCCAAACATCATGACCGGCTTCGGCCGGGTGGAGGGCCGCGCGGTCGGTGTGGTCGCCAACCAACCGATGCAGATCGGCGGCTGCCTGGACATCGATGCCGCCGAAAAGGCCGCCCGGTTCGTGCGGACCTGCGACGCGTTCAACCTCCCAGTGCTGACGTTCGTGGACGCCCCGGGATTCCTCCCTGCCGCTCACCAGGAGCACAACGGCCTCATCCGGCGTGGAGCAAAGCTCATATACGCCTACGGCGAGGCCAGCGTCCCGCTCATCACCGTCATCACCCGTAAGGCATACGGCGGAGCCTACGAGGTGATGGGCCCCAAGCAACTGGGCGCCGATCTGAACCTGGCCTGGTCAACAGCACAGATCTCCGCGGCAGGGGCCCACACCGCCGTGGACCGGCTGTTCCCACAGGAGCACGCCGACTCCGACGCCGTCGCCGTCGCCCTGCAGGAGGACGAGCATGCCAAGCTGACCGCCGAATACACACAGGCGATGCTCAACCCTTACATCAGCGCCGAGCGAGGCGATGTCGACGCAGTCATCAAGCCCTCGCAGACACGGCAGTACGTCGTCCGCGGGCTGCGGGCGCTACGCACCAAACGGGAAGCCCTGCCGGCAAGAAAGCACGGCAACATCCCGCTCTAGCCCTGCTCACCAGGTGGCCGACCAGCGCGTCCATCCTTCAGGTATCCCAGGAGTACACCCATGAATTCCATCAAAGTGCTGCGCGGCAAACCCAGTCCCGAAGAGCTCGCCGCGGTCATCGCAGTGCTTCAAGCACAGGCGAGCCACGCGGCCGCCCACACGGTTCCGGCTCGCTCCCCGCAGTCGGCTTGGGCCGATCCCGCATCCGCTATCGCCGTGCGTCACCTCGCTCTCCATCGCCTGTCCGCTCTCCCCCACATCGCCTACAGCGCAACCGGCAGGGGAAGCCCGTCCCAGGCATGAGCCGAAAGCACGGCCGGGTCCCAGGCCTCGCCGCGGCTCGAGCGGCAGGGCCACCCGGCAGAAGGTCAACAGCGACGACGGGCGTGCAACGACGCACGCTTCCGCCGTCCCAGCCGCGGCTGCCGACCCGGGGCATGCGGAAAGCCGGGGTCTGTAAGAGGCTGGAACCCAGGGACGAACCGGTGCCGCCAACAGGGGGACCACAAGGCACCCACCCCGGCATGAGGTCGTGATGACTAGCAGCGGCAACAGCCCTCCCCCCGTCGAAAAGACAAGAGCCGGCGCCTTCGGCTGGTACCGGTCGTTCAGCCAGCAGGGGCGCCGCGCCTTCAAGGGAGCCTTCGGCGGATACGCTCTCGACTCCTACGACTTCCAAGTGCTGCCGCTGAGCATGGTGGCGCTCGCCGCCTACTTCGGTCTCAGCCACGCCGAAACCGGGCTGCTGACCACGGTCACTTTGGTGATGTCAGCGGTCGGGGGGATCCTGGCCGGTGCGCTGATCGACCGGATCGGCCGCGTGAGGACACTGATCATCACCGTAAGCACGTACGCCCTATTCACCACGCTGTGCGGCTTCGCTGCCAATTACCCCATGCTGTTGACGTTCCGGGCACTGCAGGGCTTGGGCTTCGGAGGGGAGTGGGCAGCCGGCGCCATCCTCGTGGCCGAGTATGCCCAGGCCCGCTACCGCGGCCGGGTGGTGGCGTTCATCCAGAGCTCGTGGGCCGTGGGCTGGGGGCTGGCCGTCATCGTTGCCACCGTCGTGATGGGCGGGCTCTCCCCCTCGATCAGCTGGCGAGTGATGTTCTGGACCGGCGCGCTGCCCGCACTCCTGCTGGTGTACATACGCCGCCACGTCCAGGACGCACCAGGGGTGAGTGAGCGACTGGCACGCAAGGAAGATCGCGTTCCGCTTTCCTCGGTCTTCCGCGGGAGCTTGGCCCGCAAAACGCTCTTCGCAACGTTGCTGGCCACGGGCGCTCAGGGCGGCTACTACACGATCGCCACGTGGCTGCCCACGTATCTCAAGGCCGAGCGCGGACTGACCGTCGTGGGCACCGGCGGATACCTCTTCACGCTGATCACCGGTGCTTTCCTCGGATATCTCACCGCCGGCCACGTGACCGACCGTCTCGGCAGGAAGAAGACGTTCGCATTGTTCGCGCTGCTCAGCGCGTGCCTCCTGCTGACGTACATCAACATTCCGCACGGTGCCAACACCCTGCTGCTGCTTCTCGGCTTCCCCCTCGGCTTCTGCGCCTCGGCCATCTTTGCCGGCTTCGGCGCTTTCCTCGCCGAGCTCTACCCGGCAGCCGTCCGCGGCACCGGCCAAAGCTTCTCCTACAACGTAGGCCGCGCAGTGGGCGCCTTCTTCCCCACCGCAGTAGGGTTCACCGCAGGCCGCTCCGGCGTCGGCGAAGCCCTGATCTACGGCGTCATCGCCTACGCGATTGCGCTGGTAGCCCTCCTGGGGCTTCCGGAAACCCGCGGCATGGAGCTCAGCTAGCCACCATGCTCACGGAACGCTCCGACATCGGCGAAGCCCGGCGCCCCATCACCGTCGCGTAAGGCCTGCGCACGCTGATGCCTGGGATCAGGTGCCGCATCGACAGCAGGGGCATCACGCATGGGTTCAGATGATCAGCGACGAATGCAGGAGCAGTCGGATCGCGAAAGGACATCAGACCGAGCATGGGAGCGGGGTGCGCTCCAGCACCGTCACGGTTTCAGGCAACCGCGGGCCGGCGCTCGCAGGGCAATGATGACCTCTGTTTCGAACCAGTGAATGCGGTCACGGCACCCCACCTCGTGGCACTGGGGGAGCAATGCCTGGGCCGTGACCGCCCCTCAAAAATGATAGCAATCGTTCAACGATCCTTCAACGACTCGAACGTCGCACATGATACGCAAGCCCACCCTCCACCTGCTGCCGACGCAAGCTGCCGCAACCCTTGAAGTATTGTTGAACAATCCCGTAACGTGCCGTTATCGCGTTCGCCCTCAACCTCAGACAAGAGGTGGCAACATGCCGCAGACGACACCGGATTCGGCTTCATGGACCCCGGAGCAGGCCAGAGCAGCCTTCCGAACCGGGCTGCAGATGCCCACGTCGGGATTGGCCCCTGGCAGAACTCAGGTCAACATGCTTTCCGTGCCACAGGAGTGGGCGTACGACACGCTGCTGTTTGCGCAGCGCAACCCCACGCCGTGTCCCGTCCTGGAGGTCACCGGTCCCGGCAGCTGGCGCTCCGTCCTGGCTCCCGGGGCCGATCTGCGCACGGACCTGCCCGGCTATCACGTGTGGAAGGACGGAGAGGTCACGGACACGCTCACGGACGCTACTGAGATGTGGCGTGAGGACCTGGTCACGTTCTTCATCGGGTGCAGCTTCAGCTTCGAGACGCTGCTGCGTGACGCGGGTGTCCCGCTGCGCCATGTCGAGCAGGGCAAGGCAGTCCCCATGTATGTCACGGACCGGCCGTGCGTTCCGACAGAACGGCTGCACGGCCCCATGGTCGTCTCCATGCGTCCCGTCCCGGCTTCACTGGTCCCCAAGGCCGTTCAGGTCAGCGGCCTCATGCCGGCTGTCCATGGAGCGCCCGTTCACATAGGGGCACCTGAAGCTCTCGGCATCCGCGACCTCGATCAACCCGAATTCGGCGAGGCCGTCACGATGCACGACGATGACGTGCCCGTCTTCTGGGCATGCGGGGTGACCACACAGGCTGCACTGATGGACGCCAAGCCTCCGTTCGCCATCACCCATATACCCGGCTACATGTTCATCACAGATGCCCGTGACATCGACTACAAGATCGCTTAGCTGACGGCGGGCGGGCCGTGACACAAGAACACATTCCTCAAGCGAAGCTCTCGTCGGCCAGCCGGGGCAACGGCATGACGTTCCGGCATATGGCTCTAGCCACCGCGGTGGCAGCCACCTGGGGTGTGACCTTCGTCTTCATCAGCGTTGGCCTCGACAACTTTCCACCGCTGCTCTTCTGCTCGGCACGATTCGCGGCGGCTGCCCTGCCTGGAGTCTTCTTCGTAGGAGCACCAAGAGTTGCTTGGCGCTGGGTGTTCGCGGTCGGAATCGTTCTCGGGGTGGTCACGTTCGGCCTGCTCTTCGTCGGAATGCACCTTGGCATGCCCGCCGGGCTCTCCTCCCTGGTGGTGCAGAGCCAAGGAGTGTTCACCATCGCCATTGCGGCTGTTCTGTTGCACGAACGTCCCGGCCGGCTGGTCGTGGCCGGGATGGCAGTGGCCCTGCTCGGCATCGGATTGGCCGCTGCCGATCAAGGGGGAGGAGGACCCATCGGAGCCTTCGCGCTGGTTGTCTTCGCAGCCGTCGCCTGGGGGCTGTCCAATGTGCTCACCCGCAAAGCGTCCCCACCCGACCTGCTGCGCTGGACCGTCTGGATCAGCGCCATCCCACCCGTGCCTCTGCTCGCCCTCTCCCTGCTCATCGAGGGGCCGGAAGCAGACCTGGCGGCGCTGCGCTCCCTCAACCTCGCTGGGCTCAGCGCGATCGCCTTCGTGGGCTGGGTAGCAACCCTCTTCGCTTTCGGCGCGTGGGGCCATCTGCTGCGGACCTACGACACCACCGCAGTTGCACCGTACTCGCTACTTGTACCTGTTTTCGGCATGTCCTCGGCCTGGCTGTTGCTCGGGGAGGAGATGAGCCTGATGGCGACCTGCGCGGCAGCGCTCGTGATCACCGGAGTCGGACTCACCGCACTGAAACCACGCCGCCCCTCCAACACGGCTCCCGCCAAGTAAAACCTCCGCTTCGTGACCTTCGTCCTCGACCGGCTTCCCGGCCTGGACGAGCAGCTGGTACGGCGGATCACCCGGATCGTCGGGGAGACCTACGAGTTCGAGTACCACTTCCACGAGCTGAGCATGCGCCGGCTCGACGCGCCGGTGACCATCTTCAAGGCAGCGGGCGACGACTGCTCCTTCATCGAGGGCACCTCCAGCTACTCCGCCGCGTCTCCCACCGTGATCGACCTGGAAGGCGACCACTACAGCGTCCTCAAACGGCACGGCGTCGCCGAACTCGTCACCGCTATACGCACCAGCCTCGGCCTGAACTAGCCACGCCCACCAAGAAACGGGAGCCACACACCATGCCCCACCTGGACATCACACACTTCCCCAAGGAATTCACCGACAACCAGAAGGACCGCCTGGCCGACGCGTTGACCGCAGTCGTCGTCGAGCACTTCGGCACCTACGAGGGCGCCGTCTCGATCGCCCTGCGGCCCGTCGCCGAACAGGACTGGGACGAGCAGGTCGTCGTCGGTCAGATCACCGGGCACGAGCACCGGCTGATCAAGGCCCCGGACTACCGCTCGGAGTGAGCGACTACCGGTCGCGTGAGCCCGACCACCGCACCGCCTGCGCATGACCGCGCAGTCCGGGCACCGGACCGCTCCGGTGCCCGGCCCCAGGCCTGCCACGACATCCCGGCAGGCCCGTCACACCCTCGACAGCACGAGAGGCACCGCAATGTTCGCCTCTGACGTCCTTCAGGACAAGGACCCCGTGCCAGCAAGCGAAGATCGTCCAGTTCAACGAGCTGCTCGCGAACTCGCTTATTTTCCATACCGCTCAGGACATCACGAACGTGGTCAACGACCTCGTCGACGAGGGCTGGGAGGTCGACCCGGCGGACATGGCGACCGTGACCCCATATATCACCAGCAAGATTTCGCTTGGGGACCTGGCACCTGGACATGGAGCCGCCCGAGCAGGAGGCGATGGGACGCTGAGGATGGCCGTTTGAGCTTGGAGTTGTCCGTGGACACGGTGCGGATGTACCGGGCGCCCGGACGAGGACCTGGAGCGTACGGCCCTGTCGCAACGGCAGGCTGTGCACCTGCGGGCGCCCAAGATGCTGGCCGGCCGGCCAAGCTGGAATACGAGACGTGTTGTGGGCCGCCGCAGGAGCGCGGCGGCCCACAGTGAGTTACCTCGGGAGACGTCCGGGTGCTAATGCTGCGGAGTTCCCAGCGCCTCCGGAGCCGGTCCGGTCGTCTGGTCATCGCGCGGAGTTCGATTTCGCTGCCGGGTGATCCCGGCCACAGCACCGAGGATGAGCACGGTTCCCATGACGTGCTGCCACGTTATGTGCTCGTCCGCCAGGGTCGCACCGAGCAGCAGGGCGATGACTGGGGTCACGAACGCGTACGCTGAGGTGCGTGTGGGCCCCCATGCCCGTAGCAGGTACGTGTAGGCGGTGAAGCCCAACACGGACCCCACGAGGACCAGATAGCCCCAGCTCAGCCATACCGATGTCTCCTCCGGCAGGGGCTGCCGAAAGATCTGGTCTCCTTCAAGGACCAGTGAGACGGGCAGCAGTATCAAGCCGCCCACCAGGTTCTCGAAGGCCGACATGAGGGCCGCGGGATAGCGGGAGAGGATGTCCCCGCCGTAGACCCCCGCCCAGTCATAGACGAGCGTGCCAACGATGATGGCCACGGCAGCGAGAGCTTTGCGCATTGACCAGTCGCTACTGCTCTGCCCGTACAGGAGCAGCACGACTCCGCAGAGCCCGACGCCGAGGAAGGCCCACTGGGTCCGGCCGATCAATTCGCGGGTCATCGTCGCCGCGAAGAAGAACAGGCCGATCGGCACGAACCCCTGGACCATGACGCCGGCGGTTCCGGAGTCGACGTACTGCTCGCCCCAGAAGATGAGGCCGAAGCAGACACTGATGGCACCGGCCGACATCACTGTCAGTGGCCGCAGGTCCGAGCGCGCGATCCGCTGCCAGCCGCCGAGCCACCTTGCAAGCAGGAGCAGGAGCAGGCCTGCCACTATAAAGCGCGTCGCGGCGAACCACAGTGGGGGCATCGAAGTGACCCCGAAGCGGATCGCGACCCAGGTGCTGCCCCATGCGATGCAGAGAGTCGCGAAGACCGCCCAAGTGAATGCAAACGACCGGCTGTGTCCCTCAGGCATGAAGGACGCGCTTCCGCAGCGCCAGCACAGTGGTGCTCCCGAAGGCGGCCGTGCGGCGGCTCAGGTCGGAGACGAGGGAGAAACCGTGCCCGCAGATCTCGTCGATGAGCTCGCTGGTCGAGCTCTCCTTGTAGGGGACGAGAGGGAGCGTCAGTTCCGTGGTGCTGCCATCCTCCAGCCGAATCCGTCGGGGGATGGCGCGCCCCGGTACGACGGGGCCTACCGACTCGTAGTCGGGTACGGAGAAGAAGCCGTCGAGCCACCGCTCCCGGCAGTGCGCCACGAGGAAGAGCCCGCCCGGCGCGAGGATTTCATGCACGCGCTTCAGGTGGGCGGAGCGCAGGTCACTGTCCGGGATCATATGCAGGCAGCCCATGTTGATCGCGAGGTCGAACTCCTCCCTGGGGAGGTCCGCCAGGACGCAGATGTCCCGTTCGAGGAACGTGGCCTGTGTATCCAGGGCACTGGCACGCTCCCGCGCTTTGGTGAGTGCCGGCCGGGCAACGTCGACGCCCACCACGTCAAACGCCTGGGTGGCCAGGTAGTTAGAGTCGCGCCCTTCGCCACAGCCGAGGTCGATGACTGAGCAGGGCTCGATGCTCATCGTTTCCAGGGCCTGTACGAGTGCCTCATTGGGCTCCGGGGGCTCCCAGAGCGGTGCTCCGGCGGCGTAGACGCTCGCGTAACGGTCTGAGTAGCCGTAGTAGTAGTCGCGCAGCGGGGGAACCACCGCGATTTCCGAGATGCGCTCCGGGGACTCGATCAGCGCGTCGGGGGCGGCGGAGATCTCGGCGACAGTGCACATCGTGGTCCCGGTGCTGGGCCGTATGCCCACCGAGGTGCCCTGCTCCAGACGGCGCACCTGGCCTTCTCCGACCAGCTCAGCCGAGGCTTCATCACTAAGGGGTATGAACTCACCCCTCCCGGAGAGCACTATGAGGAACGACTCGTCCCTGGCGGTGAGGCAGACCGGATCGGTGATACATCGCTTAGCGAGAGTCCTGCCGTTGGGCAGACAGATCCGTTCCTGCAGGCTACTGAAGGAGTCGATGTCCACGGACCCTCTGGTCAGCAGCGCGCCGAGCTCGGAACCGGCCGTACCGGGATCGAGGGCACGCTCCAGCGATACGGCGTGGTGGATCTGGGCTGCTGTGGTCACGACAGGACCCCTTCTCGGGTGCTCTGGGTTCGGTGGAGCTTGATCTCATGGACAAGTTGTCGCTGCTCATCCGGCCACCACGCGCCGCAGTCATCACTGACCACGCAGGCCGCGCAGCGCTCCAGGTCATAGACGCGCATGCCGGTGATGGGCGGTGCGTACAGGTGGAGAGTCAGCGTGAGTTCGTCGGACGGGTTCTCCATGCCGTGGACCATGCCGCGCGGAGCGAAGTACTGCGATCCGCATTGCTCTTCGCGGGTGAGGAAGGAGACCGGAATGTCATCTTGGTCAAGGGTGTACAGAGTGTGGCGGACCGTGCCCGACATGACGTTGATCCACCCGAACGACTGCCCGTGATCGTGTGGGGCACACGGACGGTGCGACGCCCAGTTCATGGCCATGATCTCGATGTCCTGGGAGGCGTATAGCTTCTTCCGACCGTACGGGTAGACACCCGGGTCACCGGCGTACGGCAGGACTTCGTCGAGCGAGGCGTCGACACTCTCCCAGGCTTCCCGAAGCTGCTGCGGCGTCGGTCGACACAGGGTGTCAAACGTGCTGGTGATGCGTTTCATTAGACGCATGACACATCAATCTCCCGTCAGGGTTGGAGAGTTGCGGAGGGAGGCGACGGCGGTGACGGCAAAGGCCGGTGCCAGACCGCCTCTTGGCTCGGCTCTGAGCCGATGGGATAAAGCTAATGGATCGTTCAACGATCCGACAAGGGCTTTGTATTCAGGCTTCGTTGAGCCTTCGTTAGGGCACCGCGTCGGAAGGGCCGACGTCCTGGGCACAGCCAGCCCATCATCCGAGCCGGCTGTGCACGGGTCCGCGGACGCCCATCCGCTATGTACCGCAGTCCTCCTGCAGCCGATGCGGCGGTTTACCAGCGCAGAAGGCGTCAACACCAAGGCCAAGCTGATCGCGCGACAGATGTACGGCCGGGCCGGATTCGCCCTCCTGCGTCACCGGATCCTCCTCGGATAGCAGCACGCTGAGTCACCACCGAAAGTGAGACAGGGCCGAACGATTTACAGTCCCTCAGACCGAGGTCGGGGGGCGAGTCGGGATGGTCGTGGATCCAGCACAGCCCACCGATGTCGAGGCGGGCGCGTGCCCGGGTGACGGCGACGTAGGCGAGGCGTGCTTCGGTGTCGTCGATGGGGCCGGGGACGGGTCGGCCGTTGGCGTCGTGTTCGTCGGTGTCGGCGGGTGGGGTGAAGTCGTCGGCGATCTTGACGGTGTTCCATTCGCGGCCTTTGGAGCGGTGGGCGGTGGAGATGGTGACGTCTGCGGAGGTCTCGGGGATGAGCTGGTCGACTGCGGCGAGGATGGTGTCGGTGCCGTGCTGGTCGATGAGGTCGACGAAGGGTTTCAGGTCCCGGCCGGCGGGGTCGGTCTCTGCGTAGTCCTGCAGGTCGCTCCAGGTGGGGAACAGGAGGAGTTCGGGGTGCCAGGTGCGGCGGCCTTCTTTGAGGTCGCGGGCGGCGGTGGCCAGGGCGCGCAGGCTTTCCCCTCCCCCGGCCAGGGCGACGCGGTGGCCGGCGTTGAGGTGGTGCATGACTTCGGTCATGGCGCCGACGTTGGTGCGGCACAGCACTGCCTGCGGGTGGGTGACGGGGGCGAGCACGGTCGCGATGGTGTGGGTGCCGGTCAGGCGGATGGGGGCGTCAGCTGCCTGGAGCCAGCGGTTGGCCTCGTCGGCCAGGCGGGGGCCGAAGCGGAACGACTGGGTCAGGGTGAGGTGGGTGCCGTCGAAGCCGGTCATGATGTCGCGGGCGCCGCGCCATCCGTAGATGGCCTGGGCGGAGTCGCCGACGATCACGAGTTGGGCGTGGTCGCGCTGGGCGTTGATGACGTGTTCGAGGACGGGGTTGGTGTCCTGGGCTTCGTCGAGGAGGAGGTAGTCGGCTTCGATGGTGGGGTCGGTGAGGGCCCAGATCTTGAGGTAGTGGTCGTGGCCGAGCGGACGATGCCGTCGTCCGGGTGCTGGAGGTCGGCCCAGGCTTTGCGGGCGAAGGGCATCACGGTGTCGGCGAGTTGGGCGTGGTGCTCAGGGGCGTCGAGTCCTCGTAGGCGCGGTACGTGGTGGCGGGTGAGGGTGCGGTCGGCGGAGTGGCAGTAGCGGGTTACCGTTTTCAGCACGGCCTGGGAGAGGGCTTTGTGGGTGACTTCGCGGTTGCCGATGTGGACGGGTTTGGTGATGCCGAGCGCTTGGCCGGTTCGCCAGCCGGCCTGGCGGGGGCCGCCGAGGCGGCGGGCGTAGCGGTGTCCGACGGCTGCGTAGGCGAGGGCGTGGGCGGTTTTGCAAGTGACGGTGGGTGGGAAGCGGGTGGCGGCGTCGAGAGCGATGGCTTTGTTGAAGGCGATGTAGCGGCCGCGGCGGTGCGGGGTGGCGGCGGCGAGCAGGGTGAGGGTGCTGGTCTTGCCGGTGCCGGCTCCTGCCTGGAGGGCAAGGTGGTCGCCGGTCTTGAAGGTGTCGGCGGCGGTGGTCTGTTCGTCGGTGGGATTCAGCACCCTGGTGCTCCCTGCGTGCTGGTGGTGATGTGGTTGATGGTGCGGGCTGCGGCGGCCAGCAGCTGATGCGGTGTGCTCCAGGTCAGGAGCTCGTCGAGTGCAGCGTCGAGGCGCCGGGCTCTGTCGTGCTCGGCACGCGCCAGGGCGCGGTGTACGGCGGCGGTCAGGTGGGCTTCGGTACTGCAACCCTCGCGACGCGCAGCGTCCGCGAGCCAGGCGTGGACACGCTCTGGCAGAGCGACATTGACGAGGACGCTGCCGGTGGAGTCGGGGTAGTGCGTGGTCAGGATGTCGATCGGCAGCAGGTGCTCCAGGCGGGCCCGGGTGCGTTGGAGGGCCTTGCGGGCGGTCTTTTCCCAGGCGACGGTCATCAGCCGTGTGCGGTCGGCGTCCGGTGCCAGTGCCATGGCCTGGGTGGCACGGCGGAGTTCGCCGGGTGTGGCCGGGCGGGTCAGGGTGATCTCGACGGCATGCAGGGGCATGGTTCACGCCTGGCCGCGAGCAGGACGAGCGGGGCAGGTGCGGGAGTTGGTGCGTCCCGTTCGCCGGGCGGTGTCGGGGAGGCGGTGGTGGATGTGGGCGTGGTGGAGCAGTGGGTCGAAGGGTTCCCAGGCGGTGAGGGTCAGGTCGGCGGCCGCGGGGGCGGCTGCGTGGGTGGTGCAGCGTTGGGTGCGCCAGCGGATCTGGGTGTCGTAGGGCAGGTGGGTGAGGTCGTAGACGGCCATGTCACGGGCGGTTAGGGCGAGTTGCCCGTGACGGGCGGTGGTGGCCATGAGTCTCCAGATCCCGCTGGGGTCATCGGGGTCGAGGACGGAGTTGGTGCAGCGGTGTCGCCTGCGAGTCTGGGCAACGCACTGGATGGCGTCGATTGGGCAGGTGGCGAGGTAGCAGCCGTAGAGGATCTGCACGACGGGCCTGGCCGGCCGGCATACCGCAGCCTGTGAGGTTGGCTCAGATTCGGCGACAGGGGTGAAGGCGCCGGTGTCGAGCAGGCGGCGGGTGCGCAGGGCGAGACGCCGGCGCAGCTCGTTCAGGCGCGGTGTCAGCGGCTTGGGGGCATTGTCTGCGGGGCAGAGCGGGGTGTGCGGGATGCGGCACCAGGCGGAGCCGTCGTGTGAGGGGTAGGCGACGCCGGAGGCAACGTGCCAGCGGCAGGCGGCAGGGACAGCGGCTGAGGGCAGTTCTTGGGGATGCAGGCCGATCGGGCGGCCGTGGGGACTGGTGTACCAGTCGGTGCGGTTTCCACAGGCACGGCACGGGGCCGGTTGGGCGGTGCGCAGCAGACGGCTGGGGCTGTCTGCTGCGACGCGCAGGGAGCGTAGCGGCCGGCGAGTGGTAGGGGTGCCGTCCCAGTGGCGGCCAGGCTCGGCGGTATGGCGGGGATGCATGGCCGCGACGGTGACAGCGACGCGCCGCACGTACAGCGAGCACGCCGCCAATCTCACGCCAACGGCGCAATCGGGGGGAATGTGTGACCGGTTGACGTACGGGCGTCTTATTTGCGGGTCTCGTTCGGGTGGTCTCGATGGTGTGGCTAGTCGGCGGTGCCGACGGGCGGGGTGTGGCCTTCACAGAGGGTGCCGAGGAGGTGATCGATGGACACGTCGAGGGCGTGGGCGAGGGCGTGCCAGCTCTTGAGGGTTCCGATGGTGTGGCCTTGCTCGATGTCGATGAGGGTGCGCCTGGCCAGGCCACTGCGGCGGGCGAGTTCGTCGTAGGTCCAGCCGCGTTCGCTCCTCAGGCGCGCCAGCTCCAGGCGTAGCGCGGTGAGGTTCGGGTCGGGCGGGAAGATCGTCACCCCACCATCCGAAGGTGCAGACCCCTGCCCTGTCAGTGCAGACCTCTGCCCTATTTCTGCAGGTGACCGCCGCGTGGCGCAGGGCAGAGGTCTGCACTACGGTGTGCGGCCGCCGCCACTCCCCCGCGGCCGAGCACCACGACGTACGGCTGACCGCCGGCGCAGAAGCAGGAGGACAGCGCACATCATGAGGCCGTGCCCCACATACCCCCTGGTGCCCCGCACCTGGACGGTGGAGCTGCGCCCCCATCCAGGCGGCCCCCACGCTGCACTGCCACCGCTGCGCCACGGGCGGCCAACGTCTGGGAAGGCAGGCCGGGCGCCCGGCAGCCCTCGCTCATCTCGCCGGCCACGCACGCCGCGACACGCTTCCCGCGCACCTGCGTACCTGCCAGTGCCATGAGCGCGGCTGCCGATGGCATCCACGCCACCGCGGATGCGCCGGCCCGGTTCTCCTCGTCCTTGCGCAGGAACGGGGCGGCCGGGTGTGGCGATTGGCAGATGTGTGCGCCGCCTGTGCCGCAGCTACCCCGCGGACCGCCGTGGTCCCCGACACCGCCCTCAGTACACAGCGGTCGGCAGGGGCGGCTCCTCGGCTGGGGAGCATGAACCGTCTCGAGCTGCCGGAGCGGGTCCTCGTCCGGGACACGCTGGCCTCCTTGCATGTATGCCTGCCTGAGGACGTCGGCGCGCCGGCGCGATTGCTGGCCGTGCAGTGCGCGCTGCGCGCCGGCGCAGGCGGCCGGCTCGCTCTGCCAGCCGGCCTGTTGCGCGGCATGCGGCTCGGCTCGACGCTGACCCCGTGGTGCGAACTCGAGGACGCGCACTGGCTCATGCGGCTCACGGCATCAGCAGGGCCTGTGTGGGTGCAGCTCCTGAGCCACCACGGCCCCCACGCTGCCCGGCATCAGCGTGTTCGGGCAGCGGACTGGGCGCTGCGCACGGCACGGGAGTACGGCGCCGACGACTACGACCCCAACACAGCCTTGATGGCCCTGACCCTCGCCGCCTGCCGCTCTCCGCATGCCGCCCAGCGTCCGGCGGAGCGCGAAGTCCTGTCCCGTGCTCGAGGTCTCACGCCTGTGGAACTGACCCGCGCGGTCAGCCACCTGCGGGCGGGCAGCCTTGCGGATCAGTGACGCTCGCCCGCTTCGCCCTGCAGGTCTCGCGTGTGCAAGCGGAAGTGATGGAGACATTGGAATCCGGCTCTGACCGGATCTGCGTGAACGCTCCGGTATGTTCTTCCGGACTCGCGGCGGGCGAGTTTGCCTGGGCCGAAGGGGGCGATCGTGGCTGATGAACGGCTTGACGCCGAGTGGGTCCGCGGCTGGTGTGAGCAGGCGGATGCGGCCCTCGTGGAGTTGTTGCAGTCGTTCCAGGTGCGGCACGGCTTCGAACCCGGCAGGAACGTGGTCGCGCTCGGTACGGAGGAGAGCCACAAGACGACGGCCGCGCTCGTGGAACTGACGCCGATTCCCTCGGACCTGACCACGATGTACTGAGTGATCGACGAGGTCCTCCTGCCCGATGTGGACAGCGGCTACTTCATCCACCCGGCCTCAACAGTCGCAGGCCACTTCCGCGAGTACGGAGACATCCAGATCGACGGGGAAGAGCCAGCCCTGGTCTTCGCCAGCGACGGCGGCGGCCATCTCTTCGCGCTCTCGGGCTCGGGGCGGGTTTGGCGGTCCACCACCGCCTCGTGGTCCGGTCAGTTCGACCTTGCCGCAGCCACCCTTCAAGAGTTCCTCGAAGGGCTGGCTCAACGGATCAACTGTCAGCTCTGACCGCAGCCGACGGCTTCTGCATCTTCCGGCAGAGCCGTTCGCCTGCCCGACGGCCCAGCTCCACGGCCATGGCCAGCGGCCACTGCTTCAACCCAAGACTGGACGGGCGATAGCGTTCACTCAGCCCACTGACCTGCTCGACCACCCTGATCGATCATGTACCGGCACGCGGACCGCCGGGCGTGAGCAGGGCCAGTCGGCATTCCCCGATACGCCGGTGCGGCCGCGCCGGCGCGCGCCTCGCCTCTCAACCCGCGCTGGCGCAGTGGGCGGTTACAGCGCTTCGCGGTAACCCGTCGGCGGCGGCATGCACTCTTCGGCCATGGCGTCCCGATCAAGCCGACCAAAAATCGTATATCTGTTCGTTATGCAGGATGCGAGGCTGGTGCCGCCTCCTGAGAACCGTTGAGGCTGCCGATGCCCGTTGCTGCCTGACCGCCTCTCGTCTCGTACCGCAATGAGTGCTGCGGGAGGCGATGAGGGGCAGCTTGACCACCGAGCGAGGCCATGAAAGACATCACGCTGCGCCGCATGCGCACGTTTGTGAAAACAGCTGCCGTAGTGGCTGCCGTTGCTCTCGTACCCTTCTCATCCCCCGCTGTCGCTGAGCCTGTTCAGGACGATCTCCAGTTGCACACCACGCTGCTGCCCGTCGGGGCGCGGGTCCCGACACTGGGCGAGCTGCAACGGTCCGGCGCTGCCGGGCTCGAGGCAATGGACCGGGGGGCGGGGGTGTTCTCCGAGCCTCACCGCGGCAGTCGAAGAACGTCTGCAGGTCCTGGCTGGTGGTGAAGCAGCAGAACGGGTCGCGCGAGTACGACAGCGTCATGTGGAAGGAGTAGACCTTCGGGATGCCCATGTGGGCGAGGATCTTGCCCTCGTCGCCCCAGTCCACCTGAGCCTGGGCGCCCGGGATCACCTCGAACCGGCGGTGTATCCCGGCGAGTTCCTTCGGCGTGATGCCGAGCTCCTCGGCGATCCGAGGCCGGGCTTCCTGAACGTAGGTCGTGGGGCCGGCCGCCACCCACGGCAGGATTGACCGTCAGGCGTCCGCTGTCGCGCTCCAGCCGACTCCCGGTTTTGCGACCGCGGCTGTCACCTACCCAGCTCCGGCACGGACACTGACTCCCAATGAGTGCATCACGGGGCTGGGAACGGACAAGAAGTTTTTCATCAAGTCCCGCTACGCCGCCTGCTCAGGCGCTGTGTTCTTCAGTGTCTGGCTCAGGAACAACCGGCCTGTCGGGGAAACGCAGTTCGTCTACCTGTCCATCGGAACCATCGCCAAGGACAGCAGAGCCGTGCGCATGACGCAGTACTTCACCGAGATGAAGAAGACCGGCTCAGTGGCGACGTCCGGCCTGATGATCACGCCAAAGGTGAAGGTGCCCAAGGTGTGGCCGTCGACAGCTCGGGTGACCCAGACCGGGGCTGTTCCTGGAGCCAGGAGCTTCGCTGCCCTGGCCGCCCAGCAGTCGGTCGGCTTCACCCGCACCCTGAACGCGACCGCCGGGCAGGGCACCGGGCGCGACGACGCGATCGCCTCGGTGTTCGAGGCGTCAGCCACCGTGACGCCGCCTCCTGGATACCGGCCCTCCGGTGAGCTGAGCGGAAGCCTGTTCTTCCTGCCGCCCCGCTGGGACAAGGCGTCCTACCTGAAGGTGCCCGCGGGCGCCGCCGTGTTCACCTATGTCATACCGCTGCACTACAGCAGCCGGGCAGGCGCTCCGGAGCGGGCGGTAGCCGAGCACCTCAAGACGACAGTTGCTGATGCGTTGGGACCTGCTGCTCGGCACTCTGCTGTTTGGTCGGTGAGAGGCGGCGGAAGGCGGTCGGCGGTGGTCCTGGATCCGCATCGTTGGTTGGAATTGCGGTGCTTCCGGAGTCTGTTGGAGTCCGGGGCGATCAGCCTGTCGGAGGTGGCCCGGGAGACGGGGCTGGACCGGAAGACGGTCCGCAAATATCTGTCGGCACCGGGGCCGGCGACCCCGCCGCGCCGTTCGCCGAACGGGCGATCGAAGGCGAGGGTGATCGACGAGTTCGCGCCGCTGGTCGACTCGATGCTGCGGGCCGAGATCTTGATGAAGGCCGCGGTGATTCATGGGCGGCTGGTGGCGGAGTATGGGTTCACCGGCAACTATCAGCGGACCAAGCTCTGCGTTCACCAACCCCGCTGGCACGAAGCCGTCCAACGCCGCCAAGAAAGTGCCTGGGCAGAATGCTGTCGGCGTACACGTGAACGTGGCCCTGGCAAGATTTTCGTGAAGCGGGGGTGTGCCACCGTGCGCCGGTGACGCTCCGTCACGGGTAGCGGCGTCGGAGTCCGGCCATGAGGATGACGCGGTGGCGGAGGAGTGGAACTCCGGCCCGGCCCGCCATGATCCTCTTCTGGAGCTTCAGATCCGTGATCCGGCCTTCGTTGACACCAGAGTTGAACGGGGTGGTGATCCCCTGCACGACTGCGGGCTGGTCCTCGCGGATGGCCTTGGCCAGGCCGGCCAGGGCTGGGAAGCCGGAGGATGCGAGGTGGTCAAGCCAGTCCGGCAGCGAGGCGGCGTCTCGGGCGTCGAGCATGGCCGCGAACTGCCGAACCAGGTCGTGGACTCGGTCGAGCTCCGGGCAGTGCTCAAGCAGCCGGCGGAGTGTCTCGGTGGCGTGCAGGCTGCGCCGGGACGGTGTGATGGTGATCCACCGGGCGACCTGGCGGGGCGAGGGAGGTCGCTCGCGCGGTGTGTCGATGGGCAGACCCCGACGCAGCGGAGCGATGGCCATTTTGACCCTCTGGTAGTGGCCACCGTAGCCCTTGGCGACGATCTCTTCGTGCAGCACTGTCGCGGTGTGTTCGCCCTCCTCCCAGCGTTGACGCAGATACTCCAGGTACGGGTCGAGGCTCGTGGACCGGCGGGGCGGAGTTCGCCGTACGCACTCCTGCCAGGAGGCAGCGCGTGCGTACTTGGCCACGGTGCGTCGGTTCAGGCCCAGCTCGCGGGCTATCGCGCTGAGCGATTTGCCGGAGTTGGAGACCGCGTGCACCGCCTCGAACAGCTGCTTGGCGTGGCGGTGAGCAGGAGTATCGGCTGCCTCGGACAGTTCCGCCGACGGCGGTGATGACGCAGCCTGTTCGGGCTCGGGGACTGACGCGGTCAGGCAGCCACGGTGGCCCGCGGCGATGTCCGAGACCCGTTTCGACAGCCCCTGCCAGAGGTGAAAACGGTCGCTGACCTGCACCGCGTCCGGGGCGCCGTCGGTGATGCCCTGCCGGTAGGTGAGCGAGCCGTCCCGGCACACCACTTCGACTCCGGGGTGCGTGCGCAGCCAGGCGGTCAGTTGCTCGGCATCGCGCCCGGCCCACAGCTCGATCGGCAGCCGCGTGTCTGCATCCACCAGCAGCGTGCCGTAGACGTCCGCGTACAGCGCGAAGTCGTCCACGCCCAGCACCCGCGGTGTCACGGCCGAAGGCAACCGCATGCGCATCAGTTGGAACAGCACACTCGTCCGTGACAGCGGTGCCTTCAAGATATGCAGGAGCCGGGCCCCGCCACGGCCGGCGAGCATCACCCCGGCCATCTCCACCAGATGCTGCAGCAGCGGGCTGCGACGCTGATAGCGCACCGTAAGCCCCTCCACCTGCTCGGCAAATGTCCGCCGACCACAGTCCGCACCGTCACAGAACAACCGCCGCACCGACAGCACGATCAGCACCGGGCGGCCACCGACAGCAAGGTCGGCAAGCGTACGGGAATACCGGCTGTGCACCCGCGCGGAACCGCGACGGCAGTCCGGACACGCCACACTCAACTCGCGAGTACGAGCGGCGATACGGACCACTCCGCCCTCCGCCCACACCCGTTCCACCTGCACCACATCCAGGTGCGGAGACACAGTTCGTACGAGGTCATCACACTCGCCGACAATCCCGCTACCCGTGACGGAGCGTCACCGGCGCACGGTGGCACACCCCCGCTTCACGAAAATCTTGCCAGGGCCGTGAACGTCCCCACCCGCGTACGGATGAAAAGGGACCGTCGACGAACGAGAGGGTGGCGAGGTCCTTGACCTTGCGCGGGTCGAGGTCGGGCTGGAAGGCGAAGTCGTACTCGTCGAGCGTCTTGTGGTGCGGCAGCCGGGAGAGCCGCAGGCCCTGGCGGAAGCGGCGGTCGTCGCGGACGGCCAGTTCCTCGGAGGTAGCCCATCTTCCCCTCGTCGGCCCGCCGGGTGTACTCGTTGATCGTTTCGGCCAGGTGGGGCAGGCCGAGCTTGCCGGCCGTGGTATGCAGGTGCCGTCGGTGATGGGGATGTTGGAGGCTCGGGAGTCGGTTGCCCTGGTGCGGGTGGAGGAACTGCGCGCCGAGGCGGACCGGGTTCGGGCCGAGCTGGCAGAGGCGGAAGCCGTGCTGGAACGGCGGGTCGTCGCGCTCATGGAACTGGCCGAGGCCCTGGCCGCAGGTGCTGTGCCGCAGGAGCCGGTCCGGCCGACACCGGTTCCGGTCGAAGTGAAGGAGCCCGTGGCCGGTTCGGTGGTCCCCGAGTGGCGCGAGGGCGTCACGGCTCAGGTGCTTGCTCCCGAGTACCGGAGGCTGCTGGCCGTGCTGGAGGCCAACAGCGGCGGGGAGGGGCTGCGGGCGAAGGACCTGGCTGCTCGGTTGGGCCTGGAGTTGGTGCCGGCGAAGGTCGAGGGTGTGCGGGTCAAGGCAAAGCGGCTGGTCGCGCGAGGCTGGCTGGCCGAGGACCGGCCGGGCCTGTTCATCTGCCCGGCGGGGTGAGTGATCAGGTGCGGCGGCGGGCGAGGCGGCGTCCCATGAGCATGGCCATCGACCAGTGCACCACGGCTTCGCTGGTGGCGGGCCGGGTCTCGTAGTCGCGGGCCAGGCGACGGGAGCGCATCAGCCAACCCAGGGTGCGCTCCACGCACCAGCGTCGGGGCAGTACGACGAAGCCGTGCATGTCGTCGCTGCGCTTGACGATCTCCAGGGTGAGGCGGAGTTTGTTCCTGGCCCACTCGACGAGGCGGCCCGCGCAGCCACCATCGGCCCACACGAGCCGGATCTTGCGGTGGCCGGCCAGCAGGCGGGGCAGCATGCCGCAGGCGGCGTCCCGGTCAGTGACGTCGGCCGGGATGACCAGCACCATCAGCAGCAGACCAAGGCAGTCCACGATCAAGTGCCGCTTGCGGCCGTTGATGTTCTTGGCCCCGTCGAAACCCCGTGACGGCGCCGGGACGGACGCGGCTGCCTTGACCGACTGCGAGTCGACGATCGCGGCCGTCGGTTCCGTCTCCCGGCCCTCGCTCTCGCGAACCCGGCTTCGCAGTCGGTCGTGGAACTCGGTGATCAGGCCATGGTCGCGCCAGCGGCGGAAGAACGCATAGACGCGGTCCCAGGCGGGAAAGTCCGCGGGCATCGCCCGCCACTTGATCCCGTTGTCCACGAGATACCGGATCGCGTCGATCATCTGCCGATGGCAATAGCCCTCCGGCTGGCCGCCCTTTCCGTTCATCCATGACGGCACCGGTAGCAGGCTGCGGACCACCGCCCACTCCGCGTCGGTCATGTCCGACGGGTAGCGTCGCACACGCTCGCCACGATCGGCCGCGTTGCCGTACACGTGCGCGAGGCAATCACACGGCCGGACGGGCGAGTTGGACGCAGCAGGCAACAACACGGAAGACTGCGGCACCAGGGCCTCCTGTTGCTCATGGACTTCGACACCCACGAGCTGTGCAGGAGGCCCTGCCTCCATGCCCGGCAAGCCGGAAATCACCCGCCCGAGTCGCCGCACTCGAACCCACGCTCACCATGATCGGTACGACAACGGCTTCTAAGAACTGCGGCTTAAGAGCTCGTGCAGCGGGACCAAGTTCGGGTGGATTAGCTCCTCTGCTCTCCAGCAGCGGGGCGGGTCCCGGCGTGGCCGTCCGGTCAGCCCTCGAGCGCGGCGGAAGGCGCGTCCCCGTTCTGGGCCTGTCGGGCCCGCTTGGCGAGCACCGTGGCCAGGTCCCGGACACCGTCCTCGTCGATGCCATCCTTGTCTTTGTCCGCGGAATCCGCCAGCGTCCACAGCAGCGTCGTGCCGACCCGGGTCTGGGTCACGGCGCCGGGCTCGCCATGGAAGCCGGAGGAACCGAACCGGGCGTCGCGCTCGTCACCGATCGGGCCGAGGCTGAACGTCTTGGCCCGCTGTCCCGCCCTCTTGCCGTAGTAGCCGTCCCAGAGCACGTCGTACGCCTTACGGGCGGCCTGTTCGCTGTCGTAGGCGATGATCAGAAAGGTGACGGTGGCGACGTTGTCGTTGTGCCGGAAGGTCGAGGCGCCGTAGAAGCGGGAGTTCTCGCAGCCCGCGTTGTCCTTGATGGGGCAGGCCTGCGAACGGTAGAGCTTGTCCATCTCAACGGCCGTGGGCCGAGCCGACTCCTTCCAACGCGTCATGGCCTCGCCATCCGGCAACGTCTCCCGTACTTGTTCCTTCGTGAGCGCCACCGCCTTGCCGTTCCCGCTGTCGCTCTCCGCGCCACCGCCGCAGCCGACCAGCAGCAGTGCCGCCGCGATCGCCACGCACCACCGGTAGTTAGTCATGGCCATGCCATCACCCCTCGAGCGGTGATCTTACGCGGACCGTCTTCGCACAGAAGGCGCCGCCCGCGAACCGAGACTGTCAACCGCCGTCGCGAGTGATCTGTCGGCCGATGCCGGCAGAAAGCCACATGATCAACAACTTCTGTTAGGGCCTCTTAGCCGCCTTGTTCTGGGGACGCGACATCACTGGTTCGTGTAGCGATCTGCCCGAATGTGGGCATGCCGAAGTCCACGGCGGTCGTCTTTCGTCTTGCCTCGGCGGCCAGATGGCTGAGCTTCTCCTCCGCGCCAG
Source organism: Streptomyces sp. V4I23 (assembly GCF_030817975.1). Taxonomy (NCBI): domain Bacteria; kingdom Bacillati; phylum Actinomycetota; class Actinomycetes; order Kitasatosporales; family Streptomycetaceae; genus Streptomyces; species Streptomyces sp. V4I23. The sequence continues at coordinate 7,931,748 of NZ_JAUSZW010000004.1, read as the reverse complement.
CGAGGCTGACGCGGAGTCCTTCGACTTCGCCGAGCCACCCCTCCCGTTCCGCTTCGGCGATCCGGGCAGTGAGGTTGTCGCGGATCTCGACGAGGCGGGAGCGCTGGGTCAGCTCGGGCCGGAGCATGGGACAGCGGATGCAGGCGTGTTCGTGGATGCAGTCGGTGCCGAATGCCCTGCCGCAGGTGCCCACCGAAAGTTTGCGGCGCTCGAAATGTCCCAGGAAGGAGTCCCATTCCTCCGGGGTTGGGATGCGGTATTCCTCGCTTGGACGCAGGGCCCGGCGGCGGGCGATGAACGCGTGGTGAGCCTCGATGGCCTCGGTCGGGTAGACCGCCTTATAGCCCATCGTCGTGGAGATGTTCTTGTGCCCAACGAGGATCTGGGCGATGTGTGGGGGTAGCCCGCTCATGATCGCGTCGGTGACGAAGATCCTGCGGAAGTCGTGAGGTTGATAGCGCAGGGGCTGCCCGGTGTTGTCGGTCAGCCCGGCCGCATCCAAGGTCTCGTCCGGTGCCGCACGGATGGTGGTCATCGACACCCTGCGGTTCTGCCCGCCGCTGCACCACTGGAACAGCAGCGGCATCGGCGGATTCCAGACGCGTTCTCCGTGGTCGTAGGAGGCAACGAGCGGGATGGTGCCGGAGGCGTCACGGGCTCGGCAGACGATGGTGCTCAGGACGTCGGCGAGTTCCGGGCTGACCAGCAACAGCCGTTCCTCGTCGGTCTTGGACGGGGCGATCTGCAGCAGCGGGACGATCTCACTGGTGGTCGGGAGCTTGTGTGGTGGCTGACCTCCAGCATCTCCTCGATGCGGACGCCGGTGAGGTGGAGAAACTCCACCGAGGCCCAGGCCCAGAAGGCTCGGCGTTCCGCGCTGCCCAGCGGTCGCCGCTTGCCGTGCGTGTCGAAGGCGGTCGTGATCTGCTCTGGGTCGCTCCATCGGTTGCCCGGGCCTTGGTGAACGTCTCGCCCAGGACTGTGAACGTGGCGCCCGGAGCTGCCGCGCGGACGGCTTCCAGCCTGATCTGGGCCTTCTTCAGTTCGTCGTCGGCCGTCCTCACCAGGGCGGGCAGGACCGGGAGCCGTTCACGGGTCCGCTGGTCCATCCGCGCTTTCCGGTGTGATTCGCGCTTTCTGTGGGAAACCTCGTTGGCCTTGATCGGGCAAGGGGCAGCCCAGGGACCCCAACGGGACGGCTCCTCCACGGCCCACTGGGCGATGTCGAGGTAGAAGGCACGGACCGCGGTCAGCAGGTCGATGTAGTTCTGCCGCAAGCTGGTGGTGTAGGTGCCGTCCGGTTGGCGCTTGCGGTCGATCTTGGTGCGGACGCGTTCCTTCCAGGCCGCTGCGCTCTCTGCAGAGAGGCGGAGGGAGTCGATGCCGGGGCGAAGTTCTTCAAGGTTCTTCCAGAAGTGTCGGGCCAGGATCCGCGACAGATCCTCCAACGACGAGAAGTCCAAGGAGGGTTGACGCTCGGCAAGGTAGTCGACCAGCAGATCACGGACGGGAGTGCACTCAAGCTGGTAGCGGTCCACGAGGCCGGTGACGCTGACCTGCCCCGAGTGCCTGGTCACATCACGAAGGGTGTGCGGTGCGTCCGGCGGGAACTGCCCGAGGTCCTTGAGCCAGCTGTAGAACAGTGACCGGCCCGTGCCTCCGAACCGGTAGACGCGGGCCTCGGTCGACCGCAGTTCAAGGCAGTCGCCGACCGTGATGTCGCGGATGCGGCCACCCTTGGCGGCCAGCAGCACCGCGATCTGCAGGCGGGCCAGCCGCCCCCGGTGGGACGACCACGTAGGGCCGGCGACCGCGGCGAGGTCCGCGTACCCGTCCGGGTCCCGGGTCAGTTCCATCCGACTGCGGATGTTCGGTGAGCGCAGGTGCAGCAGCCAGGACACGCTGGGCCGGATCACGTCTCCGCAGATCAGATGCAGGGTGCCCGAGGGAAGGAAGGACGAAGTGCCAACGCCGCGTTCGGCATGCCAGGACGCAGGGAGGTCGCTCCAGCTCCGCGGGTGGTCATCCGCCGTGCTGTCCCGCCACCGCTGCTGCCAGGTCTCCCCGGGGAAGGTCTCCAACCAGCACATGATCAGGTCGGCCCCACGCACTCGGACGTAGCGGGCGTGCTTTGAAGACTCGGCGGAAAGTTCGCGGAGCAGAGCCACGACCTGGTCGCGGGACTCAGCGGCCGGCCAGGTATCCGGCACTGATCGCGGTGGGAAGGTCTCCTGCAAGGCCTTGTGGGCCGCCCCGTGAAACGCGACGACCTTCCCCTGCGAGGCGGCCGTGGCCGACGTCGTGGCTGTGGTCGTCATCTCGCCTGCCCGAAGAGCACATTGAGGCTGGCGGGGGTGTAGCCGGGCGCCGGCGCCGGCGGCTGCACCTGTTGCCGTTCCCGGCGAGCGTGGTGGGCGAGGACCTGCTCGATGACCTCTTGCTGGCTCGCGGCCAAGTAGATCTCGGTGGTGGACAGATGGGCGTGCCCGAGGACCCAACTGGACGTCGGTCAGCGACATCTGCGGATCGCGGGCCATCCGATAAGCCGCGGTGTGCCGCAGGTCGTGCAGGGTCCAGTTCGACCCGAGCAGGTCGTTGGCGCGGTTCAGCATGGCCCGGGCGGCGTGGTAGTTCAGCGGCCACCATGGACGTCACAGGGTCCACCACAGGGTATGGCTGCGGCCCCGGGCTGCCCCCTTGCGCCAGGCTTCCTCCTGGGCCAGCCGCAGCCAGACGAACGCGTCGGTGGAGGCGGGAAGCTGCCGGTAGGTCCCAGTGCCTTTACGGGGCACGCCGATGAGCTGCTGGCCGGGCAGAGCATCCTTTCCCCGGCTGGTGAGCAGTTCCTCGGCCCGGGCGCCGGTGGAGACCCAGAAGGCGAGCAGGGCCCGGTCGCGGTTGTACTTCAGCGCGGCGAACAGGGCGTTGAACAGCTCGTCCGGGATCCGCCGCGGGATGCGCTTGGGCACCTTCGGCCGATAGCGGCCCCGCCGCTCGGGGCGGAAGGAGTCCATCGGGTTGTGATGGGCGTGGGCCCGGCCGGCGGGGCGAGACCGGTCGAGCGGGAACGGATTGACGATCGGCCCGGTGCCCTCTTCAAGGTGGAAGTCGTAGAAGGCCCGCAGCACCGTCTCGCAGTGGGCCCGTGTGGAGGCCGCGTACTTCAGGCTCGGCGCAGGCCTGCCGGTAACCGGGTTCGGCGTTCCCGGCTCTGGCCGCTGTGACCTGCGCGGAGCGGGCACGACGTCCGCTGCGACGCCTTTGCGCTGATGCCGCCAGTGGACACGTACGGGCTTGTCGGCGAGCTGGAACCAGCGGGAGAAGTCCCGGGCTTCGACCCTCGTCGCCTGGTTCCAGGGCACATCCACGGCCCACAGGAAGCGGTACCACCGAAGCAGGTCCATGCCGTACGAGCGGATCGTCGTCGGCGGCTTCGATGCCGCCTGCAGATCGGCGAAGAACACCGCCGCCGGTACGACAAGCCGTTCCTCGGGGTCGAGCAGTCGGTACGGCTCAGCGGCTTCTCCGGTCTCCTCCAGCCGACCGGTCTGCGGCACGACGAAGGACGCCGGATTACGGATCAGTCCGTCAGCATCACTCACGCATCAGCTAACGCTAACTCCCTCAATAGGTCACTGACCTGCGGAAACCCTGATCTTAGTTCAGTCAACACACCCCTCACACGGGCGACGTTCTCGTGCACGATCGTGCATGCTCGCGGGCTTGCCGACTGCGCTCGGGCTGGGCATGGTTGACCTGGAAGCGGGCGGTGTCGTCGCTCATCGCCTTGAACGCGACGTCCGGCCTGCGCAGCAGGCTGGTCGCGGCCATGGTCGCGACCGACTCGTCACGGGTGAACTCCTCCACCACCCGGACCTTGTCCTCCGCCGACACTTTGGCCGCCACCTGCGGACGCTTCAGGAAGTCCGTGGTCACCGCCGCGGCGACCTCCTCCTCCTGAGCCAGCGAATGGATCGCGGTGACCTTCTCCTGCGCCGTGATAGGGGTTTCGACCTGCTGCCCCACCCGTCGGCTCGCGTCGTCCGTGGTCCACCGGGCCTTCCCGTCCGGCGGCGTCAGAATCGCGGCGAACCGCTCGTCCTTGTCCTCGATGTTCGCCAGGGCCCGGTGGACCGTGTAGGACGCGATCTTGGGCTGCCGGTGCTCCTTCGGCCAGCGGGAGGCCACCCACCTCGTGGTCTTCACCGTGGCGACGCTCAGACCGATGTCATCGGCCAGACGCTTCAGCGACGCCTCGACCGTCCACTCCGTCTCCCCGACCAGGCCGCCCCGCTGCCGCATCGGCTCGATCTCCAGAGCGCGGTCACCGATCGTGAACTGCCCACGCGTCTGCTGTTCGACCACATCGCGCAGCTCGGCAACGATCTGCTCGTAACGAGACTCGCTAACGCTCCCGACCTTCTCAGCTACTTCGGGCATGGTGTCTCACCACCAACTGCGGGCCAGGGCACGGCGCTTGGGACCGCACGGGGCAGGGCCCGCTTTCAAGCCGAGAGTCAGACCGAAAATCCTAAGATCACAATGAATGACCGCAAATGACCGAGTGATGACAGAAAATGGACCCCGGGTGCGTTCGCCCAGCGGTTACTGTGACCGTTCGCCGAACGGTTCCGCCCGGCGCCGCCAACCCCTCACCTTGCACCGAGGCGAACAGAACACCGCGTCCGAACGGCGGTCAACGCCGGCCACTCACCGGGCCCCGCACTCCGGGCACTCCACCTCGCCCGTGCCGCCCCGGACGGCCGCCAGCCGCTTACGCAACCGCCGTTCCCGCCGCCACTGCCTGGACCGACACACCGACGAACAGAACTCCGCCCCGGGCCGGGCACCCGGCCTCAGCCGTTCCCCGCAACCCCGGCAGATCCTTTCCCCAGCCCAACCGGCGTTCCCGGACACCGGGCCAGCGTAGGACTCAAAGCTACTCAGAACCGGGGATCAGAAACACGCACTCAGTTCCGGCGGCGGCGGGCTCGATGTAGATGAGCCAGAATTCCTCACGGTCGGGCATGCCGATGCAGCAGGCTTGTGCGAACAGGTGGCGGGTGTGCCCGTGGGGGAGGTTGAAGGCCAGGGTGCCGGCCCATTCCGCTTCCGTCTTCTGGGTCCAGAAGGTGGGTGCTGGAGTGGCGAGGAGGGTGTTGAGGGAGCGGCCGATCACTTGCTGGGGGGCGTATCCGAGCATGGTTTGAGCCATAGGGCTCCACATGGTGGTACAGCCGCGGCAGTCGATTGTGATCAGCGCGCCGTGTTTGGCCGCGGGATGCGGCATGTCGATGGTGCTCATGTCGCCGCTCCTGTGGACCGTGCCCCTCGACGGTGCAGGTGAGAGGTGCGGCTGTATGAAGCCAGCATGCTCCTGCTGCAGCCTGTGAGCCACTGGCAGCGAGAGGCGTACGTGGCCATAAGGATCTTCCTTCATGCATGTGCCACGGTGCGAGGCAGGTGAGGCTGAGGTGGCAGGGGGTTGACCGACCGCCGTGGGGTATCGGCCGATCAACCCCACGTCAGCGGGTCAGACCAGGCCGAGAGAGGTCATCGCGGATGCCACGGTCAGGAAGCCAGCGATGTTGGCACCGGCGATGTAGTCGCCAGCCTTGCCGTAGTCAGCTGCAGTGATCAGGCATGTGTTGTGAATGCTGTGCATGATCTCTGCCAGGGTCCGCTCGGTGTCCTGGAAGGTCCACCTTGCCCGTGTAGCGTTTTGCTGCATCTCCAGGGCGGAGGTCGCCACGCCGCCGGCGTTGGCCGCTTTGCCGCCGCTGTCGGGCCACGGCGCTGCTGATGTCGACGGTGGGTTCGGGGCTGCGCATGCCTCCCTCACTCCAAGCGAAACCATGCCTGACCAGCAGAAATCAAGAGATCACGTTCGGTTGAGATACGGCTTCTAAGCCTCGCCGTTTCGGTTGGTGTGATGAGGCGGTCGCTGATCGTCAGCTGTCGGGTGGGCGACGCGATTTCGGTGCTCGGGCATGGTGGAGTCCCTGCGCGGGGTCGGTTTCTCCGGGGTCCTTCGGGTCGTGGCGGTCAGGTGGTTTTGTCGGTCAACCGACCGGGCGGGGTAGCGAGGCGAGGCGATGGAAGAGGGCCTGGCCGGGAAGGTCCCACTGTCAGTCCTGGAGGGCGTTCCAGACCTCACGGTCGCGTTCGGCCGTCCAGATCACGGGGCGGTCAATGCCGGACAGTTCGTCCCAGGCCCGGGCCACGTCGAACGGCAGGCAGTGCTCGAAGATCGGCCAGCCGCCGTAGCGGTCGACGAGGGCGTCGTGGGTGGCCTGGAAAGCTTCCTTGAGGGTGCCGCCGCGCGTCTGGACGTCGCCGACCTCGCGCAGCATGACCTGGAGGAAGTGCCGGGTCTGGTCGATGGCGGCGTCGACTGCTGCGCGTCTGTGGGCGACCGCGCCACGGCCGCCGACGATTGCCTCGGCCCGGTAGTCGGCCACGCGGTCCAGCGTGGTGGTGGACCATTCCCGGTGGAATGCGTCGCCGGTGTACAGGGCGGCCTGGGCCTCGACGAGGTCACCTGCGAAGAGGATCTTGTGCTTGGGCAGCCAGGCAACGATGTCGCCCTCTGTGTGGCCGCGGCCGACGTGTTCCAGCACGAGGTCGCCGCGGTCGCCGCCGAGGTCGATGGTGACCCTGTCGCTGAAGGTCTGGGTTGGCCAGGTCAGGCCCGGAACGGAGTCCGGCTCCTTGAAGAGGCGGGGCATGCGGCCGTACTCGGACGCCCAGTCCTGCTTGCCGCGTTCGGCGATCAGCTCGCGGGTGCGGTCGTGGGCGATGATCACCTCCGCGTCGAAGGCGCTCGCGCCCAGAACGCGTACGGCGTGGTAATGCGACAGGACAAGGTACTTGACCGGCTTGTCGGTGTGCTCGCGCAGCTGCGCCAGCCACTCGCGGGCCGCGACCGGGGTGGCGAGGGCTTCGAAGCAGACGACGAAGTCCTCGCCCTCGATGGCGCCGACGTTCGGGTCGCCCTCGGCGGTCAGGGCGTAGACGCCGTCGGCGAGCACTTCGAGGCACTGCTGCTTCTCGGACAGATCCGCCGAGGAGGCGAACGGCTTGCTCATCTGGGGTCTCCTGGTGAGTGGGATTCTTCAGGGGCGGCGGGAGCTGTGCCTCGCGCCCGCCGAGCCCTACGAGCGAGCGTGGTCACTCGGGCAGGACCGCGATCGCGCTGATCTCCAGCAGGAACTCCGGCCGGGCGAGCCCTGCCACGACCAGCAGGGTGCTGGTGGGCGCCGGATCGGACGTCAGGTACCTGCCGCGGACCTCATTGACAGGCAACAGCAGGGACCGGTCGGTCACGTACGTCGCCGTGGACACCACGTGCGACAGGTCGCCGCCCGCAGCCCGCACCACAGCCGAGATGTTCTCGAAGACCTGTTCCGCCTGCCGCGTGATGTCTCCTTCGCCGACGACGGCTCCGTCTGCGTTCATGGAGACCTGGCCCGAGATCCACAGCTGACTGCCGTGGCGGACTGCGTGGTTGTAGAAGAACTTCGCGGCCGGGACGGAAGGCAGCTCGGGTGCGCTGATTGCCTGCGGTTTCGTTGCCATCCCTACCTCCAGAAAGTCTGTGACCAACTGCTCTGTGCCAAGGAGGCTATGCGGCGATTTCCTGGATGAACCTGACCATTCAGGGGCCGGTGAACCGGTCCATGTGGAGACCGGTTCAAAGGTCAGTTTCCGATGCGCCGAGTCGTCCGGTAGGCCTCGGCCAGCGCGGCGATCCCCTCGGTGATCTGCCGCCGGCGGACCTTGCCGTAGCCGATCACCAGACCGGGCCTTGGCGACGTACCGCTGTGGTAGGCGCCGAGTCCGGCAGCCAGCACGCCCAGCCGCCGGGCCTCACGGACCAGGGCAGCCTCATCCGCGTCGTCGGGCAGCAGGAGCGTGAGGTGCAGACCGGCGTCGACGCCCTGGATACGGGCCCCGGGCAGATGCTCGGCCAGCGCGGTGCGGAGCGTGTTCAGGCGCTCCACGTAACTGCTCCGGGTGCGGCGCAGATGCCGGTCCAGCGAGCCCGACTCGATCAGATGGGCCAGCGCCATCTGATCGAGGGTGGCCGGGACGGGGTCCCCGCAGTCCCGGAGGCCGACCAGGGCCGGCCGTAGCTCTCTGGGCGCGACCAGCCAGCCGATCCCCACGCCTGGGCCGAGCGTCTTGCTGACCGTGCCGAGGTACGCGACCCGGTCGGGAGCCAGTCCCTGCAGCGCGCCGACCGGTCTGCGGTCGTAGCGGTACTCGGCGTCGTAGTCGTCCTCGAAGACCACCGCGTCGCATTCGCGCGCCCAGTCGAGCAGAGCCGTCCGACGGCTCGGCGACAGCACGACGCCCGCCGGGAACTGGTGGGCCGGAGATGCCAGCACTGCACGGGCCGACGTCCGCCACAGCGCGTCGACGACCAGACCCTCCTCGTCCACCGGTACCTGGACCGGCGTGAGACCCGCCCTGCGTACGGCCTTGCTCAGCCGCGGCCAGCCGGGGTCCTCGACAGCGACCTGGCGATGTCCCCGCTCGCGCAGCACCTCACACAGCAGCGTCAGGCCGTGCGTGACGCCTGCGCACACCAGCACGCCGTCCGCGTCCGTCCGGACTCCCCGCGTACGCGCCAGATGCTCGGACAGAACACGCCGCAGCAGGGGCACCCCGGCGTCGGCCCCGTAGTTGAGATCGTGGTGAGGCAGACTTCGCACCGTGTGCTGGAGCGCCCGCAGCCACGCACTGCGGGGAAACGCGGCCAGGTCCGGGAGGCCGGGTTCGAAGTCGACCAGAACCGCGGGCGGCGCAGGAACAGGAGTCCGTGGAATGTCCCCGGCCGGGGGCGGAGGACTGACGACCACCGTGCCACCGCCGGCCCGGGCCTGTAGATATCCCTCGGCGGTGAGCTGCTGGTAGGCCTCCACGACCACCCAGCGCGAGCAGCTGAGCTCGGCGGCCAGGACCCTGGAGGCGGGCAGCTTCGTCCCATCGGCGAAGCGGCCGCTGCGGATGGCGTCGCGCAGCGCGCCCTCCAGCTGTACGTGCATCGGGGTGTCGCTGGAGCGGTCCATGCCGAGCAGGAGTTCCGACCCCCGGGCCGTGTGGTCGAACTGCACAAAATTGGACATTAGCACCGGCCCCATCATGTCTCGATCTGTGCCCGCGTGACCGGGGCGTACGCGGTGGGCACAGCACCCACCGCGGCCTCGCAGGACTATGCCCGCTCCCCGCCTGTGTACGGCTCAGAGGTTGCCGCGGGCGGCCTGCTCCCGCTCGATGGCCTGGAAGAGGGCCTTGAAGTTGTTCAGGCCGAACCCGCGGGTGCCGTGCCGCTCGATGACCTCGTAGAAGAGGGTCGGCCGGTCCTGGGCGGGCTCGGTGAACACCTGGAGCAGGTAGCCGTCCTCGTCCTGGTCCAGCAGCACGCCAAGGTCGGCGAGCCGGTCCAGGTCAAGGCCCAGCGCATCGATGTCGACCCGCTCCCGCACTTCGTCGTAGTAGGTGTCCGGAACGCGCATGAACCGCACCCCGCTGTCCCGCATTTCCTTGACCGTGGTGGCGATGTCGTCGGTGGCGAAGGCGATGTGCTGCACCCCGGAGCTGCCGTAGTAGTTCAGGTATTCCTGTATCTGGGACAGCGACTTGCCCTGCGCGGGCTCGTTGACATTGAGCTTGATCTTGCCGGTGCCGTCCCAGACGACCTTGCTCATCATCGACGTGAACTGAGTGCCGACCGTCTCGTCGTCGTAGTGGACGAGCTGGGTGAGGCCGAGCACCCGCTCGTAGAACTCGGTCCAGGTGTTCATCTCGTGCAACGGGACGTTGCACACGATGTGGTCGATGGCGGTGATACCGAAGTCGCGGCCCGGCGGCACGGTCCACAGCGGCTTCAGTCCGCCCAGCCTGCCGGTGTCCCCCACCGCCTGGTAACCGGGCAAGAAGGGGCCCGAGTAGCCGGACGCGTCGACGAAGGTGTGGATGGTGTCGCCGTAACTGGCGATGCTGGCGAGCTCCACCTTGCCGTGGTCGTCAACGAGCTCGTGCGGCTCGGTCACAGGCTTGGCCCCGCCGGCGAGCGCGGCGTCGAACGCGGCCCGCACGTCCGGTACGGCGAAGGCGATGTCCCGTACGCCGTCACCGTGCAGATGCTGCTGGTCGGTGGCGAGGTGCCCCGGCAGCAGACCGGCGGTCAGCACCAGGCGTACGTCGCCCTGCGCCAGCACCCAGGAGGCGCTGTCGCGGTTGCCGGTCTCCGGGCCGGAGTACGCGATGGGCGTGAAGCCGAAAGCGGTGCGGTAGTAGTGGACGGCCTGCTTGGCGTTGCCTACGTGGTAGCGCAGGTGGTGGTAGCCAAGCAGAGGCTGACGATCGGTGGTCGCTTCCGTCATGGACGACTCCTTACGACGTGCGAGGAAGACTCGAGCACGACATGCAGAGGAAGGGCCCGAGCACGGTCGTTTCCGAAGTTAGGGAGCCGTCCGGGGGAACACCCGGACCAAAGAAGGCCGAAGAGACCGCACCAAGTCGGCGGACGGACGGTCCGGTCTTTTCACCGCTGCTTGGACCGGAGTGCGCGAACGGCGCGGACCTACGTTGATGACGCCACGTCCGCAGCCGCTCACCAGGTGGAGGCCCTCATGACCTTGTTCCAGCATCCCGCCCTCGACAACCACGAGCAGGTCGCGTTCGTCAGCGACCCGAAGTCCGGCCTGCGGGCCGTGATCGCCGTCCACCGCGTCGGACCGCGCAACGCCATGGGCGGCACCCGCATGTGGGAGTACGCCACGGAGGCAGACGGCATCGGCGACGCCCTGCGCCTCTCGCAGGCGATGACCTACAAGTCGGCCCTGGCCGGGCTGCCCTTCGGCGGCGGCAAGGCTGTCATCTTCGGCAACTCCGGACGGGACAAGACACCGGAACTGCTCCGCGCCATGGGTGCCGCGGTCAACCGGCTCGCCGGCCACTTTGTCACCGGAGAGGACGTCGGCATCTCGGTCGACGACGTGGCCCTCATGCGCGAGAACACCCCACACGTCCTGGGCGGCGAGGGAGTCGACTCCGACGAGCCCGCCGCCGCCGGAGTCCTGGCCTCCATCCAGTCCGCGGCACAACGCGTCTGGGGCACCTCCGGTCTGAGCGGCCGCACCGTCGCCGTCCAGGGCCTGGGCAAGGTCGGCTACTTCCTGGCCCAGATGCTCGCCGAAGCGGGTGCCCACCTGCTGGTCGCCGACATCCGCCCCGACGCCGTACGCCGAGCCGTGAAGGAGCTCGAAGCCCAGGAAGTGTCCAGCGAGGACATCCTCACCCAGCCCGCCGACGTGTTCGCCCCCTGCGCGCTCGGCGACGCACTCACCCCGACGACCGTGCCCCAGCTGAAGGCCAGGGTCGTGGCCGGCGCCGCGAACAACCAGCTGTCCGACCCCGCTGTCGGAGACCTGCTGCGCAACGCCGGTATCCTGTACGCGCCCGACTTCATCGCGAACGGCGGCGGTCTCATCAACAACGCGGCCCTGCTCGACGGCTACGACCGAACCCGCGTCCTTGAGGACTGCGCCCGCATCGGCCACACCCTCACCGAGGTCTTCGAACTGGCGGACAGGAACAACACCTCGACGAACACCGCCGCCACCGACCTGGCCCGCCAGCGCACCCAGGACCTGTAACCACCACGGGCCGTCGGCCGCCGATTGGTCGTGTCGCTCTGGCCGTAATTTCCGTCGTCGATGGCGTCTCGCGAGAAGGTCGCGCGGATCGTCGAGTTACGGGTCCCAGGTGATCTGGGCGCGAATCCTTGCATTCGATTTGTCCCTTTGGGAGTGGGTTTAGCGTGTCGTCCATGAAGCTTCTGACCGTGAATGTGGGCCGGCCGAAGATCGTCGACTACACCGACGCGGCGGGAGGCGCGACCGGCATCGACAAACAGCCGGCCGAGGGGGCCGTTCGGGTGAGCGACCCCGGTCCCAAGGGCCAGGGGGCAGGCGGCGTCGCGGGGGACGCGGTCTGCGATCTGCGCCACCACGGCGGCACCGACCAGGCGGTGTACGCGTTCGCGCGCGAGGATCTCGACTTCTGGGAGCGGGAGTTGGGGCGGCCTTTCGGCAACGGCGCATTCGGGGAGAACCTCACCACGAGCGGGCTCGACGTGAGCGGGGCGAAGATCGGCGAGCGCTGGCGGATCGGCGGCGAGCTGGTGCTCGAAGTGACGAGCGGCCGCATTCCGTGTCGTACGTTCGCGAGCTGGCTGGGTGAGAAGGGCTGGGTCAAGCGCTTCACCCAACAGGGCGCTCCCGGCGCTTATCTGCGAGTCATCGAGCCCGGCGAGATCCGCGCGGGCGACACAATCGAGATCGTGCACCGGCCGGACCACGAAGTGACGGTGGAGGTGGCGTTCCGGGCCGAGACCACCGAGCGCACACTGCTGCCTAAGGTGCTCGCGGCGGGCGACACGCTCCATCCCGAACTGCTCAGGACCTCACGGGAGTACGTCGCCAAGCAGAGCGGTTAGCCCCAATATCGGTGACTTTGAGGGTGTTGGTCGTTGAGTGTGGTGTGCCAAGGCCTGGACAGGTGAAGTCGTCGGGTGAGCGGTTGTCGGACCGGATCGCTCTGGGTGCTTGACGCGGGTGTTTCCGCCGGAGCTGGTGGATGAGGTGGTGGTGGAGTGCGGGCGTCTGGAACAGCGGTCCCGGCTTCTTCCGGCGCGGGTAGTGGTCTACTTCGTGCTGGCGATGTGCCTGTTCTCGGGGCAGGGCTATGAGGAAGTGGCTCGGCTGCTGACGCAGGGGCTGGAGCGGGTGCGTCGGTGGGAGAAGCCGTGGCGGGTGCCGACGACGGCGGCGATCGGCAGGGCCCGCCGCCGACTGGGGCCGGAGCCGTTGAAGGTGTTGTTTGCGCGGGTGTGTCGGCCGGTGGCGGTCGAGGGCACGGCTGGTGCCTGGTATCGGCGGTGGCGGCTGGTCGCGGTGGACGGCACTGTCTTCGACGTTCCGGACACCGAGGCGAACAGCGTGCTCTTCGGCCGGCCCGGTTCGGGCCGGGGCCAGCAGCGCAGTGCGTATCCGCAGGTGAGGGTCGCCCCTTTGGTGGAGTGCGGGACACACGCCGTGTTCGCCGCGGCGAGTGGCCCGCTGTCGGTTCACGAACAGCAGCTGATTCCCCGCCTGCTGGACCGGCTCGAGCCCGGGATGCTGCTGATGGCCGATCGCGGCATCACCGGTTTCGAGCTGTGGCAGGCCGCCTCTGGCACGAGCGCGGACCTGTTGTGGCGCGTCCGCAAGAACATCGTGCTGCCAGTCCTCGAGGCCTTCGACGACGGCTCCTACCTGTCCGAGATCGTGGCCACCGGCGACCGCGACCGCCGTGACCCGGCCCGGGTCCGCGTCATCGCGTACACCCTCGGCCGCCCCGCCGACGAATCGGTCTACCGGCTGATCACCACCATCTGCGACCCGCAGGAGGCACCCGCCACCGACCTGGCGAGCCTCTACCACCAGCGATGGGAGATCGAGAACACCCTGGACGAGATCAAGACCCATCAGGGCGGACACCGTCTCGTCCTGCGTTCGCAGTATCCCGATGGCGTTGAGCAGGAAATCTACGGCTTCCTCCTCGTCCACCACGCGCTCCGGGACGTCATGCACCACACCGCTCACCAAGCCGGCCTCGACCCGGACCGGCTGTCCTTTACCCGCACTCTTCGCATCGCCCGCCGCCATGTCACCGACCAGGCGGCACTTTCCCCCCTCACGACTCAACCGAGCCCTGACTCACACCGTCCGTGAGCTGCTGGAACGACTCCTGCCACCCCGCAGGCAGCGCTCCAACCCCCGTGTCATCAAACGCAAGATGACCAACTGGCACCTCAAACACACCCACCACCGCAACCCACCCCGGCCACCGGCCGTCGCAGTCACACTGGTCCCACCCACCAAACCAACCAGCAGACGCCAGAAACACACCTAAATCACCGGTATTGCGGTTAGCCCCGGTTTCCGGGCGCGGCGGGCAAGGTGGACGCATGCGCCGCGCCCGCACACGGGGCACTATCGTGCCGCCTATGACGACTGCACTGATTACGGGAGCGACCGCGGGGATCGTCGCCGCGTTACGCGGCGACTCGCGGCCGAGGGACACCTGGTGCGGGTCTGTCCAATGAAGGGTGACGCTCGGGGCGTTAAGGCTACTGGCGGGCTGCGGAGAGCCGTCCGTCGAAGGCGTTCAAGGCGGTCTTCCAGCGGCTGGTCCAGCGGGCTTGTCCCTTGCCTGTCGGATCGAGCGACATGATCGCCATGTAGACGCACTTCAGTGCGGCCTGCTCGTTGGGGAAGTTACCGCGGGCCTTGACCGCCCGGCGGATCCGCGCGTTGACCGACTCGATGGCGTTGGTGGTGCAGACGATGCGGCGGATCTCGGTATTGAAGGCGAGGAACGGAGGGAACTCCTCCCACGCGTGGACGATCGCCGGGTACTTCTTGCCCCACGCCCTCTGCGAGGCGGTCCAGAGCGGCCTCTTCGGCCGGTGCGGTGTAGACGGCTTGAGGACCTTGGCGATCTTGTCCCAATCCTGGCGGGCACAGCGGAAGGAATTCCGCAGCAGATGCACGACACAGGTCTGGACGATAGTGGTCGGCCAGACCGTCCCGACCGCGCCGGGCAGGCCCTTCAGTCCGTCGCAGACGAGCATGAGGGTCGCCGACGCCGCGGTTCTTGATCTCGGTGAGGATCTGCAGCCGGTGCTTGGCTCCTTTTACGCCGTCGCCGGCCCACAGTCCGAGATCTCCCGCTGGCCCTCGGCCGTCGCTGCGAGGTCAACGTAGATACTCTGCTGGTCATTTCACGGAAGAGTGGAGGAAGTTCGGAGTCAGGAGAAGCGTGAGGTGCGGGTAGGTCCGAGGGAGTGCCGGTCTGCCAGGCGTCGGTGCGGACGAGGTTGATCGCGCAGGCGGTCAGTACGTGTTGCGGGCGGCCAGCTTCTCCAGGCAGCGCGGAGACAGACGGCATCGCGACTCGAGCCACGGGAGGCCAGCGCCTGCACGCCGCCGTCCCGCCACAGCTGGTGCCGTTGGCAGGCCGATTTCGGGCTCACCCGCAGGCGCCGTGCCACCTCGGGCGGCTTGACCTTCCGCTCGAACAGCTCGGCCGCCTGCATCCGTACCGTCTCGGGCTGACGTCCCGCAGGGGTCAGCCCGCCCCCATCCGCATACCACACACCACGGATACAGCCACCACCCCAGGACCAGGACCAGCAGGCACTTCAGGAAGGATCACCCTGACGAGCCGCAGTCAGTAGTGATCTGGGCTTGAGTTGCCTCGTCGCCTCGAGAGTGGCGTTCCGTCCCGGATTGGTGGTGTGGTAGTGCTGGGCGGTGGGTGTGCGGTCTGCTGTTGATGTGGGTGACAACAGGCTTGAGCCGCTGGTGTTGTCCGATGCCGAGCGTCGGATGTTGCAAGGGTGGACCAGGGCCTCGTGTCAGTAGCGCTCGACCACCGGCGCCCCGCCGTACTTCGAGCCGGAAAGGCCCAGCGTCGCCGCGTACGCCCTCTTGTGGTCGCCGTTCTCGTCGTGGGCCTCGAGCGCGTCCGTCACCGCCTCTCGCAGCGCTTCGTCGTCCTTGTTCATGCCGATGCCGTAGGGCTCCTCGGTGAACGGGTTGCCGACGACCTTCAGTTTGTCCGGGCGCTGGGCGGCGCAGCCCATGAGGATGGCGTCGTCCGTGGTGACGGCGTCGATCTCCTTGTCGAGCAGTTGCTGGACGCACTCCGTGTCCTTGGTCGACTCGACCGTCATGGTGTTGTAGTCGGGTTTCCCGATCTCCCGGAGAGCGGTCGAGCCCTTGACCGCGCAGACCGTCTTGCCCTCCAGGGAGTACGGGCCCCCGATCGTGCTGTCGTTCTTGCGGACCAGGAGGTCGGCGCCGGCCATGTAGAACGGGCCGGCGAATCTGCTGCCTGGAGCTAATCGGCGATGAACGCCGTCTATCGTGCGAAGGGGCTCGGCGATGAACGCCGTCTATCGTGCGAAGGGGCTGCTGTCGGCCGCTTTTGCTGCCGGAGCCGTGCTGAACGCGGCTCGGTAGGCGCGTGGGCTGGTGGCGAGGCGCGATGCGAAGTGCTGGCGCATGGTGACCTCGCTGCCGAAGCCGGCGCGGCGGGCGACCTCGGGCATGGGGAGGTCGGTGCGTTCCAGGAGCTTCTGTGCGGCGGCGATGCGCTGGTCGAGGAGCCAGCGGAGGGGGGTGGTGCCGGTCGCCGCGGTGAAGTGGCGGGCGAAGGAGCGCGCGGACATGCCCGCGTGGGCGGCCAGTTCGGCGACCGTGAGTGGTTCGTGGAGGTGGCGGAGCGCGTGTGCGCGTACGGCGGCCAGGGCGTCGCCGTCGCGGTCCGCGTGGGGGGTGGGGTGCTCAATGAACTGTGCCTGGGTTCCGGTGCGGAAGGGCGCCGTGACCATGGAGCGGGCGATGCTGGCGGCGGCCTCGGCGCCGTGCGCGGTGCGTACGAGGTGGAGGCAGAGGTCGATGCCGGCGGCGGTCCCGGCCGCGGTCCAGATGTTGCCGTCCTCGATGAAGAGGGCGTCGGGGACGACAGTGACGTGGGGGTGCTGTGCGCGGAGGGGGTCGACGAGCTTCCAGTGGGTGATGGCGCGGCGGCCGTCGAGGAGGCCGGCCTGGGCCAGGGTGAAGGCGCCGCCGCAGAGGGCCGCGATGGTGGTGCCGCGGGCGTGGGCGCGGCGGAGGGCATCGAGGACGGGTGGGGGCGCCGGGGTGATGTGGTCGTCGAGGCCGGGGACCACGATGAGGTCGGCGCGGGACAGCCAGGCGAGGGTGCGGTCGGGGAGGAGGGTAAGGCCGCCGCGCATCGGGACCGGGGTGCCGTCGGTGGCGGCGCGGTGCAGGTCGAAGGCGGGGAGGCCGTGGTCGGTGCGGTCGACGCCCCAGACTTCGGTGATGACGGAGACGTCGAAGGCGCGGATACCGGGGAAGGCGACGAGTGCGACGCGGTAGGTACGCTCCATATTGGCAGTAAATCATCGATCACTGACTTTTGTGGATCTGGGGTGAGGATGTCAGCGACGCCAGGATCGTGGGCATGGACATCGCACAGAACGCAGCGCTGATTGTCGTGGACGTTCAGAAGGGCTTCGAGGAGCTCGACTACTTCGGACCGCGGAACAACCCCGGGGCGGATGACAGCATCGCGTCCCTCATCGACGTCTGGCAGGCAACGAGCCGGCCGGTCGTCTTCGTCCGCAACGACTCGGACAAGCCGGACTCGCCTCTGCGGCCCGGGTACGAGGGCAACGACTTCAAGGAGTACGTGGAGCAGCGGCGCGGCAAGGGAACCGGAGCGGCGGAACTGCTGGTGACGAAGTCGGTGAACTCGGTCTTCCTGGGCACGCCCGATCTGGACGCCTGGCTGAAAGCGGAGGGCATCTCGCAGCTTGTCCTGGTCGGGATCCAGACCAACGGGTGTGTGGAGACGACCGCGCGGCATGGCGGGAACCTGGGGTACGACGTGCTGTTTGCGTACGATGCAACCTACACCTTCGATGTGGAGGGCCCGTTCGGGTGGCGGCGGACCGCGGACGAGGTCGCGCAGGCGTCGGCGGTGTCCCTGCAAGGGATCGGCTTCGCTCGCGTGGTGACGGCGAAGGAGGTCGTTGACGCGGCGAAGTGACCCGCCGCCCGAGAGCAGGTCGGTCCTTCTTTCCGGAGGCTGGTTCGTTCGGGGCCGCGGCCCCGGGCCGCTTCGAGAGCGGCGATGACCGCGGCCCGTACGTCGTGGCCTGCCTGTGGTGGCTGCGCACGCCTTCACGGTGCCGGTCGCTCAAGCACGGCCGCGCCCTGCCCCCAGGGGGCGGCCGTTTCCATCAGCGACGGCCACGGGACGACGATCTCGCATCGCCAGCCGCCGCCACGGCACCCGTCACGGTCGTGGATCACCTCACCGGGGTCGCCCGAGCGCACCGGGATCGTCGCCGGTGTTGAACCGGTGTGACTGCGACGATCACAGCACCGAGGAGACAATGCAGTGATGTCGGAACACAGTGCGAAACCATGGTGGGCGGCGCTTGGGCAGTCAGTGTCCTCAGCGACATCGCCCGTACTGCAAATTGCTGCTGACGGCTACTGGGAAACAGCAGCGGCGGTCACCCTCGCGGAGGGTCGTGTCCGTGCGCTGGAGGCCGTAGAGCAGGTCGCTCGGTCGGCTCAACACGACATCGCCGTGGAGATCATGTGGCCGGCGAACGCCATCTTCGGCGTACGCTGGACCGTCGACCGGAGGGACGAGGCCGCCCTTCGGACCGGGCACGCATACGACGCCTTGGCTGCCGGTCACACGGCAGAGGCGGCACTGTTCGCTCTGCTTGGCGGCGCCCCGCAAGCCAGGGTGGAGTTCGCCGAACTCGGTGCGGTGAACGCTTGGCGGTCGGTCGGGCCCGTGACCCTGTGGCGCCAGGGCGAGGAACTCAGCAGGGAAACGATCGACACCGCATTGCGCCGCCGCCCCGACATCGAGATCTGCGAAAACCCATTGGCGGTCGAACTCGCTGTGACAAGCCCTCGCCCTTGTTGGGTCGGCGTCTATGTCTCGGTGCCACACCGGCAGGTCCACCGTCTCGACCGCCAGGCACTGAACGCCGTGCTCGACAGCGCGATGCCCGGTGACAAGCACAGCCCTTGATACGCAACAGCTCAAGGGTCCATCCCGGCCGGGCCGCACGGTGGACGGCGGCGTAGACGTGGCACCGATCTTCACCCTGTCCAACTTGGCGGTCTGGGAAGAGATCGCCGCCGAGGGCCTGGAGTACCCCCCGATCTACGACACGCTGCTTCCCAGGCTCAGCTGTGTGTACTGCGTCCTGGCCAGCCCTGACGCGCTCCTGTTGGCCACCCCGAGCATGCTTCGTTCTCGGCCCTCACTCCCCACCACCTACGTGGCCCTGGAGCAGCTGCGGGCCCGGGCCATCCGCCTCGGCCTCCGCGACGTCGCCCAGCTGGCCGACGGCATCGTCGAACCCCTCTTCGTCGAGCCCCCCGCTCGCCGCCGACGTCCGCGAGCCGTACGGTGCCGCGACCGGTCACGTCCCAGGCATCGGCGTCCCCCGGGTCGCCCGGGCCTGTCCGGACAACTGTTCTCGACCCATACCCGCGCCCTCGTGCAGCGGTCGGTGTACGACGACTTCGTCGCAGCCGCGGCCGCGCAGATCGAGAGCGTCCACCTCGGCGACTCCTTCGACCCGACCGTCACCTCCATCCCGCTGGTGAACCCGGCCGTATCCGACCGGGTCATGCAGCTGATCGACGGCGCTGTCGCTGAAGGCGCCAAGCCGGTTGTGGGCGGGCGCCGGATCACGGTCCCCGGTGGCGGCAACTGGGTCGAGCCGACCCTGTTCACCGACGTCACCACCGACATGGAGACCGCCCGGGAGGAGGTGTTTGGGCCAGTGCTCGCGGCCATCCCGTTCGACACAGAGGAGGAAGCAATCCGCATCGCGAACGACTCCGAATACGGACTCTAAGCGGCCCCGGGGAAGTCCGGGCGGCGTCGCGGACCGATGGCTGTCGCCTGGCTGCGTTGTCGTCAGTCGCCGACGCTCCGCGTGGACTCTCCCCTGCCTTTGGCAGGAGGACCCCCATCCTCCGCCTTGCCGGACTCGGCCCTCGCCCCTCCCCCGTAGCCCTTCGGGCACGGGAGGCGCCCCCACCTTCACCCACCCGGGCTTCCCCAACACCGCTTGGTTGGCGGTATACGCCTGGGCCTTGCGCTGTGTTCTCATGGCGCCGGCCCTCTGCTCCTATGCTTCAGAAGCCGGCGGTACGGCGGGAAGGTCGAGGGTCAGGGCACCGGCGGCTCTTAGGCTGCCGATCATGGTCATGCCGCTCAGTAGGGGCCTGTTGGCGAATTCGGCAAGGGCGTCCCGGTCGACTCCGCACAGCACGAGAGCCGCTGCGGCCACCGGCATCCGGGCACGGTCGGCTCCGTCGGCGATTTTCACCCCGACAGCGCGGCCATCTGGCAGGGCGGCCACTTGGACCCCTTCGAACCCGTCCTTGGCCAGCAGGCCCGGGACGGCTCGCATCAGCCGTGCGACATCCCGCCAACTCCCGGAAGCCATCTCCGGATAGTCGCGTATGGCGTCGGCGACACTGGCCTCCATGGTGCCCGGCGCCGCAGAGGCGATCCGAGCCACAGCTCGGGTGAGGCCGTGCAAGGAGACGGAGAAGAGCGGTGCTCCACACCTGTCGACCGTCACCTGCGCGATACTCTCACCCGTCAGATCCTCCACCGCAGCGGCGATTGACTGCTGCAGCGGATGCCCGGAGTCGAGGTAAGTGTCGAGCGGCCAGCCCCGGGCCTGAGCTGTCATCAGCATGGCTGCATGCATGCCGGAACCGTTCTGCGCGAGCCGGGACAAGCCGTGTCCACCACGGACCCACGCTTCACGCACCGCGGGATCGCACGGCCAGTCGGGCGTATTGCCCAAGTCTGCTTCGATCAGCCCGGCAACCGCCAATAGGCGCAGGACTCCAACCAGATGGCGCTCCTCGCCTGAGTGACTCGCCGCAGCCAGCGCTAGCAATTCGCCGTCCAGGGGCAGCCCGGCGCGCAGCAAGCCCACGACCTGGACCGGCCGGAGTGCGGAGCACGGGCAGAACGCCGCCTCAATGTCGCCCGCTTGGAACTCCACGCCACCATCGGCGGACAGGACGACGACCGAGCCGTAATGGACCCCCTCGATGAGGTCTCCGCGCACCACATGGGCGAGCGGGGCATGGCGGGGCTCACGAATAGCTGCCGCCTTTGCCGGCGCACGCTCCGGGTAGCCAACTTCCCCGTCGGTCTGCGCCACCCGTCAGGCCCCGAATTCGCTGTCCGCGGCCACCGCGGCGCTGAGTATGGTGTCCACCCGGCGGCGGGCCACGAAACAACCGCCGACCAGGGCCGCCACGGCCGGCGGCAGACACAGCACCGTGGTGCTGTATGCCCCTTGTCGGCATACATCAGCAGCTGGTTTTGGGCGTCGGTGGCCCAGGGCAGTTGGTAGCGGGCTCGGGTGACCCGGCAGCCCTCGCAGCGGGTCCACAACAGTAACGAGTAGACCATGATCAGGATCCAGGTGCCGAGGGGTCTGGAGCCTCTGGTCGCCCGACAAGCGCGTAGGTTTCCGTAGCCACACCGCCACTGTGCCGATTCTCCTGCCATTGTTCCAGTGGATGTTTTTGAGCGTTAATCATTAGAGAATCCGACGATCGTTGGGCGGGACTTCGTGTTCGATCTCCATCGGCTCCGCCTGCTGCGCGAGCTCAAGCACCGAGGCACGCTCGCTGCGGTCGCCTCCGCCTTGTCATACAGCCCATCTTCCATCTCCCAGCAGCTCTCCCTGCTGGAGTCGGAGGCTGGGGTCCCCCTCCTTGAGCGCGTGGGGCGCGGCGTGCGTCTGACCCCCCAGGCTGAGGTCCTGGTCGCTCACACCGAAGCCGTGCTCGAGCAGTTGGAGCAGGCCGAGGCCGACATTGCCAGCTCTCTGAGCGAGCTGACCGGGACTCTGCGCATCGCCTCTTTTCAAACTGCTGCTCTGGCTCTCGTGCCGACGGCACTGACACTGCTACGGGACACACATCCCAGTCTTCGCATCCAGGTCACCCAGATGGAGCGGGAAGGCGCGCTGTCGGCTCTGCTCGCCCACGATGTCGATGTGGTCATCGACGTGGAATACCCGGGCGTTCCCAGCCCTCGTCCCGCGGAACTCGAGAAGGAGTTCCTCGGCGACGACTCCATGCACCTGGTCTATCCGGCCGTCACAAACACGACCAAGCTGCAGGAGGGGCTGCGTATGCTGGCCGGTTACCCATGGGTCATGGAACCCGATGGCACGGCCGCTCGCCGCTGGGCGATGACCGTGTGCCGTGGCGCCGGATTCGAACCCGACGTGCGCTACGAGTCGGCCGACCTCCTTCTCCACCTGCGGCTCGTGGAACAAGGACATGCCGCCGCCCTGCTCCCAGACCTCGTATGGCTTGGCCGTCGGCCAACTATCCCCTTGCGGCCAGTGCCCTTCGGTCAGAAAACGCGCACACTGGTCACCGCCGTCCGCCGCGGCAGCAGCCGGCACCCCGCCATCCAGGCCATTCGGCAAGCTCTCGTAACGGCGGTTGACAAACCTTCAGAGACCACACTCCTCCGCCCTCCTGGCGAGCTGAGTCAGTGATCCGTCGGCGGATACTTTGAGTTCTCCTGGACTGATGTCAGGCGCGGCTCTCTTTCCCCGGCTGCGTACGATTGTTCATCCGTAGGCAGCGGGGCACGCCTAGGGTGCTAGTGGGTCGGCGCCTCGCGGTCGCAGATCGCTTTTGAGCACACTGCGGGCCACACACGCGACCGTCGAGCTGGAGATCGGCCCTGCTCACCGCCGCCTCCTACCGGCGGTTAGTGATCTGGGCTTGAGTTGCCTCGTCGCCTCGAGAGTGGCGTTCCGTCCCGGATTGGTGGTGTGGTAGTGCCGGGTGGTGGGTGTGCGGTCTGCTGTTGATGTGGGTGACAACAGGCTTGAGCCGCTGGTGTTGTCCGATGCCGAGCGTCGGATGTTGCAAGGGTGGACCAGGGCCTCGTGTCAGTAGCGCTCGACCACCGGCGCCCCGCCGTACTTCGAGCCGGAAAGGCCCAGCGTCGCCGCGTACGCCCTCTTGTGGTCGCCGTTCTCGTCGTGGGCCTCGAGCGCGTCCGTCACCGCCTCTCGCAGCGCTTCGTCGTCCTTGTTCATGCCGATGCCGTAGGGCTCCTCGGTGAACGGGTTGCCGACGACCTTCAGTTTGTCCGGGCGCTGGGCGGCGTAGCCCATGAGGATGGCGTCGTCCGTGGTGACGGCGTCGATCTTCTTGTCGAGCAGTTGCTGGACGCACTCCGTGTCCTTGGTCGACTCGACCGTCATGGTGTTGTAGTCGGGCTTCTGGATCTCCCGGAGAGCGGTCGAGCCCTTGACCGCGCAGACCGTCTTGCCCTCCAGGGAGTACGGGCCCCCGATCGTGCTGTCGTTCTTGCGGACCAGGAGGTCGGCGCCGGCCATGTAGTACGGGCCGGCGAAGCCTACCTTCTTCTTGCGTTCGTCGTTGATCGTGTACGTTCCGACGTACAGGTCGACCTGCCCGCTGGAGATGGCGGCCTCACGGTTCTTCGTGTCGACCGTCTTGAACTCGATCTTGTCGGGCGAGAACCCGAGATCCGCCGCGACCATTTTGGCGATCTCGATGTCGAAGCCGGAGCGCCTGCCGTCCTTCTCCTCGAAGCCGAGGAACGGCTGGTCGTTATGGGCGCCGATGACGAGCTTGCCGGCCTTTCGGGCCTTGTGCAGGGTAGGGGAGTCGATCTTGACGTCCTTGGCGACCGTGTACGTGGGCAGCCGCGGGTGGGTTCCGTTCGAGCTGTTGGTGGGTTCGTCGCTGGAGGCATTACCGGACTCGCCGCTGCAGGCGGTGGCGGTGAGGGCGACCGCGAGCGCAGCAATCGTCGCGAAGGCGGCGGACTTGGAGGGCTTCACAATGCAGCGTCCTTTATTTTCTCAACAGGTTGAGGAGCCTGCGCCCCGAGCCGATCCCGCCGAGCAGGGCCGCGCCGCGGTCCTGTCGATCGGTGCCTGACAGTTAGGCCTGGTCAAGCTCCTTGCCAGCGGGCCGTGGTGGAGATCGTCGCCGACGCCGGCTACCAGAGACTGGGCGCCGAGCTGTATGGCTCAGCGCAGCATGTGTTCGCTGGGGGTTCGATCAGTTGCCAGGCGGCGGCTGCGCCATTTCGCCGGCCTTCTGCATGGGCGGCGTTGACGACATCCCGGAGGATGCCGTTCCGTCTGTTGGGACAGTCCCATATCCCGATGGTCACCGGTTGGGTCCCCCACCAGTTCGTGGGACATGACGAATGTTCCCTTTCCTGTACGGGAGACGGTGCGGACCCACTGCAGGGCCCTGCAACCTCGCGGATCAGACGGCTGACTTCCAGCTGGCGGCAGAGCTCCGCCTATGAGGGCAGGGTGGGTTTCCGCCGAACCCTGTCAGGCTGCCTGACAGGTTCACGCGAGGAATCCTGCTTGGCATGCGGACGTGCTGTCAAAGGGGGATTCGCCGCGTGTAGCGGGAAGTTGGGGAGCGCCCCACGCCCTCGCCGCACTGGGGCAGGGGAGCCTGGATCTCCTGCACTCCAGGTGCGGAAGGTGGCCAGCCCCCACTGCTGATCGACGACCAGTTCCAGGGCATGATCAGCGAAGGCGGGCAGCAGCCGCCGTATCCGCGCTCTCAGTGCCCGCAGTGTCATGGGAAGGCATAGCGTTCCCAGGAGCAGTCTCAGATGGTGGCAGCAGACGGGAGCCTGCGCTCTGGCGAGCACGTCGAACAGGAGGCGCTGGCTTGCGGTGCCCCTCGCATACGCAGGAGGCGGCGGCGCGGGCGGGCAGCGTCTCAGGTCGGCATGGATGCGCCAGGCCAGCTCAGCGGCCGGGGCTCGCCGATCGATGACATCGAACGCCCCGGCGGCGAATGCGACGACGGCATCAAGTCCCTCGTGCCGCAACACGGCAACGGGGGCGATCAATGACGCGGCCCGGACGAGCCTGGCCATGCCGTCAACCTCTGTCGTGGGCAGATCTAGCAGCATCATCGCTGGTCTTCGTTCCAGCAGGGAGGCACAAGCCGACTCACTTCCCCACCGCACAGCTCCGCTGAGGGCGAGGCCGGCACGATCCAACCCCGGGGCCAGTGTCGAACCCGAGGGCTCATCCACCGACACCACGATCGGCCGCTTGTCCTGAACCGGAAGTTCAGGATAAATCCGCCGTACTGACTGCTTTTGCATCGCTTGTTCCTTTGTCGTGCCGCTTTGGCACTCGTCGCCGCTGCGGAAAGGCAGTGGGGTGGCATGGCGGACCGAGAACAGTGAAGAGCAGGTTTCAAGCAGCTCCGGCAAGAGCCGGGAGGAGAGCGACCAGCGCGCGACTGGGCAGGCCGGGCGCAGCGAGCAGGACTCGGTCACTGCGTCCGATCAGGAAATGTGGCACGGAGCAGCCTTGTGAGCGTGATCCGCGGCAGGTAGTGCACGGAGCGGTGGTCGGCTCTGCAGCACGCGACCACTGTGCCGACGGACAGCCCCTTGTTCCAGCGCACGTTTTCGAGCAATATTCATTGAGAAAAACGACTGTTCTCGAGGTCTGATGTTTGATCTACACCGGCTCCGCCTTCTGCGGGAGCTCAAGCACCGCGGCACGCTTGCCGCGGTCGCCTCCGCTCTGTCGTACAGCCCTTCCACAATCTCCCAGCAGCTCGCGCTTTTGGAATCAGAAGCTGGGGTCCCTCTCCTAGAGCCCGTCGGCCGACGCGTGCGTCTGACTCCGCAGGCCGAGATCCTCGTCGCCCACACCGAAGCCCTGCTCGAGCGGCTCGAACAGGCGGAAGCCGACATCGCCACCTCTTTGACCGACCTCGTCGGCACCATGCGCATCGCCTCCTTCCAAACTGCTGCGCTGGCTCTCGTCCCGACGGCGCTGACGCTTCTCCGCAACGCCCATCCGCTCCTGCGCGTCCATGTCACCCAGATGGAACGGGAAAGCGCTGTACCGGCTTTGCTCGCGCGCGATTTCGACCTGGTCATTGACGTGGAATACCCGGGCGATCCCAGCCCTCGTCCCGCTGAACTCGAGCAAGAGGACCTGTGCGAAGACTCCCTGCACCTGGCTCGACCGGGCAACGCCGACTCGAGTGCGCCTCAGGAGGCGCTGCGCGCGCTGGCTGACCACCCGTGGATCATGGAACCGGAGGGGACGGTCCCGCGCCGCTGGTCGATGGCCCTGTGCCGTGATGCGGGATTTGAACCCGATGTGCGCTACGAGTCCACCGACCACTACCTTCACCTGCGGCTCGTTGAGCAGGGGCATGCGGTCGCGCTCCTCCCGGCCCTCGTGTGGCAGGGCTGTCCGCCAGCCGTGGCCTTGCAGCCGCTGCCGGCAGGCCAGCAGGCGCGCAGACTGTTCACCGCCGTACGCCGCGGCAGCAGCCAGCACCCCGCCATCCAGGCCGTTCGGCAAGCGCTCCGGCAAGCGGTCAGATAGACCTCTCGTGTGGCAGACGACAGCCCGCCATGCTCATAGGGGTCGCGAACACGTGGGGATCGGCGAGACCGCAGCATCGCGGCGGCCGGCCGGACCTCGCCGAAATACCGGCGCAGGACCGGCCAGCAGGGCTCGGAGTCAGCCCGGTCGGGCAGCAGATACCGCACCCGTACCACATGGTCGAAGGTGCACTTCGCCTCGGCCAGCGCGGCCTCGATGTTGCGGGCACTGCTCGGCCTGGTCCACCACGTCGTCGGAGATCGTCATGGCGGTGTAGTCGAAACCGGTCGTCCCGGACACATGCACCCAGTCGCCGTCGACCACGTGCGGACTCTGAGAAGCGGTGTCCATGTAGCGGGTTTTGACCAGCACCGAGGCGTTGAGGACCAGGCCGAGCGCACCGATCTGGTCCTCCATGCCCTCCTGGTAGTGCTGGTAGAGCTGCCCGGCGCGGCCGTGGAAGATCTTCCGGGCGAGCGCGTGGCGGCCTTCTCGCAGCCCGCAGGTGGTTCAGGACCGCGCTCAGGACCGGGTCGTTGTCGGATCCAGCGCGTACGGCCACGAAGGCGTGTCGGGTGGGTGGCGGCCCGGCCGGTGAGCGTAGGACCAGGCCGGGGCGGTGCAGCGGCTGGACCAAGCGCGGGACGAGCGCGACACCCATGCCCGTCTCGACGAGGGCGGCGAGCGACTGCCAGTCATTGACGGCATGGCGGATGTCGGGGGTGAAGCCGTTCGCGGCGCACAGGGACCGGGTGATCGCCCCGCAACAGCTGCAGGAATCGCCGACGATCCAAGTGTCGGCCGCGAGGTCCCGCAGCGGTACGTGCTCCCGCCGCGCACAAGGGTGGGCCTGGGGAAGGGCCAGATCCAGAACGTCGACCAGCAAGTCGATTCGGGTGTAGCGGCGGTCGGTGTGGGGCGGAGCGGCAGCGAAGTCCACGGCCAGCGGAACCGCCAGCGTGGTGAGGAACAGGGCGCGCTGCTCGGAACGGGCCTGTAAGCGCAGGGCGGAGTCCATACTTGGGATCTCCCTCTCGTTTCGTACGGGATGGGTAGGCCCGGGGCGGCCGACTGGTTTTCCGGCCTGTGGCGGCCGTCCCGGGGCGAATTCAGGTCAGGCTGTTGGGGTTCACCCACGCCTTCGTGGTGGCCTTGTGCCATTCCAGGACCCAGTCGGGACGCAGACCGCAGACGGCCCACCTGTTGCTGGAGTCATCCGGGAGAGGGCCGGCGGACACGCGCTGCACGGCCTGGTCGTAGGCACTGTGCGCGGCGGCCAGCGCCTCGTTGGGGCCAGTGGCCGGGCCGGTGAACACGTGCAGACCGCGCCGGGTCTGGTCGGTGGAGTGATGTATCGGGACGTCGACTTCGTAGTGGGACAGCTGTGTCATGACGTCCGTCTCCTCTCGTGCAATCGGAGCCTGGTTGGTGCCCGGGGCGCGGTCCAGACCGAGGTCGATCCGGCGCGGGGCGAGGGCCTGGAGCAGGCCGTGCTGCTCGGCGACGATCAGTGGGGGGATGGTTGGGCGGCATCACTCGGCCTGCCCCGAGCTGCAGCCGCGTGGTGCGCGCGGTCAGCCGGGCCAGCCGGACGGCGGGGCTGGAGGAGGACACGCCGGGCATGGAGTGGTGCTCGGTCACCCAGTAGCGGGTGAAGCCGCGCCTCTCGGCGTCGGCGGCGCTGATGCCGCGGCCGGCCAGGGCGGTGTCGAGGATGGACAACGGCGCGGGAGCGGATCCGCGGGCCGTGCCCTTGATCGGGTCGTTCACGGGGGTTCCTTCTGGGGTGCACTGGTCCCGGTGCAGGGTTGTTAGGACCGTGGAAGGGCGCTCCTGTGCGCTCGTGGCGCACCGCAGCGGCCGGACCGGCGGGATCAGGCCAGTTCCACGCGGTCGATCAGACCGGCGGTGGTGAATGCGTCCACCAGCTGCTCGCGGCCCTCGGTGAAGTGGGCCCAGCTGTCGAAGTGGACGGGCACAATGCGGCGGGCGCCCAGGATGCGGGCCGCCTCGGCGGCCTGAGCGCTGTTGAGGGTGAGCAACTGGCGATCCAGGACGGAGGTGCGGACCGCGCCGGCGAACAGGACGGCGGTGTCCACCGGCCCGAAGCGGTCGGCGATCTCGTGGACCAGGGCGAGTTGGGCGTTGGCGCCGCTGACGTAGACGGTGGGCAGGCCGTCACCGGTCAGGATGAAACCGACGACCTCGCCGACGACCGGCTCGAGATCCTCGCGCGCGCCGGGGCCGTGCAGGGCCGGAACACCGGTGATGGTGATCTTGCCGCCGCCGGGGCGGTTCAGCTCGATGGACTCCCAGTCCGGCAGGGGCCGGGCGGTGCCGCCCAGGCGGCCCGCGCCACTGGGCGTGGTCAGGGTCAGGGGCACGTCGGCGAGCAGGGCGCGCCCCGAGGCATCGAGGTTGTCGTCGTGCTCGTCGTGCGACAGCAGCACCACGTCGATACGGCCCAGGTCAGCGGGTGCGGCGGAGGCGGGCGCGGTCTTGGTCAGACCCGAGGCGTAGGTGCCCGCCGGCATCGAAGGTCGGGTCGGTCAGGAACCGCAGCCCGCCGTACTCGATGAGCGACGTCGGCCCGCCGAAGACACGGACGGGGACCTGCTCACTGGACGTGTCGGTTACTGCCACGACGAAATCACCTCACGGATAGATTGACTTGTATCCGTGACCGGAGATGCGGTCACGGATGAAGGCAAGCTGTACCGTGAGACGCGTGAGTAAGACCGCTACCGCCGACACCGTCGACCCCGGACTGCCGCCGGCGCCGGGCGCCGGGCAGTACCCCGCGCTCGACCTCGCCAACAGTGCCATCGCCCTGCCAGGCGACCGGTTCCTCGACCTGCTGGGCACGCCGTCCGGCGCCAACCAGTGGCTGGTCGACCACAACCTGGCCCCCGCGGACGCCGGGCTGCAGGAGATCTGCGCGGCACGCATGCGCTCTCTGCGCGAGCAGGTACGCACCCTGCTCGCCGCCCAGGTCGGCGGCCATCCCGCCCCAGCCGCCGCGCTGGCCGCCGTCAACGACGCCCTCACCCGGGTCCCCACGGCCTCCCCGCTCGGCTGGGACTCCGTACGAGGCATGCACCGCACCGCGCCACACCCCATCGACCAAATCGTCGACCAGGCCCTCGGCATCCTCGCCGCCGACGCCGCCGATCTGCTCACCGGCCCCGACGCCGAACGGCTGACGGCCTGCCCCTCCGCACCCTGCAACCGCTACCTGCTCCGCACCGGACGCCGCCACTGGTGCTCGGTCCGCTGCGGCGACCGCGCCCGTGCCGCCCGCGCCCGCCGTACCCAGACCACCACCGACTAACGAGTTGGTGCGTGATAGCAGGTGAAGCGTCTCTGCTGGTGGGTGGCATGATCCGACTGTGGCGATCACGGTCAATCGGGCGGTACTCGCGCATCGGCTGTTCACGGGAATCTCCCGGCGTCATCTTGCTTGTCCGGTAGAGGAGTTGGCCCAGCCGTGGCAGGCGTGCGTCGAGGGGCGCCGTCATGCTGCTCGGGGTGGTGCCAGGAAGCGGGCCGCAGGGGCCGGCGCCCGGCATCAGTTCGTCTTCGTCGACCGGCTGGTGGCCACGCTGATCCATCGGCACGACCTCCCGCACGCCGTCCTGGGCTTGCTGTTCGGTGTCGACCGCTCCACTGTCACCCGCGCCATCGGCGAGATCCGCACCCTGCTGGCCGAGCGCGGATTTGCGGTCCCCGACCGTCCCGGTCTGCGGCTGCGGACACTGGCCGATGTCTTCGCCTACGCCCAGGCCGAGGGCATCGAGCTGCGGCTCGACGCCACCGAGATCCAGGTCCGCCGCCCCGTGGCCGGCCGCGGCGGCAGGCGGGCGTTCGTCTCGGGCAAGAAGAAGCAGAACACGATGAAAGCCACCGTGATCGCCGACTACAAAGGCCGCACGCTGTGGACCGATGCCTTGCGACCCGGGCGGATGCATGATGTGACCGCGGCCCGCAACGAGGGCATCGACCTGTGCTTCCAGCACTTCCCCGACGTCGAGGTCCTCCTGGACGACGCTACCTCGGTCTGCGACGTGATTACCCGGGCCAGGCGATCACACCACCCCGGAAGCCGAACAAGAGTGCACTGCCTGACCTCCACGCACGCTGGGAACGCGACCGCCATTGGCACTCATCCGACCGCATCACCGTCGAACACGCCCTGGCCGACCACAAGCGCTGGAAGCAACTGACCCGCTGGACCCACCGCCGAGACCGACTGCCCGACACCTACCGCGCCATCGCCGGCCTCGTCTCCGACCGCACCGCCACCACCTGAACGACCACCCGCGACCAGGCCACCACGGCCCCATCCGCTATCACCCACCAACTCGTAAGGCTCATCACGTCTCATGACGGCCATATTCCCGCGCATCGGTCAAGCGGATGAACCAACATCGGCGAGTTGACGGTGGCATCAGCGTCGACGTGGCTGAGCTCCAGCACTGTGCTGTGCCATTGGGAGACGGCGATCGCTCAGCTGGTGTGGAAATGGCACAGAACGTCGTTGCCCATAAACAGCCTGGATGACTGCCTACTTGGTACCGACCGCCCGCAGCACTGCGATTACAAGCGTGCGGGTTACTGCGACGACCTCGGAGACGCAGACTTGCTCTCGGGGTCCGTGCGCCAGTCGCACATCGCCAGGCCCAAAGTGCAACGTTGGTATGCCTGCTGCGGAGTAGAGCCTCAGGTCGCTTCCGTACGGCGCGCCGCGTTCACGCATCCGCGGCCCGCCGACGGCGTCGGCCTGCGCGTCGTGGACCAAACCCCGAAGCGGGCTGTCGTCCGGCAGTCGGCCACTGGCGAACTGGCCGCCGGGCCAGGTCACAGTCGCCGGATGACTACTGAGCCACGGGTCGCCCGAGCAGACTTCGGCCACGCATGTCTCGAGTTCGGCCCGTGCCTCCGCCGGATCCTCATCGAGCCGGACGCCAAGCCTGCCCTCGGCAACCAGAAGGTCGGGCACGCTGCTCGCCCAGTCACCCGAGCGCAGCGCGCCCACGGACAGCGGATACGGAATCGCGTAGTCGGCCATCAGCGGATCAGGGCTGGTGTTGCGCCGCGCCTCGAGGCGAGCCAGTGCGTGGTGGATCGGCAGATACGCGTCGATAGCACTGACGCCCGTGTAGCGGGTGCTGGCGTGGGTCGCTTTGCCCGGCACCTCGATACGGAAGGTGAGCGCGCCGGCGTTGGCGGTCACCAGAGTCCCGCCGGTTGGTTCGGTGATGAGGCAGGCATCGCCGGTATGACCACGCCGGAGCGTGCCGAATGCACCGAGACCGCCGTCCTCCTCGCTGACCACAAAGTGAGCTGCCACCCGCCCGCGCAGCCTGACCCCGCAAGCACGTATCGCGGCCAGGGCGGCGAGGTTTGCGACCACCCCGGCCTTCATGTCACAAGCACCACGGCCGTGGACGACATTTCCAGTCATTCGTGGCACGAACGGGTCTCCATTCCACTGCGCCAGGTCGCCGGGCGGAACGACATCCACATGACCTTGCAGGATCAGCGTCGGTCCATCGTCGCCGCCCTGGGTGACGGCCACCAGGCCCCACGCGTCATCCCGCGGAGCCTCGGCGCCGGGAAAGAGGGGATCCTCACGCAGGGCAGGCAGATCCATGGACCACAGGTCGACGTCAAGCCCAAGCTGTTCCAGGTGCCGGGCCAGAACATGCTGTGTCTCAGATTCGGCTGCGCTGCCCGTCACGCTCGGGAGGGCGAGCAGTTGAAGCAGCGTCCGGGCGATGGCCGCCTCATCGATCGCCGCCAGGGCAGCGACCTCTTCGGCGGCAAGCGTCGTAGTCATGCGTAGTCGCTTTCCGTTATGGCGGATGGGGCCGATCACGGATGCTATGGTCGCGACTCCTACGCAATCAATCGCTAAATCTTGCTGATCACAACCGCTTTATTGCATATCTGAGCTAAGTTTGTAGATTTATTGTGTGAGATTCGTTTCAACCCATGGAGGCGGCGGCGTGGACGGCATCGACGAGGAGATCATTCGCTGCGTGCTGCGCAATGCCCGTAGCACCTATGCCGAGCTCGGCGAGGCAGCCGGGCTGTCCGCGCCCGCCGCCAAACGGCGCCTCGACCGCCTCGTGGCCAGCGGTGCGATCCGCGGTTTCACCGCCCTCATCGATCCTCAGGCGCTGGCCTGGCGGACGGAGGCGTTCGTCGAGGTCTACTGCAAGGGCAACCCCACTCCCGTCGAACTACGGCAGGAGTTGGAGGAGATCCCAGAAGTCGTCGAAGCGTGCACAGTCTCCGGTGCAGCGGATGCCATGCTCCACATGCTGGCCCGAGACATCACGCACCTGGAACAGGCCATCCAACGTGTCCGCGAGGCCGACTCCATCGACCGCACTGAGAGCGTCATCGTGCTCTCCCGGCTGATCAACCGACCCAGGGCGTGAATCCGACCGCTCGGACCTGGCAGCTGGCGTCGGAGGGTCGCCGCACGAAGGACTCAACCAGCGAGCGGGATACGCCGAACCGCGAGCCGTGCAGCGGACACCGGGACCCACTGACCAGCTTGAGAACCACTTCCTGACCGTCGTCGACTGAAGGCTCCACGTGGGTCCGGGGCACGATCAGGCCCCGCCCCCTCGGCTGGTACTTGTGCGCCGCACCCAGACCTCGCTCCCCCGTAGCGGCACGGCGGCTCGGGACTTGGGCAGGCCGGAGTCAAGCCCCAAGCAGGGTTGACGGCTTTGCGGTCCCTGTGGCTACGATCCGCATACTCAGTCGAGTCTGCTTCGTAAGTGGAGCACGTATACGCCGAAACTCGCAGCGACCGGGCCGGACGGCCTCAGCGCTGATTCGCAAAGCGGAGTGGGGCCAATCCTGATGCATCACCCTTCACGCACCATCGCGGGCATTGAGGTAGTCCCACTCTGCGATGCTGTAGGTCCCATGGGTCCACAGTTGGCGCGGCCACTGGGCGAGCTGTTCGGGGGCCCGGGTCATCCGGTGTGGGCCCTGGCGGAGACGCCTGATCCGACCGGAGAATGGGTCCTGCACTTTCACTGTTATCTGCTGCGAGACCCGCGAGGTCGTACGGTTCTCGTGGACACTGGCCTGGGCGCTGCCGATTCCCCGGCCGCAACGTGGGCACCGGTCCCCGGACGACTCACCGCCGAACTGGCCGCCGCCGGCGTGACAGCCGAAGAGATCGATGCCGTGGTCCTCACTCACCTCCACAGCGACCACGTCAGCGGCAGCATCGCAAGCGACGGCTCCACCCCCGCCTTTCCCAACGCCCGCTACCTCGTTCAGCATGCCGAACTGCGATGCCTGCCTGAGGACCCAGAACACCCCGTGCGTCAACGCATCGTCGACCCGCTGCGCGCGGCGGGCAGCCTGAACGTCGTCGATGGTGACTACCTGATGATGCCCGGCATCGCGATTATGGCTACTCCCGGCCATACACCGGGGCATCAGTCCGTCGCGGTGGGCGACGGCGCACTGATCGTCTCGGGCGATGTCATCCATCACTCCGTCCAACTCACCGACCCCACCGCCGCGTACCTGTACGACGACGACCAGGAGACCGCCACCGCCACGCGTATCAGCCTGACCACCAGACTGCGCGCCAGGAACGGCACCTTGGCCACGGCACATCTCGCGGAGCCGTTCACCGTCCTGCGCGGCACTTCACCGTGAAGGTCACCTCCGCCGTGCCTGCCGCAACGACGACCGTCACGACGCGACCGCACACGACCGGCGCCAGATACTGCTCCAAGTCTCATGGACGCGTGGTGGTGCCTGCCAGCGCAGGACCCGCTACCGCAGGCGGCCCAGAGACCTGCACTGGCAGGACGGCCACGAAGTGAGCAACGCGGGTGCGTCGTATGCAGAGTCGAGCTCGACTGGGATCTCCGGATCACCCTGGCGCCACCGCCAGGACTGAGACAAGATCGCAAGGCTCCTCAAGCCCGTCTACACGGCGCCGACCGAGGAGGCCGCCCTGGACCGGTTCGCCGAGTTCGCCGACGCCTGGGGCAGGAAGTATCCGGCGATCGTGAAGCTGTGGGAGAACGCCTGGGAGGAGTTCACCCCGTTCCTGCGGTTCGACACTGAGATCCGGCGGATCGTCTGCACCACCAACGCGATCGAGTCGGTCAACGCGCGGATCCGCCGGGCGGTCAAGGCCCGCGGCCACTTCCCGAACGAGCAGCTGCCCTGAAGTGCGTCTACATGGCCATCATGTCGCTCGATCCCACCGGTAGAGGACAGGCCCGCTGGACCATGCGCTGGAAGACCGCGCTGAACGCCTTCGACATCACCTTCGACGGCCGGCTCTCAGCAGCCCGCCAGTAACCAACAACCCAGTTACACCGCTCGTTTGACAGACCCGCAGGCAGCGGTTCGAGTGGCCGGGCTTCCTGCCGTGACGGCCACCGGCTGGCATCGAACACGTGACGGGCGAGGCGCTGCGGGGGTCAGTCGAAGTCGAAGGTGGCGATGACGGGGGCGTGGTCGGACTCGGGGTACTTGATGTCCGTGGCGAAGGCGATGGAGTCGTCGTGGAGGATGTCGTTGTGGATCTCTGAGCCGCGGTAGTGGGCGAGGAGATTGCGGGTGACGAGCATGTGGTCGATCATCTGACCGCGGCCGTGGTGGAAGAGGGTGTAGCGGGCCTCGGTGGGGATGGTGTGCTCGATGGGGACCAGGACCCGGGTGGCGAGGTCGCCGTTGCCTGTGTCCTCGACGTTGCCGCAGATTGCCAGTGGCTCGTCACGCAGCCTTGGCCGGGTAATCGGTCCATGATCGGATCGGTGAATCGGGGGCGAAGTTGGTCTTCGGTTCTGCGCGAGTGTTGCGCCAGCGGACGTAGGCGGCGATGGCGGCGTTCTGCTCGTCGTGGCTGCGGTGGTCGGTCCCGTTGAGTGCGAAGTAGCGCAGGGCCGCGAACTCGGCCTCGATCCAGTTCAGCCAGGAGCCGTAGGTAGGCAAGAAGACCAACTCGATGTCGTTGCCGGTCGCCCAGGTGCGGACCTTGGCGTGCTTGTGCGGGGAGAAGTTGTCCAGCACCGCATACAGCTTCTGACCGGGCCAGCGGGCGCGTAGGGCCTTGAGGAGGCCGAGGAACTCCCGCCACCGCTTGCGCGGGCGGATGCGGTAGTACAAGCTTGCCGGTGGCCAGATCGAGGGCGGCGAGCATGTGCCGCACACCGTGGTGGCGGCTATAGGTGGCCCGGAGCCGGCGCGGACGCCTCACCGGCCCCCATGCCTTGCCCTTGCGGGGCATCAGGTTCAGCGGCCCGAACTCGTCGGCGCATATCACCCGCCCGTCGGCGGGCGGAGTGTCATACAGCGCCAGGACGCGGTGCATCTTGGCGATGAACTCGGGGTCGGTGGACGCCTTCCAGGTGGTGGTGGTCTTCCAGGAGACCTTGCCCGCGCGCAGGATCCGGCGCAGGGTCTCCCGGCTGATGGCTGCGGTCACCTTCTGCTTGATGAGGTGCTCGGCGAGCTTGCTCAGGCTCCAGGCGGAGAACGCAGAGATCTTCCAGTCGGCGGGGGACGTCCGGGCGATCAGGCAGATGTGCTCGCGCACCTCGTCACTGATCGTCTTGGGGCGTCCCCCGCTCCATTTTGGGTCCAGAGCGTCGAACCCCCGCTCGTTGAAGGCGTGGATGACATCGCGGACGTAGTCCTCGCCGACCTGCATCAGCGTGGTGATGTCCTTGACCGTCTGGCCCTGGGCCGACATCAGCACCACGATCGCCCGGCGGAGTTTCACCGGGTCCTTCGCACTCCGGCTGATCCGCTGCAACTTCCGGCCCTCGTCCATCGAGACCGGCCGGACGAACACACTCGGTCGACGTCCCACGACCACCTCCAAGATCAGGTCTTGGAGACAGTCTGCTGGCCGACCGGCAGCGGGTCGATTCCCCGGCCAAGGCTGCGAGACGAGCCACTAGCTCTGGCCCCGCCGCGGTGTGCGGCGGGGCCAGAACCGGGTGCGTCATGCGATGTGATCGTAGGTCGGTGCGGTGCCAAAGAGGACGCTGGTGGACCTTCGTGAGCGGAAGGGTGCGGCAGCGTTTCCAGTGCTCTCATAGACGTAGGTGCTGCCGTCGGATCCTGCCGCGTAAAGGTCGGGGCGTCCGTCGCGGTTTGCGTCGCCGATGCCGACGAGGTGGTTGTAGGCGCTCCAGCCGCCACCGATCCTGATCCGTGTGGTGAAGGTGCCGTCACCGCGGCCCTGGTAAAGCCACAGCACACCGCCCTTGTCCCGTGCGACCAGGTCCCCAGCCGCGCTGCCGGCGATGTTGCCGGTGGCCTCGATGGTGTTGAACTGCTGCCAGCCGCTCAGACCGATCTTCTTGCGGACGGCGAACGGCGCGGTAGCGTTGCCGGTTCCCTTGTAGAGCCACAGTGCGCCGGCGGCATCGGTGGCAACCAGGTCGGGTCTGCCGTCGCCGGTGAGGTCGCTGGCCCCGGCCAGGTGGCGGTAGATCTGCCAGCCCGACCCGATCCGCGCCTTGGTGGCGAACGTGCCGTCACCCTTGCCCTGGTAGAGCCACAGCACACCGGCGGTGTCCCGGGCCACCAGATCACCGGCCGGACCGCCGGCCAGATTGCCTGCGGCCTCGATCCTGTTGAACTGCTGCCAGCCGCTGCCCACGAGGGTGTGCCCCGTCTCGCTGAGGGTGCGGCTGGCCTTCGAGGAGGTAGCAGTGTCCTCCCGCCACAGGCGTCCGCTGCTGTCGCGGGCCAGTAGGTCCGGGGAGCCGTTGTCGCTGTAGTCGTGCGGGGCTGGCTCGCGGACGACTGTGAAGGTGCCGGACGCGGTCGCGGTCGGGCCGATGCCGTTTCTGGGCTTGGCCTCGATCGTCCAGGTGTAGGCGCCGTTCGGCGCGTTGACCGCCTTGC
Organism: Streptomyces sp. V4I23; assembly: GCF_030817975.1. NCBI lineage: Bacteria > Bacillati > Actinomycetota > Actinomycetes > Kitasatosporales > Streptomycetaceae > Streptomyces > Streptomyces sp. V4I23. The sequence goes on along the minus strand of NZ_JAUSZW010000004.1, from coordinate 7,894,742 downwards.
CGTTGCCGCCGTCGAGGAGCCCCTCCCACCAGAACCCCACCTGCTGCGAAACAGGGTAGCCCCCGAGGAGCGGAGACAGATGAACCGACTGGACAAGTCCGGTGCGCACGTGGCGAAGGGCCGCCGTGAACTGGACATTCGCCCGCGACAGGTGCCACGCCAGAAACACGTTGCCGGAGTTTTTGTCGAGGTCGATCACCGATGGAACATCGTGCCCGAGGACGGTCACCGCGGTCGGCCGATCCGAGCTCGCCACCAATGTCGTGGTCGGGGCACCGTCGGTGTCCGGTGCGATGCGGTAGAGGCCCTCCCCTTCCGGCAGCGTTCCGCCCATGGCCAGCAGGCTGCCATCGGGCGAAGGAACCAGCGCAGTGACATGTTCCAGCAGTTTGTGGGACAAGCCGCCGTCCACCGGGACGGCCGTCAGCGCCAGCTGATAGTCCGAGTTGCCCAAGTACACCTTGGTCGCGCTCGCGTAGGTCAGCCAGTTGCCGGTCAAGCCGAGGACGGGTCTGTCCAGCCCGGTGACGGTTTCCCGGCGCGGCGGGGTACTGCCGCCGCGTACGGCGACGTTGAGGATCTTCGTGGTGGAGGAGCCGGTCCGCTCGAACCAGGCGATGTGGGTTTCGGACAAGGCCGCAGCGTGGGCCATGCCGTAACGGCCGACATCGTGGGTTTCGGTGACGGTCGCGGTACCAAGGTCGACCAGTGCCAGGTACCACGGGCTGGTGCCGAGCTCACCGATCCGGTAACTGAGCAGCACCGACCCTTCGCTGGCCCCGGTCGTGCGAATGTCCTGGGCATCGGCGGGCAGACCGGTCACCGCCCGGTCGGACAGTGCTGCGCCGTCCTTCGTCACCACATGCGCCTGCTGACCGGTCCCCGTGGTCACGGCGGCAATCACCGTGGACCCGACAGTCCCGACGTACGCGTATTCCCGGCCGAGCGTCTGCAGGTCGATCTCCACCGGCGCGGCGCCGGACGCCATGTCGTGGAGCGTTGCCCCGTCGTACTGCGGACTGCCCAACGGATTGCGGCGGGGCACGACGACGGTGTCGGACAGTGAGCCCCACTCCTGGGCCAGTCCGAGCTCCGATGTGTGCCTGCCCAGCACCGTGCTGGTGCCGTCGGCGTAGCGGGTCCAGCGCATGTCGCCGTCCATGTCCTCGGTGAGGAACCCGCTCGGACCGGCACTGACGATCTGCGAGCCCGGCTCGGTGCCCAAGGCCCCCGCTGTGGTGTCTGCTGCCGGGGCAGCATCGGGAACCGCCGCTGGTACGGCCGGTGTCGCCGCGGCCGGCGTCACGGACATCGCCGTACACACAGCAGCCCCTATCGCGATCGCCGCGGTAAACCTCTGTCCGGGCATACGTACTTGCCTCATATGAGCCCCTCCCCTGAAAACCAACGCGACGAATGCAGACGGCAATCGTGCCCTGTCCGAGCCCCCAGCCCAGCAATGCGAACGCCTGCGCGCGGATCGTAGCAAGCGCTCACCGGTCGCGACCCGGCGCGCGGCGGCCGGTCGAGCCGGGCCATTCTCGGGTCGGGTCGACTTTCCACCCGCCCCTGTGGTTCTGGCCCCGCCGCAGGGTGCGGCAAGGTCAGACCCGTCGAGGAGCCCAGTAGCCGCTGATTCGAGCGCGACGGCCAAGCCCGAGGACGCCCGGGGCTCCGCGCGGCAGCGTTCACGCTCACGGCTATGGCGCGGTGGTGTAGTTGACGAGCGTGTCCTCACGCGGGCCGTCGGCATACACCTTCAACACCTCCCACTCTGCCTCCTCGACGCCCAGCTGCCAGCGCAACTTGGTGCCGACCCATTCGGCGACGTACTGGCAGTAGGCGGCGGCCGCCGGCGGCGTCCGGTCGCCGGGTACTGGTCAACCTTTTGACGGCTGAACCGTGCCGTGACCGCGACCAGCGACGCGCGCACACCCCGGTCGTTGGCGTATGCCTCGCGCCGCGCCGCGGTCCAGGCGGAGGCAACAACTGGCGGGGAGCGTCATTCCAACCGTGCGCTATTCCCCGCATTGGCAGCGCAAGTCTTCGAAAAACGGTGTCCCGGCTCTACGGCCACAGAGCCGGCATGTTGGAGGTACCTGTCACGCTCGCCGCATGACGAATGAGGGTGGGAGCGCGGGTTTCGTGGACGTGCGCGCGCTGTTGTTGCGGACGGACTGGAATGCCGTGGAGCACTGCTGCCCGAACGTGGCGCCGATGACGCCGGTGATCCTTCGGCAGCTGCTTGATGATGATCCGCGTGTCCAGGGCACGGCGGTGCGGGATTTGTACGGCGCGGTGACGCATCAGGGAACTTTCTACAGCGCCACGGCGCCGGCCGCGTTGTTCGTCGCAGCGATCCTGGGCGATCCGCGGACGCTGGCGATGGTCACGAGCCAGAGGCCGTGGGAGATCGACCAGCACGGCGAGCAGCTGTCCTTGCTGCGGGTACGTCTGCTCGGCTGGCTCGGGGACACCGCCCAGGACACGGACTATCCGCCCGAGTGGCCGCCTGGCAGGCAGGAAGACATCGAGGCCTTCCTTGCGACCCGTCCCGTCCTCTACGACGCGGTGCACCCGTTCCTCGGCGACAGTGAACAGCAGGTCCGCGACGCCGCCCTCTTTGCGATCCTGCCTCTGCTCGCCGACCCGGCACTGACCCGCCACGTCCCCGCCCTGACCGACGTAGTTCACGAACTCGCCGCCCGGGACACCCCCTACCGCTGGTACGCCATCGACCGACTCGCCGCCTGGGGCCAGGACACTTCCCGCTACCCCCAGCCCCCGCAACCGGACCCGAACGACTTCGCCGACGCGGTTGCGGAGGACGTCACCCACGGCGATCACGACCCGTGGGCAGGGCTCCGCGAGCCGTGGCCGGACTCTGTGTACGACAGCGTCCAGTAGGGCCGCCAGCGATCCTGCCGATCAGTGGGCATCTCGTCCGAACGTCTCTGCCGTTCACGCGCACGGTCCCCCGCGAGGAACCGGAGCGCGACGCGGACGGCAATCGCATCTACCGGGTCACCGTGCTCCCCGAGATCGCGGCCGAGCTGCTGCTGTGGAGGGCCCGGGCCACCGCGAAGGCCGGCATGGGAACGGAGCCCGTCGCCATGACGGTCACGCTGGATACCGAAGGGCGTCTGGCCAAGGTCACTGCCGACCTCGACCCGCTCCTGCGGGAGATGGACCTGATCGGTGTCACCGGTCTGCAGGCGTCGTACCAGGTCACGGCGTTCGGCGACCCCTATGCGCACCCGGCGCCCGGCGAGGACGGCGTGCGAGTCGATGACGCCACGAAGGTGCTCGCCCTCAAGGGCACGCTGAAGGGCGGGCAGTGCGCCGCAACGGAAGCGGCCATCGGCACCCCGGCCGTCGTGCGTCCCGTCGGCTGCGGGAAGCCGCACGACATGAGGGTGTTCGCCCAGGTCGCCGTGGACCGGACCGTGCCCGGGAAGACAGCGGTCAAGAGCGGCCTCGACTACGCCCGTGAAGAGTGCGAGCGCGAGGCGGCATCTGCCCCCAAGGAGTGGTTCGCCGACAGCCGCCGCGGGGTCGAATGGGCCGTCACCGGCAGGTCCGAAGAGCAGTCCACAACCGGCAGCGGCCGGACAGACACGACTGTGACGGGCGCCTACACCTGCTACGTCGTCACTTCCTGATTCCAACTTCGGGGCTGGCGCGCCCTGCTCGCCACCAACGCGGTGCACTACTGCGTGTCCCCGGCGGCGGTGCCTGGGGGGAACGGAGTCTTCCGGCCAACGGCGTTGGACCGCCGATGGCGGAGGCTGGCAGGGCGCGGACCACGCTGATGACGCCGTTGCAGATTCGACGCCACCAAGCTCGAAGGGCTGAAGGTCTTCGCCGACGGCCCCTGCGAGGAGACCATCGTCCACGACGCGCCGGCGCCGTCTCATGGAACATTCGCCTCGCCCCGTTCGGGTGAGAGACGGCTCCGGCCGGAACCACGGCCGGAGCGCTTGCCTCGGTCACAGCATGAAGCCCTTCGAGGACCTGCACATCAGCGAACCAGGACTTGTCGTCATCGAGGTGGCGGCCGCCGACGAAACCACGGCGCTTGCCGCGATCGAGGAGATCGGCGCCCGGTGGCGCACCTCCGGCCCGTCGACCGCCTGGCGCGTGCCGGGCGAGCCAGGCGTGTGGGTGGGCACGTACGCCGACACCCGGGCCGCCCCTGGTGAGGACGACGACTGAGTGCGGGGGCGAATGCCACCGGCGCTCCGGCGCCGGCTGGTCCTGCGCGGCGACGGCACAGGTCCGTAAGGACTCCAGGGAAGCAGCGGGCGAATATTCTCAGTCAGGCTGGCTTCCGCTCCTCTCTGACGGCGCCCCTGGCCATGCGACGACGTCCTCGGCCTTGCTTCGCCCTACGTCCATCATCCTGACTCCCCCAGTGCGCCTGAGGCGTCATGGCTACGAGCAGAGCGCATGGCGGGTGCAGTGCCACTGGACCAAACGCAGCTACCGAAGATCCCTTATCGGACAACGCTTAGCCTGCGCGTTTCACTTGCCACGGTGTCCGGATCTTGAGCGGGAACGCGAAAGTGCCTTCTGAGCTGGGACGATGAGGCTTGTCTAAGGTCTCCGTCGTTCCAGCAGGAAGGCACTTTCTGCGTGCACACTACCGGGTCGCGCCCCAAGCTCGTCGTCTCGTCCGACGGGCGCGGGGTGGTCAGCCATGCAGGGTCCCGTCTGCTGGCCGATCTCGCCGATGCCACCAGCCTGACCGTCGCGTTCACCAACGCGCTGCGCCGACTGCGGCCACGCGGGACGGGACACAGTCCGGGCATGATCGCGGTGGATCTGGCGGTGATGCTCGCCGACGGCGGCGAGGCCATCACGGACCTGGCTCTACTGCGCGATCAGGCCGAGGTGTTCGGTCCGGTGGCCTCCACTCCGACCGCCTGGCGGCTGCTGGCCGGCATCGATCCTGCCGCCCTCGCGGCACTGCGGGCGGCCCGTGCCACCGCCCGCGAAGTCGCCTGAATGCAGGCCGCCGACACCGGCCCTGGGATACTCGCGGCCCACGCGGGCGAACGCGATCTTGCGGGCCTGGTCCTGGACGTCGACGCCACCCTGATCACCTGCCACTCCGAGAAGGAGCATGCGGCTGCCACCTATAAACGCGGCTTCGGCTACCACCCGCTGCTGTGCTTCCTGGACAACACCGGAGAAGCCCTGGCCGGAGTACTGCGGCCGGGCAACGCCGGGGCCAACACCGCCGTCGATCACATCGCCGTCCTCGAGCAGGCCCTGGTCCAGATCCCCGACGACCACCGCCACGGCACCCCCATCCTCATCCGCACCGACAGCGCCGGAGGCGCCAAGGCATTCCTGCACCACATACGCGCCCTGCGCTCCCGCGGCATCCACACCTTCTTCTCGGTCGGCTATCCCGTCACCGAACCGGTCCGCCGCGCGATCCGCGCCCTGCCCGATCACGTCTGGCATCCCGCGCTGGAGCAGGACGGCTCCCTGCGCACTGGCGCGGAGGTCGCCGAGCTGACGGGCCTGGTGGACCTGGACGGCTACCCCGACGGCACGCGGATCATCGTGCGGCGTGAGCGCCCGCACCCCGGCGCCCAACTGTCCCTGTTCGACCTCGACGAAGGCATGCGCCACCAGGTCTTCCTCACAGACACCCCCTACGGCGAAGGCTCCTTGCAGCATCTGGAAGTACGCCACCGGGCGCATGCCCGCGTCGAGGACCGCATCCGCTGCGGCAAGACCACCGGCTTCGGCCGCTTCCCCTCCCGCCACTTCGCCATCAACCAAGCGTGGCTGGAGCTGTCCCTGACCGCCCTCGACCTGCTTGCCTGGATGCGCACTCTGCTGCTGGAAGGCGAACTGGCCGCCGCCGAGCCGAAGAAGCTCCGCTACCGGCTACTGCACGCAGCCGCCCGCATCACCCGCGGCGGTCGCCGCCTGCACCTGCGGATCTCCGCAACCTGGCCCTGGAGAAACGAGCTGACCAGCGCATTCGCCCGCCTCACGGCCCTGCCACGGCCGGCCACCTGAACCGCAGCACCGCCCCTGACCACCCACGCCCCAAGGAACCCTGGAGAACCCGACCCGCGCGTCGGGCCCCGGCCATGCCCACCCGGCCACGAGCAACCAACACCCCCGCTTCACCACAATCCGATCAGCTCAGCCACGCGAAGCGAAACAGGGAGGCTAGGCGCTCGCTCTGTTCTTCCACGGCGACTGACGAGGACGGCCTCGTCGTCAGCTCTCAGTGCGGTAGTGGGCGGCGGTCCCTGTGGCGTGCGGGTTGAGTTCGGGGCGCAGGACCAGGTCCTCGTCGTAGTCGCCGCCGTTCTGGTGGCGGAACGGCAGCGGTCCGGTGTACGGAAGGTCCTCGAGACGCTGGCGCAGGACGTTCGCGTGGAAGGCGTACGCGGCCTCGTCCACACGGTCGGCTCCGTGGACGAGCAGCGGGGGCAGGACCTCGATCCCTGCGTACCACAGCGTGCCGTGCTGGAGAGGGAAGAGCAGGTCGTTGAGCTCACCGTTGACGCCGCGAGGGCCGAGGCTCGCCTCCCGAGCACCGGCACTGACGACGACCATCGCGCGCTTACTCGCGAGCGCCCCCTCGCCGTAGCGCACTTGGCGCCCCCGGGCGTCGCGGACGCCGAAGGCGAACCCGCCGACGAAGACGCGGTCGAACCAGCCCTTGAGGATGGCCGGCATTCCGTACCACCACAACGGGAACTGCACGACGAGCGTGTCCGCCCAGGACAACTTGTCGTGCTCGACGGCGATGTCAGGGGACAACGCACCCCGTTCGAAGGCCTGCTGGGCCGCGCTGCCGACGACGAGCCGCTCGCCGTCGGGGTGGGAGAAGTCACTGGCCCTGACGACCGGGTCGAACTTCATCGCGTACAGGTCGCTGGTGCGCACCTCGTGCCCCTGGTCCAGGAGGTGTTGGACACCGTCGCGGTACAAGGAGCCGTTCAGGGAACGGGGTTCGGGGTGGGCGGTGAGCCACAGGACTTTCACTGTAGATTCCCTTCTGGCAGATCCATGATCGTGCGCACCTACCCGGCCCGTCCTGGGGCAACCCGCCGCCGGGGCCGTCCCGGACGCGGTGACGCCGAGTCCCCGCCAGTGGCCTGGCGAGGACTCCAGGGGTGCGCGGGGTCGCGGCGCGGCCTACTTGGCCTCCACCACCTCGTCCGTCAGCAGCGGATAGACCCCGTTCTCGTCGTGGTCCTCACGGCCGGTGAGGGCCGGGGTGAAGATGCACAGGAACGTGCTGTCCTCGATCGGCTTGATCGTGTGGTTGTCGGCGTCGTCCAGGATGTGGAGGGTGCCGGGCGTGATGACGTGTTCCTCGTTCTCGTCGCGGTCGACCAGAATCATCTTCCCGGAGATGCAGAAGACGGCTTCCACGTGGTTCGCGTAGCAGATGTCGGTCTCGGTTCCGGCGTACACGACGGTCTCGGAAACCGAGTACCCGAATCCATCCGAAGCCAGCAGGATGCGCTTGCTGCGCCACGCGCCGCTCGCCGCCGTGACATCGCGGTCAGTACCTTCGATCTCCGAAATCCTACGAACCTGCATGATGTTCCTCCTGATCGTTCTCGAATTCTTGGCGCTATGACAAATGAGGTGAGGTCGATAGGGCTAGCGCGTTTTCAGCGACTTCAGGAGCTCGATGTAGAGGCGGTTGAACTGGGCCCCTTTGTCCAGGTAGGCCGCCCCGACGATCGCGCTCTCCTGCAGGTACGTGACGAGGACTCCGTCACCGGGGCGTTCGAGGTCGCCGCGAACGATCTCCATGGAGTCCGCGTTCCTGGGGTTCCCCGCGATCTGGATGCGAAGTCCGAATACTTCGGTAGCCATGCTGGGGAAGTACGCGATCCGGGTCATCATCGATCCGTATCCCAGAGACGACGCTAGCGCCTTCCCGGCGATATTGCCGGTGTCAATCGCATTTTTCCAGAATTCCATGCGGGTTAGTCTTTCTGTGCCCCACGGGTCGGGATAGCGGGCGATGTCGCCGGCTGCGAAAACGCCCTCGCACCCCAGTACGCGCATATACTCGTCGACCCGTACCCCGTCAGACAGGTCCAGGCCGTTCCCGTCCAGCCATTCCACGTTGGGAACGCTGCCGATGGCCTCGATGAAGAGCGGTCGTTCGGACGCCGCCCCGGGAGGCGACGCCGAGTGTCCGCCTCCGGAGCGCCTTCCCGAGCGGTCGCAGAGGAGCTCCTTCGCCGCCTCGCCTGTCAGCAGGGTGACGCCGTTCGCGGTGACCCAGCGTCCGAGCGCTCGCGCGACGTCCTCGCCCAGGATGTTCTCGAAGGGCCCGTGCCTCATCGCTTCGAGCATGACCACGTCGCAGCCGTACTCCTTGGCCAACGAGGCCAGTTCGCACGCGACGAACCCGGCGCCCGCGATCGTCACCACCTCTCTCCTATGGAGCTCCTGGTGGATGGAGTGCGCGTCGTCCAGGCCGCGCAGCGTCCTGTGCGCGTGCGAGGCGCACTCCTCGTCGTCGCGGGCGGCGGTCCGCGGGCGTACTCCCGAGGCGACTACCAGGCCGTCGTAGGCGAACGTTCCGCCGGTGCTCAGGTGCAGGACCCTGCCGCGCAGGTCCGCCACCTCGACGCGGGTGCCGAGGTGCCAGTCGAGCGCGCTGGTCTCGGCCCCCTTGACCCTCAGGTCCTCGGTGATGGCCGCTCTGAGGTCGGCCGACGGCGGGTAGCGCTTCTTCGTGAGACCCGGCCGGCTGTACGTGCGGTGGGCCTCGTCCCCGAAGACGGTGATCCTGGCACCGGTTTCGCAAGTGAGGACCGATTGGGCCGCCCGCAGGCCGGCTATGCCGGAGCCGACGATGCCGATGCGCGGCGCTGCGCCAGTCATGCGGCGTCACGGTCCATGACGATCGCCTGCAAGGGGCACGAGTCGATGGCGTCCTCGATCGCGTCGAGGCTTTCCTCGTCGAACGTCTCCTGGTACGCCAGCTTCCCGTCGGCGTCGAGCTCGAAGTGATCCGGCGCCGAGATGGCGCACAGGCCGTGGTTCTGGCACTTGACCTCGTCAACAGTGATCTTCATGGTCTCCTCCGATCGGAAGCGCGGTTTAGGAACGCGAGGTGAACGTGATGGGCAGCGCAACCGCCCCCGTGTTGCCGGAGTCGGGCAGCCACTCGGCGTCCTCCCCCACGCGCAGGTCGGTCAGCCGCGTGGCCAGCGTCGAGAGGGCCACGCCGATGTCCGCACGGGCGACGAAGTGCCCAAGGCAGTGGTGCAGTCCGCCGCCGAACGCGAAGTGCGGGGAGCGCTCGGCGTCGAGGTCGATGCGGTCAGGGTCGTCGAACGCGGCCGGGTCGGTGGCCGACGTCATGGTGAAGAGGTGGAGCGTGGTCCCCTTCTCGATCGTGCGCTCCTTGTACTGGAACGTCTCCGCCGCTTCGCGCGAGATCCAGCGGCCGATCGGGTTGACGCGCAGCGCCTCCTCGACCGCCGCGGCGGAGTAGCGCTCGGGGTCCGATGCCAGCTTCTCCCACTGGTCGGGCTGCTTGGAGAACGCCTCGACGCTCAGGGCCAGTTGGTTCCGGGTCGTGTCGATGCCCGCGAAGATCAACAGGATGATGAGGTTGATGAGCTCCTCGTCGGAAAGCTTGCCCGCGTCCTCGTCCCTCGCGTCCACGAGGGTGCTCAGGATGTCGCCCTTGGGGGACTCCCTGCGGCTGCGGACCAGGGACTCGGCGTACTCGGTTAGCTCGACGATGGCCTGGTCGATCCGGGCGATGTTCTCCTGGATGGTGATGCCGAGGCCGAGGCCGATCGTAGAGGCGAGTTCGTGGATCTTCTTCCAGTCGTTCTCGTCGATGCCCAGCATCACGCACAGAATCCTGGTCGCGTACGGTGCGGCGAACCGGCTCGCGAACTCGGTGCGCCCGTCCTCGATCCACTCGTCCACCAGGCCGTCCGCCAGGTCCTGGAACTTCGCGTGCAGGGGCGCTATCCGGCGAGGCGAGAAGGCGGGGTTCACCAGGCGGCGAATCCTGTTGTGCTCGCCGCCCTCCAGCACCAGCAGGGTCTTCTGCCACCACTCGTCGAAGCGTCCTTCGACGACCCCGTGCTGAGCGGGCCACTTGGCCGATCCTTGCGTCAACAGGGGGCTCTTCAGGAGGGCGCTGCTGTCCTCGTAGCGCAGGACGGCGATGCCCCAATCCGTACGTGCGTACCAGTGGGCGTCTCGTGCCTTCCGCACCTCCTCGGAGTCCATGCGGAAGTGGGCGTTGCTGATGTCGAGGTGCAGTGTCGTGGGTTGCGTGGCCATGGCGGTCGGCTCCCAGTCGTCGGATGCGGTGCTGCTCGGACCAGTGACGGGCGGCCCGGTTCAGCCGGCGGTCAGCGGGCCGATGCGGTACAGGACCTCGTCGTGGTGGCCCTCGCTGTCGGCGAAGAGGGAGCTAGGGAAGAGCACGCGGGTCTCGACGGGGGCCAAGTGCTTCTTCGCGTACTGCTTCAGCACCATGATGATCGCCTTGTTCTCGGCGGAGACAGTGGCCTCGACGTACCGGGCGCCGTTGGCAACCTGCTGGTCGGCCGCCTCCTGGAAGAGCTTGACGCCGAGGAACGGGATGCCGTGGCGCGGGTTGACGGCGGTCTGCCACACGAAGTAGGTCTCGGGCTCCTCGGGGCGGCGGTAGCCCGTGAGGAAGCCGACGAGTTCGTCGTCCACCGTCGCGACCAGCGAGCCGTCGGCGAAGTCCCGGAACCACAGCGAGTAGTAGTAGAGGCTGTTGGAGTCCAGGCCGGGAGTGTCCTCGACCATCTTCCACACGGCGGGTCCGTCCTGAGGGACCGGTGCGCGGAAGACGGCCCGCTTCTTCTCGGCAGTGTTCGGCTCCGTGGAGGCTGCAGTGGGCATGGTGATCGTCATGTCGGGTCGGGCCTTTCTCTCGTGTGTCTCTCATGTCGGTGGCGGGCGCGGTCACGCCGTTTCGTAGACCGCGCGCTGCACGGTGCGCAGTCCCTCGTCGAGGTCGTCGGTGGTGAGGGTGAGCGGGGGCAGCAGCTTCAAGACATCGTCGTGGGCCCCGGAGGTCTCCACGAGGAGCCCGAGTTCGAAGGCGCGGCGTGCGGCGCGCCCCGCGTGCCAAGGGTCGGCGAGCTCCAGGCCCCAGGCCATCCCACGGCCGCGGTAGGCCGATCCGCTGTGGTGTGCGGCGGTGTCGTGGAGCGCGGCCTCGATGGTCTGGGCGTGCGCCAGGGTCTGCCGCTCCAGCGTGTCGTCGCTCCAGTAGGTGTTGAGGGCGGCGGTCGCGGTGACGAAGGCCGGGTTGTTGCCGCGGAAGGTGCCGTTGTGCTCGCCCGGCTCCCACACGTCGAGCTCCGCTCGGAACAGGCAGAGCGACATGGGCAGTCCGTAGCCGCTGATGGACTTGGAGACGGTGACGATGTCCGGCGTGATGCCCGCCTCCTCGAAGGAGAAGAAGGCGCCGGTGCGGCCGCAGCCCATCTGGATGTCGTCGACGATGAGCAGCATGTCGTGCCGGCGGCAGAGCTGGGCGAGGGCGTGCAGCCACTCGGCGCGGGCGACGTTGATGCCGCCCTCGCCCTGGACCGTCTCGACGATGACGGCGGCCGGCTGGTTCAGGCCCGAGCCCTGGTCCTCCAGGAGCCGCTCGAACCAGATGAAGTCCGGGGTCCTGCCGTCGAGGTAGTTGTCGAACGGCATGGGGGTACCGTGTACCAGCGGGATGCCGGCGCCGGCCCGCTTGAAGGCGTTGCCGGTCACGGCGAGCGAGCCGAGCGACATGCCGTGGAAGGCGTTCGTGAACGACACGATCGACTCGCGGCCCTTGACCTTGCGTGCCAGCTTGAGGGCGGCCTCGACGGCGTTGGTGCCGGTCGGGCCCGGGAACATGACCTTGTAGGGCAGGTCCCGCGGGCGCAGCACCGTGTTCTGGAAGTACTCGAGGAACGCGCGCTTGGCCGTGGTGGACATGTCCAGCCCGTGGGTGACGCCGTCGTGCTCCAGGTAGTCGAGCAGAGTGCGCTTGAGCACGGGATTGTTGTGGCCGTAGTTGAGGGAACCGGCCCCGGCGAAGAAGTCGAGGTACTCGTGCCCGTCCTCGTCGTAAATCCGGCTACCTTGCGCGCGGTTGAACACGGTGGGCCAGCTGCGGCAGTAGCTGCGTACCTCGGACTCCAGGGTCGTGAAGACGCTGAGGTCGGGCTGAGTGAGCGTCATGCCGCGACCTGCTCGCCCTGTGTGGCGAGGACGAAGTCGGTGAAGGTGTCCACGGAGACGAAGTCGTCCGCGTCCAGCTCCTCCGGGTCGACGACCAGGCCGATGGAGTCCTCGAGGAACATGAGCATCTCGAGCATGGTGGTGGAGTCCAGGTGCAGGTCGGCGAAGAGCTTCACGTCGCCGGTGAGACCGGTGACGGGGCGCTCCAGGACGTCGGTGAGGGCGTTCTCGAGGGCGGTGACGACGTGCTGGCGGTCCATGGTCAGTTCCTCACGTGTGTCGGGTGGTTGTCGTTCTCGGGCGTTGCTCTGGTGGGGCGTACAGGGGTCAGTGGGCCAGGCGCGCTTGGAGGGCCTCTGTGGTGACCGAGGCGGGCGGGTCCTGTTCGATCAAGGCGGCCAGCTTCTTGCGGTCGACCTTGCCGTTGCCGTTGGTGGGCAGGGCGTCGAGGCGGACGCAGCGGCGCGGGATCTTGAAGGGTTCGATGTGGTCCCGCATGCCCTCGCGCACCTGGCCGGCGGTGAGGTCCGCGACGACGGCGAGGAGTGCGGTCCGCTTGCCCTCGGGAGGCAGTACGGCGGCAGAGGTCACTCCGTCGACCCGGGTCGCGGCGGCCTCGACCTCGGTGGTGCTGAGGCGGAACCCGCGCTCCTTGTAGAGGTCGTCCCTGCGGCCGGAGAAGTAGAGGTAGCCGTCCTTGTCCTGCCAGCCGTAGTCGCCGGTGTGCAGCTCGGGGAACAGCCCCTCCGTGCGCGGGAAGCGCTCGTCGGTCAGCTCGGGGCGACGCCAGTACCCGGCCATGACGTTGGGTCCGCGGACGACGATCTGGCCGATCTCTCCCGCGGGCAGCCGGTCTCCGTCGTCGTCGACGATGAAGACCTCGGTGCCTGGCAGCGGCAGCCCGCAGGAGCCCGGGTGGTCCAGGTCCCCATCGGGGGGCATGATCGCCGTGCGCTTGCACTCGGTGAGGCCGTACATCACCTGGATTCGCAGGTGGGGCAGGGCGGCGCGCAGCGCGGTCATGGTGGGCTCGGAGAGCGCCGCACCAGTGTTGGTGAGCAGGCGTAGGCGGCTCGGCCCCCCGCTGCTGCGGCTGAGCAGCCAGGCGAGTCGGTCCGAGACGGAAGGCATGGAGGGCAGGACGGTGGCGCCCGCCTCCTCCAGGCTGCGCAGCAGCGGGGGGCCGACCTCGGCCACCGTGGCCAGGTGGAGTCGGGCGCCGCTGAGGGCCGCGAGGTAGACCTGGTAGAGGCCGTAGTCGAAGGAGAGCGGGAGCGGGCAGTAGACGACGTCGTCGCTGCGGTACTCCAGGCACTCCTGGATCGCGGTGGCGGCGAATAGCACCTGCTGGTGGGTGCTGACCACGGCCTTGGGCAGGGAGGTGGTGCCCGAGGTGTAGATCAGGCTGACAGGGTCCACGCCTAGGGCGTTCGGGCCGGCGGGGGGAGCGGCCTCGGCGATGTCCGCGTCGAGTGCCGTGCGCACGAGCTCGTCGAGCACGAGGGAGCGGACGCCGTGCTCGGCGGCGGTCCGTCCGGCGTCGAGGTCGTCGGAGACCAGCAGCGCGGGCTCGCAGTCGCGCAGGACGTGTTCCAGCGGCCCGCCGCGTACTTGCTCGTGGAGCACGCTGAAGACGGCGCCGACGCGCGAGGCGGCGTAGACCAGGATGGCGATGCCGATGCCGTCGGAGGCGGTGACGATGATCCGGTCGCCGCGCCGCAGGCCCTCGCGCCGCAGGCGGGCGGCCATGGCGGTGGTGGCGGTGGCGAATTCCCGGTAGGTGAGGCCGCGATCGCGTGAGCTCAGTGCGGCCGACTCCGGATCGCGGTCGGCGGCTCGGTCCAGTATCTCGTGCAGGAGCTGCGGAGTGCGGGGCATCAGGCCTCCTCGGCCGTGGGGGTGCGGGCGGTCGCCGTGTGTGCCCGGCGGTGGGGTACAACGGTGGTGGCGGTCGCAGCGCACACGAGTTGAGGCTCGTCGAGGACCTCGCCGGCGCTGTCGGCCTCTTCGGGGCTGGCGCGGATGACCTTGTGCGCCTCCAGCTCGACCACGCGGCGCAGTCGAGTCTGGCGCACCAGCCGTGCGCGCGCCTCGATGTAGTCGCCAGGCCTCACGGGTGCGGTGAAGCGGATGTCGCTGTACTGGGCCAGCAGTCCTTCGTCGCCGTCCGTGCGGATGGTGATCTCGGTGACGAGGTCGCCGAACAGGCGCAAGATGCGCGCACCGTCGACGAGATTGCCCCCGTAGTGAGCCTCTTCCTGGCCGACGCGTACGCGGAGGAAGGCGGTGGTCTGTGCTTCTCGCTCGTCGCGGGTACTGGTCCCGATGGTCGCGGTCACGGGAGTGTTCGGCGGCGGCACGGCGTCAAGCTCCTTCGGTGCAGTGGGTTCGGTTCGTCCGTTTCCGGCTGCTTCGCCGGTGGGGTCGTCGGCGGTCGCACCAAGGGCCTCGGGGAGGCTGATGGCGACGGCGGCCACGACGTTCTGCTTATGAGTGATGGAGACCGAGACGGATGACGGGGTCAGTTGCGCGGCTCGTCCGCGGAGGTGGACGACAGGGGCGCCGTGCGCGGTGTGTTCCACGTAAATCTCCCGTGGCGTCACACCTTGTAGGAAACCGATTCTCAGGACTTTGAGGAGGGCCTCTTTGGCGGCGAACCGACCGGCCAGGAATTCCAGGCGGCGATCTTCGCCGAGGGTCTCGGCGTGGGCTATTTCCTCCGGGGCGAAACTGAAGCGCAAGAACCAGGGTCGTTCGATGAGGCGGCGGAGTTCGGAGCGGTCGAGTACGTCCAGTCCGACTCGCGCAGCTTGCTTCGCTGCGGTTCTCATTCGGATCAGGTTCTCGTTCGGATCAGGTGTCCATACGGATCACGTGTTCAGGCGGACGCGGCGCGGAGATCGACGAGGCGCTGCTTCGCCAGCAGGTCCTCCGTCGTGTCGCGCTCCCGGATGAGGTGGGCGCGCCCGCCGTGGACGAGCACCTCGGCCGGGAAGCCGTGGCTCAGGAAGAGGCCGGGTGAGGCGGTCGGCCCGTAGGCTCCGGACCGCTCCACCGCGAGCAGGTCTCCCGGCCGTACTTCCGGCAGGCGGACCTTCTTGGCCACGACGTCGTTGGGCGTGCACAGGGGTCCGGTCACGCTGTAGGGGCGCGAGGCTCCGGCGGCCCGGTTTTCCAGGTGGCGGACCGGGAAGTTGCGCTTGACGAAGCTGCCGACGCCGACGGCTGCCATGTGGTGGTTCGTGCCGCCGTCGGCCACCACGAAGCTCTCTCCCATGGACTCCTTCACGTAGCGGGCGCGGACGACGTACGTCCCGGCCGTGGCGGTGAGGAAGCGGCCCAGTTCCATGATCATCCGGCAGTCTGGGTTGCGCACCGAGAAGGGGGTGATGACCTCCGCGAGGCCGGCGCCCAGCGCATCGAGGTCCAGGTCCTCCTCGTTCTCGAAGTAGGCGACGCCGAGTCCGCCGCCGAAGTCGACGGTCTCCAGAGGGAAACCGAGCTGTCCGGCCAGGTCCTCCGCGGTGGCGAGGATGCGCCGGGTGTTCTCGACGACGTCCTCGTGGTTAAGAAACCGCGTCCCCATGTACGCGTGCACGCCCTTCACTCGGACGTTGCGGAGGGCCGCGAGGCGGTACTTGGAACCGCGCAGTTCGGCTTCATCGATGCCGAACTGCCGGGGTTTACCGCCCATGGCCAGCCCGGACCCCTTGCTGCCGAAGGCCGGGTTCACCCGGAGGAGCACCGGGAAGTCGTCACGTCCTGCCGCTGCCAACAGCGAGTCGAGCAGGTCGAGTTCGTCCAGTGACTCGCAGACAATCGCGTGAATGTCGGCTTCGACGCACGCGGTGAGCTCCCTCTCGTCCTTGCCGGGGCCGAGGAAGATAATGTCGCCAGGGTCGACTCCCGCCCGCAGGGCGGTGGCCAGTTCGGCGTAGGAGGAGACCTCGGCTCCCGTACCGAACGAGTTCAGCAGGGCGCAGACGCTGATGTTCGGGTTCGCCTTGAGCGAGTAGAAGATGTCGGCGCCGGCGGGGAGCAGGCCGCGCAACGTGCGGTACGTGTCCGCGAGGACGTCCGCGTCGTAGACGAACAGCGGGGTGCCGTACTTCTCGGCGAGATCCGCCATCGAATTTCCCTGGACACTGTTCTTCGAGGTCGTCATACGGTCACTGCCACCCGCCGTCGTCTTCGGGTGAGAGGCAAGGAATTCCCCTCTCCACCGGTGAGCTATCGGAGATGAACATTCGCTCTTTCATGACTCGCCTCTCGCTGGTTTGCTGTCCGGCGATAACGAGTCTGCGATGTTCGCAGCGGCGAGGGAAGGGCGGACGGTTGGCCTAAATGGGTCCTGACCTGTTCAGGACTGCGGTCGGATTAGTCATCCGGCCAAAGGGCCACGGCGATCGCGACATTCTCCGGGCTGGACCGTTTGGGACACGCAAAAATGTGCATGCAGGTCCCACGCACCGCCCGGGCGCGGGCAGCGGCGGCGCGTGGGACGGGCGTCGAGAGGAGCCGGGCTCACTCCACGTCGTAGGGGTGGAGGGGCACTTCGGCCCGCCGCAGGGACCAGGCGGCCAGAGGGCTGCAGCTGGTGGTCGCGTGCTGCCAGATCCGCTTCGCCGCCGCCTCGGCCTCGTCCAGGGAGGCGGCGCGGAGGAAGAGGCTGACGACAAGGTGGGGCCGCGTCTGCGTGTGAACGGTGACGTGGTCGACGACGTCCGGCGCCGCGTCGTGGAGCGCCTGCTTGATCTCAGCGGGTGGGTGGGCATCGCCCGAGGGTGCAAGGGTGAGCTGTACGAGGTACATGAGTGGGGTGTCCTGTCCGAATGGCCATTCCCTTTCGACTGCTTGTCGATCGGCGACGTACGGGCCGTCACGGCCGGATGAGGCCCCTAGCAGCCGCGTGCAGGCCGGCCTGGAACCGGCTTCGCGCGCCGAGGTGGCCCATGAGCTTCGTGGCGATTCGGCGTGCCGTGCGGCCTGACACGCCCAGCCGCGCCGCAACGTAGTCGTCGGTGTGCCCGAGGGACAACAGCCTCAGGGCTTCCAGTTGTTGCGGACTGAGGCCCTGTTCGTCACTCGACTGGGCGCTCTCTCCCATGGGTTGGGCGGCCTGCCAAATGTTCTCGAAAAGGGCGTACAGGGACGACACTACTCCAGCCGTCCGGAGGACCACCGCCCCGGCCGAGGTGTCGTCTGAGTCGACGGCGACGATGGCGATCTTCTTGTCGCAGATGATCAGGCGGTTCGGCAGCGAAGGCGCGGTGCGTATGCGGCCGCCCCGTTCGACGAGCCAGTCCGCGTGCGCGACCGTGAGGGGATCGTTGCGGACGCTGTCCAGGTACACGGTGCGCATCTGCACCCCTCGCGCAAGCAGGGCGTCCGCGATCGGGCGCGAGCTGCGCAGGTTGGCCTCCGTCTGCGCTCCGCCCGGGGCGAAGGTCAGCAGCTCGTCCTGGACCTCGTTGTGAAGCGCCGCCAGGTAGTCGCGTACGGAGTCGACCCCGGTCAGGCGGTGCACCTCGTCCTTGGGACTCTCCTGGGTGAACTCCGACTTGAGCTGTAAGGCGGCGGCCTGGACCTCCTGCACGCGCTGCTGCTGGGCCGCGAGGTCGGCCCGTTCCCTGGCGAGCAGGATCTCCGCGGCGAGGTGAGGTTCCACGACGTGGAAGCTCTGAGGGTCTTCGAGGGAGTGCCGCACCAGGGCCATCTCGCCGAGGGTGTCGAGTGCTGCCCGTACGTCCTGCTCGGTCAGTTCGAGCCGGCGCACCAGCTCGGCCACGCCCTCCTGCGGATGCGCCAGCATCTCGCGGTAGACCACTTCCGCGGTGGCGTCGATTTTCAGAACGTCCAGCATGTACTTCCCTCTCTGCACCTGCGTGCGGTGGCGGGACGAGGGGGTGCGGGAGCCTGGTGGCAACGACGCCCTGTCCTCGTCGTCTACAGCGCCCGACGGTTGTCGAGCGGCAGCATTCCGAACTTGCGAGCAGCACACTGCGGCGCGGGCCGCTTCCAACGCACGAGGCAAGTCCTGGTGTTGGACGCGGTCGGGATGAGCGACGATGGCGCGGCTACTCGCTTGCGACGGTCGAACACGGGGCGCTCCGGCCACCGTGCGACTGGGTCGGGCACCTCCCTGACAGGGAGGGACGGCCAGGAGGCAGGAGGGCGTCGGCGTAGAACGGCGCCCGGTGCGACTTCAGCCGGCGCGGCTCGGGTCCTGGCGCTTGTTGGCGAGGAAACGTGCCTTCTTCTCGCGGTTCCCGCAGGTGTTCATCTCGCACCATCTGCGCGTGGCGCCCCGACTGGTGTCGAAGAAGGCGGCCCGACACGTCGGGGACGCGCACAACGCCATCCTCCCCTCGCGCGCGCCCGAGACGATGTCGACCGCGTCGGCGGCGATCACGCTGAGGGCGTCCTCGACGGAGGCGGAACCCAGGTACCACTCCTGTTCGCCTCGGGGCGAAAGGACCGCCGAGGCCTGGCCGCCCGTACTGCAGTCGTTGATGACCTGGATGGCTGCGGCGGGAGGGGGGACCTGCGTCGCGACGGCGGTGGCGGCTTCGTGGATCGCTTCACGCAGTTGCCGAGCATGCTCCAGCTGGGAATCGCTGCACGAAACGACCTTGAGCCCGTTGACCGCCAACCAGTCGACCAGCCGATCGGGGACGGGAATGCGTTCGACGGGTTCACCGCAGCGTTCGGTGAGGGTCGCCGTGAAGCTGGTCGCCAGCACCTTGCCGAGACGGAACTCGGGGAATCGCTTGACGGACATGGAACCACCTTAGCCGGTTGCCATGTCGAGGACAAGCAAGAGAACTGCTCCAGGTGGTTCCGCGCTGCTGGAGGGCACGGCACCCCGCGTCCGCGTCTCCGTGGACGGACGGTGCACTTCGCGGTCCTGATTAGGCCAAGGACGATTCAGGACACTCGAAGACCCTTTCTTTACTCTCTGCGAGCTTGCAGTATCGAAAGGGCCGGAGGACGGACCGATGAGCCGCGAGAAAAAGGTCTTGGAATTCCGGCACCTCGCCCCGCGAGCCGATGAATTGCGCTCCTATACGGGCAGAAAAAGCCGCCGCTCCCCTGAAAAGGAGAACAGTACATGACTGTCGCTCAGCGCCCCGACCTGTATCCGACCCGAGTCCTCGGTGAGGCCGTTCCCAAGCCGCGGACGGACCCGTCGGTGTGGGGGGAGGCTCCGGGCCCGCTCGACGGCGAGCAGCTCAAGCAGTACGAGTCCAACGGCTACCTGGTCCTCGACGACCTGCTCTCCGCGCAGGAGGTGGACCTCTACCTCTCCGAACTCCGGCGCCTCGGCGAGGACCCGGCGCTGCGCGCGAGCGAGCGCGTCATCCTGGAACCGGAGTCCGACGAGGTCCGTTCCGTCTTCGAGGTCGAGAAGGTCAGCGAGATCTTCGCCGAGCTGCTCCGGTCGCCCCGGCTCATGAACATCGCCCGCCAGGTACTCGACTCCGAGGTCTACATCCACCAGAGCCGGGTCAACTACAAGCCGGGGTTCGGCGGCGCCCCGTTCCACTGGCACTCCGACTTCGAGACCTGGCACTCCGAGGACGGCATGCCCCGGCCGCGCGCGTTCAGCGTCTCGATCTCCCTCACCGAGAACCACCCGTTCAACGGCCCGCTCATGGTCATGCCCGGCACCCACAAGACGTTCGTCCCCACGGTCGGGGCCACCCCGCAGGACTACCACAAGGAGTCGCTCCGCGTGGCCGCCCCCAGCGTCGGCTCCCCGGACCGCAAGCACCTGACGCGCATGGCGGAGGAGCACGGGATCGAGCAGATCACGGGTCCCGCCGGCTCCGCGGTGATGTTCGACTCCAACCTGCTGCACGGCTCCAACGGGAACCTCTCGCCGTTCGCGCGCTCGAACATCTTCATCGTCTACAACAGCGTGGAGAACACGCTGGGGGCACCCTACGCTGCGGACGCGCCGCGTCCGCAGTACCTCAGCAACCGCGAATTCCCCTACCCGCGGGGCGTGTAGGGCACCCGCGCCCGTCGCCGTACAGGTGAGGCCGTGCTGGCCCCGGCCGTGGCGCCCCCTCTCCGGGCGCCGCACGGGCCGGGGCCCGGCTTGCGTAGTTGCGGCCGCCGGTCCGCCGCGGGGTCGGCCTCCGACGCGTTACTCGCGCGGCGCCCCAGGCAGGAGCGTGGAACCGGCTTGGCCGGTTGCCGTAGGAATCACGGCCTGGTAGAACCGTCTTAGGGGGTTCACTTTTCGACTCGGAGACTTCATGGCGCCCTCGAAAACCAGCCCTGAGTGCCCTGCGGCCCACCGCGCGGCGCACGCACGTCCCACCGGGCTCGGAGAGAGAAGACCGACTGCGGATTTAGCAGTCCTGCCGGGCGTCGTCGCAAGGGTCCTCCTCCTGCTGCGCTCGCCGAAGAAAGCCAACTGAGACGAGGTCTGCCATGACCGGAACTGTCCTTGCTCCAGCGCGGTCCACCGCCGTGTCGAAGAAGGTCCTCTTCCTGCTGCTGCTGGTCCCCATGTTCCTGGGCGGTGTGGACTCCACGCTGTTCAACTCCATCGCCTACGACCTGCCGGTCCTGACCGACTCATGGCGCCTGTGGTTCATCGACGGGTACACGATCGCCCTCGCCTCCTGCGTCGTCCTCGGCTCGCGTCTGGGCGCACGCCTGGGTCCCGGTGTGACGCTGGCGACCGGCCTTTTCGTCTTCGCCCTCGCGGGGGCGAGTCCCGCACTGCTGGACTCGGCGACGATGTGGACAGGGAGCCGGTTCATCCAAGGCTTCGGCTACGCGCTGATCGTCTCCAGCGTCGCCTCGGTCATCGGTGGACTGCCCGAGACGTCGGAGCGCACTCTCGGCTACTCCCTGTGGATCACCACGTACGCCATCGGAGCCGGTGCAGGACCTCTGATCGGCCGGGCGTTCGTCGGCATGGACGCCTACACGATGCTCTTCTGGCTGCCCGCCGCCGTCGCCCTGGTGTGCGGGGTGCTCGCCACCGCGCTGCTGCGCGGCATCACTCTGGGACAGGCCTCGTCGACCAAGGTCGACGTCGCCTCCTCCGCCCTCGCTTTCGTGGGCTTCGGACTCTTCGTGGCCGGTCTGCAGAGCCATGGCGCCGCGTTCGGGCGCCTCCTCGCGACGGTCGCGGGCTGCCTGGTCCTGGCGGTCTTCTGCACGCGGCAGCTCCGCTCGCGCGACCCGCTTATCGACGTACGGATGCTCAGCTTCTCCCGGCTCGGCGCGCCCTCCCTTGCGCTCGTCGTGAGTTCCGCCAGCTACACGGGATCGGTCTTCCTGTTCAGCGCGGAGGCCGACTCGCTCCTGTCGATCGTGCCGGTTTCGGTCCTGGCCCTGTGGGTCTCCCTCGGCGGGTTCGCGTTCCACAAGCTCCAGGCTCGCTTCACCGCGGTGCACATGCTCCAGGTCAGCCTGGCCACCTGCGCCGTCGGCCTCATCGTGGCCGCCTTCGTCGGCCTGTGGCCCGCCAGTTTCCTGATCGGCCTCGGCGTCGGCGTCTCCATGGCCTCCGGCGACGCCTACCTGCTGGGCAGCGTCCCGCCGAAGGACGTCGCGCGCGCCGCGGCCCTCCAGGAGACGGCCCTCGCGATGGGTGCGGCGCTGGGCGTGGCCGGCTTCGGCGGCATCTTCGCCGCCACCGGCTCGGTCGTGGGGACGGCCGTCATCACGGCGGTCATCATCGCCGTCGTCGTGGCGGCGCTGCGCTGCAACCGGGGCGTCTTCAAGGCGTAGCCCGAGCGCCTCGCGGGTCACGCGGGTGGCCACCGGTCCGCCGGTGACCACCCGCGTTCCGCGATCGAGCGTGGACCAGGCCCTCCAGGAGTGGGCCAGCCGGGCGAGCGATGAAGAACTGGACGCCGGGCCCCGGCTGGAGGACCTCGGCGGAGCAGACACCGTCGCGGCTGAAGCGGACACGCTGGCCGCCGGCCCTCAACTGCCCTACCTCCTCACCGCACTGGCCCACGGCCTTGACACCATCCCGGCCGACCAGGCTGCTTCGCTGCTCGCGGCCGCGGCTCGGGGCCTGCGCCATCCTCACTCGGCGTGGGTCCTCGCCGACGCGCTCGACGTCGTGTGCACCCAGCCGGAACTGGCCGCCCGCCTGGGTAACCGGACCGTACGAGATCTGGCCACGCTCGCAGAGGACGCGCTCGCCGGCGATTGTGACGCCGCCCTCGCCCAGCCGGCGATCGCGGGCCTGCTGCGCCTGGCGGTAGGGGGAGGCTCCCCGCACCGTCTGCTCGCGCTGCTCACCGAGATCACCGGCAGTGAGCCTGCCGATGCCCTGGAACGTCTGCCGGTCCTATCGGCATCGCCCGCGACCACTTCGCCGACACCGACCACCTCCTCGACCCTCAGCACTCTGGAGAATCAGCCCGACCTGTCTCCGGCAACCCGAGCCGATGCGACCTTTGAACTTGCCCTGGCCGACGAGCGAACCGCACTGGAGGCCGCCGACCGCATCACCGCCGAGGAACAGCTGCGGCGAGCCCTAATGCGGTTCACCGAGCTCGACCGCAGCCATGAGGCCCGCCTGGACGCCCGCGCCCACGCCGCCGCCATCGAAGCCGTCCTCGCCTTCGCCGACCTCGAACAGAACCCGACGGGTGACAACAGCGCCCGGCAACGACTCACCGACGCAGCCGACCAGCTGGACACCACGGCCGCGCACCTCGCCGCCTGGACCGGCCGCATGCACCAGCTCGACTGGCTCAGCGCCCGCAGCCTGGCCCAAAGCGCCTGGTCGAAGCTCGTCACCACCCTCCACGCCGCACAGACACACCTGGACCAGCCCAGCTGGTACAACCCCGCCGAGGCCCTGAACGACCTCCTGCAGATCTTCCTCGCCAGCCGCAGCATCCACGCCCCCGCCAATGACTCCCAGGGGCTCACGGCACTGATCAGTCCGGCCGTGGAGGCGCCGTTCGTGCGCAGCCAAGGCCTGCTGCACCAACTGGAGCAAGCCCTCGCTCACGACCCCCAGTTCACCGACCACCCGGACGCCCAGACGCTGTACGACGCTGTACGCCAGCGGCGCCAGCAAATCGGCTGATGAAGTGGCAGCGCAGGAGGGGGTGCCGGGAAAATCCCTCGAGGGCCGTCCCGCGCTTGCCGCGCTGTTCCAATCTGACGCCACCGGCCTTCGCGACGACCTCGACTCTCACCAGCTCGACCGGCTCGAGCAGCTCGCGCACCAACTCGCCAAGGGCTACACCCCCACCGGCAACGCCCGCGTGGACACCCACCTGGAGACCCTGCTCGACATCCTGAAGACCAGCCCGGCCTGGAAGCCGAGCGACAGCCACTACTTCACCCCCCTGCTGGAGCACTTCCTGCGTTTCCAATACGACCGGTTCGATGCCCAGGCCAACCTCTACGGTGAGCGCACCGCCTACCTAGGGCCGGCGCGCAAGGACACCGATGGCACCGTCGTCCCCTGGAATGAAAAGAGCCTCCAGGACGACTTCCACCACCACCTCAGTCCTCTCTCCCGCCGGGCACCGTGGAGCGGGATAAGTGGGACGTCGCCAGCGGTCGCGCCGACGTCATTTACACGCCGGAGCCCGGCAGCCGCTTCGTCGCCGAGATCAAGTTGCGCACCACGCGATGGAAGACCCAGCAACCCGTCGAACGTGACCACCTCGCCCAGGCCGCGAACTACACCGCCACCGGACCGCCCTTCGCCCTGCTCCTTGTCGGCGACGCCAGCGACCACTCAGCCGGTTACCGCGACATCGAAGACAGCATCTGGATCATCAGGCACGCCCGGAGCGCCACGGCAATCCCCCGCCTAATCGTGGCCGGCGTCCTCCCGACCACACGACCGACCCCGAGGGTGGTGTGAAAGGAGTGCAGTCCACGACCTTGAGCTGTCCCGGACAGAGCATGACTGCCCGGGCAGGTCAGCAGCACGTCCCGGACAGCCGTGAGTTGTAAAGCGCTCAGAAGCTGCTCCGGAGGACGTACGCCCGGTTGGGCAGTTGCGGAAGGGCGCCTTCACCCTGCTCGGGGAGGCGTGAGGAAGTGGGCTGCGGGAGCCGGTGCCGCCATCAGCTCGTCGTCGTCCACCGGCTGGTGGCCACACGGCCCCGCCCACGGCCCCGTCACCACCGTCACCTGATCACTGCCGTCCCGCGTACAACTCCCGAGTCGCCGTCGTGAACCGGGCAAGCGCGTCCGGCAGCGGGTCGATGCCGATGCCCGGGGCGGTGGGTACGGGCAGGTGGCCGTCCTGGAGGACGAACGGTTGGGTGATGTCCTCGGCGAAGTACCGGCTGGAGGCGGAGGTGTCGCCGGGGAGGGTGAAGCCCGGGAGGGCGGCGAGCGCCAGGTTGGGGGCGCGGCCGATGCCCGTCTCCAGCATTCCGCCGCACCACACCGGCACGCCGTGGGCGGCGGCCACGTCGTGGATGCGACGGGCTTCCGGATAGCCGCCGACGCGGGCCGGTTTGACGTTGACGACCCGGCAGGCGTCCATCGCGATCGCGGACGCCGCGTCGCGCGCGGAGTGGATCGACTCGTCGAGGCAGACCGGGGTGGCCAGACGCTTCTGGAGCTGGGCGTGGGCGTGGAGGTTGTTCTCCTCCAGCGGCTCCTCGATCAGCAGCAGCCCGAAGTCGTCGAGCTTTCGCAGGTGCTCGGCGTCGGCGAGCGTGTAGGCGGTGTTGGCGTCGACCTGGAGCGGGAGTTCGCCGCCGAAGCGTTCCCGCACGGCGCGCACCGGCTCGACGTCCCAGCCGGGCTCGATCTTCAGCTTGATGCGGATGTAGCCCTCGGCGAGGTACCGCTCGACGTCGTCGAGCAGTTCGGGCACGGAGTTCTTGATGCCGACCGAGACCCCGGCGGGCACCCGTTCGTGGACCGAGCCGAGGAAGGTCGCCATTGACATCCCGCAGGCGCGCAGTTCGGCGTCCAGGAGGGCGGTTTCAAGGGCGGCCTTGGCGAGTTCGTGGCCCTTGACGGAGGCCATGGCGGGGGCGACGGCCGCGGTCGTCGGCTCGGGCAGGGCGGCGACGCGCGGCAGCAGGAAGTCCCGGATGACGATCTCGGCGCCGGTGACGAACTCCGAGCAGTACAGCGGTTCCGGGTCGGCGGCGAACTCGGACCAGCCCTCGGCCTCGTCGGTCACTGCGTGCAGCAGGAAGGTGTCTTTGCTGGTCATCGTCCCGAAGGAGGTACGGAACGGGGTGACGAGCGGGATGGCGAGGTGGAGCAGTTCGACGCGTTCGAGCTTCATTTCAGCTCCTCGGAAGCGGCATCGGAGGGGATCGTGGAAGTGGCCTCGGAAGAGGTCGCGGCGGTGGCCTTGGCGCCGGCCCCCACCGACGGGAGGTCGGGGGACGGGCGGGTCAGCAGGTACCAGCCGTCGCGAGACATGGCCGTCGCGCGCAGGCCCTCGGCGTACGCATCGCTGAAGACCTCGCGCACGGCGTGCCGCCAATCGAGTGCGAGCGCCGGGTCGGCTGCGCGCAGCGCGACGATGTCCTCGGGCACGCGGCACCACAGCCTGTCCGCGTCGCGCAGGGCGAGCGGGCCGCCGTCCGGTGCCCGGCGAACGACGTCGGCGGCGGAGCGGCCCTGGGCGGGGTCGTCCGTCCGCGTGGTCCCCGCCACCAGGTCCCACATGATGGTCAGCCGGTCGCTCTCGTCGCCGTTGTTCACGCCGTCGCTCATCGGCCCGTAGAAGTCGACCAGGTACTCGCTGCCGACGGCACCCAGCTTGACCAAGTTGAAGCGGGCGTTGCGGCTGACCAGCGGGTCGAAGGTCCAGCGCATGGTGGTGGCGCCCCGCTCCAGCGCCCACAGCCGCTGCGCCTGCTTGACCGCAAGGCCGACGCCCCGGCCGGACGCGGTCGCCGCCGCGACGAACGAGTACACGTCCCGCTCGGCGGGTGGCCCGAACACCGCCACCGCCGCCCCGGCGAGCCGTTCGCCCGACGGCCCGGCGGAGTACGCCGCATGCACCGCGCCACCGGCGTGCACCAGGCTGTGCAGCACCTCCGCGGGGTAGGGCGGGGCGGCGCGCGGCGTCTGCCACACATCAGCGAAGAAGTCGGCCACGGATCGGATACCAGCTGCGTCGTGCGCAGTACGGATCGTGACCCCGGCGGTACGGGCCGCCTTCGCGGCGAGGGTACTCACGTCCGGCGTACCGGCCGTCGCCCAGGAACTGGCGGCGGGGATCGTCACAAGTGTCATGCCTCGAGTCTCCGGGGCCGGAGCCTGTAGGCCATTGTCGTCAGGCACAATGAGATCCCGTCTCCCTGTTGTGATCGGCCAAGCCCCTGAGCGGTCACCTCCGATAGAAAGGCCAATTGTCCCCACGTGACCGTCCCCCCACCGGAGAGCCCGACCGCCCATGGACACCTGCACCCTCGAGGAGCTTCTCGACACCCTCGGCGAGCCCATGCTCCGCGTGCTCACCGCCCCGGCCGGCCTCACCGCGCCCGTGTCCGAGGTGCTGCTGTACGACGCCGGGGCGCCGTTTCCGCACAGCGCGCCCGGCGCCCTGCTGCTGACGGTCGGGGCGCGAGCGGGTGAGGTCGCGCCGCTGGCACGCGATGCTGCGGCAGCCGGCATGGCCGGGCTCGTCATACGGGACAGGGACGGGCAGCCCGACACAATGGCGGCGGCGAAGGCCCACGGCCTCGCGCTGCTCGCCGTCGACGAGGATGCCGCCTGGCATCACGTCCATCTGCTGCTGGCCTCCGCGATCGGCTCCCGGCCCGGCCCGGTGGGCGGCGGGGCGGCCTTCGGTGACCTGTTCGCGCTCGCCAACGCGGTGGCCGCGGCCGTGGGCGGCGCGACCGTCATCGAGGACGCTCGCCAGCGGATTCTGGCCTACTCCACCGTCCCCGGGCAGGTCGTCGACGAGGTCCGGCGGCAAGGCATCCTGGGCCGCCAAGTGCCGAGCAGCCCCGAGAACACCGAGCAGTACCGCGTCCTGTTCGCCGTCCCCGGACCCGTACGCCTCGCCGCACTCGACGGCGACGAGCTGCCGCGGCTCGCCGTTGCGATCCGCGCGGGCGGCGAGACGCTGGGATCGATGTGGGTCGTCGACGACGGGCACATCGGACCCGATGCCGAGGACGCGCTCACCCGAGGTGCGTCCACGGCCGCCCTGCTCCTGCTGCGAGCACGGGCGAGCGAGGAACTGTCCCGGCATCTGACGAGCGACCTGCTGCGCCGTCTCCTGGACGGCACCGCCGATCCCGCCGACGCCGCGCACCGCCTCGGCCTCGCCGCCGGCACCCCGGTCCGTGTCGCGGCCTTCGCCCTCGACGGCGCGGTGTCCGGGCCCGACGGGGAACAGACCGCGCTGCGGCTCCTCGACCTCGTACGGCTCCAATGCGAGGCGCGGTACGGGCGGCACGCGTGCGTGCTGGTGGACGGCAGCGTGTACGCGCTGCTGCCGGTCACCGGTGAGCGCGGTGGGGAACGGCACAAGCGGCTCGCCGAGGACCTCGTGCGGCGCGCGGGTCGGGCGCTGCGGGTGACGCTGCGGGCCGGGCTGGGCGACGTGGTCGAGGACCTTGCGGCCGTGCGCGGCTCACGGGACGACGCCGACCTCGTCCTGCGGGTGCTCGCCCCGGACGAGGACGTCGCTGCTGTGACCGAGGTACGCGCCCGTGTCACCCTGCTCCGGCTGCGGGAACTCATCGGCGAGGAGCGGACCTTGACGGCGGGTGCCTGGCGGGAGGTGCTGGCGCACGACGCGGAGCACGGCACTGACTACGCCAGGACCCTGGTGTGCTGGCTGGACGCCGGATACGACATGGCGCGGGCGGCGAAGCTGCTCGCCGTACACCCCAACACCTGCCGGTACCGCCTCAGACAGGCGCAGCAGCACCTCGGCATCGATCTGGAGGATCCGGACGAGCGGTTGGTGCTGTGGCTGCAGCTGCGGACGCTCGGGGGCATGCGTGGCGCCGACCGGGCCTGACCTGCAGCAGGCAGCAGGTGGGGTCACCGGTCGGCGTCGTGGGATCCGACGGTCGCCACCGTCCGTTCCACCAGCCCGGGGCAGCGCGCCCCCGTGGGGTTCAGCCACTCAGCCAGGCCGCGAGCCGAGCCTCGCACTCCCGCAGCTGCCCGACGGGCACGTACTCCCCGGCGGTGTGCGCGAGGGTCGGGTCACCCGGGCCGTAGTTGAGCGCGGGCGTGCCCAGCGCGGCGAAGCGGGCGACGTCGGTCCAGCCGAGCTTGGGGCGGGGGGTTGCTCCCAGGACCTCGACGAGCGAGGCGACCGGGCCATGTCCGAGCCCCGGCAGGGCGCCCGGCACGACCTCGGTGACCTCGACCTCGTACTCGGGGAAGAGCCCGCGCAGATACGCCTCGGCCTGCCCGGCCGAACGGCTCGGCGCGAAGCGCAGGTTGACCGTGATCACGCAGGTGTCGGGGACGACGTTCTCGGCGATGCCCGCGCGGACAGCGACCGCGTTCAGCCCTTCGCGGTACTCCAGGCCGTCGATGACGATTCGCTCGGCGGTGTGGTCGTCGAGGCGCTGCAGTACGGTGGCCGCTCGGTGCGCGGCGTTGACGCCCATCCAAGAGCGGGCGGTGTGCGCGCGCTCGCCGCGCACCGTGATGTCCGCGTTCAGGACACCCTGGCAGCCCGCCTCGACGCCCGCGTCGGACGGCTCCATGAGGATCGCGAGGTCCGCCTCGAGCACGTCGGGGCGTTCGGCGGCGATACGGTTCAGGCCGTTGCGGTCGCCGGAGACCTCCTCGCACTCGTAGAAGACGTACGTGACGTCACGTACCGGTGCGGTCACGGTGGCCGCGAGGCGCAGGGCGACGGCGACGCCGCCCTTCATATCGCACGCCCCAAGCCCGTGGAGCAGCTCTCCGTCCAGCCGGGAAGGCAGGTTTCCGGCGGCCGGGACGGTGTCCAGGTGGCCGCCGATGACAACCCTCTCGGCGCGGCCCGAGTCGGTGCGGGCCACGACGGAGTTGCCGATGCGTTCGACCGTCAAATGCCCGCACGCGCGCAGGGCGGACTCCACGGCGTCGGCGAGGTCGGCCTCGTCGCCGCTCTCGGACGGAGTGTCCACCAGGGCCCGGGTGAGATCCACCAGGTCGGCGGTCAGGTCCAGCGAGGTCATGCGGCGGTCTCCTCCTGCGGGACAGGCCGGCCCAGCCGGGAGTGCTTGATGCCGTAGAGCGCGTAGATCGCGAACCCGACCGCCATCCACAGGCCGAACGCTATCCACGTGTCGGTGCCGAGCCCCCACATCACATAGCCGCAGCACAGCGTGCCCAGCACGCAGGTCACCGGCGCGAGCGGCACCCGGAAGCTGCGCGGTGCCTCGGGACTGCGCCGGCGCAGGATCAGGACGGCACAGTTGACCAGCGCGAAGGCGAACAGTGTGCCGATGCTGGTGGCGTCGGCGAGCGCGCCCAGCGGCACGAGTGCAGCGAGCACCATGATGAACGCGGACACGATGACCGTATTGGCGCGGGGCACCCCGGTCTTCTGGTGAATCTTGGCGAACAGCGGCGGCACGAGCCCGTCGCGCGCCATCGAGAACAGGATGCGGGTCTGCCCGTACTGCACGGCGAGGACGACGCTCGTGGTGGCGACGACCGCGCCGACGGACAGCAGGATCGGCCACAGGCTGCCGCCGCCGACCGAGCGGACCAGCACCTGGCTGAGCGTGGCCTCGGTGCCCGCGAACGTCTGCCACGGCATAGCGCCGACGGCCGCGATCGCCACCGCGCAGTACAGCGCGGTGATCAGCCCGAGGGAGAGGAGGATGGCGCGCGGCAGGTCACGCTGCGGGTTCTTCGCCTCCTCACCGGCCGTCGACGCGGCGTCGAAGCCGATGTACGAGAAGAACAGCGAGGCAGCGCCCGCGCTCACACCCGCCATGCCGAGCGGGAACAGTGGCTGGAAGTTCCCGGCGCGGAACGCGGTGAAGGCGACGGCGCAGAACATCACCAGGGCGGCCACCTTCACCGCCACCATGATCGTGTTGACGACGGCGCTCTCGCGTGCTCCGCGCAGCAGGACCACCATGGCGAGGACGACGATCGCGGCGGCCGGAACGTTCAGCACGCCGCCCGCGCCGGGCGGGGCGGCCAGCGACTCGGGCAGCGTCCAGCCGACGGTGAGCTCCAGCAGCTCGTTCACGTACTGGCCCCAGCCGACCGCGACGGCGGCGACCGAGACGCCGTACTCCAGCACCAGGCACCAGCCGCAGACCCACGCGACCAGCTCGCCGAGCGTGGCGTAGGCATAGCTGTACGAGGATCCGGCGCCCGGGATCATGCCCGCCAGTTCGGCGTAGGACAGGGCGGAGAACAGTGCGGTGATCCCGGCGAGGACGAAGGAGACCACGACGGCGGGGCCCGCCTCGGGCACTGCCTGGCCGAGGACAACAAAGATCCCGGTCCCGAGGGTGGCGCCCACGCTGAGCAGCGTGAGCTGGGTGAGCCCCATCGTCCGCCGCAGCTCGCCACCACGGGCCTCGGCAACCAGATCGGCGACCTCCCGCCGCCGTGTCAACCTGCTCGCAGCCCCGACCTCATCCGCGGTTCTCCGCGGGGTCGTCCGCACAGTGTCCACGCGTCCACTCCTCTCACAGCTCCCACTCCGGCCCTTGATGATGCGCAGTGGCGGGGTGGGGAGGGGTGTGCGCGTTGGCCAAGACGGTGAGGAATGCTTTGGCCTTCTGGCCAATGCCGGAGGTGGAGGTGTCGCCATCCCGAAGTCTGCTGCCGACCGCCTTCTCGACCCGGAGCCCGGTAACCGCAACGACTGCGGCCGAGCCCGACCACGGCGGTGAAGGCACCCTCGCTGGGAGTGTCTAATCAACGGCCCTGTCTCACATTCGGTGGTGACGGAGAGTTGTGAGGGTCGTTGACCTTCATGTGATGGATGTCAACGAGCTTGTGCAGACGGTGTTTTCGGGTCTGTCCCCGCTGGTCATGGAGGATGTGGCCGATGAGGGTGAGCGGATCGTGGTGCGGGCCCGGACGCCGCTGGACACCGCGGTCTGCCCGATGTGCGGGGCCTCGTCGGGACGGGTGCACGGCTATCACTGGCGGACGGTGGCCGACGTTCCGGTCGAGGGGCGACGGGTGGTGGTCCGTGTGCGGGTGCGGCGTCTGGTGTGCCCACGCGAGGCTGTCGCCACACCTTCCGCGAACAGGTGCCCGGGGTGCTGGAGCGATACCAGCGGCGCACGGCCCGTCTGACCAGGCAGGTCAAGGCCGTGGTCAAAGAGTTGGCGGGCCGGGCGGGATCACGTTTGCTGGCGATACTCGCGGTGGGCCTGTCGCGTCACGCGGCCCTGCGTACCGTGCTGCGCATCCCGTTGCCCACCGGGCGGGTGCCCCGCGTGATCGGCGTCGACGATTTCGCCCTGCGCCGGCGGCACCGCTATGCCACCGTGGTGATCGACGCCGAGACCCATGAGCGGATCGACGTGCTGCCCGACCGCACGGCCGACACGCTGGAAGCGTGGCTGCGCGGGCATCCGGGTGTCGAGGTCGTGTGCCGTGACGGCTCAGCCACCTACGCCGAGGCCATCCGCCGCGCCCTGCCCGACGCGGTCCAGGTCGCGGACAGGTGGCATCTGTGGCACAACCTGTGCGAAGCCGCCCTCAGCGAGGTGAAGGCGCACAGCAGCTGCTGGGCCACCGTACTGGACGCACCCATCTACGACGGGCCACGCGCCCGAACCACCCTGGAACGCTGGCACCAGGTCCATGACCTGCTCAATCAGGGCGTGGGCCTGCTCGAATGCGCCCGCCGTCTGCAACTGGCCCTGAACACCGTCAAACGCTACGCACGAGCCGACCGGCCCGAGCGGATGCTCCGCGTCCCCAAATACCGCGCCAGCCTCGTCGACCCCTACCGCGAGCACCTGCGCAAACGCCGGGCTGGGGACCCTGCCGTCCCCGTCAAGCACCTCTTCGAAGAGATCAAGGCCCTCGGCTACGAAGGCTGCCTCAACCTCCTGCACAAGTACATCAACCAAGGCCGCGCGGACGCCGACCGCAGCCACATCTCCCCACGCCGGCTCGCCCGGATGCTCCTCACCAGGCCAGACAACCTCAAGACCGAACATCACGACCTCCTGGCACGGCTCACCGCCGCCTGCCCCGAGATGACCCAACTGGCCCCCCACACCGCGGACTTCGCCCAGCTCCTGACGCCTCGCGAAGGAAACACCGACGCACTCTCACGCTGGATCATCCAGGTCCGCGCAACCGATCTGCCCCATCTGCACTCCTTCGCCCGGGGCCTGGACCGAGACAGGGACGCAGTGATCGCCGCGCTCACGCTTCCGTACAGCAACGGCCCCACCGAGGGCGTCAACACCAAAACCAAGCGGATCGCGCGCCAGATGCACGGACGAGCAGGCTTCACCCTACTTCGCCACCGCATCCTCCTCGGATAGCGGCACACTCCGTCACCACCGAATGTGAGACAGGGCCGTTAAGTTGACACACCCGTTCGCAGGCCAACTGCCACCGCCGACCAACAAGACAACTATACCATAGATGCATCACGCAATGGAGGGTGGTTTCCCCGCTCTTCTCAACCAACTTCCCAGGCCACAAAGGGTTTCCGGGCCAAGGGGGCGGGGCACGGCCCGGGGGCCGGGGACGGACGCCCCGTGGCGCGCAGCGCCAAAGGGCAAGGAGGCAGGCAGCGCGAAGCGAGGGAGCGGGAAGCGCAGCGCCCCGCCGACCGGCTGACAGCCTCCGCAGCGCGTGAGAGCGCAAAGCGCTCGGACCGGGCGCAGCGCAGCGGAGACCGGCACGCAGCAAGGTGGAGGCGGGGAGCGCAGCGGACCGCCTCCACCGACCCCGACGCCCCGGGCCACGCCCCACCCCCCGACCCGGAAACGAGAGCTGCGCCCACCGGCACACCCCCGGCAGGCGCAAGAAGCGAACGCTACGCCCCAACCGTGCCGCACGCCGCCACGCCCGGACCGCACCCAACAACCCACAAACGACGGAGCAGCACAGGCGGGGCCGGCCGTGGGGGCTGCCCCTGAAGAAAGCAGCAGGGGCAGCTGGGTCCGGGCCCCTGCAGCCGTTCAGCGTTCGTGTACAGCTCGAGGTGCCGGTCACGGCGGCCGGGACGGCAGGCACCGACCTGGGCACCGCCCTCGGGCTCGCCACCGTGACGCCCTGAAGAGGCACGAGAAGCCGACACCCAGAGGGTGCCGGCTTGGCGTGTCGACGGGCGCGGGCCAACGCGCCTGCCGGGGGGTCCTGAAGCGGTTCGGGCTTGCGACCAGTAGCCGTCAGGAGGACACCGGCGGCTCGCCGTCGGTGTCGTGTGGGGAGCAGCGTCTTTCTGAAGCGGCCAACGCCGCAAGTCGGCCGGAACAAACGGTGGGCCGCCGCAGGCACGCGCTGCGCGGAACTCACCGTCGTCAGGCCACGGTTCGTGGTACGGCCCACCGCGGATTCCGTGGTGGAGCGGGGCACACCGGCGGGGCCAGGATGCCGCACAACGGGCAAAAGCCATACGGGGGCGAGGCGGCGGGCCACCAGGGCGTGGAAGGCTGTGTGCCGCGCAGCCCGCTTCCGGCAGGGCCAACTGTCTCTGGACTGCGCGACTTTGCGACCAGTAGCCCGGGCCCCGGCGCTTCGCCGCGGCCCCCGTCAGGACGGAGTCCTGCACACCATGACCGACCTCCCTGTCCCCAGCCTGGCAGGCCCCGTCCGCGCCTGCCCCTGCACCGTGGCCGGCGCCACCGGGCGCTTCGGGCCCACACACGCGCTGATTCTGCTGATCGCCATCCTGGGGCTGGGCAGCACCCTGTTCCTCGTCGGCACCCCGCTGGACACCGTCTTCGCCCTGCTGGGCGGCTGCGGGGCGATCGGCGCGGCCACCCTGACCGCAGCCGGCGGCGGCCGCCGCCTGGTGACGGTCCTCGTCGAAGCCGCCGTGCGGTCCTCCGCGGCCAAGTAGGCGGCGGACATGACCCGCTCCCGTCACTGCGGCGCCCCGGAGCGCCCCTTCGCACACCTCGCCGAGCACCTGCTCGCCCTGCGCCGGGCCGCGGGGCTGCCCCAGCGCGCGCTGGTCGCGGCCGCCAACGTCTCCCGCGGCACCGTCCAGCGCGCCGAGTCCGGCACCGCAGCCCCCTCCCCCGACGTCCTCGACGCCTACGTCCGCGCCTGCGGGGGCAGTCCGGCCGACCAGACCCGGGCCCTCCTCCTGCGCAGCCGCGGCCGCACCGCCCAGCGCGGCCGGCTCCGCACCCTCGACGCGCCGGCCCCGGCCCTCATCCACACCGAGGACGACCTCGGCGCCGCCCTGGCCGCGGCCTACGAGCGAGCCGGCGCCCCGTCCCTACGCGAGCTCAGCCGCCTCGCCCCCGGCCGGGCCCCGCTCCCGCCCACCACCGCCTGGCGGATCGTGAAGCGCAGGAAACTGCCGCCCACCACCGCGCAGCTGGGGACGTTCCTGACCGCCTGCGGCATCCGCCCGGCCGATCAGAGCCTGTACATCGACGCCTACCACCGCATCACCGCCGACCGCGGCACGCGCCCCGCGCCGCCGCGCGCACGACGCACCCTCCGCCTTCTCTTCCGCCGTGTCCACCCGGTCCCCCTCTCCCACGGCGGAACGGACGACCGCTACGAACTCACCGGAGCAGCCGCCGCCATCGCCCGCCAGCTGCCGGCCTCCACCCTCGAGGACCTGCTCTTCACCACGCTGACCCACATGGCCACCCGCGAGGCGCACCGCAACGGAATCGCCCTACCCGACCTGTGGCTCACCGACCAGGCCACCGACATCCCAGGCGACCTCATCACCACGCGGCACATCCCCTCCGGCAGCTCCCACCGAAAGGGCCCCGACCACCCCGCCCCCGCCCCCCTGATCTTTGTCAACGCCTGCCAAGCCTGAGAAGACCCCGGCAGACGGCGCCGACGGCCGAGCCCGGCCGGACAGTGCGCCCCTCGGGTGGTGACCCGCTCCTCGGGGGCGAGGAAAAGGCGAGGCCACTTTCACAGCCCCGCCCCGGCGCTCACGCCAACGAGAGCTGCCGCGCGCCCGGCTGGACCGGGCTGGACCTCTCCCCGTAGACGACGTTCCACGGGCCTGCCGTGGGCTTCGCCCAGGGTGCCAGCACCATCACGACCGGCTCGCTGCCGTCCGAGGGGATCACCGTGCGGCGGGCCGGGTCGGTCCGCTCGCCGAGCAGCCACTTGGTGACGATCCCGGTGAGCGTCCGGCCGGTCTCGGGGTGCTGCCACGTCACCCAACTGCCGGGCGAGTAGTAGCCGGTGGCGGGCTTCGGTGCGGTGCCCTTGCGGCGGTCTCGCTGCCACGCCTTGCGCACCCGCTCCGG
Organism: Streptomyces sp. V4I23; assembly: GCF_030817975.1. Taxonomy (NCBI): domain Bacteria; kingdom Bacillati; phylum Actinomycetota; class Actinomycetes; order Kitasatosporales; family Streptomycetaceae; genus Streptomyces; species Streptomyces sp. V4I23. Next base: position 7,859,157 of record NZ_JAUSZW010000004.1, on the reverse strand, counting down.
GGTGTCGGCGGCGGCGCGGACGGTGCCGGAGACGCGCGGGATGCGGTTCTGCGCGTCTGCCAGGATCTCATCCCGCCTACCGGCAGGCCGGCCGTGAACGTCTCCCGTACAGCCGAGTGGTCGGTTCCGCTGACGGACACCGTGACGGTCCACTCACCCTGTACGCGGAAGATGCGCGTTGACTCCTCCCACCCGACCGGCTGGAAGGCCGCACCCTCCGCATCGATGGCGGCCAGAGCTTCCCGGCGCATCTCGCCCACCACTCGCTCGTACGCCTCCTCGCTGGCCGTCCGGCGCGTCTCCGCCACCGCCGCGCGCCGCCAACTCTCCACGGACACGTACAGATGCGCGACGTCGGCCGGAGGCTCGGCCCTCGCGATCTCGGCGAGCAGCGGGACGACTTCCTGGTTCACGCGGGCCTCTGCTACCCGCTCCCAGGGCTGTTCGGCTCCGGCGTAGTGCGCCGCCCAGCCCACGGGGCGGACGGTCTCCGGCAGGTGCGTGATGCTGCCGGACTCGGCGATACGGGCCGACAGGGTCAGGACGCTGACCAACTGGCTGACGGTCTCGGCGGTGCGCGCGCTCATCACGGGTGCCCTTTCTCGGGGTGGTGTTCTCGGCGCGGCAGGGGTGCCACTCCCCCGCCGCAAGGGGGGCCGGAGCAGCCGGTCGGCTGCTCCGGCGGCGGGGGTTAGAGCTCTTCTTCGAGGCTGGTCAGCAGTGCCAGGAGCTTGTCCTTGGACAGCGGCACCGTCTCGCCCTCGGCGTCCGCGCCGCCGGTCAGCAGCACGGGCCCGTGGTAGTCCTGGTAGGTGAAGCCGAAGCGGACCGCGAGCACCGTTGCGAGCTTGTTGACCGGGTGGTTGTAGAGCCCTTCGTCGTCCAGCCACATGTCGAGCTGGCTGGTGAGCCCCACGACGTCCACCCGCTCGCAGCGGATCACGGAGCGCATGACGGTCAGCCGCGCGTCGGAGTCGGCGGGGCAGGTTGACCGGGACAATGTCCGCCTCGGGGGTGATGAGCAGGGCATCGGGCGTGCGGGTCATGGGTGACTCCATCTCTCGCAGAGGTGTGTTCTCGGTGTTGGCCGACTGCCACCGCCGACCAACAAGACAACTATATCCCATAAAGATCACACGCGTCTAGCGAAACACCCTTCACCGGCGGGAAATCCGAGCGGCCGATCCGGGCCGGGGCGCAGCCGGTCCGGCTGCGCCCCGGTGTCGGGCGTCAGGCCTCTACGGGCGGGGCGTCGCCGTACTCCGCGCCCGACCCCGGCAGGACCAGCTCGCCGGTGGCGGCACCCTCAGGCATCGGGATCGCCGATACTTCACGAGTTACGACGGCATCGGCCGCTCATAGAGTGATCAGCATGCCGATACCCGTCCATGCCCTCGCCCACCGGCCGCTGACCGCTAAGGCCGTCGCCGAGCTCGTCGCCCTGTCAACCGCGCCGCACGTTCCCGACGACTTCGAATCCCGCAATGCGGAGGTGCAGAAGCGCGGATGGGCATGGGAAGACCTGGTCTGCGACTCCTACCGCACCGGATACGGGCACGTACTGTGCACCGAAGGCAGCAACCCGTTCGGGCGCCCGGAAGTCCGGCACTTCCTGGTCTTCGGCGAGGTCTATCCCGTCGACCCGGACGACAACGAGGTGACCAACGGAGAGTGGCTGTACGAGCTCATCGACGACTGGCAGCAGCTGCCCGGCTGGAGTGGCCGCAGGCCGTGCACCGACCAGGACTGCGAGGCGGTACTCGAACAGGCAGCGCAGGCAGTCACCGAGCACCTCGGCCAAGGCCCCGAGCGGACGATCCTGTCATCCGCAGCCACAGTCACCGGACCCGCGCTGACCCACCGCATCTGGCGCACCCCCACCCACGCCCTCGTCCTCGGGCCTGCATCCGACAACGGCCCCTACGGCCTCCTCACCCACCTCCAACTGTCCTACACGCCCCTCACCTGCGGCCCCGACCTGCCACCCGCAGACGACGACAGCCTGAACAGATGGATCAGCGCGCACGTCGACTGGTGACTGGGCTCGGCTCTGCGTACTTCCGCGACCGGGGGCAGCAAATGTGCCACCGGTCAGGGTGCTGCCTACGCGCCGGAGGGGGTTCGACTGCTCCGTTAGTGGGGAGGGCGCGGCGTCCGGCGTCTCGGGCGGAGTGCAGGGCGGCCGCGAGGTCGGCTGCCGCGCCTTCCAGTGCCCTGGTCTCGTCAAGGGCCAGGTCATCGGCAGCAGTGCCGACGGCGAACTTGCAGCAGCTCGTGGTCCTCGGCGGTCATCGCCCCCTCCGTGATCGTCCCCAGGCCGTGCCACGCACTCTCCCGCGCGGACGCGAATGCTGCGGTGCCGTCAGTGAACTGTTCGATCTCGTGAGCCATTTGGACTTCCCTTCAGGTGATGTGCCCTCCGTCCCGGCGGCGGGGGTGCCACTCCCCCGCCGCGGAGGGCGGGGCGCAGCGCATCGGCTGCGCCCCAGGGGTTGAGTCAGTTCTGGACGAGTCGCAGGTGCCGGGCCTGGGCGGCTGCATCGAGCGCCGGGGAGCACCACTGGATGCTGTCCAGGACGATCAGGTCGGTGACGTCGTCGAAGCCCTTGGGGGCGCTGGCGAGCATGCGGAGGTAGAAGGAGAACGCGAGCGCGTCGAGTTCCTTGGCCGGGCCGGTCTTGGGGAGCGGCGGGTTCGTGCGCAGGGCCGCGACGTACGCGATGGCGAGCAGGCCGAAGATGTCGGATTCGATGATCTCTTCGATCTTCCAGCCGGTGCGCCGCGTCAGCGGCACCATGCGGGCCAGGAGGTAGCCCATGGCGTCTTCCATCTCAGCCTCGATGTAGGGCATTTCCGGCTCGGGAGCCGGTGCCGGGGCGGGGACGGCGGAGAGGTGACGGCGAGCGTTCTCGTTCGGCATGGTTCCCCTCGGTTCGGGAGTGCGTGCTTTCGGCTGCCGATCGGCTGCCACCACCGATCCGCATACTTCAATTATGCATTCTCCGAGTATGCATTTCAAGGGTTCTGGATCAATTCGCCGTCGCATTTCCCGAGGTCGGGGCGGGTTTCTGACCCCGGGGCGGGGCAGTGCGCGGGCCGTGTCGCCGCCCCATGGCGCGCAGCGCCCTGGGCCGAGGGGAACGGCAGCGCGAAGCGAGCCAGCGGGGCGCGCAGCGTCCCCGTCGACCGGCTGCCGAGCCCCCGGTGCGTGAGAGCGCGCAGCGCCGGTCCGGGCCGCAGCGCAGCGCGGCCCGGCACGCAGCGAGGTGGGGCGGGGAGCGCAGCGGACCGGCCCCACCGGGCGGCGCGGACGGCGCAGCACCCCACCCCCGGGGCCAGAAAGCAGGGCGCTGCGCCCCCACGCCGCTGCACCTGGCCGACCGCTGCACCCGGGCTCCCCCGCGGCGTGATGGCAGGGGCCGCCGGCTTCGGCGAGGCTGCGGCCGGCCAGTCCTTGCCGGGCGGCACCGACGTGGGCCGGAGAGGTGCGGGGCGCAGCCGGACGGCCGCGCCCCGTCGATCAGGCCTCGTCGTCCCACCTGCGGCAGTGCTCGCAGGCGAGGGCGGCTGCCGTGTCGGGGTCAGGGGCATCGAACTCCTCTGCCCAGCGGGAGAAGTCGGCTTCGCTGGTGGCGAGCAGCTCGATCTGGTCGGCAACCGGGCCGGGCAGCACGGCAATGTTCTCGGCGCCACTCCCGCGCCCGGCCCCGGAAACAGCCTGCGCCTACGGCTGGTACCGCTGGTACCATAGGTACCATGTCAGAACCCAAAGGCATGAATCTGCGCTTTCCCGACCCTGAGCAGCGAGCCGCGATCGCGGCCGCCGCGAGGCAGGAAGGGGTGAGCCTGCAGGAGTACATCCTGTCGGCCGCCTACGCCCGCGCAACCGCCGTCGAGCAGCGGTTCCTCGAGGGCTTCAGAGAGTCGATGGCGCGCAGCGGCGCCGCGTTCGCCGCCGAACCCAGCAGCATCGACGCGGGCGCGGAGCAGCGCGCCGCCGAGCAGCAGGCGAGGGCCGAGCTCGAGTACCAGGAGCGGGGTCACGCCGCGTGACGCAGCCCGAACCCGTGCACCCGCTCGACGTCACCTTCCTGCTGCACGCCGCCGAGCTGCTCGACGGTGACCCGCAGGTCGACGACCTCGGGCCGCTCTACGCCGCCGTCGCCCGCGTCAAAGCCCGGGCCATGGACCGCGACATCTACGGCTCCCTCCACCTCAAAGCCGCCGCGCTCCTGCAGACCCTGGCGAAACTCCCCTGCCTCGAGCACTCGAACGAGGCGTTCGCCTGGCACTCGTGCGAGGCCTATCTCGCCCTGGGAGGACACCGGCTCGACTACCCGCCCAAAGCAGCCGTCGCGCTCGTCCGCGACGCCGCCTCCGGAACACTCGGCGTCCCCCGCATCGCCCGCCAGCTCCGCGCCTGGACCCACGCCTGAGCCACCCCCGGCGCCCCCGGCAGGAGCACCCGCTGCACACCACGACGTCCGAGCGGGGCACTGTGCGGGCCACGGCCGCCCACCGGCTGCCAGAACCCCGATGCTTGAGAGCGCACAGCGCTCGGACCGGGCCGCAGCGCAGCCAAGCACCCGGCACACAGCAAGGCGGGACGGGAAGCGCAGCACATCGCCCCACCAGGCGACACAGACCACCCAGCACCCCGCCCCCGGGGAGAGAACAGAGCGCTGCGCCCCCACAGTGCCGCACCCAGCCAACCAGTGCGCTTGGGCCCCCGCGGCCCTGCGCGGGGGGCCCGGCGGCTTCGGCGAGACTCCAGCCCGCCAGCCCCTTGCCAGTCAGCACCGACATGGGCCGGAGAAGTCCGGGACGCAGCCGGACAGCTGCGCCCCAGCAGTCAGCCGAGCGGCCGTACGCGCACTGTCGCAGCGAGGGACCGAGTAGCGGGCGGCGGCCTATCTGGGCAACTCGCGTGCACGGAGCGTGATTCGGGTGCTACTGCTTGCGGAACATCCGGCCAACCAAAAGGCAGCCTCATGATCTTTTTGGATACCTGTGTCATACGCGGGATAGGCCTCCGGAGCAGTGACGCGGACGTCCTGCGCCATCCGGGAGACAGAGACCGAACGCATCGCGGTCCCCTGGATGGCGCTCGAGGAGCTGGCAGCACAGAAGGCCGTGGACTACAGCAACGCTCACCGGGAGGCAGCTAGGGCGCTGAGGAAGCTCCAGAGGGTGAGCGTCACCGAGCAGCCGAAGCTCGGTGCCCCCGACCCTGAGAAGATGCGGGAGAGTTGGCGTGCCAGGTACGGCCAGCTGCTCGAGGTGCTGCCGACGAGCGAAACGGCGCTCCGTGAAGGCGTCTACCGGGAGGCCAACGTCCTTCCGCCGGCCACGTTGAAGGGTGAGGGCGACAAGGCGGTTAAGGTCGGCGCGCGTGATGTGGCGATCTGGCTGACCGCGGTCGAGTACGCCCGGGAACACCCGGATGAGACGGTGTACTTCGTCAGTAGCAACCACAAAGACTTCGGCAAGGGCGGAGCATACCCGCCCCGATGGACAAGGACGTCGAGGACCTGGGTAAAAGGTTCGTGCACCTGACGAACCTGGACGGCGTGCTGAGCCAGTTCGCGCCCACAGCCACCGTCGACGAGGAAGCCCTGTGGACGCTGCTGCGCGACTACGCAGTCCACGCCGGTCCACGCCCGCGACGAGGCACTGGCCCGGTGGGGTGTGCTGCAGCTCGGCCGGGCCGCCACTGCACGCTTCCCCACGGCCATGAAGCCGGGCTCCTTCTTCGCGGCGGTCCCCGGGATGCAAGCCCTCGGATGGGCCCCTCCCTACGAGATTGTGGCTGCGGCCCGGGAAGTGACCGACGCCCGCGCTTACCGCCTCGGGGACCACGAATGGTGCACGGTCAACGTGCGCTGGCAGATCTCCGGCCAGGCCCTCTTCGAGAGCACCATCCACTACGCGGCGTGCTTCTGGGACACCCGACTCCTGGTACCGGTCGTCAAGAGCGGTCCACTCCCTCGGATCCTCGACGGCGGCGCCCCCTACGCGCCGGACACCGACGCAGTGGCCTGGCCGGCACACCAGGAGACGATGACGTTGGGTTCCGGAAAGACGGCGGCGGCCTTGGCTCTGCTCTCGCACTGGGTCAACAGGGCCGATCCGTCGTGGGTCACCAGCTGGGCGGACCGGAACGCGGCCCTCCAGGGCGACGAGGAGGGCACGCTGGAGGGCTGGGAGGAGGCATACGACCCCGACGCCGACAGCGACCCGTTCGACGAGTAGCCGCTGTCGGCCCCACCGACCGCGGGCCGAGGCCCCCTGGGGCGCCCGTAGCAGGCACCGTAGGGGCGCGGCTGCCCGTCCCGGCTTTGGCCGGATTGAGGACCGTCGACGAGGCGAGCTTTCGGCGAAGAGCCGTGTACGCAAGCCCGGTCGCGAGACCGGGCTATGCCTGGCGGCGGCCGCGGGAAGCCTGGGGAACTGACGGAATTCTCTGACCTGCTGGAACGCGGGCCACTGCAGAGTGCAGGTCCCATGTAGAAGCGTGGGGCTTCCCAGTGAACATGCCTACGCCGACGTTCAACAGTGCTCGCCCGGCCCGCTGACTCCGCTTTGCGGTCCGTATGGCGAGGGCCGAGTTCAGATGAACAGCAACACCACAAACAGCGCGAGCACCGCCGCGAGGGCTGCGGCCACCCAGAGGAAGACACCGCGCCTCTGGTGAGTGTCGGCATCGGCGAGGGCCGCCCAGTGGGAGCTCCCAGCTCCCGGTCCCACGGCTATGTCGTTCGCCATCGATGGCGTGATGACTGGGTCTTCGCGATCCGTCCACCTCCACTCGCCGTCCGGCGTCATGGCGCCACGCCGCAGGCCTCCGGCCCCGTCGCGGCGCCATCGCATTCCCGCAGCGTCGGTGAAGAAGACGGTGATGTACTGAAGAACCATGTACGCCGGAACACCGCTCTCCGGCGGAGGCAGCGGAAACGCATGTGTGGAGCCCGAGTTGAGCGACCCCGACACGTCAGCCACCGCTTCGCCGTTATACGTTGCACTTAGATCTGTGATCGGCTGATTGCTGGGGTTGAGGATCTCCAGACGATGTGTCACCCAGCCGTCGTGCAGTGGTGACCCAGTCGACGAGGCCCGGATCTCGATCATCGACGCCTGCACACGGCGCTCACGCCTCTCGGCTTCCTTCTCCCGCGCTTCGAGAGCGCGTTCCCGAGCGTCCAGAGCCACGCTGCGCGCCACCTGATGACGGTGAGCCAGAGCGCTAACCACCAATGCTCCCAGCGCAACAAGCGAGCTGAACGCGGAGATCAAGATTCCGATCACGCTGACACTATGGCGGCCTCGATACGACTCCGTGATGCCTTTTCGGGATGTCAGGAGGAGCGGGATGGCCCAGCTCCGCGCATTCCGTCACCCCGCGAACCGCATTTCGTCGGTTCCTCAGCCTGGGAGATAAGGGGGCAGCCGGACGGCTGTGCCCCGTGGATCAGGCCTCGTCGTCCCACCTGCGGCAGTGCTCGTAGGCGAGGGCGGCTGCCGTGTCGGGGTCGGGGGCGTCGAACTCCTTCGCCCAGCGGGTGAAGTCGGCTTCGCTGGTGGCGAGCAGCTCGATCTGGTCGGCGACCGGGCCGGGCAGAACGGCGGCGATGAGCAGCTCGGTGCAGTCGACGTCCAGGGTCAGGCCGATGACGGTGAACGTCTGGGTGGCTGCTGCGGTCATGCGATCAGCTCGAATGTCGCGCTCTCGATGGCCCGAGGGCGCAGGTCTCCCTCGAAGGCCGCGACGACGTAGGCGCCGTTGTCGCCGCCCCAGAGGGTTTCGGGACTCTCGCCGTCCTCGCCCTGGGCTCGGTGCGGGAAGTGCTCCAGGACGGCTTCGGCCGCATTCTGCTTCGCCTCGTCGAGGCTTTCTCCCTCGGCGACGACGGCGAAAGTCGAGGCGAGATCCCAGCATTCGTACCAGTCGCCGACGATCGTGTATTTCATGGCTTTCCCTTTCTCGGCTATCCGGAGGACCGGGCCCCGGAATTCGCGTCCGGAGCCCGGCGCGACCTGGCGTCAGCCGCGCCGCGCGCCCGGTACGCGGGCGTTGATGCGCAGCAGGTAGAGGTCGAGCAGTGTCAGGGCCTGGTCCTGGTCAAGCCCGTGGACGGTGTCGGTGTCGGGGTCCGTGGCGCCGGTGAAGACGACGTCGCCGAAGTGCACGCCGGGATGCGGATGGTAGGCCCGCAGCAGTTCCGAGGCGTGCGCGTTGCACGGGCGGCCCATCGGGATGGCGCATTCGTCCGCCCACATGGTCAGCTCGCCGGTGAGGCTGATCGGCAGAACGACATCGCTGCACAGTGCGCGCTGCGGGGTGGTGACGGTGTTCCAGTGCAGCAGGCGGAACGTGCCGGTGGGCGACACCCAGAGCGCGAAGGTCCAGGCGGCCGTTGCGGTCGCGGGCATAGCTGTCCCCTTTGTTCGGAGTGTGGGTTTCGGTGTTGGCCGACTGCCACCGCCGACCAACGAGACAACTATACCACTCACGAGTCACATTCAGGAGTGTCGACCCCGATCTCCTCTCGGCGTTTTCCGAGGTCAGCGGCCATTTGGGGGATGGCCGGCCCAGCGCCGCCGCGCACCGCCGACACATCGACGAGCGGTCGCCAGGAGGCGGTCCGGCAGACGGGTGCGCCCCGGTGCGGCGCGGGGCCGTACCGGGGCGCAGGAGGGGCGGTCAGGCGGCGAGGACGACCTGCGGGACTCCGTCGCCGGACGGGTCACGACAGTCGGGGTCCAGATCGACGGTGGCCGCCTGGGTGTCGCCGTGGACGGTGAAGACGGCGGCCCAGGATGCGGCGTTGCGCTGGATGGCTCGGGCACGGTTCTCCTTCGGCAGGCGAGGCGGAGAGCGCCGGCCGACGGCGCAACCTGTCGGCCGGCACGGAGGATCAGGCAGCAAGGACGAGTGTCGCGTCGTCCACGCTGCGCTCGTCGACGCTGATGCAGTGGGTGAGGGGGTCGAGGTGATCGAGCCAGACTTCTTCGTTCTCGGCGAGGTAGTCGCGCAGCGTCTCGGAGTCGGCAACGGCACGGGCGGGCAGCTCCAGCTCGGCCTCGAATTCGTACGTGACCTCTTCGGTGACGAGCGCGACCGTCACCGTGACCTCCTCGTCGTCCTCGTCGGCGCCCTTCTACGATGGCCGGCCTTGGCGTGCGGGATCGCGGTTAGGGGACCGTGCCGGTCCATTCAGCAGAGTCGTAGTCCAGGAAGCCCGGGGTTACTTCGATGTCGACCGTGGTGCCGCTGGCCTGGGGAAGGTCGAAGGCGACCGGGCTGGAGACCTTCTTCCCCTCGGGGAGGCTATCGCTCAGGTCCAGGGAGCCCAGGCCGCTGCGAATGTCGAAGATCTCGGCGAGTTCGGCGCCGTCGGCATCGCGGGCCTCGACGGTGGTGAGCCCTGTGTCGACGGTCTGGTCGGTACCGTTGTCGATGGTCACCGTCACCTGGAAGGCCCGGTCACCGCTGTAGCCCTCTGCAGTGTCGGACACATCGACGGTCTTCAGGTCGCTGACGGTCACCTTCAGGCCGTCTTGGTATTCCTGGGTCGCGCCGATCTTCAGTTCACCCGAGGGGACAGTGGACCGGGCCGAGGGCGGCCTGGTCTCGGTGGGGCTCAGGTCTTCGACGAGCTCGTCGGTCGCCCTGAAGACAATCACCGCTCCGACCACCGACAGAACGAGCGTGATCAGGCCCAGGACGGCTCCCGAGATCGCCATGCGCCTGTTCGTCGCGATGCGCCGGGTCGCACGCTGCGCGCCGATGATGCCGAAGACCAGGGCCAGCGCACCGAGGACCCCGGCGAGGAAAAAAGTATGGGGATAATCCCCGCCAGTACGCCGATGACGCCCAGGACAAGCGCTGCGATGCCGAGACCATTGCGCGGCACGGCACCCGGCGGCCCTGGCGGGCCGGTGGGCGGGGTACCCCAGTTCGAGGGCGGGCGGTCTGGCGGCGAACCGTCAGAGGGCTCGGGGGTGGTCATGATTGGGCTCGTCTCGTGCGCCCTGCGGGCGCGATGCCCGCTATGGGCTATTCAGCCATTCTCTCAGATGAATGCCTGGCTTGGTCCGCCAGCGGCCGAGTGGAGTCGCCCCGAGTCCCGTCCCGACTGTGGGCGTCGGCCTGTGGCGGCCGTCCTGAGCCAGAGCCTCGCACACTCAAAGATCGCTTCATTGCGGCCCTTCGGCTCACCTTGGCCGGGCCCGCTCAGCTTCAAGATCATCTCATTGCCCCTGTGGTGCGTATCTCGCCACTCCGCAGGCCCCGCTGCTCGCCGACCGGCTTGTAGTCGTCGACGGACAGCACCGGTTCTCCGCACTTGCTGAGCTGATGGAGCGCGCGGGAGGCGATACCGCCGCCGGACGGGTCGCGACAGCCAGGGTCCAGATCGATGATGGAACCTCCGTTTCCAGGGGCCTGTCGCAGGCCTCCTGGTGATGGCCTCGGCGTACCGCTTCTGTGCCGCGTACCGACGGTCCGGCACCCTGCACCTCGACGAACTCGCCTGGCTGGCCACCCGGCCGCGAGGGCCTGGGTGTCGACGGCCAACTGCCGGACGGTGTCGAGCGTGAAGAAGAGGGAGAGGAAGCCGTTCCAGCGGTTGGCCGGATCAAGGATGGCCTCATGGCTCCGGGACAGGCCGTCGAGGGTGACGCGCGTGCGGATGAAGTCAGGGGGCCGCCGCCGCGCAAGGGGCGGGCCTGGTGCGGACCAGCTCTGCCCGGGAAGGTCAGCGTCAGGCGAGCGCCCTCAGGGCGGCTCCGCTCGCCGCAAGGGATGCGGAGCCGGACATGGTGGTGGCTCTCCCTGAAAGGGCGAGCCACCACCGGCTACTTCTGGGGTGCTTGGATGCTGACTATCCAGCGAGCTTCCTTGTCTGCTTCGATGGTGAAGCGGAGCTTGCGGCTCGTAGCGAGATTGAGCTGGTTCGCGTTCTTCTCGACTCTGGAGTGGGAGCACCCCACGGTGTAGTCGCCGATGGATTCCAGAGAGAGTTTCAGCTGAACGGTTTTTGAATCCGAGAAACAGTTCAGCTTGACCCAGGATTCACCTTTCGGGAAGTGAACCGTTCCGAACTGGCTGTCTCCCTGGCGTGGTCCTTCCGCGAAGGTTTCCTCGAAGCCCTTTTCCAGCTCTGGTGAGAGCAGGGGCTCGGTGGGGATCGGCGCCGGCTGGGACGCCGACTCCACGGGAGGGCGCGGGTGGTCGGAGTCCCGGTCGCTCGTGCAGGCCCCGAGGGACAGTGCCAGGAGTGCAGAGGCGGCCAGTGCCGCGGGCGCGCGCATCATGAGCTCGTTTCCCAGTACCTGAAGCCGATCGTCGTGTTGGCGATGTCCGCGGCGCCGTGGGTGATCTGAGTCTTCCTGCAGTTGGGCAGCTGGTAGTACTTCTGCCACTTGACGTTGTGGCCCCAGGAGCCGTGCTGGGCGTTGCCGTACTTGTTGCGGGTGATGTTGCGGCGGAACTGGTGCTGCGTGTCCCACGACACCTCCTTGACCGATTCGCGGCTCACCTCAACCTTCGCCTCGGCCACGATGCCACTGACCGTCACCCCGCCGCCATCCGTGATCTTGGTCGAAGCCGTCCCCGCCTCGGCCCGTGTCAGCACCATCGTCCCCCCGGGGCCGTCCTTGTACTTCGGCCCCATCCCCAGGTGCTTCTTCGACTGCGCGTAGATGTCGACCTTCCACCCGCCGTCACACACATCGGCAGGCGCCGGATCCGGCGAGTCGGCCTGAGCAATGCCCGGAACACCAGCGGCGATCGCAAATATCGCGACAGCCGTAACTACAGAGCGCTTCATGGTCCCCCCATATTTGAATTTTCTTAGGGCGGGTGGTCAATTCGGCGTTCGGCGAGATGATCAAACCACAACATCACCAGCGCCTCCGGGTTTAATCGGACCACCGTTATATTTTCGTTACCGCTTGAGTATTCCTTGAGCTTTGGCGATATGGCCGATTTGGACAGAATGCCGAACGGCCCATAGCGAATAGGCGCCGCGCCTGCCGCTCAAGACGTGCCCCAGAAGCGATGCCACCAATTGGGCCGCCGGGACGTGCCCGGGCAGCCGGCTCGGCCCGCGTAGTCGACGGGCCGGAGTCAAGTGCGACGCTGGGGACGCCTGTCAACCTCGGACCGCCTCCAGCACGCGGGGGGTTCGGCCGCCCGCCGGCACAACCTTGGCGCTGTCGGTTGGCGATCTGGTCGGACCGCAAGGTAGGTGGCGGACCTCAAGAAGGGGGCCCAGGAAACGAGCCAAGGCCGAGCTGTCGCCGCAGGCCACGGCAGCGAATGGGGCTCTCCGAAGAAGCCCCAAACGGCGAGCAGCTGCGCCTTCTCTTGGCGCGAAAAGCAGGTAGAAGGCATGCCACCAGGGGGTTTCCTGGCGTGGCAGCACGGAGCAGGGCCGCCCCGGGCAAACGGGACGGCCGCCTGATACCTCCTCGCGCTCCGAACCACATGGAGACATCCCTGCACCTCGTCAACCCCGCCGACGAATCAGACCTCTTCCGCTCCAGGAACCCGGGACTACCCTGGCCGGGGTCGGAGAACAGCTCGGCGAGGTCCAGGTGGCCGTCCGGCCCCTGCTCACGCTCGCGGACGAGGCGGTCGGGGTGGAGGGTCACGAAGGTGCGGACCGCGAACGGGTCGGTGACTTGCGTCGACACAGAGCTCTCCTGTGAATTCGGGTGCGGGATTCCGGTGTTGGCCGACTGCCACCGCCGACCAACAAGACAACTATACCCCACATTAGTCACATATTGGGGTGAGGTAGGGCGTCTTCACGGCACTGATTGCGCAGGTCGCAGGCCGTTCACCGCCCGGAGATGCAACGAGGCCCCCGCCGCCGGCGGAGGCCTTGTGCTCGTGTGCCAGATCCCGCGGGACCGGTGGCGCCCGTTGCCGGTCGGCCGGAATGGGCGGTCGGCTCACCCTTCCACGGGCTTACTGATCGTTTCAGAATGAGATCGGTGTGTCGGCTGGATTCTGACGATCTTCATGGGCAGGGTCGCGGGGTGTCTGCTGATCTCTTCCCTGATGAACTGTGGGAGCGCATAGCTCCGTTGCTGCCACCGCACTCGACTCGCAGGCACCGGCATCCTGGGCGGCTTCGAGTACCCGACAGGGTCGCGCTGGGCGGCATCCTCTACGTGCTGCGTAAGGGTGTGGCCTGGCGTGACGTTCCCGCCCAGGCTGTGGGCTGTTCCGGAGTAACCAGCTGGCGCCGGCTGCGGGACTGGGCGGCCGGCGTCTGGCCCCGCCTGCACGAGACCCTGCTTGCCGAACTACGCAAGGCGGGCTTGCTGGAGATGGACGACTGCGCGATTGACGGCTCCCACGTCCGGGCGCTCAAAGGGGGATCATGTCGGGGCCCTCGCCCGTCGACCGTGCCCGCCCCGGGTCCAAGCACCACGTGATCGTGGACCGGCACGGCACCCCGCTGGCCGTGTCCCTGACCGGCGCAAACCGGCACGACGTCACCCAACTCATCTCCCTGCTCGACGCGATCCCTCGGATACGAGGGCTGCGGGGACGTCCGCGTAACAAGCCAAAGCGCCTGTTCGCCGACCGCGGCTATGACTTCGACAAGTACCGACGTCTGCTGTGGAAGCGCGGCATCAAGCCCCTCATCGCCAGGCGCGGTGCCGCCCATGGCTCCGGCCTGGGCCGAACCAGGTGGGTGGTCGAGCGCACCTTCTGCCTGGCTCCATCAGTCCAAACGTCTGCGGATCCGCTACGAACGCCGCGCCGACCTCCACCAGGGCCTGCTGGAGCTGGCATGCAGCATCATCTGCCTCCGCCGACTCCGAAGAGCAGGCCCCAAAGTCGGCCATACAAGCAGTCAGCGCGGGTTGTCCAGCGGCTCCGGTGGCAGCTCGTTGTCGCCCGGCGGGGCGGCCTGCGCGTCGGTGACGTCGACGGCGTCATTCGAACCGTCGACCAGCTCCGGCCTCTCGGCTCCCTCCTCCGCGACAGGCAGCGGCAGCTTGTCACGCGCGCCCATGACCCACACTCGGTGAGGATCGAGGAAGTCGATCAGGTCGATGAGCGCATTGTGCACGGCGGTCAGTCGCCCATGCATCGCCGCACCATCCGCTACGAGGCCGTCGATATAGTCGAGTACCGGCTGGAACCGCTGGGCGTACTCCGGATCGCTCTCAAGCTTCGTACGGAACTCCATGTATCCCAGGCAGCGCCGACGTGCCTGGTCGGAGCCGTCCGGCACGACCATCAGCTCTCCGAGGAGCCGTTGTTCGCCCCCCTGCAGCACTCCCGTCCGGCCGTGGTCCTCGTGTCCCGCTATCGCGCCACTCACCCCGGCGAGCAGCTCCACCAGACGGCGGTTGCGTCGGCGGCTGCCCAGGTCGAGGAAGCCCGCCTCCTGGAAGAGGATGTGCACCCAACCCTGGTAGACGGCGAACCGGTAGAGGCTCTCGTACCGGTTGTATTCCTCCTGCCGGGCCGAATCGGGCGCGATTTGGGTGACTGGCCGCCCGGACAGCAGCGCTACGGCGTTGCCCAGCCGCGCTTGAAGGCCCGCCGCCGCCTGAAGCAGGGGATCGCGGTACCGACCCACGCGTTCACGACGGGCCTGCTCGCGGTCGGAGTGCTGGCGACGCCACTCGAACAGCCCGCCCAGGGTCACGGTCACGACCGCGCCCGCCACTGAGACAACTGCTGAGACCAGCGACACAGTATCCATCGTTGGTTCACTCCCGGCGGCATCCATCGCGTGGCTTGCCAACCTATCGCGGACCGCTGTCCCCAGGGCCTCATTCTGAAATGATCAGTTAGAGGGCGGCAGTTGGGCGGGGCAGGTGTACCGGTGCGGCCGACGGCGAACTCTTGCGCCAGGAACAGCGGCTGCTCGGCGGCGGCGATGCGGGACAGCCGGGCGCGCTGCTGTCCGATGCCGCGGCAGCCGTCCAGGGGGCGCAGGACGTCCGGCCGGATGGCGGCGACGGCATCGACGTAGGCGCGGCCGCCGAGGGCGACCAGCTGGGCGACGTGGTGGAGGCCGAGGCGTGCGGCCTGGTCGCGTAGCTGGTCGGGCCGGACGCTGCCGGGCTCGCCCATGCGCAGCTCGTACGGGGCCAGCGGCTCGCCGAGCGTCAGGAAGCCGTGGGCCGCGGAGAGGACCAGGACTGTGCCGACGCTGCCGGCGATGGCATGCGCGGCCCGTCGGCACAGCCGGTGGAACGGTCCGACGTAGAGGTCCGCGGCCGGGACGGGGATGGTCGTGCCGAGCTTGGCAGCGCTGCACGGCACCACTACGACGGGGCCGTCGCCGGCGGAAACGGGGGTGGTGTTCAAGACTGTGCCCTTCGCATGGAAGCAGGCCAGGCCCGCCGCGGCAGGCGGCGGGCCCGGGGCGGGGTCAGGCGGCCAAGGCCAGGCGGTTGAGGTAGTCGTCGGCTACGGCCTCGCCGAGCTGGTGGCGGATCGCGTCGCCGCGGGCCCACTGCAGTTGGCCATCAAGGGCGTTCGGGCTGCGGCCACGACGGCGGACAGGCGCAGGTCCTGCTTGAAGGTGTGGCCGATCCTCTGCTCCAGGGCCACGTAGGTGGTGGGGAGTGAGAGGCCGAGAGCGAAGCATGCTCGAGTGGCCAGCACGAGCGCGTCAGGGCCGGCCAGGACGCAGTACACACAGCTGAGCCTTTTCCGGACTAGGGTCTGTTCGGATCGTGAGGCTGGTTGAGAAACGGCTGGAAGAGCGAACCTTCCCCGTGCTTGCATGAGCTTCATGGTGTCTACCGACCGCTTGCTTGCCTTCGCCGTCATGTCGTTCCTGCTGATCGTGATCCCTGGCCCCAGCGTGCTGTTCGTGATCGGGCGGGCGCTGGCGCAGGGGCGCCGTGCCGCACTGACCACGGTCGTGGGGAACACGCTCGGCGCCTACGTGCTCATCGTGGCCGTGGGCTTGGGGATCGGGTCCATCGTGGAACGCTCGGTCCTCGTCTTCACGGTGCTCAAGCTGACGGGGGCCGCTTACCTGGTGTATCTCGGCGTCAAGGCGTGGCGGGAGCGTGGTTCGCTGCAGGCCTCGTTCGCCGACGGCGGGGCGGCGCACGGCGGCCTGCGCACGTTCTGGGAGGGGTTCGCGGTCGGTGTGTCGAACCCCAAGACCATCGTGTTCTTCGCGGCCGTGCTGCCGCAGTTCGTCGACCGCAGTCAGGGGTATGTCGCGGTTCAAATGCTCGTGCTCGGTCTGGTCTTCAACGCCATCGCGGTCGCCTCGGACAGCGTGTGGGGACTGGTCGCGGCCACCGCGCGGGATTGGTTCGGCCGCTCGCCTCAGCGGCTCTCCTTGGTCGGTGGGATCGGTGGGCTCACGATGATCGGCCTCGGCGTCACCGTGGCCGCGACCGGGCGCAAGGACTGAATTCCACTCTGGTGATATCGCTGAGGTCATACCTTCTGGCCCGGGATGATCGGCATGCCCAGGGTGACAGGGGTGCGGTTGCGGGTCCGGGCGAGTCGGTCGAGTGAGGCGAGCTTGTTCCGGGCGGCTTCCAGGCTGATCTGGAGTCCTTGGACCTCGCCGAGCCAGCCGTTGACGCGGGCCTCCTCGATGCGATTCCCGAGGTTGCGGATGATCTCGTCCAGACGTCGGCGCTGCTGCGGGTCGACTCGGAGCACCGGACACCGGACGCAGGCGTGTTCGTGGGGGCAGGGGGTGCCGTAGGGGCGCCCGCAGGTGCCCAGTTCGACCTTGCGCAACTCGAAGTGCTTTTGGAACTCGTCCCATTCCTGCTCGGTGGGTTCTCGGTATTCCGCGGCCGGGCGGGCAGTTCGCCGGGTGTCGAGGAAGGCCCGGTAGGACTTGATCAGCTCTTCCTGGAAGACGGCGAGGTATGCCTGGGTGGTGTTCAGGCTGTGGTGACCGAGGATCTTCGCGGCGATGTGGACGGGCAGACCGCCGGTGACGGCGTCCGTGATGAACATCCTGCGGAAGTCGTGCGGTGTGTAGCGCAGTGGCTGGCCTGCCCGGTCGGTGAGTCCGGATCTCTTCAGCGTGTCGTTGAGGAGCCGGTTGACGACTCGAGTGCTGACGATCTCCCGGCGCCATCCGATCTTGCGTTGGAACAGGTGCGGCAGCATTCGGGCCGGTCACGCGTTCGTGCACGTCGTAGCGGGCCGCAAGAGGGACCCGGCCGTCGTCTCCCCTGATCCGGCAGACGACGGTGGCGAGCACGCTGGCCAGCTCCGGGGTGACCAGGAGCAGTCGTTCCTCGTTGCTCTTGGACGGCACGATCTGCAGCGGGGGAACGACCTCGCCGCTGTCGGGCAGGCGGTAGGAGACCAACGCCAGGTGGGTCAGCTCCAGCAGTTCCTCGACGCGGACGCCGGTGTGCCTCAGGGTTTCGATGATGGCCCAAGCCCGGAAGGCGTCCTCGTCCTTGCCGAGCAACTCGATGCGTTCGCCGCTTCCTTCTTCGGTGACGAGGACTGCGTCCGGGCCGTGCTGGCTGGCGCTGCGGGTGTCCCACCGGTATCGGGTCCGGCGGTAGGTTCTCCCGGCGTGCTCGAAGGTCTCGCCGATGGGCGTGTGGCGGGCGCCAGCGAGCAGGGCGGCCTGGTCGTCGCGGTGCTTCTCTGCCGTGTCGACCAGCACGGGCAGGTGGGGCAGGCGCTCGCGGATGCGCTGGTGCACCTCCGCTGTCCGCGCGCGGTTGCGCTTGGAGACGCCTTCGAGTTCGCTGCGGCGGATCGGGCAGCGGACCGCCCATGGTGTCCAGGACGGGTCTTCGTGTACCCATTCCTGGATGTCGAGGTAGAGCGTCCGGACGCGGCCGAGGATCTCCAGGCGCCCCTTGCGGGGCCTGGAGATCCTCGTTTGCCGGAGGTGAAGGCGAGCCGGGCTTTCCAGGCGTCGGCGACTTCCGATGGGAGGTCGAGGGTGTCGATGCCGGGGTGGTGCTGTTCGATGTCGGCCCAGAATGTGCCGGCCAGGGTGCTGGTGAGCTGGCGGAAGCTGCTGAAGTCCATGCCGGGGCGCCGCTCGTTGAGGTAGTGGACCAGCATGTCGCGGACCAGCGCGGATGGATCTTGTGATGGGCGACCAGTTCCTCGGGCGTGAGCTGGCCCAGCCGGATCGCGGCGCGCAGACTCTTGTCCGTGTCGAGGACGCCGATGTCGCGCAGCACGTCCCAGGCCCCGTGCAGGCCGCTCTTGTGCCGGTGGTAGCGGCTGATGTTCCAAGCACGGAACTCAAGCACGTCGTCAGTGGTGACCTGGTCGAGCTCCTTGCCGGCGTGGAGCACGATCTTGGACAGGGCGGTGAGGACTTCTGCGACCTGGCGTCCGGCCATGCCCCGTGCTCGGGCGGCTTCCTCTGCACGGGTGAAGGCCTCGACGGACAGCTCCGTGCGCACGTCGGCGAACAGGCGGACCGCGCCGTAGCCGACCAGGAAGTCGTAGCTGGGCAGCACCAGGCGACACAGCAGGAGGCCGGCCAGGCCGCTGGTGACCTCGTTGCGGAAGTTCTTCGCTGTGCGTCCTTCTGCCGCGGCGGCGCTGGCGACCCAGCTCAGCGGCCCCGGGTCGGCTTCGCAGGAGTCCCATCGTTCCTGCCACCCGTCGCCGGGCCGCTGCGTCAGCCAGTCCAGCATACGTTCGGCGGCGCGCAGTCGCGCGCGTACCTCAACAGCGGGAAGGTCGGCCCACGTTCGCAGCTGGGACAGCTTCTGCAGCACCTCGCGGCTGGACAGGGTGTCGATCGGCCCGACGCGACGGCGGGCCGGACCCGTTTGCTGGGCTCCGATGAAGGCGGGAAAGCGTGTCACCTGCGAGGGCTGGGCGGGCGTGCTGGTCGTGTTGGTCATCGCGGTACTTCTCCGAAGAGCACGGCCAAGTCCGCGGCGTCGTAGCCGCGGGCCGGGGCCGGGACGGGCTTGAGGGCGGGTTGCTCGGCTTGCTTGAGGTCCAACAGGTGCTGGTGCACCCGGCGGATGACCTCCTCCGGCTCCTCTTCGAGGTAGAGCTGCGTGGTCGAGAGGTGCGCGTGGCCGAGGATGGTCTGGATGTCGCGAAGCGAAAGACTGCGATCCCGGAGCATCCTGCGGGTGCAGGTGTGCCGCAGGTCGTGCATCGTCCAGTTCGTGCCGAGGGCAACGTTGACCCGGCGCAGGACAGCGCGGAGGGCGTCGTAGTTCAGCGGCTGCCGGGCCGGTAGTCCTTCGCCGCGGCGCCGTCGCCGCGGGGTCGACCAGACCGGGTCGCTCGGCGCCAGCGGGCCGATGCTGTCGAGGTAGACCCGCAGCCAGACGAACGCGTCGTTACTGGCCGGCAGCCACTGTTCGGCTCCCGTTCCCTTGCAGCGGGCCCGGACGAGCTGGTCTCCCCAGTCGAGGTCGCTGCAGCGGATCCCGAGGACTTCGGCGGCGCGGCTGGCGTTGCTGATGACCAGCGAGGCCAGGGCCCGGTCACGGTCCGAGCGCAGGGCCGCGAACAGGGCGTCCCACTGCTCATCGGGCATCGCTCGCGGGCGGCGTCTGGGCAGTGGCGGGTTGTAGCGCAGTCGGCCTTCGGGCCGGAACGGCTCCAGCGGGTTGTGGTGCGCGTTCGGCCGCCGTCCCCCGCGGCGTTCCTGGGGCACCGGGTTGACCAGCGGACCGGCTCCCCGCTCGATCCAGAACTCATAGAAGCTGCGGATCACCGCGTTGCTGTGGCGGATCGTTCGGACGGCGTACTGATCGCCCGGGTGCTGCTTGCGCGTGATCGGGTTGACCGTACCGGCGGTGGCGGCCGTCTTCTTCCTGGGGCTGTGACGCGGTTTCGTCGTGCGTTGCAGCCACAGCACGAACTCGCGCACCTCCGCCGAGGTCACCTTGTCCCACTCGACGTCGACGACCTGAAGCCACCGCCACCACCGCAACAGGTCGTAGGCGTAACTCCGGACACTTCCGGCACGGCGGCCCTGGGCGACGAAGTCACGCAGGTACCGGCGCACCGGCTCGATCGGCTGTCCGTCAGCGTCCTGTACCTCATACGGCACGACGCCGCCGGTCTCAACCACCCGGCCCGTGCCTCGACTGGCACCCCGACGAGCAGAACACGGCCGTCGCCTTCACTCCCGGCATCAGCGGACCACCGCACCCACGGCACAGCCGCGGACCGATGTCGCCGTCGGCGACCACGATCAGCCTCAGCCGGGGCACCCCGTCCCTGCCCATACGAGCACCGTACGAAGAAGAACCCGTCGTTGGGGAGTCCCCCACCACGACGCTAGCCACGGTTCGAGTCATAACCCCACCGAGCCCGGCCGTCCCTGCCCATGAAGCACTTGGCGGGACGGCCGTCCTCAGCGATGCCGAGAGCGCCAACTGGGGAACAGGCGTATCCAAACTGGATGCCCACCTGGCCGTCGAAGTCCTGGCCGCCCGTCCCGTTGTTGTCGTTTGGCTCCGCTTCTTCCTCTTCCTCTGTCGATGGGGCGTCGGGCTCGTCTGCTTCCTTCGTCTCTGGGACGTCAGGACGTCGGTGATCTTCTTCACGGCCTTGGGCCACTTCGCGCCGTAGGCGTTCGGGCCGGCGGCGATGTGCACGATGTCGCCGCGAGCCCTGGACGGGCTGAGGAACTGTGTCAGAACCGGTGCGCGCGAGGCCCTGGGCATCACGCCCAGCGAACCGGACAGTGTCCGGGACAAGCCGCTGACCAGGTCAGACAGGCAACAGTTGTCCGGGACATAGCAAACTGTTGCTCCGGCGCGGACGATGTCGGCAAGCTCGATGCCACGAGGAACCAAGCCCAAACCAAGGTGAAGTCATCGGCCTGGTACGGCGTCGCCAGGCGGACCGCGGTTTCCCTGGCAGCCACCAGAAGCTTCTCCATTCGTCCGCGTGATATCCGAGGAGACAGATGCGCATCCGTTCGGTAGTCGCAGCAATTGCAGTCATCTTCACCGTTCTCATAGCGGGGCAGGGCCAGGCCCTCGCCGCGGACTTCGAGAAACCGTTCGAAGATCAGATGTCCACGCACTCCTATGAGTCGGCGGGTGAGTCCTGCTCGGAAGTCTTCGTCTGGAACCCCAGATCGCTCTCGTACGACAGGACCGCCAAAGGCTGCTTCACCAGGTACGGCGACAAGTGGAGCATCCAGGACTCCCTCGCGGATGGGAACCAGACCTTCATCTACTGGGAGAACTGGCTCAGGGGCGCGAACGGCGTCTGGCAGCCGTATCGACACGGCTGGTGCAACAACAACCTGGGTGCCCCCAACTGGGGTGCGTGCAACAAGGACTACTACGAGTCCTCCAGCACCAACTACTACGAAGGCCAAGGCAGCAGGGTTCGCTTCCAGACCTGCCGTCGCGACCTTGTGAACACCTCCTGCACTCCCAGCGACATCAGCGACGCACCGTGGATCAACAACAACGCCTAGCCTCGCCGTTTCGGTTGGGGCGATGAGGCGTCGTTGAGGGGTAACTGGCGGGTGGCCGACGCGATTTCGGTGTTCGGACATGGCGGAGTCCCGGCGCGGTGGTCGGGTTCTCCGGGGTCCTTGGGGTCGTGGGCGGGCAGGGGTTTGCCGGTCAGCCGGCGGGACGGGGCAGTGCGGCGAGGCGGTGGAAGGCCGTGGCCAGTTCGTGTCTCCAGGGCCAGGTCGCCGATATCCGCAAGCGCAGGCGTCGGCCGCCGCGGGTGAGACGGGCGGCGACGTGCAACAGCCGGTAGCGGAGCTTCTTCGGTTCGGCAGTGGCCAGCTCCCCGTCGAGCAGCAGGACACGGGTCCAGGCCAGCAGATCGATCGCCGCGAGGCTGAGTTCGAGCCAGACGGCATTGACACCAAAGTCGCGGGAGGGGAAGCGGCCGAAGCCGGTGGTCTTGCCGCACCGGATGTGGTCCTCGACGCATGCATGGCCGCGGTGACGGACCTCCAGGAACTGGGCCGAGCCGCCACCGGGGTAGGGGGTGTCGGTGAGGAACACCTGATGTCGCAGGCCCTCGTCCTGGTCGAACAGGGACAGCTGGGCTCCGGGGTGCGGCCGCTCCCGGCGCACGATGATGCGGGTGCCGCCCGGGTAGCCGTCCAGGTCGACCATCCCGGTCAGCTCTGCGACCTCGGCGCCCTCGCGCAGTGTCCCGTCCTGGTCCAGGGCGGGATGCCAGAGTCGGTCGGGCACGGCCCGGATGGCGCGGCGGACCGGCTCGGTGATGGCGTATCCGACCGAGAAGAAGGTACGGATTCCTCGTTTCCGCACGTCGCGGACGTGGGCGAGGAAGGCTTTCGCGGATCCGGCGCTGTCGGCGCGGACGAGGAGGTCGGTGCCGTGCCGGTGGGCGTCGGGGATCTGGGCGAGTGCCTGGTCGAGCACCGCGATGTGGTCGCTCGCGGTGTTGGCGCCGGAGTTCCCGGGCCGCAGCCGCCCCGACACCGCCTCGCCGGTGTTCGCCAGGAAACACAGCAGCGGATGGAAGCCGAAGCCGCCCTTATAGGTCGGGGCGGCCTGCTCCTTTTCCGAGTGGGAGGCGACCAGCGTGGCGTCGAGGTCCAGGACCAGGCCGGGGAGTTCTCGTCCGCCGGCCCGGGCAGCGGGTATGCCCTCGCCGGTCTCGGCGGCCTGCATCCAGGCGACTTCCCGGGCTGACGCGCGGGCCGCTCGCAGCGAAGCGAGTGCCGCCTCGTCGGTGTCGGCGAGCAACCGCCAAGCCGTGGGCGTGGAGGCGACCGGGCCGAAGACCTGGCCCTGGTCCCGCAGCACCGCCAGATCCGCGATCGACTCACCGCCGTCCGCGAGCATCACCGCGAGATCGGTGGCGACCCGGCCCGGATCATGCCCGGTCCCGCGCGGCCGAAGCGGCCGGAGAGCGGCGGAGTACGCGGCCGTCAGCCCGGTGGCATCAGCGAGATCCGCCAGCAACCGTGCCCCGGCATGCCCGACCACCCCCGAACCATCGGCACTGACCTGAACCTTGGGACGCAACCCGATAGCCTGCACGTAGAAAGTGCCCTCCGCCTGGACTGACAGAACCCCTCAGCAAGGTTCATCGTCCCAGGTCAGGAAGGCACTTTCGCGTTTCTGCCCCAAAGCCAGCCGTACCCAAGCGAAACGGCAAGGCTAGAAGGCTGAGCGGTTCCCGCTGAGGGGCTGTCCGGACGCAGGCCGGGCGGCCCCTCGCCGGTCCGGCTGAGCCGAAACTGATCAGTGAAAGACCCTCAGTTCTGACACAGCTACTGAAGGACGGCAGCGGACGTCGCTTCAGCGGGCGGCGCACAAGCGGGACCGGGCGGCGCACAAGCGGGCGCTGCGCACCGGCAGCGAGCCGCCCCGCCCGCAGCGCCGCCGCATCGACTGGGACGCGCACTGAGTCGGCCCCGACAAAACGGCCCCGCCCACCTTAGGTTCTAGTGGGTTGCAACACCCCAGCTCAAGGGGTGCGATGGACTTCGAGATCCGCAAGAACAGGAAGCCTCAGGGGGCCCGGAAACTAACCCGCGAGCGGGCCCGCATACTTCCAGCTCATGGAGCAGGGCTACAGCACCCGGGAAGCGGCCCGCATCGTGGGCATCGATCTCCGCACGGGCAAGAAGTGGCGTAACGGCCAGAACTCGCCCGGCAAGGGCCGCAGGGCGACTCCCCCGATCTACCAGGACCACGGACAGACGTCCGGACACCCGGCAGGTCCCGGGGAGCCGCCCTCCCGTCCGTCGCGGTACTCGCAGGAGCACGACCGCACCCACATCGCCGATCGGCTGCGCGAGAAGGCATCGATCCGGCAGATCGCCGCAGAACTGGGCCGCAGTCCCTCCACGGTCAGCCGCGAGATACACCGCAACCGGCGCACCATGCCGAACGGCGGCTGGTACTACCGGCCACACACCGCTCAGGCCCGTGCTGATGCTCGCCGGCCCCGCCCAAAGCCCGGCAAGATCGGCCAGAACACCGAGCTGCGGGACTTCGTCCAGAACCACCTCACGATGCGGTGGAGCCCTGAGCAGATCTGTCAGGCTCTGCGGGCACGCTTCCCCGACCGGCCGGAGATGCACGTGACCCACGAGACGATCTACCAGGCCCTCTACGTCCAGGGCCGCGGTGAACTGCGCCGGGAACTGATCCGAGCCCTCGGCACGGGCCGTGCCCGACGGCGTCCCAACCGCCATGCTCACAAGCGCATCTCCCACCCGGTCAAGGACATGGTCATGATCAGCGACCGGCCCGCCGAAGCCGAGGACCGGGCATTCACGGTGGCCACCGACATCCCGGTCTACTTCTGCAACCCGGCCAGCCCCTGGCAGCGCGGGTCGAACGAGAACACCAACGGACTGCTGCGGCAGTACTTTCCCAAGGCCACCGACCTGGCGGTCCACACCCCCGAAGACCTGGCCGCCGTCGCCGCCGAACTGAACAGCCGCCCACGCAAGACGCTCGGCTGGGAAACCCCTGCCGCGCGTCTGCGCGAGCTGACAGCGCCCTTGAGCTGATCTTCGCCTACCTGGGATCGTCGCTTTCCCAGGGGTAGACGAAGAGGCCGGGCTGGGTGCCCCATGCGTTGAGAACGGTGGTCAGCTCAGACTCTTCCGGGGGGTCGGCGGACCTGATGAGGGCTGAGCCGACGTCATAGTCGAAGCCATCAATGTGCTCGCGGTCGTACTCCCAATGCTCCAGCCGAAAGCTACGTTCAGCGTCGCTGCGAACCCATCCCTCGTCCCGAGCCTGGACATCCGGCTCGCTCTGCGTGGGACGGATGTCCACGAATGCGCGGAGATCTGGTCGCGATGCCGGGACTTCCGCAACCAGCCTCCTCCCGAGTCTGAGCGCGGTCAGTTTGTCCGTCGGCCAGTCCGATCCGTCATTCATGGGGCTCATTCTGTTCCTGCCCGTGGAGGGCTGAGGAGCAGGGGCCGGGCGGAACCTCTGTGAGCCGCTCACCCCGGGCTCGTCGGAACACAGCGCAATAGCTCGCCAGATACGCCAGTGATCACGTGTTGCGACGATCCCTAGAATCTGCCACCGGCGGGGCCGTTTCGCGTTCCGCCAACAGCGCGGGATGAGCGGCGGCCGGAGACGCAGGGGCCCCGCCGACGGGGGAGGCGGCGGGGCGCTTCAGTGTGGCAGGAGAGCGCTACGAGCGTGCCCGATTTGCCGCTTGGCGCGCCGCGCGCTGGCGAGCGACGGGGCGGCGGACAAACGGAGCCGGGGCAGGCAGTCGGGGTTCGGCGGACGAGGCGCCGAAGTGATGCGGGAGCCGGCGGAGGGACGAGAGAGCGAGCAGGCCGCGCTGGGCCGTCAGATCAACAGGCCCCTTCCTCCGGCTATCGCGGAGAAAGAGGTGTCGGCGTAGGAGATGGGCTTGCCCGGGGGGTTTGAACAGGGAAAACGCTCAAGATCACGAAAGGGGGGTTCACACCTCCGGTAGTACCTCCGGTGCAACTTTGGGTCCGCCTGTGCAGACAACTGTGCAGACAACTGTGGGTGCAACCCTCTTCGAGGGCGCCGCCGGCAGGCTTGCCCAGACTCACGGACCCCCCGAGCCGTGGAACTGGCGCAGGAAGTCGGCCAGCTGCCGGCGCTGGCGCTGCTCTTCGGCGAGCTGCCGGGCGAGCTGGGAGCGGTCGAGTGGGACTCCACCGCTTCGAGGACCAGGCGCTGGAGCTCGGCCGGCTCGAAGGCTTCGACCTCCCATTGGACGGGCCGGTCGACGTCGAAGCCGTACCGTCGCGCGAAGGCCGGCCAGCGGGGGTCGTCCCGTTTGCCCGCAGCCGCGGGAAGTTCGTAGTCCTGAGTCTGTTCGTACGTGAGGACGATGCGCTCGACCTTCGACCAGCAGCTGGTGCGGGCGACCCAGTCGCGTTCGATGTCGGCGCCGGAGCAGTCGAAGTCTCCGACGTAGAGCAGCACGGCGGGGCGCGGGTCGCGGGCGGTGCGGGCCCGCACGACGTCCACGTAGGACTGGGAGCCGAAGCCGCGTACGACCAGGACGGGGACGCCGAGGTCGGCCAGCCACTCGGTGAACATGCGGCGCAGCGTGTCCTTCTCGGCTGCGACGTACAGCGCGGTCCGCTGGCCGGCGGTACGGTCCAGCGCGAACCATCCGGGGACGTCGGCGAGGAATGCGGGGGCGTCGGTCCAGGCCGGAGGGACGTGGACTTCGCGCAGGGTGTCGATCAGGTCGGGGAAGTGGCCGTCGCGGCGGGCCTGGGCCAGTTGGGAGGACAGACGCCGGTAGGTGGGCGCCGTGTTGGGGATGAGCCCTTCGGCAACGAGCCGGTAGTGCACCTGGCGCAGCGTGCAGCCCAGTTCCCCGTACGCGGTCACGATTGCCCGGGCGCGGTCGACGATGGCGGGCCAGTGGAGGCGTCCCATACCGGTACATGTACCCGATGGCGTTGCTGCTGGTCAGGGTGCTGGGCGAGCCCCAGGGGCGTGGCGCTGGGCAAGCCTCGGGTGTAGGTGGGCAAGCCCTGGCCGGAGCGCACCGGACGATATGCGTTCGATTCTTGTTCGAGTACGGTGGGGGTGAGAGGTGTCGCCGGGGACGAGCAGCAGGATCAGGCCGTGGGGGCCGGTTCGCCGATTCTTCATCTGCGCTGCCCGAGAGATGTCGATCCCGAGCTGTACCGGCTGCTGCTCGGCCTGGTGGGGGACGTGACGCCGGTGGTGCAGGCCTTGCCTCCGTCGGTTGCCGTGGCGGACGTCTCCGGCAGCATCCGGTATTTCGAACGCGATCCGGCGGAGTTGGCCCTGATGATCCGGACGCGGGCACTGGCGCGGTACGGCTTGCCCGTGGCGATCGGGGTGGGGCCGAACTGGACGATCGCGGCGATGGCGTCCCGGGAGCCGGGGCGGGGCGGAGTGCACGCGGTCGGTTCCAGTCCCGAGGCGGTCGCGGCGTTCCTTCACCCGCGGCCGGTCGGCGAGCTGCACGGAATCGGCAGCGCCCAGGAGCGGACGCTGATGACGTACGGGGTGCACACGATCGGGCTGCTGGCGAATCTGCCGGAGTCGACGGTGCAGCGGGTCCTGGGCGGGAAGGCGGGCCGGCTGCTGAGCGAGCGGGCCCGCGGTATCGACCGTCGCCAGGTGGTGCCGGCCGAGCTGCCGCACAGCGCGGCCGCGCAGCGCCGCTTCCCGACTGACACCCTGGCCCCGGAGCTGGTGCGCTCCGCGCTGCTGTCGCTGGCGGTCGAGCTCGGCGAGCGGCTGCGCAGACGCCGGCAGGCGGCGAAGGCCGTGACGCTGACCGTGACCTTCGCCGACCGCACCGAGCTGCACCGCAGCCGCCAGCTGCCCGGCGGGCCGTCTGCGCACACCGACGACCTGCGCGATGCCTCGTACGACATGTACCGGGCCCTGGGGCTGCAGCGGGCGCGGGTACGGGCGGTCGCCCTGCACTGCGAGCAGCTCGTGGACGCGGCCGCCATCGCCGAACAGCTGTCCTTCGACGCCGACCGGGAACACCGGCTGCGCGCCGAGCAGGCCATCGACGCGCTCAACGCCCGCTTCGGCTCCGGCACCGTGGGCCCCCGCGGCGAGCTACCTGCAGGCCGGCTGACTCCTCCGCGGCTTCAGGCCTTGGGGCGCTTGGAGCCCTTGCGACCGTCGGCGAGCGCCTCGAGCAACTCGGCCGGCTCCGGCCGGGTGCCGCTGCCGCTGCCGAGGTAGCGGATGCCCTCGCCTTCCGGAGCGGTGCCGGCGTCCTTGCCGATCGGGTGGCGGCGACTGGTCGCGGTGCGCCATCCGTACCGCTCGTCCCACACCAGCGCCGGTGCACTCTGGCCGGCGGCGAGCGGTACGGCGGCCACCAGGTGCTCGTCGCCGAGTCGGCGCACCTCCACCTGGACCGGCTCGGCGACGCCGGCCTCGGCCAGGACGTCGGCCACCTTCTGCACATACGGGCGTGCACGACGGGTACGCAGTTCAGCCTCGGCGATCGTCGCGGCGCCGCGGTGGGTGACGGTGGGGTAGCCGAGGCGCTCGGCGGCCTCGAGCGGGGTGAGCCCGGGGGTGGCCTCGACCAGGTCGGCGATGCGCCGGCCGCGGAGCTGGGCGAGGCCGGCCTGGGCGGTGGGGAACTTCGCAATGCCCAGGGTGTCGGCGACCTCGGTGAGCGTGATGGCCGGGTTGTCGTCGAGGAGTTCGGCGATCCGGGGCAGGATTTCATCGCGCGGGATCATGTCGCCGCTGCCGGTGCGGCGGCCGCCGCCGGCGCCGCGGCCGGGCCGGTCGGCCTTGTACTCGCGCACCACGCGGCGCGGCCAGTGCTCCGTACCGTCCTCTTCGGGGACAAGGACAACGTGCTCGGCCAACTTGGGGTCGCTCTTGTACTTGTTCCAGCTGGCCGCGGACACACCCAGCTCGGCGGCGGCCTCGTGACGGTCCAGCAGGTCCTCGTCGTCGTCGATCTTCGGCAGGGCTGGGACCGGCTGGCCGGCGTGGAAGGCCTTCGTCTGCTCACTGTCCCACAGCAGAGCCCTCGAGGTCGGCGAGCTGATCGGGGCGGGGTGCCCTTCCTGAGTGTGAGTCTTCTTGTTGCGGAAGGTGCCAAGCGGCATGCCCAGTTGGGCGGCCAGGTCGGCCATGGTCTGTGCGTACTTGAGGCGTCCGGCGCGGATCATCTTCGTCGTTTCTCCATCACGATGAGGGCGGGGCGCCGGCGAGGGCGCCCCGCCCGGGGCGGGCGTCAGGTGGTTGCGGGGCCCGGCAGGCAGTTCGGCAGGCACGGCTCGCCGGGCTCGGCCAGGCATCCATCGCAGCTGCGGGCGGCGGCGTCGATGAGCGGCCGCAGGTAGGCGAGGGCACCGGCGGCGTGGGTGAGCGGGACGAGGTCGGTGGCGGTGATGACGTAGAGGGCGTGCGGGGCGCGGCGCGTGGTGTGGACGCGGATGCCGGCGGTGTCGCCCGGGGCCGACGCGAGGTCCGGCAGGACGAGGCCGTCGGAGTGCCACTGGACGGTGACGTCGGCGTCGGCCAGGTCGCGGGCGAGTTCGGCGAGTTCGGCGGCCGCGGCCGCGGCGGTGGCCGGCCAGGCAAGGCGTGCGCTGTCAGAGGCGGCGTGGCGTGCGGCGTCGATGACGGCGGGGGCCTCGAGCTCCTGGACATGTTGGTCTGTATCGCGCCGGGCGAGGTAGATGGGCACGGGCTGCTCCTGGTGTGAGGTGTGTGTTCGGTGCTGGCGCGCTGCCACGACACGCCAACGAGACAACAATACCCTCTTTGCGTCACCGTCGGCAAGGAAGCGCGTACCCCATGTGGCGCCGGGCGGATACACTCGCTGGCGAGACCGCCTCTCGGGTCCCCCGCGGAGTGTGTGTTTTCGGTTGGCCGGCGCCCTTGCCACCCGCTTCGGCGGATTGGGCGCCGGCCTTTTGCGTGCCCGCGAATCGCCAGGCCGCCCCCGTCACGCATCAGCCAGGCACCACAACAGACCCCTTGGTCGGCCAGTTGCTCGGCCTCGATGACCGACAGCGTCGTCAGCATCTCCTTTGCGCAGGAGTCATGGTTCTCCCACGACACGTAGCGCCCGCCCGAGCGGTCCAGGCTCCCGAGCTGGCTCAGCGCCTGCGGGGTCGCGAGCGCGACCACCTCGATCCGGGAGCCGGCCTGGCGGTACGCGGCAGCGGACGTACGGAACTCGGCGGGATCGGCCAGGGCCGACTCAATCACTGCGTCGAAGCCGTGAATGCGGAGCCGCGCTGGAGGCCAGCCTCCAGGCCGCCCGGGAGCAACGCGGCGAAGGCCATCAGCCGTAGCCGTGAAGCCGGGCAGGCTCCATATGGCTCTGTTCACTTCACAGAGCAGCGTTTGGACAGCAGTTCGGGAGGCAGTGGCCGTGCTGAATGTTCACGAGAACGGGCAGCAGCTCGGTGAGTGGACGTCCGCCGGAGAGGGCGGCGCGGCGGAGTGAACGGGACGTGTCGCAGCGGCGCGCACCCGGCCGGGGCCGCGAGGCTGGGGCGGTGACGACGATCTGCCGTGGGGAGTGCGGCGGGAGCCTGAGCTGCCGCGAGTGCTTCCCCACCCCGCCCCCGCAGGATTCCCTGTGCACCGCGTGCGACCGGATGAAGTGCGCCGACTGCGGCGTGTGCGGCTGCGCGTCGGAGTGCGTCAGCTGCGGCGGGCCCCTGAGCACGGC
Organism: Streptomyces sp. V4I23; assembly: GCF_030817975.1. Lineage (NCBI taxonomy): Bacteria > Bacillati > Actinomycetota > Actinomycetes > Kitasatosporales > Streptomycetaceae > Streptomyces > Streptomyces sp. V4I23. The sequence continues at coordinate 7,829,048 of NZ_JAUSZW010000004.1, read as the reverse complement.
GCACTACGTGCACGCGGGCGGGGCCTGCTGGTGCTCCTGCGTGTGCTCGGCTCTGGTGATGGAGCGGGAGGCCGTGGACATCGATGCCTGACGGCATCGGGAAGGCGCTGGCTACGGGCGTAGGTGGCGCCCACCATCGCACCGTCGCCGGGTGCCTCCCTCTCTCGTGAACATCGACCGACTCGGTTGGCGGGTGCCTCCCAGAGTGATGGACATCTGCTGCCGGGGAGCTCGTGAACAAAGCCATCCATGCCATCGGCACCAAGGGAGCCGCAGACCTCTGGCCATCCTTGAGGTCAAGCGGCCCAGCGTGTGGCAGGCACGGTGATCGCCAACGTCCCGGCCCACATGTCTGCGCCGCCGCCGAGCAGCGCCGCTTCCGCGTGCCCGGGCGCGGCGGGCTCGTCCGGGGGCCAGCCGTACAGGGCAAGCCCAGCGGGGGTGGTCGCGTCGAGGCGGGCCATGACCCACAAGCAACTACCGGCGAGGTCTGCCCTGCTCCGTCCCGTGACCTCAAGAAGGATCTCGGTGCGGACGGGGGCCAGCAGCTGCTCGGTGTACCAGCCCTGGACGGTGACCAGTGTGGTGATGGGGCCGGAGCGGTGGACGGTGGCGCGAGTCAGGGTGTGCGCGGTGGGCGGGTTCAGAGTCAAGGCAGCCCCCATGGGTGGGTGGTGCTGTGGGGGGTGGGTTGATCATCACCCGACAGCTTAGGGATGGGGCGCTGGCGGGGCCGTGGCGCAGTGGTGAGGGGCGCACGCCGATGCCGGCCTCCGATCCGGAGGCCGGGCAGGTGGGAGTGACGGGACTGCGGTCAGCTCTCCTCGAAGCGGGCGGTGGCGCAGGGCGGGCACTGGCGTGACCAGCCCGTGGTGCTCCCGGGTGAAGACGAGTACCTTGTTGCACCACTTCAGGTGCGGCACTTCACGCTCGCCTCTCTGACCTGACTCCAGCTGCAGGGGCACCGACGGCTTCCACATACGCGTTATCGACTCGCACGCTGCCGTTGGTCCAGGGATGCCGTTGACTGACGCGAGTGGGCGCGGATTGATCCGTTACTCCCGGACCGGACGCCGAAGCCAGGTGGCCGCTGGCGGTACCACGGCAGGTGATCGACGCGATCCGAAACTGATCACTCCGGACCAGATGGCCCTCATGACTCCAGCGTCAGCCGCCACTGGCCGGGGCGCATCCCGATGCTGGTCCGGACGCGGTGGGCTTCTCGTGGATCATGCGGCCTGCCTGCCAGCTTTCGTCCGCGACCCGGCAGGGCAGTCGGAGCCACCACAGGACGGTGTCCCCGGACCGCTTTTCGGATGCGATGTCGTTCTCAGTCCATTCGGCCTTGCCGGCGGATAGCGCTCCATGGGCCTGGACCTCGACTCCGCACGCGACGATGTGGGAAGTCAGCTTCTTCTGCAGAGCACGGCGCCTGTGGTACCACCAGCTGTCGCGCGGAGGCAGTGGATCGGGCACCAGAGCGGCCAGCACTTCGTCTGCCTTGACGAGGGCGGGGACGATCTGGGTGGCATCCCCTTCTAAGGACCGGGCCAGCTCAGTGAGCCGACCGTCGACTCGCTGACGGTATCTGTCCCTGACATCGCCGTCGGTGAGCCGTACCGGGCGCTTCGCAAGGGAGTCGAGTGCCACGACGAGGCGGGAGTCGTACCGGGCCAGGAGCTGGTTCTCGTATGCGTACTCCTGGATGATGAGGATCTGTGAAATCGGCCAGTTCTGCTCTTCGTTCCCCAGTCGGTTGCTGACGGCAACGAGGGTTGGGGCTGCCCGATCGTGCAGTGTGCGGGACGCTGGCGGCCAATTACCCGGGGAGGTGACTGGTCGTCCTATGTCGCTGACGGTGATCGAGGTGCGGCGAGTTCGGTCGGCTGGGTAGCGTGAATCAGGTGACCAGCGAGGAAGTGATGCAGGATGGTGTCCATCGTCGGGTGGTGCGGATCGGGGACACCGTCCGCAGGCCCGTCCAGCCGTGGACACCCAGTGTCCACGCGCTACTGCGGCACCTGGAGGAGGTCGGCTTCACCTACGCGCCCCGGCCTCTGGGGTTCGACGAGGAAGGGCGTGAAGTCCTGACCTTCATCGAAGGTGACTCCGGGCCTGCGGGCTGGGCCAAGGTGGTGGATGACCAGGGCCTGAGGAAATTCGCCCGGCTGCTGCGTGACTACCACGACGCCTGCGCCGGCTTCTCACCCCCGCCGGGCGCGACCTGGTCCGTAGACGCGGACGGCTCCGGCCATGACGAGATCGTCTGCCATGGGGACTTCGGCCCCTGGAACGTCGTGTGGCAGGGCGACCAACCGGTGGGAATCATCGACTGGGACTTCGCCCGCCCGGCACCGCGGCTGCACGACGTGGCCTACGCGCTGGAGTACGTCGCCCCGTTCCGTGACGATGCCGAGTGCCTGCGCTGGCTGCGCTACCCGGCGCCGCCCGACCGCCGTCGGCGGCTGGAAGTTTTCTGTACCGCGTACGGCCTTGACTCAACCGCCGGGATCGTCAGCTCCGTCATTGACAGACAGCGGGACAATGCCGACCTCGTACGTCGGCTGGCCGACCAGGGTCATGAGCCCCAATCCACCTGGGTAGCCGACGGGGTCCTGGCCGAACTCGACAACAGGATTGCCTGGGGCAGAGCACACCGGCATCTTTTCGAGTAGCCAGTTTGCTCGTCACCGACCGTAGATCTGGGGCCTGCGCCACGCGCCAGCAGCGCCTCGGCGTGGTCGCGGAGCGCAGCCTGCGCCATGTTGGTCTCCGGCGACCGAAGCGGCAGAGCTTCGACGACTCGGGGGAGCCCCGGAACAAGCCCGTCGCCGTCCACGTAGCCGAGGGTGCCGAGCGCGATCGCACGCCAGCGTGTCCTCAACCCTTCTGCGTCTTCCGTAGGAAGGCGTAGGGCGAGCAGATGCAAGGTTCGCCACAAGTCGCTCAGTTTGCTGGGAGGAAGGGGTGCTTCGGGGGCAGCGACATGCATCGGCTCGTGCTGGGCCGCGGTTCCCCATATATGGCTCAGCGGCGTGCGAGGAGAGGGCGCTTGGGGGCAGCGACATGGACCAGCTCGGGCTGGACCAGGGCGTGCCAGGTGGAGGTGCCCGATTCGGTGAGTTCCCTGAACTCCCTGTCGAGGAACTGGCGAAGGAGTTCTTCGGGGTCGAATGTGTCGGCCTGTGCCTCGCTGTTCCGGGTGGCTTCCTGCTGGGCCTGCCGCCTGATTTCCTCTGACTCGTCCAGGGCTCGGGCAAGGATCTCTTCAGCGCGTGAAGCTGCCCTCAGCTCGGTCGAGCGAGCGGCCTGCTCGGCCGTCGCCACGACACGTGCGGCCTCTGCCTGGGCGTCCGTGAGGGCTTTCTCCGCCTCCGTGCGCAGGAGGGAGGCTCTCTGCCGTTCCGCGGCGGCCTCTTCGCGGAGCCGGTCGATGTCGCCGGCCGCTCGGTCCCGCGCCTGACCGGCTACCTTCTCCAGGCGCTTTTGTGCCTTGGCCGCCCGTGTGGTCGTGTACTTGGCATCGACCCAGCGTGCGCGCCACTCTTCCTGCAGCTCGGCGTCATCGGGCCGCAGCTGACGGATCAGCTCCATGGTGAAGTCGAAGCTCGGGAGCTTCTTGCCGTTGAACACCTCGGACAGCGTGGAGGTGGGCAGTGGACAGCGGCCGTCCTTGTCCGCTTCTTGAGGGTCAGCTTGGGCGGGGCCCCGCAGGCGATGTGGAGTATTTCGAGGGCGGTCGCGAACTCATCCAGCACCTGGTTCCCTGGCCAGCAGCAGTTCGTCGTCGGTGAGATCCGACAGATCATCCCTGGCCAACCGAGTCCCCCGCGTTCCTTGCTCCTTGCGGCCCAAGCCTATGCCTCGCGACAGGAACATCGGCCCATATCTGCGAACATCCAGGAACATCGGCACGGGGTGCACGATTCGGGCGAACATCCCCTGGTTCGCGCTCTGACCTGGGCGTTCCAAGTTTTCCGGGTTCACCCCGAATCCTGGGAACGGCCCGCCCGCACCCTGCCAATGGGAGGTACCGCCGCTTGTCCTGCCCCGGCTGTTCGGGGAGCCGCAGGCGTACCGGCGGGAAGGAGAGCCAAGAAGCATGGCGAAAGTGAGTGAAGCCGAAACAGCGGACAAGGAGCCCGTCGTCTGGACGGTCAGCCTGGGACGCCGCGGGCTTGAGGTGAAGGGCGGCCGGCACCTGCACGTGTCGCTGTCGCGGACGCTGCTCCTCTGGCTCGTCAGCGTGGCCGGGGCAGCGAGCACGAGCCCCTACTGGACGACGATGACGGCTACGGCACAAGTAGAGAGGGCCCCGGGCAGCTGGTCCTGGGCCCCTCTCTGCATGCCAGGCCAAGTGGTGTCGTCCTGGAGTGTTCTCCTCGGCCACAGCTCCGGCCGTTACTCGCGGGTGGTGATGCTCGACAACGGAGCTGGCGGAGTGTTGTCGACCGTGCCCGAACCATCACCCACCCCGAAGAGGAAACCCAGAATGAGGACCGAGGCCGCGACGGCACCAATAGCAACGGCCAGATCCCCATGAGCTTGTTGCCCGGGGCGGTTCTTCATGCTGTGCCGGTACACCGCCCAACCCACGAGCAGGCTCAACAGGACGATGAAGCCGTTCTCGGCGGAAAACTGCAGGCTGATCACTTGTGGACCCTCTACTTGGGAGCGCCGTAGCGCCCGCGCCTCACGGGGAGTTCCGACAACCCACGGTGAGTAACCGGGTTGAAGGATTTTTTTTCTCCCGACGGGCGCAGCACAAAGTGCCTGCTGCGAAGTCGCGTATCCACTGTACGCCTCCGAGTGGATGAACGGCCTTCGCTCAAAGGGCAGTTCACACCCAGTTCGCCGAACGGCTCGGGCCCACGGTGCCGCGCTGAGCGGAGCGCCCACGACGGGCTCGGCCACCTCGCGGCAGCAGCTGCTCCCCCTCGGCAACGGCCGGCGGCGCGATCTCCTCACGCGCCCGTCATACGCGACGGCGGGAGTACGGCGCCCGGCCCGACGCCGATGATGTCGACGGCACACCGCACCCTGGCCACCCTCATAGACGAAGGAGGCCTGACCTCACGTCCCTGACACCCGGGAAGCACCTCTAGATAAGCATGGCGACCAGCCCGAACTGGATCACGCCCGACCACGTCGCCCTCAAGGGGCCTGCCGTGATGCGGTTGCCTGACGTGGGCCATCGGTCGCGGTAGGCGCTTCGACAGAACGGCGCGCTGTGCGGCCCGCGGTCCGCCGCGTCCAGTTCCCCGGGGCCGTCGGGCGTCTGCCAGCGCTCGGCGAGACCCAGTGCCGTCGCGGTCTGAGCTTTTCGCCGCCGGATGCCTGCGGTGATCGTTGCACTCGACATAGGTCCGGCCGACTGTGGAAGATGGGTGATCGCCGAGAGAACACCCACGTGAGGGTCACGGATTTGTGGGGTGCCAGGCTGATGGCAGGGTAAGCCCGGTGGGCAGAGACGATCCGCTTTGCGGAACCAGGCCAGAGGGTGCGGGACCGGTGACTCCGCCGAAGTCGACCGCGCCTCCGGAGAACGTCGCCGCGCGGAAGTCGAACCTGGTTCCGGAGAACGTCGCCCCGCGGAAGCTGACCGCGCCTCCGGAGAACGTCGCCCAGCCGAAGTCGACCCTGGCTCCGGAGAACGTCACCCCGCGGAACTCCACCCTGGCTCCGGAGAACGTCGCCCCGCCGAAGCTGATCCTGCCTTCCGAGAACGTCGCCCCGCCGAAGTCCACCTCGTCTCCGGAGAACGTCGCCCAGCCGAAGTCGACCCCGCCCCCGGAGAACGTCGCCCCGCCGAAGCTCACCAAGCCTCCCGAGAACGTCGCCCCGCCGAAGCCGATCCTGCCTCCGGAGAACGTCGCCATGCGGAAGCTGACCACGTCTGCGGAGAACGTCGCCTCGCCGAAACTCACCAAGCCTCCCGAGAACGTCGCCTCGAGGAAGCTGACCCCGTCTCCGGAGAACGTCACCCCGCGGAAGTCGACTCCGCCTCTGGAGAATGTCGCCCCTATGAAGCTGATCGCGCCTCCGGAGAACGTCACCCCGCGGAAGTCGACTCCGTCTCCGGAGAACATCGCCCCGCTGAAGCTGACCGAGCCTCCCGAGAACGTCGCCATTGAGAAGTCTCCGCCGTCGAAGGTGACTCCTGTGAAGTCGAAGTGGTGGCCTTGCCACGAGTGCTGATGCTTGAGGGGCAGGCGGAGGTGGTCGCGGATGAGCCTGATGACGGTGTGCCGGACTTCCCGGAGGGCCAGGTAGCTGTGGCGGGCTTCCGCGTCATCCGCCGGGAGTTCGGCCTCGGCGGTGTAGGGCAGTCGGAGGTAGGCGCACAGGACGTCTATGCACGTCTGGCGCAGTTCGCGGGTGGGGGCGTCGTCGGCGAGGCCGGCCAGGGCGTGGACGCCACCGAGGCGGACGGCGGCGGATTCGTCGCCGAGCTGGGAGACGGCGGTGGTGAAGCGTTCGGTGTGCAGGCGGGTGGCGTCGCGCAGGGCGCCGTCCTCGTCGACGCGCTGGCGGCGGTAGGCAACGATTAGGGCGACCAGGGCGCCGGCTCCGGCGACCACGCCGAAGGAGAGTTTGACCGGTGCTGCTGCGCGGCGGCCAGCGCCTCAGCTGATTGCTCAAGAAGGCGCGGGTTCACGACGTGCTCACCCTGGGATGTGGTGAGAAAGTGCGTCACGCCCATGTCGATGCCCACGATGCTTCCCGTGGCGGGCAGGGGCGCGGGCGGTACCTCGTCACAGGCGAGGATGACGTACCAGCGGCGGCCTTCCCGCTTGACGCTGATCGTCTTCGCCCGACCCTTCACGGGGCGGTGCTGGTGAACCCGTATGTGCCCGACACCTTGCAGACGGACACGGGTCTGCCGGTCATGCGGGGTGGAGTTCCACCGGCAGCCGTCCCCGTCCTTCGGGAACATCACGGTGTCGAAGTATCCGGCCCCCTTGAAGCGCGGGTATCCCGGCTTCTCCCCCGCCTTGATGCGCCCGAAGAACGCCTGGAACGCCTTGTCTAACTGGCGCAAGGTGGCCTGCTGGGAGGAGAACGACCAGCGGCCTTGACGCTCCGGATGGAACGCCCGGATCTCCTTGAGCTGTGCGGACTGGTCGCCGTACTCGATACTCGTCTTCGAGACGTGCCGGTAGGCGTCCCGGCGCTCTTGTAACGCACCATTGTAGAGCGAACAGTGATCGGCCAGCATCGCCCGCAGCGACGCTTCCTGACCGGCGGTGGGACGCAGAAGAAACTTGTACGCACGCATCATCCCGGCCCGCCCCTTCCGCCAGTTCCCGCTCACCCTCGTCAAAGCCGATGCCTTCACGCTAACGGCCGCCACTGACGAGGAGCGGACTCCGACGCTTCGCGGCTCCACTCCAAGGATGGCGTGGATCGCGTGGGGACTGCATCCATGCTGGAGCCGTTCGACGATGGTGGCGCGGTCAGCGTCGTTCACTTCGGCTCCTTCGGGACGGTGGTGGTGAATTCGCGGCGCAGCTGGGAGCGCCGGGTGCGGGTGGTGCCGGCCCAGATGGCGTCGGTCGGGTGGTCGATGGCCCAGGCCAGGCATGCCTCGCGCGTGGCGAGGGGGCAGCGGCGGCAGGCCAGTTGAGCAGCGGCTCGGTCGTTGGAGTCGTCGCTGGTCCACCAGTCGGGGTGGGAGTCCGGGGCCTGGCAGGGCTCGGTACCGGTGAAGCGGGGGAAGGGGGCGAGGCGGCCGCTCACGATGTGGTTCCGATCGGGCGGACCACGTGCATGTCGCCGTCGCGGTCGGCGTGGGTGTGGGCGCCGTCGCCGAGGTCGGCGGCCAGGTGGTCGGCGATGCGGGTGTTGTCGTGCCTGCTGGCGGAGACGGTCTCCAGCACGGCGGCTGGGCGGCCGGCGCACTGGCGGCAGGCGGTCACGCCCGGGCGGGGCCGGGCGGTGGTCATGATTTGCGCTCCCCCTGTGGCCGGACGTTGTCGATGCCGCCGATGGTCGGCAGCAGCAGTTCGAACGGCTCCCAGGCCTCGAGGCGGTACATCTGAAGCACCTCGACCGGCAGCTCGGCGCCGAGGGAGTGGTCGTTGTACGGGAGCAGTTCCGGGATGACGTTGGCGTGTTCGCCGTCGTCGGTGTTGTCAGCGGCCTGGTCGATGTCGGCGAAGGTGACGAAGACGCCGGTGCGGGTGCGCTCCAGGACGCACAGCCGCCGGGCGGGGGCCTCTTCGGGGTCGACGTCGTCGCGGCGGACCCAGATCTGGCGGGTGGCGGCGAGGACGGCCGGGTCGCCGGCGTCGGCCGCGTCGGTGATCCGCTGGTAGGCGTCGGCGCGGTCGAGCTGCTCGCGGTCGACGAGGTCCTGGACGGCGGCGGTGAGGTGGTCGCCCAGTGCCTGGGCGCCGATGAGGTGGTTGAGGGACTTCAGGGTGCTCATGCCAGGGCCGCCTTCCGGGAGTTGCGGGGGCGGGGGGTGTGGGCGTCGACGGCGGCCAGGAGCCGCTGGAGGGCGGAGCCGCGCCGGGTGCTGCGGAGGGTGGCGGGCAGGCCGCAGTTCCAGCAGTCGGCCTCTTCACCGGTCAGGCGACGAAGCACTGCTCGCGTTCGCAGACGGACTCCGGGGTGGTGTTCAGGCGGGGGCTGCGGCGGGCGATGGCGCGCATGATCGCGGCGGCGTTGCGCTTCGTGGTCTTCGGGCGGACGGTCGGGGCGTGCATGATGGGGTTTCTCCTTCTCCGCTGCTGCGGGGTGAGGGGCCCGGGGCGGCCGGCGGTTTCTCAGGCCTTGTGCGGCCGCCCTGGGGCGTAGTCAGAGGACGATCTGCTTCTTCTCGGCGCGGTCCCAGCGCAGCTTCCAGTCGGGGCGCAGTCCGCGGGCGGACCAGTCGCCGCGGCTGGTGCCGGCGGGGATCGGCTGGCCGGACATGGCGTGCATCTGGGCGATCTCGCAGGCGCGCAGGGCGGAGGCGAGGGCGTCGCTGCCGCTTGCGGCGAGGCTGGTGAAGACGCGGACGCCCTTGCGGGTCTTGTCCAGCCGGTGCTCGATGGGGACGTCGATCTCCCACACGGTGCGGCGGTTCATCACTCCTCGGCCTCCGGGTCGTACACGGCGGTCAGGGTGAGCGGGGTGACGAGGTAGCCGGTGGAGCTGTCCTCCTCCATCTCGTCGTCCTCGCCGGGCCAGAACAGGGCCAGCTCCTCGATCGCCTCGGCGTCGCCGAAGTCGGGGATCCAGGTGAGGATCGCGCCGGTGGGCAGGCCTTCGCGGGTGCGGAGGTCCTCGCCGTGGGCGCGGGCGGCGTCGCGGTTGGTGTAGAGGCCGAGCGGCAGCTGGCCGTGCTCGTACTCCGTGCGGTAGATCGTGAGCTCGACCGGCTCGCCGGGGTGAGCTGGGTGATGCCGGGCAGGACGGCCTCGGCGGCGGCCAGGCGCTGCTCCAGCATCTCGATGTGGGCGAGCAGCTGCGGCACGTCTTGGGTCGGGTTGCCGGTGCCGGCGGCGGTGCGCAGGCGGATGTCGTGGACCAGGTCGCTGCGGTCGGTCGGGGCCGCGGGCGCCGTGCGGGTCAGGGTGGTCGGGGTCACGAAGTGGCCGAGCACGGTGATGCCGTACCTGCTGCGCCGGCCTCGGCGGCACTCGCGCCGGTGCGCGGCCTGGATCCGGTCGGACACTCCGGGGACGAGGGCGAGTTCGGCGTCGGCCGTGAGGGCCGACCAGCGGTTGAGGTCGCCGACCATGACGAGCTGCACCGGGGGCAGGGCGCCGAAGCGGCCGGCGACCAGACGCGCGGCGTCGGGGGCGATGGACTCGGTGTGCTTGACGAGGCGGCGCTGGAAGTAGGAGACGCTGTCGCTGGTGACCGTGAGCATGGCGTGGCCTTCCTGGAGCGGGGCGGGATGAGCGGGCGGCTCGGGCGCGAGCGGCGGCGGCCAGGAGCGCCTAGTGGACCTGCGCTTCGGTGCGGGTGAGCTGGTCGTTCCAGGCGGGGACCGAGCGGGCGCCGGTGACGGCGAGCAGGTGGCTGTTGGCCTGGGAGGCGGTGGCGCGGGTGCCGGTCCCGGAGCGGATCAGGTCGCGCTCGGCGCCGAGGACGCACACCCCTCGGCGGGACTCCATGGCGAACTGCGTCCAGCCGCGGGTCTTGACGTGCTCGGACGTGGCTTCCAGGAAGTCGGCTGGGGCGATGGCCCAGTCGGGACTCGGCCTGCGTTCGGCAACGAGGTGCCAGACGATGCGCAGGGTCCCGACCAGCAGGACGCCGACGCAGAGAGTGGTGTGCTTGAGCAGCCACCAGGCGGCCCGGGCGGTGATGATCGACGCCTTCTTCAGGAAGCGGCCGGTGGTGGAGGGGGTGCGCGGGTCGGGCGGGCACGGCCCGGTGACGATGCCGGCCTGGCGGATGAGGGTGTCGGTGTCCGGGAGGACGATGGCGGACCTGGCCGGTGCGGCGTCGGCGAGTGCGGCGGCCAGTTCTTCGGCGAGTGCTTCGGCGAAGGCTGCGTCGACTGCTGCGGCGAGGGCCGCTTCGGACCAGAAGGTCCGCGGAGCGGTCGCGGTCGCGGATGCGGGCATGGCGAGGCCTTCCTGTCTGGGCATGGGTCGGGTCGGGCGAGGTCCGCGAGGCGGGCGGCTGAGTGGCGGGCGACCTGGCGGCCGGCCCCGGGAGGAGGGAGGGGTTGTCAGCGCGGCTGTCGCCGGCCGGTCTTGCGCAGCTCGTGGGTGTGGCACAGGACGGGGCCGCTGAAGAGGCTGATCCCGTTCACCGTCCACCTGCCTGCGGTGAGCGGGCCCGGTGGGACCTCGTCCACGATCCGGCCGGTCCTGCCGGCCGCGCGGGGGTCGTCCTCGCAGGAGGTAATCCGCACCTCGTCACCTGCCTGGAACATCGTCACTCTCCTGATCCGCCGTTGACGGTGAAAGAGGCGTAGGTGCCGGACGGGTAGATGTAGTTGGACAGTGCGCCCTCTGCCGCGACGGCGGCGGCGCCGAGTCCGGCGATGGCTACGGCGGCGGTGCTGTGGTCGGCGGCCGTGGCGGCGAGCAGGGAGGCGGCCTGGGTGGCGCGGCGGGCGCCGGCGGGCGAGCCGTCGGGGTTCGTCATCGCGTCGTACGCGGCGGAGCGGAGGCGCTCACGCAGAGCCATGGCTTACTCCTCGTACTGGTCGGGTCGGGAGGTTCGGGGGCGGCCGGCTGAGTTTTGGCGACCTGGCGGCCGGCCCCGGGGTGGGTGCGTTAGCTGTACTTCTTGGTCTGCTTGAGGATGTAGTCGCGGGTGACGCCGAGGACTTCGACGGCGTCGGTGCGCGCACCGTGGTAGGCGCCGTCCAGCTCGGTCTTGACCGTCTTCCACATCTCGGCTTCTGCGGCCTCGCGGACCTTCTCGGTCTCTTCGAAGATCTTGTCTCGCTTGGCCTTGGCGGCGGCGAGCGTCTTCTTCAGGTCCTCGCGGGCCTTGGCGATGTCGTCGGATCGGGGGGTCATGGTTCTGCTCCTCGCGGTGATGAGGGACGATGGTTCCGGCCCCCTGCTCCGGTTGGAGCGGGTTGGGAGGCCCGGGGGCGGCGGGCTGAGTTTGGCGACCTGGCCGCCGCCCCCGGGGCGTAGCTACTTCCCGCCGCCCTCGAGGGCGGCGATCTCGTCGTGGCCGTAGCCGATGTTCTCGTCGGCGTTGCGCAGGTGCAGGACGGCGGCGAGCAGCCGCTGGTTCTCGTCCTCGTCGCCGCGGGCCGCGTATCCGGCGGTCAGGTTCCGCAGCGTGTAGAGCAGTTCGGGCAGCAGGTTGCTGGCACGGAAACTGTCCAGGACGTCGTCGATGTCGGCGTCGCCGTTGTCGATGTCGGCGCGCAGCTGGGTCAGGCCCTCGGCGATCTCATACGCGATGTCGCCGTCCCAGCGGTCGGGGTCGATCAGGTCGATGACGTACTCGGCGACGGTGTCGGCCGTGGTCTTGATGCCGAGGAGGGCGACGGCGTACAGCAGGACCGTCCAGTCGTTGGCGGTGGTGAGCCAGGCCGGGCCGGTGTGGGTGAGCCACAGGCCGACCATGACCAGGAGGGTGGCGCTGGCGGCCGGATCGGTAAGCCGACGCGCTCGCTTCAGGGCGCGGACGGTGAGACGGCGGGCGGTGCCGGCGGTCGGGCGAGACTGGCCGGCTTCGGCGGAGATGTGTGCCACGTGCTGCTCCTTCGGTGGCGTCGTGCTGCGGGCTGCGGGTCGGGAGGCCCGGGGGCGGCCGGCCTGAGTGTTGGCGACCTGGCGGCCGCCCCCGGGGCGGTGGGCGTTACCAGACGCGGCCGTTGTGGGTGGAGGTCTTGAGGTCCAGGTGGCTAGCTCCCCGGACGTGGATGTTGCCGTTGTGGGTACGGGCGGAGAGCCTGCCGCTGGAGGCCGGGGTGGCGCTGATCGTGACGTCGCCGTTGTGGGTGCGGGCGGAGCCGCGCTGGCCGTTGTAGGCACCGATGGTGATGGAGCCGTTGTGGGTGCTGGCCTCCATGTCGGTGTCGACGCGGTCGACCAGGACGGAGCCGTTGTGGGTCTCGGCCTCCAGACTCTGGACGCCGGCGGCATGGACGGAGCCGTTGCGGGCGTCGAGCCGCAGGTTCTTCAGGTCACCGCGGACGGTGGTCTCGGCGTTCTTCGTGTTGACCGAGAGGGAGGATCCGGCCGGAAGGGTGACGTCGATGGTGATGGTGCCGCTGCCGGCGACGACGGTGCCCTGGTCGGCGACGACGCGGCCGCCGGAGACGATCCTGCGGCCGCCGATGGTGATGTCGCCGCCGCTGATGACCACCACGCCGCTGCTGCTGCCGATGACCACGTTGTTGCCGCCGAAGCTGAAGACGCTGCCCCCGGCGTTGAACACCGTGCCGCTGTTGGTCTCGTCGGAGACGATCACGCGGAGCGTGGCCCCGTTCTCGGTGAAGGTGGTGCTCGCGACAGCCTCGGCGATCGGGCCTTCGGTGTCGGTGGTGTGGACGGTGACCTTGGCGTGAGTGGCCTTCGGGTCGACCGTGATGCTGATGCGGCCGCCTGAGACCTTGACGTCCGGCTCGATGGCTCCGGCGTGGGCGGCGGTGCGGTTCTGCTGCGTCACTTCTGCTTCCCCTCGTTGGGTTGTGCGGGTTGGAAGGCCCGGGGCGGCCGGCTGAGTTGGCGACCTGGCGGCCGCCCTGGGTGCTTGCGACACCTCAATAACGCAGACTTCGAGTATTCATTTCAAGAGTATGCATACATTGAGTTCGGGTTTCTTATGTTCTGGCTGGTCACACGACTACCGGTTAGCCCGATCGGGTGCTGCCCCCACGGGTGACGCTGGCGATGGGGGCGTTGTTCGTACCGGCGAAGTGCACACCGCTGGAGTTGCGGGAGGCAGCCGAGCTGACCGCGTCCCGGACGGCGGCGGCCTGGTCGGCGGTGAGCGGGCCACCGCTGCCGGCGGGGGAGTTGACGCGGATGGGCCGGTTATTGTCCCCGTCGACCGTGACGCCCTGGCCGGTGACGGGGGTGCGACCGCCGCTGTTTCCCGTCGTCTTGCCGCCGGCGCCCGGGCGGGCGCGGCGCGGCGGGGTGTTGCCTTTCCGGGCTCGTTCGGCCTTGCGCTCGGCGGCGGGGCCTGCGCACTCGGTGCAGCCGATGCTGATGCCGGGTGCGGTGATGCGGCCGCTGTCCTCGCAGACCAGGCAGGCCGGGCCCTTTGCGGGGGCGGAAGCTTCGAGGAGGGGCTCGAACTGGCACAACGGAAGATGGCGATCCAGTCTCCCAACGGGGACGCTTACGCGTCGTTCTAGGTACCTGAAATGTCTGTGGTTCGAGGGAGTGACCGAATGAGTGTCGACCGTGCCAGCGTTCGTGTGCCGGTGCCTGGGGACTTCGCAGCGCAGCCCTTCAGCAGTCAACTGGTTGATGAGGCACTGCGGTTCGTCCAGGCTCGTCTTGCTCCTCATCTGCGGGAAGCACCGGCTACCGATGCGGAACGGATGGCTTCTGTCCTTTTCCATCAGGCTGAGTTCGCCGCGGCGCACACTCGGATCAATCTCCGAGCGGTGGGGCTCGTCGAGGCCGAGATGACGTGGCGGACGCTGGCAGACATCGCCCGCATGTGGGCCGATCATCCGGACTACCGGCAAGACTTCGGCCGGATGTATGCCGAGTTTCCAGCACCGGCCACCACCCACGCGCTGATCCGTCTACAGCCCGGCGAGTGTGACTGCGAGGAGGAGATCGCCCAGCACCGAAATGTTCTGGTCTCCTTGGCAGAGTGGGACCTTCCTCATTGGCAGCTCCTGGTCGAGCAGCGGCGGCTCATCGCAAGCAGTCTGTACGAACCGCTCCCAGATGGCGGTTTTGCCCAAGTTTGGTACTTGATTTCCGCCCGGCGAGCACGCAGGCGCCGCCCCCGGACGTGACCGCCAGAAGCCGCCGTCCCGGGACTTGCTCACCACACTCCAAATCTGCCAGACTTTGCAGCCTAAAGTTCAGAGTGGAGGTTGCGTGCGGAAGATTGAGATCGACGATGAGGTGTTCGCCTATCTGCAGCGACACAGCGAGCCGCTCGTCGACACCCCCAACGACGTGCTGCGCCGCGAGCTCCTCGGCAAGAAGAAGCCGGACGCAGAGCAGGCCCGTGGCCCGGGGGCGTTGATGTTCATCATCGAGGCCGGCCTAGTAGCGCCTGGCGACAAGTTGCAGCATCACCAGCCCCGCCGACAGCGGACCCATGAGGCCACCGTCACCGCTGACGGATGGGTGGAGATCCCTGATGGGCGGACCTTCGCTCAGCCCTCCCCCGCGCTCAAGGCCCAGACGGGGAGCGACATCAACGGCTGGGGCCAGTACGTTCACCTCCCCAGTGGTCGCCGCTTGCAGGAACTCCGCGAAGAGGGGCAGAGCCATAAGCCGCAGAGCTACTGACCGAACGGCTCCGGCCGCCCAAGGCGGGGCCTCCACTGGAACTACCAGCTGCAGATGGACAGCAAGGCATACAACGCCGGCCTCGCCGAGCTCCGCGAGATCCGTAATGAGATCAAGCCGCTCGAGCGGCAGCTGGCGAAGCTGCAAGCCGAGCGCGACAAGCGGATCTTGGAGCTGGGCGCATACGAGAAGGCGAAGGCGGATCGTCTCGCGACGTCCGCCGGCCTGTCGGTGATCGACGTCGTCGCTCTGGTGCCCTCTCTCGGGCCCCAAGAGCCTGTCAGCATGCCTGCAGAGGCCGCGACGACCGATTCCCGCCAGCGGAGATCACGCGGAGCCGCAGACGGCCGCACAGCCGATCAAGGAACCGGCAGGCGCTCCGGCGTCTGCCCTGCGCCCCGCAGCACAGTCCACCGCGGCCGCCGACGAGGCTGGCCGGCACACTGACAGCAGCGAGGACCAGGAGCTGGCGGCCGCCCTCCCCCACCCCGGCGCCGGTGCCGGTGCTGGCGCCGATGGCACCGACCGGGGAGCAGGAGCGGACGCTGCCGTCGATTCCCGCGGGTGCGGAGGGTGACCGCTGGATCTATGCCGAGCCGAACCTGACCTCGAAACGGCCCAACTTCAAGCAGGCCACGCGGCAGATGGCCTTCCTGGACACCGCGACCGGGGTGCTGGTGTGGCAGGGCGGCACGGTCACCCTGGACCTGGGGCGCGCGAGCGTGGCGGAGATCCTGACCGCCGTGTACGCGTCGGTCCCCGCGGACGTGGAGCGCATCTACATCACCGCCGGCGACCCTTGGCACCAGAGCGCCGGGCGCCACCAGTTCCTCAAGGACGCCGTGGCCGAGTGGTTGAACGGGCCGCTGCCGGAGGGCTGGCAGGTGGAGTCCTCGCGCGGCAAGGACCGGCAGGCCGGGCACCTGGTCCACCCCCGCAACCCGGTGGGCCGCTGGCAGCGCGGCAAGGACCAGCACACCGAAATCCGCAGCGTGGGTGAGTGGTTCGACCCGGCCGGCGCCGGCCCGGCCACCGTGCGCGCCGCCTTCGTCGAGCTGTGGAAGGCGCTGCGCCGGCACTGGGACGATGTCGTGCTGATGGGCTCGCCGTCGCAGACGGGCCGGGACCTGTGGTCGCGGACCATCCCCGCCAAGGCCGGCGCGAAGTGGGCGGACGGCTACCCGGTCATGTCGCAGGAGATCCGCGGCCTGCTGCACGCCACCGCCGGGCAGGGCCGCACCGAGCTGATCACCCCGCCGCGTGTGCCGGAGCGGGTGCCCGGCTGGTTCGAGATGGACCGTACGTTCGCCTACGCCAAGCACACCTGGACCTCCGGCGTCGGCGTGCCGCAGAGGGTGACGTCGGCCGCGTTAGCGGCCATGAGCGAGAAGGAGCAGGCAGTACTGCAGGCTCTCGGCCGGCAGGCCCTGGAGGCGGAGGAGCTGTGAACGCTGAGGTGGCGTGGGGCGGCCGGTGGGAGCACGCGGAGTGCGGGGCGTCCGGGGATGCGGTGTGGGACGACGAGGACACCGCGTCGTCCGGGCACGACTGCGACCGTGGCGGAGTGGTGACCTGGAGCGCCGAGTGGGAGTGTCACGGCTGCGGCGCCGGCGGCGTTGACCAGTTCGATGACGACACCACGAAGTACGCCGATCACGAGTGCGTCGGCGACGAGGACGATGAGGTGGCGGCGTGACGCCGCGCAGGAGGCGGAGCGTCGGCGGACGTGGCCGCCGTGCCCAGCGCAATGAGGCCGCGCGGCTCACCGACCAGCTGATCGCGGAGGGCTTCAGCAAGAAGCAGGTCGGCGAGATCCTCGGCCGCAACCCGAGCCTGGTCAGCCAGTTCTTCACCAAGAACAAGGGCGCCAGCTTCGTGGAGGCCCTGCGAGCCGTTGTTCAGGAGGGTCCAGGCCGGCGGCCCGCGCGATATGGAGAGCCTGAAGGCCCTGGCCGCGGGACATGTGCGGCCGCGCCTGAACCGTGAGGGCTACAAGGCCCGGGTGCGCGGCAAGAACCACTGCCGGGCGGAGAAGGTCGTGAAGGACCAGAAGGGCCGCCCCGTGATCGGCCCTGACGGGAAGCCGGTGAAGGCCTGGAGCTTGTCCCTGGCCAAGGCCGGTAGGCAGCACATCGCCTCCGGCGCCCTCCCGACTGCGGCCGGTGGTGGAAGAAGCGGCCAGGAACCACGGAAAGATCGCTTTTACCGTGCGGGCGAAGAAGAGAGCGTTCACGCACGACGCCGGCCGTCTGGCCGACTCCCCCCGGGGTCCGACGTCATGTCGTCCAGCGCCCCGACAGCACCGAGGAAAGAGCCTACGGCCAGAACCTTGGCGGTCCCGGCTCCGGAGAGCAGGGCTTCGACGCCGTCCAGTCCAAGGCCCTGGTCGACGCCGCTGGCGGCGACGTCGCCGCCGCGGTACGCAACTGGCTCGTCATGACCGGACGCCTCGACCCCGACGCCCCCATCGTCGGCCTGGAGATCCGCGCGTGGAAGGAGAACCGCTAGACCAACGCTGACTGCCGCGGGCGCCTCGCGGCGGTCGCGTTCCCGGTCAGGGTCGGCAAGAGTACGTTCAAACACGACGCCAGCCGGGCCGCTGAGGGCCGTTCACGAGTGCGTCTGGCATGCAGCGAAAGCGCCGCCTGAAGATCGCTTCCCGATTCGGCGGAGATCGTTTCCCTGCCCGGGGTTGGTTCCACCCCGCCCCGTAGCTGCCGCACGCTGGGGCAGTGAGGTGGCGGAGGCGCTGCCCGGAGTTGTGGTTCCGCGCAGCGCCTCTGCCGTCAGAGCCGAGGGATCGCCCTTGACCAGGCAGTCCTCGTGGCACACGTCGGCACTCGCGTTCGGCCCTACGCTGCCGCCAGGATGTCGACGACGAAGACAAGAGTGGACTTGGCTGGGACCCTCTTTTGGGGCTGGGCCCCGTAGGCAAGGCCCGGGGGAACGACGAGCAGCATCCTGCTGCCTACCTTCGCCCCGACCAGGGACCGGTCCAGTCCTGTGATGAGGTTGCCGCGGCCAATGACGACGGGTGTGGGCCCCTGGGACCAGGAGGAGTCGAAGAGCGTGGCCTCCTCCTTGCCGCGATTGGTGCCCCACACGGCAGCGGCGTGCCGGAAGACCACCGTCTGGCCGGCCGTGACCGGGGGGCCGGAGCCGTTGATCAGCGCCTTGGAGACCAGGCTCTTTGGCGGGGCTGTGTCGGGCACGGCGATCGCGACGGCCGAGTGGTCGGCGTTCACCTGGGGCAGCGCCTCAGGCACGTCCTGCTGCTGCCCGGGGACAGTGGACTTCGCCCCGATGACTTTTGTGATGTCGACGGCGAAGACGACGGTATCGGTGCCCAAGACGCCGAGCTGGGCGTTGCCGGTAGTGCCGTAGGCGGCAGCGGGCGGAGCCACGACCAGGATCCGGCTGCCGGCTCGCTGTCCGAGGACGGCGCGGTCCAGGGCGGGAATTACCGCTCCCTGGCCGACGGGGAACACCGTGGGGGCGCTGCCCTTATCGTAGGTGCTGGGCAGCGTCGTGCCGCGCTTCCAGGTCTTGGCCGTGTAGTCAGCGATCACGATGTCGCTCTTACGGGCTTTCCGGCCTTGGCCCGGCAAGGTGGTGGTGAGGACGAACTTCCCGCTGGGCTCGGCCTTCGGGATGGTGATGGCGCCTTTCCGCCCGAACTCCCCGGACACGACGGGCAGTACCGTGTCGGTCGTCACGGCGGCTGGCACGGCCTGCCGGGACACGGACACCGTCGGTGCAGGCAGCGGCCGATGGCTGCCCTCGGGGGCAGAAGTAGAGCTACTGCAGCCAGCCACCAGAATGGATGCAATGAGGAGCGTTGCGACTCGACGCATGAAGTTCCTTGATGTGGAGAAGAAGGCGGCGCCTGCCGAATGGACAGCGGGCTGCATTGCCGACGAGACAGGTTAGCGGCGGGGCTGACCGCGATTAAGATCATGCATTTGGCGGCTTGCGGTCCCGGCGCCGAGGGCTGTTGCGCCCCACCATATGCCCCATAGAAGAGTCGGATCCTCAGCGATCCCGGACAGTTTGACGATGAAGGAAATCATGGCCCCGGTCGCAGAAAGTGCTGCGATGACGAACAGTGCACGAAGATTCAACTTGCGCCTCATTGATAACCATTCGTTTAAACGTGTGAGACGGAGTCCCCGGAGGCGGGGGTCCAGACGATGGCCTGGGTGTTGACGAACTGGAATACAAGAGGACGGACATCCTGGTCATGGGTGCGGTGACGCGATGAGGGGCAGTTCCATCGCCCGCCGGTAAGACTGCAGCTCGTCTGCTCTCTGCGGACGCCGGGCACTGGGTTCCAGTGCCCGGCGTCGGCTCTTACAGAGGCAGGTCCAGCCGCTTCCTCCGGCGCCGCTCACCCAGCGCAGTGAGGGTGACCAGGGCCGAAAACACTGCGAAGGAGATCAGGATGTCGCTCAACGCGTGGTAGCCCACAAGGGTCACGAAGACCAGCGTCACGATCGTTCCTGCGGCCAGTCCTGCCAAGAAGGGGTGGCGCGCACACCACCGCTGCGTCGTCTCACGAATTCGAGTACGTGCCATTTACCAGCGTCCTCGGTTCTAACCTCGATCTTTCGTGACGGCTTGCCGGTTCATCTGGTGGGCCGTTTCAGCTTGTTGGGTGGGGTGCGGGCAGGCCAGTGGCCCGGCTGTCGCGTCGGGTGGGCGCCGGGTTCCACTGCTCCGGCGTGCGGGTTCTGGTCGTGGGGGTGGGTTGTCGCTGCTGGTCAGCCAGGGTTCGGGAGGGCCTGCAGTCGTTCGATCGCGTCGGTGATCACGTCGGTCCAGGGCCAGTGCGTCGCGAATTTCAGGTGCCGGCGGCGGGCTGTGGTGACGAGCTGGGCGGCGGCGGAGAACAGGCGGAGCCGCAGGCGGCGGGGCTCCCAGAGCCGGGCCCGGCCGGTCAGGGCGAGCATCGGCATCCAGGCGAGCAGGTCCAGGGCGAGCTGGACGATCTCCAGCCAGATCTGGTTCTGCGCGGTGTCGTGGAGGGGCAGGTTGCGCAGGCCGGTGGCACGGGCTCCTCGAATGCGGTCCTCGGCTCTCGCCCGCTGGCGGTGGCGCAGTTCGAGGGCGGCGATCGCCGTGCCGGTGGTGTTGGTGGCGAAGCAGGTCAGCCGCAGTCCGTCGGCGTCGGTGAAGCGCAACTGGGCGCCGGGGTGCGGACGTTCTTTGCGGACGATCAGCCGCATTCCCTTCGGCCAGCCCTTGAGGCAGTCGCCGTCGAGCTCGGCGACCCAGGCGCCGTCACGGATCTCTCCGTCGGGTTCGGTGGCGGCGGTCCAGGCCGAGGCGGGAACCTTCAGGACGGCGTGGTGGATCTGCTCGGTGATGGTCATGCCGACCGAGTACGACAGCCACCTGCCGCGCCTGGCCAGCCAGGCCACGAACTCGTGGGTGCCGCCGCCGGAATCGGTCCGGATCAGTGTCTGACGCCCGCTCCGGTACTTCTTCGGCAGCTGGGCCAGGGCGAGTTGGGCGGTGGTGATGTGGTCGACGGCGGTGTTGCTGCCCGCGTTGCCGGGCCGCAGCAAGCCCGCGACCGGCTCCCCGCTGCCGCCTCGGCCGTGGTCGACGAAGGCCATCAGCGGGTGGTGTCCGAACGTCTTCTTCCAGGTAGCGGCGGCGTCCTGTTTCTCGGAGTGGGCCAGCACGAGCACCCCGTCGATGTCCACGATCACCTGTCCGCCGGCATCCGGTCCCGCTTCCCCGGCCAACTTCCAGACACGGTCGCGGACATGGGCCCGTGCGGAGCGGATCGCCGCCAGGGCCTTCGGCCCGGCCGAGGCGAGGACATCGATGAGGCGGGAGACGGTGGGATCGGAGGCCACCGGACCGAACACGGCCGGCTCGGCCCGCAGCATGCCCACATCGGCCAGACAGTCCCCGCCGAGCGCGACCGCCAGGGCCACATCCAGCAGAATCTTCCCCGGATCGTGCACCGCCCGCGACTTGCACCACGGCGCCAGAGCCGCCGATATCGCCTGGTCCAGCCCGGTCTTACGGGCCGTCTCCACCAGCAGGACGCCTCCCGCCTGCGAGACCACCGCCCGGCCACCACCCTCGACACGGACACGTGGGTAGGACCCGATACGCTTCTTCACCTGGGAAGTGCCTCCGACGTTGGCAGGAACAAGGACCTCGACAATCCTCATTCTTGCTGGTCAGAGGCACTTTTCGTTTGTCTGACCACCCGTCGGACACCAGGCTTCATGAAAGCGCGAGGCTAAGGAAACTGCCGACGGCAGTGGCCCCTGGCCGACGGCTGAGGGTGGTGTCGGCCAGGGGCTCTTGCTGTCGGCCCGACTCACGTCAGGAGCGTAACCTCGCGTACCGCGCCCCCAAGAGCCTTGTCTTTTGACGAGACTCCGCCGCGCAGCAGATCGATCCAAACTCCCTCGTGGCGGATGTGGAACTCCGCCGTGCCGCCGAGCAGACGTCGGCGGCGCGACACGCGGATGTCGCGGGACATCTCGCGCATGAAGGCTGCCTTCATCTCTTCGATGGAGAGGGCGTGACTCCGAAACGACTCGAAGGTGAAGGGTTCGCCGAGATCGCCGCCCCAGCCGATCGAGAAGGAATCCTCGGTCAGCAGAACGCGGAGCGCGATGTCACGATCCCAGCTGATCGACATGGTGATCTCCAGATTGCTCTGGCCCTCAAGTGCGGTGCCGAGATACCAGAGAGCCTCGTCCTGGACGATTCCGGGAGGATCGGCTTCGGCGAGGACACCGTCGATCGCGTCGAGGAGTTCCCGCTCGCGGACCGTTGGCTCTTCCCTGGCATTCAGCCTGTCGTCGGTGTGTAGGTAGGTCATGAGCTATGGCTTCCTCAGAACAGGGTGAAGTGTCGCGGCTTGTTGCGCCATCTCCAACCGAAGCGGAATGTCGGCCTTCCCGCAAAGCGGTTCCAGTTCCAGCCGATCTTCATGCGGCGAGCATTGTGGTTCCACCTGCCGGAGGCCTGACCGGCGCGCCACGTTCCCCTCGCACGGCCGTAGTTGGCAACGCTGAGGTTGCCGTAGCGGTAGCTCATGCCACCCCAGCGGCCGGACTGCAGTGCCCGGCTGGCAAACCGGGCACTCTTCGCCAGCCGGTATGCCCGCCATGCCGTGTACCCGAAGCGCGCTGCGGCGACGAACTGACCGCCTGGTACGAACATCGCGGCGGTGGCCGCGATGCCCCACTTGTTGCGCCAGGCCCAGCGGCCAACCTTGTGGTACCAGGCCCTGCCGTCAAGGTCGTACTGGTTGATGGGGTCGCCGGGGTATCCGTAGGCGTTGGCACCGCCTCCGTAGACGGGGTCTGTCTGGAGGAACCGGCCGGTGGTGGGGTTGTAGAGGCGGACGCCCATGAGGGTGAGGCCGGTGAGGGTCTCAGCCGACCGCTGCTTGGCGCCAAGCCAGTTGTAGCGGGCGGCTGCCTGCCCGGTGCGGGGGTTGCCGTATTCGTCGCTGTCCAGGGCGACGGGGGCTTTGGTGGTGTCCAGGGGAAGCTGGAGTGCCACATCACCGTGGATGGTGGTGAGCTGGAGGACGGTGTCGCCACTCTTGCTCGTGGTAGCGGCGAGGTCACCGCCGATGGACTCCACATTGCGGGTCAGGTCGCCGCTGGCGGTGTCCTCGACGATCCAGCGAGGGTTGTCGCCGTCACTGTCGTAGTGGTTGCGCTTGGAGGCGGTCTGCGTCCAGGTACCGGAGGTCTCGGTTTCGACCGTCCAGGAGCGGAAGCGCAGGTTCGCGTCGAGCTGCCAGGTCTGACGCTTACCGTTCGCGGTCTGCTGGTAGGCGAGGTCGTTGGCGTAGTAGCCGAGCGTGCTGCCGGGCAGGGCGGTGGTGCGGCCGAATGCGTCGTAGGTGTAGCCGGTGTCGGCGAGGCGGTCGGCGCTGTCGTAGGTGTGGCTGGTGGTGGTGCCTCCCGTGGTGGGGCAGGCCGCGCCGGTGGTGCCGACCGCGGAGGTCAGGGACGTGCGGTTGGTGCGCTGATCGAAGCCGTAGCTTCGGCGGGTGCACACGTCGCTGACAGTGTCGTCGACGGTGGTCAGGCGGCCGGTGTTGTCGTAGCGGTAGCTCTGGTCGGACCAGCCGGTGTGGGCGGTCACTTGGCCGTGGATGGACTCGGTGACTGTGTCGGAGGCGAGGATCTCGCCGTCGCTGTCGCGGGTGTAGAGACGCGATGTCGGCGCGCCTGTGGTGTCCTCGGTGGTGGTGAGGGTGTAGCCGCCGGGCAGCTTCTCGGTAGCGACCGAGCCGTCCGTGTCGTAGGTGGTGGTGAAGGCACCGGCGATGGAGTCGGTGGTCTTCGTGGCCAGGCCGCGTGGTTCGGCGGTGTGGTCGTAGGTGTAGGTGACGGTGGAGGGGACGGTGTCGGTGGCCTTGACCGGGCGGTCGAGCAGGTCGTACTCGGTCGTGGTGGTGCCGCCGTCGGCGTCGGTGTAGGAGATCTGGCGGCCGAGCTTGTCGTATGCCTTGGTGATCGTCCCGCCGCTCGGCGAGATTGTCTTGATCACCTTGCCGGTGTCCGTGGCGTATTCGGTGGTGGACTCGGGCACCGCCTGGCCGAGACCGCCGGTGACCGTGACCTTCGTCGGGCGGCCCGCCGCGTCGTAGGTCGTGGTGGTGGTGCGGGTGACGCCGTTCGCGGTGTCGGTGGCCTTGGTGGGGTTGCCCCACTGGTCGTACTCGGTAGTGGACGTGGGCAGCTGGCTCGGGTTGGTGCCGCCGCCGGTGATGGCGCCGGCCGAGCCGGCGGAGCAGACCAGGTCAGCCCACTCCGGGCGGCCGGCACAGGTGCCCGTACCGGTCGCGGACCAGTACGTGGTCACCCTCGTGGCCGCGTCCGTGCCGGTCGCCCCGGGGAGCAGCTGCTTGGTGATGCGGCCCTGGGAGTCGTACTCGGTCGTCGTGGTCAGGGCCAGGCCGCCGGGGTCCTGGATGCTCCTGACCGGCAGGCCCTTGCCCCAGTCGTAGTCGGTCTGGGTGGCGCGGGTCTCGGCGTGGATGGCCGAGAAGTCCAGCACCTGGGCACCGGTGGTGCTCTTGGTGACCTGGTTCTCGACCGTTGCCGTACCGTTGGTCGGGCGACCGCTGTCGTACTCGTTGACCGTCCAGGTGCGAGCGGCCACGGAGGAACCGGCCTGCAGCAGCGTCGTGCTGCCGGAGACCAGATCCTTGGTCAGCTCCACTCGGCGCAGCGGGCCGAACTCCTCCAGCTCCCGGGTTCCGGTGGCGTTGTAGACCGAGCGGGTGGAGAGCAGGTCGGCACGTTCGGCGCTGGAGTACTGAGTGATGCCGAGGCTGGTCTGGACCGCAGTGTCGGCCGCGGTGAGGCCCAGAGCGATCGCGCGGTTGCCGGCGCTGAGTTCCCGGACGGTGTTGCCCAACCGGTCGTACTCGGTGGTGGTGATGTGGCTACCGGGAGTGATGCTGTTGACCTCGCGGCCGGAGGCATCGGTGTAGGTGATGGTGGCACGCTTGTAGTCTGCGGCCGTCAGGCTGGAACCGGCGTGGCCAGCCGGAGTGACATCCGCAGGGAAGACGGCGGTGGCGTCGGCGGGGACATCGAACTGGCCCCATGCCTTCACGTCCGCCGCGCCCATCGCGTACGGGGCGTTGGCGCCGGTCAACGGGACGTCGTAGACGACGCTCGTGGCCGCGGTGCCCTCGGTGATGTCGGCGCTGCCCTGCTGCAGGCCGGGGCGTGATGCCTTGAGGAGCATGCCCGCGCCGGCAGTGGCCGCATTGCCGGCCGTGCCGTAGGTGAAGGTCCACGGCAGCTCGCCGGGCGGGGTCAGCGTGGTGACCCCGCCTGCGGTGTCGTAGTCATAGGCGGTCTTCAGCGCCGGGGAAATCCGCGGGTCCCACACCTCACGCAGACGGCCGGAGTCGTCGTAGGCGTAGGCAGCTATGGAGAACGCGGTGGAGCTGGTCGCCCCCGGGGCGGTGGACCACAGGCGGACCTGCTGGACCCGGCCGGCATAGTCGCCAAAGGACGTGGCGGTGGCAGTGGTAGAGGCCGCGTAGACGAACTCCAGCATCCGGCAGCCCTTGGTCGACGGCGTCGTCTCGCAGGTCGAGGCGGACACCGCGGTGGTAGGGGCGATGACCCACTTCGGCCGGGCCACGGTCTTGCCGTCCACCGTGGTCGTCTGGGAAACCACCTTGGTGGTGGAGTTGCTCGTCGGCAGGTAGGTCGACGAGACCGTCCAAGTGGTCACAGCGGCGTCGACCTTGGTGAAGGTCGTGGTGGTGCCCTCGGTGTCCTTCAGCGTGAACGACCCGGTCAGTGAGCCCGTCAGGATCAGGTCCTCTGCACCGGGCTCAGGCGTCCAGCCGCCCCCGGCGGCTGCGGTGAATCCGGTCTCCTCACCGTCGACATCGACCAGAGCGACCGAGGTCGCCGACGTCTGCTTCACATACACCCAGTCGGACTCGGTGAGTTCCGCGACCGTGCCGGAGGTCCACTGCGGACCGAAGATCGGCGCCTGGCCCTCCTGCTTCGCTCCTGCATCAGGGCGGCGTGAGGAGGCGGTACGCGTGACGCTCATGTCGAATGCGGAGGCGTCGGACTCTGAGAGGGTGTAGTCCCCGGTCAGCAGGTTCGCCGAACCAGGACCGACCTCCTCGGACGGTGCGGTGCCGGCGTCACGGTCGACGGTGACGGTCACCGGCTGGGAGTAGCCGGTGGTGGTGCCGTCGGTGAAGGCAGCCCGCACATCAATCGGGCCGTCCTCGGCGAAGGTGGTGGTGACGTTCCACACCAAGGCGGGCGGCGCGCCGTTGGGTGCAGCCAGCGGCCAAGCGGTGACGGCCGAGCCGTCGGAGTTCTTGGTGACGTCGGCCAGCGGCACGTTGGCCCAGGCATCGGTCTCGCCGCGCCGGTACTGGTAGGTCACCCCAGTGTAGGTGGGCTTGCCCGTGGCGGAGAGCGCCACCCGGCGTGCGGGTCGGTCGCCGTCACCGGGGGTGAGGATGGCGGCTCCGTCGGCGCCGATACCGAACTTGTACTCGGTCGTGCTGGCGGAGATGTTGCCGCCGGAGTCGACGGTCTTGGCGTAGAGGGTGTGCCATCCGTCGGCCGGATTGATGGTCACGGTCTTAGGGTCGCCGCCGTTGCCGTCGACTGTGTCGTCGATCCGGTTGGGGGTGTTGGGATCGTTCAACCCCCAGTAGTAGCCCTGCCCGTCGGTGGAGGTGGTGTCCAATGTGCACTGCGCACCGTTGGCGGCCTTGGCGGTCCAGGTGTCCTTCGTGTAGGGGTCGCAGACGATGCTGGGGGCGGCGGGCTTGGCGGTGTTGAGAACGAACGCGGTGTAACCGGTCCATGATCCGTACAGGGAGCCGTCGTAGCCGCGGACCCGGTACCGCAGATGCGTACCCGAGGGGAAGGCACTGGTCGAGGGGATGGTCAGCGAGGCGGTCGAGCCCGAGGCCACACTGCCGCTGAGCGCGGTGTAGGTGTAGGTGGTGTCGTTGTAGGCGGGGTCCGGGGTGACCTCGAACTGGGCCTTGACCGTCCCGCCGTCCGCATCACTCACTTTGGCCGACATGGTCGGGGTCAGTGAGGTCACATACCGCTTGGCGTTGTACGCGTTCACCGCGCTCGGCGTGATCGCCTGCGCGGTCGGCACGGCCGGGTAGGAGTTGTAGGTCACGGTCAGCGACGGCTCAACATTGGGGTCGTGGGCGCCGTCGACGTAGTTCGCCGAACGGTACCGCCGCCAAGTGAGAGTGTCGGTCTCGCTGACTGCCGCCAGGCGGACGCCGTAGTTGGGCTGGCCGTCCGCCCACGCCTGCACGACCGCATCCACATCCCACGAGACCAGACCCGCGGGGCAGGAGGAGTTGTAGCCCTTGGCCGCGGTCGAGGTCACCGCACCCGTGGTAGTCGTCGACGGCTGCGCGGACCAGGAGATCGCGGACGGATCCCAGTCCGAGGTGATCCGCCGCACCTGCACACCCGACCCCGTGGTGGAGCAGGTGGAGGAGTAGTACGAGTACAGGCGCAGATCAGTGTCCACGATCTTCTTGCCCGTGTACTGGGCCACGTCGAACTTCAGGAACGAGCGGGCTTTTTGCACCCCGTCGTAGGTGCCCGCCTTCAGCTCCGTCGACCCGCGCTGGCTGGTCGGGTAGGCGTCGTACTGGATCCAGGTGTCCGTGGTCGGACCCGCCAGGGTGTTCGTCGGGTCGACCACCACCGGATAGGTCACATCCGGGTCGGACAGGAACGTGGCGCTGGGCTTGAGCACGAGCGTCTGCCGGCCGTCGGCGGCCGTCTCCACGGTCGTGGTGACGACCTGGGCGTTCTCCGGCTCCTTCGACTTCGCATCCTGCGTCCCGTCCCACATCAGCGGCGGCGGAGCGGCAGCGACCTGCTTGCCCTTGGTGTCCTCCCAGCGCAGCCGCTCATCGGGCGTCTCGGCAAGAGTGAGGCCCTTGGCCGTCACGGGCAGGCGGAACTCCACCGGCCCGCTCGGCCGCTCGCGCAGCACCACCGAGTGGGAGAAGCCCTCTGGCAGCGCGGAGACGACCACGTCTCCGCCAGGGACCGCGTTCGGGTAGGTGGCCATGTTGCCCTTGAGTACCGGCTTGGGCAGAGCGCCGTCCCAGGCCACGCCGAAGGTCTTCTCGCCGCGGGTGACCTGCGCCAGCGGTGCCGTGCTGCCGCCGGCGGAGAAGGCAATGTCCGCGGCCGCGGCCTTGGGCAGCACCTTGCCGTCCACCTCGGACAGCGTCACGTCCACCGGCTGCCACGCGCCATGGGAGTCCTTCACCCGGATCGGACCGGTGAAGGACTGCACCGTCACCGTCCCGTCTGGATTTGCCCAGCTCGTCGTCGAATCCGTCCGCGCGTCCAGGATCTCGATCGGCCGCTTCTGCAGCCGGGCCATCACCTGCGCCGACGCCTCGTCGTCGGCCTGGGCAGGGCCGAGGTTCGCCGGCGTCTCGGCCTGGGCCGACTGCGACTCAGCGCCAACAGCCGCGCCTTCCATCACCGTTACGGACAAAAGCAGAGCGAGCCCGCCCGCTATATAGCGGAGACTCCTCCCGCTCCAGATCCGCCCTCGCTCCTCCGGAGCAGGCAGATGATCGCGATTCATCCTGAATTCTCACCCTTATTGAGAAGTAACAAGCATGACCAACGCGGAAGGTATCCAGAGAGAAAAGATCAAATAAGCAGGCAGAGAGCGCCATACCGGGCAACTTCAGCGGACAGTCAGATATGTGATCCTGGTCACACTTTCCCTATTGTGGGGACCAAAACAGGCCGCGCTGATATAGCCCGACTATCCAACTCCCGCCAGACTTGGTGGCGTTCGAGGGACGCATTACTCATTCGGCGATGAGAACGGGGCCCGCCCCAGCGGATGCCTGCCCGAGAACGGATGCGCACTCCGGCGGCGCCATGTGCTCCGCATGTCGCGATGGCGGACAGTCGCATGTCGACGGTTGCAGCTGAGGTGCGGGAACGGTTCGGGCGCGGCCTGGCCCTGGCCGGTCAGGACAACCCGGGTCGGGTCGTCCCGCGTGAGCGCGACCTCGCGGGCGGCTGACTCATCGACAGGATCCCCGCTACTCACTCGATGCTGACTACCAGGTAATGGCTCGCAGGAGCACTTGGACCGAGGCCAATGACCTGGACCCGAACAGGCACGTATTCCTACCCGCCGCCAGCGGCACCGACGTCCTCGGCGTCCTCGGGTTCTTCGACACCCTGGCCGAAGGCACGACGCGATCGGCGCGCTGTACGACGCTCCGGCTCAATCCGCCAAATTGGAAGAGCCGTCCGAGGCCCCCCGACCTGGCGGACCCGCAAGGGCGTCACCGCTCCCTTCGCCGTGTACGTCAAGCAGTCCGACGGCCGCATCTGGCCCGCTGGCGACCGGCGCACGCCCACCGGCCAGCCCGCACCGTCGTCCGACTCGAGATGCGCCACGGCCTCCGCTACGGCCACACCGCCGACGGCCGCGAGATCAGCTTCTCCGGGGGTCGCGACCAAGTGCTGGGTCCTGGCCGACCTCGCCGTCTGACTCACCCCAGCGGGCGGCCCGCCCGGGCTGCCCGCCCAACTGCCGGGAGCACACCCTCCATGACGAGCACCCCACCCTCCCCCGAAATCGCCTACGCCGCAGCGCCCGCGCTGCACCTGGAGGCCGACGAGCTGATGCGGCTGCGGCGGGCCCAGGCGATCGGCAATCGCGAGTGACTGTTGCGGCACGCCGCGCTCGGCGACCGGCAGACCCTGGGCGCCGACCCCGCCGACGGGAAGGTCCAGACCGCCGCCCTGCGGCCCATTCACAAGCTCATCGGCTACGACGCCGAGCACGGCACCGCGGTCCGGCCGGTCGCACCCGATGACGCCCAGTGGGCCGACTTCCCCCGCGGATACGTCCGCCAGGAGTACCTGGCCTGGCAGGACGCGAACGACGCCGACATCGCGCAGATGTCTCCGGGCCGCGGTTCGGACGGAGAGCTGTACGAGGACGGACGCCTGCTCTGACGACACCCGGCCGCCGCCCCGTCAACGGCATGCAGTCCGCAATGCCTTGGGGGAGCTGGACGGCGACCACTCCCACCTGGAAGCCTCATCCAACGCGCAGAGAGTGAGAGACACAAAGATGCTGAAGCCCCTGCGGGAGCACCAGGCCGAGGCGGTCGTCGCCACGGTGCGCGAGCTCGAGCTGCCGGCGGGCACACCGCTGCCATCGGCAGGCCTGCGGACCCAGGTCATCATGGCCACCGGCAGCGGCAAGACGCTGGTGGCCGTGCACACCGCCGAAGAGCTCACCGCCGACCGCGTCCTGGTTCTGGTCCCCTCACTCGGCCTTCTGGAACAGACCGCCCGGGCCTGGCGCGAGGGCGGCCGGCCCGGGCCGTTCTTCGGCGTCTCCTCCCTCAAGTCGGACGAGGTCGGATTCCTCAACACCACCGACCCGGACGAACTGGTCAAGCTCACCAGCAGGCCGGGCCGCACTACGGTGTTCGCGACCTACGCCTCCCTCGGCCTTGGGTTCCTGGAGAAGGCCCACACGGCGGGCCTGCCTCTCTGGAACCTGATCATCGTGGACGAGGCGCACCGGGTTTCCGGCCGGATCGGGAAGCCCTGGGCCGTCGTTCACGACAACACCCGCATCCCCGCCGAACGGCGCCTCTACATGACCGCCACACCGCGCGTGTGGCAGGCCGGAGAGGTCGACGACGACGAGCCCGGCGGCCGTCGCGGCCCGGGCGAGCTGGTCGCTTCGATGCTGAACGACCCCGAAGGCTTGTTCGGCAGGGTCGCGTTTCACCTCTCGCTGGAAGAGGCGATCGAGCGGGGCATCGTCGCCCCGTGCCAGGTGCTGGTCGTCGACGTGCAGGACCCGGCCCTGAACAGCGCGCTGCGCACCGCCGGCGACGGCTCGGAAGAGGTCCGCGGCAAGCGGCTGGGCGCGCTGCAGGCCGCTGCGCTGAAGGTGTCGGCGAAGGAAGAGCTGCGCCGCGTGCTCTCCTTCCACCAGCGGGTTGCCGAAGCCGAGGCCTTCGCCCTGGGGCTGCCCGGGAAGGCGGGCGAGCTGCACGCGAAGGACCCCGACCTGTACCCCGCCGAGACCGAGGTGTGGGCCGAGTGGCTGCACGGCGAGCACAAGCCCGCCACCGGCGCGGCGTACTCGGGAAGTTCGCCGCCGATACGACCGACGACAGCACCGAGATCAGGCTGCGGCTGGTCGCCAGCGTGAAGGTTCTCGGCGAGGGCATCGACACCCGCGAATGCGACGCCGTCATCTTCTGCGACGTCCGCGGTTCGATGCCCGACCTGGTCCAGGCCGTCGGCCGCGCGCTGCGCATGCACCCCGGCGAAGGGAAGATCGCCACGCTCGTCGTGCCCGCATTCCTCGCCCCCGGCGAGGCACCGGACGCCATGCTCACCTCCCCCGCGTACAACGGCCTGGCCAAGCTGCTCGCCGCGCTGCGTGCACACGATGCTCGCATCGAGAAGCTCGCCGACCCGGGCAACTCCCGCACCCGCGTTCCCGGGCCCCGCGACGAGACCGCCGACTTCGACGAGGACCTGGACCAGGGCGCCGACGGCGACGAGACACCGACTGTCAGCCGCCCCGCCAAGGACCTGCTGCGGTTCTCCGCGCCGCGCGACGCGCGCCAGCTGGCCGCGTTCATTGAGCTGCGCGTGCTCAACCCCGAGCGGGTGCACTGGCGACGCGGCATCCAGGCCGCCCAGCGCTACGCCACAGAGCACCAGGACATGCGCGTGCCCTACGGCTACCGCACCCCTGCCGACTGGTCCCCGGCCGACTTCCCTCTGGGTGTGTGGGTCACCGACTGCCGTCGGCACTACAACGCCGGCCGCCTGGACCCCGACCGCGCGGCCCAGCTGCAGGCCCTCGGCATGGTGTGGTCGCACTTCGACGCCAGCTTCGAAGAGGGCCTGGCCGCAGCCGCCGCCTGGGCCGACGAGCACGAAGTGGGCCTGGCCGCACCCGTGGACGCCGTCGTCGGCGAGTACCCGGTAGGGCGCTGGCTGAAGAACCAGAGGGCGGCCGCGCGCCGGGCAGCCGAGCTCGAACGCTGCCGCGCCGAGGGCCTGCCCGAGCCGGAGGGCGGCACGGCTCCCCTGACCGACGAGCGGCGCCAGGCGCTGGAAGACATCGACCCCGGCTGGTGTCCGACGTGGAGCATCGACTGGCAGCGTGCCTTCCGGCTCGCCTGGCTGCACATCAAGGTCGGCGGCGCTCTCCCCGACAAGGCCGGTGTGGCCATCGCGGACGGCGAGGACCTGGGCAAGTGGGCCGCCGCCCAGCGCGCCGGCTTTATCAGACTGACGGCGACCCAGCAGTGGATGCTCACCAGCATGCTGGACATCACCGCCGCGCCGGCCAAGCGCACCCGGGCCGAGATGTGGGCCCAGAACCTGGCCGCCGCCCGGCAGTATCACCAGCGCGAGGGGCACCTGGAAGTCCCCCGAAGCCACACCGAGCACGTCAACGGCGAGACCGTTACGGCTGGGTGCCTGGGTCAGCCAGCAGCGTGTGAAGGCCGCAAAACTGGCGCCCGAGCGGTGGAGGAGCTGGCGGCCCTCGGGATGCGGTGGTCGTGACAGGCGAGATTGCGAGCGCCGCCGTTGCGGCGGCGCTCGCCGACTGGGTGGAGTGGTGGCGCCGCTTCGGCCCGGCCTCCGGCAACGAGCCGAAGCTGGAGCACCCGTTCGGCCGCTACGTCATCACCACCTTCGTGAAGGGCACCAACATGGGCCCGTACGAGGCAGCCCGCCACATCCCCGGCGTCTCCGGCCACGAGCTGTCGTACACGGCGAACCGGCACTTCTCGCTCGTGCTGCTGAACGAGGCCATCGCCGACCTGGTGAACGCGCATGCCCGTCTCGACATCTCGCAGGCGTGGGGCGACGGCACACACATCGACACCTACCTCGACAACCTGCTCGCCGAGACGTCCGTCCGGTACGGCAAGCCGGGCGGCATCGCCTACCACTACATCTCGGACACCTATATCGCACTGTTCACGCACTTCATCCCGTGCGGGGTGTGGGAGGCCGTCTACATCATCGAGGGCCTGCTCAAGAACACCTCCGAGGTGAAGCCGACCACCGTGCACGCCGATACCCAAGGCCAGTCCCAGCCGGTGTTCGCGCTCGCGCACCTGCTGGGCTTCGACCTGATGCCCAAGATCAGGAACTGGAAGGGCCTGACCTTCTACCGGCCCAGCAGGACCACCGAGTACGTGCACATCGACGCCCTGTTCGGCGAGCCGGGCAAGAACACAATCGACTGGGACCTGATCGAGTCCCAGTTCCGCCACCTGATGCGCGTGGCCATCTCCGTGAGGGAGGGGGCGATCTCCTCGTCCATGCTGCTCAAGCGCCTGCGCTCCGGGTCGCGGAAGAACGCCACCTACACCGCCTTCCGCGAGGTCGGCCGCGTGATCCGCACCGTGCAGCTGCTGCGCTACCTCTCCGACGCGCCGCTGCGGCGCCGGGTGACCGCGGCGACCAACAAGGTCGAGGCGTTCAACGGCTTCTCCCAATGGCTCGGCTTCGGTAACCGCGGCGTCATCGCCGACAACGACCCCGTCGAGCAGGAGAAGACGATGAATTTCAACGCTCTGCTCACGAACGCGGTGTTCTCTGAACTAAGCGAGTAGGCCTTGGCGTTGGGTATGCGGGTGGTGGGCCCTCCGGCCGGGGCGACTCGACCTGCGCCGTCGGCCGATGGCGCAGGTTGGTCGTCTGGCCGGGTTCCCGCCGCTTAACTCACTGCATCGAGCAGGGTCGCCACGGCGACCAGTGAGAGCGCACAGCCCAGGAGGTCTACTGCACGGGCAATTAGCTTGTACTTCCGGGTAGCCAGTAGGGACAACTCGATGAGCTGGGTGCACCGTTCCAGTTCGGCATCCGTCGTGGTCGACAGATCGGCGACAAGGTCGGCCACCCGTCCCTGGTACTGCGCATAGTAGGCGAAGTATCCTCCTCCGCCGAGCCGGGAGACGCCGCCGGGCCGGACGCAGAAGAGTAGGTGGACGAGGCTGGCGGCCATACAGCCGATGCCCAACCAGGCGAGCCACTCGGCGCCGTTCCATAGAGCGAAAATTCCCGATTTGCGCACGGCGAAGGTGGCCACGATGGCCGCCGTAATCGCCGAGAACAGTGCGAGGAGCGTGGCCGCCTTCTGATCGGCGCGGACCAGCTCGGCGCGAACGTCAGATAGCGCGCCGGGCAGGCCCTGGAGGTCAGGCGGGTTCGCCATGGAGGACGCCGTCCCGGTCGAAGTCGGTGCCGCTGCTCCTGGCCGCGCGGTCAGCGTCGCCGTTGGCGATGAGCTGACCGGCGATCCCCTTATAGTTCCTGCACACCTCCAAGACAGCTGGGTCTCCGGGCCGTCGGTTCCCCGCCTCGGGGCCTAGGTGAACGAAGAGCGCCTGCCGGTTGCCACGTGAGTCGATGACGTCGACGAAGGAGTACCCCTTGTCGGAGAAGACTCGCTGGAAGTGTCCTTGAATGCGGTTGCCCTCTTGCACGGTGCAGCCTGCCAGCGGCTGCTTCCCCTCCTGAAGCGGAGGCAGCGGGATGAACCTGACCGAGCGTCCTTCTGTCAGGTCTCCCTCGCCGACGATGAACCGGCGGTCGACATAGTGGTCGCCGTACTCGGAATTCGTTGCGATGAAGCCGCGGCCCAGGGTGGCGTCCCAGCGCTTGACCGTGCCGTCCATTGTCGGTGCCGAAGTCTGGTGGGCCCAGGCGTTCGACGCGGACAAGGGCGGCTGTGCTGTTGTCACGGTCTGCTGCGTACCCGCGCCTCTCGTGCCCTCCTGCTTCTCGATGGCCTCGGTCAGCATCCCGTTCTTGGCTCCGGCTGGCTCCTGGCGCCAGATGACTTCGCGGTACCTGACCGGCTCGGGGAAGCCTTTGAGCCGGACTTTCTCCTCGGTCTCCGTCAGATAGTCGTCGGGGCCAAAGTCCAACTCTCGACCCAGCGTGGACGAAACCTTGAGCATGTTCGCAGAGACGACGGTCGCGCTGTCGACCCAGATGGCTTGTGGTGCGCCGGCGCTGCATAGGCGTGCGGCGCGGTCAACCACGGAGCCGACGTAGTCCAGGCCCCCGCCAGGAGCCTCGTACTCGACCACATGGCCGGTGGCGATGCCGATGGTGGCGAGGCACTCCTTGAGCGCGTTCTTGTTCTCGGTGCGCAGCATCTCCTGGATGCGGATAGCTGCGTTGATCGCATCGGCGGCGTGCTCGCTGCCGAAGGCTGCGAGAGTGCCGTCGCCAAGATATTTGACCACGGTGCCGCCGTGGGACGTGATGGCCTCCGTGGTGATGTCGAGGAACTTGCCGATGGTGGGTAGCCAGTTCACCTCTCCCGTCTTGGTCTTCATCTCCGTTGATCCGGACAGATCGGCGAAGAGGATGACCCGGTACGGGCGCTCCGGACTCCTCGACGCCTCTTGGAAGAGGCTGAAGTGATCGGTTGCCATGCGCTGAGACCCCCAGAATGATGCGCTGTAGTTTAGTGAAGACCATTAACCACATAACATGGCGTCATCGCAAGTGCCCAGCAAGGGGCCACGATCGCGGCAACTCCGTTTCGCCGGTGGACACTTGACGCCCAAGCAGGTTAAGGAGGCGAGAGGGTGCAAGGGAGTACAGAAGGAGCACAAGGGGGCGCACAGTCGCGTCGCGAGCGCCTACGGGCGGAACTCGAGCGGGATGCCAGGGCGGAAGCGCGCCGACTGACCGCCGTCCGTGGCGTCGAGGGCCTCACCCTGTCCGAAGTCGCACGCGGCGTGGGCGTCTCCCCGCCTGCGCTGTACAGGTACTTCGATGGCAGAAAGGGCCTCATCCTTGCGGTATACGAAGATCTGACGCGCGAGTTCGTCTCCCTCGTCGTTGAGGCGGCGCGCCGCGAGTCATCCGGAGACCTGGGCGCCCAGCTATACGCAGCCACCCGCACAGTCCTGGACTGGACCATCGCCCACCCCGCGGAGTTCGACCTTCTGATGGGCGCAGGGTACGCACGGTTGGCGGCATCGGAGGGCGCCCTAGACCGCTTCCTCGTCCGCGAGTTGGGCGGCGCGTTCGGCGTGATGTTCACAGAGCTGTGGCGGCAGGGAAAGTTGGACTTTCCTTCAGATGACGAGATCGATCCCGCTCTGCTTAAGCAGTTGATCGTTTACCGCGACCTAATCGGACTTGATCACCCGGCCGGTGTCGCCATGCTGATGATCACCTGCTGGCGGCAGATCTATGGGCTCCTCTGCATGGCCGTGAACCGCCATCTCGCCGCACCATTCGACGACTTTGTCCCGCTGTTCAATCGCATGATGGACGATCTCCTCGGACTGCTTGGAGTAGCTCGCGCCCCAGGACAATGCTGACCGCGTGGATAAAAGCGGGCCATTCGCGGCCAGCATGTAAGTGGAACGTCGGGGTCACGTTCGCTCATCTGGCCGGTGCTGGTGTGGAACGGCGGGAGCAGTGATCGTGGGGATGCCCAGGTCGACGACGCTGCGGCTGGCGGGGCGCCGGTCGAGTTGGGCGAGTTTCTCCTCGGCTCCGGCGAGGCTCACCTGCAGCCCTTCCACCTCGCCGAGCCATCCTTCGCGTTCGGTCTCGGCGATGCGGGCGAGGAGGTTGTCGCCGATCTCGACGAGCCGGTCACGCTGGGCGGGGTCGGGCCAGAGCATCGGGCAGCGGATGCAGGCGTGTTCGTGGATGCACGGGGTTCCGAACGCGCGGCCGCATGCGCCGATGGAGACCTTGCGCCGCTCGAAGTGGCCGAGGAACTCCTGCCATTCCTCGTCGGTGGGGACGCGGTATTCCTCGCTCGGGCGGAGGGACCGGCGACGGGCCCAGGAAGGCCATAGCGCCTGGATCGCCTCTTCGGGATAGACGGCTACTGACTTCGGCTCGTCAGGGTGACGTTGGGGTGTCGGGGGTCAGGCCGGTGCCGGCTATGAAGCCGTCGAGGGTGTCGGGCCGGTACTGAAGTCGTTTGAGCCGGTTCCGGACGAGGGCCTCAAGCCGGTCGAGGGCGACGACGGCGAGGTTGGACAGGCTGCGCTTGACGTGCGCCCATACCCACTCCACGGGGTTGAGGTCGGGCGAGTAGGCGGGGAGCAGGAACACCGTCAGCCATGTGCGCTCGGCGATCAGCTCACGCATGGCGTGGGAGACGTGGGTGTTCAGGCGGTCCCAGACCAGCACGATCGGCGCTTTGAGGAGCTGGTGGGTGCTGTCGTTCAGTGTGATGAAGTCGCGCTCGCCCATGCTGCGGCGCTTGCCTTTGCCGGTGGGGTGGGTGCGCAGGCGGTGGCACAGTCGGGTGCGGGAGCCGGGCCGCATGGCGATCAGCCCGGCCACGGACAGCCGGTCCGAGCGTCGTCCGCCCGGCGCTGACGTCCCGCAGGAGTCAGCCCACTCCCATCCGCATACCTCATACACCACGGGATACAGACAACACGCCCTGCTGATCAGGCACTTCGATAAAGATCACCCTAACGAGCCGAAGTCAGTAGCGTCATGCCATGACGACTGAGAACTGCCGCCGTGATCTCACTGCCATATGCAAGGCCGCGGACAGCGGCTATCTACTGCAAGTGGTCCGCGATGGCAGCTGCGAGCCCCTCGCCGAGAAAGACCTCGCACACTGGCCCGACTGGCCGACCTTCCCGGCCGATGCCGCCCATGCGGCGGGGTGCGAGCTCGTCATGCTCGGCTACATGATCTGGCCCGACAGCATCACTCCCGACTCGCTGCTCGGATGGTGTCCTGTACCGGGGCAGCGGGCATGGTCGGCGAAGGTCGGCACCTTCGCCCAACTGCATGCCGCCGGAATCTGAGGCCAGACGGCTTCGAGGGCTCAGGCGGCGGACGGGACCTCGCACCTGCCTGAGCACGCACCTGGCCGGTGAGGCCAACTACAGCGTTCAGTCTCACCGACGTTGTCGGCGGACCGGGCGGGGGTCACTCTCGTCGAGGACCCACGTCGTGTGCGTCACGGCGAGCGGCTGGTAGCCGGGATGGCCTTCCGTCACGATGTGGACCGTGCGCAGGTCGCCCGAGCGCGGATCGCGGAACGGGCGAGCGGTGCTGTTCACATGGATGTCGCCGCTCCGCACGATCCAGTCCGGGGTCGCTTCAAAGGCTCGGCGCGCCTTGGGCCGCCGCATGATCTCCTGCTTGATGTGCAGCAGCCTTCCGTCTTCCGGCCGCTGCTGCCACGCTGCCAGGAAGTGCGCCAGAGCGGGCATGAGCCAGTACTCGCGAAACGATGCGTCGTCGCCGGTACCGAGCACGTCGCTCGCCTGTGGGTGGAACAGGATGTACTTCGGTCCGTTCCGCAGCGGTGACGCGAAAGCGTGGGGTGCAACGCTCGCAAAGAGGTCCCGGAACGCTGAGTTGATGTGGATGTTCTCTGCCGTGTAGTCGCTGACGAGCGAGGGGTAGAGGCAGTGGTCGACCAGTCGGCGGTAGATCTCCATGTCCGGCAGTTCTTGCAGCTCGCTGGCGGTGGGAAGCGCTGGTCGTTGCGTCGTCAGCCGGTGCAAGTTGGCTATGTTCTCCGCACTGATGCGCAGCGGGCGGGCCAACCGCTCGATCTGCTCAGCCGTCAGCTTCGATGGATGCTTCATCCAGTTACGAAGGGTCCTCGGGTGTACGTCCATGGCCTGGGCCAGATCCTTGCGCGTCAGGCCCACGGCGACCCGCGCGCTTTCCAGCATCTCCCACACCAACTGATCCGGCTCTCGATCCCCGCCTCGCTCGGGTGGCATCTCGCGGTCCTGCGACATCACTTCCCGCTTGGTCGTCGTGCTTCCCCGCTGCATAGGGGGGCCGTGCTTCCCGTTTAGCCGCGCAGGAAAGCACATCTTGTCGAGCAACGCCAAGGGTCGACGGGGGTGTGGGTGCTCGTGTGCGGCACGATCCACGGCGCGCGAAGCTGCAAGCAAACTCGGACCGGGGCCCGGCCTGGCACACGAGGCGGAACCGGTGGGACGGAGGGTCAGTGTTTCTGGCGCTGGTGGATGACCATGGGCATGCGGGTCGGGTGTGCCATGGAGGAAGTCGCCTCAGTGGGGGGCTTGCTGCCCGGGACGGAGCGGAGTCGCCAGCGGGGCAGGATGGTGGCCAGGGTGATGGTGGCTTCGAGCCAGCTGAACTTGTCGCCGATGCACTTGCGGTTGCCGGCACCGAAGGGGACGACGTGGTCGCGGGGTCGTGCGGCGACTTGCTCGGGCAGCCAGCGGTCCGGGTCGAAGCGGTCCGGGTCCGGGTACAGCTCGGGGCGGCGGTGCAGCGCGTAGAGGCTGATGAGTACTTCAGTGTCGGCAGGAATCTCGTAGCCGCCGATGGTGACCGGTTCGATCGTGCGCCGCATCAGGGTGACCACGCCGTGCAGGCGGATCGCCTCATCCAGGACCCGGGTGATGCCGGGCAGCCGCGGCACGTCGGCGAAGGTGACCGGACGGTCGCCGATCGCCTTGTCGATCTCCGCGAGCAGTTCCTCTTCCACGTCTGGGCGCCGGCCTATGTGGTAGAGCGCCCAGGCGAGGGTGGAGGCCGTGGTCTCGGTGCCGGCGAACAGCATGGTGGCCAGTTCGTCGCGGACCTCCACGTCGGTCAGGCCGGCGCCGGTGTCGTCGCGCGCAGAGAGCAGCAGGGACAGGAGGTCGGTGCGGCCTTCCGGGTTGGAGGCACGCGTGGTGGTGATCACATCATCGATCACGGAGCGCATCCTGGCAGCGGACCGATCGAAGGCCCGCCAGATCGGCAGCCCATCCAGGGCCTTGGGGGCGAGGGCCCGGCGCAGCATGTCCTTCAGGATGACCGGTAGGTCCTCGCGGACGGACTCGACGGCGGGACGGCCGATGTCGGCGCTGAAGAGGGTGGCGGCCAGGGTCTCGATCGCGTAATTGCCCATGACCTGGTTGGCGTCGATGACCTGGCCGTCGCTCCAGGAGTCGGCGAGAGCCTGCGCGCGCCCGCTCATGACAGAGGCATAGCCCTCCAGGCGCTCCTTGTAGAACATCGGCTGGATCAGGCGCCGGTTGCGTATGTGCTGCGCGCCCTCGGAGTTGCCGAGGCCGTTGCCGACGAGCGGCCTGATGCGGTCGAAGAGTCGGCCCTTCCTGAACGAGCGCCCCTTCTTCACCAGGACTTCGTTGACCGTGTCGGGGGTGGTGACCAGGATCACCGGCATGGTGCCGATGTCGATGCGTAGTACGGGCCCTTCGGCATGGAGGGATCGCAGGACTCCGAGCGGGTCGTGCAACAGGCGGGGCACGTGGCCGAGGCCGGGCACACGTCCCTTGACACGGGGGATGGAATCCAGTGACACGGTGCGTCCTCTCGCGAGACAGACTCGCGCCGGTGCTCAGCTGCCCCGGCGTGATGGGTGGGGTTGGTCAGGTGCGCGCGAACAGTCGGTCGGCCGGAGCGGTCAAGTTCGCCGCATACTATTCGCCCTTGATCGTCTTCCGACAGGGCGGCTTGGGCCACCGGGAGATCGGCCCGAGCTGGTGATGACTTAACCCGCCCGTCGCACAAGGTTGCTTGACGGAGTGTCGGGTCGTGGCGCGCCGCCGATATGCTGCCCTGTGGCTGGCGATCTTGCTGCCTGGAGACCGGCAGCCGGGGCCGCAGCCCGCGGTCAGCAGTGACGATCATGAGCGCCCCGGCCGGCCTTCGTGACAGGGTGCTCCCATAACCGGAGGCTCCGTGACTACCCCACCCCCGATACCCGCCGACAGGCTCGTGCCGCCGCCCGGGTGCCCCGCCCACGGCATGGCCCCCAATGGCCTCCGGCGTCTGGCGGAGATCACCGACCCGGCCCGCGCGTACGAGGAGCTGCGCCAGGAGCACGGTCCGGTCGCTCCGGTCCTGTTGCACGGGGACATCCCGGCGTGGATCGTGCTCGGCTACCGGGAGAACCTGGAAGTGATGCGCACTCCGCTCGTGTTCAGCCGTGACTCGCGGCGCTGGAATGCCTTCCTCGAGGGTCGCGTGCCGGCAGACTCGCCCTTCCTCCCCATGGTGGCCTGGCAGCCGATGTGCGTTTTCGCCGACGGCGCGGAGCACGCCCGCTTGCGCGGCGCGGTCGTGGACGGTCTGGCCCAGTTCAATCGCCGCGGCATGCGCCGGTACGTCACCCACTACACACGCGAGCTGGTCGCCGGCTTCAAAGCGGACGGCACCGCCGACCTCGTGCGGGACTACGCCGAGCCGCTGCCCATGCTGGTCGTCAGTCGCCTGCTCGGCATGACCCCGGACAAGGGCCCCCTCCTGGTCGAGCCGACACTCGACCTGCTGCGCGGCAGCGAGACCGCGGCAGCCAGCAACGCCGCCGTGACCCAGGTGCTGCAGGACCTGGTCGCTCACAAAATGACAGCCCCGGGCAACGACCTCGCCTCAAGCCTCATCCTGCACGAGTCCCGACTCACGGACACCGAGATCGTCGAGCATCTGCGCATGACCCTGGTGGCTGCGCATCAGGGCACAGTCAATCTGATCGCCCAAACACTCCGGCTGATCCTGACAGACCGCCGGTTCCGTGGCAGCCTCTCCGGGGGCCGCATGACCCTGCCCGATGCACTGGAACAGGTCATGTGGGACAACCCCAGCATCAGTGTCGTCCCAGGCCGGTGGGCCACCGACGACACCAAGCTCGGCGGCCAGCACATCCGGAAGGGTGACCTGCTCCTCCTCGGCATCGCCGCCGCCAATGTGGACCCGGAACAGCGGCCCGATCTCAGCGTGCCGATGCACGGCAACCGTTCGCACCTCGCACTGAGCGCCGGGCCCCACGAGTGCCCGTGCGGAGACATCGGCCGCGCCATCGCGGACACCGGAATCGACGAACTCATGGCACTGCTCCCGGACGTGCGGCTTGCCATCCCCGAGACGGAGATCGGCATCACCGCCGACTGGCTTACCCGCCGTCCCTCCGCTCTTCCCGTCCAGTTCACCTGGCCGCGCTCCATTGGCTCGCAGCCCGTTCCTCCCGCACCGGCGGCCGCCCAGCCGCTGCCGGAAGCCGCCCAGCCGCTGCCGGTTGCCGCCCGGGAAGCGCCCGGCTCGGTCACCGCCGCCGCGTCTGAACCTCCCCGCTCGTGGTGGCGATCGCTGCTGAACCGCTGACCGCCTTGAGCGTGACCGCCCGCTGCTGCTGCCCGGCGGCGCGCCAGGGCGGGTAACGAGCGCCGGGCCCGAACCCTTGGTTCGGGCCCGGCGCTCGTCGATGCCCGAACCTACGAGGACGCCGCAGCAGCCGTCTGGCGGCCCTCCGCGGCCGCCGCTGCGCCCTTGATGCCGTGCAGGTGGACCGGCAGGGAGAGGAGCCCCTGCTCCGAGATGGAGGCCATGCGCTGCGGCTCTGCGGCCAGCGTGAGATGCGGGTACCGGGTGAACAGTGCGCGCAGCGCGATCTGTGCCTCCAGCCTCGCCAGCCGGGCGCCCAGGCAGTAGTGCGCGCCGTGGCCGAACGCGATGTGCTCGCGGTTCGTGGATCTGGTGGTGTCGAACGAGTCCGGGTTCGTGTGGCGGGAGCCGTCCCGGCCTACGGCCATCACGCTCGCCATCACGGCCTCGCCCTTGGCCACGGTGACCCCGGCGATTTCGACGTCGTCCAGGGCGTAGCGCAGCAGGATGTGACGCACGGGTGGTGAGTAGCGCAGCCCTTCCTCCACCACGGCCGCCCAGGCGGCGTCCGGGTCGGGCGCCTGCAGTGCGGCGGCGAGCATCTCGGGGTGGGTCAGCAGGGCGTGCACGGTGCTGGTGATCAGATGGATCGTCGTCTCGTGACCGGCGATGAGAAGCAGGAAGATCATCTCCACCAGTTCCTGCTCGCTGAGCCGGTCCTGCACATCGCGGGCCGCGATCAGGGCGCTGGTGAGATCCTCACCCGGGTGTCGGCGCTTCTCCTCGACCAGGGTGGACAGGGTGCCGTAGATCGCGGTGAAGGCCGCCCTGATGTCGTCGGCGGGGGCGTCCTGCTGGGGTATGACCAGGCGCTCGAAGTGCGCACGGAGCGCATCACTTGCGGCGTCGGGCACACCGAGCACCTTGCAGATGACGCGCACTGGCAGCGGGCGGGCGAACACTTCCTTCACGTCCACCGGTTCCCCGGTGCCCGCGGCCGCGAGGTTCTCCAGCATTCCTCGGTGAGGGCCCCGACCAAGGGCGCAGCGCTTCGATCGGGTCGGGGCTCGGGTGAAGGCCTTGGTGACCAGCTGCCGCAGACGGCGGTGCTCGGCCCCGCCCTGGTGCAGCATCGCCGCCCCGCGCACGAGGGCTATCAGCTCCCAGTTCTCCGGCACACGGCCGTCGGTGAGCGCCGGCCAGTGGGCGGGGTCCTTGGTGAGAGCGTCGTGGCCGAGAACGGCCTGCGCGGTGGGCAGATCCGTTGCGGTCCACGCGGGCACCCCGCCGGGGAGTTCCACGGCGACCAGAGGGCGCATGGCATTGAGGTGTCGCCTCTCCTCGGCGAGGTCGGCAGCGGGATCGAGCGGGCAGCTGCCGCTTGAGTCCACGGACACTCCAAACAGTGGGTTGTGAAGTTCGGAGTGAGCGGGGAGACGGCCCTGTCCAGGTCAGCCATGTCGGCCTGGCAGAGACTGGTGGCATGCGGCGTGAATGGACCGTGGCCGGGCAGGCCGGGAAGGAGGCAGACCCCGGTGTGGACATCACCGGAACCGTCCGCCCTCGACCGACAGGGCCGACCAGCGGCTGTCGCGTCCGCGATGGCCACCTCCGAGCGCCCTGGATACCGGGCGGCTCGCGCCACACCGTACCGATTCAGCGGCTGTTTCAGGACAAAGGGAAACTCTGATTCCCTTCGGTCCGGCGCCCTCGGTGTCTGCCCTCGCGGCCGCGGCGTGCCGGGCCGTTCCCAGGCGCTGGGCTCGTTGAGGACGAAGGTCGCTTGCGACAAGGCCATTGGCGTGCCTGATAGTCCTCCGTCAGCAGGTGCATCGTGCGGCCCGTGCCCGTAGGTGAACAAGGGGAAGACTGGCGGCCCTTGTCCGTCCCCCTCTGGTGACCTCCTGCCACAGAGGCCCCCTTGGAGGGCTGACTCAGCATCAGTACCATGCGCGGTGATTACTTAACGTGAGATTCCGGCCATGATTCGTGTGCACGCGCCGTGCTCGCGTACTGATGAGCTGAAAGGGCAGCACGTGACCTCACCCCTGGCGATTCCGCCGACGTACGCACCCATCCCGTCCGCCATCCACCCGAGCCACGCCGCCATCGATGCACGGACCGCCGCCTGGGCCGATCAGTTCAACCTCGGGTCCCAGGAATGGCGCAGCCGGCTCGTCACGCAGGACATCGGCGTCTT
Organism: Streptomyces sp. V4I23; assembly: GCF_030817975.1. Classification (NCBI taxonomy): domain Bacteria; kingdom Bacillati; phylum Actinomycetota; class Actinomycetes; order Kitasatosporales; family Streptomycetaceae; genus Streptomyces; species Streptomyces sp. V4I23. Next base: position 7,785,261 of record NZ_JAUSZW010000004.1, on the reverse strand, counting down.
CGCCTCGCGGATCCTTCCCGAGGGCGAGGAGGAAGTTGTCGCCCTGCTCTCCGACTTCGTCATATGGCTGTTCGCCGTGGACGACGGCTACTGCGAGGAAGGCGACCTGGGCGACAAGCCCTACGAGCTGGCGGCAGTGCTCCACCGTCTGCTGCGCATAGCGCAGAACCCCCAGGCGCCCATGCTCACCGACGATCCACTGGCTGAAGGCCTGCGCGACCTGACGCTGCGGGTGTCGCGCTGGGGAACCGCCCTGCAGGCCGGACGGTGGGTGGACACCCTGCGCGAATACTTCTTCGCCGTGGTCTGGGAGGCGGAGCAGCGCGCCGCGAACCGGGTGCCCACCTTGAACGACTACGCGCTGATGCGCCTCTACGACGGCGCCACCTCCGTCGTGCAGCCGTTCCTGGAGATGGGCCAAGGATTCGAGCTCCAGCCGCACGAGCGGGACAGCAAGGCACTGCGGGCCGCCGCCGAGATGACCTCGTTCATCACGACGTGGGACAACGACATCTACTCCCACCACAAGGAGAGCCGCGGGACGGGCTACTACCTGAACGTCGTCCGCGTGCTGATGCACGAGTACGACCTGAGCCCGGAAGCGGCCCTCACCATGGCCGTCGCCCAGCGCGACCGCGTCATGTGCCTGTTCCTGAGCCTGCGCGCGAAGCTGGAGGACCAGGGAAGCCCGCAGATGCGGCAGTACCTGCGTGGCCTCTCCTCCTTCATCCGGGCCACCCAGGACTGGAGCATCAGCTCCCTGCGCTACACCACGCCCGACGACCCGGCCCTGCTCCCCAGCGCGTTCACCGACAGGCCGACCGACGACAGCACCGACCCGCTGGACATCGCGTCGATCTCCTGGTGGTGGGACCTGGTGCCCGCCTCCCGGACGGACCCCCTGCGCGGATAGGCCCCGGCCACCGGGCAGCACTCCTCTTGCGATCCGCCGCGGCGCCCGGCAGCACCCTGCCGGGCGCCGCTCGGCCGGGCGGCCTCGCGCCGTGCATGGCTCGCGGGGCCCTGATGGTCGGGGACTCCGGGCAGGAGCCCCCGACCACTCCGGTTACCCGCGGCAGTGGACGCAGGACCTGACCAGCGCGTGCCGCCGACCAGAGCAACGAAGGACGCGTGCAAGGTCACCGGAGCCGTCGGCCGGCGGGTGCTGACTCTCACTTCAACGACCGAGTGGCTCTCATGGTGATGCCTGCGCAAACGGGATCTGAGCGGCCCTCCCTCGGCAGGTGGACGAGACGATGACGGCCGCCTCGTGAGAACGCCCGGCACAAGCGAAGCCAGAGTCAGCAAGCAGTCTGAAGATCACCAGGGAAGGAAAAATCATTCGTCGCCTGCGGTCACCCGCGCCCCGGGCATGTGGGGCGATCGGCTTTGCCCGCCTCTGTCCTCATCCACTCCCAGGTCGGCTCGATTTCCTCGCCGATGAAAAGCAGCGGGACCTCGTCCTCGAACCGCGAGACGCTCACCAGTACCTTTTCTCCCACCTTGTAGGCAGCACCGTCCTTCTGCGGAACCGAGAAGTCCGTTTCTCCCGGTCCCGATTCGGGCTTGAGGTACCGGTCGACCTCCAGCCGGACGCGGACCGTCCCCGGCTCGGCGGACCTCACACGGCTCACGGTCCCCTCGGCGATGAGTTCCGAGCACGCCACGATTCCCGACTCGGAGAGTCTCGCCGTCTCAGCCGGCGCCGGATCCCAAGGCGCCCACAGAGTGAGGAACAGCGCGGCCGATGCCGCCAGGCCCACCCCCGCGACGAGCAGCGCGCGGACCCTGCGACGCCGGGCCCCCGCCTCGGGCAGCGTCACGACGCCCTGCTCCCCAGCCGGCTGCTCGTCCTCCTCCATGAACCCGCCGATGAGCTTCACCTGCTCGTCGAGCAGGTCCTCCGTCTCCTGGTCGCCCGTCATCCTCGTACCCCTGTATCCGCTGAAAGATGGACTCGCATGGCCTGGACCGCCGCATGCAGGCGGCTTTTGACGGTGCCCAGCGGTACCGAGAGGACCTCCGCCATCTGCGGAACCGTCAGGTCGGCGTAGAACCGCAGGATGAGCACCTGCTTCTGCAGAGGTGGCAGCGCCTCAATGCCCTCGGCCACCGCCAGAGTGAGCACCCCCTCCTCCGGCCCGGGGACGGACTGCCGCCATGCGGTCATGGTCTGCAGCCGCTCACTGACCCGCTCCTGGCGGTTCCTGCCGCGATGCCAGTCGACCGCGTAGTTGGAGGCGACCGCCGCGGCCCACGCGCCGATGTCGCGGGGCGACTCCGTGCCCTGAGCGCGGCGCTCGATCAGCTTCAGCCGTACCTGCTGCACACCGTCCGCGTGGTCGTCCCGCGGGACTCCTCCCAGCGCGAGCACCGCCCTGACGCGACGGGCCTGTGCCGGGCTGAGAGGATCCTGCTCTTCGGCTCGCACAGTCCCCCACCACATGCCCTCGACGACGGTTCAGCACTTAGACGGTGGGCGGATGCGGATCGTTCGGTTCGTGCGCGATCTTTTTTCCGGCGCTACGCCCTCAGCAGGCGCCTGATCGGCCGCCACAGCTCGGTGGCGACGGCGACACCGTTGTCGGGGGCCGTGCGCCATATGAGGCCGTCGGGGTGGTGCAGGACGGCCGTGATCTCGTCCGGTGTCGGCGGGGCGGTGTTGCCGCGCAGGTAGACCGCCCTGAGGCCGGGGTTGCGCAGCCTGGTCAGGGCGCGCGCCCGGTTCTGGGCGTGGACGATGAACCGCACTCCGTGCTGACTCTCACTTCAGCGCCCGAGTGGCTTCTCGTCGTGATGCCTGCGCAAACGGGCCCTGAGCGGCCCTCCCTCGGCAGGTGGACGAGACGATGACGGACGCCTCGTGAGAACGCCCGGCACAGCGAAGCGAGAGTCAGCAGACATGCGGCCGACGAGCCCACGCGTCACCCGATGGCCTCAGCGGACGCCTCGGTACACCTCGGCGACCTGTACACCAGCGTCGGGGGCCTTGTCCCTGCTGCGGTCGTCCGGAAGGTCGAAAGCGAGCTGGAGTTCGTAGAGATCAGCCATGCCGCAAAAGTATTGTTGGGGGCTCCCTTGCAAGCTGCCGGTGGGGACAACAGCCCCGCTGATCAGCAGCGCAGTCCGACGATTCCCCATCCCCTGGCGTGCGCGGCAGTGACGACTTCGTTCCACCCTTCCAGGAACGTCACGAACGAATCGAAGTCGTTGATCCAGCCCTCTGGACGCGCGACGTGCCGGTCGAACGGTTGGCGCAGTGCTTCCAGCTGCGGAGAGACGCATTCCCACAGGAGTTTCAGCTCTGCTGTCTCGATTGGCGAGCTCCACATGAGCGTGCTCGCCGGCCAAGGGCTTGACCGCTCGGGTACTTGCTCCGCATCGATGTCCTCCATGTACTCGAGGCCGTGCCAGAACAGCACAGAAGCGAAGCGGTCCAACATGCCCCGAAGCCGCTGATCCGCGAAGTCGCGGAGTCGTTCCCACCGTTCACCCGCCCAGAAGTGAGGCTTGTACGAGCCGAGCGTCCGGGAGAACTCATAGCTCGCGTACCAGTCGGCGGCAGGCCGTGTGGGCCAGGTCCAGCCCTCGTCGGCATTGGGCCGCGTGGCTTCGCCGAATGCAGCCTCCTCCAGGAGGTCAGCCCGCTCGTCCGGCGGAGCGGCCTCGATGTGTGACCAGTCGACGATCAGTACCTCGATCGACACACCCACGGGGCAAGCACCGCCTTCCCTGTCGAGCTTCGTTCGCGTGCTCGACTCTCCTCACCTCTTCGAGGCCGACCGCATGGAACCCCTCCTCGCCGAAGCCGCTCCAAAGGCTGTAGTACTGCGCCCCACGAGTGGGACGAGCCTCACCGGGCGACGACGACCACGGCCGTCAACCTGCGGACCGGCCTGGCACGGGCTACACGTCGCTCGGGGTCCTTTACAAGGGCACCGGCTTCACCCACTACTGCCTTGCCTACCCCCATGGCCAGAACTGGGCGTGGGGCAAGGTGACATCCGGGCCAAACGCAGGCAAGACGGGCTGGGTCTACTACGCCTACCTGACGCACCGAGCCCTCGCCAGGGCCGGGCTGGCCCGCACCGAGGGTGACCGCCCCCGTCGGAGATCCTCGGGCATCCGCAGCTGCGGAGGCAGTCAGCCCCAGTGGGCGCCCTCGACCACCTAGGCGGCGCCCCACACCTGCTTCTCTCGCCTCATCCCTGGAGCGTCTGTGACCACCGCGGTACGCATGTCGCTGTCCCTCACACCCACACCCGCGCCCGTCTCACCGACGCCCACCCAGTGGCCGGGGGTCATCTGGGCACTGCTCATCGGCACCTTCATCGCCCGCGCCGCAGGCTTCGCCTTCCCCTTCCAGTCCTACCGGCTCGCCGAGCTCGGATACACCACACACGTGACCGGCGCAGCGATCGCCACGTTCGGGCTCGGACGGCTCGTCGGCCAACTCACCTGCGGCTGGCTGTCCGACCTGTTCGGCTCCGCCGCACCGCGCTGATCGCCACCATGGTCTGCGCCGCGTCGGCCCTGCCGTTTCTCGCCGCCGCGGAGTCGAAGGCAGCGGTGATCGCCGCTTCCTTCGTGGTGGCCACGTCTACGACGCACACCGGCCGATCGTCTCCGCCACGATTCAGGACCAGATCCCCACGAAGGCCGGGCGCGCCCTCGTCTCGGGCTGGCGCCATTTCGCGGTCAACGTCGGCGCGGCCGTGACCGGCGCGGCCGGCGGATTGCTCGCCGCCGACACGGGTATCGGCTTCCTCTTCTCTCTCAACGCCGTCGCCTGTGCGCCGTTCGCCCTGATCACCGCAGTGTTCATGCGCCCGGAGAAAGCACGCGCGGGCAGACGGCCCGAGCGCGCCGCGCGCTCGTCGGACCGTCAGGCGCTCCGCGACGTCCGGCTCTGGCTCGTGTGCGTGTTCAGCCTGTTCGCTCTCACGGCGTGCGCAGGGATGTTCACCGTCCTGCCGATGCTCATGGCGGTCGACGGCCTGGACGCGGCCGCCTACGGCTGGACCCAGGTGGCGGCCGCCACGGGCGTCGTCATCGTGACACCGATCCTCATGCCCGTGCTGAGCCGTCGCGCCGCCGGCACGCAGTCGATGGTTGGCCTCTTCGCTCTTCTCGCTGATCCTTGGCCTCGGGATGAGCACGGCCGGATTCGCCTCGACGACGGTCGGATACAGCCTCGCCGCCGCGGCGGTCACTGGCGAAGTCCTTCTCTTCAGCACAGCCTCCGACCTCATCAACCGCATCAGCCCGGACGGAGCCCGTGGCCTCTACGCCGGCGTGTGGGGCACGCAGCTCGCTATGGCCGTCATAACCGCTCCCCTCCTCGCCTCCTGGGCCATCGAGACCGGCGGGGACCTGCTCGCCGCGGCCGCAGTCCTCACAGCCGGACTGCTCGGTGCCGCTCTCTGCCTCCCCCTGCGGGCACTCCTGCACGGCCTGGAACGCATCGCCGCATCCATCCGATCGTGCTCGTGGACGGCACCGCACCGACGTGGACGACCTCGCACGCTGCCGGATTTCTGAGCGTTGATCTACGAGCGCCCGACCTGGCCGCGGTGATGGTGAAGGAGTTCGCCTCCGAGCGGCCGGTGGCCGGCGTCCTGACGTACATGGACCAGCACGTGGAGCTTGCTGCGCGCCTCGCACACGCTCTCGGGCTTCCGGGGATGGCGCCGGAAGCGGCGCTCCGCTGCCGGGACGAGGCCGAGAGGTGGTGTCTCCTGGCCGAGCACCGCGTGCCGTCGACCAGGTCCTACGCGGCCGGCACCGAGCAGGACGCCGTCGACCGCGCGAAAGTGCTCGGTTTCCCCGTTGTCGTCAAGCCGCGTGGCCTGGACGGGAGTGCGGGCGTCTGGCGCGCGGATAGCGAGTCCGAGGTGCGCTACGCCTACCGGGCGGCGACCAGTTCCAGCGTCCTGGGCCTGTCGGCGTTCGCGGTGACGGAATGCCTTGTGGAGGAGTTCCTCCAGGGCGAGGAGGTCAGCGCCGAGACGATCGTACTGGGGCCGGAGCGGACACGCATCGTCGCCATCACTCGCAAGGTGCTTGGTCCGGCGCCCACGGTCCTTGAGGTGGGCCACGTGGTGCGCGCACATGACCCCCTCGTGCGGGATCCAGCCGTCACGTCCGTGGTACGCCGCGCCGTCGAGGCCCTCGGCATCTCATCCGGCCTGCTTCACATCAAGCTGAGGCTCACCCATCGGGGCCCGCGCATCACCCACGTGAGCCCCAGCCTTGGAGGCGACCTCATCCCCCTTCTCGTCGAGCTCGCGCTCGGCATCGACCTGCCGGCCGCGGCGGCCGCCGTCGCCACAGGGGCCGAACCGGACCTGTCTCCGCGGGCCGCGTCAACCGCCGCGGTCCAGTTCGCCTCCCCGCGCCTCAGCGGCCGGATCTCCGAACTCAGCGTGTCCAGCCCCGGCGAGTCCGGTCTGGACACGTTCGAGCCCTGGCTCGAACGACTGGTGCTGAACCAGCGTCTCGGCGCCTACGTCTCCGCGCCGCCCCTCAGCAGCATCGACGACCGACTGGCCCACTGGGTCGTGCAGGGCCCCGACGACAGAGCATGCGCCCAGCGCCTGGCCGATATCGCCGATCGGCTCGTCGTCGGCATCGACGCGCCGGTCCACCACGCCGCGAGCGGGCGATGAGCACCCGCGTACCGACCCACGACCGCGGACTCCAGGCCGCCTTCCTGGAATCCGCAGGGACACCCGCCGCTCGCACCCTGCGCACGGCCAGCCTCATGGAGGCCCTCCGCTGGACTCAGCTCCTTCAACTGCCCGCGTTCGTGGTGTCCCCCGCCCACACCGGAGTCATCTCGCAGCCCATCACATGCCGCAGCGCTGACGAACTCATGTCCGCCTGGCGCAAGATTCGGCAGGCTGCGGCCGCACAGCGGCTGGACGACCACGTCGTGGTCCAGGAGCTGATTACTGGCCGTCACTACGTGGTCGACCGGTCAGCAGAGAACCCTGCAGCAGCGGTCCGTATCTGGGCCGAAGCCCATGGACCACTCGGCCACCGCGACCGCTACCGGCTACCGCGGACCGGCCTGCTCCACCGCTCCCTGTCCCTCTACACAGCCCGCGTCGTGACCACAATCGGCATCGAGGACGAAACGGTGCTCTGCCGCATCGCCCGCGACCCCGACCGCGGCTTCCTGCTGCTGTCGGCGGTCGTTCTTCGCCCCGGCCAGGAGGACGACTCGGCACCGGAGCACGCCTGTCTCGGGCCGGGCCGGATCCGACTCACGCCCGACCGGGTCGTACGGCTCAAGGGCAGGAGGTCAGCGAAGTGACGGCATTCCCTCCCCCGGCTGCTGACCCCAGTTGTGGGTCAACCGCCACGGCGGGCAGCCGCCTTGATCTTGCGCGGGCCGCCGCCCGTCGCGAAGAAGGCCCGGCACTGGCGGCCTGCATGCCGGCGGTGACGCGCTTCGCCGCTGAACTCATGCACGCCCTCACCACCGATAGCGCCAGAGGTTTCGGGCGCATCCCTCGCCCGAGGAGAGAGGAAAACCGTTGATCTTCAGTCGCGATGCCGCACTCCGCTCGGAGAACACTCCTGCCAAGGATGCTGCTCTCGCAGCCTTCCTCCGCGCGCGAATTGCGGAGGTCGACATCCACGGATGCGGAGCGGAGCGCAAGGCGCTCACAGGCATCCGTGCCGTCCTGTCAGAGTTCGAGGAGAAGCACGACCGCGTGGCCGACTTCCCCTCGGACGACTACTTCGTGTGACAAATCGATGCGCTGCGGTGGGTACTGCAATGCGTCGTCGCGGCGGCGTTCTCCGGCCACCCCGATGCCGCGCTTGTGCTGCCCGCACCGCGACAGGGAGCGGAGGCGGCAGCATGACGACACCGCGCTACGGGCAGCACCCTGCGCACCAGCCGCCTGCCGAACAGTGGCCTGCCCGCGGCGCTCCCGGGGCCCCTGCCGGGGCCCGGGAGCGCCGTGTGCAGACCTCGGCCCACCCCCCCGGGCGGACGGGAATGCCCCTGCAGGACTCGCTCCTGGGCGCGCAGGGCGGCGGCTTGGTGCGGCCGGTCAGATACGGTGGACCGGTGCTGACGTCTGGGTCCAGTGCCAGTTGACGGGTGCCCACTGCTTCTTCAGGGCGGTGCGTTGCCGGGCGTACGCGCGCAGGGCCTCCTCGACTGCGGCCGCGAGGCCGGTGAGGTCGTCGGGAGCGGGCACGCGCAGGATGAGGTGCTGCTTGTTGTGGACCAGCAGTAGGTCGCCGGCGGGCGAGCAGGCGGTGAGTGTGAAGTGGGTCAGCGGCTTGAAGGCCTTGGTCTCGGTGTCCAGTCTGACGCGCAGTACCCCGGCTTTGTTCCACGCGTACAGGCCGTAGCGGTTGAGGTGGTAGGCGTAGCCCCGAAGCGGGTCGGCGGCCACGTTGAAGCAGAAGCCGGTGAAAGGGGAGTCGCGCCATTCGTGCATGCCGTGGAGGCGTCCGGTCATCTCCCCCTGGTCGTTGACGAGGGCGAAGACGAACGGCTGGCCCCGGCTGCCGCCGCGGAACGTCTTGGCGTAGAGGGGGACGACGAATAGGTCATCGGCCAGCGGCACGGGCCGGCCGAGGCGTGAGTCGCGCCAGCCCGAGAGGCGGTCTTCGCCGGCCACCAGCTCGGTCAGCGCGGGCCGGGGCCGGTTCGCCAGTCCGACCGGGGCACCCTGGTACGCAACGTGCGCGCGCAGGTCGACATCGCTCTGGCGGGCCGGTTCGGGATCAAGCGAGGCCAGTGCGTTGATCGTCGGCTTGGAAGCGGCCGTCAGGGCGCCGTCGGCCACGCCGACGATGTTGGTGATGACGCTGCCGTAGTTCCACACACCGTATTCGGCGACGCTGCACAGAAGGCGGCCCGAGGGCGTGACGCTGATGGAGGTGGCGAAAGCATCGCCCGGTGTGAACTCCTCGAAGGGGCGGTTGTCCTTGGAGTCGTAGGTAGCAATGACCCGGCTCAGGTCGGGGGCGACCAGCGTGGTGTTGTTCGGGCCTGCACTGACGGCGAGGATGCCGTCCGGCAGGACGCACAGCGTCATGTCACCGCCGCTTGCCACAGCCGAGGCGGTTTCGTCGTCGTCCGGGGAGCACACGGCACTCGCCAGCACCTCGCCACCTGCGGAGTACCGCGTGATGATCCGGTAGCCGAAGTTGGCTGTCGCCGGGTCCTGTTCGTCGTCGGCCACGCCGTAGATGTACCGGTGCACGCGGGACAGCGCGTATATCTCACCGGTCGGTCCGGCCGCGACATCGTCGACCCCTGGACCCCATCCTTTGGAGTAGCGGGCGGTCAAGTCGATGCGGTGGAAGTCCACCAGCGTGCCCGGCAGGGCCAGCGGAAGTGTCTGGATCATGCCCGTCATCCTGGGCCACAGCACTGACACTCGGCTCATGGGTGTGCGTCAGCGACCGATTCATCACGGATGAACTACGTGCGGCGCTGGACGGCGCCGAGGCGGCCCGGTGCGGGAGCAAGGGGGCCTGGAGACCGCGGCTGGAACCGGTGCGCAGTGGGGCGCGAGGACCCCCGGGCGGGTGGTGCGCTGCAACGAGGAGATTGCGGACCGGATCCCCCCTGCCGCCCGGTCCGACTGGCCGCCTCCGACCACTTCCCGACGCTACGCGAGCCGGAGATCGTCGTCCAGCTGATCGAGCGACTGTACGCCGATGCGCGATGAGCACGACCAGGGGCTTGGCGGACGATCTACGCGATGTTCCTCAGCCCCGAGCAGCCCCCTTCATTGAGCCGGCAACCAAGTGGTGGTGAAGAGCAGGTTCTGGGGAACCGAAGAGCAGCAACGGCGGCTGTCCGGGCTGGACGTGGCCTGCCGAGCGGCCCGTCCCTGCACCGGCAGCCGCCGCGAGCCCGCTGCCCACCGCGATGCAGGCCACGGAAGGCAGCACCTCGACGGGGCCGAAGGCGCCGGCGTCTGGTCCGGGTACTCGCGGGAGGGTGGAACCAGATGGACCGGCGTGGAGGGAAACGCACGTTCAGCCTGCCGCTGGAGGTCGCTGACCTCCATGTCATTGGTGGGCTTGCACGGGTAGCCCTCCAGCATCCCTCCGTAGGTCGAAGACATTCGCAGCTCGGTGAGCTCGATCGAACGGCCGGACGAGAGGGCTATGTGGCTCAGCGACGTGCCGACACCCTATGCGCACGATTCACTTCCGATACACGGCCTACGGGTCGACCCAGAAGTACACCGCCGGCCTGACCCTCTACCAGGTCCTCGACGCCCTCCGGAATCTGCTGCAGTGCTGGACCGGCACATGCACCACCTGCGGCCGCTCTCTTGCCAAACCAGAAGGAGACCCAACCTAACGAAGCACTACTAGCTAGGGCGTGTATCAAAAGTGGATCTTGAGATGCGGTGATCTCGCTTCGTGGCACGTGGGGATCTGACGGATGCGCAGTGGGCCCGGCTGGAGCCGCTGTTGCCTCAAGGGAAGGAACCGGGGCGCCCGCCGATATGGACGAGGCGGCAGCTGATCGACGGCATACGGTGGCGGACGCGGACCGGGACTCCGTGGCGGGATGTGCCGGAACGATACGGCCCGTGGGCCCGGGTGTACGACCTGTTCCGGCGCTCGCAGCGCGACGGCACTTGGCAGCGCATCTTCGCCGAGCTGCAGGCCCAGGCCGACGCAAAACACCTGATCACGTGGGACATCAATGTCGACTCCACGGTGTGCCGGGCCCACCAGCACGCCGCCGGAGCGCGGAAAAGGGGGACCTGCAGGTCGAACCGCCCGGCGGCGTCGACACCGAGCCGGACGACCACGGTCTCGGCCGGTCTCGCGGCGGCCTGACCACCAAGCTGCACCTGGCCGTTGAGCAGGGCCAGAAGCCCATGTCGATTGTGATCACAGCCGGGGAGCGTGGGGACTCTCCGCAGTTCGAACCCGTGCTGAAGAAGATCCGGGTGCACCGGCTGGGGCCGGGCAGACCCCGCACTCGACCGGACCGGGTGCGAGCCGACAAGGCGTACGCCTCCCGCAAGAACCGCGCCTACCTGCGGCGTCGAGGAATCCGCTGCACCATCCCGGACAAGGCCGACCACGTCCGCAACCGCAAGAAGCGAGGCTCCGGCGGTGGCCGTCCGCCACAGTTCGACGAGATCGACTACCGCGAGCGGCACGCAGTCGAATGCGGCATCAATCGCCTCAAGAGGCATCGGGCGGTGGCTACCCGTTATGAGAAGCTCGCCATCCGCTACGAAGCGACCGTACTTGTCGCGGCCATCAACGAGTGGCTGTGACCAGCACCCTCGCTCAAGACCAGGATGATCGTCAGCGGTGGCCCAGCACGTTGACTACCCGGCCGTTGGGGTCACGGACGAAGAACCGGCGCACTCCCCATTCCTCATCCTGCAAGGGGTGCACGATCTCCGCGCCGCTCTCCTGCATGATCTCGTAGGCCGCGTCCACATCCTCCACCTCGACACTCATGTCGGGCGTGACCGGTGCGGTCTTGTCGCTGGCCATGAAACTGACCTGCGCCGCCGGGCTGGACGGGGAGCCGAGCGTCATGATCCAGCCGTGATTCATGACCTCCTCGAACCCGAGCAGGCCGTAGAACTCCCGGCTCTCCTGCACAGCCTCCGACTGGACATTGGGTACGACACGGCGAACGGCCATCAACAACTCCAAGTGAGGAAGACGTGTTTCCTGAGGCTCTCCAGGAGTACTACGCCACGCCTATCTCCGCATGCACTTTCGATACACGCCCTAGGAGCCCTTGTCGTCGCTGTCGTCGCTGTCTGAGCCGTCTTCTCCTTCGGCCTGTGACGGCGTGGTGAGTTGTGCTGAGGTGCGTCGTCGGTTCCTCGGGCCGCTCGCGGCTTGTGACGGAGCGCTGTCCTGCATTGTCGTCTCCATTCGTCGGCGGGATCGCGCACGGCTGGCGGGAGTGCCGCAAGGTCGGCGGGACGGCGGCGTCGCTGGTATCCGCCGGCCATGATCCAGTGGCGAGTACCCACCGGCGAGTTCCCCAGACTTCGTCACCACGCCGCACGCGCTCCTTCCCGGCCGGTGCCCAGTCGCCGGTGCCGCCCGGCGCCTGGGCGGCCCACCGGGGACCCCGCAGCCCGGTGGCCTGTCCGCGCCGATGGCTGGAGGGGGCTCTCTGGCGCTGCCGGGCCGCTGCGGCGGCCGGCGGGGCACCGGTGCTGGTGCCCGCCGGGGTCATTGGGCGGCTTCGGGCGCCGCGTGGGTGAGTGGTTCGAGGTCTCCGTACAGGGCGGCGTGCAGTGCGGCGGCCAATTTGCGGGCCCGCTGCTGGGTCTCCAGGTCGTACAGCACGAAGTACACCGGTCCCGCGGAGGAGTCCGGGCGGATCCCGCGGGAGCGGACCAGGTGGATGCTTGGCGTAGGAGTGACCGCAACGCAGGTGGGCCAGCACCCGCAGCGCTACCGGTCGGCGGCGAGTCTGCGCCGTCGAGTACGCGCTGAAGAGGTCGGCCCGCAGCAGGCTGGACAGGAACCGAAGGGTCGAGCTGGAAAGATCGACCCCCGATGGGCAGACAAGCACACGAAGCTCCGGGCGGTCAGGTTGATCTCGGGCGACAACTCATCTGCCAGGAGCTTCACTTCGTCACTCACGCGGTGGCCCCACCCACTTCACCTGAACTCTGCCAGGTGACGAAGGCTCAGTCTGGGCCTCAGGCCATGGGCAGCGGAAGCGTTACCCGTCGCCCCAGCCCGAGCTCCTCGGCCCCGTCGTCACTGACGACCGCAAAGGTCCCCGGAGGGACTCCGGGCAGCGTGGCCACGCGGGACGCCACCGCCAGAAGATCCTCTTCACCGGCTCCGGTGACGCAGAAGACGTAGGCGTCCGCGACTTCCTCACCGTCATCGAAGACCTCTACATCGCCTTGGTCTTCGAGATCGGCCAGGAAGTCCTCGACCTCCTCGATCCAGGGATACGGGTAGGCCCCATCCGGCAGGTTCGGCGTCGGCGACAAGGGCACGTGAATCTCAACAACCATGGTGGGCACGAAGCCCATCCTGCCCCACGCATCCACCCGCTACCGCCAGAGGTGCCCTTCACCACCGCCCCAGGCCAGGTTGGAAAGAAACCGCCCGTACCTCTGCGCTTTCGACGCCGACCGCGACGCCGTGCCTGTCTTCACCGAGGACGGCGCCTGGTTCGGCAAGGCGGCGAGTCCTGATGCCATCGCCGACCTGATCGACGCCTACGAGAACGGCGGTGACCAGTGATGACCACCGCTCTCCCGGGGCGCACCGTGCTGGAGCGGTCCCCCGCCGGCCACCCGGATCCTGGCCCGCCGACGAATACGCCGCCGCCCACCTCGCGCCCGCCACCAAGAGCGTCGACGGCCCCTACACCGAGATCCCTGCCAGCGGCGGCCATCCCCACCTGGCACTCCACCGGCGCCGACGTCCTCATCGGCGCGACCGGATCCGCGGCCTGTGGACGATTGCCCACTCCCTTTCCTCGGCAGCATGATCTACGCGAACCGTAGTCACTGGTGGCATGGTGACCCATAGATTTGCGGTCCAGAAGGCGATTGCAGGCGCCGGTTTTGACGAGCATTGGATCCTGCGAGCGCCTGAATCCGGCGCCGATGAGCAGTGTTCATGCCAGTAGATGCCCCTATGTCAGAGCGGCGAATGACGCCTCGGTGGCGATCCTGTCGGGGTTGTCGCCGGCGGCGATGAGGAGGGCTGCGGCACTGTCCGGCCCGACGCCGACGATCTCCAGCAGCTGCGGGCGGTGTCCGCGGACGGCCTGGGTGACTCGGCGGGCGAGCTCCTTGACCTCGCCGGTCAGGTGCCGAATGCGGCGGGCCACGAGGCGGAGGGTGAACACGGCCGCGTCGTCGCTGTCGGCAAGGCCGGCCGCGCACCGCGCGATCAGCGCCGGGTTCCTGAGGCCGGACAAGGACTCACGGAGTGCGGGATCGACGCCCAGGCGTACGGCTTTGAGCTGGTTCATCGCCTGAGTGCGGGCCTTGACGGCCGATTCCTTGGCCAGTCTGAGGACGCGCAGGTCCGCGGCCGGGCCTTCACCGTCTTCGGCGTGGTCGTGGCGCGGCCGGACAGGACCGCGCGGGCAGCGGCGTCCGCGTCGACGGCGTCGGTCTTGCCCCGCTTGCGCCGGCGCGATCAGGCTGGTTGACCTCGATGACCTGGATGTTCTCCTGCTGCAGGAACCGTGCCAGTGCCCATCCGTAGGATCCGGTGCACTCCACTCCGGCACGGTGCAGGATGCCAAAGGAGCGTGCTCAGGCGAGGAGTTGGCGGTATCCCGCAGCGGTTGTCGGGAATTCCTGGTGGGCCGGCCGTGCGCCGAGCATGGTGATCACTGCGGCGACGTGCACGTCCTTGTGGGCGTCGACCCCGAGGATTACGTCCTCCGCGGGCTGTGCTGCCCGCTGTGCGGGCAGCGTGGGCTGGGGCATGCTGGTGAGGGTCACGCGGCTCCTTCATCGGCTGGGGCTGATGGCCGACGCCAGGCCGGGTGGGCGGTCAGAAATGTGATGGCGCCTTGTGGGGCAAGGCCCCTATCGGGACAGGCCCGCCGGTCCGGCGGCAGCAAGCACCGCCCGGGGCCGGAGCCGACAGATCTACTCCAAGGCAGCTGAGGCCAGTTGTCACACAGGTCAGGCTCCCGCCCCCGGCGGCACCCCACGATCCTCACAGTTGTCACTGAAGCGGAGGTTCCCTCACGGGCAGTGCGGTGACACCGGGTACCAGTGATCGCGGTGAACCCCGGTTCTCCAACCAGCCTGCACCGCAACTGTTCGTCATCCACCGGCGTCTGAACCCGTATGAAGACCCGCACGCACCCGCTTGTCCGGATGCGGATCACGCGGGGGACCGTGGCGGCGGCCATGGGAGTGGCATTGCTGCCGATCGCCGCGTGCGCCAGCGACCCGTCCGCACCCCCGCGCCCCACCGGAAAGCCCTCGATCGAGCCTTGCCTGACGCGATCGAACGATCTCGTCGTGGACGTGGACGGCGACGGCCACGCCGATCGCGTCTCAGATCCGTCACGTGTCGGAAAGCGGCTGACTATCGCCTTCGGCAAAGACTCCGGTTACGGCACGCCAGTGGGGGCCAGGCAACTGGTAGGCAGCGCCGGGAAAGATCAGCAGGACGTCTTGGCCGCTGTCTCAGATTTCGACCAAGACGGGTGGACCGACCTTGTGGTGGTGGCCACTGGAGAGTGGCGCGGCGACGATCCGATCGACCCGAGCGTTGCCCAGGTTCGGTGGGGGCCGTTCTCAGCTGCGGGCGGCGGCCAGCGCACCCGCGACCTCGACCTCGGCGAGACGCGCGGCATCGCCGTCGCCGACTACAACCACGACCGCTATCCCGATCTGGCTGTCTACTCCTACGCCGGCGACGGCGTCTACCAGACGGAAGCGCGCCTCGGCAGTCAGAGCGACGGGATCGCCAACGCAACGGACCAAGTGCGCGGGTACACCGTCGACGATGACACAGACGACTCCACTCCGCGAGACATGCCCAGCTCCGGCCTAGGCGAATTCCTCCCAGAGTGCCCTACGGCGACTGGGGGCAGCGGCAGACGCTTCGCTGAGATTCGTGATCGACGCCGATCACGGGCAGTTCTACGTCCAAGACCTTGACCCCTATGACGCGTGGATCGCCGAACACGCGACGGACCCAGACCTGGCCCCCGCCGGATGGACGAAAGAAGCGGTTTACGTCCATCGCATCGGCGTTGAACCGCACTCGATCTCCGTCGGCACAGCTCGGGACGACATGGTCGAGTCGCTGATCACCGTTCACGCCTCCACGCCAACAACGGACCCGACGGCCGAGCACATCGTTGAGACCGACCTTGACGCCCCAACCGGTCAGCTCACCATGTCCAGCCCCGGGACCGATCCCGCCGACGGGCCGAGCCTGACTGTTCCCGCTGGATTGCTACGCGTTCGGGTCTCCTACGTCCCTGCCGGACCACCGTCGGCCGACACCAATGGAGGCCCCGGTGACCACTTCCTGTATCAGGTAGATTTCTGGCCATCCGACCGGGCTCGCGGACTCGTCGTCGTCAAGCAGGGGCCGGAAATCTGGGCAGGATAGGTACTCGTCTGAGTTCCTCCCGTATAAGAGTGTGAGCTGGGGGCTCATCTGACGGTACGGTCGTTGGGTGGAGTCGAAGAGGGCGAGCGAGTGCCCGTTGCACGGGGCCGGTGTGCGCCCTGGCTACCTGGTAGGGCGCCGTCTTGAGCAAGTAGTCGCCTCGTGGCACCTGTACGGCTCAGAGGCTCCGTCCCGCCCGCTGGACGTATGGCTGATCGACAGCGAGGCGGTCGCCACGCACGTCACGACCGGTTCGGACTGGTGCCTGATCGTGGAGATGACGGCCCCTTTCACGGGATACGACATGGCGGAGTCAGGCCGCGTCGAGGTGGCGCCGATCAGCGGCGAGACCCCGCTCGCGGCTCACCTCGGCGAGACGGTACTGGCAGTCAGCGAAGAGGGTTCCTCGGACAGCGGGCGGCTCGCACTGGAGATCACCTTCGGCTCCGGCCGTGTCCGGTGTGAGACCTGGTCCGGAGATCTCCGCTTGTCCAGCAAGTGATCAGCACACCAGCCTTCTATGAACTGGCCCTCAAATGAGGGCTACTGGGTCACTTCCGGTCCGGCGCCCAGGGGACGACGGCTGGCGGCCGATCGGTGCGGCTGAGGCTCGGCCGGGGCGGAAGCGAGCTGGGCGGCGAGTTCGGCAGCTGTGCGGCTGCGTCCTCCGCGGTCGTCCCTTTCAGCGGCAGGATACGGGCGGGGGCCGGTGCCCAGTGGGCGGCGCATCGTGCTCACCAGGTCAGTCTCCCAGCGCGTCCGAGTCGAGCACGCCCCGGTCCCTCAACTCGGCAAGGTCGGGGAGCTGGAGGTGGTGGAGGGGGCCGGTGTCCAGATCGGCCTCCGTGGCCACGGCGCGGGCTCGCGACTCGGGCGGCGGCCACCCTCGGGGCTGTCGCCAGCGCCTTGGGGCCGTGGCCAAAAGGGCGGGTCTGTCGGCAGTCTGGGCGGCGGGCGCCGTCCGCCGAAAGTACGGCTTCGCTCCAGGTGGTTCTCGCGTGCCGCTGGGGCGGCTCGCGGTTCCGCGTCCGGGACACGCCGCAGGTTCGAATACCGCCGTCTCTACGCGAACAGCAGAGCGGCCGGCGTCGCGAGGACGACCCGGCCCCTCGCTCATCGGCCGACGGGCTGGGCGGTCATGCCGGTGACGTCAGGGACTGCCGAGCACCGCGCAGTGTGGTGCGCAGTTTCCGCTGGGTCGCCCGGCTGTCGAGACGCAGGTCGAGGGCTCCAGGAAACACGCGGCCCGCAGTCCCGCGGGCAGCCGGGAAGCGTCGAGACCGTCACGCCCGGCAATGAGGACGCCGAGCTCGTGACGGCTCACAGCGTCGGCCCCGGCCAGATGGAATACCGGACGCGTCGCACGACGCCGGCTCCAGAAGCGCTCCAGCCAGATCGGCGACATGCACAGGGCAGCGGATGTCGTCGGTGAACAGGACGCCGTCGCGGGTGCCGGCGGCCAAGTCGTGCACCGCGCGTACGTGCGCAGACTGCCGGTCGCCGATGATCAGCGAGGTGCGGGCGATCACGGCCTCTGGATACACGAGGCGTACGCCTGTCTCCGCTGCGGCCTTCGCCGCACCGTAGGGTGAGCGGGTCAGGAAGGCAGGACTCGTCGTAGTGGACGCGGCCGCCAGAAAACACCGCGTCGCTGGACACATGGATCAGATGGCTGCCGTGCTGTGCCGCAGCCATCGCCAGGCGGACAGGCCCCTCAGCCGTGACCTCCCAGTCGGCGTAGCCGCTCGTCGCATTGACCACCACGCGGGGCTTCACCTCAGCCATGAGTGCTTCGATGCGGCCGGGTTCCCTCAGGTCGAGGGCGTGCCACGTGCCACCTGAAGCCCTGCCGGACCTGGACGCAAAGGTCGCGGCCGTCGCGTGCCCTGCTGCCTGAGCCTGGCGGACCAGCTCAGTGCCCAGGAACCCACTGCCGCCAATGATCAAGACTGTCATGCGACACCGTAGAGGATCCTGGTGCCGCCACAGGCCCTTTCCCGCCTTGAACGGCGAGGACATGAGGAAGGTGTGGTTCGCTCAGGCGGCCAAGACGTCGCCCCCCGGTCTACGGCCCGGACCCGGTCCGCGCGACCAGTACCGGGCGAGCCGGTGCCCCGGCCCCCTCGTACGGATGCTTCTCCAGCGGCCCGCGAACCGGACGCCCCAGCGGGCCCGTCGGAAGGGACATGCAGGTCGATGAGCAGCACATCGCAGAGCCCGGGCTCCTGGTCCTGGACATCACCGCGGCCGACGAGGACACCGTCCGCGCGATGATGGACGGTCTCCGGCGGCAGTGGGCCACCTCCGGCATCACGCCGGTGTGGCGCACGCCTTGCCGCCGACGTTCAGCTTCCGGAACGTCACGATGGTGTTCCCGGCCCGCACCACGGTGAACTGCTCGTGCCGGTCCCCGGGGGTCTCAGGACTACTGGGGATGGTCTCCCGGAAACGCGCGGCTTCGTCCCCAACGTCCGGGGGCTGTTCCATCGTCAGCGTGGTCTTGAACTTACCGACCCAGCCTGTGCCCTCATACGAGCGGCAGGAGCCGAGCGCCTGCTTGAGCTTCGCGAAGACTTGCTGCGCCTTCCCATCCTCGTAGGCGGCAAGCGTCGAGCCGCCACTCCAGATGTCGCCCTTCCAGTTGAATACCTGCAAGACGACGGTGGACGCGCGCTCCCCACTGCGGATGTCGATCGCGGTCTGGCAAACGGGGTCGGACACCGGCGGGAAAGAGCGCCGTTCCTCCTTCGGCTGGGGGTCCTGCACCGGAATCGAGCCTGCCCCCGCAACCTCACCGTCCTTAAAGGTAAGCGCTCTCAACTGTTCCCTCGTCAGAGGCGCTACGGGGATCTTGTCCGATGCGGTCGCCCGCGGCACCACTGAGGCTGGTCGCGCTTCTGGTTGTGCGGAACACCCGGACGTCATCAGCACCCCGGCAATCACAATGACAACTGCCGGCATAGGCCGCAGCGCGCGAACCCTGCCACGATCCCTCCTCCGACAAGCAGCGCCGCCGCGCTGGCCAGGACGGCGGAGCCGAACACGGGGCGCCGGTCGCGGCCGGTGATCCGCAGGGCTCTCGCCACGACGGAGGTGCCGGCCCGGCGGTCGTCCGAGCTGATCACAGAACTGCTGCCCGTCATGCGGCACGCTCCCGTTCCACGGGACCGTAGACGGCGGTGGTGCACCAGGCCCTGGAGCGGTCCCGGTACGACCAGTGCCACCACTTGGTGACGCAGTTGACCATTCCCGCCGCTGATGCACCCGCGCTGCGTCTCGTCGTCCCTGCGGGTGCGGAGCAGCGGCTGGTGCCCGTATGGATCTCGTCCTCGTCGGCGTCCGACTGCAGGGCGCGCGGTTTGGCCGCGTACCCCTCGAAGAGGCTGTACTGGAGGACCGGGGGCCGGCAGCCCTCCACGAGCAGCCGGCGCCGGCCGAGCGACAGCAGCATCCCGGCGGCACCAAGACGCTCCGCCACGCCCACGCACAGGCGGGCCCAGCCGCCGTACGGATCGGAGCGGCGACTGTCCACGCGCAGCAGACCGCGGCAGTCGACCGGCTTCTCTTCGCAGTCCTTGAGCGAAACAGCGGTGGCCCACGGATCGCTCACGAGGACGATGCCGTCCGGGTGATCCTTCATGGTGGCCTGGACGCCCGTATCTGTCCGCTCGGTTCCGTCTCCGGACCGGACTGGAGGCTCCGTCGACAGCGACTCCAGCCGCTGATCCGACCATGCGGAACCCGACACCGTGCTCACTGTCAAGGCTCGGCAGGACACCCCCGTCGCAAGCATCACCTCGGATCGCCGCGCACAAGTCGACCATGGACTCCGATGGCGCCGTCACAGCCTGCGTCCCGCAGAGCACATGCCCCACCAGACGCCCTCAAGCGTCGCCAGAACGCGGACATCGCCCGGCATGTTCGCGCCCACACCCGTCCAGGGGCGGCACCGAAACCGGGCTTGTGGAGGACGATGACCTGGTCGATGTGCTCGGTCGTGCCAGTCGACGGCGGCCGGCTCAGCCAGTGTGCCGTATGTGTCGCTCTGCGGACATGACGCCCGGCCGGTTGGCCGCATTGATCATGACGATCACGGAGACCAGTGCCGCCGCTCTGCTGGGCTGGGCGTCCCTGCTTCAGACCGCCGCCGAGTCCCCGGCCGGCGTCGGCCACGCGCTCCGGGCGGCCTGCTCGGGCCGCGCTGGCGGCATGGCCTGAAGGTGCTGGGCGGCCTCGGCGGCGGTGTAGGAGGAGGCGAAGGTGAACGCGCGCGGGGACGGCCCGTGCGCCCGCAGGTCCGCCAGCCGCTCCAGGGCCTCGCCGACGGTCGGAAGGTGCCCGGCGGGGACCCACCAGAGCACCAGGTGCGCCTCGACGTGCCGTTCGAACCATTCGCGGCGCCGCCGCATCACCTCCAGGTGCCCGCTGCGGTAGGCGAAGTCCCACAGAGCCTCCTGGGTCTCCCACACCGACAGGTTGACGATGACGTTCTCACCAGCCGGGCGCAGGCCGGTGGCGTCGGCCGCTCCCTCCTCCACGAGCCGCCACACGAAGCCGGGCGCGCCGTCGGCGGCGGCGTTGACCGGATCGAGCATCTCGACGAACGGCGCCACGCGCGGGTCGTCGAAGGGGTGGCGGAGCGTGGCGACGTTGAGCTGGGCAAGGTGGGCGGCATGCGCGGATGCAGTCATGACCTCATCCCAGCACGGCCCGGCTTTCTATGTCAATCAGCATTGTATTTAGAAGTCTCGACGACCACGCAGCACTCCCCCGGCCGGGGGTCCATGCGAGCGCGGACGGGACCGTCCGCGCCGAGCAGCCCCTCCAGCAGCGCGAGATTCATGCCACAGACGAGCGGCGGGAAGCGTTCGGCCACGGCATGAAAGGGGCAGTTGCGCATACGGACGACGCGTGCGGATGCCCGGGTCGCCCCCTCGGCGCCTTCGGCGCCCTGGGCGCACTCGGCGCTCTCCACGTCTTCCAGATGCGGTTCGTAGCCGCGGGCAGCCAGCAACTTCATGGCCTCTTCAAGGCCGCCACAGGGCGCCGCCGAGCCGCGCAGGGCCTCACCCCGGCGGCGTGCGGCCGCGCAGAGCCCGGCGTCGAGCCCGGCCTGCTCGGCGGCCTCGGCGAGCAACTCGGCGGCGGTGCGGTAGTCGCGGGCGGGCAGCGACACCGACCGCTCGGCATGCGCCCGCGTGTACACCTTGGCGGGACGGCCCGCCCCCGGCCCCGAGCGGCCCGTCAGGCGGCGGCTACCGCTCTCCAGCAGCCCGGCCTCAGTCAGCCTGTCCAGATGGTGCGCAGCGAGCGTGCGCGCCACCCCGGCCGCCTCGGCGGCCTCGTTGCGGCTGACCTCGCGGCCCTGTGCCGCCACGTACTCGTACAGGCGGCGCCGCACCGGATCCTGCAACATTGCGATCGCGTCGATGTCCTTCACCTGGCCATTCTAGGAACAACACAGGTTGGATGTAGAAAGCCGCGGGCCATCCCGCCCAGTGCGCCCGAAGAGCACCTTCAGCCGGTCGGCCGCACCGGACGCCGCAGCTGGCTAGGTCAGTGCCGTGAGCTACGAAGAAAGAGAGGGTACGGGCAAGGGCCGGCCGACGACGGCTCGGCTGCGGGAGGTGCTGGATCGCGCCTCGTGGGCCGTCATCGTCGAGGCGTCGCCCTCCGAGGCCGACTCCGCCGACCTGCCGCGCCTCCCCGTGACCGGTGCCGAGATCGGCGAACTGGCGCAACGTCTGGCCGTTGCGGACGGCGGCACCGGCGGCCGGATCATGCGCTCTATCTCCTTGTTGGGGTGGTGAGGTGGTGGCGGTGTTGGCCGCGGTCACTCGGATCGGCGGGAGCCGGCTTCGTCCAGGTAGGTCACGGTGGGCGGCTCCGTACAGATCTCACTCAGGGCGGCGCGGTAGCGCTGGAATGAGGCCAGCCGGTGGTGGGGGCCGCCATCGGATCGCCCTCGGACTCGATCAGGGCCAGAGAGCTGCCGCCGCCGTCGAGCCCGATAGGTGCCTGACGAGACCTCCAGTGCGGCCCCGAGCATGCCCTGCCTACGACCGACGCTGATCGGAGGCATACGCGCGAACGCCCCTCTTGCGGCATCTGCGTTCCGTGCCCTCCAGATGCGACCGTCCGCCAGCCGGGTGACCCTGGTGAAAGTGCCCTGACCCCCACACCCCAGGGAGACACGTGATGATCAAGATGCTGCACGAGAAGGGCCTCCGCAGCGAGCACGCCTACACCGCAGCCTTCATGTCCATCGGCTTCTCCATCTTCACCTGGGCCGCGTCCCTCAAAGCCGAACCCGGCGCCGGCCTCGACCGCGCCGACCGATGGGGCATCTTCATCGGCGAATGGGCGCCCACGTTCTTCGGCCTCGGCTTGGCGCTCTCCCACTACGAGCAGCAGGACGGCACCCTCACCGCCAGCGTCCGCGACATCCGCGAGGCGAAGGAGCGGCAGCAAGAAGCCATGTAGTACGAACGCCCGCCCCTCGGGGCGGGCGTTCTGCTGAGCGGGGAGGCCTGCCCCCAGGCCGGCACGAAGGCCGACATCGGGTGGGGCGGCGGTCATCGGTGCAGGAGCCCGATGGCGATGGCTGCGGCGACACCGGTGGCGAGCACCACCACGCAGCCAGTGAACAGGAAGCGTCCCCTGGGGCAAGTGAATCCCGGCCTCGCCGGCAACCGGCAGGCGCTGGCGGTCCGTCGGCGGGTCACCACAAACGGGCGTAGCGCCGGAGCGCGGGAAGCGCTGCACTGCGAGCGTGCGGTGGGCAAGTCAGTGTCGCATCCGGTGGCGGGCATGGGCCGCCCTCCCGTGGGGAGCCGGGAGGGACTGGCCCCCGCCCGGCGCACCGGGCGGGGTCCGCACAGCATGCACGTGAATCAGCCACCAGGGAAGAGGGTGAGTGAAACCGAGCTGGGCTCAGTGGATCCCAGCGCGCTTCTCCGACTGCGCGCCGCCGCGCTGCAACGGAGGAGGGTGTTGTTCAGCAACCGATGGTGGCAGATGCGCCTGCCGTCGGGGCGGGGGCCAGAATCACCGCCATGTGGCTCTTCACGAGTCGTGACAGCGGTCGTAGAGATCTTTGGGAGGCAGCCGAACTCCGCCGTGTTCGGTGTTCACCAGAAACCGGCTCTGGCCCAAATCATGTGGAGCGGTTGCTCCCCGTCGCAGTATTGCCTCGGACAGGCGCTCAGCCGGTGAGATCACCGGTTTCGGACGGTCCACCTGGTGAGCCGTGGTCGACGAGGCGCAGGAGCAGTGGGCCTGGCATGTCGGAAGCGGCCACTAGCCTCAGGCACCATGGGCATTCAGATCGATGTAGTGGTGGGTTACCCGATCAACGATGAGGTGGAGAGAGTGCTCGGGTTGGCTGAGGCGGTCGGCGAGCCCGTCACTGTCACGTTCATGTGGGAGGGGCGTGAAGAGGCGGAACGCGCGGTGCTGGTGCCCGCGGCCACGCTGGCGCTTTGGGAGCATTGGGCCCCCACCGCCTACCCGACGAATGGCGCTGGGGACGAGAGCCGGGCTGTGGCGGAGGAGCCGGAACTGGCCCACCCAGCGGAATTCGGCGCGTTCACGCTCTTTCGTCGCGCGGGAGGGCGCACGGCGGTTGCTCGCAAAGGCGTGGTGGTCGCCGAGCTTCTGGACCCCGACGAGGCGCACTGGCTCCAGGAGCAGGCCCGCGATGTCCGCCAAGGTTTCATGGATCCGAAGCAGAAGGCGGCGTTCGAGGAGTTCCTTACCCGGCAGGCATCCCTCGATGAGCAGTGACGCGCCGACTCAGCTTCGTGGCTTTGTGACTGATCTTCGGCTCTGGCCTTTCGTATGGTGCGGTGACGCTCGGTCAGGCCAACCGGACACGTTTGCGTAGGAGTTCGAAGCCTACGCGGCGGAACTGGCGCTTGAGCATCTTGATCCGGTTGACATGGTCTTCCACGACACCGGAGTTCCAGGGCCTGGTCAGGCCGGCGACGACGGCGTCAACGTCGCGTTCGAGGTGTTGGGCGAACCGGCTGAGACGGGGCAGGTCGGTTGCGGTTCTGGCTGATGCGATCCACTCCGGCAGTTGGTCACCGTGCAGGTCCGTAACCATGTGGGCGAAGGTCCGCACGTGCTTGGCGAGGGCGTCTTGCTGGGGGCAGTTGGCCAGCACGGCCTTGAGACGGGCCTGGTCGCTCTCGATCAGGGCGTCCGGGTGAGTCAGGAGCCAGCGGGTCACGGCGCGGGCCGATGGCGCCGGGGCCCGGCCGGCTGGTCTGTGATGACTGCCCTGCGGTGCTGAGTGATCTGGGCTGTGCGGGCCCGGCGCACCCGACGCGCCGGGCCCGGCCGGGCAAGGCGTGCGTCAACAGGCCCTGCAGGCGTCCTGGTGCGGCGGATTGCGACCTGTGTGCTCAGGAGCCCCGGGGAGTCGGCAGCTCGTGACCCGCATCGTGGCCGCGGCGTTCTCAATCGGGCAAGCAGTGCTGGAACGCTCGTGACCACCGGATGCACAGGCTGTGGTCCCGAATCGGGCGTAGCCGCTGGCCACGCCCGGTCTGCGGACGCTGCCGCCTGGCCGGGCCGGGGAACGGGTGTTTCACCGGTGACGACACGTGCTGGAACACCGCCGACCGGCAGAGGCCATTTCGGGCACCGGGCCGGGCGGCGAGCGCCGGCGCCGTGGCATGCTGTGGCCCCGCCGGGCCGCGCATGGAAGCAGCGTCAACTGCCCGTGGAGTCCTGGGGAGGCTTCGTGATCATCACATGCGCACAACCGGACGATCTGCCCATGCTGTTGTCCATCCGCGACGAGGCGGCGGCCTGGCTCGGTGAGCTGGGTACCGACCAGTGGCGCCGTCCCTACCCGGCAGACCGTCTGCGGGCAGCCGTCGAAGCGGGGCAGACGTTCGTGGTGCGCGACGGCGGGTTGACCGCCGCCACCGTCACCTTGGCCCCGGTCCCCCCGGAAGGGCTGTGGACCTCCGAGGAGGAGGCCGCCCCCGCGCTGTACATCAGCAAGCTCACCGTGGCCCGCACACACGCCGGGCAGAACCTCGGCGGGCGGCTGCTCGACTGGGGCGGGGACAGGGCGTACCGGTCTCGGGCGGCCTGGGTCAGGCTCGACGCCTGGACGACGAACCGGGCCCTGCACCGCTATTACCTCCGCCAGGGCTTCGAACACGTCCGCACGGTCCTTGAAGGCAGCGCGGTCAGCGGCGGTCCGCGGGTGTCCGGCTGGCTAGCCCAGCGCGCGGCCCGCCCGGCGGAGCACGGTTTCGCGGACCGGACGCCGCCGGCCTGACGCGGCGGGGGCAGGGGCGGCAGGGTGCGACAGCCTCGAACTCGGGAGGCGCCACGGCCCTGAAGGTCATCTCTGCAGGGGGACACTCCTGCCCTCGTGCGGAGCCGCGACGCGCCGCGGAGTCATCAGGGCGGCCAGATGCTCGAGGTCCTCGTAGAGCCGCGGCTCACAGCGGGCACGCCTCTGGCGCTCGATCCACGGTCGGTAGCCCTCCCAGATGGCGATGACCGAGCCGCCCCATGCCTGGTCGATGACTCGCAGGTCGAACGCGTCCGACCGCGCCGCCACGCCGAGATGGTTGTAGATCGTCAGGTAGGCGTAGACGAGCCGTGTCGCCGTCCGGTCACCCGCGTCCATTCGGCCGATCAACGCGGAGACGGCCGCGGGGTCCCGCTCGTCGGGAATGCCCTCGTCGCGCAGTTCCTTGCGCCTGTCCATGGTGGCGGCGAGGTACTCCACCGTCGCCTGCTTGCGCCGTCGGTCATGGTCCAGTGTCGTGGCGCGCGACAGCATCACGAGCTGCCACAGCACCGCGCCGAAGGCGACGACACTGACCAGGAGGGCACCGAACGAGGCGACCAGGGACCAGCGCTCATACAACGTCACGACCGCACACTCTACGCAACTCGCCGATGTCGCACACCGGTTCCTGGCCTTCGGCCGGGCAATGCAGCCGTCCGTCAGGGGACGGCGGGGCCGCCCGCGCCGGGACCTCTCAGGCCTCCTACGACAGGAGAATCAGCCAGGGCAAGCACCACACCCAAGCCCTCCTCTGCCTCGCCAGACGACGAGCCGACGTCCTCTTCGCGATGCTCCGCGACGGCACCTTCTACGAACCACGTCCAGCAGCCGCGTGAGAGGCAGGAGGCCTGACCAGCGCCTACCGGTTCTGACCAGCACCGGGCACGTGAACGGCCACGTCGTAGTTGCCGATCAGATCGGCAAGACCGCGCGGGCTCACGCCCTTCGCGTTCTGCAGCTCGGGATCGGCTCCGGCTTCCAGCAGTACCTGGAGCGTTGCCGGATCACCTCGGTAGTTGAACACCGCATTGAACAGAGCGGAATTGCCGTTGCTGTCGCCGACGTCCACGGATGCACCCGCCGCCAGGAGGACCTCTGCGGCCGGCGCAGCCTGAGACTGCGCGGCGAAATGCAGGGGCGTCATCCCCGCCTTGTCCGCAAGGCCCGGATCCGCCCCATCCGCCAGGGCCGCCCTCAAGCCGGCGACGTCTCCACGCAACGCGCCGTAGTGCACCAAAGTGCGACCCATCCAGCCCCGACCCTGATCCTCATCCGCCATGACGTCCATCCTCTCCGAGCTGACGGAAGAGACAGGGGCCCGGGGCCCGTGGCGTGCCCGGCCCAGGCTCCCCGGCCTCCGCGAAGGTGGCCCACGCGGTGCGGCTTCGGTGTCGGTCAGGAGTAGCACTGGCGCGCGGTGTGTCCCTGGACGACGTCGACGCGATACGTCAGCGCCTGGCCTGCCTGGAGACCGGACTGACCAACTCCGTGCCTTTCTTCGTCGATGTTGCTGACAGCACTTGTGGACGGGCTCCGACGGGCTCGGAGCTGCGCAGCCATACCGAAGGCCACCCGGGCCCTGCACGCCGCGGGCCGTCACCCACGGCTGCCGTACGAGCCGTCGGCACCGGTGTCCGGGAACGGAGGAGGTGCTCGGGCATCGCGGCCTGCTGGTGGGCGACGACACCGTCGTCGTACAGGGGCGCGACCTCTGTCGCATGAGAACCGCACCGCCTATGCGGAGGGGGTGTCGGCGGCGTTGCAGGCATGTTGCTCGAACTCATCGATACCGCCGGACGCTGGACGCACAGGGCTTCGTCGTGCTTCCCCGCCGCTGTGTGGCGGGCAGGAGCCTTTCGTGGATCACGCGTGCTCGACGGCACTGTCGCGACCATGCTCGGTCGGCGGGCTGCTGCCCCTGTAGAGGGCTGAACTGCGCGCAGCGGAAACGCGGTTGAATCCGGGACCATGGGCATGTACACGCATGGTGCGGGATTTGATCAGTGCCGACAGGAGGAACAATGAGGGGCTTGCTCGCGGGGAGTGCCACGCTGGCCGCCACAGCCGTGGGGTGCGGTCTCGCTGCGCGTACCGTGGCCACGGAGATCGAACGCCTGCCGGATCCCTTCCCCTACGAGCGGCTCTCGCGGGAGCCCGAGGGTGAGGAGGTGTCCGTTCCTCGCCCCGACGGGACGGTGCTGCGCGTAATTGTCGCGGGGCAGGGCCCGCCGGTGGTGCTCGCCCATGGGTATGGTGTGTCGCTGCTGGAGTGGAACCTCGTCGCTGAAGCCCTTCGCGCGCGGGGGCGCCGCGTCATCGTCTTCGACCAGCGCGGTCATGAAGGCTCCACGCTCGGCCACGACGGCGCCGGCTCCCGGGCCATGGCCGGGGACTATGCGGCCGTTCTGGAGCACTTCGACGTACAGGACGGAGTGCTGGTCGGCCACTCGATGGGCGGGTTCGTCGCGATCCGCGCGCTGCTCGACCATCCCCGTCTCGCTCCACGTCTTCGCGGCCTGGTGCTGTTCGCGACCTGGGCGGGGCGGATCTACGACGGGGCGCCGCAGAACCGGCTGCAGATACCCCTGCTGGAGAGCGGCCTCCTCCAGCGGTGGGCGCGCACCCGTACCGGCGGCGTGCTGTTCGGAGCCATGCAGTCGGGCAAACGGCCCTCGCCGGCAATGATCGCTGTCTATCGGGAGGTGTTCCTTCGCCAGAACCATCGCCCGCTGCTGCCGATCCTGCGGGCCTTCGCCCGCGAGGACCGCTACCCGCGCCTGGCCGGGGTGAGGGTGCCGAGCATCGTGATGGTCGGCTCGGCCGACCGCTCCACCCCGCCGATCCACTCCCGGCGCCTCGCCGCCGGAATTCCCGGCGCACGACTGATCACCGTGCCCGACGCCGGCCACATGCTCAACTGGGAAGGGTGCGACGCCCTGGTCGAGGCCGTCACATCTTTCCCGCCTGCCTCACCCCCACAGCCCCCCAGCCAGAGCTGAGCAGCGCACGGCGGGCGTTACACGAGGACAGCCCAGCCGAGCGTCAGTCAGTGGCCGGCCACGGCCACCGGAACCCGAGTATCAGCATCCATGTCAGTGGCTGCTGCCACCGTCAGGCCGTGCCCATCAGCCGGGAGTACGTGCACTCCTCGCTCCGCGGCCTGACGCAGAACGCGGCGGTCTCCCTGTCTGCCGTTACCCGCCACCTGCACGCACGCTATGACCGGGGCAACTGGCCCATGAACTTCGAATGGGGCAGACTCGAGTACCCGCCCAAAGCGGCCGTCATCCTCGTGCGTGACGTCGCCGCCGGGGCGTTGAGCGTCCCGCGCATCGCCCGCCAGCTCCGCGGCTGGACCGTCAACTGACGCCGAAGAGACGCTTAGCCTCGCCGTTTCGGTTGGGGCGGTGAGGCGTCGCTGAGGGGCAACTGTCGGGTGACCGATGCGATTTCGGTGTTCGGACATGGCGGAGTCCCGGCGCGGTGGTCGGGTTCTCCAGGATCCTTCGGGTCGTGGCGGGCAGGGTTGCCGGTCAGTCGGCGGGACGGGGCAGTGCTGCGAGGCGATGGAAGGCCGTGGCCAGTTCGTGTCTCCAGGGCCAGGTCGCTGATATCCGCAAGCGCAGGCGTCGGCCGCCGCGGGTGAGGCGGGCGGCGACGTGCAGCAGCCGGTAGCGGAGCTTCTTCGGCTCGGCGGTGGCCAGCTCCCCGTCCAGCAGCAGGACACGGGTCCAGGCCATCAGGTCGATCGCCGTGAGGCTGAGTTCGAGCCAGACGGTGTTGATGGCGAAGTCGCGGGAGGGGAAGCGGCCGAAGCCGGTGGTTTTGCCGCACCGGATGTGGTCCTCGACGCATGCATGCCCGCGGTGACGGACCTCCAGGAACTGGGCGGAACCACCACCGGAGTAGGGGGTGTCGGTGAGGAACACCTGATGCCGCAGGCCCTCGTCGAGGTCGAACAGGGACAGCTGGGCGCCGGGGTGCGGGCGCTCGCGGCGCACGATGATGCGGGTGCCGACGGGGTAGCCGGTCAGGTCGACCATGTCGGTCAGCTCGGCGACCTCGGCGCCATCACGCAGCGTCCCGTCCTGGTCCAGGGCGGGATGCCAGAGGCGGTCGGGCAGGGCCCGGACAGCGCGGCGGACCGGCTCGGTGATGGCGTATCCGACCGAGAAGAAGGTACGAATTCCTCGTTTCCGCACGTCGCGGATGTGGGCGAGGAAGGCTTTCGCGGATCCGGCGCTGTCGGCGCGGACCAGGATGTCGGTGCCGTGCCGGTGAGCGTCGGGGATCTGCGCGAGCGCCTGGTCGAGGACCGTGATGTGGTCGCTTGCGGTGTTGGCTCCGGAGTTCCCGGGCCGAAGCCGCCCCGACACGGCCTCGCCGGTGTTCGCGAGGAAACACAGCAGCGGATGGAAGCCGAAGCCGCCCTTATAGGTGGGTGCGGCCTGTTCCTTTTCCGAGTGGCAGGTGACCAGCGTGGCGTCGAGGTCCAGGACCAGGCCGGGAAGTTCTCGTCCGCCGGCCCGAGCAGCAGGTATGCCCTCGCCGGTCTCGGCGGCCTGCATCCAGGCGACTTCCCGGGCTGAAGCGCGGGCCGCTCGCAGCGAAGCGAGTGCAGCCTCGTCGGTGTCGGCGAGCAACCGCCAAGCCGTGGGCGTGGAGGCGACCGGGCCGAACACCTCGCCCTGGTCCCGCAGCACGGCCAGATCCGCGATCGCCTCACCGCCGTCGGCGAGCATCACCGCGAGATCGGTGGCGACCCGGCCCGGATCATGCCCGGTCCCGCGCGGCCGAAGCGGCCTGAGAGCGGCGGAGTACGCGGCGGTCAGCCCGGTGGCATCGGCAAGATCCGCCAGCAACCGTGCCCCGGCATGCCCGACCACCCCCGAACCATCGGCACTGACATGGACCTTGGGACGCAACCCGATAGCCTGCACGTAGAAAGTGCCCTCCGCCTGGACCGACAGAACCCCTCAGCAAGGTTCATCGTCCCAGGTCAGGAAGGCACTTTCGCGTTTCCGCCCCAAAGCCAGCCGTACCCAACCGAAACGGCGAGGTTAGCGGGCCGAAATTCGGCCAGCTCCCAGCCAATCCGGGCGAACAGCCAGCAGGTACCGGCCCGCCGCTCTGCGCAGGCCGCGTCGCCCCCATGGCTCGCAGCGCCATGGGGGCGAGGGGAACGGCAGCGCGAAGCAAGGGAGCCCGTGCATACGTGCGCCTCGTACTGCATGAAGTCCCGGCGCAACGTCCGCGACTACGAACGGCTCCCGCGACACCGCGAAGCCCACCTGGCCCGGCGCTCATCACACTGATGCCCCGAGGCTCACCCGGCGAGGCCCCCGCACCGACTGGTCGAAGAAGCCGGGAAGAACGGATTCCCTGTGATGCTGCTGGTGGCTTCAGTGCTGGATCAGACCGCCGATTGGGACCGGGGCAACGTGGCCGGTTGCTGGAACGGACTGAGCCAAGGCGAGGCCGACGTCGAGCAGCGAAGAGCGTCCGAGGTGAGCGACGTCGGTGATCGGAGTCCAGACCGACTCGGCGGTTTCGCCGTTCGGTTCGGGACGGAGTTGGCAGCCAGTGATGCGGACCCGGTAGAAGATGCCGACATTCTGGAGTTCGGGCTGCCCCCCGCGCAACTCTCTCATGCACGATCAGTTGTAGGCGCTGATCGCCGGCCGGACGCTTCGTCGCGGCCCCTTTTGGTCCTGATCGGCCACGGAGTGACCGATCAGGACCCCGGGCAACTTCGCACACTGCCCGCTTCCGTGGCCTGTTGCTGTCAGGCTGAGGGTCCTGGCAGCAACCGGCTGAGAATCCTCGTGAAATGTGCTGTCAACCGGATCGAGCGCCTGAACAACTCCAATGAAAATCCCCAGTGGCCCGCAGACGACATCGCGCATGAAACGCGGATGCCGTCGACACGAACAGGCCGCCTTCACCCTGCGAGCATGCAATGTCCATTCTCAGCTCCTCCCGGCCCCGTACCGCAGGCACAACCTGGATATGGGTTCTCCCCGCGGCGCTTGAATCGCCCGGGCAGGCACGCGGCAGGCCACGGACCGACTTCGGCACTCGTGTCACTCCCAACTGGCCGACGACACCATGCTCGTTATCTCCGAACTGGTCACCAACGCGGTCCGCCACGGAGCGGGGCCTATCTGGCACACCCTGAAGGTCATCCACGACGAAGCCGCCGCATGTGTCGTCCGTATCGAGGTCGGGGATCACGGGCCCGGCTGGGACCGCAACCGGACACCCCCAGGCACCGCAAGCGACGAATGCGGCGGACGAGGACTCCACCTGGTCAAGGCCCTCACCTCCCGATGGGGCACCCACCGCCTCCCCCACGGCCAGTTGGTATGGGCCGAACTCACGCAGCCCGCCCGGAACCAGGCACCAATATCGCCGCAGTGACCACCGTCCAGACCCGCCAGGTCGCCGAGCAACCCGTCACCCCCAGCGCGAAGCCGGGCGACCCCAAGACCCTGGCCATCCTGGACACGAAGCACTCCTTTGAGGGCCTTCCGGCGGTCCACGCGGCGATCTTCAGCGAACGTTGGCGAGCTCAAGCAGTCAATGGCTCGGCTGCCTCCGGCTCCGCGGCGGTGTGTGCTGAACGGCGCATGGCGGCGACTCTACGCCGCGCTGAAGGTGCTCGTGATCTTCGGAGTCAATGGTGTACACGGGTACGCTGGTGAAACGGTCCGGTGATCGTGACGGACGGGAGCCATGCCATGGCCGAGCCGGAGTCATTGAACATTTCCCAGCGGCGAATGCGTCCGCAGTCGATCGCCCTCTGGGTGATCGTTGCTCTGGTGGGTGCGGTCGGCTGGAGCGTGCTCGCCCTTTCACGCGGCGAGGAGATCTCCGCCGTCTGGATGCTCGCGGCCGCTCTCGGCTCGTATGCCATCGCCTACCGGTTCTACGCCCGCTTCATCCAGTACCGCGTGCTGAGGGCCGACAAGACGCGTGCCACCCCCGCCGAGCGGCTCAACAACGGTGTCGACTTCCACCCGACCGACCGTCGGGTCCTTTTCGGCCACCACTTCGCGGCGATCGCCGGGGCCGGTCCGCTCGTCGGTCCGATTCTCGCCGCGCAGATGGGGTACCTGCCGGGAACCATCTGGATCATCGCCGGTGTGATCTTCGCCGGAGCCGTCCAGGACATGGTCACGTTGTTCTTCTCGACCCGCCGCGACGGCCGTTCGCTCGGCCAGATGGCGCGGGACGAGATCGGTCCGTTCGGCGGCGCGGCGGCCCTGATCGCGGTCTTCGTCATCATGATCATCCTGCTGGCCGTGCTGGCGCTGGTGATCGTCAACGCGCTGGCGCACTCGCCATGGGGCGTCTTCTCCATCGGCATGACGATCCCGATCGCCTTCTTCATGGGCTTCTACCTGCGGGTGCTGCGACCGGGAAAGGTCGCCGAAGTGTCGCTCATCGGAGTCGCGCTGCTGCTGCTCGCCATCGTCTCGGGCGGCTGGGTCGCCGAGTCCTCACTCGCCGATTTCTTCACTCTGGAGCCGAGCACCCTGGTCATCTGGATGGTGGTGTACGGCTTCGTCGCCTCCGTACTCCCCGTCTGGATGCTGCTGGCACCGCGTGACTACCTCTCCACCTTCATGAAGGTCGGCACGATCCTGCTGCTTGCGCTGGGCGTGGTGATCGCGTTGCCGACACTGAAGATGCCGGCGGTCACCGAGTTCGCCGGCAACGGCCAGGGGCCGGTCTTCGCGGGCTCGCTGTTCCCGTTCGTCTTCATCACCATCGCCTGTGGCGCGCTGTCCGGCTTCCACTCCTTGATCGCCTCAGGGACCACTCCGAAGATGATCCAGAAGGAGTCCCAGATTCGGATGATCGGCTACGGCGCGATGCTGACCGAGTCCTTCGTTGCAGTCATGGCGATGATCTGCGCCGGCATTCTCAGCCCCGGTCTGTACTTCGCGATCAACGCCCCGGCCGGCGTACTCGGCACCACTGTGGAATCCGCGTCGCAGGCGGTCGCCAGCCTCGGCTTCACCATCACCCCTGAGCAGCTGACACAGGCGGCCCGGGACGTCGAGGAGGCAAGCCTGCTCTCGCGCACCGGCGGTGCACCGACCTTCGCCCTGGGCATGTCGGACATCTTCTCCGCGGTGGTGGGCGGCGCCGGGATGAAAGCCTTCTGGTACCACTTCGCCATCATGTTCGAGGCACTCTTCATCCTCACCACGGTCGACGCAGGAACCAGGGTGGGGCGCTTCATGCTCCAGGACATGTTGGGCAACGTCTACAAGCCGATGAAACAGGTCAGTTGGAAGCCGGGTGTCTGGTTCGCGAGCGCCGTCGTCGTCGGCTGCTGGGGCTACTTCCTCTGGGTCGGGGTGCACGACCCGCTCGGCGGCATCAACCAGCTCTTCCCGCTCTTCGGCATCGCCAACCAGCTACTGGCCGCCGTCGCCCTCGCCGTCTGCACCACACTGCTGATCAAGTCCGGGCGTCTCAAATGGGCCTGGGTAACGGCCGTTCCACTCGCCTGGGACGCCGCGGTCACCCTCACCGCGAGCTGGCAGAAGATCTTCTCGGGCGACCCCAGAGTGGGCTTCTTCACCCAGCGCGACAAGTACCAGGCGGGTATCGACGCCAACCAGGTACTGCCGCCGGCGAAGACGATGGACGAGATGCACACCATCGTGACCAACTCGACCGTCGACGGTGTGCTCGCGGCCCTCTTCGCCGTCCTCATCGTGGTGGTACTCGCGGATGCGGCCAGAGTCAGCATGAGGGCGATCCGCGATCCGGAAAGCATCCGTCTCTTTGAGGTCCCGTACGTCGAGTCCAAACTGGTCGCGCCCGCCGGGCTGATCACCACCAAGCAGGAGAAGGCGGAGCTGGTGACCGCAACCGGGGGCACGGACCGCGAGGCTACAGGCAGCGGCGAGGTGTGATGACAATGGCGTGCATGACAGCCGTGAGCGGAGTGCGACGTGCGGTGGACTGGGTCCGCTGGTATGTGCGCGAGGTGTCGGGCGAGTCCGTGTACGACCGCTACGTCGCCCATGCCAGGTCTCACGACCCGGCCGCGAAGGTGATGTCCCGCCGCGAGTTCGAGCGCAGCCGCATGGATGCCCGGGAGGCCGATCCCCGCGAGGGGTTCCGATGCTGCTGAGACAGGACCCTTGTGTGGTGCGCCGCTGTTCGCCTCGACCGGGCCCGCACCTGGCACCACCGCTGCCGGACCGGCTCGACCGGCTCGCCAACAGCGGACAGCCCTGAGAAGGCGACTGCGACCCGCTGACCTGTGCATGGGGGGTTGACTGTGCGTGATCAGGGCTTCGGCGGGCGTCGGGTGAGTAGGTACGCCGTGAGCATCCCGAGGCTGCACGCCGGCACCCAGGCAAGCTGATACCAGTAGAAGAACGGCACCCCGGCCAGCTGTGGCCGGTCCTGCGCGTACCAGGGCACGCAGAGCAGTGCGACGACCGGGGCGAGCAGGCAGGCACTGGCCGCAAAGCGGCGCCAACCGTGGTGAGGGAACGCGATCCGAACCACAGTGCTCTCCTCTCTCCTGTTCGTCTGTAAGAGTTGCCAGAATCCGCCATTCGGTTGACGGTGGATGTCCAGAAAGTTTCTGCGGGTTTCGTGTCCTCGGAACCGGCCGCCCATGCAACTTGTACGCGACAGGACGGCACACGTAGGACACCAAGGGCGGTGACCGATGACGGAAGGCCCCATGGCTGCGGCATTCCTCGCCGTCATCGGTGGTGCCTCCCTGCTCGCCGTCAGCGCCCGCCGTCTGCACGCCGCAGACACGCTGCCCTCCTTGGACGGCTGGGCGCTGGCCGACCGGAGCCTCGGCACCGTCTGGACATGGTTGCTGCTGGGCGGAACGATCTTCACCGCCTACACCTTCGCCGCCGTGCCGGGCCTCGTATACGGCAGTGGGGCGCCCGCCTTCTTCGCCCTCCCGTACACCGTGATCGTCTGCCCGCTGGCCTTCGTGCTCCTTCCCCGGATGTGGCAGGTGGCGCGGGACCACGGATACGTCACCGCCGCCGACTTCGTCCGCGGACGCTACGGATCGCCGCCGCTCGCCCTGGTCGTCGCCCTCACCGGCATCCTCGCCACCATGCCGTACCTCGCCCTGCAGCTCCTGGGCATCCGGGCGGTACTCACCGCCGGCGGGCTCTATCCGAGCGCGGCCACCGGTGACCTGGCGATGGCCGCGATTTTCGCCGGGCTGGCGGTGGCGACGTACCGGCACGGGCTGCGCGCGCCCACCGTCATATCCGCGCTCAAGGGCATGGCCGTTTTTGGTTCGGTGCTCGCCGTCAGCTGGCTGGTCCTGGCCCGCCTCGGCGGACCTGGCGCGGTCTTCGACGCGGCGGCCGCCCGGCTCGCCGAGCCGGGCGCCGTCCCGGCGGACGCCACCGCCTCCCTCGTACTCGCTCCCGACCAGCAGCCGGCCTTCGCCACCCTGGCCGTGGGGTCGGCGCTGGCCCTGCTGATGTACCCGCACGTCCTCACCGCGGCCTTCGCCGCCTCCGGACCGGACACCCTGCGCAAGGTCTCCATCGCCCTGCCCGCCTGGACCGCTGTTCTCGCACTCTTCGGGCTGCTCGGCATCGCCGCCCTCGCCGCGGGCGTGCAGGCCCCCGACGGCAGCGCCGAGGCCGCCGTCCCCATCCTCGTGGACCGCCTCATGCCGGCGCCGCTGGCCGGCCTGGTCTTCGGTGCCATCACCGTGGGGGCACTGGTCCCGGCCGCCGTCATGTCCATCGCGGCCGCGACCTCCTTCGTACGCAATGTGTACGTCGAGTACTTCCACCGCACCGCCACCCCCAAGCGCCAGGTGCGGATCGCCAAGGCGGTCTCCCTCACGGCGAAGGCCGGAGCGGTGGCTTTCGTCTTCGGACTGCGGGACCAGGACGCCATCAATCTCCAGCTCCTTGGCGGCGTGTGGATCCTGCAGATCTTCCCCGCCGTGGTCATTGGGCTGTACACCTGTCGGCTTCACCACCGGGCGCTGCTCGCGGGCTGGGCCGCCGGCATGGTGTTCGGCACGGTCATGGTCGTACGCGAGGGCTTCTCCCCTCTCGTGCCGCTCGGCCTGCCCGGTCACTCCGTGGAGATCTACGCGGGGCTGGTGGCCCTGCTCCTGAACTTGACTGTCGCGTTGGCCGGCACCGCCGTACTGAAGCGGATCGGCATACCCCAAGGCGCGGATTCCACCGCACTGCCCACCACCTGCCGTGCAGCCAGGCACCGGCCTGGGACGGGAGAAAGCAACCCATGAGACAAACCACCAGACCCGTGGCCGACGGCATGGCCAAGCCGCGTCATCCCGCCGCCGATGTGGCTGCGGGTCCGACGGCCGACCCGGCTGAGTACGGACAGGATGCGGCCGTCGCCCTCCTCTTCGACCTGCACTACACCTCGATGCTCCGGCTCGCCGCGCTCCTCGGCGCCGACGACCCCGAGAACGTTGTGGCCGAGGCCTACTACCAGATCTACCGAAAGTGGCGAAAGCTGCGCGACGCTCAGTCAGCGGAGGCGTATCTGC
Source organism: Streptomyces sp. V4I23 (assembly GCF_030817975.1). NCBI lineage: Bacteria > Bacillati > Actinomycetota > Actinomycetes > Kitasatosporales > Streptomycetaceae > Streptomyces > Streptomyces sp. V4I23. Next base: position 7,748,293 of record NZ_JAUSZW010000004.1, on the reverse strand, counting down.
GCTCCACCGTCTGCAATCTCACCCGGATGCGTATACGTCACCTCCAGGTTGCCCGCCGACACGCCGAGGCGCCGTCGGCCGACTTGGTCACCTCTGCCGAGAACTCGGCGCTGCTCCGCGACGACCAACGGGTACTCGTCGATGCCCTCCAGCGACTGCCCGCGCGGCAGCGCGAAGCTCTCGTCCTACGCCACTGGCTGGGCCTCAAGGAGGGGGAGATCGCGGCGGCGATGGGCATTTCGACAGGATCGGTCAAGACGCACACCGCTCGCGGCCTTGCCGCCCTCACCCAAGCAATGGAGGCCCGCCGATGAACACTCACCCTGACGGTGCAGGCACCGAGAAGCAGCTCCGAGAGGCCCTCGAAACCCTTGCCCTTCAGGTGCAACCCGACTCCGAGGCCTACCGCACCGCTCGCCGCGCCTGGCACCGCCGCGAACGCAGGCGCCGCCTGGTTCTGGCCGTATTGGCCACCGTCGTCTTCGCCCTCGCCGTCCTGATCGGCCTCTGGGTTCTCAACCAGACCCCCTCCGGCTCCAGCGTGGTCTTCAACGGCACCCACGCCCCGCTCGCCTCCGCGCCACCCGCACCACACGCGCCGCACGCCCTCGCCCAGCCGGCCACCGGCTGACCCGTTGACCCGTCCGGCCGACGCAGGGCACCCCTGAGGCGCGCTTTCCTCCTCAGGAGCGTGAAGATCCATGACGCCCTCGACTGCCTCAAGTACGTCATGGTGGCAAGCAGTCCCACGACGCGGAGACACCCACGAGGAGGCCGCCACCTGCGCGGACTCCCTACGCCGAACCGCCGCCCATTTCGCCGCCCATGGCATCGACAGGCTCGAACGCGTGCCGGCCGACTGCGGCCATTCCTGCCGGTGAGTAACGGGCTGTGGCCGGCGACGGGACCTGGGAGCGTCTGCTGCAGCAAGTCCAGACCGCGGCGGACGCCGCCGGTGAGATCGACTGGGACATCTCGGTGGACTCCACGATCATGCGAGCGCACCAGCACCGGCCGGTGCCCGCACGATCCGCTGCCGGCCCTCGCGTCATGCTCGAAGACCTCGCCGCCGACTACACCGTCGTGGCTCCCGACCTGCGCGGATACGGGCTGAGCGACAAACCGGTGACCGGTTACGACAAGCGGCGGATGGCCGCCGACATGGCCGGCCTCGTGGAGTCGCTCGGCTTCGAGCGGGCCGCTGTCGTGGGTCATGACCGCGGCGCCCGCGTTGCGCACCGCTGGGCGCTGGACCGCCCGGAGCAGGTGGAGCGGCTGGCCGTACTCCGGTCTGTTTGCCATAGAGGGTGATCGCGACCCGGATGATGTGCTCGGGCAGGTAGCGGCGCTGGCCCCTGACTCGACGGGCCGGGGCCAGACGCCCCATCGCCTCTCAGTGCCGGAGCACGTGAGTGCCGGGCCGGCCGGCTCTGCTATGGACATACCGGCGGGTCACCGTCCTTGCAGCTGTCGTTAGCCCACTTTCGACCGACGACTTCACCACGGTCCTGAATTGGCTGGCGGCACGTGGCCGAAGTGCGGGGTCGGCCTGCGGGACGTGGCCTGCCCGGACCCGGCCGGGAGGACGTCCTCAGCGCCTGCTCTGAGCACGCGCCGCCAAAGCGGCCACTGGGCTTGATCGTCTTCGGCGGGTTTATCCACGGTCAGAGCAAGCGGTCGTCCCGGTGACGGCCGAGGGCACGGCCGAACCGTTCCGAGATCGCCGGCATGAGGCTTTCGCCTTCCGCAGGCCGATCCAGGCCGAACACATAGCCGGGGAAGTCCAGTTCCTTCTGCACGGCCCAGATCGCTTCGTGCTCCTGGGGCGGAAGCACCCGCGCCGGGTCCCCCACGGCCACCCAGCCGATGGGAACCATCGCGTCCGCGGGGCAGCGCCGTGCGCAGGTGCACGATCCCGTTGATCCGTACTTCACCCGCTGGGCCGGCCGGCCTTTGTCACGCTCTTGGACGATGAGCCCCCGCGCCCTGGGCGCGACTACCAGGGGCCGGTCGATGGCGGTGCGACCGGCGGGGCTGACTGGCACACGAGTCGCATGGTCCTGTGCATAATGGCGGCCCTGGCGAGCAGGGTCTTGGAGTGCCGGACGAGTCGTTCGGGAGTCGGGCGTGACGGCGGGTGTGCATGATCCACGCCAGGCTCCGCTCAACGATCCCCATGCGGGGCAGCACGACGATCAAGCCGCAGACCTTCAACGCAGGCCCTGCGAGATCGAGGCCCTCACCGGCGGCTCGCTCGACATCGGCTTCATCGCCCCTGGCCGTCGATCAACGCGTAAGTGCAGTCCGAGGGCAAGAACCTGCGGATCATCTCCGCCGCCGCCTCCGGCGGTGTGAAGCTCGTCGTCGACCAGGACAAAATCAAGACCCGCCCCCCGCCCTCCCGATCGCCGCCTGCGGCTGCGTGTGGACCGGGCTGGGCAGCTCACCGACCGGCGCGCCACCTGGCTGATGCGGTCCCCCGCGGTGACCGGCCGGCGACAAGGCGGGCTCTTCGCGGCTGTGACCCTTCGCCGGGTCGATGCCGGCCGACTGCGGGGGCCTCATTACTTGCCAGTAATCACCTCGTTCCTACTGTAATCTCCTCATTTCTACGGTCCTGTGGGAGCGGTGCCATCCCCGCCGCATTGTGGTTGACAGCGAGTGTCCAGAAGATTTCCGCCACATTCCTGTCATCGGGATCCGCGCCGAACGCAACTCGTAGGCAACAGGGGCCGTGCACCCAGCCAGACCCCCAGACGGACGCCAAGGACGGTGACCGATGACCGAAGGCCCCATGGCCGCGACGTTCCTCGCCGTCATCGGCGGCGCGTCCGTGGTTGCCCTCACCGCCCGCCGCCTGCACAGCAACGACGCCTTGCCCTCCCTCGAAGGATGGGCACTGGCCGATCGCAGTCTTGGGACCGTTTGGACGTGGCTGCTGCTGGGCGGGACCGTATTCACCGCCTACACCTTCATCGCCGTCCCCGGCCTTGTGTACGGAACCGGAGCGCTGGCCTTCTTCGCCCTCCCCTACACCGTGATCGTCTGCCCGTTGGCCTTCGTCCTGCTGCCCCGGATGTGGAGCGTGGCCCGTACCAACGGCTACGTCACCCCCGCCGACTTCGTCCGCGGACGCTACGGCTCGGCGCCACTTGCCCTGGCGGTCGCAGTCACCGGCATTCTCGCGACCATGCCCTACCTGGCCCTGCAACTCCTGGGTATCCGCGCCGTCCTCAGTGCAGGCGGTCTCTACCCGAATGCCGCCACCGGGGACCTCGTCATGGCCGCGATCTTCACCGGCCTCGCAGTGGCGACCTACCGGCACGGCCTGCGCGCACCTACCGTGATCTCGGCTCTCAAGGCCGTGGGAGTATACGGCTCGGTAATGGCCATCACATGGCTTGTCCTGGCCCGCTTGGGCGGGCCAGGCGCGGTCTTCGACGAGGCGGCCAGTCGGCTCGCCGGACCGGGCTCCGGCGGCGTCTCCCTCGTTCTGGGCCCCGGTCAGCAACCGGCCTTCGCCACCCTTGCCGTCGGATCGGCACTGGCACTGCTCATGTACCCGCATGTCCTCACCGCGGCATTCGCCGCCTCCGGACCGGACACCTTGCGCAAGGTCGCCATCGCCCTGCCCGCCTGGACCGCTGTACTCGCCGTGTTCGGACTGCTCGGCATCGCCGCGCTCGCCGCGGGCGTGCAGGCCCCCGACGGGGGCGCCGAGGCCGCCGTCCCCGTCCTGGTGGACCGCCTCATGCCGGCGCCGCTGGCCGGCCTGGTCTTCGGTGCCATCACCGTGGGCGCGCTCGTGCCCGCTGCCGTCATGTCGATCGCGGCGGCGACCTCATTCGTGCGTAATGTGTACGCCGAGTACTTCCATCCCACCGCCACGCCCAAGCGCCAGGTGAGGATCGCCAAAGCGGTCACCCTCATCGCGAAGGCGGGAGCCATCGCCTTCGTGTTGGGGCTCCGGGACCAGGCTGCGATCAACCTCCAGCTCCTCGGCGGCGTATGGATTCTCCAGGTCTTCCCCGCGGTGGCCATCGGACTGTTCACAGCCAGACTGCACCACCGAGCGCTGATCGCCGGATGGGCCGCCGGCATGGCGTCCGGCACGATCATGGTCGTTCGAGAGGGGTTCTCCCCCCTCGTGTCCCTCCCTGGGCTCGGCCTTTCCGGTCCGCCCCTGGAGATCTATGCGGGGCTGGCAGCCCTGCTCCTGAATCTGACGATCACCTTGGCCGGCACCGCCCTACTGAACCGGATGGGCACAGCCCGGGGCGCGGACACCACCGTGCGGCCCCCATACCGACCGGACAGACGTCTTCCTGGGACGGGAGAGAGCAGCTCATGACACGAACCACCCCGACCAGTGTCCCGCAGCCTGCGGGACCGCCGGTCGCCGGCGATGACGGAACCGATGGCACACCTGTGCAGCATGGGGCGGCCGACAAGCCCACTCAGGCCGCACCGCCCGCACCGCCCGCGCCGCGCGGTCCCGCCGACCCGGAACGGGAGGCGGCCGTCGTCCGGCTCTTCGACGAGCACTATCCCTCGATGCTCCGCCTCGCCGCGCTGCTGGGCGCCGACGACCCGGAGAACATCGTGGCCGAGGCCTACTACCAGATGTACCGAAAATGGCGGAAGCTACGGGACGTCGAGTCCGCGGCGGGCTATCTGCGCACAATCGTCTGCAACCTGACTCGTATGCGTATACGTCATCTCCAGGTCGCCCGGCGGCACACCGAGGCGCCACCCGCCGACTGGATCGCCTCGGCCGAGAACTCGGCGCTGCTCCGTGACGACCAGCGGACCCTGGTCCAGGCTCTGCAGCAACTGCCCGCCCGGCAGCGCGAAGCTCTCGTACTGCGCCACTGGCTGGGCTTGAAGGAAAGCGAGATTGCCGCGGCGATGGGCATCTCCGCAGGATCGGTGAAGACCCACACCTCACGCGGCATCGCCGCTCTCACCCAGGCGCTGGAGGCCCGGCGATGAACAGCACTCCCAACGCCCGGGGTACCGAAGAGCAGCTCAGCGAGGCCCTCGAAGCCCTCGCCGGCCAACTGCACCCCGCCCCCGATGCCTTTCGCACCGCCCGTGGGAGCTGGCTCAGGAGGGAGCGCAGGCGCCGCCTGGTCCTCACGGTCCTCATCACGGTCGTCTTCGCCCTCGCCGTACTGATCGGCCTCTGGGTCCTGAACCAGGCGCCTTCCGGCTCCAGTGCGATCTTCAGCCATGGGCACAACCCCGCTGCCATGGTTTCCTCCGAACCATTCCGGATCCCGTAGTCGGTCCTGGCGCCTGAACCGGCTCTCCCTCCTCCTGCCTTGTGCTGTGGCTGCAAGCTCACCGCCTGGTCGCCGACGTCCGCACCGGCACCCCAACGCAGCCGCCGCACAGTGTTTACCGCAACAGCCGGTACCGGGCCGCGCGATGGCCGCCTGGGTGGACCGGCCCGGAACAGGCCGCCGGCGAGAAGGTCCGGGTTGGCGTTCGCCAAGCCATGGCCACCCCGGCCCGCCGCCTCTTCCACGCCACTCCTCGGGCACGACAGTTGCAGCCGACCGAGACCGGCGCCCTCCGGCCCGGTCCGGGGGGCGCCTTGGAGACGGTGAAGGGTGCCCCAGGCTGCCCCGGTGAGACCGCGTCGACGGCAGCTGTCCGATCACCCAAGATCTTGCCGCGATGTCGGGATACAGAGCGGGCTGAATGAGTGGACGTGGGCGTGAATCCGATGGTGCCCGGCCATCCCGTGGCGTAGCTCGTTCCGAGGCATCGCCGTAGCTCCGGTTCGTCGCAGCGTCTCGTCGGCTGCGGCACCGCCGCGCCCAAGGCCGGCTTGGCACTTGGCACTTGGCACTTGGCACTTGGCCCGACCGTGACTCGGCACGCGACCAGGTCGCCTCACCCAACCCCACCTTCGAAACGGACCATCACTCGTCAACGGCCCTCTCGGATGTCCGCCACAGCGGATCAAGCCGGTTGCGCGGATGGTCGATTCGGATGACAGAAATCAGCGGGAAACATTCTGGATATTCGCTGTCAACCGGTCGCCGCCGCTCGGCAACTCTTTGGAAAACCCACCGATGGCGCGATAGGAGTACACGGCATGACACCCCTCGTCCCACACCGGCTGCGGCGCGTCACGGCAGCCGTGCTGCTCCTCGCCCCAGCGGCCGGGCTGTTGTGGGTTCCCTGGTACGGGGGTGCACGCCCGAGGCTGGCAGGAGTGCCGTTCTTCTACTGGTACCAGCTGGCCTGGGTTCCTGGATGCGGTCTCGCCCTGCTCGGCGCGTATCTGCTGACCAGGAACTCGCATCGCCGTCCCGATCCTGGTCGCCGGCATCGCCGGCCCGGGCCCTGATCCGCAACACAGCACGTCGTCACCGAACACACCAGAGGTGAGGAGCCGCCATGTCAAAATCCGCCCTGCCCGAAGCCCCCCGGTCACAGAACCGGGCCAACCGCTTGACCCCGCGCAACATCCTGCTGTGGGGCACTATCGCCGTGGCCGGAGCGATCGGGTGGGGCGTGCTGGCCCTGTCCAGGGGCGAGGAGATCTCGGCCGTCTGGCTGGTGGTGGCGGCCCTGGGCTCGTATGCGATCGCGTACCGCTTCTATTCGCGGTTCATCGCCCGCCGGGTACTGGAGGTCGATGACACGCGTGCCACTCCGGCGGAGCGGCTGGAGGACGGTGTCGACTACCACCCCACCGACAAGCGGGTGCTGTTCGGCCACCACTTCGCGGCCATCGCGGGTGCCGGCCCTCTGGTGGGCCCGGTCCTGGCCGCGCAGATGGGGTATCTGCCGGGCACCGTCTGGATCATCGTGGGCGTGATCTTGGCGGGCGCGGTGCAGGACATGATCGTCCTGTTCCTGTCCATGCGCCGGGACGGCAAGAGCCTGGGACAGATGGCCCGGGACGAGATCGGCAAGGTCGGCGGTGCCGCCGCGCTGATCGGCGTTTTCGCCATCATGATCATTCTGCTCGCGGTCCTGGCCATGGTCGTCGTCAACGCGCTGGCGGAGTCCGCCTGGGGCACCTTCTCGGTCACCATGACCATCCCCATCGCCCTCTTCATGGGCTTCTACCTGCGCTACCTGCGGCCCGGCCAGGTCGTGGAGACCAGTGTCATCGGTGTGGTGCTGCTGCTGCTCGCCATCCTCGGCGGCGGCTGGGTCGCGGACTCCTCGCTGGCCGGGTACTTCGTCTGGAGCCCGGAGACCCTGGTCTTCTGCCTGGTCGGTTACGGTTTCGTCGCCTCCGTGCTCCCGGTGTGGATGCTGCTGGCCCCCCGCGATTACCTGTCGACGTTCATGAAGGTCGGCACCATCGCCCTGATGGCCGTCGGCGTGGTGATCGCCGCCCCCGTGCTCAAGGCCGAGCCGGTGACCGAGTTCGCCTCCACAGGAGCCGGTCCGGTGTTCGCGGGGTCGATGTTCCCCTTCCTGTTCATCACCATCGCCTGCGGTGCCCTGTCCGGCTTCCACGCCCTGATCTCCTCCGGCACCACTCCGAAGCTGATCCAGAAGGAGTCCCAGGTCCGGGTGATCGGCTACGGCTCCATGCTCACGGAGTCCTTCGTCGCCGTCATGGCCCTGATCGCCGCCTGCGTGCTGGAGCCGGGTCTCTTCTACGCGATGAACTCCCCGGCCGCGCTGCTCGGGCCGACCGTGGAGAGCGCCTCCGAGGCGGTGAAGAACCTGGGCTTCGCCATCACCCCGGACCAGCTCGCCGCGGCGGCCGAGGCCGTCGAGGAGGAGACGCTGGTCGGGCGGACCGGTGGCGCGCCCACCCTGGCCGTGGGCATGGCGGAGATCTTCGCCACGGTGTTCGGCGGGGCGGGGATGAAGGCCTTCTGGTACCACTTCGCCATCATGTTCGAGGCGCTGTTCATCCTCACCACGGTGGACGCCGGCACCCGGGTCGGCCGGTTCATGCTCCAGGACATGCTGGGCAACGTCTGGAAGCCGATCGGCCGGGTCACCTGGAAGCCGGGCATCTGGATCACCAGCGCCATCGTCGTGGGCGCGTGGGGCTACTTCCTCTACGCCGGCGTCACCGACCCGCTCGGCGGCATCAAGCAGTTGTTCCCGCTCTTCGGCATCGCCAACCAGCTGCTGGCCGCGGTCGCCCTGGCCGTCACCACGACGCTGCTGATCAAGCACGGCAAACTGCGCTGGGCCTGGGTCACCGGCATCCCGCTGGCCTGGGACGTGGCCGTCACCTTCACCGCCGGCTGGCAGAAGATCTTCTCCGACAACCCGGCCATCGGCTTCTTCGCCCTGCGGGAGAAGTACGCGCAGGCCATCGAGGACGGCCGACTGCTGCCGGGCGCCAAGACCATGGACGACATGCACACCATCGTGCTCAACAACACGGTCGACGGGGTGATCATGGCCGTCTTCCTTCTGCTGGTCCTCACGGTCCTTGTCAACTGCGCCGTGGTGTGCGTCCGCGCCGTCCGCTCCACCGAGCCGCTACCGACGACCGAGGCGCCGTACGTCGCATCCCGTATCGACGTGCCGGAGCAGCGCAGCACCGAGTCCCTGGTGGGGGCGGGCTCATGAGAACCGTCCGGAAGGCACTGGGCGCCGTGCTCTGGTACGCGCGGGAACTGACCGGCGAGGCCGAGTACGACCGCTACTGCGAACGCCACCGCCGCCACCATCCCCATGGGCCACTGCCCACCCGCCGCGAGTACGAGCGGATGCGCACAGAACACCGCGAGCAGGACACCCCCAGCCGCTGCTGCTGAGGCGTATCCCGCCCCGGAACGCCCCGGTCTCCCCCGGCTTTTCGTCCGGGGGAGACCCACCGGGCCCGGCCCCTGCCGACGGGGCCCTGGCTGCACCGCTGCACCCCTGGCTGCCGGCACACTGCGCTCGCGACCCGGCCCCCGTCATCCGGCTGCCACCGACGTCACGACCGAGCACAACTCACCGAACCCGCGAAGGTCGGGACAAACCCCAAGACCGAATCGCAGCCCCAGAGCCGGCCGGGACCACCATCCCGCCCGGACATCGCCCCCCGAACCGCGGGGCGGGCGCCACCGTCCTGGCCCTGACTGCCGGCGCCCGCTCCGCTTCTCAGCCGCGCACGAGCCGCCCACTCGTCAGCCGCGCCTCTACTGGAAGCGACCAGATGCTGCAACGCCGAACACCCGTGATCACGGGCCCCGAGCTCGACGACCGCGAACTGCGCCGGACCCTGACGGAGCTGCGCCCCGCCAAGCAGCTGCACGGTCTCGGGGCCGGTGCGAGCCGCCCGCCGTGGGAGCCCGTCGCGAAGCTGTTGCGTGCGACCGGCCGGGACTGGGACCGGCGGGTGCACCGGATCTCCGTACTGGCCCCCGCCCTGCCGCCGTTGGTCACCAACCGGTGGATTGCGGACCGCCCGAAGGACCCCGATGCCCTCGTCGTGCGGGCGTACGCACGGGTGGCGCGGGCGGACGGAGCGATCCGGTCGGAGTCCTCGGAGGCGTACAACGACTGCATTCGCGCGGCGGAGGCCATGCCGGAGGACCCCTCACCCTGGCTGGCTCTGCTGGACCTGATGTACGCCTGCGGAGCCAAGTCCCATGCGCTCGTCCCTCTGTGGACCGAGGCCGTCAACCGCGACCCGTGGAACCGGACCGCCTACCACCGGCTGCTGCGCCATCTCTCCCCGCGCGGGCACGGAACGCTGGCCGAGATGCTCGACTTCGCCCGCCACAGCGCGGCTCGGGCCCCCCACGGCTCGCCCATCGCCCTGCTGCCACTCGCTGCCCGCGCCGAACTCGTCGCGCACCGGGAAGGCCTGCGCTCGACGAGCGTCGTGGGAGTCGCCGCCCACTGGAACGAGCCGCAGGCCGCCGCGGAGATCGACACCGCCCTGGCCAAGTGGTTCCACGCCGACGCCCCGCCGCACGCCGAGGCGCTCGCCGACCTCAATCTCCTCGCCTTCGCCCTGACTCGCACCCACCGCAGGGATCAGGCCGCGCTCGTCTTCCGTCGCATCGGCCGCCGCATGACCAGTCAGCCCTGGGACCTCGTCCCCGATCCCGTCGGCACATTCCTCTACTGGCGGGACCGGGTATGCGGCTGAGCGCGCCGACACAGGGCGGCACGTTCCCCCTGTCCGGTACGACGGGGATCTCGAACAGGCCGATCGTGGGCTCCATCAAGGCATTGTCGTAGGCGTCGCCGAGCGAGCCGGTGGAGGTGTCGACGACAAAGGCGACGTAGACGGTGCCGGCCCGGGCCGCGACGCGGGTGAAGTCCGCCACCCAGTACGGGTTCGGTGCGGCGGCGACGAAGTCGCGGTCCACCGGATCCGGGGGGCACGCTCAATCACCGTCGCGCGGAGTACGGCCTGTCAGAGCGCTCATGTGGACCCGGACTGGTGTCAGTGCCCTCCCGCACAATGCCGCGCGTGATCAACGAACTCGGCTGCATCGTCTGGTCGTCGATGACCCACGCATACGGTCCGGCCGACGAGGTCCCGGCATGGCTCAGGGGCATGGGGTCGATGGACGCCGAGGCAGGATGGTGCCGTGGGCGCGTCGCCGGACGCGCCGGGGGTCGGTTTCCGGGGTGATGGCTTGGGTGAGCGCGAGCACGGGCTGGTGGAAGGAACGCGGGGTGGGGTCGTGGGGGTAGCCGTCCAGATCGATGGCGGCATCGAACCGGCGGTCCTGGCGGGCTGCGTGCAGGGCGGCACCGCTCACGGAGTGGCCGGTCACCGCGACCCGGCCGGTTTCCAGACGTCCGCTCAGCGGGCCCGCGATCTCACCTCGGTTCAGACGGCCCAGCGGAGTGGGGACGAAGCTGAGGTCGGCGGCCCGAACCCTCGTCGCTTGCACCGGGTCGTAAGTCAAGGCGAGCTTGGTGTTGATCGTTCGGCCGTCGGTGAGGACGACGGTGGCGGAGTCGTACGGGTGGTCGAGGGCGGCGACCACTTAGCCGTGGCTGGCCAGTTCCAGCCAAGGCCGATGGGGCCCCACTTCCGGTGCTCGCCGCCCACCCGGCCCTCGCTGACGGTCGAGAAACTACCGAACGGGCCGGCCTGGGGCGCGGGGGAGGCGGCCCGGCGGCCGGACGCGAGCCTCCTACTCCACGTCCCTGCTCATCAGCCGCCGAAGCCTGCGCTTCACCACGACCGCCGCAGCCCCGGGGCCGGGTGCGATGCGGAGGGCGAGCGAGCCGCCGGCCGTCGCGTAGGGCTGGACCAGCGTCACCCCGCGGCGTCGGCCCGGGATGACCGTACGCCGCAGTCCGGACCCGGTGGCGCGGACGCAGGTGTAGACCGAGGAGCCGTCGGCGCAGTGCAGCCGGGCCCATACATCCCATGCATCGAGCCCGTGGGCGTGTTGGCCCGCCATACTGTCGAGACCGTTCAGGAGGACCGTGCCATTCCACGTCAGGCCGTCCGGTCCCTGGTGCCATTTCAGGACGCTGCTGCGGCTCAGGCCCACGCGTCCGTCGGTTCGGCGCCGCAGCTCGATGTCCAAGGTCTTCGGAACCGCTGCGGCAAGCCGTCCGTAGAGCTCGTGCACCGTGATCTGCAGGGCCCTGGGCCACCCCCATACGTGCAGTTCGGCGTCGATGCTGACCGGCAGTCGGCTGAGCGGCTCGCTCTCGATACTGTCCAGCACGACCTCGGGCAGGTTCGCCGCCCAGACGGCACGCCCGTTCACGCACGCGTATGGCGGGAGCAGCCGGGCCGGGCTGCTGCCCAGTCCGATGAGCCTCGCCAGGTCGCGTGGACGGTCGGCCCCGGTGACGACCCTGGCGAGCCAACGGGCGGGGGCATCGGCGGCGCGCAGGTCCGACTCGTCGAAGGAGGCGAGGTGTTCGCGGGTGAGCCGCCACCACTCGGCGTGGTGACGGCTGTCGTGAGTGCCAAGCTCGTGGACGTACATCCGCAGGTCGTGGTCGAGGAACTTCACCCGGGCGGCATGGGCCAACTGCTTCTGGCCGGCCCGCTCGAAGACCTCGACCGCACTGCGGTGTGCCTGCAGTCTGCTGAGCCAGTTGTCGACGCCGCTGCGGGCCAGTGAGATCGACGGCTGTACGGCCGAGCGGCGAACATGCCAGAGGTAGACGATGTCGGGGATCAGAGCGATACGGGGTGACGCGGCCAGCAGCCGCGCGGTGAAGACGAAGTCCTCGTAGCGGAAGGCTCCTTCAGGAAACGTGACACCGTGCTCGGACAGGAAGGCGCGCGAGTAGAGCTTGTTGACGCACAACGTATCGCGCACCAGAGCGGGCAACTCAGCGGGAGAGTTGTGGACGCCTGCCCGCTGGAAGAGCGCGTTCTGCCAGGGGGTGTCGCGCATCTCGGGCAGCTCACGGCGCAGGCACGCACCCGCGACGACGGGTGCGCCATGACGTACCGCGGCCGCGAGCAGGGCGTCGACCGCGCCGGGCGCAAGCTCGTCGTCGCTGTCCAGGAACATCACATAGGGGGCCGTGGCCTCGCGTAGACCGTTGTTGCGGGGGGTACCGCAACCGCCACTGTTGACCGTGCGGCGCACGACTCGGACAGGGGCATACCGACGCGCGAGATCCGCGACCACCGCGGCAGTGTCGTCGGTCGAGGCGTCGTCGACCACAAGGACCTCGGCAACGGCCGGGCCCTGGCGCACCGCGGACAGCACAGCATGCTTGATGTGCCGCGCATCGTTGTAACCGATCACGATGACGCTGACCTTGCCCGTGGGCCGATGAGGGTCTGTTTCTGCTGCCATATGCGCAAGATCCGTTTCGGTGAGCGACGCTGCTCTCTTCTTGCCGCTGCTCTCTTCTCTGGACCCGCCTCGGCGGTGGGACGGCACGACCAGGGACGGCCCCGTTCCGATTGCCTCGTGTCAGCGGTCTATCTCGTCGAACAGACGCTCCCATCTGTCCAGTACGACGGACAGCTCGAGCGGGGCGACGTGGGACCGGGCAGCGAGGCCGTAGCGGCGGCGCAGCTCCGTGTCATCGGCGAGCTGCCGCAGGGCGCCGGCCAGAGCAGCGATGTCTCCCGGCCGCACGAGAGTGCCCGTACGTCCGTCGTCGATGAGTTCTCTCACCCCTGCCGACAGGTCGAAGCTCACGCACGGTACGCCGCAGCCGGCCGCTTCCGCCAGCACCATCGGACGTCCCTCGCATTCGCTCGTGAGGGCAACCACGGCCAGTTCCTGGTACGCCGCCGCCACGTCGGACACGCTGCCACGGAATCGCACCCGGTCACCGATCCCGAGGCGTGCCGCCTGCTCTCGCAGATACGGTTCCTGAGGGCCGTCGCCGAAGAGGTGCAGCTCCCAGTCCGGGAGATCGGCGCAGGTGAGCGCGAAGGCGTCGATGAGGCGGTCCAGCCGTTTGACAGCGTCCAGCCGGCCGACCGCACCGATGCGCCGGGTGTCCAGCGGTGCCGGGGCCGTGGACGCGAAAGGCAGCGGGTTGGGCATGGCGGTCGTGTTCGGCAGCCGGTCACGCTGGAATGCGGCGACGTCCCCCTCGCTGAGGAAGACCGACTTCTCCAGCAGCGGGTAGTGACGCCGGATCAGGCGGAGGTGGTGTGTGCCCTGGGCCTGGTCGAACGACTCGTGGTACTGCCCGATGCCCTTGAGATGCGACCACTCCACGGATGCGAGCCAGTCGACCGCCCAGGGGGAGCCGATGATGACGTAGCCGTCGTCCACGGAGGCGAACCGCTGCGCCAGTTTCTTCTTGGCCCGCGCCCGCTCGGCCCGGGCAGCGCGTGCCGCGCGCATTCGGACGGGGCTGAGCCGCTCGCTGAGGCGCTGGGCCTGCCGGAGCGGGGCCGACGGCCTGCTGTAGAGAGTGGTGTGCCGGTAGGCCGGTTCGCGAAAATACTCGTACGGTTCTGCGCTCGGTCTGATACCGATCAGGTCGACGTGGTGTCCGCGTTGCCCAAAACCCTGGGCGAGGGTGTGCAGTACCCGCTGTGATCCGCCCATCGAGTCGACGTCGATGCCCACCAGGAAGAGGTTCCGGCGGTGCCCGGTGGTCTGCGCTCCAGTGCTCATCTGCCGCCACCTCCGAAGAACATGTCGACGGCGGATTCACTGGCCCGTCCGGTCTCGCGGGCGTTGAACCTGGCGTTGAAGGCGGCGTATGCGTCGGCCCACTTCATCCGTACCTGGTCCAGGTCCCGCATCGCCTCCACGAGTTCCCCGGTGGTGGTCAGCATGGGGCCGGGGGCGATATCCGGGAGGTTGTAGTAGGTGCCACGAGCACGGGTGCTGTACTCGTCGTAGTCGTCGGTGAAGAGCAGGATGGGACGCCGGAGGTTCGCGTAGTCGAACATCACCGATGAGTAGTCCGTGAGCAGCGCGTCCGAGGCGAGCAGCAGGTCGTTGATGTCGGGGAACGCGCGGCCGTCGCGCACGGCGTGTCCCAGTTCGCGTGGCACGGTGAAGCGGTCGTAGTAATGGGGGCGCACCACGGTGATCCATTCGTGGGCGGTCTTCTCCACCAGTTCGGCCAGGTCCACCCGGATCGAACCGCCTGAGTTGTTCCCGTCCCGGAAGGTCGGCGCGTAGAGCAGCACTTTGCGTCCGTACGGGATCTGCAGTGCGGCTCGGGCGGCCCGGGCCCGTTCGAGCTGTTCGGGCTCGTCGCAGCGGACCAGCACGTCGTTTCGGGGGAGCCCGCACGTCAGCAGCCGACCTGTGAACTCGTTCGCCCGGACGAAGGTGCGTTCGAACTCTTCGCTGGGCGAGATGAGGACGTCCCAGCGCGAGATCATGTCGCGATGCTTCTGCTGCCGCTCAGGACTGCCGAAGCGCAGCGCGGCGAGGTCGAATCCCATGTGCTTGACGGCCTGTCCGTGCCAGGTCTGGAGATAGCGGGTTCCCGGGCGTTTCGGGTAGACCGAGGGGAAGCCGTGCGAGTCCACCCAGTAGCGGGCGCGGGCGAGGGCCAGGACGTACTCCCAGCTGCCGCGCCTGACCAGGTTCACGCCCTTCGGGAAAGCGGCAGGATCACCCGAATAGGACCAGACGGCGCGTAGCGGCAGCCCACGTCGGACCAGTTCCTCGTAGATGTAGCGCGGGCTGTCGGTGTAGCCACGGCCCTCCAGGGCCTCGAACACCACCAGTGCGTTGTCCACCGGCAGTTTCTGCAGCTCGCGATAGGCGAGCGCCTTGGCGTGCGCCCCGGTGAACTTGCGCCGCACCTGCCGGACCTTCCGGCGCAGGGGCCGTACCTGCGGCACCAGCGTTTCCGCGTGGGCGAGTGCGCCGGATCGTGACCAGGTGAATTCCAGCCGCCCGGCTCCCTTGCCTTCACACGCCACGCGAACGTCCTGGCCGGCGAGCGTGCCGTGCAGCGTCAGGTGAGCGCATAGCGGAAGCAGGTCAGGCGGCGCAAGCACGACATCGGTGCGCTTCATCCCCAGCCGTTCGAGGACCACCACAGGGTGACGGCGGCCCTTGAAGCCTTTGGCACTCAGCGGGACGCGCCGGAGATCGAGCTCGATGCAGGCGCTGTACACATCCGGGCCTCCTCCGCCCACCAGATACTGGAACGGGACTTTCAACGGCGCGCCCCCCGCGCCGAGCCACAACTGCGCGGTCACCTGCTCGGGGTCGGAGATCAGCCGCGCCGGGTCGTATGTGCGCAGATGGAGGCGCAGCACGCGACCCGCCGGAGTGAGAGCGTGCACCTCGTGCCGCAGGGGGGCGGACGAGAAGGGCTGCTCGTCCAGATGCCACTCGCTGATGTCCAGTTCGCGGCTGCCGTCGGAGTCGTGTTCCGGGGTGGGGCGTCCCCAGTACGTCCGCCCGGATGCTCTGCTCACGCGTCGTGGGGCGATCCGCGGTCTGCCCAGACTTCGGGCAGCCTCCTTCGCCTCGTCGAGGCGGCCGGAGCGGAGCAGGTAGTGACAGATGCGCTGTTCCCGGCACACCGAGCCCATCGCCTCGGTGGTGAGCTCGTCGAGGTAGGGCGTCACCAGCTCGGCGAACCGTTCGGTCCACTCCCTGTGCCGGAAGGGGAGATCACCGAGGTAGAGGCGCAGGTCGTGGCGGAGAAACTTCTCATCCTTGAACGGGCGCAGGTCGGCGTTGCCACTCTGGACGAGGAACTGGTCGATGCGCCGGGCCACGGCGATCCGGTCGGCCACGTTCCTCAGCTTGTGGCGACTGGAGGAGATGGACAGGTTGGCCGGGTCGGCCGAGAGCCGCCATGTATAGACGGGCCACGGAACGACGGCGAAGCTGCGGGCCATGGTGTAGGCCATGGCGGTGAACAGCTGGTCCTCGTAGTGAATGCCCTCCGGAAAGCGCAGGCCGTGAGCGGCGATGAAGTCGGCTCGGTAGAGCTTGTTCGTCGCGAGATGGTCGTGGAAGTATTCTGGCGCCTGGCGGACCCCTTCGACGATCCGGACCTCGTCGAAGAGGGCCGGATACCACAGCCCGGTGGCACGGGTCTCCTCGAAGACTCGGGTGACTTCGCCGGTGACGAAATCCACCCCGGTCCGCTCCGCGACGAGCAGCATCGATTTGCAGGCGTGCTTGGGCAGTTCATCGTCGCTGTCGAGGAACATGACGTAAGGCGCCCGCCCAGCCGCCATGCCCGCGTTGCGTGGCGCACTGCATCCACCGCTGTTGCTGTCCAACCGGACGTAGCGGACCCGCGGGTCCGCATCCTGGAGAGACCGGGCCACGGCCGGCGTACTGTCGGTCGAGCAGTCGTCAGCAATGATCACTTCGAGATTCCGCAGCGACTGATGGAGTACCGACAGCACTGCGCGGCTCAGGCGATCGGCATCGTTGTAGACGATGACGACGACGGTGACATCCGGCACAGGCGCTCCTCATTCCACTCGATTCGCCCCGCCCCCTGAACGACCATTGCACCAGGCTCTTCATCCGGCAGCCACCGGCGACGGCTCGTCCGCCGCTCGGGTGACGATGCGGTCGGACAGCAGGCAGGTGACGGGGATGCACCGCTGCCGGCCACGACGCAGGAGCTGGTGGCGCTGCGCGTGAGTCAGATCAACGGATGCGCGGTCTGCATCGACATGCACACCAAGGAAGCCGCCGCAGCCGGCGAGACCCCAGTGCGGCTGAACCTGATCGCGGCCTGGCGGGAAGCAACGGTCTTCACAGAGGCCGAGCGCGCCGCGCTGGAACTGGCGGAACAGGGGACCCGGGTCGCGGACGCAGCCACCGGGGTCAGCGACGAGGTGTGGGCGCGTGCCGCCCAGCACTACGACGAGGAGCAGCTCGCCGCTCTCGTGCTGCTGGTCTCGTTCATGAACACGGTGAACCGGCTGAACATCATCACCCGGCAGCCGGCCGGCAACTACCAGGTCGGCCAGTTCCACTGAACCGCCACGGCGCCCTGGCCCGGCTCAGGCCCACCGGGGCCAGGGCGCCGGGGTCAAGGCGGGCAGGGCGGTCGCGGCGCCGAGCGCTGTCTGCTCCGCTCACACATCGGATGATCTTCGAAGGATGCCTCGCCGGCGCGGGTCCGGCCAGGTACACGGACCCAAGGGGGGAGTCGGCGTGGGCAAGGTCGAGGAGTCGAGGAGCTGCGGCCGCTGCTGTTCTCGATCGCGTACCGGATCCTGAGCAGCGTCGGCGAGGCGGAGGACGCGGTGCAGGAGGCCTGGCTCCGCTACGACGCCTCGACCACCCGGCCCGTGTCGGCCAAGGCGTTCCTGTCTGCCACGGTGATGCGGATCGCGATCGACGTGCCGCGCTCCGCCCGTATGCGGCGTGAGGAGTACGTCGGACCGTGGCTGCCCGAGCCGCTGCTGGACGATCCGTACGAGGACCCGGCCCGCGCGGCGGAGCTGGCCGACTCGGTGTCGATGGCGGCGCTGCTGCTCCTGGAGCGACTCAGCCCGCTGGAGCGGTCGGTGTTCGTGCTGCGGGAGGTCTTCGCCTTCGGCTTCGACGAGATCGCCGCCGCGGTGGGGCGCTCGGAAGCGGCGTGCCGGCAGCTGCTCGTACGGGCACGCCGCCACATGAACGAGGGGCGGCCCCGGTTCGAAGCGGACCGCCAGGAGCGGCAGGAGCTCGCGAGTCGGTTCTTCGAGGCACTGGCGCAGGGCGATGTGGACGGATTGCAGAGTCTGCTGTCCGCCGACGTCCAGCTCATCGGGGACGGCGGAGGCAAGGCCCCGCAGCTGGCCAAGGCCGTCGCCGGCGCGGAGAACGTGGCCCGGCTGCTCGCCACCGTCTACCCTCTGATGGCCCGGGTCGACATCACGTTCGAACCGCACGAGGTCAACGGTCAGCCGGGCGCGGTCTTCCTCGACCGCGACGGCAAGGTCCTCCACATCCTCGCCCTCGACGTGCTCGACGGGCAGATCCAGACCATCCGCTCGGTCATCAACCCCGACAAGCTCGGCCACCTGGGCCCGGTCGCCGACGCCTGGGCCATTGACCAGGAAGTGAAACAGGCCCGCAAGCGGAGGCCGACACCGCGGTGTCGTTGAACCGCGCGACTCCCGCCCCAGGGAGATCATGGCTTCCCGCTCTCATGCCACCCCGTCGCCACCGTCGTCGCCGCCGCCAAACCGTTCCCACGCGTGTGCGGACGGACCGCTCTCGTCCTGCCCGCCCTCAGCCGCAGCGACCGTGACGTCGAGGCGGGCGGGGAGCAGTTCATGACGGTCGAGGACTCCATGAGCGAGAGTGCCCCTGAACCGACGCATTCGGGACACGCACGTCCGGCAGCGACCGCATCAAATCCGGGTCGAAGAAACAGCCCACGTCATCCCACAGCAGATCAGCCACCCCGCCATGCTGCCCGGCTCCCCGACCCAACGCACCCCCGTTTCCCTTGACCAAAGACATGGGGGCACTCCCCGGGGAATGGAACAGCGCGCTGCGCCCCACGATGCCGCGCCTGGGCGGACACTGCGCCCGGCGTTCCGCCGCCGCGCCCCCATGAGGCTTCTGCCCGTTGTGCGGGCGGCACAGGAAGCGGCGCGGCGTCCGGATAATCGACCGCCCGCCACCCCGTGGCTTTCTGTCGGACGGGAGCGGCCATCGCGCAGCCTCGCATTCCTACGGGCGTCGATGCGCCGTTGACGACGCCGACGTGCGCCCATCAGCCCCACCAGCGACTCGCCGCCCAGGCGAGTGCGTAACCCGCACTGTTGAGGGCGCAGTGCAGCGCCACGGGTGGGATGAGGCTGCCGGAGCGGCGGCGGAGCTCGCAGAGAAGCACACCGGCGAGGGCGGTGCCGACGACCGCCGCCGTCACGGACAGGGCGACGCCGACCTGGCCGGCCCCGAAGACCGCTTGGGCCGCCGCGTTCGCGCGTGTGAGCCCGCGTGACGGCTGTACGTGCCAGAGCCCGAAGAGCACCGAGGAAACGACGGTGGCCCATACAGGCCCCCACCGTCGCCGAACCATGGCCCACAGCACGCCTCGGAATGCGATCTCCTCAAGCATCACCGTGCCGAGCGGTACGCGGACCAGTACGCGGTACACCAGTTCCTCGGGAGACAGGCCCGCGGCCCGCTCGTCCTGGAATGCCTCCCGGGTGAACGGCAGTGCCAGGCCCACCGGATAGACCACGAGAACGGCTCCGACCAGGATCAGGCCCCAGCGCAGACCGCGGCGGGCCGCGGCCCTGCCGAGCCCCAGATCGTCCCAAGTGAGGCCGGACCGGCGGGCGATCAACACAAGCAGCACGGCCGCGACTACACAGACCGGCACGTACCAACCAGGCGCGAGCAGAACGTTGAGCGCGTTCGCGGCCGCGAGCACCACGACGGCCAAGAGCAGCATCCACATGGCTGCACAAGGATTGCCGACGTCCGCGAGAACGGCCCGCAACGCGCTGCTCCACGGCGCGCCGCCTTATATCGGTCGCGGACGGCGCGGAATCCGAGTGACTGCCAGGCACGCAGCACGACCGCCTTCTCTGAAGGCACCCGCGCCTGAGCGTTGTCGTAAATGATCTTTGACTTACTGGATGACTTGCGCGGGCGATGCCGAGCATGGCGTGGTGGACGCCGTCGCCTTCGAGACGGCAGTCGCGGAGGATCTTCCAGCTCTTTCATGCGGGCGAAGACGTGCTCGACGCGTGCGCGGACCTTGCGGTGGGTGTTGTGATCCTCCTTCCAGGCATGCAGTGCCGTCTGGCGGCGTTCGCGTCGGTGCTCTAGGGAGGTATGTCCGGCCTCGCGTGTGGGTGGTTGTGGTTGGCCTCTTGCCGCGGCTCGCCGCACCCCTCCAGCGTGGCCGGTAGGGTGCGGCCTCATCTGGTACGCGCCTGACGGTGCCCCGCAGTCTGCTCTGGACTGCGGGGCACCGTCAGGCACGCGACCGGAGGCTGTGGGCCCCCGAATTCAGCAGCCACCCACGCAGAACGCTCGGCGGGACACCCCCGCCGAGCGCCTCGCGTCGCCGCCCGTGGCGGCACGCCGCCGGTAGGGATCAGCATCAGGTCGCTGGACCCGGCGCCGGCCGGCGGCGTCCGCCGTGCGAGCCCGCCGGCCTCAGGCCGTCCATTCCGCGGCCGCGTCCAGCAGCCAGTCCGTCAGGTAGCCGGCGAAGGACGAACGGACGAGCACCCAGAAACCGGCCCTGGGTTCGTCCCGGGCGACCAGCACGATCTGGGCGCGGGCCAGAGTGGTCTGGGCGCAGCGTCCGGGCTCGAAGGTGCGCGGGTGGAGATCGAGCGGGCAGCCGTGTGCCAGCAGGTCGCGGGCGGCTGGGCCTGCGACGAGGAGGGTGGTCCGTTGGGCGGAGACGTCGGTGACGGATACGGGCTCCTCACCGGCGGCTCCGCGGATCCGGCTCTGAAGGTCCTGCTGACTGCCCGGCGGGCCGACCACCAGCCACTCGTCGGGGCCGAGCCACAGAGCCGTCAGCTCCCCGGCGCGTACGACGGTGTTGGGTTCGAGGGGCAGTTGGAGACCCAGCGCGAGCCCGACGGCGTCCGCTGCCGCTCCCTTGGCGTCGAGACGGACGTCGATCTGGGCCAGGAAGGGGAGTTCGGCGAGCCGGACCGCGCCCTGGGAAGCGCGGGTCGCGGCGGCCAGGCGGTCGGCGGCATCCGTCAGGGGGCTGCGGAGCGGGGCGGGAAGTGCGGTGTCAGCCATCGCGGCGGGCTCCCTCGGGGTCGTAGAGAACAGGACTGGCGACGGTCACCGGGACCAGTCGGTCGCCCACGGAGGCGTGGAGCCGCTCTCCGATGCGGTCCCGGCCGCCCTTGACGAGGGCGAGGGCGAAGGTCCGGCCGAGGGCGGCGCTGTGGTAGCTGGAGGTGACGTGGCCGAGCATCGGGACGGGTGGGGCGGGCAGCACGCTGTCGGCGACCAGGTGCGTGCCCTCGGGGAGGAAGGTGCCGGGGTCCTCGGGGAGCAGACCGACCAGGTGCTTGCGGTCGGGGCGGTGGGTGTCGGCACGGGCGTGGGAGCGCTTGCCGATGAAGTCGGGCTTCTTCTTGGACACCACCCAGCTCATGCCGAGGTCCTGCGGGGTCACTGTGCCGTCGGTGTCCTGGCCGACGATGGGGTAGCCCTTCTCGGCGCGCAGGACGTGCATCGTCTCCGTGCCGTACGGGGTGATGCCGAACGGCCGGCCCGCCTCGTACAGCGCCTCCCACAGCGCGGTCGCGTGCCACGGCGAGACGTTGATCTCGTAGGCGAGTTCGCCGGAGAAGCTGATCCGGCACACCCGGGCCCCGATGCCCGCGACCGTGGTGTCCCGCCATGCCATGAACGGGAAGCTGTCGTTGTCGACAGCGAGCGTCGGCGCGAGCTCACCCAGCACCGCCCGGGAGCTCGGGCCGACCAGTGCCACGGTTGCCCACTGTTCGGTGACCGAGGTGCAGTGCACGCGCAGCTGCGGCCACTCGGTCTGGAGCCACTCCTCCATCCAGTCCAGCACGGCGGCGGCGTTGCCCGTGGTCGTGGTGACCAGGAAACGGTCCGGTGTCAGGCGGATGACGGTGCCGTCGTCGAAGACCATTCCGTCGGGGCGGCACATCACGCCGTAGCGGATCATGCCGACCTTCAGGGTGCTCATCATGTTGGTGTAGAGCAGGTCGAGGAAGGCGCCGGCGTCCGGGCCCTGTACGTCGATCTTGCCGAGGGTGGAGGCGTCCATGAAGGCGACGCCTTCGCGGGCCGCGCGGCACTCGCGCAGCACCGCCGCGTGCATGTCCTCGCCGTCGTGCGGGTAGTACCACGGCCGCTTCCACTGTCCGACGTTCTCGAACAGCGCGCCGTGCGCGACATGCCAGTCGTGCAGGGGCGTCGTACGGATCGGGTCGAGCAGCGTGCCCCGGCCACGGCCGGCGAGCGCGGCGAACGAGACCGGCGTGTAGGGCGGCCGGAAGGTGGTGGTGCCGAGGGCGGAGATGTCGACGCCGAGGAGTTCGGCGACGACGCCGCTCGCCAGGACTCCGGAGGTCTTGCCCTGGTCGCCCGCGGTGCCGGCCGTGGTGTAGCGCTTGGTGTGCTCGACCGAGCGCAGACCGGCGCCGGTCGCGCGTGTCAGGTCGTCGACCGTGACATCGCGCTGCAGGTCGACGAAGCGGGGTGCCCCGGGGGCGCCGGGGACGGTGAAGACCTGCATGGACGGGGACTGCGGTTCGGCGGCCACGTCGGGAAGGCGGGGCGCCTGGGCGGTGTAGCCCCCGGCCTCGATGGCGCGGGCACCGGCGGCGGCGCCCTGTGCGAGGGACCCGGCCAGGTCGAGGACGCCGTTCGCGCTGCCCGCGACCTCGACGGCCTGGCGGCAGGTGTCGGGGACGAAGGAGCCGAGCGCCTCGTCGTAGCGCAGCTTTCCGCCGGCCTGGCTGAAGAGGTGGGCCACGGGGTTCCAGCCGCCGGAGACCAGCAGCAGGTCGACGGCGAACTCCCGGCGCGCGGTGGACTCCCCGTAGGGGGCGACGTTCACCGCGGTGAGACGCGTGCCGCCTTGCGTGCCGGTGACGGCATGTCCGGTCAGCACCTCGATCCCGGCTTCCCGGGCATGGCGCGCCCACTCCCCCGGCTGGGACCGGGTGTCGACGATCGCGGCGATGTGCAGGCCCGCCTCGGAGAGGTCGAGGGCGGCGGCGTAGGCGCTGTCGTTGGTGGTGAAGACGACGGCGCGGCGGCCGGGAAGGACGCCGTGGCGGCCCGCGTACGCGCGGGCCGAGGCGGCCAGCATCACGCCGGGGCGGTCGTTGTCCGCGAAGGCGAGTGAGCGCTCGTGGGCTCCGGTGGCGAGGACGACGCGCTGGGCGCGGATTCGCCAGACGCGCTCGCGGGAGACGTGCTCGGGGGCGTCGGCGCCGAGGTGGTTGGTGCGGCGCTCGACGGCGAGGAGGTGGTTGTCGTCGTAGTAGCCGAACACGGTGGTGCGGCGCAGCACGCGTACGTCGACAGCGGCGTCGAGTTCGCGGCCGACCTCGTCCGCCCAGTCGAGGAGCTCTCCCGTGCTGAGCAGGCTGCCGCCGAGTTCCGGCTGGTCGTCGGCGAGGATGACGCGGGCTCCGCTGCGGGCGGCGGCGGACGCGGCGGCGAGTCCGGCCGGTCCGGCGCCGACGACGAGCAGGTCGCAGTGCGCGTGGACGGCGTCGTAGCGGGCGGGGTCCGGTTCGGTGGCGAGCCGTCCCTGGCCGGGCAGGCTGCCGGCGACCAGGCCGTCGTACAACTCGACCGCCGTCGCGGGGAGCATCGGCTCGGGGAAGGGGGCCTCGATCTGGACGACGGCGTTGGGCTCCTCGACGCCGGCGGAGAAGATGCCGCGCGGGCGGCCGAGCTTGATGCTCGTGCCTGCATGGATGACGCCGTTGGCGAGGAGGGCGGAGGCGAGGGTGTCGCCCCGGTAGCCCTCGTACTCCACCCCGTCGAAGCGGAAGGTCAGCGGCTGGTCCCGCGACACCCGGCCGCCGGTGGGCAGGCGGAAGGGCTGAGAGGTCGCGGGTGTGGCCTGGTCCGCCTCCCCGGCCGGTGCGAAAGCCGCGGGCCGGCTGCCGGCCCATGCCGAGGGCTGCGTTCCCGGACCGCCGGCGGCGGGCCTGTCGTCGGCCGCCGGTCGGGCCGAGGGCACCGGACGCGGCTCGGTGGTGGTCGGCCTCGGCTCGCCGGCCCGGTACACGGCGAGGATCTCGTTGGTCGCCGTGTCCCTGACGGCGTTGAACCAGCGGCGGCAGCCGTCGGCATGGCTCCACCGTTCGGCGAACGGGCCCTTGGGGTTGTCGCGGAAGAACAGGTAACGCGCCCAGTCCTCGTCGGTCAGGGCCGCGGGGTCCTCGGGGTAGGGCACGTGCGCCTGACCGCCGTAGTGGAATTCGGCCTCGTCACGAGGTCCGCACCAGGGGCATGAAATGAGCATCATCGGCAGGCTCCTAGTGAGCGACCGCGGCCGCGCCGTGCTCGTCGACGAGCGCGCCGGTGGTGAAACGGTCGAGCGAGAAGGGGGCGTTGAGGGGGTGAGGCGTGTCGTGGGCGATGGTGTGGGCGTAGACCGAGCCGACGCCGGGGGTGGCCTTGAAGCCGCCGGTGCCCCAGCCGCAGTTGAGGTAGAGGTTGTCGACGGGGGTGAGGCCGATGATCGGCGAGGCGTCGGGGCTGACGTCGACGATGCCGCCCCAGGTGCGCAGGACGTGGGCGCGGGCGAAGACGGGGAAGAGCTCCAGCGCGGCGGACATCTGCTCTTCGATGATGTGGAAGGCGCCGCGCTGGGTGTAGGAGTTGTACGCGTCGATGCCCGCGCCCATGACCAGCTCGCCCTTGTGCGCCTGGCTGACGTAGACGTGCACCGCGTTGGACATCACGACCGTCGGGTGCACGGGCTCCAGCAGTTCGGAGACCAGGGCCTGCAGCGGGTGGCTCTGGATCGGCAGCTCGAACCCTGCCATGGCGGCGAGGACGGAGGAGTGGCCGGCGGAGCACAGCGCCACCTTGCCCGCCGCGATCGGGCCCTTTGTGGTCTGGACTCCGACCACCCGGCCGCCCTCGATGTCGATGCCGGTGACCTCGCAGTTCTGGATGATGTCGATGCCGGCCGCATCCGCCGAGCGGGCCAGGCCCCAGGCGACGTAGTCGTGCTTGGCGATACCGGCCCGGGGCTGGTAGGTGGCGCCCATCACCGGATAGCGCACGTCGGGCGAGATGTTGACGATCGGGCAGACGTCCTTGACCTCCTGCGGGGAGAGCCATTGGGCGTCGACGCCGTTGAGCCGGTTGGCCTCCACCCGGCGCACGCTGTCGCGCACGTCCTGAAGGCTGTGGGCGAGGTTGAGCACACCGCGCTGGGAGAACAGGATGGGGTAGTCGAGCTCGTCCGCCAGTCCCTCCCACAGCTTGAGGGCGTGCTCGTAGATGCCGGCGCTCTCGTCCCACAGGTAGTTGGAGCGGATGATGGTGGTGTTGCGGGCCATGTTGCCGCCCGCCAGCCAGCCCTTCTCCAGCACGGCGACATTGGTGATGCCGTGGTTCTTCGCCAGGTAGTGGGCGGTGGCGAGGCCGTGGCCTCCTCCACCGACGATCACCACGTCGTACGACCGCTTCGGCTCGGGCGTGCGCCACAGCCAGTCGGGGTGGTCGGGCAGGTCGGCGCCCGGGGTGCGGGGGCTCATCGCGGGTCTCCTGACAGGTGCGGGTAGAGCGGGTGCTTGAGGGCCAGCGCCTCGGTGCGGGCGCGGAGGGCGGCGGTGTCGGGCCGGGGCTGGAGGGCCAGGGCGATGATGTCGGCGACTTCGGCGAAGTCCTCTTCGGTGAAGCCGCGGGTGGCCAGTGCCGGGGTGCCGATGCGCAGTCCCGAGGTCACCATGGGCGGGCGCGGGTCGAAGGGGACGGCGTTGCGGTTGACGGTGATGCCGATCTCGTGGAGCAGGTCTTCGGCCTGCTTGCCGTCGAGTTCGCAGGCGCGCAGGTCGACCAGGACGAGGTGGACGTCCGTGCCGCCGGTGAGGACCTTCACTCCGGCAGCCGCCGCGTCGGGGCGGGTGAGCCGTTCGGCGAGGATGCGGGAGCCGGCGAGGGTGCGGGCCTGACGTTCGGCGAACTCGGGCGACGCGGCGACCTTGAACGACACCGCCTTCGCGGCGATGACGTGCTCCAGCGGTCCGCCCTGCATGCCGGGGAACACTGCCGAGTTGATCTTCTTGGCGAGGTCGGCGTCGTTGGTGAGGACGACCCCGCCGCGGGGGCCGCCGAGCGTCTTGTGCGTCGTGGTGGTGGTGACGTGGGCGTGCGGCACCGGGTTGGGGTGCAGTCCGGCGGCGACCAGGCCGGCGAAGTGGGCCATGTCGACCATCAGCAGGGCGCCCACCTCGTCGGCGATCCGGCGGAAGGCTGCGAAGTCCAGCTGCCGCGGGTACGCCGACCAGCCCGCGATGATCATCTTGGGGCGGTGTTCCTTGGCGAGGCGCTCGACCTCGTCCATGTCGACGAGGTTGTCCGCCTCGGCCACGTGGTACGGCACGACGTTGAGCATCTTGCCGCTGTAGTTGATGCGCATGCCGTGGGTGAGGTGCCCGCCGTGGGCGAGGTCGAGCCCGAGGATCGTGTCGCCCGGCTGGAGCAGCGCGAAGAAGACGGCGGTGTTCGCCTGGGCGCCCGAGTGCGGCTGGACGTTGGCGAACCCGGCGCCGAAGAGGGACTTGATCCGCTCGATGGCCAGCCGCTCGGTGACGTCGACGTGTTCGCAGCCGCCGTAGTAGCGGCGGCCGGGGTAGCCCTCGGCGTACTTGTTGGTCGCGACCGAGCCCTGCGCCTCCATCACGGCGGTGGGCGCGAAGTTCTCGGAGGCGATCATCTCGAGCGTGGACTGCTGGCGGTGCAGTTCGGCGCGGAGGGCTTCGTGGACCTCGGGGTCCAGCTCCGCGAGGGGGGTGTTCAGCGTGTTCATACGGTGCTTGCGTTCCTCTCGGCGGCCTCGACGACGTTGGCGAGCAGCATGGCTCGGGTCATGGGTCCCACTCCCCCGGGCATCGGCGCGAGCCACCCGGCGACCGTGGCCGCGTCCGGGTGCACATCGCCGACCAGGCCGTCATCGGTGCGGGTGATGCCCACGTCCAGGACCGCCGCGCCGGGGCGCAGCATGTCCTTGGTGATCAGCCCGGGCGAGCCGGCGGCCGCGACGACGATGTCCGCCTCGCGTACGTGCCAGGCCAGGCCCTTGGTGCCGGTGTGGCACAAGGTCACGGTGGCGTTCTCGGACCGGCGGGTGAGCAGCAGTCCGAGGGGACGTCCGACCGTGATGCCCCGTCCGATCACGCACACCCGCGCTCCCGCGAGGGGCACATCGTTGCGGCGGAGCAGTTCGACGATGCCGCGCGGGGTGCAGGGCAGCGGGGCCTCGACACCGAGGGCGAGCCGGCCGAGGCTGACGGGGTGCAGGCCGTCGGCGTCCTTGGCCGGGTCCATGCGCTCCAGGACGGCGCCCGCGTCCAGGTGGCGCGGGAGCGGGAGCTGGACGATGTAGCCGGTGCAGGCCGGGTCGGCGTTGAGCTCGTCGATCACGTCCTCGACCTGCTGCTGCGTGGCGTCGGCGGGCAGTTCGCGGCGGATCGAGGCGATCCCCACCTGGGCGCAGTCGCGGTGTTTGCCGGCGACGTAGGCGCGGCTGCCGGGGTCGTCGCCGACCAGGACGGTGCCGAGCCCTGGCGGGCGTCCCTCGGTGGCGGTCAACTTGGCTACCCGTTCGGCGAGTTCGCGACGGATCGTGGCAGATGTCGCTTTCCCGTCGAGCAGTTGTGCGTTCACCGGCGGTGTTCCTTCCCTGCGGTCAGCCACGGAGGCGGGACATGGTCGGGTCGAACAGGGGCTCCTCGGCGACGGCCGCCTCGACCCGCTGGTCGAAGTAGCCGATGTGCAGGGTCCGGCCCGGTGCGGCGAGTTCCGCGGGGAGCCACGCGTAGGCGATGCCCTTGCCGATCGTGTAGCCGTGGGCGGCGCTGGTGACATAGCCGACGGGGCGGTCGCCGTCGTACACCGGCTCCTTGCCCATGACGAGGGCGTGCGGGTCGTCGATGGTGAGGCAGGTCAGCTTGCGCCGGACGTCGGCCTCGCGCCGTTCCAGCGCCGCCTTGCCGATGAAGTCGTCCTTGTCGAGCTTGACCGCGAAACCGACGCCGGCCTCGTACGGGTCGTGCTCGTAGGTCATGTCGGTGCCGAAGGAGCGGTAGCCCTTCTCCAGGCGCAGGCTGTTGAAGGCGCCGCGGCCGGCGATGATGCCGCCGAGCGGCTCGGCCGCCGCCCACAGGGTGTCCCACAGCTTCTGGCCCATGTCGGCGGTGGTGTAGATCTCCCAGCCGAGTTCACCGACGTACGACAGGCGCCACGCGGTGACCGGGACGCTGCCGATGTGGGCGCGCTTGGCGCGGAAGTACTTCAGGCCGTCGCCTGAGAAGTCCTCGTCCGTGAGGGGCTGGAGGACCGTGCGGGCGAGCGGACCCCACAGGCCGATGCAGCAGGTGCCGGCCGTGATGTCTCGGACCTGGACCGAGCCGTCGGCGGGCAGGTGACGGGTGAACCAGTCGAGGTCGAGGTTGCCGTTGGCTCCGATCTGGAAGCGGTCGCGGGCGAGCCGGGCGACGGTGATGTCGCTGCGGATGCCGCCGTCCTTGTTGAGGAGGAGGGTGTACGTCACCGAGCCGACGGACTTGTCGACCTTGCCCGTGCACAGGCGCTCCAGGAAGGCGGCGGCGCCGCGACCGGTGACCTCGAGGCGCTTGAGGGCCGTCATGTCGTACATGGCCACCGTTTCGCGGGTGGCCTGGGCCTCGGCGCCGACGATGGGCGACCAGTACTGCGCGGCCCAGTCGTTCGGGGTGGGGATGGTGCGGCCTTCCACCAGCCCGGCGTTGGCCTCGTACCAGTGCGGGCGCTCCCAGCCGTTCGCCTCCAGGAAGAAGGCGCCGTGCTCCTGCTGGCGGGAGTAGAAGGGGCTGGTGCGGATCGGCCGCGGGTCCGCGGTCGGCTGGAGGGGGTGGAGGATGTCGTAGACCTCGACGAAGTTCTGGCAGTCGCGGGCCAGGACGTACTCGGGAGCCAGCTGGTGCGGTTCGAAGCGGTTGACGTCGCACTCGTGCAGGTCGAAGGAGGAGCAGTGACCGTCGACGAGCCATTCGGCCATGGCCCGTCCCACGCCGGCGGAGTGGGTGACCCACACGGCCTCCGCGACCCAGAAGCCCTTGACGTCCGGTGACTCGCCCAGCAGGGGCAGTCCGTCGGTGGTGAAGGAGAAGAGGCCGTTGATGCCCTCCTCGACCTCGGCCTCCTTCGTCGCGGGCAGCAGGGACTGTGTCTCGGTCCACGCCTCGGCGAAGTCGTCCTCGGTGAACTTCAGCACCGACGGCATCTCGTCGGCCTCGTCCACGGACAGGATGTCGTCCACGTCGACGGGCATCGGACGGTGGCCGTAGTAGCCGATGCCGAGCCCGTCGAAGCGGTCGCGGTAGTACAGGTCCGCGTCCTGGTGGCGCAGGATCGGTCGCACCGCCTCCTGCGTCTGGCCCGCAAGGGCCGGTACCGGGCCGGTCCAGGCCAGTTGGTGGGCCAGCGGGGTCAGCGGGAGGTCCATGCCGACCATGCGGGCGACCTTCGGGCCCCAGATGCCGGCGCAGCACACCACGATGTCGGCGGGGATCTCGCCCTGGTCGGTGACGACTGCGGTCACGCGGTCGTCCTCGGTGCGGATGTCGAGGACCTCGTGGCGGGCGAGGAAGCGCACGCCGCGCTCGGTGGCCCGCCGTATCTGCGCCTCGACGGCGAGGACGGCCTTGGCGAGGCCGTCGGTCGGGATCAGGAGACCTCCGAGGACCTTGTCGGGGTTCACGAGCGGGTGCTGTTCGACGCACTCCTCAGGGCTCAGCAGCCGGCTCTGGATGCCCCAGGCGGTGAGCCAGCCGTGGCGGCGCTGGAGTTCCGCGACGCGCTCGGGGGTGGTGGCCACTTCGAGGCCGCCGACCTGCAGGAAGCAGGGCCGGCCGTCGACGTCGAGCGAACAGAACTTCTCGACGGTGTAGCGGGCCAACTCGGTCATGGTCTTGGAGGAGTTCGTCTGGAAGACCAGGCCCGGGGCGTGTGACGTCGATCCCCCGGTGGCAGGGAGCGGACCCTGGTCGACCACGGTCACTTCGGTCCAGCCTCGCGCGGAGATCTCATCGGCGAGTGCCGCTCCCACGACGCCCGCTCCGATGATGACCACCCGTGGTCCCGCCATCGCCGCACCTCCGACTCAAAGTCAGTTGCTGTCTACGCAACATGATTCAGGTTGCGCAACTCAATGTGCCTGTCGCGAGGAGGGGTGTCAAGGGGTCGCGACGTCGGGGAACAGGCCGGAACGCAGGCGGGGCCCGGCGGGCTGCCGAAGCAGCCTGCCGGGCCCCGTCCGGCGGGGTCTCCCGGGTCGCTTGTGTGCCAGGCGCTCACCGGCGGCGCGGAAGCCGGAGAGGGACCGTCCTGCGCCCTGCTCGGTCCAGGCGTCGGTCCTGTCGTGGACAGAGAGTGCCGGCTCATGAGGGCGCAGGCTGTTCGAGAGGCAGGAGCGAGCCCCCGGCGCGACCGCCACCCGCCCCCGGTTGCCGCCGAGGCGACGCTCAGCCGCTCAGCCGGTCGAGCAGGGCACAGCGCCACCGCTCGGTCTCGGCGATCTGGTTGAAGGTGAACAGGTGCAGGCCGGCCACG
Organism: Streptomyces sp. V4I23; assembly: GCF_030817975.1. Classification (NCBI taxonomy): domain Bacteria; kingdom Bacillati; phylum Actinomycetota; class Actinomycetes; order Kitasatosporales; family Streptomycetaceae; genus Streptomyces; species Streptomyces sp. V4I23. The sequence continues at coordinate 7,717,700 of NZ_JAUSZW010000004.1, read as the reverse complement.
TCCGCCGAGGGTGCGGTGAGCGCCTCGGCACTGCGGGCGAGCAGTCGCTCGGGCGAGTAGCCGCCGGGTGCCGCGAAGCGCAGGAACCACGAGGTGTGCTTGGCCAGAAAGCGGGTCGACTCCCCCACGCCGATCTTCGCTGCCATGGACAGCAGCTTCGCCCGCTGCACGGGCCCCGCGACGCCGATGTGGACGGGCAGGGTGACGTCGCGGCGGCGTATCCGGCCGACCCAGTCACCCAGCAGGCGCGGGTCGAAGCACATGTTGCTGACGATGTAGGTGGCGTGCGCCCGCTTGTCCCACATCGCCTGAATGGTGAGGTCGTCGTGGATGAGCGGGTGGCTCTCGGGATATCCGGTGATGCCGACATGCCGGAAGGGACTGCCCCACTCGCTCAGCCTTCGCAGCACCGGCAGCGCCCCGTCGTAGGCCCCGGCCGGCGGATCCGCGTCGCCCGCGGGGACGAAGACGTCGTCGACGCCGGCCCCGCGGAGCCGGTCGACGACGTCCTTCAGGTGCGCGTCGTCCCGCAGTAGCCGCGCGGGCACGTGCGGGACGACACGGTAGCCGTGGGCCGCGAGCCGGGTGGCGAGGTCGAGCGTCGGCTCCAGGCCCTTGACCGGCGACGCCGTCACGGTGACGTCGACGTCGCGCGGGACATGGGCGATGACCTTGTCCTCGGTCCCCTTCGCGGGCAGCACCTCGTAACGGACGGTGCGCAGCAGCGCACGGAACTGGTCACCGCTCACCACGTGCCCGGCCCGCTTCCGGGCACCGCACGCGGCCTCTGCGCTCCATGCATGCGCCTGTCGGCCGGGGCGGCGACGGGCATCCGGACAGCGCCGTCGCGCCGGTGCAGGACGGATGCAGGGCGGTCTCGACGCAGAGCCGGTCGGCCGGGTGGGCTGCCGGGCGACCGGCCGCCGACGGCGAAGTCGTGCTGCAGAGGAGTCATGATGCCTCGTCTCGCTCGCGCCGTGATACGCGCGGCATGCTCGCAGGAGTATCGTTATACGCATTATGTTGCAATCCACGCAACCAAGGAGGGTGGGCGTCACCCTGTGACGTTTGCCGCTGCTGTTGTTGTCTACCGACCGGTATGGTTTCGCCATGAGCAACTACAGTCCGGATAATGAAACGGCGGGTTCGCAGCCCGGTGGGGTGCAGTCCGTCGACCGCGCCATCAGCGTGCTGGAAATCCTGGCCCAGCGTGGCGAGGCCGGGGTCAGCGAGGTGGCCGCCGAGATAGAGGTGCACAAGTCCACGGCGTTCCGCCTGCTGGGCGCGCTGGAAGCCCGGGGCCTGGTGGAGCAGGCGGGCGAGCGCGGCAAGTACCGCCTCGGTTTCGGCATCGTGCGCCTCGCCGGCGCGGCCACGGGGCGGATCGACGTCATCCAGCAGAGCCGCCCGGTCTGCGAGCGTCTGGCCGAGGAGATCGGTGAGACCGTCAACCTCGCCGTGATGCAGGAGCACTACGCGATCAACCTCTATCAGGTGCGCGGCCGAGGTGCCGTCACCGCTCACAACTGGGTCGGCCAGCTGACCCCGCTGCACGCCACCTCCAGCGGCAAAATCCTGCTGGCCCACATGCCCGCCGAGGAGCGCGCCGCGCTGCTGTCCGAGGCCGGGCTGAAAAAGATGACCCCGCACACTCTCACCGCGAGGACGAGGCTCGAGAAGAATCTCGCCGAGGTGCACAAGCGCGGCTACTCCTGGACCTTGGAGGAGCTGGAGGTGGGGCTCCACGCCATGGCCGCGCCGGTCCGCAACCGCGACGGAGAGGTCATCGCGGCACTCAGCGCCTCCGGACCCGTGTACCGGCTCACCGAGGAGCGCATGCACGAACTCGCACCGGCGCTGGTCCTGGGCGCGGACGAGATCAGCCATCGCATGGGGTACCTGGGGTGAGACCGCGCGCCGCGGTCGACGACCACGGCGTCCGACGCCCGCAGACCCGCCGCTGCCGCGACTGCCCTGTCCCCGGGCACTCCTGAACGAAGGACGCCCTCACGATGCGCCGGTGAGCTGCTTGCGCCAGCGCATGAACGGCCTTGTCCGGTTCATCGCGAGCACGGCGACCGGATGCCCGGCACGCCGGTAGACGGCCAGGAAACTGCGGTCGTCCGGAGCGCCTTCCTCGACGGTCACACTGTCGGCACCGGCCGCATGGCCGGCGAACTGGATCCTCACGCCGTACTGGTCCGACCAGAAGTACGGCGGCCGAGGCACGCCCGGTTCCGCCGCGCCCGACGACAGCAGCGTGGCCACGGCCGCGTCGGGCCGCTCCCGCGCACCGGTCCAGTGTTCGACGCGTCGATGGACTCCCGCACAGGGGTCGTACCAGGAGGCGCAGTCACCGACCGCGACCACAGAGGCCAGGCTGGTGCGGCCGTCCGCACCGCACGCGACGCCGTTGTCGAGCACGACGCCGGATCCTTCCAGCCACTCGACGCACGGGCGGGCGCCCACACCGACGACCACGGTGTCGGCGGGAATGCTGCGGCCGTCCTCGAGCAGGACGGCGTCGACCCGGGTCTTTCCGCTCAGCCCCTTGACACCCACGCCGCACAACAGCCGTACGCCGTGGTCCGCGTGGAGGGCGGAGACGATGCCGCCCATGGTCTCACCGAGCGGCCCGGCCAGCGGCGTCGGCGCCGCCTCGACAACGGTCACGTCGAGTCCCAGAGCGTATGCGGTGGAGGCGACCTCGGCACCGATGAATCCGCCGCCGATCACGACCAGCCGTCCGCCCAGGGCCAGTTCGTCCCGCAGGGCGCGGGCGTCGTCCAGTGTGCGCAGGGTGTGCACGCCGGCCAGACCCTCCGTGGCTGGCAGCATCCGCGCGGCCGCTCCGGTCGCGATGACGATCCCGTCGGCCCGGACCTCTTTGCCGTCGGCGAGCCGGACGGCTCGGTCCGCGCTGTCGAGTCCGGTGGCGCGGGCGCCGAGCAGCCACTCCGCCCGCAGGTCCTCGCCGTCCGGCTCCAGCGCGAGATCGGCTTCACCGATGCCGCCGGCCAGGAACTCCTTGGACAGGGGCGGCCTGTCGTACGGGCGGTGCGGTTCGTCGCCGATAATGACCAGCCGCCCGTCGTACCCCTGCTTCCGCAACGAGCGCGCCGCCGACAAACCGGCCAGCGAGGCGCCCACCACCGCCACTGTCCTCACGCGGGACCCCCCGCGAGCCGAGACGCGATGCAGGGCGGCAGGTTGGGGGCATCGGTGGACAGGCGCACATGGATCATGCCGTCCTCGATGACGACCTCGTGCGTGCGGACCGGGCGCTTCGCCGGCGGAGCGTCGACGGCTCCGGTCCGGAGGTCGAACTTGGAGGCGTGCAGCGGGCATTCCACCTCGCAGCCCTCCAGCCAGCCGTCGGCGAGCGAGGCGTCCTGGTGGGTGCAGGTGTCATCGATGGCGAAGACCTCGCCGTCGTCGCTGTGGAACACCGAAACCGGCGGATCGATGTCGAGCCGATAGGCCTCGCCTCGCGGCAGATCCACGAGACGGCACACGGGAATCATCATGACACCTCGGTGCGTATAACGAAACGGATTGCGATGAGCGCAACGCCAGTTTGCGTGCGGCCGTGAACCCTTGTCAAGGCGCCCGCAGGACAGTCACGACTCTTTTCAACGTTGCTCTTTATGCAATCTCATGCACATCAAGCAACTTGCTGGTGTCCGGCGGCACGGGCTCCCGATGCGGCCCCGACGCCAGAGCCAGCAGCCGGGAGGCCTTCAGCTCGGTCTCCCTCCACTCCCGCTCCGGGTCGGATCCCCAGGTGATGCCGGCGCCGGTGCCGAAGCGCAGCGCCGGGCCTTCGGGGGCGCAGCGGTCGATCCAGAAGGTGCGGATGCCCACGGCCAGTTCGCCGGCCCCGCGGTCGGCGTCGACCCAGCCGATGCCGCCGCAGTACGGCCCGCGGGGCGCCGTCTCCAGCGCCTCGATGATGCGCAGCGCGCTGGACTTGGGCGCGCCCGTGACGGAACCGGGAGGGAACGTGCCGGCCAGCAGCTCCGGCCAGCCCGCCCCCTGGTCCAACTCGCCCCGCACAGTGGAGACCAGGTGGACCAGGCCCGGATGCTGCTCGCGCGTGCACAGTGCCGGGACGGTCACGGATCCGGTGGCGCAGACCCGGCCGAGGTCGTTGCGGACCAGGTCCACGATCATCACGTTCTCGGCGTGATCCTTCTCCAGCAGGTCGTCCGCCGTGCGGCCGGTGCCCTTGATCGGTCCGGACTCGACGCTCCGGCCGTCGCGCCGCAGAAACAGCTCGGGCGAGGCCGTGGCGACCTCGACGCCGTGGGCCGGCAGCCGGACCGTACCGGCGTACGGAGCGGGATTGCCACGGGCCAGCAGGGCGGTCAGCTCGTCGACATCGGCCGTCTCGGGGTCGGGCAGCGGCGCGGACAGCACCCGGCACAGATTGGCCTGGTAGACCTCGCCCGCGGCGATGTGCTCGCGGATGCGCCGCACCCCCGCCGTGTAGGCGGTGCGGTCCAGGGAGGAGGTCCAGGCGGCGGGCGGCGGGCCCTGCCAGGCCCGGGGCGCGGGCACGGGTGCCCGGCGTACCTCCCCGAAGCGGGCGCACACCAGAGCGCCGTCGAAGTCGGCGACCACCGCCCAGAAGCCGGCGGAGTCCAGGGCTGCGGGATCGCTGGTCACATCACGCAGATCGGCGGCGACGAGGGAGCCGAAGCGGGCCAGCGGGGCGGCGTCGTACACAGCGGTTCGTCCAGTGAGACAAGCGGGTCGGATGTTCCTCGGCGGCGGGGACGGCAGGGCCGGGGCTCTCGTCCGCGGGTCCGCCCGTAAGAGCGCGGTCGCGGACGAGAGCCCCGGCGGGGCATGGCCGTGCCCGCCTCACCAGCCGCGAACCGCCCACTCCTGCAGGTGCGGTGCTTCCGCGGCGATGGTGGTCGTCTCGCCGTGTCCGGTGTGGACGACCGTCTCACCGGGGAGTGTCAGCAGCCGGTCGCCGATCGAGGAGATGATCGTGCCGAAGTCGCTGTGGGAGCGTCCGGTCGCGCCGGGCCCTCCCGCGAACAGCGTGTCGCCGCTGAACACTGCTCCCAGTTCGGGTGCGTACAGGCACACGGCGCCCGGAGCGTGCCCAGGCGTGTGGAGGACGCGCAGGCCGATGCCCGCCACCTTGAGTTCGTCGCCGTCGGCGAGCGGGCCGTCGGGCCGCCGGTTCGGGTGCGCCATCGCCCACAGCACCTGGTCGTCGGGATGCAGGAGGATGGGCGCGCCCGTGGCGTCCGCGACGTCCGGCGCCGCGTTCACATGGTCGTTGTGCGCGTGGGTGCACACGACTGCCGACAGGCGGCGATCGCCGACGGCCGCCAGGACGGCGCCGGCGTCGTGCGCCGCGTCGATGACGACGACCTCGTCGTCGTTGCCGACGATCCAGACGTTGTTGTCGACGTCCCAGGTGCCGCCGTCCAGGCTGAACGTCCCGCTGGTGACGAGGTGTTCGATACGGGGTGCGCCGGCCATCACAGCACCACCACGGAACGCAGCACCTCACCGCGGTGCATCTTCTCGAACGCCTCCTCCACGTCGCCGAGACCGATGGTCTCGGAGACGAAGGCGTCCAGGTCGAAACGCCCTCCCAGGTACAGGTCGATGAGGGCCGGGAAGTCGCGCGAGGGCAGGCAGTCGCCGTACCAGCTGGACTTCAGCGAGCCGCCGCGCCCGAAGACGTCGAGCAGTGGCAGTTCCACCGTCATCTCCGGGGTGGGCACGCCGACCAGGACGACCGTGCCGGCCAGGTCGCGGGCGTAGAAGGCCTGCTTGTAGGTCTCGGGGCGGCCGACTGCCTCGACGACCACGTCCGCACCGAAGCCTCCGGTCAGCTCCCGCACCGCCTCCACGACGTCTGCCGTCGTGCCGTCGACGGTGTGGGTGGCGCCCATGCTCAGGGCCCGCTCCAGCTTGCGCTGATCGACGTCGACGGCGATCACCTTGCTCGCGCCGGCGAGCCTCGCGCCCGCGACGGCGGCCATTCCCACTCCGCCGCAGCCGATGACGGCGACGGAGTCCCCGCGGCCGACGGCGCCGGTGTTCACGGCTGCACCGAAGCCCGCCATGACGCCGCACCCGAGCAGGCCGGCGGCGGCCGCAGGGGCCGCCGGGTCCACCTTGGTGCACTGGCCCGCGGCCACCAGCGTCTTCTCCGCGAAGGCGCCGATGCCCAGAGCGGGTGAGAGGGGGGTGCCGTCGAGCAGCGTCATCGGCTGCGTCGCGTTGTGGGTGGAGAAGCAGTACCAGGGCTTGCCCTTGCTGCAGGCCCGGCACTGGCCGCAGACAGCACGCCAGTTGAGGATGACGAAGTCGCCCGGCTCGATGCCGGTGACTCCCTCGCCGACGGCCTCGACGCGGCCGGCCGCCTCGTGCCCCAGCAGGAAGGGGAAGTCGTCGTTGATCCCGCCCTCCCGGTAGTGGAGGTCGGTGTGGCAGACGCCGCACGCCTCGATCTTGACCAGCGCCTCACCCGGACCGGGGTCGGGGACGACGATCGTCTCGACAGAGACCGGTGCGCCCTTCTTCAGGGCGACGACGGCACGAACCTCATGAGCCATGAATTACTCCTCGAGCGGGAAACCTCCCGCACATGTTGCCTAATTAGATACACGTACCGCTATGCGCAACTGATCATCAGGGAGGGAGCGCCGGCGGTCAAGAGGTCGGACCGGCGGCGTCGGCTCGGCCGGATCCGCCCACGCGACCACGGGGAGGCCCAGATGCGGCCCTTGCCCCGCGCCCGGCTTTCGCCCCGGAAATCGCTCCCTCCGGCAGTTCAGCGCGCGGCCTGCGGATCCGCCATGGCCTCGGCCGTCCGCACACCGTCGTCCGGCTCCGCTTCGCCGTCGGCGTCAGCCGTCTTCTCACCTGCGGCAGCCGGCTTCGTCCTCGGCTCGGCGCGCAGCGCCTTCACCAGGGAGACGCACAGGCCGATCATCACGAAGAGGAACGGGAAGGCGGCGATGATGGCCACTTGTTTGACCGCCTCCAGGCCGCCGGCCAGCAGCAGGACGGCCGCGACCAGGCCGGTGAGCGTGCCCCAGAGGATCACGACGGGGCGGCTCGGGCTCGTACAGCCGCGACAGGAGAGCATGCCCAGCACCACGGAGGCCGCATCGGCACCGCTGACGAAGAACAGGCCGACCAGAACGATCACCACTACCGAGGTGAGGGGAAACCAGGGCAGAGTCTGCAAGGTGGCGAACAGGCCCGCTTCCTCGCCCTTGGCGACCGCCTCGGACAGGTGACCGCCGTGCATCTCCTGGTTCAGCGCGGTACCGCCGAGGATCGCGAACCACACGACGCTCACCAGGCTCGGCGCGATGATCACACCGACGATGAACTGCCGGATCGTACGGCCGCGGGAGATCCGTGCGATGAACGTGCCCACGAACGGCGTCCAGGAGATCCACCACGCCCAGTAGAAGACCGTCCAGCCGGAGAGCCATTCGCCGCCGCCGAAGGCACCGGTCGTGAAACTCATCTTGGGAAGCGCGGCCAGGTATCCCCCCAGCGCCTCGGTCTGGCTGTTCAGGATGAACACCGTGGGGCCCACGACGAAGACGAACAGCAGCAGGAGGCCGGCCAGGATCATGTTGCCGTTGCTCAGCCACTGGATGCCGCGATGCACCCCGGAGAGGGCGGAGAGCACGAACATGACGGTGAGGACCGCGATGATCGAGACGGCGAGCGCGGTCGAGTCGTCGACGCCCCAGAGCGTCTTCAGGCCGCTGTTGATCTGCAGCGCGCCGAGCCCGAGGGAGACGGCGGAGCCGAAGAGGGTGGCGAAGATCGCCAGGATGTCGATGGACTTGCCCAGCGGTCCGTCGACCCGGTCACCGAGCAGGGGACGGAAGGCGGAGCTGATCAGGCTGTTGCCGCTCTTGCGGAACCCGAAGTAGGCGAGCGCCAGGCCGGCGACGGCGTACATCGCCCAGGGATGGATCGCCCAGTGGAAGTACGAGTACTCCAACGCCACCTTGGCCGCGTCCTCGCTCCCCGCCTCGGCCGTACCCGGCGGGGGGCTGGACATATGCATGATGGGTTCACTCGCCCCGTAGAACATCAGGCCGATGCCCATGCCGGCGCTGAACATCATCGCCACCCAGGAGGCGGTGCTGAATTCGGGTCGCTCGTGGTCCTTGCCGAGCCGGATACAGCCGAACCGGCTGAACGCCAACACGGCCGCCAGCAGCACGAATCCGGAGCTCGCCAGGACGAACAGCCAGCCGAAGTTCCCGATGATCCGGCCGAGCGTCACCTCGGCCACCGAAGCGAGATTGTCGGTGAAGAACACTCCCCACGCCACGAACAGGGCGGACAGCGTCACGGATATGTAGAGGACGGCCGGATCCACTCGACCCAGAGCCGATCTTGCTTTCTTCGTCGTTGCGGTACTCATCCGAAGCCTTCCGAAAGAGGACATGGGGCGGAGGGAGGGCCTCTGCCCTGCGGGAACCACCGCACATTGGTGCGTGACACGCAACTGTCAGCTTGATGTGCAACACAGTCCCTTCCGGACCCCGGTACGTCAAGCCCCGTACACCCATCGTTTCGGTCTCGACCGAGCCCGCCCGCGGTGATGTCCGGCTACGGCTCGGAGGCGAGGGCGCCGGCGTGCAGCGACCGCAGGTGACGCTCGTGTATCGCCTGCGTGTACAGGTCCGCCGTCGCCGCCGCAGCCGAGTCCCAGCCGAAGGACCGGGCGTGCCGTGCAGCGGCCTCGCCCATCCGGGCGGAGAGCGCCGGGTCGTCGGCGAAGCCGTGCAACGCCCGCGCGTAGTCCACCGGATCGTGCCCCGGTACGAGCACGCCGCTCGTCCCGTCCCGTACGGCCACCGGCAGGCCGCCGACCTCGGCCGCGATCACCGGGGTGCCACAGGCCTGTGCCTCGATCGCCACCAGGCCGAAGGACTCGCTGTGGGACGGCATGACCAGGACCGACGCCGCCCGGTACCAGTCGGCGAGCTGTTCCTGGCCCACCGGCGGCCGGAACAGCACGACATCGCCGATGCCGAGCCTGGCCGCCAGCTTCTGCAGCCCCTCCGGCTTGGCGAGTCCGCTGCCGCTCGGCCCGCCGATGACCGGCACCACGAGCCGCTCACGCAGCCGGGGCCGCTCCTCCAACAGCCGGGCCACGGCGAACAGCAGGACGTCCGGCGCCTTCAACGGCTGTATACGGCCCGCGAAGAGGGGGACGAGTGCGTCCTGCGGCAGCCCGAGGCGGGCGCGGGCCGCGGCCCGGCCGGCCTCGACGCCCGAGGCGTCGGGCCGGAAGCGCTCCAGGTTGACCCCCGGATGGACGACGGCGACCCGGCCGGTGTCGGCGTCGTAGTGGCGGAGCAACTCCTCCGCCTCCTTCTCGGTATTGGCTATCAGCCGGTCCGCGGCCCGGACGACCTGCGTCTCGCCGAGGACACGGGAGGCGGGTTCGGGGGTGTCGCCCTCGGCGAGCGCGGCGTTCTTGACCTTGGCCATGGTGTGCATGGCGTGGACGAGGGGAACGCCCCAGCGTTCGGCGGCGAGCCAGCCGACGTGGCCGGAGAGCCAGTAGTGCGAGTGGACGAGGCTAGTGCCCGGGCCGGTGGCCCGCCCACGCCTGCATGACACCGTGCGTGAACGCGCACAGCTGGGGCGGCAGGTCCTCCTTGGCCAGACCCTCGTAGGGGCCCGCGTCGACGTGCCGCACGAGGACGCCGGGCGCGAGCTCGACGACCGGCTGCAGACCGCCGGTGGTGGCCCGCGTGAAGATCTCGACCTCGATGTCGATGGCCGCGAGCCGCTTGGCGAGCTCGACGATGTAGACGTTCATGCCGCCCGCGTCGCCCGTGCCCGGCTGGTGCAGCGGCGAGGTGTGCACGCTGAGCATCGCGACGCGGCGGGGGCGGCGGTGGGAGCCGGGAAGCGGCGTTCGAGGCGGGGCGGCGAGGGTTTTGGAGGCGGGGCCGCGGTGCCTGCCGGGCCGGGTCGTGTACTGGCTCATGTCGCCAGTCCCCCTTGCGGCTGCCCTGGCTTGCCGTACGCCGGGCGTACGCCCGGGTTCTGCTTCTGTGGTGCGGCTTGCGTCGAGGACGTCGGTGTCGCCGGTGCGAGCCCCGCCGCTGCGGCCGCGGCCCGCAGGTCGAGGCGCTGCTCGCCCGCGTACACGTTCATGGAGGCGCCGCGCAGGAAGCCGATGAGCGTGAGCCCGGTCTCCGACGCCAGGTCGACCGCGAGGGAGGACGGTGCCGAGACCGCGGCCAGCACCGGGATGCCTGCCATCACGGCCTTCTGGGCCAGCTCGAAGGAGGCCCGCCCGGACACCAGCAGAATGCTCCGGGACAGCGGCAGTCGGCCGGACTGGAGCGTGCGGCCGATCAGCTTGTCGACGGCGTTGTGACGGCCCACGTCCTCCCGCAGGTCCAGCAGTTCGCCCTCGGGCGAGAACAGTCCGGCGGCGTGCAGGCCCCCGGTCCGGTCGAACACCCGCTGCGCGGCCCGCAGTCGGTCGGGCAGGGCGGCCAGCAGCTCGGGGCCGACCCGGACCGGGGGGTCGTCGCAGATCGGCCCGCGGGCGGTGGTCCGCACGGCCTCCAGGCCGGCCTTGCCGCACAGCCCGCAGGAGGAGGTGGTGTACACGTTCCGCTCGAGCGTGATGTCGGGCACCGGCACGCCGGGGGCGAGCCGCACGTCGACGACGTTGTACGTGTTCGAGCCTCCCCCAGCTACCGCCGGGGGTGCCCCCAGGGTGGCGCCCGCGCAGTACACGATGTTCGCCACGTCTTCGGCCCGGCCGAGGACGCCCTCGCTCACCAGGAATCCGGCAGCCAGGGCGAAGTCGTCGCCGGGCGTGCGCATGGTGATCGCCAGCGGCTTGCCGTTCAGCCGGATCTCCAGTGGTTCCTCGGCGACCAGTGTGTCCGGGCGGGTGCTCAGCGCACCGTCCCGGATGCGCAGCACGCGCCGTCGCCCGGTGACCCGTCCCATGCGTTGCTCCCGGTTTCTGTACGTGCTGGTGGCCGAAGTCTCGAATCCTGTGGGCGTCCGCTTCGTCCGGGCAGTCGTGCCGCTCGCCGCCCCGGCGCGTCAGCCGCCGATCGCCGACATCGGCCGCTCGGGCTGCAGGAAGGACGGGTCGTCGAGCCCGGATGCGGCCTTCTTGCCCCGCATCGCCGTCTGCCACAGCCGCGCGATTTCCTCGTCGGGCGCCTCGGAACGCAGAGCGGCCCGCAGGTCGGTCTCCTCGGTGGCGAAGAGGCAGGTCCGCACCTGGCCGTCGGCCGTGAGCCGGGTGCGGTCGCAGGCGCGGCAGAAGGGCCGGGTGACGGAGGCGATGACGCCCACCCGGGCCGGGCCGCCGTCGACGATCCAGCGCTCGGCGGGCGCGGAGCCGCGGGCCTCGTCCGGCTCGGGGGTGAGGGTGAAGCGGGTGCGCAGGCTCTCCAGGACATCGCCTGCGGTGATCAGGCCATCGCGCTTCCAGCCGTGCTGGGCGTCCAGCGGCATCTGCTCGATGAAGCGGAGCTCGTAGCCGTTGTCCACGGCCCAGGCGAGCAGGTCGGGCGCCTCGTCGTCGTTGAGACCGGGCATCAGCACGGCATTGACCTTGACCGGGGTGAGCCCCGCGTCGCGGGCCCCCTCCAGACCCTTCAGCACGTCCCGGTGGCGGTCACGTCGGGTCAGGGCCTTGAAGACGTCCGGGCGCAGAGTGTCCAGCGAGACGTTGACCCGGTCCAGGCCCGCGTCCCTCAGCGCCTGGGCGGTGCGCTGCAGCCCGATGCCGTTGGTGGTCAGCGACATCCGGGGGCGGGGTTCGAGGGCGGCGCAGCGCTCGACGATGCCCACGAGGCCGGGCCGCAGCAGGGGTTCGCCCCCGGTGAAGCGGACCTCGGTGATGCCGAGGCCGGTGACCGCGATGCGGATCAGCCGGACGATCTCGTCGTCGGTGAGCAGGTCGGGCTTGGCCAGCCACTGCATGCCCTGTCCGGGCATGCAGTACGTGCAGCGCAGGTTGCACCGGTCGGTGAGCGAGACCCGCAGGTCGGTGGCGACGCGACCGAACGTGTCGTTGAGCACCGTTCTGCATGACGTTGACGGCGAGGCCGCCGCGGGCGGTCTCCTTGTACTTCACCTTCATGTCCGCGCCGGTCTCCTTCATGGTCTTGATGACCTTGTCGAGGGAAACGTGGTGGCGGCCGTCGCCGCGCATGGCCATGCGGGCGGCGGTCACCGCCTTCACCGCTGCCATGCCGTTGCGTTCGATGCAGGGGATCTGGACGAGGCCGCCGACGGGGTCGCAGGTCAGGCCGAGGTTGTGCTCCATGCCGATCTCGGCGGCGTTCTCGACCTGCTCCGGGCTGCCGCCGAGCACCTCGGCCAGGCCGCCCGCGGCCATGGAGCAGGCGGAGCCGACCTCGCCCTGGCAGCCGACCTCGGCGCCGGAGATGGAGGCGTTCTCCTTGAACAGCATGCCGATCGCACCTGCCGTGAGCAGGAAGCGGACGATGCCGTCGTCCTTGTCTCCTGGGCGGGCCCCGCCCGGCACGAAGTTGAGGTAGTAGTGCAGGACGGCCGGGATGATCCCGGCGGCGCCGTTGGTCGGGGCGGTGACGACCCGGCCGCCGGCGGCGTTCTCCTCGTTGACGGCCATCGCGTACAGGGTCACCCACTCCATCGCGCGGCCCGCCGGATCGCCCTCGCTGCGCAGCGCCCGGGCCGCCGCCGCGGCCCGGCGGCGGACCTTCAGGCCGCCGGGGAGGATCCCCTCGTGGGACAGGCCCCGGGAGACGCAGGCCTGCATGACCCGCCAGATGTCCAGCAGGCCGGTGCGGATCTCGTCCTCGGTGCGCCAGGCCTTCTCGTTCTCCAGCATCAGCGCGGAGATCGACAGACCCGTCTCCCGGGTGAGGCTTAGCAGTTCGTCGCCGGTGCGGAAGGGGTGCTTCAACACGGTGTCGTCCAGCTTGATCCGGTCCGCGCCGACGGCCTCCTCGTCGACGACGAAGCCGCCGCCGACCGAGTAGTACGTCTTCTCCAGCAGCGGCAGCCCCTGCGCGTCGTACGCGAACAGGGACATGCCGTTGGCGTGGTACGGCAGCGAGCGCCGGCGGTGCAGGACCAGCTGGGTCGAGGCGTCGAAGTCGATCTCGTGGGCCGGGCCGATCTCGGCGGCGAGGAGGCGGATGCGGTTGGTGGTGCGGATCCGTTCGACGTCCAGCTCGGCCTGGGCGACGTCGACCGTGTGCGGCTCGTTGCCCTCCAGCCCGAGCAGGACGGCCTTGGGGGTGCCGTGGCCGTGGCCGGTGGCGCCGAGGGAGCCGAAGAGCTCCGCCCGCACCGCGGCGGTCTGGGCGAGCAGGCCGTCCTTCTTCAGCCGGACGGCGAACATCCGGGCGGCGCGCATCGGGCCGACGGTGTGCGAGCTGGAGGGGCCGATGCCGATGGAGAACAGGTCGAAGACGCTGATTGCCACGCCATACTCCGTGGGATTGGAGGGACATGCCGACCGTGCCGTGGGCATGTCCCTTGCGAGGGTTGTCGGTTACAGGCCTGGGTAGAGCGGGTGCTTCTCGGCGAGGGCGGTGACCCGGGCGCGCAGGGCCTGCGCGTCGTAGGCGGGCTTCAGGGCCTCGGCGATGATGTCGGCGACCTCGCGGAAGTCGTCGGCCGTGAAGCCGCGGGTGGCCAGTGCCGGGGTGCCGATCCGCAGGCCGGAGGTGACCATCGGGGGCCTCGGGTCGTTCGGGATGGCGTTGCGGTTGACCGTGATGCCGACCTCGTGGAGGCGGTCCTCGGCCTGCCGGCCGTCCAGCTCGCTGTTGCGCAGGTCCACCAGGACCAGGTGCACGTCGGTGCCGCCGGACAGGACGGAGACGCCGTGCTCGGTGACGTCGGCCTGGACCAGGCGCTCGGCGAGGATGCGGGCGCCTTCCAGGGTGCGCCGCTGGCGCTCCTTGAACTCCTCCGAGGCCGCGACCTTGAAGGAGACGGCCTTGGCGGCGATGACGTGCTCGAGAGGGCCGCCCTGGAAGCCGGGGAAGACCGCGGAGTTCAGCTTCTTCGCGAACTCCTTCTTCGCCAGGATGATGCCGCCGCGGGGGCCGCCGAGGGTCTTGTGCGTGGTGGAGGTGACCACGTCCGCGTACTCGACCGGGTTCGGGTGCAGACCGGCGGCCACCAGGCCGGCGAAGTGCGCCATGTCGACCCAGAGGTACGCCTCGACCTCATCGGCGATCCGGCGGAACGCCGCGAAGTCCAGCTGCCGCGGGTACGCCGACCAGCCGGCGATGATCACTTTCGGGCGGTGTTCCTTGGCGAGACGCTCGACCTCGGCCATGTCCACCAAGCCGGCCTCGTCGACGTGGTACGCGACGACGTCGAACTGCTTGCCGGAGAAGTTCAGGCGCATGCCGTGGGTGAGGTGGCCGCCGTGCGCGAGGTCCAGGCCCAGGATCGTGTCGCCGGGCTGCGCGATCGCGAACAGCGCGGCCTGGTTGGCGGACGCGCCCGAGTGGGGCTGCACGTTGGCGTGCTCGGCGCCGAACAGCTCCTTGATGCGGTCGATCGCGATCTGCTCGACCACGTCGACGTGCTCACAGCCGCCGTAGTAGCGGCGGCCGGGGTAGCCCTCGGCGTACTTGTTGGTCAGGACGGAGCCCTGGGCCTCCATGACCGCGACCGGGGCGAAGTTCTCCGACGCGATCATTTCCAGGGTGGACTGCTGACGGTGGAGCTCGGCGTCGACGGCGGCGGCCACATCCGGGTCCAGCTCGTCAAGGGGCTGGTGGAAGAGGGTCATCGGCGGTCTCCTTGTGTGTGGGCGCAGTACGCGGCATACGCATCGGCGGACAGTGCGCCGGCGATGTTCTCGACCCGCAGCTTGAACAGCCAACCGACGGTGTAGGGAGAAGCGTTGACAGCGCCCGGGTCGTCGGCCAGCGCGGTGTTGACTTCCAGGACCTCACCGGAGGCAGGTGCGTACAGGTCGCTGACGGCTGTGGGTGACCTGATCTCCCCGCAGCTCTCCCCGGCCTCGACGTGGGTGCCGATTTCGGGCAGCCGGAGGTGGACGACATCGCCGAGCGCGTCGGCCGCGAACGCGGTGATGCCGACGGTGGCGTTGCCCTTGTCCACGACCAGCCACTCGTGGTCCCAGGTGTACCGCAGGTGCTGCGGAACGCTCATGGAGATCTCCCGAGGACCGCAGAGGCAGTCGGGGCGGGGAGCTCATGAGGCGGCGGCCGCGACGGCCGGGGTGAGGGTGCGGCGGAGCCGGTTGAAGAGCTTCGGCTGGTTCAGGGAGAGCACGGCGACGGGGTTGCCCTCGTGCCGGTAGACGGCCGTGAAGGAGCGGCTGTCGAGGTCGCCCTCGACGACCTGCGGCTCGGCACCGGGGGCGACGTGTCCGGCGAGCTGGATGCGCACGTTGTACTGGTCGGACCAGAAGTACGGCGCGGTGCACGGGGCGGGGGCCGACACGCCGGAGAGCAGCGTGCGGGCGGCGGTCTTCGCCTGCTCGGTGGCGTTGCTCCAATGCTCGATGCGGGCGTGCCGCCCGGTGAACAGGCTGGGGCAGCGGGCGACGTCACCGACGGCGACCACGCCCGGGACGCTGGTCGCGCAGCCGGCATCGCACACCACTCCGTCGTCCACCTGAACGCCGGAACCGGCGAGCCAGTCGGTGGCGGGCCGTACCCCCACCCCTACCACGACGATGTCGGCGGGCAGCAGGCGCCCGTCGGCCAGCCGTACGCCGGTGACCCGGCCGTCGCCGTCGAGTCCGGCCACGCCGGTTCCGCACAGCAGGCGCACTCCGTGATCGGTGTGGAGCGAGGAGCACACCAGCCCCATCTCGCGCCCCAGTTGGCGTTCCAGTGGTACGTCGAGCGCCTCGACGACGGTGACGTGGAGCCCGAGCTGGTGAGCGGTGGACGCCACCTCGGCGCCGATGAAGCCGGCGCCGATGACGACGACCCGGGGCAGGCCGTCCAACAGCTCGGCGCGCAGGGCCTTGGCGTCGTCCAGGGTCCGCAGGGTGTGGACACCGGCCAGACCCTGCGTGCCGGGGAGCGTCCGGGGACTGGCGCCGGTCGCGACGACGACCCGGTCGGTGCGCAACTGCCGCCCTCCGGCCAGGGTGAGGGACCGGGCCGCGGTGTCGAGCCGCATCGCGCGCTCGCCGAGCAGCCACTGCACGTTCAGGTCCTCGTACTCGTCCGCGTCGCCGAGCGCGAGCGCTTCGGCGTCGAGGTCGCCCTTGAGGAAGTCCTTGGACAGCGGCGGGCGGTCGTAGGGGGTGTGGCGCTCCTCCCCGATGACGACGAGGTCGCCGTCGTAGCCTTCTGCGCGCAGCGCGCGGACCGTGCTCAGGCCTGCCAGCGACGCTCCGACGACGGTGATGCTCTTCATGCCGGCTCCCCGACGGTGACGTGGAGTTGGACATGGCCGCCTGCCGGGAGGACCTGGCGGGTACCCACCGGGCCCTTCACCGGCGGGCGGGTGACGCGGCTGGACTCGCCAGGCGGCAGGTCTTGGATCCGGCACACCGTGATCATGGGGAACCTCCGGGTTGCGGTGCCCGACTGGGTTGGGAAGCCGTCGGCCGGGGGTGACACCCGGTTCGTCGACGGAGCGGGAGCGACAAGGCTATCTCGAATAACACAACCGAATTCACTATGCGCAACATGCTTTCGGTTGGCCCCAGGGGTTGTCAAGAGAGAGGGCCACATCAGTCCCCCATGGTGCATGGCGTTGCGCCATGCTCAACACTGCAGGTGATCGCGATCCGGTCCTTCGAGCCGCCGCGGCAGAGGCTTGGGGGAAGGCACGGGGCTGCCACCGTCGGCATCCAGCAGGCGGCTACGTGGGACGGTCCGGCCCAGGAGGTGACGGCCTGCGGTCACAGGTCCGGCTCGTCCCTCCCTCAGAGCTCCGCCTGGGAGATGCCCCCGTCCAGCAGGATGTCGCCCACGCCGGAACCAGGTTCGGCCGCGTGATCGTCCAGGAACTGTTCGGTCCAGATGACCTTGCCGCGGGCGGTGTACCGGGTGCCCCAGCGCTGGGCGAACTGGGCGACGAGGAACAGTCCCCGGCCGCCCTCGTCAGTGGTGGCCGCCCGGCGCAGGTGCGGGGAGGTGCTGGAGCCGTCGGCGACCTCGCAGATCAGGCTGTCCCGGTCGTGCAGCAGGCGCAGCCGGATCGGGTCGGTGCCGTAGCGGATGGCGTTGGTGACCAGTTCGCTGAGGATGAGCTCAGTGGTGAAGGTGAGCTCGTCCAGGCCTGACGGACACAGGCAGCGCGGACAGAGGCCACCGCGGCAGGATCGGAGGGCACGTCCCACCCGGCGACCCGGTCCGGTTCCAGCAGCCGGGTGCGGGCCACCAGCAGGGCGATGTCGTCGCTGGGGCGGGCGGGCAGCAGGGCGTCGAGTACCGCCTGACATGCCTGTTCCGGAGAATGGTCGGGGTGCGCCAGGGCGTCTCGCAGAAGTTCGAGGCCGGTGTCGATGTCGCGGTCGCGGTTCTCGACGAGCCCGTCGGTGTACAGGACCAGCCGGGAGCCCTCGGGCAGCTGCAGTTCGGCGGTCTCGATGGGCAGGCCCGCACCCAGGCCGAGGGGCGGGGAGACGGGCACGTCGGGGAAGGTGACGATGCCGTCGGGTGCACAAGGGCGGGCCCGGGATGGCCGGCCCGGGCGATGCTGCAATGACCGGAGACCGGGTCGTAAATCGCGACCAGACAGGTGGCGCCCGTGACGCCTGCGCTCTCGCCCTCGGCGGCCTCTCTCTGGTCGATGTCGGCGACCAGTTCAGCCCGACGACCGAGCCTCCGGCGTCGAAGACGGGAACCATCGTGTCCACCGCACGGCCGACGCCCGGCGTGTCGTAGGTCTCCTGGTGCACATTGCCGGCGAGCGCGTCCGCGTAGGAGCCGACGACATGCTTGCCGATCAGGTCCGGGTCCGGGTGGGTCCAGCGGAAGCCTTGCCGGACTGAACGCGATGATGTAGTCGACCCCGGACTCCTTGCGGGCTTTCTCCGCACGCGGCTGCAGGAGCGCACTGGGGTCGGCGGATTCCATGGCCGCCAGCGTCCCCGGGGCGTGCGCGAAGGTCTGGGCGCCGACGAGCGAGCGCTCACGGGCCTCCTGCAGGCTTGCGCTGCGGGCCTGCAGCACGAGGGCCACCACCGCAGCGACGACGAGCAGCATGACGACTGCCAGCTGCAGGACGAAGACCTGGCCTGCGACGCTGTGCACGCTCAGCACGGAGGGGAGACGGACCGGCGGGGGCGGGGCCTCGTGGTCGCCCTCGGATCCGGCCGGCTGCCCGGCCCCGGGCGCCGGGCCTCACGCCGATCCCGCGTACGCCACCCGGCGAAAAGCCGGGAAGACGATACGGAGGATCGCCAAAATGTGCGCATATCAATACTTCTAGTACTGATGGCCACGGTAAGCCAGCACGGCCGCTGCGCGACCGAACCGTGGTGGCTGCGGATCCGGCGCCCTCACGGCAAGGTGCGGCCGCACCTCGGCGATCGCCGGAGCGGGTGGCTGATGGGCCCGTCCACCTGCCGGAGGGGCCGCACGGCAGGTGGACGGGCTGTACTGGGTGGGGCGGGTCAGTCAGTGGGCCGCGCGTCGAGCTTGTCCTGCAGCCAGGTGTGGAATTCGCCGATGTGGTGCTCGCTGGGCACCAGGACACCGCCCTTGGCATACGCCCTCGAGCTCATCGCCGGCTGCGTGCGCTCACACGCGTCGAAGTCCTGCTGGTTGACCCGGTGGAACAACTCCACCGAACGCTCCACGTCCTTGCCGCTCTCCACCACATGCGGCAGATACAGCCAGTCGCACTCCACGATCGTGCGGCCGGGCGCCATCGGATACATCCGGTGGAAGATCACATGGTCCGGCACCAGATTGATGAACACCTGCGGCCGCACCGTGATCGCGTAATAACGGCGGTCCTGCTCCTCCGCGACACCCGGAATACGATCCAGACCCTCCGACCCGTCGACCGTGAACCCCTTCACCTCCTCACCGAACTCCGCCCCGTGCCCGACGTAGTACTGCGCCGCATAACCGTCCGCGAACTCCGGCAGCACCTCGGTGAGTTCGGGATGAATGGTCGCGCAGTGATAGCACTCCATGAAATTCTCGATGATCAGCTTCCAGTTGGCCTGCACGTCATACGTGATCCGTCGGCCCACCTGCAGATCGTCGATCCCGTAGCGCTCGATCGACTCGAGATCCCCCAACCGCTCGACCACCGCACCCTGCACATCCGCCTCGAACGACGGCGGCGTCTCGGCCAGGCACACCCACACATACCCCAGCCACTCCCGCACATGGACATTGACCAGGCCGTACCCGGTCCGGTCGACGTCCGGCATCGACGTCAGATTCGGCGCCGCCACCAGCTTGCCGTCCAGACCATAGGTCCAGGCGTGATACGGGCACTGGAACGCCCGCTTCACCTCACCCGACTCCTCCGTGCACAACTTCGCCCCACGGTGCCGGCAGATGTTCAAGAACGCCCTCACCGAACCGTCCCGGGAACGGGAGACCAGCACACTCTCCCGCCCCACCTGAAAGGTGCGGAAAGCACCCGGCTTGGCCAGATCGGCGGCACGGGCCACACAGAACCACATGGCCTCGAAAACCCGCTCCTGCTCCCGAGCGAAAACCCCAGGATCGGTGTAGTACTCACCGGCCAGCGTGGCAATCAGGCTGGGCGGCAGATTCGTGATGGTCATCGTGTCACCTTCGAAAAGAGGTCAGACGCGCACACGGCGGGGGTCGAACAGGGCGATGGGGTGTTCGGTGGAGCCTTCCGTGGCGAGGTCGGCGATGATCTCGCCGATCACGGGCACGAACTTGAAGCCGTGGCCGGAGAATCCGCAGGCCACCGTTACCTGCGGGTGCTCGGGGTGTTGAGAAAGGACGAAGTGCTCGTCCGGAGTGTTGCTGTACATGCAGGCCGCGCCCTTGAGGAAGCGGCCGGGCAGTGAGGGGATCCGCGGACGCAGGTACTCGGCGATGGCCGCGACCTCCTCGGGGTGGACTTCCCTGTCGAGGGTGTCCGGGTCGCTGGGGACGCCCTTGCGGAAGAAGGCGACCTTGGCGCCTTTGTCGGGGCCGTCGAGGGACGGGAAGCCGTAGATCTGGGTGCCGTCCGGGTCCTCCCAGATGTAGACGGGGTGCCGGTCGGCGGTGAACGGGCCGACGCCGCCCTCTGGCTGGAACCAGTACATGACCTGCCGCTCCACCGTCACACTCACGCCGAGGTCGGACAGGAGCTTCGGAGCCCAGGCGCCGGGGGCGATGACCAGCCGGTCGGCGATGTAGGCGCCGCGGTCGGTCACCGCCCAGGCCTTGCCGCCCGGGCCGTCGGCCTCCCATCCGAGGACCATTTCCGCGAAGTGCAGCTCGGCGCCGTGTTCGCGGGCGAGGTCCAGGTGGGCGTTGACGGTCGCCTCCGGCCGGGCGACGCCGGCCTTGCGCTCGTAGAAGCCGACGTCCTCGGCGGCCGGGTTGAAGGTGGGGAAGCGGCGCCGGATGTCGGCGGCGCCAAGGACCTCGTGGTCCAGGCCCCACTGCTGGGCGCTGCCGAGTGTGCCGGCGAAGGCGAGGCTGTCCTCGCGTCCGATCATGAGGCCCCCTGTTTCGGTGAAGACCTCGTGGCCGGAGTCGACGGCCAGCTTCTCCCACAGCTCGTGGGAGCGGAGCAGCAGTGGAACATAGGCGGGGTCCTCGAAGTAGGCCTGCCGGTAGATGCGGGATCCGCCGTGGCTGGAGCCGAGGTTGTGGGCCGGGCCGAAGCGCTCCAGGCCGAGCACTCGCTGACCGCGGGCGGCAAGGTGGTAGGCGGCTGCGCTGCCCATCCCGCCCAGACCGACGACGATCACGTCGTACGAAGTGGCCATGTGTCCATCTCCTGGGAATCTTGCTGTCGTTGAGTTGGTTCTGCGCGTGCCCGCGGCCGGTTCAGCGCCGGATGCGTGACATCTCGGGGTCGAACAGGGGCTCGGCGGCCGTGACGGCCGCGACTCCGGTGCCGAAGTACTCGATCTCCACCGGCGTTCCAGGGGCGGTGTGCTGGGCGGGCAGCCAGGCGTAGGCGATCGGCGCGTCGATCGTGTAGCCGTAGGCGGCGCTGGTCACGTAGCCGACCGGCCGGCCGTTTACGTAGACCGGCTCGTGCCCCATCACCACGGCCTGCTGGTCCCGGATCACCAGGGCGGTGAGCCGGCGGCCGACATTCTCCTCGCTGACTCCCTCCAGTGCGGGCCGTCCGGTGAAGTGCGGCTTCTTGCGGCGGACGGCGAAGCCGAGGCCGGCCTCGTAGGGGTTGTGCTCGGTGGTCATGTCATGGCCCCAGGAGCGGTAGCCCTTCTCCAGGCGCAGGCTGTTGAAGGCGCTGCGGCCGGCAGCGATGATCCCCAGCTCCTGCCCGGCCTCCCACAGGGTGTCCCACAGCTTGGCTCCGACATCGGCCGTGGTGTAGAGCTCCCAGCCGAGCTCGCCCACGTAGCTGAGTCGCATCGCGGTGACCGGGACGTCGCCGAGGTAGGCCTGCTTGGCCTTGAAGTAGCCGAAGCCCTGGTGGGAGAAGTCGGTTTCGGTCAGCGGTTGCACCAGGTCGCGGGCGAGCGGACCCCACACGCCCAGGCAGCAGGTGCCGGCGGTGATGTCGCGCACCTGCACGGAGCCGTCGCCGGGCAGATGGCGGCGCAGCCAGTCCAGGTCGAGGTTGCCGTTGGCGCCGATCTGGAAGCGCTCGGTGTCCAGGCGGGCGATGGTCAGGTCGCTGCGGATGCCGCCGGCGTCGTCGAGCAGCAGGGTGTAGGTGACCGAGCCGACCGGTTTGTCGAGTTGATTGGTCGTCAGCACCTGGAGGAGGGAGAGCGCTTCGGGGCCCGTGACCTCGAGCCGCTTCAGCGGGGTCATGTCGTACAGGGCCACACGCTCGCGGGTGACGAGGGCCTCGGCGCCGGCGATCGGCGACCAGTAGCGGGAGGCCCAGTCGTTGCGGTGGGGGATCTTGGCCACTTCGGGCAGGTCGGCGTTGGCCTCGTACCAGTGGGGCCGCTCCCAGCCGCCGCCTTCCAGGAAGACTGCGCCGAGTGCCTCCTGGCGGGATTGGAAGGGGCTGATCCGCAGGGGGCGAGGGGCCTCGACCGGCTGCAGCGGGTGGAGGATGTCGTACACCTCGTCGAAGTTCTGGCAGCTGCGCTCGTGCACGTAGGAGGGAGCCAGCTGCACCTCCTCGAAGCGGTTGACGTCGCACTCGTGGACATCGGTGCCGGGCCGGCCGTCGACCAGCCACTCGGCCATCGCCTTGGCCACGCCGGCGGAGTGGGTGACCCACACGGCCTCCGCCAGCCAGAAGCCCTGCACGGTCGGTGACTCGCCCATCAGCGGCATGCCGTCGGAGGTGAAGGAGAAGATGCCGTTGAAGCCCTCCTCGACCTTCGCGTCGGCCAGAGACGGGAGCAGGGTGACCGAGTCGGCCCAGGCGCCCTCGAAGTCGGCCTCGGTGAACTCCAGCGAGGACGGCATCACGGTGTCGCGCGGGTGCGCGACGTCGTCCAGGCAGACGGGCATCGGGCGGTGGGCGTAGGAGCCGATGCCGATCCGGTCGACGAGCTCGCGGTAGTACAGGCCGGCGTCCTGGTTGCGCAGGATGGGCAGGGACGCCTCGGTGCGCTCGTCGTTGCGTCCGGCGAGCACGGGCAGTGCGGTGGTGCGGGCGTACTGGTGGGCCAGTGGTACCAGCGGCACGTCCTGCCCGACCATGCCTCCGATCCTCGGGCCCCAGAAGCCGGCGCAGGAGACCACGATGTCCGCCGGGAAGGTCCCCTGGTCGGTGACCACCGCGCTGACCTGGTCCCCGCTCGTCTCGATCCCGGTCACCGTGTGGTGGCCGAGGAACCGGGCGCCGCGGGACATCGCCAGGCGGGCCTGCGCCTCGCCCGCCCGCAGGGCCTTGGCCAGGCCGTCGCTGGGGATGTGGAATCCGCCGAGGATCTGCTCGGCGTCCAGCAGGGGGCGCAGTGCGGCGGACTCCTCGGGGGTGAGCAGGCGGCTGTCGACGCCCCAGGAGCTCAGCCAGCCGTGCCGGCGCTGGATCTCCGCCAGCCGCTCGGGGCTGGTGGCCACCTCCAGCCCGCCGACCTGCTGGAAGCACCACTGCCCGTCCAGGGTCAGCGCGCTGTACTTCTCGACCGTGTAGCGGGCGAACTCGGTCATCGTCTTGGACCCGTTGGTCTGGAACACCAGACCGGGGGCGTGCGAGGTGGAGCCGCCCGTGGTGAAGAGCGGGCCCTGCTCCAGGACGGTGACGTCCGTCCAGCCGCGTGCGGCGAGTTCGTCGCTGAGTGCGCACCCGACGATGCCTGCACCGATGATGACCACCTTCGGCTGTGCCGCCATGGCCTTCCTCCAGATTCGTGTTCTGTGACGGGCGCGTCAGTGCCCTCGGGCGATCCAGTCGTCGAGATGGGGGGCTTCGGCCCCGATCGAGGTGGTGGCGCCGTGACCGGGGTGGACGGTGGTGTCGGCGGGGAGCGTGAGCAGCCGGTCGCGGATGGAGGCGATGATGGTGTCGAAGTCGGAGTAGGAGCGGCCGGTGGCTCCGGGACCGCCCTGGAAGAGGGTGTCGCCGGAGAACAGGACTCCCAGCTCGGGTACGTACAGGCAGATCGCCCCGGGAGAGTGCCCGGGAGTGTGCAGCACATACAGTCCGGTGTCTGCCACGGTCAGCAGCTCGCCGTCGACGAGTTCCCAGTGCCCGTGCTCCCGGTCGGGGTGCACCTCCTTCCACAGGACTGCGTCGGCCGGGTGGAGAAGGATGGGCGCCTTGGTGCGGGCGGCGAGGGCAGGGGCGGCGTTGATGTGGTCGTTGTGGGCGTGGGTGCACACGATGCCGACCAGGCGCCGGTCGCCGACAGCGGCCGCGATCGCCGCTGCGTCGTGCGCGGCGTCGATGACCAGGACCTCCCGGTCGTCGCCGATCAGCCAGACGTTGTTGTCCACCTCCCAACC
Organism: Streptomyces sp. V4I23; assembly: GCF_030817975.1. Lineage (NCBI taxonomy): Bacteria > Bacillati > Actinomycetota > Actinomycetes > Kitasatosporales > Streptomycetaceae > Streptomyces > Streptomyces sp. V4I23. The sequence goes on along the minus strand of NZ_JAUSZW010000004.1, from coordinate 7,693,650 downwards.
GCCCCCGTCCAGCTGGAAGGTTCCGGAGGTGACCAGGTGCTCGATCCGCGCCGTCACAGGACGACCACCGAGCGCAGGACGTCACCGCGGTGCATCTTGGCGAAGGCCGCTTCCACCTCGTCGAGGGCGATCTTCTCGCTGACGAATCCCGCCAGGTCGAAGCGGCCTTGCAGGTAGAGGTCGATCAGGGCGGGGAAGTCGCGGGAGGGCAGGCAGTCGCCGTACCAGCTGGACTTCACTGACCCGCCGCGGCCGAAGACGTCCAACAGGGGCAGGTCGACGGTCAGTTCCGGGGTGGGAACGCCGACCAGGACGGCGGTGCCGGCCAGGTCGCGGGCGTAGAAGGCCTGCTTGTAGGTTTCGGGACGGCCCACCGCGTCCACGACGACGTCGGCGCCGAAGCCGCCGGTGAGGGCGCGGATGGCCTCGACGGCGTCGGTCTTGGAGGAGTCGACGGTGTCGGTGGCGCCGAATCCCTCGGCCCACCTCAGCTTCCGCTCGTCGACGTCGACGGCGATGATGCGGCTGGCGCCGGCCACCTTGGCGCCCGCGATGGCGGCCATGCCCACGCCGCCGCAGCCGATCACCGCGATCGAGTCCCCGCGGCCGACGCCGCCGGTGTTGACCGCGGCGCCGAACCCGGCCATCACGCCGCAGCCGAGCAGTCCCGCCGCGGCGGCGGAGGCGGTCGAGTCCACCTTGGTGCACTGGCCGGCGGCGACCAGGGTCTTCTCGGCGAACGCGCCGATGCCCAGGGCCGGGGACAGCGGGGTGCCGTCGGCCAGCGTCATCGGCTGGGTGGCGTTGTGGGTGGAGAAGCAGTACCAGGGCTTGCCCTTGCTGCAGGCCCGGCACAGGCCGCCGCAGACCGCCCGCCAGTTGAGCACAACGAAGTCGCCGGGTGCGACGTCGGTGACGTCCTCACCGACCGCCTCGACCACGCCCGCGGCCTCATGGCCGAGCAGGAAGGGGAACTCGTCGGCGATCCCGCCCTCCCGGTAGTGCAGGTCGGTGTGGCAGACGCCGCAGGCCTGCACCTGCACCAGCGCCTCGCCCGGGCCGGGGTCGGGAACCAGGACGGTCTCCACCGAGACCGGGGCGCCCTTCTTCCGGGCGACGACGGCGCGTACCTCGTGTGTCACTGTCGATCTCCTCGCTGAGGGAGTCGGCCGAATGCGAGGTTCGGCCGGATGTGCTGGGTGGCGGGGCGTCACATCGCTCCGCCGGGGCGATGGACGAGGGAGAGGGTGAACGTCGCTGTTCGTGGGGCCCGCACGATCAGCGGGCGATGTACGGACCGACGTGGCAACCGGCGCCGGACCGACGTGCTCGGAGCCTGGGAGGGCCGAGCCCCGACCGCCCGCGTTGTTGCGCATTACGCGTCTTACTTCGCTATAAGAAACAGTCTGCCTGCTGGGCGACCACTGTCAAGGGGGTTGGCCGGGCGAACTTGTCCTGCTGCCGGAAGCACCTGTGGCCGCCCGCCCGCGGCCGCGGAAACGACGGCGCCCCGCGACCGTTCAACGGGCCACGAGGCAGGGCCGCCTCCGCGATGATCGGACAGGAGGCCGGAAAGGGGGGCAGCGCCGGGCGGTCCACGGCGCATCGCCCCTGGGGCACGCGGCCGCCCGGCCCCCGAGGGGCCGGACGGCTGCGTGTCGCGCCGTTCGGCGCTTGCGTCGTCAGGATCGTTCGAGGTCGCCCTCCCTCAGACCGGCGGCGCGCTCCCTGTCGGCAGTCGAGGGCTGCCGGGAGCGGGCGGGCAGGGCACTGGTCTCCGCCAGCGTGCGGCCCCGCGTCTCCTCGGCCCACGCAAGGGACACCGCCCAGCCCACCAGGGTGATGCCGGCACCGATCAGCATGGTCGTGCCGATGCCGAGCTCGCTGAGGGAGATCGGCAGCAGGAAGGTGCCCGCGGCGGCGCCGATGCGACTGATCGAGGTGGCCACGCCGCCCGCGGTGGCCCGGATGCCGGTGGGGAACAGCTCGTTGGGATAGGTCCACTCCAGCACCGTGGGACCACCAGAGAGGAGGGCGTAGGCGCAGAAGCACAGGATGACCACCGTGATGGGGAGCGAGTGGCCGCCGCCGAGCACCGCGAGCGGGACCGCCATCAGGGCGAACGACCAGATGATGACGGGGCGGCGTCCGATCCGGTCCACCAGGCGCAGCGCGGGGATGCAGCCCAGCACGAACACGACGCTGATCAGCGCCGAGCCGAGGTTGCTGGCGTTGCCCTCCCCCAGGCCGAAGGAGCCGAGGATGGCGGGGCCGAAGGTGTACAGGGCGAACATCGGCGTGATCTGACACATGTAGAACAGCCCGCAGAAGAGCGTCCGCCGCAGATAGACGCCCTGGAACAGGTCGCGGAACCGGTTCTGCTCCACCGCCTGTTCGGCAGCCGAGGCCGCGAGCAGCTCCTCGATCGGGACGGTGCGGCCGAGGGCTTTCTTGATCGAGTCCTGGGCATCGGCGGTGCGGCCCTTGTTCACCAGCCACAGTGGCGACTCGGGCGTACCGATGCGCATCAGCAGGATCACGGCGCTCAGCACGGCACCGGAGGCGAGCATCCACCGCCAGGTACCGGTGCCGCCGATCTCGGCCATGACGTAGCCGGCCACGTAGGCGGCCGCGGCACCGACGTACCAGGCGAGGATGAGGACGCCGAGCAGCCGGCCCCGGTGCCGGCCCGGCACCCACTCGGCCAGCAGGGACGTCGCGATCGGGTAGTCCGCTCCGATGGCTGTGCCGAGGACGAAGCGCAGCAGGACGAACTGCCAGGTTTCGGTGGCGAACACCGACAGCACCGATGCGCCGACCAGAATCGCCAGGTCGATGGTGTACATCGCCTCGCGGCCGAGTTTGTCGGTGACGGCTCCGCCGAACAGGCCTCCGACGAAGATGCCGACGAGGGCGGCGGCACCGATGAGACCCACGTCCCCCACGGTCAGGTGCAGCTCGCTGCTCATGCCGACCAGCGCGACGCCGATGATGCTGAGCAGGTAGCCGTCCAGGAAGGGGCCGCCGGCGCAGGCCCAGGTCAGTTTCCGATGGAACCTGTTCAGTGGCGCCTCGTCGATGGCACGGATGGACATCTGAACTCCCGGGATGGGGGACGGTGGACTGCGTGACCCCCACACCGGGGCGGCGACCTCGCGGGTGACGGATCACACGTGAGCAATGTTGCGCTCAGAAAAACTTGTTCCTGCATACGCAACGGAACGTCGATCGTGTGTCTGCGTCAAGACGAGTTGCCGAAGCTCTTGTAACTTCCTCGCCCCTCCGGCGACGACCTCGGCCCCCTCACGCCCGGCGGCCGTTCGTGACAGCACAGCCAACGGGCGTTGCGCATGGAGATGGACGTTCTATATGTTGCAACAGCGTCCGGTATGACTCCGCAGACGAGCGGACTTCGCCGGACCGCTGCGCGCGTCCGCAGCCCCGGCCGGACCGGCACCCGCCGTCCCTCCCGCCGGCGGCACCGCCGACCGAACGCCCATCACCCGTCGCGTAAGACGAATGGCGGCCTGCGCCGCCTTGGGGGCGCGCGATCGGCGGGTGCCGGTCGCTCCCACAACAGAGAAGGAAACGGGCATGACCATCAGCTTGAACGCCGGATCGCTGTCCTCCGACGAGCTCGAGGACAAGAAGGACCTGGCCCCGCCGACAGCCACGCCGCTCGGCGGGCCCATGCCGACCCGCAGCCGGCGGATCTTCGCCTCGGACGACGGCAGGATCGTCAGCGGGACGTGGGAGTGCGAACCCGGAGAGTCGGCACGGGACTTCTCCGACCGCGGGGAAGTCATCCACGTGCTGTCCGGGCGCATGACGTGCGAAGAGAAGGGCGGGGCGACGACCGAGGTCTGCCCTGGGACCACAGCGGTGTTCCCCATCGGCTGGCAGGGCACGTGGACGATCCACGAGACGCTGCGCAAGGTCTTCGTCATCTACACGTAGACCTCGTCCGCCGCGAGCCTGCCCTCGACCTCGGGCGCAGGCTCGCGGCATGTCCGGAGCGCTGCACGAGCCGCTCCTTGCCGCCCCGACAACTTCCGCCAGGCGGACGGGTACTTCGGCAAGCGGCTCGACGGCCGGAAGCCGAACAGAACCTTCAATTCAATATGTGCAACATATTGCACATCGCGCAACTTGCGACCCATGGGTGACGGGTGTCGCAAAAGACTGCCCCGCCAAGCGCGACAGTTGCCCGCCGGCCCTTGACCAGCCGGCCGTCCACCCTGGACGATGTTGCGTATCACCCATCCTGTTGTGTAATACGCACCAACGGAGGATGCCATGTCCCCTCGACCGCAGTCCGGCAGCGAGTTCGTCCTCACCCTTTCGTGCCCTGACCGGGCCGGTCTCGTCCACGCCGTGACCACCTTTCTCGTCGGCCACTCCGGCAACATCCTGGAGAGCCAGCAGTTCGACGACCGACTGCAGAACCGCTTCTTCATGCGGGTGCACTTCGATGTCTCCGACCCGGACATCTCCCTGAGCGAACTGCGCACCGGTTTCGGCCCGGTGGCCGAGGCGTACCGGATCGCCTGGCAGCTGCACCACGCGGCGACCCCGACCCGCACACTGATCATGGTGTCGAAGTTCGGCCACTGCCTGAACGACCTGCTCTTCCGCAGGTCCACGGGCACGCTCAACATCGAGGTCCCGGCGATCGTCTCCAACCACCGCGACTTCGAGCCGCTGGCACAGAACTACGGGATCCCGTTCCACCACATCCCGGTGACCCCGCAGACGAAGGGCGAGGCGGAGGCGCGGCTGCTGCAGCTCGTGAGCGAGCTCGACATCGACCTCGTCGTCCTCGCCCGCTACATGCAGATCCTCTCCGACGACCTGTGCAAGCAGCTCGACGGCCGGGCGATCAACATCCACCACTCGTTCCTGCCGAGCTTCAAGGGCGCGCGGCCCTACGTCCAGGCGCATGAGCGCGGCGTCAAGCTCGTCGGTGCCACGGCGCACTACGTCACGTCGGACCTCGACGAGGGCCCGATCATCGAACAGGACGTGGTCCGCGTGGACCACTCGCGCGCCCCGCACGAGTTGGTCACCATGGGCCGCGATGTCGAGGCCCAGGTGCTCGCCCGCGCCGTGGAGTGGCACAGTGAGAGCCGCGTGCTGGTCAACGGCAACCGCACGGTCGTGTTCCGCTGACCGTGCCGGCCGCGTTGCGACTCCTTTTGGCCGCCAAGGGCCCACGCGCGCAGGCAGGGCGCCGGCGCGTGCGCCTGCGGGTGGCCGCCTCGCTCAGCCGCGCGGCAGCGCAGGGTCCGGTCGCGCGGGGTGCGCCTCGCGGGCGGCCGTGCGGGCAGCCGGATCGGGGGGCGCGCGACAGAGGTGTCCGGCAAGGCGGCCGGCCGGCTCCGGCGTCGGGGTGAGCCTGCGGCAGCGGCGTGATGACCGGCCGGGCCCCCGGGGCGGAGGCGCAGGAGCTGCCGTCCGGTGGATCCGGCGGGCACGTGCCCCGGTGCGGACCGCGCACAGCGCCTTCGAACTCCTGGCCGAGCCGGTGGCGACGTGCCCGGCACAGGACGCGCACGGTCCCGTGGGACCGTGCGCGCTTCGCATCGGCCGGCGGCGTGCTCGCCAGGGTCGGGCAGAGCCTGGTGCGTCGGTCCGCTCGCGCCCGCCTCGTGGGCGCCGAATACCTTGAGGACGTGGCCGGGTACTGGTATACCGGCTTATCCGTGCTCGGGCCGCTGATGTGGCTGCACAGGCCGCCGTCCTGAGGGATCCATGGAGACCAGTGCGTATAGTTGCGCTATGAGCAACCATACCGCAGATGGCGAAACAGCAGGTCCCGCGGCGGGCGGCGTGCAGTCCGTCGACCGCGCCGTCAGCGTCCTGGAGATCCTCGCCCAGCGCGGCGAGGCGGGCGTGAGCGAGGTCGCCGCCGAGATCGACGTGCACAAGTCGACCGCGTTCCGTCTGCTCGGGGCGCTGGAGGCGCGTGGTCTGGTCGAGCAGGCGGCCGAGAGGGGCAAGTACCGGCTCGGCTTCGGGATCGTGCGCCTGGCGGGCGCGGTCACGGGCCGTCTCGACCTCACCCAGCAGGGCCGGCCGGTGTGCGAGCGGCTCGCCGAGGAGATCGGTGAGACCGTCAACATCGCCGTCCTGCAGGAGCACTACGCGGTCAACCTCGACCAGGTGCGTGGCCCGGGCGCGGTCGGCACGCACAACTGGGTCGGGCAGCTCACTCCGGTGCACGCCACCTCCAGCGGCAAGATCCTGCTGGCTCACCTGCCGACGAAGGAGCGGGCCGCAGTGGTCGCGGGGTCGGGGATGCAGAAGCTGACGCCGCGCACCATCACCGCCAGGACCAAGCTGGAGAAGGCCCTCACCGAGGCACGGGAGCGCGGTTACGCGGTGTCGCTGGAGGAATTCGAGATCGGGCTGCACGCCATGGCGGCGCCGATCCGGTCCCGCGACGGCGAAGTCATCGCCGCCCTCAGCGCCTCCGGCCCCGAGTACCGCTTCACCGAGGAACGGATGCACGAGCTCGCACCCGTGCTGCTCGAAGGCGCCGAGGAGATCAGCCGCCGCATGGGCTACATCGGCTGAGTCCCGCCCGGGCCGAGGGGGCCGAGCGGCGCCGCCTGCCCCTCGCCGGTGCGCCCTGCCGCACGCGGCTCGAGCCGGACCACGATGCTCTTGGACGTCGGCGTGTTGGAGATGTCGGCCACCGAGTCGAGCGGGACGAGCACATTGGCCTCGGGGAAGTAGGCCGCGCAGCAGCCGCGGGGCGTGTCGTAGGCGACGGTGCGGAAGTCCTGTGCCCGCCGCTCCGGGCCGTCCTGCCACTCGCTGACGAGGTCCACCGGGTCCCCGTCGGTGATCCCGCGCTCGGCGAGGTCGTCGGGGTGGACGAACACCACTCTGCGTCCCTGGTGGATGCCGCGGTAGCGGTCGTCGAGGCCGTAGATCGTGGTGTTGTACTGGTCGTGGCTGCGCAGTGTCTGCAGCAGCAGGCGGCCGGGCGGGACGCGCAGCACTTCCAGCGGGTTGACCGTGAAGTTGGCCTTGCCCGTGCGGGTGGGGAAGTGCCGCTCGTCGCGGGGGCCGTGCGGCAGGGTGAAGCCTCCGGGGTGGCGGACCCGGGTGTTGAAACCGGCGAAGTCGGGCAGGACGCGGGCGATGCTGTCGCGGACGGTGTCGTAGTCGGCCCCGAAGGCCGCCCACGGCACGTCGTCGTCCGGCCCGAACAGGGCGCGTGCCAGCCCGCAGACGACGGCCGGCTCGGAGAGCAGGTGCGGGGAGGCGGGTGGCAGCCCGCCGCGTGAGGCGTGCACCATCCCCATGGAGTCCTCGACGGTGACGAACCGGTCCTTCCCGTCCGGTCCCCGGTCGCGTTCGGTGCGGCCGAGGACAGGGAGGATGAGGGCCTGTCGGCCGCAGACGGCGTGGGAGCGGTTGAGCTTGGTGGAGACCTGCACGGTCAGCCGGCAGCCACGCAGGGCGCGCTCTGTGGCGGCCGTGTCGGGGGCGGCGGAGACGAAGTTGCCGCCCATGGCGAAGAACACCTTCACGTCCCCGGTGCCCATCGCCCGGATCGTCTCCACGGCGTCGAGACCGTGGTGGCGGGGCGGGTCGAATCCGAATTCCTTGTGCAGCGCGTCGAGGAATTCCGGCGCCGGCTTCTCGTAGATGCCCATGGTCCGGTCGCCCTGGACGTTGGAGTGGCCCCGTACGGGGCACACTCCGGCGCCGGGGCGGCCGATGTTGCCGCGCAGCAGCAGGAAGTCCACCACCTCGCGGATGGTGGGCACGGAGTGCTTGTGCTGGGTGAGGCCCATGGCCCAGCACACCACGATCGACCGGGCGGACAGGACGTCGCGTGCGGTCTCCTCGATGGCTTCGCGGGCGAGTCCGGTCGCCTCGGCGACGTCGTCCCAGTCGAGTGTGCGCAGGTGTGCGGCGTAGGCCTCGAAGCCGTCGGTGTGCGCGGTGATGAAGTCGTGGTCGAGGACCGTGCCGGGCTCTGCGTCCTCGGCCTCCAGCAGCAGCCGCGACAGCGCCTGGAAGAGCGCCTGGTCGCCGCCGAGCCGGATCTGCAGGAACCGGTCCGCGAGGGGTGTGCCGCCTCCTGCGACTCCGCGGGCGTTCTGCGGGTTCTTGAAGCGCAGCAGTCCGGCCTCGGGCAGTGGGTTCACCGCGACGATGCGTGCACCGCGCTGCTTGGCCTTCTCCAGCGCGGACAGCATGCGCGGGTGGTTGGTGCCGGGATTCTGCCCGACGACGAAGATCAGGTCGGCACGGTACAGATCGTCGAGGTGGACGCTGCCCTTGCCCACCCCGATCGTCTCGGTGAGCGCCGAGCCGCTCGATTCGTGGCACATGTTCGAGCAGTCCGGCAGGTTGTTGGTGCCGAATTGCCGTACGAGGAGCTGGTAGAGGTAGGCGGCCTCGTTGGAGGTCCGCCCCGAGGTGTAGAAGGCGGCCTCGTCGGGGCTTCGCAGCGCCTTGAGCTGCTGGGCGATGATGTCGAACGCCGTCTCCCAGGTGACCGGCACGTACGTGTCGGAGTCGGCCGGCTTGTACATCGGCTCGGTGAGGCGGCCCTGCTGGCCCAGCCAGTAGTCGCTGCGGCCCGCGAGTTCGCCCACCGGGTGCGCGGCGAAGAACTCCCGCGTCACCCGGCGGACGGTGGCCTCCTCGGCGACCGCCTTGGCGCCGTTCTCGCAGAACTCGGCCCTGCTGCGGTGATCGCCCTCCGGCCAGGCGCAACCGGGGCAGTCGAAGCCGTCCTTCTGGTTGACCTTCAGCAGGGTCAGTGCGGTGCGCCGCACGCCCATCTGGTCGTACCCCATGCGCAGCGCATGGGTCACCGCGGGGATCCCGGCGGCCCAGCGCTTCGGCTCGGTCACTTCCAGTGCGTCCTCGCCGGGGTCCACGCGCGGCGCCTTGCGTGCCATGACTGCCTCTCTCGTCCGATGTGCCGGTGGGACTGCTGTCATGCGCTCAGGCGGGCCTGCAGCCAGGTGTGGAATTCGCCGATGTGGTGCTCGCTGGGCACCAGGACACCGCCCTTGGCATACGCCCTCGAGCTCATCGCCGGCTGCGTGCGCTCACACGCGTCGAAGTCCTGCTGGTTGACCCGGTGGAACAACTCCACCGAACGCTCCACGTCCTTGCCGCTCTCCACCACATGCGGCAGATACAGCCAGTCGCACTCCACGATCGTGCGGCCGGGCGCCATCGGATACATCCGGTGGAAGATCACATGGTCCGGCACCAGATTGATGAACACCTGCGGCCGCACCGTGATCGCGTAATAACGGCGGTCCTGCTCCTCCGCGACACCCGGAATACGCTCCAGACCCTCCGAGCCGTCGACCGTGAACCCCTTGACCTCCTCACCGAACTCGGCCCCGTGCCCGACGTAGTACTGCGCCGCATAACCGTCCGCGAACTCCGGCAGCACCTCGGTGAGTTCGGGATGAATGGTCGCGCAGTGATAGCACTCCATGAAATTCTCGATGATCAGCTTCCAGTTGGCCTGCACGTCATACGTGATCCGCCGGCCCACCTGCAGATCATCGATCCCGTAGCGCTCGATCGACTCGAGATCCCCCAACCGCTCGACCACCGCACCCTGCACATCCGCCTCGAACGACGGCGGCGTCTCGGCCAGGCACACCCACACATACCCCAGCCACTCCCGCACATGGACATTGACCAGGCCGTACCCGGTCCGGTCGACGTCCGGCATCGACGTCAGATTCGGCGCCGCCACCAGCTTGCCGTCCAGACCATAGGTCCAGGCGTGATACGGGCACTGGAACGCCCGCTTCACCTCACCCGACTCCTCCGTGCACAACTTCGCCCCACGGTGCCGGCAGATGTTCAAGAACGCCCTCACCGAACCGTCCCGGGAACGGGAGACCAGCACACTCTCCCGCCCCACCTGAAAGGTGCGGAAAGCACCCGGCTTGGCCAGATCGGCGGCACGGGCCACACAGAACCACATGGCCTCGAAAACCCGCTCCTGCTCCCGAGCGAAAACCCCAGGATCGGTGTAGTACTCACCGGCCAGCGTGGCAATCAGGCTGGGCGGCAGATTCGTGATGGTCATCGTGTCACCTTCGAAAAGAGGTCAGACGCGCACACGGCGGGGGTGGGCCGTCAGAGACGGTTCACGACGGCGCGTTTCTCAATAAGAGACAGGTGGCGTATTGCGAAACAAAGAATCTGGTGTGACGGCGGCGGTGTCAAGAGACCGGCCAAAGGCGTGCGGGGCCTGCGATGCCGGCCGGACACCGGGTCCTCAGCACAGCAACGCCTGCGCCGGGGCCGCCGCCTCGACGCCCCAGCGGACGGTCACCCGCACCGCGTCGAGCGTCGAGGCCACATCGTGCACGCGCAGGCACCAGACGCCCTGCGCGGCGGCGAGCACGGAAACGGCCGCGGTCGCGGCATCCCGCGACCGCGGCGGGCGCACCTGGCCCGTCGCCGGGTCCGTCAGCAGGCGCCCCAGGAACGACTTGCGTGACGCGCCCACGAGAAGGGGGCAACCCAGCGCGCCGACCTCCCCGAGACGGCCCAGCAGCTCCCAGTTGTGCTCGGGCGTCTTGGCGAAGCCCAGACCGGGGTCGACGATCAGGCACCCGGGCCCGATCCCCGCCTGCAACGCTGCCTCGACCCTCAGGCGCAGCTCGTCGACCACGTCGGTGACGACGTCGCCGTATACGGCGTTCGCCTGCATGCCGGCTGCGTGGCCGCGCCAGTGCATCACCGCGTACGGCATGCCGGACCGCGCCATCAGCGGCAGCATCCCGGGGTCGGCGAGGCCGCCCGAGACGTCGTTGACCAGCCGTGCACCCGCATCGAGAGCGCGGGCGGCGACCTCCGCCCGCATGGTGTCGACGCTGACGGTCCCGCCTGCCGCGGCGAGTTCCCGCACGACGGGCACGACGCGCCGCAGCTCCTCCTCGACGGGCGGGCGGACCGCGCCGGGGCGGGTCGACTCGCCGCCCACGTCCACGATGTCCGCGCCTTGCTCGAGCAGCGCGAGTCCGTGCGCGAGCGCCGTTTGCGGAGCGAACGACAGCCCGCCGTCGGAGAACGAGTCCGGCGTGACGTTCACGACGCCCATGACCAGGGTCCGGCCCGGCCGCGGAAGCCCGTCGGGGTGCCGTTCCGGAATTCCCGGGCGCGCGGGCACGACGGCGTGGGCCGTGGCGGTCACGGGGATCCGTCCCTCTGCGCCGCGGCCGCGGCCAGCTGACGGCGCCAGCGCATGAACGGGCGGGTCCGGTTCACGCCGAGCACGGCGACCGGGCGCTCTGCCCGCCGGTAGACGGCGAGGAAGCTGCCTTCGTCCGCGGCACCCTCCTCGACGGTCACGCTGTCGGCTCCGGCCGCGTACCCGGCGAACTGGATGCGCACGCCGTACTGGTCAAAACCCTGTGCGCGCAGGGCCCGGGCGGCCGACAGTCCGGCCAGCGAGGCGCCGACGACGGCCACGCTCTTCACGCAGCGCCTCCGGCGACCGGGACCGCTCCGAGCCGTGCGGCGACACAGGAGGGCGGAAGGTTCGGCGGGGCGTCGGAGAGCTTGACGTAGATCATGCCGTCCTCGACCAGGACCTGGTGGGTGCGCACGGGGAGCCGGGCCGGCGGGGCGTCCACGCTTCCGGTGCGCAGGTTGAACTTCGAAGCGTGCAGGGGGCATTCGACCTCGCACCCCTCCAGCCAGCCGTCGGAGAGCGAGGCGTCCTGATGGGTGCACGTGTCGTCGATCGCGTAGAACTCGCCGTCCTCGGTGTGGAACACGGCGACGGGCGGGTCGGACTCGATCCGGAACGCCTCGCCTCGCGGCAGATCGGCGACGCGGCACGCAGGAATCATCATGACCACCTCAGTGCGTATTACGAAACGGATTGCGTAAAGTGCAACGCCAGTCTGAGGTCGCCACTACCCCTTGTCAAGGAGTCGATGGGGGCATCACAGAGGTCTCCCGCAGCTCACCCGCTGCCGGGGAACTGCCGCACGCGCCACCGGCCGGATCACAAAACGGCCGCCACCGACCGCGACCCGGGCGCACCGGACGTCGATGCACCACCGGGCCTCGCCACTACGCCGACCGGCAGCGCCGCCGAAAGCGCGTCGGCCGCATGCCTCACGGCATACGCCTGGCCCCCAGGACCAAAGAGGAAATAATGGGCAGCCGCCTGCTCATCGGCGGCACCGCAGGACGCGTCTCCACACGAACGACCCGGGCGGCATCCCGAGGAGACGATGATCCTTCGCCGGGGGCGGCACCAGCCCGGTGACGGCCTGGCTGCGCGGCCTGGCGTGCCAGGCCCACACCGCGTGCGGTGGGCCGGGGGTGGGTGCGATCGGCCTGTGCTTCACCGGCAACTTCGCCCTCACCATGGCCCTGGAGCCGGCGGTGATCGCCCCGGTGGTCAACCACCCGTCGCTGCCGCTCGACGACCCCGGCGGACTCGAACTCGACGCGGCGGACGCGCGCGGTGCGCGACCGGCTCGACCGCGACGGACTCACCGTCCTCGCCTACCGCTTCGAGGGCGACCGCTGGTGCACGGCAGCGCTTCGCCGCCTACCGATCGCTGCTCGGCGACTCCTTCGACGGGCGTGTCCTCCCGGACAGCGCCGCCAACCCGGCCCCGCCGCCCTTCTTCGCCGATCTGGTCCGCACCCCGCACAGCGTCGTCACCGCCCATCTCGTCGACGATGCCGGCCACCCCACGGTCCGGGCCCGCGACGAGATCCTCGCCTTCCTCACCGACCGCCTGCACCCGTACGGGAACCAACCGCTGCCCGCCACCTGACCGGGCCACCGGTTGCAGGCGATGCGGATCAGCTCGTCCAGCGTGGCGCCGACGGGTCAGTAGGCGATGTAGAGGGCGATCTCCTCGGGCCGACGGACGCTGCGGCGGGCGATGACCCAGTGCTGCCGGTCGGGACGGTGCCGGGGGCGGACTTCGACGCGGGCCCAGTCATACACGCGCGGGCCATGGGCGCCGTCACCGCACGAATGCACCCGGCGGAACTGATCCGCATCGTCACACGGTAGCGGCCCGGGGCCGAGCCAGACACCCTGGCCGGACGCCCGCCCTGATCAAGGGCCTGCCTGACCCCCAATACCCGGCAACACAGTGGCCGCCGTCCGCGAGGACGGCGGCCACTGACGCATCGAACGGGGAGATTCAGACCGGGTTGCCGCAGGATTTTCGGATCTTGAGCGTGGGCAGCAGCTCGATCTGGTGCACAGGCAGTTCATCTCCCGCGCCGAGCCGTCTGAGCAGCAGGTTGAGGGCCTCGGTGCCGACCGCCCTCTTGGGCGGGGCCACCGCTGTCAACGGGGGGTCGCAGAGTGCAGCGTAGACGTCGTCGTAGGCGAGGAGCGCGATGTCCTCGGGCACGCTGAGGCCGTGCATGCGCAGCAGTGGCGGCAGCTGAATTGCGTCCTGGTCGTTGTGGACGAGGACGGCGCGTACACCCGAGCGCGCGGCTTCGGCGATCCGCGCGGTCAGGTCGTGCACGCTCTCTGGCGAGCTGATGGTCGACGGGCTGTCCACATCGATCACCGGCAACTCCGCCAGCCCGAGGTGGTGCGCCGCGGCCGTGTACCCGGCGCGGACCTCGTGTGCGGTGCGGGTGTCGGAGCGGGCGGCGAGAAGGACCGACCCGTGGCCGAGCTCTGAGAGCCGGCGCAGGGCCAAAAGCACCCCGTGCCGGTGATTTGAACACACCGCGTCCAGCTGCGCCGCCGACGCCTCGGGTGCGGCCCGGCGCTCCACCAGCACGGCGGGGACGGGGAGGTCGACCAGCCACTCGCTGCCCCCGAGTCCTTCCCCGGGCGTCCAGTGGGGCGTGAGGAGCAGTCCGTCGACATCCGACTCCAGCAGCCGGTCGACCTGCGCGCGATCGCTGTTCGCCCCGTACGGCGCGATGCCCAGGATCACCCTGGCCCCGGCCGCAGTGGCAGCGGCACTCGCACCGGCCACCACCTCGTCGAAGTACGACCCGACACCCGGCACGAGCATGCCGAGAACGCGCCCTTGTGCTCCGGATCGCCCGCCTGCTGAGCCGACGGGGAGAGACACCGCTCCGTGAGTCCGCTCCACCCTGCCGTCGTCTGCGAGCGCCGCAACGTCACGCCGGACGGTTACGGCGGGGATACCGAGGCGCTCGGCGAGCTCGACCACACGGATGACCCCTGCCTCGCGCACGACGTCGAGGATGCGTGTGCGTCGTTCCTGCGCCGAAGCAGCCACCAGGTCTCCTCTTGATCAGGCGCCCTGGGGCGCGCGTTTCCGCCTACGGAGCGCCGATGGAAGCAGTACCTTGCATTACAGACGTATTCGATCACAATTTGGTCACCTGATCAATCCTGTGACAGGCGGGCGCCCCGGGTGCCGGGAGCGCGTGATGGGCGTCCTCGCCTGGTGCAATTCCCGTGTGGGCGTGGCTCGGTCTTCAGTCCACGTCACCGTAGGTGGTTCCGAACTTCAGGCTGTCGACCCGATTGACAATCTCGGTGGTGGTGTTGCCGCGGTCGTAGGCGCCCCACTTGGGTTCGTTGGCGGAGTCCCAGGTGCGACCGGTGAAGCGGGTGGATCCGTTGGTGAAGGTCTGCTTGGCGCCGTTGTAGTACAGCTCGACCCAACCGGAGGACGCCGAGCCGGAGGTGTGAATCCCGATGGCCACCCGGTTCCAGTCCCAGGCTTCGACCGACTTGGACCAGATGTAGCGCCAGCTCGCGCCGTTCGGTCCGACGTAGACGAGGTTGACCTTGCCGTTGCCCACGGTCATGAGCAGGGGGTAATTCTGTTCTGCATCGGGATACGACTTCCACTGCCAGGGGACCCAGTCGGTGCTGGTCGGCACGACGGAGAACTTCTGCTCCCAGCCGAACCAGTACGTCTCGTTGTCTGCGAACGCGTAGCGCGAACCATCGACTCTGACCCCGCGGGACTCGCAACGGTAGGTCCCCACCGACTTCGTGTAGCGGAACACAGTGCCGTGGCCGTCGTCCTGCGCGACGGTGACCAGGCTGCCGGGCGACTCGCACTCGACGTTGCCGAACACCGTGGTGCCCTGCGAGGCGTCACCGTCCCACACGACGGCGGCTTGCGCCGACGAGGAGAAGAGCAGAGCCGTTGCAGCGGCAGTCGCTGCGGCGGATGCGACGAGCAGGGGCTTGCTCAGCTTCTTGCGGCCGTGCCTGGACATGAGGCCTCCAAGACCTTGATGCGGAGCTGCGGGCAGCTGCCCGGACTCCGGTTTCTAGCAGCCCCCACTAGATCATTCAATAATTCAATCAAGACAGATCGACTTTTGCTCATTCGATACGTCGCCGATCGCTCGCGAGCGCTGCAGGTACGCAACGGGCTGAGCTGAGGCGCCCCCTCCCGCAGGACGCAAAGATGCGAAGCATGCGGCCGCTCGCCGCGGTCCGGCCAACGAGGGCGGCGAGTTGGCCCGGTACCGCTCCGGCCGGCCCTGACTACCACACCCGACTTACCCGACCGATCGATTTGATCATTCGATCGCAATCTGCGTGACTCTTGAGCGTTCCGATCGAAACGTGCTAGACAAGAGCACTCGCTACCCCACGTCTTCGCTCATTGACGCCCTGTGGCGGCTCTTCCGAGGGGGACTCGGGGCTTCACAACACCTCTGGAGACGTCATGGCAGAACCTTGGTCTCGGCGCGTCTTTGTGCAGGCAGCGGGCGGCAGTGCCTTCGCACTCTGTCTCGGGGTTCCTGCCTCGGCTGCGCCGCTGTCCGGCACTGCTGACACCGCGGGAGAGTTCGATGCTTTGCGCGCCAAGTGGCGGCGACTGATTCTGGGTTCCGGTTTCAGCCCGACCGCGGAACCCTTCAAGTCCAAGCTCGCACAGCTGGGTAAGAACGCCGCATCCTGGCGGGCCACCATGAAGCCGGTGCACGGCTCGCTGTGGCCGTCGATGGTCTGGCTCGACCCGGACCCGGACACCGACACTCAGTCCTACACGTTCTCGGCGCAGATACAGGCGACCTTTCAGCGGTTGCGCTCCCTGGCGGAGGCCTATGCCCAGCCCGGGACAGGCCTGACCGGTGACGACGCCTTCGCCCAAGAGGTCGTCGCGGGCATTCAGCACGTGATCGACGATGTCTACAACTCGCGCCAGCCCCGCTACGGCAACTGGTACAACTGGCAGATTGGCGGCCCGCACGCGCTCCTCGACGCCGCGATCATCCTCCACGACCACCTCAGCCCCGAACTGCTCTCCGCGCTGACCTCCGCTGTCGACCACTTCGTACCGGACGATGCCGTGAGGCAGTACACCGGTACCTCCACCGGCGCCAATCGTGTCGATTTGTGCCGCACCATCGCGCTCAGCGGAGTGGTAGGCGACAACTCATCCCGCCTGGCCGTCGCGGCGAACGCCCTGTCCCCGGTCTTCCCGTACGTGACGACCGGCGACGGACTTTACCGCGACGGATCCTTCATCCAGCACACATGGGTTCCCTACGCCGGTTCCTATGGTGCCGACCTCTTCACCGGCCTCAGCCTTCTGTTCGCTCTCCTGGCAGACTCATCCTGGGAGATCACCGATCCGGCCCGGCAGAACTACTTCAACGCGGTCGAGCATGCCTGGGCGCCGTTCCTGTACAACGGTCTGTGCATGGACGCAGCCTCGGGTCGCGCCATCGCCCGGGGGCTGCCGCCCGGCGATCCGAACGGTGCCAACGACGACCACCTGCGCGGACACTCGATCATCGCGTCCATCATCGCACTCGGCCAGGCCGCGCCCCCCGAGCAGAACGCCCGATGGCGAGCCATGGCCAAGGGCTGGATCAGGCGGGCGTACTTCAGTGCCCCGAACGCCAACAGGATGCTGAGTGTTTACAAACTGGCTCAGCTGCAGAGCGTCGCGGACGACGCGTCGCTCCAGCCGTTGCCCGAGCCGATCGAGCACCGTCTCTTTCCCTCCCAGGACCGTGCCGTGCACCGCCGTAAAGGCTGGGCTGCATGCCTGTCCATGGCTTCGGACCGGATCTCGTACTACGAGTGGGGGAACGGCGAGAACCTGCGCGGCTACCACACCGGATCCGGCTGGCTCGCCTGGTGGGGCGACGACTTCGCCAACGAGCAGTACTCGGAGGGCTTCTGGCCGACTGTCGACCCCAACCGGTTGCCCGGCACGACCGCCTCGCAGAAGAAGCTCGCCGACGGCGAAGGAGGCCAGTGGGCCGCTGAACGTCCTGCGGTGAAGTGGGTCGGCGGCACGACCGACGGGACCTACGCCGCGGTGGGCCAGCACCTCAAGGGCCTGTCCTCCACCATGGAGGCCCGCAAGTCGTGGTTCTTCCTCGACGAGGGCATCGTCTGTCTCGGCTCCGGCATCACTGCCAGCCTTGGCGAGACGGTCAACACCATTGTGGAGAACCGCCGTTTGGGCTCGACGGGCACCAACGCCCTCACCGTGGACGGCCACCGCAAGCCCGACGACATCGGCTGGTCTGAGACGCTCCGCAATCCCGGCTGGGCCCACATCGCCGGCCACGGTGGATACGTCTTCCCGGACGGCGGAAAAATCAATGGATTGCGCGAAGAGCGCACCGGCCGGTGGAGCGACATCAGGACCGGCTCCTCCACCACGTCGTTCGCCGACCGCTACCTCACGCTGTACGTCGACCACGGCACGAACCCCACGGACGGCGCGTATGCCTACGTGCTGTTGCCCGGTGCCAGCGCCCCCCGCACCGCGTCCTACGCAGCGGCCGCCCAGGGCCGGCTCAAGATACTGGCCAACACCGCCAAGGCCCACGGCGTCCAGGTCCCCTCCCTCGGTTTCACCGGCGTCAACTTCTGGTCGGCCGGCACGGTCGGCAAGCTCACCGCCAGCGCGCCCTGCTCGGTGATGATCCGGGAGAACGGCGACGGAACCGCCGTCATCTGTGTCTCCGACCCGACCCGGACCCTCAGCGAACTCACCTTGACCTGGTCGCGCGAGGTCACGGCCGTCGTCTCCAAGCCGGGTCCGGTCACAGGAGCCACCCCGGGATCGACCCTCACCCTCACCTTCGGCGACCTCACCACCGAAGCCGGCGCCACCCAAAGGGTCACCGTCCGAACCGCCTGAACCGGCCCTGAACGGGCAGATGTTCACGGGACATGACGGCACGGCCGTCAGTGAGCGTTTTCCATCCTCAGTCTCACCTCAGTCTCAGCCGGCCAGCCGGGCACTGTGCTGCGCTCGGGGTGCGATACGGAAGGTCAGCACGTGGTGACGCTACTGGCGGTCGCTCCTCTCCGCCCCCGGCGCGATGGCCGTCGCTGGGAAGGTGCGGCGGACCTCCGCGAAGAGGTGGGGGCAGGCGCTGCCATGGGTGACCGCCGCGGCGAGGAGGGCGTCCAGCGCCGCCTTGAGGGGGTCGGGGGCGGCAGCATCGAAGAGAGCGGCGAAGGCGGCGACCTGGGGCAAGCCGGGGGTTCCGTCGTGGGAGTGTGGGACGCGTGCGTCGGAGAACGCGGCGTCCCGCAGCCGTCGCGGGTCGTCCAGCGGCGGTGAGTAGGGCTCGCCCCGGTCGAGCTCCGCCAGCCCGCGCGCCACCCAGTCGATTTCGCTGAGCCCTGCTGTCACACACGCGCGGTGCGCTGCCCAGCGGGCGAGCGCGCGCTGTTCCTCGGGACTCAAGGCGTCGATCGCGTGCACGAGTGCGGCATCAAGGCCCACGAGGCCCTTCGGACAGCCCTGGAATCCCCGGAGCTTGCCCTGGACATCCCGCAGTCGGTCGCTGGGCAGGCGCCCGCCCCACGCGTCCATCTCCTGTTGCAGTTCCGAGTGCTCCTCCTCCTCACGGGCCTGGCGCTCGGCCTCGGCTCGCTCCTCGGGGTCGGGGCCCGGGGGCTGCTCGCGCGCGAACTCGTGCCAGTAGGCGGCGGCTTGGCTGGTCTCCTTGACCACGCGGTCCCGGGCCGGCGGGCTCGGCCAGAATCGCAGCAGATACTCATCCACTGCTGGTTCGCCCACATCGCCTGCGGCGTTGTGCGCCCCGTCCATGCCCCGGCAGTGGTACCGGACCCGGTACGAGGTCTCGGAGAGGGGGATCGGATACCAGCCGCTGTCCCACTCCACGAGCTGGACTCTGTTCGATACGGGCCGGAACGATACCTCGACGATGTCCTCCCAGAGGTCGGCGTCCAGGGGCGGCTCCGTCGCGTGCAGCTCAACGGTGATCGGGACGGAGCCGGTGTGCGTTCCAGTCAGCAGAAAGAGATGGCCCGGCACCGCCCCGCCGCACAGCCCGGCCCGCTGCCCGGCGAAAGAATCTTCGAGGGAGTGGATGTCGTCGCTGCAGACGTAGATCTGCCCGTAGGCCACGTGCACTTCGTCGCTGAAGAGTGTTCGCATAGATCAAGCGTGGCGCGTGGGTCTGACAATGAGCGGTACGACAATGGCCACGCTCGGAAACCGGGTCCCGCACCAGCTCGGCCGGTTCGATCCAGGCGTCGACCTGCTCCGGTGCGGGGTCATCGGGCAGTTCGATGCTGAAGGTGTGCATGCGGCCATACAGGCGCGGGTCAACGTCGAGCCCGAGGCCCGGCTCCCGCAGGGTGCGGACCAGCTCGACGCGGGCCACCGACCCGGCGTCGTACAGCCGGTGGCCGGTTGCGGAGCGGGCCACGGGCGGCACCGCTCCTTCGTCGGACCAGAAGCGCAGGGTGCACACCGGAAGTCCGGTGCGGTGCGCGAGCCGGCCGAGAGTGAGCAGGTCGGGGCGTTCGTCGTCCCTGGGCGAGATCCTGGACCGTCCAGCCGCTGGAGACTCGAGCGCCCCGGTGCGACAGGCGGTCGGTGGCGCCCGGCCGGTGCCCGTTCCGGCACGTCTGACGTGTGCGGAGGCGGGTACGCGAGCGGGCGACCACCCCAGCGAGTCGAGGAGCCGATATGTCGTCAGCGACCACCGATGTCGTCGAGCTCATTCTGCGGGACCACCACAGGATGGAGGAGCTCTTCCGCACCCTGCGCAGCGCCGAAGCCGATCGCGCCGCCGCTCTGCGCGAGTTCTCGGCGGACGTCCGCTGGCCGAGCTGCTGCCCGCCGATCCCGACACCGGCAAAAACCGGCGCATCAAGCTGGTCACCGACAATGGCGGAGCCTTCAAAGGCGCCGCGTTCGCCCGCTTCATCGCTACCCGCCCCGAGTTGCTGCACATCCGCACCCAGGCCAAGAGCCCCGGCCAGAACGGCGTACGCGAGCGCGCCTTCGGCTCGCTGAAGTAGGGCACCTCTACCGCCTGGAGATCGAGGACCTCACCATGCTCGCCCCCGGAGGCCGAGCACTACCGGCATGTGTTCAACCACATCCGACCCCACGAGACCCTGTCCGGCCACCGGCCGATCGAGGTCTACAACGACCCGAGCCTGCATCCCCAACTTTCAAACCGAGATCACTGAGCCAAAAACTTGACGCGAGACAGTCGAACCGCATCTGTGCGGGCCCGCCGGCGAGGTGCCGGTCATCGTCGCACCGGCGGCGGCGAGGTGCGCGTCCTGCGCGACCACGGCACCAAGTCCCCGGCACGCCGCCCGCCGCGCGCTCATCGGGGACAAGGCCTCCGAACAGCACCGGCTTCAGCCGGACGCGGGCGGCGTAGAGGGCGGCGGTGTACCCGACGGGCCGGAGCCGATGAGGATGACGTTGCGTACGTCATCGTCATCGGCGGCGATCGGGTCGGTCACCGGCTCACGCCTCCTGCTGCGCGTCGATCTCGGCGATCAGGGCCTCGATGCGGGTCTTGATCTCGTCACGGATCGGGCGGACAGCCTCGACGCCCTTGCCTGCCGGGTCCTCGAGCGCCCAGTCAAGGTACTTCTTGCCGAGGAAGATCGGGCAGGCGTCGCCGCAGCCCATGGTGATGACGTAGTCGGACGCCTGGACCGCCTCGGTGGTGAGGATCTTCGGCGTGGCGGCGGAGATGTCGACGCCGACCTCCTTCATCGCTTCGACCGCGGCCGGGTTGACCTGGTCCCCCGGGATGGAACCCGCGGAGCGGACCTCGATGCGGTCGCCGGCGAGGTGGCTCAGGAACCCGGCGGCCATCTGGGAGCGGCCGGCGTTGTGGACGCAGACGAAGAGCACGGAGGCGAGCGGAGCGGTGGTCATCGGTTCTTCCTTCATGGCAGGGATGAGCGGAGTGCGGGGGACGGGAAACTTCAGGAGCTGGGCGGCAGGGTGTCCAGCAGGTCGGTGATGCGGGCGTCGATGTCGTCGCGGATGGAGTGCACGACGGCGATCGGTGCGTCGTCGGGGTCGGCAACGGGCCAGTCCGGGTAGCGGCGGCCGGGCACGACGGGGCAGGCATCCTCGCAGTCCAGGGAGTACCGGCCGTGGTCGCGCACGGCGAGGCGTTCGTCGGGGAGGACCGGGTGCGGGCACGCGGTCATGGAGAGAACCCCCTGGCTTCAGAAGAGTCAGCCCAGGCTGGTGTCAGCTCCGGGTGATGTGACAGTATCAGCCCATGATGACGTCAGTCGACACTGATCTGATCCGGGTCCTGGCCGATCCGCTCAGGCTCCGGATCGTGACCCTGCTCGCGCGGGAGACGCTCTGCACCACGCACCTGGTCGAGGAGACCGGCGCCAGGCAGACGAACCTCTCCAACCACCTGAAGGTGCTGCGCGAGGCCGGGGTCGTGGAGACGGAACCGTGCGGACGGTACATCTACTACCGGCTGCGCCCGGAGGTCATCGAATCCCTCGCGGGCCAGTTCGCCGACCTGGCCGCCACCGCCCGCACCACCGCCGAAGCGAACCTCAAGCGGTCCTGCCCCTAAAGCCTCTCCCCCACGCCACCCTGTCCGAGGAGACCCTGTCTTGACCGCCACCGAGCCCGCCGCGAGCGACGCCATAGCCGCCGACGCCATAGCCGCCGACACCTCGCCGCAGCCCGCGCCCGGCGCCACCCCGCCCCGCACCCCGCTGGTCGCCCGCGCCGCCGCCGAGCTCGTCGGAACCGCCGCCCTCGTGGCGGTCGTCGTCGGGTCGGGCATCCAGGCCACCCAGCTCACCGACGACGTCGCGCTGCAACTGCTGGCCAACTCCACCGCCACGGTCTTCGGGCTCGGCGTTCTGATCGCCCTGTTCGGCCCCGTCTCCGGCGCGCATTTCAATCCCGCAGTCACCTTGGCCGAGTGGTGGACTGCCCGCCGCGGCGGCGCGGGGGTGACCGCGCGGGAACTGGCGGTATACGTGCCGTCGCAGGTCCTCGGCGCGATCGCGGGCGCGGTCCTGGCGGCCTCGATGTTCGGCGAGCCGCTGGTGAAGTGGTCCACGCACGACCGCTCGGCGGGGAACCTGCTCCTCGGCGAGGTGGTGGCCACCGCCGGCCTCATCCTGCTGATCTTCGGCCTGGCCCGCACCGACCGGCTCCGCTTCGCACCCGTCGCGGTCGCCTCCTACATCGGTGCGGCCTACTGGTTCACCTCCTCCACCTCCTTCGCGAACCCGGCGGTCACGATCGGCCGCGCCTTCACGGACACCTTCGCGGGCATCGCCCCCGCCTCCGTCCCGGCGTTCATCGCCATGCAGCTGGTCGGCGCGGTCGTGGGGCTGGCCCTGGTCGCGGTCGTCTTCATGCGCAGCAAGTCGGACGCACAGACGCCCGCAGCATGACGCAGCACACCGACGTGGTGGTGGTCGGCGGCGGCCAAGCAGGGCTCGCCACCGGCTACCACCTGCGCCGCCAGGCCCTGGACTTCGTCGTCCTCGACACCGAGTCCGCGCCCGGCGGCGCCTGGCAGCACACCTGGGACTCGCTGCCCCGGTACCTCGCCGACGACATCGACGGCCGCGTCCTCTTCGACGTCGCGACCGCACGCCGCCGCGCCCTCGACGCAGGCCGCACCGACACCGGCGGCGTCGCCTCGCTCGGCAACATCGTCGCCGTACCGCCCGTACGCGAAGCCCGCGACGCCGGCCTGCTGCAGGCAAAGCCGATGTTCACCCAGCTGACCGCGACGGGCGTGAAGTGGGCCGATGGCACCCAAGCCGAGGCGGACACCGTCATCTGGTGTACCGGCTTCCGGCCTGCCCTCGCCCACCTCGCCCCGCTGGGGCTGAGGGGGGCGCGCGGCCGCATCGCCACCGACGGCACCCGCGCCGTGGCCGAGCCCCGCCTGCACCTGGTCGGGTACGGCGACTGGACCGGTCCCGCCTCCGCCACCCTGATCGGCGTCGGCCGCCCGGCACGGGACGCGGCACGCGAGGTCGCGGCCCTTCTTGCGGACTGATCGACGTAGCAGGGGCGGTGACGATCGTGGTTTGTCCACTGCCCGATCGTCGGTCGGCCGGTGAAGACTTGTGGCGACGACCGTCCTGCCTGCGAGCACCCCGAAGCACCAGCCCCCGGCGCTGGCTGCCCCCAGGGTGCGAGGCATCAGCACAGCGAGCTTCCCTCGCCGATGTCGGCCATGAGATCCCCACCGTGCTGCTGCCGTCCCTGTTGACCTCGACTCCCGGTGCCCCCGCGGCCGCGCTCGGCGCGATCGAGGGCGTCTCCGAAGCGCTGGCGGGGGCCGCTCGATTCAAGCGGCGGTGTACCGGTCGACGACCCCGCCCGGCGCCGTCCCGGCCGGCCAGCTCTACCACTGCCTGCAGAAGCACATCCCGTTCGACGAGGCCCTGGCCTTCCCCACTCAACTCGTTGCCGCTGCCTGAGGCCGGTCGGTCCACATCGGCCCCATAGCTGCGGGGCGATGTCAACGTGGGTCAGGGCATGACCGGCTCGGCGCCTGTCATGCTGCGCCACCGGGCCTCCTCGGCCTCGTGCGAACCGCTGACCGTCTCAGCGACCACAGTCTTCGCTTCGACTGGCTGCCCTCGCCGCGCCAGAAGGGTCAGCGGCCACCTCGGCCTCCCGGTCTGTCCGCTGAAGGAGTACCAGTTCCAGGGGTGTTCGAAGCGCCATGCGTCGCCCCTCGCGTCGACAATCTCGTCGCCGATCTCCAGGAACGCATAAGGCCGGAACAGCAGCTCCAGCTCCATCGGCTCGTGGCCGCCCGGGTAGAGGACGCAGCCCTGGTCCTCGAGCTCTGGATCAAAGGACTGTCCGCGGCGCATCACGTAGAGGCTCCGGGTCGGCCTGGGCAGCCATCCCCGGTCCTGGGGCGGTTGGAAGTGCTCGACAGACAGCACATGGACCGTCGTCTCGGGGATTCCGACCAGACAGACGTCCCCGACGGCGAGCCCGGCCGGTTCCGGCTCCAGGCGGAAGAGTTCCATGTCCCATTCGCAGTGGTCTGCTCTACGAGGGAAGGCCCGTTCGCCGTTCCAGCGGAACCGCGAATCCGGATCAACCTCCCCCCAGGGCCAGCGGACGAAGACGTAGTACGGCGAATCACTGGAGACCCGTGCATGGACTGGCTCGCACACCACCCGCAGCACGTCCCCGACACGCACGTCGGCCAGTACGGTCGGTTCGGTGATTTCTCGGTCCGGCCCCTTGTCCACCACTGCCCGCCCCTTCCTTCAAGCGTCGACAGATCATTCCAGAGCCCGACCACACCCACCGCCTGAATCCCACACCCATCAGGTGTCTACCGCCTCGCCACCACCCGGGCCCGATCCGAACAGCAGACTGATGGCCGCACCTGACTACATCGGGCGGCAGTGCCTCGATCCGCCGACGAACCCCACGAGCCCCTCGTCCTACACCTCCACGCGCATCGTCCCGGCGGCTACGCGTCGCGCGGCGGCACGGATCCGACCGCGCAGACCGGCCCCGCGTCAGGAACGCACCTCGCCGTCCGTCAGTCCCACAGCTTGTACGTCACCTCGGGCGGCATGTGCTCGGGCCTGCTGCCGGGGAAGCTGAGGTGGAGCTGCCCGTACCGCTGCTGATCGGGGTTCTTCCCCCACGCCTCCGGGCGTTCGAACCTGACGTTCACGGGATACGAGTGGAACGTGCCCGCGGCGCAGTAGGGCTTGCAGTCGTTGACCACGTTCACCCCGGTGGCTACGGCGGACGTCGGCCCCCACGACGACCACTTGAGTTCGGTCAGCCCACTGTTGCCGTCCCCGCAGGCGATCAGGAACTCGCTCGGGCGCACCTGCGCCTTCATGAAGCAGTCCACGACCACGACCTGGTCACCGGGCTGTACCGGCATGGAGGGGGACGCCGAGGCGGTTGCCGGCACAAGGCCTACCGCGAGCGACGTCGCGGCAAAGATCACGGCCGCGGTGCTCAGCTTTCGTCTCGGCATGTCTGCTCCCAGCCGTCTCTCCCCGAGCCACCTGGCCAACGCCCTCACGCACCTCTACCGCCCAGCGCGCCCCGCACCTCGCAGCGCATCCCGACAGGCGCTCCCGACCCCCTTCGAACGGCTGCTCCTGTATCGACGCTACGACGCCACCGGGGGACCCACCACTCAGGGCGTGTATCGAAAGTGGATCTTGAGTGATGAATGATCGTGGTTCATGGCGCGGGGAGATCTCACGGATGCACAGTGGGCGGTGTTGGAGCCGTTATTGCCCAAGGGCGCGAAAGCGGGACGGCCGCCCATCTGGCCCCGGCGGCAGCTGATCGACGGCAGACGGTTCCGGGTTCGGACAGGAGTTCCTTGGCGGGATGTGCCCGTCGAGTACGGTCCGTGGGGCCGGATCTACGATCTGGTCCGTGGGGCCGGATCTACGATCTGTTCCGCCGATGGCAACGAGACCGCACCTGGCACCGGTTCCTCACCCGACTTCAGTCCCAGGCCGACGCGAAGGGCGGGATCACGTGGGACCTGAGCGCCGATTCCACAGTGTGTCGCGCCCATCAGCATGCTGCAGGGGCCAGGAAGCGGGGGGACCTACAGATGGAACCACCGGGCGGAGTGCTGGCCGAGCCCTGTGATCACGGACTGGGACGCTCACGTGGCGGGTTCACCACCAAGCTGCACGTGGCTGTCGAGCAGGGCCAAAAGCCCATGTCGATCGTGGTGACGGCCGGGCAGCGCGGCGACTCACCGCAATTCGAGCCCGTGCTGGAGAATGTCCGCGTACCCCGCATCGGACCGGGCCGGCCACGCGTCCGCCCCGATCGAGTACGCGCCGATCGGGCGTACTCCTCCCGCAAGAACCGCGCCTCCCTGCGCCGCCGTGGAATCCGCTGCACCATCCCATACAAGGCTGACCAGGCCCGCAACCGCAGGAAGCTCGGCTCCCGTGGCGGCCGACCGCCGCGTTTCGATGCGGTGGATTACCGCGAGCGCCATGCGGTCGAGTGCGGGATCAACCGGCTTAAAAGGCACAGGGCAGTGGCCACGAGGCACGACAAGCTCTCCGTCCGCTACGAGGCGACGGTGCTGGTCGCAGCCGTGAACGAGTGGCTGTGACCAGCACCGTCGCAACGGCCCTCAGACGACGTCGAATTCGTTGCCCTCGGGGTCCTGCATGGCGGCGGCGTAGAGCCCCGTGTCCGGCTCATCCTTGATCCGCAGCATGGTGGCACCAGCTTTGACCAGCCGTTCCACCGTAGCCTTGACCCGCTGTGTGCGGACGCCCAGTGGGACGTCACGGCCCCCACCGACCTTCAGGTCGAAGTGCCACCGGTTCTTGGCGACCTTCGGCTCCGGAACCTGCTGGAACCACACCCTCGGTCCACGTCCAGCAGGATCAATGATCGACTCCGGTATATCCCCGGCACCGGCCGGCAACTCTGCCTCGGGCACCCCCACCGCCGCCCAGTAAGCACGCCACGTGGCGTGCCCGCCAGGCGGAGGCTCAGGCACGTAGCCCAGGGCCTCGGCCCAGAAAGTCACCATTCTCTGCGCATCGGAGCAGTCGATCGTAAGCTGCACTGTCATCTCCATGCTCGGAGCATCCCAGGC
This sequence comes from Streptomyces sp. V4I23, assembly GCF_030817975.1. Lineage (NCBI taxonomy): Bacteria > Bacillati > Actinomycetota > Actinomycetes > Kitasatosporales > Streptomycetaceae > Streptomyces > Streptomyces sp. V4I23. Next base: position 7,666,803 of record NZ_JAUSZW010000004.1, on the reverse strand, counting down.
AGGTCTGACAGACGATCCACTTTCGCAACAGTGCCTACTGCCTGTCTCGCAGTCCACCTGGCTGGTCAGAACATCACCCACATCACCGTCGACATGGGCGACACACTGGGCAGGCCGGCCACGATCACCGCCACCACACAGCACAGCCCGTCGGGCCCGCTCATCCGCCTGGGCGGAACCGCGGAAGTCACCCGCAGCGTCCACCTGCCATAGCCGGCCCGTAGGCCCCGGGTGCGCCGCGGCGCCAGCCGGCTGGGGTCTGCCGATCTCGGGGGGGCTGCCACGTCCCCCAACTCCCAGGAACAGCAGCCGGTGGCGGGCTTCGGCAAGCAGGTGCCCTTGCGGCGGACCCGCTGCCACGCCTTGCGCCCCCGCTCAGGGGTGTCGGCGGCGGCGCGGACGGTGCCGGAGACGCGGGATGCCCTTCTGAGCGTCTGCCAGGATCTCGTCGCGCCGGTTACCGGTCAGGCCGGCCGTGGACGTCTCGCGGACGGCCGCGTGGTCGGTCCCGCTCACGGACACCGTGACGGTCCACTCGCCCTTTGTTGGCGACCCGGATGTTGGCGGCTTTTGCCTTGCGGGCCACCCAGTAGAGCCCCTTGGCGACGGAGGAGAAGCTGCTGGTGTTGCTGCTGAGGACCTTGACGTTCCATAACCAGGTGCCCAAACCGACGCCGGCCAGCCCGATCCTGCGCCGACGACCCGACGTGCCGGACCTGCGACGTGCCGGCCTGCCGTTCAGACCGCTCAGGCCTCCCGCGTGTTCAGGGCGTTCGGCACGTTCACCCTATTCAGCGTATTCACGCCATAACGGGTGGTGCGAACCGCAAGTGAGGGAATCCATAGGCCGGTCTGTCCGACCGGCAGGCACCCACGGCGTTCCTCGCTCACGAAAGGTTCACAGCATGTCACTCATTGGCCGTAAAGCCTTCAAGGCCTCAGTCGTACCCGTCGCCGCTCTCGCCCTCACGCTGGGCGCGTCCTCCACCGCCGCGGCCGCGGCCATCGCGTCGCCTGCCGCCGCTTCGGCCGAGCACCGGGTCGTCTCACCACTCGAAGCGGCCATCGCGGCTGACGTGGAAGCCGTTCTCGAGAAGAACCTCGACGTGGACGTCACGGTCGCCGCCGTCGCGCGGGCCGGCCTGGGCGGCAGCGTCGACATCCGGCTGACCGTCGTCACCAACGCGAACGTAGAGGCCGACGCCGCACTCGAGGCTGCCATCGCCGCTGAGATCGAGTCCAGGATCGAAGCCACCCTCAAAAAGCGCCTCGTCGTCGCCGCGGACCTCGACGTCGCCGTCCGCGTCGACGGAGACATCAGCGTAGACATCGCCACCCTCTGACGCCTCTGCGGTCGTGACGTTCATTCGCCTCCGTCAGAGGCCGGTGCTCGTCGACGGAGGATGAAAGCGGCGGCCCGAGTGCCGCATCGGCTGTCGCCCAATAAGCGCGAAACCACTCGGGCCCGCACGCGGGCAGCGGACACCGTCAGTTCCTCCCGATCCGCCCCCACGGCTGCAACAGCACCGCGGGCGTCGCCGACTTCAGCCCGGCTGCTGCGTACAGCTGACCAGCGGCGATCATCAGACCGATACCGGCCAGCATGCCCTCGACGACCGAGACGGATATCGCCCGGAACCAGCGCCCGAGCTTGACGGCGCCCATGGCGAGCTGGAGCAGCCCGGCGGCCAGCACGATCACGCCGAGCGCTGGCAGCCCGAACTCACTGACCGCCTCGAAGACCAACACGGTCAGCACGGCCGACCCGGAGACCAGCAGGCTGCTACCCAGGGCGGGTGCAGCCGGTCACACGCTTGCGCGGTGGACTGGCGACCCACATGGCCGAGAAGGGCAGCGTCTACATCCTCCAGGAGCCGGCCGTCGGCCTCCACCTTGCCGACGTCGAGCAGTTGCCCGGCCTGCTCGACCAGCTCGTCGACTCCGGCAAGTCGGTCATCGTCGTCGAGCACCACCCGGCGGTCATGGCGCACGCCGACTGGATCACCGACCTCGGCCCCGGGCGCGGGCCACGACGGCGGGCAGATCGTCTTCGAGGCACCTCCGCCGACCTCGTCGCCGCCCGCTCCACCCTCACCGGCGAACACCTCGCGGACTACGTCGGCGAGGAGCCGCCCGGTGCCTGCGCGCCCGGTGCGGCTGGCACAATCCGCCCATCGAGAGGAGCACACACGATGGGAGGCACACGAGCGCGGCCGGAGAGACGGCCGCACGCCAAGTCGGTGTCACCGTGGGCGGTTGGCGTGGCCGCGGGCGTGGCGGTGGCCGGGGCCGTGGCGGTGGCCACCGCGGCCTTCGCCGTCAGCGGCCAGGTCGGCGACGAGCGCGGCGTCGTCAAGGACGACGGCACGGTCGTGGAGCGCGGAGCGACCGAGGAGGAGAGCCGCAAGCAACAGGACTACTGGACGGAGGAACGAGTCCGCGAGGCGGTGCGCGAGTCCAAGCCGATGGGCCCACTCGGGGTCGAGGACGACTGAGCTCGACTGCAGGCCGACTGAGACCGGCGGACGGCCGCGAATCGGGCGGCGGGCGCTCACCGGGTGGTGGTGGGCGCCCGCCGCTGTCGCGCCCGTGGGCGTCAGTTGTTGATCTTGTAGATCAGCGACCTCACTTCGGAGGCGTGCTCGGAGGAGAACAGGTAGTTGTTCGACCAGCTGCCGTTGCTGTCGACGTTGCGGTGGCTGTTGACGCCCACGATTCGGATGTTGCCGCCGGCCACGCCCGTGACCAGCGGGCCGCCACTGGAGCCATGGACCATGTCGCAGTTCATCCGCAGTCGCTCGTCCAGGAGGCCAAAGGGCCGCAGTCCACGGTGTTGCCCCGGCAGTACGTCATGTACTCGCCGCCGTTGAAGTCGGAGTCGGGACGGTTGTATCCGTCGAACGGGTAGCCGAAGGAGTGCACATCGGTGTGCTCGGGCCCGTCGCTGAAGTTGTATCCGTAACCACCGACGAAGTCCTGGAGATTGCCGAGCGCGAGGTCCTTCTCGACGATGATGGCGCCCAGGTCCGAGGAGTAGTGGTCGCAGTAGTTGACCCACTTGGTCGGGACCATGACCCGGTCCTGGATCCACCAGTGGTACTGAGTGACTCCGTTGTAGCCGGGCAGGAACACGAAGTTCTTGTAGAAGGCGCCGCCCTTGCCGCCGTGGAGGCAGTGGACAGCCGTCCACACCGCGTTCTTGGTGTTGGACACGATCACGGAGGCGCTGCAGTTGTACGTGCCCTTGGGTGCCATGACGGGAGGAGGTGACAGGGCCGGCACAGCCGGCGGTTCCGGGAGCCGCGGGACCGGGACGGCGGGACCGGGACGGCGGGCAGCGACAACGGCTCCGGCTCCGGGCAGGAGCGGCCACCCGCGTCGGGCCGCTGTCCGTACGCCGATGGGGCGCCGGCCGCATTGACGGCCGGAAGGGGACAAGCGTTGTGACCGCCTCGACGGACGCGGTGGTGTGCTCGTTCGGCAGGGAGGGGCTGCGCGAATCGTCGCACGGAGCGGGGCGGGCGACCGAGGGGGAGATGGGTGGTGCCGCGGGCGGTGGCGAGGCCGCTCCGTCGCCCCTGAAGGGTGACCCCAAAACCAGTCCCGTGATCACCAGTGTCGCCGCCGTGGAGGCCAAGACAGCGGCCGGCGCACCCCCTTCGACGCCTGGACGCCGCCGCCACAGGCCCACGGCGAGGGCCAGCGTCCCGGCCAGCACCGCTCGCAGGGTCCGCCGGAGACTTGACGGCTTTGTAAGTCAGGCTCATCCGTTGGGCGACCTGCTCGACGTCCAGGTTCTCCGCCCTGAGCCGAAAGGCCTCTGCTTGGCGGCCTGGCAGCTCCACGCTCTTGAGCGCGAGCCACTTCGCCTCGGCCAGCTCGCACACGGTGCCCTCGGGAGACACCGGCCAGAGGCCGGCCGGCATCGGGTGACACAAGGCCACGCGGGTGTCCCGGCTCAGCTGCCGGTACCGGTCGGCGCACAACCGGATGGTGACCGACGTCAGCCAGGCGCCCAGTCGCTCGCGGTCCATGTTCGGATGTTCCGCCGCGCGGACCATCGCCTCGTGCACCGCGTCCTCGGCGTCCTCGATGCTGGCGGACCGCTTTCGTGCCACTCTCAGCAGCTGTTCGCGGTGGCTCCACATGTCCTGCCACTCATCCGCCGCTCCCGTACCGGGCCAACGGGTATACCGGGCCGGCCGGAGTTCCCGGGGTGCCTCGTGGGCAAGCGCATGCCTCTCTCGTCGCCGCGGTCAGGAACCGACGCCTTCAGGCGCCCCCTGACCGGACTCATGTGTCCGGCGCAGTATACGAACGCGTCGACTCCGTGCCGGCTGCCCACTCCTGCCCCGCGCCCTCCGCCTACGAGGTCCGAGCGGAGCTCGCGCTGGAAGAAGGTTCCGCCGCGGATCGCTGCCCGTTCGTCATCGCGGACCCCAAGCGGTCAATTATTGATCGACCCTTCTCGTTAACGGTGGGTCAAGTTCCATGCCTTGTCGCAACTTTGGTGGTGACGGGGGCGTGGTTGGTGTCATTGACATGACATGCGGGATGTCAACGAGCTTGTAGACGTGGTTGTTTTCTGGGTTTCGCCGCTGGTCATCGAGCATGTAGTCGTCGAGGGCGGGCGGATCATGGTGCTGGCGCGGACACCGGACGGGGTGGCCGCCTGCCCGGGCTGCGGAGCCGGATCGGCGCGGGTGCATGGCTGTCACGAGCGGACGGTGGCCGACGTGCCGTGGAAAGCGGCGTGTGGTGGTCCGGGTGCGCGTGCGCCGTCTGGTGTGCTCCACGCGCGGCTGCCGTCACTCCTTCCGTGAGGAAATACCCAGGCTGCTCGAGCGTTACCAGCGTCGCACTGCCCCTCCGACTCGTCCTGGGTCACCTGCCAGTGACCCGCGCAGGGGCTGGCGTGAATCGCAGCCTGCTGCTGGCGTTTCCTCTTCCGCTGTCCTGGCACCGGCCCAGCATCGCTGGCTCGGCACCACGCAGCAAGGCCATTCACCAGGATCACGAGGGGGCCCGGGCGGTGATCATTTGTCAGACAGACAAGCTCGGAACCCGGGAGCAAGTAACCCGGCGGTACCGCGGGGGGTTCACCCAGGCCAGGCGAAGGCTGAGCAAAGCTAGGAGAGCCATGCGCTGGTCAGGGCCTGCACGGCCGAGCCGTCGCCGTCCGTGAGCTTCGCGGCGGTGAACGCGCGCGCGGCGTCCGAGGTCTGTACCCGGAAGGCCGGCTGCTCGGCCTCCAGCAACTCGACGATCGGTGCCGCCGCGCCCTGCGGCGTCTGCGCGGCGGCGAAGGCGTCGCGGGTGCGGGCCAAATAGGCGGCCAGCGCGGGCGCATACGGGCCTGCATGTTCCACCACGGTGTCGCGGCCGGCCACGTTGCTGACGAACTCGCTGGCCACCGCGCCCGGCTCGACCACGCTGACGGCCACTCCGACCGTCGCCGCGACCGGGGCGAGCGACTCCATGAAGCCCTCGACCGCGAACTTGGCCGCGCAGTACGCCTCGTTGAACGGCTGGCCGACCACGCCGCCGACGCTGGTCACGGTCACCACGCGGCCCTTGCTCGCACGCAGCATGGGCAGCGCCGCCTTGGTGACGTGCAGGACGCCGAAGAAGTTCACCTCCATGACGGCGCGCACGTCCTCGACACCCTCCTGCTCAAGCGTGCCTAGGTGGCCGGCGCCGGCGTTGTTGACCAGCGCGTCCAGACGGTCGAGGCCGACCAGGCAGGCTGCGACAGAGGCCGGGTCGGTCACGTCCAGCGCGCGGACCTCGACGCTCACCCCGGCCGCCTCCGCCGCCGCCAGTAGCGGGCCGGCCTTGGTGGTGTCGCGCATGGTGGCGACGACGTGCCAGCCGCTCTGCGCAGCGGCGACTGCGGCGGCTAGGCCGATGCCGGAGGAGGTGCCAGTGATCAGGACGGTCTTGATGCTCATCTTCACTCCTTTACTTATAAATCATAACTAAGCTTGTTCATAACTATGGACAGTGATATTCAAGTTGTCAAGAACGTCGGTAAACTCGTCTCATGCCCAAGTCATCGGACGAGCTGACCAGGGAGGTCGTCGGCCTCTTCGCTGCCGTCAACCGCCGCTACGCACAGGAATCCGAGGCCGCCGCCACCGCGCACGAGTTGACCCCCCTCCAGGCCAAGGCCCTGCTCGCCACCGAGGACCCGCTCCCGATGCGCCACATCGCCGAACACCTGCACGCGGAGCCGTCCAACGTCACCGCGATCATCGACCGTCTGGAGCGTCGCGGCCTGGTCGAGCGCCGCCCCGACCCGGGCGACCGCCGCGTCAAGCTCGTCGCCGCCACCGCGGCCGGTCGCGCCGTCATCGCCGACCTCCGCGCCCGCATGCCCTTCGCAGGCGCCCCGCTGGGCCGGCTCAGCACCGAGCAGCGCAAATCCTTGCGCCAGCTGCTGCAACTGATGCTGGAGGCCTGACTGCGGCCCGGTGTCGTCGCGATCCCCCAGCTCACGAGGCCCCTCGGCGGCGAACATCAAGCTTGACCGGACTTCGCCGACGGCGCAGACCAGTCCCCCAAGGCCCACACCACCGAGCCCGCCCCCCAAAAGTTGGTGGACCGGCTCAGCCAGGACATCGACGTCGCCACGGAGAACCCGGCCCCCATGGCCGACATCGCCGAAGACCTGCGGCAGGGTCTGGCCCCCACGAATGCCCCGGTGGAGACATCGGCCGCGCCATCGCGGACACCGGCATCGACGAACCGATGAGCCCGCTCCAGGACATGCATCTGATGGTTGGCGAGTCCGAAATCGGGATCACCGCGGACTGGCTCACGCGTCGGCCCGCCACTCTGCCCGTACGCTTCACCCCGCCACGATCGCTGGGCATGGAGCCCGGCGCGCCACAAGCGCCGGCTCGGCAGCTCAGCCGCTCCCACCCGCCGCACCGCCGGCCGAGCCGACGGCCCGCCCCGGCTCCCGCGCCGGCGGCGAGCACGAGCCCCTGGTGGCGATCCCTGACGGCGAAGCGCTGATCGAGCGCCGCCGGTCGACCGACCGTCCGACCCCAGCAGAAGCTCATGAACGGTGTCTCAGGTCTGGCTGTCGCAGCCGCTCTGATCACAGCTGCGGTCGCCGTGGTCCGCAAGGTCGTGGTGCCGATCATCGTGCTCCGCCTCATCAGCCCCACGCCGCCGTATGCTCTCGTCCTGCTCCTGGGGGGGCCGCCGGACCTGGCCGCCCTCCAGCCACATCGTCAGCCGGCCGAGTTGCCGGCTTCCGGCCTCCCGTCCCACATTCAGCGGCCTCGACTGATCAGTGCTCGCCGCAGCGCTACGGCGTCGACCACCGACCTTGGGGCAGCCATGGCGTTCCGGGCCGTACACGCCGAGCGGGGTCGCGCCCGATCGTCTGTGCCGAGTGCCTACGCCCCGCACGCCCCGCACTGCGAGATCACTCGCCAGGGCGCCTGGGAGGCGCACCACTTGCTCACGCTCGAACCAGCCGACGCCGCGCGGGATGCAGGCGCCCACACCGAGCCGGAGGTCCGCGCGTCGGACGGCTCCTGGCGCGCGGACGTGCTGGCCGCCGATCCGGCCAGGACGTGGCGGATGGCTCCGGAAGCCCAGCTCTCCCCAATCACTGCGGCGAAACGAGCCCGGTCCTACGACCTCCTGGGCGTCCGGCACACCCATGGAGGCCGCCCCAATCCGGGCTCGATGCGCACTCGCACTGCAGCAGCACTCACCCAGTCCGTCCCCGTCGTCCCGGCCCTGCGGCGACGCGTCCAGGGCATCAATGCTGGTCACGAGATCCTTGCGCACACAGCCTCGGATCGGTGACGAGCCGGAGCGCGATGCCGGTAAGCGGCACCTGTATAAGCCAACTTTCGCCATGCCAAATCCGGCGGCCAGTGATTCCTGAGGTTTCATTTGAGGGGTGATCAGCCTGATCTGGTCCCCTTCGGCGGGTGAACCGATCAATGAAGGAGTACGCGAAGCCGTGTTGAAGCTGTCAAGCGTCCTGGGGCACACGATCCGCATGTACGCCACTGGCAGGGCCGCAGGGGCCGATGTCCATGTGCACTACGAGCCCGCGGATCGCCGGGGCATCCCCGAGGTCACCTTTGCGATACGTGCGCACCGGCACGACCGTCTCCACCGCAGCCGACGCGTCTGCCGCTGCATGTGGCCCCGCACGGCCTGGGGAAGGGCGGGACTGCGCGTGACGTCTTTGAACGTTCAGGGCTCGCAGTGGGGCAGGCACGTGGTCAAGAAATGGGAAGAGGGAGAACACGGCTGGGCCGGAATCCGCGTGTCGTCCAGGGGACTGGAACAGGCGGGCGGCGAGCTCGTCAACGTGCAGTTCTCGCCAAACGGGCTGGAAGACTTAGGCCCCTACTTAGAACTCAGGTTTGAGGCCGAGATCGACGGTGTGAGCATCGGCGAAGCCTCACAGGTCTTTCGGGTGGCGGGAACGAAGCTCCTGCCTGCCTGCTGACCCCAGCCGATCCACCGGGCCCGGCAGGCCGCTGGCTGGCCTCCGGCCAGGGCCCAGGGGCCGCCCCTCCCCCCGCCTCCCGGTCGGCAGTCCGCCGGCCGCCTGCCCACCAGCCTGGTACGTCGGAGGCGGGTACAGTTGCGACATACCCTCTTAGACGTCATCTCATTTGGCTGGTTCGGTAGTCTGCCGGTCGTGGTGGGGATCGTTGAGCGGCTGGTACCGGACGAGTTGTGGGAGTTGTTCCAGCGGGTGGTCCCGGAGGCTCCTTCGCGACCTCAGGGTGGTGGCCGACGTCGGCATGGTGACCGGGAGGTGCTGGCTGCGATCGTGTTCGTGGCCACGTCAGGCTGCACCTGGCAGCAGTTGCCCACGGCTTCGTTCGGGCCGTCAGGGGCGACAGTTCACCGGCGATTTGCCGAGTGGACGAAAGCCAGGGTGTGGGCCAAGCTCCACCGGCTGGTCCTCGATGAGCTCGGCTCCCGCGGCGAGCTGGACTGGTCCCGCTGCGCGATCGACTCGGTGAACATGCGGGCCATGAAAAGGGGGGCCTGACAGGTCCGAATCCTGTCGACCGGGGCAAGTACGGGTCGAAGATCCACTTGATCACCGAGCGGACCGGTCTGCCTCTGTCCGTCGGAATCTCGGGGGCGAACCTGCACGACAGCCAGGCATTGATCCCTCTGGTGAAGGGCATACCGCCGATCCGCTCCCGCCGAGGAAGCCGACGACGCAGGCCGGGAAAGCTCCACGCCGACAAGGGATACGACTACTCCCACCTGCGGCGATGGTTACGCGGGCGCGGTATCAGGCACCGCGTCGCCCGCAAGGGGGTCGAGACGTCGCAGCGGCTGGGCCGCCACCGCTGGACCATCGAGCGCACCATGGCCTGGCTCGCCGGCTGTCGCCGCCTCCACCGACGCTACGAGCGCAAGGCCGAGCACTTCCTCGCCTTCACCAGCATCGCCTGCACACTCATCTGCTACCGCAGACTCGCCAAATGAGATGACGTCTTAGAGGTCCTAACAAAGGCGTTGGACGTGGCGGTGGGTGATGAGGCCGAGTAAGGGTTCATGGATGTCGTCGCGCCCTTCCCACCTGATGCGGAGGCGGCGGAAGCCGTAGAGCCAGGCGGTTGGGTCGGCCGCGCGGCGAGGTGCTTGCCGTGGGGGCGAGTCCTGTTCCGCGCGGCCTCCCGCCGAACCGGACATGACGGTTTCCCGGTCATCCGGCTCTCCAGTGACTACTGCGTGAGTGGTCTGGCTGGCCTTTCTGAGTGGATACGGTCGTGGCAGGTGTCGCAGGCCACGACGGTTTTGCGTCGCCGGTGGAGCATGACGCGCGCCCAGTCGGAAGGCTGCCATCCGGAATGTGCGAGGTCGGCGAGAGCGCGGACGTGGTGCACTTGCACGTTGCCCTTGCTTCCGCAGATCTCGCAGGTGTCCGCGAGGAGTCTCGCGATGAGTTCCTTCTGCGGATAGTCCACCCGTACCGGCTCGCGATCGGCGAGTTCTGCCGCCCGCTGCCGTTGGAGGGGAATCCCGCCGAACCGTGCCACCAGTGGTTTCCTGTTCTTCCGCTCGATACGGGCCTCGAAGCACACTCGGGGCCCGTTGGGGGTGTCGATTCTGGTCTTGTGCTTGGCGGCCATCTTCGACACTGACGAACGGTGCTTGGCTGCGAGAGTTTTGAGCATGGAGGTCTCCATGACCCATTGCAGCCGGTGCAGCCGGAAGACGTCTCCGGCGAGCAGGTAGTACTGGACGACGCCCCGGTAGATGGTCCCGAAGGTCGCCACGATCGCGTGATCGCTGCTGTTGGTCAGGGCCGTCTTCTTCGCGGGTTTCCCGCGGGCGATATAGGGGGCGCACTTGGCTTTGATCACGTCCCGTGGAACACGGAGTGCTATCTGACCGTTGACCCGACGGTAACGGCCGGTTTTCTTCGTGTCGTTGTGCTGGGTCGTGATCTCATAGCCGAGAAACCTAGCTGCCCGGGTGCGGGCATGGGTGATCAGCGTCTTTTCCTGGGACAGTTCCAGCTTGAGTTTGTCACGCAGGAACTGGGCCAGGCGTTGTTTGATCTGCTCGGCCTCGGCTTTCGGTCCGGTGAAACCGAGGAGGTGATCGTCCGCGTAGCGTATGTAGCGCAGCCTGCGATATGCCGGATCATTGGGATCCGCGCTCGGCAGGCTGACCATCCGCTGACGCAACGCACGGGCCTGGGCCCGATCGCCGCGCCGGCGGGCTTTCGCCAGCAGATTCTGCAACTCCAGGTAAGCCGGGTTTCGGGCCCGGCGGTCTCCTCGGGTGTACTCCGGAATCAGAACCGTTTCTACAAACTCATCCAACTTGTGCAGGTAGATGTTGGACAGGATTGGGGAGGCCACTCCGCCTTGCGGCGCTCCGGAGAGCGTGGTGCCCCATCTCCAGTCCTCCAGGTATCCGGCTGTCAGCATGTTGCGCACCAGCCGTAGAAACCGCTGGTCATGGATCTTTTCGCCGAGGATCGACAGCAGGACCTGGTGGTCCAGGCTGCCGAAGCAGTCGGCGATGTCCCCTTCGATGAACCAGGATGTCCCGGTCCAGGTGTGGTCCACCTCCCGCAACGCGGTGTGGCAGCCTCGGCGGGGACGAAATCCATGTGAGCGGTCGGAGAACGTTGGCTCGTAGTACGCCTCTAATAACGGGCGGACCACTTCTCCAACGAGCTTGTCCGACCAGGTCGGCAGCCCCAGCGGGCGCGTCTTCCCGTTCTTCTTCGGGATATGGATGCGTCGGACCGGCTTGAAGCGGTAACGCTCGTGACGCATCGCTTCAATGATCCGGCCGATCTTCCGCTGTGACATACCGTCCACGGTTTCCGACGTGACCCCGGGCGTCATCGCGCCGTGGTTGGCGTAAATGCGCCCGTAGGCCAGCAGATACAACTGCGGGTTGAACAGTTGCCTATACAGTTCATTGCACGGCAGGCCGCGCCTGCCGCGTTCACGCAGGACACCCAGCACCGTTTTGGCGCTTTGCATTCCGCATACCTCCCGGATTCGAGTGTCCGAATCACCTGGCCCCCTTCGCCCTGTGAACGGCTTTCCCGTCCTCCCTGGCCGGGCGTGACTCCGGCGACTACTACGGGGCCTCCGTCGCCATAGGACTCGCGTCCCGTAGGCGATCCCACGTTCGTCTCTGTCTGTACGTTCTAGCGCGACACAGGCGTCCCACTCATCTCCTTGAATGTCCTCGCTGGGTATCGCTCCGTGCTCCGGAAGTTGCTCCGGCCACACAATCGAAGCCAGAGCAGAGCACGGCACCGGTTTCAGATGCCTTTCCGGCGGATGGGAACTTGCATCTTCTGGAGATTGGGCTTCAAACAATCCAGTCTTCGCCATATCGCGCGGGCCACCCAGCACACCGTCTCCGACAACTGAGCCCGGTCACTGGTTTTCTGACATGCTTTTGTCCCCTTCGCCTTTCGGATCCAGGTAAGTCATCGGGCCCAGGAACCTCCTTCCGAGTTCCTCCCGGCTGAGCCGGGGATACAAACAGAGCGCCTCGTGGCGCACATGGTGCGCTCGACGACCCAGCGGTGGACGCCGAGGCCGGATCCGTGTGGGACGCCGCGGCGGGCGATCACCGGCCGGATGCCTTGAGCCCTGACCAGGCGCGGTACTTGTCGTGGTCGTAGCCGCGGTCTCCGAGCAGTGTCTCGGGCCTCCTTCGTGGGCGTCCGGCGAGGGGATCGCGGGAATATTTGGGAGGAGTCGATCACCGCCCGGGACCAGTCCAACTGCTTGGCCGCTCGCAGCTTCGTCAGCAGCACGGCATGCAGCCGGTCCCACACACCGGCCTCGTTCCACGCGGCAAGCCGCCGCCAGCACGTCATCCCAGACCCGAAGCCGAGCTCCTGGGGCAGGTACTCCCACTGGATCCCGGTGTGCAGCACGAACAGGATCCCGCACAGAGCCTGCCGGTCAGGCACCCGCGGTCTTCCCGCGACCAGCTTCGGACCCGGCTTCGGAAGCAACAGCTCGATCAACGACCACAACTCGTCCGAGACGATCCACGGACGCGACTCCCTCTTCCCCACGCGCAGACCAACGATCGGACAAGTCGACAGTCACAACCAACACAGCTTCTGTTAGGGGTTCTTAAGGTGTGGTGGGCTTGCTGATCGGTACGGGGACTCATGGCGTCGCTGGCTTTGACCTGGACGCTGCAGGGCGGCGGCTGGGCGCTCGTTTCAGCTGCGGACGAGCATGCACAAGTCGACATCACCGCCTCATACTCGGCAGGCACGGACGCGGCCGCGCACTTCCTCCATGCACTCGTACGCCTGGCCCTCACGGACACCCAGACCGAGGCCGAGTTCGATGCCGAGCCGGAGGTCTATCGGTGGTTCCTCCGCAGCGACGGCTCCGAGGTCGACGTTCGGGTCGTGATGGCTGACGGCTATCAAGCGCCGGCCGATTCGGGAGTCGTCCTCTGGGCCAGCCGCCAATCGCTCGACACACTCTGCCGCGCAGCCGTCCGCGCATTCGACCGAGTCGCCTACGAGCTTGGCGAAGACGGCTACCAGCTGGAGTGGCACGGTGCCTTCCCGCGTCATGAATTGGAAGGGTTGCGGACTGCATGGCGCGGGCTGCAGCACGGGACCGCCGCTGTCAAGCACAGCGACTCCCGCTGACGTCATCAACTGACACCAACAGCAGCAAACGTCAGCGGTTCCGGTGAACCCGGGCAAGGTGCTGTCGAATCTTCACGGGTTCGCGGTGGAAGTTGGAGGCGACGGCATCATCCTCGGCATCAACTCAGCGTGGACATCGGCGGTTTCCTGGCTTGTGGTGAGCGTGGCGCCATTGCGGCGCAACGCTGCGAGTGCCGCTGTGTTGTGAGCTTTGCTGTCCGCAACTACGGCCCGTGCACCGGCCCTGGCAGCTTCGTCGAGCAGCATGCGGAGTGCGGCGGTACCTACTCCGCGGCCGCGTTGGGAACGGGCAAGCCACATGCCCGCTTCGAGGACTTCGTGGCTGTCGCGGACAGCCAGGCGGGCTGCGCCCACGATTTTCCCACGGCGGGTGATCGCAAAGGTGGACTCTCGGAGTGGGCCGCCAAGTCCAGGGCGTCGAGCGCGGTGCCAGGCCCGGAAGGCTTCTTGCCGTTCAGGCGTCCACCCTGGTGGACCGGCCACGGGAGGCATGACCTCCTCGGGTGCTGCGTCGTCGACGGCCACAGCGAGGAGTCCTTCGAGGCTCCCCTCGTCCATCTGCTGCAATTCCACCCGACCCACCATGTTGGTTCCCCTTCGCTGAGCGCCGGACACCGGTTGTCGATCCTCACCTTCGGTTGGGTGTTGCGCGAGAGGTTTTCGGCAAGGCTGGCAGGCGTCCGGGATCCATGTGGTCAGCGAGACGGATCAGGGTGGCTTCGGGACCCATGCCGAAGGCGGTGGCCGACGAGCTTGGGATCCGTGTGTTCACCAGGTCGACGAGTCGGGTGCTGCGGATCATTAATCGTCAAGAACATGGGACCTATGGGCGGTTGAGGCCGCTTCGCCCGGCCTTGGTTCCTTTGGTGACCATCACGTGCGTGTTGACCGTCGGCCATGCCTCGCGGTGAGCCAGGCAGCGTTGCAGCACAGTCCAGGAGGCGGGTCCAGCGGGATGGGGTCGGGTCGCTTGCCGAGCCGAGCCGCCTGGGCCGCCACGTCGGTGTCGGTGCTCTGCAACAGACGCACCTCCGCGCATAGGCGCCATGCAGCAGGGCGCGCTGAAGGCAACTGAGCACCACGCGGGCGAACGACTCGACCCGAACACACCTCTGTTCACCTCCGCTGGAGTCTGCACGTCTCGCAGAGCTCTACCCGGATCCCGTCGCCGCGTCGTCCACATAGGATCGCATTGCCCGTTGATCAGTGACTCCCCCACCGTGGGGCCTGCCCAGAGCACGGTCACCCAGTCGCTGCCACTGTGGAGCGCCTGATGGATGCGGACTTCGACACCCTGACGTTTGCGGTGCGGTCGGAGACGCCCCGCCGGCCCCACGGCCTGCCGGGCTCCACGCGTCCCCGCCGCAACGGACGGTCGGCGACGGCACCGCCATGGAGGAGCGGTGACAGTCGACTGCGATCCCCCTGGACCGCCTGACTCCGTTGAGTGATGCACTAAGTGCGAAGCGTAATCGCTTTGGCGTAAACCCCCCTTGAGTTGGGCGGGGAGTGGCAAAAGACTGCTCGTGTGCCGAAGCGGACATCCGCCCAGAGGGGTCCGCCCGCACGCCCGTCACGTATGCCATTGTCAGGAGACCATTGCATGCCCGACGTCGGCCGAGACACCTCGCACCCGATCACGTTGACCGACGGTACCGCCACCCGGACCCGCGAAGTGACCCCCGCGGATCTTGAACCGATCCAGGCACTGCACCGCCGCTGCTCGCCGAGCAGCCGGGCCCTGCGCTACCACGCCGGCAAACCCCAGCTCTCTCCCGCAGGATGGCGACTGCTGTCCGACCCCGGGCGCGGCACCACGTTGGTGACCACCCCGGCCCAGCGCACGGACCACATCATCGCCATGACCAACGTCATGCGCACGGACCGGCAAGGGGTGGGTGAACTCGCCGTGCTGGTCGAGGACGCCTGGCAGTCCAAAGGGTTGGGCACCGCCCTGGCCGCACACGCGGCCGAAGTGGCCCGCCGGGCGGGCCACCACACCTTGACGGCGGCGGTCGCTGCGCAGAACGTACCGATGCTCCATGTCCTGGAGAGCCTGGACGCACCACCTCCTCGCGCCGTCGGACCCGTACTCGACATCCATGTCCCGCTGTAGCTGTGACTGCGCGGCCGAGTTGGCACCGTTCGCCAATTCGGACGCTCAGGCGGACGTCCGAATGACTGGCGCGTCCTTCCTGAGTCAGCCCCACGAGAGGACCAGGGGAAGGCCTCAGCAGGGCATGGCGTGCGGAACTCAGTGGCCGTTGTGGCGCTGGTGTGGTCTGGCGGGATTGTCGGAGTGTTCCTCCGGTGCGCCAACGGGTGGACGAGTGGCGGCCCAGGAAGCGAGGAAGGCCAGTGCTTCGTGGCTGGGTGTGCCGGGTTCGGCGGTCCAGACGACGAGTTGTTGGTCGGGGTCGGTTGCACGGGCGAGAATTTTCCAGTCGAGGGTGAGTTCGCCGACGAGCGGGTGGTTGAGCTTCTTGACGCCTGCGGTCTGGGCAGCCCTCCCTCAGCACGCCGGACTCCGGGGCCGGGTAGCCGTTGGCGGCGATGTCCTCCAGCAGCGCGGGCGAGGACGTCGACCTTGGCGCGCTGGTCGGCCGCGTACGCGCGGACCGATTCGGCGGCGTGCTCGTCGAGGGGTTGAGGGTCGGAACAGGCGCGGTGGCCGACTGCGGGCTCATCCGGAGCTGCTGGGCTTTGGACGTGGAAACGGAGAAAACGCCCACCCCGTGAGTGTGCGGCGGCGGGCCGGGCACCGATTGTGGTACCCGGAAGGCCCATCCCTGTCGCGCGGCAACCCTGTGCGGACCACACTGGTCCGCAGCGCCCTGGCTGGGCGAACCTCACGCCGGAAGGACATCGCCCATGCCCACGGACGCCCACCCCGGTCCCCTGCGTGTGCTCGTCTTCGGCGCCGCCCTGCGGGCCGAGTCCACCAACGCCCGCCTCGCCTCCCTCGTGGCCCGCATGATCGCCGACAACGGCGTCACCGCCGACCTCGCCACCATGCGCGACTTCGACATGCCCCCGTACGACGGCGATGTAGAGGCTTCCGCAGGGCTGCCGGAGGGCGCTCTCGCGCTGCGCGACCGGCTCGAGCAATGCGACGCATTCGTGATCTCCTCCCCCGAGTACAACGCCTCCATGCCCGGGGTCCTGAAGAACACAATCGACTGGGTCTCCCGCGTCCAACCCCAGCCGTTCAAGACCAAGCACGCGCTGCTCGTCTCCGCATCCCCGTCCCTGGTCGGCGGCAACCGCGGGCTATGGGCGCTGAGGGTTCCCCTGGAACACCTCGGCACCCGCGTCTTTCCGGACATGTTCAGCCTTGCCAAGGCTCACCGGGGCTTCACCGAGGACGGCATGCTCACCGACTCCGGCCTGCAGGAGCGCCTTGCCGAGACCGTCGCGGCCTTCCTCCGCCTGGTCGAAGCCGATGTTCGGTACGTCTGCCTACAGCGCCGGTGGTACGAGTTCCCAGGCGACCGCACTGAGGCACCCGTCACCCAACGAGCGGAGGACTAGCCTGGGAGTAATTTTGGCGCAGGGTGGTGATGAACCAAGCCAAATCGGCGGCGCGGGCGACGGCGAAACCTTGACCCGACTCGAAGGTCACATACCGTGTACTGTCCCCGTGCCTGTGCGACCACGTGACTACCTTCAGCGCCTCCTGGCGCTCCGCTTTCCTGCGGTCCCGAAGCGTCGGTCGCACGCGGGTAGTCGGACATAAAGCCGTGCCAGATCTGCCGACCCGAGGCCGGTCTGGACTAGGCCTGTCGTGACTGCCATGCGCTCTGATCGTTCTGGAGCACAGGACCTGCCCGCGCGATGGAAAGGGAACTGAACTGATGGGTGAGCGGTGGCAAGTGGACGTCGACCGTGAGGTGTGTATCGGGTCGGCGATGTGCGTGGCAGCGTTGCCCGAGGAATTCCGGCTGGACTCGGCGCGGCAATCACATCCGGTGGAGCAGGAGACGCCGGCGTCGGAAGAACTGATGGGGGCGGCGGAGAACTGTCCTGTCGAGGCGATCTCGTTGCGGCTGGCAGGGACGGGCGAGGCCGTGTTCCCTCCGGAGGGCTAGGACGCGCGCGGCTTCTGCCTGGTCGTCTTGTTGGCCGGCTTTCACCGAGGCGTTCAGGGCGGCCATGAGGTCGACGACCTGCCGGTCGGCTTCGGCGCCTCCGATCGTGACACGTACGAACGGGATGGCGCCGGACCAGATGGGGCGTGGCATGACGAGACCTCCAGTGCAGCCCCGAGCACTGCCAGCGTACGGCGGGCACAGGCGGCAGGCACGCCGCCCCTTCCGCTTTGCTCGGAGCGGCCGAATAGAGGCGTGGTGCGCGCCGTTGTCGGCGATGATGCCGCTCGTGCAGACGGAGATATTGGCAGCGGACACCTCGGCCGGCGCGGCGTGGCGCCAGTCGATGAGAGACCTGCGGTGGAGGGTCCTGTCAGCGTACCTGCGGGCGGCCAGCGAAGCTCAGGAGGTCAACGAGGACCTTCACACGACCGGGGCAGCGGATACTGCGGAAGCGGCGAAGCAGACCTTCCATGCGTACCGCCTCGCCCATGCCGAAGCGGAAATCGTCGCGCCCGACGACGTCCAATCAGCTCTGGCGCTGCTGGACTCGGAGATTCGCAGCTCTCACAAGGATGCGGTCAGGCGTGCCAGTGCGGTCCGGAGCCTCCGCAAGCTGGAGAAACTTGCCTCCGGGGCAACAGGGCAGCGATCGACGCGTGGCTTTGCACTGCTGTAGATGTCAACGGGCCATGGCACGACGCCCTACCGGCGAGGAGGAAGGGACGGAGTGCTTCTCCAGGAAAGACTGCTGGTCTCTTCGGGTGGCCTGTACTGTGCGGCATCTCGAAGGAGGCCGTTTGGGTAATGGTGCTGTCGGCACCCGCGGCCACATTGCGTAACCTCGTCACCAGAAGGGCACCGGACAGCTATTCCGCCACCGCTCCGCCGGTCGCGGTGCAAAGGGGTGCTGGATGTCGATGACGAGTCGGCGCGGTCTGCTGGCGAGATCTGCGGGAGCGGTGGCGGTCACCCTCGTGCCCAGCTCCGGCGCGGCAAGGGTGAACACACCGCAGGAGCGTCCGGTCACCACGATCGACGGGCGCGTGGACTGGGACGCCTTGCGGGCGCAGTTTCGCCTGGAGCCTGGATGGGTGAACCTTGCGTTGTTCTATCTGGCCTCGCATCCAAAGGTGGTGCGGGATGCGGTGGATCATTTGAGGGCTCAGGTCGACGCCAATCCTCTCGCGGTGCCCACGGGGCTGGCGCTGCCCGATGGTCCTACCGGATGGCCCCGGGTACGCCAGGCACTCGCGGCCTATCTAGGAGGCCGGGCCGAGGACATCGCGATGACGGCGAGCACGAGCATCGGGCTGGGCCTCTTCTACAACGGCGTCGTGACCCGTCCGGGACAGGAGTTCCTGTTGACCGAGCACGACCACATCTCCCATCGCATCGCCGCCCGGCTGGCCGCCGACAAGCATGGCAACACGCTACGGCTGGCCTCCTGGTTCGCCGATCCGGCCACCGCGACGGCGGAAGGCATCGCAGCGGCAGTCGGCGAGGCGATACGCCCGAACACCAGAGTCGTGGGGGTCACCTGGGTGCAGTCGAGCACGGGGCTTCGGATGCCGGTGCGTGCGGTGGCCGAGGTGGTGCGCCGAGCCAATGAAGGCCGCAGCCCTGCCGACCGGTGCCTGCTGGTCGTCGACGGCGTGCACGGGCTGGCGGCGATCGACGAGGATGCCGTCGGCCTGGGCGCGGACGTGGTGATCGCCGGAACGCACAAATGGTTGTTCGGTCCAAGGGGAACGGGGCTGGTCTGGGTGGCGCCGGACGTCCTCGACCAGCTGCGGCCCACGTTCGTGAGCTTCATCAGGGGCGGGGGAGCAGCGCCCTTGTCGCCCGGCGGGTTTCTGGCCTTCGAGCATGCCTTCGCCCTGCCGGTGGCGGTAGCCCTGCATGAGCAGCTGGGCCGAGCACGCGTTGCCGCCCGCATCACAGAGCTGTCGGCGCGGGTGAAGCAAGGACTGAGCCGCATCCCCGGGGTCACCGTGTACACCCCTGCCGACGCGGAGCTGTCAGCGGGCATCACCTGTTTCAGCGTGGCCGGACACACCCATCAACAGGTCGTCGACCACGCCGCCACCCACCGCGTGCGGCTGTCCACCTCGACCTACACCCGGATCGGTACCGCCGTTATCAACACTCCGGCCGAGATCGACACCGCACTGAACAGCCTGGCTGACCTCACCCGCTGAAAACCGTTCTCGGACGCCGTCGCCTTGCCGCCTTCAGGGAAGTCGACCCCAGCCACCGGCCACCACAGGCCTGAGTGGCGGCGGTCGGCACCATCCGCTGCCCGGCCCGGCGGTTGGAACAGCGGAACAGCCAACATCGGTCCAGATAGATCGTGGTCGCGCCGCCGTGATCCATTAGCTGGTGGCTGACATGCGACTTCCCTCCCGTGGGAAGCCGGGAGGACTGGCCCCCATCCGGCGCAGCACCGGACGGGGTGCGCACAGCATGCACCCGATCCAGCCACAGCGAAAGATGCTGGCCGAAAGACGCGAACTGCGGCCACATGGGGCCTGGCAACGCAGTGCGGCAACGAGCTTCCGCCTGCGACAGACATCGCGGCGGCGGCCTTCACGTCGCCGATGAGGTGCCGACCACCCTGGAACAGATGCTGGAGGACGTGATCGAGTTCAGTTCCCGGACCAACGTGGTGAAGTTCCGCGGTCTGTACGTCGACTACACGAACGCCGGCGAACCGCTGAAGCCTGATGACGTCACAGAGGAGCAGGCCGGGTGGATGGTCAGCACCGTTACCACGGCACTCGCCGAAGCCAGGCCCGGAGGTAGTCGCCGAGCCGGACTTCTACACCCTCGCCAGTTGTGAATGGATCAAAAAGAGTCAGCCGCTCCGCCTGATCGGCGACTCCGGCGCCGGCAAGTCCCCCATGTCGAGCGAGTCGTTCGGTGGTTGGACCAAGACCTTCACGGCCCCCGTCTTGGCGCGGCCATCCTGGACCGTTGGACGTTCAACGGCACCATCATCGAAACCGGTACCGACTCCTACCGCCTGGCCAGCACCCGGGCACGAGCCGAAGCACCCGCCGAGGCCGGCTGAAGTCCTTTGAACTCGTTCTCTCCACGGGGCGAACGGCTACCAGGACACTTGAGCCCATTTCCCCGCCGGACGCATTTCGATCAGTTCGAACCCGCCGGGATGGCGGATGATGTGGTGGCTGGTCTCCGTGGCTGAGCTCCTCACCAGCCCGACCCACCCGTCGGTGGTGGCTTGCCGCAGCAGCCAGGCCACCACGTCCATCACGATCCCGAAATCGTCCTCGTGGACGCAGGACCGCAAGGTCAGGGCCCACGGGGCACGGCCGTCCACATTCACCCGGTCCGCGGCCTGAACCAACACAGCAGCGTCGGCACCATCAAAGCCGTAGCTGGCTTCGCCACCACCGAACACCTGCCAGGGCCCTTCCCTCACCGCCCAGTCAGTAGCGGCATGCACGTCGGGCTCGGAGTCGGTCAGCCCCAGGTGCCACCGAAGCTCCTGCAGCACCGGCTCGGGAACCTCCGGAGCGAGATCCACCGCTAGAAACAAGTCGTAGTAGTCGCTCACGCGGCCGACCCTAACCTGTGGCACGGACACGCCACCCACACCGCGGCAAGCACGAGGTGCGGCCCGCCTCAGCTGACCCGCCGAGCCCTGCGTGGCGGGGCGCCCCGGCATCCGCCCTGACCAGTGGGGAGCACGAACGACCCGTCACGTGTGAACGGCCCCGCATCCCCCTCGGACTCCGGGAGCCGAACTCTTTGCGAAATCCGGGTGCGGCGTCTTGTGTCCACAGCTCGCTCACATGTTCCATAGGATCTTCATGTTCGACGATGGACATGAACTGAGCCTGTGGGGGGGCATAGTTGAGCACGTTTCAGTACACGGGACGACGTCTCGCCGCCATGGTGGCGGCCACTGTCATCGGCGGTGGAGGCCTTGTCGTCGCGGCACCGGCCGCACACGCGGCGGAGGCGTCCGACGTGGTCGCCAAGCTGCCGATCTCCTCGTTCTCGGACTTGGTGGTCGACTCGGTCCACGAGCGCGTCTTCGTCTCCGACAGGGCGGGGTACGCGCACTACGGCGGCACGGTCGTCGCGTACAACTTCCAGGGCCAGAAGGTCGGTACGTTCTACACCACGTCACGCGCCTCCGGCCTGGCGCTGAGCGAGGACGCCGGCACGCTGTACGTGGGCCAGCGCAGCCATGTCGTCGCCTACGACACCCAGACGCTGCAGGAGACCGGCCGCACCGGCGCGTACACGGACGACTGCGGGCGCGAACTCGCCGTCACCGGCACCAAGAGCTGGCACACGACCACCCCGGCGTACAGCGACTACCACTGCGACAAGAGCCAGACCGATCTGGACTCGATCACCGACGGCCTCCTTGCGCGCACCGGCTGGAACGCGGTGGGCAAGATCCTGCTCGCCACCGGTGGCGGAGCCCCGAACCGGCTGTTCATGGGCCAGGCGAAGGGCCCGAACGCCACCGACCCGTTCCTCACGTCCTTCGACACCTCCGGTCCCACCCCCGTGCGCGGTGATGCCCGCCGCTTCGCGGACGCCGAGGGCAAGGGCGGCCTGGACCCGAAGGACATCGCGGTCAGCGCGGACGGCAAGCACCTCGCCGTCGCCGACGCCGCGTACGGCACCCGCCTGCTCAACTCGGGCGACCTCACGGATGCCGGTGTCTACCAACCCCTGCCGGCGGGCGCCACCTCGACGGCCGTCGCGTTCAGCGGCGACGGGAAGTATGTGGCGCGCGGCGCCTCCGCCGCCGGCAGCACGCCCGATCTGCTGATCCAGCCCGCGGACCCGGCGAACGGCACGACGGCGACGGAGTTCGCCTACGAGGGCGAACTCGACGGCAACCGTGTCGTGAACCGCGGCCTCGAATGGTCGAAGGACGGCTCCCGGCTGTTCGCCCTCACCACCAACGCGTACGGCAACGCCTTCTGGCTGCACGTCATCCAGCCGCCCGCCGCGCAGTACGACTCCCGCTTCAGCGGGGCGCTGACGCACACGCCGGCCCAGGCCGTCGTCGGCGAACCGGTCGGCATCCGCGGCCGCCTCGAACTGGACGGTCCCGCACCGGCCGAGCCGGCCAAGGTGACCGCCGTACGCACCACCGCCGACGGCACCCGTGCGCTCGCCGCCGCGGAGGTGGCTGCGGACGGCACGTTCACGGTCCTCGACGTGCCGGACGCCGTCGGCAGTGCCACCTACACGCTGTCGTTCCTCGGCGACATCACGCACCGCCCGGCCGAGGACGTCTCGATCACCGTCGACGTGGCCAAGGCGCCGACGTCGATCGCGCTGACGGCCCCGCAGGAGGCTTCCATGAGCGGGGGCGTGGAGATCACGGGCAAGCTGACCGCGCAGGGCCGCGCCCTCCCCGCCGGCGTCACGCTCGCCGTCCGGCGCACCGACCGGCTGGGCACGGGCTCGCTCTCGTCCGTCCCGGTGGCGGCCGACGGCACGTTCACGGTCAACGACATGCCGCGCGCACGGCGGGACGTGACCTACACGGTGTCGTACGAGGGCGACGACCTGCACACCGGCAGCAATGCCTCGGCGACGGTGTACGTCACGCGCTGATCCGCACGCACGGGTGCCGTGCCCGGACGCTCCCGGGCACGGCACGTGCTGCTGCGATGGTGGCCCCGGTCCACAAGTGCCGGCCGCCCCGAATCATCCCAGGGCCGGCCGGTGCTGCCTGCCGGTCATGGGCCTCCCGCCAGGTCGGTAAGCCCCTGGACCTCAGGCACCGGCTCGTACCCGTCGAGGTCCAATGCCTCAATTGAGTCTTAGGATCAGGCCGGATCGGCCCGTTCGGAGCCGCGCGGGGGGCCGCACGGGGACCGGCCGGCGCCCGCTGCCTGCGAGGTGAGCTGCCGTATCGTCACTGCCGTGAGCTACGAAGAGAGAGCGGGCGAGGACCGGCCGACGACGGCTCGACTGCGGGAGGTGCTGGACCGCGCCTCGCGTGTCGTCATCGTCGAGGCGTCCCCCTCCGAGGCCGACTCCGTCGACCTCCCGCGCCTCACCGTGACCGGTGCCGAGATCGGCGAACTGGCGCAACGTCTGGCCATCGTGGACGGCGGCACCGGCGACATGTGCCGCTGCTCCGGCTGGCCGACGATCACCGTGTACGGCACGCAGGGAGATCCGATCGCCCGCTGGACGCTGCACCACCAAGCCGGTCTGCGCGGGATGGGCGACTGCGACGCCGACCTGCGGGACGGACCGGCGCTCACCGCATGGCTGGCGGAGCGAGGGCTGACCGGATCGCGGAGGGTGCAGGAGGAACTGGCCAAGGAAGAGACCGAGGAGGAGCGGCGCCGGATGCGCTGGATACGGGCCGCGCCGGACGGTCTGGGCCAGGCCGCAGCGGACGTGGCCCGCCCGCCTGCGCGGGACTATGACGCCTGGTCACGTGGCAGTCAGCACGCCGGCGAGCGGCTCGGCGCTCTCGCCCGGCAGCAGTATCCCGACAGCAGGGAACGGATCCGGCTCCTGCCGGCCTGGGCCGGCATATCCGCCCGGAGGTCGAGCGGTGGGCTGCAGTGGTACGACATGGCGGTGCTCCGCCAACTCCTGACCGAGGACCCGGGCCTCGTCCTCGCCGCGTGTGCCGTGTCCCCTCTCAGTCCGGACCAGCTCGACGGCGCCGCCGAGCTGTTCTCCGCTCTCGAATGGACCCGGGCACAGGGCAGACAGCTGCCGGAGCCGCTGAGGTCCCTGCTCATCGAGCACATCCGGGCGGACGGCACCGACGCCATGCGGTTCCGGATGCAACACGGCTACTACGGTGCCGAACGGACCGTCTGACACCCTCTCGTTGTCGTCCCGTTCGATCCGGCCGTCGGTCTCGGGCTCCTGGAAGCGCATCGAGACAGGGCGCTTGCCCCGCATGCGCGACTGCACCTCGGGGCATCGCAGGCCTACGAGGGAAAAGGATGCCGGACCGGTCCGAACCTGACGATCATGCGCTCGGATGCTCCCGCGGTGGCTTGAGCACCAAGGTCCATCTCGCCGGCGACAGCCATGCACGGCCCGTGGCCCTCCACATCACTGCCGGCCAGGCCGGTGACGCACCAGCCTTGGAAACAGTCATCGCAAGGATCCGGGTTCCGCGAAGCGGACGTGGGAGACCGAGAACTCGACCGCAGGCCGTCTGGGCGGAGCGCATATTCGTCCCGCGCGATCCGTTGCCGACTCCGCCGACGCGGCATTCGGACGGTCATCCCGCAACCCGCCGACCAGGTCGGTCACCGCCTACGGCATGGCGGCGCCGGCGGTCGCCCGCCCGCTTTCGATGCCGAGGCATACAAACAGCGCAACGCGGTCGAGCGACGCATCAACCGGCTCAAGCAGTAACGCGGCCCGGCCGTGCGAACGGACAAGCTCGCCATCGCTTACCAGGCCGCACTCCACCTCGCAGCCATCCTCATCTGGGTTCGTAGATGACCGAGAGGACAAGCCTCAGGGCCTGGTGAAGTCGGTTCCTGCAACTCTCCGATGCCCCGGAAATCAGAGGGAGTCAAGGAGCATCAGGATCTCGTCCCGGGAGTCGTCGGGCGCGAGGCGGAGGGCCGCGGGCCAGCGGCCGACCTCACGCCATCCGAGCCGGCTGTAGAAGTCCTCCAGCCCCTCTCCTCCCCGGGCCGCGAGATGGAGCTGTTCGAGCCCCAGTTCGTCGCGGGCGATCTTCCGCAGCTCTCGCATGAGAGCGGATCCGACACCACGTCCACGGAACTCTGGATGGGTCTGAAGGTGGTGGACCGTGCCCCAGTGCCCGACGAGCTGATAGGGATCACGGTTGAGGACAACCCATCCGGCAAGAACGTCGTCGAATCTGGCGGTTATGAGTCGGCTGCGTTGCGGGTCGAGACGGCCGAGGAGTTTGTCCGTGACTGGCGCGACGTGGTCGTCTCGGACGGGTGGGAAGGGGAAACCGGCGGCGCCGCCTGAGTTGGTCACCGCGATCCAGCAGTCGATCAGCTGGCGTCGGAGTTCGGGAGCGACCTCCTGGACGTCGGTGATCTGGGCGAGGTCGGGCATGCTCGCTTGCCTCATGACAAGGAGCATCTCAGGGGGCTCTGACATCGGGATGGGGAAGGCTTTCGAGTCCGGGCGGCTGGCCTCGGCCGCATGGCGCCCCAGCCCTCCGCGCGGCGGCCCTTGATGTCGCGTGCACCGCACCCGGCGCCGCCAACTGCTCAGCGGAAGGAGGCGGCCTACCGGCCGACGGTGCTCCAGTCGGTGGGGGCGGGCGCCACCGAACGGCCTGAGGCGTGCTCGCGCAGGCGCCGGGTCAGTTCTGGGAGATCGTATGCCGGGAAGCTCACCTGGAGCAGCCGCAGACGAAAGCTCGAAGCTGCTTCCTCCCGGAACATGGCCACGTCCATCGGCTTGACGTTCACATGCCAGGCGTCCGGAGCCGCCCAGTGCGTCATCCGGACGTAGAACGCGTCGCGCGGGCCGGCGTTCGCCACGGCCGAGAGGAAGTCGAGGCCGCTGTCGACCGGGAAGTCGATGAGCATCCAGCCGCGCCTGGACTTCACCCACTCCGCCATGTGCGGCAGCTTCTCCGGCCAGCCGGCGTTGCTCTCGCCGACGTCCTGACAGCAGGTGAAGGTTTCGAATCCGCACTCCCAGATCGCCTGGATCGTGGGTGCGAGCTGCTCGTCGATTTCTGCGTGCCGGTCCCCCACCTGCACGAGAACGGTGGGGTGTGTGCCTTCGTAAGTCATCGAGTGAGCATAGGAGCGGGGTACGACACCCGGGCCGACAGGTGCCGCAGCCGTCCGACGTCGCCCGGCGGTCCGCCGTCGAGCCCGCCCGCCCTGCCCACACGGGCCGACTAGAACGCTCAGCGGCCAACTGAAACGCTCAGTCACAGCGGTCGTGGGACGTCCGGCGGGGGCGGATGGATGGGCAGCAGTCTCCCGATGTCGTTCGATTCTTGTTCGAGTACGGTGGGGGGTGAGAGGTGTCGCCATGGACGAGCAGCAGGATCAGGCCGTGGGGGCCGGTTCGCCGATTCTTCATCTGCGCTGCCCGAGAGATGTCGATCCCGAGCTGTACCGGCTGCTGCTCGGCCTGGTAGCGGGTGTGACGCCGGTGGTGCAGGCCTTGCCTCCGTCGGCTGCCGTGGCGGACGTCTCCGGCAGCATCCGGTATTTCGAACGCGATCCGGCGGAGTTGGCCCTGATGATCCGGACGCGGGCACTGGCGCGGTACGGCTTGCCCGTGGCGATCGGGGTGGGGCCCAACTGGACGATCGCGGCGATGGCGTCCCGGGAGCCGACGCAGGGCGGCGTGCGTGCGGTCGGTTCCAGTCCCGAGGCGGTCGCGGCGTTCCTTCACCCGCGGCCGGTCGGCGAGCTGCACGGAATCGGCAGCGCCCAGGAGCGGACGCTGATGACGTACGGGGTGCACACGATCGGGCTGCTGGCGAATCTGCCGGAGTCGACGGTGCAGCGGGTCCTGGGCGGGAAGGCGGGCCGGCTGCTGAGCGAGCGGGCCCGCGGTATCGACCGTCGCCAGGTGGTGCCGGCCGAGCTGCCGCACAGCGCGGCCGCGCAGCGCCGCTTCCCGACTGACACGCTGGCGCCGGATCTGGTGCGTTCCGCGCTGCTGTCGCTGGCGGTCGAGCTCGGCGAGCGGCTGCGCAGACGCCGGCAGGCGGCGAAGGCCGTGACGCTGACCGTGACCTTCGCCGACCGCACCGAGCTGCACCGCGGCCGCCAGCTGCCCGGCGGGCCGTCCGCGCACACCGACGATCTGCGCGACGCGGCGTACGAGGTGTACCGGTCCCTGGGGCTGCAGCGTGCCCGGGTGCGGGCGGTCGCCCTGCGCTGCGATCAGCTGGTGGACGCGGCCACCGTCGCCGAGCAGCTCTCCTTCGACGTCGGCCGGGAGCACCGGTTGCGCGCCGAGCAGGCCATCGACGCGCTCAACGCCCGGTTCGGCTCCGGCACGGCGGGGCCTGCGGCGGGCTTTCCGCAGGCGGGCTGAGCGTCCCATGCGAATGATCGCCTCCCGGTGCCTTGACAGGGATCGGGGCGGCTGTGTCATCAGGGTGCCCGCCGCCAGACACTGAGCTTCGGCGGAGGCCCGCGCAGCCTCCTCGTCCGTGCACGGCGTAGCGCCTGGGTCCTCGCCGCGGGTCACGAGCCAGATGGTCCTCGCTCATCACGTTCTCCTCCTTGGCTGTCGCGTGCGCTGACCGCATTGGGCGCCGCGTGCGCGGGGCGCAGGGACTTGTCCGGGTGCCGAAGATCGTCCGGCGACCTCAGGACTTGGGGCGCTTGGAACCCTTGCAGCCGTCGGCGAGCGCGAACTCGGCACCCCGGTCGGGAAAGCGGTCCCAGTCAAACGCCACCCGGCCACCGTTCTGCAGCCGCAAGTTCTCCGGCAACGAGGACGGCAGACGCACCCCGAGCTGACGCTCGGCATCCTCGACAGCCATGTGGTCAACGGTGGCCGGCAGGGGTGCCGGCTCAGCGGGGGTCTTTCCACCAGACGAAGACCTCGGTGCTCGGCCGACGTTCGGAGAACCGGCCCGACGCGGAGACCTCCCGCAGCAGCCGACGCAGGTCTGCCTCGAATTCCTGGCGGCGCGGGCCGAACAGATGCGGAGCCGAGAACGACATCGAGAACACCCCCGCAACGACGTCGGCAGCCGTGCGTTCCAACGGCTGTCCGCCGGGAACGACATGGCGCTGGGGACCGGAGAACCCCGCACGGACGAGCACTGCGGCCTCGCCGCCGGGTGTCCCCTGCGGCAACACACCCCGGCCGGCTCGTCGGACCGGTCCGAGGTAGTGCCGGACCAGTTCCTCGATCGCCGCGTAGGGCACCGCTGGATGCGGCAGACCGTCGACGGTTCGGGTCTCCGTCTTCACGTCCGAGATGTGCGCCAGCGCCCCGCCGGGCTGGAGCATGTCCCTGGTGGTTGCCGCCACGAGGTCGCGATCCATCCAGTGGAAGGACTGACCGAAGGTCGCGACGGTGAACGTTCCAAGACCCGCGGGCAGATCCTCGGCCCGGGCCTGCACCCACTGCACCTTCCCGGTCACCGAACGCTCGGCGGCTCCACGCTTGGCTTCGGCGATCATCCCGCTGTCCGGATCCACGCCGACGATCTCGCTGAACAAGTGCGCCAGGCTCAAGGCAAGGGTGCCGGGTCCGCATCCCACGTCGATGAGGCGTCCACGCCCGTCGAGCTTCAGAACCGCGGCGAGCACGTCCGCCAGCCCGGGAGCGTAGGGAAGCCGCCCGCGCTGATAGTAGGCGGCAGCACCCGAGAACAAGGTGTCGTCCCACTCCCAGTCGGCCGACGCCACGTCCGCCCACCACCTTCGCGCTCTGGTTGACCCGTCCGGCCAAGTCGCTGCTCAGAGTGTCACTCGTTGGGCCGAGCGGCCGACGGTTTCGACGACGGCGACGCCGTGGGTGTCCGAACCCAGGGGCCGCCCGTGACACGCACTGACTCGGATGCTCAGTCAGGTCTCCGGCAGCACGAGCCAGATCTCGGAGAGGGAGAGACCGTGCTCGCGACTCACCTCCCCGCAGGGGCAGCCCAACGTGGCCCGACGCCAGTCGCAGGTCACGGTCCACGGACCGTCCTCGCCTCCGCACTCTGGGCAGCCGACGGTTTCGGCTGTCCATACCCCGGCGTGGGTCTGGTGTGGCGACGGAATCTACCCACGTATCGGCCTGCCAGGGCTCGATCGGCGGTGTGAGCGGGACAGCGCCGGGCGCGCTCGTCGCAGTGAGGGCGGTGAACAGTGCGATCAGGTCCGGGAGCAGGGCTTCGCCCGCTTCGGTCGGCGGCACCACGCCTTCCGTTGTACCCGGCACGGTTCCATACCTCGGGGCCGCGGCCGCAATGGGTGGATTCGGGCAGCGTGCCAGGGCAGCAGGGCCCGGGCGACGGCCGTACGGACGCGCGCCGTTCCGGCTTCTGAGAGTCCGAAACCTCACCCGGTCGTGATTCAGCTCCCTTTCTGCTGGTGGTCAGAGCTGACTGTTGATCCGTCGAGCAAGCCCTTCAAGGAACTCTTGAAGGGTGGCTGTGGCAAGGTCGAACTGACCGGACCACGAGGCGGTGGTGGACCGCCAGACCCGCCCGGAACCTGCGAGCGCGAACAGATGGCCGCCGCCGTCGCCGGCGAAGACCAGGGCGGGCTCCTCCCCGTCGATCTGGACGGCCCCGTACTCGCGGAAGTGGCCTGCGACTGTTGAGGCCGGGTGGATGAAGTAGCCGCTGTCCACATCGGGCAGGGAGACCTCGTCGATCACCCAGTACATCGTGGTCAGGTCCGAGGGAATCGGCGTCAGTTCCACGAGCGCGGCCGTCGCCTTGTGGCTCTCCTCCGCACCGAGCACGACCACGTTCCTGCCGGGTGCGAAGCCGTGCCGCACCTGGAACGACTGCATCAGCTCCGCGAGCGCCGCATCCGCCTGCTCACACCAGCCACGGACCCACTCGGCGTCGAGCCGTTCATCAACCATGGTCGCCCTCTTCGGCCAGGGAAACTCGCCCGCCCGCGAGTCCGGAAGAACATACCGGAGCGTTCACACAGATCCCGTCCCCACTCTCTGCGCGTCACCTAGGGACACAGCTATGCCCCTCCCGGCACCCGACGTGACGGCCCATCAGGGACCGTGGCAAGGACGTCAGGCAACGCTTGGTAACGTGCGAGCGACACGGTGTCGGGTGGAGGGGGAGCCGACAGGTGCTTTTCCGGGCCCCCCACCACGTAGGTAGAGGGGGATGACTCACCGATGTCCACGAAGAAGACAACCGCCGCGGTCGTACTGGCCATAGCCGTGGCTATCTCGGCATGCGGAGCCGAGGCCGAGCAGCCCGTCGGCCAAGGTGCGCCCAAGTCGACGGATACGCGGAGCGTAGAACACCCCGCGGACGACGATGGGGATTCGGCGCGGACGATCGGTGACACGGTGACCCTTCGCGATGACACGGGGCGCACCATGCAGGTGACCCTCACCGGTGTTGCCTACCGGGACGCCTTCGCCAAGGACAAGACACTTTCACTGCCCGGCAAGTACGCCTTGGCCGCTTCCTTCACCATGACGTCCGAGACCGGCGGTCGGCTCGGGGACGTCACCGACAACTTCATCAGGTGGGAGAAGAACGGGGACAGCGCCGAGACAGCGGGTTACTCGGACGCCCCGTGGCAGGGCTGCATCGACGGCTACACGCCCTATGCCGAGACCGAGCCCAACCAGGAGTACAAGGCCATCACCGACTTCAACGTGCCCTCGCAGGGCGGGTTGATCATCATCGAGGACCAGTACGGTGGGGTCGCCCTGTGGAAGATCCCTGCGAAGGACGCCGGCACCGGCACTGAGCCCGCGACGAGGTACACCACCGTTGACTGCTGATGAGGCAGGGAGTGGCGGAAGGGGCTGATCCGTTGTCAGTGCCTCCTGGCAGAATCACCCGGCATGACACCGCTGCATCTCACCGACATCGAACGAGCCGTTCGCAGCAGTTGGAGCGCCGAGACGTGCACGCCCGAGTTCCGATCGCGCTGGACCAAGGACAATCCGGCCCGGGATCAGTGCGGGGTGACCGCCATGGTGCTCAATGACCTGCTGGGAGGTGAGTTGATCCGGGGAGAGGTCCACGTCAACGGAGAGCGTGTGGACTACCACTGGTGGAACCGCCTGGGCATGGGCATTGAGATCGACCTCACCCGCGAGCAGTTCGGGCCGGAGGAGATCGTCACCGGAGGCATCGCGATTGCCCGCCCGCCCGTGACCGAATGGCGCAGGCTCCGGCAGGAGTACGAGCTTCTCCGCGACCGCGTCTTGGAGGTGCTCAATCGGCAGCAGGCAACGGTCTCTGCGGCCGTGTCTCGTCAGCCGGCTTGCCTGACCGGCACCGAGTAGCGGTTACTGCGGACGGTGATCTGGCTGGCGCCGACCTGCTGGGCAGCTTCGGCACCCACGCGGCCGTGCGGCCCGCGGACATGATCTCCGTGGCAGCGGAACGCCTCTTGGCCAGGAACGACTACGTTTTCGCGCAACAGGAGGACGACCGCCTTGCGCAGGCGATGGCGCTCGTCCTGACCCGCCCCGAAGTCGACGAGCGCCAGGCCCTCGCCTGGCTGGACACCGTCGAGAACGGCTTCGGAGGCCTCCCCTCCGGCCCGCTGCCCGCGTACGCCGCCAACTGCCTGCGCACGTTGCGCACGCTGTATCTCCTGGCCGACCTCGGCGTACGGCGGTCACGCGACGCGGCACCGGTGGTGCTCCCGCACCACGACGCTCTCAAGCGGCGTCTGGCCGAGGTGATGGCCCCGGTGTTCGAGCACGCTTGAGCCGCCGCCCCTCACGCCGGCCAAGGTCAGCCGGCACTGCGCGACGCAGTCCGGCGGGCACACTGTCCGTCGGGTTTACGGTTCGGCCCGAACCCGTGAGGCGGATTCCGTCCGGCAGGTCATGAGACAGCGACAGAACCCCGGACACCGTTCCCTTGGATGCCTATCCTGCGCGGGTCCAGCCCCGTGCGGTGCAGGATCTCGTCGGCCAGGCAGTCGTTCAGTGCCGTGGGCAAGGTGTGGCCCATACCCTCGATGGCGAAACTGTCAGCGATGGCGCCTTGTGTCTCTGGCAGAGCCTGTCGTGTCTTCGTCATTTCATCTCACGACCACGTCTGCCCACCAACTGGTCCCGTCGGCACACTCTCGCACGCCATGCCTGGCCGACAGCGCCATGACGATTCCGATGCCTCGGCCGTGCTCGTCCGGGTCGAGCCCGGATGCCGACGGGTCGGCCGGAGCCGCAGGTCCCGCGTCCGTCACCTCGACGTGTACGGCTTTGAGCCCGTCCACCAGGACCTGCGACATCCGCAGCGTCGCCGGGGGCAGGGCGTGGATGATCGCATTGGTGAGCAGCTCCGAGGCCAGCAGAAGTACGTCCTCGGCGACGTCCGCGGACAGGTGCCAGTCGGTGAGGACCGCGCGCACGCCCCGACGCACGACCGAGGCGGCCCTGGGGGCGTGTGGCAGCGGAAAGACGTACGTGACGTCTTCGGGAAGCTCTGCACTGAGCTGTGCCACTGTCATGGCCCTCCTCCTCCGGGAGCGCTGCCGGCAGGTCGCCGGGCGTGATGAAAAACGCTAGGGAGGGAGGGACGGTCGGTCAATGAACGGAGGTCGGCATTGCCGAACGGAGGTCCTGAGTCGAAGACTCGGACTATGATCGTTCTATGGTCGGCCCGGTCCAGTCCATAGAACGGGCGGCGGCGATCCTGCGTCTGCTCGCCACCGGTCCCCGCAGGCTGGGACTGGGTGAGGTGGCGTCCTCGCTCGGACTGGCCAAAGGCACCGCCCATGGCATTCTGCGCACCCTGCAGCACGTGGATTTCGTGGAGCAGGACGCGGCCACGGGAAAATACCAGCTCGGAGCGGCTCTGCTCCATCTCGGTACCAGCTACCTCGACGTCAACGAGTTGCGGTCGCGCTCCCTCAACTGGGCCGACGCCCTGGCCGCCCGCAGCGGGGAGGCCGTCCGCCTGGGCACACCCCTGGAGGGGAAGGTGCTCATCGTCCACCACGTCTTCCGGCCGGACGACACCCTCCAGACCCTGGACGTGGGTGCGCTGCTGCCGCTTCACGCCTCCTCGCTCGGCAAGGTCCTGCTGGCCTTCGGGGCCGCGCCCGTCGAGCCGTTGCTGAAGGCCGGACTGGAGGCCTACACCCGGCACACCCTGGTGCTCCCCGAGGACCTCAACCGGGCGCTGGGGGAGATCCGAGAGCTCGGCTGGGGCTCCGAGGTGCAGGAAATGAGCATGGGTGACGCAGGAATCGCCACGCCGATCCGGGGGCACGGCGGTCTCGTGGTGGGCGCGCTCGGCGTATCCGGCCCGGTCGAGCGGATCTGCGACACGGGAGGACGGCCCCAATCGGCGCTGATCACCTTGCTCCGGGAGGCCGCACGGGCGATCTCCAGAGACCTGGGCGCGGCCCGCTGGTAGGCACCTGCGGCTCCGCGAAACATCGGAAGGCAGGCCCGATCATGGTTGCACGGTATGTGATGTCCATCGACCAGGGCACCACCTCCACTCGGTGCATCCTGTTCGACCACAGCGGGCGGCTGGTGTCGGTCGCCCAGCGAGAGCATCGCCAGTACTTTCCCCAGCCCGGATGGGTCGAGCACGATGCTGTCGAGATCTGGCGCAACCTGCAGCGGGTGGTGCCCGAGGCACTGTCCCACGCCGGCGTGGAGGCCGGGCAGATCGCCGCCATCGGGATAGCCAACCAGCGGGAGACGACCGTGCTCTGGGACCGGCGGACCGGTGCGCCGCTGGGGAAGGCCATCGTCTGGCAGGACACCCGCACCGCTCCGCTCGTCGACGAGCTGAGAAACCGGCCCGGGGACGAGTTCTTCCTCGAACGCTGCTGCCTGCCTCCCTCGACCTACTTCTCCGCGCCCCGGATCCGCTGGTTGTTCGATCACGTCGACGAGCTGGAGCAGCGTGCCAGGGACGGCGAGGTGCTGTTCGGCACGATGGAGAGCTGGCTGATCTGGAACCTCACGGGTGGAACGGCCGGCGGCCTGCACATCACCGACGCCACCAACGCCAGCCGCACCATGCTCATCGACATGCGGAAGCTGACCTGGGACGGCGAGCTCATGGAGTTCTTCGGAGTCCCGCGTCAGATGCTGCCGGAGATCCGTCCCTCGGCCGAGTGCTACGGCGAGGCCCGCTCCGTGCTCCCGGGGATCCGGATCACGGCCGCCCTCGGCGATCAGCAGGCGGCCTTGTTCGGGCAGACCTGCTTCTCGCCAGGCGAGGCGAAGTGCACCTACGGGACCGGCAGCTTCCTGCTGATGAACACCGGCTCCGACGTCGTCCGGTCCCGGCACGGGCTCCTCACCACCGTCGCATACAAGATCGCTGAGCAGCCGGCGGTCTACGCCCTGGAGGGGCCGATCGCCGTCACCGGCTCGCTGGTCCAGTGGTTCCGCGACCGACTGGGTCTGATCAGCACCGCACCCGAGATCGAGACCCTGGCACGCACCGTCGAGGACAACGGCGGCTGCTACATCGTCCCCGCGTTCTCCGGTCTGTTCGCACCCCATTGGAGAAGCGACGCCCGCGGCGTCATCGTCGGCCTCACCTCGTACATCACGAAGGGCCACTTGGCCCGAGCCGTCCTGGAGGCCACCGGCTGGCAGACACGGGAGGTCGTCGACGCCATGAACGCCGATTCCGCGCTCGCCCTGAAGCAGCTCAAGGTGGACGGCGGCATGACCTCCGACAACCTGCTCATGCAGTTCCTCGCCGACGTGCTCGACGTTCCCGTGGTACGGCCCATGGTCGCCGAGACGGTCTCGCTCGGCGCCGCCTACGCCGCCGGCCTCGCGGCCGGCTACTGGCCGGACATGGAGGTCCTGCGCCGCAACTGGCACCGGGCCGCCCAGTGGCTGCCGGCCATGGATTCCGAACGGCGGGAGCGCGAATACGACTGCTGGCAACGAGCCGTCGAGCGGTCCCTGGGGTGGATCCAGCCGCCGAGGCGGTCATGACACCCTCCGTCCGGCGTTCGACCGGCCCGCCGTCCCGGGCCGCTGCTGCTCGCCGGCCAGACGAAACGATCACTCATGCGTGTGGGCGTGTCGGCCGCTCAGAACGCCTGGCAGCCGTGACGATCGCTTCGCACGCCCGACGCGGGTCTTGTCCCGTGTCCGCACGAAGGAGAACAAGCACGATGGCTACCGGCACGGTGAAGTGGTTCAACCCGGAGAAGGGCTTCGGCTTCATCGCCCAGGACAGCGGCGGCCCGGACGTATTCGTCCACTACTCGGCCATCGCCACGACCGGATTCCGCGAGCTCACCGAGGGGCAGAAAGTGCAGTTCGAGGTCGTCCAAGGGCCGAAGGGCCCCCAGGCCGAAAACGTCACCCCCGCCTGACCCCTGCCCCGCGCCGGCGCCCCGCGATCAACCGACGCGGGGCGCCCGCACGTGCCGGGGGTTGTGGGTGCTTACGGTTCGGTGACGTCAGCCGGCGTGGTCGGCGAGCCGGTCGGCATTGAGGACGGTGATGCGGCCCCGGGCGAGGTGGATCAGCCAGCCGGCGAAGGCGTTGGCGGAGCCGAGGAGCCCGGCGACCATGGTGATCATCGCGGTGTCCGTCATGGGCCCGGAACACCGACATCCAGATGCCCATGCCGATGCCGCCGACCAGCTCGGCCGCGGCGCCCCGCACGGCGTGGACGGGGATCGCGGCGGCTTTCGGCGATACGGGCACGGTGGTGGCCATGATGATCGTCCTCCTTGTGCCGATGTCCTGATCTCGTGGCTGACGCTAGGACCGAGGGCGGGGACAGGTGTGTGAGGCCGCTTGCGTACCCGGGGGTAGCCTGGTGGGCCGTCAGAGTGATTTCACGGCGGTCAACAGCGCGTAGCCGAGTGCGCCGTCCGCGACGGCGGCACGGGCTGAGGCCAGGACGGCCGGGGCCGCCGTGAGGTCCACACCGGAGTCGGCGAGGCAGGCCGGGGCCGTGATGCGCAGCAGGTTCAGCCGGGCCTCGATCTGGTCGATCATGCGGAGCAGGGCCGCATCGTGGAGTTCGGTGGACAGGGTGCGCAGTCCGGCGGCGGCCAGGACGGCGGCGTACTCCTCCAGGGGGCGGGCGTCGGCGATGCATGCGATCCGGGCTGCGAGGCCGGTCAACTCCGGTGGGAGGCGGTCGGGGTCGGCGACGACGTCGGTGATGCCCACCCGGCAGCCAGGCCCCAGGACCCGGGCGAATTCGGCGGCGGCCTGGTGCTTGTCGGGGAAGGTGCACAGGGCGCACTCGCACACCACCGCGTCGAACGTTCCATCTGGGTAGGGCAGGTGTTCGGCGTCGCCGGTGGTGAAGACGGCCTGCTCGGCACGTCCGGCCGCCTGAGCCGCGCCCTGGGCGAGGGCGGTGTTGGCCGGTGAGTAGTCCACCCCGTCCACCCGCACCTGGTAGGCGTCGGCGAGCAGGAGTGCGGTGGTGCCCCGCCCGGAGGCCACGTCCAGAACCCGGGCACCGGGTGTCAGGGTGAGCTGGTCGGCGAGGCGGCGGGTCAGGGCGGTGCCGCCGGGGTGGTGGGAGTCGCCGAGCAGCAGGGCGACGACGTCCTTCGCGTAGGCGTCGGCACAGCAGGCTTTGACCTCGTCGCCGTTCACGCCCCCTCCCCTACCTCGGTGCGGACGGCCTTGGAGCCGTGCGGCGTCGTGGTGAGCCGGTCGGCGAGCGGCAGCGCGTTGGGCACCACGTCCACGACCGGCACGCCCGACATCTGCGCGCGGACCTGTTCGCGGTAGCCGACGGAGTTGTAGGCGCAGAACGGGATGAGCCGTCCGTCGGGGGTGATCTCCTCGACGCAGCACTTCATGAGCTGCTTGACGTTGAGGGTGTAGGGGTCCTGGAAGTCCTGCACGACGATCATGAATGCCTTGTCGTTCAGGTTCTTCACCGCCGCTGGAAGGCCGATGCAACACGCTCCCCCGTAGCCTTCGGCACGGGAGGTGCCCTCACCGCAGCCCAGCGCCTCGGCGGTCGCGCGCAGCTTCTCCTCGGTCGTGCTCGTTCCCATGAACGCGGAGGCTGACCACAGCTTCTCCAGGGCCTCGCGGATCCCGGCGTCGGGCATGACGCGGTTGGTGACGTAGTCGAGGTAGTCCTGCGCGCTCGGCGTCGGTGAAGTACGGGGCGTCCTGCCAGGAGGAGACGGCGGTGATGCGCTCCTCGGACTCCCCGGCCTTGCGCAGGAAGCCGGTGTTCAGGATGGTCAGGTAGGTGTTGCCGACGATCTGTCCCGCGCGGAGGTGGACAAGGTTCATCGTGGTGCGAGGCACCGAGCGGTTGCCCGTCGCCCGGAAGAGGGCGGCGCTGACGTCGTTCAGCTCAGGCACGAACTCGGCCGGGTTCGGCATCCGGGAGACGGAGGTGTGCGTCATGGCTGTTCTCCTTCGCATCGGCCTGGTTGGCGTCTTCACAGCACTGACGCACTGGCGCGCGCAGATGTGACGGCCATCCCGAAGAACTTTTCCCGGCACCCAGCAAGCCGTCGCACCGGCCGTGAAACGAGGCTGCCGCCCTCATCCGGCAGGCTGCAGGCGGGCGCACGACGTGTCGACGGTGTTCAACCGTGCACCCGGCAGATCGTGGCAGCCGCCCTCTCTGCCGCCTCCAACTGGGCGGCCCGCCACGGGGCCTGGCCATTGATACCCGTCGGAGGATGAACGGATTGACCTCCTCGGTGCAGTCGGACCCGATCACCAAGAGGCCCTTGACGCCGGAGCCCGCAAGCGTCGATATGTGCGGTGGCGTCGCCGGTGGCACATTGATGCGCATGACTGCCGTGTCAGACGTGCGCGAGGAGGCGCTCCAGCGGCCGGGGAACGTGTTCGAGGTCCAGGTGCGTGACCAGCGCTTGCGCGTAGAGCGCCTTGCGACCGCTGTGCGTGCCCATGAAGCGCCGCAGTTGGTGCTCCACGGGCCGTTCCCGCTGTGCCGGCTGGCCCTGGAAGGTGTGGAAGGGGCGCATCTCGCCCTGGGCCTCGATCACCTGCTGCACGGCCTCGGCCCCGAGAGCGCGGATCAGCTCGTCCTCCAGGTCGGCAACGCACACGTGGAACCCGAGTGTCTCCAGTCCGGCGTGCGTAAGACCCGCCCCGAGCCCGACCCGCTCCAGATGACGCCGGAAATGCCGCTCCTCGCCGATGTCGCAGAGGCCGGCCAGCGGGAGGTCGAGCCCCGCAGGACCGCACACGTCCAGGAAGCGCCCGATGTTCGTCGCGCCTGCGAGCGGTACTGCCGCGACGCCCTCCGCGCCGAGGTCGCGGCCGTAGCGCGTGGCCAGCGCTTCGAGCGCGACCTGATCACTGCTCCCCTCGACGAGCACGATCGTCCGCACACCGCCGGCCAGTTCCCGCGCCACCGCGGCGGCCGCATCCGCTCCGCCGCCCGCCCACGCGACCAGCGCCAGGCGGAATCGCGTCAACTCGTCCACGAGACCTCGCTTCCCGACGCCATCCTGGCACGGCCGAGATCCCGTACGCACGCATGTTTTTCCGAGGGCACGAACGGCTCGGCCGCCGAAGACGGGGCACCGTGCGGACGATGCCACCCTTCGCTGCTGATGTCTCTGCTGCCGGGAAGCGTGCGGTTGGACGACGACCTCGAGCGACAGAGTCAGCTTCTCGCCCGGCAGTTGGTCGCCATCCACGGGCTGAATGTGCCGGAACGGGCCCGGCCGCGTACGTATCAGGCGTGGACGAGTCCCGAGCGGGTGCAGATTCCTGAGGGCACCGCGCGGCCAGAGCTGTGGCGGCGCGCTGTGGACACCATCCGTCGTGAGTCTCCTGTCCACCGGTCTTGCTTCCTGCACCGTGACTTCCATCCCGGCAACGTGCTGTTCGCCGGACACGGAGCCCACCTGGTGATCACCGGGATCGTCGACTGGGTCGAAACCTCCTGGGGCCCTGCCGACCTGGACGTGGCCCACTGCTCCACCGCGATGGCCCTGCTGCACGGCGTGCCCGCCGGCTGCGGTTGGCGGATCACTACGTCGCAGCCGGCGGCACGCTCAGCGGCGACCCGGCCGATCACCTGTACTGGCGGCTACTGGACGCCCTCGCCTTCGCCCCGGACGCTGAGAAGGTCGCCGCGCCGTGGCGGGAACTCGGCCGAGTCGACCTGACACCGGCCATTCTGGCCCAGCGCCTGGAGGAGTATCTTCAGGCGCTCTTCAGCCAGTACGGCTGAGGAACCGGCCCCCGGTGGACCGGATGCCGGAGCCGTTCCGCCACGTCCGACGCCGGCAACAGCAACTCCGGCCGGCGGAAGCGGCCAGCAGCCGCGTTGAACTGGTCATGTAAGCGCCGGCTACCGAGCCGAGGCCCCGGTTCTCGACCAGTCGCACTTTGCGGGACCTCAGCGTGCTGGTGGCAGGGATCGCCCGATCGGTCTCATCCAGCTGCTGGGACACGCTTTTGACCAAGGCAGTTTGGATATAGTGAGCTACCGACTTCCGCGAGTGAAAGCGGTTGACCATGGCGGTAGCGCGCAGGCCCGGGATTCCGACGACGGCAGACGACGATGCCCATACCTCGGCCGGACCACACGTGATGTCGGCGTCATCAGCCACGGCATCTACCCCTGCGGAACCATTGGTTTCACCGGTCAATTCACACAACGAGTGGGATCCGCTGGAGGAGATCATTGTCGGGCGCCTCGACGGCGCGACGATTCCCTCCAAGCATCCGGTCGTGGGCTGCAACATCCCACCATGGGCGGCGCGGTTGCAGGGGCTTGCCGCCGGCTTCAAATATCCGCGCATGCTGATCGAGCGGGCGCAGCAAGAGCTCGACCAGTTCGTCAGCCTCCTTCAGTCGCTCGGCATCACGGTCAGGCGCCCGGACGCGGTCGACCACAGGCAACGCTTCGGCACCCCCGACTGGACGTCGCGCGGTTTTTGCAACACCTGTCCGCGTGACAGCATGCTCGTGGTCGGCGACGAGATCATCGAGACCCCGATGGCATGGCCGTGCCGGTATTTCGAGACCCACTCGTATCGCGCGATCCTCAAGGAATACTTCCGGCGCGGCGCGCGCTGGACGGCGGCACCGAAGCCGCAGCTCACCGACGCACTGTTCGAGGCGGATTTCCGTATCCCCGAGGTCGGCGAGCCCATGCGCTACATCCTCACCGAGTTCGAGCCGGTGTTCGACGCGGCGGATTTCGTGCGCGCGGGACGCGACCTGTTCGTTACGCGGAGCAATGTCACCAACCGCATGGGCATCGACTGGCTGCGCCGGCATCTCGGACCCGGGTATCGCATCCATGAGATCGAGAGCCGCTGCCGCACGCCCATGCACATCGACACGACGCTCTCGCTGCTCTCGCCTGGCAAAGCACTCGTCAATCCTGATTACATCGACGTCGACCGCCTGCCCGACGTCCTGAGCTCGTGGGACATCCTGATCGCCCCGGAGCCCGACCGGATCGACGAGCGCATGCTCAAGATCACCTCGATGTGCGGCAAATGGCTCAGCATGAACGTTCTCATAATCGACGAAAAACGGGTGATCGCCGAGCGCCACCACACCAATATGCTGCGCGCGCTGGAGAAGTGGGGGTTCGAGCCGATCCCGTGCGACCTGATGCACTACGCGCCGTTCGGCGGATCATTCCACTGCGCAACGCTCGATATCCGGCGTCGCGGCACGCTCGAATCGTATTTCGATTGATCAGACCACTGCCCGCAAGCCCGACCTCCCCGCGTCGCTGTCCCGTTTCGGCATTCGGCTGCGCCCATGGGGGCGCCGACCTCCGTGGAAGCGCGCGCCTCCGTGGTGCACACGGGGCGGCCTGACGGGAAGAGCGACACTCCCGTCGCTCACAGATCCCGGCCGTCCGGACACAGACTCCGTGCCGCGCCCGGACAACCCAGGACCGAATCTTGCGACCCAGCTCACGCCTTCCCCGTCGGGGAGGGCACGGAGGCCGACCGCGCCCTACCGCTCCAGCCGCATCGATGGCGCCACGATCCTCGTGTGCGGCCTGCTGCCTGACACGACGAGGACCGATCGCCGACGCACGGCTGCGACAGCGGACTCACGCCGTGCCATGAGCGGCGGATACGGACGCCCGCACCGCTGCGCACGCCTCCTGTGCATCTGCTGCCTCGAGGGCGATCGAGGCAAGGCGACGGCACTCGTCGAGGCTGTGGGCCGCCAGCGCCGCGCGGACGTCGGCCAGGCAGCCGGGGGCAGCCGACAGGCTGGTGACGCCCAGTCCGACCAGAACCAGGGCCAGCAGCGGATCGGATGCCGCCTCCCCGCACACCCCGACGGGACGGCCGTTCGCGGCACCCGCCTCGGCAGTGCTGCGCACCAGGTCGAGCAGGGCGGGCTGCCACGGGTCGAGGAACTCGGCCAGACTGCCGAGCATGCGGTCGGCAGCGAAGGCGTACTGGGCCAGGTCGTTGGTGCCGATGCTGAAGAAGTCGCAGCTCCGCGCAAGGGTCCGGGCGCGCAGGGCTGCCGCGGGCACCTCCACCATGGCACCGACCGTGCGCAGTCCATGCGACCTGGCCAGGGCGGTGAAATCCGCCGCTTCGGCCGGCAGGGACACCATGGGCGCCATGACCCATACATCGGCCGTGGTGTCCTCGGCCGCCGCGGCGATGGCGGCCAGCTGCGCCGCCAGCAGCTGGGGATCGCGGCGCGCGGTGCGCAGTCCGCGGACGCCCAGCGCCGGGTTGGGCTCGTCGGGAGCGGTGACGAACGGCAGCGGCTTGTCGGCTCCGGCGTCCAGCGTGCGTACGACGACACGGCGCCCGGCGAACGCTTCGAAGACCTTGCGGTAGGCAAGGGTCTGTTCCTCCGCGGTGGGCGCCTGGGCGCGGTCCAGGTAGAGGAACTCCGTACGGAAGAGCCCCACGCCCTCGCTGTCGGCCTCCGCGGCCGCTGGAAGTTCGGAGAGGGCGCCCAGGTTCACCAGCAGCTTCACCGCATGACCGTCCGCCGTACGGCCCGGCCCGCTGACACGTGCCGCGTTGCGCCGGCGGTGTTCCTCTCGCGCGGTCGCCTCGGCAACAGCGTCCGGTTCCGGGTCCGCCACCACCGTCCCGGCGGCGCCGTCCACCAGCACCAGCCGTCCGTCCGTGAGCGCGGCGGCATCTGCGCAGCCGACAACGGCGGGCAGCCCGAGGATCTTGGCCAGGATGGCTGTGTGGCTGGTCGGCCCACCCTGCTCGGTGACGAGGGCGAGAACCTGCGCCGGGTCGAGGAGGGCGGTATCGGCAGGCGCGAGGTCGTCGGCGACCAGGACGTGAGGATGGCCGGGGTCGGGGAGGCCCGGCATGGGCAGCCCGAGGACTCGTGCCACCGCGCGGTTGCGCAGGTCGTCAAGGTCGGCAGCCCGTTCGGCGAAATAGCCGCCGGCCGCCAGCAGCGAAGCCCGGAACCCCTGGAACGCGGCGTCCAGCGCATGGGCTGCATCTCTGCCTTCGCAGACCAGCGACTCCATTCGGTCGGCGAGGGACGGGTCCGACGCCATCATCGCCTGCGCGGACAGGACCTCGGCCGCCTCACCGGCCACGGACGCGGCGCGCCGCTCGAGGTCTGCCGCGACATCGGCCAGAGCGGCGCGGGCCGCGGCGGCCTCTGCGGGAGCGTCGGCCGACTCGACCCGGCGCGGTTCGGGCAGGGCGGGCGGGGGCGCCATGCGGGAGACCGGTCCACAGGCGG
This sequence comes from Streptomyces sp. V4I23, assembly GCF_030817975.1. Taxonomy (NCBI): domain Bacteria; kingdom Bacillati; phylum Actinomycetota; class Actinomycetes; order Kitasatosporales; family Streptomycetaceae; genus Streptomyces; species Streptomyces sp. V4I23. The sequence continues at coordinate 7,624,233 of NZ_JAUSZW010000004.1, read as the reverse complement.
TGCCGCCTCCGACACGGATGCCGCGCATCAGCACGGGCGTCACGTCGGCCGCTCGCGTCACTGCTGCTCCTTGGCGTCGAGGTCGGAGCCGACGAGCGCGGCCAGCTCGTCGATCGCGGCGTCGGCGCCGTCGCCTTCTGCGGCCAGGACGAGAAGGTCGCCGTGCTCGGCTCCGAGGGCGAGCACGGACAGCAGGCTGCGCGCGTCGACCGGAGGCTGTCCCTCCCGGCCCACGGTCACCTTGACCGGCTGTCGGGATGCGGCCTGGACGAAGAGGGACGCCGGGCGGGCGTGCAGTCCGGAGCGCGAACCGATGACGACTGTGCGCTGAGGCATGGGTGGCCCTCCTACAAGAGGTTGCGGGGACGGGGTGTCCGGTGAGGTGCGTCGGGTCAACGGGAGGGCACGGCGTTGTACCCGGGATGACCTGGTTTGTTGCCCGGCAGCGCCGAGGGACTCGTCCACTTCGGGTAGCTGCGGGAGTGTTCGGCTCGGCAGACGGCGACCGGGTGCCGCACGGAACGACGAAGCCGCCGTGCGACCGCGCAGAACGGCTCCGCCATCTGCCGGCGCCACCAAGTGCATGTTGTTTTGGATCCGTTTCCGTGACCGAACCTGTGGTTTTCATGGATGTTACGCACTCCCGCGCGGCGAAGTAAATAGATACGGGCATGAAAGTGCGTGGCACCTTGATCGAAGCCAGATGACCGGACAGCAAGCAGACACATCCGGGCATCCTCCTGGAGCGTCCTCGACGCGTCGCGCACGCAGGACCGCTTCCACCGACGTACCCCGGCCCGGAAGACGCGCGTCGACACGCCGGAGACTGTCGCCCCAACGCATCACACGTCCTGCGGCTCCGCGGCCGGCCCCCCGCGGCCCGGGAGACGCCGACTGGGGTCCGACACTGAACCCGGCCGCTCACGGGAGTTTCGGTGCCGGCAGGCGCGGTTGGCGACCCAGCAGGCAGCGCCAGGGTGTGTCATGACCTCAGTGATCAACCGAGCGGTGCCGTCGCCTACCGGCGAGCCGAATCCGGGCAGCCCGCTGCCCCGACGGAGGTGTCCTGCCCGCCTCCGAAGGTGGGAAGGCTCCCGGCTGCACGGGCCCCTGCACGGGACGAAGCAGATCCCGAGGCACAAGGGGGCGCAGCATGTTCGCCGTCTCCTCGGGGCGGGGGTCGGAGAGCGCCAGGCGGCTGAAAGGCGCCCAGCGGCGCAGCTCGATGCACAGCACCGGCCCCTCGGTCCTGATCGCGACGAAGTCCTGCCCCGCGGGGTGGTGCCGGATACCGACGCACAGCCGCGCGGGCACCCAGGCGCCCGTGCCGCACTCCCCCCGCAGCGCCCGCCACCAGTCGGGCTCGATGTACACAAACCGCAGTGCCGAGACGGGGACCCGCACCTCCCGCCGGCGTGCGGCAGCCTTCTCCCACCAGGACAGCCGGACGACGAGATCGCCGCTCTCCACCACCACCCGCGCCATCATGGCCTCCCTCGCACGGATTCCCGACGACTGCTTCCCTCACGACGAGTGCCGCGCCGACGCATGGCGGAGCACGGTGGGCGTCACGCGCCCCGTAGGTCGAACCCCCGACCGACGGGAGCGAGATCTACCCGGTGAGCGGCTGCACCCGGACGGGCCCCGCCCGCACGGTGGCGCCCCGCAGCGGGGGCCACGGCTGGGGACCGATGACCACCACCACCTGATAGGCGTACGCCGCCGGTTCCTCCCGCTCGAAGCGCGGCGGTCCTGCACGCACGGGGCGAGGCGCCGTGGCGGTGCGCGCCGCGTCGTACGCCGCGCGCCGCTGTGGATCACGCAGGACGTCGTACGCCGCCAGCACAAGATCCAACCGCTCCCTGCTGCCCGGGAGATCACCGGGACGGGCATCAGGGTGCAGTGTCCGCACGAGGCTTCGGAACGCGGTCGTGATCTGCTCCGCCGACGCTGCCGGCGACACCCCCAGCACCGCATAGTGACTCTCGGGTCCCTGTGTCGGCACTGCCCTCACCTCCCACAGGAAAGGCCGCACATCCTTATCCGCCTATAGGTGGCTTGGCCTTCCCGAGCTCGGGATACACGAACGGAAATCCCGCTCTCGATCCCTGTCCGAGAATCCCGCTCTCGGTCCTATCCGAGGCCGGGCACTGGACTGCCGAAACCGGCGGGGACCCGGTGGTCATGTTCCACGTCCGTCCACGCCTCCGTGCTGTGCGGCCGCGGAATGTACCGTGCCCGGTGCTTCATGAAGGCATGGACTCGGTTGAGCATTTCGCTGAGCTGTGTGACCTCACGGAATGACTCGCTACGCAGCAGCACCGGATCATCCCTCCTCATGTCACATCGCCGTCGCGGTCCGCTCTTTTCGATGTCATTTATATAACCGGCGACATCGAAATTCACAAGGGCCGACTCGATCCGGACGCACGGTCGTGGCATTGCATGGCGTGCGCAACGACGAGGGACCGCTGCGCCTCGTGTGAGCTGGTGCATTTTCGGTCGGTGCTGGTGAAGATCCTTGACGCGGCCGGACACCGGCCGGAGCGGCATGGCGCCCGCTTCTCGGCGCCACTGCGCGCGTGCAGCCGGAGCGAATCGGACCACCCGACGATCGCCCGGCGTCCGGCTGCATTGCTCGGTCATCAGCCCCGTTGGCCCATATGGCCCTCGCGGGCGAGCATGAGTATGGGCCTGGCGTACCTGTCTGCGACGGAGACCGCAGAGGACGCCTGGAACGGACCAGGGAGGCACCATGAATGCCGACACCACCTGGGGCGGAGTGACGCCCGACAGCCATCTCCATGCCGGCTCCGAGGGAGAGGTGACCGCAGAGGACGTGGTTCTCGCCTCGGGCCGTGAGATCACGCCGAAGAACCTGGAATGGGCGCAGCGCCGCCTTGCGGAGAAAGGCCGTGCCGCTCTCGACGAGCTGCTTCCCTGAACGCTTCACTTCGCCCCAGGGCAGGGGCGCCGGCTGCCCGTGTTCCGCGATAGGTGCACGGGCGGCCGGAGACAAGTGCTCCTGCGTCGGGCATCTTTTAGCCGGGCGGCCTGTGGCGGCTTTGCCTGGTCCGAGGCATGCAAGGAGACGAAAGTCGTCGTGAAGCAACCACGGATCGATTACGAGGCGGTCTTCCAGGCGCTGCCGGGCGCGGTGGCCCTGCTCACCACTGACCTGGTGTACGCGGATGCCAACGACAGGTTGCTGCAGATGTCGGGGCGCACCCGTGACCAAGTGGTCGGCCGCTACCTTTTCGATGTCTTCCCCGACAACCCCAACGACCCCCATGCGACCGGCATGCGCAACCTTCAGGCGTCGCTGCTGCGCGTGGCGGCCACCGGAGAGCCCGACGCCATGGCGTTGCAGCGTTACGACGTCGAGGCCCCCGCCCGCGAACGTGAAGTCGCCCTGATCTTGCAGGCCGCGATGCTGCCCGCGCCCAGACCGCTCGGCCACCGCAGGGCAGCGGTGCGCTACCGGCCCGCGGTCGGCTCCCTGAACGTGTGCGGCGACTGGTACGACCTGGCCGAACTGCCCGAGGACCGCATCGCGGTCGCCGTCGGCGACGTCGTCGGCCACGGCCTGCACGCGGCCGGCGTCATGGGACAGCTCCGCAGTGCACTCAGCGCAGCCGTACGCGTGGCCGACGGCCCGGCGGCCGCACTCGACAGGCTCGGCCTCTACGCCCGAGACCTCGACGGCGCCGAGTCCACCACCGCTGTCCATGCTGTCATCGACTGTCACAGCAGCACCCCGAAACCACCTTTACCGAGGGCGCCACGCTCGTCCTCTACACCGACGGACTCATCGAACGCCGCCGCGAAGCCATCGACACCGGCCTTCAGCGGCTCGCCGACTGCCTCACCCGCCACGGGCAAGCCGATGCCGACACACTCGCCGACACCCTGCTGGCAGAACTCCTTCCACCGGCCGGCAACACCGATGACACTGCCCTGGTCATCCTCCGCTTGCGACCTCGCCGGTCACCGCACCCCGGCCGCTCGAGCCGGGCGATTCCCTGTGCCGCAACGCCCCCTGGCGGGGCCGGGGGACGGCCCCGCCGGGTGTCCCGTTGCGCGTCACGGGGTGAGGGAAGTGAGGGTGCTTCCTTCGACCTTCAGTGCCGCGCCTGTAGTGGCCGAGGCCCGGTCGGAGCTGGTGAAGAGGATGAGGTCGGCGACCTCGGAGGGCTGGATCGGCCGCTGGATCAGGGACGTCGGGCGGAAGCGGGCGATGAACTCGCGCTGCGCAGCGACGAAAGACTCCGCCTCGGGGATGAGGGCCGTGATGTACTCCTCGATGCCTTCGGTGTGGGTGGGGCCGGATAGCACGGAGTTGACGGTGACACCACTCCGCCGGTGCTGGGGTGGGGCACGGCGGCGGTGACCCCGGACCACCCAGTCGTACCGCTGCACCACGCGAGCGGCCTTCCGCAGTCCGGCGAACCGGTGCCCGACGAGACCGTGCCGGCCCTGCGACACCTGTAGGAGGACGGGGCGCCAGCCGCACGGCGGAGTCTCCCGTCCAAGCACCGTCCCCCGGAACCACCCAGGTCGGGCGTACAGGCTGACGGAATACGGTGGCCAGCGCGGCACAGTGAGCCGCATGCGCACTCAGGAAAAAGACGCACCGGCCGGCATCCGAACACTTCCGCCCCGCTGGGCGGTGTGGGCGGCACATCTGACCACACTCGTCGTACTGCCCAGCGGGCTGTGGCGCATCGCCCTGGTCCTCGGCTGTCCGGCCGGCTACACCCACGAAGGCTTCACGCAATTCCAGTCGCTGGGCACGAAGGTCTGGATGCTGACGCTCAGTATCGTCTGCGAACTGCTCGCCTTCCTGACCGTCGGCCTGGTGAAACCATGGGGCGAGATCGTCCCCCGGTGGATACCCGTCATCGGCGGGCGCGCGGTCCGCCCGATGGCCGCCGTCGTCCCCGCCGCGCTCGGTGCGATGGCTCTGACCGCCATGTGGGCCAACATCCCGTGGTGGTGGACGTACCCGCACGATGACATGACCGACATCGGCAACCTCATCGTCGGCATCCTCTACCAACCCCTGGTCCTCTGGGGCCCCCTGCTCGCCGCCGTCACCGTCTCCTACCACCGGCGCCGCGGGGCGGGGGCGAGTCGACGGCGCTGAGGAACCGTCTCGGGGCCGTCGAGCAACGAGCGCTACGAGGACGTCGGTCTCTCCCCCGACGGACGGTTCGCTCTGCTGACGAGGGGACGTTCGAGGTCCTGATCAGGGACCTCGACCGGGACCGACTCGTCACCGAGATCAACGTATCGGACAACGTCACCGACGTTTCACGTCTGTTGACCTGCTCCGGCCGACGGGTCCGGCCAGGCCGCACCGGTCGACGCCGTCCATGGCGACTCCCCGGCCGCGGCCCGGCAGTGCCACGACCGGGCGGGGCCCCTGTGAGTGCCGCGCAGCAGCACCGATGCGAGTCACGGCACAGGGACTGCCGGCATGGCTGCGGTCGCCGCGCCCAGCAGTCGAATCCGCTGGGCGAGGACGTCACGACGTACGCACACCAAGGACTGCTGGCCGACGCGAGGCCGTCCACCGGGACTCCTCGATGGAGATGCGCCGGAGCGCCAAGGACCCCTCGTCGAGATGCGCCTGAGATCGGCCTCCCGTCACCTGTCATTCACGGCTGCGATCGCCGGGCTGCTCAGCGCAGTTCCTGGATGCGGATCAGGTTGCCCGCAGGTCGCGGACGGCGCAGTCGCGTACGCCGTAGGGCTGCTCGGTCGGCTCTTGGACGACGTCGGCGTCGCCGGCCTGCAGCCGCTCGAAGGTGCCGTCGAGGTCTTTGGTGGCCAGCAGGATCCAGCCGTAGGTGCCTTTCGCCATCATCTCGAGGATGGTGCGTCGCTCGGTGGTCAGAACCCTCCCGGCGCCGGCCTGCACGGCCACAACGGTTCGCGGAGGCCGATGTTGTGCCCGCCCGTTGGTTCAGTCGGGTACGGACGGCGGGACGGCGCGCAGGACATCGAAGTCCGGCCCGGCGGAAGTCTTCGGCCGGCGGGCGCCGGGCGCGCTGGTGGACGTGACGGCGCGCTCCTCATCGTCGTCGGCGCGGCGATGGACTGCTCGGGAGTGGTGATGTCCTCGCCGACCACTTCGATGCTCGGCTGTCCGCCGTGACACGGGAGCGTGTTGATCAGGCGTTGGCGACGACCTCCGCCAACTCGGCAGCGGACTCGGAGGTCAGACGGTAGAACCCCTGAAGGCTGACCGAGCGTTCGAGACGCCCGTCCACCATGTATTTGAGACTGCGCGTCCGGCCTCGGCGATTACGCCATTCAAGCCTCGACAGAAGATCGCCGGGGATCGGCGTGTCGAAGCGTACGGGCGTCGCGTCCACATGCACCGCCGCGGCGCCGCAGCCGTCGGCGCCGAGCATCGACCAGTCGCCGTGCCCGGGAAAGGCCGGATCCTGCCACGTCGCGGGGCCGGCGCCGCAGCAGTCGCGCCGCTCCATGTCGATCACCCGCATCCGGCTCACCACGAACACGACGCACCGGTTGACATGCAGCGCGTACACCTCGTCCCCTGCACGGGCACCCGACCAGGCGGGCAGGGAGGAATGGACGCCGCTGAAGGCGACCGGCGGCCGCTCGCCCACGCGACCCTCCTTGCGCAGGGCACGGCACGTGTCATGGGTCCACAGGACGGTGAAGGCATCAGACATGTGGTGATCCTATGGACGAGGACTGACAGCCTCGCGTGGCGGGCGAGACTCCCGCCGGCCACGTCGTCCACGCGCTGACCGCCGATGCCCGATCGGCCCCCGGCCTGGCCAAGGCCTTCCGCACTGCTGTGGCAGCACCCGCACGGAAGAAGTCGCTGTGACGCGATGAGCGGCCTCCGTAGGGTGCCGGCATGGCAGATGAAAGTGAGCGGGCTGTTCAAGCCGCCATGGAGGCGGAGCTGCACCTTCTCGACCCTGAGGTGCGCGCTTCGCCGGTCCTCGTCTCGGAGCTGCTGGACCCGGACTTCATCGAGTTCGGGGCATCCGGCCGCCGGTGGGACGCGACATCGATCCTCACCGTGACGAGTGCCGGTTCGGTGGACCCTGAGTCGCCGGTCGAGGTCAGCGAGATGTCAGGAGTCCTGCTTGCTCCGGGCGTCGTTCACCTGACGTACTTCGCTGAGAACAGCGGACGCCGAACATGGCGAAGTTCCCTGTGGCGTCTGACGGACACTGGGTGGCGCATGTACTTCCACCAAGGCACTTCGGCCTGTTGAGCGAAGGCAGCCACCCCATGAGGGCGTCGGGTCTCCGGGCGGCAGCTGGTCCGGGTCCCGCACCCGATGGCGCGACCGCCGTGGAAGTCTCCACCTCCTGGTCCGCCCAACACAGGGGTCTCAACGGGGCAAGCACCCTATCGTTGCGGTCATGGATTTCCTGTCGCCGACGGACCCGGCCGTCTTCCACGCAACGCTCCGCGATCAGTTCGAGTCGTTCCTCAATGAGCATCGAGCCGCGCTGCACGACAGTTTGAACGGGCTGACCGAGAAGCAGGCGCGCCGGTCGCTGGTCCCGTCCAAGACCACACTCCTGGGCCTGGTCAAGCACGCCACGTTCGTCGAGAAGGTCTGGTTCGACGAGGCGATCACGTGCCGGTCCCGCACCGAGATCGGCATTCCCGACTCACCCGACGAGTCGTTCGATCTCGACGACGGAGACACGATCGCCTCCGTTCAGCGGGCCTACGAGCAGGCCTGCGCGGCGTCCCGTGAGGCCACGGCGGTGCTGACGCTGGACGACCTCGTACGGGGCAACCGCCGAGGTCCGTTGCCCCTGCGCTGGGTCTACCTCCACGTGCTGCGTGAACTGGCACAGCACTGCGGCCACGCGGACATCCTCCGCGAGCAAGTCCTCAGCGACAGCGCACACCACGGCTGAGGCGCTGCACGGGCGGCACTCCGGCTCGGGATACAACGAGACGGCCTCGTGCCGCGCTCCCCTCGCGGGCGTCGTCCCGGCCGCAGGGCGACTGTCCGAACCACGATCCAACGAACAAGATCACACGTGCGGCAGACCGGGCGCGCAGGACGGGCACAGTCCGCGGTAGGTGACCTCGGCCTCGGAGACCGTGAAGCCGAACCGTTCCTCGGGCGGGAGGTCGGCCAGCGGATCGCCGGTCGGGTGGACGTCCCGGATGGTGCCGCAACCGGAACAGACCAGGTGCTGGTGCGGGCGGTGTGCGTTGGGGTCGTAGCGCTTGGCGCGGCCGTCCATGGAGACCTCGATGACCTCGCCGAGGGAGACCAGCTCGCCCAGGGTGTTGTAGACGGTCGCCCGGGAGATCTCCGGCAGCCGCCGTACCGCACGGGCGAGTACCTCGTAGGCCGTGAGATGGACATGGTCGCCGTCGAGGACCTCCGCCACGACACGCCGCTGGGAGGTCACCCGCCAGCAACGCCCTCGCAGTCGCTCCAGCAGGTCACTCATGTCGGTTCACCTGTTCAGGCTCGTGGGACGGCCGAAGTTTACCGGCAGATGTCCGGGTTCTGATCGAAAGCGGATGAGGCGACCGCTCCATTACGTGCCAGGCCAGCATATAATTGTCCGTTTCCGCTTCTCCGGTCAGCGGGGTGATCACCATGATCAGAAATGCGTCGGCCTTTCTCGCATGCCTCAGAGGCCGGGAGAGTCGTCGACCAATGGGCCGGGCCCCGCACGACTTTGAACTCTGAGTGCTTGTTACGCGGGGTTGCCCTGCGTGTTCTCTTAGTGGTGCGGTCTGCGGTGCGCGACCATACGGACGCCGACACAGGATCAATCATCGGCGTCGTGCGTGAGGAAAGGTTCTGCCGACCGCCGGCCTCGCGTCGACTGCCGCGGGTCCGGCAGCCGTTTCCAGTCGGCGGACCCCATGGCGCACCACGAGCGCGGGTCGCAGTGCTCGCCACCGGCAGAGCAACCAACCTCAAGAGCAAGCAGCCAGCAGCCAGCAGACGGAACACCGAGACAGGAAGAAGGACGGACGTGTCCGGCAGCGAAAGCGAGAACCCGGTAATCCCCTCCCCCACCCCCACGCCGACTCGGCCCAGGACGAACCGGGACTGGTGGCCGAATCAGCTGGACCTTCAGGTCCTCCACCAGCACTCGCCCTTGTCCAATCCGATGGGCGAGGACTTCAACTACGCAGAAGAGTTCAGGGCCCTCGACCTCGACGCGCTGAAGCAGGACGTCTTCGAGGTGATGACGACGTCGCAGGACTGGTGGCCTGCCGACTACGGGCACTACGGGCCGCTCTTCATCCGGATGAGCTGGCATGCCGCGGGAACGTACCGCATCGCCGATGGCCGGGGCGGTGGCGGCAGCGGCGCTCAGCGCTTCGCCCCCCTCAACAGTTGGCCGGACAACGCGAGCCTCGACAAGGCGCGCCGTTTGCTCTGGCCGGTCAAGCAGAAGTACGGCCGGAAAATCTCCTGGGCCGATCTTCTGGTATTCGCCGGAAACTGCGCCATGGAATCGATGGGATTCAAGACGTTCGGGTTCGGCTTCGGGCGAGAGGACATCTGGGAACCCGAGGAGATCTTCTGGGGGCCCGAGGACACATGGCTCGGAGACGAGCGCTACAGCGGCGACAGGGAACTCGCCGGTCCTTTCGGTGCTGTGCAGATGGGACTGATCTACGTCAATCCGGAGGGGCCCAACGGCAACCCGGATCCGATCGCTGCCGCCAGGGACATTCGCGAGACCTTCGGGCGTATGGCGATGAACGACGAGGAGACGGTCGCGCTCATCGTCGGCGGCCACACGTTCGGCAAGTGCCATGGTGCGGTCGATCCGGGGTACATCGGTCCGGAACCCGAGGCCTGCCCCGTCGAGCAGCAGGGCATCGGCTGGCGGAACACTTACGGCACCGGCAAGGGCGCCGACGCGCTCACCAGCGGGCTCGAGGGCGCATGGACTACCGAGCCGACCAGGTGGGACAACGGGTACCTGGACAACCTGTACAAGTACGACTGGGAGCTGACGACGAGCCCCGCAGGCGCGAAGCAGTGGACTCCCACGGATCCGTCGGCCCAGGGCACCGTGCCTGATGCTCATGATCCGTCGAAGAGGCACGCTCCCATGATGCTGACGACGGACCTCTCGCTGAAACTGGATCCGATCTACGGGCCGATCACCAAGAGCTTCCACGAGAACCCGGAGAAGCTCGCGGAAGCGTTCGCCAAGGCGTGGTACAAGCTGTTGCACCGCGACATGGGACCTGTCTCGCGTTACCTCGGCCCGTGGATTCCCGAGCCGCAGCTGTGGCAGGATCCCGTCCCCGAGGTCGATCACGAGCTGGTCGCGGACGAGGACATCGCTGCCCTCAAGGAGAGGATCCTCGCCTCGGGACTGTCCATCCCCCAGCTGGTCACCACCGCCTGGGCGTCGGCGGCGAGCTTCCGCGGCACCGACAAGCGTGGCGGGGCCAACGGGGCACGGATTCGCCTCGCGCCGCAAAAGGACTGGGAGGTCAACGACCTGCCCGAGGTGGCCGAGGTGTTGCGGACACTCGAGCGGGTCCAGCAGGACTTCAACGCCTCACAGGCCGGCGGAACGAAGGTTTCCCTCGCCGACCTGATCGTCCTGGGCGGGTGCGCGGCCGTCGAGCAAGCCGCGAGGAACGCCGGGCACGACATCACGGTCCCGTTCGCACCGGGGCGCACGGACGCCTCGCAGGAGCAGACCGACGTGGAGTCGTTCGCCGTGCTCGAGCCCAGGGCAGATGGGTTCCGCAACTACCTCCGGGCGGGAGAGAAGCTGTCGCCGGAGACTCTCCTCCTGGACCGCGCCAACCTGTTGACCCTGACCGCTCCCGAGATGACGGTTCTGATCGGCGGCATGCGGGCACTGAACACCGGCTTCCAGCGATCCCCACACGGCGTCTTCACGCACCGGCCGGAGACACTGACCAACGACTTCTTCGTCAACCTGCTCGACATGGGTACGGAATGGAAGGCGTCGACCTCATCCGAGAACGTGTTCGAAGGCCGGGATCGCGCCACGGGCGAGGTCAAGTGGACCGCCACCGCAGTCGACCTCGTCTTCGGATCGAACTCCCAGCTCCGAGCCGTCTCGGAGGTCTACGCGTGCCGGGACGCGGGAGAGACGTTCGTGCGTGACTTCGTGGCAGCGTGGGACAAGGTGATGAACCTCGACCGGTTCGACCTCGCCTGAGCCCGATGTCCCGGTCGGCCGCTCATCGGCCGACCGGGACGTCCTCGGGACCCGGTCGGGGCGGTGACGGGCACCTTCCCGCGGCCACGACCGTCCCTCCGTGCGGGGCGCGGAGCGTAAGCGGTCCGGGACCTGCCCGAGGAAATCGGAGTCATGCCTGCAGAACGATGCAGTAGGTGAACAGGCACAGCACCGCGACGCCCAGAAGCGCGGCGAGGCTGCCGCACAGCACCCGTTGCTTGAGGCACTCGTATCGTTCCGTGTACTCCTGGCGCAGTTCGCCGGCCCGTGTCACCAGGGCTGCCAGAACGCGGCGGGACAGTGCGATTCGGTTCTCGGTGTAGAGGCGGACGACTTCCTCGCGCTGGCCGGTGGTGAGCCACGGCATCCGGTCGGCGAACACCTCCGCCTCGACGCGGGCTTCGTGCAGATGGCTCTGCGCCAGCAAATAGCCCTCGAGCTCCGCGATACCCGCGGCCGCCTCCCTGTCCGGGTTCTGCGCAGGCCGGCTCATTTGTCTCCCTTGTTTCCACCGAGCGGCGGAGCGGCTCCTCGTCCGGGTTCGACGACGTCCCGGCGGCCTGCGCTCTCCAGGTGATCCACCTGCGAGATTCCAGGATGGTGCAGGTCGAAGGCGGGAGATTCGCTGCGGATGCGCGGCAGCGTGAGGAAGTTGTGCCGCGGCGGCGGGCAGGACGTGGCCCACTCCAGCGAACGGCCGAAGCCCCACGGGTCGTCCACCAGGACCTGCTTGCCGTACTTCGCCGTCTTCCAGACGTTGTACATGAAGGGCAGCATCGACAGGCCGAGCAGGAACGAGCTGATCGTCGACACGGTGTTGAGCGCGGTGAAGCCGTCCGAGGACAGGTAGTCCGGATAGCGGCGCGGCATCCCTTCGGCTCCCAGCCAGTGCTGCACCAGGAACGTGCCGTGGAAGCCGATGAACAGCGTCCAGAACGTGATCTTGCCGAGCCGCTCGTCCAGCATCTTGCCCGTGAACTTCGGCCACCAGAAGTGGAATCCGGCGAACATCGCGAAGACCACGGTGCCGAAGACGACGTAGTGGAAGTGCGCGACGACGAAGTACGAGTCGGAGACGTGGAAGTCCATCGGCGGGGAAGCCAGAATGATCCCGGTCAGACCACCGAAAAGGAACGTGACCAGGAAGCCGATCGCCCAGAGCATCGGTGTCTCGAACGACAGCGCCCCTCTCCACAACGTGCCGATCCAGTTGAAGAACTTCACCCCGGTCGGGACCGCGATCAGGAACGTCATGAAGGCGAAGAACGGCAACAGCACGCCGCCTGTGACGTACATGTGGTGCGCCCACACCGTCACGGACAGACCGGCGATCGCGATGGTCGCGCCCACCAGACCGATGTAACCGAAGATCGGTTTGCGGGAGAAGACGGGGATGATCTCCGTGACGATGCCGAAGAACGGCAGGGCGATGATGTACACCTCGGGGTGGCCGAAGAACCAGAAGAGGTGCTGCCACAGCAGGGCGCCGCCGTTGTCGGCGTCGAAGACATGGGCGCCGAATTTACGGTCCGCCTCCAGGGCGAACAGCGCGGCCGCCAGGACCGGGAAGGCGAGCAGGACCAGCACACCGGTCAGCAGCACGTTCCAGGTGAAGATCGGCATCCGGAACATCGTCATGCCGGGAGCACGCATGCAGATGATCGTGGTGATGAAGTTGACCGAGCCGAGGATCGTGCCGAAGCCGGAGAAGGCCAGACCCATGATCCACAGGTCGGCCCCGACGCCCGGCGAGCGTTCGATGCTGTTGAGGGGCGCATAGGCGAACCAGCCGAAGTCGGCCGCCCCCTGCGGGGTGAGGAAGCCGGCCACCGCGATCAGCGAGCCGAAGAGGTACAGCCAGTACGCGAACATGTTCAGCCGCGGGAACGCCACGTCGGGCGCGCCGATCTGCAGCGGCATGATCCAGTTTGCGAATCCGGCGAACAGCGGCGTCGCGAACATCAGCAGCATGATCGTGCCGTGCATCGTGAACGCCTGGTTGAACTGCTCGTTCGACATGATCTGCGTGCCGGGCCGGGCCAGTTCGGCGCGCATCAGCAGCGCCATCAGGCCGCCGATCAGAAAGAACATGAAGGACGTCGACAGATACAGCGTGCCGATCGTCTTGTGGTCGGTGGTGGTCAGCCATCTGATGACGACATTGCCGGGTTGCCTGCGCCGCAAGGGCAGCTCGTTCTCATACGCGTCCTCGTCCTCGAACAGCGACGCCTTGTTCAGGCTCACGCGAACTCCACTCGTCAGATACGACACGGCAAGCCAGCGAGCAACACCCAGCACGCTGCCCTACAGATGGCATTCAAGGGGCAACCTAACGATTCCCGATACCGGCTGCCGAGTGACACCTCCGCCGCGCACGGCGCTTTGAGCTTCGCAACCTGCGATATCTCTGAACATGAGCCGCAGTACGTCAAGGAGCGGGGTCCCCGGATTCACTCGTTCAGCAGCAGGCATCCGGGAGGGACTCATCCCGGTCGTTTTGTCATGCAAATCGGGCGAGCACCAGAGGTACCGGCCTCGTGACAGCGGGAAAGCCGGGAAGTACCGGCCCGGGGATTCGCGAAGCGTATTCCTACGCATTCACCTGTCGCGGCACTGGGCGACGCAGATGGGTGGAGAGGACCGCTTCGGGTACCCGCGCCCGTAACCGCGCAGCAGCGGCTTGATCGATGCCCTGGATGGAGGTCTTGTGGTGGATCCACTGGCCCTCGCCCGTGCTCACGGGCTGTTCAACGTCCTCGGTGGCGTTTGGCCACTGTTGTCGCTGCGGACTTTCGAGTGGGTCTCCGGCCCCAAGACGGACGAGTGGCTGCTGCAGACGTGCGGCGGTCTCCTGGCAACCGCCGGCTGGAGCATGCTGCGCGTCTCCCCGGGGCCCGAGGGACTGCGGCACGCACGGCGCCTCGGCGTCGGCACAGCCGTCACCCTGCTCGTGATCGACCTGGTCTATGTCCCCCTCGGACGCATCCGCCCGACCTACCTGATCGACGCCGCCACAGAGATCGCGTGGCTCACGGCTTGGTGGAGAACCGGGCGTCTGCCCGCCCGAACGGTGCGCGCCTGAGTGAACAGCCGCGTCCGAGAGGTCTTGCGGCCGCGTCCTGGATCAGCCCATGTCCCCTCCTCGGAGCAGGAGTTGTGCCACGGCCATGCCCGCCACCGCAATCGCGGCCCGGAACGGCCAACGGCTCCGGTTCGCCGACGGCACAGCCGTACCCACGACGGCGACGACTCCCGCCGCGACTGCCGGCACCCAGCTGACCGCCCCGGCTCGCCCGGGAGGACCCACCACGAGCACGGCCATGGCTGACAGCATCACGAACGGGCTCACCCACCGGCAGACCGTTCGCCCCAGGCGTTGCGGCAGCCCACGAACACCGGCGGCAAGATCGTCCTCGATGTCCGGAAACACATTGACGACGTGTGCCCCCACGCCCAGCAACGCCCCAGCCGCCACCGCCCACCAGGCGGGCCAGGACGGCATCGGCAGCCCGAGAGTGACGAAGGCCGGCAGAGAGCCGAACGCGACGGCATAGGGCAGCGGTGAAAGCACCGTGTGCTTCAGCCGCAGGTTGTAGGCCCAGCCGGTGGCCACCATGCCCAGATGCGCCGCCCCCGCCGCGGCGCCGTTCAGCAGCGACAGCGGCACGCACAGCGCCAGGGCCGTGCCGGCCGCCACGGCGACCGCGCGCTGCGACAGTTCCCCGGTGGCCAGGGGCTTGTCGCGGCGGCCGCAGCGTATGTCGCGGTGCGCGTCGACCGCGTCGTTGCACCAGCCGACCGAGAGCTGACCGGCCAGCACGGCCGCAGCCACCGCCGCCGCACCCGCCACCCCGCGCCCGACCGCCACGGCCAGCGCGGTCGCGATCGCCGTGACGGCCAGAGCCGGCTCCAGGTGGCAGGCGCGCAACAACGGAGGGAGACGGTGTGTCGTACGCGGAAGGGCCTCGGCGGGGTGTAGAGACACAAAGGCAAGATAATCGGGCACACGAAACGAGAAGGCATTACCGACATGCGTGTCCCTGTGATCGTCGACGATGCCCCCTCACCGACCACCCTGCCGGACGGTACGACCCCGACCGGTGCGGCCACCACGATCCTCGCCGTCCGCACCGCGCTGCCGCCTCACCGCTACAGCCAGGACGACCTCACCGAGCTGATCGGCGACCTCTGCCTCGCACCCGGCGCCGAGCGCACCCTCCTGCGCCGCCTGCACGCGTCCGCCGGGGTGCGGACACGGCACCTCGCCCTCCCGATCGAGCTGTACGCCGGCCTCGGCGACTTCGGGAAGTCCAACGACGCCTGGGTGGCAACCGGACTCGATCTGGGCGAGCAGGCCCTCACCGGCGCGCTCGATGAGGCAGGGCTCGCGCCGCGCGACATCGATCTGCTGGTGTGCACCTCGATCACCGGCATCGCCGCCCCGTCGCTCGACGCCCGGCTCGCCGGACGCGTGGGACTGCGGCCCGACGTCAAGAGAGTCCCGGTGTTCGGCCTGGGCTGCGTGGCAGGCGCCGCCGGCCTCGCCCGGCTGCACGACTACCTTCGCGGTCATCCGGATGACACCGCCGTGCTGCTCACTGTCGAACTGTGCTCGCTGACACTCCAGCAGCGCGACGACTCCCCCGCGAACCTCGTCGCCGGCGCCCTGTTCGGTGACGGCGCGGCCGCCGTCGTCGCACACGGCCGCGGCACTCGCGGCCGGGACGGGGCGGGGCCGACGGTGGTCGCCACACGCAGCCATCTGTACCCGGACACCGAACAGCTCCTCGGCTGGAACATCGGTGCCAGCGGATTCCGTGTCGTGATCGGTGCCGGTGTTCCCGGCATGGTACGCCGCCACTTGGGTGCCGATCTGCGTGACTTCCTGGCTCACAACGGCCTGACCGTCGACGACATCGGGACCTGGGTGTGCCATCCCGGAGGCCCCAAGGTGCTGTCCGCCGTGGCCGACGTCCTCGGCCTGCCCGACGGCGCCCTGGACACGGCATGGCACTCGCTCGCGACGGTGGGGAACATGTCGTCGGCCTCCGTCCTGCACATCCTGCAGAACACCCGCGAGACCCGTCGGCCCGAGCCCGGTACCTGGGGACTGGTCCTGGCGATGGGCCCGGGGTTCTGCTCCGAACTCGTCCTGCTGTGCTGGTGAGTGGTCCACATGTCCTGGTACACGCTTCTCGTCCTGGCCGTCGCCGCCGAACGCGTCGCCGAACTCGCCGTGGCCCGGCGCAACGCGGCGTGGACGCTCGCCCGTTCCGGCGTGGAGTACGGCCGCGGTCACTACCCGGTCATGGTCGTCCTGCACACCGGTCTGCTGGCCTGCTGTCTGCTCGAGCCCGTGCTCGCCCACCGGCCGTTCCTGCCCGCCCTGGGATGGCCCATGCTGACGCTGGTCCTCCTGGCCCAGTCCCTGCGCTGGTGGTGCATCACGACGCTGGGGCGGTACTGGAACACCCGCGTCATCGTGGTTCCCGGGGCACGTCTGGTCGACGCCGGCCCGTACCGGTTCCTGCGCCACCCGAACTACGTCGCCGTCGTCGTGGAGATCACCGCACTGCCCCTGGTGCACTCGGCGTGGCTGACTGCGGTGGTGTTCACGGTGGCCAACGCCGTGCTGCTCATGGTCCGCATCCGCTGTGAGAACGCCGCCCTCGACGGCCGGGCAGTGGCGGCGGCATGATCGACGGTCACGACCTGCTCGTCGTCGGAGGGGGTCCGGCCGGTCTCGCGACCGCCCTGTACGCGGCACGCGCCGGTCTCGACACCGTTGTGGCCGAGCCGCGCCGCGTACCGGTCGACAAGGCCTGCGGTGAAGGCCTGATGCCCGGCGCCGTGCGGTCGCTTGCCGCGCTCGGCCTCGCCGTCTCCGGTCATCCGATCAAGGGCATCCGCTATGTCCAGGGCCCCCGCCAGGCGCAGGCCCGGTTCCGGCACGGCTCCGGGCTCGGTGTGCGGCGCACCAGCCTGCACGGCGTCCTGCACCGCGCGGTCCGCGAGGCAGGCGTTCCCGTGGTTCCCCTGAGGGTGGAGGCGGTGCAGCAGGATGCCACCGGTGTGCTGGTGCCCGGTACGGGTCTGCGTGCCAGGTGGCTGGTCGCCGCGGACGGTCTGCACTCGCCGCTGCGCCGCTCCCTGGGCCTGGAGGTCCCTTCCCCAGGGGCTGCCAGATACGGGCTGCGCCGTCACTTCGCCGTGCCGCCGTGGTCCTCGCACGTCGAGGTGCACTGGGGACGGTACGGGGAGGCGTACGTCACCCCGCTCGGCCCGGACCTCGTCGGCGTCGCCCTGCTGACGGCCCGACGGGCCCCCTTCGACGCCCAACTGGAAAAGTTTCCCGCCCTTCTCGAGCGCCTCCCCCCGGGGGCGGCCGTCACCGCGGTGCGGGGCGCGGGACCACTGCGGCAGAGGGCCCGCACCCGATTCCACGGACGGGTGCTCCTCGTGGGAGACGCCGCCGGATACATCGACGCGCTGACCGGTGAGGGGATCTCCCTGGCTCTCGCCGGGGCCGAGGCCCTGGTCGGCAATCTGCGCCGCGGTACGCCGGGCCGCTACGAGAGCGACTGGAACCGGGCGACCCGCCGCCACCGGCTGCTGACGGAACTCCTGCTGCGCGCCCGGCAGAAGCCCGCACTGGCACCGCTCATCGTGCCCACGGCCGAGCGTCTTCCTCGCGTGTTCGCTGCCGCAGTGAACGCACTGGCATGAGAGGCGGGATTGCGCGTACCACTGCCCGTTGGTGCGGGGCCGGAATCGCCCGGTCACCCGTATCACCGGCCGGGCGATGGCGAGTCCCTCGTCCTCCGCACTGATGCGGCCCTGTGCAGACCGGTCGATGCATGCTCCGCGCCGACTGGGCGGGCGCGGTGTTTCGCACCGGACCGTCGCGGTGACCGAGCGCCCGGGCGACACGGCGCCGGGGTGCCTTCGCAGGCCGTGAGCCGTTGATCAACTTTCGCTTTCGCCCTCCGTCCGGTCTTCCGTCGGCGGCGGCCGGCGGCCCCAGGCCGTGATCAACCCGGCGGAGATGTCCGCGCAGTCGGGAGACGCCAGATAGCGGATCGCCTCGTCCACCGCGGCATCGTCCACCATGCCGGTGGCCGTGATCGCCCCGCGGGCGCGGTCCCACGTGTCCGCCCAGAAGCGGCTGATGGCACTGCCCGGCGTCAGAGCGGGCACATGTACTTCCGCGCCTACGGAGGTGAGGCCGACGGCCCGCAGCAACTGCGGATAGCCGCAGACCCAGGAGACGTCCGTCCCGATGGACGCCTTGAGCCCCTGCCACATCGCCTGCATCACGCGGGTGTAGGGAGTCGGGGGCGCGTCTGCGGAGGTCAGGTCGATGGCGTCGCCCAGGACCAGAACGCCACCTGGGGCGACGAGTGAGGCGAGTCTGGCGATCATCCGTTCCCGCTCGGGCAGGTGCATGAGCACGAACCGTGCGTGCACCAGGTGAAAGCTGCCGCGCGGCAGGTCGGAGGTGGTGACATCCGCCTCGACAGCCGTGAGTCCGGGCACGGGGTGAGCGGCGAGGAACCTGATGTCGCGGTCGACGGCCACGACATCGTCCACGCCGGCCTCGTCCAACAGGAGCCGAGCCACCGACCCGGTGCCTGCGCCGATGTCGAGGCACCGCCATCCCGGCTCCAGCCCCACTCCCAGGCGCATCAGGTGGGCCAGTGTCACCTCGTCATAGGCGAGGGCCCCGAGGTCGATCCGTTCGCCCTCGCCTTCCTGGTCCGGCCTCAACACTCGCCCGCCGTAACGCGCGCTGTGTCCCCCGCCTGGTTCGCTTTCCTGCTCGTGTGTCCGCATGCGGCCGATCCTGCTCACATCGTCCCGCCACCGGCAGAGGCGCGCCGCAGGCTCCTCCGCAGCGGTGCTGCCGAAGACGCACGGGGCGGCCGGGGGCTTGGTGACCAGTCACACAAAGCACCGTTGCAGCACTGAGCCGACGGCTCATCGCGCACCGCCAATCACCCGGAATGGCGCGGCACATAACGTCGAACCAAATACCGGCCCGGGACGAAATGCTCTTCTCGTGGCGGTAACGCCTCCAGGAACGATTCACCACGGCACTGACTGACGGGAACGGCAGGGTCTTCCTTACCATTTCGCTCCCGCCGCGTCAGCGGCACACAGACGCTGTCGTTATTTCAGGTGAAGCCGCCAGACGGCATGCACATGGAGCGAAGGATCGTCCTACCCTTTTATCGCACTCGAGATGTGCGAGGGGTTGATGTGCAAGGGGTTTGTGTCTGCCCTCCTGAGCCGGGTCACTCCGGGAGGTTCGCATGATGCCAGGATTAGCCGGTCGAGGCGGTTCGACCCACGCCGCCCGTATCGGCCGGCTGCACGAGGCAGGGGTGCGCGAGGCTCTGGGCGTGGGCTCTGCGGCAGCTGCAGCCGTGGGAGGGTGCGTCACCGGGGCAGCGGTGCTGGATGCCTGCGTAGGAGTGGCAGCCGCGCATGGGGTAGCCGCACTCTCGCTCTACGCACGTGCCCGAACCGTCATGGGAAGGGTGCGCCTGCGCCTGACGCTGCTGGCGGTTTCGGTGGCAGCAGGCGGTCTTCACCACCTTTTGGCCAGTCACCCACCCACAGCACAGGGACGGTTTGCCGGCGTTCTCCAATCCGTGGTCGAACTGCTGGCAGTCGCCGGTCTCGCCGCTTCTCTGGGGTTGGGTGTCGCCGGCCTGGTCGTGGCTGCCGCCGACAGCGGCACGACCCTGATCTGGTTACGGCGGCTCCTGGACGGCTGGATGACCGCGGGCTCGCTGTTCACGCTGAGCTGGGTGCTTCTGTTGCATCGCGTCGACAAAGGCGGTGACGTACCGGGATCGCTGATGGCTTTCACCCGCGTGGCGACAGACATTCTCGTCCTGGGGCTACTGATCGCCTTGCGCTTCTGCCGGAAACCCGGGGAGCGCGCAGCGGTCACTCTGGCGGCCGTGGCCCTCGCCGTTCTGGCCGTGAGCGACATGCTGCCCATTCTGTGGCCCGCTCCAGGCGCCTGGTTCGGGATTCCTCTCGCAGCGACCTGCTCGATGGCCGGGTTGTTCCTCGTGGCCCTCGCGCCCTGGCTGCCCGGCGGCGCCAGCATTGTGGGAACCGACCGGCGGGAGATGCCTGTCGCCGGGGTGGTCGTGGCCTTCATACCCGTGGTCGTCTGCGCTCTCGCCATGGCTGCGCACGCACTGGCCGGTGGCCGCCCCGATGTTGTGATGCTCCTCCTTGCAGGTTCTGTGCTTCTCGGGCTCAGCGCCCGGCAAGGCGTTGCTCACGCCGACCACCTGCAGCTCACTCGAGAGGCCGCAGCCCGGGAGGCGCATTACCGCACGCTGGTCGATGGCTCGAGCGACGTGATCACCATCGTCGGCCTGGATGGTCGCGTGCTCTACATCAGTCCCGCCGTCCGTGAGGTCTTCGGCTACTGCCCTGAGGAGCTCGTAGGCGCCCGCCTGCCTCTGTACAGCCACCCTGACGACGTGGCGCTGCTGATGCAAGCTGTCGAGACCCTGCGGCAGGAAGCCGAGTCAGGCACTCGCGGGCCGGGCCGCTGCGTGTCGTCTCGGGTTCGGGCAGCGGATGGGCAATGGCGCCACGTCGAGTCGACGATCAGCCACCACGCCGACGGGCTGATCTTCAACAGTCGCGATGTCACCGAGCGAGTCATGTTGCAGGCACAGCTCGAGCACCTCGCATTCCACGACGTGTTGACGGGCCTGCCCAACCGCGCGTTGTTCGCCGACAGGGTCAGACATGCGCTGCAGAAGCGCGCCGCCGACGCCACGCCGCCCGCGGTGATCTTCCTGGACCTGGACGGCTTCAAGGCCGTCAACGACTCGGCCGGTCACGCGGTAGGTGATGGTCTGCTCGTCCAGGCTGCCCGTCGGCTCCAGGCATCTGTGCGGGCCGCGGACACGGTCGCCCGCCTCGGCGGCGACGAGTTCGCCGCGCTGTTGGAGGGAAAGGCAGGAGCATGCCCTTCCCGGGCCAGGGAAGTAGCGGAGCGGATCTTGTCGGCCCTGGCGAAGCCGTACCGCATCGGCAGCACCGATGCGGTGGTATCGGCTTCCATCGGCATCGCGGTAGCCACTCCGGGGATCACACCGGATGAACTCCTGCACAACGCCGACCTGGTCATGTACGAGGCCAAAGCCGCAGGAAAAGGCCGCATCCGCATGCACGGCGCGCAGCCGCACAGCATCAACTGCGAGATCTCTTCCACCGCCCCCAACACCTGTGTCTGCAAAGACACCGCTATGACAACGGCCCACACAGTGAGCTGAGTTGTTCGGAGCGCCGTTCGCAGGTGTCGGGCAGTGGGCGACTGCCCGGAATGCTGGAGGGCTGAGACGCAGGCGGATCAGGCCGTGCCTGAGGTCCGGTCCCAGGTGGTCAGGCCGCGACCTCCGTGCGGGCGTGGGCGAGGGCCGACGACGAGCAGCCGGCCGACGATGGCCGGGGCCTCCCGGACCAGGGCGTCGTTCTCCACCGCGTCGACCATGAAAAGGGCGAAGTCCACGCGACAGGTCAGGTTGCTCGCGAGGACAGGGTCACCGACATGCCGGCTCCACACAGGCAGGCCCTGGCTCTCGCCCTGGCGGGCCGCGATGCGGCGGCGCGCGGTTTCGACACGCGACGCACTGATCCGCCACCCGTGGGCGATCGGCCTGATGGACTCGCGGAGCAACCCCGGCCTCGCGACGCTGCGCCACCACGACGCCGTGATCGGCTGCCTGCGGTCGGGCGGCTTCACCATCGCCGGTGCGGCGCACGCGTTCTCCGTGCTCGACAGCTACGTCTACGGATTCACGCTGCAGGAGATCAGCCTGCCATTCGAGTCGTCCGTCGGCATCGAGGACCTGGCGGACTCCATCCTGGAACAGATGCCTCGCGACGAGTTCCCGCACCTCACCGAGATGATCGGCCACCATGCCCTGAAACCCGGCTACGCGTACGCCGCGGAATTCGACATCGGGCTCGACCTGATTCTCGACGGATTGGAACGCCAGCGCGAGATCTGGGTCCGACCCGTCACCGGATGCGTGCACGCCTTGCGACCTCACTCCTGCCGCAGCGCGAACCACAGCTCCACACGCTGCCCTGCCTGCTCGTCGACGGGCAGGTCGCCGGAGTGTGGCGCGCAGTCGGCGACGGGCTGGAACTGACCGCCTTCCACACGCTCGGCAAGGCCGCGTGGCAAGGTCTGATCAGGGAGACAGAGCAGCTGTCAGCGCTGCTGGCCGACCGCGATCCAGCCGTCTGCCAGCGCTACGGACACTGGTGGGAGAAAGGGCTCCCGGCGTCGAGAGCACGACGGTCAAAGGCTGACCGCGCCGCCACGTCGCGTACTGACCGGGTGCCGTGCGCCTGTGCCGCGAGTTGCGTGAGGGGGTGAAGGCACCGCGGCGGCGGTCTCCAGGTGCGGTCCGCACCGGCCCGCTCCATGCGACCCCGGGCTCGTATGTCCGGTCCGTACGACCGCCCGGTGATCGGCAGCCGTACGGACCGGGCCCGGGAAGCACTCAGGCCGCGGGCATCAGCACGCGGGTGGCTCCTTCCTCCTTGTTGTGCCGGTCGGCCCAGTTGGAGAGGGCCGTACTGCACGCGTGGTCCAAGTGCCGCAGGCCGAGCAGGTCGAGCTCGATGTGCCGGTCCTTCGGCAGCTTCTCGAGGGTGTCGAGGATCCGGGGCAGCCTGAGGAACGTAGCGTTGCCGGAGACGACCACCCGCACGGGCTCGTTACGGTCGACGCCGTCCTCCACGTCGACGTGGACGTGCGACGTTTCCCATGCCGTCTTGGCGACGGCGAGCAGCAACCCGGCGAGCACGCCCTCGAACATGCTGGTCGCGATGATGGCGACTGCGGTCGCCACCAGGATCAGGGCCTCTCCGCGGTGCTCGCGCCACAGCGGCCCCAGCTCCTTCAACGGGATGAGCTTCCAGCCGGAGAAGACGAGGATGCCCGCGAGCGAGGCGACGGGTATGAGACCGAGCGCCGCCGGCAGGAGCGCCGCGAAGAGCAGCAGCCAGACGCCGTGCAGCACCCGTGACGCCTTGGTCCGGGCGCCTGCCTGCACATTGGCCGAGCTGCGCACGATGACCGCGGTCATCGGCAGCGCCCCGAGGGCGCCGCACACGGCGTTGCCCGCACCCTGCGCCATCAGCTCCTTGTCGTAGTGGGTGCCCGGGCCGCTGTGGAGGCGGTCGACGGCGGCGGCGCTGAACAGGCTCTCCGCCGACGCGATGAGCGTGATGGCGACGACCGTGCCGATCGCGCCGACCACTCCGGCATCCATGATGCCGCCGAGGTCGTCGAGGGACGGTGGCCGAATCGCGCCCAGCAGCCCCTGAACGTCCACCCGCTTCACGGGCAACCGGAACAGCGCCACGGCAGTGGTGGTCAGAACGACGGCAGCCAGCGGTGCGGGGACGACGCGGACCTTGGGCGGCAGATGCTTCCACAGGGCCATCAGTGCGACGGTCACTGCCGCGAGAGCGAACGCGGCCAGCGCCTCGGGCGAGCGGGCCGTACGGACGACCAGTTCGGGTAGGCCGGCGAGATTGGCCGGGCCTGAGCCGGGAGCCTTCGCGTCGGCCATGGCGTAGAGCTGGCCGGCGATCAGTACGAGACCGATCCCCGCCAGCATTCCCTCCACGACGGCGATGGAGATGGCACGGAACCAGCGGCCGAACTTCAGCACTCCCATGACCAACTGCAGCACGCCCGCGACGAGGACGAACACGCCCAGGGCCCCGAGACCGAATTCGGTGACGGCTTCGAGGACCAGCACGGTCAGACCGGCGGCAGGTCCGCTGACCTGGAGGCTGCTCCCAGGGAGCAGTCCGGTCACCAGACCGCCGACGATGCCGGTGACCAGGCCGAGTTCCGCCGGGACACCAGAGGCCACCGCAACGCCCACGCACAGCGGCAGGGCGACCAGGAAGACGACGACGGAGGCAGTGAGGTCGGACCGCAGCGTCGAGGCGGAGGTTCTCTCCGCGCGCTGCGGCGCCCGTCGGTGACGTCCGCGGTTCCCGCGTTCGCTGTTCTCGCGATTGCTGTTCCGGTGTTCACGGTGCCCGCGTTCGCGGGTGTCGGCGGTGCTCACAGCGGAAGGAACGCGTCGTCGTGCGGTCGGCGGACGAGCACGGAGCCGGTGTCTATCTCGTAGTACCAGCCGTGCAGCCTCAGTCGCTCTTCTGCGGCCCGGCGGACGACACAGGGGTAGTCGCGCAACCGCCGGAGCTGCCGCACCACGTGGTGCTGGACGGCTTCGGCGACGGCCGGGTCGGCGGGGGCCGAGGGGTCGGTGAAGAGGGGCGGCGGTGACGCGCTCTCCAGCCAGCCGCGGACCGCCGGAACGGCGGAGAGGTCTTCGCGGCGCGCCATGGCCCCGACGGCACCGCAGTGGGAGTGGCCACAGACGACGATGTCCGTGACCCCGAGCACTTCGACGGCGTACTCGACGGTGGCCGCCTCGCTCGAATGCCGAAGGGGGTCGTGCTCGGGGATGATGCCGCCCGCCGTGCGGAGTTCGAACAGCTCGCCTGGGCGGGCTCCGGTGATCAGTGAGGGGATCACCCGGGAGTCGGAGCAGGTGATGAAGAGCGCTTGGGGGGACTGGCCGTCCGCGAGGCGGCCGAACTCCTCGGCGCGTGCGGCGGCCCTATGCCGGAATGTGCGGGCATTGTTCGTGAGCAAGTGCATGGGGGGTGTTCCTCCAGCGCGCCCTGGGCGCGCGGTGGGGAGTCGTCATGTCGGATCGCAGGTACTCGTCGAGGCCGTGCGGAGGTCGACGGATTACTCGGAGGCGGAACACCGGCAGGACGGCCGGCCGTGCCGGGGGCACGGTCCGGAGCCGGGACGGAGGTGTCGTCCGGTGGCTCCGATAGCTCGGGCACTTCAGGTACGCGGGTGACTCGGGACAACTCCGGTAAGGGGTCTGCCTTCCGGCGGTCTCTCTGGCGCTCGGTGCAGCGCATCACCGCGTCACGTCCCTCCCCGGTTTCGGCCCACGATTGGTCCAACTGGTCGGTAACTCCAGCCTCTTGAGTCACTCTGACATCACAGAGGTCCAAAAGTCTGTGATTCGTTAGACATTTGTGAGCGTCACGCTCCTTGACAGGCGAGACACATCGGGGCTACCGCGGGTCACCCCAGATGAGACGCCGCTCGAGTCCGGCGACACAGAAAAGACCGTCCCGTGAGTGTTACGGATCCCACGTCCGGTTCCACGGTGCGGGCGGAACGCTTCAAGGACGGAACGCGTCAGCCGAGGGCGACTACCGAGACGGCGAACGACACAGGCCGTGGCCCTTCTCTTTCACGAACGGCACGGTGAAGGCGAGGGGCCGCAACAAGGCCGGGCAGCTCGACGGCGAGTGGGTCTGGTGTCGCAAGGGCGGCCGACCCCTCCCAGGAGAGGCCCTACCGTGCCCGCCGTTCAAGACTCGAGGGCACTACGCGCTTCGTGCGCGGCAGCGCAGGAAGATCTGTTCCTCGGGCGGTGCGTCCGAACTCGCCGGTGCGTAGGCGTAGCAGATCTCCTCGGCGATCTCGAAGCCCGCCCCTTCGACCACCTCGTGCAGGTCGACACGCGGGTAACCGGAGACCCGGATCGTGTTTCCGATGAAGGAGATCGAGCAGTCGTCGAGGTCGGCCTCCACCATCGACAGCAGGAACAGGCCCCCCGGGGCCAGCAGATGACGGATCGTCCGCAGAGCCAGAGGTATCTCGGCGCGTGGCAGCATGAGCAGGGAGAAGAAGGCGGTGACCGCGTCGAAGCGGCCGAGATCGAGGGGCCCCGAGGGTCGCAGATCCGCGATGTCCGCCTGATGGAACACCGCGGCGGGCACGTTTCGGCGGGCAAGGTCGACCATCACGCCGGAAAGATCGATGCCGACGACCTCGAAGCCCGCCTGAGCGAGTCGTCGCGAGGTCGGAATCCCGGTGCCGCACCCCACATCCAGCACACGGGATCCGACCGGAAGGGATCGGGCGAGCCACTCGGAGGCCTCGATCTGGCCCTGCTTGTGCGGGAAGACCTCGTCGTAGCGGTTGCCGATGGCGTCGAACGCCTCGGCCTGACCGGTGCGGTCGAAACGCATGCTCTCGCGAACTGGTTCATTGCCCGGACTGCTCACGCTGAGTCTCCCTCCGGCGCAGGCTGATGAAAGCCTCGCACAAGTGGGCCGTCCGGACACCACCGCGGACTCGGTAATCCTGATGAACTGTGGGTTCCCTGCGGCCAGATGGGGCGCGCTGCGGTCGGAAGAGCGACAGCCCGGGACCGTCCGGGCCCGGGTACCACCCGCAAGCGGGCCCTGCGGAATCAGCTCAGGTACCGGCAGCGGAGAGGCCGCCTCCACCACCTCGACGAGAGGCCGCAGCAGCGTGTCGCGGCCGGTTTCGGTGAGCGCCTCGCGCAGGGCGGCGTCATGGGTCGGCCGCGCCTCTTCGAGGAGCGTCAGGCCGGCGGCGCGCCGTGCCGTCCCGCAGCGCCCGCTCGATGAGCGTCTCGATCCTTCCGTGCAGCAGCGACAGGGCACACCAGCCCTGCGCCAGGGCTGCGGGGCGTCGCGGCAGTCGCGATCACGAGGGCCTTCTTCGTCGGCACACCTGACTTGCACACAGTAATAGCCTCCCTACAGAGATAGCCCGCGCTTGCATTCATCACGCGTCTGCAAGTATTGTCGTGGCCTGTAAGACCTCTGCGCAACCATCTCTGGAAGGTTCGTCGTCATGCCTCTCGCGCTGCTGGCCCTGGCCATCGGAGCCTTCGGGATCGGCACCACCGAATTCGTGATCATGGGCGTGCTGCCCCAGGTCGCCGGCGACTTCGGTGTCTCCATCCCCACCGCCGGCTGGCTGGTGACCGGCTACGCCCTCGGTGTCGTCTTCGGTGCCCCGCTGCTGACCGTGCTCGGGACCAAGGTGTCCCGCAAGAAGATGCTCATGTTCCTCATGGGCCTGTTCATCCTCGGCAACGCGCTCTCCGCCTTCGCGCCCGGCTTCGGCGTCATGCTGATCGGCCGAGTCGTCGCCTCCCTCGCCCACGGCGCATTCTTCGGCATCGGATCGGTGGTCGCCGCCGACCTCGTCGCCCCGGAGCGGAAGGCCTCCGCGATCTCCCTGATGTTCATGGGCCTGACCGTCGCCAACATCGTCGGCGTCCCGGGCGGCACCTACATCGGCCAGGCCCTCGGCTGGCGCGTCACCTTCACCCTCGTCGCCGCCCTCGGCATCATCGGCCTCCTCGGCGTCGCCAAGCTCGTACCCGAGCAGGGCAAGCCCGAGACCGAGAACGTCCGCACCGAGTTCGCCGCCTTCAAGAACGTCCAGGTCTGGCTCGCCATGGCGATGACCGTCCTCGGGTACGGCGGTGTGTTCGCGGCCATCACGTACATCACGCCGATGATGACCGAGGTCGCCGGCTACAGCGAGGCCGCCGTCACCTGGCTCCTCGTCCTGTTCGGCATCGGCATGTTCCTGGGCAACCTGCTGGGCGGAAAGTTCGCCGACCGCGCCCTGATGCCCATGCTGTTCGTGTCGCTGGGTGCCCTCTCGCTCGCTCTGCTGGTGTTCACCGCGACCGCGCACAACAAGGCCCTCGCGGCGATCACCCTGACGCTGATCGGCGCCCTGGGGTTCGCGACCGTCCCGCCGCTGCAGAAGTGGGTGCTCGACCAGGCCTCTGCCGCTCCGACGCTTGCCTCGGCCGCCAACATCGGCGCCTTCAACCTGGGCAACGCGCTCGCCGCCTGGCTCGGCGGCATCGTGATCGCCGGCGGCCTCGGCTACACCTCGCCGAACTGGGTCGGCGCCCTGCTCTCCGGCACGGCCCTGCTGCTCGCCTTCCTGGCCGCATACCTCAACAAGCGCACCCGCACCGCACAGGCGCCGACCACTGTCCCGACCGCGGTGCCCTCCCCCGCGCCCGCCGCGCGCTGACCCCCACCTCCATCACCGCACAAAGGAACGACCATGAGCACCACTGCCACCGCCACCGCCGTGACCCCGCTGACCACCCAGGACGCCGAGGTCCTGCTCACTGCGGCCCGCCGGGCCGCCGAGACCGCCGGGGTCACCGTCAGCGTCACCGTGCTGGACGCGGGCGGGCATCTGCTGGCCTTCCGCCGCGACGACCGTGCGGTGCTGATCTCCGGTGAGACCAGCACGCGCAAGGCCTACACCGCCCTCCAGCTCGACGCCCCCACCGCCGACCTCGTCGAACTGGTCAAGCCCGACGGCCCCTTCCACAGCCTGACCACCGCACTGGACCGCCCGCTGCTGTTCATCGCCGGCGGCATCCCCGTCCACCGCGACGGCACGCTCATCGGCGCCGTCGGAGTCGGCGGCGGCGCTCCCGAGCAGGACCACGCCTTCGCCACCGCGGCCGTCGCCGCCCTCGGCTGACCCGTCACCTCACGCGGGCGGGGCTTCCCCCCGACCCGCCCGCGTGAGCCCCTCCACCTCCCCGACGCCCGAAAGGTGGGTCCTTCTCATGTCTGCGATCCCGACAGCCCTGGACCGTCTGGTCTCCCCCGATGTCCGGCCGACCCTCGGGCTCGAACTCCCCCTCGACAACGACTGGGGCACCACGCGCCTGCGTGCCGACCGCGCGGCCGGCCGCCCTTTCGGGGTCCCCGACCTCACCGACCACACTCGGCTCGCCCGGCTCGCCGACGAACTCGGCTTCGCCGCCCTGTGGGTGCGCGACGTACCCCTCTACGACCCTGAGCAGTTCGGCGACGCCGGCTCGGTCTTCGAGACCTTCACCCACCTCGGTCACCTCGCCGCCGTCACCGAGCGGGCCGTGCTCGGCACCGCCGCCGTCGTACTCCCCCTGCGGCAGCCGCTGCTCGTCGCCAAGGCAGCCGCCACCGTGGACGTGCTGTCCGGGGGCCGTTTCGTCCTGGGCCTGGCCAGCGGGGACCGGCCCGTCGAGTACCCGTTGTTCGGCGAGGACTTCGAGGCGCGCGGACTCACGTTCCGCGAGAGCGTCGAGATCCTGCGCGCCGCCTGGACGACCCGTCCCGACGGGCAGGGGCTCGCACTGCCCGCCCTCGGTCCGGGGGACGACCGGCGGCTCGACGTACTGCCCAAGCCGGTCGGCGCCACGATCCCGCTGGCCATCGCCGGTCACGCCCAGCAGTCCTCCGAGTGGATCGCCGAGAACGCCGACGCCTCCCTCAACTACCCCCGCCCTCTCGGCGCGCTCCGGCTCAAGACCCAGGAGTGGCGCACGCTCACCGCCGAC
The DNA here is from genome assembly GCF_030817975.1 of Streptomyces sp. V4I23. Lineage (NCBI taxonomy): Bacteria > Bacillati > Actinomycetota > Actinomycetes > Kitasatosporales > Streptomycetaceae > Streptomyces > Streptomyces sp. V4I23. The sequence continues at coordinate 7,594,724 of NZ_JAUSZW010000004.1, read as the reverse complement.
GCCCCCAAGCCGTACCTGACCCCGATGCAGCTCGACCTGACCGCCGATCCCGACACACCGGCCACCGCGATCCGCCTCGGCCTGCGCACGGGCCGCCACGCCCTGCGCGACCACCTGAAGAAGATGGGCGACCTCGGCGTCGCGCACGTCTCGTTCAACCTCCGGCCAGGTGACCGCCCGGTCGAGGACGTCCTGCACGAACTGGCCGCTCAGATCCTCCCGGACTTCCCCTCACCCGCCTCCCCGGCACGCGACGAGCCGGCAAGCGCACGTTCCGATCAGGGAAACGGACGCACAGGAGGAGCAGGCAACGAGACGTGACGGCGGTCCGCCGCAGGGCGGGCCCGGACGCTGTGCCCGGAGCCCGCCCAGCCGGTCGGCCGCCCGGATCAGGCGGGCTGCTTCACGCAGGTACCGACCACGTAACCGGTGACGCCGTGCTTCGTGACCTTGACCCAACGCGAGCTGGTGATACCGCACTTGGTGTACGAGCCGCCGTAGTACATCTGGCAGGGCGACGGCGCGGTCTCCCCCTTGTTGAGCTGGGCGAGGGCCGTGCCGTTGACGCTCGTCCGGTCACGTATCACCACGGTCTCGAGGGCCAGTGCCGTGCAACTCGCAGCGGTCGCGTTCGTCCGTGCCACGGCGGGGCTGCCGGCGATAAGCGTGGTCCCGACCAGGGCGGCGGACACTACGGACGCGCCCAGGATCCGGCGTGCGTGCATATCTGATACTCCCCTTCGATTGACGCGGGCATGTCGCCCGCGTGGTCAGGGACAGCCTAGATCCACTCGTGCCGCAGGCATCACGGACCTGATGCTCACGCGATGGGCGGCGCTCGGCGGGACCGGGCGCCGCCACCGCCTCAGTCGTTCTGGTGCAGCACCATCGCCGAGCCGCCACCGCGGCGCGTCGGCTCGGCCACCGCCTGGAGCCTGCCGTCGGGCAGGAACTCCAACGCCGCCACCGCCCCGATCTCCGGAGAGGGCGTGAAGGTGCTCGGGGCCATGACGAATCGGTGCCCCAGCCGTTCCAGCGCCGTGCGCTCGGGCGAGTCGAGGAAGGCCGGTTCGGCATCGGTCGCCGTCCGGTTCCGCTGCGAGATGCGCGGCGCGGCGACCGCCTGGGGCAGCCCCATGCCCAGGTCGAGCCGGTTGACGAGGGTCTGCAGCACCGTGGTGATGATCGTGGCCCCGCCGGGTGAGCCGACGGCGAGCATCGGCTTGCCGTCATGCAGGACGATCGTGGGCGACATGCTGCTGCGCGGGCGCTTGCCGGGGCCCGGAAGGTTCGGGTCCGGCACCCCCTCGGCCAGGGGGGTGAAGTTGAAGTCCGTCAGCTCGTTGTTCAGCAGGAATCCCCGGTCGGGCACGGTGATGGCCGACCCACCGGTCTGCTCGATCGTCAGGGTGTACGAGACGACGTTGCCCCAGCGGTCCGCGGTCACCAGGTGGGTGGTGGAGGGCCCCTCGTAAGGCTCCTCGCTGCCGGTGCCCCGCGTGCAGCCCGAGCCCGGACTGCGCGGGTCGGCCGGCGCCAGCGGGCTGGTCAGCACGGCGTCGGGGCGGATGAGGCAGGCGCGGTCCTTGGCGAACTCCTTGGACAGCAGCTCCTGGGTGGGCACGTTCGAGAATGCCGGGTCGCCCACCCAGCGGTTGCGGTCGGCGAAGGCGATCCGGCCGGCCTCCACGTAGTGGTGGAGCGCCTGGGCCCTGTCGGCCGACGACAGGTCGAAGTTCTCCAGGATGTTCAGCGCCTCGCCGACGGTGGTCCCGCCGGAGGAGGACGGCGCCATGGAGTAGACGTCCAGCCCCCGGTACGCGGTGCGGGTCGGGTCGCGGCGTACGGTCTCGTAGTCGGCGAGGTCGCCCAGCTCCATCAGCCCGGGGCGGACCGTGCGGTCGGCGCCGGGGGCGACCGGCGGCTTCTTGACCGTGGCCACCACGTCGCGGCCGATGCCCCCGTGGTACAGCGCGCCGACGCCCTCGCGGGCGAGCTCGCGGTAGGTCCGGGCGAGGTCGGGGTTGCGGAAGCGGGAGCCGACCACGGGGAGTTCCCCGTTCGGCAGGAACAGCTCGGCGGTGGAGGTGAAGTCCCGGAAGCGGTCCTCGTTCATCGCCGTCTGGGCGCGGAACTCCTCGTTGACGACGAAGCCTTCGTCGGCGATGCGGGTGGCCGGCCGCAGCGCGGACGCCAGCGAGACCGTACCCCACTCCTTCAGCGCCTTCTCCCACGTGGCGGGCGTGCCCGGAACGCCCACGGAGAGCCCCGAGTTGACCGCCTCGGGGAACGGAATGGGCTTTTTGGTCGCGGGGTCGACGAAGGAGTCGGAGCGCATCCGGGCCGGGGCGGTCTCCCGGCCGTCGATGGTGCGCACCTTCCGCGTCGCGGCGTCGTAGGAGACGAAGTAGCCGCCGCCTCCGATGCCCGCCGAGTACGGCTCGACCACGCCGAGCGCTGCCGCGGTGGCCACCGCGGCATCGACCGCGTTGCCACCGTGCCGCAAGACGTTCAACCCGGCCTGGGAGGCGTACGGATTCACGCTGGAGACCGCACCGCCGCTGCCGGTGGCGACGGCCTGCTTTGCGGGAGGCCGCGGCTCGGAGCCGGTGGCCGGCGCGGCGGCGGGAGCCCCGGTCGCACTGCCGGGGATCAGGACGGGGAAGACGAGCGCCGCCGCGGACGCGGCGGCGACAACGGCACGACGGACAGCCAAGGGAGCCTCCGGTGACCTTCGTTGAGAGGAATGGTCGAAACCCTGGCAGCGTCCGGGCACGTCAGCAACGACGTACCGAAAGATTTGCGTGAGATCTGAGGTTTCCGACCGGTAGCCGGTGCGGTGACACCCCTGGCACCGCACTGGACGCCGAGGCCCCCGACAACTGCCTGATGGACAGGCCGGATGTACGGGACAACTCGTACTGCTCCCCGGCTCCGCGGGGGGCCCGAGAGGTCTACGATCACGCTCCTGGATCACCGCGGGTGATCCCAAGGGGGGTGAGGGATGATGAACCACCTGATCGGCATTCTTTTGATCGTCTTCGGGGCGCCACTCGTCGGCATCCTCGGCAACGTGATCGCCGACGCCTGGCACCTGGGCGTCGGCCGGATCGTCTCGATCGGCGGCGTCCTGGCGGTGCTGGGGGTCGCGGCCTGGTTCATCGTCAGCAGTTCTTGAGGAATCAGCTTCTGCAGCAGAGTGAGCCGTCCGGGCCGGCGGCAGGATTCGCTTGCCCGGCGTTCCGGTACGGCACTGCCTTGCCGAAGTGGATCTCTTCTCGCGCTCCTGGACGGCGTTGCGCACAGCGGTCGACGAACTCTCCGATGAGGACTGGGAACGACCGTCCGGCTGTACCGGCTGGCTCGTGCGGGACCTGGTGTGCCACCTGGTCATCGACGCCCAGGACGTCCTGATCACGCTGGTCACGCCGGCCGAAACCGAACCGACCGTGGACTCGGTCACTTACTGGAAGCTCGTCGAGCCCCCGACCGGCGAGGACCCGCTCGACGCGCTGATCCCCCGGCTGGCCGCCGCGTACGGCGAGCCGCGGTGGCTCAAGTTCCATTTCGACGACATCGGTTCCGCCGCCCGTCGCGCCGCCGAACTCGCCGATCCGGGTGTCCGCGTCAGCACCCGCGACGACGTACTGACCGCCGGCGACTACCTGTCCGCGTACGTCATGGAATGGACGCTGCACCACCTCGACCTGATCGCGCACCTGCCCTCGGCCGCCGAACCGCCCGCCGAGACCCTCGCGGCGGCCCGCGCCTCGCTGGAGAAGATCGCCGGGGCACCGATTCCCGCGTCCTTCTCCGACAAGGACGCGCTGCTGGTCGGGACCGGACGCCGCGCTCCGACGGACGCCGAGCAAGCCGCGCTGGGCGAGCCGGCCGCGAAGATCCCGCTCGTGCTCGGCTGAACGAGCCACGGCCGTGACCGTCCGGCTCCGTTGACCGAGCCCGCGGAGCCGGAGCTCGGGTCGGGGCCGCCGCCTCGGGCCCGGATACCCAAAAGGCCGGTTCGGCGCCAACGGCGTCGAACCGGCCTTTTGGGTGGTGCATACGTCTCGGTCAGTCAGTGCCGGACTCCATCGCGGCGCGGTCCAGCAGCTCGTCTTCGGCGGAGACCTCTCCGCGGGAGGCGATGGCCTCCGCGCCGCCCTCCGTCAGGGTGCCGATCAGCCCGGTCGCGGCCGCCTGGGCTGCGCCGATCGCGGGATGGGCGGTGCCGATCAGGCCGATCCCGGCGTACTGCTCCAGCTTGGCGCGCGAGTCGGCGATGTCGAGGTTGCGCATGGTGAGCTGGCCGATCCGGTCCACCGGTCCGAACGCCGAGTCCTCGGTGCGCTCCATGGACAGCTTGTCCGGGTGGTAGCTGAACGCCGGGCCCGTGGTGTCGAGGATCGAGTAGTCCTCACCGCGCCGCAGCCGCAGCGTCACCTCGCCGGTGACCGCAGCGCCGACCCAGCGCTGCAGCGACTCGCGGACCATCAGCGCCTGCGGGTCCAGCCAGCGGCCCTCGTACATCAGCCGGCCGAGGCGCCGTCCCTCGTTGTGGTACTGGGCGAGGGTGTCCTCGTTGTGGATGGCGTTGACCAGGCGCTCGTACGCCGCGTGCAGCAGGGCCATGCCGGGCGCCTCGTAGATGCCGCGGCTCTTGGCCTCGATGATCCGGTTCTCGATCTGGTCCGACATGCCCATGCCGTGCCGGCCGCCGATGGCGTTCGCCTCCGTCACCAGGTCGACAGGGGAGGCGAAGCTCTCGCCGTTGATCGTCACCGGGCGGCCCTGCTCGAAGCCGATGGTCACGTCCTCGGTGGCGATCTCGACCGAGGGGTCCCAGAACCGCACGCCCATGATGGGCTCCACGGTCTCCACGCCGGTGTCCAGGTGCTCCAGGGTCTTGGCCTCGTGGGTGGCGCCCCAGATGTTGGCGTCGGTGGAGTACGCCTTCTCCGTGCTGTCGCGGTAGGGCAGGTCGTGGGCGAGAAGCCACTCCGACATTTCCTTGCGGCCGCCGAGCTCGGTCACGAAGTCCGCGTCGAGCCAGGGCTTGTAGATCCGCAGGTTCGGATTGGCGAGCAGTCCGTAGCGGTAGAACCGCTCGATGTCGTTGCCCTTGAAGGTCGAGCCGTCGCCCCAGATCTGTACGTCGTCCTCGAGCATCGCCCGGACCAGGAGGGTGCCCGTGACGGCGCGGCCGAGCGGCGTGGTGTTGAAGTAGGCGCGCCCGCCCGAGCGGATGTGGAACGCCCCGCAGGTGAGTGCGGCCAGGCCCTCCTCGACCAGCGCGGCGCGGCAGTCGACAAGGCGCGCGATCTCGGCGCCGTAGGTCTTCGCACGGCCGGGCACCGAGGCGATGTCGGGCTCGTCGTACTGGCCGATGTCGGCGGTGTAGGTGCACGGGACGGCGCCCTTGTCGCGCATCCACGCGACCGCGACCGAGGTGTCGAGGCCGCCCGAGAAGGCGATGCCGACGCGCTCGCCGGCGGGCAGGGAGGTGAGGACCTTGGACATAGGAAGATTATGCACCATCTCGCATGATCATGCAAAGCCTGTAGTCCGGGACGCGGAGTCGCACGGATCAGGCCTGGGCTGCCTCCTGGTCCCGGGCCGCCTCCGACCGGGCTTCCCTCCGTGCCGCCAGGACGATGAGCGCACCGGCGACGGTCCCTGCGAAGTACGGGGACGGCACGAGGAGGACGCCGCCCACCGCACACCACGTCGCGAGGCCCCAGCCGATTCCGGCCGGCACCCTCACACCGCGTCCGGCGAGGTGCCATATCAGGCACCCCAAGAGAATCAGAGGCACGGCGAAGCTCCCGGGGCCGGCCCAGAAGGCGACCTCGTTCTGGAGTGACTGCACCGTCTGATCGGCGCCCCCGCCCGAGAGGTCGAGCGGGACGGCTGCCCATATCCCCCGATCCGCCCAGCCGGTGACGTCCTCCCGGGCGACGAGCGCCAGCAGGGACAGGTGCCCCGCTCCCAACACGAGCATGATCCCGCTCGCCCAGCGGAGCAGTCGCTTCCTGGAGTTCACCGCGACCTCCCGTCGTCGTACGTCGCCTTCACATCGTTGCGATCGCGCCAGGCTCGTTCCCATTGCCGCGTCAGGGACGGGTACACGATGAGGTGCCGGAAAGGCGCGATGGCGGCCATGTAGAGCCGCCCGAACCGTCCGTTGGGTTTGACGAGGACGGCCATCCGCAGTTCGTAATCGCCGTTCGCTCCTTGGACCCAGCCGAGATGCATCACGGTGTGCACGGTCTTGTTCGCCAGCTCCCGAGCGGATTCCCTGCCGAGCTCGTAGACCGCTGTGAGGGGCATGCCCTCGTCGTCCGGTCCGCGCGGGGCGTCGCGGAGGTCGCCGGGCAGGCGGTCACGGAGCGAGGCGACCCGCTCACCGACGCCCGCCGATGGCCGATCCCAGCCGAGGACAGCGCCGAGCTTCCACCGAACGGCGAACAAGAGCCTCACCGGCCAGGGCTGCTTCGCGGGTCCGCCGGCCGCTCGCATCGCTGCCAGCATCGCCGGGAAGTCGTCGGGCCCGGCTCCGGGAGTGCGGAACGACCACACGTCCTCGACGGAGAAGTCTTCCGTGAGTTCGTGAGTGCGCCACGGCTGCTCGGTGTAGGCGGTCTCTGCGAGTCGTGGCACAGGCGGGCCTCTCGTTTATACGGCACCGTACAGTTTCCGTGTGTACGGTAACGTACAACTCCGACGCGATCAATGGAGGTGGCCCACTGCCGTGGCCCGCACACCACGAGGCCGCTGGATCGAGGCGGGCCTCGCAGCACTCGCCCGTGGAGGACCCGACGCGGTCCGTGTCGAGACGCTCGCCGCCGAACTGGGCGTGACGAAGGGCGGCTTCTACGGGTACTTCGACGGCCGTCCCGCGTTGCTCACGGAGATGCTCGACGAGTGGGAACGCCGCTGCACCGGAGAGGTCATCGCCCAGGTCGACGCCGAGGGCGGGGACGCCGCCGAGAGGATCCGGCGCGCCGGTCAACTGACCTTCTCGGAAGACCTCCACCGGATCGATCTCGCGGTCCGGGTCTGGGCCCGCCACGACCCGTCCGTAGCGAAACGCCTGCGGCGCATCGACAACGAACGCATGGAGTTCCTGCGGAAGATGTTCGGCGCCTTCCTCACCGACCCCGACGAGATCGAGGCGCGCAGCATCCTGACGTTCGCGCTCGCCATCGGCCGCCACTTCATCGTCGCGGACCACCCCGGGTACACCAGGCGCGAAGCGGTCCAACTCGCCGGAGAACACCTCTTGCGCCCGTCCGCGCAGAAGACCACGGAGAACCGGGACCAGGGCGATGACGAGCAGACCGAGGTGTCAACATGACCCGGCCCCCACAGGACCGGGCTTGGAGGTAGCGCCCAACTGGCTGCTGGGTGGGCTCCTCCGTCCAGGCACCCCTATCTGGGTGGCAGGGACGCGTGACTCACGCCCGCAGTCCACACGGCCTCGCCCTTACGGGCGATGTTGTGGGAGGCGTTCCGGTCCGCGTGGGCAACGACCCCGCAGTTCCGGCAGGTGAAGAGGGCCTGGCTTGCCCGGTTCTTTCTGTCGATGTGGCCGCACTCGGAGCATGGCTGCGAGGTGTAGGCCGGATCGACGAAGACCACGGGCACGCCGGCCCTGCGGGCCAGGTGCCGGTCACCGGGCTGCCGTACTCGTCGTGGCGAAGGACGGTCGGGCTCTTGGTGGTGTCCAGCGGGAGCTGGACGTTCACGTCGCCGTGGGTGTTGGTGAGTTGGAGCACGGTGTCGCTGGTCCAGGAGGCGAGGCGCCCTGTGGCGTCCAGGTCCCAGGTCTGACGCTGGGCACCGGCAGTTTGACGACGGACCATGTCGTTGGCGAAGTACTCGATCGCGGTGCCGCTCGCCTGGGTGGCGGTGCGGCCGAAGGCGTCAGCCGATGTCGCCCGTTGTGCTTCGTGCTCACACCGGGCGAAGCCGGAGACGCCCCGGCGTTCGATCACGTTATGGCGGCCATCCGGATCCCGCGTCGAGTTGGGCGACCCAGGTCAGGCCCTTGGTGGCACGAGACCATGCTCGCGAGCCAGCGAGGCGGCGCACTCGGACACTTCCTCAGCCTTGCCATAGGACATGGGCAGGTACACGATCGGACCGATGCCTCGTCGATGACCGGTGACGACGCCCATACGACACTGCGGTCAACGTCGTCCGGGTACTGCTCGACGAGAGCTTCGACGTAGGCCACGATGCGGGGCGCCGGGGGCACGACCACATCGTCCGACGCCAGGTGGCGCTCATACAGCCTGTCGTAGGCCGAGCCCGCTTGGTGGTTGTCGGGTCCTTCCGTGCGAGCAGGCCCTGGGATCGACGATGCGTTTCGTAGCGGCCTTCGTGAGCATCGTTCTCACGCCGTGGCAGGGATGTTCACCTGACCAACTGAGGTTTGCAGCAGCCCTGATAGCCGGGGTTGGCACCCAAGGAGAGCATCACATAGACACTTGCCGTCCCCTCGCCCCTACCAGCGTCTCAGGAACGGGTGTTACCTTCACCTCGCCATTCGAACGAATGGGCGACAAGGGAGGGTTGTGTGCGAATAACGCATGCAAGTGAGACAGTGTCCAGATTGAAGTCCCACTCCCGGCGCAGAACCCGCCTCCTGGCGAGCTCAACCCTCGCGCTGGCACTCGCGTTCGTCACGACAAACGCGGTTGCTGCTGACACCAAGATGGCCACCGAATGCCCCACGGCGCGGGAGTTGAGTGTCACCGACGTACCGGAAGGGACGTCAGCGACGAAGTGCGGCCTTGTCGGGCGGATCCTCAGGGCCGACGGAGTCGGTGTTGCCATCCCGGAGCCCGGTACGGGCGTCTCCGTGGCGGCCATTTCGACCACAGGCGAGACGCCTGAGCTCCAGGTTGCAGTTGCAGCCGACGGCACCATCACCTACGGCAAGGATTCCGGCGCTACAGGCACTCCGTCGGACGAATCCGGTACCACCGGTACGTCCGCGTCCGCCCTGTCCGCCTGTACGGACACTGCAAACTCCACAGAGTCGTGGACGGAGTGGGGCACGTACAACTGGTATGTCGGGGACGGTGGCATGCCTGCAGGAATGTCGCAGAGCCAAGCGGCCACCTCGTTCGCCGACGCGATCAACAACATCACGGGGAGTTACAACGACTGCGGTCTCGCTGACGAGGTAGGCGCCTCGGCCAGCTACCAGGGCACTACGACCTATGAGGCAGACATAGACAGTTCCGGTAACTGTACCGCGTACGATGATCGCAGCACCTGGGACGCAGGGGACCTTCCCAGCACCACCGTGGCAATCGCTTGCTCTTTTTACTGGGCGGTCACCTACGACCTGTTCGAGGCTGACGTTCGGTTCAACACCACCGATTTCGACTTCACCAACGACGTCACCGTTGGTTGCCTCGCCGAGTACGACGTCAGGTCGGTCGGCACGCATGAGGCTGGACACGTCTTCGGTCTGGGCCACGTTCCGGTCGACATCACCCATGCGGAACTGACCATGTACCCCTCATCGTTCCTCTGCAGCGAAGAGGCGCGTACTCTCGGATACGGGGATGTACTCGGGCTGCGCAAGAAGTACTGACGAGGGGATCTCCATGGTAAGGACTCGAAGGACACGGATCCGGAGTGCCGTCACAGCCTGCGCGATGACGTTCCCGCTCGCTTTCATGACGGGCTGCCTCTCCTCGTCCTCTACTGAAGGCGAGGGGAGCGGGTCCTGTGTCTTTGCCGTGACGTTCAAGGGGCAGAGCTATCTTGAGGCGGGGTCCGTGGACTTCACCGCCGGCTCGAAAGTGGGCACGGCACGCCTAGAGTTGTGTGCCGACACAGGCGGGACAGTTTCCGACAGTGGAACCATAACGGCCTACCAGGTCAAGGGGTTGGACACCGACATCGCTATCGCAGCCGGTTCGGCCCCCGACGACCTCAAGCTCCTCGCCGTGAGAACTGACGGCAAACTGCCGGACGAAGTACAGGACTTGATCGACCGATCAAGCTGAGTACCTAGCATGATGCAACCAGGCCGTGGTGTGGATGACCATGATGAAGGTCGCGGCGGCCGCCGACCTGTACCCGGTCGCGATCGGCACGGACTGCGTCGTCTACCCGTCCGACGGACCCAGCCCGCTGGACTTCCTGCCGCGCACGCCGGACGGCAAGCAGGTGCCCGGCGGATTCCGGCTCGGGGTGAGCCCCGGGATGGTCAAGCACGAGGGCACCCAGACAAGGACGACGGCAAGGCCGCCGACGACCGGGAGTAGGAGCCGATGGACAAGCTCGGGGACAGCCTGGACAAGGCGGTGGAGGGCGCGTTCACCCGCCCGATCCCGAAGTCCGCAGGCGCAGATGAAGTACCTGGTCAAGCGACTCAAGGGCACCGAGGCCGCCGCCTAGGCGCACGGGCTGTCATGAGGTGTGGAACCGAGCCGGGCCGCCACATCCTTGTTCGAGGCACTCTCGGCGCAAGCCAGGATGATCCGGCACCGCAAGGCCCACGCCTGCGGCGTGGAACGACGCCGCACCCACCCCTCGAGTGCAGCCCGTTCCTCATCCGACAGTCTTAACTCGGCCTTCGGCCGCCCGGTCCGAGCCATGAGACAAGCCTATACATCTGAACAAAATTCCTGACTCAGAAGACTAGGTCTTGGAGCGCGCTCCATGTCAACGGCGCAAGTCCGTCCATGCCGGGACCCGAGTGGCGGTCCTCGTGGTCGTCGGACAGTGGTCACGTCGTCCCGGCCGGTGTCACGAGTTCGTGAGGACGACGAGTTGCTGCGTCGCCCGCGTCATCGCGACATAGCGGTCGACAGCTCCTTCGATCCCCTTGCCGAACGTCTCCGGGTCGATGAGGACGACCAGGTCGAACTCGAGGCCCTTCGACAGCTCCGGAGTCAGCGACTGGACGCGGGGCGTCGCCCGGAACGTGGGATCGCCGATGACGCAGGCGATCCCGTCGGCATGCGCAGCGAGCCAGCTGTCGAGGATCGAGTCCAGATCCGCAACAGATCCGTGTACGACGGGGACGCCGCTGCTGCGGATGGAGGTCGGCACATTGGCGTCCGGGAGCACGGCCCGGATGACCGGCTCGGCTTGCGCCATGATTTCCTCCGGCGTCCGGTAGTTGATGCTCAGGGAGGCCACGTCGATCCGGTCGAGGCCGATCCGTTCGAGCCGTTCCTGCCACGACTCCGTGAACCCGTGCCTGGCCTGGGCACGGTCCCCGCCGATGGTGAAGCTCCGAGACGGGCAGCGGAGCAGCAGCATCTGCCACTCGGCGTCGGTCAGTTCCTGAGCCTCGTCCACGACGACGTGCGCGAACGGGCCGGCGAGCAGGTCCGGTTCAGCGCCGGCCGGCGTGCCTTCGTCGATCAGGCTGTCCTGCAGGTCCCGTCCGCGCAGCATCGTCACCGCACCCTCACCGTCGTCATCGGCCGCGAGCACGTTGTCGATGACATCGGCCATGCGCGCGCGTTCGGCGGCGACAGCGGCCTCGTGCCGACGCTTGCGACGCCCCGCCTCCGGGTCGCCGAGCCGCTGCCGTGCCGCGTCCAGGAGCGGCAGGTCGGACACCGTCCATGCCTGCGCGTCCTCGCGCTGCAGCTTCCGCACGTCGTCGGGGCTGAGCCAGGGAGCGCACATCCGCAGGTAGGCGGGTACCGACCACAGGTCTCCGACGAGGTCGGCCGCCTCGAGCAGCGGCCACGCGCGGTTGAGGGTCTCGACCAGCTCCTTGTCGTGCAGCAGCGACTTCCGGAACACATCGGGCGGGACGTCGCCGCTGTGCTTGTCCACGAGGATCGTGACCAGCTCCTCCCGGATCTGCTCGCGCGCCTCGTTGTGCGGAGTACCTGGCTCTGCTGCTTCGAACGCCTCGGCCCAGTCGTCGGCGCTCACCCAGATGTCGGACCAGGAGGTCGTGACCGTCATCCCCTCGGTGGGCGGCTCTTCGTAGAACCTGACGGCCGTCTCGATCGCCTTCACCATGTTCGCGGACGACTTCAGGAGTGCCACGTCCGGGTCGGTCTCCATCGCTGCTCCGGCTCCCTCGGCGACGAGGTCCCGCAGGGTGCAGGTCTGCACGCCCTCCTCTCCGAGGCTGGGGAGGACGTCGGCGACGTAGGCCAGGTAAGGCCGGTGCGGACCGACGAACAGCACGCCGCCCCGACGGTGACCGAGGCGAGGGTCGGAGTAGAGGAGGTGGGCGGAGCGGTGCAGAGCGACGACGGTCTTCCCGGTACCCGGCCCGCCGTCGACGACGAGAGCGCCACGGGACCCCGCCCGGATGATGGCGTCCTGGTCGGCCTGGATGGTGGAGAGCACGTCTCGCATCCGGGCCGACCGGTTGCTGCCGAGGCTGGCGATGAAGGCGGACTGGTCGTCGAGCGCGGCGTGCCCTTCAAGCCCTTCGGCGGTGAACACTTCGTCCCAGTAGTCGCTGATCCGGCCACGGGTCCAGCGATATCTGCGGCGGCTCGCCAGACCCATCGGGTTGGCGTGGGTCGCCGCGAAGAACGGCTCAGCGGCGGGGGAACGCCAGTCGACCAGCAGCCGGCGCCCCGCACTGTCGGTGAGGCCGAGTCGTCCGATGTACACGGGCTCGGGGTCGTCTGCGCTGACGATGCGTCCGAGGCACAGGTCCAGACCGAAGCGACGCAGGGCGCGCAGGCGACCGGTCAGCCGATGGATCTCCGCGTCCCGCCTCCATCGCCTGCCGGCCGATGCCGCCGGGCGCTCTGCGCTCGGCATCGAGGCTGTCGGACAGTTCGGCGATCGCCTGCTCGAGGTTCTCCGCGATAGCCGCGAAGTGCTGCTCGTCTCCGGCGATCAGCGTCGGGTCGGCCTTGGGCGAGAGGTGATCGGGAAGGTCGAAAGCGCTGGTGGTCAGTGGGTTCATGTCATCAGCTCCGATGTGAGGTCGCGCTCGCGAAGTCCGGCGGCGCGCACACTCGCGCCCCGGCGTCGAATTCCCGCAATGGCAGCGCGGGTCCCACCACCGGCCCGACGTCACCGCACCATCCATAAACCGACAACAACATACGCACGTCGCGAATCTCCTGTTTCCCCAGCTTCTGGCCGCGGTCAGCGATTCTGCGGCACGGCCCGGGCCTTGCCGCAAGCCCCCCGTGCGCTATAAGTTGAGAGTGGCAAGGAGTGGGTATTCCCCTTTGCCCTCATGGCCGCTGTGGACGGACAAGCTTCGAAGCGGCGACGTGCCACGTCACCACGACGGCCTCCCCTTCATCCTGTAGGGCCCACCGCCGTACGAGATTTGCGCATCCGACTACGCGGAACGCCTCGGCGAGGCGCCGACGCCCGCGGAAGCGGTCGCTCTGTGTGGCGAGCCACTTGCCAGGATGTCGTCATGGAAAGCGCCGAAGAGAACGGCGCGATGCCGGAGGTGCGCCGGCTGCGCCCACCGGAAGACGGCTGTCACAGCAACTCGTCAAGGACTGCTGACCAGCACGGTTCCCCGTCACGCACGGAGAGAGATCCTCCTGGGCCGACGTACCGCCGTACGCGGCGTACCGCCGCTTCGCGAGGAGGACGTCGTCCGCGGCGGACGACATGGCAAGGGAAGTACCCACTCCTTGCCATGCTCAACGTATAGCGCGCTGGGGGGCTTGCGGCAAGACCCGGGCCGTGCCGCAGAATCGCCGGCCGAGGTCAGAATCTGCGGAACGTGGGAGTGGCGAAGTGCGTGTGGTGTTGTCGACGTATGGGTCGCGCGGGGATGTCGAACCGGTGGTGGGACTAGCAGTGCAACTGCGGGAACTCGGCGCGGAGGTGAGGGTGTGCGCGCCGCCGGACGAGGAGTTCGCGGAGCTGCTGGCCGCTGTCGGCGTGCCGTTGGTGCCGTTCGGCCCGGCGGTGCGCGCGCTGGTGACCGGCGTGACGCCGCCGACGGCGGCGGACGCGTTCCGGATCGCGGCCGAGTTGGTCGCCGCGCGGTTCGACACGCTTGCCGCGGCGGCCGAGGGGTGCGACGCGCTGGTGGCGACCGGCTTGATGCCGGCCGGCGCACGGTCGGTGGCCGAGAAACTGGGCATCCGCTACGTGTACGCGTGCTTCCATCCTTTCGAACTGCCGTCGCCGCACCACCCGCCGCCGCCGCGGCCGGGCCGGCCGTTCCCACCGGCGGTGACCGACAACCGGGCGCTGTGGGAGCTGGACGCCGAGCGCGTGAACGCGCTGTACGGCGAGGCGCTCAACAGCCACCGGGCGTCGATCGGTCTGCCACCGGTGGACAACGTCCGCGACCACGTCTTCACCGACCAGCCGTGGCTGGCGGCTGACCCGAGCCTGTGCACGTGGCAGGAGTGGGCGGACCTCGACATCGTGCAGACCGGCGCGTGGATCCTCCCGGACGACCGTCCGCTCCCGGCCGAGCTGGTGGCGTTCCTGGACGCCGGCACACCACCGGTTTACGTGGGCTTCGGCAGCATGCCCATGCGGGCCTCGACGGACGTCGCACGGGTGGCCGTCGAGGCGATCCGCGCGCAGGGCCGCCGCGCACTCGTCGGGCGCGGCTGGGCCGACCTGGCGCTGATCGACGACCGGGACGACTGCTTCGTCGTCGGCGAGGTCAACCATCAGGCGCTGTTCGGCCGGGTGGCCGCCGTTGTGCACCACGGCGGCGCGGGCACCACGACGACGGCCGCCCGGGCCGGCGCGCCCCAGGTGGTCGTCCCCCAATTCGTGGACCAGCCCTACTGGGCCGGCCGCGTGGCCGAGTTGGGCATCGGCGCGGCACACGATGGTCCGACTCCGACCTTCGAGTCCCTGTCGGCCGCGCTCAGGACGGCGCTGACCCCCGAGACCCGCGCACGAGCGAGGGCCGTGGCCGGCACGATCCGCACCGACGGGGCAATGGTGGCCGCGAAGCTGCTGCTCGACGCGGCCGGCTGAAGGAACACCGCCGGCACCCGTGTGAACCGCCGGCGGCCCGCCTCAGCCCTTGGTCACCCACGCCCGCCTGCGTCGGCGGACACCGGACGCACCGGCGTCTCGGACTCCAACTGCGCCACGCGCGAGTGGAGTTCGCCGCGGCTGAGGGGATCGGTTCTCGTCGACGGCACGGTACAGGCGTGGGCCGCGGTCACCGCGCCGTACAGACCGCACCCGTGCGGTGACCGGCCGGACAGCCAGCCGTAGAGAAAGCCGGACGCGAACGCGTCACCCGCGCCGTTGGTATCCACCGCCGGCGCCGGGAGCGGGACGGCCGGAATGTGGGTGATCTCGCCGCCGACAAGCAGGTACGCGCCCTCGGCCCCGGCCGTCGCGACGACGACTTCGGCCCGGCCCCGCTCGGTGATCTGCCGCATCGTTCGCTCGGGGTCGGCCAAGGCCGTGGTGGACAGGAAGACGACATCCGCCTGGTACGCGAACGGCTCGTGGTAGGAGTTGACGCCGTCCCAGTCGTGCAGGTCGGTCGAGACGGTCAGGCCCGTCTCGCGGAGGACGGGAAGAGCATGGGCGCAGGGGTGGGTGATGCAGACATGGGCGTGGCGGCTCACCGCGGCCAATGCCCTGACCGTCGCTTCCGGAAGCCGGTCGCCCTCCTGTGAGCGGCTGGCGTCGTACAGGGAGAGCCGCCGTCCGTCAGGGCTGACGAGATTGACCGCGCGCTTGGTGCCGCCTGGCAGCACGACCTCGGTGAACGCGATGCCTCGCTCCCGGTGAACCGCACGGACCAGGTCGCCTTCGTGATCGTCACCGATCACATCGAGGTGATGGGTGCGCAGGCCCAGTGCGCTCAACCCGAGTGCGACGAAGTCCCCGGTCTGTCCCGCCCGCGTCTCGATCCCGGGACGGATCATGTAGCTGTCGGCGAAGGGAAGCGGCAACTCGGGGACGTACACGATGGTGTCCACGCCGGCGCCTCCCAGGACGAGAACATCGGTGTCCGTACTCATGGGGTTCCTCTCGGGAAGAAGGGACGTGTGGGCCCGCTCGCGGAAGCACATCATCCCCCGGCAGAAAGCGGGCCCAGGAGGCGGGTTGTCCGGGCTCTGGGCCGCACCCGGGAGCCGCCAGGCCCCCGGGCCGTTGAGCCTGCTGCTCGGCGTCCTTACGGCACGCGGCTGTCCTGGTTGCCGACGAGGGCGTCGTGGACGGCCCACCCCATGTCGCCGGCGCACCAGCTGATGTTGCCGAGAACGGCGACGTCCAGGTCCTGCTGCGGGTAGTGGTAGAGACGGGCACTGACCCCGTCCTCCTCGCCCGTGTGGCCCCAGCGGACGACGGTTCCTTCGTCGTCGAGGATGTGGGTGAGGCCGAAGCCGTACATCCACCGGTAGCCGCGGACCTTCTCCTCACGCTCGTCGACCTGCGGGGTCAGTGCCAGACGCGTGGTCTCCTCGTTCAGCAGCCGTCCGTGGCCCAGTGCGTGGGCGAAGGCCGTCAGATCCGCGGCGGTACACGTAGCCCCTCCGTCGGCAGCCGCACGAGGGGTGGTCGCATAGTGATTGGTCCGGTACGGCGTTGCGCTGTCAGCGGTGGCGAGGTAGCCCTCCGCGATGTCCGGCTCCAGGTCGTCCAGGGCCGGAAACCCGGACGCACTCATTCCGGCGCGGGCGAAGACGTCGTCCGCGATGACCTCTTCGAAGGAGCGGCCGGTCACCGATTCGATGAGCAGGCCGAGCAGGATGTAGCCGGCGCCGTTGTAGAGATGGCGTTCCCCGGGAGGAAAGTGGGGCTGCTTCCCGGCGAACAGCGGCAGGTAGTCCTTGTTGTCCCGCAGGAGGTAGAGCGGGTGGGACGACGTCAGGGCCGCCCATTCGGCCTCCCAGTCGTCGCTGCCCTCCTCGAACCAGTCGCCGATGCCCGCCGTCATCGTCAGGGCGTGGTGGACCGTGACACGCGGATCGAGCTCGGGCACATGGTCTTTCACGAAGTCCACCAGTGCGTCGTCCAGGCGTATCTGCTTCCGCTCGACGAGCTGCAGGACGGCCACTGCTGTGAACATCTTGGACACCGACGCCACGCGGAATCGCGTGTCGTGCGTGTTGGGTACGGACCACCGGCGTGAGGCCATCCCGAACACCCGGGTGAATACGGGATCCCCGTTCCGCGTGACACGGACCGTGCCGGAGAACCCCGTCCTTTCCGCCACCCCGGTGACAGCTTCCTCCAGGGAAGCCGGATCGAAGCCGTCGGTCCTCGTCACGATCGTCACCACAGACCCCTCGCAGAGATGGTTGACCAGCAAACGCCCTGGTCAGCCGTCCGCCTGCGGGCAAACGCTTTCTCCGACCACCGCGACCGCCGTGCCGGGCATCTCCGGGGTCCTCCGGACCGCAGTGACGCGCATGGTCTTCGTGTGACCCCGTGGAATGCCGGGGGCCGCGGGGCGCATCCGCACGAGTACTTCAGGGCGCTGGCCGCGACCCCGGAGGTCTTCGGACTCTAGGGTCGTCCGGCAGCTGCACGGTGTCAGGCCGTAGATCAACAGCCGTTGACATCCCCCAGCCCTCGTACGCCACCGGCTCGGGCGGCGGCACCACGGGAGGCAGTACCGGTGGTGGATCGTCCAGCGGCGCAGGCTCCACGAGCGCCGGCTCGTTCACCGGCAGTTCCTCCGGCGGTACGGGAGGCGGCACCAGCAGCCGGCTCGGTGTCCAGTTCGCACAACAGGGCCTTCGCCGACCGACCCACGCCGGGCCGGCCCTGCTGCTCCGGTCGCACGGGGGCGAACTCCTGCGGCGGACTGCGGGCCGCAGACGCCGGACGGGAGAGCGGGTGTGCGATTGTCGGTCACGCGTGATAGTCACTACGTTCACGAGGGGGTGATCATCGGCCTCCCCGTTCGAACACAACAAGGGGTGGGGACATGGCGTTGCTCCGTGAATGGGGGCTCACGCTGGGGAAATGGGCAGGCCGGCCCGTCGCGCAGGTACAGAAGGATTCCGGCGATCCCGACGTGCGGCGCGTGCGGGAGGCCGCCGCGGCGGCGGACTGGACCACGGTACGGGAGGTGCTCGAAGCGCGTCCCGAGAGCGAGGACCGGACAGAGCTGCTGTGGGCCGTCGGCGACACCGCGGGGGTGGAGCGGTGGATCGCCGGAGTTCTCGAAGCCGAGCCCGAAGCGACGCTGCCCCGGCTTGTGGCGGGGATCCGCCACATCAGCTGGGGGTGGGAGGCCCGGACCGGAGCCCGGGCGAAGGACGTCTCACGCGAGCAGTTCGAGGTGTTCCACTCGCGGCTGCGCACGGCCGAGCAGTGGCTGTACGAGGTGGCGGAGCGCGAGCCGCAGTGGACCTCGCCCTGGTACGGCCTCCAGATCACCGGCCGCGGCCTCCAGGTCGGCCAGACCACCGCGCGACGCCGTTTCGAGGCGACGGTGCGACGCGACCGGCACCATCTGGGCGCGCACCAGCAGCAGTTGCAGCAGGTCTGCGACAAATGGGGTGGATCGCATGAGGAGATGCACGCCTTCGCACGGGAATCCGCGTTCAGCGCTCCTGGCGGCACGCCGCTGGGCCAGCTCGTCGCGATCGCGCACATCGAGGAGTGGCTGTCCCTCGACGACGGACCGGACGCCGTGTACATGCGCCGGCCCGAGGTGACGGCGTCTCTGCGGGAGGCCGCCGACCACTCGTTCCGGCACCCGGACTTCGTCCGCCGGGGAGGGTGGATCCAGGTCCTCAACACCTTCGCCATGGCCTTCTCGCTGGCCGGGGACAGCACCGCCGCGCGAGACTGCTTCCAAGCCACCGGGGGCCGCGTCACCGAGTTCCCCTGGTACTACATGAACGGTTCCGATCCCGCCGCGGCGTACCGGAAGCAGCGTTCGTCGACCGGACGCTGAGCCGGGAGCCACGAACACCGAGGCGTCCGGTCGCGTCACCGTTCCGGTGTCGGCGTCGGTCGCCGATTCACCGTGGGGCCGCCTGTCGACGGCTTCCTGTCCCGACGGCCCGTCTCTCTCTGCGACGTGCCCGGACGGCGGGTCCGACCGGTCAGGGCCCGCGACCTCCCGCGGCCTGCGCCGATCTCGCCTCGGTCCGGCCGTTCCTCGTCCTCCCGCACCTTCCTCACTTCTCCGTCCGCATCCCCGCCCGCCGCTCGCCAAGCGGGCGAGCCCACCGAAAGACTCCGCCAAGTGCCCCACGCCGAAACCGATCACACCTTCCAGGTCGACCTGCGCGGCTTGGTCGACCTGCTCTCCCACCACCTCTACTCGAGCCCCCGCGTCTACCTGCGTGAGCTGCTGCAGAACGCCGTGGACGCCATCACCGCCCGGCAGGCGGTCTCCCCCGGCGCGCCCGGCGCCATCACGGTGCGTACCGGTGACACCCTCACCGTCACCGACACCGGCATCGGTCTGACCGAGGCCGACGTCCACCGGTTCCTCGCCACCATCGGGCGCAGCTCCAAGCGGACCGCCGAAGGCGCCCTGGACGGCGCCGGGCTCGACGCCGCCCGCGGGGAGTTCATCGGCCAGTTCGGTATCGGGCTGCTCGCCTGCTTCGTCGTGGCCGATGAGATCACGGTGCTCAGCCGGTCCGCGGCCGACCCGTCGGCGCTCGCCGTCGAGTGGCGCGGCCACTCCGACGGCCGTTACACCATCCGCACGCTGCCCGCCTCGGCCGTCCCCGAGCCGGGCACCACCGTTCGGCTCGTCCCGCGCGCCGACAACGCCGAGTGGACGAGCCCGGAGCAGGTCGTCTCCCTGGCCCGGCACTACGGCGGTCTCCTGCGGCACGAGGTCACCGTCGTCGAACCGCGGGGCGCGACCCACCGGATCAACGAAACACCCCCGTGGGAGCAGACCCACCGCTCCCCACTGGCCCGCCGCGAGGCGCTGACCGCGTACTGCCGCAGCCTCTTCGACTTCACCCCGCTCGACACCGTCGAGCTCGACCTTCCGGCGGCCGGGCTGCGCGGCGTCGCCTACGTCCTTCCCACGGCCGTGAGCCCGGCGCAGCGCGCGGGGCACCGCGTGCACCTCAAGGGCATGCTGCTCACGGACCAGGCGCCCGAACTGCTGCCGGAATGGGCGTTCTTCGTGCGCTGCGTGGTCGACACCACCAGCCTGCGGCCGACCGCGTCCCGTGAGGCGCTGTACGAGGACGGCACCTTGTCCGCCGTCCGGGACGCCCTGGGCGACCGGATCCGCGACTGGCTCACCGGACTCGCCGCCAGCGATCCGTCCCTGCTGCACCGCTTCATCGACACACACCACCTCGCGGTCAAGGCGCTCGCCCGTTACGACGACGAGCTGTTGCGCATCGTGCTGCCGTGGCTGCCGTTCGAGACCACCGACGGCAACGTCACGCTGGAGGAGTTCGCGCGGACGCACCCGACCCTCCTGGTCACACGCAGTGTCGAGGAGTTCCGCCAGGTCGCCCCCATCGCCTCGGCCGCCGGCCTGGGGGTCGTGAACGGTGGCTACACCTACGACCGCGACCTCGTGCACCGGCTGCCCGAGATCCGCCCCGGCACCGCGGTCACCGACCTCGACCCCGCCACCGTCACCGCCCATCTCGACGCCGTGGACCCGACGGCCGAACTGCGCGCGGCGGCCTTTCTCGCAGTCGCCCGGGAGACGATCGGCGTCCACGACTGCGACGTCGTCCTGCGTGACTTCCAGCCCGTCACCGCTCCCGCGCTGCTCCTCGACAACCGGGAGGCGCGCCACGAGCGGACCAGGTCGAGCCTCGCAGCCGACAGCGACGGCCTGTGGGCCGACATCCTCGGTTCGCTGCGCCACGAGACCCCGCGCGCCCAGCTCGTCCTGAACCATCTCAACCCGCTGGTGCGCCAGGCGATCACCATCACCGAGCGCGGACTGGCCGTCACGACCGCCGAGGCCCTCTACGGTCAGGCCCTGCTGCTCAGCCGCCGCCCGCTCCGGGCGAGCGAGAGCGCCCTGCTCAACCGGGCCTTCATCGGCCTGCTCACCCACGCCATGCACCACCCCGGCACGGCGGCACCCGGCTCCGAGCCCCGGAAGGAACTGTAATGCTGGACACCCCCGAGGCCGTGGTCGAGGCGCTGCGCGAGAACAACGACCGCCCCCACGGTCTGCAGCGCACCATCACCGCGGAGGAACTCGTCGAGGCGGCCGAGCCCTTCGAGAAGCCCGATGTCCTCGTCACCGCCCTGCTGGAGCTGATGTCGGCGTACGAGTTCACCGGCGAACACCGCAAGTCGCCCGTCGTGTTCGCCCGGCTGCTCAAGCTGTGTGACACCGCTCCCGAATCGTTCAGCCAGTGGGAGGCCCACCAGGTCTTCTGGCGCTTCAAGTGGGTGACGACGTCTCTGCTTCAGGTGCCCGAGGTGCCCCTTGCCACCGTCCACGGCTGGATCGAGCAGATGCGCGCCCGCTACGAGGCGGCCGATCACGGCATGCAGCCGGTGGCGGCGATGCGCTACCACGTCGCGCACCACACGGGCACCGGCGTCGCCGACGCGTACGACCTCTGGGCCACTCGGCCCCGTACGGAGCTCAGTGACTGCGAGGCCTGCGAGACCCGGCACGTCGCCTGGCACCAGGTGACGGCGGGCGACGACGCCGGAGCTCTCGATACGTGGCGGCCGGTCCTCGACGGCAGCATGGGATGCAGCGAGGAGCCGCAGATGAGCCAGGCGCGCGCCCTGCTGCCGCTGCTGCGTGCCGGACGTACGGACGAGGCCCGCTCCCACCATCTCACCGGCTATCGGCGGGTTCGCGGCAACACCGGGATGCAGGACGAGGTCGGCATGCACCTGGAGTTCTGCGCCCTGTCACGCAACGAGGGCCGCGGGCTGGAGATTCTCGCCGAGAACCGCCCCCTCTTCGACGCGACCGGCGCCCCGCTGGCCCGCCTGGGCTTCCTCACCGGCGCGGAGGCACTGCTCGCCCGTCTCGTCGAGGACGGGCATACCGACACCGCCGTCGCCGGTCCGCCCGGACGGAACTGGACCGCGGGCGAACTCCTCGCCCATGTCCGCTCCGAGGCGGATCGGCTCACCACCGCGTTCGACGCGCGCAACGGCACCACGGCCGTCGGGGACCGCCGTCGGCTGCGCCTCGCGCAGCGCCCGCTGCTCGACGAGCCCCTGCCGCTCGGACTGCGGACGTCCACCACCCGCTCTTCCGCGACGCGGGGCGCGCCGGAGGCCGTTCCCGCGTCACCCATCGGGCCGGATGTGCCCGAGGACTTCGTCTCCCTTGTGCGCGAGGCACGGCGAATGGCGTCCGCGGGGAATCCCGCAGGCACCAGGCTCTGGACCCGCATCGCCGAACGCCTGGCCGACGGCACCGCCACGCACGACGACCGGATCGGACCGGAGGACCTTCTTCGCGCGGAGCTCGCCGAGCAGCGCGCGTACCGGCTCGCGCAGGAGGACCGCGAAACCGAGGGCGTCACCGAGCTGAGGCGGGCCGCCGATCTGTTCGAGCGGCTCGGGATGCCCTGGCACGCGCTCTCCGCACGCACGCGCGCGCTCACATGGTCGGCTGTCCCCGACGACAACACGGACGGCGTGGCCTCGCAGGAGGGCCAGGGAGCGGACCACGGCACCGAGCGGCTGGACGCGGACGCGATGCGGGCCGCCGTCGACGAGGCCCTGCGCGAGGCGGAGCGTCTCAAGACCGAGGCTCCGTTCACGGGCGAGTCCCTCGGAGAGGGGGAGGCCGCGTCCGGAGTGGACGGGGCAGCGGAGCGCGTGCTGGAGTACCTCGCTCTGCTGTACTCGTGCACCTTCGCCGCCTATCAGGAGGCGCTGCGGCGCCTGCCGGACGCATCCGGTCCGGCCATGGAGCGATTCGAGGAGTTCGCCCGCACACTGCACTCCGAAGCGGAGCGCCTGTCCGTTCCCCACCAGGTGGCCAATGCACGGCTGTTCCTGGCGGACATGGCCGGCCGCCGTGGTGACGCCGTGCGCGCCGAGGCGGAGCTGCGCGCGGCTCTGAAGGACGTGGACGCCTCCGGGCGGCCCTGGCGCGGTTCGCGCCCGCGCGCCCTGC
This sequence comes from Streptomyces sp. V4I23, assembly GCF_030817975.1. Classification (NCBI taxonomy): domain Bacteria; kingdom Bacillati; phylum Actinomycetota; class Actinomycetes; order Kitasatosporales; family Streptomycetaceae; genus Streptomyces; species Streptomyces sp. V4I23. The sequence continues at coordinate 7,571,746 of NZ_JAUSZW010000004.1, read as the reverse complement.
TCGCCCAGACCCTCCTGTCCAAGGACGAACCGGCGGAGGCGGTGGATCTGCTGCACCGGGCGATTTCCGACGCGGTCCGTTACGACGACACGGAGTTCGCGCTGGCACCCGCCTACGCACTGCTCGGCCACGCCGCCTCGCATCTCGGGGACGCCGGCGGCGCCGTGCGCCACCTGTCAGAGGCGGCCGCGCGGTTCGACCAGGAAGGGGCGCACAACGAGGCCACCGACATACGGCTTCAGCTCGCCGACGTCCTGGCTCGCACCGGGCAGCAGGCCGACGCCGTCGCCGTACTGGAATCCGTGCTGTCCGACGAGGCGGCCTCCTCCCTCGACGAACGACTGCTCGCCCAGGCCCGGCTGACTCTGGCGCGTGGGCTGCGGGAGCTGGAGGAGTACCTGGCCGCGGCCGAGGAGTTCCTGCGGCTTGCGGACACGGTCGCCGCATGGGAGGACGACCGCGCGGTCCACACGCTGGTGGCGGCGGAGGCGGCCACCGCGCTGGCGATGGCCGACCGCTGGGACGCGGCGGGCACGGCGTACGAGCGCGCCGTCGCGTCGCACGCCGAGGCGCCGAACCCGTCCTTGATCACGCACATGATGCGCGAGTTCGCGCGTCTCACCATGCTGGCCCGGGAGGCCGACGGAGTGGACACGGCGCTCGGCCACCTGGCGCAGGCCGACGCGATCGGGGCCGATGTGCCGGAGGGCGCCGAGAACTTCGTCGCCTGGTACGAGAGCGGCGAAGTGCACTACCGCCGCGCCCGTGTCCTTGCGGAGGCGGAACGCTTCCCGGAGGCCCTGGCCGAGGCGGAGGCCGCCATCGCCGCCCATGAACAGGGCGGTGAGCAAGGCGAGGTGCCGCGCGCCGAAGCGGTCCGGATCGCCGCCCTGATCGAGGGGAACGGCCTGGGCCGGTTCCATGAGGCCATCGCCCGGCTGACGACGGCAGCTGCGCGGTGCCGCAAGGCGGACCTTCCGGAGGCCGCTCGGATACTCGACGCCCTGAGGGAGGACTACCTCACGCGATGACAGGGCCGACCGCGGCCCCTGCACCACAGACGACAGGGGCGGGGCCGCGGCTGACCGGCACCGCGCCACAGGTGCGGGCGGCCGGGGGTGGTCCGGCCGTTGTGCCCCACCCGCCGACCGTCGAAGATCATCAGAGGTGCAGAATGATCCGTATGCCGATGACGAACATCCCGAAGACGGCAACGATCGACGACGCCCACGTGGTCAGCCGTACCCTGGCCTGCGCCTTCGACGACGACCCGATGATGCGCTGGTTCTTCCCCGATGACGCCTCGCGCGAGGCAGGGCTGAGCCGTTACTTCACCACGCTCTTCACCCGCCAGTACGCCCACCACGGCGTGTGCGAGCGCACTGAGGCCGCGGCCGCCTTCTGGGTACCACCGGAGGGGCAGGAAAAGGCCGTTCCTGACGGGGAGACCATTCAGGAGCTCCAGAACATCCTCGGTGACCGGGCTCCGCTGTTCCGCGATGCCGTCGGGGCAGCGGCAGAGCACGCGCCGAGGGAAGCTCACTGGTACCTGGCGGTGATCGGCGCCGACCCGGCCGCCCAGGGCCAGGGACACGGGGCCGCCCTGCTGCGCTCGGGGCTGGCCAAGGCCGACGCGGCGGGCCTGCCCGTCTGTCTGGAGTCCTCCAAACCGTCCAACCTCCCCTTCTACGAGCACTTCGGCTTCACCGTGCGCGAGGAGTTGCGACTGCCGGGGGGCGGGCCGGTGCTGTGGGCCATGCGGCGCGAGCCCAGCCCCCGGGGCCGGCCTCTGAGGACCGTCCGGCGGGCTGCTGACAGAGCCACATCCGAAGGGCGGCGGGGGTGACCGTGCGTCGACTGCAGCGTGCCGGCGCCCCGGCTGGTCCCCCACGGAGGCCGCCCGCGGTCAGAGCGGAGCCCCGCCGAACTCGATCTCGTTGCCGTCCGGGTCGCGATACATGACCTTGCGCACGCCGGCTACAACAAGCAGCTCTGACGGGGAGGCTGGAGCGCCCAGCAGGTGCGGTCCCGAGGCAGTCGACCGTCACCGATATCCGATTGCGGTGATCCCCTCCGGAGGGCGACGATGCCGCCATGGTGCAGCCGAGCGAGACCATTGACTGTCAGGACTTCGTCCTGCGGCGCTGGCGGGCGGAGAGCGACTTCGACGCCCTGTTCCGGATGATCGAGGAATCGCTCGACCATCTGCGGCCGTGGATGCCGTGGGTGGCCCGCCACGGCCGGCAGCACACCCGGGAGTTCCTCGCCGACTGCGATCCGAAGTGGCAGAGCGGCGACGCGTACAACTACGCGATCACCGCGAACAACGCGCTCCTCGGCAGCCTTTCCCTCTATCGTGCCGACGAGCCCCAGGGCCGCTTCATGGGGTACTGGCTGCACCCCGCCGCCGTCGGGCGGGGTATCGCGACCCGGGCCGCAGCGGCCGTGCTGTCCGAGGCGTTCGCGTCGCTATCGGACCTGGCGCACGTGGACATCGTGCACGACCTGGCCAACGCGGCCAGCGGGGCCGTTCCGAGGCGCCTGGGTTTCACCGAGGTCCGGCGCGAACAGGTGTCGCCGCCCGTCGCTCCCGGGGACAGCGGGACCGACGTGATCTGGCGGCTGAACCGCCCCGGATCGCCGCTCACCGGCACTGCCCGGCCCTGAGCTCCGAGAATCAGGCATCACTCAGACGCTCCGGACGTGACGGCCTCTCAGGCGCAGGACGGGCACAGTCCGCGGTAGGTGACCTCGGCCTCGGAGACCGTGAAGCCGAACCGTTCCTCGGCCGGGAGGTCGGCCAGCGGATCGCCGGTCGGGTGGACGTCCCGGATGGTGCCGCAACCGGAACAGACCAGGTGCTGGTGCGGGCGGTGTGCGTTGGGGTCGTAGCGCTTGGCGCGGCCGTCCGTGGAGACCTCGATGACCTCGCCGAGGGAGACCAGCTCGCCCAGGGTGTTGTAGACGGTCGCCCGGGAGATCTCCGGCAGCCGCCGTACCGCACGGGCGTGCACCTCGTCGGCCGTGAGATGGACATGGTCGCCCTCGAGGACCTCCGCCACGACACGCCGCTGGGAGGTCACCCGCCAGCCACGCCCTCGCAGTCGCTCCAGCAGGTCACTCATGTCGGTTCACCTGTTCAGGCTCGTGGGACACCTCAAGTTCACTGATAGATGTCCGGATTCCGATGGGATATGGGATCGGCAAGCTTCTTGACCTGGACTCTGTCCATCGTAGGATCGGTTCCGGCGACAGCCAAGGGCAGAAGACCCCCGTGTACGGCAGGAGACAGACATGACGGGACCACCGCCGAGCAGCGTGGCGACGGTCCGCGCGTGACGGCCACACCGGCGTCGCGCTGCTCGGGACCGTACGGCGGGACGGCGACCCCTCGGTGTCGCAGGCCTGACTCCGGGGACAGCTGATCTCTTGGGCCGCGTGTCCCTCCAACCTCGTGCGGAAGCCCTCAGCGCGCTCATCGCGGCAGGACCCGCTCCGTGTCGAACGGGGCGGCGGCTCGGCCGAGTTCGAGGGACGTGCCGGGGCGACCACCGCCACGTCGACCGCGCGGGCGGCGAGGACCTCGACCGACCGCGTCCGACGGCTGCGGCTTCTCGATCGACGAGGCCGAAGCCGTTTCACCGGGGCGTGTGCCCCGGCAGTTCCACCTCATGCAATTCGTGAGCACCGTGATCCGCATAGTCCGGAAGGATTCCCATGGCTGAGAACCCTGACGCAATCGTCACCGACGCGAAGACGGAGGGGGGAGGTGGCTGCCCGGTCGCGCACGGGCGCGCCCCGCACCCGACTCAGGGCGGTGGAAACCGCCAGTGGTGGTCGGAGCGGCTCAACCTGAAGATCCTCGCCAAGAACCCCGCCGTGGCCAACCCGCTCGGTGAGGAGTTCGACTACGCCGAGGCCTTCAAGTCCCTCGACCTCGCGGCCGTGAAACGGGACATCGCCGAGGTGCTGACCACTTCGCAGGACTGGTGGCCCGCCGACTTCGGCAACTACGGCCCGCTGATGATCCGCATGGCCTGGCACAGCGCGGGCACCTACCGCATCAGCGACGGCCGCGGTGGCGCCGGCGCAGGTCAGCAGCGCTTCGCCCCGCTCAACAGCTGGCCCGACAACGGCAACCTCGACAAGGCCCGCCGTCTGCTGTGGCCGGTCAAGAAGAAGTACGGCCAGAGCATCTCCTGGGCCGACCTCATGATCCTCACCGGCAACGTGGCCCTGGAGCAGATGGGCTTCGAGACCTTCGGCTTCGGCGGAGGCCGCGAGGACGTCTGGGAGGCCGAGGAGGACGTCTACTGGGGTCCCGAGACCACCTGGCTCGACGACCAGCGCTACACCGGCGACCGCGAGCTGGAGAACCCGCTCGGCGCGGTGCAGATGGGTCTGATCTACGTCAACCCGGAGGGCCCGAACGGCAACCCGGACCCGATCGCCGCGGCCCGCGACATCCGTGAGACGTTCCGCCGCATGGCGATGAACGACGAGGAGACCGTCGCCCTGATCGCCGGTGGCCACACCTTCGGCAAGACCCACGGTGCGGGCCCGGCCGACCACGTCGGCGCCGACCCGGAGGCCGCCTCGATCGAGGAGCAGGGCCTGGGCTGGAGGAGCACCTACGGTACGGGAAAGGGAGCGGACGCCATCACCTCCGGCCTGGAGGTCACCTGGACCGCGACCCCGACCCAGTGGAGCAACGGGTTCTTCAAGAACCTCTTCGAGTACGAGTACGAACTCACCAAGAGCCCGGCCGGCGCCCACCAGTGGGTGGCGAAGGACGCCCCGGAGATCGTCCCGGACGCGCACGACCCGTCGAAGAAGCACCGCCCGATGATGCTCACCACTGACCTGTCGCTGCGCTTCGACCCGATCTACGAGCCGATCTCCCGCCGCTTCTACGAGAACCCCCAGGAGTTCGCGGACGCCTTCGCCCGCGCCTGGTACAAACTGACCCACCGCGACATGGGCCCGAAGTCGCTGTACCTCGGCCCGGAGGTCCCGGCGGAGACCCTGCTGTGGCAGGACCCGCTGCCGGATGCCGAGGGCGAGGTCATCGACGCCGGGGACGTCGCGGCCCTCAAGGCCAAGCTCCTCGACTCGGGCCTGACCGTCTCGCAGCTGGTCACCACCGCGTGGGCGTCGGCCTCGACGTACCGCGGCAGCGACAAGCGCGGCGGCGCCAACGGTGCCCGCATCCGCCTGGAGCCGCAGCGGGGCTGGGAGGTCAACAACCCCGACGAACTCGCGACGGTGCTGCGCACCCTGGAGGGCATCCAGCAGGAGTTCAACTCCGGTGCCAAGAAGGTCTCCCTGGCCGACCTGATCGTGCTCGGCGGCTGCGCCGGCGTCGAGAAGGCCGCCAAGGACGCGGGCTACGACATCGAGGTGCCGTTCACCCCGGGCCGTGTCGACGCGACGGACGAGCACACCGACGCGGAGTCGTTCGCCGCGCTGGAGCCGGCCGCCGACGGGTTCCGCAACTACCTCGGCAAGGGCAACCGTCTGCCGGCCGAGTACCTGCTGCTCGACCGGGCGAACCTGCTGACCCTGAGCGCGCCGGAGATGACGGTCCTCGTCGGTGGCCTGCGCGTCCTGGGCGCGAACTACGACGGCTCGAAGCTCGGTGTCTTCACCGAGACCCCGGGCAGGCTGACGAACGACTTCTTCGCCAACCTGCTCGACATGGGCACGACGTGGAAGGGAACGTCCGAGGACCAGACCACGTTCGAGGGCCGCGACGCCGCCACGGGCGAGGTCAGGTGGACCTGCACCCGTGCCGACCTCGTCTTCGGCTCGAACTCCGAGCTGCGCGCGCTCGCGGAGGTCTACGCGAGCGACGACGCGAAGGAGAAGTTCGTGAACGACTTCGTCGCGGCGTGGGACAAGGTGATGAACCTGGACCGGTTCGACCTCGTCTGACGCACGACGTCCAGGTCGGCCGGCCCGAGCGCCGGCCGACCTGGACGCTCCCGGATCCGCCCGTCGGCAGCCCCTGGACCACGTCCGGGGCGAAATCCCGTTGCCGCCACAGCTCCCCGGAGCACGCCGCGCCCTCCCGAGGCCCGGGCCACCGCCATCGCCATCGGTGCGACCGGACCGGTGAAAAACGACGCCACCGCCCTCCCCTGACCGGGTAAGCGACGGCTCGGGTGTTTGCCAGAAGGCCCGAGCAAGCCGCCGACAGGGAGCACACCATGCCGTCACAGCCTTCCGAGCCGTCGTACACCGTCCCCGGCATCAGCCGTGAGACCAGCAGCGACATCATCGGGCTGCTGCAGATGCGCCTGCACTCGCTGAACGATGTCGCACTGACGCTCAAACACATCCACTGGAACGTGGTGGGGCCACACTTCATCGCCGTCCACGAGATGCTGGACCCGCAGGTGGAGCAGGTCCGCGCCATGACGGACGACCTGGCCGAGCGCATCTCCACCCTGGGCGGCGAGCCGAAGGGAACACCCGGCGCCCTGGTCGCCGAGCGCGGCTGGGACGACTACTCCATCGGCCGGGCCGAAGCCATCGAGCACCTGGGCGCTCTCGACCTCGTCTACACCTCCGTGATCGAGGACCACCGCGAGGCCATGCGAGCCACCGAGGAGACCGACCCCGTCACGCAGGACATGCTCATCGAGCAACTGCGGAGTCTCGAACTGTTCCAGTGGTTCGTCCGTGCCCACCTCGAATCCAGCGGCGGCAAGCTCAGCACCGCCGGCGCGGCCACCGAGAAGGACGCCGCGAGCGCGGCCGCCACTCAGGCGCAGAACCAGCCCTGACCAACGAGTCCGCGAACCTGGCAGGCGGCTGCGCAGGAAGCGGACGACCGGCACCGTGCGCTCGCGGCCCGGGCGTGCGGTGGCGCAACGGCGCGGTGACGGCGATCACCGGCCGATCATGGGACATCCCGGCGGATTCGAGAACAGAGGGCACCTTGTGAGCGGCAGGCAGCAGAGCAACCGGGCGGACCGAAGCGGCGAACACCGCGCGTACATCGGCTCGTTCACCTCGGGCGGCGGCCATGGCATCACCGTCGCGGCCGTGGATCCGGCGACCGGAGCACTGACGCCGCACTCGGCGATCGCGCCGTTCGTCAACCCCTCATGGCTCACCCTCGCCCCTGACGGCGGAGTGCTCTACGCGGTGAGCGAGGCGGAACAGGGTGCGGTGGGTGCCTTCCGGCCCGGCCCCGAGGGTCTGACCGCGCTCGGCCCGGTGGTCGAGGTGGGCGCCTCAGGTCCCACTCACCTCAGTGTGGCCGGGAACCGCCTGCTGACCGCCAACTACACCTCGGGCAGCGTCAGCAGCCTGCCGGTGGCCTCCGACGGCAGCCTGTCGGGGCCGGCCTCCGTCTTCGCGCACCACGGCTCCGGCCCCGATCCCGACAGGCAGGCAGGACCGCACGCCCATCAGGTACTGCCCGACCCCAGCGGCCACTGGGTGCTCAGCGTCGACCTGGGCACCGATTCGGTACGGGTCTGGGCGCCGGACCACGCCACCGGGGAGCTGCGAAGCCATGACGAGACCGCGTTGCGCGCCGGGTCCGGACCCCGTCATCTCGCATTCCACCCGGACGGCGAGACGGTCTACGTACTGCACGAACTGGAACCGCAGCTGACCGTCTGCCGCTGGGACCCCGCGTCCGGCCGCCTCGAACCGCTCTCCGAGGTGCCCATCCTCTCGGACGACCTTCCGGACGGGGTGCGCGCGTATCCCTCGGTCGTCTGTGTCGCGTCCGACGAGCGCTTCCTCTGGGCGGCGGTGCGCGGCAGCAACACACTTGTCACCCTCTCCCTGGCCGACGGAGCCGACAAGCCACGGATCACGGACTGCGTGGAGAGCGGCGGCAGCTGGCCGCGCGACCTCGTGGCCGACCCCGCGGGACGTCGGCTCTACGTCGCCAACGAGTGGTCCGGGGACGTCACCTGGTTCGACGTGGACTCGCAGAGCGGACAACTTCGCCGTGCCGGCGCGGTATCGGTGCCGGCCGCCGCCTGCGTGGTCTTCTCCTGACCTTCAGTGCGCTGCCGCTGCGGCAGCTTCACGCCCCGCCCGGCGCGCCGTTGTGGATCGGGGGGTCACACGCGGCGGACGGGGCGGGGGCGGCCTGGCCGGACGACGGCTGGGGAGCGTCGTTTGGCGGCCCCCAAGTGGGCGAGTGCGCAACGTGCGTTGATAATTCGAATTATCAAGCGTCACAGGGTTGACGTGTCCGAAACACGGCCCTAACACTGAACTCCGACGGAGAGATAATCCGCATTATCGGAGGCGTACGTGACGACTGGTCGCCCAGCGCGGCGGATAACGCAGCGGGACATCGCCCGCCTGGCCGGGGTCAGTCAGCCGACCGTCTCCCTGGTGCTCAACGGCCGGGCCGACGCGGACATTCGCATTCCGCAGGAGACGCGGGAGCGCGTGCTGCGGGTGATCCAGGAGTACGGCTACGCGCCCGACCCGGTGGCCAGGCGGCTGGCCGCGAAGCACAACCGGATCCTCGGTGTCTTCACCTACGAAGCGGTCTTCCCCAGCGACACCAGCGATTTCTACCACCCGTTCCTGGTCGGCATCGAGGAGGCCGCCGAACGGGTCGGCTGTGATCTGCTCCTGCTCACGAGCGCGTCGGTGACCGGTGGGCGGCGGCGCATCTTCGGCGGCGACAACCGGCTCCGCGTCGCGGACGGCTGCCTGCTGCTCGGCCGGTCGCTCGACCGCGACGACCTCACGCGGATGGTCGCCGACGCGTACCCGTTCGTGACGGTCGGCCGGCGCGACGACGCCGGTGGTCCGGTGCCGTACGTGGGAGCGGACTACACCAGCGGCGTCGGCGAGTTGGTACGGCTGGCAGTGACCCATGGACACCGGCGCGTGGCGTACCTGGGACTGCCGGCCGACGTGGAGTCCTCCGCGGACCGGCGGGCCGGCTTCCTGCGGGCCACCGAGGCGGCGCAAAAGGACGGTGTCGTCGTCGCGTTCGACGTGCTCTCCCCCGGGCGCGAACCCGACGAGTTGCTGGCGGCGCTGCTCGCCGCCGAGGCCACGGTGGTCCTGGTCGAGCACTTCGCCACCGCCGTGGGTCTGGTCGCGGCCGCACAGCGCCGCGGACTGACGGTGCCCGCCGACCTGTCGGTCGTGACGCTGGGAGATCCGACGACTCCGGTACCGACGGACGTCGACTTCACGGGATTCCGCATCCCGCGGGAGGAAATGGGCCGGCAGGCCGTCGCGCTGCTGACCGAACTCCTCGAAGGGGCGGAGGACACGCCACAGCGGCTCCTCCCCTGCGAACTCGTGACCGGCGCCACCCTGGCGCCGCCCCGCACCCCGTGAACGGGCCCTGGGAGGGGCCGATCAACCGAGCCGTGGGACACCCGGCGCGACAGGCGATGGGACACAACGGTGGAAGGAGTATCCATGGAGGCGGAAGTCCTCGTCATCGGCGGAGGGCTCGGCGGAGTGGCAGCGGCGCTGGCCGCGCTCCGCGCCGGCCGGAAGGTGGTGCTGACCGAGGAGTTCGACTGGCTGGGCGGCCAGCTCACGAGCCAGGCCGTGCCCCCGGACGAGAACAGCTGGGTGGAGCAGTTCGGCGCGACCGCGAGCTACCGGGCCCTGCGGGAGGGGATACGCGAGTACTACCGCCGCCACTTCCCGCTCACCGAACGCTCCCGGGCGTGGCGTCACCTCAACCCCGGTGCCGGGCACGTCAGTCGGCTCTGTCACGAGCCGCGAGTGGCCGTGGCGGTCCTGGAGGCGATGCTCGCGCCGTACCGGGGCAGCGGACGGCTGCGTGTGCTGCAGCCGTACCGCCCGGTGTCCGCCGAGACCGACGGCGACCGGGTCAGCGCCGTGACGGTGGCCCACCGGGACGGGGACGGCGAGATCACGGTCACCGCGCCGTACGTCCTCGACGCCACCGAGACGGGCGAGTTGCTGCCGCTGACAGGTACCGAGTACGTCACCGGGTTCGAGGCGCAGTCCGAGACCGGCGAGCCCAGCGCCCCGGACGTGGCGCAGCCGCTGAACATGCAGGCCGCGTCGGTGTGTTTCGCGCTGGACCACGTGGACGGTGATCACACCGTCGACAAGCCGGCCCGGTACGGCTTCTGGCGCACGTACCAGCCGGACTTCTGGGGTGGTCCCCTGTTCTCGCTGAGCGCTCCTCATCCGAGAACGAAGGAGATCGTCGAGCGCCAGTTCACACCGAATCCGGACGACGACCCGCTGGCCGTCGTCGCGGACCAGCGCCTCAGCCCCGGGGACAGCAACCTGTGGACCTTCCGGCGCATCGCGGCACGGCGCAACTTCACCGACGGCGCCTACGAGAGCGACATCACGCTGGTCAACTGGCCGATGATCGACTACCTGCCCGGCCCGGTCTTCGACGTGCCCGACGCCGCCGAACACCTCACGGCCGCCCGTGAGTTGTCCTACTCGTTCCTGTACTGGCTTCAGACGGAGGCCCCGCGGTCCGACGGCGGCACCGGCTACCCCGGGCTGCGGCTGCGCGGTGACGTCATGGGCTCGGCCGACGGTCTGGCGCAGGCACCGTACATCCGCGAGTCGCGGCGCATCCGCGCCGAACGCACCGTCGTGGAACAGGACCTGTCCCTCGCGGTGCGGGGCAAAGCCGGTGCGGTGGAGTACCCGGACTCGGTGGGCATCGGCATGTATCGCATCGATCTGCACCCCTCCACCGGCGGCGACCACTACCTGGACGTGGCGTCCTGCCCGTTCCAGATCCCGCTCGGGGCGCTGCTGCCCGAGCGGATGGAGAACCTGCTCCCCGCGGGCAAGAACATCGGCACCACGCACATCACCAACGGCTGCTATCGCCTGCACCCCGTCGAGTGGAACGTCGGCGAGGTGGCCGGCGCACTGGCCGCCTTCTGCCTGGAGCGGGGAACCTCTCCGCGCTCCGTGCGCAACACACCGGATCTGCTGGCCGACTTCCAGCAGCGCCTGACGGACGAAGGCGTCGAACTGCGCTGGCCCGAGATAGCCGCTTACTGAACCGCGAACCGCAAGGAGTCTGGACATGAATCCGACGAGACGCTCCGTCATCGCGGCCGGCGCTGCCGGCGTGGCCGCTCTCGCCGCCGGCTGCTCGGGCGGTGGGAGCGGCGGAGGGACGGTCGCCGGCGACGGCAACCTCCGCATCTCCGTGTGGACGGCGAACAAGGACCACCTCGCCCTGCTCAACAGCATCGGGGCGGCGTTCAAAGCCGAGCGCCCCGAGGTCAAGAGCGTCACCTTCGAGTCGCTCAACCCCGCCGACTACACCACGGCCCTGACCACCCAGCTCGCCTCGGGCAACCCGCCCGACCTGGGCTGGATCCTGGAGACGAACGCGGCCGACTTCATCGAGGCAAAGACCCTCGTCGACATGGCGCCGGACATGAAGGCCGACGGCGACTACCGCTACAACGACCTGGAACCGGCTCTGCTGAACCAGTGGCGGCGCGGCAAGTCGCTGTACGCGTACCCGTTCTCGAGCTCTCCCTTCGCCGTCTTCTACAACGCGGACGTCCTGGCGAAGGCCGGGGCGGCCGACCCGGCCGAGCTGGTCGCGGACGGCGCCTGGACCTGGGACGCCCTGGCGGAGGCGGCGAAGAAGGTCACCGACGCCAAGGCGGCACGGTTCGGGCTGGTGATCCACGAGTTCGAGTACAAGCAGTGGGACAGGCTCTACCCGATCATGGGCGCGTACGGTGCCGCGCCGTGGACGCCCGACGACACCTGCGGGTTCTCCGATCCCAAGATGACGGATGCGATCGACTTCCTGCGGTCCATGGCGTTCAGGGACCGGTCCACGCCGGCTCCCGGCGAGCAGGCGGACTTCTTCTCCGGTGAGAGCGCCATGGTCATCTTCCAGGTCAGCAAGATCGGTCCGCTCGCCGACGTGAAGTGGAAGTGGGGCGCGGTGCCCCTGCCCTCCGGACCGGCCGGCGACCGCCAGGTGATCGGGCAGGCGGGTCTCGGGGTCTTCGCCAAGGGCAGGAACCTGGACCTGGCCAAGGAGTTCTTCCTGTACTCCACCAACACGGAGAACGCCGCGAAACTCGCCCGGTTCTTCCCGCCGCCGCGCGCCTCGCTGCTGACGGCCGAAACCCTCGCCGAGACGAACCCGCTGCTCAGCAAGGACCAGCTCCAGGAGGTCATCGTCGACTCGCTGAAGTCCGGCACCGTGCGCCCCGGACACACGGGGTACGCCCAGCTCTCGGAGCAGACGCGGGCCGGCCTCGACGCCGCCTGGAAGCCGAAGGCCGACACCCGCAAGGTCCTGCGTGACCTGTGCACCTCCATCCAGCCGATCCTGCGGACCGGGTCGTGAGTCTCCTCGTTCGCAAGGCCTCCGCGCCACCGTCCCGGCCCGCCCCTGCCCCCACCGGGGGCGCGCCGGTGCGCAAGGACGGCGGCAAGCGCCGGACACCGCGGTGGCGCCGGTGGGACATGCTCGCCGGGTACGTGCTGGTCGCCCCGCAGATGCTGGGATTCGCCGCCTTCGTGCTGGGTCCGCTGGTCGCCGTCGTCCACTACAGCCTCACCAAGTACAACAACCTCACGGGTGAGATCAGTTTCGTCGGCGGCGAGAACTACCAGAGGCTGCTCGACGACCCGCTCGCGGTCGAGGTGGCGAGGAACACGGCCGTGTTCTCCCTGGGGCTGGTGCCGTTCAACATCTGCCTCGCCCTGCTCCTCGCCGTACTGCTGGACCAAGGCCTGCGCGGCACCGTCGTGTTCCGCGCGATCTTCTTCTCGCCGACGGTCGTGTCGATCATCGCGTGGACCGTGGTGTGGGGTTTCCTGCTCAGCAACGACGGCGGCGTCAACCTGCTGCTGCGCACGGTGGGCATCGAGGGGCCCAACTGGCTGCGGGAGTCGGACACCGCGATGTTCTCGGTGATCCTGGTGCAGGTGCTCAAGGGCGTGGGCGTGAACATGGTCCTCTTCCTGGCCGCCCTGCAGGCCGTCCCCACGGAGATGCGTGAGGCGGCGATTGTCGACGGCGCCTCCCCCTGGACCGTCTTCCGCCGGATCACTCTGCCGATGATCAGCGCGACGATGCTGCTGACCGCGATCGTCACCGTGATCGGCTCGCTCCAGGTCTTCGGCCAGATCCTGGTGCTGACAGTCGGCGGTCCGGGCAACTCCACGACCGTGCTCGCCTATTACATCTACCTGCAGGCATTCAAGTTCTTCGACCTCGGCTACGCGAGCGCGCTGGGGGTGGTGCTGTTCGTCGCCGTCCTGATCCTCACCGCTGTGCAGTGGTGGCTGCGCAAGAAGTGGGTGTTCCATGAGCAGTGAAACCCTGGGTCTCCCACGGCGCCGCCCGTGGGGACCGGTCGTACGCCGGTCCCTGCTCTACGCGCTGATGCTGGCCCTCGCCGTGCCGTTCGTCCTGCCGCTCCTGTGGATGGCGAGCAGCTCGCTCAAACCGATCTCGGAGATCTTCGCCTACCCGCCGTCCCTGCTGCCCGGGGAGTGGCGTTGGGACAACTACGCCCGTATCGCCGACTACCAGCCCTTCGGTCAGCAGTACCTCAACAGTGTCTACATCGCGGCCCTGGTCTCCGCGGGCAGCGTCATGGTCTCGGCCATGGCGGGCTACGCCTTCGCCCGGATCCGCTTCGCCGGCCGGAGCATCATGTTCGTCCTGCTGCTCACCGCCCTGCTGATGCCGAGCGAGGTCGTCATCGTCCCGCTGTTCCGGCTGTTCTCCGAGATCGGCTGGACCGACACCCACTGGCCGCTGATCCTGCCGGCGGTCTTCGGCGGCAACGCCGTCTTCGGCACGTTCATCATGCGGCAGTTCTTCCTCGGTCTGCCCGCCGAACTGGAGGAGAGCGGACGGCTCGACGGGCTGGGGCGTTTCGGTCTGTTCTTCAAGATCGCACTGCCGCTCGCCGGTCCGTCGCTGTCGGCCGTGGCGCTGCTGTCCTTCCTGCACAGCTGGAACTCGTTCCTCGAACCGCTGGTGTTCCTGCGCACCCCGGAGCTGTTCACACTGCCGCTCGCCCTCACCCAGATCGTGGACGCCCAGGGGAGCCCGGTCTGGAACGTGCAGCTGGCGGCCAGCACGCTCACGGTCATGCCCGTGCTCGCCGTGTTCATGGTGGCCCAGCGGTGGTTCATCAAGTCCATTGTCAACAGCGGTCTGAAGGGTTAGCGATGAAGATGTTGAAAGTGACCGGCGACCGCCTCACCACTCCCTCCGGGGAACCGGTGACGCTGCGGGGCGTCGGGCTCGGCGGCTGGATGATGATGGAGAACTTCCTCAACGGCTTCCCGGGCACCGAGCACCAGGCGCGGGACGCCCTTCGCCGCACCATGGGCGCGGAGCGGGCCGACCGGCTCTTCGACCGCATCCTCGACGAGTTCTTCACCGACGCCGACGCCGCACTCATCGCCCGTACCGGTCTCAACTGCGTACGCATCGCCGTCAATTACCGCCACCTCGCCGACGACTCCAACCCCTTCGACATCCGGCAGGAGGGCATGCGGCGCCTGACCGCCGCCGTCGACGCCTGCGCCCGGCACGGCCTCTACACCGTCATCGACCTGCATGCCGCGCCCGGATTCCAGAACCAGTCGGAACACAGCGACAACCCGACCCACCATGCGTGGCTGTGGCGCCATCGCCACTTCCAGGACCAGCTCGTGGCCATCTGGGAGGCTCTTGCCGACCACTTCCGCGGCCGTCCCGAGATCGCGGGGTACAACCTGCTGAACGAGCCCGGCGACCCCACGGGCGACGTGGTCGGGCCGTTCTACCAGCGGCTCACCACCGCGGTGCGAGCCGTCGACCCCGACCATGTGATCTTCCTCGACGGCAACCGCTACGCCAACGACTTCGATGTCATCGGCGACTCGTACGAGAACACCGTCTACTCGGTGCACGACTACGCCCTTGCGGGGATCCGCGACGCGACGACGTATCCCGGCGACGTACGCGGCCAGTACGTCGACCGTGCCGCCCTGGAGGAGCGCTTCCTGGAGCGGACCGCGCACTCCCGCCGGACCGGGACACCGGTGTGGGTCGGCGAGTTCGGGCCGGTCTACTCCGGCGACCTGGCGGTCGACAAACACCGCTACGCGGTCCTTAGCGATCAGTTGGAGATCTACCAGGAGCACGGCGCGAGCTGGTCGATCTGGACGTACAAGGACACCCACCTGTCCGGCCTGGTGACACTCGACCCCGACTCGCCCTGGTCCCGGCTGCTGCGACCGATCAGGGAGAAGAAGGAGCGGCTGGGCACCGAGCCCTGGTCCACCGGCGAGGACGGCATCGCCCACGTCCTCGCCCCGCTGGACGAACTGCTCGCCGCCGAGTACCCCGACTTCGACCCGCCCCCGTTCGGCCGGCGCTGGTACGTGCGCCGGCTGGTCCGAGAACTTCTTCTCGGCGAGCCCATGCTCGAGGAGTTCGCCGCCCTCTTCTCCTCCCTCGACGACGCCGGGATCGAGGACCTCGCCGGCTCGTTCCGCCTGGACTCCTGCGTACCGCGCTCGCAACTGCTCGAACTGCTCGCCGAGTTCACCCGCGACTGAGGCCCTCTTTTCGAAGGAGACAACAGTGCGTCACCCGACAGACCCGTGCCCTCCCCCAGGTCCCGGCCTCCCCGGCCTCAGCCGTCGCGCCCTGCTCGGCGCCGTCGGCGGCGCCGCACTGCTCACCGCGCTGCCCGCCGAGGCGGCCGGCCTGACGAGGACGGGACTGCCGCTCCTCGAACCGTTGCCGAAAGGCGCCCCCGACCGCACACTGTTCGCTCCCGAGGAGCAGCGGTTCGCGCCGTATCTCGTGATTCTCGCCCCGATGGCCAACGAGATCGAGGACACCGACCCCGCCACCTACGGCTGGTTCACCGGCGGCTGGTGGCGCACGCCGAACGTGCCGTACAACGCCCGCATCCAGGAGCACGTGTACACACTGAGCTGGTTCCACGCGCATCCCCGGCCGTGGAACCCGTACGCAGGCGACCCGGCACTGCTGGCCCGCCTCGACGCGGCGCTCCAGCACTACCTGCGCCTGCAGCACGACGACGGCTCCTGGCCCGAGTACCGGCCCACCGAGCACTCCCGTGCCGCCACCGGCTTCGGCCTGGGTTACCTGAGCAAGACACTGCAGAATCTGCGCACCACCGGGGCGCTGCCCACCCGGCAGGCCGAGATCCGGACCGCTCTGCGCAAGGCGATGCAGTGGTTCCTCGACCCCGGCAACACCACGGTCTGGGAGTCGCCCCTGAAGTACGCCAACCAGCACATCGCCGGCCTGGCCGGGGCGGCACTGTGCCTGGACCTGGATCCGGAGCCCGCCCTGCAGGAGCGGCTGGCGGAACGCATCGCCTTCGTCGTCGCTCACGGGCAGAGCCCGCAAGGCTTCTTCTACGAGCCCCGGGGGATGGACGTCGGCTACAACTTCGAGGTCATGCTGCCGGACATGGCCGAGATCCACCACCTCATGGACGAGCCGGCCATGCTGTCCATGGCACGTGGCTTCGCGCCGTGGCTGGGCTACAACCTCGTCCGCGAACCCGACGGCTCGGGCTGGTTCACCAACGTCGCCGCGTCCGCGCGTACCGGCATCCGCGCCCTCGACGACGAGATACGTGAGCCCGACCGCACCCACCTGGGCTCGCTCTTCGTGCCCGGCGCGCCGGGCCTGGCGCCGTTCTTCACGGCCCGTGAGGACCGGGCCGCCGCACGCGCCGCCTGGGCCGCGGACCCGGCGCCCGTGCCCGCGCTGCAGCGCGGCAACACCTCACCGCGCATCATCGCGCACGTGCCGTACGGCGAAGCCTTTCCCACCCGTGCACACAAGCAGGCCGCCATCACCGAGCTGCCCTATCTGCAGCGGGACACCTTCGTGGAACTCCGCCGCGACGGCGGCCAGGACTTCCTGTTCGTCCGGCGCCCGGGCCTCTATCTCGGAGCGTTCTTCGGCCACCGGGCCACGTCTCTGGTCCGCTCCGGCCTGTCCTTCCTCTGGCACCCCGACGCGGGGATGGTCGTGTACTCGCTGAACGGCGACGCCGGTTGCTGGGCCACGCAGCTCGCCGACGGACGGCTCGATGCCGACGGCAACCTGGCGGCCGAGTACGTCGCCGGAGCACACGCGCGACCGTGGACCGGCGAAGACCCGTCGTCCGACGCCCCGTTCGGGGTCCGGTACCGCACACCCGACTCGGCGATCACCACCGAGGTCACCGTCACCCGGCAGACGGTGCGCCGTGTGGTGACCACAGGCTCGGCGGCGACCGAGCTGATCCCGCTGGTCGTGCACCCGGCCGACCGGGTGACCTTCACCGACGGCACCGCGGCGTCCTACGGCTCCGCCACGACGGCCGCCGCGGACGGCCTCACACTGCGCCGGGGCAGCACCACGGTCCAGATCCGGTGGGCTGCCGTGCGCACCGCGAGTCTCACCGCGATGCCGACGACGTACTTGCGCGGCGGCGCGCGGCGCGCCCATCTGCTGCGCATCCCGCATGACGGCACCCTCCACCTGACGGTCGGCTTCGGCTGAACCGCCGCATGCGTCGCGGCCCGCGTCGCAACGCCCCCGATGACGCCCGCATGCCCGACGAAACGTCCCGACGTACCGTAGGAAACGGGTGACGTCGTGAAGGGACCGCCATGCTTCGTTGGCCGCCTGTCGCGGATCACGGGCTCATCGGGGACCTGCGCACGGCCGCGCTCGTGACCTCCGAGGGGGTGCTCGACTGGTTCTGCACACCACGATTCGACTCACCGAGCATGTTCGCGGGGCTGCTCGACCATGACCGCGGCGGTCACTTCGCGATCACCGCGCAGACGTCCGGTGCCACCACACGGCAGCTGTACCTGGCGGACACAGCAATCCTGGTCACACGGTTGATGACCGCCGACGGAGTCGGGGAGGTCATCGACTTCATGCCGCTGGGTGAGGCCGAGGCCCCGGCGGACCGGCACCGCATCGTCCGCGTCATGCGCGTGACCCGTGGCACGGTCGGCTTCCGGCTGGCGTGCCGGCCCCGGTTCGACTACGGGCGCGCCGGACACAACCTGGTGCTGGAGCGGGGGATGGCGTATTTCCGCGGCCCCGACCAGACCGCCTGCCTCCAGGTCGTCGGGCCGATGACGCTCGAGCGTGACGGGCAGGACGTGCGGGCGGACGTGGTGCTCCGGCAGGACGAGCGTGCCGCCGCCGTCCTGACGGTGTGCGACGGCCCTCCCGGGCCGCTCGCGCCACTCACCGAGGAAGGCATCCAGCGGGAGCTCCGCTCCACCTACGACTACTGGCACCGCTGGCTTCACCGCAGCCGGTACCGGGGCCGCTGGCAGCAGCCGGTCAACCGCTCCGCGATCACACTCAAGCTGATGACGTACGCACCCACGGGCGCGCCCGTCGCGGCGGTCACCGCGGGCCTGCCGGAGCAGCTGGGCGGCGAACGCAACTGGGACTACCGGTACACCTGGGTGCGTGACGCGGCGCTGTCGGTGAAGGCGCTGCTGGACCTCGGGTTCGAGGCAGAGGCGGATGCCTTCCGGCGTTGGCTCGGCGCCCGGATACCCGCGGGCCCGACGGTGACCGGTGAGCCGCTCCAGGTCATGTACCGGGTGGACGGCGACCCGCACCTCGCCGAGGAGGTCCTCGGCCATCTGGAAGGTTACGGTGGCTCGGCGCCGGTCCGGATCGGCAACGGTGCGGCCGGCCAGCTGCAGCTCGACATCTACGGCGAAGTGGTCTTCGCTCTCACCCATGCGCCCGACGTCGCTCAGCTGGCCGGGTACGACGGCTGGCAGCACCTGCGCGCGCTGCTCGACTGGCTGGCGCACGCCTGGGACCGTCCCGACGAGGGCATCTGGGAAACTCGCGGCGGCCGCAAGGACTTCACCTTGAGCCGGGTGATGTGCTGGGTGGCCTTCGACCGTGGTATCCGCCTCGCAGCGCAGGTGGCACGGCCGGCCGATGTCGCCGGCTGGACCGCCGCGCGCGATGCGATCTTCGACCAGGTGATGGACCGGGGCTACAGCACTCGTCGCGGTGCGTTCGTCCAGCACTACGGAGCCGAAGTCCTCGACTCCGCACTGCTGTTGATGCCCTCCGTCGGCTTTCTCTCCCCGAAGGACCACCGCTGGCTGTCGACCCTGGACGCCATGGAGCGGGAACTGGTCTCGGACAGCCTCGTCCACCGATACGACCCGGCCGCCTCACCCGACGGACTGCGCGGCAGCGAAGGGACCTTCTCCCTGTGCAGTTTTCTGTACGTGGAAGCTCTGGCTCGCGCCGGCCGCCTGGGATTGGCCCGCTACGCCTTCGACAAGATGCTCACCTACGCCAACCACGTCGGCCTCTTCGCCGAGGAGATAGGCCCGACCGGCGAACAACTGGGCAACTTCCCCCAGGCCTTCACCCACCTCGCGCTCATCAACGCGGCATTGGCCCTCGACGAGGAGCTGGACCGTTCCGGGACGTGATCCGGCTGGTCGCCCGACGGAGCGCGGCCCCACGCCGCCGACCCCGCGCTCGCCACCGCGGTGCCCGGGGGCGTCTGCCTCACCGCCTACGCCCTGCTCACGGGCCGCCCCCGGCAGAGGCCGCCCTGTCCGGCCAGGCCGTCCTCGGCGAGCTCGCAGCCCGGCCCCAGTCCTGGTTCGGTCGCCGCGCTGCTCACCCCGCGCAGTTGGTGCAGCGCCGTCCGGCGGGCCGGCTCCTGTAGCGGCCTTCAGTGTGACGAGGTCGGCGAGAAGCTACGCCATGCCTGGACTTGGCGCGCTGCGGCGCACCCTGGCGAGGCACGTCGAAGTGCTCCACCGCGCCATGTTCGGGGGGCTGGTGGACACCGGAGCTCCAGGATGCCTGCCGCAAATGCGTGCCCCATCGACCCGACGAGCGACAAGGGCCCGTCGCTGACGGTGCGCGACCCGGACGGCCGCGAGCGGATCGTCCCTCTCGACGGACCCCACGAGGACGTCGCCGTCTCCCGCGACGGCCGCACGGCGTACGTCACGGGCGGGTTCACGCGCGACGGCTACTGGAACGGCATCACGGTCGTGGACCTGCACTCGGGCGACACCCGCCGCGTGCCGGCGGGCGAACGCCCCTTGGGCATCGCGGTCCTCTGAGCGGGCCACATCCCCGTCGGCCACGACGGAACCCACGTCACGGACCCCACCGGTCCGGCCCCGCACCGTCCGGCCTGCCGCCCGCGAGCGTGAGCGCGAGCGCCGCCTGGTCGTCGTCGCAGTCGTGCGACCAGCGCGCGGCGTCGGCCCGCAGGAACGACATCACATCGGCGGGGTCGTGCTCCCGGCCGCCGCCGAACCGGCCCGAGAGCCGGTCGAGGACCGGGTAGAACACCCCGGTAGCGTCCCGCGCTTCGCTGATTCCGTCGGTGTGCACGACGAGCACCTCGCCGGGGCCCAGGCTGTGCGTCGTCGCGGTCGCCGCCGCGCCGGGCACCATCGTGCCCAGGCCGAGCGGCAGCGCGGGGGCGGTGGTGAGCCGCCTGGCACCGTCCGGGCCGACGACGACGGGCGGGGGATGACCGCGGTCGACGATCCGTACCTCGTCGCCCGCGGGCGGGAACTCCAGGACCAGCGCGGTCACGAAGAGTTCGGGATCGGTGTCCTCACCGGCCGGGCTGTTGCGGGCGATGCTGAGCTCCAGCCGTTCCGCCAGGCTGGTCAGGTCGCGCCACTCGTGCGCGGACACCCGGAAGCTCCCCAGGACGGCGGCGACCGTCTGCACCGCGCCGAGCCCCTTGCCGCGCACGTCGCCGATGATCGCGCGCACACCGAAGGGCGTCTCGCACAGGTCGTAGAGGTCGCCGCCGACGAGCGCGCCTCCTTCGCCGGCCGAGTAGAAGCCCGCCGCGCGGATGTGCCCGACGGCCGGCGGTACAGGCCGCAGCAACGCGCGTTGCATGGCCTCGGCGACCGAGTTGGCGCGGATGAGATGTTCCCTGACGCGCTGTCGCTGCCAGGACAGGGCAGTGCTCGCGACGGCGATGAGCAGGGTGGCGACGTACAGCGCGACATGGTGCTGTTCGTCGAAGTGGCCCGGGCGGCGGGCGGCGAAGAACATCTGGAGTCCCAGACAGACGACACCCGACAGCGCGGTGCCGCGCGGGCCGCGTGTCGCGGCCGCGAGCGGCGGGACGCCGATGAGGAGGAAGCTGACGGGCTCACGTCCTTGCAGGGCGAACTCCACGACGAGATCGGCCACGACGGCGACGACCGGCAACCACCACACCCACCGCTGTCGCAGCCATCCGGCGGCGGGCGTCGTCACGGCCGCGGCTCCTCGCGGCGCATCGGACCTGGGGAAACATGCGCCGAATCAGGCATGATCCTCACCTGTTCAGGCTAGGTCCGGCGGTCTGCCGCCGCAATCGGCACCCGCCCGGGAACACCTGCGGCCTCGGCGACGTTGCCATTCCCAAGGCCTTCCACAGCACCGCCGTTCGGTACCGCGCAGCCGAAGGAGAGCACATGTCGCCGGGTCATCGCATCACGATCGAGCAGGGCACGCAGCATGTCCGTGTGGTTCACGACGGTACGGTCCTGGCCGAGAGCCGCCGCCCGCTGCTCCTTCACGAGACCGGCCTGCCGGTGCGCTACTACCTTCCGCCCGACGACGTGAACACCGAACTGCTGACGCCGTCGGACTCGCGCACCCACTGCCCGTACAAGGGGGACGCCTCCTACTGGTCCCGGCCGGGGGCGGCCGATCTCGTCTGGGCGTACCTCGACCCCAAGCCCGATGTCGCCTCGATCAAGGGGCACTTCTGCTTCTACGACACCGAGATCGTGACCGGCTGACGTCAGTCGGCACTCCGGTCCCGCTCGCCCGGCTCGTCGTCGCCGGTGCGGTGGGGCAAGGGACCGGGCGCGTCCGTCAGCAACGCCAGGAGCGGGGCGATCGGCCGGTCGCCCTCCGCGGGATGGCGGAACTTTCCTCCGGCGTCGATCTGGTACCTGTTCCGCCTGCCCTCGCGCGTGCGAGTCAGGTAGCCGGCCTGCTCGAGGTCGGAGAGCAGCGCCTGCACGGTCCGTTCGGTGAGGTCGAGCGCCGACGCCAGGTCGCGGATGCGAATCCAGGGGTTGCGGGCGATCGCCGTGAGGACACGGGTGTGATTGGTGACGAAAGTCCAGGTACTGCGTGAGGGGCCGGACATCTCCATACACCGATCGTACGACCTTCCATACAGGCATCCAAAAACCGGAAATACGTTTCAGGTGTCTTGACGGCCGTACGGGCGCGTCCGAGCATGGGAGGGCAGGTGCTCCGCCCGGAGAGGAACTGCGCATGACCACTCGTGACAGTTCCCGCTTCGCGGTGACGGTGACCGGTAGCGGACGAGGTCGCTCCCTCGCCACCGTCACGGGCGAGGTCGGCTCCGAAGCCGCCGACACGTTCCGCGAGACGCTGACCGCCGCGCTGGACGCCGGCTCCGGCCTCGACGTCGATCTCAGCGGCGTCTCCTCGTGCGACGCCTCCACGGTGCGCGTGCTCACGGAGGCTTTCACACGCGCCCGTGACGCCGGACGGACGCTCGCCGTGGTCGCGGTGTCGCCGCCGGTCGCCGGCCAGCTGGAACTACGGGGCGCTACGGGCCTGTTGGAACAACGGGCTCCGCAGGACGAGACCGACGCCGGCCCCGACGACCTGCTGGCCGCGGTGTGCGACGCCCTGGCCGCCGAGGGGTTCGACATCTGCGCGCCCGACCGGCCGGACATCTCGGGCCTCACCGTACGGCCGGGCCCGGGCGGCGTCGTCGTGAGCTGGGCCGATCCCCTCGACCTGCGCGCCCGCGGCGAGTTGGTCCGCGGCCACCGGCGCGAGGGGCCGCCCAGGCTGGAGGGCATACTCCGTGCGCTGCACACCGCGGTGACCGCGGCGCTCACGCACGCCGGGTTCACGGTGGAGGAGCAGCCGGGGCAGCGCCGGATCGTCGTCACCGGCCACCGGGAGCCCGTCGGGCGCCCCGGCCCGGCCGACCACGCGCACGATGCCGCCGGCGGCACCCACGAGACGCCCGGGAGCGACGGCGAGGCCACAACCGTCCTCGGCCGGGTCAGGGACGCCGTCGGTGCCGACGCCATGATCGCCGAAGCGAGCGGCATCATCGCCGCCACGTCGAAGGTGGGCGCGGCCGAGGGGCGGGCCGCCCTCGTCGACGCGTCGCGCCGCATGGACGTACCCGTGCCCCATGTGGCGGAACTCGTCATCCGCTGGGCCGCGACGGGCGAGATCTCCGCAGACCTGCGCGAGGCGCTCCAGCAGGGCGTCAGCGTGCCTCACGTCGACGGATCCCCCGGGGCAGCAGTGTGACGCCGAACGGCCGGTCCTGCGGACGCCCGTCGTCGCCCGGGGCAGCAGCTGCGCCGCGCTGATGGGGGCGAAAACGGCTCCCTGTGGGCCCGGAACGGCTCACGGCGGGAGCCGGCGGGGCGGGAACTCGTACGACCCGGAGCGCGGCTCGCGCGGGAACTCGTAGGACTCGGAGCGCGGCTCCATCTCGGCCACCATGTCGGAGAACCGTGTGCAGACCTGTTGGATCTCCTCGTATGTCCTGTTGCGTTCGGTGATGACGGCTGCGAGGAGGAGAGCCGTGAGCGCCGTCGTGCCGTTGAACGCCTGGAGCGTGACCATGCTGGAGAACAGGTCCTGATCGGCGAACGGTCCGCTTTCCCCGGTCGCGGCCAGAATCGCCAGCGTGGACGCCGCCAGCGCGCACGGTGCGGCGCCGGCCAGCTGGAAACGGAGGGCCGCCCAGATCAGCACGGGGAAGACGAGGAAGAGCAGGGTCGTGTGCGGCGTGCGCGTGGCCAGACCCGTGACGACGACCGTCGCGGCCACCAGCGCCGCCCCCTCGGCCCATCGGCCGGGCCCTGCCCGCCGCGGCCACCGGGCTCCCCGCAGCACGAGCAGGAACGGCGCGACGACAAGGACCCCCATCGCGTCGCCGGTCCACCACACCGACCACGTCGGCCAGAACTCGCCCGGCTCCAGCGCCCCGGAGAGGACCAATGCGCCACTGCCGATGGTCGAACTGATCAGCATCCCGGCGAGAGCGCCGAGGAAGACCAGGGCCAGTACGTCGCGCAGGCGGTCCAGCTCGACCCGGAACCGGGCTCTGCGCAGCATCAGACAGGCGCAGACCGGCGCCAGGGTGTTGCCCGCGGTGATGGCGAGCACCGCGGGAACGGAGGGTCCGAGGGACACATTCACCAGGAACGCACCGAGCGCGACGCCCGGCCAGACACGCAGCCCCAGGACGAGCAGCGCGGCCAGCGCGACGCCGGTCGGTGGCCACAGGGGGGTGACCTGGTCGCGTACCAGCTGCTGAAGAAGCCCGATCCGCGCGGCCCCGTAGTAGACGGCCGCAACGACGAGGATCCGCAGAGCAGCAGCCCCGTAGCGACCGATGTCCGCACTGCGCACGACAGCAGTCTGCGCTCGTCCCGGCTCCCCGGCGACTCCTGGCGGTGCGGCGAGGTCAGCCGGAGTCCGGCGGGCCGTCGTAACGCACGACGAGGACCGCGGCATCGTCACGGTGGCCGGTCAGGTCGGCCACCTTGACGACGGCCGAGGCCAGCACCTCGGGGTCGGCGTCGAACCCGGCGCGTACCAGCTTGGCCACCTCGTCCAAGCCGGCCTCGATCGGGTAGCCGGGGCCTTCCACCACTCCGTCGGTGAGCAGGACGAGCACTCCCGCTTCCGTCAGACGCCGACGGGTCACCGGATAGCGCTCGCCCGGCACGATCCCGAGCGGCGGCCCACCGCGGTCGAGGGCTACGCCGGATTCGCCCCCCGCCGTCGCCCAGACCATCGGGACGTGGCCGGCCCGGGACACCGTCAGGTCACGGCTGACCGGGTCGAAACGCAGGAAGCAGCAGGTGGCGAACAGGCCGCACCCCATCGAGATCAGCACGTCGTTGGCGCGGCTCAGCACCTCGCGGGTGTCGCTGGTCGCCTCGGCGACGGCTCGCAGGCTGGTGCGCACCTGCCCCATGAAGGCGATGGCCTCCACATCGTGTCCCTGCACATCACCGATCGCGAACGCCAGTGACCCGTCCTTCATCACGAAGGCGTCGTACCAGTCGCCTCCCACGTCGAGACCGTCCCGTGACGGCGTGTATCTGGCGGCGAAGTGCAGCCCCGGCAGCTCCGGCAGCCCTGGCGGGAGCATGTGACGCTGCAGAGCCATGGCCAGCTCGACGCGGGCCCGCTGGAACTTGATCCGTTCCAAGGCCTGATCGACGAGCTGCCCGAGAGTGATCAGGAGTTGGTGCGCACTCTCGGGCGGGTCGGGGCGATGTCGGTGCATCACAGCTCCGGGTGCTCCCGCGGGCTTCTCCCCTCACCCTAGACCCAGCCCCACCGGCGCTCTCGGCGGCCACAGCGGCGACGCGGCGGCCCGGGCCGTCATGGGCTGTCGCCCTCCCAGTCGAACCGCTGGGGATCACCGGGACGCGGCCCGTACAGGGCCCGCCCGCCGGGCCCGTAGCGGCCGAGTTCGGTGGTCAGTGCCGCGCCTTGCCGGAGCCGCTCGGCTGTCCATCCGGTGACGTCCAGGAACAGGCCGTCCAGCGGACCGCCGACCAGGTCGGCATAGACGCGCCCGGGCCGCCTGCCGGCGTCGGGATCGTCGTGGTCGGCCCCGTAGACCCGCCCTCGCATGATCTGCTCGTCCATGCCGGAAGCTTCTCAGCCGCCACTGACAGAGCAAGGCGCCCGGCCGCCGGGACGGCTGCGTGGCGTGGCGGGGTCCGCACCACTCCCCCGGGGTCCGCTCCCCCGCGGGCTCGGACCGACGCGAGGACGCTCGTCGAGCGCGACGGCGGTCAGATCCGGCCGCGGGCCAGACGCGTCAACGGGCCGGTGGGGGGCTTCGCCGTGGTTCGTCCCAGGGCGAAGGCGGCCCCGGCGACACCCGCGACGCCCGCCGCCGCCCCGGCGGCGATCGCCTTCCTGTGCTTGACGGCCTCCCAGGCGGTACCCGCGGCGGTGGCGGCCTGCGCGGCGTTGGCGGTCACCGCCTGCTGCCCGGTCTGGAGACCCGCGGCGGCGGCGCGCCCCACACGCCTGGTGGCCTCGCCTGCCGCTCGCACGGTGGCAGAGGCGGACTTCCTGGCATCCTGCGCCGCGGACTCGGCTTCGGCGGCGGCGGTCTTCGCCTCGGATCCGGCCTGCTTGCCGGTGGCTGCGGCAGCCTGCTTCCCATGGGAGGCGGCGGACCGGGTGCCGGTGCTCTTCCTGGCCTTCGCGGCACCGGAGTTCCTGGAGCCGTTGCCTTCAGCGGTCATGACGTTCTCCTTGCCTGTCAGTTGCCTGTCAGGGTCCGAGCGCCCGGGGAAGATCTCTCGCCGAACGCTCTTCCGCACTGCATGACGCCGGTTCGCCTGCCCATACGAACCGGACGTATGCGTGACGTCGCGGCGTGCCGAATCCGGCGGCGGAAAGCCGACGCCCACTTCCGTGCGCTCCCTGCTCCATGCCTCGGGTGACAGACCCTCATCTGCCGTCTCGCCGTCATGAACGGCGAGGCCCCGCCTGCCCGTCGACGAATCCCCACGGCCCCCGCGGGTACCCGAGGCGAAGGCCGCGACGTTGAAGGAGGCCATCTGCCATGGAGATCTCCGGACTCTTCACCGCTCTCGTCATCGGCACGACGATCGGCCTGCTGGGACGGCTCGTTCTGCCCGGCCGCCAGCACATCGGGGTCCTGTGGACGCTCGTCGTCGGTACGGCCGCAGCTCTCGTCGGCTCGCTGGTGGCGTCCGCCCTCGGTGTCGCCGACACCCGAGGGATCGACTGGCTCGAATGCCTCGTCCAGGTCGCCCTGGCAGCGCTCGGAGTGGCCGGGCTCGACCGGGCGTTGGCAGGAAGCGCACGCCGCCGCGCGAGGTGACTCCGGCCGCGCAGGCGTAAGGACGAGGCCGCCCGGCGGTCGTCCTCCCCCGGCTGCCGCCCGCGCCCCGGTACGCACCGCTCCAGCGGCGCGTACCGGGGCCACGCCGTCCTCCTGGCGGAGTGGCGCAAGGCCCTCCTGACGGAGCTACGGCGCGGGCGGCCCCGGCGAACACCAGGTCCACGGCCTCGTCGACCGCCCGCCCGGCCGGCCGGTTGCCCGCCGGCCCCAAGGACCGCGTACCGGCGACGGCCCCGATGGACGGCTCACGCGATTTCGACGAGGAGGTCGCCGCCTTCCACCTGTTGGATACGGGTGATGGCCAGCCTGGTCACCCTCCCGCCCTTCGGGGCGGTGATCGCCGCCTCCATCTTCATGGCCTCGATGGTGGCCACCGTCCCACCGGCTTCCACCTCGTCGCCCTCGGCGACCGCGAGCGTCACCACGCCGGCGAACGGCGCGGCGACGTGCCCCGGGTTGCCCCTGTCGGCCTTCTCGGTCGCCGGTACGCCGGCGGCCACCGCGGTGTCGCGTACCTGGATCGGCCGCAGTTGGCCGTTCAGGGTGGACATCACGGTGCGCATGCCCCGTTCGTCGGCCTCGCCGATGGCCTCCAGCTCGATGAGCAGCCGCACGCCCGGTCCGAGGTCGACGGAGTACTCCTTTCCGGGGCGCAGCCCGTAGAAGAAGTCCTTGCTGTCGAGCACGCTGGTGTCGCCGTAGGTCTGACGGTGTGTCTCGAACTCCTTCGCCGGTCCGGGGAACAGCAGTCGGTTGAGCGTCGTCCGCCGGTCCTTCTCGAGGCCCGTGCGGTCTTCCGCGGTGAGCTCCCGCACCGGCTTGGGCTCGGCGCGGCCCGCCAGCGCCTTGCTGCGGAACGGCTCGGGCCAGCCGCCCGGCGGATTGCCCAACTCGCCGCGCAGGAAGCCGATGACCGAGTCCGGGATGTCGAACCTGCCGGGCTCCGCCTCGAAGTCCTCCGGGGACACGGCGGCGCCAACGAGGTGCAGCGCGAGATCGCCGACCACCTTCGAGGACGGGGTGACCTTCACCAGCCGGCCGAGCATCCTGTCCGCGGCGGCGTACATCGCCTCGACCTCCTCGAAGCGGTCGCCGAGTCCGAGTGCGATCGCCTGCGTGCGGAGGTTGGAGAGCTGGCCGCCGGGGATCTCGTGGTGGTACACGCGCCCGGTCGGCGAGGCGAGACCGGCCTCGAACGGTGCGTAGATCCTGCGGACGCTCTCCCAGTACGGCTCCAGGTCGCCGACCGCCTGGAGGTCGAGTCCGGTCGGCCGCTCGGTGTAGTCGGTCGCGGCGACGATCGCCGACAGCGACGGCTGCGAGGTGGTGCCCGCCATGGAGGCCACCGCCCCGTCCACGGCGTCCGCACCGGCCTGGACCGCCGCGATGTAGGTGGCGAGCTGGCCGCCCGCGGTGTCGTGCGTGTGCAGGTGCACCGGCAGGTCGAACTCCCTGCGCAGCGCGGACACCAGCGTGGCGGCGGCCGGGGCGCGGAGCAGCCCGGCCATGTCCTTGACGGCCAGGACGTGGGCGCCCGCGGCCACGATCTCCTCGGCGAGCCGGAGGTAGTAGTCCAGGGTGTAGAGCCGCTCCGACGGATCGGACAGGTCGCCGGTGTAGCACAGCGCCACCTCGGCGACCGCCGACCCGGTCTCGCGTACGGCGTCGATGGCGGGCCGCATCTGTCCGACGTCATTGAGCGCGTCGAAGATGCGGAAGATGTCGATTCCGGTG
Organism: Streptomyces sp. V4I23; assembly: GCF_030817975.1. Classification (NCBI taxonomy): domain Bacteria; kingdom Bacillati; phylum Actinomycetota; class Actinomycetes; order Kitasatosporales; family Streptomycetaceae; genus Streptomyces; species Streptomyces sp. V4I23. The sequence continues at coordinate 7,543,082 of NZ_JAUSZW010000004.1, read as the reverse complement.
GCGGCCGCCTCCTGCACGAAGGCGTCCGTCACCTCGGTCGGGTACGGGGTGTAGCCCACGGTGTTGCGGCCGCGCAGCAGCATCTGGAGGCAGATGTTCGGTACGGCTTCGCGCAGCGCGGCCAGGCGCTCCCAGGGGTCCTCCGCGAGGAAGCGCAGGGCGACGTCGTAGGTGGCCCCGCCCCAGCACTCCAGGGACAGCAGCTGCGGCAGGGTGCGCGCCACCACAGGGGCGACGGCGAGCAGGTCCTTGGTCCGGACCCGGGTGGCGAGCAGCGACTGGTGGGCGTCCCGGAAGGTGGTGTCGGTGACGCCGATGGTCGGCGACTCGCGCAGCCGGCGTGCGAAGCCCTCCGGGCCGAGCGCGGTGAGCTGCTGCCGGGAGCCGGCCGGCGGCTCGGTGGCGGGCAGCTGCGGCAGCTTCGTGGTCGGCGCGATCAGGTCGGGCCGGGGGCCGTGGGGCTTGTTCACCGTGACGTCGGCGAGGTAGGTGAGCAGCTTCGTGCCGCGGTCGGCGGAGTGGCGCGCGGTGAGCAGGTGCGGCCGCTGCTCGATGAAGGACGTCGTGACGTGCCCGGCCCGGAAGTCCGGGTCGTCGAGCACGGCCTGCAGGAACGGGATGTTCGTGGACACGCCCCTGATGCGGAACTCGGCCACCGCGCGCCGGGCACGGCTGACCGCGGTTCTGAAGTCCCTTCCCCGGCAGGTCAGCTTGACCAGCATCGAGTCGAAGTGGGCGCTGACCTCCGTACCGGCGTGTGTGGTGCCGCCGTCGAGGCGGATGCCCGAACCTCCCGGCGAGCGGTACGCGCTGATCATGCCGGTGTCCGGGCGGAAGCCGTTGGCCGGGTCCTCGGTGGTGATCCGGCACTGCAGCGCGGCGCCGCGCAGGACGACGGCGTCCTGCGTCAGGCCGAGGTCGGCCAGCGTCTCGCCGGCGGCGATGCGCAGCTGCGCCTGCACCAGGTCGACGTCGGTCACCTCCTCGGTCACCGTGTGCTCGACCTGGATGCGCGGGTTCATCTCGATGAAGACGTGGTTGCCGTCGCGGTCGAGGAGGAATTCCACGGTGCCCGCGTTGCGGTAGCCGATCCGGCGGGCGAACTTGACGGCGTCGTCGCAGATGCGCTCGCGCAGTGCCGGGTCCAGGTTCGGGGCGGGCGCGAGTTCGATCACCTTCTGGTGGCGGCGCTGCACCGAGCAGTCGCGCTCGAAGAGGTGGATGACGTCGCCCTGCCCGTCGGCGAGGATCTGCACCTCGATGTGCCGGGGGTCGACGACGGCCTTCTCCAGGAAGACGGTGGGGTCGCCGAACGCGGATGCGGCCTCACGGGCCGCCGCCTCGATGGCCTCACGCAGCGTCGACGGGTCCTCGACGCGCCGCATGCCGCGCCCACCACCGCCGGCGACCGCCTTGACGAACACCGGGAAGCCGATGCCCTCGGCGGCCGCGACCAGTTCGTCCACGTCGGTGGAGGGCTCCGACGAGCCGAGCACGGGTACGCCGGCCTCGCGGGCGGCGGCCACGGCACGCGCCTTGTTCCCGGTCAGCTCCAGGGTCCGCATGTCCGGGCCCACGAACGTGATGCCCGCCTCCTCGCAGGCACGGGCCAGTTCCGGGTTCTCGGACAGGAACCCGTACCCCGGGTAGACCGCGTCCGCACCGGCCAGACGTGCCGCCCGGATGATCTCCTCCACGGACAGGTAGGCCCGCACCGGGTGTCCCGGCTCGCCGATCTCGTATGCCTCGTCGGCCTTCAGCCGGTGCAGCGAGTTGCGGTCCTCGTGCGGGAAGACGGCGACCGTGCGCGCACCCAGTTCATAACCGGCGCGGAACGCGCGAATCGCGATCTCCCCACGGTTGGCGACCAGCACCTTGCGGAACATTCCGGATCCCTTCAGCCTGCCGGTGACGAACACCATGGTGTCGGCGACGCCTCTGTCGTGCCACACGGGTCCGGGCCGCTCCCGCGGACCACGCCGGGCGGGATGCCCGAGCGCTCGACCCGGCCGCAACGCTACGGGTGCGACGGGGGTTTTCTGAAGGGCCAGGGCCCGTCGAGCGGATCACACTCGGGCCGTGATCGGCTCGTCGGCCGACGCACGACGGTGCTCCGTCCCGCCGGTGCCCGACAGGCCGGCCGACGGTGATGTCATCGCCGTCGACTCCGTCCGTTTCCGGTGTGACGGGACGGGTGCCCCGATGCGCGCCGCCCAGTCCGGCTCGAGCGCCGGCCGTGCCCGGCCACGCCGCTCGGACACTGCCCGGTCTCGGGGGTCCGCGCATCAGTCGGCGCCCAAAGGCCCCGCCGTCCCGTCCTCGTCCCTCGCTCGCGGGGACGCTTCGGGCGCCGCTTCCTCGTCCCGCTCGACGGCGGAGAGCTTCTCCGGGTTGGTGACGAGGAAGACGTCGCAGACCTGGTCGCCCTCCTGCGTCAGGTCCATCACCATCACCGCGTAGGGCGCATCCTCCGCGAAGATCACCGCTGACGGGGCGCCGTTGACGCGGCGATAGCGCACATCGAGGCCGCGCGGCGGGCGGGAGGCGTAGCCCGCCAGCAGGCGCGCGACCTTCTGGCGGCCCTGGACGGGGCGGAGTGCCGCGCGCGCGTTGCCTCCGCCGTCGGTCCACAGGGTCACGTCCGGCGCAAGGATCTCCATGAGCGTGGCGACGTCGCCGCCGAGTGCCGCGGCGACGAACCGTTCGGTCACCTGCTGCTGAATGCGCGGGTGCGCTCGGTAGCGGGGCCGGCGCGCCTGCACGTGTTCACGGGCCCGGTGGGCGAGCTGGCGCACGGCGGCCGGGCTGCGGTCGAGGATGTCCGCGATCTCGGTGTGGGCGAAACCGAACGCCTCGTGGAGGACGAACACCGCCCGTTCCAGAGGGCTGAGGGTCTCCATCACGACCAGCAGCGCCATCGACACCGCCTCGGTGCGCAGCGCCCGCTCGGCCGTGTCGGTGGTGTCGTCGCGCGGGCTCGCGGCCTCTGGGGTGATCAGCGGTTCGGGCAGCCACGGTCCGATGTAGGTCTCGCGCCGACGGCTGATCCTCGCCCGCCAGGCCAGCGCGTGGTTCACCGCGATACGCACCAGATAGGCGCGCGGGTTCCCGATCTCCGCCGCCGAGGACCGGCGGCCACTGCTGCCCGCCCATGACAGCCAGGTCTCCTGGAGCACGTCCTCGGTGTCGGCGACACTGCCGAGTATGTTGTAAACGACGGCGAACAGCAGCTCCCGATGCTCGACGAATACCTGCGTCGGGGCGTCCCCGGGGGCGCGGGCAGCGCTGCCGGATGTGCTGTCCCTCGAGCTGTCCGACATGACAGGCCTCCTGTGTTGCGCTCACACCCAAGAGGCGCCCCACCGGCCCGAGTGTGACATCCGCCCCCATCGTGGTCCGCCTCTCGGCGCGGACCCGGGATGTCACACCCACCGCCCCTCGGACCCTCCTGACAGCAAGACCGTCGTGACGACCCGGCCGTGCCACCACCGATGCCATGGCCAGGGTCTCCACCACCGCAGGAGGGACAGCACGTGAAGCTCGCCGTCTTCGGAGCCAACGGACCGACAGGGCGCCGGACCACTGCCCAGGCCATCGCCGAAGGGCACACGGTCACCGCCGTCACACGCCGCCCCGACGCCTTTCCCCTCGACGGCCCGCGCCTGCGGGTGATCGGCGCGGACGTGTACGACTCCGCCGCTGTCGAGCAGGTCGTCGCCGGCCAGGACGCCGTGATCTCGACCCTCGGCGTGCCCTACACCCGCCGCCCCGTCACCGTCTACTCCCGCGGCATCAGCCACATCGTCGACGCCATGACCAGGCATGGCGTCCGGCGCCTGGTCTGCGTGACCTCCACGGTCCTCTTCGACACGGAGGCACCCGGCGAGAGCCTCCTCTTCCGCAAGGTCGTCGAGCCGCTCGTCGTGCGCTCCATCGGCCGCACCGTCTACGAGGACATGCGGCGCATGGAACGGATCGTGCGCGACAGCGGCCGCGAATGGACCGTGGTCCGCCCCGCCGGCCTCTTCGACGCCCACACCGTCAGCCACTACCGGACCTCCACCGCACGCCTCCCCGGCCGCTACACCTCCCGCGCGGACCTCGGCGACGCCCTGCTCCGCCAGGCGACCGGAACCGGTCACGTACGCGCGTGCATCGACGTACGCACCACCGAGAACACTCCGGGTTTTGTCGACCTCCTACGGAAGGAAGCGCTCGGAAAGTCGTGAGCGGGTCCGGACCAGCGCTTGGACAGAGGTGCGTACGAACGGTCGGCGGAGCCGGGGCGGAGCGATACGACAGCGACAGCGCGCCACAGGGGCGCGACGGCAGCACAAGGCCCCGCCGCGACGGGGGAACGCGGCGGGGCCCCGCGGTGTCATCTACCCCACCCCCGCCGCCCCACACTCGCCGGCGGTCATCTCATGGGACTCGGTGTGAAGTTCCTTTCCGCTGTCGGCAGTTCAAGCCGACGAGGCCGGGTCTCCCCCCAGGCCGCCGAAGCGCACCGACGTGTTTCGCGGCCGGCCTGTCCGGTCACCCGCAACAGGAGGCGCGGCGAGGAGCGCCGCGCCACCCGATCCCGGAAGGGAGAGACGCACGTGCTGAACTGGCGTGAGTACGCGGCATGCAGGAACGAGGATCCCGACCTGTTCTTCCCCATCGGCACTGGCGCACCGGCCCTCGTGCAGGTGGAAGCCGCCAAGCAGGTCTGCCGTCTTCTCTGGGGGTAACCGTGTGGCGCGAGGCGAGTGGGGACCACTTTGTGCAGCTCAGCGCCGGTGTGAGTGACACTATCGTGTGCAACACATGTGGCACCACTGTCACTTCGAGTGGTCTCGGGCGGATTCCACTCAGCCGAGTTGGTTCAAGGCTCCGTCCAGCGCATGCCGCTGGGGCGGCGAAGTGATGACCAACGTCAGCGGCCCTGGCGGCGACCGCGAGGGGCCCCGGTCGAATGCAACGGGTTTGTCGGTCCCAGCGCTGGTGGATCGCGCCTAGCGAGGGAAGCACACAGGACAATCTTCCACTTCGTGGTCCACGCAAACGGGACTCTTATCAGGGGACTTATCGGTGTCCTGGGCCCTCTTCCCCCTAGCTTGCTCAGTTGAACGGTTGACTTTGCGCCGTTCCGTATTGCTCGTTTCTGGACGTCCTCGTTCTCGATTCATGAAGTCTGACCTCTCACTTCAGACCTGTCTGGACGTTGTCTTGGTTCCTTTCGCTTGCGACGCTCGGCCACAGAGATCCAGATTGCCTCCGCTGCGCCCGAGGCCAGAGCCAATGCGAAGCCAGCCCACCTAATGTTTTCTTCTGTGTCGGTCACGGGATCGACACCGTACTGATCAGGCGGAGCTACTGTGACCGCAACCGCCACGGACAGGGCGACGATGCCCAGGTCGTAGCACCAGTTGGCGAGATTTGACCAAAATTCCCATCTCCCAAAGTGCTCTCTCTGTTTCTTCCGCAGGTAGTCTGTCTCGAACTCGCTAGCAGAGGTTGGTTCCCATTCATCCAACTCGGCTTTCGAGTAGAGGTATTCGCGTGCCCGGAATCCAAACTGGACACAGGAAACTAGGAGAGCGCTTGACATGATGAGCGCCAAGAGTGATGCCCCTGGCCACCGGATGGCTTCGGGAGCTTGTGCGACAACGCCCACCAGCGCGATCGAGAATCCGGCTAGAAGCGGTGCGGCCGTGCCAGCCATTGCCTGAACTGCTGCACCATAGCCCAGCGGTCTCGGGCGTTGCCACTTTCGACTGCTGCTTTGGAACTCCTGGTCCGGCACTGTCTCACCATCCCGTCACTACGACGGAGAACTGGATACTGCCAGTTTGCCCCCACTATCCCCGGCGTGCAGCTCGGCACAATCCTCCGACCTGTGCCCGGGCCGGCCGCCGAGCTGCACGCCAGCACGCTCGTGGCGGCACTGGTGCCGACCCGGAGAAGACCGTCTCAGCCGCGCTGGTTCAGTGCCCTGGTCAGATCCCGATTTGCTGCCCGCGCGGCATCGAGATCGGATCGGGCCTCATCCAGCGCGGCAATCAGTTCGACGTTCTGCTGCTCCAACCTGGTGATCTTTCGCTGGAGCTCGTCGATGTCGGCCGGGGCACCCAGTCCGGACTCCTGCCACGCCTGAGCACCAAGTGCGTGAGAAAGCCGCTTCTCCAGTTGCTGAATGCGGGAGGTCAGGCGGGTGTTGCGGGCCTGGGCGTTGGCGAGGTCGGCCTGGAGCGAGGCCCGACTCACCGGCGATCCGCCGGCGGCCGGGTCCTGGGCTGCCGGTTCGAGTTCGGCAGCATGGACGACTTCGAGCAGGTCGCGGTGACGGTAGAGGAAGCTGCGGTCTACTCCGGCTTGCCGGGCAATGGCCGAGACGCTGATCGGGGTGCCGTTCTTCGCGGCGTTCTTGACCGCTGTGGCCACCCGCTGGCGGCGGCGTTCGGTGTCCGCCTGGCGGCCATCACGCATGGCGGGGATCACGGCAGCCTCCAAGGCCTGACATCAGGAAGTGGCTGGCCGACACGGGGCATGCCCAGCATCACCACGCGGCCGCGGCGGACCACGGCGACGGCTTCCTCAATCTGGGCGCGTTCCTCTTCTGACAGGTCGTCCAGGTCCGCCTTGACCCGGTTGATCAGGCGGCGGACGCGCCGGATCTCATCTTCGGAGGGTATGGCCTCACTGCGGGCCCAGTCGTCGGCCTCGAACGCCGACATGAGCCGTTCGCGGCTGCGGAGCAGGTCAGAGAGGTAGCGCTCCAGGTCGGGAAGGTAGGAGACGTCGGTGCGGAAGTGGTCGCAGCCGACGCAGCGGAAGCGAAGCGGGCAACTCTGGCCGCCGGCTGCGACGTTGTGCGGTTCCAGGCAGATGCCGTAGGCCGTGGCGACTTCTCCGATGGCCCGCCGTACGTGTTCGGAGTCCAGCATCGCCTGTGCTTTGCGCCAGACGCGGTTGCCGCGACGGTCGAACTGCAGGGCGGTGACCCGGTCGACGGCCTCGCGCCGTCGCTCCTGGCTGACCCGGTAGTAGCCCTGAGTTGTGGAGAGTTCACGATGGTCCATCAAATCCATGAGCACGTCCGGGGCGATGTTGGCGTCCGCGTGCCGCTGCGCGAAGGAGTGCCGGTAGGCATAAGGGAAGATCTTGGACTTGTCGAACGGCAGCATCTTCGTCACCAGTTGCCCGTCAGCCTCGACGACGACCGGCATCATGATGTCGGGCAAGCTGTCGACCCACGCTCGATGAGCCTCGCCGATCGAACCGATCGGCTTCGTCCCCTGGGGATTGGAGATCGGGCTCGGCAGCAGCTTGAGCTTGCTCGCCGGGGTGCCGGGGAACCGCTCGCGTACCCGTTCCTGCTGTTCCGTGATCACAGCGGCGGTCACCTGCCCGATCGGCAGACGGCGGCCCAGCCGGTAGTTCTTGGAGTTGTCATAGAGCAAGACGAGGGTGCCGTCCGGATCCTTCTCCAGGCACTCGAACGGCAACGTGCTGATCTCGTCGGGCCGCCGCCCGGTGTCGATGAGCAGCTCGGTCGCGACGCGGAACTCGCGGTTGCTGATCTTCTCCAGCAGGTCGAGGTTGTCGCAGAGTTCCCGCATCACCTCGTCCGGCAGATCGCGCCCGGCCTCGGTGTCCTCGGGCTCGTCCGGGATGTCCTGCACGGACAGGGCAAAGTCGGCCGGCAGACCCTCCAGCACCTGGTCGGGGCCGGTGAGGCCCATGACGCGGATCCGGTTCACGATGTTGCGGACGTAGCGGATCACATTGACCCGGTGGTGAGCCCCGAAGACGCCGGCCTCGGCGAGGAACGCGACCCGGTTGCAGAAACTGACCATGTCCGTGCGGCTCAGCAACCGGAGTTGATGTCCTTCGTCGTCTCGCTGCAGCCGCAGGCTCTCGGAGAGCTGTTCCATGCCGCGGATCATGTTCTGCATGGAGCCGGCGACGTTCCGACCGCGTCGCCGCGGGAGTTCGTCGTAGGCCCAGATCTTGACCGCCTCACGGAGGGGCTGCTGATGGATACGGCTGAAGTTGAGGGTGCCGTGGTGGCCGAAGACGAACAGGTCCCAGATGTCCTTGAGGCGTTCGGTCTCCGGAGTCGCCCCCAGCCTGCGCAGGGCGGTCTGGGCGCCCCTGATGATCATCCGGAGGTCGTCAACCAGCCCCGCGCGGACCAGGTCGGCGTCTTCGAGTGTTTCCAGGCTGGGGACCTGGAGGAGACGCAGCTGATCGCTGATGTGCCGGATCCGGTGGTCGCGGGTCTTCACCTCCCGGACGGTGCGGACCTGCAGACAGTAGAGGAGCTCGGCGACCAGCCGGTCGGGCAGCCCGCGCAGGCTAGCCTCGCGGTTGACGGCCACCGCCGGCGTCGTCAGGCGCCACCGCTCCTCGTCGCCGCAGAAGGTCCCCAGGCGCCGCTCACGGTTGAGTCGCCCGCGGTGGACCTCGCAGTAGACGGTCCGCTCCGAGCCGCGCAGCCTGTAGCAGGCCGCAACCCGGCAGGGGCCGAACCCCGGCAGCCCCTTCTGCGGAGAGTTCCGCAGAAAGTCCTCCACAGTCAGCTCGGACGACGTCAGCCACCGGCTCCCGTGGGTCGTGCAGAGGCCGTGCGTCACCAGTCGGGGCGGCCGTTGGCATCCCGAGACCCGGCAAAGCGTCTGTCCATCGGAGCGGTGATACGTGCCCGGCCTCGGGGCCGTGGCGAAGTCCTCGAAGGCCATCCCGGACTGCCGCCAGCGGTTCCTGCAGCCGATGCATACGGGCTCGCCCAGCGGGGTGCCCTTCGTGCAGCCCGGTATCTCGCAGTCCGGCATGCCCAGCACCGGATGGCTCTTGGGATAGCGGACGACCCGCACGTCCCAGTCCCAGCTCACCAGGCTCAGGAAGTCGGCGTCCAGTGCGGCGATGATCTCCGCAGTCCGCAGGTCCTTCAGCTCCTGGGCCAGCGGCAACGGCGTCACGATCACTTCTCCCCCGTCCCGTGCAGGGACCGCGGAGAGGGAACGCGCTCGATCGCTTCACGCAATCGTGCCCGGTCAGGAATCAGGTAGGGCCTGGGTGACTCCGGGTGTGTCTGACCGAGCAGGGCCTGCACCTCGTCCACCGACCCGCCGGCATCTGAGACGTTGCTGCCGAAAGCGCGGCGGGCCATGTGGGGGCCGACCTTCCGCGACAGCTTGGCCCGCTGCCCCAGGCGCTCGAACAACTCGCCCAGCGCGTCCGGCGGCATCGGCGCCCCCAGCGGCTCGCGGAACAGGTTCACCAGCAGGAAGTCACTGCCGCCCGCCCCGAGGATCTCGTGGCGCTCGTCGATGTACTGGTCGAAAGCCTGGACTACCAGGAAGTCCAGCGGCTGCGTCCACGCTTCCTTCGACTTCGACCACGCCCGGTTGCTGTTGTCGCGGCGCCGGACGTGAACATGGGCGCCCTCGTAGTCGCAGCCCAGAGCCCGTGAATCAGGCAGCAGGTGACAGTCGCTGCGGTGCAGGCCGGCCGCCTGGCCACGGCGCAGCCCGACCCGGCCGAGCAGCAGCACGATCAGCCGGTCCCGGGCGTTGCGGCACTCCAGGAACATTGCCACTAGCTCGTCGTCGGTGGCCCGGTCCACCTCCGCCTCCGGCTCCTGCACCCGGTGGACGGCCCGCAGCCGGTAGGACAGGCCGGAATCCTCACCCTGGGCCTCCAGCGGCAGGTCCCGGCTGTCGGCCAGCTCGTATATCTGCCCGAGCACCGAGCGGGGCGCCTTGCCCACCGACACGGCGTACGACAGCAGCCCCCGCACCGCGGTCAGCACCGCGTTGATCCGCCGTTCCCTCCGGGCCGGCTCGGCCCCGGGCCCCAGCACCACCGGAGCTGGTTCACCGTCCGGTGTCGATGGCGTGTACTTCAGCCAGACCATGAACAGGCCCATGTCCCGGGCTGCTTGGGGCCATTGCCGCCCCGTGATCCGGCACCACAGCAGGTACAGCGCCACGCCCTCGGCGTACGCCTTCGTCGTCAGCTCGGCCCGGCTCCGACCGAACCGCAGGAACCGCAGCCACTGATCTGCGACCCAGACCACCTCGAAGTCGTCGTCGACGACCGTCCAGTACCGAACTCCCGACGGCAAATCCACAGGAAAGGCACGCAATGCAACTCCATGATCTGACGGTTGATGCAACAACCCGCCACAGAGCCACACCCCCCGAGAACGAGTCTCAGAAGATCAACTTACTGCCCTCACACAACGTCACACCACACCGGGTTGGCCCCCAGAGAAGCGGGCGGTGCCCGGTCCGGGAGCAGTGCCTCAAGTGGGCCCTGGAGAACAACCAGGAATCCGGCGTCTGGGGCGGGCTGAACGAGGACGAGCGCCGTTCCCTCAAGCGTCGCCGGACCCGCCGTCGTGACCGGCACGCGGCGTGAACGGGCCCTGCGCTACGAGCACGTGTTCTAGGATCGTGGGTCACTGCTGCGGCTGGTGCCATAGAGGGAGAGCGACGTGACGGATGTGGTCCTCTTTCACCACGCCCAGGGCCTGACCCCAGGGGTCATCGGCTTCGCCGAGGAACTCCGGGGCGCCGGACACACCGTGTACGCGCCGGACCTGTACGACGGCCACACGTTCGACACCCTGGACGCCGGTCTGGCGCACCTGTCGGAGGTCGGCATCGAGGAGATCCTCGCGCGCGGCACGCGCGCCGTCGCGGAACTGCCGGCGGACGTCGTGTTCGTCGGGTTCTCCCTCGGTGTGGTGACCGCGCAGAAACTGGCCCAGACGCGCCCCGGGGCCCGCGGCGCTGTGCTCGTCTCGGCGTGCGTGCCGGCCTCGTACTTCGGGCCCTGGCCCGCCGGAGTCCCGGCACGTGTCCACGCCATGGAGGCGGATCCGGTCTTCCGTGACGAAGGCGATGCCGAGGCGGCCCGCGCGCTCGTCGGCGAGGTACCCGACGCCGAACTGCACCTCTATCCCGGCGAGCAGCACAACTTCGCCGACAGCTCGTTGCCCTCCTATGACGCGGAGGCGGCCACGCTGCTGCTCCAGCGCACCCTGGCGTTCCTCGACAAGTGAGGAGCGGGCGCGAGTTCCCCCAGTGGGAAAAGACGGTGGACAAAGATCGCGCGAGCGGCAGACTGGCCCCATGACCGCATCGGATCCCAAGCGCGACCTCCACTTCTACCTGCAGTCCGCCCGCGACGCCCTGTTGTGGAAGCTGGAAGGGCTCTCGGAGTACGACGTCCGCCGCCCCATGACGCCGACCGGCACCAACCTCCTGGGCATGGTGAAACACGCGGCCAGTGTCGAACTGGGCTATCTCGGCGACACCTTCGGCCGGCCGTCCGGCGAGCCGCTGCCCTGGCTCGAAGACGGCGCCGAGCCCAACGCGGACATGTGGGCCACCGCCGCAGAGTCACGCGAGTACATAGTGGAGCTCTACCGCCGGGCGTGGGCGCACGCGGACGCGACCATCGACGCGCTGGCGCTGGACACGATCGGCAGAGTGCCGTGGTGGCCCAGCGGCAGGGACGAGGTGACGTTGCATCATGCCGTGGTGCGCGTGATCGCTGACACCCACCGGCATGCCGGGCACGCCGACATCATCCGGGAGCAACTGGATGGCGCCGTGGGGATGAACAAGGGCAACGACAACATGCCGCCGGGTGACTCGGCGTGGTGGGAGAACTATCGCGACCGACTGGAGCGTGCAGCTCGGGAAGCCGGCCGGGACGCGTAGATCCGGACCGGACCGGACCGGACCGACCCGGATCCCTCGCGCCTGCACGCCTCGACGGCCGGCCGCTTACGGTTGCGAAGCGCGACGGGGCCCGGTGCTGTGGCGGCTGCGCGGCACGGCGAACTCACGCCGCTCGCCGCTCATCGGAGCCCCGGCGGCTACTCCGCGCCGGCCGGGGCCGTACGCCGCAGGCGGAGCGAGGGGCGCCGGCGCGTCAGCCGGGTTGCCACCGCCGCGTAGGCGATGCCGTCGCCGTCCGCTACGCCGAGCCCCTCTACCAGGAGCTGCCGCTGGTGGTCGGCGCGTACGCCGTGCTGTTCCTGCCGGTCGCGGTGGCGGCCACCCGCGCCGCGGTGCTCCGGGCCCCGCCCGTTCTGGAGGACGTGGCCCGCTCGCTCGGCCGCGGCCCCCTCCGGGTCCTGCGCGAGGTCACCGTGCCGCTGGCCGCTCCCGGCGTCGCGGTGGGAGCCGCCCTCACCTTCGTGGTCTGTATGAAGGAACTGCCCGCCACCCTGCTGCTGCGCCCCACCGGTATGGGCACCCTGGCCACCCGGCTCTGGACGGAGACCGGGACCGGCTCCTTCGCCGCGGCCGCCCCTTACGCCGCCACGCTCATTCTGCTGGCTGCCGTCCCCTCGTACCTCCTCGGGAGGCACCGCACATGACCGACCTTCAGATCACCGGCGTGTCCAAGGCGTACGACCGTGAAGCCGGTGCGCCTGTCCTCGACGGGCTGGACCTCACCGTCCCGGGTGGCGCGTTCGCGGCCGTACTCGGGCCCTCGGGCTGCGGGAAGACCACGTTGCTGAGGATCGTCGCCGGGTTCCTGCGCGTCGACGCGGGGACCGTCACGGTCGGCGGGCGCATCCTCACGGCACCGGGCACGCATGTGCCGCCGGAGCACCGCCGGGTCGGCATCGTCCCGCAGGAGGGAGCGCTGTTCCCGCACCTGACCGTGGCGCGCAACGTCGCCTTCGGCCTGTCCGGGCTGGACCGCACGGCCCGGAGGTGGCGTACGGAGGAGATGCTGGACCTGGTCGGCCTCGGCGGGATACGGCGACCGCTTGCCGCACGAGCTCTCCGGCGGCCAGCAGCAGCGCATCGCGCTCGCCCGCGCACTGGCGCCGGAACCGGAACTTGTCGTGCTCGACGAGCCGTTCAACGCCCTCGACAGTGCCCTGCGGGCCGGTGTCCGGACGGATGTCCGCGCAGCCCTGCGGGCGACCGGCGCCACCGCGCCCCTGGTCACCCACGACCAGCAGGAAGCCCTCTCCACGGCCGATCTCGTGGCCGTCGTGCGGGGCGGCGGGGTCGCCCAGCGTGACACCCCCAGGAGCTCTACCGCAGCCCGGCGGACCCCTGGGTGGCCGGCTTCGTCGGCGACGCCGTGCTGCTGCCGGGCACGGCGGACGACGGCTGCGCCGAGACGCCACTCGGGCGCCTCCCCCTCTCCTGCGCGCCCGGCTCGCCGGCCGGCACCGTGGTGCTGCGCCCGGAGCAACTCCGGCTCACCGCACCGGAGTCGGCAGCAGCCCGGGGCACGGTGTCGCAGGTGGACTTCTACGGCCACGACGCCATGGTCACCGTGGACGTGGACGGCCTCGACCAGTCGGTGGAGGTACGCGTGTCGGGGCCGGTCGCCGTGCGTCCCGGGGACCGTACGGGCATCCGTGTCACGGGCGAGGCAAGCCTGCTCGCGTGACCCGGTCGCCCCCGCCGGCGCGGTGGCCCGAGGGAACGGGCAGTGGTTCGCGGGCCGGCCGCTCAGCGCACCGGCTGCGCGAACCGCTCGAACGCCCCGTACATCGCCGTGCGCATCGCGGCACTGCCCAGGTGTCCGGAGTCCTCGACGACCACCAGTTCCGCACCGGGCCAGGCACCGGCGAGTTCCCAGGCCGTGTCGAGCGGCCCGCTCATGTCGAGGCGGCCGTGGATCAGGACGCCGGGGATGCCCGCCAGACGCCCCGCGTCCCGGATGAGCCTGCCTTCCTCCAGCCAGGCCGCGTGGGCGAAGTAGTGCGAACAGATCCGCACGAACGCCAGCCTGGCGGGGGACGGCCTGTCGCCGTACGGGTTGGGCCGGCCCTGGGGCTCCGCCGAGACGACCGCGTCCTCCCAGGCGCACCAGTCCGCCGCCGCCTTGGCGCGCACGTCCGGGTCGGGGTTCTCCATGAGGCGCGCGTAGGCCCCGACGAGGTCGCCGTCCCGGTCGGCCTCGGGAACTCCGTCCCGGAAACGCTCCCACGCCTCGGGGAAGAACCGGCCCACACCCCGGTAGAGCCAGTCGATCTCGTAGCGCCGGGTGCTGGTGACAGCAACGAGGACGATCTCCGACACCCGCTCGGGATACCGCTCGGCGTACGCGAGACTGAGCGTGGACCCCCACGAGCCGCCGAAGAGCAACCACCGCTCGACGCCCAGGTGTTCCCGCAGCCGCTCCATGTCGGCGATCAGGTGCTCGGTCGTGTTGAGCCCCATGTCCGTGGCGGGGTCGCTCGCGTGGGGTGTGCTGCGGCCGCACCCGCGCTGATCGAAGAGGATGATCCGGTACCGCTCCGGGTCGAACGACCTGCGCGAGCCCTCCGTGCAGCCCGAACCGGGTCCGCCGTGGACGACGAGGGCGGGCTTGCCCGCCGGGTTGCCGCACACTTCCCAGTAGACGAGGTTCCCGTCGCCGGTGTCGAGCATGCCGCGGTCGTAGGGTTCGATCGGAGGGTACGGCGCGGCCATGGCGTGGCTCTCCTTCGTCGCGTGCGTCGACAGGCACAAGCCGACCACACTACAAGCCGACCACTGCCCGACGGTACGGAGATTGCCGGCGCCGCCTGTCGCTCGCCAGGCGGCGGGCGGCGGGCGACAGCGCTCAGACGGCCCATGTCCCGTCGCGCATCAGGCCCGCCGACCGCGCAACTCGTGCTCTCTAGGCGGCGATGACGGCGACGCCTGTCCTGCCCCCGTCGATGTCCACCACGGTTCCGTGCACGAAGGCCGCTTCGTCACTGGCCAGCCAGACCACGGCATGCGCGATGGCGTCCGGCGTACCGACGCCACCGGCCGGGGTGCCCTTCATCATGATCTCGCCCGGATGCGGCTCGCTGCCTTCCGGGGCCGGGGGCAGGATCACGCCCGGCGAGACGGCGTTCACCCGCACACCCATCGGGCCGAACTCGGCGGCCCATGCCCGGGTGAGCGTCTCCATGGCTCCCTTGGTGGAGCTGTAGAGCGCGCCGAGAGGAACGCCCAGGCGCGCGATCCACGAGCCGAGGTTGATGATCACTCCGCCGCCGGACTCCGTCATGGCCGGGACGACGGCAGCGGTGAGGAAGAACGGCGCCTTCACGTTCACTCCGTAGACCTTGTCGAACGTCTTCTCGTCGGTGCCGGTGGTGCCGGGGGCGGGATAGATGCCGGCGTTGTTCACCAGGATGTCGATCCGCCCGCCCAAGGTCTCACGGGCCCGGTCGGCCAGGTCCTGGGAAGCCTCCGCGCTGCCGTCGAGGTCCGCCACCAGGAAATCGGCCCGGCCGCCTGATGCGCGGATGCCTTCGACGACCTGTGCCCCGCGTTCCCGATTGCGCCCGGACACGATGACGTGGGCCCCCTCGGCTGCGAACGCTTCGGCGATCGCCTGCCCGATATTGCTGGTCGACCCCGTGACCAACGCCGTCTTGTTCCGCAGTCGTTCACTCATGACGCGATCTCCCTTGTCTCGCAGTGTGCTGCCAACTGTGCGTCGCAGAAAATGGACCGGCAAGTCCAGACCGAGGGGCCTGCTCTCACCGCTTCCCGGGCCTCATGCCGGTAAAGTGGACCTGATAGTCCATTGAGATGGAGGGACGAGGAGGCCAGATGCCGGACGCACCGACAGCAAAGGGCCGCGCCACACGGGCCCGCATCGTCGAGGGGGCGGCCGAGGTGCTGCGCGAGCAAGGCGTCGCCTTCACGACGCTCGACGACATCCGCAGCCGCACCGGCACGAGCAAGAGCCAGCTCTTCCACTACTTCCCCGACGGCAAGGACGAACTGCTGCTGGCGGTAGCCCGGTTCGAAGCGGACCGCGTCCTGGAGGACCAGCAGCCGCACCTGGGACGTCTGGACTCGTGGGAGTCCTGGCACCAGTGGCGGGACGTGGTGGTGGAGCGCTACGAACTCCAGGGCGACCACTGCCCCTTGGGGTCACTGTTCCTGCAGGTCGGGCGGTCCCGCCCCGGCGCGCGGGCGATCGTCACCGAGCTCATGCGCCAATGGCAGCAGCAGCTCGCCCGCGGCATCCGCACCCTCCAGGCGAACGGCCTGGTGTCGCCGGCCCTTGACGTGGACCGGACGGCCGCCGCTCTGCTGGCGGGAATTCAGGGGGGCGTGACCATCTTGATGTCCACGGGCGACTCGACCCACCTCAAGGCGGCCCTCGACACCGGCATCGAACACCTCCGCGCGGCGGCAGGCGAGCCGGTACGGACCTGACGGCCTCGGGCCGTCGCCATGACCGGCGGCGCCGGCCGGGTCAGCGGGCCGCCGCGGGCTCGGTCTTCTTGCGGGCCCGGTACGCTGCCGCCTTGATCTTGTTGCCGCAGGAGTCCATCCCGCACCACTGCCGGCGCATGCCCCGCGAGCGGTCGATGTAGGTGCGGGTGCACTCCGGGTTGCCGCACTCCTTGAGCAGGGGCACGTCCGGCCCGCTCAGGAGCTCGATGGCGTGGCGCGCCACCACGGAAAGGGCTTCTTCCGGCGTTGCCTGCGTCCATCGCCCCGACGGAGTGAGCTGCGGCACCGCGGGCGGCTTGCGTGCCGCGTTGTTGACCACGGTCAGCGCCGCCCCGTCGTACTCCTCCCCGAGCCGACGGGCGGTGACCAGCTGGTACATGGCTTCCCGTACGGTCGTCGCCTGCTCGACGTCGGCCTCCCGACAGGGGGAGACCGCATCGACGATGCCGGACTCCACGTACCATGCGTTCAGCCTGTCCGGCGTCGCGAACATCTCGAAGCGCACCGAACGGCGCGCTCGGAGCGTGGCGGCGAAGTCGAGTGCCGGGTTCCCGCAGACGAAGACATGATCGAGGTTCACATCACCATTCTGACAGGTGACTGCGACACCGGGCAAGGATCGTCACCTCGGTTGCCACGGCTCAGAGGGCCAGGTCGGTGGCGAGGCAGGAGAAGGACGTCCACGATCTCTCCGGGTCGTCGGCGTACCGCGTCGGGTCGTTGGGCGTAGCCGTCTTTCCCTCGACCATGTCCTCATGGCGGATACGCTCGGGCAGCTTGCCGAACCGCGCTCGGCGTGCCGCCACGGCGGTGTCGGTGGCCTTCTTGCTTTCCATGGTCGAACTCCGTTCGGTCTGCGGGGGAAACAGGTGCGTCACCTGTCGAGAGGGTGGCAATGAGAGTCAGAAACGGTCCACGTCGATGACGGCCCGGGCGAAGGCGGTGGGTGCCTCCTGCGGCAGGTTGTGGCCGATCCCCGTCAGGGTTCGGTGCTCGTACTTGCCCGTGAACCTGTCCCGGTACGACGCGCCGTTGCCCTGAGCGGTGAAGGGATCCCGTTCGGCGTCGAGGGTGAGGGTGGGCACCTCGATGACCGGCCGCGTGGCGAGCCGCTTCTCGAGTCCCTCGTAGCGGCGCTCGCCGTCGGCGAGGCTCAGCCGCCAGCGGTAGTTGTGGATGACGACGGCCGCGTAGTCGGGGTTGTCGAAGGCTGCCGCGGTGCGCTCGAACGTGGCGTCGTCGAAGTCCCACGTCGGGGAGACCGTGTCCCAGACGAGCCGGGTCAGGTCATGGCGCAGGGACTTGTCCTCCATGGCGAGCCGGCCTCGCTCGGTGGAGAAGTAGTACTGGTACCACCACGCGTATTCGGCTCCGGGGGCCAGCGGCTTCAGGTTGGCCTCGAGGTTGGTGATGAGGTATCCGCCCACCGACACGAGGGCCTTGCAGCGTTCGGGCCAGAGTGCGGCGACGATGTCGGCGGTGCGCGAGCCCCAGTCGAAGCCGGCCAGAACGGCCCTCTCGATCTTCAGGGCGTCCATCAGGGCGACGATGTCGAGGGCGACGGCTGACTGCTGGGCATTGCGGAACGTCCGGTCGGAGAGGAAGCGCGTCGTGCCGTGGCCGCGGAGATACGGGACGATCACCCGGTAGCCCTCCTCGGCCAGCAGTGGGGCGACGTCGACGTAACTGTGGATGTCGTACGGCCAGCCGTGCAGGCAGATGACCGCGGGACCGTGGGCGGGGCCCAGTTCGGCGTAGCCGACGTTCAGCAGGCCGGCCCTGATCTGCTTCAGCTGCGGAAAGGTGGTGCGCACGCCGGGGGTGAGAGTGGGAACGGTCGACGTCGCGGGTGCGCTCCGGGGGACGGCGGACGCGGTCTGCGGGCCCTGCAGGCCCGTCAGCGAAGCGGCGGTCGCGGCCGTGCCCAGCCCCAGGGCCCTGCTGAAGTCACGCCTGTTGATCATCTGAAATCCCTCCGTGCGTCTACGTGTGAGGACCTGTTCGATGCCTGACTGTCCCATACACTTCGTCACCGGTCAAACAGGTGACAAGCATCCATCTCCACGCCCGCTACCTACGGTTGTTCATTGTCAACCTGGTGGAATGACAATCAAATCGAGCACAGCACTCACCGCCTTGACCAGTGATGCATGAAGCTTCAAGATTCAATAACCACCTGAACAGGTGACGCAGCAGGCGGCCTGTCCGGAGGTTCGATGCACGAAAGGGAGAGCAGTCATGGCAGTCAGCTACACCGCCGTTGTGACCGTCGACGGAGAGGGCCGCAACGGCGGCCGCGTCCGATCCGGGGACGGACTTCTGCAGACCACTCTGGCCGTCCCGAAGGAGCTGGTGGCGCCGGTAACGCCACCAATCCCGAGCAGCTGTTCGCGGCGGGCTGGGCGGCCTGTTTCCTGGGGGGCCGTGCGCCGCGCCGCCGCCGGGCGCAAGGTCAGCCTGACGAGCACCGCCGTCACCGCCGAGATCACGCTCAACCACGGTGACGACGGCGAGTTCGGCCTGGCTGCCGTTATCGACGTCGAGCTCGGCGGCGTCGACCAAAAGACCGCCACGGAACTGGGCGCCGCCGCCCATCGGATCTGCCCCTACTCCAAAGCCACGCGCGGCAACATCCCGGTCACCGTCAAGGCCACCGCCGCCTGACGGGACCTGCCGGTCGTGAGGACTCGCGCCGTAGCCGCCGGCAACGGCTGCCGGTCGTCCCGGGAGGCGGATGCCGCCCCGGACAGGCAGGTGATCGGAGGCGTGGGTAGGGAGGACGTCCGCTCGGCGGGCGTCGATGCCCGGGGATGCGAGGACGTAGCCGATGCGCACGGACCCGCGGGAGACGGCTCAGCGGCGCGATGCCGATCGGGGCCGCACCCCCGCGGACGGACAGCCCGCTCGCGCGGCCCCGGTCCGGTCTGCGCGTCCGGGCCGGATCACGGAGGGTGATCCGGCCCGCAGCGCCCTGGTCCGCCCACCGTCCGGTGCGGATGCCCGCCTGCGAGTCACAGGCAGCGGGTGATCCACCGCTGGAGTGCGGCGTGGGTGGTGTCGTCCAGCGTGCACAGTGCCTCGATCGCCGCCAGATCGCCCGGAAGCGGCGCGATGCCCGCGGTGGTCAGCGCGGCGTGCAGGTCCAGGCGACGCCGGTCCGCCGGCTCCAGCGGCAGGGGGACGCGCCGGCCGGGGTCGGGGGCGGGCAGCACGTAGTCGCCGGACTCCAGGCCGTCGTAGGAGATGTGCGTCGTCCCGGGGTCGTCGACGAGGGCTCCGGGGAAGCGGTAGTGGTCGAACGCCGAGCTCGCGACCGGAGCGATGGTGGAAGCCTGTCCGCTGTTCATGCGTACCTCCTCGGTTGTCGTGCAACTGATGAGGAGGACTGCCGGGCTGGTTCGCGCAGTTGCGGTGCGGGCTGCTTACCACCCGAATGCCCCCTATGGCATCTCGTCACATGAGAGACAAACATATGTGTGCGAGGCGCAAACGGCTCGGCACGCATGCGGTGTGAGCCACGCAGCTCCAACTGCCTGTTAGAATGACGTGAGTTGGCCTTCGGCGCGGCAGTGCACGCGTCCGGAGGCTTTTTTCATGCCCTCTGACGCCCCCGCTCCACCTTCGCCCTCCGTGCCCACCACCGGCTATCGCGAACTGCTGCGCAACAGCGAGTTCACCGGCCTCTACTCCAGCTTCACCTTGTCGGTCGCCGCGAGCACCGTGTCGGGCTTCGCACTCGGAACCCTGGTCGACCACGAGACAGGTTCGCCCTTCCTGACGGCCGTGAGCATGTACGGCGCCACGTTCGCGACGGTGCTCGGAGCGCTGACCCTGATGTCGGTCGCGGACGGGAGGCGGCCGCGACGGACCGTCGCCGCGCTCCAGTTCGTCTCGGTCGCGGGCGTCGCCGCGCAGGCGGTTCCGGGCCTGCCACTGGCCGTCCGGTTCGGACTGCTGCTGGTGCTGGGGTTCTTCCAGTCGCTGGCGACCGGCACACGGCTGGGGCTGCTCGCCGAGGCCGTGCCGGCCTCCGCGTACGCTCCGGCCCGTTCGCTCATGAACATCACCTCCGGCGGCACGGCCATCCTCGGCTACGCCCTCGGCGCCGTGCTGCTGCGACACCTCGGCCCCCAAGGACTCTTCACCGTCGCCGCGGCCTTGAACGGTCTCGGGCTCGTCGTGGTGGCGGCCACCGTCAGGGAGCACTCGATCCGTCTCACCAGGCGTCCCGGACTGCGCCGTACCTGGACCACGAACATCGCGCTCTTCTCCCACTCCGGCCGGCGGGCGCTCCTGCTGAACCTGTGGGTTCCCAACGGGCTGATCGTCGGCTGCGAAGCCCTGTTCATCTCCTACGACCCCCGCAGCGCCGGCCCTCTCCTGGCCGCCGGATCGGCAGGCATGCTGCTCGGGGACCTGACCGTGGGCCGCCTGCTCACCGCCGACCGGCGACGCCGCTGCGCCTTCCCCCTGCGACTGCTGCTCGCGGCCCCGTTCCTGCTGTTCGTGACGTGTCCGCCGGTGCTGGTCGCGGCAGCGGCCGTGTTCGCCGCCGGCGTCGGCTTCGCCGCCACCCTGCCTCTGCAGGAGCAGCTCCTCGACCTGACGCCCGGCCCGGTCCGCGGTCAGGTCCAGGGCGTGGAGTCCGCCGGCCGGATGACCTGTCAGGGTCTCGGTGCGGCGATTGCCGGCGGCGTCGCCCACCACGTCGCCCCCGGCACCGCGATCACCGCCCTCGCCGCGGTGTCCCTGGCGATCACCGTCGTGTCGCGCCCCCTCGTGGCCCGCGCCCGCGCCGTGGGTGTGGAGCGGATGGGCACGTGAACACGTTCACGCCGGCTGTTCCGGCGTCCGTGCAGCCCCTCTGGGCGCCGTGCGTCCCCGCGCTGTTCCCACTGCGCCGGCCCTGGCGGCGGTCCGGCCCACGACGAGGAACCGGCCGTACGCCTCGTCGTGGAGGAGGCCGAGCGCCGCGTCCTCGACCGTCGCCGCCACGGTGACGCCTGAGCCATCGGCGCCCCGGTTCCGGGAACCGGGGCGCCGATGGTACGTGCGTCCGTGAACAGGGCGCGCTGCCCCTCGGCTCCCGTCTCAACGGGCGCGCAGCGGCGGCTCCTCGGCGCGGGCGCGCCCGGAGAGGAGCGAGTACCCCCGCCGACGGGGGTTCATCCGCGCGCGGCCCCGCATCCGCGGCGTCGTTCGCGCGTCACCCGCGCGCCGCCCTGCGCCCGCCGATGCGGACCGCGAGATCGAAGGCGTTCTGGATCGAGCCGGTGGTGGCGACGCCCTTGCCGACGACGTCGAAGGCCGTGCCGTGGGCCGGGGTGCAGATGGGGACGGGCAGTCCGCCGGCGATGGTCACACCGCCGTCGAAGCCCATCAGCTTCATCGCGATCTGCCCCTGGTCGTGGTACATCGTCAGGATGCCGTCGAAGTCACCCGCCTTGGCCCGCAGGAAGATCGTGTCGGACGGGAACGGGCCCGTCACGTCGATGCCTTCGCCCGCCAGGTCGCCGATCGCCGGGCCGATGATGTCCAGTTCGTGACGGCCGAACTTGCCGTTCTCCCCCGCGTGCGGGTTGAGTGCGCAGACGCCGATCCGCGGCGCGTCGAGGCCCGACTCGCGCAGCACCCGGTCCAGCAGACGGCCCGCCTGGACGACGTTCTCGCGGGTGATGCCCTCGGCGACCTCGGCTATCGAGACGTGCGACGTGACGCGCGCGGTCCACAGGCCCGGCAGGACGTTGAGCTCCGAGGTGAATCCGCCGACGTCCAACACGTCCTCGAACCAGCGGAGTTCGTCGTTCTCCGTCATACCGGCCAGGTGCAGCGAGGTCTTGTTGAGCGGGGCGAAGAGGATGGCGTCCGCCTCGCCGCGCTTGACCATGCCGAGGGCCGTCCTGAGGTTGTCGAGCGCCCAGCGGCCGCCGGCTTCTGTGGCCTTGCGCCGCTCGAAGGCCGCGACCGGGCGAGCGGCACTGTTGTCGTGCAGCAGCGGCACGCCCGCGATGGGCTCCGTGCTGTAGACGATGGGCAGACCGGTTTCCTCCCCCGCCGCCTTCAGCTCGGCCTCGTCGGAGATGAGGACGATGTCGGCGGACGCGGTGCTCTCCGGGCGGGACAGCAGCTTCGCGATCAGCTCGGGGCCCACACCCGCGGGGTCGCCGAGGGTGACGGCTACGCGGGTACGGCTGGTGGTCGTGGTGGTGCTCATGACGGCCTTTCCTGGGAAGTGGGACGGTCGGGGTCGGCCCCGGCGGGAGTGTGACCGCTCGCCGTGCCGGCCCGGTCCGTGGTGGTCAGCGAGTCCGCGGCGGCGGGAGTGTGACCGCTCGCCGTGCCGGCGCGGTCCGTGGTGGTCAGCGAGTCCACGGCGGCGGGAGTGTGACCGCTCGCCGTGCCGGCGCGGTCCGTGGTGGTCTGCGGGTCGGTGCCGTCGGCGGCCGGCGCGCCCGCCCTGCCGGCATCGTCCGTGCTCCTCTTCCCGCGAAGCGCCGCGACCGCCGTGGGGCCGGCGACGAGCAGCAGGGCCAGGAGCAGGATGCCGATCGCGGTACCGCTGCCGGTGATCTGGGAGAGCACGGCGCCCTCGCCGAGTGCCGACGTCTGGACCAGCGCCTTCTCGAACAGCGGGCCGATCACCAGGCCGAGCACGAGCGGTGCGACCGGCAGGTTGAGGCGCTTCATGCCGTATCCGACGAGACCGAAGACGATCACGATCCAGACGCTGAGCATGCTGTTCTTGACCGAGTACGCGCCGATCAGGCTGGTGACGATGATCAGCGGGTACAGGATCGCGTACCGGACGCGCAGCAGTTGGGCGAAGACCGGGGCGAGCGGCAGGTTCAGCATCAGCAGGATGACGTTGCCGATGAAGAACGAGGCGAGCAGACCCCAGACCAGGGTGGGCTGGTTCTCGAAGAGCAGTGGGCCCGGCTGGATGCCGTAGATCAGGAAGGCTCCGAGGAGGACGGCCGTGGTGGCGCCGCCCGGCACGCCGAGGACCAGCGTCGGGACGAAGTTGGCGTTGGAGGCGGCGTTGGTGGCCGCGTCGGGGGCGACGACGCCCTCGATGGCGCCGGTGCCGAGCTTCTGACGATTCTTCGAGAAGCGCTTCTCCGCTCCGTACGCCATGAACGAGGCCAGCGTGGTGCCGGCGCCGGGAAGGCAGCCGAGGAGGAAGCCGACGACCGTTCCTCGCGCGGTGGCGGGGGTGGCGCGCCTGAGGTCCTCCTTGGTGAGCAGCAGGTCGCGGAAGCGTGCCTTGACCGGTTCGGCCATACCGGTGTGCAGCTGGTTCAGCAGTTCTCCGATGGCGAAGAGACCGATCATGACCTCGACGTACGGCACGCCTCCGAACAGGTCGATCTGGCCGAACGTGTAGCGGGGGGTGCCGGAGCCGACGTCGATGCCGATGCAGGCGATGAGGATGCCGGCGAGGCCGATGCCCATGCCGAGGAGGAGATTCCTGCCGGAGAACACGACGATCGTGCACAGGCCGAGGATCATCACGGCGAGCATCTCGGGCGGACCGAAGTCCAGGGCGAGCCGGGCGAAGAAGGGCGCGACGGCGGCGAGCGCGAACAGCGAGACCATCGCCGAGACGAAGGCCCCGAGCGCGGAGACCGCCAGCGCCGGTCCGGCCCTGCCCTGCCGTGCCATCCGGTAGCCGTCGAGGGTGGAGACGACGGAGGACGCCTCGCCGGGGGTGGCGATCAGGATGGCGGTGATCGTGGCCCCGAACTGCGAGCCGTGGTAGATGCCCGCGAGCATGATCAGCGCGGTCAGCGGGTCGAAGGTGAGGGTGACCGGGATGAGGATGGCGACGCCGGTGGCGGAGCCGAGGCCGGGCAGGATGCCGATGACGGTGCCGAGCAGGACGCCGACGAAGCACCACAGGAGGTTCTCGGCGCTGAGGGCCGCACCGAAGCCGGTGACGATGTGGTCGATCACAGGGTGCTCCACAGGACCGGGTCGAACACACCGAACGGCAGTGGTACCCGAAGGACCACGACGAACAGCACGTAGGAGACAACCAGTACGCCCGCTGCGGTGGCGAGGGCGGCCGGCCGGGGCATCCGCTCGACGACGGCCGTCAGGAACAGCGTCATCAGGGCGAGTGACGGCAGCATGCCCAGGACCGGGATCAGCAGAGCGGTGACGGCCATGGCGGCCGTGACGACGACGAGCTTGCGGCTAATCTCCCGCCGCTGCGCCGCCGTGTGGCCGGCGGACTCCTCGACGTGCCCGTCCCCTTCGAGGACGGATCCGGCGCGCACCTCCTGCCGCACGAGGCCGAGGCCGATGAGCAGCAGCAGGAGTCCGGCCACGCGTGGCAGGGCGCCCGCTCCGACGGTGCCGTCCTCCGGGTTGGTCCACGGGTAGGAGAAGGAGCCGGCGAAGAAGAGTCCGCCGAGGGCGGCGAGCACCGCGTGCGCCGTGAGCACGGAACGCCGTCGGCGGGCGGGCGGCACGGGGGTCGTGTGCGTCATGACAGCGCCTCCCGCATCTGCTTGTCGTAGCCGTGGAGGAACCTCTCGAAGTCCTCGCCGGCGACGTCGGCGGGGATGAGCAGGTCGCCTCGGATGTAGTCCTGGTAGGTGTCGGCCCGCATGGCCTTGCGGATCGCCTTGATCCAGTAGTCGCGCTGGACGTCGTCGATGCCCTTGGGGGCCAGCACGCCGCGCCAGATGGTGACCCTGGCGTCCAGGCCCTGCTCCCCGGCGGTCGGCACGCGGCCGAGCAGCGGGTCGTCGTAGCGCTTGTCGGTCAGCGTGCACAGCGCCTTGAAGTCGCCGCTCTCCAGGTACGGTTTGGCGGCCGCGGCGCTGGCGGGGGCCACGTCGATCCGGCCGCCGAGCAGCCCGGTGAGGACTTCGCCGGTGGATCCGTAGGGGACGACGGAGAATTTGCCGCCGTTCTTCTCGAACGCCGCGACGACGAGGGAGTCGGCGCCGGTCTTGCCGCTGGAGCCGGTCTTGACGGCCTTCTCGCGGCTCGCCTCGACGAGTTCCTTGCAGGTGTCGAACGGGGAGTCCTTGCCCGCCACGACCATGCGCGAGTCCTTGGCGAACATCACCAGCGGTGTGAAGTCGCGGTAGGTGAAGGGCACGTCGTAGACGATCGGCAGGGTGTTGAGCGCGCTTTCGGCCACCAGCAGAGCGTTTCCGTTGCCCTTCTCCGCCATGAAGGTGGCCCAGCCGACGGCGCCGGAGCCGCCTTCCTTGTTCTCGACGTTGACGTCGAAGCCCGCGTCGAGTTCGTTGAGGCCCTGGGCGATGACCCGGGCGGAGCGGTCGCTCCCGCCGCCGGGGGCGAAGGCGACCAGGGCGGACACCGAACCGCGCGGAGTCCAGTCGCGAGGCACCGGGGGGCTCGTGTTCAGCAGCGAACACCCGGAGAGCAGGGTGATGGCGCTCGTGGCGGCCAGCGCCATGCGCAGAGGTGGCTTCATTCGTAGCCTTCTTGCGTCAGGGGGAGGAAGTCTCCGGTCGCGCATCCCTGCGACATCAGAGATCCTATGGGATATGCGAAGAAGCTAGGGGCCGGTCCGTGCGTTGACAAGAGGCCGGACGAAAAGTTCCGGACACGGAAGACGAAAACGGCCGCGGAGCGCATCGGCGATGCGATGCGCCCGCGGCCGGACAACGTTGTACGGCGCCGGGATTCAGCCGTCGGCCGACACGCGTCGTGCCACCGCCTCCAGGTGGTCCCGCATGGCGGCCACGGGCTGCTCCGGATCGCCCGAGGCGAAGGCGGCGAGGATCGCCGCGTGCTCGCCGACGGCCTGCTCCAGGTCCATGGTGCCGTGGTCCGCGGTCTGCCGAAGCCGGTGCACATGGGCGCCGAGCGACTCGACGGACTGGGTCAGGAACCGGTTCCCGGCGGCTCGGATGATCGTGAGGTGGAACTCCCAGTCCGCGGTGAAGTAGTCGCGCAGATCGGCGAAGTCCGCGGGCCGGCCCTCGGCTCCGCGCAGCTTTCGGACGCGGTGGGCGGCGAGGACGTGCCGGGCGTGGGCGGCCTGCAGCTCGGGGACCAGGTCGTCGGCATGCGGAAGGGCCCGCTCCACGGCGGCCGTCTCCAGAATGCAGCGCATGTCCATGAGCTCGGCCAGCTGGCCCGGCGAGAGCGGCGGCGCGACGCGATAGCCCTTGAGGGCGGTCCGCGTGACCAGGCCCGTGTGCTCGAGCTGGACCAGCGCCTCGCGCACCGGGGTCGGCGACACCTCCAGTTCCCTGGCCAAGGGGTCGATCCCCAGCGAACTGCCGGGCGGGGCCGAGCCGTCGAGGAGTTTCTCCAGAATCGCGTCGTACACGCCGTCACGCAGGGCGCGGCGCGGGACCACCGGGGTCCGCGGCCGGGGCTTGTCGCTGAGGCTGGTCTCTTTGCTCGTCATCTCGCGGCAATCGTAGCGCCGGAGGCACGCCCGAGCCGAGGTTGCGCAGCAGACCCCTACTAAAAAGATCCTATAGGGTCTACGATTATCGCGTTGCGGTCGGCGCCCTGCGCGCCGGGACCCGTGCCCCTCACGGGGCCACGACCGGCCGGCGCCCGCACGACCGCACGCTTCCCCAGGCTTCCCAGGACCGACCCGGAGGCGACCATGCCCCACACCGCGCAGGACTGGCCCATCGGCGCCGCACTCCTGCAGTTCCCCGGCACCACCCCGGACGGCCGTCCCGTCCAGGACGCGCCCGCCACCGACTGGGCCGCGGTCCTGGGCGAGGTCGGCGCCGAGGGCTTCGACCACGTCGATCTCACCGACAGCTGGCTGCGTCCGGGAGACCTCTCCCCCGAGCGGCTGCGCGAACTCGCCCTCGTGCTCAAGAAACACGAACTCGGCGTGACCGCCGTCTCCGTGACCCGGCGCAGCGTCATCGACCCCGACCCGGCCACCGCGGCCGCCAACCTCGCCTATCTCCTGCGCACCGTCGACGCCGCCGCCGAACTCGGCACCACCGTCGTGTGCGCCGGCCTCCACCGGCCCCTCACCGAGGCGCAGCGGCGGGCCATGTGGTTCTGGCACGAGCCCGGGGGCAGCGACCCCCACGACGACGAACGCACCTGGGCCCTGGCGGTCGAACGGCTGCGCCTCGCAGGCGAGCGCGCGGCGCGGCACGGGCTGCGCCTGTCCCTGGAGATGTACGAGGACACCTACCTCGGCACCCCGGAGAGCGCCGTGCGTCTCGTCCGTGACATCGGCCTGCCCAACGTCGGCATCAACCCGGACATCGGCAACCTGGTCCGCCTGCACCGGCCGGTGCCGCCCTGGGAGGAGCTGCTCCGCCCGGTGCTGCCGCACGTCAACTACTGGCACATCAAGAACTACTACCGCGACACCGACCCGGCGACCGGGGCGTACTTCACGGTGCCCGCACCGGTGGAGGGCGGTGTCATCGACTACCGGCGGGCCCTCGACCTCGCCCTGCGGGCCGGCTTCGACGGCCCCATCTGCACGGAGCACTACGGCGGCGACGGACTCGGCGTCTCCGCGCGCAACCGCGACTACCTGCGTCGCGTCCTGTCCCTGAAACTCCCGCTGCTCACGGGCGCGCGGGCCGAGGTGGCGACGTGACCCTGCTCGTCAACGACCCCGGCGCCTTCGCCGACGAGGCCCTCGCCGGATTCGCGGCCGCCCACCCCGACGACGTGCGCATCGTGCACGGCGGCGTCGTACGGGCGTCCGCCACTCCCGCGGGGCAGGTCGCGGTCGTCCTCGGCGGCGGGACCGGTCACTACCCCGCCTTCGCGGGCTGGGTCGGCCCCGGCTTCGCCCACGGAGCCGCGTGCGGCAACATCTTCGCCTCCCCCTCCGCCTCCCAGATCTGCTCGGTGGCCCGGGCCGCCGAGAACGGCGGCGGTGTGGTCCTCGGCTTCGGCAACTACGCGGGCGACGTCCTGCACTTCGGGCAGGCGGCCGAGCAGTTGCGCGGGGAGGGAGTGGACGTCCGGATCGTCACCGTCACCGACGACATCGCCTCGGGTCCCGCGGACGGGACACGGCTGCGCAGAGGCATCGCCGGCGACCTGCCCGTGCTGAAGATCCTCTGCGCGGCGGCGGAGGAGGGCCGCGCGCTCGACGCGGTGGAGCGGGCCGGACGGAAGGCCAACGCCGCGACGCGCTCCCTCGGCCTCGCCTTCGGCGGATGCACGCTCCCGGGCGCCGGGCGGCCCCTGTTCACCGTGGACAGCGGGCGAATGGGCGTCGGGCTCGGCATCCACGGCGAACCGGGCATCGAGGAGCGTCCGTTGCCGACCGCCGACGGCGCCGCCGACCTGCTCGTGGACGGCGTGCTGGCCGAACGCGCCGAGGCGGCGGCCGCGGCAGGCGGATCCGACCGGATCACCCTGCTCCTCAACGGCCTCGGCGCCACCAAGTACGAGGAGTTGTACGTCGTCCACCGTCGCGTCGTCGAACGGCTGACGGCGGAAGGTCTCACCGTCGTCGCCCCGGTGGTCGGGGAACAGGTCACCAGCCTGGGCATGGCGGGCCTCTCCCTCACCGTCACGTTCCTCGACCCGGACCTGGAGGCGCTGTGGACGGCCCCCGCCGCCACCCCCGCCTTCCGCCGCGGGAACCTGGCCCCCCGGCCGCCGCGCACCGACGACCCGGCCGCCGGCGCCCGCACACCCCCTGTCGTCCCGGGGGACTCCGCGTCGCGGGCACTCGGCGCGCGGATCGCCGAGGCGCTGGGGACCGTGCGCGACACGGTCGTGGCACACGAGCGGCGGCTCGGCGACATCGACGCCGTCGCCGGGGACGGCGATCACGGCATCGGCATGCGGCGCGGTGCCGAGGCCGCCGCGACGGCGGCCGAGGAGGCCGTCTCGCTCGGCGCCGGGGCCCGTACGGTGCTGGGGCGGGCCGGAGCCGCGTGGTCGGAGCGCGCCGGCGGAACGTCCGGCGCCCTGTGGGCCGCCGCGCTGACCGCGTTCGGCTCCGCGCTGGGTGACACCGGCGCCGCTGACGCCGCGCGGATCGCGGCGGGCGTGCGGGCCGCGGTGGACGCGGTGCAGCGGCTCGGCGGTGCGGAGCCGGGGGACAAGACCCTCGTCGACGCGGCCGTCCCCTTCAGGGACCGGCTCGAAGCCGCACTCCCCCACCACTCCTGCGCGGCCGCGTGGGCGGACGCCGCACACACCGCCGCGCGGGCCGCCGAGGCGACCGCGTCGATCGCCGCCCGGCGCGGCCGGGCCCGTGCCCACGGCGACCGCAGCCTCGGCACACCCGACGCGGGCGCCGTCTCCCTCGCACTCGTCGTGTCCGCCCTCACCCCCTACTTCCGGCAGGAGAAGCACTGATGCACATCGTCGTCGGCTCCGACAGCGCGGGTTTCGACTACAAGGAGGCGCTCAAGGCGGATCTGGCCGCCCATCCCTCGGTCACCTCGGTCTCCGACGTCGGCGTGAGCGCCGGGCAGACCACCGACTACCCGCACGTGGCCGTCGAAGCGGCACGCAGGGTCGCCGCGGGCTCCGCGGACCGGGCCCTGCTGGTGTGCGGCACGGGCCTCGGGGTGGCGATCGCCGCCAACAAGGTGCCGGGCGTACGGGCGGTCACCGCCCACGACTCGTTCTCCGTCGAGCGCTCCGTCCTGTCCAACAACGCCCAGGTGCTCTGCCTGGGTCAGCGCGTCATCGGCCTGGAACTGGCCCGCAGGCTCGTGCGCGAGTGGCTGACGTACACGTTCGACACCGCGTCGGCGTCCGCCGCGAAGGTGGACGCGCTGTGCGCGTACGAACCCAGTGCCGGACGGGAGTGACGCCCGTGCTGTGGATCGGTACGAGTTTCAAGATGACCAAGACGCGCGCGGAGTCGGTCGCGTACGCCGCGCGGCTGCGCTCGGCTCTCGGCGAAGGGCTGCCGGGTGTCCAGCCGTTCGTCATTCCGCCGGCCACGGCGCTGGCCGAGGTGTCGGCGGTGTTGTGCGGCGAACCCCGCGTCCTGACCGGGGCGCAGAACGCCCACTGGGCGGACGAAGGAGCCTGGACCGGGGAGATTTCGGTGCCGCAGGCGGCCGACGCGGGTGCGCGCATCATCGAGATCGGTCACTCGGAGCGGCGTGAGCACTTCGGCGAGACCGACGCCACCGTGGCCCGCAAGGTCGCGGCCACGCTGCGGCACGGACTGACGCCGCTGGTCTGCTGCGGCGAGAGCGCCGAGGTGTTCGCGCGGGGCGGTTCGGTCGATCACGTGCTGGGGCAGGTGGCCGCCGCCTTCGACGGCCTCACCGACACCTCGCGCGCGCTCATCGCCTACGAGCCGGTGTGGGCGATCGGCGAGCACGGCCGTGAGCCGCGGCCGGAGGAGACGGCCGCGGTGCACAAGGCGCTGGCCGCCGAGTGGGGCGGCCGGGTCGCGGGCGTCCTCTACGGCGGTTCCGTCAATCCCGGCAACGCGGCCCGGCTGCTCGGCGTACCCGGCGTCGACGGTCTGTTCGTGGGCCGCGCCGCCTGGGACGTGGAGGGCTGTCTCGCGGTGCTCGACATCGGACGACGGCACGCAGCGGCGGCCGCGTGACGGCTCCCGGGCATCGTGCGTCGGGTGCCGGTCAGCCGTGCCTGGTGGTGGCGACACCAGGTTCAGCACGCACTCCCGGGACCCAACACGCGCCTGCCAGGCTGCCGCCATGAACCGACGCACCGTCCTGATCACCGGCGCGACCCAGGGGCTGGGCCGCGGCATCGCACTCCACCTCGCCGCTCAGGGTCACACCGTCCTGCTCCACGGCCGCGACCGCGCCCGCCTCGACGCCGTCGTGGCCGAGATACGCGCCACCGTCCCTGACGCACCCGTCCGCACCTACCTCGCGGATCTGTCCGACCTCGACCAGGTGCGCGCGATGGCCGCCGGCGTGCGGGAGCGGGAGCCCCGGCTCGACGCCCTGGTCAACAACGCGGTGGCCGGCGGCGGCTCCGATCCCCTGCGGCGCGAGGTGAGCAGGCAGGGGCACGAGCTGCGCTTCACCGTGAACCACCTCGCCCCGTACGCTCTCACCCGCGATCTGCTGCCCCTGCTCACCGCGTCCGCGCCCGCCCGTGTGGTGAACGTGGCCTCGATCGGCCAGGAGGCCGTCGACTTCGACGACGTGATGCTGGAGCACGGGTACGAGGGGCTGCGCGCCTACTGCCGCAGCAAGCTCGCGATGATCATGGCGACCTTCGAGCTGGCTGCCGAACTCGCCGGCACCGCCGTCACCGTGAACGCCCTTCACCCGGCGCATCTGATGGACACCGAGGGCGTACGCGCATACGGCCTCACGCCCGTGACCGGCGTCGAGGAGGGGGTACGGCCGACCGTCCGGCTGATCACCGATCCGGCTCTGCAATCCACGACCGGCCGCTACTTCGACCAGTTCACGGACGCCCGCGCGCACGAGCAGGCGTACGACGGCGCGGCCCGGCGTCGCCTCATGGAGCTGACCCGCGCTCTGGTCGGAGAGTCCGTACGTCAGTGAGCACCTGACGCCCCCGGGTGGCCTCGGAGTTCGCCCGTCCGGTCACGCTCGCCGCGATCACACGTTTCGCGGCGGGACGCGGGCAGCGATGGCGTGCCGGACCCGACCGGGGCGCGTCATCGCCCGGACACACCGGCGAGCCGGGCCGCGGGGCCACCGCCGACCGGCTCCTTCGCGTGCGGCCGGCTCAGGGCATCGGCGCGGTGACCGGTGTCCACTCCGACGGCCGTGCCGAGCACGGACCGCCCTCGTGCACCAGCAGCCGCCGCTCTGCCGGGTCCACCGCGACGGTGGCCAGCGTCGCCCATCGGGTGCCCAGCGCGCCTCCCTCCGGTGCGTGGCAGCACACCTCGGCGCCGTCGTCCCGGTGGGCCGTGAGCAGTCCGGCGAGGTCGTCGGGGCCGTCCGGGCCCGGGTGGCCGAGCACCCGCGCCGTGAGCAGGCGGTGCCGGTCGTAGGTCTCCGGCTCACGCCGTCCGCGCAGTTCACCGGCCGCGAGGGCGGGGGCGAGTAAGTGGTTGGTGCGCACGAGCCACCCTCCGTCGTCCGGTGTGATCACCGCGGAGCCCGCCGGGCTCGTCTCGACGGACGCCGCGCGGTCGGCGGTCACGACGGTCATGACCGTCGAGGCGGAGACCGGCGCTCCGGTGAGGATGCCGACGGCCTCCTCGAACGACCCTGCCGTGCCGAGGACATGGCGGGCCACGAGGTGAACGGGCACGCCGGTGGCCGCGTCGTCCCGGTGACCGAGGATGTTGAAGAGCACGGCCACCCCGGCGTCGTTGACACCGATCTTCGCGAGGATGCCGTACTCGGTGATGCCCGCGAAGTTCCGGGTGCCGCCGCTGAGGGTCTGGATGTGCCAGGCGTCGGCGAGTTCCTCGTGCCAGTCCCAGCACTGGCCGCCGGTGGTCCGGGTGCCGGTGCGGACCAGTGTGGAGCATTCACCGGCGCGGGGCGCGCCCGCCTCGGCGAGGATCTCGGTGCGTGCGTTGAGCGCGGCGATCGTCCAGAAAGGCACTCCGGCGCCCTCGGCGACCCCTTCCATCTCCTCGACCGGCTCCGGTGCCCACGCGCGGGTCGCGTCGGCCGTGCGCCGGGCGAGCGCGGGAACGTCGAGCGTCCGCCCGCTCCCCGCCGCGACGGTCTCGAAGAGCTTCGCGTAGACGCCCCACGCTCGGGCGATGTCGTCACGGGCGCGGCGGCCGCGTTCGTGGCCGCGCCTCCACGGACTGTCCCCGGCGAGCCGCAGGACCTTACAGTCGCTCATGCCCCGGCCCTCGCGGCAAGCACGGCGCGGTCGTTGCGCATCAGGACGGCGTAGACGACCGCGGAGACGATCATGCCGGCGGGCAGGGAGAGGTCCAGGCCGCCCAGGGCAGCGGCGATCGGGCCGGTGTAGAGGGAGTTGCCGCGAGCGCCGAGCTCGACACGCTCCTGCCGGCCGGGGGACCGGACGGGACCACCCCCACCCAGCGCCTGGCACGGTTCTTCGCGCACGCGACGGGCGAGGCGTACGACAACATCAGCCGGCTCTGGATCAACGCACGGCACCTCAGCCGCTACCGGCCCGTTCTGCGCGACCGGGTCGCCGCGCAGGAGGCCGCCTGGCGCGAGCGGCTGGCAGACCTCATCCGCGAGGGCGTCGAGCGCGACGAATTCCGCACCACCGACCCGTATGTGACGACCATTCAGGTTCTTGTCGTACTCGACGGCCTCGGCGCCCATGCCAACACCGACACCAGCAACCGGCCCGAGGCCGTGACGCGCATGGCCGTCACGACGGCGGAGCGCGAACTGGGCCTGCCGACCGGCACGTTGGCCCCTGCGCCCGCCGGATCCTGAACGGACACGGACCCCGGACACGGACCCCGGGCCCGGCTCCGGCTCCGGCTCCGGCCCGGAGACTGCCGCAGGCCCTGCCACCGGACACCGACCCCGGGCCTGCGACCCACTCCTGAACCGGACACGGACGCCGTGCCCGCCGCCCGCTCGGCCGAGCCGTCGACACCGGCCGCGGCAGCCGACGGGCACGGACCCGTCCGCCCACCGTCCGGTAGCCCCAACCGCCCCTCTCTCCAACCCCTTTCTTCGAGGAGCCGCTGTGCGCACCCCTCTCGTCCTGCTCTCCGCCCGCCTGCTCGACCCGGTCACCGGCGAGTTCCTGCCGGAGACCGCCCTGGCCGTGTCCGCAGGACGGATCTCGGCACTGGGAGACGACCGCCGTATACGGGCGCTCGCAGACTCCTCGACGACGGTGGTCGACCTCAAGGGGGCCGTGGTGACCCCCGGCCTGGTCGACGGGCACCTCCACCCCGTCTCGGGCGCGGAGTTGACGCACGGCCTCGACCTGTCGGGCTGCACCGACCTGGCCCAGGTGCGCGAGGCGCTGGCCGGCGCGGTGCGGAACCTCGCCCCTGGCGCGTGGCTGCACGGCTGGGGCCTGGACCCGAACGCCTTCGGGGACAGACCCGTCGAAGCCGCGGCCCTGGCACCCGTGCTCGACGGCGTCCCGGCGCTCCTCCAGCTCTTCGACGCGCACTCCATGCTGGCGAGCCCGCGCGCGCTCGAACTCGCCGGCGTCGACGGGCCGCGGACCTTCGACCAGGCCGCCGAGGTCGTCTGTGACGACAAGGGCCGCCCCACCGGCCTGCTCCTGGAGGACGCCGCCTGCGAACTCGTCGAGCGGGCCGCCCCCCAGCCGACGCGCGAGGAGCGCCGCGCCCGGTTCGCCGCCGCCCTGCGCGGCATGGCCGCGGCGGGACTCACGGGCGGCCACGCCATGGACGCCAATGGCGACAGCGTGGCCCTCTACTCCGACCTCGACGCGGCCGGAGAGCTGCCGCTGCGGCTGCGGGTCGCGCCCTGGTGCCAGCCCGGCACCGACGCCGACGGCCTGCGCGCGCTCATCGAGCAGCAGGGCACCGGCGGTGCGCTGTGGCGGACCAACGGGGTCAAGCTGTTCATGGACGGCACCATCGACAACGGCACCGCCTGGCTGGAACGCCCCGACTGCCACGGCGAGTCCGCGCACGCCTTCTGGCCGGACCCCGAGGCCTACACCGCCGCCGTGGGCGAGCTCCACCGGGCCGGCGTGCCCACCGCCACGCACGCCATCGGTGACGCCGCCGTACGGCATGCCCTCGACGCGGTCGAGAAGGCGAGAACCGCCGGGGAGCGCGGGCCACGGCACCGGATCGAGCACATCGAGACCGTGCCCGACGACACTCTGAGCCGCTTCGCCGAGCTCGGCGTCATCGCGTCCATGCAGCCCACCCACTGCTGCGACTTCACCCGCGCCGACCACACCGACAACTGGTCGCGCCGCCTCGGCGAGGAGCGCGCCTCGCGCGCATGGCGCTGCCGCGACCTGCGGGACTCCGGCGCCACCGTGGTCCTGGGCTCGGACTGGCCGATCGCGCCCTACCCGCCGTTGGGCGTCATGGCGGGCGCCCGCCACCGCCGGCCGAGCCGCGACCTCACCCAGCCGCCGCACCGTCCGGAGCAGGCTCTGACTGCGCTGGAGGCCCTCCAAGGCATGACCGTCGACGCCGCCTACGCGGCGGGCGAGGAGCACGAGGCCGGCCGGATCGCCGTGGGCTTCCGTGCCGACCTGACGGTCCTCGCCGACAACCCGCTGACCACCGCCGCCATCGATCTGCCGGACCTGCCCGTCCTCCTCACGGTCCTCGACGGCCGTCCCACGCACCGCGACGCGAGTCTGTGACCCGCTCCGTCGGGTGACCGCGGGTTCCCGTGGCGGGGCCGCCGTCCGCGGACGGCGGCCCCGCCACGCATCCCGCCCCCGGCCGGCCGGTCACCGCCACGGCCACGCCCACAGCCACCAACGAAGCAGCTGACCAGTCGTCAGGTCAGGGGGAGCCTCATGATCGTCAGGTCCAGCCACCGCCCGAACTTGATGCCGGCCTCCCGCACCGTGCCGACGTGCTCGAATCCGAAGCGCTCGTGCAGCCGGACCGACGCGACGTTGCCCGCCTCGATGTCCGCGATGACGGTGTGATGCCCGGCCAGACGTGCCGACGAGACGAGCGCGGCCAGCAACGCCGAGCCCACACCCAGCCCGTGCCGGTCCTCGCGGACGTAGACCGAGTCCTCGACCGTGTGCCGGAAACCTTCCAGCTCCCGCCACGGGGCGTAGACCGCGAAGCCGGCGATCTCGCCCCCGGCCTCGGCCACCAAGGCCGAGCCGCGGTCCAGGTGCGCGGCGAGCCAGGCGGCGCCCTCGGCAGGCGTCTGCTTCGTCTCCGTCCACAGGGCGGTCGAGTGCTCGACCGCGTGGTTGCGGATGGCGAGCACGGCGTCCAGGTCGCCGGGGTCCGCCGGGCGGACCTTCACCGCGCCGGGCTTCTCGTATATTGGAACCATGTCCAACATAGTAGATCCTCTGGTCGGGCAGATCGCCGCACGCGTCCGCACCGAGCGGGAGCGGCGCCGGTGGACGCTGGCGCAGCTCGCCGACGCCTCGGGCGTCTCCCGCGCCATGATCCACCGGATCGAGCGCGGCGAGAGCAGCCCCACCGCCGTCGTGCTGGGCAAACTCTCGGCCGCCTTCCAGCTCAGTGTCTCCTCCCTGCTCGCCCTCGCCGAGGGCTCGACCGACACCGGCGAGGGCGAGGGCGAGGGCGCCGAGCCCGGCGGGCACGGCACGGGCACGGCCGCGGGTGTGCGCCGGAAGACCGACGCCGCTCAATGGCGCGATCCGGCGACGGGCTACCGCCGACGCCAGATCACCGGGCCGCACTTTCCCGCGGAGATCGCGGAGATCGATCTGCCCGCCGGTGCCCGGGTGCCGTATCCGGCCGCCGCCTTCGCCTTCGTCCGCCAGGTCGTCTGGGTGCTCGACGGCCGGCTGACCTTCCACGAGGGCGACACGGTTCACGAACTGGAGGCGGGCGACACCATCGAACTGGGCGATCCCGCCCCGTGCGTCTTCGCCAACACCAGCGGTGCCGCCTGCCGTTACGCCGTCGTCCTCGCCCGGGGCGAGAGGCCGTGACCCTCTCCCGCGGCGGCACGTTCCTCCTCGCCTGCACGGCCGGTACGGCGATCGCGAACAACTACGCCGTCCAGCCCGCGCTCACCGACATTGCCGCGCATCTCGGCGTCCCCCTCGCCGTGATCGGTCTCGTGCCGACGGCCGCGCTCATCGGCTGCATGTGCGGATTCGCCCTGCTGCTCCCCCTCACGGACCACGTGGCCCCCAACCGCCTGATCACCGGACAGCTCACGCTCCTGGCCGCCGCTCTCCTGCTGGCGGCGACCGCCCGGGGCGCGGCCGTCCTCCTCGTCGCCTACCTGCTCATCGGGGCTGCGGCCGGCGTCGCGGCGCAGGCGGGCAGCATCGCCGGCCGCCACGCACCGCCCGGGCGCCGCGCCACCGATGTCGCCGTCGTGGCCGCCGGGATGTCGGCCGGCATCCTGCTGAGCCGGCTGGCCGGCGGAACGCTCGCCGACCTCCTCGGGTGGCGGCGGATGCTGTGCGTCTTCGCCGTCCTCGCCCTGCTGGGCGCCCTCTGCACCGCGGCGCTCCTCCCTCGGCAGCGGCCGTCCTCCGGCCACGGCTACCTCGCCACGCTCCGGTCGCTTCCCCCACTGCTGCGCGGACATCCGCAACTGCGGCGCGCGGTGGCCGCCGGCGGCCTGTGGTACTTCGCCTTCAACCTCGTCTGGGTCACCCTCACCCTCGCCCTCGCCCAGCCGCCCCACTCGCTCGCCCCGTCCGAGATCGGGCTCTACAGCCTGGCCGGACTCCTCGGCTTCGCCGTCCTTCCGCTGACCGGACGGCTGACCGACCGCTGCACGGCCCGCACCGTGATCACTGCCGGCCTGCTGGCCGCGTCCGCCGGAACCGCCCTTCTGGCCACCGGGCTGGGCAGCCCCCTGGTCACCGCGCTCGGTCTCGCCCTCTTCGACGCCGGATGCTTCGCCGCGCAGGCGGCCAACCAGAGCCGGATCATCGCCGTCGACCCCGAGCGCAGCGGCAGCCTCAGCAGCGTCTACCTGGTGCTGTACTTCATCACCGGAGCCCTCGGCACCGCCGCCGCCGCGCCCGTGCTCGAAGCCCTCGGCTGGCGCGGCTCGTCCCTCGTCGCCTGCGCCGCCCTGCTCCTCGCCACCCTCGTCGCCCGTCGCGAGCGGCCGCTGCTCACCCAACAGCCGCCCGGCGCACCGCGGAAGGCGATCAGCCCTGCGGCTCCTCCGGCCGGCTCGCGGCCTCCCGCAGCTTCCGGTCCGTGAACCCGGTACGGGTCTCGGTGCGGTGCCCGCGGGCGATGTAGTCGCGTACGACTGCTTCGACGGCGTCCTGCGGGGATCCGATCCCCGCCAGGACCATCACTTCCACGACCAGCTCGGCATCGAGACTGACGTTGACCTCGGCCACTCCGCGCCCCCTCTGTCCTGTCCCCTTCGGAACTCTAGTCGTCGGGAGGGCTCTGGTCGGCGCCGGTGGTGCGGGAGGCGCCGATCCGGCGGCCGGAGAAGCCGCGGCAGGCATACGGGCCGTCGCCTCGGGTACCCGGGGCGTCGTGGAACCCACGCCCGTGGCATCCCTGACGCCGCGGGCGCACCAAGTCACCACGGAAGGACGGCATTCGATGTCGAAGGTCGAGCAGTCGATCGAGGTCGATGTACCGGTCAGCACGGCCTACAACCAATGGACCCAGTTCGAGACGTTCCCGCGCTTCATGGAGGGTGTCGAGCGGATCGAGCAGCGGACCGACACGCTCACCCACTGGGTGACCGAAATCGCGGGGGTCAAGCGCGAGTTCGACGCGCGGATCACCGAGCAGATCCCGGACGAACGCGTGGCGTGGACCACCGTCGACGGCGACGTGCGGCAGGCCGGTGTGGTCACTTTCCACCGTCTCGACGACGCGCGCACGAAGGTGATGCTGCAGATGGACTTCGACCCGGCGGGCATCACGGAGAACGTCGGCGACAAGCTGGGGTTCGTCAAGCACCGCACGTCCGGTGACCTGAGCCGCTTCAAGCAGTTCATCGAGTCCCGCGGCGTGGCCGACGGGGCCTGGCGCGGCACGGTCTGACGTCCCGGGGCTGTGCCCCGCGAGAGCGTCGCGTGAGGTGTACCGCCGGGCGGGGAACCGCCCGGCGGTACACCTATGTCGTGACGGGCCCCGTACGGGGCCGGCGCCTCACGCCGGTCACCCCTTCACAGCACCCGCCGTCAGGCCCTGGACGATGTGCCGGCTGGCGAAGGCGAAGAGCACCATGGTGGGCAGGATCGTCAGGACCGCCGCCGCGGACATCGAGCCCCAGTCGATGTTGAAGCTGGAGATGAAGCCGTTCAGTGCCGTGGGCACGGTCTTGTTGCCGTCGCTGTTCATCAGCGTGACGGAGAGGAACAGCTCGTTCCAGCAGTTGACGAAGTTGAAGATGAAGGCCGCGACGATGCCCGGCCTCATCACCGGCAGCAGGACCCGGAACAGGGCGCCGAACCGTGAGCAGCCGTCGATCATGGCGGCCTCTTCAAGGGTGTCCGGGATGTTCTCGAAGAAGCCGCGGAGCATCACCGTGCAGAACGGGATGCAGACCGCGATGTAGACCAGGACGAGTCCGAAGCGGTTGTCGACCAGTTGCAGGTCGGTCATCAGCAGATAGAGCGGCCCCAGCGCGATGAAGGCGGGGATCATCTGGGTTACCAGCGCGGCCATGAGCAGGGCGGTCTTGCTGCGGAACTCGAACCGGGCCAGTACGTAGGCCGACAGCATCGAGATGACGGTCGCCACGGTGCCCGCGACCGTGGCCACGATCAGGCTGTTGGTGAGGTAGACGCCGAACTGTGCCTTGTCGAACAGGCCGGCGTAGTTCTCCAGGGAGAAGTCCTCGGGCCAGTACGCGAGGGGGAAGGCGAAGATGGCGCCGGGAGGTTTGAAGGAGGTGACGGTGATCCAGTACAGCGGGAAGACGGTGAAGATCAGCCAGAGCGTGAGGAAGCCGATCCTGACGGTCTTCCCGGCCGCGGACTCGCGGGTGTTCACGACGTCGCTCCCTTCTCGCGGGTGGCCGTGAGGTAGAAGACCGAGAACAGCAGGAGTCCGGCGACCACCAGCAGGCCGAGTGCGGACGCCTTTCCGTAGTCGCCCTGCTGGGTGATGTTGATCATCCAGGTCGTGACGATGTGCGTCTCGTTGTTCGGCCCGCCGCCCGTCGTCCCGAAGATGAGGTCCGGGAAGTTGAAGATCCAGATGACGCGCAGCAGCACCGTCAGGGCCAGCGTCGTCCGGATGTACGGGATGGTGATGCGGAACAGCGTGCGCGCCTTGCCCGCGCCGTCCAGCGCGGCGGCCTCGTAGATCTCGTCGGGTATCGACTGCAGTGCGGCGAGGATCATGATGGCGAAGAACGTCACGCCGTACCAGATGTTGGCGACGATGACGGCGACCATGGCGGTCTTCGGGTCGGCGAGCCAGGCCACGGGCTCGTCGATCAGGTGCGCCTTCATCAGCAGGTCGTTGACCACCCCGAACTCGCTGTTGAACATCCAGCGGAACAGGATGCCGATCAGGAACCCCGAGATGGCCCAGGGAAAGAAGATCAGCGCCTGGTAGAGCCCACGGAAGCGGAAGCGGCGTCGCAGCCACAGGGCCAGCGCGAACCCGATCACGAGCTGGGGCACGATCGAGGCCACCACCCATAGGGCGGTGTTGCTCAGGACGGTGCCCCACAGCGGATCGCCGAAGATCTGCCGGAAGTTCCCGAGTCCGACGAAGGACGTGTCGGTGAGGTCCGTCAGGTTCCAGTGGCGGAAGGCCATCTGGCTCCCGGCCACCATCGGGTAGTACGTGAACACCACCACGAAGATGACGGCCGGTGCCATGAACGCGGCGATCACCAGGCCCCGGCGGGTGGTGAACTCGCGCTTGCGGCCGCCTCCGCCCGCCGTCCCGGCAGGGCGGGCGCCCTCCTTGCGGGAGGGCTGCCGCGCCTGCTCGTCTGCCGAAAGGACCGTGCCCGCCCGCATGTCAGCCCTTCCCGTTCTTCCACTTGGCGGTCCAGTACGCGTCCCAGTCGGCCAGCAGCTGCTGCTGCGTCATCTTGCCGAGGAGCACCTTCTGGACGTCCGCGTCGGCCTTCTGCGTCCACTCGGTGAACCAGGGCACGTCACGGGGCTGGGTGACGGTGACGTACCGGTCCGGGTTCTGGTTCATCGTCACGTAACTGGCCCAGGGGCCGGTCTTGTAGAACGGGTCCTCGCCGGCCTGCTTCCGGATCGGGATGAGGCTGTTCTTCTTGGCGAAGGTGGTCGACGCCTCTCCCTCGGAGAGGAACTCGACCAGCTTGACGGCCTCGGCCTTGTGCTTACTGCCCTTGGCCACGCCCCAGCCCGCGGTCGCCAGCGGCTGGACCGCCTTCCCGCCGGGGCCGGCGAGGAGCGGCGCGGTGGTCCACTGGTCCTCCTTGATCGCCCTGGACTCGCGCAGGGTGGCGATCACTTCGGGGTCCTGGAGCAGGAAGGCGGTGGATCCGTTGGAGAAGCCCTCGACCATCTCGGGGTAGCCCCAGGCGATGGAGGACGGCGGCGAGGCCTTCTTGAAGAGCTCGAAGTACGTCTTCAGGGCCTCGGCGGCCTCCGGCGCGGCGAAGATGGTGCTGCCGTCGGTCAGCTTGTAGCCGTTGGCGGGGTCGATCCTGTCGGCGACGTAGGCCTCGATGACCGCGGTGACGTTGCTGCCGGCGTTGGCCCCGCCCCGGAAGGCGTAGCCGTAGCGGCGCTTGCCCTTGTCCTGGATCGCGCTCGCCTGCTCGAGCAGTTCGTCCCAGGTGGCAGGCGGCTTGTCGTAACCGGCCCCGGCTATGAGGTCCGTGCGGTAGAAGAGGCTCAGCCCGTAGAAGCCGTAGGGCACGAAGTAGGTCCGGCCCTTCACGTCCGTGGCGGCTTCGGCGGCGTTGTCGGTCAGGTCCTGCCGGCCCGGCCAGCCCTTGAGGTCCTGGCTCATGTCGTGGAGCCAGCCGTTGTTGGACCACGGGCCGACGGTGATGTCCCGGACCTCGAGCGTGTCGACGCCACTGC
This sequence comes from Streptomyces sp. V4I23, assembly GCF_030817975.1. Classification (NCBI taxonomy): domain Bacteria; kingdom Bacillati; phylum Actinomycetota; class Actinomycetes; order Kitasatosporales; family Streptomycetaceae; genus Streptomyces; species Streptomyces sp. V4I23. The sequence continues at coordinate 7,501,362 of NZ_JAUSZW010000004.1, read as the reverse complement.
CCGACTGCAGCATCTGCTGGATCTTCTGGTCGGCCTGCGCGGTCGGCGGTGAGACGAGGTTGACCTTGATCTTCGGGTTCTGCTTCTCGAAGTCGCGGATGAGCTGCTTCAGCAGCTCCGTGCGGGCGGGATTGGTCAGGCTCTCGACCATCTGCAGCGTGACGGTCCCGTCACTGGAGCCGCTCATGGCTGAGCAGCCGGTCACTGTCATGGTGAGGGCGAGGCCGAGAGCGGCGACCGCGTTCCTGCGTTTCATCGCTGTCCTCCGTAGGACTGGTTGCGGGACCATGCGCCGAGCGTGGGGACGCAGTGCTCGGCGAAGTACTCGAAGTCGGCGGCCGTGTTGTACACGTGCGTCGACAGGCGCAGATAGCCGACACCGCCGAAGCTGGTGAACGCCGCCGCGACTCCCAGCTCCTGTCCCACGCGGTCGCGCAGCGCGTCGGCCTCGGCGTGGGTGGCGGCCAGCGGGGCGGGGATCCGAACCAGCCGCAGGGCGTCGACCGGCATGCCGACGTCCACGCGGCAGTCCTCGCCGGTCAGTTCGGACAACGCGGTGGCGATGATCCGTTCCGCGTAGTCCGCCAGCTCGCGCATGTAGGTGCGGGCCGTCCCCCATCCCCAGGTGTCCTCGACGAAGCCGAGGGCGGCGGGCGCCGCGAGATAGCTCGTGGCGTCCACGGTCCCCTGGGTGTCGAAGCGGTCGGGGAAGGGGTCGGGGGCGCCCCAGGAGTCGATCAGGGGGAAGAGGGTGTCGCGCAGTTCGGTGCGCGCCACCAGGGCGGCGGTGCCCCGCGGCGCGCAGCCGAACTTGTGGAGATTGCCGACCCAGAAGTCGCAGTCGAGGCCGGCCAGGGGATCGGCGGACAGTCCGGGCACGTGGGCCCCGTCCACGAGGACCGGGATGCCGCGCCTGCGGGCCTCGGCGGCGATCCGCCGCACCGGCATCCAGCGTGCGGTCGCCGAGGTGATGTGGTCGAGGACGACGAGGCCGGTCGCCTCGCCCAGCTCCGCCACCACGGCGTCGCACGCGGTGCCGGCGTCGGCGTCCAGCGGCACGTGGACGGTGCGGACCGTGCCTCCCCAGCGGCGGGCGAGGCGTTCGGCGCCCATGGTGACGGCGCCGTAGCCGTGATCGGTGACGAGGACCTCGCCGCCGGGCCGTACGGGCACGTTGGCGTAGACGACGCTCGCGCCGGCGCTGGCGTTGGGGACCAGGGCGAGGTCGTCGGTCGCCACCCCGAGGAAGCGGGCGATCTCGATCCGTGCGGCCGCGACCTTGCGCGGCAGCGCCGGGAACCACTCCACGGGCGCGGCCTCCATCTGCCGGCGCAGCCGGTTCTGCTCGTCCTGGGCGACGAGCGGGACCGCCCCGAAGGACCCGTGGTTGAGGTGCCTCACCGCCGGATCGAGCGACCAGGCGGCGGAGGCGGGACGGCCGTCGGCCAGCAGCAGCGGGCGCGGCGCAGTGGTGAGATCTGTCGTGCTCACGTGACTCCCAAGCGCTGGACATCAGACACACACCATAAGAGGTGTGATGACTGGGCGAAATCTTGCCCATTGTTTGGCGAAGGAGCAAGAGCCTGCGGCTTAGTTATCTGATGACTTTGCGTTTCCGTCAGATGACATCTGACGACTGGGTAGACTGTTTCCCTGCCCGGCGCTGCTGCGCGGGCCTATACGGGAGGAAGCGATGTCCGCAGTCGACAAGGCGTTCCACGGCTTGCGCCTCATGATCTCCAGCGGCCGCCTCGGCCCCGGCGAGCGGTTCCCGCCCGAGGGCGACCTGTGCGAGGAGCTCGGGGTCTCGCGGAGTTCGCTGCGGGAGGCGGTGCGCATGCTCGCCGCGCTGGGCGCGGCGGAGGCGCGGCACGGCTCCGGCACATTCGTCTCCCAGCTGCGGCCGGAGGACCTCATCGGCCGGCTGTCGCTGACGGTCGCCCTGCTGCCGCTCGACGGCCTGCTGGAGCTGTACGAGATCCGGCGCGTCCTGGAGGCGCACGTGATGGCGCAGGCGGCGGCACGGATCACGCCCGAGTCGCTGGAGACCCTCTACGGGTACATCGAGACGATCGAGGCCACCGAGGACCCGGCGACGTTCTCCGAGTTCGACCACCTCTTCCACGCCGAGATCGCCCGCCTCGGCGGCAATCCGGCGCTGGAGTCGCTCCTCGCCGTCTTCCGCGCCCGCTCACGCTCGTACCAGGTGTTCACCATGCCCGAAGGACCGGCGTTCAAGCGCGCGAGCGACGAGGACCACCGGGCGATCGTCACCGCGCTGGCCAACCGCGACCCGGCCGCGGCCGCGAACGCGGCGGCCGCCCACGTCGCGCGCACGGAGCGCTGGCTGCACACGTACCGGCCGCCCATCAGTGAGGACGCCGTGCACCACGAGCGCTGACACGAACGAGGCCGACACCTGCGCCAAGTGCGCCGGTGCCAAGGGCAGTTGCCCGAGCGCGTTCTGTGGGCATCTCCTTCCTCATGACCGATCGAAGAAGCACGGGGTACAACAACCAGTTACCGCCTCCCGCCGCCCCGCGGGGTGATGTCGCGTGAAGAGGTATCTCGGACGGGTGCGGATGGCCGAGCCGAAGGTCTCGGCTGCCGAGGAGGAGCTGTTCGGGGGGCCGCTCCGGTACGACATGGGCTGGTCCGAACACGAGCGGGCCGCGCTGGACCTGACCATGATCACGGCCATCCGGGCCATGCCACGACTGGTGTTCGGGACGCTGCGCCGGGCCTGGCGCGCGGACCGGCCGTCGCTGCTTGGCGTCGGGATCAGCGAGGTCGGGCAGGGTGTCGCCGCGGCGGTGACCCTGCTGGCGGTCAATGCGGTGATGCACGCCCTGCTCGGCTCCGGCGACCCGGTCGACCGGCTGCGCGCGGCGCTGCCCGCCCTGATCACCGCGGCGGCCGTCGCCGTGGTCAACGCCGGCCTGGCGGGCTGGTCCACGTCCCGGGCCGGGCGCCTGGAGCCGCTCGTGGAGCGGATGGCCACCACCGAGTACCTGGCGGCGGCCACCGCCGTGGAGCTGGAGGCGATCGAGGACCCGGCGTTCCGCCGCCTGATCGACGTGGCGCAGTACGGGGCCGCCTCCGCCCGGCGCATGATCGGGGCCTGCGTCGCCGCGCTCAACGGCACGATCGCCCTGATCGCCACGGCCGGCGTCCTGACGGTCCTGCACCCGGCCCTGCTGCCGATGCTGCTGCTGATCGCGGCGCCCCGCGGGTGGGGCGCGATGCGGGTGGCCCAGGAGCGGTACGTGTCGGTGATGACGTGGGTCGAGCACGTACGGGCCGGCCGCCTGATCGGCAGTCTCCTGACCGAGCGCACCGCGGCCCAGGAGGTGCGGATCCATGCCGTCGGCGCGTTCCTCCTGGACCGCTACCGCGACATGGCCGAGAGCGCCGAGGCCGAACAGAGGCGGCTCGCCGACGACAAGGCGGTCACCGAACTGGTGGCCGCGGCGCTCTCCGGCGTGGCCATGGCCGGTACGTACGCCGTGATGGGGTGGCTCATCGTGGCCGGGCACATGGAACTCGCGGTCGCGGGCACCGCCGTGATCGCCGTCCGGTCTGGCTCGGCGAGCCTGGGTGCGCTCGTCATGAACGTCAACCAGCTGCACGAGGAGTCCCTGTACGTCCAGGACCACGACCGATTCCTCGTCGAGGCGGCTCGGCACGCCATCCCCCGGGGCGGAGCGTGTGTGCCCGCGCGGGTGGACGGCATCGTCCTGGACAAGGTCTGCTACCGCTACCCCGACCGGGACGAACCGGCGCTGGAGGACGTGTCGCTGTCCGTCCCGATGGGGTCCGTGATCGCGGTGGTGGGCGAGAACGGGTCCGGCAAGAGCACCTTGATGAAGATCCTCGCGGGGCTGCTGTTGCCGCACTCCGGGTCCGTTCGCTGGGGTGGTGCGGAACTGGCCGGGCTCGACCGCGCGCAGGTCTTCGATCGGGTCTGCCTGCTGACACAGGACTTCCAGCGCTGGCCGGTGACGGCCGCGATGAACATCCGGATCGGGCGCCCCCAGCAGGACGCCACCGACGAGGAGTTGGAGCCGTCGGTCGGCTATGCCGGCGCGTCGCCGGTCGTCGCGAGGCTTCCCCACGGCCTGCGCACGCTGCTGGCCCGGGTGTTCCGCGGCGCCTCGGAGATCAGCGGCGGCGAATGGCAGAAGATCGGCCTGGCCCGCACCCACTGGCGGGCCGGGACCAGCGGCGCCGACAGCGTCCTCATCGTCGACGAGCCGACCTCCGCGCTGGACCCGGAGGCGGAGATCGAGGCGTTCGAGCGCATCCGCCGTCTCGCGGGCCCCCGGCGAGCCGTCGTCCTGGTCACCCACCGCATGTCCGGCGTGCGGCACGCCGACACGATCTACGTCCTCGGCCAGGGCCGCATGGTCGAACACGGCAGCCATGACGAGCTGATGGCCGCGAACGGGCGCTACGCCGCCATGTTCCGCACCCAGGCGGCCCAGTACGCACCGGCCGGCAGCCGTACGGTCCCCCGGCCAGGAGCACCGGCCGACGCGTGACGCCACGGACCGGCGCATCGGCCGGAGTCGGCGCGTGTACCCCAGGGGTGCACGCGCCGCCTTTCGTACCTCGGTGTGGTGACGCCCTGGCTCCGGGAGGCGCGGCGCGGTGCCGGTCGTTCACGCGGCCGCGGCGGGAGCCGGGGCGAGTTCGGCCAGGCCGAACAGGAGGGCGTAGCCGCGAGGCAGTTCGGCGAGGATGCGGCGGGTGAGGTCTTCGCCGGCGTGCTGGGCGACGAGCGTCAGGACCGTGCTGGTGGCCCAGCGGGCCTCGGGACGGCTGAGGGGAGCGAGGCGCGCGGCGACGGCGTCGACGAAGCCGGGTGCGCTGAGCGGCTGGGTCAGCGGGATCTGACGGCTGATCACCGCAGCCGCTTCCTCGGGCAGCAGGCCCGCCAGTTCGCAGCGTTCGTCACTGCTGACGTGTCCGCCCAGGACAGTCAGCACCGCGCGCAGAACGCGTTCGGCTTCGACGCCGGTGGCATACCGGCCCGAGTACCGCACCTGCTGGACGAGTTGCTGCCAGTGCACGTTGGTGGTCCTTTCTTGACAGGCAGTCCGGACACCGCGGAGCAACGGTGCGGGCTGCGTGACGAACACGTTCGGTCGAGTCGGTGGTGCCAAGCGCCTCACCGCGCTCACATTTTTGCATGTCGTCCAAACGACGACAAGAGCGATGTCAACCATCGGCTGACATAACACGGCGCCTGATCAACCGGTGCGCCCCGCCGAGGCCGGACGCCTCGCCGCCGTCAGAGCCCCAGCAGCTCCGGGTCCCACGCGAAGACCGTCTGGTCCCCCGCTCCGAGCTTCTGCTCGGACCAGATGACCTTGCCGCCGGCGGTGTAACGGGTGCCCCAGCGCTCGGCGTACTGGGCGACGAGGTACAGGCCGCGGCCGCCCTCGTCGGTCGTCGCCGCGTAGCGCAGATGGGGTGCGCTACGGCCCGCGTCGGACACCTCGCAGATGAGCGTCCGGTCGAGCAGCAGACGGACCCGGATCGGCGGGCCGCCGTAGCGGATGGCGTTGGTGACCAGTTCGCTGAGGATCAGTTCCGCGGCGAAGGCCTCCTCGTCGAGGCCCTGGTCCGCGAGCCAGCGGCCGACGTCCCTGCGGACGACGGAGACCGCGGCGGGATCGGGTTCCACGTCCCACTCCCCCACGTGCGCCGGGTCCAGCCTGCGAGTGGTGGCCACGAGCAGGGCCACGTCGTCCCCCGGCTGGGTGACGAGCATCGTCGCGATCAGGTCCGCGCACGTCTCCTCCGCGGACCGTTCGCCGCTCGCGAGCACGCGGCGCATCATCGCGAGACCGGCGTCGAATTCCCGCTCCCGGGATTCGACCAGACCGTCCGTGAACAGCACCAGCCGACTCCCCTCGGGAACCCGCAGCTCCTGGGCCTCGAACAGCAGCCCTCCGAGGCCCAGCGGCGGCCCGGCGGGCACGTCCGGCGCCTCCACGGTGCCGTCGGGCAGCGCCAGCAGGGGCCCAGGGTGCCCTGCCCTGGCCACCGTGCAGGTCCCCGCCGCCGGATCGTAGATCGCGTACAGGCAGGTGGCCCCCGTGACGGCCGTGCCGGCCCCTTCGGCGGACTCTCCCTGGTCGATCCTCGACACCAGCTCGTCCAGGCGCGCGAGCAGTTCGTCGGGCGGCAGATCCAGGCCGGCGAAGTTGTGCACGGCGGTGCGCAGCCGTCCCATCGTCGCGGCCGCGTGCAGGCCGTGTCCGACCACGTCCCCCACGACGAGCGCCACGCGCGCACCGGGCAGCGGGATCACATCGAACCAGTCGCCGCCTACCCCTGCCCGGGCGGGCAGATACCGGGACGCCACGTCCAGCGCGCTCTGCTCGGGCAGGGCGCCGGGCAGCAGACTGCGCTGCAGCGCCACGGCGAGGCCGTGCTCGCGCGTGTAGCGGCGGGCGTTGTCGACGCACACCGCCGCCCGTGCCACCAGTTCCTCCGCGAAGGACAGATCGTCCTGGTCGAACGGGAGCGGATTCCGCACGCGCCAGAAGTTCGCCATCCCGAGGACGACACCGCGGGCGTGCAGGGGTACGCAGATCAGGGAGTGGGCGCCGTACTCGAGGATCCTCGCCGCCTGCTCGGGGTCCTGCTCCCGCCAGCCCCGCGCGGTGGTCACGTCGGGAACCAGCAGGGAACGGCCGCTGCTCATCCCCACGACCCGGGGATCCGCGGGGACGAATCCCATGTCCCGGCCTGCGGGATGGAAGGGGTGGTCCGCACCCGCCCCCGCGATGGCCGTGCGGCGCATGTCGATCACCGGACCGGTCTCCTCCTCCGCTCCCGGCTCCTCCCCGCCCAGTACGGGCGCGGCGAGATCGACCGTCACGACGTCGGCGAAGCGCGGCGTCGCCACTTCCGTCAGCTCCTCGGCGGTGTGGGTCACGTCCAGCGTCGTGCCGATGCGTGCACTGGCCTCGTAGAGCAGGAGCAGCCGCTCGCGTACCTCTTCGGCGCGGCCCGCCAGGGCGGTCAGCTCCGTGGTGTCCCGCAGAGTGGCCACCGTTCCGGCAGCCTGCCCTCCCGCGGCCGTGGGCCGCAGGTTGACGGCCAGCAGCCGGCCCCCCGCCACCCGTACCTCGTCCGACGCCGCCCGGCCGGAGGCGAGCAGCTCCGCGGTCGCGGCGTCCAGGCCCAGGTCCGCCACCGTCCTGCCCTCCGCGTCCGGGGGCAGGTCGAGCAGCCGGCGCGCCTCGTCGTTGGCGAGCAGCAGGCTCCCGTCACTGCCGATGATCAGCACGCCTTCGCGCACGGAGTGGAGCACCGCGTCGTGGTGCTCGTACAGCCGCGTCATCTCGGCCGGGCCGAGACCATGCGTCTGACGCCGCAGACGCCGGCTGACCAGCGCCGCGCCGGCGGCGGTGAGGACGAGCGCGGCCGCGGCGGCGCCCAGCAGCACGGGCACGTCACGGTTGGCCAGCGCGTTGACGTTCTCGACCGTGATTCCCGCGGAGACGAGTCCGACGACGGTGCCGTCGGGCCGCTGGACGGGCACGACGGAGTTCACGGACGGTCCACGGCTCCCGGTGAACGTGCTCGTGAAGCCACGGCCCTCGACCGCCTCCTTGTACGGACCGATGATGTGTTTCCCGATCAACGACGGGTCGGGGTGGGTGTAGCGGATGCCGTTGCGGTCGGAGACGACGACGTATTCGACGCCGGTGCTCTTCCGGGTCTCCTCCGCGAGCGGCTGCAGAATCGCGGTGGGATCGGGGCTCTCCAGCGCCGCCACGATGCCCGGGGAGTGGGCGAACGCCTCGGCGACGCTCAGCGAGCGTGTCCGCGCGTCCTGCGTACCGGCACGCCGGCCCTGCAGCACGAGCGACACCGCCGCCGCGGTGACGAGCAGCACCACGATCGCCAACTGCAGAAGAAACACCTGCCCGGCGACCGTGTGCACGCCGAACAGGGAACGTGAGCGCCGTCCCGGCCGGGACACCGACGACCGGGAGGCCGATGGCCGGATCCCTGCCGCATATCGGCCAAAGGCACCCATGAACTCTTTCTACCACCGAAATCAGGACCGGGATCGGGCGGCCGCCGCACGGCTCCGCCTGCCGAAGACGCGTCGTCCCTCCGCGGCCCGTGTCCTCGCTACCCTGGGACCACGGGTGCCAGTGACAGGAGGCAGGTCATGGCAGGCGGCCGGCGTTTCCACCTCGATCAGGACGGCCACTCCGTCACGGTGCAGCTTGGGGGCGCACGCCCCGAGGTCGAGGTGCTGGTGGACGGCAAGGTGGTCGCCTACCGGAGGGGACCGGCCACCACGGCGCTCGATGCCGAACTGCCCGGGGACCCGCCCCGGCCGTTCCGCATCCTGATCGCCCCTGTGGAAGGTCCCGAAGCAACGCCCCTGTGCATGATGGAGAGCGCCGGAACACGCCACCTGATGCCGCTCGTCCCCCTGCTCAGCCCCGGACGGCCCCCGCAGCCCGGCCCCTCGCCCACCCTGCTCGTGCGGCGCCGGCTCCGCAGACTGCTGCACCGGCGGGCGGGACGCCGCTAGCTGTATTGATAGCGGGTTCCGCATGCGCGTGGAGGCGGACTGTGCTCGGACTTCCGACGGACACGAAGGGGCTGCTCAGGCTGGTGGAGACCGGCCCTGCGGGGCACGCTGGGAAGTGCACCGGATACGGGCACCACGCTCGCGTGAAGGGAACTCGGGATGATCCAGATCGCCGATATCCGTGAGTGGCGGAACCACAACGTCGTCGACCCGGGCGGTCACAAGATCGGCGCGCTGGAAGCGATCTACGTCGACACCAGCACGGACGAGCCCGCCATGGCCACCGTACAGATCGGTCTGCCCACCCGGCAGCGCCTGGTCTTCGTCCCCCTGGACGGCGCGGTCGTGGGACCGGGATACGTCAAGGTCGGCTACGACAAGGCGCTGGTGAAGAAGTGCCCCGCCATCGGCACGGACGACGTGCTGCCCGCCGAGGACGAGCCCGCGGTGTTCGCGCACTACGGCCTCACCTACCGGCCGGGCGCCAACGGTGAGCGCCAGCTCGCCCGCCGCTGAGCACCAGGAAGAGGGGCCTTCGTCATGACGCTCTTCCTGACACTCGTCATCGCGGCGATCGTGCTGGGCATCATCGGCGCCGTCGCCGACGGACTGCTGTACCTGCTCGTCATGGGGATCGTGGTGTTCGTGGCCGCTCTCGTCCACCTCGCCCTGCACTGGCGGCGCTCTGCCCGGCGCCCGCCGCGCTGAGTCCGCGGGACGACCGCGCTCACAAGGGGTCCTCCGGCGGTTCCTCGAGCAGTTGATCGGCCACTCTTCGTGCGTCCACCAGGAGCGATCCGTACAGGGCCATCCACTCGGGACCGCCGGCGCCTTTCGTCGCCAGCAGTTCGCGCAGACGCCGCTGTGCCGCGTGGACCTCGTCGACCGCCTGGCGCAGACGCAGCCGCGCCGACCTGTCGTCGCCGGTGACGAGTTCCCCGTAGACCTCGACCGCGGCCGCGACGTCGTGCAGGAACCGCGTGTACGGCACCGTCACCCCTTCTTCCGGCCGCGGCCTGCCGGTGCGGTCGTCCGACGCCTCCATCAGGGTGCGCGTCAGGTCGCTGAGGTAGTCGCTGAGCTGTTCCAGCACATGGACGGTATGGGTGAACGAGCCGTGCCGGCGCCGCAGTTCCGCGCGGTTGCGGCGGTCCGGGTTGAGCCAGGTGCTCTCCCTTCCACGGTCGAGGGCGGACCGCGCCTGCCTGATGAGGGAGAAGAGACGGCGTGCCCGCTCGTCCCAGTCGCGGGCCTCCCGGTGGCTCCAGGAACCGTTCAGCCCGTCGGCGACAGCGGTCAGCGTCTGCGTCGCCTCGTCGATCACCGCCCTGACGGCCTCCTGGGTGCTCCGCAGATGCACCGGGGGCAGGACGAGCATGTTCACGCCCACGCCCACCGCCGCTCCGAGCAGCGACTCCAGCAGCCGCGCGATCGCCGCGTCGACGCTCGGGTCGCCGGAGGTCAGCACGAACAGCGCCGCGGTGGCGCCGTAGATGCCCTGGTCGCCCAGTCTCGGCCAGTTGCCCAGCAGCAGGGTGACGGGCAGCACGACGGCCATGGCCAGCGTCGGGCTGCCCAGCGTCGTCCCGCCGGCGGTGGCCAGGACCGTGCCCACCGCGATGGCGCCCAGCTGTTGCATGGCCTGGGCGACGGACTGGTACACCGTCGAGCGCACCAGGACGATCGCCACCCAGGGGGCGATGAACGGCAGCGGGGCCTGCAGCAGCCGGCCGGCGATCATCCAGGCGATCAGTGCGGCGAGGCCCGCCTTGAGCGACTGGAGCACCAGATCGCGCTCACGCCCCGGCCGCTCCCGGGCGAGGCGCGCCGCGCGCCCCGCCGACCGGGCCTCCTGCCGCACTGCTTCCGCCACACGCAGTCGTCGCACCATGTCGGTGCATGTGCCACGGAACCCCGACCCCCACACCCGGTGCCGCGGGGCGGCGGGTCAGGCCAGGGAGACCAGGTCCCGGTACTCCTCGCTCCACAGGTCCTCGTCCGCGTCCGGCAGCAGCAGTACGCGGTCGGGCCGCAGAGCGTCGATGGCGCCCTCGTCGTGGGTGACCATCACGATGGCTCCGGGATAGGAGCCGACCGCGGCCAGGACCTCGCCGCGGGAGGCCGGGTCGAGGTTGTTGGTCGGCTCGTCGAGCAGCAGTACGTTCGCGCCCGAGTGAACGAGCCCGGCCAGGGCCAGGCGTGTCTTCTCCCCGCCGGACAGCACCGCGGCGGGCTTGTCGGCGTCGTCTCCGGAGAACAGGAACGCCCCCAGCACCCGCCGCAGTTCACCGTCGGACAGATGGGCGGCGGCGCCGGCCAGGTTCTCCCGCACCGTGCGGTCCCGGGCGAGGGTGTCGTGCTCCTGGGCGAAGTAACCGAGCCGCAGACCGTGCCCGTGCACCACGCGGCCCGCGTCCGGTTCCTCCGCGCCGGCCAGGATGCGCAGGAGGGTGGTCTTGCCGGCGCCGTTGAGGCCGAGGACCACCAGGCGGCTGCCCCGGTCCACGGCCAGGTCCACACCGGTGAGGACCCGGTGGTCGCCGTACGACTTGGTCAGGCCGACGGCTCCCAGCGGCATCCGGCCGCACGGTTCCGGCTCCGGCAGCCGGATCCTCGCGACCTTCTCCGCCCGCCGGACCGGTTCGAGCCCGGCCAGCATGCGGTCGGCGCGCCGCGCCATGTTCTTCGCCACCACCGCGGTGGCCACGCGGGCCTTCATCCTGTCCGCCTGGGCGTGGAGGGCCGCGGCCTTGCGTTCGGCGTTGGCCCGCTCGCGGGTGCGGCGCCGGTCGTCCGCCGCGCGCTGTGCGAGGTACGTGTTCCAGCCGGTGTTGTGGACGTCGATGGTGGCGCGGTCCGCGTCCAGGTGGAACACCCGGTTGACGACGTCGGCGAGCAGGGCGGTGTCGTGGCTGACGACCACGAGTCCGCCCTTGCGGCCCTGGAGGAAGGAGCGCAGCCAGCCGACGGAGTCGGCATCGAGATGGTTGGTCGGCTCGTCGAGGAGCAGGGTGCCGTCGTGGCCGGAGAACAGGATCCGCGCCAGTTCGACCCGGCGCCGCTGCCCGCCGGACAGCGTGCCCACCGGGTCGCCCATGACCCGGTCGGGCAGACCGAGCCCCGCCGCCACCCGGGCGGCCTCGGCCTCCGCGGCATACCCGCCGCCGGCCTGGAAAGCGGCCTCGGCGCGGGCATAGGTGCGCATCGCCCGCTCCAGCTCGGCGGGTCCGCCTGCCCGGGCCATCGCGGCTTCGGCCGCGCGGAGCCGCCGCAGGGTCCGGTCGAGACCGCGGGCCGACAGGATCCGGTCGGTGACGGTGACCGCCGGGTCGGCGGCGCGGGAGTCCTGTGCGAGGTAGCCGACCGGGCCGGTGACGGTGACCGTGCCGTGGGCGGGTTCGGTGCGCCCGGCGAGGGCGGTCACCAGGGTCGTCTTGCCGGCGCCGTTGCGGCCGACCAGGCCGATGCGGTCGCCGGGAGAGACGGTGAAGGAGATGTCGGAGAGGAGCAGGCGGGCGCCCGCACGCAGCTCGACACCACGAACGGTGATCATGAATGTACGCTCCGGAACAGCGAAAGGACACACTTCTGGCGCGGAAGCGGGTCCTCGGCTAGGAAATGCGGGGCGTAGACATGCGGCGACCGTAACCGGTGCCCTGTCGGCGGCGCATCCGGTTTTCCGCGGCGGCCGGTACGGCGGGACGGCGGACCGCCGGAGGCGGCAGGGCAGAAGCCGGGGAACACGCGCACGTGGCGGGGCTCCGTCCTCTCACCATGGCGCACCTCTCGCGCACGCCGGGACGGCTCAGCCGTGTGGCGCGAGGCATTTCACCCCCGTGCGTTCCGCCCGGCCGGCCGGGGTGGAACCGTTTCACCCCACCGTTGGGGGCCGTGACCGTTGCATCGTGCGGTGCCGCCGCAGATGCTGAGGGGGCCGCTGCGCCGGGTCGCCGCGGTGGCGGCAGCGCCCGCATGTCCACCGGCTCCGGATCCTGACCGCATGTGCTCGCATGCCCGCACGTCTCACCGTGCTTGTCACACCATGGGGGAACCATGAACGCCCGTATCCGTCCGTCCCGTACCACTGCGGCCGCGGTCGCGGCAGTCGCCGCCGTCGCCGGCCTCGTCGCCGCCTCGGTGCCGGCCGCGGCGTCGTCCTCGGCCGCACCGCGGTTCCTCGCGCCCAAGATGCTGCCGCCGCACCCGACTTCGGCCTGGTACGCCGGTCCGGTCACGGCCGGACAGCCCGATCCGCTCCCCATGTGCGTGGGCCCGGCACTGCCCTCGATCTCCCAGCACCGGCAGTACTGGACCGAGTTCGACACCAACGCACTCCAGGTGACCGTCGTCGAGCGCAGCGCCACCCGCGCGAAGCAGCTCGCGGCGCTGTGGCAGAAGAACCTGGCCGAATGCGCGGCCGAACTCATGGAACAGGACCCGGACGTCACCGCGACGGCGAGGGACTACGGCCGGCTCGACGTCGAGGAAGGTGCGCACGTCCTCGGCATCCACACCCGGCACACGTGGGGTGCGTCCGACATCTCCCTCTTCTCGGTCGGCCGGGACGACAGGACGGTGACGTTCGTACGCTGGGCCCAGATGGGCACCTTCGAGCACGCCCAGGTCGCCGACTTCAAGAAGACCACGGTCACAGCCGTGAACAAGCTGCACTGAGCCCGTTGTTGCCCGGACGCCCGTGCCGCAGCGTCGCACGACGGATGACCGGGCGACGGGGTCTGCGCAGGTCAGGCCCTCGTCGCGAGGCAAGGCTCGGCCTCTGCGGAGGCCGGGCGGTGGGCTCGCGGGAACGGGAACGTCCGGGTCCTTGAGTGAAAGTGACGGGTCGCCGCCCCGTCCGAGGCCGCGACCGGGGCGTCGCCCCGCACGCCGAGCGCAACTCCCCTCTCCCACCTGCCCCTTCTCCGCCTCACCATCATGGTCACAGGCCGCGCCCGGGCCCCGCACACGCTGTCCTTCAGGGGGTTTCTCGCGGGTAGACGTGATTCCTGAGCCCTGCGGTGCTTTCGTGAGTGACTGCTGTGTTTTTCAACCGGACGGGCCGATTTCCGCCTTGTTCGCCCTGTGTGTCGCACCCGTACTCTGGCGTCGTCCTGGCCCCGCCGTCATCAGCGGGGTCATCCGGAACTGGGGGAGAATCGATGCGCATCCGTATGCTCGCGGTCGTTGCCGCGACCGCAGCCGCGCTGCTGGGCACAGTGGTGCCGGCCGCCGCCGCGGCCGACCCGCACAGCGACAGCAAGACAGCTCAGAGCGAGCTCACCGGCCGCCCGTTCGCGGCACAGGCGGCGACCGCGAACCTGACCACGGCACAGACCGCCTCGCTGCAGGCGAAGGTGGACCGCTATGTGAAGAGGACCGGGGGGAAGCAGGTCGCGCTCAACAAGATCGATCTCAACGGCCGGGGCGAACTCCTGGTCACCGTACCCGGCGAGCGGCACCCGAGGGACTTCGCCTCGGGCGACGGCAGCCGGATTGCGGCCGACCCATGTCTCGAGGGCTCCGTCTACAGCGGCTGGTTCTGCGCCTACAGCGGCCAGACCTACCAGGGCGACGCACTGCGCTGGTACTACTGCGGCAAGCGGTCCATGCCGTGGGGCGGCTACGGATCGTGGATCAACGACCAGACGCCCGGCACCCGGGCGACCTTCTACAACAGCAGCGGCGGCGTCCACTACGTCACGCCCGCACCGTTCAGCTACTCCCGCAGCTACTACTGGACGCCTGTCTGGCACATCAGGAACTGCTGAGGGCGTGACAGCGGCGTCGCTCGGGAGCCGCCGCGCTGCGCGGACGCGGGCCGCTCCGACGTCCGAGCAGCGGTCCGCCGCCCCGGGCCGCGGGTGAGCCCGGCGGGGCTCCGGCCACAACGGCCGGAGCCCCTTCCCGTACGCCCGGATCCCCGTTCACAACGCCAAGGTCTCGGAGACGATCAGGTCCGTCACCGCCTTCAGGCCGCCTTCGGCCAGGGCCCGCCGCTGCCGGTCGGCCGGTGTGCCCTGCTGGAGCAGCCGGTGGACGAGGGAGACGACCTCCCGGGTGTCGCCGGCGGCGTCCAGCGCGGGCGTGATGTGTTCCATCAGCAGTGCGACGAGGTCACCGGCGCTACGGCGCTCGCCGGCCGCGGTGATCAGGCTGCCGCCGAGGCCGTGGCGGGCGGCCTGCCAGTTCGCCGCCTGCAGCACCTCGGGGGCGATGGAGGGCAGGGGCATGTCCGCTTCGGCGTCGCTGATCGCCGTGGTGACGAGGGCTCGCACGATGCCCGCGAACATGACCGCTTCGTCGGCGCGCAACTGCACGTCGGGACACCGTACTTCGACGGTCGGGAAGCGGTCCGACAGGCGGGCCTGCCAGTACAACTGCCCGGTGTCGCGGATGATCCCGCTGTCGAGCAGCGTCTCGACGCGCGCCTGGTGGTCCGCGAGGTCCGTGAAGGCGGGCGGGGGCCCGCTGACCGGCCAGCGGCCGAAGACCACGGTGCGCCAGCTGGCGAATCCCGTGTCGTGGCCGTCCCACAACGGCGAGTTCGCGGACATGGCGACGAGGACCGGCAACCAGCCGCGCAACCGGTTCAGGACGGCGACGCCGACCTCCGGGGAGGGCACGGCAGTGTGGATGTGCAGGCCGTTGACGAGTTGCTCGGCGACGAGCTGCGGTGCCTGCACCTGCATGGCGCGGTACCGCGACTGCTCGGTCACCCGAGCCGACTCGGCCCCCCTCAGGGGCGGTGTGCCGCAGGCGGCCAGCCGGCATCCGTTCGCCTCCGCGGCGGCCCCCAGCGCATGTCGCAGGCGCAGAAGGTGTCCCCCGGCCTCTTTCAGCTCGGTGCAGATCCTCGTCGCGACCTCGACCTGTACCTGCAGCAGCTCGGACTGCAGCTCCTTGGCGTCCACGAGCGGGGCGAGTCCGGCGGCCGACCTCACCTGCTCCGCCAGCGGCACGGGCAGGCCCGTGTCCCGGTCGAGCAGCAGATACTCCTCTTCCAACCCCAGGGTGACCGGCTCCACACAGCCCTCGCAGCGTCGCATCGTCGGAAGCCAGGACGCAAACGCCCTGACGCATGTGGCGCCCGGAGCACCGGCAGCCATGATCGAGTGTCACGGGGCGGAGGGTGCGAGCGGCGCAGGAGCACGGTGGCGTCGCCCGAAAGGCGGCGGTGCCACGGCCCTCCGCTGGGCCCTGTCCACGTCGCGGAGGCACCGGAAGCCCGTGTGGCCGCTGGAGCCGTCCACCTTGCACGCCGTGCGGGCGGCGACCCGGGACCGGTTGCAGTAGGACGCGTGGCACATGTGGGAGCCGCCTCGGATGACCTTGGCGCTTCCGGCTGCGGGCCCGCGAGGGTCGACCAGGGGGCGGTGGTCGGGATGCTCGGCACTCCACCAGTCGGCACACCACTCCAGACATTGCCCGACATGTTGTGGAGGCCGTAGCCGTTGGGGGCGAAGGCGTCGACCGGGGCCGTTCCCCGGTATCCGTCGTCCGCGGTGTTCTTGGCGGGAAACCGTCCCCGCCGGATGTTGCAGCGGAAGTCGCCGTCCGGTCCAGTTCGTCGCCCCACGGGTAACGCCGCTGCTCCAGACCGCCCCGCGCGGCGTACTCCCATTCCGCCTCCGTGGGCAGCCGCTTTCCCGCCCAGCGGGCGGACGCCGAGGCGTCGTTCCAGGAGACGTGCGCGACGGGGTGGTCACCGCGTTCGCGCAGGGAGCTGCCCGGCCCCTCCGGCCGGCGCCAGGGCGCCCCCTCGACGCCGCACCACCAGGGCGTGCCGGGAGTTCGGGGCGAGCGGCGCCTCAGCGCCGCGGGGAGGAAGCCGGCGAACACGCAGGACCAGCCGATGCGTTCGGCGTCGGTGACGTGGCCGGTGTCGTCGGCGAAGGCGGCGAAGCGCTCGTTGCTCACCGCGTGCGCGTCGATGTGGAACGGAGCGAGCCGCACCGCCCGGACCGGCCCTTCCTCGTCGTCGGGGCAGCCTTCGGCGTCGTCGGCGCCCATGAGGAATTCACCGCCGGGCAGCAGGACCATGCCCGCCGGCGAGCCGGTGGGCCGACGGGCGCCACCGACGACCGGCGAGGGCGCCGCCCGACCGCTCGACGGCATGCAACACCGGGAGCGGCCTTCGGGCGGGTGCAAGGCGTCCTCCTGTACGACCGGAACGGGCGAACGATGGTCGTGCGGGTGCACCGTATCGTCGCACCGGCTCCGGCCCGGCGGGGCCTTCGCCGAGGCGGGCGCAGGACGGCGTGCCGTCGTGTCCGGGGCGGCGTAACGTCCCCAGTGATACGGGGCCGGTACCGCGGGTGGGTGCGTCACGCTCCTGGGCGGGTGAGCGCGCCGGTACGGTCCACAGCGCCCTGTGACGCCGGAGGTGCCGCGTGACCAGCACGGGTGGCCCGGCCACCGGCCCCGACCGCGTGGGTGCGGCGGTCGCGGAGACGGTGCGCAGAACCGGTGCCACCATCGGCGCACTGTACCTGCGCGCACCCGACGAGGACGTGCTGCGTCTGGAGGTGCTGTGCGGGGCGCCGAGCGAGCTCGCCGCACCGTGGGCGAGAGTGCCGGTGGCGTCGCCGGCCCCGGTGGCCGACGCCCTCCGCAAGGACCGCCTGGTCTGGGTGGGCAACCAGGAGGAAATGGTCCGGTCCTATCCCCGTACGGCGATGGCTCTGCCCTACCCCTGCGCGCTCGCCGCCGCGCCGGTCACCGGCGTACGGCCCTGGGGGACGCTGTTGCTGATGTGGCCGGCCGGCCGGCCGCCCCACATGACCCCGCGGGAGCAGGGCAACATCGCCGCCGCCTGCCGGAGGGTGGCCCGGCTGCTGGAGGAAGCCGCCGCGTCGGGGCGGGCACCGGGCCCGGGCGAACAGCCCCGTGTCCTGCCCGTGGAAACCGGCCGCCCGACCGCGGGCCCCGCCCTGGCCGCCGCCGACTTCGCCGAGCGCCTGCCCGGCGGCTCCTGCGCACTGGACCTGGCAGGGCGCATCACCTTTCTCAGTACCGGGGGCGCCGAGCTCCTGGGGCGCGACGCGGCCCACCTGCTGGGGACGCTGCCGTGGCAGTCGCTGCCGTGGCTCGACGACCCCACGTACGAGGACCGCTACCGGGCCGCGCTGATCAGCCGCGAACCCGTGTCCTTCACCGCCTGCCGTCCGCCGGACCGGTGGCTGGACTTCCACCTCTACCCGGACGTCAGCGGCATCAGCGTCCGTATCGTCCCCACCAGCTCGGCACCCCCGCCCTCCCCCGCGCCCCGGCGTTCGCCACCCGCCGCGCCGCCCGCCCGCGCGGGGCAGCTCTACCAGCTCATGCACCTGGCGGCCGCCCTGACCGAGGTCGTCGGCGTCCAAGACGTCGTCGACCTCGCCGCCGACCAGATCATGCCCGCCTTCGGAGCCCAGGGACTGGTGCTGTCCACCGCCGACGCCGGCCGGCTGCGCATCACCGGGCACCGCGGCTATCCCAGCCATGTGGTCGAACGCCTCGACGGACTGCCGCTCGACACCAGCTTCACCCCGGCGGGGCAGGCGCTGAGCAGCGGCATTCCGTCGTTCTTCGCGAACCCGCAGGAGATGCAGCGGATCTATCCCGATGCTCCGCTGGTCAGCGGCAAGCAGGCATGGGCCTTCCTGCCTCTGATCACCTCCGGTCGCCCCGTCGGCTGCTGCGTCCTGTCCTACGAGCGGCCCCACACGTTCTCGGCCGAGGAACGCGCCGTCATGACCTCGCTCGCCGGACTCATCGCCCAGGCCCTGGACCGGGCCCACCTGTACGACACCAAGCACCAGCTCGCCCACGGCCTTCAGCAGGCGCTGCTGCCGCACACCCTGCCCCACGTCGCCGGCCTGAACGTCGCGGCCCGCTATCTGCCCGCCACCCGCGGGATGGACATCGGCGGCGACTTCTACGACGTGATCCGGCTCGGCGACACCGCCGCCGCGGCCGTCATCGGCGACGTCCAGGGCCACAACGTCGCAGCCGCCGCTCTGATGGGACAGGTGCGCACCGGAGTCCACGCCCACGCGAACGTCGGTGCCTCGCCCGACGACGTCCTGTCCCGTACCAACCGGCTGCTCGCCGATCTCGACCCCGGCCTGTTCACGAGCTGTCTCTACGTCCACCTCGACTTCGCCCGGCGGCGGGCACGGCTCGCCAGCGCGGGACATCCGCCGCCGCTGCTCCGCCTCCCCGACCGCCGCACGGCTCCGGTCGACGTCGCGCCCGGCCCGCTCCTGGGCATCGACCCCGGCGCGAGCTACCCCGTCACCGAGATCCCGCTCGTCCCGGGACTGCTGCTGGCCCTCTACACCGACGGGCTGGTCGAGACACCGGGGGCCGACCTCGACGACTCCATCGCCGAACTCGCGCACCGTCTCGCCGACGCCGACGACCACGACCTGGACCTTCTGATCGACAGCCTGATCGGGCCGGCAGGCCCCACCCGGCAGCGTATGGACGACATCGCGCTCCTCGTCCTGCAGGCGGCGATCGCGGGGACCTGACCGCCGAGGCCGAGCGAGTCGGCAATGGAGTGACCG
Organism: Streptomyces sp. V4I23; assembly: GCF_030817975.1. NCBI lineage: Bacteria > Bacillati > Actinomycetota > Actinomycetes > Kitasatosporales > Streptomycetaceae > Streptomyces > Streptomyces sp. V4I23. The sequence continues at coordinate 7,482,243 of NZ_JAUSZW010000004.1, read as the reverse complement.
GCGCTGTCGGAGCGGGCGGGTCGGCGGGGCGGACCGTAGCGTGAGAAGGCGGGACGTCGGGCGCCGGACGGAAGGGTGAGGAACAGGCAGTGGCCGTCGCCGGGATCGATTACGCGGCGTTGTTCGCCGCGACGCCGAGCCCGTATGTGGTACTGGGCCGGGACCTGGTGATCGTGGAGGTCAACCAGGCGTACCTCGACGCGACGAGACGGACCAGGGAAGACCTGGTCGGGAAGTACATCTTCGACGCCTTCCCCGACAACCCTTCCGACCCCGACGCCGACGGGGTGCGGAACCTCAGTGCCTCGCTGCACCGGGTCCTGGCCACTGGGGAGCCCGACACGATGGCGCTGCAGAAGTACGACATCCCCATCATGGGCCGGCCGGAAGCGTTCGAGGAGCGGTGGTGGTCCCCGATCAACACCCCCATCCTCGGACCGGACGACACGGTGGTGTGGATCATCCACCGGGTGGAGGACGTGACCGCGTTCGTCCAGGCCCGCGGCACCGGTGCCCGGCCGCTGGACGGGAAGCTCACCGAGCGGGAAGCCCTGGAGGCCGAGCTGTACGCGCGGGCCCGGGAGCTGCAGCGGCTGAACGAGGAGCTGCGGCAGGCCCACGCCCGCGAGCGGCAGGTGGCCGTCACCCTGCAGGAGGCCATGCTCCAGTCACCGGATCTGGCCCGGCACGAGAACGTCGCCGTCCGCTATCTGCCCGCGGCCGGGTCACTGAACGTGTGCGGCGACTGGTACGACCTTGCCGACCTGACCGACGGCCGCTTCTCGGTCGCGGTCGGCGACGTCGTCGGCCACGGCCTGGAAGCCGCCGCCGTCATGGGAATGCTTCGCAGCGCACTGAACGCCGCCATTCGCGCCCTGGAGCGGCCCGCCCAGGCGCTGGAGGTCCTCGGGCTGTACGCCCGCTCGGTCGACGGCGCCCTGAACACCACCGCTGTCGAAGCACTGGTCGACCCCACGAGCTGCCTGATCGTCTACAGCAACGCCGGCCATCCTCCCCCGGTACTGGTGCACACCGACGGCACCTGCGAGCTCCTGGACCGGGCCACCGACCCGCCCCTGGGGGTGCGCCCTCTGCCCGTCCCTCGCCCCCAGGCCACCGCCACCTATACCCCCGGCGACAGCCTGGTCCTCTACACCGACGGCCTGATCGAACGTCGTGGGGAAGACATCTACGCCGGCCTGGCCCGGCTGACCGACACCCTCAGCCGGATCAGCCAACTCCCCCCGGAACACATGGCCGACACCCTGCTGGCCCGCCTCGGCCTGGCCGGCGGCGGCCCCGACGACACCGCCCTGGTCATCATCCAGCTGTGATCACAGACCCCGGCCGCGGGTGGGCGGCCCCGACGACACGCGTCGCCCGGTCACGGGCGCTCCGGGGCCGGCGGCCGGGCCCGTCGTGCACGGGAGGTGCCGGTCGAGTGACTTCACCCCAAAGGACTGAATTAACACCTTTGGATCGCCACCCAGGGTGGCAGGTGGGCGCACCGGGGTCAAGGTCCGGCGACGACACAGGGAACGAACATCTCGTCAGGCATGACATTCCCAACTCGCGTAAGCAGTCCATGAGCGCGCGACAGGCGGTCCGGATCGGGCGGACCCGTTGACCGACGTTCACGGCAAGTGATACTTCTCCAAAGGTCTGCTACACATCCATTGACCTCGTGGTGGCTGCGATCCCGTCGGCAGCCGCCCACACGTCGGACGTCCCGCCCCCTCGCGCCGAAGGTGACCTCCATGAAGATCCCCCGCTGGACCGTGGCCATCGCCGCCGCGCTGGCCGCCGTTCCCTGCGTCCCCGCAGCCTCCGCGGCCGAGGCCCCGCGTCCGGACTGCCCCCGGCTCGACGCGGACCTCTCCTGGTACGGCGACAACCGCCGGGCGCTTCAGGAGTTCATCGACGCCTACGGCAGCTGCGCGGGCACGGACCGGCGTCCGCTCGCGTTGTTCGACTGGGACAACACGGTGGTCAAGAACGACGTCGGGGACGCCACCACGTTCTGGCTGCTGCGCAACGACAAGGTGCGTCAGCCCGCCGGCGGGGACTGGTCGACGACCAGCCGCTACCTCACCGACGAGGCCGCGGCGGCTCTGCGGTCCGCGTGCGGGGATGCCGTGTCCCCGGGAAAGCCGCTGCCCACCGGCAGCGACACCCGCTGCGCCGACGAGATCCTGGCGGTGTACAGCGACGGAACGACCTCCGACGGCGCCGCGGCGTTCAGCGGGTACAACCACCGGCGCATGGAGCCCTCCTACGCCTGGGCCGCCCAGCTGATGGCCGGATACACCCCGGCCGAGATCAGGTCCTTCGCCCGCAGGGCCCGTGCGGAGAACCTGGCCGCCCCCGTGGGCGCCCGGCAGCGGGTGGGCACGCGCCTGGTCACCGGTTGGGTGCGGTACTACGACCAGCAGCGCGACCTCGTCACCACTCTGGTCCGCGCGGGGTTCGACGTACGGATCATCTCCGCCTCGGCCACCCCGGTCGTGCAGGTCTGGGCGAAGGACGTCGGGCTCGACGCGCGGCACGTGACCGGCGTGACCAACAAGATCCGCGCCGGCAGGCTCACCTCCCGCCTCACCTCCTGCGGCGGTGCCGATGACGACTCGGTCATCCCCTACATCGACGGCAAGCGCTGCTTCGTCAACCAGGACCTCCTCGGCGTCTCCGGTCCCGCCGCCTTCAGCCGGCAGCCGGCCGGGAAGCGGCAGGTGTTCGGGGCGGGCGACTCCGACACGGACGTCACCTTCACCGGCGACGCGACGGGGCTCCGCCTCGTGATCAACCGCAACAAGCCGGAGCTGATGTGCCGCTCCTACTTCAACAGCGACGGCAAGTGGCTGATCAACCCGATGTTCATCGGCCCCAGGCCGCCGATGGCCTCTCCCTACCCCTGCTCCACCACCGCGTACACGACGGACACCGGTGCCGGGGCGCCCGTCGTCGACGCCGACGGGTCCGTGATCCCCGACCAGGCGGACACCGTCCACTGACCGGGCCGGGACCTGTTTCGGCGGGGTGCCCGTGGGCACCTGCGCTCAACAGAGAGGCACCCGATACGGACAAGGGGGTCCGGCCCGATGTCAACAGGCACACTTCTGGCGATCATCATTCCTGCCGTGGTTGTGGTCGCCCTGATCGCCCTGGCCGTGGCGATGACCATGCGGCGACGCCGTCGTCTGCGTGAGCGCTTCGGCCCCGAGTACGACCGCACCGTCGAGGACGCCGGGAGCCGGCGGGCCGCCGAGCACGAACTCAGCACCCGCGAGAAGCGCCACGCGTCGCTCGAGATCCGGCCCCTGCCCGACAGCGCCAGGGACCGCTACGCCCGGGAATGGGTCGACGTGCAGCAGGAGTTCGTGGACCGGCCGGTGGACGCCGTGCACGACGCCGACCGGCTCGTGACCTCACTGATGCACGAGCGCGGCTACCCCACGGAGGGGTACGAGCAGCAGATGCGAGACCTCTCCGTCGAGCACGGCCGCACGCTGGAGCACTACCGGGCCGCCCATGAGATCAACACGCTGAGCACGGCACAGCGTGCCACCACCGAGCAGCTGCGCGGGGCCATGGTGCACTACCGGGCCCTGTTCGACGAGCTGCTCTCCGACGGACATCAGGCCGGGCCAGCCCGCGCCTGATCCGTACACAGTCGCGCGGGAGAGATCATGCGGGACAACGACACGACACAGCCCGCCGGGAGCGGGCTGACGACCGACGACATCGCCCGGGGCGCCAGCGGCGCGGCGGGCGAGGGACAGGACGCCGGGCCGCCGCCCGTCTTCCCCGGCGAGGAGACCGGCGGCATCGGCGAAGCCGACACCCGCGCCGCCGACGCCTCCGGCACCGCGGCCACGGATACCGCGGCGGAGGCGGGCGCCCCCGCCGGGTCCGAGGACGACACGGAGAAGACCTCCGCGGCGGAGGCGGGCGACACGGCGGACGAGGAACTGCTGGCACCCGACGACAAGGAGGGTTTCCGTACCCGCTGGCAGGCGATCCAGAACGATTTCGTCGACGACCCACGGGAGGCCGTGCACGCGGCGGACTCGCTGGTCGCGGACGTCATGCAGACGCTGGCCGCGACCTTCGCGGAACGCAGGGAGGGCCTCGAGCAGCAGTGGAACCGCGGCGAGCAGGCCGATACCGAGAGCCTGCGCGTGGCGCTGCGCGAATACCGCTCGTTCTTCAACCGGCTGCTCGCCACCTGACAGGGGCGCGGCAGGCGGATCTCGTCGTCCGACGAGCCCGAAGGCTCCGGCCGGTCCTCCGGCCGGAGCCTCCTTCGTGGTCGGGGCCTGGCGAGGCGGGCCCTACCAGGCGTGCATCGGCTCCCCCGCGACGAGCTCGGAGACGAAGCCGGTCGGTCCCTTCGCCGGCTCCCCCAGGACCGTCACGCGGTGCATGACGCGGTCGACGTCCAGGTGGGCGAAGTCGGTGGGGGCGAAGTGGCAGGTGCTGCGGTTGTCCCAGAAGGCGATGCTGCCCGGCTCCCAGCGGAAGCGGACGGTGTACTCGGCGCTCGTCATGTGCTGGAAGAGCAGCTCCAGGAGGTGGCGGCTCTCGAGCTCGGTGAATCCGGTGAGGCGGGTGGTCGAGCCGGGGCTGACGAACAGGGCCTTCTCCCCGGTCTCGGGGTGGACGCGGACCACGGGGTGGACGGCGACCTGCGGGTCCTCGCAGTAGATCTTGAGGATCTCGCGGTCGCGCTCGTCGGAGTGGCGCAGGTGCACGGCGGTGAAGAAGGCGTGCTCGGCGGTCAGCTGGTCCACGAACTCGCGCAGCGGCGCGGAGAGGCCCTCGTACGCGGCGACCGTGTTGGTCCACTGGGTGTCGCCGCCGAAGGCCGGGGTCTTCTCGGCGCGCAGGATCGACAGGTCGGGCGGGTTGACGGCCTGGGTGAGGTCGCTGTGCCACCCGGCGAGCGGGGAGACCCACTTGCGGCGGTAGTGCTCCTCGAAGTCGGCGCCGTAGCGCTCGGTGTCGGCCTTCGGGTCGACGGTGAGGATCTCCGGGTGGCCCTCGGGGTGGACGCCGTGCTTCCTGCCCGGACGGCGGGTGAGGGAGCCGAAGTGGCGGCCGAAGGCTATGTGCTGCGCGTGGTCGATGTCCTGGCCGCGGAAGAAGACGACGCGGTGCGCGAGGACGGCCTGGCGGATCTCGGCCACCGTGACGTCGTCGAGTTCCTGGCGCAGGTCGACGCCGGAGATCTCGGCTCCGATGCGGCCTGCCACCTGCTGGACGGTGATTCGGGTGGGCTGCGCGGTCTGGGTCACGGTTCTGCCTTTCACGAGCGGTTTCACACGAGGTGTCACACGAACGGTTCACAACAACGGACGGTTCACAACGAACGGTTCACGGTCGGTCACCACGAACGGCCGGTCTCGGACCGGGGTCAGCCGGCGTGCGCCACCCACTGCATCCACAGCGGGAGCAGAAGGAGCGCGACGACCGAGCTCTTGACGACGAGGGCGGCGGACATGTCGACGCTCACGTCGTAGCGCTGGGCGAAGATGAACAGGTTCTGCGGGGCGGGCATCGCGGCGATCAGGACGAGGTAGTTCAGCCAGTCGCCCCGGACCCCGAAGCCGTAGCGGCACACGGCGAAGGCCAGCAGCGGAAAGACCACGCACTTGAAGGCGATGAGCCACAACTCCTCCACGGTGGTGCCGCGGATTCTCATCCCCGTCCCGCCGAGGTGCAGCCCCAGGGCGAACAGCGCCACCGGCGAGGCGCTGTCGCCCACGAACGCGAAGCTGTCGAGGACCACCTGGGGCAGCCGCACCGGCAGCAGGTTGAGCACGATGCCCGCGTTGCAGGCGATCACGACCGGGGTCACCAGGGAGGCGACGACGGCGGCGCCGAGTCGTCTGCCGGGGCCTCCGGTGCGGTCCGGACGGCCCAGTTCCATGATCGAGATGATGACCAGGGACAGGACGCAGACCTGGAACAGCAGCACCGGGAAGATCGGCGCCGCGTTCCCGAACAGCATGATGAACACCGGCACGGCGAAGTAGGCCGTGTTCACCTGGACGGCCGCCATGATGCGCAGGGCCACACCGCGGGGGTCGCGTACGCCGGACATCCGGGCCAGGGCGCCCGTCAGCACGACCGCGACGCCCGCCGCGGCCGCGTACCCGGTGATCGCCCGCCAGTCGAACAGGGCGCCCAGATCGCTCCGGTAGATGTTGCCGAACAGGAAGCACGGGACCGCGAAGAGGAAGGCGTAGTCGGCGAAGACCTTGGAGCTCTCGGCCGGCACCACCTTCCGTCTCGCGAGGAGGACCCCGCACCCGAAGGCCAGCACCACCGGTGCCAGTTTCTGCAGAGCCTCTACCGCTCCCATGCACGCGCCCTTGCTCTTGCGGCTCCCGTGAAGGGGCCTGTTCCTCTACCGCGCCGGTCGGCTACTGGGCCCACGCATTCGGCACTTCCACGTCGCTGCGGCCCTCAATCAGCTCCCGGTAGCCGGTGATCAGCCTCCGGAGGACGTCGTTGCCGCTCAGGTCGTAGTGGTGGTCGTCGATCCGCGCGACGGGCAGGATCTCGCAGGCGGTGCCGCAGATGAACGCGCCGTCGGCCTCACCGGCGAACCGGGGCGCCAGATCGCCGACGGCACACGCGATGCCCTCGCGTGCGGCGATCGCGAGCACGCAGGCCCGCGTGATGCCGTCGATCGTGCACCGGGTCGTCGGGGTGTACAGCGCGCCGTCCTTGGTGAAGAACAGGTGGGCGCCGGTGGCCTCCACGAAGTTGCCGCGGTCGTCGAGCAGCAGCGCGTCGTCGAACCCGGCCCGCAGGGCCTCGTTCTTGCTCACCGTGCCGATCATGTAGTTGCCGGCGGCCTTGCTCTTGACCGGCGCGTACTCGGGCGCCGGTCGGCGGTAGCGGCCGGTGACCAGGGAGATCCCCTTGTCGAGGGCGTCCTCCGACGCGTAGTAGCCCTCCGGGAGTTCCCACGCGGCCACCGAGGTGTGCACGGACGTCCTCAGGGCGGCGGTCTGGATGATCTCCGAGCCGCGCCAGGCGTTCATGCGGATGTAGCCCTCGGTGATGCCCGCCTCGGCCACGACGGCGAGGGTGGCCGCGTGCAGGGTGTCGTCGCTGTGTTCGAGGTCGAAGTCGAGGATGCGCGCCGAGGTGCGCAGCCGCGCGATGTGCTCGCTCAGCATGAACGGGCTGCCGCCGTAGACGCGTATGCCCTCGAAGATGCTGGAGGCGTAGTGCAGTCCGTGGCTGAGGACGTGCAGCTTCGCGTCGGCCCAGTCGACGAGGCCGCCGTCGTACCAGATCTTTCCGGTGCGCTGGTCGAAGGGGGTCACGGTGTTCCCTTCAGAGCGCGAGGTCGAAGAGCGGGTGCTGGAGGTCGCCGACGAGGGCGATGAAGCGCCGCTGGTGCTGGGTGAGGCTGCGCACCGAGACGCCGTGCAGGGCCAGGCGGTTGATGGGGTACATCACAAGGGTGTTGCTCTCGTAGGGGACGGTGGTGACCTCCTCGACGTACTGCGGGTCGATGTCGAAGCGGTTGTCGCCGTACTCGGAGGCGCTGGTGTAGAACTTGTGCGCCTCGGTCCGGTACTTGTACAGCACGAGGTCGCCGCCGGTGGCGTCGTCCTCGGGCAGGCGCATGTAGAACAGGCCGCCGAAGAGCTTGTACGGCTTGTCGACGTGCGGGCCCCGGTAGGCCGACGGCTTGCCGGTGACGGCCGAGTTGATGACGGCCGTGCAGTCCATCAGGATGTCGTGGGTCTCGAAGTCGTCCCGGTTGCGGCGGCCGACACGCAGGTCGCGCAGGGGGCCGGTCTTCTCCTCGGCCGTGGGCAGGTTGGCGAGGAGGTCCTCCTGGAAGAGGTCGAGGAACTCCTCGTAGAAGGCGGGCGAGGAGTGGTAGGTGACGAAGTCCTTCCAGACCTGCGCCATCGTCGGGTCGCCGAGGACCATTTCGGACATGTAGTTGTACCGCTCGTTCGAGGTGATCGGCTTGCCGATCCGCTCGCCGATGTACTCCGCGGTCGGCATGGACTTCGCCAGGGCGTCGTAGAGCTCCTGCGGCAGCGCGTCGCGGATGACGATGTGCGGGAACGGGTCCCGGCGGATGTCGTCCTTGGTCACATGGGCCAGGAGCGAGGTGATGGCGGGCCGGCTCTCGGGTGCCTGGGTCATTGCGGGATCTCTCCTAGGGTGGTCAGGGTGTGAGATTGCGTGCGGAGAGCCACGTCTCCAGCATCAGCAGCGACCAGAGGGGCTCGGCGGCGTGTGCCCCGGGGCTCTCGGTCTGCAGACGGAACAGGTCGCGGACGGTGTCCTGCCGGAAGTAGTCGCGGCAGCGGGCACCGGGGCCGAGGAGGATGTCGCCGATCATGTCGTACAGTGCCTCGCCCGGCTTGATCATCGCCACGATCGGCAGCGTGAACGGCTGTTTGGGCCGCTCCAGCACGCTCTTCGGCACCCAGCGGCGGGCCGCCTCGGCGACGGGCGCCTTCACGGTGTCGCCGGCGACCTTGACGCCGGCGGGCAGCGCGTGCGCCAGGCGCATCACGGACGGCTGGAGGAAGGGGATGCGGGCCTCCACCGAGTGGGCCATGCTCAGATGGTCGACACGGCGCAGGATGTAGTACGGGAACCGCTCGAACTGGTCGTAGCGCAGCAGCGTTTCGAGTTTGCTCCGCTGCCCCGAGCGCACCCGGCGGTCGAGTTCGTCGCCGTTCCGGTCGCCGAAGAGGCCGCCGGACGCCCTCACGTGGGCCAGGTAGTCCGGCGTGTAGAGCCGTTCCAGGGTCGCCGTGTGGGCGGCGGCCATGGTGCCCTGGTACGCGCGGTGCCAGGTGGCGGCGCCGTCCCTCTCGGCCTTGACGAAGCGGGCGTATCCGGCGAACAGTTCGTCGGCCCCGTCGCCGGTCAGCGCGACCTTGAAACCCGCGTCGTGGACGGCCTCGAACAGCGCGAAGGTGCTGAGGCTGTGCGGGGCGTTGTTGGGCTGGTCGAGGTGGCGTACGAACCGCTCGACGAGTGCGGGGAACCCGGCCGGGTCGAGGAGCACCTGATGGTGGCGCGTGCCGCAGTGGCGCGCGACCTCCTCGGCGAAGTGCCGCTCGTCGGCCGGCCAGTCCCCCTCGTAGGCGATGGTGAACGAGGCGACGTCGGACACCAGGTGGGCGGCGAGCGCCGTGGTGTAACTGGAGTCGAGCCCGCCGCTGGTGATGACGCACACGGGGACGTCCGCGTCGAGCATGCGGCCCAGTTCGTGCCGCAGCAGCTCGTCGAGCATCGCCGCGGCGGCGGCGACGCTCGGCTCCCCGCCGGGCCAGTCCACGTGGGCCGGCTCCACGGCGGTGTGGGTCACCGACAGCCTGCCGTCCGCGAAACGCAGAGCGGTTCCGGGCTCCAGCGTGCGCACGGCGCTGTAGACGGTCCCCGGTCCCCACACGGCCCTGCCGCCGAGGTAGCGGTCGACGGCGAGGGGGTCGATCTCGTCCGGGAAGTCGGGGAAGCGGCTGAGGGCCTGGAGTTCGGAGGCGAAACAGAGGCGGCGGCCGTCGTCGGACACGTAGTAGTAGAGCGACTTCATGCCGGCGTGGTCGGTGAAGAGCTTCAGGCACGGCTCGTCGCGACGGTCGGTGACCGCGATCGCGAACATGCCCTCCAGACGGGAGACGAACGCGTCGCCGTACAGCTCGTACAGCGGCAGCAGCACGTCGCCGTCGCAGTCGCCCTCGAAGGAGTAGCCCCGTGCCGCGAGTTCGGCGCGCAGCTGCCGGTGGTTGTAGATCTCGCCGTTGAACACGCAGGACAGTTCGTCGCGTACGAAGGGCTGGTGGCCGTGGGCGACGCCCTGGATCGCGAGCCGGTTGTTGCCCAGCGCCCAGCCGTCGCCGAGCTGGACGGTCTGCTCGTCCGGCCCGCCCTCGCGCATGGCGTCGGCGACCGCCTTCAGCACGTCGGGGCCGGCGCGCTCGCCGCCGAAGCAGCCGTAGATGCGGCACATGGGTCACACCTCCGTCCGGGTTACGGCGCCGGCCGGCTCGAGGGCGCGGTCGGCGGTGCTCTGGCGGGCCCCGGGGCAGTGGCGGCCGAGGAACTCGGTGACGATCTCGACCTGCCGCAGGATGTCGTCCAGCTGCGCCGGCGTGGGGTTGATGCCGTGGCCTTCGAGCGCGCTGTTGCCCGTCTTGAGGTAGACCGGCGCGGCGACGCGGACGATGTCGGGCGCCTCGTAGGTGCGGATGAATCCTCCGGACATCTTCGGGTTGTCCACGTGGCAGTCCAGCGGGATCGTCACGGCCTGGCGCAGCGCGGCGATCATCGGCAGCGTCAGGTCGCGTACGGGGTTGAAGCTGTTCGCGCCGAGCATCTCCAGCATCTGGGCGGAGGCCGGGTTGCCCTGCCCGCAGTGCGCGGAGACCTTCAGGTGGATGTCCTCGGGCAGGTCTCCGGCGGTGCGCAGCCGTCCGAGGACCCACAGCAGGCCCTCGTCGTAGACGACGAATCCGCGGACACCGATTTCGAGCCCGCGCTTGAGGTCCTCGACGGCGCGCACGATCTGCTCCTGGCCGCGCAGCCGGTAGCCGATCCGGCTGCCTTCCGGCGTCTGCACGCTGGCGCCGATGTCGTAGCCGGCGCGGGGGCCGACGGACATGAGGATCTCGGCGCCGTACTCCTCGCCGAGCGCGACGTACTCGCCGATCTCGCGGGCGGTGTGGCGGTACATGCCGCGGGTCTCGGTGATGCGGTTGATCGTGAATCCGCGGCGGCGGCTCTCGGACAGCAGCGTCTCGGCGGCGTGCACCGAGTTGACGGTCGGCACCTCGATGCGGAAGTGGCAGCCGTCGTCGAAGGCCCTGCCGGATCCGCCGGTGAGGTGCAGGTCCCCGTCCGGCAGTCCGAGCCGGGCGAGCTGTGCCCGGGTCTGCTCGTAGAAGGCGGTCGTGGCCGTCACCTGGTCACCTCGATACCGAGCCGGTCGGCCGTGCGGCCGACGATCTCCTCGGCGATGCGGATCGACGTCGTGCGGTCGGCGTGCACGACCTGGACCTCGCCGAAGTTGCCGAGGTTGCCCCGGCAGGGAAGGAGCACGTCCCCTTCGGGGAACCGGACGGTGAGCGCGTGCAGACTGTCGCCGTACTCGGCGGCGGCCCAGCCGAGGTCGGGCATGTGGTCCGGTTTCGGCGCGAGGTCCGCGGCGCCGAACCAGCGGACGGTCGCGTAGTGCGTGAACCGGGTGGGGCCCCGCTCGATCTCCTCGTCCAGGTGGATGCGGACCAGGAGTTCGAAGATGTCGCCGCCGCCGGCGAGCCGGAAGAGGTTCGGGAGGCAGGAGCCCATGATGCGCGGGTTGAGCTCGATGAGCCGGGGCGTGCCGTCCGCGCCGAGCATGATCTCGACGTGGAAGATGCCGAGCCGCAGGCCGAGCGCGCCGACGACGGCTTCGGCGAACTCCATGACGCGGTCGTGTTCCCCGGCCTCGATCCCGGCGGGAATGGTCGTGCCGGTCTCCAGCGCCTCGTGCCGCTCCCAGGTGGAGCGCTCGCTGACGGCGAGGCGCAGGAACCTGCCGTGGCAGAGGCCGACTTCGGCGGAGAGGAACCGCCCGGACAGGTATTCCTCGACGAGGATGCCGGCCTCGTAGGAGCCGCTCGCCGCCGCCTGTCCGAGGACGCCGCGGAGCTGTTCCTCGTCCGCGACGACGTGGGCTCCTTCGCTGCCCGAGCCCCTCGCCGGTTTGACGACGACGGGGTAGCCGGTGGCGGCCGCGAACGCGGCGGCCTCCTCGAAGCCGGCGACGACCGCGTGCCGGGTGCTGTCGACGCCGGCGGCCGCGAGGATCTCCCGGCAGCGGTTCTTCTGCTTGGCGGCCTCGGCGGCGCGGGCGTCCGTGAACGGCACCCCGATCTCTTCGGCGATTCTCGCGACGGGGACCACCAGGGCGTCGACGGTGGCCACGAATCCGTCGATGGGACGCTCGCCGTGGACGCCGAGCACACAGGCGCGCAGGGCGTCGACGTCGGTGGCGTCCTTCAGCACGTGGACCGTGCCGACGAACCGTGCGTACGGCGAGGTGTCGAAGTCGATGTTCTGGGACTGCTCCATGAGCAGGGAGCGGACGAGCGTCACATGGTGGCCGAGCCGTGCGGCCGCCTCGAACGCCGGTGCGTTGCCGGCCTTCCAGGTCACGAACACCACGTGCTTCGGACCGTCGTCACGGCCCGTGGGGTCTTGCGACTCTGTCATCGCGTCTTCCTCGCGAATCGCTGGCCGATCCGCACGTAGCCCGGGATGTCGGTGCCAGGTGTGGGGATGAAGGAGATGGAACCGGCGAGGATGTTCTTCTCGGACATGGAGCTGAACCCGCCCGCGCCGGACAGGACGAGGTCGCCTTCGTCGAGCTGGAGCCAGGTGCCGTCCGGACGGCGCTCGGCGTACTCGTACCGCAGGTGGCCGGTGCCGCGCAGGACGTTCAGCCGGTAGCCGTCGCAGGCGTACAGGCCCGCGCAGTCGTCGAGTTGCTGGGTGAACGGGCGCCCGGTGCGGATCAGCCCCTCGCCGGTGAGGGCCCGCAGCAGGTCCTCGTAGAGGCCGAAGGCGGGGTAGGCGTTGGCGAGCAGCAGCAGGAAGGTGCGTTCCTCGGGGAAGATCTGGATGAAGTTGTGGTGGCCGCTGCCGTTGGAGTTGAACCCGAAGGCGGACGGGCCGAACATCAGCCAGCCCAGGCCCCAGGCGTGCATGAAGTGGTGGCCGGGGACGGGGATCTGGGGGGTGCGCATCTGCTCGGCGAGGTGGGCGGACAGCAGGCGCTCGCCTGAGGGCGCGACACCGTCGTCGATCGCGAGGAGGGCGATCTTCGCCAGCTCTTCGAGGGTGAGGCAGACGGAGAACGAGCCGGCGGCGTCGTCGGCGACGGTCTGTCTCGGCGGATCGTGCCGCAGGTAGCTCTTGGCGCGCTCGTTCCACACGTAACCGACGGAGACGGCGCCCCCGTAGTGGCCGTCCTCGGTGAGGGTCTGCGGGATCTCCTCGATGCCGAGCGGCGCGAGAATCAGTTCGTTGACGGCACGACGCCAGGGCATGCCGAGCAGTTTCTCGATCAGGGCGGCGACGATGGACGTGCCGACCGCGGAGTAGGCGAACACCTCGCCCGGCTCGAAGAGCTGCCCGTATCCGGCGAGCGTGCCGATGTAGGCGTCGAGCCCCGGCAGGTCGGTGTCGTGCCAGACCTCGTAGGAGTCGTCGACGCCGCTGGTGTGGGAGAGCAGGTGCCGCAGGGTGACCTGTACGGTGCCGCCGTCGCGGCGGCGGAACGCCTGCGGGAGCAGTTCGTGCAGCGGCTGGTCGAGCCCGACCAGGCCGCGGTCGACGAGGCGCAGGGCGACGAAGGCGAGCATGGGCTTGGTGATGCACGTGACGCGCTGCCGGGTCCCGGCTCCGTACGCGGCCCCGGTGCCGGTGTCGGCGACGCCGTGGTACGTGAACTCCAGTGCGCCGTCCAGGAACACCGCCACTCCCGCACCGGGAACGCCGTGGCCGCGGCCCGATTCGCGCAGCGTCTCGGCGACGGCGCGCAGCCGGCCGGCGGTGCCGGCCCCGGCCTGGGCGTCGGGCAGTTGTGCGCGCTTGCGGCGCAGCAGCGCGGCCTGGTCGGCGAGGGTGCGGTACTCGTAGATCTCGGCGACGCGCACGGGTCGGGCGGCGATGTCGGAGAGGCGGGCGGCCAGGAGGTTGGCCAGCAGGGAGTGACCGCCCACGGAGAAGAAGTCGAGGTCCGAGGAGAGGGTCACAAGGCCCAGCAGGTCGGACCAGACGCGTGCGACCGCGATCTCGTCGGGGTCGTCGCCCATGAAGGCGGCCTCGGCGGCCTGTCCCCAGTCGATGTCGCGGGCGGCAAGGGACGTGCGGTCGACCTTGCCGTTGGGCAGCCGCGGCAGCCGTTCCTCGACGATGATCTTCGCGGGCTGCATGTAGTGCGGCAGCTTGGCCCGCAGGTGGGCGCTCATCGCCTCGACGGAGACGGTGCCGCCGTCCTGGCCGACGTAGCAGACCAGCCGGGTGTCGCCGTCGGTGCGGACCGCCAGGGCGGCGACGTCGCGCAGGCCGGCGGTCTCGCGCATGACGGATTCGATCTCGCCCAGCTCGATCCGGAAGCCGCGCACCTTCACCTGGTTGTCCCTGCGGCCGAGGAAGCGCAGTTCGCCGTCCTCGGTCCAGCGGGCCAGGTCACCCGTGCGGTAGAGCCGGCCCCCGGGCACGGCGAGGTGGGCCGGGGCGGGCACGAACGCGGCGGCGGTGCGCTCGGGGTCGTTGATGTAGCCCTGGGCCAGGCCGTCGCCGCCCAGGTGGAGTTCGCCGGTGGCGCCGTGCGGCACCAGCCGTCCGTGCGCGTCGAGCAGGTGGGCGACGGTGTTGTGGATCGGTACGCCGACGGTCGGTGCGGCGGCCGTGGGGCCGGTGAAGCACTTCCAGGTCGAGTACGTGGTGTCCTCGGAAGGGCCGTACAGGTTGTAGAGCCGCTCGATGCCGGTGCCGTCGAAGGCGGCGTTGACGAGCTCCTTGGACAGCGGCTCGCCCGCCACGTTCAGGACACGGGTCGAGGCGGGCACGGCCGCGCGCTGGAGCAGTACGTTCAGCGCGCTCGGCACGGTGTTGACCAGGGTCGGCCGCAGCTCCTCGTCCTCGGTGAGCGCGAGGACGTTGTCCACGACGACGACGCAGCCTCCGCGGGTGAGCGGCGCCCACAGCTCGAAGACCGACAGGTCGAAGTTGAGCGAGGTGGAGAACAGGACCCGGGCGAGCTCGTCGGAGCCGTAGGTGTCCTCGGCCCAGGCGAGGAGGGCGACCACGTTGCGGTGGCTGATGACGACGCCCTTGGGCAGGCCGGTCGAGCCGGAGGTGTAGATGAGGTGCGTCGTGGCGCCCGGGTCGACACCGGTCTCCAGGGGACCGCCGTCCTCGGCGGACGCCTTCTCCCACAGTTCCGTCCATGGCAGAGAGGCCGCTGCCACGCCGTCGAGCCAGCCCGGCGCGTCGTCGCCGTCGTGGACGACGGCGGCCATGTCGGCCGTGGCGGCGATCGCGCTCAGCCGGTCCGCGGGATAGGCCGGGTCGAGCGGCACGTACGCGCACCCCGCCTTGTGCACGGCGAGCAGCAGGACAACGGTGCGATGGGTGCGCGCCAGGCAGAGGCCGACGCGGGACCCCGGCGTGATCCCGCCGGAGGCCAGGGCACGCGCCAAGCGGTTGGCCTGCTCGTCCAGTTGACGGTAGGTCAGTACGGCGCCCTGCCACTCGACGGCGGGCGCGTCGGGGGTGCGGGCCGCCTGGGCCTCGACGAGGGCGTGCAGCGGGGTGGAGGCGTACGGGCGGACGGTGTCGTTGAGCCCGGACAGCAGGTGGTGGGTCTCTGCCGCGGACAGCACGGTCAGTTCGCCCACGGGCGCCTCGGGTCGTGCGGCGGCGTCGCGGAGGAGGGTGCCCAGGTTGGCGGCCATCCGGGTGATCAGTTCGCCGGCGAAGAGGCCGTGGTCGTAGTGGAGGGTCAACCGCATGGCTGCGGCGGTGAGTTCGGCCTCCAGGAGCAGCGCGAAGCCGTCGGCGGCGACCGCCTGGGTGCCGTCGTGCTCGACGTAGCCCGCGCGCAGTCCGGTGCCGAGGTCGGCGGGGGCGTCGGGCGCCGTGTTCCGGGCGGCGTCGCGGTAGCGGGCGCCGAGGCAGACCGCCAGCGCGGAGAGTGTCACGTCCTCGGCGATCCGCGAGCGCACGGCGACGGGCCGGCGGAGGGGCGCACCGCCGGCGCCGCCCGCCCGTGCTCCCACGATGTCGTCCTGGCCGCTGTAGCGGTGCAGGAGCACCGTGAACGCGGCGTGGAGCAGGTCCGAGACCGCGGGCGTGCCGGACTCGGCATCCCTCACCGGCGCGAGGCGGTCGCCGGACCAGGAGTACGTGCCCGTGCCCGCCGCTTCAGCGGCACCGCTGCCCACGTCCCTGACGGGCAGTTGCAGAGCCGGTGCCGCGCCGGACGGTACTACGGCGGATGAGGCGGCGGAGATGTCGCCCACTGTCATGTTCCCCCTCGTCGGATTTCGCTTTTCGCTGTCCTGCCGTGCCGGATGCGCAGCATCCGTCGTGCACGCATGCCGCATACACATACGGCGGAATGCCTACTTGGATTCCGCCACAGTTGCGCATCGGGGCAGCGGTTTTTATTCGCCTTGTCCGCATGCGTTTCCACCGGCCGGCGAGCCGGGCTTTCCGAGGAAATGCGTCAGGCGAATCGGTGCTGTGGAATTCCGTGTTCCCGGTGCCGCGGCCGGACTATGCCCGTCCTCCGCGGCTCGACGGCCGTCCGCTCACGCCGCGACGGGGTCGGGCGCGGGCTGCTCGGCGCTTCGCCTCGCCCAGTTCACGAGGAACGGCATGGTGCAGCCCACCAGGGCGAAGCCGACGGCCATCGCCATCCAGCCGACGGTGCCGTGCTCGATGGCGAGCCAGGTCAGCAGGGCGGGAGCGATCATCTTGCCCATGTCGGAACCCATCGCGTACGTGCCCTGGTACTGGCCTTGCGCATGCTCGGGTGCCAGGCCGAACGACATGCCCCAGCTCCCGGCAGACTGCCGGATCTCGCCGAGGACGTGGGCCAGAGCGCCGACCAGCAGCAGCACGCAGGCGAGCACCGCGGAGGCGCCGCCTGTGAGGGCGAAGACGACGCAGGCGAGCGCGAGACACAGCGATCCGGACCGGGACGCCTTCGCCGCCGCAGGTGGTTCGTCGGTGCCGCGTGCCGCCCTGACCTGCAGCAGGACCACGGCGACGGTGTTGGTGAGCAGGATGGCGGCGATCATCCAGCGCGGCGCGTTCGTGTGGTGCAGGATCCACAGCGGCAGGACGACGTCGAGCAGCAGGTTGTGCATGGACAGCAGCCCGTCCAGCACGACGAAGGTCAGGTAGGGCCGGTCCCGCAGCACGATCAGCGCCGGCCCCGGGCGGGCGGGCTGCGGCTCGACGGCCGGGAGGAGCAGCGAGAGCAGGCCGGTGATCAGGTACGTGGAGGCGTTGAAGACCACGGCGGCCTTGTAGGCCGAGACCGAGTCGAAGGCGAGCAGCATGCCGGCGAGGGCGGCGCCGACGGAGACGCTGATGTTGCCGGTGGCCCGGAGGTGGGCCCGGACAACGACCCGGTCCTCGGGCGGGATCAGGCCGGCGACCATGGCCATCCGCGCACTGCGGCTGGCGCTGTAGGCGACCGCCTGCACGCACACCACGAGGACGTACATGCCGAAACCCTGCACGGCGAGGAGCGCGGCGGTGAGGGGCCCGAGGGCGACGAAGGACCAGATCTGCACGGCCCGCGGGCCGATCCGGTCGGCCAGGTGGCCGGTCGGGGTGCTCACCGCGAGGGCGACTCCGGCGGCGATGCCGACCCCGATGCCGAACTGGCCGGGCGTCAGGTGGAGGACGGTGGTGGCGTAGATGGCGTTGAGCGCCATCCACAGGCCCTGCCCCATGGTGTGCACCAGCGTGATGCCGGTGAGGGTGCGCGCCGGTCCGCGCGCCGGAAGGAAGCGGCTCAGCATGGTCCTGCCGTACCGCGCCCCCGACCACCGGACATCCGACCGGGGCCCCGGTGGTGACACCGGTCCCCTGATTTTGTGCACGTCAGGATCCCTGACACGCCCCCACCCCTCGTTCAGCACCATTGCCAACGACAAGATTCGGGAATTCCCCCGTAATCCAGGGCCAAGATCGTCGGCCCCGCGGGGTCTATCGAAACGGGGTGCGCACTGCCGTGTCCAGGAAAGCCCGCTGTGATGCCCGTCACACTGAATATCTATTCGGCCGGAAGTAAATTCTTCAGAAAAACATTGAGGGAGATTGTCGCTGATACCCCATTTACCGGCGAGTATGGTCACTGAAACACGCCGGCCGCTGATCACCCTTGCCGTCGGCCGCCGCTGCCCAGGGGCAGGCCCACAAGAGTCCAACCGGCCTCCCCGTAAGTCCATGCCCTCACCGAGCCGCCGCTCCCATTCTGTGGTGTGTACGTGCCCCGCCCTCCCCCACAGCTCCTCTCCTGGAGGCACTCGTGCACCGCATCAGATCCCTGTGCGTCGCCGCGGCCCTGGCCGTCGCGGCGTCTGCTGGGCTCGCCGCTCCTGCCGCCGCCGCGGGCGGCGAGACGCCCGGCACCTACACCGACTACGGCTTCCCCTCCGGCACCGGCGCGCTCTCGGACGTCACCTTCGGCACCACGGTCGAGGCCGACCCCGGCCGCGGAAACGTCTTCTGGGCCCACCAGTTCGGGTTCACCAACGGTGTCGGCGGATACATCGGACAGCAGCGATGGCGGACGGGCACCGGCATGTTCCTGTTCTCCCTGTGGGACGCGACCGCCGCCAGGGCCGGGTCCGCGGGGACCTACTGCCAGACCTTCGAGGAGGGCGGCAGCGGCTACACATGCCGCTCCGACCAGGCTTTCACCGCGGGACACCGCTACACCTACCGGATCGCGCCGGCGGCCGAGGACGGCTGGTACCAGGCCACTGTTACGGACGTCACGGCCGGCACGTCCTTCGTGCTCGGCAGCCTGCGCGTCGGCGCCGGCGCCCGGGTGAGCACCGGCGGAATGGTCGACTGGGTCGAGTACTTCGACTGGAACAACAGCGCCGCGAGATGCGAGGACGAGCCCTACTCCCGCGCACGCTACGACCTGCCCCGGGGCACCTCGACGTCCGGCACCGCCGTCACGGCCTCGGCCGGCGGCACCTCGACGAGCAGCACCTGCAGCGCCTATGCGAAGGTCACCAAGGTGCCGGGCGGCAGCGTGCAGGAGGCCGCGATCGGCAACTCCGCGTCCGGTGCGATCACCGGCATCGGCGGCAAGTGCGCCGACATCGACGGCGGGAGCAGCGGGGACGGCACGCCGGTCCAGCTGTGGACCTGCAACGGCGCCAACCACCAGAACTGGGTGCTCGCCCACAACGGCACCGTACGCGCCCTGTACAAGTGCATGACGGCGAGCGGCAGCGGCGTCCAGCTGAGGACCTGCGACGGCTCGGCCTCGCAGCAGTGGACACGCAGCGGCAACACCCTGGTCAATCAGGGCAGATGCCTGGACGCCAGTGGCGGGAGCAGCGCGAACGGTACGCGGCTGATCACCTACCCGTGCACCGGCGGCGCCAACCAGAACTGGAACACACCGGGCTGAGCGCCCGGCACACCGCGTCAAGACCCCGTACAGCCACAGTTCACCGGAACAGCAGCCCGGGCCCCTTCCCTTCCCCTCGGCCCTCTTGGAGGATTCCGGTCGCTCCTGTTCCCCTACCCCCCCCAAGAGGCCTCGCCCATGCCTGACATCAACCGGCGCCGCTTTCTGCAGATCGCGGGCGCGACAGCGGGCTTCGCGGCGCTGTCGAGCAGCATCGACCGCGCCGCGGCCATCCCCGCGGCCCGCAGCACCGGCACCATCCAGGACGTCGAGCACATCGTGGTGCTGATGCAGGAGAACCGTTCGTTCGACCACTACTTCGGCGCGCTGAAGGGCGTACGGGGCTTCGGCGACCCTCGCCCCGTGACGCTGCCCAGCGGCAAGCCGGTCTGGCACCAGTCGGACGGCAAGAAGGTGACGCTGCCCTTCCACCCGACGGCCGACGATCTCGGGATGCAGTTCCTCCAGGGCCTCAACCACGACTGGGCGGGCGGCCACAAGGCGTTCAACAACGGCAAGTACGACCAGTGGGTGCCCGCCAAGACGCCGACGACGATGGCGTACCTCGACCGGGACGACATCCCCTTCCACTACGCCCTCGCCGACAGCTTCACCGTCTGCGACGCGTACCACTGCTCGTTCATCGGGGCCACGGACCCCAACCGCTACTACATGTGGACGGGTTACACCGGAAACGACGGCGCGGGCGGCGGACCCGTGCTCGGCAACGAGGAGGCGGGGTACGGCTGGAGGACGTATCCCGAGCGGCTGGAGCAGGCGGGGATCTCCTGGAGGATCTACCAGGACACGGGCGACGGCCTGGACGCCGCCGGCCACTGGGGCTGGATCAGCGACGCCTACCGCGGCAACTACGGCGACAACTCGCTCCTCTACTTCAACCAGTACCGCAACGCCCAGCCGGGCAACCCGCTGTACGACAAGGCCCGCACCGGCACCGACGTCAAGAGCGGCGACGGGTACGTCGACGACCTCAAGGCCGACGTCCAGGCCGGCAGACTCCCCCAGATCTCCTGGATCGCCGCCCCCGAGGCGTTCACCGAGCACTCCAACTTCCCCTCGAACTACGGTGCCTGGTACATCGCGCGCGTCCTCGACGCTCTGACGGCCGACCCGGCGGTGTGGAGCAGGACGGCCCTGTTCATCACCTACGACGAGAACGACGGCTTCTTCGACCACATCGTGCCCCCGTACCCGCCGGCGTCGGCCGCGCAGGGCAGGTCCACCGCGGACACCTCCACCGAGTTCTACGCGGGCGGCACGTCGTACGCTGCGGGCAACTACGGCCTGGGCCCGCGTGTGCCGATGCTCGTCGTCTCCCCGTGGAGCACCGGCGGCTACGTGTGCTCCGAGATCTTCGACCACACCTCGATCATCCGCTTCATGGAGCGCCGCTTCGGTGTGACCGAACCCAACATCTCCCCCTGGCGCCGCGCGATCTGCGGCGACCTCACCTCGGCCTTCGACTTCGGCGCCACCGACACCACTCCGGTGACGCTGCCCGACACCTCGGCCTACGAGCCGCCGGACCGCGAGCGCCACCCCGACTACCGGCCCACCCCGCCCGCCGTCGGCAGCATGCCGGCGCAGGAGCCCGGGGCGCGCCCCACCCGGCCGCTGCCCTACGCGCCCTACGTCGACAGCGCCGTCAACACGGCGGACGGCCGCATCGCCCTCACCTTCGGTCCGGGCGCGGCGGCCGGAGCGCAGTTCTACGTGACGTCGCCGAACCGCACCGACGCCCCGTGGACGTACACGGCGGAGGCGGGCAAGACCGTCACCGACACCTGGAACTCCGCCTACTCCAAGGGCACGCACCACCTCACCGTGCACGGACCGAACGGCTTCCTGCGCACCTTCAGGAGCCCGGGGAAGACCGTGACCGTCGAAGCGAGGGCCCGTCACAACGCCACCACGGGAAACCTCGACCTGACCCTGACCAACCCCGGCGCCACGGCCGCGAACCTCACCCTCACCAACGCCTACGGCGGCGCGCCCCGGACCCTCGCCCTGCGCGCCGGGGCCACGGTGACGCACACGGTGGACCTGAGCGGCACCGGGCGCTGGTACGACGTGTCGGTGGTCTGCGACACGAACAGCGTGTTCCTGCGCCGCTTCGCCGGTCACGTGGAGACCGGCGCGCCGGGGGTGAGCGACCCGGCGATCCGGACCACCTGAGAGCCGTATGCCGCCGGGCGTGTACGCGACGCAGGTCTCCCGGCACATCAGGGCGCCGCGTTCCGTCGTCCACCGGGCGCTCCTCGATGCGGAGGCACTCGCCACAGGGCGGGTGCCTGCCGGCATGAGCAGCCAGGTGCACGAGTTCGACGCCCGCGAGGGCGGCGCGTTCCGCATCTCTCTCACGAGACCGGCACGCGCATGGCCCTGGACAACCTCGCGAGGCTCGTCGAGACGAACTGGGCGACGGGGCCGTCAGCCGTCCACCGGCAGGCCGGCGGGGTCCTTGATCCGCTTCATGATGATCTGCGAGTTGACCTCGGTGACACCGGACAGGGCCGTGAGCTTCTCGATCCACAGCTGCTCGTACGCCCGCAGGTCCGCCACCGCGATGCGCAGCAGACACCCCGGGCTGCCGAACAGCCGGTACGCCTCGATGACGTCCGGGATGTCCTGGAGCGCCCCCTCGAACGCCTCGACCGCCTCGCGGTCACGCCGCACCTCGATGGAGACGAGCACCTCGAAGCTGCGCCCGACGGCCTCGGGGTCGATCACCGCGCGGTAGCCCTGGATCACGCCGTCCTGTTCCAGTTGCCGGACCCGGCGCATGCAGGGCGAGGGCGTCAGGCCCACGCGCTGCGCCAGGTCCTGGTTGCTGAGCCGTCCGTCGTTCTGGAGCTCACGCAAGATTGCACGATCGATGGCATCCATTGCGCAATTATCCACCACGCCTTCTCGACCGGGCGAATCGAAGAGGCAATCATATTGCGGGACAATCCGCCTATCATTGCGTCGCACTCGAACCACCGCCCCCACCGGGGCACCGACGAGGAGAACGCAGATGGGACGGATCGTCGTCATCAGCACCGGCGGAACCATAGCCAGCCGCTGGCAGGGATCCGGATTCGCCGCCGACGCCCACGGCCAGGAGGTCATGGCGACCGCGGCGGTCCCCGCGGACGTCACCATCGAGATCGTCGACCTGTTCAGCGTGAACAGCCCCCGTCTCACCACGGCCCACCAGCTCACCCTGCTGCGCACCGTCCACGAGGTCCTCGCCGACCCGGACGTGGACGGCATCGTCGTCACGCACGGCACCGACACCCTGGAGGAGTCGGCGTTCCTCGTCGACCTCCACCACGACGACCCGCGTCCGGTCGTCTTCACCGGCGCCCAGCTGCCGCTCGACGCCGCCGACGGCGACGGCCCCGGCAACCTCCACGACGCGCTGCTGACCGCCTCGACGACCCGCGGCCTCGGCGTGCTGGTCGCCTTCGACGGCAAGGTGCACGCCGCACGCGGCACCGTCAAGACCCAGACACTCGCGGCGGACGCCTTCGCCGACCCCTCCGGCGCCCGCATCGGCAACGTGGGCTTCGGGCGCGTCTCGGTCCTGCGCCA
Source organism: Streptomyces sp. V4I23 (assembly GCF_030817975.1). Classification (NCBI taxonomy): domain Bacteria; kingdom Bacillati; phylum Actinomycetota; class Actinomycetes; order Kitasatosporales; family Streptomycetaceae; genus Streptomyces; species Streptomyces sp. V4I23. The sequence goes on along the minus strand of NZ_JAUSZW010000004.1, from coordinate 7,459,436 downwards.
CCCCCGGCGTCCTGCGGGCCTGCCGCTCCCGGCCATGCCCGACAGCCCGCCGCGCGTCGACATGGTGATGCACCACTGCGACGCCGACCCGTATCTGCTGAACGCGGCCGTCGACGCCGGCGCGCAGGGCATCGTCCTGGTGGCCACCGGCGCCGGCAACGCGACTCCGGAGACCGTCGAGGCCGTCGCCGCCGCGGTGTCCCGCGGCGTGCTCGTCGCGCTGACCACACGTGTCCAGGCCGGACCCGTCACCGAGATCTACACCCACGGCGGTGCGGTCGACCTCGTCGCCGCCGGGGCCGTGCCGGCGGGCACGCTGCGCGCCGGCCAGACCCGTATCGCCGTGCTCAGCGCGCTGCTCGCCACCACCGACCCGCGCGAGCGCGACGAGGTACTGCGCCACGCCCTCGACGTCCCCGTGCCGGCGGACGCCGCGTCGCCGGCCGAACTCGCCCGGGTCTAGGCCCGCCGCCGCGCACCGCGCGGACCTGCGGCCGTCACCACGAACGCCGCGCCCGGCGCCACTCGTGCTCCGGGCCCCCCTCACCCTTCTCACCCACGCCCCGACCCCGCGTACCCACGCGACAGGAGAGTCCGAACCTCCATGGCCACGTACCAGGACCGCGTCCGCCCCGGGACACGTACCGAACACGACCTGCTCGGTGACCGCGACGTCCCCGCCGACGCGTACTACGGCATCCACACCCTGCGGGCGGTGGAGAACTTCCCCATCACCGGCACTCCCGTCTCGGCCTACCCGGACCTCGTCACCGCCCTCGCCTGCGTCAAGCAGGCCGCGGCCCTCGCCAACCGCGACCTCGGCCTGCTGGAGGGACGCAAGGCGGACGCGATCGTGGCGGCGTGCGAGGAGATCCGGGCCGGGCGGCTCCACGACGCGTTCGTCGTCGACGTGATCCAGGGCGGCGCCGGCACCTCGACCAACATGAACGCCAACGAGGTCGTCGCCAACCGCGCCCTGGAACTCCTCGGTCACCGCAAGGGCGAGTACGCGCACCTGCACCCGCTGGAGGACGTCAACGCGGGCCAGAGCACCAACGACGTCTACCCGACCGCCGTCAAGATCGCGCTCGACTTCACGGCCCAGCGGCTGCTGGACGCCATGGAGGTGCTGCGCTCGGCGTTCGCGTCGAAGGCCGAGGAGTTCGCGGACGTCCTGAAGATGGGCCGCACCCAGCTCCAGGACGCGGTACCCATGACACTGGGTCAGGAGTTCGCCACCTACGCGATCATGCTGGCCGAGGACCACAAGCGGCTCACCGAGGCACGGGAGCTGATCCGCGAGATCAATCTCGGCGGCACCGCCATCGGCACCGGGCTCAACGCCCACCCCGAGTACGCGGCGCTGGCCTGCCGTCACCTGCGCACCGTCACCGGACTGCCGCTGACGGTCGCCGACGACCTCGTCGAGGCCACCCAGGACGCGGGCGCGTTCGTCCAGCTGTCGGGTGTGCTGAAGCGGATCGCCGTCAAGCTCTCCAAGGTCTGCAACGACCTGCGGCTGCTGTCCTGCGGACCCCGCGCGGGCTTCGCCGAGATCAACCTGCCCGCGGTGCAGGCGGGATCCAGCATCATGCCCGGCAAGGTGAACCCCGTCGTCCCCGAGGTCGTCAACCAGATCGCCTTCGAGGTCATCGGCAACGACATGGCCGTGACGATGGCCGCCGAAGCGGGTCAGCTCCAGCTGAACGCCTTCGAACCGGTCATCGCCCACAGCCTCCTCAAGAGCCTGTCGCACCTGCGCGCCGGCTGCCTGACCCTCGCCGAGCGCTGCGTCGCCGGCATCACCGCGAACCGCGAGCACCTCGCCCACCTCGTCACCCACTCCATCGGCCTGGCGACCGCGCTCAATCCGCACATCGGGTACGAGCAGGCCACCGCCGTCGCCCAGGAAGCTCTGCTGACCGGCCGGAGTGTGCGCGAACTCGTCCTGGCCAAGGGACTGCTGACCGAGAGCGAGCTCCAGCTCGTCCTGCACCCCGACAATCTCGCCCGCCCGCACGTCCTGACCGAGGCCGCGAGCCCGGCCCTCGGCTGAACCGCGCGACGGCGCGCCCGGGCGGGTGGCCCCGTTCACGAGAACGGTCCCTGCGGCGATGTCCCCGTGCCGCCCCCGGGCGGCCCGGCGTAGGGTCCGGTCCGCGGCCCCGCGCTGTCGGCCCCCGTCGCGCGGTTGCCGCGGCCGCCTCGCCGGCGAAGGGGTGCGCACGTGCAGGTACTGGAGTTCATCGAGGCGCCGTCCGTGCTCGGTCTGCGGCCGTCCGGTGTCCAGGACCTCCCGCGGGCGCTGCTGGACGCCGGGCTGACGGGTCTTCCCGGGGCCGTGCGGGCGGGCCGCGTCGAAGCGCCGGGGTACGACCCGAGGCGTGACGAGGAGACCGGGGTCCTCAACCCCGCGGGTATCGCGCGGTACTCGGTCGAACTGGCCGACGCCGTCGGCGGCGTGCTCCGCCGCGGCCACTTTCCCGTCGTGCTCGGCGGCGACTGCAGCATCCTGCTCGGCAACCTGCTCGCCCTGCACCGCCGCGGACGCCACGGCCTGCTGTTCCTCGACGGCCACACCGACTTCTACCAGCCGTCCGCGGAGCCGGCCGGCGAGGCGGCGTCGATGGAACTGGCCCTGGCGACGGGCCGCGGCCCCCGGCTCCTCACCGACCTGGAGGGGCGCGGGCCGCTGCTGCGGGACGAGGACGTCGTCGCCTTCGGCTTCCGCGACGCGGCCGAGTCGGCGCGGGCGGGGATGCAGCCGCTGCCGCCGCGCCTGCACGCGATGGGGCTCGACCGTGTCCGGGCGGCGGGGGCCGCCGCGGCCGCGCGCCAGGCGGTCGACCACCTCGCCCGCGGGGAGACGGCCGGCTTCTGGGTGCACCTCGACGTCGACGTCCTCGACGACGCGATCATGCCTGCCGTCGACTACCGGATCCCGGACGGGCTGTCGTGGACGGAACTGGAGACGGTGCTGGCGACGGCACTGGCCGACGAGCGGGCCCGGGGGCTGGACGTCACCATTTTCAATCCCCGGCTCGATCCCGGGGGAACGATGGCGACCCGTCTCGTGGAATGCCTGCGTGAGGGGTTGTCGGCGCGCACGGACCGGCGTGCCTGACCCCCCGGGGCGCAGCCCAGGAGGGCGAAAAGTACATTGATGCTAGAAGGGTCATGATCGGGCCGTCGTCACGGCCCCCGGCCTTCGGCCGCCCGCCGCCTCACCGGAGGTCCGCCCGCAACGGACGCCCAGGTCCCCGGGAGTGGAACGCTATGAACCGGCACAGGCTCGACAGGTTCGACGCCTTGCGGCGCGCCCTGCGCGGCCCGATGTCCCTGCTGAGTTCCCGCAGCGTCGCCGGACAGGTCCTCTTCCTCCAGACCGTGGTCGCGGTGCTGCTCATCGTGGCCGCCGTGATCGCCCTCGTACTGCAGGCGCAGCACAACAGCGAGCAGGATGCGCAGAACCGGTCGATGGCCACCGCCGCCGCCTTCGCCCACGCCCCGGGGACCGCGGCCGCCCTGCGCTCGTCCGATCCCAGCGCCGTGCTCCAGCCGCTCGTGACGGCCGCCGCGCGCGAGTCGGGGGTCGACTTCGTCACCGTGATGGCCCCCGACGGCATGCGCTACGCCGACACCTACCCCGACCTCGTCGGCCGGGTCGCCGTGGGGGTGGAGCGGGCCGGGGACGGGGAGGCGTTCGCGGAGATCTTCGAAGGAGCTCCGAGCGACGCGGCCCGCGCGATCGTTCCGGTCACGACGCCCGACGGAACCGTCATCGGTCTGGTCGGTGCCGGCGTCCAGATCGAGAACGTCGGCAACGCCGTGGACCGGCAGCTCCCGGTGCTCCTGGCCTCCGCCGCCGCAGCCCTCGCCCTGGCCACGGCCAGCGCCGCCCTGGTGAGCCGGCGCCTGCGACGCCAGACCCACGGCATCGGCCCCGAAGAGATGACCCGGATGTACGAGCACCACGACGCGGTCCTGCACGCGGTGCGCGAAGGCGTCCTGATCGTCGGCGGCGACGACCGCCTGATGCTGGCCAACGACGAGGCCCGCCGCCTCCTGGAGCTGCCACCGGACGCCGACGGGCAGCCGGTCGCCGATCTGGACCTGGACCTCGACATCGCCGGGCTGCTGGTCTCCGACCGTGCCGTCACCGACGAGGTGCACCTGGCGGGGGACCGGCTGCTGGCCGTCAGCACCCGGCCGACCGCGCCCTACGGCGGGAACTCGGGCAACGTGGCGACGCTCCGCGACACCACGGAGCTGCGGGCCCTGGCCGGCACGGCGGAGGTGGCCCGGGAGCGCCTGAAGATCCTCTACGAGGCCGGGGTGCGGATCGGGACCACGCTGGACGTGGTGCGGACCGCGGAGGAGCTGTCGCGCGTGGCGGTCCCCCGCTTCGCGGACTTCGTCACGGTCGAACTGCCCGACGCGGTGCTGCACGGCGACGAGCCCTCGGGCGCGCCGTCGGCGATGCGCCGGGCGGCGCTGTGCGGAATCCGGGCCGACCACCCCTTCCAGCCGGTGGGAGACGTGATCCACTTCGTCGCGCACGCCACGCCTTTGGCGGCGGCCATGGCCAGCGGTCACGCCGCCCTGGAGGCCGATCTGACGGTCGCGGACGCCTGGCGGGCACAGGACCGCCACGGCGCGGACGTCGCCCTGGCCTACGGGGTCCACTCGCTCATCACGGCGCCGCTGCAGGGCAGCGGCGTGCTGCTGGGCATGGTGAACTTCTGGCGTTCGGAGCGGCCCGACCCGTTCGAGCAGGAGGACCTGACCTTCGCCGAGGAACTGGCCGCCCGTGCCGCCGTCGCCGTCGACAACGCCCGGCGCTTCACGCGCGAGCACCGGATGGCCGAAACGCTCCAGCGCAGCCTGCTGCCCCACGTGCTGCCCAGCCAGAACGCCCTCGACATCGCGTACCGCTACCTGCCGGCGCAGGCGCGGGTCGGCGGCGACTGGTTCGACGTGATCCCGCTGCCCGGGGCGCGGGTCGCGCTCGTCGTCGGCGACGTGGTCGGCCACGGACTGCACGCCGCGGCGACCATGGGCCGCCTGCGGACCGCGGTGCACAACTTCTCCACGCTGGACCTGCCTCCGGACGAGCTGATGACCCGGCTCGACGAACTGGTCAGCCGTATCGACCAGGACGAGCCGGGCGGTGACGGCGAGGGCACGACCGGAGCGACGTGCCTGTACGCGATCTACGATCCCGTCTCCGGCCTGTGCTGCATGTCGACGGCCGGACACCTGGCGCCCGCCCTGGTGCACCCGGACGGGACGGTGCGGTTCGTGGACGTACCCGTCTCACCCCCGCTGGGCCTGGGCGGCCTGCCGATGGAGGCCACGGAGGTGTGCCTGCCCGAGGACAGCAGGCTCGTCCTGTACACCGACGGCCTCGTCGAACACCGCGGCCGCGACATCGACACCGGACTGGAGGCGCTGCGCGGGGTGCTGTCCGAGCATGCCGACGGAGCCCCCGAGGAGATCTGCGAGGCGGTGATGGACAACATGCTGCCCACGCCGCGCCGCGACGACATCGCCCTGCTGGTGGCGCGTACCCGGCTGCTGGATCCGGGGCGGGTCGCCACGTGGGACGTGCCCCGCGACCCTGCCGCCGTCGCCCCGGTCCGCAACGCCTGCAGCCGCCGGCTGGAGGAGTGGGGGCTGGACGAGGTGGGATTCACCACGGAACTCGTACTGAGCGAGCTGATCACCAACGCGATCCGCTACGGCTCCGAGCCGATCCACGTACGGCTCCTGTACGAGCGTGCTCTCGTGTGCGAGGTCTCCGACGGCAGCAGCACCTCGCCCCATCTGCGCCGCGCGGCCCTCACCGACGAGGGAGGCCGCGGCCTGTTCCTCGTGGCGCAGCTCACCACGCGGTGGGGGACGAGGTACACACCGACGGGCAAGGTGATCTGGACGGAGCAGTCCCTGACGGACGGTCACATCCCGCTGGATGCCCTGCTCGGTACGTGACGCTCCGCCCGAAGCGGGGCGAAGGGTGTGCCTGGTGTGCGCGGTGGTGACGACAGATGTCAGGATGCAGTCATGAGTAACAACGTGTACTTCGACATCACCATCGACGACCAGCCCGCCGGCCGGATCGTCTTCACCTTGTTCGACGACGTGGTCCCCAAGACCGCCAAGAACTTCCGCGAGCTGGCCACGGGCGAGCACGGCTACGGCTACGAGGGCTCGTCCTTCCACCGCGTCATCCCGGACTTCATGCTCCAGGGCGGAGACTTCACCCGCGGCGACGGCACGGGCGGCCGGAGCATCTACGGCGAGAAGTTCGCCGACGAGAACTTCCAGATCAAGCACACCAAGCCGGGCCAGCTCTCCATGGCCAACGCGGGCCCCCACACCAACGGCTCGCAGTTCTTCATCACCACGATCGTCACCGACTGGCTGGACAACAAGCACGTCGTCTTCGGCGAGGTCGTCGAGGGCATGGACGTCGTGAAGCAGATCGAGTCGCTGGGCTCGCGCAGCGGCGCGGTCAAGTCCAAGGTCACGATCGCCAAGTCGGGCGTTCTCGAGGGCTGATCACGGTCGACGGGTGGAGTGCCGGCGGTCCGGGCAGGACCACCACCGGCACTCCCCCGGCCTCACGCCTCAGCGGCCGGCGCAGGTCCAGGCGCCCATGCCCTGGATCCGGGCGAGTCTCTTCGCCGTCGCGATCTGTTCCGACCTCGTCGCCAGATCCGCCCGCGGCGCGTACCTCAGACCGCCCGCCGCCCGCCAGCTCGACTGGGTGAACTGCAGGCCGCCGTAGTGCCCGTTGCCCGTGTTGGCCTGCCAGTCCCCGCTGGACTCGCATTGGGCGATGGCGTTCCAGTCGACCCGTGGGCCCGTCGGGGCCGTGCCGCGCGCTGGGTCCGCCTGGGCGCCCGGAGCGGCGCACAGCAGGACAAGTGAGGCGGAGACAGCGGCGCACAGACCCGCTCCGACGCGGATTCCCGCGGCGGGGCCGTTGTGGTGACGATGCATCAGACGCCCTTCTCTCGGCGGACCTGCCACGACGGTGGGACAGGCTGTCCATGACCATAGGTTCATGTGAGAAAGGCGGCATCCGCTGTTGCGCCCATCGGGTGCGGCCCGGACGGATGCATGACGGCGGCGGCACCCGCACGAGGTGCCGCCACCGTCGTACGGAGGGCCTCGCGGTGGCGGGCCATCACATCGGCGAGGCCCCGCACCCCGGCTGAACAGGCCTGTGTCCCCCGCCTGTCCCCCAGGGCCGAACCGGACGCACCTGCGAGAGTGTCGCACCTGGTCAGATGGTGTACGACGGCTGTAGCCGCAATGGGTTCCGCGTGCGACGGTAGGCCGTATGGCGGGGACAGAGCACACACACGACGACCACGCACACCGGCACGATCACCCTCACGGGCACGGGCCGGACGCCCGGTGGTCCCGTATGCGTCACCGGGCGGCGCACCTGCTCCGCCCGCACTCCCACGAGTCGGCCGCCAAGGTCGACCGGGCACTGGAGACGTCCGCCCAGGGCATGCGGGCGCTGTGGATCTCCCTGGCCGTCCTCGGCGCCACGGCGGCGGCGCAGACCGTCGTGGTGGTGCTGTCGGGCTCAGTGGCGCTGCTGGGCGACACCGTGCACAACGCGGCCGACGCGCTGACCGCGGTACCGCTGGCCGTCGCGTTCGTCCTCGGCCGGCGGGCGGCCACCCGGCGGTTCACGTACGGCTACGGGCGGGCCGAGGACCTGGCCGGCATGGTGATCGTGCTGACCATCGCCGCATCGGCCGCCTTCGCCGCGTGGTCGGCGGTGGACCGGCTGCTGAACCCGCGGGAGGTGAGCCACCTCCCGGCCGTGGCCGCCGCGGCCGTGATCGGCTTCGCGGGCAACGAGTGGGTCGCGCGCTACCGCATCCGCACCGGCCGCAGGATCGGCTCGGCGGCGCTGGTCGCCGACGGGCTGCACGCCCGCACCGACGGCTTCACCTCGCTGGCGGTTCTGCTCGGCGCGGGCGGCGCGGCCGCGGGCTGGCGCCTGGCCGACCCGATCGTCGGCCTCGCCATCACGGCCGCGATCCTGCTGGTGCTGCGCGACGCCGCCCGGGAGGTCTTCCACCGGGTGATGGACGCCGTCGACCCCGCCCTGGTGGACGCGGCGGAGCAGTCGCTGCGTGGCGTGAGGGGGGTGCGCGCGGTGGGCGAGCTGCGGCTGCGCTGGATCGGGCACCATCTGCGGGCGGAGGTCGCCGTCGTCGTCGACGGCCGGCTGACCGTGCTCGAGGCACACCGGGTGGCCGTGGACGCCGAGCACGCGCTGCTCCACGCGCTGCCCCGGCTGACGGCCGCCCTGGTCCATGCCGACCCGGCGCCCCTGCCCGGGACGGCCGATCCGCACGCCGCACTCGCGCACCACGCGGCGTGACCCGCGGGCGCCTCAGACGCCGTCGGCGCCGTCGGGGAACTCCTGTTCCGTCCAGATGATCTTGCCCGAGCTCGTGTACCGCGTGCCCCACCGCTGCACGAGCTGGGCGACGATGAACAGTCCGCGGCCGCCTTCGTCCTCGACCGTGCTGTGGCGCAGATGCGGTGACGTGTGCCCGGCATCGGCGACCTCGCACAGCAGGGCACGGTCCCGGATGAGTCGCAGGTGCAGTGGTCCCCCGGCGTACCGGACGGCGTTCGTGACCAGTTCGCTGACGACGAGCTCGGTCGCGAACGCCAGCTCGTCCAGGCCCCATTCTCCCAGCTGTCCGGTGACGAGCTCGCGGGCGCGGCCGACCACGACAGGTTCCGCCGGGAGCTCCCAGACGCAGACCTGGGCAGCGCCCAGTTGACGCGTACGGACGAGGAGCAGCGCGGTGTCGTCCGTCGCGGCCCCATCGGGGCGCAGTTCGGCCACCGCCCGGTCGCACAGTTCCTCCAGCGGCCTGCCGTGGCCGTCGGAGAGCAGACGGCTCAGTGTGTCGAGTTGGTCGTCGATGTCGCGGTCGCGCGCCTCGACGAGGCCGTTGGTGAACAGGGCGATCAGGCTGCCCTCGGGCAGCTCCGTCTCCACCGCCTCGAACGGCATGCCGCCCAGTCCCAGCGGCGGCCCGGCCGGCAGCTCGGGGAAGGCGCACGAGCCGTCGGGCGTCACGATCGCGGGCGGCAGGTGACCGGCTCTGGCCATCGCACAGCGGCGGGAGACCGGGTCGTAGACCGCGTAGAGGCAGGTCACGCCGATGGCCACGTCGGGGTACAGGCCGCCGGCTCCGGCCGGCCCGCCGTCCGCGGTGTCCTCCAGGAGACCGGGATGTCGTTCCGGCGACCGGCCGACCAAGTCGTCCAGGCGGGTCAGCAGTTCGTCGGGAGCCATGTCCAGCCTGGCGAGCGCCTCCACGGTCGTGCGCAGCCGTCCCATGGTGGCCGCCGCCTGAAGCCCGTGCCCGACGACGTCCCCGACGACGAGGCCGACCCGTGCGCCGGAGAGCGGGATGACCTCCGCCCAGTCGCCGCCGACACCGGTCACGTCGTCCGTGGGGAGGTAGCGGTGGGCTACGTCCACAGCCGGCTGCTGCGGCAGATGCTGGGGCAGCAGCTGGCGCTGAAGGGTGCGGGAGGCCCCGCGTTCGCGGGTGAAGCGGCGGGCGTTGTCGATGGACACGGCGGCGCGGGCGGTCAACTCGTCCGCGAGCGCGACCTCGCCGTTGTCGAAGACGGTGGGGCGGCCGGTGCGCACGAAGGTGACGAGGCCCATCGTGCCGCTCCGGGTGCGCAACGGCACGACCAGAGTGTTCTCGTCGAGCACCCGGCCGCCCGACGCCAGGCTCCGCAGCTGGGGCGAACCCCGCGGGTAGCGCACACGGCGGACCGGCTCGCCCTCGTGCCCGGGCAGCGGTTCGCCCTCGTCCGGGTACGGCACCGGCAGCACGGCCTCCGCGGCGGTCCGCGGGTCGCACCGGGCGGCGACACGGACGTACACCGAGTCCGCCGCCCCCTCGGTGCCGGGCTCGCCGCCCTCCAGCACGGCGCGCTCCAGGTCGACCGTGACCGCGCTCGCGAAGTCCGGGACGGCGACGTCCGCGATCTCCTGCGCCGTGACGGACATGTCCAGCGTGGTGCCGATACGGCGGCCCGCCTCGACGAGCAGGGCCAGGCGGTTCTGGGCCTCGTAACGGTCCGTGATGTCGAACGCGTCCTCGCAGACGCCCAGCACGCGCCCGTCGGCGTCCAGCAGCCGGTAGTACGAACACGACCAGACGTGGTCCTTACCCGGATCGCTGGGGAGTTTTCCGCGGTAGTGCAGGTCGATCACGGGCTCGCCGGTGTCGATCACCTGGTGCATGACCTCGTTGAGCGTCCGGCCGTCGAGGGTGAGCAGAGCGCCGTCGGGGTACAGCTCGTCGGCCGTCCGGCCGCGGTACTCGGCCAGCGGGCGGCCCACCTCGTGGTCGTGCGCGGTGTTGGCCCACGTCAGCCTCAGATCGGTGTCGTAGACGGCCAGTCCGATCGCCGACTGGGTGGTCAGCCCGTGCAGCATGGCCCGCCGGGTCTCGGTCAGACGCAGGCTCTCCAATTCGGCGATCAGCAGGATGCGTGCCGCCGGACCACCGCCGGTGAGCGGGCACACGACGACGACCACCTGCACGGCGTGGCCGTCGCGGTGCCGTGCCATGCGGGTGTCGCTGCCGCTGGACGGGAGGTCGTGCACCGAACCCCGCCCGGAGTCGGCCGGATGTGAGCCGAGGAGCACGTCGACGGGCTGCCCGATGACCGCTTCGCCCGGGTGGCCGAGCAGTGACTCGGCCGCGGGGCTCCACCCGATGACCGTGTTCCGGGCATCGAGGACCACCGTGGCCGCGTTGGCGAGGTCGAGAGGGCCACGCGGATCAGCGCTCTCCGGCACGCTCCATGCGGTCCATGTGTTCGCCGCGTTCCACGGACTCATGGCGGCTGAACCGGCACCGTTCATCTCCTCCAGAATCCACCCCGGCACATACGCGCACAAGCCGCGCCGGCACGCCGCCGCGGCCCCGTCCGCCGGGCGGTCATCGCGCGAGTTCGGCGGCGGGGCCCATGACGATCACGGGCTGCTTTGCGGGGTCCAGGGCGCGCAGCAGCTCCCGCATGGCGTTCCGGGGAAGCGAGATGCACGCCTGGGTGGGGCCGTCGTGGTCGACGTGGATCCACACGCCGCCGCCCCGGTCGGAGCCGAGCGGCCGTTCCTTGTCCAGCGGAGTCGTTCCCCGGACGCGGTTGTAGTCGATGGCGACCACGTAGTCGAAGGAGCCGTCGAGGGATTCGCCGAGGAAGCCGGTGCCCGTGGCGACGAACTCGTCGTCCTGGTCGTACGGAAGCCGGGCCCCGGGATCCGGCAGCAGCCCGCCGGCGTCGCCGAGCCCGAAGACTCCGATCGGTGTGCGCAGATCGCCCTCCCGGTGGTCGAGGGTCCAGCCGCGCAGGGCGTTGTGTGCGGGCCACGGCCCGGCGGCGCGCCTCCACTGCCGTGTCACGTCCTGTTCGTAGAGCACCGCGGTGGCGTCGCTGGTGTCCAGCGTCTCGCCGACGACCACCAGGGCCTGGCGCGTGCCGGCCGGGACGTCGGCGCGGGTGGCCGGTCCGACCCCGGGAAGGTGGGCAGGAGACGGCGGCCGGAACCGGGCGCCCGGGCGGGCGTCCTGCCCCGCGGCGTCGTGGCGGCCGAACGGCCCGTCGACGGTTGCGGACGCCGATCGGGATCCCGCAGAGGAGGGCGGCGAGGGGGGTACGGACGGTGTCTGCGTGCACGCGGCGAGCAGCGGGGCAGCACACAGGGCTCCGACCAGCCACCTTGCGGCGCCGTTGCTGAGACTGAGGGGCATGGGGACAGCATCCTCCGGCGCTCGGGAAAACAACGCCGCATGGGTACCCCGTCCGCTGCCGCCTCTGTCACCCAGCCCGCGTACTCACTCCACCGGGGCACGGCCGCATGGCCTCACGTCCGCTGCGGACGGGCGGGGCGGTATCTCCGGGGCGGTACGCGCGGACACGCGGGCCCGGCCGCTGTGAAGGCCAGGCCCGCGCCTCTGTCAGCTTCCGGGCTCGCGCGGCGGCGCCGCGGAACCGGCCTTCGCCGCCGCCTCGGCCTTGGCCAGCTCCGACTTCCGGTACGAGTAGGCGAAGTAGACGACCAAGCCGATGAGGAACCAGACCGCGAACCGCGCCCACGTCTGCCACTGGAGGAAGGTGATCAGCCAGATCGAGAAGACCACGCCGAGGGCGGGCACCACGGGCATGCCCGGGCACCGGAACGTGCGCGGCAGCTCGGGGCGCCGGTAGCGCAGCACGATCACGGCGATGCACACCACGACGAAGGCCAGCAGGATGCCGATGTTGGTCAGTTCGGCCGCCTCGCCGATCGGCAGGAAGCCGGCGATGGCCGCCGAGGCGAAGCCGACGATCCACGTCACCCGGGTCGGCACGTGCCGGGTCTCGTGCGTCTGCGCGAACCATTTCGGCAGCAGTCCGTCGCGGCTCATCGAGAACCAGACCCGTGTCACGCCCAGCATGAACGTGAACATGACGGTGAGGATGCCGATGATGGCGCCGACCGCGATCACGTCGGCGAGCCCCGCGAGCCCCACCGACTTGAAGGCCGTGGAGAAGCCGCTCTCCCTGTCGATGTCACGGTAGTTCTGCATGCCCGTCAGAACGAGGCAGGCCAGCACGTAGAGCACCATGGAGACGGCCAGCGAGTACACGATCGCCTTCGGCATGTGGCGCTGGGCGTCCTTGGACTCCTCGGCGGCCGTCGACATCGCGTCGTAGCCGAAGACGGCGAAGAACACCGTCGCCGCTCCCGTGAACGCCCCGCCCACGCCGTAGGGGAAGAACGGATCGTAGTTGGCGGTGTCGACGTGCACCACGCCGACGGCGATGACGAGCAGGACGACGAGCACCTTCAGCACCACGACGCCCGTCTCGAAGCGGGCCGCGTTCTTGATGCCGAGGGTGAGGAGGTAGGCGATGAACAGGCAGAGCAGCATGGCGAACAGGTCGACCCTGTGCCCTTCCCCGGTGCCCGGCGCGCCCAGCATCCAGGCCGGCAGCTCGGCGCCCGTCTCCTCGACGAGGAAGTTGAAGTACCCGGAGATGCCGATCGCCACGACGGCCACGATGGCGGTGTACTCCAGCAGGAGGTCCCAGCCGATGAACCAGCCCGCCAGTTCGCCGAGGACCGCGTAGCCGTAGGTGTAGGCCGACCCGGCCTTCGGGATCATTCCCGCGAACTCGGCGTACGAGAAGGCGGCCGCCGCACTGGCGACGCCCGCGATCAGGAACGAGACCAGCACGGCCGGGCCCGCGGTGCCGTTGGCGACGGCGCCCGCAAGGCTGAAGATGCCCGCGCCGATGATGCCGCCGACACCGATCGCGGTGAGCTGCCACAGCCCGAGGGTGCGGGTCAGCCGTTGGTGGACGTCAACCTCCTCGATCTGCTCGATGGGTTTGCGGCGCAGAACTCCGTGCCCCATCCGGAACCCGGCCATGAGCGTCACCTCTTCGCTGAAGGCATCTCTGACGCCCGATCATGATGGCCGAGGTGTCGCATGGGCGGAAGGGGCCGCGCTGGTGTCACGCGCGGATCCCGTGTTGGCCGGCGCAAAGAATGAGTCGCGCGGATCCACCGGGATGGCGTATTTGTGATCTGTCATCACCAGGTAATGTGACGGTAAAATCCTGGTAGTGGCGGTCGACGAGAATCGCACCGCGGACCGGCGATCGCAGCACCCCGAGCGTCGCCGCACAGAACATCGGACGCGAGGCCGGGCACCCACCCCGACGCCCTGCCGGCCGTCCACACCACTGTCCATCTGACCCGACCACACCGCACCGCCCCGGCACTCGCCGCGGTGCAGGAGGCAGGCCATCATGCAGTCGCTCATCGACAACGCCAGGTCCTTCGCGGACCGTGTCGCCGCCGACGCGCGGGAGTTCACACGCCTCGCGGACGGCCAGGCGCCGCAAGCCCTCTTCATCACCTGCTCGGACTCGCGCGTCGTGCCCTCGTGGTTCACCGGCGCCCGCCCCGGCGAGCTATTCGAGCTCCGCACCGCCGGAAACATCGTCCCCGCCTACCCCACGCAGGTCCGGCCCGCCGGCGAGGCAGCCACCATCGAGTACGCGCTGCGCGTGCTCCACGTCCGCGACATCGTCGTCTGCGGCCACTCCCACTGCGGCGCGGTGGGCGCCGTGGTCCGCGGCGACGACCTGTCCTCGGTGCCCGCCGTGCGGGCGTGGCTGGAGCACACCGCCGGCGTGGAGCGCGGCGCCGACGACTCCCCGGAGCTGGCCCGCGCCGTCCAGCAGCACGTGCTCGCGCAACTGGACACACTGCGCGGCTATCCCGCTGTCCAGGAGGGCCTCCAGGACGGTTCCCTGACACTGCACGGCTGGTACTACGAGGTGCACACCGGCGTCGTCCGCGTCCACCGCCCCGGCACCGGGGCGGTGTTCGACCGGCTCTGACGGTCAGGGCGGCAACCGGCCGCCGACGGGGCCGAGTTGCCCCCGCGCCCACGGCACAGGCGCCCCCACTGCCGTCCGTCGGGCGCACGGCCCACCGTGCCCCGGCGGCATGACCCCTTGGGCCATGCCGCGTACCCTCCCCCACCGCCTCCTCCGCGCACCGGCCCGCCACGGCCGGTCCGGACCGTACCCTGAGGACCCTCGCCCGTGGTGTCACTGTCGCGTCTCTTCAGCGAGCCCCGCGTCGTACGACGCGATCTGCTCGCCTCCCTCGTCGTCTTCCTCGTCGCACTGCCGTTGTGCGTCGGCGTGGCCGTCGCCTCCGGCGTCCCCGCCGAACTCGGCCTGATCACCGGCATCGTCGGCGGTCTCGTCGTCGGTGCGCTGCCCGGCAGCACCCTTCAGGTCAGCGGCCCGGCCGCCGGTCTGACCGTCCTCGTCTACGAAACCGTCCAGGAGTTCGGCCTCGGCGCGCTGGGCCCGATCGTCCTCGCCGCCGGACTGCTGCAAGTCGCCCTCGGCGCGGCCCGGTTCGGCCGCTGGTTCCGCGCGATCTCCGTCTCCGTCGTGCAGGGCATGCTCGCCGGCATCGGCCTGGTGATCGTGCTCGGCCAGCTGTACGCCATGGCGGACGTCTCGCAGCCCGGCAGCGGCCTCGGCAAGCTGGCCGGCCTGCCCGGTCTCGCGGCCGAGATCGCCACCGGCACCGCCGCCCTCACTGCCTTCTCGGTCGGCGCGGGCACCGTCGCCGTACTGGTCCTGTGGCCCCGGATGCCCGCCAAGGTCCGCGTCGTACCGGGTCCGCTGGCCGCAGTGGCGCTGGCCACCGCCGCCTCCGCCGTCACCGGTCTGTCCCCGGCGACGGTCGAGGTCAGCGGGCTGCTCCAGGCCGTCCGGCCGCCCGGCTTCGACGACTTCGCACAGCTCGGCAGCACGGCGGTCGTCGGCACGGTGCTCGCGTTCGCCCTCATCGCCTCGGCCGAGAGCCTGTTCAGCGCCGCGGCGGTGGACCGCATGCACAACGGGCCGCGCACCGACTACGACAAGGAGCTGGTGGCCCAGGGCGTGGGCAACACGCTGTGCGGAGCGCTCGGTGCGCTGCCGATGACGGCCGTGATCGTGCGCAGCGCGGCCAACGTCCAGGCCGGCGCCCGCACGCCGTTGTCCCGTATCGCGCACGGCCTGTGGCTGCTGCTGTTCGCCGCCCTGCTGCCGGCGGTCATCGGCATCATCCCGCTGGCCGCGCTCGCCGGTGTCCTGGTCCACGCCGGATGCAAACTCGTCCCTGTCAAGGACCTCGTTCCGCTGTGGCGCGCACACCGCAGCGAGGCGGTCCTGCTGGCCGTCACCGCTCTGGCCGTCGTCGCCACGAACCTCTTCGAGGGCGTGATCCTGGGCCTGCTGCTCGCGGTGGTCAAGTCGGCGTGGGAGACCTCGCACGTCCATCTGAGCACGCGCCGCCTGACCGGGGGCCGCATCGTGGTCACCCTGACGGGCAACGCCACCTTCCTGCGCCTGCCTCGCATCCTCGAACAGCTGGAAGAGCTGCCGCAGGACCAGCCGATCGAGCTCGACCTCGCGCGCCTGCGCCATCTGGACCACGCCTGCCGTGTGGCCCTGGAGAGCTGGGCGCACCGGCACAACCACCCGGACACCGAGCCCGTACGGATCCGCCACTGCGAACCGACGGGTGCCCTGCTGCCCTGACGGGCCCCTGCCCCGCCGCCCGGCCTGCCCGGGCGGCGGGGACCGTCACGGGAAGGTGAGCGTCTGCGCGAACAGGGTGACGACCACGAGGACGACGGGGAAGCAGACGAGGAACATCGCGAAGGTGTAGCCCATGATGTCCCGGGCCTTCAGGCCCAGGATCGCCAGGGTCGGGAGCATCCAGAAGGGCTGGAGCAGGTTGGCGCTCGCCTCGCCCAGGTCGTACACCACCACCATCCAACCCTGGTGCACCTCGAGCTGGTTGGCCGCGTCCATCACGTACGGAGCCTCGATCACCCACTTGCTGCCGCCGCTCGGCACGAACACACCGAGGACGCAGGAGTAGACCGCGATGAGGGCCGGATAGAAGAAGGCGTTGGAGATGTCCGTCAGCCAGCCGGCGATGGTGGAGGACAGGCCGGTGAAGGCGATCATGCCGAAGATGCCGCCGTACAGCGGAAACTGGATCAGCACACCGGACGCGGCGGACACTCCCTCGCGTACGGCCGCCACGAGCCGCGCCGGCCTCCAGTGCAGGATCAGGGCGAGCAGGATGAGGATCAGGTTGACCGTGTTCAGATCCAGGGCGTTCAGGGGATTGCCCGTCGCCGATGCGAAGTAGCGGTACAGGTACCACACGCCCAGCAGGAAGATCAGGACGGCGAACGCCGGGCTGTGCTCCAGCCAGTCGCCGGGCCGGCGCGGCTCGCCGGCGCCGGTGTCCTCGCGCTTCTCCTCCAGCAGTGGCCGCAGGCGGATGCCCAGGTCCTCGGCCGTCTTGGCGGCCTCGGGCGAGGGGGCGAGGAACCAGGCGAGGACCACCGCGACGAGGAACACGACGGCGGTGGCGGCCATGCCCTGCCACAGGAAGATGGTCTCGGTGAGCGGGATCAGGCCCGAGCCGCGGCCTTCCTCGATGACCTTCTGCACCGCCTCGGGGCTCGCCCCGGCGCTGGCGACCTGGAGGGCTGCCGAGCCGGAGAGGCCCTGCGCCCAGACGGTACCGAGTCCGAGGAACGCCATCGCGCCGATCGCCCGGTAGTCGACACCGCGCACCAGCCGGGAGATCTCCTTGGCGAGGATCGCGGTGAAGATCAGGCTGAACGCCCAGTTGAGGTACGACGACACCATCGACACGGCGGCGGTGAACGCGACGGCGGCGCGCGGGCTCCGGGGCACTCGGGCGAGGCGGGAGATCAGCCGGGCGACGGGCCGGGACACCGCGACCGCGTAACCCCCGATGATGATCATCGCCATCTGGAGCGTGAACTGGATGAGCGACCAGAAGCCCTTGCCCCAGGCGTCCACGAGCCCGTATCCGGTGGTCGCCGTGGGATCGTCGGGCGCCCCCGTGACCGGCGCACCGGTCAGCAGGCCGAGTGCGAGGACCACGAAGGTGCCGACGAGGACGAAGCCGAAGGCGTCCGGCAGCCAGCGCTCCGTGGCGGCGGTGAATCGCAGGGCGATGCGGGCGAGGACGTTCTCGCGCGTGTCGTCCGTGGTCCGCCCTGCCCTCGTCACAGCCATCCGACATCTCCTCACACCGCACAGCCCAGGCGCATCATGCGCACCGCGGACCAGGAAGGTAGAGCAGGACGGCGACGATCACTATGGGCCCGGAGCCCATAGACCGCGCGGTGGTCATGGTGGACAGCCCCTTGAGTGCCCGATGAGCGGCCGGGAACGGCGCTTGCGCGGGAGGTCCGGGGACATCGCTCGACGGCATCGGTAAATATCAAGGAATGGGGCGATAATGCTGCAACCATTCATATTCGAGGCGTGTCTCCATCAGTGACACCGCAGTCCCCGCACAGGAAGAAACGGGGGACACCATGCACCACCAGTCACGGCTCGCGGCCGCCGCTGCGGCCATCCTCCTCACCGCCGGGATCGGATCGACGATCCCCGCCTCCGCCTCGCAGTCCGCCGCACCCTCCCGGGCTCCGGCGACGGCCCTCGTCACCAACGCACGCTGGGGCGGCCACAGCTCCTTCGACCGGATCGTCATCGACATCCGCGGCAAGGTGCCGCCCGTCACCGTTCAGGCGGTGAAGAAGCTGCACTACGACGGCCTCGGGACCGAGGTCCCGCTCGCCGGAAAGCACTTCCTGGAGATCAGGCTCTCGCCGGCCGCCGCACACGACGACAACGGCAGGTCCGTCTACAAGGGCCCCAAGCTCACCAAGATCTGGCTTCCCTCCCTGAAGGGCCTCGCCCTCACCGGCGACTTCGAAGGAGTGGTCACCTTGGGAGCCGCGTTCACGACCAAGCCCACCTACACGACCCGCGTCCTCCACTCGCCGGAGCGCTTCGTGATCGACATCCGGCACGCGCCACCGGTCTGCGGCCGGTGACGGCACGGGGTCCCGGTCTCCGCACCGGGACCCCCTCCGCTCGGCAAGGCCGTGCGGTCCCGCGCCTCTGGTCCGCCCGGTGCATTCCGCCCATGTCGTCCGGGGATTGCCCCGCTCGCCAAGGGCCGGACGCCTATCGTGCCGGCATGAGTGCACACTTCGATGTCGTGGTCCTCGGCGCCGGCCCCGGCGGCTACACCGCTGCTGTCCGATGCGCCCAGCTCGGCATGTCGGTGGCGGTGGTCGAGGAGCGGTACTGGGGAGGCGTGTGCCTGAACGTGGGGTGCATCCCCTCCAAGGCGCTGCTGCGCAATGCCGAGTTGGCCCATCTGTTCACGCACGAGGCGAAGACCTTCGGGATCCGTATCGAGGGTCAGGTCGGCTTCGACTACGGGGAGGCGTTCCTGCGCAGCCGGAAGGTGGCCGAGGGACGCGTCCGCGGTGTGCACTACCTCATGAAGAAGAACGCCGTCACCGAGTACGACGGGACGGGCGTCTTCACCGACGCGCACACCCTGCTGGTCCGGGCCGCCGACGGCACGGAACAGAGCATCGACTTCGACCACTGCGTCCTCGCCACCGGGGCCACGACGCGCCTGCTGCCGGGCACGAGCCTGAGCGAACGCGTCGTCACGTACGAGGAGCAGATCCTCAGCGACCGGCTGCCCGGCAGCGTCATCATCGCCGGAGCCGGCGCGATCGGCGTCGAGTTCGCGTACGTGCTGCACAACTACGGCGTGCAGGTGACGCTCGTGGAGTTCCTCGACCGGGTGGTCCCGCTGGAGGACGAGGAGGTCTCGGCGGAACTGGCCCGCCGGTACCGCAAGCTGGGTGTCAACGTCCTGACGTCGACGCGGGTCGAGGCGATCGACGATTCGGGGCCGCAGGTGCGGGTGCATGTGACGACGGGCGGGCAGCGCCAGGTGCTCGAGGCCGACAAGGTGCTGCAGGCCATCGGGTTCCAGCCGCGGGTGACCGGTTACGGCCTGGAGAACACCGGTGTGCGGCTGACCGATCGCGGGGCGGTCGATGTGGACGGCCGCTGCCGCACGAGCGTTCCCCACATCTTCGCGATCGGTGACGTCACGGCGAAGCTGATGCTCGCGCACGCCGCCGAGGCCATGGGCATCGTCGCCGCCGAGACCATCGCGGACGCGGAGACCATGGAACTCGACTACACGATGATCCCCCGCGCCACCTACTGCCAGCCGCAGATCGCCAGCTTCGGCTGGACCGAGACGCAGGCGCGCGAACGCGGCTTCGACGTGCGGGTGCAGAAGTTCCCCTTCACCGCCAACGGCAAGGCCCACGGCCTCGGCGACGCCGCCGGTTTCGTGAAGATCCTCAGCGACGGCCGGCACGGCGAACTGCTGGGGGCCCACCTCATCGGCCCCGAGGTCACCGAACTGCTGCCGGAACTGACCCTGGCGCAGCAGTGGGACCTGACGGTGCACGAGGTGGCCCGTAACGTGCATGCCCACCCGACCCTGGGCGAGGCGGTGAAGGAAGCGGTCCACGGCCTGGCCGGCCACATGATCAACATGTAGCGGACCCGCTCCGCGCCGCCCTCACGGACCGGGCAGCGGCTGCTGGGTCCAGATGGTCTTGCCGTGGCGTGTGTACCGGCTCCCCCAGCGCTCGGTGAGCTGCGCGATCAGGAAGAGGCCGCGTCCGCCTTCCTCGGTGGCCCGTGCCCGCCGCATCCTGGGCTGGGTGCTGCTCGCGTCGGAGACCTCGCAGATCAGTGCCCCGGCCCGGATGAGCCGGAGCTCGACGGAGCCGCCGCCCGCGTAGCGGATGGCGTTGGTGACCAGTTCGCTCGCCACGAGTTCGGTGGTGAAGGAGAGTTCGTCCAGGCCCCAGTGGGACAGCTGCCGCACCACCAGGGTGCGCGCGTGCGCGACCACCGCTGGGTCGGCTTCCAGCCGCCATGTCGCGCAGTCGTCCGGGGCGATCACGCGCGTACGGGCCAGCAGCAGCGTCACGTCGTCCGACAGGGGGCGCGGGGCGAGGCGGGACACGATCTGCCGGCCGGCTTCCTGGAGCGGGCGGCCGGGGGCGCCCGCGCGTGTCAGCAGGGAGGCGAGGGTCGCCATCCCCTCGTCGAGGTCGGCCCGGCCCCGCTCGACCAGGCCGTCGGTGTACAGGGCGAGGACGCTGTTCTCCTCGACCTCTGTCTCCAGGGGCTCGAACGGCAGGCCGCCGACTCCCAGCGGCGGTCCCGGGCTGACGTCCAGATAGCCGACGCTCCCGTCGGGGCGCAGCAGGGCGGGCGGGGGGTGCCCGGCGCTGGCCGCGACGCAGTGCCGGGTCACGGGGTCGTACGTCATGTACAGGCAGGTCGCGCCGTACGAGTCGTAAGCCGTGCGCGGACCGCGGTCGTGCGCGCCGGCCGCGTCGGCGGTCTCGTCCGTGAGCTGGGAGACGAGGTCGTCGAGGTGGGCGAGCAGTTCGTCGGGTTCGAGATCGAGGTCGGCCAGCGTGCGTACGGCGGTGCGCAGGCGTCCCATCGTGGCCGTGGCCTGCAGACCGTGGCCGACCACGTCGCCGACGACGAGGGCGACCCGTGCCGAGGACAGCGGGATGACGTCGAACCAGTCGCCGCTGACGCCGGTCGCGGTGTCCGTGGGCAGGTAGACGCTGGCGCTCTGGACGGCGACGGTGTCGGCTGTCGTCGGTGGCAGCAGGCTGCGCTGGAGGCTCACGGCCGCGTGACGCTCGCGCGCGTAGCGGCGTGCGTTGTCCACGACGAGTGCGGCACGGGAGGCGATCTCCTCGAGCAGGGCCAGGTCGTCCTTCTCGAAGGGGGTGCGCGGGCCGGTGCGCCACACCGTGACCTGCCCCAGGAGCCGCCCTCTGGCCCTGAGCAGTGCACTCATCCCGGAGTGGGCGCCCGGGGGGCCGGACGGCGGCGCGTCGGCCGCGGTCCCGGTCCGCGCGCCCGCGGCGGCTCCGCGGGCGGCCGGCCGGGGCCTGTCGGCGGACACGGGGGCGCCGACCCGCAGGGAATCTCCTCCCGGCCCGGTCACGGCCGCCCGGCGCAGCAGGTGCCGCCCGTCCTCGTGCCCCTCCGGTTCCTCGTGCGCGAACACGGACTCGGCGATGTCGACGGCCGCCGCGTCGGCCAGGGCCGGAACGAGGACGTCCACCAGGTCGCCGGTCGTCTCCGCGAGCGAGAGGGAGTTGCCGACGACGGCGGTGGCCCGGTGCAGCAGGTCGAGCCGTTCGCGTGCCCGCCGCTGCTCCGTCACGTCGACGAACAGGGCCGTGACGCCCATGACCCGGCCCTGCGGGTCCTGGAGGCGGAACGCGGACAGGGCCACGATGCGGCCCGCCCCGGGGTCCACGCGGGTCCGGACGAGGATCTCCGTCCCGACCTGCGGGGTCCCGGTGGTGAGCACCTGCCGCAGCACGCCGTCGATGCTCCGCGCGTCCTCGTCCTGAAGGAAGGCGGCGAGCCGCAGTCCGCGCAGGTCGTCGGGCACGCCCGTGTACGGGAGGAGGTGCGTGTTCGTCCTCTCCAGCCGCAGATCCGTGTCGAACATCGCGAGCCCGACGCGGTCCTGGAGGAACAGCTCCTCCAGGAAGGCGTGGGCCTGGCGCCATTTCGCCAGCATGGATCTGGGCGCGCCGAGGACGAGGAGGCGGGCGTCGTGCCTGCCGGTCCGTCCCGGGTCGAGGGGAAGCACGCGGAACAGCACCTCCGCCTCCTCTCCCCCGCCCTTGCGCACCACGGCGCTGCCTTCCCAGACCGGGCCGTCGCGCTGGGCGAGGACGTCCGGCCAGCAGGCGGGGTCGGCCAGCAGCTCGCGGACCCGACGGCCCGACAGGTCATCGGCCGGGCGGTTCAGGAGCGTTTCGGCCGCCGGTGTGCAGCCGAGGACGGTTCCGGTGCCGTCCACCACGAGTCCGGCCGTGTTCCCCGCGTCGAGTGGATCGTCGTTGCCGCGAGCCGTGCGCATCAGCCCAGGGCCCGGTCGAGGTTGAACGCGGCGCTGATGAGCGCCAGATGGGTGAACGCCTGCGGGAAGTTGCCGGTCTGCTCGCCGGTGCGGCCGATCTCCTCGGCGTACAGGCCGAGGTGGTTGGCGTAGGTGAGCATCTTCTCGAAGGCGAGCCGGGCCTCGTCCAGGCGCCCGGCGCGGGCGAGCGCCTCGACGTACCAGAAGGAGCAGATCGAGAACGTGCCTTCCTCGCCCCGCAGTCCGTCCGGGCTGGCCTGCGGGTCGTAGCGGTAGACCAGGGAGTCGGACACCAGGCCCTCGCCGAGCGCGTCGAGGGTGGACAGCCATTTGGGGTCCGTCGGGGAGATGAACTTGGCCAGCGGCATCATCAGGACGGCCGCGTCGAGGACGTCCTCGTCCTCGTGCTGGACGAACGCCTTGCGCTCGGCGGACCAGCCGCGCTGCATGATCCGCCGGTAGATCGTGTCGCGCACGCCGCCCCAGCGGATCATGTCGGCCGGCAGGCCGCGGCGCCTGGCGACCCTCATCGCGCGTTCGATCGCGACCCAGCACATCAGCTGCGAGTACAGGAACCTCTTGCGGCCGCCGCGGGTCTCCCACACCCCCTCGTCGGGCTGGTCCCAGTTCTCGCAGACCCAGTCGACCAGCTCCACGACGGTGTCCCAGTGTCCGCTGGAGAGCGGCTGTCCCCACTTGTCGTAGAGGTACAGGCAGTCGATGAGCGCGCCGTAGATGTCCAGTTGGAGCTGGCCGACGGCGGCGTTGCCGATACGGACCGGGGCCGAGCCCAAGTGGCCTTCGAGGTGGGGAAGTTCCTCCTCGGGGAGCTCGTGGCGGCCGTCGATGCCGTACATGATCTGCAGCCGGCAGTCCGGCCCGGCCGGGGCGAGGGCCTTCTCGGAGAGGAAGTTGACGAACGCTTCGGCCTCGTCGGTGAAGCCCAGTCTGAGGAGGGCGTAGATGCAGAAGGCGGCGTCGCGGACCCACACGTACCGGTAGTCCCAGTTGCGCTCGCCGCCGATCTGTTCCGGCAGGCTGGTCGTCGGCGCGGCCACGATGGCACCGGTGGGCGCGTAGGT
This sequence comes from Streptomyces sp. V4I23, assembly GCF_030817975.1. Classification (NCBI taxonomy): domain Bacteria; kingdom Bacillati; phylum Actinomycetota; class Actinomycetes; order Kitasatosporales; family Streptomycetaceae; genus Streptomyces; species Streptomyces sp. V4I23. Next base: position 7,435,856 of record NZ_JAUSZW010000004.1, on the reverse strand, counting down.
GAGCAGCTTGAGGGTGAGCGCGGAGCGGTGCACCATCTCCCGCCAGCGGCCGCGGTAGAGGGACCCGGACAGCCAGCGGCGCCAGTACCGGACGGTGGCGTCGAACAGGTCCTCCGCCTCGGTGAGGGCGCAGGACCGCGGCTCGACCCTGCCGCCGATCCGGTCGAGCGCGAAGACCGCGGACTCGCCTTCGAGGAGTTTGAACGAGGAGCGGACGTCCGGGCCGTCGATCTCGACCGGCACGGTGGACGTCAGGGCGAGCGAGAGATCCGCGCAGTCGAAGACCGTCTGGCCCTGCCGGGTGCTGACCGAGTGGCTCTGCCGGCCGTAGTCGAACCGGGGCGCCACCCGCGCGGTGAAGGGCAGCGATCCGCGGACGACGAGCACGCGGCGGATCAGGCGGTGCCGGTCGGCCTCGCGCGAGTCGTCGACGACGGGCATGAAGTCCTGGATCTCGCCGACGCCGTCGTCCGCGTAGAAGCGGGTGATGAGAATGTTGGTGTCGGGGAAGTAGAACTGCTTCGTGCGGACCGGCACGTCCGGGGCGAGGGCGAACGAGCCGCCGCGGTCGGCGTCCAGGATCGAGGCGAAGACACTGGGCGCGTCGAAGCGTCCACAGCAGTACCAGTCGATGGTGCCGTTCGTGCCGATGAGCGCCGCGCTGCGCAGGTCGCCGATGAGCCCGTGCTCGGCGATGGGGAGGTATCGCGGCGCGCCCGCCTTGCTGGGGCGCGCACTCGTGGCTCCGGCAGTCACGCGAGCCTCCCATGACGTCGCAGGACACCCGCGTTTCAGTCTAGGACCGCCTCTTGGCGGCGGCGACCCGCGCCGGTCCGGGCGGGCAGGGCCCTGTCAGCCCCGGTCCCCCTCCCCCGCCGGCCTCGCGACGCCCTTGCCCGGCTCCACGGCGTCGCGGCGGCCGCGTGAGCGGGCTTCGTCGAGCTGCGCGAGCCCGGGGTGGTGCAGGTCGAAGGCGGGCGATTCCGAGCGGATCTTCGGCAGTGTGGTGAAGTTGTGGCGGGGCGGAGGGCAGGAGGTAGCCCATTCGAGGGAGCGCCCGTAGCCCCAGGGGTCGTCGACGTCCACGCGCTCGTTCGCCTTCGCGGTCTTCCACACGTTGTAGAAGAACGGCAGTGTCGAGATGCCCAGCAGAAAGGCGCCGATGGAGGAGACGGTGTTGAGCGCGGTGAAGCCGTCGGCCGCGAGGTAGTCGGCGTAGCGGCGAGGCATACCCTCGGCGCCGAGCCAGTGCTGCACGAGAAACGTGGTGTGGAAGCCGACGAACAGGGTCCAGAAATGGATCTTCCCGAGGCGCTCGTCGAGCAGGGTGCCGGTCATCTTGGGCCACCAGAAGTAGAAGCCGGCGAACATCGCGAAGACGACCGTCCCGAAGACGACATAGTGGAAGTGGGCCACGACGAAATAGGTATCGGTGACATGGAAGTCCATCGGCGGCGACGCGAGGACGATGCCGGTCAGGCCGCCGAAGAGGAAGGTCACGAGAAAGCCCATCGACCACAGCATCGGCGTCTCGAAGGACAGCGAGCCGGTCCACATCGTGCCGATCCAGTTGAAGAACTTCACACCGGTCGGCACGGCGATGAGGAAGGTCATGAAGGAGAAGAACGGCAGCAGCACGGCACCGGTCGCGAACATGTGGTGCGCCCACACCACCACGGACAGACCGGTGATGGCGATGGTGGCGCCGACGAGCCCGACATAGCCGAAGATCGGTTTGCGCGAGAACACCGGGATGATCTCGGTGATGATGCCGAAGAACGGCAGCGCGATGATGTAGACCTCGGGATGGCCGAAGAACCAGAACAGGTGCTGCCACAGCAGTGCCCCGCCGTTCCCCGGGTTGAACACCTGGGCGCCGAAGCGGCGGTCCGCCTCCAGGACCAGCAGGGCGGCCGCGAGGACCGGGAACGCCATCAGGACCAGCACCGAGGTGAACAGCACGTTCCAGGTGAAGATCGGCATCCGGAACATCGTCATGCCCGGGCCCCGCAGGCAGATGATCGTGGTGACGAAGTTGACCGCGCCGAGGATCGTGCCGAACCCGGCCAGCGCGAGCCCCATGATCCACAGGTCCCCGCCGACGAACGGGGTGCGCTCGCCGCCGCTGAGCGGCGTATAGGCGGTCCAGCCGAAATCCGCCGCCCCCTGCGGTGTCAGCAGGCTGCTCACCACGATGAGACCGCCGAAGAGGAACAGCCAGAAGGACAGCATGTTCAGCCGGGGGAACGCGACGTCGGGCGAGCCGATCTGCAGCGGCATGACGGCGTTGGCGAATCCCGCGAACGTGGGGGTGGCGAAGAGCAGCAGCATGATCGTGCCGTGCAGGGTGAACGTCTGGTTGTACTGCTCGCTGCTGATGATCTGGAGGCCCGGCCGTGCCAGCTCCGCACGGAGCAGCAGCGCCATCACACCGCCGATGACGAAGAAAAGGAACGACGCGATCAGGTACAGGTGGCCGATCCTCTTGTGGTCGGTGGTGGTGATCCACGAGATCACCGCCTGGCCTCGTCCGCGGTGGGGAACCGGAACCGGTGTGACGGTCTGCTCGGTCGGCGTCGCCATGGAAACCCTTCCGTGTCGGGCGGGGCGGAGCACGGCGCGCACCGGGCGGTCGGCCGGACACGGCGTGCCGGTCTCCTGACTACCCCGAGTCCACGAGGTGACGCCCGCCGAAACGGCGGCGCGTAAGAGTGACCCTGCGTGCCCAAGCCCTCGTCGGCAGGGCGGTCCCGCTCATCCCGGGCGCCGCCGGGGCGGGCGTACCGGGCGGTGCGGACCGTGATCTCGGCGATGCGCCGGGCGGATTCCTCGGGGGACGCGCCGGGCTGCACTATATGACTGGCCGTCAGCCGGACGATGACCTCGACCGCGAGGCCGCGCGACTCCGCGCCGACTTCGGGCCAGGCCTCGGCGGCGTACGCGTCGAGCATGGCGGTCGCGGTATTGAGGACCGGCTCGGGGCGCGTGGCCGGACCCACGACAGTTGCGGTGCCGAGGACGGCTCCGGCGGAGCGGCGCCGCGCGGCGCATATCCTCACCCGAGGCATGCCGAGTGGAGGGCCGTAGAGGTGGCGGAGAGCAGGAAGACCGTTTCGGGCGGCACGGAAGGCGGCTCGCGTCCCTCCGCCTCGCTCAGCGCGCAGGCGCGCGAGGCCGTCCGGCAGCGCATCGTCGACCGGCGTTATCCGCAGGGTGCGCGCCTGGTCGAGCGCGAGGTCGCCGAGGAGCTCAGCATGTCGCGCGTCCCGGTCCGCGAGGCCCTGCGGGCGCTGGTCGCCGAGGGCCTGCTCGAGCTGCTGCCGCACAGCGGGGTGCGGGTGCGCCGCCTGGAACGTGCCGATGTGGAGCACCTGTACGAGGTGTGGGAGCCGCTGGCGGTCCAGGCGTCGCGGCTCGCGGCGCGAGAGGCGGCCGGTGACCCCGAGGGGCTCGCCGCCCTGGAGGCGACCCTCCGGCAGGCCGAGCAGGCGGCCGCGGACGACGCCGGGGAACGCGAGGTGGCCGCGCACACGGCGTTCCACGAAGGCGTGGTGACGCTGTCGGGCAACCCCCTCCTGGCCCGCACGATGGAGCAGTTGAGCTGGCAGCTCCAACTGCTGTTCGGCATGCGCGAGGAGCCCGCGCACATGCGTGCCCAGCACGCCGACATGTTCCGCCACATCTCGCTGGGCGACGCGGAGGCCGCCGCGGCGAGCACGCTGCTGCATGTGCGCGACAGCAGGAGGGTGGCCCTGCGCTCCCTCTTCGGCGACACCTCCCACTGAGGCATTTGTATACCACGCTGCCACGCGAGACCAGCCCGCACCGCTCTCCTGTTGGGCTTCCCGGCATCACCCTTGCTCATCGCAATTCGCTTGGTATACAAACTGGGGATCCACCGTACCTACTCCCCAGGGAACCGCCATGTGTGTCGACGCCGCACCGCCGCCCTCCAGCCGACTGACCCGCCGCGGGATCCTCGCGGGCGCCGCCGCGCTCGCCGGCACCGTCGCGGTCGCCTCCACCGCCGCGACAGCGACGACGGCGACGGCGGCCGACCGGAACGGTTCGGCCGGAGGCGGCAGGGCGGCGGGCGGAGACCTCGTGGTCCGCGGCGGCACGCTGCTCGACCCGGCGACCGGCGAGGTCACCGAGGACGCGGTCGTCGTCATCCGGGACGGCGTGGTGCTGGCGGCCGGGGGCCGGGCGGAGACGGACGTGCCGAAGGGCGCGGAAGTCGTCGACGCCCACGGCCGGTGGATCCTGCCCGGCCTGATCGACGCGCACATCCACCTGAGCACGACGGCCGAGGCCCGTGACGCGGTCCGCCTCGGCGTGACCAGCGCGCGCAGCGGTTCGACCAGCTTCTACCAGGACATCGCCGTACGGGAACTGGCCCGCCACACCCCGGTCCAGGCGCCCCGTCTGCGGGCCGCGGGCGTCTTCGTCACACCGCACCTCGGCGACACGGTGCTGGCCGACCCCGACCTCACCCCGCTCGTCCGTCTGAAGGACAGCGTCCGCTCCGCCGAGGCACTGCGCCGGGTCGTCGAGGTGAACCTGGCGCGCGGCGCCGACGTCGTCAAGACACGCGTCAACGAGCGTGCCGGGCTGCCCGACCAGGATCCGCTGACGCAGGTGTACTCGCACGAGCAGCTGTCCGACGTCGTGGCCGCGGCCCGGCGCGGCGGCAAGGGGGTCCTGTGCCACAGCTACAGCGAGAAGGGCTGCCACGACGCGGTCACGGCCGGCATCCGCTCCCTGGAGCACGGCGTGTTCGTCGGCGAGCGCACCCTGCACGAGATGCGACGCCGGGGTACGTACTTCACTCCCACACTCACCGCCATCGCCGGACTGGCCACGTCGCCGGACCCGGTGCTCGCCGAGCGCGGCCGCACCTTCCTGCCGGTGCTGAAGCGCGCGGTCCTGGCCGCGCACGAGCTCGGTGTGCCGCTGGCCGCGGGCACCGACTCGGCGGGCGGGACCGTCGACCCCGTGGGCGGTGAGGTCGAGTTGATGCGGGAGGCCGGACTGCCTGCGCTCGACGCGATCCGTACGGCCACGACCGGCGCTGCCCGTCTGCTGGGCCTGGAGCGCACGGCGGGCCGGCTCGCACGGGGGTTCGCCGGCGACGTGATCGTCGTGGACGGTGACCCGCTGGCGGACGTGTCGGTGCTGAAGAAGCCCGTACGGGTCGTCCGGGCGGGCATCGCGCTCTGAGCCCGGTCCGGGCCGTGAACCGCCGGGGCGGGCAGGGCCGTTGGGTCCCTGCCCGCCTCTGGCCACCGCTTGCGCATGTACCGCCGGCCGCCGACGCCGTGCGTTCCCCCGGCACCCGCTCCGCCTCTGCCGTCACTACCGACGCCTGCACCGGCGTTCCGCCACACCCGCACCGCCGCGATCCAGCCACCGCCGAAGCCGAAGCCGAAGGAGTCCGTATGACACCGTCCTCGCAATCCGCCAGCGGCCTGAGCCGTCGCAGGGTGATCGCCGGCGCCGCCGCCATGGCCGGCACCACCGCGGCGCTGTCCGCCACCGCCTCGCTGTCCCAGGCCCAGGCCGCCCACGCCCCCGCCGCGCAGCCACAGGGCGGCCGCCCCTCCAGGGCCGTCGTCTTCCGGGACGTGCGCCCGTTCGGCGCGCAGACCCCCGTGGACCTGACGGTCGTCGACGGCCGGATCTCCGACCGGCCCGCGCCGCCCGGTGCCGAAGTGGTCGACGGCGACGGCCGCATCGCGCTCCCCTCGCTCGTGGACGCGCACATCCACCCCGACAAGACGACCTGGGGCGGCTCCTGGGTGTCGCGCAAGCCGGCGAACGGCCTCGCCGACTACGTCGCCCAGGACGTGGAGCTGTTCCGCAGCCGGCGCCGGCCCGTCGCGGAACGCGCGTACGGCCTGATGGCCCACGCCGTGACCCGGGGCACCCGTGCGATGCGTGCCCACGCGGACGTGGCCCCGGCGTACGACCTGGCCGGTGTCGAAGGCGTGGGCACGGCCCGCGAGCGTCTGCGGCACGCGCTCGACGTCCAGATCGTCGCCTTCCCGCAGCACGGCGTGATCCGCACTCCCGGTACGGCGGAGCTGCTCGAGGAGGCGGCGCGTACCGGAGCCGTCGACCTGATCGGCGGCATCGATCCGATCGGCTTCGACCATGCGCTCGACGAGCAGCTCGATCTGGTCTTCGGCATCGCGGACCGGCACGGGGTCGGCGTCGACATCCACCTGCACGACCGCGGCGAGAAGGGGCTCACGGCGCTGCGCGGCATCATCGACCGGACGCGGGCGCTGTCCCTGCGGGGGAAGGTGACCGTCAGCCACGTGTTCTGCCTGCCGGGGCTCGGCGACCGTGAACTGGGCGCGGTGGCCTCGGACATGGGGGACCTCGACATGTCGCTGACCACGGTGGCGCCGTCCGACTCTCTGGTCCTGCCCGTCGCGCGGCTGCGGGAGCACGGCGTGGACGTCGGGCTGGGATCCGACGGCGTGCGCGACTCGTGGAGCCCGTTCGGCAACGCGGACATGCTCCACCGCACGCACCTGCTGGGCTGGGTCACGGACGTACGCCTCGACGAGGAGCTGACGGACTGCTACCGCGTGGCCGCCCACGGCGGCGCGGACATTCTGGGACTCGCCCACGCGGACTTCGCACCCGGGGCTCCGGCCGACTTCGTCCTCGTACGCGGCGAGTGCCTGCCGCAAGTGGTGGTGGACACACCGCGGCGCGACATGGTCGTCCGCGGCGGACGCGTCGTGGCGCGCGACGGGAATCTGGTCGGCTAGGCCCGGCTCCGGCTCCGCCGGGCGTCACCGCCCGCAATGGCTTGTCCTGATCGGTTCCGTGCGACACGGCTGCTAGAAACGCCTCGTCGGACACCGAGGACGAGGCACACGGGCGGCGGCTGCGGTGCTGCTCGGCGGAGGGACGGACCATGGCGGAATTCGAGATCCGGAACGCGAGCGCTCTCGACATCGCGCTGATGAGGGACTGGGCCGATGAGGAGGGCTGGAATCCGGGCGACTCCGATCCCTGGGCGTTCACCGTCGCCGATCCGCACGGATTCCTGGTCGGGCACCTCGACGGTGAGCCGGTGGGGTGCATCTCGGCCGTGCGCTACGGCTCCGGGTTCGGGTTCATCGGCTTCTACATCACCCGCCCCGCAGTACGTGGTCAGGGTTACGGCATCCAGCTCTGGCGCGCCGGGACGGAACGTCTGGCCGAACGGGTCGTCGGGCTCGACGGGGTCGTCGACCAGCAGGACAACTACCGCCGGTCCGGGTTCCGTCACGCCTGGAACAACGTCCGCTTCGAAGGTGTACCGCCCCAGGGCGACGCGGCGACGCGGGCGAAGGTGGAACTGGTCGACGCCCGTTCCCTTCCCTTCGGCCGGCTCGCCGCGTACGACCGCCGGTTCTTCCCCGAGGCACGGCACGCGTTCCTGGCGGCCTGGCTCGGTCTCCCCGGGCGCACGGCGGTGGCCGCGCTGCGGGACGGCGCGTTGCAGGGGCTCGGCGTCATCCGCCCCTGCAGCGGCGCCTCGCGCATCGGCCCGCTCTACGCGGCCGACGCGGACGTGGCGGCCGCCTTGGTCCACGCGCTCGCGGCGACCGCTCCCGGCGCGGCCGTGGCCGTCGACGTCCCCGACCACAACACCGCGGCCCTGGACCTGATGCCGCAGCTCGGGCTCGCGCCGGGCTTCGAGACGGCCCGCATGTACACCGGTCCGGCCCCCGAGGGCGACCGGTCAGGAATGTTCGGCGTCACCAGCCTCGAACTCGGCTGACCGCCGCGTGCGCGGTCGGGCCTGCGGCGACGGCCGCCTCGGTCCACTGCCTCCTCACAACGCCGGGCCGTCCCGAGACCCCCACGCCGCGCAGCCCCTTGCCCCCACCGCCTTCCGTCGCCGGGCACCGGCGCCGCGCGCCGGACGCGTACGGTGCCCGCGGTACGGTGTTCGGCCGGGTCTGTCGTCGGCGGAGCGCCGACGACACCCCTGCGCCGCATTCCGCGCGGCGCGTGATCAATGGATCTTCACAACTGCGCGACGGCTTCGACGCCTTCCCACAGCCTCGGCCGGGCAGCATAGTGGCCCCATCGCCCGGCCGTCGCCGGGCGATGAACCCGACGGCACGCACCATCAGTTCCACCAGGCCCCAAGGAAGAGGACGACCCCCCGTGACACCTCACAGCGGCACTTTCGGATCCGCCGGCGAGCGTCTGCTGCAGAACCACCTGGGCAGCGCGGAACGGGCCGCCGGATTCTACGGCCGCCAGGTACAACCCCAGCTCACGCCCCAGATGCGGGAATTCATACGCCAGCAGAACATGGTCTTCATCTCCACGGCCGACGCCGGCGGAGAGTGCGACGCGAGCTTCCGGGCCGGCCCGCCGGGTTTCGTCGTCGATCTGGACCAACGCACCCTGACGTATCCCGAGTACCGCGGCAACGGTGTCCTCGCCAGCGCCGGGAACGTCACGGAAAATCCGCACATGGGCCTTCTGTTCATCGACTTCACCCACCATCACATCGGGCTGCACGTCAACGGCAGGGCGCTGCTGCGCACCGACGAGGAGCAGCGGCGGACGTATCCGCGGCTCCCCGTCGACACGGCGCCCGGGCGCCGCCCCGACCTGTGGGTGCACCTCGTCGTCGAAGAGGCGTACGTGCACTGCTCCAAGCACATCCCGCACCTGGAACCCGCCCAGCGGCCGCGGCTCTCCCCGGACAGCCGGCCCAAGGACGCCGAGTACTTCGTCGCCCCGCGCCCGCCCGCTCCGCCGTCCCAGGCGCCCGTCCCGGTCCCGGCCCGGCACTACGGCCACGGAGGTTAGGCGGTCCGCCGGACGGCGAGCAGGGCGACGTCGTCGATGCGGCCCGGGTCGTCCTGGCCGGTGAGGAACTCCGCCAGGGCCGCGAGATCCATGTCGCCGCCGCGGGCCGTCGTCCGCAGCCAGCCGCGGATGTCGTCCGCCATGCGGCGCACGCACGTGTCGATGTCGGCGTCCCGGCGCTCGACGAGTCCGTCGGTGAACAGCACCAGGGCCTCGTCGGCGCCGAGCGTCGCCGCCGTCGTCGGGTAGTGGGCCCGCGGGTCCACGCCGAGGGGCGGACCCCCCGCCAGACGGATCTCGTCGACGGCGCCCGGGCGCACACGCATCGGATGGGGGTGTCCGGCCCGGGCGCCGTTCAGCGTGCCGTCGACGGGGTCGAGGACGAGGTAGGCGCAGGTCGCGAACCGATCGGTTTCCAGGTCGCACAGCACGCGGTTGACCCGGGACAGGATCGTTCCGGGTGCGAGGCCCGCTTCGGCGCAGGTCCGCAGAGCGACGCGCAACTGCCCCATGACGGCGGAGGCATGGGCGTCGTGGCCCTGGACGTCACCGATCACCAGGGCCGCCGTTCCGTCGCTGAGGGGCAGGACGTCGTACCAGTCCCCGCCGATGTGCATGCCGCGGGTTCCGGGAAGGTAGCGGGACTGCACGCTGAGCGCGGAGAGCGTGGGCAGGTGGCGCGGGAGCATGGCCTCCTGCAGGTCGGTGGCGCGCTGGTGCTCGTCGTCGAACAGCTGCGCGCGCTCCAGGCTCTGGCTGAGGATGACGGCGACCGCCGTGTAGAAGGTGCGTTCGCCTGCGTCGAAGTGGCGAGGTCCGGCGAAGGCGATGAGGCACGCCCCGGTGACATGGTCGGCCGACCCGAGGGACAGCACCACCCAGGACCTCGGCGGCAGCGGACCGGCGACGGCGAGGCCGGGGATGTGCGGCAGGGACTGCTGCGTGAGGTCCTCGATGAACAGCGGCTCGTCCTGGGTGGCCGCGAAGGCCATCATCGCGTGGGCCGGTCCGCGCAGGTGCTCCAGTGCGGGAGCGATACGGGTCTCCCCCACGATGTCCAGGCGGCCGTCCTCCGCGATGCCGAGGACCAGGTTCTCGGCGCCGAGGGCGGGGCGCGCCAGATCGGTCATGACCTGGGTGACGTCGCGCACCGTGACCGCCTTGGACAGGGCACGGGTCAGCGTGAACAGGAAGGCGTCGCGGGAGGTGTCCGGCGAGACGCGGGCGGCGGACGCCGCGGCGGAGTCGGCCCCGGTCTCGTAGACGAACCCGAGCGCCCGGGACGGGCGGCCTGTGTGGTCGACCAGGACGCGGCCGTATTCGGCCAGATGGTGCACGCTGCCGTCGCGGTGGACGACCCGGTAGGCCAGGTGGTACCGGTCGGAACCGGCCAGGTCACCGGACTCGGCCGCGGCGACGGCGGCCTCGGTGACCTGGGCGATCGCGGCCTGCAGCACCGGCACGTCCTCGGGGTGCAGCAGGGCGAAGAACGTTTCGCCCCTGCCGTCGAACTCGGCCGGGTCGACGCCGTAGATGGCGCACGCGCGGTCGTCCCAGTAGACGTCGTCCGCGGCGAAGTCCCAGGCGAAGACGCCCGCCTCCGCCGCGTCCATCGCCGAGGCGAGGAGCCCCGCCTCGGCGCGGGCCCTGAGCGCGAGGGCGCACCCCTCGGCGAGCAGGGACCAGAGGCCGGGGTCCGGCCGGTCGCCGTCCCGCCCGGCGCCGTCCTCCATGCCCACGGAGAGCGCGCCGAGCACCTGCCCGTCCGTCGCCAGGGGGAGAACCGACGTCCGGCCGGCCGCACCGTGGACCGTCCTGGGCCGTCCGGTGTGCACCACCTCGCGCGCGGCCTTTTCGACTGCTTCGTCGCCGGGCGGGTCGGGGAACACCTCGAGCACGGCCCCCCGTCCGACGTACAGCCGTGTGTGTCCGGCCGGGAGACTCCAGAGCCCTTCGCCCGCGGCGGTCAGGGCGTCGACCATAGCCTGTGGTTCACGGCAGCGCAGGACGCGCAGCACGTGGCGCACGAGCTCTGAGGGATCGGCTCTGCCCATGCCACAACCTTTCCGACGGCAGCCCGCATGCCCATTCTGCGCACTGCTCGGGCGACGGGCATGTTCTCGGGCGGCCCGCCCGCACGGTGGCCGTCATGCATGCGGCAGGGTCTGCTCGGCCCAGATCGTCTTGCCCGTGGCGTGGTAACGGGTGCCCCAGCATTCGGTGAGGCTCGCGACCAGGAGGAGCCCGCGTGAGCAGCTTCCGGTCGCTGTGGCGTTCTTCGACCGCGGCAGGCGTCTCGTCTCGGCCAACGCGGCGGCCGCCGCCGCGGTCGCCGGAGGGGCCGCCCAGCTGATCCGGCACGAGAGGTCGAACGGCACCGGGTCGCCCGGCCGGGGGGCCGCGCTGTCGTCGTGGACGGGCCTGGTGCTGTCGGCGGGCACGGTGTTGTCGCCCGGCACGATGCCGGCAGCGGGCGCCGTGATGCCGGCGGGCGCGGTGATGCCGTGGCGGTGCGCCGGTCCGTCCAGCCGGCCCGGGCCGGCTCGTTCACGACGGCGCCTGCTGCGGGACCGGTCGCCGCGGGTGCCGGCGGGAGTCCGGTCGGCGTCAGCGGCCGGGACGCGCCGCCGTCGGCGCCACCCGGCCGGCCGCTCGTGCGGATGCCCATGGGGCCACCACTTCGTCCTGCGCCGCTCGGTCCCGCTGACCCACGGGCCGTTCGCGGCTCTGGTCCCAGCATGCTCCCGCGTGCCGTGACTCTCAAAACCGACCGGCAACCGTGCCGGGACCGCGCGCGCCGTCCTCTTTCACCCGCACGCCGCCGGGCACCTGCGTACCTGCTGCGGACGCCGGGCGAGCGGTGGCGCGGCGGGCGGGGAGCCGCGCGGCTACCGGGCCTCTCCCGGCGTACGCCGGGCCATGGCGGTGCGGACGCCGCCGGGCAGGGGCGGCTCGGCAGCCCGGCCGTGCTGGAGGAGCAGTGCCGTGATGTCGTCGTGGGCGCCCGCGTCGAGGGCGCGGCGGACCAGGAAGCGTGCGTCGTCCAGGAGTTCGTCGCCGGACTCCGACGCGCGCGGGCGGCGGGCGAGCGCCGCCCGCAGGTCGCCCGCTCCGGGCAGGCAGCGCCACAGGCCGTCGGTGCAGAGCAGAAGGCGGCCCGGTCCCCGGGGCCGATGGCTGCGGACGTACGGTGACGGTTCGTCGGCGCCGGCCCCCAACCAGGCGGAGAGCGCCTCGTGTTCGCCGGTGTCGTCCTCGGTCAGCGCCATGCCGGGCCCCTCGTCGGGCAGCCAGTAGGCACGGCTGTCGCCGACGCCGGTGCTCCAGATGCCCTCGGGGCCGGCGGCTCCCGCGACGAACGTGCAGGCGGGCGCGCTGTCCGGCGACTGCGCCAGGGCGGTGACGGCGTGATAGGCGCGGCGGGCGGCGTCCGCGAGGGCGGTTTCCGGCAGGGCGCCCGCCCGCAGCAGCGCGGCCAGCGCTGTCACGCCCGCCTCGGCGGCCACGCGGGCGGCGCGCTCCGCGCGCGGCGCCATCGAGACACCGTCGGCCACGGCGGCGACGGTCCAGGCGCCCGTCGTCGCCAGCGCCATCGCGTCCGCGTTGACGCCGCGGCGGCTGCCCCGGTCGCTGACCCCGGCCGCGACACCCGCCACCGTGATCTCCACATGGGCGCGGAACGCAGGCTGCCGCGCGCCGCAGTCCCAGCACCATCCGTCGGGGGCGACCGTTCCGCCGCATCGCACGCAGTGCGTCGTGTCCGTCATCGGACCGGCATCCTGTCACGCCGCGGGCGGAATGGCGTTCAGGTTTCCCGGTGCGCGCGGCCGGATAGGCGCACGGCAACGGGTTCACACGGCGGCAACGCGGCCGTAGCCGCCCTGCGCGGCGCCGGGTCTACGCTCGGGACAACACACCGTCGGCCGACGCCGCCCCACGGGCCCCCTCCCGCACCTTCGAACGAGGCCCATGCTGCTCGACGCTCCTCCCTGGCTCGCCCATCTCTTCCAGCGGCAGCGGCTGCCCATACCGTGGGCCGCCGTCGTGCGCGGCGCGATCGCCTGCGGACCGCTGCTCGCCGCGGGTCTCGCCACGGGACGTGCGCACCTGGCCGTCCCCGCCGCCCTCGGCGCGATGCTCGCCGGGGTCAACGACCGCCCGGGAACGCGACGCAGGGGCGTGGTCCACATCGGTCTGCCCGCGCTGGCCGGGGCGTTCGGGATGCTCCTCGGCTCGGGGCTCGCACCGCTCGGTTCCGGCTGGTGGGCCGTGCCCGTGGTGTGCGCGGTCTCGCTGGTCTCGGGCGCGGTCAGCGCGGCCGGCCCCGTCAGTTCGGCCGCGGGGATGCAGATGCTGGTCGCCGCGATCGTCGGTCTTGGCATGCCTTTGCCGGGGACGCCGTGGGCCAAGGCCCTGTGCTTCCTCGGCGGCGCGGGCTGGCTGCTGTTGCTGCGTCTCCTGCTGTCGTCGCGCGGTCGCTCGGCCGCCGGGCCGCTGAGCGGCGAGCGCGAGGCGGTGGCAACCGTGTTCGACGCGCTGGCCGACGCGCTCGCCGAAGTGGGGCGCCCGGGGGCGGAGGCGGCGCGGCGGCAGCTGACCGCCGCGCTCGACCGTGCCGACGAGGAGGTGCTCCTGCTGCGGCGGCTGCGTGTGGGGCGCCGCCGCGACGGGGCCGCGCTTCTCGAAGGGTTCGCCGCGGCCACCGCGCTCTGCGAGGCCGCCGTGGCCCTGCTGTGGGAGCGCCGGCCGCTGCCCGTGCGGATCTGCGAAGGCCCCCGGCGGCTGGCGCGGGCCGTGCGCACGGGCGGCCGGCCGGGCGTCCTGCCCGCGCCCGCCTCGGTCACCCCGGCGTGTGCGGCGTTCCACCAGGCGCTCCTGGACACGGCCGTGGCCGTCGCGGGCGCCGTGCCGGCGTCCGGGCGTCCTGCCCGCACGCCGACAGGGACCGCCCGCACGCCGGTACGGCCGGGGCACGGTTACCGGCGCCGTGTGCTCGGCCCCGCCGGGCAGGACTACGGACTGCGGGTGGCCCTGTGCGTCACCGCGAGCGCCGCCGTGGCCCTCGCCCTGCGCGCCGATCACTGGTACTGGCTGCCCGCGACCGCCGCGTTCCTGGTCAAGCCCGATCTCGGCCCGCTGTTCTCCCGTACGGTGAACCGTTTCGCCGGGACGGCAGCCGGGGTGGCGGCGTTCGGCGCCGCCTCGTCCGTCTTCGCCGGAGTGTGGTGGCCCGTGGCCACCGCGGGGTTCGCCGGCGCCCTCCTGCCCGTGGCCACCCGGCACTTCGCCTTCCAGACGTCGGTCGTGACCGTGCTCGTCCTGTCGTTCGTGCACGTCGGCGGGGACACCGAGGTCGCCGGGCTGCGGCTGCTCGACACCTCCATCGCCTGCGGCATCGTGCTGCTGGTCGGCCATCTGCCCCGCCTGGGAGATCCCCGCCGGCGCGTACGCCACCGCACCGCCGCGGCGGTGCGCCGCACCGAGCGGTACCTGCGCCATGTACTGGCCACCGTCCCCGGGCAGCCCGCCGGGCAGCGTCCGGTGCTGCGGCGCGCCGCGTACACGGCGCTGGCCGAGGCCCGCTCCGCCGCCGGCACCGCGTCCGCCGAACTCCTGCCGCGCGGGGTCCCCGGCTGCGACTGGCAGCCACTGCTCACGACCACGGAACGCATCGTGGACGCGACCACCGCGTACGCGGTCCACCTGGCCTACGGATCACGCCCGCCGGCCGCCGCCGTCCACCGGCTGGCCCGTGCCCTGGCGGCCGCGGCCGACACCCTGGACCAGGCGCGCCATCTCGAAGAGGCCGTCGGACGGTCGGCACAGGCGCTGGCCGCACACCTGCGCCACAGCGGTCTGGAGGCGCTGGCTCAGGACGGCACGGCCGGTCCGTGCCCGCACACCGGCGGGCACCACCGGCGCGCGCCCGTATGGGCGCGCTGAGCGGAGCGCGGGTCCGTCCGCGGGTACTGGACGTGCACAACGAGGTGCTCCGGTGAAGCATGGAGACGTCAGCCTGCAAGCCGCACCGAAAGCGGTGACGCGTGCAATTCACACCCGCCGACGGCACCGGCAGGGCGATGAACAGCCCGGACCGGCTTCCGGCGCCCTCGTTCCTCAAGGCGGTGTTCGACGCCCTGGGTGCGGGGATCTACGTCACGGACGCCGAGGGCCGCATCACGGCGGCCAACCCCTGGGCGGAGCGGATCGTGGGGCGCTCCGAGGAGGAGACGGTCGGGCGCGACCTGCACGACCTGCTCCACCGCGACGCCGACGGCAGGCCGACCCCCCGTGAGACGTGCCGGATCCTCGACGTGCTGGCCGACGGCCGGCCGGCCGAGGGGAGCGACGCCCACTACCTCCGCGCGGACGGCACGGTGACACCGATCATCTGGGCGGCGACCGCCCTGATGCAGGAGGACCGGGTGGATGGTGCCGTGATCGTCTTCCACGACTTCACCCTCCACCGGGAGGCGGCCGAACGGACCGCGGCGCATCTGGCCGCGCTGGAGGAGCTGACAGGCCGGCTGAGCACCGTGGCAGGCATCTCGACCGTGCTCATCTCCACGCTGGACTTCGACGAGATGCTGCACCGGCTCGTACGACTGATCGTGCCCGAACTCGGCGACTGGGCCGCGGCCGACCTGCTCACCGGCGAGGACACACAGGTGGCGCGGCGCCTCGCCGTCCACAGCCGGCACGCCCCCGAGAGCGCGCGCTCCCTGGAGGGCCCCCTGCCGCCGCTGCCGCAGACGTCGGCCGGGGTGCTGTCGCGGGTCCTGCGCCACGCGGAGCACGTTCTCCTCGACGCCGACGATCTGAGCGCCGAACCGGACTCCGCCTTCGGGCGCGCCCACCGCGAACTGTTCCACCGCCTCGGCGGCCACTCGGCCGCCGTCGTGCCGCTGTACTCGCGCCGCAAGATCTACGGTGCGCTCACCGTCGCCCGGACCGCCGGCTCACCGGCGTACACGGAAGCGGATCTGCTGGTGCTGGCCGACGTCGGCCGCAGGGCTGGGCTGGTCATGGACAACGCCCTCCTGTTCGACCAGCAGCGCCATGTCGCCGAGACCATGCAGCGTCAACTGCTCACCCCGCTGCCGCAGATCAACCGCCTGCGGATGGCGGCCCGCTACTGGCCGGCGCAGAGCGCCGCGGAGATCGGCGGCGACTGGTACGACTCGTTCCTCCTCGCCGACGGCGTGACCACGATGGTCATCGGCGACGTCGCCGGGCACGACCTCAAGGCGGCCGCGCACATGGCAGAGGTCCGCAACATGCTGCGCGCCCTGGCCTGGGACCGGCAGGAGCCGCCCAGCCTCATCATGCGCCGGCTGGACGAGGCCATGACCCACACCAGTGACGCCCCGATGGCCACGGCGATCTTCGCCCGCATCGAGGGGTCGTCGGGCGGGCCGTGGCGGATGCACTGGGTCAACGCGGGGCATCCGCCGCCGTTGCTGGTGACCGCCGACGGCCGGGCCCGTTTCCTCGAGGAGGGCCACGGGCCGCTGCTGGGGATGAGTTCCGCACTGCACCTCGGCCTCGGCTGGCCCGACGCGCGCGTGGAGCTCCCGCCGCTGTCCACCCTGTTGCTCTACACCGACGGGCTGGTCGAGAGCCGCTCGCGGCCCATCGACACCGGGCTCGCGCTGCTGCGGCGGCACGCCTCCGCGCTCGCTCGCCTCGATGTGGAGGACTTCTGCGACGAGTTGCTCGACCGTATCGAGCCGAGCGGCGACGACGTCGCCCTGCTCGCCCTGCGCCTGCCGGCCGCGGGAGAGGGGGCGGACGACGAGGAGCCGCTGCCGGCGCGCCCCGCGCACAGCCCCGCCGCCGACAACCGGGCGGCGCCGGGTTCCCGTGTCGAGCACACGCCGGTGCGCAACGCCTCCGACGAGGTGCGGGACACCTGACGCTCCGGGCGCGGCGCACACGGCCTCGTGCCGGACGGGTTCAGGGGCGCCGCCAGTCGTCCTCGCGCAGGTGGGAGCCGGCCATCGGGCCCATGCGCAGCATCCCGCCGTCGACCGACCACGACGCACCGGTGACGTAGGACGCATCCGGGCCGGCCAGGAACGCGATGACCGCCGCCACCTCGCGGGCGTCGCCCGGGCGGCGCAGGGGGATGCCCGGCCGCTCGACCCGCCGCACGTCCGTGTCCTCCTGGCCGGTCATGGGGGTCGCGATCTCGCCGGGGGCCACGGCGTTCACCGTGATGCCGTGCTCGGCGAGTTCGAGCGCCATGACCTGTGTCAGCAGGCCGAGTCCGCCCTTGGCGGCGCAGTAGGGCGCGGCTCCGACGCGCGGCTGGTGCTCGTGGACGGAGGTGACGTTCACGATCCGGCCGCCGTCGCCCTGTGCGATCATCCGGCGTGCGGCGCGCTGACCGCACAGGAACGGTCCGAGGAGGTCGACGTCGACGACCTGGCGCACGGTTTCCAGGTCGAGTTCCAGGAAGGGGGTGGCGGTTCCCGTTCCGGCATTGTTGACGAGGACGTCCACACGGCCGAGTTCGTCGGCCAGGTCGTCCACCACCCCTGCGGCGCCGGGCAGTCGGGTCAGGTCCATCCGGGCCACGGCCGCCTTGCGGCCGTGTGCGCGCACCTCGTCCGCGGTCGACTCGCCGCCTTCGCGGTCGGTGTGGAAGGTGATGCCGATGTCCATGCCGGCCGTGGCGAGACGGACGGCGGTGGCACGGCCGATGCCGGAGTCGGCGCCCGTCACGATGGCGACCGGGGCGGGGTGTTCTTCCTGGTGGGTGCTCATGGCAGTCTCCGTCGCTGGGTGCGTACCGGCGCGGGCACGGGCGGCCGTACGCGGCACAGGGCCGGTCAGGTCGCGCGCCGTCGGTCCTCGTCGCTCCACTTGCGGGTGTCGCGCGGCTCGACGTACGGCTCGTCGGCGGGCGGATGGCCGCCCGCGATGGCCCGTTGCCTGCTCATCTCCGCGTCGAACTCCAGGCCCAGCAGAATCGCGAGGTTGGTGATCCACAGCCACACCAGGAAGACGATCACGCCGGCGACGGTGCCGTAGGTCTTGTTGTAGGAGCCGAAGTTGGCGACGTAGAAGGCGAAGCCCGCGGAGGCGAGCAGCCAGATCATCACGGCGAGGAAGCTGCCGGGGGTGACCCAGGAGAAGCCGCGGCCCCGCGCGTTCGGCGCGGCCCAGTACAGCAGGGCGATCATCAGGGAGACCAGCACGACCAGGACCGGCCATTTCGCGATCGACCACACCGTCATGGCGGTGTCATCGATCCCGAACGCCGCCCCCACCTGGCGGGCGATGCCTCCGCTGAGGATCACGATCAGCGCGCTCACGCACGCCAGGATCATCAGTGTGACCGTCACCCCCAGGCGCACAGGAAGGATCTTCCAGGCCGGGCGGCCCTCGGGCATGTCGTAGACCGCGTTGGATGAGCGGATGAAGGCGGCCACGTAACCGGAGGCGGACCAGAGGGCTCCCAGCAGACCGACGACGGCCAGGACCGACCCGGTGCCGCCGCTGCCCTGCAGTTGTGTGACCGCGTTGGTGATCACGTCGCGGGCCGCACCCGGAGCGAGCTGCTGCAGGTTGTCCAGGACCGTCCGCGTGGCGCTCGCTCCGGCGATCCCGAGCAGGGAGACGAGAACGAGAAGGGCCGGGAAGAGGGCGAGCACCCCGTAATAGGTCAGTGCCGCCGCGCGGTCCGCGAGTTCGTCGTCCTTGAACTCCTTCAGCGTCCGGCGCAGCACCTGCCCCCAGGAGCGCTTCGGCAGCTGGGTGGGCTTGTCGGGAGTGCTCGGACCGGTCTCCTGCGTCCGCTCGGCGCCGGGGCGCGTGCCGTCGTCGGCGGGCCGGTCGGGCTGGTCGCGCCGGGCTGCCGCGGCCGCGGGGTCCGCGCCGCCGCGCGGTGCGGCGGTGGGAGGCGGATGCGCGTGGCCGCGTCGGCGGTGGGCCAGGCGCGACATCACCGATGCCACCTCCGCCGCGCCAGCATCAGCAGCACCAGAACCGCGGCCGCGCCGGCGGCGAGCGACGCCGCCTTGCCACGCGGCGTTCCGACGGTGGCGGCGACCTGTTCCTTGGCGTGCCCGGTCTTCGCAGCCATGTGCTGCTTCGCCTCGGTCGCGGATCTGCGGGCCCGAGCCTTCACGTCCGTCCTGGCGGCCAGTTCCTCCACGGTCCGGCCGAGTTCCTCGCGGGAGTGTTCCACCTGGGCCCGCAGTTCCTGCAGCCCCGGCCTGCCCCCGTCGTGGGAGGCGCGTGTGCCGCTCATCGGTGTGCCCTTCCCTTGATCTCCTCCATGTCGGCCCGCAAGCTGTCCATCGTCTGCCGCGGTGCCGGCGGAGTCGCCTGCTTGATGTTCTTCCTGCCCACGGCCGCGAGGACCGCTGCGACGAGGAAGAGGACGGCGGCCACGATCAGCGCGGACGCCCACCAGGGCAGCACGAGCGCAAGCGCGATGATCGCTGCCGCGACCAGGGCCTGCAGGCCGAGCACGGCGACGAGTCCGGCGCCGCCGAACAGCCCGCCGCCCCTCCCGAGACGCTTGCCCTTCTGTGTCATCTCCGCCTGTGCGAGACGCATCTCCGCGCGCACCAGCTGCGAGATCTGCTGGGACGCGTCGGAGACCAGTGCGCCTATCGGCTCTTCGGCCCTGGTCCGATAGGTCTGGCTCACGGATCCTCACCGCCTTTCCAGGTCGTGGCCCGTCCATTTCGTGGGCACAACCCCGGGTACCCAGGTCGGATGCCGCCACGCACGCGGGTCCGCCCGGGACCGGCACACCGGCGTGGTCAGTCGGGCAGTGCGGTGTGGTCGGGGTGATGAGGAGTCCTGCGGCGTTCCTTCATCTCCGCCTCGTACAGATGGTCGCGGCCCTCCGCGAGCCGGTTGCGCACCTGAAGTTCGACCTCGGCGAAGGGGCGGTAGTACGTGGCGTTGTACGCCTCGACGATCTGGTACGTCCAGTGGCCGGGGATCACGTTGCGGCCCAGGATCTCCCGCTCGACCAGGTCGGCCTCGCGGTGGTGCCCGGCTTCGCGGAGCAGCCGTACGGCGTCGTCGAGGCCGAGGTCCGCCCGGCCGGTCAGCTGGTGGAACGCGTAGAGGTGGCCCCGGGCCCGTTCCGTGGTCTCCAGCGCCTTCGACAGGGCCCCGAGTGCCTCCACCGTCGTGTCGCCGACACCCGGCGGGCGCAGGTGCCGCGGGTCCGGTCCCTCGTGGTCCGCGCTGCCTCCGCCTGTGCTCATGGTCGCCCGCTCCCCACGCTCGCTGCTGTTCTCCGCGGTGTGCTCCGTCTCCTGACTCGGAGGCGTTTCATACGGTATGCGACGAAAAGTCACGGGGAGTGCGCATGCCGCGCTCACGCGAGATCTTTCGCGGTGCGCCGGCCGGGGCCGTCAGGGCCTGCGCTGCGGGGAGCGGGCGCCGCGCAGCGCGGAGGGGCTGGTGCCGAACCAGCGTGCCACCGCGCGGCGCAGCGTCCGGGCGTCGCTGAAGCCGAGCAGGCCCGCGATGTTGTGCAGCGGGAGGTCGCTCCCCATGATCAGCTCCTCGGCGCGGACGAGGCGTACGGAGTCGACCAGCGCCTCGTACGACGTGCCGTGCTCGGCGAGGCGGCGCCGCAGGGTCCGCTCGCTCATCCCCCGGGCGAGCGCCTGCCGCGCGAGCGGCGGCACATGGGGCAGGCCGCGGGCCACGGAGACCTCGAGGCCCTGCACCAGGTCCTGGCGGTCGCGGCCCTGCGCACGGGCCGCGTCGAGGAGGGCGAGCACCTGGGCGAGGGTGTAGGCGTCGGCACCCGGCAGCGGCGTGCGCAGCCAGTCGCCTCCGAAGACGATCCGGTCGTCGGGGGCGTCGAAGACGACGGGGCAGCGGAAGTAGTCCTCGTACGCGTCGCCGTACGGCGGGCGGGGGTGGCGTACGGCGACGGTGTGCGGGGCGAAGGTCTCGCCCAGACAGTCCCGGACGAGGGCGACGATGCTGGCGAAGGCCTCCTCCAGCAGGAACGCCCGCAGTTCGGAGTCCGTGTAGCGGGCCGTGGCCAGGATCGCGGCGCCCTCGGGCACGGTCTGCGTGCGGTAGTCGAGCATGGACCCGGTGACGCCGTGGTGGCGGACGCCCAGTTCGAGGGCGTCGTGGAGGGTGGGGCCGGCTTGCAGCCCGAGACCGACGAGGCCCCAGGCGGTGGCGCGCTGGCGGCGGCCGACGGCGAGGCCCAGAGCGGGGTCGTCGAGGTCGCGCATGGCCTCGCGTATGACCGAGCTGCCCTGCCGGTAGGAGACGCGCTGGCCGACGGCGCTCAGGGCGGCCTCGCTGAGGCCGGCGCGGCGCAGGGCCGGGCCGAGGTCGTGGCCGCGTTCGGCGGCGACGAGGGTGAGGTAGCGCAGCAGGTGCGGCGTGATCGTCGCCGATCCGTACCGCGGGTCGGTCAGGGGCGGGGCCTGCGCAGCCTGACGCTTCATGCGGTCGCACCTCCGGGCCGTCACTGTAGGGACCGCGGCGGCCCGGGGACAGGGTCCGTGGCCGCCGAAGTCCCGTTACTGGCCGGTCGGGTCCTGTCCCCGGGCCGCCGCGCCCCTTACCGTCGGTCACACACGTGATCAAACGCACCCGGTGTCCATCTGCGAGGGAGTAGGCATGCGGTTCCCCACGACGCGCTCCAGGGCGGTGTCCCTGCTGCTCGCCGGATCTCTCGGCGCCCTGACCCTGGCGGCGGTGCCGGGTGCGGTGCCCGCCGGTGCGGCCCCGGGGCCGGACAGGACGGCCCAGAAAGGCGGCGACTACCTCGTCGGCCGCGGGATCGCCGATGTGACCGGCGAGGCCGCCGAAGTGGGCATGATGGGCTACTCCAGCTTCGAGCAGAAGGCGACCGGGATCCATCAGCGGCAGCGCTCACGGGCGTTCGTCGTCGCCGACCCGGCGAGCGGCAGCCGGATCGTCTACGTCAACGCCGATCTCGGCATGATCTTCCAGTCGGTGCATCAAGGGGTGCTCGCGCGCCTGAAGCAGCGGTACGGCTCCCTCTACACCGAGCGCAATGTGCTGTTGTCGGCCACGCACACCCACGCCGGTTCCGGCGGGCACTCCCACCACGTCGCGTACAACCTGGCGTCGCTCGGCTTCCAGAAGGACACGTACCAGGCGATCGTGGACGGCATCGTCGAGTCGGTGGCCGAGGCCCACGAGGACCTGCGACCGGGGTCGATCACGCTCGGCCGGGGTGAGCTGACGAACGCGAGCGTCAACCGCTCCAAGGTGGCGTTCGACAGGAATCCCGCGTTCGACAGGGCGGCGTTCCCCGGCGCGATCGACCCGGCGATGACGGTGCTGCGGTTCCGGCAGGGCGGCGGCGACATCGGCGCGATCAGCTGGTTCGCCACCCACAACACCTCGCTGACCAACAAGAACACCCTGCTCAGCCCGGACAACAAGGGCTACGCGTCCTACGAGTGGGAGCACGACGAGAAGGGCGTGCGTTACCTGGAGGAGGCGAAGGGGTTCGTCGCCGCGTTCCCCAACACCAATGCCGGTGACATGTCGCCGAATCTGCATCTGAAACCCGGCTCGGGTCCGACGGAGGACGAGTTCGAGAACACCCGGATCATCGGCGACCGCCAGTTCACCCGGGCGCGGCAGATATACGGCGCCGCCCGCACCCCGCTGACCGGCAGCGTGGACGCGCGGATGCGGTACGTGGACATGGAGGAGGTGACCGTCTCCGGCAGGTACACCCCGGACGGCAGGGAGCACCGCACCTGCCCGGCGATGGTCGGCGCCTCGACCCTGGCGGGAAGTGTGGAGGACGGCCCCGCGATCCCCGGGTTCACCGAGGGCATGAACAGTCCCGTCGCCAAGCTGCTGGAGCCGTTCCGCATCGACCCGCCCGAGTGGCTGGTGGGCTGCCAGTACCCGAAGGCCGACCTGGTGCCCACGGGTCTGATCTCCGCGGCGGTACCGGCAACTCCGAAGGTCCTGCCCGTCCAAATCGTCAAGATCGGGCAGCTCTACCTGGTGGCCGGACCGGCGGAGTACACGATCGTGTCCGGGCTGCGCATCCGCCGGTCGGTCGCCGAGGAACTCGGCGTACCGGTGGAGAACGTCCTGATGCAGGGCTACGCCAACGCCTACAGCCAGTACGTGACGACGCCGGAGGAGTACGACCTCCAGCAGTATGAGGGGGGTTCGACGCTCTACGGCCGCTACACGCTGCCCGCCTACCAGCAGGAGTTCAGCAGGCTCGCGGCGTCGCTGAGGGACGGCACGGACACCGGGCGCGGACCGACGCCGCCCGACCTGTCGGACCGACAGATCACCTTGCAGACCGGCGTGGTGATGGACAACCCGCCGTCGGGCAGGGCGTTCGGGGACGTCCTGAGCGAGCCCGCGGCTTGGTACGCGCCGGGGGCCACGGTGACGGCGGAGTTCGTGACCGGGCACCCCAAGAACAATCTGCGCCGGGGCGGTACGTTCCTGGAGGTGCAGCGACTGGTGGACGGGCAGTGGGACCGCGTGCGGGACGACGGCGACTGGGACACCACGTACCGCTGGGTGCGGATCAACGGGGTGACCGGCACCTCGAAGGCCGTGATCACCTGGAAGCCGCCGGCGGGGACCGCGGCCGGGACGTACCGGATCGTGCACCACGGCGACTGGAAGAGCCTGTTCGGCAAGGTCACGGCGTTCACCGGGGCGACGAGGCCGTTCAGGGTCGGCTGACGCGGAAGGCCCACCCGCGGGCGGACCGGGCGGCCTGTCGTGGGGTCGGGCGGGGGCCGTAGGCTGGTGCCATGACGGAGCGCAAGCCCCCGGGCGTGAGTTTCGAGTCTTTCGTCGACAAGCAGATCCGCGACGCCGCCGAGCGCGGGGAGTTCACGGAACTGCCCGGCTTCGGGAAGCCCCTGCCGGACGGGGACGCCGGCTACGACGAGCTGTGGTGGATCAAGCGCAAGATGCACCGCGAGGGCCTGTCCGTCCTCCCGCCCTCCCTGGCCCTGCGCAAGGAGGCCGAGGACGCGCTGGAGAAGGCCTCGCGGGCGCCGTCGGAGGCGGCGGTGCGCCGTGTCGTCGCCGAGATCAACGAGAAGATCAGGGCGATGCTGTTGCGTCCGCCGCCGGGACCGCCGCTCGGCCTGAAGCCGTACGACGCGGACGCGGTCGTGGCGGAGTGGCGGCGGGGCCGCTCCTGAGGGCGCGCCGGCCGAAGGGCGCGGGCCCGGACGGCCGCGCGAGCGGGGCCGGTCCCGCGCCCGTCGTCAGACCGGCTCGGCGCCCAGCCACGAGGCGACGGCGCGGGCTATCGGCTGCCCGGTCTCCAGCTCGACGAAGCCGAACTGACCGCCCTGGTTGCATTCCAGGAACCACCAGGTGCCGTCCGCGTCCTCCGCGAAGTCGAAGGCCCCGTAGGCGAGTTCCGCGTGCTTCTTGTACGTCTCGACGGCCCGGGCGATCTGTAGGGGCACCTCCACGGGCTCCCAGGTGTGGCCGGTGTCGCCGAACCGGCCGTCGACCTGGCCGGCGTCGGCGACCTTGCGCGCGGCGAAGTGCGTCTCCCCCACGCTGGTCAGCCGGATGTCGGCACGTTTGGGGATGTAGCGCTGCAGCAGGGTGGGGGCGGCGGCGACGCCGGAGAAGTCGGCGTCCGCCGGCACCAGCGTCGTGGGCAGCGCCATGGGCGGATCGCCCGGTGACTTGCCGGAGACGGACTTCACCACCACCTGCCGGTACTGCTCGGCGAACCGCTTGGCCATGGAGGGGTAGGTGGTCACGAGGGTCGCGGGCACCGGGAAGCCGCACCGGTGGGCGACGCGCATCTGCCACGGCTTGCGCCGGGCCCTGGCGGCCGCGCTCGGGTGGTTCATCCAGCGCGCGGCCGTGGAGTCGAGCATGCCGTACAGCGCGTGGCCGCTCTCGTCGGAGAGCCAGGCGGAGGGCTCGTCCGCGTGCGCGGCAGGTTCGCCCGGCCTGCGCACCCACACCGACCGCAGTCCGTCGACGCTGGCCACACGACCGCCGGTGGACAGGTAGCCGCGGAACTCCCCCCGTACGTACTCCGCGGACAGGGCGACGTCACCGGGCAGGTCTCCCGGGTCGAACCGCACGAGCGGCACGCCCTGTTCGTGAAGTTCCGCCACCACCAGGTCCGCGGTGACGTCCTGCTCGCACGTCAGCACCAACACCGTCACGGCGCGCAGTCCGGCTCAGTCGTCGAAGTGGGTCGCGGAGCCCGCCTTGGACGTCGTCGTCCCGGCGGCGGCGAGCAGGGCCCGGTCCGAGATGGCCGGACGCCCGTCGGGCAGGACGTTCAGCTGCAGTGCGGAGTCGTACGAGTACGCGGCCAGGGCCGGGGCCGGTTCGGCGGGGCGTGCGTAGTTCCACGCGAACGGTTTCATGTGCTGCTTCCTCCCCTGCCCGCGCGGTCCCGCCGGGCTGCTCATGTGACAGTACGTGGCGAAGCCGTCATGGTCTCAACACATAGAGTGACATTGTGAATGTTCTTCACCGAAAAACCTTCGGATCCGAACGTGACCCGGCGGCGACATGTCCCCGCCGGAGCCATTCAGACAGACGCGTCACTCGTCTCAAGGGTTTCAAGTTTTGGCCATGACGTGACGCAGATGACACGGCAATGGGCCCAAAGTACCGTAAGGGCCCCGTGGTTGAGAGAGGCGCGACACACTCTTCCCTCAACAGCGGGGCTCCTGACCGTTTGTCAACCCTCCATGGCCGAACCGCTATTCGTCGTGCGGCAGATGCGTGCTGTACGAACACGTACGTCGCCCCGTGATCCGCCGGCGCCTCCGCGACCGCGCCGGGGCGGGCCCGGCTCCGCCGCGATGTCGTGCCAGGACCAGCCCTGGTCACGGGGCAGGTGTCAACCTCGATCGTCACCGGTGCGGGAACGTGTCGGACGTCCGGCCGGGCCCCACGATGGGCAGAGGGGCAGTCGACCGGAGGAGACAGACGATGAGAACCGCCGACCTGCTGGCAGACGCGTTCGGGCGCGTGCGTGAGGTGGTCCACGAGGCCGTGGAGGGACTCGTGGCCGAGGACCTGGCCGCCCGCCTGGACGAGGGGGGCAACTCCGTCGCCTGGCTCGTGTGGCACCTGACGCGCATCCAGGACGACCACGTGGCCGACGCCGCGGACCGGGAGCAGGTGTGGACGTCGCAGGACTGGGCGAGCAGATTCGCCCTGCCGTTCCCCGATGCCGCCACGGGCTACGGGCACACGGCAAAGGACGTCGCCGCCGTACGCCCCGACTCCGCCGACCTGCTGCTGGGCTATTACGACGCGGTCCACGAGGAGACCCTGCGTTTCGTGCGCACCCTCGCCGACGCGGCGCTCGACCGGGTCGTCGACACCTCGTGGAACCCGCCCGTCACGCTGGGCGTGCGCCTCGTCAGTGTGATCTCCGACGACCTCCAGCACGCCGGACAGGCGGCGTTCGTCCGCGGCAGCCTCGGCCGGCGCCGCACCTGACGGGCCGCGCGGCGCGGCGTAAGGTGCGATGACCTGTTGGCCCCTGACACCGTAAGAGGTGCACCCTTGTCCGACTGGCACGTGGCCCGGACCTTCGACAGCTCCGCGGGCGAGGTCCGCTGGGACCGGCTCGGCGACCCAGCGGCCCCGCCCGTGGTGCTGCTGCACGGCACGCCCTTCTCGTCCTTCGTCTGGCGCGCCGTGGCGCGTGCGCTCGCCGCGGCGGGCCGTCAGGTCCTCGTGTGGGACATGCCGGGCTACGGCGCGTCGGCGAAGTTCAGCGGGCAGGACGTCTCGCTCGCCGCCCAGGGGCGGGTCCTCACCGAGCTGCTCGACCACTGGGAAGTCGACGAACCGCAGGTCGTGGCGCACGATGTCGGCGGCGCGGTCGCGCTGCGCGCGCTTCTCCTGCACGGCAGGCGTTTCCGCCGCCTCGCCCTCGTCGACCCGGTGGCCCTGGCGCCCTGGGGATCGCCGTTCTTCCGCCTGGTCGGCGAGCACGCCGGCGTCTTCGAGCGACTGCCGGCCGCGCTGCACCGGGCCCTGGTCCGCGAGTACGTGGCGTCCGCCAGTTCCCCTGGGCTGCATCCGGCCACCCTCGACCGGCTGGTCGAGCCGTGGACCGGCGAGGCGGGCCAAGCCGCTTTCTACCGCCAGATCGCCCAGGCCGATCAGCGCTGGACCGACGAGATCGAGCGCCGCTACGGCTCCGTCGACGTCCCGGTCCTCGTGTGCTGGGGCGAGGACGACGCCTGGATCCCTGCGACCAGGGGCAAGGAGCTGGCCGACCGCATCCCCGGCGCGCGGCTGCAGCCGATCGCGGGAGCGGGGCACCTGGTGCAGGAGGACGCCCCGGCCGAGCTCACGGCGGCGCTGCTGGGCTTCCTGGACTGACGCGGCCGGCCCCGGCCGGTCGCGCTCCGTCCCACCCTCGTCATGTCCACCGTGGGCGGCGGCCGCCTCACTGGTCGCCGCCGCCCACAGGTGTCACGCTGGGACGGTGGTCTGTGCCCGACGACCCCGGGAGGGCCGATGGGGCGTGACGTCCCGGCGCTGGTCTTCACGCGTGAGGACCGCCGCCGCTACCGGAACAAGATGCAGGCGTGTCTGGACACGTTCGCGCAGATGCTGCGCGCGGCGAAGTTCGAGTTCGAGCGCCCGCAGGTGGGTCTGGAGATCGAGCTGAACCTGGTCGACGAGACCGGGGAACCCGCGATGCGCAGCACCGACGTCCTGGAGGCCATCGCGGATCCGGCGTGGTCGAGCGAGCTGGGCCGCTTCAATCTGGAGATCAACATCTCTCCCCGCAGGCTGACGGCCGGCGGGCCGGACTCGTGGGAGCAGGAGATCCGGGGGGCCCTGAACCACGCCGAGGAGCGCGCCTCGGAGGTCGGGGCGCACCTGGCCATGATCGGCATCCTGCCGACGCTGCGCCGCAAGGACGTCGGCGAGGCGGCCCTGTCCGAGAACCCCCGCTACCGGCTGCTCAACGAGCAGGTCTTCGCCGCGCGCGGCGAGGATCTGCGCATCGAGGTGGACGGCATCGACCGGCTGCGCACCTACGCGGACACGATCACTCCCGAGGCGGCGTGCACGAGCACCCAGTTCCACCTGCAGGTCGCCCCGGAGGAGTTCCCGGCATACTGGAACGCGGCGCAGGCCATCGCCGGTGTGCAGGTGGGGCTGGCCGCGAACTCCCCGTTCCTGTTCGGCAAGGAGCTCTGGCGCGAGACCCGCATCCCGCTGTTCGAGCAGGCGACGGACACCCGCCCGGAGGAGATCAAGGTGCAGGGCGTACGGCCCCGGGTGTGGTTCGGCGAGCGCTGGATCAACAGCGTCTTCGACCTCTTCGAGGAGAACGTGCGCTACTTCCCCGCCCTGCTGCCGGTGTGCGACGAAGAGGACCCGCGGGAGACGCTCGAGGGCGGCGACATCCCGGAGCTGTCCGAGCTGACCCTGCACAACGGCACGATCTACCGGTGGAACCGCCCGATCTACGCCGTCGACCACGGCAAGCCGCACCTGCGGATCGAGAACCGGGTGCTGCCCGCGGGGCCGACGGTGGCCGACATCCTCGCCAACGGCGCCTTCTACTACGGGCTGGCGCGCGCACTCGTGGACGAGGAGCGGCCGGTGTGGTCGCGGATGTCGTTCCAGGCCGCGGAGGACAATCTGCACACGGCGGCCCGGCACGGGATCGACGCCCGGCTGTACTGGCCGGGTATGGGTGAAGTGCCGGTCGCCGAGCTGGTGTTGCGGAGACTGCTGCCGCTCGCGCACCGCGGTCTGGAGGCTTCGGGCATGGACGCGCCGTGGCGGGAGCCGCTGCTCGGCATCATCGAGCAGCGCTGCGTGACCGGCCGCAACGGTGCCGTGTGGCAGGCGGAGACGTTCCACCACATCGACCGGACCAGCAGGGTCGACCACCACGAGGCGCTGCGGCTGATGACGCGGCAGTACATCGACTACATGCACCTCAACGCCCCCGTCCACACCTGGCCGGTCGACTGACCGGCAGGCGGTGCACGGGTGGGCGCGCTCGTTCTGTCCCGCCTTCGGCGGTGACGGCGCCGTACGGCTGGGCGGACGGGCGCGCGGAGGAGCCGGGGCGCTCTCGGCGCCCCGGCCCCTCGTACGACGGGGCTCGCCGCGGCGTGCGGCGCTGTCCGTCACACGTCGGGGTATATGTCCCCGGTGCTCATGCCGGACTCCTGCTCCGACTGGGCCTGCAGCCGCTGGGCCTTCTCCTTCAGCCGCTCACGCTCCTTGGGATCGCTGCTGCGCTCCGCGGCCGCGTTCAGTTCCTTCGCCTTCTCCCGCATCTGCCGGATCCGGCCGCGGGACTCGTCCGAAACGCTCATGATCACTCCTCGTGTTCCGATTGAGCGGGTGTCCTCAGCGAATCAGTGCTCGTGACCGAGCGCATCTCGGAGCCGTCCGGAGCGGCCGTTCTCCGGTGACGCCGGCCTCTTGCCGCGGCGCCCTGGGGCACGCTTCACTGTCGATCACCCCACAGGAGAATCCCCGTTCACCCACACCGAAGGGTCCGACTTGACTGCCCTGCCCCTACGTCCGATGGCCGTCACCGCTGCGGCCTGCGCCGTCGTGCTCGCCGCGGCCCTGCCGTCGTCGGCGATCAACTCGTACAACGCGACGCCCGCGCCCGAGCGCACCGAGGTCGGTGCGCTGGTCGCCACCTGGGACGCCGACGACGATCCGGCGACCCCGGACCGCGTCGACTGGGTCTGCTCCGGCACCATGATCGACAAGGACACGTTCCTGACCGCCGCCCACTGCACCACCGACTGGCCGGAGAACGTGAAGTTCTACGTCTCCCTCGACCAGGACGTACAGGCCGGCCTCGACAGGGCCACCGCCCAGCACCCGGGCGACCCCGCCGCCGTGGCGCGTGCCGTCGGAGTCCAGGGCACTGCCCACAACCACCCGGAGTACCCGGGGCCGGCCTCCGACACACGCGACATATCGGTGGTCCAGCTGTCCGCCGCCCAGGTCAAGGCGCGCTGGTCGTTCACTCCGGCCACGCTGCCAGCGGCCGGTGCGCTCGACGCGGCCGGCCCGCAGGGCCTGAACGACACTCCGTTCGTCGTCGCCGGTTACGGCACCGAGGAGTCCCGCCGCGGTCCCGGCGGCCACACCCACCCGGGCGGCGGCGTCCGGATGAAGGCCCCGGTCACCTTCGACGCGCTGAACGACGCCTGGGTGCGCCTGGCGATGACCGCGCCGCAGGGCAACGGCGGTGCGTGCTACGGCGATTCGGGCGGACCGAACTTCGCCACGCTGGAAGGGAAGTGGACCCTCGTCTCCACGACGATCACGGGCGACTCGCCGTGCTACGCGACGAACGTGACGTACCGTCTGGACACCCCGGGAGCCCGGGCCTTCCTGGCCCCGTTCACGCGGCTCCCGTAGCGGCACAGGGCCCCGGGGACGGGGCGTGACCGTGGTGGGGCGCCCCTTGCGGCGCCCCACCACACGTGTTCCCGGAGGCACAGGTCAGCAGCTGCGGGCCAGCGCGTCGCGGGCGGCGTCCTGCGCGGCGTGCCGGTCGTCGGTCACCAGGCCGATGCGGGTCCGGCGGTCGAGGAGATCGGATGCGTCGAGGGCCCCTTCGTGGCGGACCGCCCAGACGAGTTCGGCGCCGGTGACGGGGTGGCCGGGGATCACGGGGCGCGCCAGGGACGGGTCCTCCAGGCCGAGGGCATGGACGGCCGGCGCCTCGGAGCCGTACCGGCGGACGAGGCGGCGGGGCGCGTCCAGCTGCGCGAGGGCGCGGGGGTGGTCGGCTCCGACGAGCGGGACGGCGGTGGTGCGGCAGGGGCCGCATGCCAGTCCGCGCGCGAGGACGGCCGCGTCGACGGCGTCCTGCGCCATGCGCCGGTACGTGGTGAGTTTGCCGCCGACGACGGTGACGACGCCGTCGGGCGAGGTGAGGACCGCGTGCTTGCGGGAGATGTCGGCGGTCCGGCCCGGCCCGCCGTCCGTGTCGAGCAGGGGGCGCAGGCCGGCGAACGCGCCCACGACGTCGTCGCGGCCGACGGTGACGTCGAGGGCGGAGCCGAGGACGTCGAGGAGGAAGCCGATGTCCGTCTCGGGCACCTTGGGCACGTCGGGGACGCTGCCCTCCACCGGTTCGTCGGTCAGGCCGACGTACACCCGGCCGTCGCCCTGCGGCAGGACGAGGACGAAGCGGTTGGTCTCGCCGGGGATCGGGATGTGCATGCCGGCGGCGAGGCCGCCCAGGTCGTCCGAGCGCAGCACGAGGTGGGTGCCGCGGGAGGGGCGCAGCCGGATGTCGTCGACGAGTCCCCCCGCCCAGACCCCGGCCGCGTTGATCACGGTGCGCGCGCGGATGCGCAGGTCCTCGCCGGTGGTCTCGTCGCGGACGAGCGCGCCGCTGCCGGTGAGCGCGAGCGCGCGGACGCGGGTGAGGACACGGGCGCCGTGGGCGGCGGCGGTGCGGGCGATCGCGGTCACCAGGCAGGCGTCGTCGGTGAGTTGACCGTCCCAGGACAGCAGTCCGCCGCGCAGGCCGGTGGCGCGCAGGGCGGGCGCCATGTGCCGGGTCTCCACCGTCGACAGGACGCGCGGTGCGGGCAGGGTGGCGCGTGAGGTGCGGGCGGAGGCCCGCAGCAGGTCGCCGGCCCGGAAGCCGGCCCAGGCGAGCGCGGCCTGGCCGCGGCCGACCAGCGGGGTGAGCGGCAGGACGAAGGGCTGGGCGCGGACCAGGTGGGGGGCGGTGCGCTCCATGAGGACGCCGCGTTCGACGGCGCTCTCGTGCGCGACGTCGAGCTGACCGGTGGCGAGGTACCGCAGCCCGCCGTGGATGAGCTTGGAACTCCAGCGCGACGTGCCGAAGGCGAGGTCGTGCGCGTCGACGGCGGCCACGGTGAGGCCGCGCGAGGCGGCGTCGAGGGCGGCTCCGGCTCCGGTGGCGCCGAGGCCGACGACGAGGACGTCGACCTCGGCGCCGTCGGCGAGTTCCGCGAGCTCCCTGTGCCGCCGTGCGGCGTTGAGGGACGAGGCGGGCAGGGCGGGGCTGCTCGGGCGGGTCATGGGGCGAGGGTCCTCTCCAGTACGGTCCGCAGCTCGCCGAGGAAGGCGGTGTCGCTCAGTTCGGGGTCGCCCTCCTCGGTCATCGTGCGCAGTGAGAGCACGAAGGACTGGACGACGAGCAGCAGTGAGCGGGCCTGCAGGTCGGTGTGCACGCGGCGGACGGATCCGTCCTCGTGGCCCTCGGCGAGCGCCGTCGTGATGAGGCCGAGCAGGGCGTCCTGGCTGGCTCCGCGGCGGTCGATGACGTAGGGCAGCAGCAGCTCCGGGTCCACGTCGATGATCTTGTGGAACAGGGGGTGCGCACGGAACGCGGCGACCCCCGCCACGAGCCCGTCGACGATGCGCGCCCGCACGGGCGTGCCCGCCGCGGGGTCGGGCATGGCGCCGACGGCGAGGGCGATCCACTCACGGGTCATCAGGTCGCCGACGAGCGTGCGCACGTCCGGCCAGCGGCGGTACAGCGTCATCCGGGACACCCCGGCGCGCCGGGCCACGTCGGTCAGGGTCGTGCGGCGTACGCCGACGGCGAGGACACAGTCGCGTGCGGCGTCCAGCACGGCGTCCGCGTCCGCATGGTTGTGACGAATGGGCGTCATCTGTCACAGTGTAATGCAGTGCCGGCCGCGCGGCAGTGCACCCCTGCGAAACCGACGGTGAGGAAGACCGAAGTGGACATGTTGTGGAGCGGCTGGGGCGACCCGGCCAAGGCGGCCCCGCTGCCCGGCACGGTGATCGGACTGCTGCGCGATCTGCTCGGCGTCACGCCCCGCGAGACCGGCCCCGCGTCGCTCGACGCCATCGGGGTGCCGGCCTCCCCGCTCCCGGACGGCACCCGCGAGGCACTGGCCGCCTGCGTCGGCGGCGACGTGTACGTGCGCCAGGACGCCGAGAGCCGCATCCGGCACACCCGGGGCAAGTCCACCCCCGACCTCCTGCGCATCCGCGCCGGCGAGGCCGGCGACACACCGGCCGCGGTCCTGCTGCCGGGCGACCACGACGAGGTGCTGGCCGTGCTGCGCGCCTGCGCCGAACACGGTCTGTCCGCCGTGCCGTTCGGCGGCGGCACCTCCGTCGTCGGCGGACTCGCACCCGAGGCGAAGCGGCCGTTCGTCGCGCTCGACCTGCGCCGGCTCGACGGGCTCGTCGCCCTCGACGAGGTCTCCCGCACCGCCACCGTCCAGCCGGGCCTGCGCGGCCCGCAGTGCGAGGCGCTGCTCAACGAGCGGGGCTGGACCCTCGGCCACTTCCCGCAGTCGTTCGAGTGGGCCACCGTCGGCGGTTTCGCCGCGGCGCGCTCCAGCGGCCAGGCGTCGGCCGGATACGGCCGCTTCGACGAGATGGTCCTCGGCCTCACCCTCGCCACTCCGGAGGGCACGCTGGAGACCGGCCGCGCGCCCCGCTCGGCGGCCGGCCCGGACCTGCGGCAGCTGGTCCTCGGCTCCGAGGGCGCGTTCGGCGTGATCACCGCGGTGACCGTCCGCATCCGGCCCCTGCCTCAGAAGCGTGTCTACGAGGGCTGGCGCTTCGCCACGTTCGAGGCGGGAGCGGCCGCGCTGCGCCGGCTCGCGCAGGACGGGCCGCGGCCCACCGTGCTGCGCCTCTCGGACGAGACCGAGACGTTCATCGGCCTGGCCCAGCCGGACGCCATCGGCACCGCCGAGGCCCCGCAGGGGGCGGGCTGCATGGCGATCGCCGGCTACGAGGGCACCGAGGAGGACACCGCGGCGCGGCGGGCGGCGGCTCGGGAGGTCCTGCTCGCCTGCGGCGGCGAGTTCGCCGGCGAGGAGCCGGGCGAGCGCTGGGAGCACGGCCGGTACAACGCCCCGTACCTGCGCGACGCGCTGCTGGACGCGGGGGCGTTCGCCGAGACGCTGGAGACGGCCGCGTTCTGGTCCGCCGTGCCCGGGCTGTACGCGGCGGTGCGCCAGGCCCTCACCGGCACGCTGACCGAGGCGGGCACCCCGCCGCTGGTCATGTGCCACATCTCGCACGTGTACGAGAACGGCGCCTCGCTCTACTTCACCGTCGTCTCCGCACAGGGTGACGAGCCGGTCGCCCACTGGGAGCGGGCGAAGCGGGCGGCCAACGACGCGATCCTGGCGGCGGGCGGCACCATCAGCCACCACCACGGGGTGGGCACCGACCACCGCGACTGGTACACCTCGGAGATCGGGCCGGTGGGCGTCCGCATGCTCCAGGCCGTCAAGGCCGAGATCGACCCGGCCGGAGTCCTCAGCCCCGGCGTCCTCATCCCCGTCCGCTGACCCGTTCCCGCCGTCCGGAGGCGCCATCCATGCGACAGTTCACCGCCGTCGTCAACCCGACCGCAGGCGGTTCCAGCGGTACGGCCGCCCTGCTCCCCCTGGCCCGGCTCCTGCGGGAGGCGGGCGCGCGGCTCGACACCCTGTACAGCCGCAGCCTCGACCACGCCCGGGAGCTCGCCCGGCAGGCAGGTGCGCAGGGGCACGTGGTCCTCGCCGTCGGCGGTGACGGGATGGCGGGCTGCGTCGGCGGGGCGCTCAGCGGCACGGACACCGTGTTCGGCCTGGTCCCGGCCGGCCGCGGCAACGACTTCGCCCGCGCCCTGGGCCTGCCCACCGACGCCCCGCGGCTCGCGGAGGTGCTGCTGCGGGGCGAGGTCCGGGCCGTGGACACCATCGAGGTCGAATCGGCCGTGCACGCCGGGATCTCCGTCCTGGGCAGCGTGTACGCCGGGGTCGACGCCGTCGCCAACCGGCACGCCAACACCTCCCGGCTGCTGCGCGGAGCGGCGTCGTACTACGCGGGCGGGCTGCGGGCGGTCGTGGCCTGGCGGCCCGCCTCGTACCGGATCACGATCGACGGAGTCGTGCACGAGCGCCGCGGCTACACGGTGGTGGCGGCCAACTCCGGCTTCTACGGCTTCGGAAGAGAGATCGCGCCGGGTGCTCGGCTGGACGACGGCGTGCTGGACGTGGTGGTGGTCCAGGACGCCCCGAAGCGGTTGTTCTTCACGATGATGAACGAGCTGAGGACCGGGGCGCACGTGGCGCGGCCCCAGGTGGAGATCCTGCGGGGCAAGGAGATCCGTATCGAGGCGGACCGCCCGGTCCCGTACGGCGCGGACGGGGAGGTCGACGCGGTGCTGCCGGTGACGGCGAGGGTGCAGCCGGGAGCGCTCCACATCCTGTGCTGAAACCAGTCCTGCCGCGCCAGTAGCGATCAAGCGGGAACAGTGTGACGTTGGATGCATGAGCTGGGCATCCTGGACTACTCCTGGCGTGTACTCGGGCCGCGGCGGCGTGCTCACCGAGGAGGTCGGTGTCGTCTCCGGCGACCTCACCGTGCACACCACCTGGGTCGACGGCGAGGCGTCCGTGACCGTGCAGTACACCGGCGCGGCCGACTGGTTCACGGTGTCGGGAAGTCCGGCGCCGTGCCCGTCGGAGGCCGCGAGCCGCGACCTGCACGACGCGGTGATCGCGGCGGTGCGCGGTCCCACGACCGCGACGGTGCCCGCCGTGCCGCAGGCGTCGCCCGGGGTCGGCGGCTGACGCGGCCGGTGGTGGGGTGACGCGGTGTCCGGTCGGGCACCGTGGAGGACGGCGCGGACGCGGCAGGGCAGGGCAGGGCACGCCGTCACCGGTGATCGTCGCGGGCGCCGGTGCGGCGCACCACGCGCAGGAGGTACGTGCGGCGGTCCAGCGGGTCGTGGTCGGAGCGGGGCCGGCGGGGAGGCGGGCCCTGGAGCGGGCGGTAGCGGGCGAAAGAGCTCTCCAGCACGCCCTCGCCGCTGGTCAGCCGCGGCAGTTGGCGCTCCACTCCGTGCACGGACGCGGCGGGCAGTTCGCCCTCGATCACGTACGAGGAGCCCTTGAGGGCCGACGTCCGCGGAACGGCGCGCAGCCGCGTCAGCACGGGCAGCACGACGCCGAACACGTCCGCGGGGATCTCCAGTCGGAAGTCGTGCGTCGGCTCGTGGACCTCGGTGCCCGCCTGCCGGAGCGCGCTCATCAGGACCAGCGGGGTGAGGTTGCGGAAGTCACCGGCCGTGCTGGACATGCTCTTGTCGAAGACGGCGTGGGCATGGCTCTGGCGCGGCGCGTAGCCCGAGTGCGTCAGGGTCAGGACGCAGTCCGGGATCTCCCAGCCGTAAAGCCCCTGGCGCAGGGTCTGCCTGGCCGTCTCCTCGACAGCCTTGATGAACGCGTACGGCATCGAGCCCAGTTCGACCTCCAGCCTGAACTCCACGCCCGAGCCCGCGGGCGCCGGTTCGGCCCGCAGACCGACCGTGGCGAGGAAGGGATTCGGGTCGACGTCGAGGAACTCCGCTGCGGCGCCCGTCTCCACGAGGCGTTCCACATGGATCGTCGTCATCTCGCGGAAGTCGACGTCGATGCCGAAGTCGTCGGCCAGGGTGGCCTGGACGACCTCCTTCTGCACCTCGCCGTAGAGCGACAACGAGATCTCCTGGCGCAGTTCGTCCCGGCGCAGGCCGATCAGCGGATCCTGCTCGGCGAGCTGGGTGAGGGCGGCGTGCAGAGGGCCCCGGTCGCCGGGCCGGCGGGCGACGACGATCGTCTCCAGGGTGGGAGGGGCGAAATGGCGGCCGGCGGCCCGCGCCGGTGCCTTCGCGCCGACGCTGTCACCGACGCGGATCGCCCCGAGCCCGCGCAGCCTGCCGATCTGTCCGGCCGAGACGGCTTCGCGGTTCACGGCCGCACCCTGCTCGAACACGCTGATCCCGGTGACCTTCCCGGCTTGCGTGCCGCTGCCGAAGGGCAGCTTGTCCCGGACGCGTACGGTGCCGGAGAACATGCGGACGTACGCCGTCTTCTCCCCGGCGGGGCCGCGCTCGATCTTGAACACGGTGCCGGAGACGGGGCCTTCGGCGTCCGCGGGCGCGGTCGGCAGCAGCTCGGTGAGCGCGCCGATCAGGGCGTCGGTCCCGGCGCCGGTGATCGCCGATCCGAAGAGGACGGGATGCACGAGCCCGCGGCGGGTCTGCGCGGCGAGTTCGCCGCGGAGCCGGGCCTCGGGCAGTTCCTCGGCGGCGCCGTCGACGTAGGCGGCGAGGAGGGCGTCGTCGTGCTCGGCGAGCAGGGCGGTCAGCTCGGAGCGGAAGGCGGGGCCGGTACGCGGCCGGCTGACCGCGCCGGGGGTGCCGAGCGCCTCGGTGGCGCTGATCGCGATGTGGGCCGGCGTCAGCTTCTCGCCGATCGCGCGCAGCAGACTCCCGTAGCGGGCGCCGCGGCGGTCGATCTTGTTGACGAAGAGGAGTGTCGGGATGCGCAGCCGCTGGAGTGTGCGCATCAGGACGCGGGTCTGCGCCTGGACGCCTTCGACGGCGGAGAGCACGAGCACCGCGCCGTCGAGGACGCGGAGGGCCCGCTCGACCTCGGCGATGAAGTCGGGGTGGCCGGGGGTGTCGATCAGGTTGACCGTGACGTCGTCGATGTCGAAGGAGGCGACGGCGGCCTTGATGGTGATGCCGCGCAGCCGCTCCAGTTCCAGTGAGTCGGTCCGTGTGCTTCCGTCGTCGACGCTGCCGAGTTCGTCGATGACGTGCGTGGCGTGGAGCAGCCGTTCGGTCAGGCTTGTCTTGCCGGCGTCAACATGCGCCAGGATTCCCAGGTTCAGCGTGTGCACGAAGTGTCATGTCCTTGAGATGGGGGGCGTTTCCTTCCGGGAGGGACATGAGAGTTCCGCGCATGATCAGTGCTCCTGGGTGAGTCGGTCGTCGGGCCCTTCGCTCGGGCCCGTGCAGTGCAGCAGACGCGTGTCGGAGCGGACAACCGAATAAATCCCGGAGCGTCACCTGCCCGGCGCACACGGGGAACCGTTCCACCCCGGCTGACGTGGGGCTCCCGTAGTGGGGTGAAACGCCTGCCGGGCGGACCGACTGGAGGACCGAGAGTGACGGACACACCGAGAGGAGCGTCGACCGAGGCTTTCGCACGGCGGCTGCACGAGCTGCGCGGCGGGTCGGGGCGCACGTACGGGGCGCTGGCACGGCGCGTGGGTGTCGGCACGGCGACGCTGCACCGCTACTGCTCGGGGCAGACGGTCCCGTTGGACTTCGCACCGGTGGAACGGCTGGCGCGGCTGTGCGGTTGCGGACGTGACGAACTGGCGGAGCTGCACCGGCTGTGGGTCCTGGCGGACGCGGACCGCGGGGTACGCCGGGAGGCCGGCGCAACAGAGCCGGAGGCGGCCGCCGTCCCCGCCGCGTCCACGGCCGGCGCCGCTCCCGGCGAGCAGGAGGCCCCGGGGGTGCCACGGCCCGCCGGGCCGGCGCGAGTGCCACGGCGCTCTCGTCGCCCCGTCCTCGTCGTCGCGTCCGCCGCAGCGCTCTTCCTGCTCGCCGTGCTCACCGTGCTGGTCGGCTTCCGCGACCTTGCCCCCGGCTCCGGCGGTGACGCCCCCACGGCCCACCGCGGGCCGCGCGGGGAACCGGCCATCTCTCCGCCGTCGGCCCACCCCCGTACCTCCCCGCCCGGTCCGCCGTCGGCCACGGAGTCCGGGACCGCCGGTCCGCGTCCTCGCTCCGGCGACGCGAGCGGTCGGCCCGGCGCGGCGGCTCCCGGGCGCATCGGGGGTGCGCCCACCACCGGGACGCCGTTCGCCTGGACCGTCGACGACCATGTCTGGCGCAACGGCTGCGACCACGCGTATCTGCTGGACCGCGACCCCGCCGCCGTGCCGCCGCCGCCCGTGCAGGCCGACGCGGCGTCATGGGCCGCGTCCCTGGGCGGGCTTCACGGGGGCGAGACGCAGGTACGCATCACGGTACGGGGCAGGGGAGTCGAAGCCGTCGTGCTCGAGTCGCTGCACGTGCGCGTGGTGGAACGCCGGACCCCGCCCGAGCAGGGCGTGTTCCGCACGAGTTCCGGATGCGGAGGAGCGCTGACGCCGCGTCTGTTCGACGTCGACCTCGACGCGCCCCGCCCCGTGGCGCGCCCGGTGCCCGGCAACGACTCCGGGGAGACGATTCCGGCCGTGTCGTTCCCGTACACCGTCTCCTCCTCCGATCCGGAGTCGCTGCTCGTCAGCGGCCGTACGGCCGGGTGCGACTGCGACTGGTACCTGGAACTGCGGTGGAGCAGCGGTGAACGCGGCGGCACGGTACGGATCGACGACGGCGGCGGGCCGTTCCGTACGAGCGGAGTGCGGGGACGCCCCGTCCACGACTACGACTACGGGCTGGGCCGTTGGGTGGTGGCGTCCGGCGACGACTCGGGCTGAGCCGGGGGCGGCTCGGCCCGCCGGGAGCGGGCCGGCCACCGGTTTTTGCGGAGTCGGCAAGCTTCTTTGCCCCCGGCTCGGCACGGGCGGAGTATCGCCCGTGAAACGGAGGTACGAGGCATGACGGCATTCGCAGAAGAGACGGGGACCGCTGGGTCTTCCGGCACGGCACAGCGCGACGACGAGGAGCACACACCGGTGGTCGAAAGCGATGCGGGGGGCGCGGAGTTCTGGGACGCCCGCTACAGCGAGAGCGAGCGGATCTGGAGCGGCAATCCGAACACCGCGCTCGTCCGTGAAGTCGCCGGTCTGCGGCCCGGCACCGCGCTCGACCTGGGATGCGGCGAGGGCGCCGACACGATCTGGCTGGCGCAGCGCGGCTGGCGGGTGACGGCGACCGACATCTCCGCCGTCGCGCTGGAACGCGCGGCCCGTCACGCCGAGGAGGCGGGGGTCGCCGACGCCGTCGAGTGGCGGCAGGCGGACCTCTCCGTGTCGTTCCCGGACGGGGAGTTCGACCTGGTCTCGGCCCACTACCTGCACTCCCCCGGCGACCTGCCGCGCGAGGAGATCCTGCGCAGGGCGGCCTCGGCGGTAGCTCCCGGAGGCGTGCTGCTGATCGTCGGACACGCGGGGCTCGCCCCGTGGGAGCCCACCGCGCACGAGGGGGTGCCGCTGCCGACGCCGCAGGAGGTCCTCGACGCGCTGGACCTGCCCGCGGGCGGCTGGGAGGTGCAGCGCTGCGAGGAGTTCGAGCGCGCGCAGAACGACCCCGAGGGCCGGCCCGCCACGCGGACCGACAACGTGCTGAGGGTCCGGCGTCTGCCCGCCTGACCACCGGCGTCGCCGGTCCCGGACCGCTCGGTCCGGGCCCGGCGCCGCTGTCCCGTCGTCAGGAACGCCGCCCCGGTGGCCGCGCCGAGTGCCGCTCCGGCCGTGGTCTGCGCGGTCGTGTGGTGACCGAGGGCGACGCGCGACCAGCACACGGCGAGGGCCATCGGGCAGGCGGCCAGCCACCACGGCGAGTGGACGGCGGCCGTCAGCGCCACGACCGCGGAGGCGACGGCCGAGTCCACGCTGATCTTCCAGACGGTGTTCACGGTCAGCAGGACGACGGTCATGGCCCACAGGGCGATCATGGCGACGAGCACGCCCCTGGGCGCGCCGCCCGGGACCATCACCACGGAGCCGGTCCCGATCGAACCGAGGACGACCAGGAAGACGGGCGCGCGCTGGGTGCGGTCCACGACGTGCAGGTCGCCCCAGGTGCCGCGCCTGCGCTCCCATGCTGGAGGACGTCCGTGACGCGGCGGGCCGCGTCGGTGGTGTTCTGCGTGGCGCCGGCGTACACGGGTTCCTTCGCGGGTCCGGGGCAGCGCGCGGCTGTCCCGTACGGGAGGCGGCCGGTGCACGGGCCGCACTGCTGACCGCGTGATCGTAAGCCCCGCCGCCCGGGGCCCCGGCCCCGGGCCGGTGTCTCAGGCCAGTACCTCGGCGGCCACGCGCAGATCGGCGACGAGCCCCTTGTACGCCGTTTCCCGGTCGTCCGCCCGCAGGACCGCCGAAGGATGGACGGTGGCGATGACGCAGCCCTCCGCGGTGGCGCGCTCGGGCGGCATCCCCTGCTCACCGGACACGTCGACCTGCCCCAGCCCGTCCCAGGGCGGCATGGGCAGCAGCAGGCCGCGCTGCTCGCTCACCCGGAACGTGCCGCCGAGCAGCGCCTTGCCCGCGGTCGCGCCGAGGGCCATCACGAGCTCGGGGTCCACCACGCGCAGTTCGGCGGCGAGCCAGGGGCGGCACGCGGTCATCTCCCGCAGGCTGGGAGCCTTGTGTATCCGGCGCTTGCCGCGCTGTGCGGGCTCGAACTTGAAGTGCTTGACCGCGTTCGTGAAGTACGCCGTCCTCTCGTCGATGCCCACTTCCTCCAGGGCCTTGCGCAGCAGCCTGCCCGCCGGGCCGACGAACGGCTCCCCGAGCCGGTCCTCCTGGTCGCCCGGCTGTTCTCCGACGATCACGACCCTGGCCGAAGAGGTCCCCGCGCCGAACACGGTCCCGGTCGCGTTGCGGAACAGGGGGC
The DNA here is from genome assembly GCF_030817975.1 of Streptomyces sp. V4I23. Taxonomy (NCBI): domain Bacteria; kingdom Bacillati; phylum Actinomycetota; class Actinomycetes; order Kitasatosporales; family Streptomycetaceae; genus Streptomyces; species Streptomyces sp. V4I23. Next base: position 7,394,680 of record NZ_JAUSZW010000004.1, on the reverse strand, counting down.
AGCCCTCGCAGCCGGCGGCGGCTCGCCGCAGCGTCGGCAGACCGCCGCGCCGCGGCACGAACGGCCCGGCGTCGTAACCCTCCCCCAGCCGCTGCTCTTCACTGGTGGTCACCGCTCTCGCCTCCCGCCGTGCGGGGTTCGTGGTCCTTGTCGCCCGGTTACCCCTGCGGGCCCGCCGTACTCGCGCGGGCACCCGGTACCGGCGAGCGGCGCGGATCCCGGCGAGCGATCCGAATCCGGGCTGTTGATCCGGGCGATTGCGGGCACTCGCCCCGTATGAAGAGCAACAGCCCAGACCCCGATCCACGCAGCACCCCAGGTCTCGAGCCCGGAGGCGGCGTGCCCCCGGGCGAGACCCCGCCCGCGGAGACGAGCGCCGGCTCCGGCGCCGGGCCGCGGGAAGACCTCACACGCGGCTGGACGAAGGGACCGCTGTTCATCATCGGCATCGTGGCGGTCCTGTGCGCGGCGTTCTTCCTCGCGTTCGCGCTCGCCATGCTGCTGTGAGGGCATGACCTGCAGCGGGACCTCCGAAGACCCCGCGTATACGTCCGAGAACCCCGGGCACGGGAACGACGGCGCCCGGGACCGGCCGAGAAGGGAGTGCGCCATGTCCGAAGGCACCGAACAGGGCGACCGGGCCCGGGACGACGAGGCCCGCGGCGACGACGTGTACCAGCCCACGCACTCGGATGCGCAGAACCGTCCGAGCGATGAGCTCGACATGCAGAACGTGATCGGCGAGCGCGACCTGGACGACATGATGGCCGAGGGCTACTCCCCGCCGGAGCGCCCCCTCGCCGTCGGCCGGTACGGCACCACGGGCGAGGAGCAGCAGGCCGGAGAGACGCTGGACCAGCGGCTCGCCCAGGAGACGCCGGACGTGGCTCCGCCCGAGGGCAACGGCATCGGCGACCAGGTGGGCGGCGACGGTGAACCGGTGGACGAACTGGCCGGTGAGGAACGGGCCGGACGGCTGGCTCCCGCCGAGGATCCCTCGCCGCGCAGGCCCAGCGACGTGGTCGCCCGTGACGTCGGTATCGACGGCGGTGCGGCCTCCGCCGAGGAGGCGGCCATGTACATCACGTCCGACGACCGGCTGGGCGCCGACGAGGAACCGGGTGCCAGTGAGGAGCCGGGAGCCGGTGAGGAGCCGGGAGCCGGGCGGGAGTGAGGCACACTCATGCGTTTCCGTGATCGCAGGGCGGCCGGACGGGAACTGGCGGTGCTGCTGGTCGAGAGGCTGCGGGAGGAGCGGCTGCGCGCCCCCTTCGTCCTGGCGCTGCCGCGCGGCGGGGTGCCGGTGGCGGACGAGATCGCCCGGGCGCTCGGCGCACCGCTCGACGTCGTCGTGGCCCGCAAGATCGGTGCGCCGTTCAATCCGGAGCTCGGGGTCGGTGCGCTGGCGGGCGAGGACCCTCCGCTGTACGACGCGCGGACCATGGCCATGCTCGATCTGACCGCCGACCTCCTCGGCGCGCAGGTCGCGGCGGAGCGTACGGAGCTGCACCGGCGCGAGGATCTCTACCGGGGCAAGCGGCCCGCACCCGCCCTGCACAACCGCACGGCCGTCGTCGTCGACGACGGACTGGCCACGGGCGTGACAGCGCGGGCCGCGGTGCGCGCCGTGCGGGGCATGGACCCCGCGGAGATCGTGCTCGCGGTGCCGGTCTGCGCGAAGGAGCCCGCCGCCGTGCTCAGGGCCGAGGTCGACGACCTCGTGTGCCTGTACACGCCGGAGGTGTTCCATTCGGTCGGCCAGTGGTACGAGGACTTCGGCCAGGTACGCGACGAGGAAGTGATCGGCATCCTGCGGGCCGCGGCGTCCGCGGGTCCGCCCGCGTCCGCACGGTGACGGCGGGAGCGACGAGGCCGGGGGCCGCCCGCCCGCGGCCGATGCAGGCGGAGGGGTTTTCCGCGGCGTGAGCAGGCGCTCATGAATCGCCAGAGGAGGCGCTCATGAAACGAACGGACCGCATCGCCGAGCCCTGGGGCACCCGCACACCCTACGACCGCGGCGGTACGTGGCCGGTGCGGGTCGACTCGTACCTCGCCGAGGGGGTCGGCGCCGACGACGTGGAGCGCTGGGTGCCCAGCGCCTCGGTGATGCACTCCAACGGCGACGCCCTGTACCTCGCCGTCCGCGAGGGCGAGATCGTGGGCGTGCGCGGCCGGCCGGACGACCGGGTCAACCACGGGCGGCTCGATGCCAAGGACCTCTTCGGCTGGCAGGCGAACGCCTCACGCGACCGGCTGACCCGCCCGCTGGTGCGGGAGGGCGGCGAGCTGGTGGAGAGCGACTGGGAGACGGCGATGTCGCGTGTCGTCGCGCGCACCCGCCGGCTCATGGACGAACAGGGCGCCTCGTCCATCGGGTTCTACACCAGCGGGCAGCTCTTCCTGGAGGAGTACTACGCGCTCTCCCTGATCGCCCGCGGCGGGATCGGCACCAACCACCTGGACGGCAACACCCGGTTGTGCACGGCGACGGCGGCCGAGGCGCTGAAGTCGTCGTTCGGCTGTGACGGCCAGCCCGGCTCGTACACGGACATCGACCACGCGGACGTGATCGCGCTGTTCGGACACAACATGGCCGAGAGCCAGGCCGTCCTGTGGAGCCGGGTCCTCGACCGGCTGGCCGGGCCGCATCCGCCCGCGCTGGTCTGCGTCGATCCCCGGCCGACCCCGGTCGCGCGGGCGGCGACCGTCCACCTGGCGCCGAAGCCCGGCACCAATGTCGCCCTGATGAACGCCCTGCTCCATGAGATCGTGCGGACGGGCCGGATCGACCGCGACTACATCGACGCGCACGTGGTCGGCTTCGACGAACTCCAGCGGTGCGTCGCGGAGTATCCCCCCGAGCGGGCGGCCGAGATCTGCGGGGTACCGGCCGACGACATCCGGCGTGCCGCACAACTGCTGGGCGGTGCGGAGCGGCTGATGTCCACCGTTCTGCAGGGGTTCTACCAGTCCCACCAGGCGACCGCCGCCGCGATCCAGGTCAACAACCTGCATCTGATCCGCGGCATGCTCGGGCGGCGCGGCTGCGGGGTGCTGCAGATGAACGGCCAGCCGACGGCCCAGAACACCCGTGAGTGCGGCGCCGACGGCGACCTGCCCGGTTTCCGCAACTGGAACAACGACGAGCACGTCGCCGAGCTGGCCCGGATATGGAACGTCGCACCGGAGCGCATCCCCCACTACGGGCCGCCCACGCACGCCATGCAGATCATGCGTTACGTGGAGGACGGCTCGATCCGCATGCTGTGGGTGTCGGGCACCAATCCTGCGGTGTCCCTGCCCGAACTGCACCGCATCCGCAGGGTGCTGGGCCGCAAGCGGCTGTTCCTGGTGGTGCAGGACATCTTCCTGACCGAGACGGCCCAGCTGGCGGACGTCGTGCTGCCGGCCGCCGCGTGGGGCGAGAAGACGGGCACGTTCACCAACGCCGACCGGACGGTGCATCTGTCCGAGAAGGCGGTCGATCCGCCCGGCGACGCGCGCTCCGACCTGGACATCTTCCTCGACTACGCCGCCCGCCTGGATCTGCGGGACAAGGACGGCGGGCCCCTGATCCCCTGGGACGGTCCCGAGCCGGCGTTCGCGGCGTGGCAGGAGTGCAGCCGGGGGCGGCCGTGCGACTACACGGGCATCACCTACGACCGGCTGCGCGAGCACGGCGGCATCCAGTGGCCGTGCGACGACGAGCGTCCCGACGGCACCGAACGGCTCTACGCCGACGGCCGGTTCTTCAGCGACCCCGCGTCCTGCGAGAGCTACGGCCGGGATCTCGTCACCGGCGCCCCGCTGGAGGAGTCCGAGTACCGCGCGCTCAATCCGTCCGGCAAGGCCATGGTCAAGGCGGCCGAGTACCTGCCGCCGCACGAGCAGACCTCGGACGGCTATCCGCTCGTCCTGACGACGGGCCGGACCCTGTACCACTTCCACACCCGCACCAAGACCGCCCGCACGCCCCAACTCCAGGCGGCCGCGCCCAAGATGTGGATCGAGCTGTCCCGGCACGACGCGGAGGCCTCCGGTATCGCCGAGGGCGACCTCGTGGAGGCGACGACCCCGCGCGGCAGTGTGCGGGCCAGGGCGCGGATCACGGCGATCCGGGACGGGGTGCTGTTCCTGCCCTTCCACTACGGCTACTGGGACGACGGCGACGGGCACGGCGCCGGCCGGCCGCCACGGGCGGCGAACGAACTCACCCCGACCGACTGGGACCCGGTGTCCAAACAGCCGCTGTTCAAGACGGCCGCGGCCAGGATCCGGCGCCTCGGCGCGGGCGACGGTGCGCAGACCGTTCCGACGAACACCGCCTCCGCCCCGGTGACCGAGGGCATCGCGCCCACCCGCGGCGGGCCCGCGGCCGAGGCGGAGGAGGCAAGCCCTCCCGCCGGCGACGACGACCAGGAGGCCACGCCATGAGGATCGGACTGCTGCTGCGCGAACTGCACCACGGCGAGAACGCCCTGGCGCACCATCTGATGGTGGTCTCCGAGCGTCACCGCATGGACTATGAGGTCTCCTACATGGCCCGTGACCTGGCGGGCTGGTCGCACCGGCACATACGGGCACTGGCCGAGACGGCCCCGGCGTACGGCGCCCGGCTCGATCCGGCCGGGCGCTGTGAGATCTCGCCGGTGGCGAAGATACGGGAGCGGGCGAGCGAACTGGCGGGCCGCCACGGGCAGGCCGAGCTGCTGATGCTGCGCGACCTGCGGAAGGTGTGCACGGAGGCGACGGGGGTGGCCGCCGACTGGGAGATGCTCGCACAGGCGGCGCAGGCGCTCGACGACCAGGATCTGCTGCGGCTCGCCGCCACATGCCGCCCTGACACGCTGCGCCAGGCGCGCTGGGCTCAGGCGAAGCTGAAGGAGGCGAGTCCGCAGATTCTGCTGGCGTAGGCCGGACGCGGTCAGGCCGGCGGGAACGGCACGCCGTGTTCGGCGGCCGGCCTCGGCCCGAAGATGCGCCGCTCCTCCTCGGTGATGGCGACGTCGTTGATGCTCGCCTCCCGGCGCGCCATCAGACCGGCGGCGTCGAACTCCCACAGTTCGTTTCCGTAGGATCGCCACCACTGGCCGTCGGCGTCGCGGCTCTCGTACTGGAAGCGGACGGCGATCCGGTTGCCGTCATACGCCCACAGCTCCTTGCGCAGCGCGTAGTCACGTTCGCGGTCCCACTTCCGTGTCAGCAGATCGGTGATGGCCGCGCGTCCGGTGACAAAGACGTCCCGGTTGCGCCAGACCGAGTCCTGTGTGTAGGCCAGCGCGACGCGGTGCGGGTCGCGGGTGTTCCAGGCGTCCTCGGCCGCCTGGACCTTCATGGCCGCGGTCTCGGCGGTGAAGGGCGGCAGCGGGGGGCGGGTGGTCATGGATCCTCCATCGGGCACGGCGCCGTGCGAACAGGCGCCCATATGCGGAGAACGATCGTTCTCCCTCGGCGCTGCTACCATAGAGAACGATGGTTCTCGGGTCAAGGAGGGGTAGTCGTCATGGACAGCGCGACGGCCAGGAAGCAGGCGCTGGACGCGGCCGAGGAACTGTTCTACTCCCGGGGCGTGCAGGCGGTCGGCATGGACGCGATCCGCACGGCCTCCGGCGTCTCCCTCAAGCGCCTCTACCAGCTCTTCCCCAACAAGGAACAGCTCGTCGACGCCTACCTGGAGCGTCGCGACCTCCGCTGGCGGGAAGCGCTCGCCGCCCACGTCGAGCGCTCGGCGGACCCGCGGGAGCGGATCCTGGCGGTCTTCGACTGGCTGTACGCATGGTTCCGCGAGCCCGGCTTCCGCGGCTGTGCCTGGATCAACGGCTACGGGGAACTCGGCGCGACGTCACCCTCGGTCGCCGCCCGGGCCAAGGAGCACAAACAGGCGTTCAAGGACTACCTGACGGGCCTGGTGAGCGATGCCGGCCTGCCGGGCGACACCGCGGAGCATCTGCGGCTGCTCGCCGAGGGCGCGATGGCGACCGCCGGGATCACCGGTGACCCGGACGCCGCCCTGCACGCCCGGCAGGCCGCGGCACGCCTCGTCACCGAGCGGGAGTGACGAAGCACTCCGTACCATGACACGACCGCCCACAACGACGTCGCCAACAGGTCCTGCGGTGGCCCCTGCACACGGAGTTGTGCGAAGACCTTGGTCACAACCAGCCGGGTTGGCATGCTTGAGCGACCCGCGACAGCCGCGTGAACGCGGGCGCTTCACTCCGCTCCGCGCGGTTCGCCCACCTTGTGCGGGAGGTGTAGAAAGAGCATATGGCCGGACGCTACGGCCGCCCGCGCTCGGTTCTGCGGATGCGAACTGTCGCAGGTCAGGTCTTTCTCCTGCAGGTGGCGATCGTGGTGTTGCTCGTCGCCGCGGCCATGGCGGCTCTCGTGCTCCAGTCCCGCGCCGACAGCGAACGGGAGGCCCGCAACCGGTCCGTCGCCGTGGCGGAAACCTTCGCGAACGCGCCCGGCACCGCCGAGGCCCTCACCGGCCCGGATCCGACCGCCGTGCTCCAGCCGCGGGCCGAGGAGGCACGCAAACGCTCGGAGGTCGACTTCATCGTCGTCCTCGACACCGAGGGCATCCGCTACACGCACCCCTTCACCGACCGCATCGGCAAGAGATTCGTCGGCAACTACGCTCCGGCCCTGGCCGGCGATGTCGTCACCGAGAAGATCACCGGGACGATCGGCCCGCTCGTCCAGGCCGTCGTCCCGATCAGGGCGAGTGACGGCAAGGTCGTCGGCATGGTGTCCGCGGGGATCACCATCGCGCATGTCAGCGGCGTCGTGGAGGACCAGTTCCCCCTTCTGTTCGGCTCCGCGGCGGGGGTCCTGATGCTCACGACCGGCGGCACCGCCCTGGTCACCCGCAGACTGCGCCGACAGACCCACGGCCTGGGGCCCGTCGAGATGACCCGGATGTACGAACACCACGACGCCGTCCTGCACGCCGTACGCGAGGGGGTCGTCATCGTGGGCGGGGACGGCCGGCTGCTGCTGGCCAACGACGAGGCACGCCGGCTGCTCGGCCTGCCGGCCGACGTGGACGGCTCCCCGGTCGGCGACCTCGGTCTCGAGCCGCGCACCGCGCGTCTCCTGGCGTCCGGCCGCATCGCCACCGACGAGGTCGTCCCGGTCGGCGACCGGCTGCTCGCCGTCAACCAGCGCTCGACGGACCAGGCGGGCGGGCCGCCGGGCACGGTCGCGACGTTCAGGGACACCACGGAACTCCAGGCGCTGACCGGACGGGTCGATGTGGCCCGGGGCCGGCTGAAGCTGCTGTACGACGCGGGCACGGAGATCGGCACGACGCTCGACGTGGTGCGCACCTGCGAGGAGTTGTGCGAGTTCGCCGCCGCCCGGTTCGCCGACTTCGCCACCGTCGACCTGGTGGAGGCCGTGCTGCGCGGCGAGGAGCCGACCGCCACCGGTGTGGACGTGGACATGCGGCGCACGGCGTTCAGCGGCCCCGACGACACGGCTCTGTACCCGATCGGTCATGCGATCCGCTTCCTGCCCACGACGCCGCTGGGTTCGGGACTCGGCAAGGGCGACGCGGTCCTGGAGACGGATCTGTCCGCCTTCACCGGCTGGCAGCGCCAGGACCCGGTGCGGGCGCCGCAACTGGTCGACTACGGGATGCACTCGATGATCGCGGTGCCGCTTCGGGCGCGGGGTGTGGTGCTGGGGGTCGCGATGTTCTGGCGGGCCGGGACGCCGGAGCCGTTCGAGGAGGAGGACCTGTCGCTCGCGGAGGAGCTGGTGGCGCGTGCCGCGGTGAGCGTCGACAACGCACGCCGCTACTCCCGCGAGCACACCATGGCGGTGACGCTGCAGCGCAGCCTGCTCCCCCGGGGCCTGCCGGAACAGACCGCGCTGGACATGGCCTACCGCTACCGGCCGGCACAGGCCGGGCTCGGTGGCCTCGGCGGAGTGGGCGGCGACTGGTTCGACATCATCCCGCTGCCGGGAGCGCGCGTGGCGCTCGTGGTGGGGGACGTGGTCGGGCACGGACTGCACGCGGCGGCGACGATGGGGCGGCTGCGCACCGCGGTGCACAACTTCTCCAGCCTGGACCTGCCGCCGGACGAACTGCTGTGGCACCTCGACGAACTGGTGGCCCGTATCGACCAGGACGAGACGGACGACGGTGTGGACGCCTCGGTCACCGGGGCAACCTGCATCTACGCGATCTACGATCCCGTCTCCGGGCACTGCAGCATCGCGCGGGCCGGCCATCTCCAGCCCGCGATCGTCCTCCCGGACGGAACGGCCGAGTTCGCCGACGTGCCGGGCGGTCCGCCGCTGGGACTGGGCGGCATGCCGTTCGAGACCCTGGAACTGCGGCTGCCCGAGGGCAGCCGGCTCGTCCTGTACACCGACGGGCTGGTCGAGGACCGCGAGCGCGAGATCGACGAGGGCCTGGAGCTGCTGCGCCGCACTCTGGACCGCGACGGCGGCCGGACACCCGAGGAGACCTGCGAGGCGGTTCTCGCGGCGCTGGTTCCGGAGCGCCCCCGCGACGACATCGCGCTGCTCGTGGGGCGTACCCGCGTCCTGACGTCGGACCGGGTGGCCCAGTGGGACGTGCCGGCGGACCCCGCCGCGGTACGGGAGGCCCGGGCAGCGGTGTCGCGGAAACTGGCCGAATGGGACCTCGGCGAGGAGGTCTTCACCACGGAACTGATCCTCAGTGAGCTGGTGACCAACGCGATCCGCTACGCCGACGGACCCATCCAGGTACGGTTGATCCGGGACCGCAGCCTCATCTGCGAGGTGGCGGACCGCAGCAGCACCTCGCCGCATCTGCGGCAGGCGGCGATCACGGACGAGGGGGGCCGGGGGCTGTTTCTCGTGGCCCAGTTCGCGAAGCGCTGGGGTACGCGGTACACCGCGGACGGCAAGGTGATCTGGACGGAGCAGCCCCTCTCGCCGGGCGTGCCCGCACTCGTCGACCGCGACTGAACCGGCGGCCGCCACCTCGACGGCCTCGGAGAAGCCGGGAGCGTCCGGCTGCGGAGCGCGCGCAGCAGGCGTTCCTCGCGGCCACAACCGCCCCGCCGGCTCCTGCCGTTCAGCTCGTCCTGGCGATGTAGTAGACGTTCAGCGGATCGCCGTCGACGAACCGCACGTCGACGGACCGGAATCCGGCATCGGTCAGCATGCGTTCGGCCGTCTCCTGTCCCCAGACCGCGCCCAGGCCCGCTCCGCCGGTGCTGAGCGAGGTCGTCATGCAGTAGAAGACGCTGAAGCCGAAGAGCGCGGGCCCGAACGGATGGCCGACGTTCTTCTCCAGCCTGCTGGAGGCGGCGATGTCCGCCATGAGGAACGTGCCGCCCTCGCGCAGCGACTTCGCGATCACCGCCAGCGTGCGGGCGGGCTTCACCAGATCGTGGATCACGTCGAACGCGGTGATCCGTCACAGGCTGTGTCTCGGTGCTCGGCATGGCCGCTCCCTTCCACCGGGCCCGACTGCTGCCCGCCGGCGAGACCGGCCCGCTTTTTGTCACATTACGCCCGGATCATGATGCCGACCCTTACGGAGCGGGAACGACAGCCACCCCGCTCCCTGGTACGGGAGCGCTCCCATCCAGCACAGTCCGCCCCCGGAACGGCGGCCGGTGATCATAAGGTGACGGCGTGGACAGACACGTGACCTTCGAACGGCTGCATAACTTCCGGGACTTGGGCGGCTATCGGGCCGCCGACGGCCGAACCGTCAAGTGGCGCCTGCTCTACCGCTCCGACTCGCTCGGCAAGTTGGCGGGCGCGGACCGCGAACGCTTCCGCTCTCTGGGCATACGCACCGTGATCGATCTGCGCTACCCGTGGGAGATCGACGCCAAGGGCCGCGTCCCGCACGGCGATGTCGGCGCCTACCACAACCTGAGCGTGGAGCACCGGCCCTACGACCAGGCGGACATCTCCCCCGAGGTGGACCCCTGGCGCTACCTGGCCGACCGGTTCGCCGAAGTCGCCCTCGACGGCACGGACGAACTGCGCCGGGCACTGGAGATCATCGCCGACGACGAGGACCCGCTCGTCTTCCACTGCGCCTCCGGCAAGGACCGCACGGGGCTGCTCGCCGCCGTGCTGCTCGGGCTGCTGGGCGTCGGCGACGACGACATCGCGGCGGACTTCGCGCTCACCGAGCTGGCCACCGGGCGGCTGATCGCGGACTGGCGGGCCGCCCACCCGGGGCGTGAGCTGCGCTGGCCCGGTTACGGCCGGGCTCCCGAGGACGTCATCCGGCTGTTCCTCGCGGATCTGACCGGCACCTACGGCTCACTGCACTCCTACATCACCGGACACGTCGGCCTCGAGGAGGAGGTGATCACGCGGCTGCGCGAGCGGCTCCTGGAGTGATCCGGGCCGCGCACGCGGTCACTCCACCGTGAACAGCAGCTCCGGCCGGTCCCACAGCACCGCCGGGGGCGCGGCCGGCACCGTGCCCGTCCGGCGGGCGCCCACACTCAGGTAGAAGCCCTCGGCGGGCGGATGGGACACCACGCGGACGGATCCGACGCCGGCCTCGCGGGCCCGTTCCTTCATGTGGGCGATGAGCAGCCGCCCGATACCGAGGCCCTGGGCGTCGTCGGCGACGAACATCAGGTCCAGCTCGGGCGGCGACAGGACGAGGGCGTAGAAGCCGAGCAGCCGGCCCTCGTCGCCGACCGCGAGATGAACCTCGTGCGACTCGATGTAGTCGGGGCCGACGCGGTATCCGGCCACCATGGCCGCGTAATGGCCCTCGTAGGCACCGGAACCGCGCACCATACGGGTCAGCCGCCCGGCGTCCCGCGCGGTCGCCCGGACGAGCCGTACCACCTCGCGGCGCCGCCTGCCGCCCGGAGCGCGAGCCGTGACGGTAAGGGGCTCATTCATAGTATGAGTATGACACGCCCCTGGCAGCCCCTCGGGCTCACGTGTCGAGGAACCCGGCGACCATCGCGGCGAACTCGTCCGGCGTGGCGATCCGGGTGCCGAGCTGCTCGGCCTTGTCCCGCTTGGAGCCCGCGCCCTCCCCGGCGACCAGGAGCGAGGTGCGCCGGGAGACACTGGAGGACGACTTGCCTCCGGCGCGCTCGACGAGCTCGTTCATCTGGTTGCGCGACAGCTTCTCCAGGGGGCCCGTCATCGCGCCGGTGACGACGACCGTCATCCCCTCCAGGGGCCCTGCCTCCGCGGCGGCGCCGAGGTCCGCGCCGTCGCCCTCGCCGCTCCCCGCGTCCGCCTCCGCCCGTGCGGTGGGCGGGGTCGCGCCGGGCTCGGTCATGTTGACGCCGGCGGCGGTGAGCCGGTCGATCAGCGGGGCCAGCTCGGCGAGTTCGGCGACGACGGTGCGCGCCTTCTCCACGCCGATGCCCTCGACCTGCTGCAGGGCGTCGGCGTCTGCGGCCCGTATGTGCTCCATCGTCGCGAAGTGGCGGGCTATGCGCCGGGACATGGAGCGGCCCGTGCCCCGCACGCCGAGGGCACAGAACACCCGTGACAGGGGGCGGGACTTCGCCGTCTCGATGGCCGTGAGCAGATTGTCGGTGCTGGTCTCGCCCATGCGGTCCAGCTCCAGCAGCTGGTCGCGGGTGAGCGAGAAGAGGCCCGCGAAGTCGGTGACGAGACCGGCGTCGACGAGCTGGACGACGCGGGTGCCGCCGAGTCCCTCGATGTCGAGCTGGTCGCGCCCGGCGGCGTAGGAGACGGAGGCGACGACCCGGCAGTTCCTGCCGCGCACGCACCGCCAGCGCTGCTCGGACGTGTCGATGTCCGACCCGCACTGCGGGCAGACCTCGGGGAACCCGATGGTCTTCTCGTCCCCCGTGCGCAGATGGGCGACGGGCGCTTCGATGCGGGGGATGATGTCGCCCGCCTTGTAGACCATGACGCGGTCGCCGATGCGCAGATCACGCCGGGTGATGTCGGCGGGGTTGTGGAGGGTCGCGTACGTGACCGTGGAGCCGTCGATCTCCACCGGCTCCAGCACGGCACGGGGCGCGATGATGCCGGTGCGACCGACGTTCCACTCGACGCCGAGCAGGGTGGTCACCTTCTCCACGGCGGGCAGCTTGTACGCGATGGCCCAGCGGGGCGCCCGTGATCCGGAGCCCGCGGCGGCCTGGTCGGCCGCGCGGTCCGCCTTGACGACGATGCCGTCGATGCCGAAGGGCAGGTCCGGACGCGCCGCGGCGATCTCCTCGATACGGGCCTGGATCTCCTCGGTCGTCCTCAACGTCCGCGGCGCGACCACGGTGCCGGCGGCGGTGTGCACGCCGAGGTCCGCGACGTAGCCCATGATCCGGCTGTGCGACCACTCCGCCAGGCGGCCCGCGGACTCCAATCCTGTGGCGGGCAGTGCCAGGGCCCCGTAGCCGAAGAACGTCATCTCCACCGTGTACGGGCGGTCCTTGGCGCGCAGGGTCCCCGCCGCGCCGTTGCGCGGGTTGGCGAAGGGCTCTCCGCCATGCTCCGTACGGGCCGTGTTGGCCTGCTCGAACTGGTCGTTCGTCATGAGGACCTCGCCGCGGATCTCCAGCGTCACGGCTTCGGTGAGCCGGTCGGGGAGGCCGACGACGGTGCCGATCGCGTGCGAGACGTCCTCACCGGCGGTGCCGTCACCTCGGGTGACGAGCCGGATGAGCCTGCCCTCCTCGTACCGTGCGGCGACGGCGAGGCCGTCGAGCTTGGGCTCGACGCTCCACTCCTCGACGGGCCTGCCGATCCGCCGCTCGACCGATGCCGTCCAGGCCACGAGCTGCTCGGCAGAGAACACGTTGTCCAGGGACAGCATGGGAACCGTGTGCGGCACATCGCCGGTGACCGCTCCGCCCGCGACCTTGCCGGTCGGGGAGCCGGCCGCGATCTCGTCGGGGTGGCCGGCCTCCCAGGCCGCGATGCCGCGCACCAGGCGGTCGTACGCGTCGTCGTCGAGGGTGGACTCCCCCGTCCCGTAGTACGCGGCGGCGGCCTTGGCCGCTGTCTCGACCGCTTCGGCGTACGCCGCGGCATCGGCGATGGCGGCGGCAGGAGCGGGACCGGCGATGGTCGCGGCGGGAGCGGGACCGGCGTCAGGAGCAGCGGAAACGGCAGGTGATGTCGTCATGTCTCACATACTGCCGCCCACCACTGACAACGCCCCCGGCCCGGCGCCGGGGGCCCGGCGGACGTGCAGATGCCCGTCCTCGAGGAAGGGCGGCCGGGCCGGAAGAGTCGACTCGTAGAGGAATCGGCATTTCTCCGCCACCCGGCAGGACGCTGTGTTGTCGACCTGGTGCAGCAGCTCCAGTCGGCTCAGGCCCTCGGGCCCGTATGTGCGGAAGGCCCAGTCCGTCAGAGGCTCGAGCGCCGTGGGCGCGACGCCCCGTCCTCGGGCGGCCGGCGCGGTCCAGTACCCGACTTCGGCGGCAGGCGCGCCGGCCTCCGGGCGCTTGAGCGCGACATTCGCGACGAGCCGCCCTTCGGTCCCGCCGGACAGTTCCTCGAACGCGGCGAATCCGAGACAGGTACCGGTCTCCCAGCCCCGCCGCCGCACGTCGAGCCAGCGGAGCCCGTCCTCGACGCTGTTCACCGGAACTCTGGTGTAGCGCCGAAGGAGTTCGTCCCCCCAGCACACCTCCACGAGGGCGGTGACGTCCTCTTCGCGCCAGGGCCGCAGCACGAGCGGGGCCGCGGTCACTGTGGCGCCGGCCCGCAGAACCACGCTCATCGTGTCCCCTTCCTCTTCGCCCGGTCGCCGCTCGGCGTCGCACCCCGACCGCCTCCGGCGCACGCGCGTCCGGCCACGGGCATATGCCATCACCACGCGAGGCGGCTTCCGTCACACGCATCACATCAGCCACGGATACCGCGTGCCCATGCGGGTACGCTGCGACAGAAGCCGTCCGAACTGGAGGACGAAGGACCGGAGAGCCGTTGGCATATGCCAAAAGCACCACCGGATCGAGTGTTGCCAAATGGCTTACGGCCTGTCGCCGCCTGTGCAACAGTCGTATCCGGTCCCTGTATCAGTCCTGGCTTGTGGCCGCGCCTGTATCGGAGTTCGACATGCCGTCCCATGTGTTCGCGGACCGTCCCGCCCAGCCGCCCGAGCGCGGCGCCGTCGACGCCCTGATCACCCGCACCCGCAGACTGCGCGGTGACGTGGACGCGGTACGCCAGGACACGGTGGGCGCCGACGACGACCCGCAGGGACGATGGCAGCGCGCGCTCTACGATCTCGCCGTCCATCACCTGGACGACCTGGGCGCGCACCTGGACCAGCTCAAGGAAGGTCTGCCGCCCGCGACGGCCGACGCGTTCGCCGACGAACTCGCCGAGTACGAGGCGGACAGCGCGGCCGGCAGCGGCTCGCTGCTCAGCCGGGTCGGCAGCGCGGAGTGGAACCTGCTGACCGACGAGGTGAGCTGGTCCGACGAGCTGTACCAGATCCTCGGCCGCGACCCCGCGGCCGGACCCATGTCCCTGGACGAGCTGCCCTCGGTCGTGTTCGCCGAGGACCAGCCGCTTCTCACCGCGATGGTGACGGACTGTCTGGTCGACGGCCGGCCCATCGACGGCGAGTTCCGCATGGTGCGGCCCGACGGGCGCGTCCGCACGGTGCACATGATGGGCGAGCCGGTCCTCGACGCCGACGGCTCGACGGCCTCCATGTGGGCCGTCCTCCGCGACGTCAGCGAACTGCGGCGCAGCCAGCGGGCGGTGCGTGAGACCCGGGATTCGCTGCAACGGCGACGGCACATCGAGCGGACCGAGCGCCGGCTCGCCGTCGAGATGCAGGAGGCCGTGCTGCCGTCGTGGCGCGGCCCGCTCCGGTTCCCGCCCGGCAGCCCCACGTCCTTGGACATCGCCGCGCACTATCTTCCCTCGCCCGACGGCGCCCTCATCGGCGGTGAATGGTACGACGCGCTGCAACTGCCCGACGGAGCGTCGCTGTTGGGCGTCGGCGACCTCACCGGTCACGGAGTGGCGGCGACGTCGTCGATGGCCATGCTGCTGGGGGCGCTGCGAGGCATGGCCGTGGCGGGCGTCCGCCCGGGACAGCTCATGGCCCATCTGAACCGGCTGCTGGACACCTCCGCCCAGTCCGCCCTGGGCAGCGCGGTGTGCTGCCGCTACGACCCCGCCACCCGCGTGGTGACCTGGGCACAGGCCGGACACCCCACCCCGCTGCTGTTCCGCGACGGGACGGGGCGCGCGCTGTCGAGGCTCGACGGGGTGCTGCTGGGAGCCACCAGCGGTGCGTCGTACGAGCAGGGCGAACTGACCCTGCAGCCGGGCGACGTGCTGGTCCTGCACACCGACGGGCTGACGCGTACGCGCTCGGGACCCCAGGATGCCGAGGTTGCGGCGGACCGGCTGACGGCACTGGCAGCACGGCTCACCGGGACGCGTGACGCACAGGAAGGCGTCAGGGTCGTGGTGGAGGAATTCGGTCAGGGCGAGCGCCAGGGCGACGCCTGTGTGCTGGTGGCGAAGGTGAACGCGTAGGACGGGCGAGGCGGATGCCCCCTGGGCCGACCGCCTTTCCGGAGACGTCGGACCCGCAGTCAGCGACGGAGGCTTCGGCACAACCGTCGGCCACGAGCACCGTCACGTAGGAAGGCTTCCGCACTCCCGCCGTCGGGCCCGCTGGTTGCTCGCTCCCGCCGTGTCAGATTCGCGTGCTTCTGCGCTTCGTCGACGGGGCGGCGGGAAGCGCCACTTGGATCTCCTCGCGCAGGTCCTCGATCTTCGCGTAGCCCGCGTACTGCCCGGTGAGCCGGTACATCTCGCGCAGCCGGTCCCACGTCCGGTGCGAGGAGGTCTCCCCCATCGACACCAGCGCGAGCCTGGCGTAACGGTCGGCCTGCTCCGGGTCGTCGGCGATGAAGCACGCCGATGCCAGCGAGATGTAGTCGAAGATCTTGGAGCGCTGACGCCCGCCCTCGCGGAGCTGGAGCGCCTGCTTGGCGTGCCGCTGGGCGATGCTCGCGGCCGACGGGTCGTGCTCGGCCAGCGTGCGGTACGCGAGCGCCTGCATGCCGTGCATGTCCGCCTCGTCGAACATCTGCATCCAACTCGGCGGCGGCACATCGGACTTGTCCGAGACGAAGAGCTCCTCGGCCTCACCGAGGGTGCGGCGCATGGCCTGCCCGCGCCCCATGGACGCCTGCGCCCACGCCTCGATGGTGTGGAGCATGGCCTGGGTACGGGGCAGGGTCTGCTCCCCCGAGCCCGCCTTGGCGAGCTTCATCAGGTCCAGGGCGTCGTCGGGCCGGCCCAGGTGCACCATCTGGCGGGCGGCACGGGACAGCGCTTCGCCGGCGCGGGGGCGGTCGCCGCCCTCGCGTGCCGCGTGCGCGGCGATGACGAAGTACTTCTGGGCGGTGGGCTCCAGGCCGATGTCGTGGGACATCCAGCCCGCGAGGACGGCGAGGTTGGCGGCGACGCCCCACAGGCGCCGCTGGAGGTGGTCGGGGTGGCGGTAGGCGAGCATGCCGCCCACCTCGTTCAGCTGGCCCACGACCGCCTTGCGCTGCAGTCCGCCGCCGCGGGCGGCGTCCCAGGCGCGGAACACTTCGACAGAGCGCTCCAGTGCCTCGATCTCCTGCGACCCGATGGGGGCGGCTTCGTAGCGGTCGTACCCGACGGGGTCGGCGTGCAGCGGATCGTAGGTGAGGGCGGGATTCTGGGAGGTGCCGGGTGCGGTCTTGAGCCAGTCGTGCATGGCGCTGCTGAGTGCTGAGCCAGCGGCGAGTGCCGCGCCGGCGCCCACCAGGCCGCGTCGGTTGAGCATGAGGTCCATTCCCGTGAATTCGGTGAGGACCGCAGCCGTACGGTCGGGCGCCCACGGCAGACCGTCAGGGTCGTCAGTGCCCTGGACGTCCCGCCGCTTCCCCGCTCGCCCGCTCCGTACGAACCCGAGGTCCTCGATGGTCACGACACGACCGAGTCGCTCGGTGAACAGGGCCGCCAGCACCTTCGGCACGGGATCGCGCGGGGACTCGCCCATGTCGATCCAGCGCCGTACGCGCGAGGTGTCGGTCGCCAGCTGAGGGTGGCCCATGGCCGCCGCCTGCCGGTTCACGAGTCTCGCGAGTTCGCCCTTGGACCAGCCGGCCAGGCCGAACAGGTCGCTCAGGCGGGTGTTGGGTTCTCCGCTCACATCAAGCCCCCAGGTTCTCGGCTGAGTTGACAGTAACCCGCTGTCATGGGGCCGGCGACCATTCGCCAGGGTTCGCCAGGGTCCGCCAGATGGTGTGCCACCCGCGGCCCGGTGTCAGGTAGGAACGCGCCACCTCGCTCCGGCTGCCAAGGGCACATTCCCCAGGGTGTTGCCTCCGGTACGTCCGGAGCGGGGCAGCGCACGCAACTTGTCGGCACACGAAGGGATCTGTATCTCCCATGTACACAGCATCGTCCTCCGTGTCCGCCCCGCACCGGCCGCAGCGTCCGGCTGTCCCGGCCGGCTCCGGACCGTATCTCGCCCCCGCCCACGCCGGCCGGGCACGCATGCCCGCCGGTGCGGTCGGCCACCCCGTCAGCGGGAGAATCGACTTGTCCGGCCCTCAGGGCGCACAGCTGCGCAAGGCTGTCGCGTCGGTGCACCGGATCTGCCCGGAGTTCAATCCGGTGCAGGTGCTGCGCCGCAGCGGACGCTCCGTGCTCATCGTCGGAACGACAGGGCGTACCACCGCGGTCGCCAAGTGCTTACTGGACCACTCTCCCGCGTGGGCGGAGTCGCTCCGCCACGAAATAGCTTCCTACCGTGCGTTCGTGCGGCACCGGCCGCCGGTCCGGGTTCCCCGGCTCATCGCCGCGGACCCGGAGAACTGCACGCTGGTGATCGAGCGGATGCCCGGCCGCCCCGCGGCTCTCGCCCGGCATCCTCTCGAGGCGCCGCCGAGGGCGGACGTGCGGGCGGCGCTCGGAGCCGTCGCCAGGCTCAACTCGTGGCGGCCGTCCGCCGGGATGTTCGACGCGCCGCTCGACTACGGCTCGCGGATCTCCCGCTATCACGAGCTGGGGCTGTTCACGGACCGGGACCTCGGCGACCTGCAGAAGCTGCTCCACGGTCTCGCCCAGGCGGGCGGCCGGCAGGGCATGGGCCAGTTCTGCCACGGTGACGCGCTGCTGTCGAACATCCTGCTCTCCCCCACCGGTCCGGTCCTCGTGGACTGGGAGCACGCGGGCTGGTACCTGCCCGGGTACGACCTGGCCACGCTGTGGGCGGTCCTCGGGGACGCCCCGGTGGCACGCCGTCAGATCAGCCAGCTGGCCCAGCAGGCCGGGACGGCGGCACGGGACGCTTTCCTGGTGAATCTGATGCTCGTGCTGACGCGGGAGATCCGTACGTACGAGACGGCCGTGCAGCGCACGATGCGGGAGGCGCCGCCCGTCGTCGGGGGCCAGGCGCCTGCGGCGGGGCTCGCGGCCGGGGAGGAGCAGCGGCTGCTGCTGCGCCGGCTGCACGACGACTGCGCGCTGGCCCGCAGGGCCGTGCGCGCGGCGGTCGGCACCCGCTGACCGCCGGACGAGGGGGAAGCGCGCTGCGCGCCCGGTGTCGAACACTGGGCGCGCAGCGCGCTGTCGTGGGTCCATCGCCTCCACTGCCCTGCTCCGTTCGACTGCCGTGCGCTCCTCGGGGGAGGCGTGTCCCGTGGTGGTCCGGTGGCCGGGCGAGCCCGGACATTGGTCCATGCCACTGACACGCCGCAGGCCCGCGTACTGCCGTCGCGAAACTCGCCGACACGTGGGATGACGTGCAAATTCCCCTTGCTGGAGCATGATTGACGGATCGTCCGGAAGCCGATACCCCTTAACGGTCCGGCCGCGCACCATCCGTCCTGGGAGGCTGCCTTGCAAGGATTCGCCCTCGCGCGTTCCAGAAGCACCCGCCGGCAGGCGTGGACAGCGGGCGCGGCGGTGGCCGCTGCCGCGCTGCTCCTGCCCCTGCTCTCCTCCGGGCCGTCGGCGACCGCCGACGTGCGCCCTTCCCCCTCCGCGCTGCAGCGTGAATTCGCGGCGGCCGCCGATGAGTTCGACGTGCCGCAGAGCGTGCTGCTCGGCGTGTCGTACCTGCAGTCCCGCTGGGACGCGCACGGCGGGGCCGCCAGCGTGACCGGGGGCTACGGCCCCATGCATCTGACCGACGCGCGGACGGCGCTGGCCGAGGCGCCGCACCATTCGCACGGCGCGGAGGACGCGCGGGGTGACGACGCGCGTGCGGTGCGCGCGGTGGACGACGCGGCGGCGCCGGAGACGGCGGCGCTGCCGCCGCGGCTGCGCACGCTGGAGCGGGCGGCGCAGGTGTCGGGCATCGACCCAGGAGAACTGCGCGACAACCCGGCGGCGAACGTGCGCGGCGGCGCGGCGCTGCTCGCCGACGCGCAGAAGTCGCTGGGCCGGCCGCCGAGCGACGATCCGGCGCAGTGGTACGCCGCGGTGGCGCGGTTCTCGGGTGCGGACGACGTGGCGACGGCGACGACGTACGCCGACGACGTGTTCGACGTGATCCGCACGGGCCAGGCCCGCACGACGGACAGCGGTCAGCGCATGGTGCTCGCGGCCGATCCCGGCGTGGCGCCAAACCGTGCGCAGGTGGCGGACATCGGTCTGCGCACCGCCGACGCGGCCCGGACGGAGTGCCCGCGCTCGGTGGCCTGCGAGTGGATCCCGGCGCCGTACGAGGAGTTCGGCCAGGGCGACTACGGCAACCACGACAAGGCGGATCGGCCGGCGTCGCAGTCGGTGGAGTACATCGTCATCCACGACACCGAGGCCACATGGGACACCACTCTGCGGCTGGTGCAGAACCCGCAGTACGTGTCGTGGCAGTACTCGCTGCGCTCCTCGGACGGGCACATCGCCCAGCACGTGCCGCTCAAGGACGTGGCCTGGCACGCCGGGAACTGGTTCGTGAACGCCAAGTCGGTGGGTCTGGAGCACGAGGGGTTCCTGGTGTCCCCCGATGCCTGGTACACGGAGGCGATGTACCGCACCTCGGCGCGGCTGGTGCGCTACCTCGCCCACCGGTTCGACGTGCCGCTGGACCGTCAGCACATCCTGGGCCACGACAACGTGCCGGGGACGACGACGGCCACGATCAGGGGGATGCACACCGACCCCGGGCCGTACTGGGACTGGGCGCACTACTTCACGCTGCTGGGCCGGCCGTTCACGCCCGAGGCGGGTCCGGACAGCCCGGTGGTCACCATCCGGCCCGACTACGACGCCAACCGGCCGCTCTACACGGGCTGCACGAAGGCGAGCGAAGCGAGAGGGGGGTCCCCCCGGCCGGAGGCTGGGGGAGAGGCGTGCACGCCGCACGGTTCGGGCGCGGTCCGGCTGCACACCGCGCCGAGCGAGAGCGCACCGCTGGTCAAGGACATCGGGCTGCGGCCGGGCGGTCAGGACTCGACGACCGGGGTGAACGACACCGGTGCGCGGGCCTCGACCGGACAGCAGTACGCGGTGGCGAGCCGCGACGGCGACTGGACGGCGATCTGGTACCTGGGCCAGAAGGCTTGGTTCCACAATCCGCGGACGGAGCCGACGGCGGTGCCCGCGCGGGCTCAGGTGCTGACACCGAGGGACGGGCTCGCCGAGGTGCCGGTGTACGGGCGGGCGTACCCGGAGGCGTCGGCCTATCCGGCGGGGGTGCCGGTGCAGCCGGTCTCGCCGCTGCCGTACAAGCTGCGCGCGGGCCAGGAGTACGTGGTCGGTGACCGGCTGCCGGGCGAGTACCTGTACTCGACGACGTTCGACACGGCCGGGCACCGGGTGGTGCGGGGCCAGGAGATGTACTACGAGATCCAGTTCGGGCACCGGGTGGCGTTCGTGAAGGCGTCCGACGTGGAGGTGACGGCCCGGTAGCACCGGGCGGCGAACTGCGGGGTGTCACCGGCCGTGGGGTCCGGCGACACCCCGCTCCGTTTTGAGGGCTTGTACGACTAATCGCCCGGGCGCGTGCCCCCATTGAGCGAGGGGTAGAGCTGGGCCGACCACGCCGGTCCGCGCCCCCGCGCGCGGCTGCTCACCGAAAGGCTCCCGACTCCTATGGCACAGCCCTTCGAACTGCCGGACTTCTACGTGCCCCATCCGGCACGGCTCAACCCGCACGTGGAGGAGGCACGGCAGCACACGACGCAGTGGGCACGGCACATGGGGATGCTGGAGGGGTCCGGCATCTGGGAGGAGAGCGACCTCGCGGCCCACGACTACGCGCTGCTGTGCGCCTATACGCATCCGGACTGCACCGCGGAGGCGCTGAGTCTGATCACCGACTGGTACGTGTGGGTGTTCTTCTTCGACGACCACTTCCTGGAGGTCTTCAAGCGCACTCAGGACAGGGCGGGCGGCAAGGCGTACCTCGACCGGCTGCCGGCGTTCATGCCGATGGCCCCGTCCCGTGGGACGCCCGAGCCGACGAACCCGGTCGAGGCGGGCCTCGCCGATCTGTGGGCGCGCACCGTGCCCGCCATGTCGCCCGACTGGCGCGCCCGTTTCGCACGCGCCACCGAGAACCTGCTCAACGAGTCGATGTGGGAGCTCTCCAACATCAACGAGGGCCGGATCGCGAACCCTCTCGAGTACATCGAGATGCGCCGCAAGGTGGGCGGCGCCCCCTGGTCGGCCGGCCTCGTGGAGTACGCGGCCGGCGCCGAGGTCCCCGACTCCGTCGCGCACTCGCGCCCGCTGCGGGGCCTGCGCGACACGTTCTCGGACGCGGTGCACCTGCGCAACGACCTGTTCTCGTACCAGCGCGAGGTGGAGGAGGAGGGCGAGAACAGCAACGGAGTGCTGGTCCTGGAGACCTTCCTCGGCTGCACGACACAGGAGGCGGCGGAGGCGGTCAACGACCTGCTGACCTCCCGCGTCCAGCAGTTCGAGAACACCGCGCTCACCGAGGCGCCCGCCCTGTGCGTGGAGAAGGGGCTGAGCCCGGCGGAGTGCGCGGCGATCGCCGCCTATGCCAAGGGGCTCCAGGACTGGCAGTCCGGCGGCCATGAGTGGCACATGCGCTCCAGCCGCTACATGAACGAGGGCGTGGACACCCGGCCGGGGCCGCTCGACGGGGTGCTCGGCATGTCGGCTCTCGACATCAGGACGCTGTTCGGCCGCCCGGCGAGGGCTCGGCTGCGCACGCTCACGCACCGTCCCGAGCAGGTGGGGCCGTCGTGGCTGCCGGAGTTCGACCTGCCGTTCCCGCTCACGCTCAGCCTTCACCTGGACGAGGCGCGCGCCAGGTCGCTGGCCTGGGCGGGCCGTATGGGGCTGCTGAACGACATCTGGGACGAGGCGAAGCTCTCCGGTTTCGACTTCGCGCTGTGCTCGGCCGGCCTCGACCCGGACGCCACGCCGGAGGAGCTGGAGCTCAGCGCCGAATGGCTGACGTGGGGGACGTACGGCGACGACTACTACCCGCTGGTCTACGGCAGGGCGCGTGACCTCGTGGGGGCGAGGCTGTCGAACGAGCGGCTGAAGGCGTGCATGCCGGTCGACGAACCGGAGGCGGGCGCCGCCCTCGCGGTCGCCCCGATGGAGCGCAGTCTCGCCGACCTGTGGGCGCGCACGGCGGGGCCGATGTCGCCCGGTGCCCGGCAGACCCTGCGCAGAGCGGTCGACGTCATGCTGGACAGCTGGCTGTGGGAGTTGCACAACCAGGCGCAGCACCGTGTGCCCGACCCCGTCGACTACATGGAGATGCGCCGCCTGACGTTCGGGTCGGACCTGACGATGAGCCTCGCCCGCCTGCGCCACGAGGGCGAGCTCCCGCCGGAGGTCTACGCGAGCGGCCCGCTGCGCAGCCTGGAGAACTCCGCCGCGGACTACTCCTGTCTGCTCAACGACCTGTTCTCGTACCAGAAGGAGATCGAGTACGAGGGCGAGGTCCACAACGCCGTCCTGGTCGTGCAGAAGTTCTTCGACTGCGACTACCCGACGGCCGCCGCGATGACGGACGAGCTGATGCGCTCGCGGCTGCGTGAGTTCCTGCACGTCAAGGAGCACGAACTGCCCCTGCTGTACGAGGACTTGGCCCTGGACGCGCAGGCCCGGGCGGCGCTGGGCGCCTACGTGCGCGAACTGGAGGACTGGATCGCCGGCATTCTCAACTGGCATCGCAGCGTGCGGCGTTACCGTGAGGAGGACTTGCGCGGGGGTGCGGCGCCGTGGCGGCTGGGCACTCCCACCGGGCTCGGTACGTCGGCCTTCCGGCTGGGTCTGCCGGCGCAGCGCGCGAACGTACGCGTCTAGCCGCGGGCCGGGCACCGCGGAGACGGAACTGCCCGGGGCGCGCCGCCCGGGACAGTTCGATGGAGGGCGTGTCAGCCCTGCTGGAAGAGCTCGGCGGGGAGCGGCTTGAGCAGCGCGTACAGATCGTCGGTGATCGGGCGGTCCCAGCTGGCGATCGTGACGAGTACGTGGTCGCTGCGGTCGAACTGCACGCAGGAGATGCGGCTTTCGGAGAGCTTGACGCGCCGGACGATCAGGAGGTTGTCGCCCTGCATCACGGGCGTGTCCTCGACGTCGACGACCTCGACGGGCTCGTCGTTCTCCAGGGCGATGAGCAGCTGGGCGACCTCGAAGGGGATCTCGCCCTCCTCGACCTCGCGGGCGGGCGATCCCTCGGGAAGATTGCCGATGATCATCGCGGGTCCGCGGCCGCCGAACAGGTCGTAGCGCAGGAAGACGCCCTGACAGCTGCCGTCGGGGGCGGGCAGCAGACCGGCGCCGAGGTTTCCGGGCCAGTCGCCCGGGTCCATGGCCAGGACATCGAAGTCCGGACCCGCGGGTGTGGCGGCGCTGCGGCGGCGGAGAAACGACATAACCGCCATGGTACGTGTCCGCGCGGGGTCGGCCGAGTCGGGGCGGGGGCCCTGTCACGCGTGGTCAGGGACGCGTTCGCCCGCGGGCGGGCCGCGTGTCGCCGCGGGCGCGGTCCCTCCGCCGCCGGCGGGCCTTGAACGCGTACGGCCTCGGGCCCGTATCCCTGGGCGCACCCGTTGTCCGTGACCGGCACAGCGACGACGAGATCCGTACCGACAGTGAGGGATCAGCCCATGAACGACCGCATCAGTCCCGACCTGCAAGCCCTCCCCGACGGTGAGGCGGAGCTCCGTCTCGTGATCCGGCTGGCATGGGAGGACGTGGCGGCACTCGGTCAGGAGGCGGGCAGGCTCGCCGCCCGGATGCAGCGGCCGGTGAGCCTGGACGAGGCCGCGGGGCACCGGCTGCGCACCCGGTCCGCGATGCGCGCCAAGCCGGCCACGGACCCCGCCCCGCCCCTGCCGCCGGTGGCGTCGTCCGTCTCGTCGCTGGCGGCCCGCACGCCGGGTGAGCACGCCCGCCAGGCCATCGAGAAGATCAACGGCTCCGCGGGCCCGCCCCGCGACACGACGCACACGTCCGCGTGACGCGGGAGCCGGGGGCCGGGAGCCGGGGGCCGGGAACGGCGGGTCACGACGTCGGGGCGTCGTCGTCTCCCCGCGCGTCGCACGGGGCATCGTGGCCCCCGGGCCCCACGGCGGCTGGACCACCCCGCGGAGCGTCCTCCGCCCGGATCGCCGCGACCGCCGCACGGCGCCGCGCCGGGTCCGCTCGTCCAGCGGCCGGCGCGCCGGGCGCCGCGTGAGCCGGCAGGGCTCGGCCCGCGGGCATCGCTGCGGCACGGTCCGCGGCGCGGGCGTCCTGCGGTCGCTCCGGGCCGGGCGGTCAGGAGGTGAGCGTCCGGTGGCGTTCGTGGTGGCGGGCGACGCGCGCGCGGTTGCCGCACGAGGGCTTGCACCACTCCTGGCGCGGGTGCTCCTTGAGGAAGTACCGCACGCAGCGCGGTGCGTGGCAGGCTCGCAGCCGCTCGCGGTCGGGGCTCGCGAGGAAGGCGATCGCGGCGCGGGCGAGGGCGGCGGTCAGCGCCTCGTGCGCCGGAACCGTCCCGGTCGAGCGCGACACGACGACGGGAGCGGTGCCGTCGGCCCACTCGAGCCGCGGCACGACGGGCACGGTCGCCGCGGCGCCGTTGAGCCGTGCCAGGGCCTCGCCTTCAGGGAGCAGCCGCCGTGCGTCGGGGGGACTCGGCGGGCCCGGCCGCACGGCACGGGCGAACAGCGACCGAACGGCGGTCCGCAGATCGCGTACGGCGATCAGGCTCGCCTCGTCGGCGACGAAGGCCGCCGCACGGCACGGCTCCGGGGCCGGCGCCCCGGCCGTCCCCGCACCGTCGAGTGCCTCCGCGTGCCGGCGGACCCATTCGGTCAGCCCCGCCGTCTCCGCCAGATCGTCGGCCACGCCCCCGGATCCGTCGTGGCGGATCGTGAGGGCGAGGTCGAGTACGAGCGGGTGAGCGTGCGCGGCCATGCCGACCACCGTAACCCCGCTGCCGGACGGCCCACGCCGCCCGGATGGCTCAGGTCAGGTCGAACTCGCCGTCGCGTGCGTTCAGCACGAAGGCGCGCCATTCGGCGGGGCTGAAGATCAATGACGGGCTCTCGGGCCGTCCGCCGTTGCGCATCGCGATGAAGCCCTCGACGAAGGCGATCTGGACGTCGCCCACTCCCTGGCTTCCCGACTGCCAGTCGGCGCCGCTGAGATCGAGCTCCGGCTTGTCCCAGCCCGAAAACATCTGCGTGGTAGTGGTGGTGGTGCTCTCGGCCACGTCCCTGCTCCTCCCGCATCGGCTCCCGGGCCAGACTAGCGACGGCGCCCGGTCACGGACAGGGTGCGGGGCGCGCGCCGCGCGCCGCGTCAGCCGGCGGGCGGTTCCGCTCCCACGAGCCACATGGAGAAGAACTGCGACCCGCCGCCGTAGGCGTGGCCGAGCGCCTTGCGGGCGCCGTCGACCTGGTGCTCCCCGGCCCGGCCGCGCACCTGCAGCGCCGCCTCGGCGAAGCGGATCATTCCGGAGGCGCCGATGGGATTGGTGGACAGCACTCCGCCCGACGGGTTCACCGGCAGATCGCCGTCGATCTCGGTCGCACCGGACTCGGTGAGCTTCCAGCCCTCGCCCTCGGCGGCGAAGCCCAGGTTCTCCAGCCACATCGGCTCGTACCAGGAGAACGGGACGTACATCTCGACGGCGTCGATCTCACGGCGCGGGTCGGTGATGCCCGCCTGCCGGTAGACGTCGGCGGCGCAGTCCTTGCCGGCCCGGGGGGAGACGAAGTCCTTGCCCGCGAACATCGTCGGCTCGCTGCGCATGGCGCCGCCGTGCATCCAGGCGGGCTGAGCGGGGGAACGGGCCGCGCCCGCGCGGTCGGTCAGGACCATGGCGCAGGCCCCGTCGGAGGAGGGGCAGGTCTCGGAGTAGCGCACGGGGTCCCAGAGCATGGGCGACGCCTGGACCCTCTCCAGGGTGATGCCGTGTTCGTGCAGATGGGCGTACGGGTTCTTCAGCGCGTTGCGGCGGTCCTTGTAGGCGACGAGCGAGCCGATGGTGTCCGGTGCGCCGCTGCGCCGCATGTAGGCGCGTACGTGCGGGGCGAAGAAGCCGCCGGCCCCGGCGAGGAGGGGCTGCTGGAAGGGGATCGGGAGCGAGAGGCCCCACATGGCGTTCGACTCGGACTGCTTTTCGAAGGCGACCGTGAGGACCGTGCGGTGGACACGGGCGGCGACCAGGTTGGCGGCGACGAGCGCGGTGGATCCGCCGACCGATCCGGCGGTGTGGACGCGGAGCAGGGGTTTGCCGACGGCGCCGAGGGCGTCGGCGAGGTACAGCTCGGGCATCATCACGCCTTCGAAGAAGTCCGGGGCCTTGCCGATGACGACGGCGTCGATGCCGGCCCAGGTCAGCTGGGCGTCGTCGAGCGCCCGCAGGGCGGCTTCGCGGACGAGTCCGGCGATGGACACGTCACGGCGGGCGGCGACGTGCTTGGTCTGGCCGATGCCGACGACGGCCACGGGCTCATGGGGCATGTCAGGTCTCTCCTTCGAGGACGGCGACCAGGTTCTGCTGCAGGCACGGGCCGGACGTGGCGTGGGCGAGGGCCCGGTCCGACGCACCGCGGTGGATGCGGGCGGCGGCCTCGCCGAGCCTGATCAGGCCCGCGGCCATCACGGGATTGGCGGCGAGCGCTCCGCCGGACGGGTTGACCCTCACGCTGTCGTCGAGGTCGAGACTTCGCCGCAGGACGATCTCCTGCGAACTGAACGGGGCATGCAGTTCGGCGGTGTCGAGGGGCCGCTCGAACGCACCGGCGTGCCGGGCGGCCAGGCGCGTGGACGGCGAGTCGGTGAGGTCGCGCACTCCGAGCGCGTGGGCCTCGACACGGTGGTCGATGCCGCGTATCCACGCAGGCCGGGGGCACAGCCGGCGGGCCGTGTCGTCAGCGGCGAGGATCACCGCGGCCGCGCCGTCGCCGACGGGCGGGCAGTCGGCGGCCCTGAGCGGCCGCACGAGGTGCCCGCCGGCGGGAAGCTCGCCCTTGAGCTGAGCGTGAGGGTTGGCGGCCGCGTCGGCACGGCTGCGCGTCGCGACCGCGGCGAAGGCGGACTCGTCGGCGATGCCCGCGTCCACGAGCGCCTGCGCCTGGAGGGCGGCGAGGGCGACGGAGTCGGGCCACAGCGGGGCCAGGTAGTACGGGTCGAGCTGACGGCTCAGCACCGCGCGTACGTCGCCGGGCGAGGACTTGCCGTACGCGTAGACGAGCGCGGTGTCGGCCTCGCCGGTCAGGAGCTTCACCCACGCCTCGTACAGCGCCCAGGCGCCGTCGGTCTCGACGTGCGACTCGCTGATCGGCGGCCAGGCGCCGACTCCGTCGAGGGCCATCGTGAAGGAGAAGGCGCGTCCGGCGAGGTAGTCGCTGGAACCGGAGCAGGTGAAGCCGATGTCGCCCGTCGTCAGCCCCGTGCGGGTGAGGACGTCGTGGAGGACCGGCATCAGCATCTCGACCTCGGAGACGTCGTCCGTGCGACGCCGGTGGTCGGTCTGCGCGAAAGCGACGATGGCCACGTCCCTGGCGTACCGCGTCACAGCAGCTCCTTGTACGTGTCGTAGTCGGCGTCGGGTTCGCCGGCCGGCCGGTAGTGGTCGGGGTGCCGCGCGCCGTCACGCCACACCGGTTCGACGCGCAGGCCCATGCGCACCTGGTCGTACGGGATGCCTCCGATGCGCCCGTGCAGCGCCAGGTCCGCGCCGTCGAGGGCGATGTGCGCGTAGACGTAGGGCACGTCGATGTCGAGGTTCGCCGTGTGCGTGGCCTTGATGTTGACGACGCAGAAGGTGGTCACCGTGCCGCGGGGCCCGACCTCGACCTGTTCGGAGGTCGCCACTCCGCAGGTCGGGCAGGCGCCGCGGGGCGGGACGTACACCTTGCGGCAGCGCGGGCAGCGTTCGCCGACGATCCTGCGCTCGGCGAGCGCGGTGAGGTGGGCGCTCTGCGCGCGCCCGGGCGCATAGGTGTAGTCGAGCCGGGCGGGCGCGACGATGCCGGTGACGGGGTCGGGGAAGACGCCGCTGTGCGGGCGGGCGGCCGCGGGGGCGTGCGGCTCCCCGGCGTGCGGCTCGAAGCAGGCGATGTCCGTGATGGCGCCGGTGCGCTGCGCGGCCCAGCGGATGCGCACCCGCATGCCGGTGCGTACGGCGTCGGGACCGGGGGCGTCGAGGGCGTGCAGCAGGGCGGTGTCGGCGCCGTCGAGGCGGACGAGTACCCAGGCGAAGGGGGTGGCGAGGGGCTGGCCGCGCCGGGGGTCCGGGTTCCAGGCCCAGGTCGTGACGGTGCCGGTGGCCCCGACCTCGACCAGGTCGCGCAGTTCGTCGGCGGTGACGGGGTCGTACTCGACGGGCGGGACGAGCACCTTGCCGTCGCCGGTGCGCACGCCGAGGACGGTCGTCTCGCGCAGGCCGGTGAGGAAGGCGCTCTGGACGGGGCCGAGGGAACGGGTGAAGGGGAACTCGACGACGAGGGGCGCGGTGAGCACGGGGGTGGCGGTCATGAGGGTGGGCTCCTTGTTGCGGGGGGGTGGCGGGGCGGGCAGGGCCGCTGCGCGGGGCCGTTTCCCTCACCCCGGCCCTTCCCGAACCGGGGCTTCGCCCCAGGCCCCGGTACCGCGCTTCGCGCGGTGTCCTCAATCGCCGGACGGGCTGATTTCGCTCCGCGAAATCCAGCCCCGCCGGGGGCACCTCCCACGGCCGCCAGGCCGTAGGAGGAGATTGAGGCGCTGGGGCCCCACGCCCTCAGGGCGTAGGGGGCGGAGCCCCCGGTTACGGGTGGGGGCGGGGTGGGGAGACGTCACGCCCGGCGGTACACCGGCGCGCGCTTCTCCGCGAAGGCCCGCGCGCCCTCCTTCGCGTCGGCCGTGTCGAAGACCGGCCAGCCTCTCTTCAGTTCGGCGGCCAGGCCCTCCGCCTCGGTCATGTGGGCCGTCTCGTAGACGGACGCCTTGACGGCCTCCACGGCGAGCGGACCGCAGGCGTTGATCTGTTCGGCGATGCCGAGCGCGGTCTCCAGTGCGGTGCCGTCCGGTACGACCCGGCCGACGAGTCCGATCCGCAGGGCTTCGCCGGCGCTGTAGGGGCTGCCGGTGAGCAGCATCTCCAGGGCGTGGGTGTGCGGGATCTGGCGCGGCAGCCGTACGGTCGAGCCCCCGATCGGGAACAGTCCGCGGCGGACCTCGAAGAGCCCGAAGGTCGCCCCTTCGCCCGCGACGCGGATGTCGGTGCCCTGAAGGATCTCGGTGCCGCCGGCCACGCAGTGACCCTCCACCGCGGCGATCACCGGTTTGCGGGGGCGGTGGTGGCGCAGCATCGCCTTCCAGTGCAGATCCGGGTCGGCCTTCATCCGGTCCCGGTACCGCTGTCCTTCCATGCCCTGTCCGGCCAGCGCCTTGAGGTCCATGCCGGCGCAGAAGCAGCCGCCGGCGCCGGTGAGGACGACGGAGCGCACGGTGTCGTCCTCGTCCGCCCGCAGCCAGCCGTCGTACAGGCCGACGAGCATCCCCATCGACAGGGCGTTCCTCGCCTCGGGCCTGTTGAGAGTGAGCACCAGTGTGGCGCCTTCGCGCCGCACGGTGAGGTGTTCGGTACCGCCGTCTCGTCCCATGCGCGGGCCTCCCGTCCGGTGACCCGGAACAGGTTGCAGCAGGCCGGGTGCCAGTTCAAGAGTTTTCTGACAATCAGTCAGATTTGTTGTGCGGTGGGCCTTCCCCCTTGTGCCGCACGGCGCTCTAATGACGGCCGGGCCGAGTTCGCCGGCGACAGGAGGAGCGGTGGAGTACAACCTTGCCGATCTGTTCGAGTCGGTCGTCGACGTGGTTCCCGACCGCGAGGCGCTGGTGTACGTCGACCACCCCGGCACGGGCGCGGAGCGCCGCCTCACCTACGCCGGACTCGACGCGGCCGCCAACCGCATCGCCCACCACCTGCTCGACGCGGGCCTTGAGCCGGGTGAACACCTGGGCCTGCACCTGTACAACGGCGTCGAGTACCTGCAGACCGTGCTCGGCTGCCTCAAGGCACGCATCGTGCCGGTCAACGTCAACTACCGCTATGTGGAGGAGGAACTGGTCTACCTCTACCGCGACGCGGACCTGGCGGCGCTCGTCTTCGACGCCGAGTTCACCGAGCGGGTCGCCGGGGCCCTGCCCCGCACGGAGGGGCTCCGCCATCTGGTGCGGGTCGGCAGACCGCCCGAGGGTGCGCCCCGGCTGGACGCGGTGCCCTTCGCCGGCGCCGAGGCGGCCGCGTCGCCCGAGCGGGGCTTCGGGCCGCGCTCGGGGGACGACCAGTTCATCATCTACACGGGCGGGACGACCGGCATGCCCAAGGGGGTGATGTGGCGCCAGGAGGACCTGTTCTTCTCGGGTCTCGGGGGCGGCGCGCCGACCGGGGAGCCGGTGTCATCGCCCGGGGAACTGGCCGAGCGGGTCGCCGCCGGCGGCGACGGCATCACCTTCTTCCCCACTCCCCCGCTGATGCACGGCACGTCGACGCTCACGGCGTTCATCGGGTTCAACTTCGGCCAGCGGGTCGTCCTGCACCGCAAGTTCGTGCCGCACGAGGTGCTGCGCACGATCGAGCGGGAGAAGGTCACCAGTGTGTCCCTGGTCGGGGACGCGATGCTGAGGCCGTTGATCGACGCGCTGAGCGGCCCGCTGCAGGGATGCGACCTGTCGGCGCTGTTCAGCGTGTCCAGTTCGGGGGCGATCATGTCGGAGACGGTGCGTGCCCAGTTCGCGGCACTCGCCCCGAACGTGCTGCTGCTGAACAACTTCGGCTCGTCCGAGTCCGGTTTCAACGGCACGGCGACCGACGACTCGGGGCCCGAGCGGGGGTTCCGGCTCCGTGTCAACGCCCGTACGGCGGTGGTGGACCCGGCGACGTTCGAGCCGGTGAAGCCGGGTGAGCCGGGCCGCGTCGCCCAGCGCGGCCATGTGCCCCTGGGCTACTACAACGATCCCGTGAAGACGGCGGAGACCTTCTTCCGCCGAGACGGCGAGCGGTGGGTGCTGCTCGGCGACATGGCGACGGTCGACGAGGAGGGCATCGTCACGGTCCTCGGGCGCGGCTCGCAGTGCATCAACACGGGCGGCGAGAAGGTGTATCCCGAGGAGGTCGAACAGGCCCTCAAGTCCCATCCGGACGTGTACGACGCGCTGGTCGCCGGGGTTCCGGACCGGAGGTGGGGCAACCGCGTGGCGGCGGTGGTCCAGCCGCGCGCGGGAGCCGCCGCGCCGACGCTGGAGGACCTGCGGTCGCACTGCCGCGGCCGTCTCGCGGGCTACAAGATCCCCCGCCGGCTGGTGATCACGGAGGAGATCCGGCGATCGCCCAGCGGCAAGGCGGACTACCGCTGGGCACGGGCGGTGGCGTCCGCCGCGGACGACGAGGCGGCGCCGCGCGACTGACCCGCCGCCCGTCCCAGGCCTGCTGATGGTTGCTGCTCCTCCGGCGGCGGTTGCTGTTCCTCGCCAACTCAGCCTGCCGCGTGCCGCGTGAGCTTGCCGATCATCAGGAAACGGCGCCAGTTGCGGGGTGGGGCGAGGGGGCGAAGACTTGTTCGTGTAGTGCCAGTGCACCGTTGAGCCATGGAGCTCCGGTGAGCTTGGCCGCTCAGGGCCAAGACCGCAAGGCATCCGCGGGGGGCCTTCTTCTGGTCGCGTTCCTGCCCTTCCGTCAGGATCGAACGCATTCTGGGCGGTCAGTCGTCGGCGACGGTGTCGAGGATCTGCTCCCCGTTGAAGATGCCGAGCCGCTCCTGGTACAGCTCGAGCGGCACCCCGTTGGGGTCGTGCAGGTAGAGGCTCTCCTCGACCCCCCGGTCGGGCCCGACGTACTCGACACCGGCCTCGTCGAGCTTCTTGCGGGCGGCCGTGTAGTGCTGCGCGTCCACCGACAGGGCCATGTGCTGCACGCCGCCGATCGTCTCCGTGGCGGGAGGGTGTTCGTGGCCGGGGAAGTCGAAGAAACCCAGCAGGTTGTTGTTGCCGATGTCGAAGAAGAAGTGGGTCGAACCGCGGTAGTCACGGTTCTCCACGATCTCCACGAGCGGGAAGCCCAGGAACTCCTGGTAGAAGCGGATGGTCTCCTCCACGTCGCGGCAGATGAACGCCACGTGGTGGACTCCGCGTGCGGTGGTCGTGGGCCGGTCGCCCGGGGCCCGCAGGTAGCGCCGCCGCAGCTCCTCGCGGCGGGCTCGGACGGCCTCGAGTGCGGCTCCCTCTGGCTGAGGCATCGCGGACTCCTTCACCTCGGGGTGATTGCGGGATTCAACTTCTCCTCGCCATGTTCCCCGGATCCGCGGGAATACCTCCCCGCGCCCGGCCGGCACCGCCGCAATGGGTCCGTACGTACCAACCGGTCATGCGCCGATGCGGTGCGTGACCGAGGCCGGCCCGTGCGCCTGCGTCAGATGCCGAAGTCCTCCAGCGCGGCCAGGAACTCCGCCGGCCTGCTCTCGTGGACGAGATGCCCCGCCTCCACGGTGACCAGGCGCGCGCCCGGGATCCGCGCGGCGAGCGCGGCGAGCCGGTCCTGGGGGACGCTGCCGGCCGGTCCGCCGGCGATCACCAGGGTCGGGGCCTTGAGCGCCTGGAGGCGGTCCCACCAGGCGGGATCGGGCTCGTTCAGCTCGGCGTCCGTGGCGGGCACGAGCGGCCAGTCGAAGTCCAGTGGCCCCTCGGGGCGGACCGCCGGCGGCCTCGGCGGGTCGAGCGGCAGCAGCGGAGGGGTCTCCTCGACCACCAGGCGGCGTACGAGCTCCGGCCTCTCCTCGGCGAGCAGCAGGGCGGCGGCGCCGCCCATCGAGTGGCCCACGAGATCGACCGGCCCGAGGCCGAGGGCCGTGACGAAGGCGGCGAGGTCGTCCCGGAAGGCGGCGAATCCGTAGCTGCCGGGCCACTCGCTCAGGCCGTGGCCCCGCAGGTCGACGGCGTACACGCGGCGGGTGGCGGCAAGCCGCTCGGCGACGTGCGTCCAGTGGCCGCTGTTGCCGCATCGGCCGTGGGCCAGGACGACCGGCGGGGCGTCCTCGTGGCCCCACACGCGGTAGGCCAGTCGCACGCCGCCCGCCTGCACGCTGTGCACGTCCGGGTCGAGGAAGGCGGCGACGGCACGGGTGAAGGCCCCCGGGTCGTCCAGCCACGGGAAGTGCGCGGCACCCGCCTGGACGACGCAGCGGCCGTCCGGGAAGAGCGCGGCGAGTTCGGCGGCGCGGGCGGGGCGGGGGCCGCCGTCGAGTTCGCCCGCGAGGACGAGCACCGGGGCCCGCACACCGGCGAGCGCGGCCCTGACCGTAGCGGGGCCGGGGGCGCCTTCGGCGTAGAAGTGCTCGATGGCCCCGAAGTTGAACTGGCTCTCCCTGGCGGCGGCATGGGCCCGGGCTGCCTCGTCCCACCGCCCGTAGGTGAAGGGCCGGACCGCGTCCCAGATCTCGGGCGACTCCTGTCCGCTCCGCAGCGCGTCGAGTCCGGCGATCCCGGCCTCGTACCAGGGTGCGTCCGACCGCAGCAGAGCCGCTTCCCGGCGGTCCTCGGGGGTTGCCGTGATGCCGACGGCACTCGCGTCGGGTGTGACCAGGGTCAGGGACCGTACGCGCCCGGGGTGGCGGGCGGCGTAGTACAGGGCCGGGCCGGCGCCCGCCGAGTGGCCGAGCAGATCGACGCGGTCGAGGCCCAGGTGCTCGCGCAGCGCCTCCACGTCGTCGGCCTGACGGTCCCGGCGGTAGCCCGCCGGATCGGCCGGGACGGCGGAGTCACCGGTGCCACGCGGGTGCAGCAGCACCAGCCGACGGTGGGCGCCGAGGCCGCCCAGGTCGCCGAGGTAGGCGGCGGCCCGCATCGGCCCGCCGGGCAGGCAGATCAGCGGCTCCCCGCCCCCCATGGTCTCGTAGGCCAGCTCTGTCCCGTCGTACGTGCGGAAGATCCCCATGGCGTGATCATCGCCAGGTGCCCGGGCGACCGCAACGGACTTACGCGCAGAGCACAGCGCGCGCCCGCGCGGCCCGGAGCCCAGGCCCGTGCACATGCCTTGACGGACCGCGGCGCGGGCTGAATTACTGATCCCGAACAGCACGACCGAATGATCGGTCGTCCGTTTCGGGAGGGGAGGACGGCGAATGACGGACCTGCTGGACGCGGCGGAGCGTCTCGGGCGGGAGGAGCTCGAGGCGCTGCAGCTGGAGCGGCTGAGGGCGACCCTGCGCCACGCCTACGAGAACGTGCCGTTCTACCGGGAGTCCTTCGACAAGGCGGGGCTGCGTCCCGACGACTGCCGTACGCTCGCCGACCTCGCCGACTTCCCCTTCACCGCCAAGACGGACCTGCGGGACAACTACCCGTTCGGGATGTTCGCCGTCGAGCAGTCGCAGGTGCGCCGGATCCATGCCTCCAGCGGGACGACCGGCCGCCCCACCGTCGTCGGCTACACCGAGCGCGACCTGGACAACTGGGCCGACGTGGTGGCCCGTTCCCTCCGCGCGGCCGGCGCCCGCCCGGGCCACAAGGTCCATGTGGCGTACGGCTACGGGCTGTTCACCGGCGGCCTGGGTGCGCACTACGGCGCCGAGCGGCTCGGCTGCACGGTCATCCCCGCCTCGGGCGGTATGACGGCCCGGCAGGTGCAGCTCATCCAGGACTTCCGTCCCGAGATCATCATGGTCACTCCGTCGTACATGCTCACGCTCCTCGACGAGTTCGACCGGCAGGGCGTCGATCCGCGGGCGACCTCGCTGAAGGTCGGCGTCTTCGGCGCGGAGCCGTGGACGGAGGAGATGCGCCGGGAGATCGAGGAGCGGTTCGCCATCGACGCGGTCGACATATACGGACTGTCGGAGGTGATGGGCCCCGGCGTGGCGCAGGAGTGCGTGGAGACCAAGGACGGCCTGCACATCTGGGAGGACCACTTCTACCCCGAGGTCGTCGACCCGTTCACGGGCGAGGTGCTGCCCGACGGCGAGCAGGGCGAGCTGGTGTTCACCTCGCTGACCAAGGAGGCCATGCCGGTCGTCCGTTACCGCACGCGTGACCTGACCCGGCTGCTGCCCGGCACGGCGCGGGTCTTCCGCCGTATGGAGAAGGTCACCGGGCGCAGTGACGACATGGTGATCCTGCGCGGGGTGAACCTCTTCCCCACGCAGATCGAGGAGATCGTGCTGCGCACGCCCCATGTCGCTCCGCACTTCCAGCTCCGGCTGACCCGCGAGGGGCGCCTGGACGCCCTCACCGTCCGGGCCGAGGCGC
Source organism: Streptomyces sp. V4I23 (assembly GCF_030817975.1). Taxonomy (NCBI): domain Bacteria; kingdom Bacillati; phylum Actinomycetota; class Actinomycetes; order Kitasatosporales; family Streptomycetaceae; genus Streptomyces; species Streptomyces sp. V4I23. The sequence continues at coordinate 7,359,034 of NZ_JAUSZW010000004.1, read as the reverse complement.
GCGCCGAGGCGACCGCGGAACAGCGCACGGCCGCCGAGCGGTCGATCGCGGCGGCCGTGAAGGACGGGATCGGCGTCTCGGTCGCGGTCGAGGTGGTGGACCCCGAGACGTTGGAGCGTTCGGTGGGCAAGATCAAGCGGATCGTGGACCTGAGGGACGCGAGGTAGCACCCGGCGCTACGCCTCCGGGGCCGCACTGAACCGGTCGCGCAGTTCGCGCTTGAGGATCTTGCCGCTGGCGTTGCGCGGGAGGCCGTCCACGAAGAGGACCCTCTTGGGCGCCTTGAAATGGGGGAGCTTCTCGCGCGCGTGGGCGATCAGTTCGGCCTCGGCGATCGTCTCGCGGGCCACGACCACGGCCGTGACCGCCTCGATCCAGCGGTCGTCGGGCAGCCCGACGACCGCGGCCTCGGCGACCGCGGGGTGGGTGTAGAGGACGTCCTCGACCTGACGCGAGGCGACGAGCACTCCCCCGGAGTTGATGACGTCCTTCACCCGGTCGACGACGGTGAAGTAGCCCTCGCTGTCGCGCACGGCGAGATCCCCGGAGCGGAACCAGCCGTCGCGGAAGGCCTCCGCGGTCTCCTCGGGCTTGTCCCAGTACCCCTCGCACAGCTGCGGAGAGCGGTACACGACCTCACCCGGTGTGCCGTCCGCGGCCTCCTTGCCGTCCTCGTCGACGACCTTCGCCTCGACGAACAGCACCGGACGGCCGCAGGAGTCCATCCGGCCCTCGTGCTCGTCAGGGCCGAGGACGGTGGCGAGCGGCCCGATCTCCGACTGTCCGAAGCAGTTGTAGAAGGCGAGTCCGGGCAGGCGGTCACGCAGCCGTTCCAGAACGGGCACGGGCATGATCGACGCCCCGTAGTACGCCTTGCGCAGTGCGCCGAGGTCGCGGGTGGCGAAGTCGGGGTGGTTGGACAGGCCGATCCAGACGGTCGGCGGGGCGAACAGGCTGTCGGCGCGCCCGGCTTCCACGAGATCGAAGATCTGCGCGGCGTCGGGCACGTCCAGGATGGTGTTCTCCGCGCCGATCGCGAGGTAGGGCAGCAGGAAGACGTGCATCTGCGCGGAGTGGTAGAGCGGCAGCGTGTGCAGGGGCCGGTCGCCGGGCTCGAGGTCGAGCGCGGTGATGGCGCTGACGTACTCGTGGACGAGCGCCCGGTGGGTCATCATCGCGCCCTTGGGCAGGGCGGTGGTCCCCGAGGTGTAGAGCAGCTGGACCAGGTCCTCGGCCTGCGGCTCCCGTCCGGCATGCCGGTAGGGCCGCGGCTCGGCCAGTTCGGCGAGGAGGGAGCCGTCGGCCTCGCGCAGCGGCCGGACGGGGGGCCCGGCGGGCAGGCGGGGCGCGAGGTCCGGGTCGGCCAGGACGAGGGAGCTGCCCGACTGGCGCACGATGTAGGCGAGGTCGTCCCCGGTGAGGTTCTGGTTGACCGGCACATGGACGAGCCCGGCCCGCGCGCAGGCGAGGAAGGCGATCAAGTAGGCGTCGGAGTTGTGCCCGTAGGTCGCGACCCGGTCGCCCGGGCGCAGCCCGTGGCCGGCCAGGACCGCCGCGGCGGTGGAGACGGCGGCGTCGAGTTCGGCGTAGGTCCAGGTGCGTGCGGCGTAGCGGACGGCCGTGCGGCCGGGGGTGCGGCGGGCGCTGCGCCGTACGAGGGAGTCGACCGTGTTGTTGTGTGCCCCTGTCATGACGCGATCGTGTGCGGCCGGTGACGGTACGTCAAGGGTGCGGATACCGACCGGCCGGTTGACAGTTACCCCGCGGTACTGACTGCATGGACCAACCAGCTTGATCCGCAGCTCTGTTGGGAGGGACCTTGCTCTTCCGCACCCGTATGGGACGGCTCGCCCTGACCGGTGTCGCCCTGTTGACCGCCGCGGCCGCGCTGCCGCCTCCTGCGGCGGCCGACGACCGTGACCGGCGCCTCTCGGGCGGCGGTCTGTCCGCTGTCATCCGCTACACCGAGCACGGCATCCCGCACATCGTGGCGAAGGACTACGCGGACCTCGGCTTCGGCACCGGCTGGGCGCAGGCCGCCGACCAGGTGTGCGTCCTCGCCGACGGCTTCGTCACGGTGCGCGGCGAACGTTCGCGCCACTTCGGCCCCGACGCGGCACCGGACGGTTCGCTGTCGTCCGCGACGAAGAACCTCTCCAGCGACCTGTACTTCCGCGGCGTACGTGACGCCGGCACGGTCGAGAACCTGCTCGCCACTCCGGCACCGGCCGGGCCCAGCCGTGAGGTGAAGGAGCTGATGCGCGGCTGGGCGGCCGGCTACAACGCCTGGCTGGCGCAGAACCGCGTCACCGATCCCGCGTGCCGCGACGCGGACTGGGTGGCCCGGTGACCACGCTGGACGTCGCCCGGCGCGGCTTCGCCGTCGCGGTGCTCGGCGGTCAGGGCCGCGGCATCGAGGGCATCACGGCGGCGCAGCCGCCGGGCGGGACGGCGGGCCGGGCGTCGGCCGCGCCCGGCGCCGAGGACACGGCGGAGGCGGCCCGGGAGCTCTTCGCCGCCGAGAACGCCGACATGGGCTCCAACGCGGTCGCGTTCAGCGGGGAGGTGACCGCGAACGGGCGGGGCCTGCTGCTCGGCAACCCGCACTATCCCTGGCAGGGCGGCCGCCGCTTCTGGCAGTCGCAGCAGACGATCCCCGGCGAACTGAACGTCTCGGGCGCGTCGCTGCTCGGCACGTCGGTCGTCAACATCGGCTTCAACGACAAGGTGGCGTGGAGCCACACCGTCGCGACGGGCGTCCCGCTGAATCTGCACCAGCTGAGCCTCGATCCGGCCGACCCCACCGTCTACCTGGTGGACGGGAAGCCGGAGCGGATGACGAGACGGACGGTCACCGTGCCCGTCCGGAACGGCGATCCGGTCACCCGCACGCAGTACTGGACGCGGTACGGGCCGGTCCTCACGTCGCTGGGGGCGTCGGTGCCGCTGCCGTGGTCGCGGACGACCGCGTACGCGCTCCACGACCCGAACGCACGGAATCTGCGCGGCTCCGACACCGCGCTCGCGTTCGGCAGGGCCCGCTCGACCGACGACATGGCCGAGGGCCTGCGGCGTACGCAGGGCCTGCCGTGGGTGAACACGATCGCCGCCGACTCGGCCGGACATTCGCTGTTCACGCAGTCCCAGGTCCTCCCCCGCATCACGGACGACCTGGCGCAGCGGTGTTCCACCCCGCTCGGGCGGGTGACGTATCCGGCGTCGGGTCTGGCCGTGCTGGACGGGTCGCGGGGCGAGTGCGCGCTGGGCAAGGACGCGGACGCGGTGCAGCCGGGCGTCTTCGGTCCCTCGCGGATGCCGCTGCTGCGGGACACGGCGTACGCCGAGAACTCCAACGACAGCGCCTGGCTCGCCAACGCGGACCGGCCGCTGACCGGCTACGAGCGGGTCTTCGGGAACGTGGCGACGCCTCGGTCGCTGCGGACGCGCGGCGCGGTGGAGGACGTGGCCGCGATGGCCGGACGGGGCGGGCTCACGGTGGCCGATCTCCAGCGGCAGCAGTTCGCCAACCGGGTGCCCGCGGCCTCGCTCGCCCTCGACGACACCGTGCGCGCCTGCCGACGGCTCACGGCCGACCTGGCGGAGGCGTGCGACGTGCTCGACCGCTGGGACGGGGCGGCGGACACCGGCAGCCGGGGCGCGCTTCTCTTCGACCGGTTCTGGCGGGCGCTGACCGCGTCGGTGCCGGCGTCCGAGCTGTGGAAGGTCCCGTTCTCCGCGGCCGACCCGGTCGCGACGCCGAACACGCTGAACACCGATGCGCCCGGTTTCGCGAAGGCGCTGTCGGGCGCGGTGGCCGAGCTGCGGGCGGCGGGCATGGCGCTGGACGCGCCGCTCGGGCAGCACCAGTTCGTCGTACGGGGCGGGAAGCGGTTCCCGGTCCACGGCGGCACGGAGGCGCTCGGCGTGTGGAACAAGATCGAGGCCGGCTGGAACGCGGCGGCCGGCGGTTACTCCGAGGTGGTGCACGGGTCCAGCCACGTCCAGGCGGTGGGCTGGGACGACGGGCGCTGCCCGGTGGCGCGGACGCTGCTGACGTACTCGCAGTCGTCGAATCCGCTCTCCGAGCACTACCGGGACCAGACGGAGCTGTTCACGGACGAGCGGTGGGTGACCTCACGCTTCTGCGAGCGCGACATCATGCGGTCGCCCGAGCTGGAGGTGGTGCGGGTGCGCGAACGCGGGTGAGCCGTCCCGGCCGCCGGGGCGTTGCGGCGTCCCGGCGGCCTGGGGACTGACGGCGAGGAACGCGTGGGCGGCGAGGAACGCCAGGTGCCCCGGGGCTCGTCACACCGGGCGGTCGTGGCCCCGCCAGTACGGGTCACGCAGCCGGCGCTTGTAGAGCTTGCCGTTCGGGTCGCGGGGCATCGTCGTCACGAAGTCGACGGACCTGGGGCGCTTGTAGGCGGCCAGTCCGCTCGCGCAGTGGGCGAGGATGTCCGCGGCGAGGGACGCGTCCGGGATGTGGCCGTCCGCCGCCTCCACGACGGCCTTGACCTCCTCGCCCCAGTCCGCGTGCGGGATGCCGAACACGGCGGCGTCGGCCACAGCCGGGTGCGTGAACAGCACCGACTCGATCTCGGCCGGGTAGATGTTGACCCCGCCCGAGATGATCATGTCGATCTTGCGGTCGCGCAGGAAGAGGTAGCCGTCCTCGTCGAGATACCCGAGGTCGCCGACGGTGAAGAAGTCGCCGACGCGGTTCCTCGCCGTCTTCGCCTCGTCCTTGTGGTAACTGAAGCCCCCCGTCGTCATCTTCATGTAGACCGTGCCGACCTCCCCCGGCGGCAGGCGCTTCCCGTCGTCGTCGAGCACGGCCAGCTCACTGATGGGCCACGCCCTCCCCACGGTGCCGGGCTTCCTCAGCCAGTCCTCGGCCGTCGCGAAGGCTCCGCCGCCCTCGCTCGCCGCGTAGTACTCCTCGACACAGTTCCCCCACCAGTCGATCATGGCTCGTTTGATGTGGTCCGGGCAGGGCGCGGCACCGTGGACGGCGTGGCGCATGGAGGAGACGTCGTAGCGCTTCCTGACCTCGTCCGGCAACGCGAGGAGCCGGTGGAACTGGGTGGGCACCATGTGGGTGTGCGTGCAGCGGTGGGCGTCGATGAGCCGCAGCATCTCCTCGGGCGCCCACTTGTCCATCAGGACGAGCGGATGTCCGATGTGCAGGGACGCCGTCGCGAACTGCAGCACGGCCGTGTGGTAGAGCGGCGAGCAGACGAGATGGACGTTCCCGTCGTACGGCTTGATCCCGAAGATGCCGAGGAACCCGCCGAGGTGCGTCTCCTCGGGCGTCCTTCCGGGCAGCGGCCGGCGGATCCCCCGGGGGCGGCCGGTCGTGCCGGAGGTGTAGTTCATGACCCAGCCGAGCGTGCGGTCCGCGGGCGGGGTCTCCGGCTGCCCGTCGAGCAGGTCGGCGTAGGGGCGGAATCCGGCCACTTCGCCCACGGCATAGCGGCGGCCCGCGGGCAGCTTCGCCTCGTCGGCGGCGGCCGTCGCCGCATCGGCGAAGCGTTCGTGCGCGATGAGGACTTCGGTACCGGAGTCGGACACGATCCAGGCGATCTCCGGGCCGACCAGGTGGTGGTTGACGGGGACGAGGTAGAGCCCGGCCTGGGCCGCGGCGAGGGCCGCGGTGACCAGTTCGGCGCCGTTGGGCAGGACCACGGCGAAGGCGTCGCCGCGCCGCAGCCCGGCCGCCCGCAGCCCGTGGACGAGCCGGTTGGCGGCGGCGTGCAGCCGTCCCGCCTCCCACTGCTCGCCGTCGGGGCAGGTCAGGACGGTGCGGCCGGGGTCGGCGGCGGCCTGTGCCCAGAAGCCGCCCCGGGTCCTGAGCGCGCCCGGATGGTGGGGCGCGCCCGGGACGCCCGGCTCCTGCGTCCCGCCCGGTCCGCCTGCGGGGTGGGTCATGACCGGCTCCTTCCTGCGATGCGGTTGATGCGGTCGACGGCACGCTCGAAGCCGCGGGTGAGGTCGTCGAAGACCTCCTGGACGGGGCGTTCGGCGTTCATACGGCCGACGATCTGGCCGACCGGCGTGCCGAGCAGCGGCTCGACCTCGTACCGCTGGATGCGGGAGACGGCGTCGGCGACGAGGAGGCCCTGCAAGGGCATGGGCAGCGGGCCGGGACCGGCCGGGTCGTCCCAGGCGTCGGTCCACGCGGTGCGCAACTGGCGGGCGGGCTTGCCGGTCAGGGCGCGTGAGCGGACGGTGTCGCCGGAGCCCGCGGCCAGCAGTTTGGCCGTCAGCGCCCGGGAACCGAGCCGGGCTTCGGTGGTGGTGAGCCACAGCGAGCCGAGCCACACGCCCTGCGCGCCGAGCGCGAGACCGGCGGCGATCTGCTCGCCGCTGCCGATGCCGCCCGCGGCGAGCACGGGCAACGGAGCGACGGCGTCCGCGACTTCGGGAGTGAGCACCATGGAGGCGATTTCGCCGGTGTGTCCGCCTGCCTCGTACCCCTGGGCGACGACGACGTCGATCCCCGCCTCGGCGTGGTGGCGGGCGTGCCGGGCACTGCCCGCGAGCGCGGCGACGAGGGCGCCGTGGTCGTGGGCGCGCTCGACGACGTCGGCCGGCGGGGAGCCGAGGGCGTTGGCGAGCAGGCGGACGGGGCGGTCGAAGGCGACGTCGAGCTGGCGGCGGGCCACATCCTCCATCCAGCCGGTGATGCGCCAGCCGGACCTCTCGCCCTCGGCGAGTTCGGGGACGCCGTGCTCGGCGAGGGTGTCGCGGACGAACTGCCGGTGCCCTTCGGGGATCATCGCCTCCGCATCGGACTCGCTCACGCCCTCGACCTTCCTGGCGGGCATGACGACGTCGAGGCCGTACGGCTTGCCGTCGGTGTGGTCGTGGAGCCAGTCGAGGTCGCGTGCGAGGTCGTCGGGCGCCGTGTAACGGACGGCGCCGAGGACGCCGAAGCCTCCCGCTCGGGAGATGGCGGCAGCCACCGCGGGAAACGGCGTGAAGCCGAAGATGGCGTGCTCGATGCCCAGTTGTCTGCTCAGCTCCGTCTCCATGGGCGCAGGATGCCGCAGGCCGCCGGACGAGGGAAGACATTTTCTGATGGATCGTCAGATTCTTTGGGGTGGTTGACACTCCACCGGTCCGGCAAGAAAGTTTCACGTGGCGCGGAAGATCCGAAAGATACTTTCAGGAAGGATTCCGTATGACCGAGGACGCAGCGGACAGAGGGAGCAGGGCGATCAGCCGGAGGAGACTGGGCAGCGGCCTGCTGGCGCTGGGCGGAGCGCTCACCCTCGCGTCCGTCCCCTTCGCGGCGCCGGCCACGGGTGCGCCCCTGGGTCCCGCTTCCGGTGGCGGCGGAGGGCCCGCCCACCGGCCGACGTTGCGGCGCGGCACCCCGGAGCGCGCCGGGCTGCTCGCCCCGCATCTCGACCGTCTCGTCACCGACGCCGAGTCGTTCCTGCGCCCGTCCCCCAAGCATCCCTGGTACGCCGGGGCGGTGCTGCTCGCCGGGCGGGGCGGCACGGTCGCCCTGCACCGGGCCATCGGGAAGGCGCTGCGCTACTCCTCGTACGACGAGGTGACCGACACGGCCGTGGAGCTGCCCGCGGACCAGCAGATCCCGATGGCCGAGGACACCGTCTTCGACCTGGCGTCCGTCTCCAAGCTGTTCACCTCGATCCTCGCCGTGCAGCAGATCGAGCGCGGCGCCCTGGCACTGGAGACGGCGGTCGCCTCGTACGTGCCCGAGTTCGGCGGCGCGGGCAAGCAGGACATCACCGTGCGGCAGGTGCTCACCCACACCTCCGGCCTGCGGGCCTGGATCCCGCTCTTCAAGGAGCCCACGCAGGAGGGCCGGCTGCGCCTGCTGTGGAACGAGGCCCCGGCGAACGCCCCCGGCACCCGATACCTCTACTCCGACCTGAACCTGATCGCGCTCCAGCTCGTCCTGGAGAAGATCACCGGTCGCACTCTGGACACCCTGCTCCACGACGAGATCACCGCTCCGCTCGGCATGGACCGCACCCGCTTCAACCCGCCCGCCGAGTGGAAGCCGCAGATCGCCGCGACCGAGGACGCCCGGCTGCCCTGGTCGGGGCTGGAGCGGGGACTGGTGTGGGGGGAGGCCCACGACGAGAACGCGTACAGCTTCGGCGGCGTCGCGGGCCACGCCGGTGTCTTCTCCCGCGCGTGGGATCTCGCGATCCTCGCCCGCACCCTGCTCAACGGCGGCCTCTACGGCCGCTCCCGCATCCTCGCGCCGGAATCCGTCGAGCTGATGTTCACCGACTTCAACACGGCGTTCCCCGGCGACGAGCACGGCCTCGGCTTCGAGCTGCACCAGCACTGGTACATGGGCGCCATGGCCACGCCCCGGACCGCCGGTCACACCGGATTCACCGGCACCAGCCTGGTTCTCGACCCGACCACCGACTCGTTCCTGGTCGTCCTCGGGAACTCCGTCCACCCCGTTCGCAGTTGGCGTTCGGGCAGTGCGCCCCGCGTGGCGGCCGCCAACAACCTCGCGCGCGCCGTCGCCGTACGTCCGGCGCACGGGCGCACCGCCTGGTTCGGCGGCATGGCGGGCGCCACGACCGCCACTCTCACCCTGCCACCGCTCGGGCCCGCGGCAGGACGGCTCGGCTGCTTCCTGTGGTGGGACACCGAGCCCGGCGCGGACCGGGTGTTCCTGGAGGCGTCGGCGGACGGCGGGACGAGCTGGCGGCCGGTGCCGTTCACGACCACGCACCCCGACGAAGGGGAGCAGCAGCATCCCGCGGGCACGGCGACCGGCTGGTCGGGGCGCGTCTGGCACCGGTTGTCGGCGGACCTGTCGGCGTGGCGCGGCGCGGAGGTACGCCTGCGCTGGCGGTACACCACGGACCGGCTCTACGTCGGGCGCGGGGTGTACGTGGACGCGATGCGCGTGGACGACCAGCACGGCCGCACGCTCTTCGACGAGGCGCGCCCCTCGGACGCCGCGCGGATCGAGGCGGTCGGCTGGGCGCCGTCCCGCGACTGAGCGACGGGCCGCGCGCGGTCTCCCACGGGCGGCGCGGTCCCGGGACCGAGACATCGGCCGCGCGCCGTCCGGACCGGCAACAGGCCGCGAACCGTCCCGGGACCCAGCGTCAGGCGCTCACCGGCCCAGCGCCGCCATCGCGGCGTTGTGGCCGGGCACGCCGCTGACCCCGCCGCCGCGTACCGCGCCCGCGCCGCACAGCAGGACGTTGGGGTGCGCCGTCTCCACACCCCAGCGTCCTGTCTCGTCCGTCGCGTAGGGGAACGACAGGTCCCGGTGGAAGATGTGCCCGCCGGGCAGCCGCAGTTCGTGCTCCAGGTCGAGCGGGGTCTTGGCCTCGATGCACGGCTCGCCGTTCTCGTCGAGGGCGAGGCAGTCCGCGATCGGCTCCTCCAGGTACGAGTCCAGCTCGGCGAGCGTGGCGGCCAGCAGTTCGGCGCGCACGGCGTCGTTGTCGGCGGCGAACAGCCGCGCCGGGGTGTGCAGTCCGAACAGGGTCAGCGTCTGATGGCCCTGTGCCACCAGCTCCGGTCCGAGGATCGACGGGTCGGTCAGCGAATGGCAGTAGATCTCGGAGGGAGGGGCACTGGGCAGCCGGCCCCCCGCCGCTTCCCGGTAGGCCGTCGCCAACTGCTCGTAGCCCTCGGAGACATGGAAGGTCCCGGCGAAAGCGTCCTTCGGGTCCACGCCGCGGTCACGCAGCCGCGGCAGCCGGCGCAGCAGCATGTTCACCTTCAGCTGGGCGCCCTCGGCGGCTGCCGGCGGTTCCTCGCCGAGCAGGGCGGCGAGCGCCTGCGGGGAGGCGTTCACCAGCACCTGCCGGGCGGCGACCGTCCCTTCCGCGTCGGGGGTGCGGAAGGTGACCTCCGCTCGCGCGCCGTCCGTCTCGACACCGGTGACCTCGTGCGCGACGGCGATCTCCGCGCCGGCCGCGCGGGCCGCGGCGGCCAGCGCGTCGGTCAGCGCCCCCATGCCACCGACGGGCACGTCCCAGTCGCCCGTGCCGCCGCCGATCACGTGGTACAGGAAGCAGCGGTTCTGCGGCAGGGACGGGTCGTGGGCGTCGGCGAACGTGCCGATCAGCGCGTCCGTGAGCACCACGCCCCGGACGAGGTCGTCGGCGAACCGCTTCTCGATCGCGACGCCGATCGGCTCCTCGAACAGCATCCGCCACGCGGTCTCGTCGCCGACGCGCTCGCGCAGTTCCTCCCGTGAGGGCAGCGGCTCGGTGAGCGTCGGGAACACGCGCCCGGCGACCTCGCGCGTGAGGCCGTAGAACTCCTGCCAGGCCGCGTACTCCCGCTCCCCGCCGGTGGTCCTGGCGAACGACTGCGCCGTTCCGGGCCCGCCGACCAGCAGTCCGCCGCTGCCGCGCGGGGTGTACGAGGAGACGGTTCGCTTGCGGACGGCGAAGTCCAGTTCGAGATCGCGCACGATCTTGTCGGGAAGCAGCGAGACGAGGTACGAGAACCGGGACAGGCGCGCGTCGACGCCTGGGAAGGGACGGGTCGAGACGGCCGCTCCTCCGGTGGTCGCGCTGCGTTCCAGCAGCAGGACCGAGCGTCCGGCGCGAGCGAGGTAGGCGGCGGCGACCAGGCCGTTGTGGCCGCCGCCGACGATGACGGCATCGTACGAGGCGTGTGCGGGCATGGCCGGACCCTAGCCCCTCCCGGCCCGCGGCGCGCCCCCTCCGGCCGGCATGATCCGGTGACGACGCCCAGGTCAGCCTCCGGGTGCGCCGCTCCGCTGCTGCCGGAGCGCCGCGACCCGCCGGTACACCTCCACGGCCTCCGCGTGGCGGCCGAGCTGTTCGAGGCAGTGCGCCTCGTCGTTGCGGCTGGCCAGGGCGTCCGGATGGCCGGGGCCGAGGACCCGCTCGCGCGCTTCGGCGACGTGCCGGTAGACGGCGTACGCGTCGTGCCAGCGGCCCAGCCAGCCGAGGGCGACGGCCACCTCGCGGCGGCTGACGAGCGTGTCGGGGTGGTCCGCGCCGAGGACCCGCTCGCGCAGCGCGCACACCTCGCGCGCCTCCCCCAGCGCCTCCGGCCAGCGGGCGAGGCGGCCCAGGTTGACCCCGAGGGTGTGCCGGGCGCGCAGCGTCTCGGGGTCGGTGGGGCCCTGAGCCCGGGTGCGGTCGTCGACGAGCGCCCGGAACAGGTCCAGGGCTTCGGCGCTGCGGCCGAGGCGGCCGAGGCTGATACCGGCCTCGTAGCGCGCGGCGAGCGTGTCCGGGTGGTCGGGGCCGAGCGCCTGCGCGCGGGCGGCGGCGACTTCCCGGTAGGTGGCGAGCGCCTCGGCCCAGCGGCCGAGCCTGCCGAGGGCGTGGGCGACCTCGTAGCGGGTGACGAGCGTGTCGGGGTGTCCGGCCCCGAGGACGCGGGCGCGCGCCGTCGCCACGTCGTCGGCCATGCGGTGGGCCTCCTCGATCAGGCCGAGGCGGCTCAGATTGAACGCCAGGTTGTGCCGGCAGCGCAGGGTGTCCGGGTGGTCGGGGCCCATGGTCCGCTCGCGGGAGGCGAGGACCCCCTCGTACACGTCGCGCGCCTCCGCGTACCGGCCCAGCCGGCCCAGCACGTACGCGGTCTCCTGGCGAGCGGCGAGCGTGTCGGGGTGGTCCGGGCCGAGTGCACGCTCCCGGCCCTCGGCGACGTGCGCGAACTCGGTCAGCGCCTCGGCCACCCGGCCGGTCCTGCTGAGGGTGAAGGCGATCTCGTACCGGCTGGCGAGGGCGTCGGGATGGTCCGGGCCGAGCAGCGCGGCCCGTTCCTCGGCGACCGCGCGGTGCACCTCGCCGGCCTCGTCCCAGCGGCCGAGCCGGCCGAGGCTCAGGCCGGCGCTGTGGCGGCTGGCGAGGACGGCGAGGAGTTCGGGCTGCGGAGTGGGGCGCTCCCCGCCGCCGTGGAAGGTGACGGAGGGAGGGCCGGCCTGCGCGGGCACACGGGGGATCGCGGGCGGGTTGGTCCAGGCCCCGGTCAGCGCGGCGGTGTGGTCGGGCAGGGGCGGCCGCACGGCCGTCGTGCCCACGGCCTTGTGACCGGTCGTCATACCGCGTGTCCAGTCGGGCAGCGGGGGCTCGCCGCCTGCGGACGCCTCCGGCATGCGCGGGACCGGGACGGCCGGGGGGCCGCCGTCACCCGGGCGGCGGGCGGCGCCGATGCGGCGGCGCAGGTCGCCCGCGTCCCGGGGTCTTTCCTCGGGCGTCTTGGCGAGCAGGTCGAGCACGATCCGCTCCAGGAAGCCGGGGACCTCCTCCCGTACCTCGCGCAGCGGTCTCGGCGCGGTGTCCCGGTGGCCGACGAGGATCGACCAGGTGTCCTCGAGGTCGAACGGCGGCGCGCCGGTGGCCAGTTCGTACAGGACACAGCCGAGCGAGTACAGGTCGCTGCGGTGGTCCACGGCGCTGCCGCCGATCTGCTCCGGCGACATGTAGTGCGGCGTGCCCATGGCGATGCCGGTGCCGGTCAGCTTGGCGGTGAAACCGATGTCCTCGCCCAGGCGCGCGATGCCGAAGTCGCAGATCTTCACCGCTCCGCCGCTCAGCCGCATGATGTTGGCGGGCTTGAGGTCGCGGTGCACGATGCCCTGGTCGTGGGTGTAGGCGAGGGCGTCGGCGATCTGGTCGGCGATGTCGATGACGTCGCCGACGGGCAGCGGCTGCTGCTTGTTGTCCTCCATCAGCTGGCTGAGGTTGCGGCCCTCCAGGAGCTCCATCACGAGGTAGAGGACGCCGTCGTGTTCGCCGAAGTCGTGGACGACGGTCACGCCGCGGTGCTGGAGCGCGGCCGCGACCCGGGCCTCGCGGCGGAACCGCTCCCGCAGGACGTCGGAGAAGGACTGGTCGTGGTGGGTGCCCATCGGTTTCAGGCACTTGACCGCCACCCGCCTGCCGAGCGACTCGTCACGGGCCCGCCACACCTCGCCCATGCCGCCGCGCCCGATGAGATCGAGCAGTCGGTACCGGCCGTGGATCAGCCTGGTCTCCGCCATCTCGTGCTGTCGCCCCCGTCGCTGTCCTGCGCCCTCCCCGGCCCGTCCAGTATGGCGGCCTGTCTGCGGAGTTCGTACGGGGTGGGGCGCGTGGCGGGCCCGAGTCGTGCCGTCGCTTTCACAGACCACGCGGCCGAGGCGTAGGTCCGGGCCCTCTCCCCCGGGTGAGACTCGAGCCGTCGTTGCGCCTCACGGGAGTGACGCGGGACCGCCCGATCGCTTCGCGAGCACATCGAGCACGTCCTCGGCCCAGCGGATGTTCTCGCGCTCGAAGGCCATGCCGCGCAGCAGGGTGAGGTAGGGCCCCACGCGCTCGGCATGCGTGAGGTGATCGGCCTCGTCCGCGCCGCCGAGCAGCCGGTCACGGAGGCGCTCGTAGCGGGCGAGCTTGGTTCGCGACCGGTCGAGCAGGTCGCCGACGGCTGCGTGTACGGCTTCGAGGTCGCCGCCGTCGACGGCCTGGACCTGTACGAGGAGTTCGTCACGGATCACGCTGGGCTTCGGGACCTGGGAGGTGAACCGTCTCAGGGCCGCCCGGCCCGCCTCGGTGAGCGAGTAGACCCGCTTGTTGGGGCGTCGCTCCTGAAACACCACGCGGGCGGCGATCAGCCCCTCGGTCTCCATGCGTTCCAGCTCACGGTAGAGCTGCTGCGGGGTGGCGGCCCAGAAGTTGGCCACGGTCGCGTCGAAGCCCTTGGCCAGGTCGTAGCCGGACGCCTCGCCCTCCAGCAGGGCCGCGAGAACGGCGTTGCGCAGTGCCATGGCCCGACGCTAGCAGCATGCGTGACTGATCAAAAAAGTGAGTACTCAGGCCTGGACGCGCCACGCGTGCGACCACTAGCCTCCTCGCACCTACTCACTTTGTTGACTATTCGTGGAGGCGACCATGAAGTCATTCCGCCGAGCCGTCGAGGCGAACGACCACGCCGCGATCGAGGCGCTCCTCGCCGAGGACGTCGTCTTCACCAGCCCTGTGGCCTTCAAGCCCTACGCGGGAAAGGCGATCACGGCGGCCGTCCTGCGCGGGGTGTCCCGCGTGTTCACCGACTTCCACTACGTGCGGGAGACCACCGGTGAGGACGGACGCGACCACGCCCTGGTCTTCCAGGCCAAGGTCGGCGACCGGGAGATCACCGGCTGCGACTTCCTGCACCTCGACGAGCAGGGACTCATCGACGACTTCATGGTGATGGTCCGCCCGCTCTCCGCCGCGCAGGCGCTGGCAGCGGCCATGGGAGAGCAGTTCGACCGGATCGCCGGCGAAGCCACCGGTACGGCGAAGGCGCAACAGGCCTGAGCCGACTACGAAGCGATCGCCGGCGGCGCCGACAACGATGGCCTGTCATACCTGTCAGCGGCGTACCCGCGGCATCCCCAGTCCGATCCAGGAGATGATCTCGCGCTGGATCTCGTTGTTGCCGCCGCCGAAGGTGAAGATGACCGCGGAGCGGTAGCCGCGCTCGAGTTCGCCGTGCAGGACGGCTCCGGCGGAGCCCTCCTTGAGGGGGCCCGCGGCTCCCACGACCTCCATGAGCCAGGCGTAGGCGTCGCGCCGGGCCTCGGAGCCGTAGACCTTGACGGCGGAGGCGTCCTGCGGGGTGAGGGTGCCGTCCTGGACGGCGTTCACCATCTGCCAGTTGAGCAGTTTCATGGCGTCGAGGCGGGTGTGCGTACGGGCGAGCCGGCCCCGGACCCAGCCGAGGTCGATGACCCGGCGGCCGTCGGCGAGCTTGGTGTCGGCGGCCCAGCGCTGGACGTCCTGCAGGGCGCGGATGGCCATGGTGCCGTGAGCGGCGAGAGTGACGCGTTCGTGGTTGAGCTGATTGGTGATCAGCCGCCAGCCCTTGTTCTCCTCGCCGACGCGGTGGGAGACGGGGACGCGGACGTTCTCGTAGTAGCCGGCGGTGGTGTCGTGGGAGGCGAGGGTGTTGATCAGGGTGCAGGAGTAGCCGGGGTCGGAGGTCGGTACGAGGAGCATGGTGATGCCCTTGTGGGGCGGAGCCTCGGGGTCCGTGCGCACGGCGAGCCACACCCAGTCGGCGGTGTCGCCGTTGGTGGTCCAGATCTTCTGCCCGTTGATGACGTACTCCTCGCCCTCGCGCACCGCGCGGGTCCTGAGCGAGGCGAGGTCGGTGCCCGCCTCGGGTTCGCTGTAGCCGATGGCGAAGTCGATCTCGCCGGAGAGGATTCCCGGCAGGAAGCGGGCCTTCTGTTCGTCGCTGCCGAACTGCATGATCGTCGGGCCGACGGTGTTCAGTGCCATCAGCGGCAGCGGCACGCCCGCCTGGGCCGCCTCGTCGAAGAAGATGAACTGTTCCATCGGGCTCAGGCCGCGGCCGCCGTACTCCTTCGGCCAGCCCACCCCGAGCCAGCCGTCCGCGCCGAGGCGGCGGATCGTCTCGCGGTAGAAGCGTTTGCGGGCGGCCGGTTCGACGTAGCGGCTGTATGCGTGGTCGGGGACCAGTTCGGCGAAGTAGGTGCGCAGTTCGGCGCGCAACTGCTGTTGTTGCGGCGTGTAGCGAAGGTGCACGGCCCCTCCAGGCGTCTCGCGGTCGTCCCTTGCGCGGCGGCGCGCACACAGTAGAACGTGTTGCAGGAATCCGGAAGGGCCGTGCGCGGCCTACAGCGAGCGGTACACCGCGTCGACGAGCGCCATCTTGCGCGGGTCGTCGGCGATGCGCGGGCCCATGCGGTTCATGACGTACCCGAGGCTGAGTCCGGCCTCGGGGTCGGCGAGGCCGCACGAGCCGCCGAAGCCGTCGTGGCCGAACGCGCGGGGGTTGGGCCCGTACGAGCCGTTGGCGCCGCTCAGCCACAGGCCGAGGCCGACCTCCGTGTCGTGCGCGAAGCCTGGTCCGAGCACCAGGTCGCGGCAGCTTCCCTGCCCCTCGCGGACCCGTTCCGCGGCCTCCGCGCTCAGCACCCGGCGGTCGCCGAGCACTCCGCGCCCGGCGAAGATCCCGTACAGCGCGGCGACGGCGCGTGCGGTGGCGTGTCCGTTGGCCGCCGGCACCTGGGCGGCGCGCCACTGCGGCGAGTTGGCCCCGTCCGCGCCGACCACGGGGTTGAGCAGGGCGGCGTGCGCGAGCGGCGACAACTGCTGGAAGACCGCGGCCTGTTCCGCCGTGGGCGGGACCCGCGGATGCTCCAGTTCCGCGACGCGGCCGGTCTCCTCCCGGGGCACCCCGAGAGCGAAGTCGATACCGAGCGGCCCGGTGACCTCCTGCCGGAGGAAGTCACCCGGCAGCTGCCCCGTGATCCGCCGGACGACCTCGCCGACCAGATGGCCGTACGTCAGCGCGTGGTAGCCGGAACGGGTGCCGGGCTCCCACCAGGGCTCGGTCGCGGCCAGCCGGGCACAGGTCAGCTCCCAGTCGCACAACTCGTCGAGCGAGTGCGGCGCGCGAAAGCCCGCGAGCCCGGCCCGATGGGACAGCAGGTGGCGCACGAGCACCTTCTCCTTGCCCGCCGCGACGAACTCCGGCCAGTACGAGGCCACCGGCGCGTCCAGGTCGAGCTCTCCCCGGTCGGCGAGCAGATGCGCGCACAGGGCCGTCGGGCCCTTGGTGGTCGACCACACGTTGACCAGCGTGTCGCGCTCCCAGGGTCTGGTGCGGGCGGGATCCGCCCAGCCGCCCCACAGGTCGACGACCGTCTCACCGCCGGCCAGCACGGTCACGGCGGCGCCCAGCTCGCCGCGCTCACGGAAGTTGTCCTCGAAGGCGGCGCGCACAGCCGCGAAGCGCTCGTCGCAGTGGCCGTCGATCCGGGATGCGCCGTCCCGGAGTGCGCCGTCGTTGCCGCGAACCGCCATGGGAAACCTCCGTCGCCTGGTTCCTGTCACGGGAGGGCTGCCGTGCCCGGCCCAGAGGCAACGTACCGACCGGTCGGACTGAAGAGGAAGGGGGCGTGCGGAGCGGGCCGGCGGGTGAGCGAGGATGGGCGGGAGGACCCGCAGCGCCGCACACGTTCCGCCCTGGAAGGACGACCGGATGGCCCCCGACGAGCACGACGCCCCCGTACTGCTGCGCACCGAGGGCCGCGCCGCGTACATCACGCTGAACCGCCCGCGCGCGATCAACGCCCTGACCCACCCCATGGTCCGCACGATCGACGCCGCGCTCGCCGGCTGGGAGAGCGACGACGCCGTCGCGACCGTGGTGGTCTCCGGGGCCGGCGAACGGGGACTGTGCGCGGGCGGCGACATCCGCGCCATCCACGACGACGCGCGAGCGGGCGGCCGGGCGTCGGCCGGCTTCTGGCGCGACGAGTACCGGCTCAACGCCCGTATCGCCCGCTTCCCCAAGCCGTACGTGGCGCTCATGGACGGCATCGTGATGGGCGGCGGGGTCGGGGTGTCGGCCCACGGCAGCGTCCGCATCGTCACCGAGCGCTCCAGGATCGCGATGCCGGAGACGGGCATCGGCTTCGTCCCCGACGTGGGCGGCACCCACCTGCTGGCGCGGGCGCCGGGCGAACTGGGCACGCACCTGGCTCTCACCGGAGAGGCGGTCGGCGCGGGCGACGCGCTCCTGCTCGGTCTCGCCGACCACTTCGTCCCGTCCGCCCGGCTGGCGGACCTCGCGGCGGCGGTCGCATCCGAGGACGTGACCGCGGCGGTGCGGCGGTACGCGGAGCCCGCCCCGGCCGGCCGGCTCGCCGGGGCGCGCGAGTGGATCGACCACTGCTACGCGGCGGACACGGTGGAGGACATCGTCGATCGCCTCCTCGCGTCCGGGGAGAGCGAGGCGAAGGAGACCGCCGAGACGATCCTCGGCCGCTCGCCGCGGTCCCTGAAGGTGACGCTGGAGTCGATCCGCCGGGCGCGGGTGCTGGGCGAGCTGGAGCCGGTGCTGGAGCAGGAGTTCCGTGTCTCGTGCGCGGCCCTGTCCTCGCCCGACCTGGTGGAGGGCATCCGGGCACAGGTCGTCGACAAGGACCGCCGCCCGCGCTGGTCCCCGCCGGAGCTGAGCGGGGTGACGCGGGCGGAGGTGGAACGCCATTTCGCTGCACCGGAGGTCGGGAGCCTCGGGCTCGCGCGCTGAGGCGGCCGGGCGGGGTCGCGGCGGGGGCGTCCCGCACGACGGGGCGGGGCGGGGGGCTTTCCCCACCCCGCCCCTTCCCGTAACTGGGGGCTCCGCCCCCAGGCCCCCTGCCGGAGGGAGCGGCACGGGGGCTGACGCCCCCACTCCCCTGCACAGCGGCTCCGCGCCGCGGGGGCCTGGGGCCCAGAGGCCCCAGGCGGCCGGGCGTTACGCCGCGTCGCGGTGGCCGGATTCCGCCGCGGTCGTCACCGTGACCGGGACCGCGTGTGTCGCGCCGTTCACCGTCACCGCCAGCGTGACGCTGCCCTGGCGCAGCGCCGTGAGCCGGCCTGTCGACGGGTCGAACGACGCCGCGTGCCGGGGGCGGGCGTCCTGCGCGCGGCCGATGTGCAGGTTCGGCGAGCCGGACCAGTCCACACTCATCGGCCACGCCGCCGGTACGCGCCGCGCGCCCTGGTGCACCGTCGCCCGCGCGTCGCCGCTCTCCCCGGGCCGCAGCACGGCGGGCGCGTCGAGGTTCACCGCGTCCACGTGGGCCCGGGTCTGGACCGAGACCCAGTCGGGGCGCGGGCCCCACGGGGCGCGGCGGCCCGCAGCCTGGTCGGCGCGGGAGACCTCGTCGACACCGAAGAGGGACCAGCCGGTGAAGCCGCCCTCGTCCGCCGGGCCGGCCGGGGCCTTTCCGGAGTTGCCGTTGACCAGGTAGGGAACGCCGTCCACGTGCGCGGCGTGGAAGACCCCGACGTGGCTGCCGATCAGTCCGGCCCCCTTGCCGGTCGTACGCCGGAACCGGGCGAGCCAGTCCTCGACCAGCGCGGCCTCCTTGCGATCGCCGAGCTCGCTGCCCTTCTGGACGGTCGGGTCCCGCGGCGGCACGTGCTCGATGACCATGACCGATCCGATGCCGGGGTCGGCGGCCGCGGCGTCGAGCTGGGCGCGCAGTGCCTTGATCTGGGCGAGGCCGCCGCCGCGCAGGCTCAGGCTGGAGGTGTCGAGCGTGACGAAGCGCGTGCCGCGGTGGTCGAACGCCCGGTGCGCGGGACCGAATTCGGCCACGAAGTTGTCGATCCTCCCGCCCATCACCTCATGGTTGCCCGGTACGTAGTACCAGGGCAGGGCGTCCCCGAGTTCCTCGGTCAGCACGCGGCGCGCGAAGGCCAGGTCGGCCGGGGAGCCCTCGTCCACGAGGTCGCCGTTGACGACGAGGAAGTCGGGACGGGCGGCCCTGATCTCCCTGAGCGTCCTGCGTGCCTGGCCGACGATGGGGCTGTCGGGGTCCCGGGCGACGAACTGCGCGTCCGACATGACGGCGAAGCGCCAGTCCCGTGCCCCGGTCACGGCGGCCGAGTCGACGAGAGGATCGGCGACGCGCGGCGGATCGGGCAGGTCCACGCCGGGCGGCACCTGGGCGTCGAGGCCGTCGATCACGATCCGGCCGGTGTACTGCCGGTTCGCGGCGGTCTCTGCGAGATAGAAGCGGTACACGGACAGCGGCGTGGCGGCGCCGGGCGGCACGGCGAAGGTGACCTGCCGCCAGCCGGTCCAGGTGACATAGGGGCCGCGCAGCAGCTGGTCGGATCCGGCGGCGTCCTTCAGGTGCAGGGTGGGCCATGCGCCGTTGCCGTCGCCCTTGATCCAGAGCGTGAAGGCCTGCGGCCGCCCGGGGACGGCGATCGGCTGCGGCGGGGCGGCGTAGGCGGCGCGCGTCGCGGTCGACCGGGTGAAGTCGTAGCTGATCTCCAGTCCGGTTCCGCTGCGTCCGTCGGGCGTGGGGGCGAGGGAGCCGCCCGCGCGGGCGTGGCTGAACTTCCATTGCGCGGCGTCGTCGAAGGAGCTGACGGCCTGCTGGGCGAGGCCGACGCTCACCGCGAGCACGGTGGTGACGCCGCCCGCGGTCGCGGTGATCCGCCCCGCGGCGTCGCCGCCCGTGCGGGAACCGACGGTGAAGGAGCCACTGCGCTCGGCGCGGACGGTGAACCGTTCGCGGTCGTAGTCGAGTCGGACGTCGTCCGGTTCGACGGGGGCGCTGTTGCCCTGGGCGTCGTACCCGACGATGCCGAACGTGCCGGTGGCGGAGGCGTCGGCGAGTCCCACACGCCGGACGGTCGGTTCGATGCGCGCCAGGTCGTCGAGGACGGTCAGGCGGATGCTGCCGTGGACGCCCGCGCGTGCGGCGCGGATCTCGGTCTCGCCGCTGTCACGGGCGTGGAAGACGCCCTGGTCGTCGACGCGCCCGACGGACGCGTCGACCGAGAGCCAGTGGGGCGTGCCGGCGGCGGGTCCGTACGTCTCGTCGTACCCGGCGGCGGCGAGGCGGCGGGTCAGGCCGGGGAACACCCGCTCGGGGTGACCGCCCTTGACGGGGTCGGCGGTGGGAGCGCCGGCCGCGGGCATCGCGGTCTCCACCCAGTAACCGCGCAGCTTTCCGCTGCCGTCGGGGGCGGTGAGGGCGAGGCCGTTGGGGACGTCGCGTTCGCTGCCGTCGGAGGGGCTGTTCTCCACCTGGAGGGCGTCGCTGCCGGGTTCGCGGGCGACGAGGGTGGAGGAGCCGCCGCCGTCGAGGTTGAGGGCGTTGTGCGCGCCGGCCTTCTTCATCATCAGGCCGAGTTCGGTGAGGGTGACGCCGCCGCTGTCGGCCTGCCGCCCGTCGACGGTGATGACGTGCATCGACCGGCCGTCCCGCGAGAACCCGACGGCGGTACGGGGCGCGGTGGCGTTGTTGCCCGCGCCGTCGTGGTTCTGGGGTACGCCGTCGGCGACGAGGAGTTCGCGGCCTCCGACGGCCGTGCGCGGTACGGGTCCGCTGTCGGTGCGTGGCCGGTACTCCACCGACACCGGGTCGCCGGGCCTCAGCGCCGCGAGTACGGCGGCCCCTGCCTCGCGGCCGACGAGGACGGTGGTGTCGTCGGGGACGGGCCCGCTGCCGGGCCGGTCGTGCACGGCGACGACCTTGCCCTCGCGGACGACGGCCTCGGCGACGGGGGTCGCGGCGTCGACGGTGAGGGCACGGTCCGCCTCGCCCCAGGCGGCGGTGTACGCGCCGATGCCGCCTGCCGGGACGTTGGCGGCGTTGTAGGCGCCGAGGGGGTGGGCGCCGCCGGGGACGGTCAGAGTGCCGTCGAAGTACAGCTGGAGGACCCGTCCCGCGCCCCCGGGGCCGATGCCGACGGCCCGGTGCGCGCCCGGTGCGGGTGAGTGGGTGAGCTGCCCGTCGCGGATGCCGGCGCCCTGGGGCGCGCCGGTCTGGTTGATGTCGAAGAAGTCGGCGTTGATGGCGGCGACGGTGCGCCTGCCCGGGCCGGGGTCGTGCCGCGCGGCCAGGTGGGAGACGCTGTTGCGGTCCGCGACCTTGCCGGATGAGAGGTAGTCCGCCCGGACGTCGGCGCCGCCGAGGTCGACCGAGAGTTCGTCGACGCGCAGCCACTTGGCGGCCTTGAGCCGGTCGTAGGAGGTGAGTTCGACGCCGGGCGCGACGGGGCGCCGGCTGCGGGCGGTCTCGATGCCGTCCTCGTCGGCCACCGCGGCATGCGTTCCGCCGGGGTTGCTGGCGGGCGGCGGGGCGATGGGCCGCAGTATCTCGGCGGTCTCGCGGGGCGGCGGGTGGGGTGTCGGGTCGGCGGCGGCGGGGACGCTCGCCCCGGCCGCCAGTGCGGACAGCGTCGCGAGGAGCACGACGGTGTGTCTTGCTCTGCCAAGGCCCACAACTTCTCCCGGAGTCAGGCTGGTTGAGCTCGTAGTAAGCGCTGTCGGCGCACAGCATCGCGGCGCGCGGGCGCGCGCACCAGAGGGTGCGGGCAACGCGCGGGAGAACGGTGGCTGTCGTGCTCGTCGACGAGGCGGCGGAGCGGGCCTTCACCGGGGCGTCTTCGCCCCCACGGGGTACGCCGACCGGCCGTCACCACGCGACGTGCGCGAGGCGTTGCGCCGGTCGGGAGGTCGGCTGTCGCCACGTCCGGAACAGTCCCGTGGCGGGCCGGTGGACGACGGCGAGGGAATCGGCGCGGACCGGTGGTCCGTCAAGTCGGCCTGCTCACAGGCGTGTTCGTGCCGGAGGTCCCGTGGGCGTCGACGGCTGAAGGGGTTACGCGAGCGACGCGCCCCTGGCGCAGGCAGTCGTCCGTCCGGGAAAAGAGCAGGGGCTGCCGGGCCGTTGCCGGCCCGGCAGCCCCTGCGGGTCGCGGTGCGTCAGTCCTGGACGCCGCGGCGCCTGCGCGCCGCCCACATGATGCCACCGCCGGCCGCGATGACCACGGCGGCCGCCGCCGCGATCAGCGGCGTCGAGCTCGACGAACCGGTCTCGGCCAGGCCGGGCGAGGAGGTGCTCGGCGCGGGCGCCGGCGTGGCGGGCGCCGAGGTGCTCGGCGTCTCACTGGGCGTGTCGCTCGGCGTCGGCGAAGGAGGCGTCGAGGTGGGGGTGGGGGTGGGAGCGGGGGGCTCGTCCTCGCACACGGGCGCCGTCTTCGTCTCGTCGCGCCCGTACTGGTCGCCGTCGCTCGCCGTGATGACGAGGCGGACGGAGACCTCCTTGTCGTGCTCGGGGAGCTTCAGCATCCTGCTGAAGTCGTTCGTGAACGTCTCGGTCGGCAGCAGGTCCTTGCCGTCGAGGGTGACGGTCACCGTGTTCCGGGCCTTGTGGCCGTAGTTGGTCAGTTCGAGGCTGACCTCGTCGCAGGTCACCGACCACGTGGGGGTGTGGGCGACCGCGGGGGCGGCAGCGAGCCCGACCCCGAGCGCGCCGACCGCGGCGGCGGCTATGAGAGCCCCGGAACGCCACCGCGTTCTGCTGATTTCTGTCACTGTTCCTCCATGGGTGACACGCCTCCACTGCCGGCGTGTGCGCGCAGAGTACAGCCGGGGCACCGGCGCATCGCACGCGCCCGAAAACCCTGTGAAGGAAGACGGCTGAATTCGTGTCAGCCCTTGGGCCGTTCCTTCATGCGCGTCCAGACGGGCAGGACGAACCAGCACACGACGAACCAGACCACCATGCCGACGACGAGCCAGGCGGCGTGCGCGTCGTCGACCACGACGCGCAGGATGAGCAGAAGCGCCGACGCCATCGTGCACAGCAGCAGCACCAGGCCCAGCATGGTCAGCCGGGACGCCCAGGCCACCGTCTGCGGCTTGAGACGCTTGCCGGTCAGCAGGCGGTGGAAGGAGACCGGCCCGACGAGGACCCCGGTGGTCGCGGCGCCCAGCAGGACGGTCACGGTGTAGATGATGCGGTCGGTGCCGGTGAGCTCCGTGAAGCGTGGCTGAAAGGCGACCGTGAGCAGGAAACCGAAGAGGATCTGTACGCCGGTCTGCGCGACGCGCAACTCCTGGAGCAGTTCGCCGAACCGGCGGTCCGCCCGCTCCTCCTCCGTCTCGTCACGGCCCCGCCGGCCGCCTCCGCTGATCTTTTCCATCACGGGCTCCCTTCGGGTCGGGCGGTGCGCTCGCGCCTGCACAGCACCTGCCGGGACGAGGTGACCGGCAAACCGCCCACGAAACGGATCAGCGGCGCAACGACGCCAGTCGGCGGCCGGCCGGGCCGAGTGACCTGCTGCCGTCGGCGGTCGCCTTCCACGGCTCGGCGCGTGCCTGGTCCGGCGCGTCGGCGATCATCCAGCGCCGTGCGGTGAGTCCGGGGTCGTCCAGCTGGTCCCAGCCGATGGGCACGGCCACCGGGGCACCGGGTTTCGCCCGCACCGAGTACGGGGCCACGGCGGTCTGCGCGTATCCGTTGCGCTGCACGTCCAGGTAGAGACGGTCCCCCCGCGCCTGTTTGCGCACCGCGGTGGTGAGGTGCCGGGGGTCGCGGGCGGCGAGCGTCTCGGCCACCTCCTGCGCGAAGGCCCGGGTCTCGTCGAAGCCGGAGGTGCCGGACAGCGGAACGACGACATGCAGTCCGCGGGATCCGGTGGTCATCAGCTGGGCGGGCAGCCGCAGTTCGCCGAGCAGTTCGCCGAGCCCGCGGGCGGCCCTGCGCACCGCCTCGAAGTCGTCGCCGGGCGGATCGAGGTCGAAGACGAGCCGGTCGGGGTGGCCCGGCCTCTTCACCGGGGACTGCCAGCGGTGGAAGGTGACGCACGCCTGGTCGACGAGGTACATGAGTGTGGCGGTGGTGCCGCACACGGTGTGCACGACGGTGCCGCCCTCCTTCTCGACCTCCGCCCGGCCCACCCAGTCGGGGTAGTGCTCCGGGGTGTGCTTCTGCATGAACCGGGGGCCGCCGACACCGTCCGGGTGCCGCTCCAGCATCAGCGGCCTGCCGCGCAGGTGGGGAAGCATGTACGGCGCGACGGCGCGGTAGTAGGCGGCGAGATCGGCCTTGGCGATCCCGTCGTCGGGGAACAGCAGCTTGTCGGGGCGTTTGATCTCGACGCTGCGGCCGCCCGCCGCCACCCGGTGCGTGCTCATGGACTCACCATCGCCTCCGCGACGAGCAGCCGCACGGCGGCGGCGATCGACTCGGCGTCGATGCCCGCCGCGTGCAACTGCTCGCGGGACGTGGCGGACGCGGGTACGCCGCGTACCCCGAGGCGTACGAGCCGGGGCGAGGGGCGCCCGTCGGCGAACGCCTCGGCCACCGCGTCGCCGAGACCGCCCTCGAGGTGGTGGTCCTCGACGGTGATCAGGCAGCCGGTGTCGTCGGCTGCCGTCTGCAGGGTCGCGGTGTCGACGGGCTTGACGCTGTACGCGTCCACGACACGGACCGCGATCCCCTCCCGCTCGAGCGCGTGGGCGGCGGCCAGCGCCTCGTGCACGGTCACGCCGGCGGCGATGACACAGGCGCGGTCGCGGCCGGAGGAACGCAGCGTCTTGGAGCCGCCGACGGGGAACTCCTCGTCCCCGCCGTAGAGCACCGGCATGTCGGAGCGACTGGTGCGCAGGTAGCTGATGTTCGGCAGGTCGGCCATGGCGGCGACGAGCCGGGCGGTCTGCGGGCCGTCGCAGGGGTACAGCACGGTGCTGCCCGGCACCGCGCGGAACATGGCCAGGTCCTCCAGACCCATCTGCGAGGGACCGTCCTCGCCGATGGCGACACCGGCGTGCGAGCCGACGAGATTGATCGAGGCGCGGCTGACGGCGGCCATGCGGACGAAGTCGTGCGCGCGGGTGAGGAAGGCGGCGAAGGTGCAGGCGAAGGGGACGTAGCCGCGGGCGGCCATGCCGACGGCGGCCGCGACCAGCTGCTGTTCGGCGATGTAGCACTGGAAGTAGCGACCCGGGTGCTCCTCGGCGAACAGATCGGTGCGGGTGGAGTCGCCGACCTCGGCGTCGAGGGCGACGACGTCCGTGCGCGCGGAGCCGAGGGCGGCGAGCGCCTGCCCGTAGGCGGTGCGGGTGGCGACCTGGTCACCGATCTCGTACACCGGCAGGGTCAGTCCGCCGCCGCGCCGGTGGAGCACACGCACCTCGGGCGGGCGCGCCACCTCGACCCGGGCGTCGCGGACACCGCCGAGTTCCCTGATGGCCTCTTCCGCGTCCGGGAGCGGCTTGCCGTGCTTGCCCTCCTGGTCCTGCACGGCGGCCACCCCGTGTCCCTTGTGGGTCCGGGCGAGCACGGCGGTGGGGCGGCCGGTCGTGGCGGCCGCGTCGGTGAGCGCGGCGTCGATCGCCGCGACGTCGTGCCCGTCGATGCGCAGCGTGTGCCAGCCGAACGCCTCCAGCCGGCGGGCGTAGGCGTCGAGGTCCCAGCCGAACCGGGTCGGGCCCCGCTGCCCGAGCCGGTTGACGTCGACGATCAGGGTCAGGTTGTCGAGCTCCTCGTACGCAGCGTGCGCGACGGCCTCCCACACGGAACCCTCCGCCATCTCGCTGTCGCCGGAGAGGACCCAGACCCGGTAGGGGATCTGGTCGAGCCTCTTCCCGGCGAGCGCCATGCCGACGCCGACCGGCAGTCCCTGCCCCAGGGACCCGGTGGCCACGTCGACCCAGGGCAGGCGTGGTGTCGGATGGCCTTCGAGACGGCTGTCCCGTTTGCGGAAGGTCAGCAGCTCGTCCTCGTCGATCGCCCCGGCGGCCCGGAAGAGGGCGTACAGCAGGGGCGACGCATGGCCCTTGGAGAGCACGAGCCGGTCGTTGCCGGGGTGCTCGGGCCGGGTGAAGTCGTAGCGCAGATGGCTCGCGAGGAGTACGGCGCCGATGTCGGCCGCGGACATGGAGGATGTGGGGTGTCCGGAGCCCGCGGCGTCGGCCGCGCGTACCGCGTCGACGCGCAACTGCTGTCCGAGCTCGGCCAGTTGTTCGGCTTGGGCTGATGAGACACGCATCTCTTCGCTCCTTGGGAGGGGGCCGCGGACGCGGACGTGGCGAGCGCTGTGCGGGTGCCCGCTGGCCCGGCGGCCAAACCGGTACCGGCTGGGGCACCCTTCCCCTGCCGGGGCGAAAAGGGCAGGTCACTCGTAGGTGCGGTGGTTCGGCCTGTCCTCGACGACCGGTGTCGAGGGGGGTACGACAACGCGGCGGCGCCTGGCGATGCTCGTGAAGGTGGCCACGCCGATGAAGCCGACGGCCATGAGGATCACGCCGATGACGTCGAGATTCGCGCCCTTGACCTCCCAGTCGGTGGCGAACGTGAGGATTGCTCCGGCGGCGATCAGAATGATGCACCCGCCCAGACCCATGTGACTCACCTCTTCCGTTCCGCGCGTCTTCTGTTCTGTTTCGCGCTGATTCTCTGGTCCGATGCAGGTACCCGACCGCGGTACGGACATGCCCCGGATAGTTCACGCTGTGCAAAGGATCAAGAGCGGACCGGAGAGGGCAAGGTCACAGCCTTCTCCCCTGCTGCACCTTTGCGCCGCTGTCCTAACATCCGAGCATGACGGTCCTCCCCGATGACGGGTTCTCACTGGCCGCCGAGTTCCCGGATGCGACCCATGAGCAGTGGCAGCACCTGGTCGAAGGCGTGCTGCGCAAGGCAGGCAAGGACGCCCAGGGCACGGCGGCCGAGGAAGCGCTGTCCACGGCCCTCGAGGACGGGATCACCACCCGTCCCCTGTACACGGCGGGCGGCGGTGCCGACGGCTCCGGGCTTCCCGGCTTCGCCCCCTTCACCCGGGGCGGCAGGCCCGAGGGCGGCGTGGTGTCCGGCTGGGACGTGCGCCAGCGCCACGACCGGCCCGACCCGGCGGCGGCCAACGAGGCGGTGCTCACCGACCTGGAGAACGGCGTCACCTCGCTGTGGCTGACCGTCGGCGCGTCCGGGCTGCCCGTCGACGCGCTGGGCGCGGCGCTGGACGGCGTGCTCCTCGATCTCGCTCCGGTCGTCCTCGAGGCGGGCGAGCACTTCGAGGCCGCGGCCGAGGCGTTGCTGCGGCTGTACGAGGAGCGCGGCGTGGCCCCCGCGGCGGCGCTCGGCAACCTCGGCGCCGATCCGCTCGGTCTCGCCGCCCGCACCGGCCGGTACGACGGTCTCGACGGCCGGATGGCCGCGGCCGCCGCTCTCGCCGTCCGGTGCGACGCGTCGTACCCGGGCCTGCGTGCCGTGACCGTGGACGCCCTTCCGTACCACGAGGCCGGCGCGACGACCGCGCAGGAGCTCGGCTGCTCCCTGGCGACCGGTGTCGCGTGGCTGCGTGAGCTGACGGGCGCGGGGCTGGGCGTGGACGCCGCCTGCGGGCAGCTGGAGTTCCGGTACGCGGCCACCGCCGACCAGTTCCTGACGATCGCGAAGCTGCGGGCCGCGCGCAGGCTGTGGTCCCGTGTCGCCGAGGTCTGTGGTGCCACCGACGGCGCCGGGGCGCAGCGCCAGCACGCGGTGACGTCGTCGGTGATGATGACGCGCCGCGATCCGTGGGTGAACATGCTGCGCACGACCGTGGCCTCGCTGGCCGCCGGTGCGGGCGGTGCCGACTCGGTGACCGTGCTCCCCTTCGACCACGCGCTGGGCCTGCCGGACGCGTTCGCACGCCGGATCGCGCGCAACACCTCCACGATCCTGCTGGAGGAGTCGCACATGGGCCGAGTGATCGACCCGGCGGGCGGCTCCTGGTACGTGGAGCGGCTCACGGACGAACTGGCACAGGCCGCGTGGGCGTGGTTCCAGGAGATCGAGCGCGCCGGCGGCCAGGCGGCCGCACTCCGCGGCGGCCTGGTCGGCGAGCGGATCGGCGCCGCGTGGGAGAGCCGCAGCCGCCGGCTCGCCACGCGCCGCGAACCGGTCACCGGGGTCAGCGAGTTCCCGCTGCTGGCCGAGGCGCCGGTGGAGCGCGACGCCGCTCCGGCGCGGCCGTCGGGCGGCCTGCCGGTGGTGCGCCGCGACGAGGCGTTCGAGGCGCTGCGGGCCCGTTCGGACGCGCACCTGGCGGCCACGGGCGCGCGGCCGAAGGTGTTCCTCGCGGCCCTCGGGCCGGCTTCCGCGCACACCGCGCGGGCGACGTTCGCCGCCAACCTGTTCCAGGCGGGCGGCATCGAGCCGGTCCACGACCCGGTGAGCGTCGACGCGGCGTCCGCCGCCGAGGCGTTCGCCGCGAGCGGCGCGCAGGTGGCGTGCCTGTGCTCCGGCGACGCCGTGTACGCGGAGCAGGCGGGGCCGGTGGCAGAGGCCCTCAAGTCGGCGGGCGCGCGGCGGGTGTTCCTCGCCGGCCGCCCCGGTGAGCAGCGTGAGATGTACGAGAAGGCCGGGGTCGACGAGTTCGTCGTCGCGGGCGGTGACGCGGTCGCCGTCCTGACCTCGGTGCTCGACCGGATCGGAGTGGCGTGATGGGAATCCCGGATTTCGCGGGGATCGAGCTGGGGTCCGCCGCGGGCACGGCCGGTGCGGACCGGTGGCGTGCGGCCGTCGAGGCGGCCACCGGCAAGGACGCGGACGAGCTGGTGTGGGAGACGCCGGAGGGCATTGCGGTCAAGCCGCTGTACACGGACGCCGATCTGGAGGGTGTCGACTTCCTCGGCACGTATCCGGGCATCGCTCCGTTCCTGCGCGGTCCGTACCCGACGATGTACGTCAACCAGCCCTGGACGATCCGTCAGTACGCCGGTTTCTCCACGGCCGAGGAGTCGAACGCCTTCTACCGGCGCAATCTGGCCGCCGGGCAGAAGGGCCTGTCGGTGGCCTTCGACCTGCCGACGCACCGCGGCTACGACAGCGACCACCCGCGGGTGACCGGCGACGTCGGCATGGCGGGTGTGGCGATCGACTCGATCCTCGACATGCGGCAGCTGTTCGACGGCATCCCGCTGGACCGGATGAGCGTGTCGATGACGATGAACGGCGCGGTGCTGCCCGTGCTGGCGCTGTACATCGTGGCCGCCGAGGAGCAGGGTGTGCCGCCCGAGAAGCTGGCCGGGACCATCCAGAACGACATCCTCAAGGAGTTCATGGTCCGCAACACCTACATCTACCCGCCGGCTCCCTCGATGCGGATCATCTCGGACATCTTCGCGTACACCTCGCAGAAGATGCCCCGCTACAACTCGATCTCCATCTCCGGCTACCACATCCAGGAGGCCGGGGCGACGGCCGACCTGGAGCTCGCGTACACACTGGCCGACGGCCTGGAGTATCTGCGGGCCGGCATCGCGGCGGGACTGGACGTGGACTCGTTCGCGCCGCGGCTCTCGTTCTTCTGGGCGATCGGCATGAACTTCTTCATGGAGGTCGCCAAGCTGCGCGCGGCGCGCCTGCTGTGGGCGAAGCTGGTGAAGAAGTTCGACCCGAAGAGCCCCAAGTCGCTCTCGCTGCGCACGCATTCGCAGACGTCGGGCTGGTCGCTCACCGCTCAGGACGTGTTCAACAACGTCACGCGCACCTGCGTCGAGGCGATGGCCGCCACGCAGGGGCACACGCAGTCGCTCCACACCAACGCCCTGGACGAGGCACTGGCCCTGCCGACCGACTTCTCCGCCCGCATAGCCCGCAACACCCAGCTCCTGCTCCAGCAGGAGTCGGGCACCTGCCGGGTCATCGACCCGTGGGGCGGCAGCGCATACGTGGAGAAGCTCACCCACGATCTCGCGCGCCGGGCCTGGCAGCACATCGAGGAGGTCGAGGCGGCGGGCGGCATGGCGAAGGCCATCGACGCGGGCATTCCCAAGCTGCGGGTGGAGGAGGCGGCGGCGCGCACCCAGGCCCGGATCGACTCCGGCCGCCAGCCGGTGATCGGCGTCAACAAGTACCGGGTGGAGTCCGACGAGCAGATCGACGTCCTCAAGGTCGAGAACTCCCAGGTGCGGGCGCAGCAGGTGGAGAAGCTGCGCCGACTGCGCGCCGAGCGTGACGAGGCGGCCTGCCAGGACGCGCTGCGCGCGCTGACGGCGGCCGCGGAGGCCGGGCCCGCGCAGGGCGGCGGCCTGGAAGGCAACCTGCTGGCGCTGGCGGTGGACGCGGCCCGCGCCAGGGCGAGCGTCGGGGAGATCTCCGACGCCCTGGAGAAGGTCTACGGCCGGCACTCGGGCCAGATCCGTACGATCTCGGGCGTCTACCGGAACGAGGCAGGCATGTCACCCGCGGTGGACCGCACCCGTGCCCTGGTGGACGCGTTCGAGGAGGCCGAGGGCCGCAGGCCGCGCATCCTGGTCGCCAAGATGGGGCAGGACGGCCACGACCGCGGCCAGAAGGTAATCGCGACGGCCTTCGCCGACCTCGGTTTCGACGTGGACGTCGGCCCGCTGTTCCAGACGCCGGCCGAGGTGGCCCGGCAGGCGGTCGAGGCGGACGTGCACATCGTGGGCGTCTCGTCGCTGGCCGCGGGGCATCTGACGCTGGTGCCCGCGCTCCGCGAGGAGCTGGCGGCCGAGGGCCGCGAGGACATCATGATCGTCGTCGGTGGTGTGATCCCGCCCCAGGACGTCCAGGCGCTGCACGACGCGGGCGCTGCGGCGGTCTTCCCGCCGGGGACGGTGATCCCGGACGCGGCGAGGGACCTCGTGCACACGCTCGCCGGCTCCCTCGGCCACGAGTTGTAGGCCCATGCCGCCGAAGATCGACATCGACGCCTACGTCAAGGGCGTGCGGGACGGGTCGCGGGCCTACGTCGCCCGCGCCGTCACGCTCGTCGAGTCCACGCGCGCCGACCACAAGGTGCTCGCGCAGCAGTTGCTCACCGAGCTGCTGCCGTACGCGGGCGCGGCCCGGCGGGTGGGCATCAGCGGTGTGCCCGGCGTCGGCAAGTCCACGTTCATCGATGCGCTCGGGTCGATGCTCACGGGCCTGGGCCACCGGGTCGCGGTCCTCGCGGTCGACCCGTCGTCCACGCGGACCGGCGGCTCCATCCTGGGCGACAAGACCCGGATGGAGCGGCTCGCGACGGATCCGGCCGCTTTCGTGCGGCCCTCCCCCAGCGCGGGCACGCTCGGCGGTGTGGCGAAGGCGACCCGCGAGACGATCATCGTGATGGAGGCCGCCGGGTACGACGTCGTACTGGTCGAGACGGTCGGCGTCGGCCAGTCCGAGACCGCGGTGGCGGACATGGTCGACTCGTTCCTGCTGCTGAGCCTCGCCCGCACCGGCGACCAGCTCCAGGGCATCAAGAAGGGCGTGCTGGAGCTCGCCGACGTGATCGCCGTGAACAAGGCGGACGGCCCGCACGAGCGCGACGCCCGGTCCGCCGCCCGGGAACTGGCCGGCGCCTTGCGGCTGATGCATCCGGCCGACGCCGCGTGGACACCTCCGGTGCTGTCGTGCAGCGCCCGCGAGGGCACCGGGCTCGACACGGTGTGGGAGCGGCTGGAGCAGCACCGGACGGTGCTGGAGTCGACGGGGCGGCTGGCGGCCAAACGGCGTGACCAGCAGATCGACTGGACCTGGGCGATGGTCCGCGACGCGCTGGTGGAGCGGCTGCACCGGCACCCGGCCGTGCGGGAACTCGCGCCGGACGTCGAACGCCGGGTCCGGGAGGGCACGCTGACCGCGACGCTGGCGGCGGAGCGCCTGCTCGAGGCGTTCGCGCGGCCGCGGTAGAGGAACCGAGAGCCGTGGGAGCCGGGTGCGGGACCGCCGTCCGCACCCGGCCTCATCCCATCGGCCGCTCGACCGGACATCCGAGTGCCCGTCCGTGCCCGCTTCAAACCAGGGAACCGGCGGCGGTGTCGCCGCCCGGGCTTCCGGGTACTCGCCCCGGCCAGGCAGCCGACGGGACAGAGGAGGAGCGTTCATCATGCTGATCGCATTTCTGACGGCGCACGAGGGCGTGGAGCAGGTCGAGCTCACCGACCCGTGGGAGGCGGTGAAGGACGCGGGCCACGAGCCGAGGCTGATCGCGACGCGCCCCGGCACGGTGCAGGCCTTCCACCACCTCGACAAGGCGGACACCTTCCCGGTGGACCAGGCGGTGTCCGACGCGTCCGCGGACGACTACGACGCGCTGGTGCTGCCCGGCGGTCTGGCCAACCCGGACGCGCTGCGCATGGACGGCAAGGCCGTCGCCTTCGTACGGTCCTTCTTCGATGCGGGCAAGCCGGTCGCCGCGATCTGCCACGCCCCGTGGACGCTGGTGGAGGCCGACGTCGTCCGCGGGCGCACCCTGACGTCCTGGCCCAGCCTGCGCACCGACATCCGCAACGCGGGAGGCGACTGGGTGGACGAGCAGGTGCAGGTCTGCCAGGCGGCGCCGAGCACGCTGATCACGAGCCGCAAGCCGGCCGATCTCAAGGCGTTCTGCGCGGCGTTCACGGCCGAGTTCGCGCGCAGCTCCGGCGTCGCCGCGGGCCGCTGACGTCACCGCGGGCCGCTGATCGAGGCGGCACCGGGGCCGGGCCCCGGTGCCGCGAGGCCCCTGCCCCCGGTCAGCTGTGGCCGCGGGAGCGGGCGCCCTCGCGCGTGCGGCCCGAGGCGACCGGGCGCTCGGGGTGGCGGCGCAGGTACTCGGCCTCCAGCTCCTTCATGCGCACGTCGTGCGCCGTGAACGCGGCCGCCGACCCGTACAGCAGCGTGTCGTGACGGCTGCGGTGGATGCTCTCCAGCTCGCGCAGCAGGTCCTGCTCGTCCAGGCGTGCCGGGTCGATGCCCTGGCGCTCGGTCTCGTTCACGGCCAACCGTCCCTTCCGTTCGTCGCTGTGTCCCGCGCCGCCTCGGCGCGGGACGGCGTGTCGCCGCCCACCCAGCGGGTACCCGCTCCTGACGCGATATCCGGCATCCGAGGGAGGAAGACCATGGAGCCGGCGATCCCCACCCCTCTCCCCGAGCCTCCCGGGCCGCGGGGAAGCGTGCAGGTCGACACGGCCTGGACGGACGAGTCCGCCCGCGGCCGGAGCGACGCGCCGCTGCACCGGCCGCACGGGAACGGTGAGCGGGCATGACCGCGCGGACCGCGTCCCCCGCGAAGCAGCGCGAGGTCCTGCGGGCGCTGCTCGACGAGCACGGCAGCACCTACGCCGAGGAGGCGGGCATCCGGCTGCGGGACACCCCGCAGCCGCTGTACCGGCTGCTCGTGCTCACCTGTCTGCTGAGCGCCCGCATCCGCAGCTCGGCCGCGGTCGCCTCCGCGCGGGAGCTCAACGGTGCGGGCATGCGCAGCGCACGCGCCATGGCCGACGCGTCCTGGCAGGACAGGGTCGACGCGCTCGGCAGGGGCGGCTACCGGCGTTACGACGAGAGCACGGCGACTCAGCTGGGCAAGGCGGCCGAGCTGGTGCTCGACAAGTACGGCGGAGACCTGCGCCGCCTGCGCGAGGCGGCCGGCAGGGACGCCGGGGAGCTGCGGAAGCTGTTGCGCGAGGTGCCCGGTCTCGGACCGGCCGGGGTGGAGATCTTCCTGCGCGAGGTGCAGGGCGTGTGGCCGGAGGCGGGGCCGCTGCTGGACGACAAGGCCCTGGACGGTGCCCGCCGACTGGGCCTGCCCGCCGACGCGCAGACCCTTCTGAAGTCCGCCCGCGGCCTGAAGTCCGTGCGGAACAACGATCCGGCGCATCTCGCGGCGGCGCTCGTCCGGGCGGCGGTGGACACGGAGGTCGCCGATGCGGTGGGGGCGGAGGCCGGCGAGGCGGCGGCGAAGAGCTGAACGGCGCGCGGTCACCGACGGCTCCGGCACATGGTTCGGCCGACCGGGTGACGAGGAGGCGTCCGGCCGGCCGGACCACTGGCAGGGACCGCCCGAAAGGCCGTCACTTGCCGAGGGACCGCTTCAGTTCGGCCTTGTTCATGGAGGAGCGGCCGTGCACGTTGCGGCGCTGCGCCTCCGCGTACAGCTGGTCGTACGTGGGGCCCTCGGAGCCCTTCCCCGAACGCTTCCCGCCGCGGCTCGAAGAGGACATGTCCTGCTTGGACGTCTTGCTCGCCGTGCGGGACTCGCCCGAGCGGGCCCGCTCCTTGTTGACCGTCCGCGCCGCGATCTCCTTGGCGCGCTTGTCGCTCTCGCCGCGCTGCTCGGCGCTCTCCTTGATGTGCTCGTACTGCCGTTCCCTCTTGGGGCTGGAACCGCGGGGCATGTCTACTCCTTCGACCGGGACGGATCCGACCCGTCCACCGTGCGCCGCACCGGACGGTGCCGCAATCGCGCAGCCGAGCGCTGCGGCGATCGGGTACTGCGGGTACCCGCGCCGGCCGGCGGCAATCCGGCGCCGGCGGTCCTTGCGGGCGTGTCCGGCGGATCAGGGCCATGCCGGACACCCGCCGGTGCGCACATGTGCCGCCGCTCCCCGCCGCGCGTAAACTCCACAGCGGGGCTGCGATCGTTCCCGGTCGCCCGCGCTGCCCGAGAGGGAGTGGTCGAGACACATGCCTGCGCACGGGCCCTTCGAAGGCGGCGGCGGGCAGAACCACACGCCGGCGGTCCTCCAGCGGCTCACCGCGGAGAACGCCGCGCTGCGGGACGACATCACCCGACGGCATCTGACCGACGTGGCCACCGGCATCCTCGCCGCACAGCTGCAGACCTCGCCGTCCGAGGCGGCCGAACATCTGGCGCGGCTGGCGCGGGCCGCCGCATCGAGCCCGGAGGACATCGCCGCCGACATCGTCAACGGCGTGGCCGGTTCCCTCGCCGTCTCCGCGCCCCCTGCCCCGGACCGCGATCAGGGAAGCACCCTGTGGACCGACGCCCGCCGGCTGCGTCAGGTCACGGCCGCGGCGGAGGCCGAGGAGTCCGTCTCCAGGGGTGCCGCCACGCTGCTGGAGGGCGGCCTGCGTCCGCTCGGGGTGGAGGCGCTGTGGCTGTGGCGGCAGACGGAGTCCGGCTGCCTGGAGCTCATGGGGCATGCGGGGGTCGGCGCCCTGGAGGCGTCTCAGTGGCGGTGGATCCCGCCCGCCGCGCCGTTGCCCCTGCGCAGGGCGCTCACCGAGGGCGAGCCGGTATGGCTGCCGTCCGGCCCTGCGGACGGGGACGTGCTGCCCGGCCCCGTGGCGCGGGCCGCGCGGGCGGTCGTCCCGCTGCGCGTGCGCGGCTCCCCGGCGGGCCTTGCCCTGGCCGTCTGGCCGGACAGCACCGAGCTGGACGAACAAGTGCGTGTCGCGCTGCCGGCGCTCGTCGAGGTCGCGGGCCGGCTGCTGGGGGTGGCGGCCGAGCCGCTCGCCGAACTGCCCGCGCTCGACGACCTGCTGGACAGTCTGGTCGGCCCCGCGATGACGCTGCACCGGGACCCGGGCGACTATGCCCTGACAGTCGAGCACGTGAACGCGCAGGCGGCCGAGGCCCTCGGCGGGGCCCACCGGGTGGCGGGCCGCCCGATCGAGGTGGCGTTCCCCCTGGTGCACAGGGACCTGTCGGCGATGGCCCGGCGCGCACAGTACGCGGGCTTCCTCCAGCGGGCGGCACGGCTGCCCGCCGAGCACCACGGCGACGAGTCCCCGGCTCCGCTCCTGGACGTGCGCGTCCTCCCGGCGGGCGGGGACCGTGCCGTCGTCCTGTGGCACACGGCGAGCGACCGCCGCACGGCGGTCGGCCGCGCGGTGGGGCGTCTGCAAGGCCTCGCGCTGTTCGAGGACGACCTGACGACGGGCCGGACGACGTGGACCGAGCAGACGTACGCGATCTTCGGCATGCCCCGGGACGCGCTCCCCGTCCCCCTTCCCGAACTGCGTTCGCGCGTGCATCCCGAGGACACGGACGATCTCGCGGAGCTGCTCACCGATGTGATGGAGCGCCGCAAGGGCGCGTCGGCCGTGGTCCGGGTGGTGCGGCAGGACGGCGGTCCCCGTCATGTGCGGATCGCCGCCGAGCCGCTGCTGCGCGAGTCCACGCTCACCGGGATCACCGGCGTCTACCAGGACATCTCCGCCGAGTACCACACGGAGGTCGCGCTCACCGCGACGTTCGACCAGCTCAACGCGGTGCGCGCGCAGGCCGTTCTGCGGCACCGGCTGGTTCTCCAGCTGCAGCAGGCCATCGTGCCGGAGATCCCGCCGCCGGCCCTGCTGCCGGGGCTGAGCGCGGCGGCCCGCTACCGGCCGGCGGCGGCCGAGTACCGGGTCGGCGGTGACTGGTACGACATCCTGCCGCTGCCGGACGGACAGGTGCTGGTGGCGGTCGGGGACGTCGCGGGACACGGGATCGACTCGGCCACGGGAATGGTGGCCCTGCGCAACGCCCTGCGAGGGCTTGCCTTCACGGGTCATCCCCCCGGCCGGCTCATGGACTGGCTCAACGAGGTGACGCTGCACGCGCCGGGGCACCCCACGGCCACGGCCGTGTGCGCGCTGTACGACCCGTCGGACCGCGTCCTGCACTGGGCGAGCGCGGGCCATCTGCCCCTCCTGCTGGTCCGCGAGGGCAGGGCCCGGCTGCTGGAGCCGCCGCACGACATCCTGCTGGGCGCCCTGCCGACGACCTCGTACAGCGAGAAGACGACCCGACTGGTCCCCGGTGACACGTTGTTGCTGTTCACGGACGGTCTCATCGAGCGGCGCCACGACGGCCTGGACAGTGGGCTGGACGCCCTGTGCCTGACCGCGGAGGAGCTCGGTCCGTGCTCCGTCGAGGAACAGGTGGACCGGCTCCTCCGCGAGGCCACCGGCGACACGGACGACGACACCAGCCTGATCGCCATCCGTCCCTCCTGACGCCGTCCCTCCTGACGCCGTCCCTCCTGACGCCGGGCGGACCGCGGCGCCGCTCGGTCACCGCCTCCGGCTCCTCTCCGCGGCTCCTGTGCGTACGCGTGGACGCCCCGCACAGGCTGGGTCCGTCGCGTCGCCCCGCGGTCACGGGCTGTGCGTCTCCCTCAGCAGGGCCCGGATCTTCGCCAGCAGCCGGAGGGCGTCCACGGGCTTGGCCACGTAGTCGTCGGCGCCCGCGGCGAGGGCGTCGGCCCGGTCGTTCGGCATGGCCTTGGCGGTGACGACGATGACCGGCACGTGCCCGGCGCGCGGGAGGTCCCGCATGGCGGCCATGGTCGCGTATCCGTCCATGCCGGCCATCATCACGTCCATCATGACGAGTCCGATCTCGTCGTGGGTCCGCAGCAGTTCGATGCCGTCCCTGCCGTTGTCGGCCGTCAGCACTCTGATGCCCTCGCTCTCGAGGATCTCGGTGAGGGCGAACACATTGCGTCTGTCGTCGTCCACGACGAGGACGGTGTGGCCGGTGGCGGACGTGTCCGGGGCGGGCACGTCCGTCTCCTCCGGAGCGATGCCGGTCTCCGACGCGCCAAAGACGCCGCCGCGACCGTGGACGGGCAGGAAGAGGGTGAAGCAGCTGCCGCGTCCGGGGCTGCTGTCCACGTCGATCACACCGCCCAGCAGACTGGCGACCTCCCGGCTGATGGACAGGCCGAGGCCGGTGCCGCCGTAGTGGCGTGAGGTGGTGCCGTCGCCCTGCTGGAAGGCGCCGAACATGCTCTCCAGGCGGTCGGCGGGGATGCCGATGCCGGTGTCGCGGACGTGGAAGGCGACGACGGCTCCGGTGCCGCGCAGCGGGGCGGGCACCTCGTCCTCGGGGACGCTCGCGACGCGCAGTTCGACCCGGCCCCGCTCGGTGAACTTCAGGGCGTTGGACAGCAGGTTGCGCAGTACCTGGCGCAGCCGCGACTCGTCGGTCGTCAGGCGGTCGGGGGTGCCGGGCTCCGCGATCACCTCGAAGGCGAGGTCGTGCTCGTCGGCGACGGGCCGGAACGTGGCCTCGACGTACTCCATGAGGTCGGAGAGGGCGAACGGGGCCGGGTGGACGGGCATCTTGCCCGCCTCGACCTTCGACAGGTCCAGGATGTCGTTGATGAGCTGGAGCAGGTCGGAGCCGGCCGAGTGGATGACCTGCGCGTAGTCGACCTGCTTCTCGGTCAGGTTGCCTTCGACGTTCTGCGCGAGGAGCTGGGCCAGGATGAGCAGGCTGTTGAGCGGGGTGCGCAGTTCGTGGCTCATGTTGGCCAGGAACTCGGACTTGTACATCGACGTCCGCGACAACTGCTGGGCTCGCGCCTCCAGTTCCTGGCGGGCCTGCTCGATCTCCAGGTTCTTGCGCTCGATGTCGCGATTGCGGTCGGCCAGCAGAGCCGCCTTCTCCTTGAGCTCGGCGTTGGAACGCTGGAGCTCTTTCTGGCGTGCCGTCAGCTCCTTGGAGCGAGTGCTGAGTTCGGCGGTGAGCCGCTGCGACTGCTCCAGGAGTTCGTCGGTGCGGCTGTTGGCGAGGAGGGTGCTGACGTTGACGCCGACGGTCTCGATGAACTGGTCGAGGAAGTGGCGGTGGACGACGGTGAGCGGGCGGACGGCGGCGAGTTCGATGACCGCGAGCACCTGCTCCTCGAGGACGACGGGCAGCACGAGCAGATGGCTCGGGTCGGCGCTGCCGGTGCCGGTCGTGACGGTGGCGTAGCCGGGCGGCAGGTCGTGCACCTCGACGGGGCGGCGGCTGCGCGCGGCCTGGCCGACGAGGGACTGGCCGAACCGGAAGCGGCGCGGCTGCTCCCCGGGGCCCTCGGGAGAGCCGTAGGAAGCGATCATCACGAGCTCGGGCCCGTCGCGCCCCTCCTTTGCCAGGAAGAATCCGCCGTACTGGGCGCGGACCAGCGGCGGGACCTCCTCCATGATGCGTTCGGCGACGACGTCGAGGTTGCGGGTGCCCTGCATCAGGCCGGACATCCTGGCGAGGTTGCTCTTGAGCCAGTCCTGTTCCTCGTTGGCGCGGATGGTGGCGCGCAGGGACTCCACCATCGCGTTGATGTTGTCCTTGAGGTCGCCGACCTCGCCCGGGGCCTCGACGGTGATGGAGCGGGTGAGGTCGCCCTCGGCGACGGCACTGGTGACCTCGGCGATGGCGCGTACCTGACGGGTCAGGTTGCCGGCGAGTTCGTTGACGTTCTGGGTGAGCCGTTTCCAGGTGCCGGAGACGCCCTCCACCTCCGCCTGGCCGCCGAGCCGGCCTTCGCTGCCGACCTCGCGGGCCACGCGGGTGACCTCCGCCGCGAACGCGGACAGCTGATCGACCATCGTGTTGATGGTGGTCTTCAGCTCCAGGATCTCGCCGCGCGCGTCGACGTCGATCTTGCGGGTGAGGTCGCCGCGGGCGACGGCCGTGGTGACCTGGGCGATGTTGCGTACCTGGTTGGTGAGGTTGTTCGCCATGGAGTTGACGTTGTCGGTGAGGTCCTTCCACGTGCCGGAGACGCCGCGGACGGTGGCCTGTCCGCCGAGGTTTCCGTCGGTGCCGACCTCACGGGCCACCCGGGAGACCTCCTCGGCGAACGAGGAGAGCCGGTCGACCATCGTGTTGATGGTCTCCTTGAGTTCGAGGATCTCGCCGCGGGCGTCGACGTCGATCTTGCGGGTGAGGTCGCCACGGGCGACGGCGGTGGCGACCTGGGCGATATTGCGCACCTGGGAGGTGAGGTTGTCGGCCATGGTGTTCACGCCGGACGTCAGCTCGGTCCACACTCCGCTGTCCCGCGGCTCCCGTGCCTGGCCGCCCAGCAGCCCCTGGCCGCCGACCTCGCGGGCGACGCGGGTGACCTCCGAGGTGACCAGGGACAACTGGTCGACCATCTCGTTGTAGATCCCCGCGATCTCACCGAGCAGGCCCGAGGAATCGCTCGGCAGCCGGACGGACAGGTCCCCGTCGCGTACGGCGACGAGACCGGCGAGTAGTTTCCTCAGCTCCTCCTCGCTCAGATCGGCGGGCGGCCGGCCCGGTTCCGGGCCCGGCGCGGGGGCGGACGCATCCATCGCAGACCTCGTGCTGTGGG
Organism: Streptomyces sp. V4I23; assembly: GCF_030817975.1. Taxonomy (NCBI): domain Bacteria; kingdom Bacillati; phylum Actinomycetota; class Actinomycetes; order Kitasatosporales; family Streptomycetaceae; genus Streptomyces; species Streptomyces sp. V4I23. The sequence continues at coordinate 7,318,960 of NZ_JAUSZW010000004.1, read as the reverse complement.
GGGCGCGGCGCCGCGCGACTCAAGCGCGGGCGGCGTCGTCTACGGCTTCCTCCACTGTGTCACGCGGGCATGTGCGGGACACCCCAGCGGACCGCTCAGGGTTCGGGGACCACCGGGCGCGGCTCACCCGGGGATGTCGACGGCGAACCACACCGTCTTGCCGGTGCCGTGCCGGGCCCAGCCCCAGTCGGCGGAGAGCCGCTCCAGCAGGTAGAGACCGTGACCGGAGGAACGGGCGGCACGGTGCGGGCCGTGGGGTCGGGGGCGGACCGCGCTGGTGTCGCTGACCTGGACCCAGATACGGCCGGGTCCCCGGTCGAGCTCCAGCTCGTACGGGAAGCCACCGTGCCGGTACGCGTTGGTCACGATCTCGGACACGAGCAGCAGCACGTCGCCCACGGCCACGGCCACGCCGGGTCCGGTCTGCGGGAACCAGTCGTGCAGGGCCTCACGCGTCAGGTCCCGGCAGCGCGCCACGACCCCCGGTCCGCCGTCGAGGGCGAACCGGCGGCCGGTCGAGACCGGGCTCAGTTCCGGTGGGCTTCCCATAACGTGCCAGTGCCCATCAAATCGGCATCAAAGCATGCAAAAGTGGGAAAGCCCCCCACAACAGGGATTCGCCCGACGGTCCCGCTGCAGCCGACAGCGCCGGCCTCTGCCCCGTCGAAGGAAACCCGATGGCCAGCAGCCCAGACACTCAGCCGTCTCCCCTCGCGGCCGCGCCGCCGTATCCCGGCGGCGCCGCCCGCGCCGCGATGGCCGGGCTGCCGCAGATCCGTGATCCCCGGACCGTCAGCCCCGCGGACGCCCGCCCGCTCTCGGCGGCGCTTCTGCGGCGCCTGGCCGAGCTCGACGAGGGCACCGCGGAGTACGCGTACGTCCGCAACACGCTGGTCGAGCTCAACCTGAGCCTCGTCAAGTTCGCGGCGGCCCGTTTCGGCAACCGGGCCGAGCCGATGGAGGACATCATCCAGGTCGGCACGATCGGCCTCATCAAGGCGATCAACCGCTTCGACGTGCAGCGCGAGGTGGAGTTCGCCTCCTTCGCGCTGCCGACCGTGGTCGGGGAGATCAAGCGGTACTTCCGCGATTCCAGCTGGTCGGTCCGCGTCCCGAGGCGGCTGCAGGAGCTGCGCATCGAGCTCGCGAAGGCGCTCGACGTGTTGGAGCAGCAGCTGGGCCGCAGGCCCACGACCGCCGAGCTGGCCGAGCACCTGCACGTCAGCGAGGAGGAGGTGCTGGAGGGCGAGCGCGCGTCCAACGGCTACACCGCCCAGTCGCTGGACACGGCGGTCAACGAGGAGGACGCCTCCACCGGTGTCTCGCGCCGACTGGGCGTGGAGGACCCCGCGTTCGACATCGTGGACTGTCTGGAAGCGCTCAAGCCGCTCATCGCGACGCTCGACGAGCGCGACCGGCTGATCCTGTCGCTGCGCTTCCGCGAGGAGCTCACCCAGGCGGAGATAGGCGAACGGCTGGGCATCTCGCAGATGCACGTCTCCCGGCTGCTCGCGCGGATCCTCGGGACGCTGCGCGAAGGCATCATGGCCTGACCTCGAGGGATCACGGCAAGGGGATCACGTCCTCCCCGGTCCCGCCCCGCCGACCGCTCCCCCGCGGTGTGCGGGCGGGGGGACCGCGACCTCGACCCAGACCACCTTGCCCGTGCCTCGGCGCTCGGAGCCCCAGGTACGGGCGAGGCGTTCCAGGATGATCAGGCCGTGGCCGCCGGGCTGCGCGAGGTCTTTCGGCACGCGGCGGCGCGGCGGTTCGGGGCTGGCGTCCGCGACCTCGATCCGCAGCCGCGGCCCGTACTGGTGGAGCACGAGCTCATGCGGCCCTCCCGCGTGCAGGCAGGCGTTGGTCACGATCTCCGAGACGAGCAGCAGCACGTCCTCGACGACCTCGCCGTTCTCGTCGTCGAGTCCGATCAGGTCCCTGGCCTGCGTCCACCCCCAGTCGTACAGCGCGTCCTGCGTGAAGTCGCGGCACCGGGTCACCACGCCCTTCGTGCCGTACAGCGCCAGCCTGCGGGTCTGTCCCGCGCCGCCAAGGGTCGTATTGTTCATCGGACCCCCCGCTACGCCGGCCGCTCGTCCGCCAGCGCTTCCTCGACGCCGGCGTACACCTGGAAGACCGAGTACGCTCCGGTGATCTCGAACATCCGTGCCACCGGCGGGCGCAGTCCGGCGAGTTCGATCCGGCCTCCCGCCTCCAGCGCGGCCAGCCTCGCGTGCAGCAGGACGTTCAGGCCGGTGGAGTCGCAGAAGGAGAGCGGGCCGCAGTCGACGAGGATGCGCCGGGCTCCCTGGCGCACATGCAGGGCCAGGGCCTCGCGCAGCGGCTCGGCCGTGTCGTGGTCGAGTTCACCGCTGAGCACGAGGACGACGGCGTCCGCCCGCCGCTCGGTGGTCACAGAGAACCGATCGCCTCCGGTGGCCGCCTGATCTCCGGCCCCTCTGGTGGCTTCCGGACCCATGGGCTCCCGCCTCCTCGACACTCGCGCCGGCGCTTTCCGGCTCCTCGGTTGTTGCCCGGCCGGGCCGCCGTGCCACTGCCCCCTCGGCGCGCCGCGCGCCGCGGTCCGGTGGGACGGCCGTACCGGAGGAGCCTGCGGGTACCCGCCCGCCGCCCCGGCACACCGGTCCCCCGCGAATTCCACCCGGACAGGTGCAACCATGGATCGACAGCCGCCGAAGGGGTACATGACGTTCCCGACGTTGGACGGAGCACCGGCGATGAACCCCATCAAGGAAACTCCCCGCACCGCACATGTGCGGCCTGTCTCCGGCCGGGTCATGGGCGCGGGCGGCACCGCGGCGGCCCCGGCGACCCGGACCGAGGCCGAGCCGCTGCCCGAGGACCACACCCAGGCCATCCTCCAGGCCACCAAAGAGGTGGCGGCGCTGCTCAAGGCGTCGGGCTACCCGTTCGCCCTCGTCGGGAGCGTCGCGGTGTACGCCTACGGGGTGCCGCTGCGGCTGCAGCACGACTCCGACTTCTGCCTGCGGCGCAAGGACGCGGAGGGCGTCGTGCGGGCCCTCACGCAGGGAGGGGTCGAGGTCGTGTCCCCGCCGGAGGACTGGCTCATGAAAGCGAGGGCGGGCGGCGAGGAGATCGACCTGATCTTCGAGCTGGCGCACCGTCCGGTCACCAAGGAGATGCTGGACCGGGCGGAGATCCTGTCGGTGGACTCCGTGCACATGCCGGTGCTGGCGCCGACGGACCTGATGAGCAGCAGACTCGCGGCACTGTCCGAGCACCACTGCGACTTCGGCGCGCTCCTGCCCGTCGCGCGGGCGCTGCGCGAGCGGGTCGACTGGGACGCGCTGCGCCGCGAACACACGGCGTCCCCCATGCCGGACGCGTTCTTGTATCTGCTGGAACGGCTCGACGTGATCTCGCCGCGGACCGGCGGTCCGGGAGGTGTGCCATGACCCGCTTCGAGGCGTCCGAGTACCGCATCGCGCGCTTGCGCGAGCGGCTCGCGGAGGAGGACGTCGCCGAACTGGGCGTCCAGATCGACATGCGCGGTGGATACGTGCACCTGAACGGCACCGTGTCCAGCGCGGCGTGCAGGGCAGAGATCCTGCGCATCGCCGAAGCCGAACTCGGCGGGCTGCCGATGCGGGCCGATCTGGTGATCGCCGGCGCGACGGCCCCCGAACGCCCTGAGGAGCTGGAGTGATTCGCGTAGCCGCCGTCGGAGACATCCATCTGGGCCCGGACAGCCACGGTGCGCTGCGTCCGGCCTTCGACACCCTCGGCGAGAGCGCCGACGTCCTGCTGCTGGCCGGTGACCTGACGCGCCACGGCACGGTGGAGGAGGCTCAGGTGGTGGCCGCGGAGGTGGAGGGGCTGCCCGTGCCCGTCGTCGCCGTGCTGGGCAACCACGACTACCACAGCGACCAGGAGGACAAGGTCACCACGGTCCTCCAGCGGGCCGGGGTCACGGTCCTCGAGGGTTCGGGCACCGTACTGGACATCGACGGCACCCGGCTCGGGATCGCCGGTACGAAGGGCTTCTGCGGGGGGTTCGCGGGACGCAGCGCGGGCGAGTTCGGCGAGCCGGAGATGAAGGCGTTCGTCCGCTACACCCGGCGGTGCGCGGCGGACCTGTGCCGTTCGCTGCTGGAGCTCGAGGAGCGAGGCTGCGCCGCGCGGATCGCGCTGACGCACTACTCCCCCGTACCGGACACGCTGGCCGGTGAGCCGCCGGAGATCTACCCGTTCCTGGGCAGTTATCTGCTGGCCGAGGCGGTGGACGAGGGCCGTGCCGACCTCGCGGTGCACGGGCACGCGCATCTGGGCACCGAGCACGGCCTGACCGCGGGCGGTGTGAAGGTGCGCAACGTCGCCCAGCCGGTCATCGGGCACGCCTTCGCCGTGTACCACCTGCCGGTGCGGGCGCCCGCCGCCCTGTGAGGGCCGTTCTCCGGCGGAAAAGCGCCCTCTGTGCCACGTTTTGGCTGTGAAGTCCCGGGCAGCCGCGTGTTGTGCTTCGGACGGAGCACACCCCGCGGGAGCCGAGGCTCCGGGTGCGGGAGACCGGCCCAGGGACCGCTTCTGCGGGTGAGTCGAATCCTTCAAGGCACCACACCCTGCAGGAAGACCCGACATCATGCGCACGCTGGCACAAGGCAAGCACTCGCACTCCGATGCCCCCGACACCGCAGACGCCTTCCGGAGGATGGCCGAGCTGGACGACGGTCCTGAGCGGCAGGAACTGCGGCAGGAGATCGTGGCGGCCTGGCTGCCCATGGCGGAACGGATCGCGGGCCGGTTTCGCAACCGTGGCGAATCCCTCGAGGACCTGCAACAGGTCGCCGCACTCGGCCTCGTGAAGGCCGTGGACCGCTACGACCCCTCGCGCGGCGCCTTCGAGAGCTTCGCCGTCCCCACCGTCGTCGGCGAGGTCAAGCGCCACTTCCGCGATCACATGTGGGCCCTGCACGTACCCCGCCGGGTGCAGGACCTGCGCAACCGCGTCCGCTTCGCGCGCCAGGACCTGAGCCAGACCATCTCCGGCCGCTCCCCCACGGTCGCCGAGATCGCCGAACGCGCCGGCGTGTGCGAGGAGGACGCGCTCCTCGGGCTCGAGGCCCTGGAGAGCTTCACGACCCTGTCCCTGGACGCCGAGCTGCCGGGCGCGGACGACGGCTACTCCCTCGGCGACACGCTCGGCTCCGCCGATCCCGCGATCGACGTCCTCGTCGACCGGGAGGCGGTCAAACCCGGCCTGCGCAAGCTGCCCGAGCGGGAGCAGAACATCCTCTACATGCGCTTCTTCCGCGACATGACACAGAGCAGCATCGCCCAGACGCTCGGCATCTCCCAGATGCACGTGTCCCGGCTCATCAGCCGCTGCTGCGACCAGCTGCGCAGCGAGGTCATGCGGGACGCCGCATGAGCGGTAATGCCGGATAAGTGAGCATTCCGCCCGTGCGGCGGGGAACCCTGAGCGCATGGATCTCCGCGAGACACTGCGCCCCGACGCCACCCTCTCCGCTTTGACCCAGGGCTACGCCTGGATCCCGGACCTGCTGCGCCGGGAGGGCGGAGCGCCCGTCCCCACCCGCTTCCTCGGCCGCCGTGCCATCGTGCTGCACGGCGTGGACGCGGCCCGCTTCTTCTACGACGAACGGCACGTCGTCCGCCGCGCCGCGCTGCCCGGCCCCGTGGTGGACACGCTGTTCGGGCGCGGGGCCGTGCACACCCTGGACGGCGAGAGCCACCGGGTGCGCAAGGCGCTGTTGGTGTCCCTGCTCAAGGACGAAGCGGCCGTCGGTTCTCTCGCGGAGAGCGCCGGCACGGAGTGGGACCTCGCGTCCCGGTCGTGGGCCGCCTCGACGCGGACGGAGCTGTTCAGCGAGACCGCGCGGGTCATCACCCGCGCGGTCTGCTCGTGGGCGGGCATGCCGATCGGCGACGACGAGGTCCCGGCCGTGGCGGACGACCTGGTGGCCATGGCCGACGGCTTCGCCACGGCGGGCCCCCGGCACTGGCGGGCGCGCCAGGCCCGCGCCCGGCAGGAGGCACGGATCGCGGAACTCATCGAGGCGGTGCGCGGCGACGCGGTCCCGGACGAGGACGGCGCGCCCCGCGGCTCGGCCCTGCGGGCCGTCGCTCTGCACCAGGAGGCGGGCGGACGGCCGCTGGACACGCACACGGCGGCGGTGGAGGTGCTGAACATCGTGCGCCCGACCGCCGCCGTCGCCTGGTACCTGACGTTCGCCGCGCATGCGCTGCACCGCTGGCCCCAGCACCGCGACGCACTGCGCACGGGCGATCCCGCGTACGCCGAGGCGTTCGCCCACGAGGTGCGCCGGTTCTACCCGTTCGTGCCCTTCCTGGCCGGGCTGGCGGCGGCGGACGTGCGTTACGAGGACGCGGAGATCGCCGCGGGCACGCTGATCGTCCTCGACGTGTACGGGCACCAGCACGACCCGGCGCTGTGGCCCCATCCGTACGCCTTCGACCCGGCCCGCTTCGCCGCCGGCCCTCCCGCCGACCCGTACGCGCTCATCCCGCAGGGCGGCGGCGATGCGGCGACCGGCCACCGCTGTCCGGGCGAGGACGTCACGATCGCGCTCCTGGCGACGCTGGCCGTACGGCTGGCGCGGCTCGAGTACGAGGTGCCGCCGCAGGATCTGTCCATCCCGTTGAGCCGGGTCCCCACCCGCCCCGCCGACGGTTTCGTGATCAACGTGCGGTCCGCTCCGGAGGGATGAATTCCCTCGTCCCACCGGGCTGCCGCACCGGATGCGGGGAGGCAGGGACGGTGTCCCGACCACACCGCTCGCCGTGAGATGCGCCGAACTGGCCCCGGTCGGGGCGAAGAAGAGCACGACGCACCGCCACAGAGTCATGGTGGCGGCGGTGAGCAGCCGGGACCTCGGTGGTGACGGGTCCCGTCACGACGTCCGGTTCGGGACTGATACGTGCCTCCTGCCGGGCATCCGGTCAGTGGGCGGCGGACCGGCGCTTCCTGCGGTTGCGCGCCCGGTCCAGCAGCGCGGAGAGCTTCGGGCGGCGCGCCCGCTGCTCCCTGGTGTGACGGTCGAGTTCCTCCATCAGGCGCCGGGAGCGGTGGTCGAGGTCGAGTTCGTCGAGGATGCGGTCGATCTCGGTGAGCAGGGCGCCGTACAACTGCCAGTGGCGGGGCACCTCCTGCATGCCCTGGAGCAGCAGGTCCGCGACATTGTCGCGGCTGGTGCGGGCGGCGGCGAGTTCTCCGGTGAGCCGGGCCTCGGCGGCGTCCGCGCTGCCGCTGGTCGTGGTGGTGACGAGGACGGCGAAGCTCACGAGCGTGTCGGCGACATGGCCGAGGAGTTCCTGAAGGGCGACGCCCACCTCGTGCGTGAACAGGGCCTCGCCTCTGCGTTCCTTGGCGAGGTCGGTGATGGTGCGCGCGAGGACGCGCAGGACGACGGCGCAGATCTCCAGCGTGTCCAGTCCGGTGCGCAGCACGATGCGGTGCAGCAGCCCTTCCTTGACGCGGGGGTTGAGCCGCAGACTGTCCTCCGCCTGCCGCAGGGCGGCGTCGACGTCGGCGACGTCGTTGTCGAGCCGGCGGGCCTCGTGGAGGCGGGCGGCGGCCCGTTCGACGTGCGTGGGGCTGGTCAGTTCCTCGCCGATCAGGAGCAGGAGCCGCCGCATGCGCCGCGCCAGGTCCTCGATGGAGTCACCGGCCGTTTCGACCCACACAGGCGGTACGAACACGACGTTGAACAGCAGACCCACCACTGCCCCGATCAGTGTCTCCAGCACCCGGTCCCAGGCGGTGTCGGCGACCTGGGTCACACCGAGCACGAGCATGGCGCTGATGGCGACCTCGGGGACGAACTCGTCGACGCGCACGAGGTGTCCGACCACCAGGGAGGCCAGGATGATCAGGCCGAGGCTCCACCAGCTCAGCCCGACGAGCACACTGAACCCGATGGCGATGAGCACGCCGACGACGACCGAGTTGACCCGCCGTACGCCGGTGGTGAGCGTGGAGTAGAGGGTCACCTGCACGACCAGGAGCGCGGTGAGGGGGGCCGTCAGCGGCGGAGCGGTGCTGTCGACCCAGTACAGGGCGACGACGTAGGAGATGGTCGCCGCCGCCGTGGAGCGCAGAGTCTGCGTGACGACGGGTTCCTTGCGCCGGCGTACGAAGCCGACGACGGGCTCGGGAAGCGCTCTGCGGACTTCGAGCACCTTGCTCCTTTCTGGTCCGGGTCGGCTTTCCCTCGCCGGTCCGGCCGGCCGCTGCGGACGTTCCCGTCCGGTCAGCAGCCGCCGGACGCCGCGCGCTCGCCCATGGGCTGCGCGCCGGAGCGCATGTGACGGTGCACGTAGCGTTCGGCCGCCAGCACCGCCTCGCGGGCCGTGCGCTCGCACATCAGGACGCACAGCGTGTACGCGGTGTCCTCGAAGCGTCTTCGGGCGTGCTCGTCGTGCGGAGCGGCGAGGAGGTGGTGTTCCTGGGCCCGGTAGCGGGCAATCAGCCTGGTGATGACGCTCGTGTCGGGCATCAGCATCGTGGTCTCCCGGTTTCTGCGGCCCCCAGCCACGCGGCGGAACGACGTCCGTCCGGTGCCTCATTGTGATCCGAGGCGCCTTTTTCCGCCAGGCGGACCATCACGTTGCGTAGCGGTTCGTATCCGTACGGCCGAACCACGCGGCGGCACCCTGTCATCTCACACCTGCGTCCGCAGGCTCGTGGCCCCTTGCCGCCAGGCGCCCAGCAGTTGCTCGGCGAACCGGTCCTCGACGAACTCCGTCGCGGCGATCCCGAACGCCACCTCCGGCGCGAGCGAGGGCTCGTCCTCCAGGAGTCCGCCGATGACGTCCCGACGCACGACCTGTTCGTGGACGGCGTCGGCGATGACGTGCTCGTCGTAGAAACGCTCGGCGGCACTGCCCGCCCCGGTCCGGCGCATCGCCGCGGCCAGCCTCCGTGACGCGGGCGACGAGGTGACCTCGACGGCGGCGAAGTGCCCCACCAGAGCGCCGCGGTGGGCGCGGTGCAGTCCCAGCAGGGACATCAGGTTGACCGTCGCCAGCATCTGTGCGGACGCGGCGTCCACGTAGCGGCCGTAGGCGGTGTCGAGGCCGAGATCGGCCATGAGGTCGGCGAAGAGCCGGGCGTGGACGCGTTCGGGCCGGCCGCCGCCGAACTCGTCGAACTCCACGGCGACGAACGCCGCTTTCGCCCGGCCGCGCAGGCGCGGGATGACCCAGGCGTGCGGGTCGGCCTCCTTCAGGTGGTACAGGGAGCGCTGGGCCGCGTACTCGCGCAGCTGCCAGAGCGAGCCCTCGTCGTGCAGGTACCGGCTGACGCCGGCGCCGCGGACCGGTTCGACGAGCAGGGCGTCGAGCGCGTCGTCGAGGTCCGGGTGGCCGGTGGTCCCGGCGCGGAGGGCGCACTGGAAGTTCTCCTCCATGGCCGCGCGCAGCCGCAGCAGCTCCGGATCCCATTCCCAGGCCGGGTCGACGCCGGTGAAGCCCAGGTAGTGCAGTTCGTAGCAGGCGTAGAGCGCCAGTTGCAGGTCGTCGCCGAGCGGATCGGCTTGTTCCACCTCGTGGGCGCCGGGGAACCGCGCCAGGGCGGGCGAGGTCCGCAGGGCGTCCAGGACGGCGGCCGACAGGTCTCCGCGGGCCTGCGGCAGTTCCCGCTCCGTCGTGCCCCGCCCGAGGGGTGTGGGGGCGTGTAGCACCGCGCTCACTCCTTGGCCTTTCGCCGATGGCTCGTGTCGCACCAGGGGTAGGCCCGGCTGCGGCGGCATGTGCACAGCGCCACCGTGAAACGGTCCGAGGTGGCGACGGCGCCGTCCTCGAGGACGACGTCGACCGGGCCCTCGACGAGCAGCGGACCGTCTCGGGTCGGCGTGATGCGGCAGGGCCGTTCAGATCCGGTCGGCACGGACGATCACCAGCTCTTCCTTGTCCTCACCAGGGGCGATCAGCCCCTGCCGGCGCAGCCATGCGGCACGGGACCTCAGGACCGGCCCGAAGGGCACCTGCTCGCGGTAGGTGACGACCGGGTCGAGCCCAGTGCGCCGCAACCGCTCGAGGGTGGGCGCCACGCCGCACAGCGCGGAGTGCACCAGCAGCAGCACCCCACGGGGGCGCAGCAGCTCTGCGGCGCCGTCGCAGATCCGGTCCAGGACCGCGCGTCCGTCGGGGCCCGCGTCCCAGGCGACGGCCGGCCCGCGTCGCGGCGGCCGTGTCCTGGGTGCGGGCACGTACGGCGGGTTGCCGACGATCAGGTCGAAACGACGGCCGGCCGCCGGGGCGAGAAGGTCGCCGTGCAGCACCTCGACGCGCTGACCGGCGAGAGCCGCGTTGGCGCGGGTGGTGAGCACGGCACGCCAGGAGGTGTCGACGGCGGTCACCCGGGCGCCGCGCCGGGCGGCCGCGAGCGCCAGGACTCCGCTGCCCGTTCCGACGTCGAGTACGTCGGCCCCGGGCCTCAGCGGCTCGCGCGCCAGTGCGTCTGCCAACAGGAACGTGTCGGCCTGCGGCACGTACACACCCGGGGTGCGCAGCAGTCGGGACGAACGCGTCCTCTCCGGCGTCGCAGCGGTCACCATCGTCGCCACCTCGGGGTCTCGTGCGGGCGGTCGTCGCCCGGCCGTGATCCCCGGGTGCCCGCGTCGGCGGTTTTCATCCCGGGCAACTCGTGTCCCGGCTGTTTCGGTCGGTGCGCCGCGGGGACCCGGAAGCCACCGACATCCGAATGCGGGAACGACAGCACGACGGAGACCCGATGAGTGAGACGACAGGGCTGCGAGTGGTGGTCACAGGAGCGACGGGGAACGTCGGCACCAGTGTGGTGCGGGCGCTCTCGGAGGATTCGCGTATCGCGTCGGTCCTCGGACTGGCGCGCCGCATGCCGGAGCTGCGGCTGTCCCGGACCGAGTGGGCGACGGCCGACCTGTCGGCCGACAACGCGACGGCGGACCTCACCCGGCTTTTCGAGGACGCCGACGCGGTGGTGCACCTGGCCTGGCGGTTCCAGCCCACGCACGATCCCGGCACCACGTGGCAGAGCAACGTCCTCGGTTCGCTGCGGGTCTTCGACGCCGTCGTCGCGGCCCGCGTACCGGTGCTGGTGCACGCCTCGTCGGTCGGCGCGTACGCGCCCGGGCCCAAGTCCCTGCCCGGCGTCGACGAGTCGTGGCCCACGCATGGCGTGCCCGGTGCCGCGTACTGCCGTGAGAAGGCCTATCTGGAGCGGGTGCTCGACGCCTTCGAGGAGCGGCATCCGCAGGTGCGGGTGGTGCGGATGCGCCCCGGCTTCCTGTTCAAGGAGAGCTCCGCGAGCGAGCAGCGCCGTATCTTCGCCGGGCGTTTCCTGCCCGGACCGCTGATCAGGCCGTCGCTGCTCCCCGTCGTGCCGGACATCGAAGGGCTCCGGTTCCAGGTCCTGCACACCGACGACGCCGCACGCGCCTACCTCATGGCCGTCCTCCTCGACGCGCGCGGAGCGTTCAACCTGACCGCCGATCCCGTGGTGGACGCGAGCGTACTCGGCGAGCTGCTGGACGCCCGGGTGGTGCGGGTGCCGAAGGGGCCCGTGCACGCCGCACTGGCGGCGGCCTGGGCCATGCGCCTCGTGCCGGCATCGCCGCAGCTCTTCGACGCCGTGCTGCGGCTGCCCGTGATGGACTCCACGCGTGCCCGGGAGGAGCTCGAGTGGCGACCGGAGCGCACGTCGGTGGACGCGCTGCGGGAGTTCCTGAGGGGCGTACGGGAAGGCAGCGGGGAAGCCACCGCGCCACTGGCGGGTCACCGGGCGCACTGACGCGGGCGGCCGTGCCGCTCAGGTCGTGGAGCGGCGCACGATCTCCGCGAATCAGCGCGTGGTGTCGCGCAGGTAGATCAGCCCGTGGAGCGGCGCACGATCTCGGCGAACGGCCCGGTGCGCAGGGCGCGGAGCAGATCCGCCGGGTCGTCGTGGACCGCGTGCGCGCCCGCCTCGACGAGGTCCGAACGGGGAATGCCGCCGCACAGGAGGCCGACGCAGAGCACGCCCGCGCGCCGGGCGGCCCGCATGTCCCACACGGTGTCGCCGACGAAGACGGCCCGCTCGGCGGGCACCCCGGCGAGTTCCAGCGCATGCCGGACCGGCTCGGGCGCGGGCTTGCCCTCGGCGACGTCGTCGGCGCTCGCCATGGCGCTGATGGCGTCGTCCGCGTCGATGGCCCGCCGCAGGGCCGCGAGCTCGGCGCCCGACGCCGAGGTCGCGAGCACGACGGTCCAGCCGGAACGGGAGAGGGTGCGCAGCAGCTGCCCGGCCTGCTCCAGGGGCGGCAGCCGGTCCGAGTACGCCGCGTACAGGGCCTTGTGGGCGGCCTTGACGGTGTCGTCCTGGTCGCGGTCGCGGTCGTCGCCGAGCAGGTGGGCGACGAGGTCGCCGCCGGGCAGGCCGACGGCGCGGTGGATGTCGTGCATGGCGACGCGGTGGCCGGACTGCCGGAAGGCCTCCCACCAGGAGACGACATGCAGGTGGTTGGTGTCGACGAGGGTCCCGTCCACGTCGAAGACGGCGGCTCGTTCCATGGCGGCCTTCCTGCGTCTGCCGGGGCTCCTGAGGTAGCGGGGCTGCAAGGCTCCGCGGCTCTACGGGCCGACGAGGGAGGGGTCGGGACCGGGGACCGCGTCGTCCAGCGAGCTGACCGTGAAGATCGCCCCGTCCGGGTCGCGCAGGCTCGCCTCCATCCCCCGCGCCGTGGAGCGCTCGCCGAGCAGCGTCGCCCCGTGCCTGCGGGCCGTGTGGGCGGTCTCCTCGACGTCCTTCACCGCGAAGTGGACGTGCCAGCGCGGGTGCAGGAGGGGGTTGATCGCGGTGCCGTCGGCGCCGGAGGTGAGGCGGGCGAGGACGCGTCCGGAGCGGTGGAGGAGGACCGCGTCCTCCGCGTAGCTGACCTCGCAGCAGCCGGCGCGGTCGGAGGCCCAGTCGAGGATCTCGCCGTAGAAGATCGCGGATTCGAAGGCGTCCCTGGCCAGCAGCCTGATCCAGGCGGGCGCGTTGTCCTGCCAGGCGGGCCAGTCCCTGACCAGCTCGCCCTCCCAGATGCCGAACACCGCGCCGTCGCGGTCCGCGGCGAGCAGGCCGCGGCCGGTGGCCAGCGAGAGGGGGCCGACAGCGACCGTGCCGCTGCGTTCCCTGATCCGGCCGGCGGCCTCGTCGGCGTCCCGGACCGCGAAGTACGGGGTCCAGGCGACGGCGACCGTCAGGCGGGGGGCGAGGGCGCCGATACCGGCTACGGGCGCGCCGTCGGAGAGGGCGACGCTGAAGTCCTCACCGAGCCTGCCCTTGCGGAACTCCCATCCGAGCACCGCCCCGTAGAAGTCCTGGGCGGCCTTGAGGTCACGGGCCATGAGGCTGACCCAGCAGGGCGCGCCGAACACCGCCGCGCTCTGCGCGGCGGTCGCGGACCGGGCCGGGGTCGTCTTGTCGTTCATCACCATGTCCGGCTGTCGTGGGCTCGGCGGGGACCTGTCACCGGGACCTGCGGCGCCTGACCGGACCGCGTCCCGGAACCCATATTCCCCCGTGCGGCGTCAAGAGGCGAGCCCGGCGATCACCAGACGTGACCGTGTCGCCACCGGCCGACCACGCCTCCCGGCGCCACAGCACCGGCTTCGCCCTGCTGGTGCCCGTTCGGCGAATCGGTAACCCCCGCCGCGACCGGCTCCCTATCGCAGGCCGCGCCGCGCCGCCGCGGCGTCGCCGATGCCGTGGGGCGAGCGGGCGGGGGCGGGCGCGGCCCGACGCCGACGGCAGACACCGGGCGGGCCAGGTGGTCCCACTCCTCCCGGCCAGGCAACGGCCGGGCACACGGTCCCGTGAGGCCGCGCGGCCAGGCCCCCTGCGCCCCATCCCCGGGTCGAGTCCTCGTACGAGCGAACGGCGCCGCACGCCACCCGCAGGAGCGCGCGGCGACCGCGTCACATCCGCTCGGCAGGCAGACACGCCGCCGCGCCTGCCCTGCCCGTGGGTCACGCTCCGGCGACGCCGCCGCACAGCGCACGCCGGGCGACGGCCGGGCCGCAGACGTCCGCGTCCGCGCGGAGGGCAGCGACGCGCAGCACCGGCTGCCGCCCGCGCCGCCCGGCCACCCCGTCGTGTGCGGCGGGACGGCCGGGGTAGGCGGACCGCATGACGGTTACGAAGACAGCAGTCCTCGTCCTCGACTCGGCCGAACCTCGGCAACTCGCCGATTTCTACGCGGCGTTGCTCCACGCCGAGGTCCGAATCGGTCACGATCCGGATCTCGTGGAGGTGGCCGGGCGGGACGGCGTGGTGCTCGCCGTGCGGCGCGACCACGGGTACGCGCCGCCGAGCTGGCCGCGCCCCGAGGACTCCCAGCAGTCCCATCTGTACATCCGGGTCGACGAGGGCGACCTGGACGCGGCGGAGCGCGAGGCGGTGAGCCTCGGGGCGGTGCCCGTGGACAACGGCGCCGGGCCCGGCCCGGGTCGTGCGCGCGTCTACGCCGACCCGGCCGGACACTCCTTCACGCTGGAGCCCGCTCCCGGCACCGGTTGAGCCGTGTCAGCGCGCGGCGAGCGCGCCCACGACGCGCCGTGCCGTGTCCGCGCTGGACTGCGGGTTCTGGCCGGTGATCAGGTTGCCGTCCTCGACCACGGTGCTCGACCACGCCGGGCCGGTGGTGACCTTCGCACCGAGCTCGCGCAGCCGCGACTCGACGAAGTACGGCGACCGGTCGCCGAGCCCGCCCTGGCGCTCCTCCTCGTCGCTGAACGAGGTCACCTCCCGCCCGGCGAAGGTGAACGAGCCGTCCTCCCGGCGCGCGCTCAGCAGAGCCGCGAGCCCGTGGCACAGGGCCGCGACGACGCTGCCGCCGCGGTCGGCGTCGTTCAGCAGCCGGCCGAGGTCGGCGTTGTCGGCGAGGTCCGTCATCGGCGCGTGGCCGCCGGGGATGTAGACGCCGTCGTAGTCGTCCGAGGACACCTTGGCGAGGTCGAGCGGCGCGGCGAGGTCGCCGTCGATGGCCGCCAGGTACTGCGGTGAAGCGGCGGGCGTCCTCCTCCTCGACACCGCCGCGCGCGTCCAGGCTGATCGGGTCGGCGGTCGGCCGCACGCCGCCCGGCGTCGCGATGGTCACGTCGTGGCCCGCGGCGCGCAGCACCTCGTGCGACGTCGCGACCTCCTCGGCCCAGAAGCCGGTCGGATGGCTGGAGCCGTCGGCCAGTTCCAGGCTGTCGGCACCGGAGACGACCATAAGGATCTTCGACATGAGGAATGGGTCCTTCGATGATGGATGGCGGTTGTTGAGGCCTCGAGGCGGACAACAGCAGCTTTCACCCGACGCCATCCGCGGGCATCATGGACGTCATAAGTTCCCTTATGGAAAGAGGGTTGCGTGCCCGCGCTGGATCTGCTGTCAACCTTCCTCGAGATCTACCGCTGCGGCTCCCTCTCCGCGGCCGCCGAGCGGCTGGGCCTGACCCAGCCCGCGGTCAGCGGCCAGCTGGCACGGCTGGAACAGGAGCTGGGCGAGCCGCTGTTCGTACGCTCCCGCAAGGGGGCGACGCCCACGGCCCGCGCGGCCGACCTCGCCGCGCGGATCGGCACGCATCTGGACGAGCTCCGCGCCGCGCTGGACACCTCGGGCGACGGCGCCGCCCATGTCGGCACCGTACGCATCGCGGGCGCCGCCGAGCTGATGGCCTTGCGGGTGCTGCCCACGCTGGCCCCGCTCACCACGCGCGGACTGCGCCTGCAGGTGACGCTGGGACTCGCCGCGGACCTGCTGGCGGCCCTGTCGGCGGGACGCGTCGACCTGGTGGTGTCCGCCGTGCGGCCGACGCAGCAGGAGATCGCCGCCACACCGCTCGTCGACGAGGAGTTCGTCCTGGTGGGCCCGCCGACGCTGGCCCGCACCGTCGACCCCGTGCGGCTGGCGGCCGATCCGCCGGGCGCCCTCGCCCACCTGCCGCTCGTCGCGTACGCGGACGACCTGCCGATCGTCAGGCGCTACTGGCTGAGCGAATTCGGCCGGCGTCCGCCGAACGGCATCGCCGTGACCGTTCCCGATCTGCGGGCCGTGCTCGCCGCCGTCGTCGCGGGGGCGGGCGTCAGCACGCTCCCCCGCTACCTGGCCGAACCGGCCCTCGCCGCCGGGTCGGTGGAGCTCCTTCACGAACCGGCCGCACCACCGCTCAACACGCTCTATCTCGCCGTCCGCGCGGGTGCCCTGGTCCACCCCCCGCTCGCTCTCGTGCACGACCACCTGCGCACCAGGGCCCACCTGTGGGGCGCGCTCTGACGCGACAGCGACGTCCGATTCCCGCCGGACGCGCGGGGCTCCCGGTCGCACTCTGGACAACGGACACGAGGACCCGATACGACCCCGGAGAACGACGATGAGCACGACCACCGCCGCCCGGACGACACCGCGCCGGCGCGTGGACGGCGCCGACTGGCCCGGCCTCGGGCGGGAACTGGACGAACACGGCTGTGCGCTCACCCCGCCGCTGCTCACCTCCGCGCAGTGCGCGGCGATCGCCGGCCTGTACGACCGCGAGGAGCTGTTCCGGAGCACGATCGACATGGCCAGGCACCGCTTCGGCTCGGGAAGCTACCGGTACTTCACGCACGAGCTGCCGGAGCCGGTCGCCGAACTGCGTGCCGCGCTCTACCCCCACCTGCTGGGCGTCGCCCGTGACTGGGCCCGGCGTCTGGGCCGCCCGGCGCCGTGGCCCGACTCGCTGGACGAGTGGCTCGCCATGTGCCACGCGGCGGGCCAGGACCGGTCGGCGCAGATCCTGTTGCGCTACGAGCGGGGCGACTGGAACGCCCTGCACCGGGACGTGTTCGGGGACATGGTCTTCCCGTTGCAGGTGGTCATCGGCCTGGACGCCTACGGCCACGACTACACGGGCGGTGAGTTCCTTCTCGTCGAGCAGCGGCCCCGGGCGCAGTCCCGCGGCACGGTCCGCGTACTGGAACAGGGCCACGGCCTGGTCTTCACCACACGGGACCGCCCGGTCGCCACCCGCCGCGGCTGGTCGGCCGGGGCGGTCCGGCACGGCGTGAGCACCGTCCGCTCGGGCCTGCGCCGCTCGCTGGGCCTGGTCTTCCACGACGCGGCGTGACGCGGGACGCGCCCGGGGCCTCCGGCGTCGGCCGCGGGCGGCGGACCCGGCCGCGGCCGGGTCCGCCGGGGCGGGCGCGAGGCGTCAGTCGCGGGCCTCAACCCGGGCCGGCTCCGGCTCCGGAACCGGCTCGGTGACGGGCCGACGGCGCCGGGACGTCAGCCAGAGGCCGACCGGCTCGGTGTACCGCGCCGTCAGCGGGCCGACGACCACCAGGATCAGGACGTACGCCGTCGCCAGCGGACCCATCGACGGCTCGATCCCCGCCGAGACCGCGAGGCCCGCGATGACGATGGAGAACTCGCCGCGCGCCACCAGCGTGCCGCCCGCGCGCCAGCGGCCCTTGGGGCCGACACCCGCGCGCTTCGCCGCCCAGTAGCCGGTGGCGACCTTGGTGAGGGCCGTCGTGACGGCCAGCGCCAGAGCGGGCAGCAGCACCGGCGGAATGCTGGACGGGTCGGTGTGCAGTCCGAAGAAGACGAAGAACACCGCGGCGAACAGGTCGCGCAGCGGGCTCAGCAGCGTGTGCGCGCCCTCGGCCACCTCGCCTGACAGCGCGATCCCGACGAGGAACGCGCCGACCGCTGCCGAGACCTGGAGCTGCTGCGCGATGCCCGCCACCAGCAGGGTGAGGCCGAGCACGACCAGCAGCAGCTTCTCCGGGTCGTCGCTGCTGACGAAGCGTGAGATGACCCGCCCGTAGCGGACGGCGACGAACAGCACCGCGCCCGCGACGCCCAGCGCGATCGCCAGCGTCACACTGCCCGCGGCGAGACCGACGCCGGCGAGCAGGGCGGTGATGATCGGCAGGTAGACGGCCATCGCCAGGTCTTCGAGGACCAGGATGCTGAGAATGACCGGGGTCTCCCGGTTGCCGAGCCGGCCCAGGTCGCCGAGCACCTTGGCGATGACGCCTGACGACGAGATCCACGTGACACCGCCGAGGACGACGGCCGCCACCGGGCCCCAGCCCATCAGCAGCGCAGCCGCCGCGCCCGGCAGTGCGTTGAGGGTGAAGTCGACGAGGCCGGCCGGGTACTGCGTCCTGAGGTTGGAGACGAGGTCGCTCGCCGTGTACTCGAGGCCGAGCATCAGCAGGAGCAGGATGACGCCGATCTCGGCGCCGATCGCCACGAACTCCTCGCTCGCGCCGAGGGGCAGCAGACCGCCCGTGCCGAAGGCGAGACCGGCGAGCAGGTACAGCGGGATCGGCGAGAACCGCAGCCGCCCCGCGAATCTGCCCAGCAGTCCCAGCCCGAGGATGATCGCGCCGAACTCGATGAGGAATACCGCGGAGTGCACCCGGTCACTCCCGTCCGAGGATCGCCGCGGCCGCTTCGACGCCCTCGCGGGTGCCGATGACGATCAGCGTGTCCCCGCCGGCCAGCCGGAAGTCCGGCCCCGGCGAGGGGATGGCCTCGGCCCGGCGCAGTACGGCCACCACCGAGGCACCGGTCTCGGTGCGCAGCCGCATCTCGCCCATCACACGGCCGTTCCACACGGAGTGCGCGGACACCTCGACGCGTTCGGCGATCAGGCCGAGGTCGGTGGTGTGCAGGACGTTGGAGCTGTGGTGGTCGGGCATCAGGGCGTCGATGAGCGAGGCGGCCTCGGCGCTCGTCAGGTGCACGGACTGCGCGCAGGCGTCGGGATCGTCGGGCCGGTAGACGTTCACCGAGCGAGTGCCGTCGCGGTGGGCGATGACCGACAGGTGCCGGTGTTCGCGGGTGGTGAGGTCGTACTGGACTCCGATGCCTGGCAGAGGTGTCGTGCTCATCCGGGGAGCGGGCACGGCCCGTCCTCCTTGTTCGTTCGCGTCGTGCTTGCCTACGGGGGACCTGCGGTGATCAGCGCGGCACCGCTCCGCCATCGTGTCATCCGCGCCCCCGGGCCCGTCCGGCGGATGCGCACAGCGCCGCCGCGGCACGCGTGGCGAGCCGCCGCTACGAGCCGGTCACGCGGGCGAGGAGCAGCGCGACGTCGTCCGGGGCGTCGGGCCGGCGCAGCGCGTGCAGCAGCCGGTCACAGGTCTCCCCCAGCGTGGCGTCGGCGGTCTGGAGCAGGTCGAGCAGCATGTTCAGCCGGACGTCGATGTCCTGGTCGCGCGTCTCGACCAGGCCGTCCGTGTACAGGACGAGCACGTCACCCGGGTCGATGCCGACGGTGATGCTGCGCAGTGCGACGCCGCCGACGCCGCCGACGCCGAGGGGGGTGCCGGTGGGCAGGTCGAGCAGCCGGGGCGCGCACCCGCTGCGCACCAGGACCGGGGGCAGGTGGCCCGCGTTGGCGATGCAGCACTGTGCGCGGTGCGGGTCGTACACGGCGTACATGCAGGTGGCGATGTACGGGTCGAGTCCGGCGGTGATCTCGTCGAGGTGGCGCAGCACGACGGCGGGGTCCAGGGCGAGCCGGGCGAGCGTCTGGGTGGCGGTGCGCAGCCGGCCCATGGCGGTGGCGGCGTTGATCCCGCTGCCCATCACGTCGCCGACGACCAGGGCGGTGCGTTCCCTGTCCATGGGGATGATGTCGAACCAGTCGCCGCCGACCTCGCTGTTCGCGCGCGCCGGCTGATAGCGGGAGGCCACTTCGAGGCCGACGAGATGCTCGGGCGTCTCGGGCAGCATGCTGCGCTGGAGCGTGAGCGCGGTCTGGCGCTGCTGGCGGTACCACCGCGCGTTGTCGATGCAGACGGCGGCGCGCGCGGCGAACTCGGTCGCCAGCAGGACGTCGTCCTCGGTGAACGGGTCGGGATTGCGGGCGCGTTTGAGGTCGAGCGCCCCGAGGACCTCGCCGCGGGCGATCAGCGGCACGGCCATGTAGGAGTGCACGCCGGCCTCGGCGAGGATTCCGGCGGCCCTGCTGTCGCGGGCTATGTCGCGCAGGTCCTGCTCCCCGAGTCTGGGGATGGTGACGGGGCGTGCGGTGTTGACGCACTGGGTGACGAGACGCCCGGCGTCGTACCGGGCGAGTTCACCGGGGCGGTCGGCGGCCTCGACGGCGACGGTGGGGTAGGCGGCGGCGACCGCGAGGGCGCGGATCAGCATCGGGGCGTCGTCGTGTCTCCGGTCCGGGCGGCCGTCGGGGCCGACGAGGACGCTGTCGAGGACGTCGACGGCGGCCACGTCCGCCAGCTCGGGCACCGCCACGTCCGCCAGCTCGCGGGCCGTCTGCTCCAGGTCGAGGGTCGTCCCGATGCGTACGGAGGCATCGGCGACGAGGGCCAGGCGCCGACGCGCCCGCTCCGCCTCCGTGGCCGCGCGGTGCCGGTCGGTGACGTCGACGACGGAGAGAGCGATCCCGAGCACGCGCCCGCCGGGGTCCTCCAGCCGGTACAGGGACACCGACCAGGCACGCTCACCGACGGGGTCCGAGGGGACCCGGCCGAGCACATGCCGGTCCAGCAGCGGCGCACCGGAGGCGAGGACCTCGCGCATGGCGGCCTCCAGGCTCTCCGCGTCGCCGAACGGCAGCGTCTCCGGGATGCTGCGGCCGATGAGGTCGTCGGCGGGCCGCCCCCCGATCCGTTCCAGGGCGGGGTTCACCGCCACGTACCGCAGGTCGCTGCCGAGCACGGCGAGCCCGATCGGGGACTGGTCCACCAGGCGCACAGACAGCGCCAGGTCGCGCTCGACGCGGCGCAGCGTCGGCTGGTCGGTGGCGAGCCCCAGCGCGTAGTAGCCGCCGAGGTCGTCCTGCAAGCGCATGTTGCGCCATTCCAGCAGCCGTGTGGAGCCGTCCTTGTGCCGTACCCGGAAGACGCCCTCCCAGCCCTGGCCGCTCTCCATGACCTGCTGGAACAGGCTCAGCACCAGGTCGAAGTGCTCGTCGGCGACCAGCAGCTGCGCGGCATACTGCCCCAGTGCCTCCTGCGGGGTGTAGCCGAGGAGCTGCTCCGCCTGCGGGCTCCACAGCACGATGCGGCCCTGTGAGTCGAGGACGACGGCGGCGACCGCGAGCACGTCCATGAGCCCGCCCGGCGGCGACAGCGCGGCGTCCGTACGGCGGTCTGCTGCGAGGCCGGCACGGAACACGTCAGCGCTGCCCACAATCGCTCCTTCCCCTGTCACGATGCACAGGCACGGCCGTTCGCTCACGACCTCACACCGGATGACGGGATACCTCCCATATTCCCTCCCCACCGGCGTGCACCGCAGCCCTTCGGACCGATCTGTCGCGGCGGACCGCGCCCGGTCCGCGCCCGGCGCGTGCGCCGCCCACCCGTCCCGCCCCCGGGCCGGGTGGGCGGGACGGAACGGCGAACTCGTCCCGGACGACCGCGAGTTGCCGGACCTGCGGAGATCGCCCGTCACAGCACCCGGCCGCTGCTCCGGTACGCGGCGAGCGCCCAGATCACGAACACGTCCAGCGCGATCATGATCACCGACCAGATCGGGGCGTACGGCAGGAAGAGGAACTGCGTGACCAGGCTCAACGAGGCGAGCACGATGCCGGTGAGCCGGGCCCACTCGGCGCCCTTCAGCACCCCGGCGCCGGTGACCGCGACGAGGAGCCCGACGACGAGATGGATCCAGCCCCAGCCGGTGAGACTGATCCGGTACGCGTAGTCACCGACCGTGAGGTACCAGTCGTCCTCGATGACCCCCGCGAGGCCCTGGAACACGGCCAGGACGCCGCCGCACAGCATCAGGACGCCGGCGAAGACGACTCCGCCGGTCACCCAGCCGTCGGCTGGGTCCGGTACGGGCGGTGTGGCGCCGACCGGGCGCGTTTGCTGGCTCATGATCACTCCTCGCGCTGGGTCCCGTACGCGGACGCGTGCGGGGTTTCGAGCGTCCGGCGGCGCCGTCCCCTGCGCCATGCGGAGGAATCCGGACGGGTGACGGCGGCGGGCCCGCGACGGCCGGGCCTCACGCGGCTCCCCCACCGCACCGGGCGTGCCGGGGGCGGGGCGGGCTTCGACCGGTGCGGCCACCGGCTCCAAGGAGGCCCTATGAGGGACGGACCCGGTCCGCGCCGGGACCTCCCGCCCGACGGCCCTCCTGCCGAACCTGGTTGAGTGGGGGTACGTCCCACCAGGAAGACAGGAAGAAGGAAAAGGAAGCGACCATGCCGAGCTCCTCCCTGACCGCCTCCGAGGCCCGCCCCCGGCTGCACGAGCTGACCGTCATCGACGTGCGCACACCGGGCGAGTACGCCTCCGGCCACCTGCCCGGCGCCCACAACATTCCGCTCGACCGTCTGGACCGGGCGCTGCCCGCGCTGAGAACCGCGGCCGAGCGCGGCGATCTGCTGGTCGTCTGCGCCTCGGGCACCCGCTCGGCCCGGGCGTGCGACATCCTCTCCGGGCACGGCATCACCGCGGCGACCCTGACCGGGGGCACCGACAGCTGGGCCGAGCTCGGTCACGACCTGCACCGGCCGGCCGGGGCGCGGACGGCGTGGGCCATGGAGCGGCAGGTCCGGCTGGCGGCCGGCTCGCTGGTGCTGGCGGGTCTCGCCCTCGGCCGGGTGCGGCCCGCGGCCAGGCTGCTGTCCGCGGGCATCGCGGGCGGGCTGGTCTTCTCGGCCCTCACCGACACCTGCGGCATGGCCCACGTCCTGGCCAAGCTCCCCCACAACCGTCCCAAGGACACGGATCTCGACGCCACGATCGCCTCGCTGACGGCGTGAGGGGCGGCGTGCCGTCACCCGGGGCCGCCCGGTGTGACGGCACCGGAGGCGCGACTCCCCTCTGACTCCCTTCTGGCTCCGTCTGCGACTCTGCGTCGGTGAAAAACGACCAGTTGAGGTGAGCGCGCCCCACGCACCGGATCCCGCGTCCGGCATAGCGTCGGCGCGGCGCGGCGCGGCGCACGGCCGCCCCTTCCGTCACCGCGACCGAGGTGTTGCCCTCATGCCCATGCAGTCCTGGTTCTCCGACGCGAAGCTGGGAATCTTCGTCCACTACGGCGTCTACGCCGTCGACGGCGTGCCCGAGTCCTGGTCGTTCTACACCGGTCAGGTCTCCCACGAGCAGTA
Source organism: Streptomyces sp. V4I23 (assembly GCF_030817975.1). NCBI lineage: Bacteria > Bacillati > Actinomycetota > Actinomycetes > Kitasatosporales > Streptomycetaceae > Streptomyces > Streptomyces sp. V4I23. Next base: position 7,295,863 of record NZ_JAUSZW010000004.1, on the reverse strand, counting down.
CATGAAGCAGCTGGACGGCTTCACCGCCGCGCGCTACGACCCGCGGGAATGGGCGGCGCTGTTCGTGCGGGCGGGCGCGCGGTACGCGGTGCTGACGGCCCGTCACCACGACGGCGTGGCCCTGTGGGACACCGCGCTCGGCGACCTGGACGTCGTACGCCGCACGCCCGCCGCACGCGATCTGGTCGGCCCCTACGCCGACGCGCTGCGCGAGCAGGGGCTCAAGGTGGGGCTGTACTACTCGCACTCGGACTGGAACCACCCGGACTACGCGAGCGTGCTGCACCCCCGCCCGACCCACGAGGACGTGCTCACCAGCCGCTGGGTCGCACCCGCGGACGGTGTCGAGGACCCGGCGGCCTGGGCCCGCTACCTGGCCTACCGCGACGGCCAGGTCGGCGAGCTGGTCGACCGCTACCGCCCGGATCTGCTGTGGTTCGACGGCGAGTGGGAACGGGCCGAGGAGCAGTGGGGCCTGGACGCGCTCGCCGCCCGCATCCTGGCCGGGAACCCGGACACCGTGCTCAACGCCCGGATGCTCGGTCACGGGGACTACGCCACGCCCGAGCAGGGCGTTCCGCTCCAGGCTCCCGAGGGACCGTGGGAGCTGTGCCTGACCGTCAACGACTCGTGGGGCTTCCAGCACGGCGACACGAACCACAAGTCGGTGCGCCAACTGGTGCGCTACTTCGCGGAGACGATCGGCATGGGGGGCAACCTGCTGCTCGACGTGGGCCCGAGGGAGGACGGGACGATCACGGACGAGCAGTCGGCCCGCCTCGAGGGTCTCGGCGGGTGGATCGCCGCGCACCGGGAGGCCGTGTACGGCACGGTCGCCGGGCTGCCCGCGGGGCACCACTACGGGCCGAGCACTCTGTCGCCCGACCGCCGCACGCTCTACCTGGTCTGCTTCGACCCGCCGCGCGAGAGCGTCGGCGTGCGCGGGCTGCGCAGCCGGGTGCGGCGTGTGTCGGTGCTGGGCACGGGTGCGCCGCTCGCGCACCGCGTCGTCGGCGGCCTGGGCGACGTGCCGGGCGTGACCTGGATCGACGCGCCTGCGGCACGGGACGTGGACGAGTACGCGACCGTGCTGGCCGTCGAACTCGACGGCGAGCTGGACGTGTACCGGGGCACGGGCCGGGACTGAGACGGGTCCGCGGGCGGCGACGAAGTATGCGTATGGGTGAGCGCCGCGCGCGGGCCGTCAGGCGTACCCGGAGTGGCACCGGGCCGTGAGGCGCCCGGGCGGCCGCCGGCACCGGGGTTCAATCGCCCGGGCGGACGCCGGCGCGGACGGCGCGCGGGGAAGCACCGAGTTCACGTCGGCACGCCTTGTTGAACGCCTGCAGGTCGGCCACCCCGACCGCCGCCGCGATCGCCGGGATGGTCAGGGTCGACTCCCTCAGCAGATGCCGGGCCCGTTCCATCCGCCGGCGTCTGATGTACGCCACGACGGTGTCGCCGGTCTCGGCCCGGAACAGCCGGGTGAGGTGGTTGTGCGAGATCCCCGCGGCTCTGGCGACGTCCGGAACGGTCAACGGGCCGGCGAGGTGCGACTCCACGTGCGCGACGGCTGCGGCGACGGCGGGGTGCGGCCCGCCGCCCGCACCCGGCGCCGCAGGGAGTCCGGCCACCCGCCACAGCACCGCCCACACGTCGGCGGCCGCCCGGCCCGACTGATCCGGCCCGGCCGCGACGGCGTGGCGCAGCAGGTCGCAGAGCACGGGCAGCAGCGGACCGGCGTCCTGCATCAGCGGTACACGGCACGGCTCCCCGGCCCCAGGCAGCTCCATGTGCACGTACAGGTGCTCCGACCGCCCCCGGTAGCGGTAGCGCACGAGCGCGCCCGGCGGCACCACGCTGACCCGGCCCGGCCTGATCGTGAACTCCTCGCCGTCCACGGCCAGTTCACCGTCGTACGCGTACAGATGGAGCTGCCACAGGTCCGGCAGGCGGAAGACGTCGGCCAGGCCGGCGGTGCCGTGCACACCGACACCGAGGCTCGCGACGCGCGGCGGCCGGTCCAGACGGAGCGCGACCGTCCGGCCGGATGATGTGCCGGGGCTGCTGTCCGTCATGGCGAAAAACTACCAGTGGCCGTCGGGGCGTCCCGGACGGTCCACGGCAGGGCTCGGCCGCGACCACGGCTCCGCCGTGCCCTGCCCGCCGAGGCCCGGGCGGCGCGCCGCCGTGAGCCGAGCAGACACAGGGTGAGACCCACGAGAACGGTGAGCCGTCAATTCTGCTGCGGCAAGGGAAAGTTCGCGGGAAACGATGCGACTTCACCTTTGAAGCCCTGAAGTTTGTACACAGTGATGACGAAGTATGGACACCGTGAGCGAAAGACTCCTAGGGTGTGCGACGCACTCGTGTGAGCTTCAGGTTTCCGCACGGTTTCGCCCACCGCTCATCGCCCCCGGATCGGAATCGCCCGATCCCGCCCGCGTTGTGGTCCACGTTCGTTCACCACCGTTACGCGCTCCCGCCGCTGGGAGCCCGGGAGGATGCATGCACGCACGGCTGCACCACCGACTTCGCAGACGACTCACCGGCCTGGTCGTCGCCTCCTTCCTCGCCGGCTGCTTCACCTCGGCGCCGTCGTACGCGGCGGACACGGCCGCAGGCGACCTGCCGCCGCAGGAACCCGGCGTCACCCTGCGCGTCTTCGACGTGCAGCTGCCCATGAACAAGATCTGCTCCCTCAAGCCCGGACAGACCCCGAACGTCGACAAGTTGATGCCGGTCATCGACTGGAGCGCGACCGAGGACTTCGGCGTCGGCGACCACTTCGTCTCGCAGGTGATCGCCAACATCGACATCCCGCAGGACGGTTCCTACGACTTCCGGCTGACCAGCGACGACGGCTCGCGCCTGCTGATCGACGACAGACCGGTCATCGACCACGACGGCCTCCACGCCGCCGAGCCCAAGGACGGAACGGTCCACCTGACCCAGGGTCACCATGCTCTGCGCATCGACCACTTCGACCGCACCGGCGGCCAGCAGATCACCCTGGCCTGGCGGCCGCCGGGCTCCTCGGGCTTCTCCCTCGTACCGGGCTCCGTCCTGAGCACCGACGCCGGGGTCGTGCGTGTGACGGCGCCGGGCCGCAAGGAGTGCGAGAGCGGCGCCGACTCCCCCGGTGACGGCCTCCCCCTGGCCGGTGTCCACCCGAACTACCGGCTGACCGACCTCCGTCCGAGCGGATTCGAGCCGCAGGTCACGGCCATGGACTGGCTCCCGGACGGGCGCCTGGCCGTGACCACGTGGGGCGGCACCGACAACACGACGGGCGAGGTGTACCTCCTCGGCAACGTCACCGGCGACACCGGCCCGGAGAAGGTGACGGTCAAGAAGGTGGCGAGCGGCCTCAAGGAGCCGATGGGCATCAAGGCCGTCGACGGCAAGCTGTACGTCTCGCAGAAGCACGAGCTGACCGAACTCGCGGACACCGACGGGAACGACGTCGTCGACGCGACGCGGACGGTCGCGACCTGGCCCTTCGGCGGCAACTTCCACGAGTTCGCCTTCGGCCTGCTGTACCGGGACGGATTCTTCTACCTCAACCTGTCCGTGGCCATCAACTACGGCGGTGCCACGACCGACCCGCAGCCCGCGGCCAACCGCGGCACCACCGTCAAGGTCAACCGGAAGACCGGCAAGGTCTCGTACGTCGCCGGCGGCCTGCGCACGCCCAACGGCATCGGCTGGGGACCTGATGGCGACATCTTCGTGACCGACAACCAGGGCGGCTGGCTGCCGGCCTCCAAACTGGTGCGCATCAAGCAGGACCGCTTCTTCAACCACTACACGAACCCGGACGGGCCGTTCGACGCGAACCCGGTGACAAAGCCGGTGCTCTGGCTGCCCCAGAACGAGATCGCCAACTCGCCCAGCACACCGCTGCACCTGACCGAGGGCCCGTTCGCCGGTCAGATGCTCTTCGGCGACGTCACCTACGGCGGACTCCAGCGCGCCTACCTCGAACGGGTCGAGGGCCAGGACCAGGGCGCCGTCTTCCGGCACACCCAGGGCCTCGAAGCCGGCGTCAACCGGATCAGCCGCGGCCCGGACGGCGCGATCTACGCCGGCGGACTGGGCGCCGGCGGCAACTGGGGCCAGGAGGGCAAGCTCGCCCACGGCCTGCAGAAGCTGACACCGAACGGGGGCAACGCCTTCGACATCCTCGCGATGCGGGCGAAGCCGGGAGGCTTCGAGCTGGAGTACACGCAGCCGCTGTCCCAGGCCACCGCCGACACGCTGGCCGCCCGCTACCAGGTCAAGCAGTGGCGCTACGTCGCCACACCCGCGTACGGCGGCCCCAAGGTCGACGAGGAGACCCTTGCCGTACGGTCGGCCACGCTGTCCGAGGACCGCAAGAAGGTCACTCTCGACATCGTCGGCCTCAAGCAGGACCGCGTGGTCCACGTGCGCTCGCCGCGCCCCTTCAGCTCCGCGAGCGGCGAAGCGTTGTGGAGCACCGAGGCCTGGTACACACTGAATGCCATGCCGGGAGGAACACCGCCGACCACGCTCTACGAGGCGGAGGAGGCGCGCCTCGCGGGCGGCGCCGGTACCGCCACGAACCACGCCGGCTACTCCGGCAGCGGTTTCGTCGACGGGTTCGGGACCAAGGGAGCAGCCGTCGCGTTCGACGTCGAGGTGGAGAAGGAGGACACGTACGACGTCGGCCTGCGGTACGCCAACGGACCGAATCCGTTCACCGGTACCAAGTCGGTGAGTGTGTACGTCAACGGCACCAGGATCAAGCAGTCGAAGCTGCTGAGCACGGGTGCCTGGAACAGCTGGTCCACCAGCACCGAGCAGCTGCCCCTGCACGCCGGGCACAACACGGTCACCTACCGGTACGACGACGGCGACACCGGCCACGTCAACCTCGACCTCGTCGCCGTCCATCCCCACGGCAGCCGCGTCGTCCTGTTCGACGGAGCGGACAGCGGCGCCTGGCAGCACACCGACGGGCGCACGGCCCAGTGGCCTTTGACGGACGGCGCGATGGAGGTCTGCTGCGGCGACATCCGCGCCAAGCAGGCGTTCGGCGACTTCCGAATGCACATCGAGTTCTGGCTGCCCGAGCTGCCGCCGGACGTGACCGGCCAGAACCGCGCCAACAGCGGCGTGTACCTCCAGGAGCGCTACGAGATCCAGATCCTGGACTCGTACGGCGACACCACGCCCGCCGACGACGAGGCGGCCGCGATCTACAAGCAGAAGGCCGCGGACGTCAACGCCGCGAGGCCCCCCGGGACCTGGCAGACGTACGACATCACCTTCCGCGCGGCCCGTTTCGACGACAAGGGCGCCAAGACCGAGGACGCGCGCGTCACGGTGGTCTGGAACGGCACGACCGTCCACGACGACGTGGCGATCACCGGCCCGACCGGCGCGGGCGCGCCCGAGGGGCCGACGGCGGGCGCCATCCGCCTCCAGGACCACGGCAACAAGGTGCGCTACCGCTCCGTGTGGATCGAGCCCCTGTCGTAGGGACCCACTCGCGACGGCCGTCCCGGGGGCCCGGGACGGCCGTCGTGGCGTTTCGGCGAAGAGATGAGGACAGGGGTGTCACCCGTCATCGGCATTCGAGGAGCGTCCGCGCAGATGCCCGGTTCCGGTTCCGGCCCGAGGCCGCCGAACATGAAGGAATGTTGTCCTCGGCCGCGTCGGTGTGCGTATTACGGAGAGATGGCGCGGCCCGCACCCGGCGACCGCCCCATGGTGAGGGGGGTGCAACGGGCTCCTTACTGACGGGAAATGGCGTGCTGACGGTCGTTGCCTAGCGTCGATCGTGTGACGGGGAACGCCAAGCCGGGGATCGGCCGCATCGCACGTGCACTGCCTGGTTGGAAGACCATCCGCGGGCGGGTCGCCGTCGTGCTGGCCGTGCCGACGTGTCTGCTGCTCGTGCTCACCGGGCTCGCGGTCGCGGATCGCGCCGCCGACTGGTCCGCGGCGCGGGAGACCCGGGAACGGGTGGACCTCGTGCTCCAGGTCCAGGCGCTTGTCCACGATCTGCAGCGCGAGCGGGGCCTCACCAACGGCCTCTTGGGCGGGGCCCGCCAGTACCGCGACGACGTCGACGGGCAGCGCCTGCGCTCCGACGAGGCCCGTGCCGACCTCGCCGCGCTGCTCGCCGAGGGCGACAACGACCCGGAGACCGCGTCCGCGGTGGAGGGAGCGCGGGCTTTGCTGACGGGTCTGGCCGCCGTACGGGCCGAGGTCGACGACGGATCCGCGGACCGTGCGGCCACCCTGCGCTTCTACACCTCCGTCATCACCGCGCTGATCAAGGCACAGTCGGCGGACGGAGATGACGCGGCGCGCGGCGACAGGGCGCTGGCGGACGGGATCGACGCGCTCCAGGCGCTCGCCGACATCGAGGAATCCGTGGCGCTGGAGCGCGGCTCGCTCAACGGAGTGTTCGCGGCGGGGCGCTTCAGAGGCGGTGAGTATCTGGCGTTCACCGAGGTACGGGCCGCCCGGATCGCCGCCCGCGGGCAGTACGCGCAGTCGGCCACCCAGGCCCAGCGGGGGGCGCTCGACCGTGCGTTCGCGACCCGCGACGCCAAGCGGGCCACCGGCCTGGAGAAACGTGCGGCGGCCGGCGCGGACGGGTCCCGGCTGAACGTCGACCCGGATGTGTGGTGGCGGTCGATGACCGTGCTGGTCGACGACCTGCACGCCGTCCAGCGGAGCGTCGGCGCGGACGTACGGGACAGGGCAGGGCAGCTCAGCGATGATGCGACCGGCCAGCTCGGGGGCTTTCTCGGCCTCGGCGTGCTGATCGTCGCGCTCGCCACCGCCCTCGCCGTACTCTCGGCCCGCTCCATCACACGCCCGCTCGGCGCCCTCGCGCAGGAGGCGGACGAGGTGGCGGGTGCACGCCTGTCCGAGGCGGTCCTGCGCATTCAGCAGGCCGACCCGGACGACACCGCGGCCCACCTCACGTCCGAGCCGCCCGAACCAGGGCCGGAGCCCGGATTCCACGACGGCGCGCAGGAGATCGCCCTGCTCGCCGCGGCTCTTCACAATGTCGAGCGGACGGCTGTCGGCCTCGCCGCCGAGCAGGCCGTCCTCCGCCGCAACACCTCGGAGTCTCTCGCCAACCTCGGGCGCCGCAACCAGAGCCTGCTCCGCCGCCAGCTCGGCCTCATCACCACGCTGGAGAGCCAGGAGGTCGACCCGGACGCGCTCGCCGAGCTCTTCGAGCTCGACCACCTCGCCACCCGGATGCGCCGCAACGCCGAATCGCTGCTCGTCCTCGTCGGCGAGCACGGGCCGCCGCGTACCTGGACGGGCACGGTCGGTGCGCTGGAGGTCGTCCAGTCAGCGGTGTCGGAGGTCGAGCAGTACCAGCGGGTGGCGGCCGTGGACGTCGAGCCGTGCCGGATCCGCGGCCACGCGGTGGCCGAACTGTCCCACCTGCTCGCCGAGTTGATCGAGAACGCACTGGTCTTCTCTCCGCCAGACCGCCCTGTCGAGGTGTACGGCTGGCGCGACGGAGCCGAGTACTGCCTCGCCGTCGTGGACCGCGGCGTCGGCATGACCGCCGAGGCGCTGGCCCGCTCCAACGCCCGTCTCTCCGGCAAGCAGAGCTTCCTCGTCGCACCCACCCGCTTCCTCGGCCACTACGTCGTCGGTCGGCTCTCCGCCCGCCTCGGCGCGCAGGTCGAACTCCGCGAGACCGAGGGCTCAGGCATCACCGCATACGTGGCCCTGCCGCCCGCGCTGCTCGCCGCCCCCGCCCCCATCGAGCAACCACCAGGCAAGGACCGGATCAGGTCCATGCTCAGCGGCTTCCGCGAGGGCGTCGCCCGCGGCGCGGCGGCCGGAAAGGACAGCGCATGACCGTGACGACCGGCACCCCGCTCACCGGCGAGGCGCAGAACTTCAGTTGGCTCATCGCCGAATTCGTACGGACCGTCCACGGCGTCGCCGACGCGGTCGCCGTCTCGTCCGACGGGCTGCTGCTGGCTGCCTCCGATTCCCTGGGCCGCGACCGCGCCGACCACCTGGCCGCCGTCGTCTCCGGTATCACGAGCCTCGCCCTGGGCGCGGCCCGGGCCCATGGCCGGCACGGCGGAGGGGGTGTGAGGCTGGTGATGATCGAGATGTACGGCGGCTTCCTGCTGGTCACCACGGTCCGGGACGGGAGCTGTCTGGGCGTGGTCGCGGCGGAGGGCAGCGACGTCGGCATGATCGGCTACGAGATGGGGGTGCTGTCCGACCGCGTGGGCGGCCTGCTCACGCCGCAGCTGGTCACCGAACTCCAGGTGGCCGCCACGCGCTGAGGCGCGCCTTATGCCCGCATGAGCAGCGAACCCTGAAGAGGTGACCCCGGTGCCCGGCCGGGCGCCCCATCGCGGGGGCCTGGCCGGGCACGGACCCGGCTACAGGTACGGGCGTGTGATCAGCTCGATCGCGTGGCCCGCGGGGTCCTTGAAGTACACCCCTCGACCGCCGTGCTCGTTGTTGATCTCGCCCGGGCGCCGCATCTGCGGATCGGCCCAGTGGTCGATGCCGCCGTCGCACAGGCGCTGGTACGCCCGGTCGAACAGCTCGTCGTCGATCAGGAACGCGTAGTGCTGCATCTGGATTTCGACCGGCGGCTCGGCGAACTGCAACAGGACGCCGTCGGTGAGCTGGATGTTCGTGAACAGGCCCCAGGACGGCGCTTCCGGGAGTTCCAACAGCTCTCGGAAGAACCGCGCCGACTCGGTGCGGTCCTTGGCGGCGATGATGGTGTGGTTGAACGTGACTGTCATACGTCTGACCTCGCTGGTGTTCGACACGAAAAGGGACTCGCTGTGCGCGAGCACTGGGAGGTCCGCGTGCCGAAACGAGAGGGTGCCTTCTCGGCACCCGACGAGCGATCAGCCCTCCACCGGATGGCCCGTCTGTGTGTGGCGTATCGCCGGTCCGGTGTTCACGTCGGGTGACGCTACTTGATCCTGCCGACTACGACAACAGAAATGCGCGGGGAAGGCCCCTGAGCCTGCGCGGCACCCTGTTGACGGGATATCAGTTGCCGCCGCCGCGCACGGACGGGAGATGGACCACCACGAGGGCGAAGGCCGCCGCCGTCACATTGCGCGCCGCGGCGTCCAGGCCGTTCCAGTCCGACGACTGCCACATGGCGAACCACTCCCCGCCGATGGCAATGAACCCCAGCCCGAAAAGCAGCAGCACCATCACGAGACCCACGGTGCTCGCCCGCCGGGCACGGTCGTGGGCGCGGTGGCGCAGGCCCGCCGCCCACAGCCAGGTGGCGAGGAGGAGGACCGCGGCGGCGAGAGTCTCCCAGGCGATGATGGCGACGTAGGCGGCGTTCTGCAGCGCCGGCGACTCGATCGCCCGCCACATCAGCTGCGGATCCTTGAACGTGGTATCCATGGCGAGAACGTGCTGGACGAACTGCTGGTTCGTACCGAAGTCGGTGATGTTCCCGAAGACGACCAGCGTCATGTACACCGCCATGGTCCCGGTCAGAACGGTCGCCGCGACGGGCGCGGTACCGAGCTGGAGCAGCCGGTCCACCAGGCCGCCGCCGCGCGTGGTGCCGTCCGCCACGTCCGCCCCCTCGCTCGCCGGCGCCGGCGCCTCGCCGCTACCCGGTTCTCAACTCTGCCATGAGCACGGCGAGTTGGGGAGGCGCTCCACGATGTCGTCGCCGGGGCGGCTCAGTCGGTGTGCCGCGGGAGCAGGGAGCCGAGGGGGCCGAGGTCGATGTTCAGGTCGTCCATCGTGAGGTCGTAGCGGTCGCACAGCTCCGCCATCCGCTCCTGGAGGATCATCAGCGTCATCCCGACGCGTTCCTCCTGGTCCTCGCTCAGGTCTCCCTCGTCGACACGGTGGAGTGCCGTGCGCTCCATCAGCTGGCGCAGCAACTCCACCAGGGAGAGCACGAGTTTGATCAGGTCCCGTTCCACCGTCTCGGGATCCGTCTCCAGACGCCGGGCCGTCGTGCGGGCTTCGCCGCTCACTGGGTCCTCCTCGGGTGTGACCGTACGGGCTTTCCCGCCGGGTGCCTGGCGCGCCTCACCACGGGCCGGGCTCGTCCGCCGTGATCGACCGGATGACGGCGCGGAGATTGATGTGCACCAGATCCACGTCGGCGACGGACAGGACGAGGTCGCCGGTGAGCACCGCTCCTCCGTTGAGGAGGCGGTCCAGCAGATCGACGAGCGCGATCTGCGGGCCCGCGGGCGTGCCGGTCGCGGCGGCGTCCGCCCGGTCCGGCTCGGCGCTCATCGTGCGGCGCCGCCGTCGGCGACGGGGGTCGCGAACGAGTACGGGGCCCAGGGACCGGTGACCTCGAGCCGTACGCCCGGTGTGTCACGGACGAGCGCCTGGAGCCTCGTACGGAACAGTCCGGCACGGTCCTCGGGCACGAGATAGGCCTCGTTGGCGACGTTCTCCCCCTCCCGGGCGGACAGTTCGCCCTGCTGGGGGCGGTGCACCACACGCTCCGGGGCGAGATCACGGACGGCCCGGGCGGCGTCCGCGGCCACGGCGGCGGCGGCCCGGTGGGCATCCCGCCCCGCGCGCCGCTGGGCCCGCCGCTGCTGGAGGTAGGCGCGCCCGGGGCTCTCGGCCGCCGATTCGCCGCTCGGCTCCGGAACAGCGGTGCCGCTCGGGTCGGCGTAGACCTTCACCCCGAACTCGACGTGCCGGTCCAGTCGTTGGAGCAGCTCGTCGAACTCGTGGTGACGTTCCCCCAGCATCGCGGTCACACGCTCGTCGTCCAGGTAGACCGTGGCCAGCCGCATGGGCAGCACCGTCGCCGCCGCGAACGCGGCGTCGACCACCGCGTGGTGGGCGCGGGCGACCGCCTCGAGCCGGGCCAGGTCCTCCAGCTGTGCCTTCAGCCCGTGTTCACCGTACGCGACGGCCGGTACGCGCGACACGAGGGCGGCGAGTCCGCCGGCGCGGGCCACCACGCCCACGGGCCGGTCGTCCACACCGGCGAGGCGCACGGCGGTGCGCGCCAGCGCGTCGTGGTCCCGGCCGACCGCGTACACGTACGACAGCTCGTCGCCGGCCTGGCGGCTCAGCGGGGTGTCGGCCGCGGTGTTCACTGTTCGTCCCGCCTCTCTGTGGTGGCGTGCCCCTCCGTGCCCGTGGCCGCTCCGGGCAGTCCCGCCGCCGCCCGCAGTGCGGCGAGTTCGGCGCGCAGCCGCTCGTTCTCGTGCGCCAGGGCCTCCTGCCCGTCGTGTGCGGCCTCCGCCGCTGCCGGGTGCCCGTTCGGGGCGGCCTGCCGCGGCGCCACCGCTCGGGAGGACAGCGACGGGTCGTGCTCCCACCAGTCGATGCCCATCTCCTTCGCCTTGTCCACGGAGGCGACGAGGAGGCGGAGTTTGATGGTCAGCAGCTCGATGTCGAGCAGGTTGATCTGGATGTCGCCGGCGATGACGACACCTTTGTCCAGGACGCGTTCCAGGATGTCGGCGAGGTTGGCCGACGAACCCTGCTGTCCGTACGGGGAAGCGGCCGTGCGGCCGGCGAGCGGTTGGGTCACGGCGTCCGTCCCCTCCGCACCACCGGTGTCTCGCCCGGCGACGTGCTCCGCTCCCCTGCCGGGGCTGCGCCCGGCCCGGCGTTGTCCGTCATTGCCCGTGCACCTCCTTGTCTCAGCACCGCGGAACGCCGCGGCGCCCGGGGCACGCACGGCCCGGTCAGGGGCCGCGCGTTCCGCGCCGGTGGGCTTCGATCTCCTCCAGCCGGTCGAGGAGATCGTCCTCCCGCCGGTCGAACTCCTCCGCCCCGATACGGCCGGCGGTCAGGTCCCGCTCCAGTGCCGCCAGTTCCCTGAGCACCGGCTCCGGGTCGTAGTACTCGCGTTCCGCGGCCAGCACGAGCTGGTCGAGGACCCAGGCGGTACCCCGGGCGGGAGCGAGCGGGAACGTCAGGAGGCCGGTGATGAGCCCCACGGCTGCCACCTTCCGTCGGGGAGGGTCAGACGAAGCTGTACGGGGGAAGCGGCCCGGTGAGCGTGAGCTGGTAGGTCTTCCCCCGCCGCTCCGCCTCCTCGCGGACGAGCCGGGTGAAGGCCGCCGCCTCCTCGTCTCTGACGAGGAACGACACGTTGAGGAAGACGCTCGTGGCGGCCTCGCCCCGTGCGGTCCGCGCGGCGGCCCCTTCCAGCAGGGCCACCAGTTCGTCGGCCTCGCTCTGCCGGCGGGCCGTGACGGCGTCGGACACCACCTCGCCGAGTGCCACGCGTTCCTGGTGGGCCGAGGGGTCGTCCCGTGTGAGCTCGTTGAGCCGGCGGATCTCGTCGTTCCGCTCCATGATCTCGCGCAGCAGGTCGTCCTCGTCGCGGGACGCCTTGAGATGGAACTCGACGTGGCCTTCCAGCTCGGCGAGCCGTTCCCGGTAGCCGGACTGCTCCTGTTCGAGGACGGCGGCCACCTGCTCGTCGTCGGGACCGAGCAGGCCGAAGCGCATGGGCAGGGTCGCGCCGTCGTCCATGAGCCTCTCGACAACGCTCTGATGGGCCATCACGTCCCGGCGCTTGGCCCGCAGACCGGGCGGCGCCTCGCTGACCACGGCCGTGAGGTCCCGCGCGGTGACCGTGCGCAGGTCCGCCGGCGGGTCACCGACGCCGGCCACGCCGTCCAGGCGCAGCGGGTGGTCGGCCCGGGTGATGGCGTACACGTAGGTGGGCACCAGTCACTCCCCCCGGCTCTGGGACGTCTGACTGGCAGAGGTCTTGCGGGCGGAGCGCTTGCGCGGCTCCTCCTCGGGTTCGTCGCGGTTGCCCTTGATCGTGTCGGTGAAAGCCTCCACCGCCCCGCTCAGCGCGCCCTTCGACTTGCCCTTCGCGCCGTTCTCGGTCATGTCGCCGACGATGTCCGTGAGCTGGCTGGGCGCCTTGCGCCCGGATTCGAGGTCCAGCCGGTTGCACGCCTCGGCGAACCTCAGGTAGGTGTCGACACTGGCGACGACCACGCGCACGTCGACCTTGAGTATCTCGATCCCGACCAGGGAGACCCGCACGAAGGCGTCGATGACGAGCCCTCGGTCGAGGATGAGCTCGAGGACGTCGTACAGGGTTCCCGAGCCGCTCCCACTGGTCGCTGCATTGCTTTGCTGGACGACAGTCACAGCAGAACTCCATCCGATGAGCTGGTTCGGACCCGGCCTCTCACCTGACGGGCCGGGCCCCGGTTTCAGCGGCGGTCGATCCGGCCTCTCGCATACCGGTGCCTGCGCTCGTAGGCGACGAGTCGGCCGTCGGCGTCGAGTTCGACGCGGTAGGACGCCATGACGCTCATGGTGTCCGGGACTCTTTCGAGTTCGACGACCTCCACGTCGGCGCGCCACCCCTCATCGGTGGCACGCAGCGCGGAAACGGCGCCGGGCTCGCACCGGAGCAACTCGGCGAGCTGGTCGGAGGCACGGCGCATGGCCGTGGAAACATCGATTCGTTTCTCGGCGGCCGTACCGCCGTTGCCGTCCGTGGTGTTCATCATCCCGCCTGTCGTGCCTCGGAAATCGTGTTCCGGCGAGGACTTGGGCCGTCCGCCGTGGCTTCGATGCGCGTGCCCGTGAGAACCGGACCTATGCGGCGGTGTCGGTTACTTGTCGCCACTGATTTTCCGCGTACCAGCTCAGATACCCCCTGGGGGCGACGAAGGGGACATGCCCCTCAGCGGACGGGCTGCCGGCACGTGCAACCGGCAGGGGCGGTGACTTCGTCGCTGCGCTGACACACCGCGCGGCGCGTGTGTGACAGGACAGCGGACCGCACCACCGCCGCCGACCGGGGCGCGGCAGTCCTGGGAGTTGTCTTCGCACAGGCTTCACCGAGGCGGACTACGCCGGGCTTCCGGACACCGCTCACCAGTAACTCGGCGGGCTCAGGGCCGACGCCATGTGTCGGACAGGCGTATGCCGTACAGCCAGCGCAGGCGGCGCAGGCGGCGCAGGCGGCGCAGGCGGCGCAGGCGGCGCAGCTCCCAACGGGCGAGTGCGATCAGGTCACCGGGCCGATCAGGCCGATCAGCAGGCGCAGCTGCAGCGAGACCCGGTCGTACACGGGGTCGGCTGCCAGCAGCGGAAGGCTGACGGGCAGGAGCGGCACGACGGACACGACGGCCGGTGCCGAAGTCCTCGTGCAGTCGGGCCGGTATGTCGCGAGGGGCGACGAATCCGAGGCTCAGCCAGGCGCCGACGGTCGCGGCGAAGCCGACACCGGTGCGCCAGAGCCGCAGCCTGGCGACCAGGGGTCGGTGATCCGGCGTCGGGGAGCACAGCCGGTAGGCGGCGATCACCGGCAGCAGCCGGCCCAGCCACCAGCAGAACCGCCTCGTGAACGACGTCAAGGCGGGGCAAGGCATTCCACCAGCGCCTGGATTGCATAGGATCTATGTGCCCGAGGAATGTCTGGGGGAAGATGGTGAGGGCCTGAGGAGAACCTTGGAGGCGTGGGGGAACGTGTTCGAGATCGACGCGCTGCGACTGCTCGTGACCGTGGCCGAAACCGGATCGTTCACGAAAGCGGCGGCCGGGCTCAACTACACGCAGTCCGCGGTGTCCCGGCGAATCGCCGCGCTGGAACAGCAAGCGGGCGGACCACTGTTCGCACGGCTCCCGCGAGGCGTACGACTGAATCCCGCAGGCCGCACGCTGCACCGGCACGCCATGGAAGTGCTCGACCGGCTGTCGCGGGCGGAGCGGGAGCTGGCGGTGCTGCACGCGGGCCACGGCGGGCTGCTGCACATAGGCGCGTTCGCCACCGCCAACATCTCCCTGGTCCCCACCGCCGTGCGGGCGCTCCAGGACGCCAGGCCGGATGTCGAGGTCGTCGCGGTCGAGGGCCCGACCGACACGCTGATGGAGCGCCTCGCGGACGGGGCGCTGGACCTCGCCGTCGTCAGCGACTACCCGTCCGGTCTGCCGTCGGCCGACGGTGTCACGACGACCGCACTGTGCGAGGACGAGCTGTTCGTCGCTCTCCCGCGCGGGCACCGCCTGGCCGGAGCCGGGACGATCGACCTGCGTGAACTGCACGACGAGGCCTGGCTCCAGAACGCGTACGGCGACCGCCCCACGATACTCGCCGACGCCTGCGCGCGAGCGGGCTTCACCCCCAGGAAGATCATCCGCATCGCGGAGTGGACCGGGAAGTTCGGCTACGCGGCCGCCGGGCTGGGGGTGGCGCTGGTCCCCTCGCTGGCCGCCTGGGCGGTCCCCGACGAACTCGTCCTGTGCCGCCTCACCGACCCGGCCCTGCGCCGGACCGTACATGTGGCGCTGCCTGCCGCCCCGCTACCGGCGGCACTGAAACTGCGGGATCTGCTGCGCGACGCCGAGTCCCGCCGGGCCAGGGTGTAGTCGACACCGAACCGGCGGCGCGCGACCTCTTCGCTCCGGGCCGAGGCGAACCCGGTGAATCCTGCTGGCCGGGCCACCTCGGGAGCGTCCGAGTCCCGGGTGGCGGAGCCCCCTTTCGGGGGCCCCGCCGCATGCTGGTGAGCGCATTCCACACGATCCCGTTGAGCACCGCGCGGTCGTCCAACCGCTTCCTGGCCCGCAACGAATCGGGCAACAGCGGCCGGGCGAACTACCGCTCACCATCCGAGACTTCACGGCGACGTATCACCGACCGTGATCCACCACTCGAGATCATGCGAAGACACCGCCTAGTACGACGTGGTCACCGTCACGCCGCTGAAGGCCGTGGCCCCGTACAGGCTGATGTAGCGGTATCCGGCCGTGGTGTTGGTGACCGTCAGGCGTTCGGTGGTGCCGGTGCCGGTGGAGCGGGCGCTGTACACCCTCGGCGACGCCCACGTGCCGGCGTTGTAGTACAGGTCGGCGTTGCCCGTGCCGCCCTTGGTGGTGACGGTCAGGGTGGTGGAGCCGGCCGGCATCCACAGATAGAGGTGGTCGGTGCCGCCTGCCGCGGCCGAACGGCCGGAGCGTGAGCAGTTCCGGCCCAGCAGCCGGGTGTCGGCGCCGGTGCACGGCGTCGCGGACGGGCCGCCCTGGCAGGCACCGGCGGCGCAGGCGGTGAGCCAGGCGTCGAAGTCCGCGTCGTAGCGGGTGCCGATGCCGTCGGCGTAGAGGGCGTAGGCGCCGTTGTAGTCGCCGGTGCGGAACTTGGCCAGGATGGCCAGCACGTCGGGGCGGTGCTTCTCCAGCATGTAGCGGACCGCCAGGTAACCCCACTGGTAGGTCCTGGCCTGGTTGCTGTTCTCGTAGGTGGTGCCGAACAGGGTGCTCAGGTCGTAGGTGTGCTTGCCGGCTTCCGTGATCGCGGCGGTGTAGTCGATGCCGCGGTAGCTGTAGGAGACGTATTCGGCGAAGCCCTCGATCCACCAGACGGTGGGCACGGCCACGGAGTCGGCGAAGTCGCCGTGGGTGTTGAAGCGGCCGTCGAGGTAGTGCGTGTACTCGTGGTTGAGGTTCCAGACCTGGCCGTCCTGTTCGTAGGCGATGAAGCGGGCCTGGTTGCCCGGGCGGGAGGGGTCGCCCTCCAGGTACATGCCGCCGTTGTCGGTGTCGATGCCGAACATGACCCCCGCGTACATCTGGTAGTCCGCACGGCTGTTGTAGACGACGACCTGGATGGTGGTGTTGTGGTCGTCGGCCACGGGACCGTTGTCGGCGATGATGTCGTGGACGTACGCGTCCTGGCTTTGCAGACTGCCGCACGACGCGGCCAGCTGGGCGGCCGTCAGCTCCTGGGCCCGGATGGTGTGGGCCGGATCGCACGCGTGGGTGATCGGCAGGGCGACCTTGGCCAGCTCGTCCTTGAATCCGCAGATGTCGTAGTACCCACACGCTGTGGCGTCGTAGTAGTCGGCCAGGTTCGCCGTGGCCAGCCACAGCCGGGCGGTCGGCCCGGTCATGCCGGTGGCGTCGATCACCTCTTTGACCAGCGGGCGGGCCGTCGCCTTGAGCGGGGCGTCCCCGAGGAAACGGGCGAGCTCGGCTCCGGCGTTGCTGGTCAGGTACGCCCGGTCGGTGCCGAGCAGGTCCAGGTGGCCGAGGGCGAACCGGTTCAGGGTGCGCAGAATGCCCGGATCGGCGGTGACGGCCCTGACGAAATCGGGGAACTGGTGACCTCGGAACAACGGCGTGTACACCGCGTTGGCGGAGGCCACCATGCTCCTCGACGCGTTCCAGCTGTTGTTGTAGCCGTTCAGGACCCGCTGGAGCGGCCCGAGATAGCGGCCCGCCTCCGCGGCGCTGTCGATCAGGATGACCGACTCACTGAGCGTACGGCCGTGTTCCTCGGTGACGTCCAGGTAGTGGCTGTTCCGGGTGAACGCGTCGAGGCCGCCGCGTATCGCGGTCTTCAGCGGCGCTCCGTACTCGCCGACCTCGTCGGGATGGCCGTACTGGACGTAGTAGCCGGCACGGAGGAAGAGGACCAGCTGGTAGGTGCCGTCCGCGTTGGTTCCGGTGTAGCGGAGCGCGGAGGTGCGGAAGGCGTCGGCCACGGTGACCATCTTCGCCTCGCGGAACACGCTGTGCGCGTCGGCCGCTCCGACGCTGAACAGGCTGTTCAGGCAGGCGTCGGTGGAGGACTTGACGAGACTCACGAGCTGCGCGCCGTCACGGGAGCCGAAGTCCGCGGGTGAGCAGGCGGCTGCTGTCCCGGCGGCCGGGGCGGTGAGCGTGGCCGGGGCCGGTCCGTTCCCGGACCCCGGGCCGGACAGCGGGGGAAGCTCGCCCGGGGTCAGCGGCCTGAGCTGGCGGTCCGTCGGGGCGTTCCCGGTCCCCGTCCATGCCCGATCGGCTGCGGCGGACGCAGCGGAGGAGACGGCCGGTTCGGGAGCGGGCCGGCCGACGGCCCCGGACGCGGAGCCGGGGAGGGTTCCGGTGATCGCCAGCGCCACGGACGCACATATTGCGGATGCCCAGGCGAGCAAGGGAGACATTCTTCTTCGCATCGACACTCCTGGTGGGGGGTTGCGCCGGCCGGGCGGCTCCGCCCGCTCGCCCGATCGGGGCGAAGGCGCACAGGGAGATTTCCACGACTGCCGTGCCGGAACAACGAGTTGAGGGATAGGAGATCGACCGGACCAGGCATAACACCGGGGGCGCGGCCCCAGCGCGCCCGTGCCGTACCGGAGGGGCGGGGAGCCGCTCATAATGGGCCGGTCGTCTCAGTCCCCCCGGTCGGCGAGGTGTGTGCAAGTGGAGCTGGAACTACGCCATTTGCGTGCCTTGTGCGCCATCGCGGACGCCGGGAGCGTGGGCCGGGCCGCCACGGCCCTCGGATACACCCAGCCTGCGATGAGCACGCAGCTCCGGCGCATCGAAAAGGCGCTGGGCGAGCCGCTGTTCACCAGGGGCAGCACGGGGGTGGAGCTCACCGCGTACGGTGTCGAGGTCGTCAGCCAGGCCCGCGACGTCCTCGCCCGTGCGGACGCCCTCGGCCGGCGGCGGACCGCCACGCCGCCGGGAACGACGCGCACGCTGCGGCTCGGTGCCACGAACACCCCGGTCCTGCCCGGCCTCGTGGCCTCGATGCGCACGGCCTTCCCGGATCTGACGATGTCGATCAGCAGCGTGTACGCCACCGGGGAACTGGTCAGGCTCGTGGAGGACGGCGAACTGGACGCCGCGCTGGGCATCGACTACCCGGGGCAGGATCTGCGCCACTCCCCCGCGCTCGCACACCGCGCCATCGTCACGGCACCGGTCTTCGTCGCGCTGCCCGCCGATCACCGGCTGGCGCACCGGGTGGAGGTGCCGCTCGAGGAGCTGGCCGAGGACACCTGGTTCGTCGCGCCCGACGACGGGGTGGGCTGGCCGGGCGCGTTCTACGATGCGTGCCGGGCATCCGGTTTCACCCCTGCGGCCGTGCACGAGTTCAGCCCGCTCGACCAGTTGCAGGCACTCATCGCCGACGGCCACGGCGTCTCCGCCATCCAGGCCACCCACAGGCCCGTCGACGGCGTGCAGATCAAACCGCTGGCCGGTACGCCGCTGTGGCTCAGGCACCTGATGATCCGGCGGCGCGACAGCGTCGACGAGGTGACGGCGGAAGCGCTCCACCACTACGCGGCCGCGGCCTACCGTGAACTCGTCATCCGTGCCCCGCACTTCCAGGCCTGGGCGAACCGGACCTACGCCGCCGCTCGTCCGACGGGTCGGAGCGGCACGAAGCTCACGTGACGGGGCTGCCAGGCCGCGCACACCGGCGATCCGGCAGTCGGCCTGCAGAACGACGGCAGGGCCGGAGAGTCCTCCGGCCCTGCCATGCGCGCGGCCTCTACGAGCTCACGGCATAGCGCGGTCTGACCACCGGCCGGGGTGTCCCGGCCGGTGGTTGGTCTGTGCGGGAGATCGCGTCCATGTACGCAGCTCGACCATCAGGGTCCGCCGCCCGAACGCCGAGGCCCAGCTGCTGTTCGGGGCGGACTGCGGAGGGCTCGACGACGCCGGGTTCTGCGCCCGTGCGGTGGAGTTTCTGGTGGCCGCGCTGGACGGTGTGAACCCGGCCTTCGCGTGGCTGGGCGCCGACGCGCCGGCCTCGGAGGAGACCAACCTCGACTGGGTGCTGGGCCGGCGGGTGCGGGACTCGGTCCGGGAGGCCAGGAAGCTGCTCCGCGGCTACTCCTGGACGACGGTGTGCCCGGAGGAGCTGTCGCAACGCCTGGGCGGGCCCGACGCTCTCGCCGCGTCGGGCGCCTTCCACGCGGTGTTCCCGCTCCGGGCGGGCAGGGCCGTCCTCCAGGCCACCAGGACGGCAGCGGAGTACACGGACGACGCCGTGCGCAGGGTCTTCGAGGCGCTGCACCCTGTCCTTCCCCCCGGCATGCCCCGGTTCGACCCGGCCCACCCGGACCTGCGCTACTTCCCTGCCGACGCGTCCGCTTCGGCGGGTAGGCGCTCATGGAGACGTTCGGAACATCCCCATGAGCGCGCCCGTTCAAGGCCCGGCGGACCCGGCCGCCGCGGCATCCGCGCCCGGCGTGACGGCAGCATCGCCGCCGGCCCGGGGACGGCACTCACCGGATCCGTCGATCACATGGGGAACGAGAGCAGGCGTACCGCTCCCGCGGGCCAACTGGCGCCGTCCCGCAGGGGTGTCCACATGGTCCGCAGCGGCATGATCACGGGTCCATCGGGTTGGTCGACCTGGACGTCCTGCTCAAGCGTTCGCCAGCCGAGTCGCTCGTAGAGCGAGACGAGGGGCGGTCGGCAGAAGAGAAGCCCATGCTGCGGCCCCATCGTCCGCGCGTGCTCCAGAGCCGCCGATACGACCGACCGTGCCAGTCCCTGCCCCCGCAGATCAGGCGCGACAGCCACCCCGCCGACACCGACCACTTGTGTGCCGACACCGCCGATCAACACGGGTAGCCGCAGCAGACCGGCGTGTGCCACGAGGCGGCCCTCCTGCCTGACGCCGAAATGATCTTCTTTGGGCAGCCACGTCAATCCGGCGTCCGCGACGCCGAAGGGATCGGCGCTGTCGCCGAGGATTTCGATCTGCTCGGTCTTCGTATATTCCGTGAGCCGCACCACGGTTGGCGATGCGGAAGAGAGGCGATCAGTCATCTCGCCATGATCCCGTTCGTGCCGGCTCCTGGCCATGCCAGGGAGGTCTCGCCGGTCCCGGGATGCCGCCACGCCACCCAACTGCCCGGCGAGTAGGCCCCGGTGGCGGGCCTCGGCACACTGCAAGCTCAGAGCGCAATCGGCCGGTACGCCAGGGCCTCCTCGACGATCTCTTCCGCAGACGCGTCCCGGAGGGCGTCCGCGGGATGGAAGATCAAACCGCTGACCGCGGGATGCAGCACGTTCATTTGGAGGAGCAGCAGGTAGTAGTCGGTCTCCGCGTCGGCGACGAGCACTCTGCGGACGATCTCCACGAGCTCCTCCTTCGTGACGTCCGCGACCCGGGGGCGAGCCGGCCGGGCCGCCTCCCGGGCGAAGTCCTCCAGGTCCCTGCTGCGCCAGTAATGGGCGAAGTGACAAGCCTCGTAATCGTGGCCGGTCATCGTGTTGAAGGCGCGGATCGCCTCATCCTCGTCCGCGGAACGGGCCTCGACCAGGCCGGCGATCCGTTCGATCTCGCGGCTCAGCTCTTCCAGCCGCTCAGGGCCCACAACAGGCGGCATCAGCTCCGGTCTCAGATCCACATCCACATCCACATTGTTTACGACAGCGCCGAGCACCGGCCTGCGGCCCCCGGAAGAGTACTGGTCAGCACCTCCTCGAGCGAGGCACCGCCTCGGCATCGCACAGCACGACCGCAGCGAGCTCGATACGGCCGACAAGGACCGGCGCGCCGTCACATGTGGGTGCCGCCGTCGATGCGGAGTTCGGTGCCGGTGATGAAGGCCCCCTCGTCCGAGGCCAGCATCGCCACGTCGCCCGCGACGGACTCCGGACCGGCGAAGCCCGTCGCCGGATCGGCGAAGCCTCCCCCGTCAGCGCCGGCCGCAGCTTGCCGAGCAGTTCCCAGTCGGTGTCCTCCGGCAGGCCGGGCCCGCGGTTCGAGCCGCCGGCACCGGAGCCGTCGGTCATGCCGCTAAAAATGCTGCCCGGCGCCACGCACAACGCCCGCAGCCGATGTGGAGCTGAAGTTGACGACCACGCCCCGGCCGGTGGCCAGCAGCGCGGGCAGCGCCTCGCGGGTCACCAGGAAGGTGCCGGTGAGGTTCACCGCGACGATCCGGTTCCAGAACTCCAGCGACATCTGCTCGGTGTGCGCGGACCGCAGGATGTCCGCCGCGTTGACCGGCACGTCCAGGTCCCCCAGATCGGCGAGCGCGCCTTGGACGCCCTCCCGCACGGGACTGGTTCACGAACTGCTGCAGGTTCTGCTCGTTGCCGTCCGGCAGCCGCGAGGCCATGGCCTGGATCGACTTGCGGCGGCGTCCGACATCAGTCACCGCAGGTAGCAGTCGCCTTCGGCCCGCTGGTCCTTGCGCGGCACCGAGGCGAACACATGAGCCACGTATAACGCCGACTCCGCCCGGACACGGTTCACTTCATGTGCGTCCATCCACCCAACGTGCCCAGAATCAGGCGGAACCCGAAGACCTAACGGAGTCCTACTCACTGCATCGGGTAAGGAAACCACCGGCGACGAGCCCAATTGCGCCGTTCAGGGTGCCGGCTGCGGCAGGTCCCGTCCCGCAAGCCCTGGCGCGGCCGGGGTAGATAGCCATTGGAGGGAAAGGTCCGGCCGCTGCGGGCCGGACCTTCTGTCGGATTCGAGCCCTGCGGGCGGACGCCCTGACGTGGCGGCCTCAACGCGTCGTGAGGACCATGGTCATCGGGGCGTCGATGAAGTAGTTGAACTGGCCGCGGCGGTGTACGAACAGCCGCTGGTCCGCATAGTGCAGCGGGTCTTCAACCAGGTCGTTGACCATCTCGTAATCAGGTGTTGTCTCGCCGATGCCCGCGTCGGGCATCTTCATCAGCTGGGTGGACTTGCCGTCTGCCGCGGCGAGGCGGATTACCTCGCTGCCGCGGTTGCTGGTGGGCTGCATGTGGACGGTCAGGCCGTTGCGGTCGGCTTGGACGGGGACCAGGACCCGGCTGAGTCCGGTGTCCGGGGTGAAGGACCACTTTCGCTTCCCGGTGGCCGTGTCGAACGCATGGATGGAGTTGGCGTTGTGGAAGTCATCCGTCGCGAGGTACACAGTTCCGGGTGTGGTGAGGACTCCGCCGCAGCGGCGGTGCTGCCCGGTGCAGCCGGTGGCGTAGGTGTCTTTGCTCTTCCAGGTGGCCTGGACCTTGCCCTGCGTCGAGACGGAGAGCAGTCGGTCGGGGGCGTCCTGCTCGAACGGGCCGGAGTTGACGCCAACGATCAGGGGATCGGCGGACACGATCCAGGCGTCGGTGGCGCGGGTCGTGTATCGCCAGGTCACCTTCCCGGTCGCAGGCTCGCGGTGGCCGACCCGATGGGTGCCGCCCTTCCAGTTCCCGCCGCACAGGCTGTGCGTGACCAGTACCTTCCCGCCCACATGCTCATCGCCGTCGCATCCCGGAGCTGGGGCGGTCCACACGGTCTTACCGGTGTTCAGCTCGAACCCAAACGAACCGCCAGCCGCTGTGGCCGCCTCGGCTGTGGTGGGCCAGCCGATCGCGGCCACCTGGTCGGTGACAGCCACGCTCATGCCCAGTCCCCGCGGCTTCAGCGTGGTCTTCAGGGCGGTGCGCCACACAACGCGGCCCTTGGTGATGTCGATGACGGCGAACTGGGTGCACGAACTCTCGGTCTGCTTGCCCGTGCGGTAGGCGACGGCCACATAGCCGTTGCTCGTGCGGGTGGGCGAGGCCTGGCAGATGTCGCCACTGAGCGGAATCGACCACTGTTCGGTGCCGCTGGCGACGTCGTAGCCGGTTACCCCGTCGGAGACACCGGTCGCGTATGTGGTCCCGGAAAGCCAGGCACCTGGCGCCGACACTGTCCGCCCGTCCTGCTCGGCTGCTGGCGCGGCAACCTCCCAGGCGACCTTCCCTTCTGTGCTCGACGACTTCGGCGACGGCGCGGGAGACGTGGACGAGGGGGAGGCACCCTTGCCGGCGGTGCTGTCCTGCTGCCCCGCATCTGAAGTCACCCACGCGACACCACCCGCCACCACGGCCAGCGCGGCAGCCACCACGCCGATCAGCACACCAGCTCGAGCACGTCCCCGTTCGGGAGGCGGACCATACGGGGCGACCGGCTGGGAAGGGGGGCCGTAGGAACCATGGTGGGACGGCGGAGTGGGCGGCATCGGTGGTTGAGACATGCAGAACACCAATCCTTGATCGGCAAACGGGGACACAGAACCCTAGCCCGGTGCCATCGACGGGCAGAGTGAATTGCGCACCAGGGAAGGACCGGTGCTCTGCACGGACCGCATGGCCAAGATCACTCACTGCTGCTCGACCTTCGTCCGCTTGACTCTGCGCTGGAGGCCGACAGTCTCGCGGCGAGTTACCGAGCGGTACGGACCGTGGGCCGCTCTCTCCACCCGTTTCCGCCGGTGGGCGGCGAACGGCACGTTCGACACGGCCAGCGCCTGTTCATCTCGCCCCGACTCGACCTCGTCGTCGTGCACTTCGGCTCCCAGGTCATGTCGCCCGCAGTGCCCCCTGTCCCACTCGTCCAGGCATTCCTCCAGATCGGAACCCACTGAACAACACCGCCTGAAGACCACCGCCCGAACCGCAAGCCCCAGCAGTTCCTCAGCGAGGCCTGCGGCATTCCGCCCCCGCGACTCGCCTTCGGCATAAGGCAGTTCACGACGATGTATCACGACCCCGTGATCCCGGAACCGAGATCATTTGGAGACACTGCCCAGGGCCTGTTGCGAAGGTGAGTGGTGGGGCGGCCCACTGCGGGGCGTCCATGAAATTGCCAGGCGGTCACGGGCGTTGATTGCGTCATGACTCAAGGACCGACACCTCGCCCGCTGTCCGACGAAGCCCTCTCCGACCTGCTCGGCAAGCGGCAGTTCGGTACCCTCGCCACCGTCAAGCGCAGTGGCCACCCGCACCTGACCACCATGCTCTACAGCTGGGACCGCGAGGCCCGCATCGTGCGGCTCTCGACGACGGCTGACCGCATCAAGGTCGCGCACCTGCGGCGCGATCCGCGTGCGGCGCTGCAGGTGCAGGGCGGTGACGTGTGGTCGTTCGCCGTCGCCGAGGGCGAGGCCGAGGTCTCCGAGATCACGACGGTTGCCGGCGACGAGGCGAGGACCTGCCCCCTGCGCACCAGATGCTGGTAAGCCCCTATGACACCGAGGCGCGCTACGGCACCAAGAAGACCACGAGCTGGACGGGCTACTGGCTGCACCTGACCGAGACCTGCGACGACGAAACACCCCGGCTGGTCACGGACGTCGCCACCGCGACCGCGGCCGACGGGGACAGCGAGGCCCTGCCCGGCATCCATACCCGCCTCCCCGAGCGGAAGCTGCTGCCCACCGAACAGCTCGTCGACAGCGGCTACGTCACGGCCGGCACCCTGGTCACCGCCCGTCAGGAACACGGCATCGACCTCGTCGGCCCTGCACGCCCTATCACCGGAGGCGACGGCCTCCAACGGTTTGGCCACGATCACTTCCAGATCGACGACGCCCGACGTGAGGCGATCTGTCCGGGTGGGCACACCAGCGTCTCCTGGGCTGCCACCCGCAGCAGTCGCCGCACACGCGTCCCCCTGGTCCAGATCCGTTTCGACGCGGCGACCTGCCGTGCCTGTCCGCTGCGCTCGCAGTGCACGACAGCGGGCAACGGCAAGTGGGGGCGGGCACTCACCCTGCGCGAGCCGCCCAGAGAGCGGCCCTCCAGCAGCGCCGCCGCGAACAGGAAACCGACGCCTGGCGGGACCGCTACCGCCGACGCGCCGGAATCGAGGCCACCGTCTGCCAGATCATCCACGGCACCCACGCACGCCGCAGCCGCTACCGGACCGCAGCCGCCACCCACCTGGGCCACTGCCTTGCCGCCACGGCCGTCAACCTCATCCGGATCGATGCCTGGCAGCAAGGCCACCGCCCCGAGCGCACCCGCACCACCCACTTATGCCGCCTCCTCGCGCGCCCCTCGAAATGAAAGATCAGCAACGGGGTCACGAAGGCAGGGGAGCGGAAGTCAACGCGCCCCGTACACCGGTTGGGGGGTCTCGGCCTCGGCCAGCAGCTTGAGGGCGGTCTCCCCCGCCTCCGCCGGGGTCCAGCGGGCGCCTTTGTCCGCGGTGGGACCGGGCCGCCAGCCCTCCATGACGGTGATCCGGCCGGCCTCGGCCTCGAAGACCCGTCCCGTCACCCCGGCAGAGGCGGAGGAGCCCAGCCAGACGACAAGGGGAGAGACGTTCTCCGGGGCCATGGCGTCGAATGCGCCGTCCTGGGGGGCGGCCATGGTGTCGGCGAAGGTCCGCTCGGTCATCCGGGTGCGGGCGGCCGGGGCGATCGCGTTGACCTGGACGCCGTAGCGCGCCATCTCCGCCGAGGCGACGAGCGTCAGGCCGACGATCCCGGCCTTGGCGGCGGCGTAGTTGCCCTGGCCGACGCTGCCGAGCAGGCCGGCCCCGGAGCTGGTGTTGATCACGCGGGCCTCGGGCGTACGGCCGGCCTTCGCCTCGGCGCGCCAGTGCGCGGCGGCATGCCTGAGCGGCAGGAAGTGGCCCTTGAGGTGGACGCGCATGACGGCGTCCCAGTCGTCCTCGTCGAGATTGACGAGCATGCGGTCGCGCAGGAATCCGGCGTTGTTGACGAGGGTGTCGAGGCGGCCGAAGGCGTCCACGGCGGTGGCGATGAGCGAGGCCGCGCCGTCGGCGGTGGCGATGTCCCCGCCATGGGCGACCGCCTCCCCGCCGAGCGCGCGGATCTCGTCGACGACCTGCTGGGCGGGCCCGCAGGCCTCTCCCGTGCCGTCGAGGCCGACGCCGAGGTCGTTGACGACGACGCTCGCTCCCTCGGCGGCGAAGGCGAGGGCGTGCGCGCGGCCGAGCCCGCGGCCGGCCCCGGTGACGACGGCGACGCGTCCGGTGCAGATTCCCGTGGTCATGGTTTGTGTCCTTTCAGTGAGAGCGGATGTCCTGCGGCAGCCGCCCTGGGCAGGTGCCCCGGCACCACGGCGGCGGCGCGCGTCTTCACGCCCCACCCCTGCCGGAGGCGGTCAGGCGGTCAGTTGTTGACGCCGGCGGCGTCGAGGAAGGCGGGGCGCTCCCCTCCCCCGTGGACGTGCAGGGCGGCGCCGCTGATGTACGCGGCCCGGTCGGAGGCGAGGAAGACGCAGGCGTCGCCGATGTCGGAGGGATCGGCGAGCCGGCCGAGCGGCACGGTGCGGCCGACGGCGGCGATGCCGTCCTCGTCCCCGTAGTGCAGGTGGGACAGCTCGGTGCGGACCATTCCGAGGACGAGCGTGTTGACCCGCACCCGGGGCGCCCATTCCACGGCCATGGAGCGTGCGAGGTTCTCCAGGCCCGCCTTGGCGGCTCCGTACGCCGCGGTCCCCGGGGACGGGCGGGTCCCGCTGACGCTGCCGATCATCACGATCGATCCGCCCCCGCTCTGATGGCGCATCACCTCGTACGCGGCGAGCGAGGCGGTCAGCGGCGCGACGAGGTTCAGCTCGACGACCCGGGCGTGGCGTTCGGCTCCGCCCTCGTCGAGCATCCGGAAGGGAGTGCCCCCGGCGTTGTTGACCAGGGTGTCCAGCCGCCCGTAGCCGCTCCGCACCCGTTCGAAGAATCCACCGACCGCCTGCGGGTCGCGGAGGTCGACGGGAAGGAAGCGGGCCCTGCGCCCCGCAGCCTCGACAGGCTTGTCCGGAGCCCGTCGCGCGCAGGTCACGACCTGCGCACCGGCTTCGAGCAGGGCGCGGGTGATCCCCGCGCCGATGCCTCGGGTTCCGCCGGTGACGACGGCGACGGAGCCGGACAGGTCGATGATCGCTGCCAATTGACACCTCCCGTAGTGGGGGATCCACTGCTACCTTCACCTAACAAATGTTTGGTGGAAAGGTAGCTGATCTGCTCATGGGTGTCTCCACCTCCGCCCCGCACGAGGGCATCGCCGTCGTCACCGTGGACTTCCCCCCGGTCAACGCCCTCCCGGTACAGGGCTGGTACGACCTGGCCGCCGAGGTGCGTGCCGCCGGGGCCGACCCGACGGTTCGCTGCGTGGTGCTCACCGCCGCCGGCCGCGGTTTCAACGCCGGCGTGGACATCAAGGAAATGCAGCGCACGACCGGGCACGACGCCCTGATCGGCGCCAACCGCGGCTGCTACGAGGCGTTCGCCGCGGTCTACGACTGCGAGGTCCCGGTGGTCGCCGCCGTGCACGGCTTCTGCCTGGGCGGCGGCATCGGCCTGGCCGGCAACGCCGACGCCATCGTCGCCGCCGACGACGCGACCTTCGGGCTGCCCGAGCTGGACCGGGGCGCGCTCGGCGCGGCAACCCACCTCGCCCGGCTGGTCCCCCAGCATCTGATGCGGGCGCTGTACTACACCTCCCGCACCGCCACCGCGCAGGAGCTGCACCGGCACGGCTCGGTGTGGCGGGTCGTCCCCCGCGAGCATCTCCACGACGCCGCGCTGGAGCTGGCGCGGGAGATCGCGGCCAAGGACGGCTGTCTGATCCGCCTCGCCAAGGCCGCGATCAACGGGATCGACCCTGTGGACGTCCGCCGCAGCTACCGCTTCGAGCAGGGCTTCACCTTCGAGGCCAACCTCAGCGGCGTCGCCGACAAGCACCGCGACGCGTTCGTGTCGTCCAAGGAGGACCGACGGTGAGTGACAAGACGATGACCGCCGAGGAGGTGGTCGGCCGCCTCGAGAGCGGGATGACGATCGGCATCGGCGGCTGGGGCTCGCGGCGCAAGCCGATGGCGCTGGTGCGCGCGCTGCTGCGCTCGGATCTCACCGATCTGACCGTCGTCTCGTACGGCGGTCCGGACGTCGGGTTGCTCGCCGCCGCCGGGAAGATCCGCAAGCTGGTCGCGGCGTTCGCCACACTCGACTCCGTCCCCCTCGAGCCGAACTTCGGGGCGGCCCGGCAGCGAGCCGCGTTCGAGATGGTGGAGCTGGACGAGGCCATGGTCATGTGGGGCCTGACGGCCGCCGCGCACCGGCTGCCGTTCATGCCGATCCGGGCCGGCCTCGCCTCGGACGTGATGAGCGTCAACCCGTCACTGCGCACGGTCACTTCCCCGTACGAGGACGGCGAGGAGCTGGTCGCGGTCCCGGCCCTGCGGCTGGACGCCGCGCTCGTCCACCTCAACCGGGCCGACGTGCAGGGCAACGCCCAGTACCTGGGCCCGGACCCGTACTTCGACGATCTGTTCTGCGAGGCCGCCGACGCGGCGTACGTCTCCTGCGAGCGGATCGTGGACACCGCCGACCTGCGGGGGGACTCCGGTCCGCAGTCCCTGCTGGTCAAGCGCGCGTTCGTGAACGGCGTCGTCGAGACACCGAACGGCGCGCACTTCACCTCCTGCGCCCCCGACCACGACCGCGACGAGGCGTTCCAGCGCGCCTACGCCAGGGCCGCACGCGACCCCGAGGCCTGGCGGGCCTTCGACGAGCGGTTCCTGTCGGGTGACGAGGGCGCGTACCAGGCCGCGGTGGCGGCGTTCCACGAGGAGGAAGCATGAGCAGCGGTACGACGACGGCGACGCGGGCCGAGTACTGCGTGGTGGCGTGCGCCGAGGCCTGGCGGGGCGCGGGCGAGGTGCTGGCCGGCCCGATGGGCACCGTCCCCACGATCGGGGCCCGGCTGGCGAAGCTCACCTTCTCCCCCGACCTGCTGCTGACGGACGGCGAAGCGCTGCTCATCGGCGACGTACCGGCGGTCGGCGCCCGGGCACAGGTGGTGGAGGGCTGGCTGCCGTACCGCCAGCACCTGGCCCTGGTCGCCACCGGGCGGCGGCACGTGATGATGGGCGCGAGCCAGCTCGACCGGCACGGCAACCAGAACATCTCCTGCATCGGCGCGTGGGCCCGGCCCGAGCGGCAGTTGCTGGGCGTGCGCGGCGCCCCCGTCAACACCCTCAACAACCCGACCAGTTACTGGGTCGCCAAGCACTCCCCACGGGTCTTCGTCGAGCGGGTCGACATGGTGTCCGGGGTCGGCTACGACCGCGCCGCCGCGGCCGGTCCCTCCGCGACCCGCTACCACCGCATCCCGGACGTCATCAGCAACCTGGGCGTGTTCGACTTCGAGACGCCGGACCGGACGATGCGGCTGCGCTCGCTGCATCCCGGCGTCACGGTCGAGCAGGTCGTCGCGGCCACCGGCTTCGCGCTCACCGTCCCCGACGAGGTGCCGCACACCCGCGAGCCCACCGCCGAGGAGCTGCGGCTGATCCGGGAGGTCATCGACCCGAAGGCGCTGCGCGACCGCGAGGTGCCGGCCGCATGAGCGACGCCACGATCAACACCCCGCTCACCGAACTGGTCGGTGTCCGGCACCCCATCGTGCAGACCGGCATGGGCTGGGTGGCCGGGCCCCGCCTGGTCTCGGCCGCCGCCCACGCGGGTGCGCTCGGGATACTCGCCTCCGCCACCATGACCACAGGCCGGCTCCGCTCCGCCGTGCGTGAGGTCAAGTCCCGTACGGACGCGCCGTTCGGGGTCAATCTGCGCGCGGATGCGGGGGACGCGGCGGAGCGTGTACAGATCATCGTCGAGGAGGGCGTGAAGGTCGCCTCGTTCGCGCTCGCACCCTCCCTGGAACTGATCGCCCGGCTGAAGGACGCCGGGGTCGTCGTCATCCCGTCCATCGGCGCCAGGCGGCACGCCGAGAAGGTCGCCGCGTGGGGCGCCGACGCGGTGGTGGTGCAGGGCGGCGAAGGCGGGGGGCACACCGGCGACGTCGCCACCACCGTTCTGCTGCCCCAGGTCGTGGACGCCGTCGACGTCCCGGTCATCGCGGCGGGCGGCTTCCACGACGGGCGCGGCCTGGTCGCCGCGCTCGCCTACGGCGCCGCCGGAATCGCCATGGGCACCCGCTTCCTGCTCACCTCCGACAGCACCGTCCCCGACGCGGTCAAGGCCACGTACCTGGCTGCGGCGGTCAAGGACGTCACCGTCACCACCAAGGTGGACGGCCTGCCCCACCGGATGCTCCGCACCGAGCTGGTCGACGCACTGGAGCGCTCGGGCCGGGCCGGGTCACTGCTGCGGGCGGTCCGCCACGCCGGGGCCTTCCGGCGCGAGAGCGGCATGAGCTGGCCGCAGATGATCCGCGAGGGCCTGGCGATGAAACACGGCAAGGAACTGACCTGGAGCCAGGTGCTGCTGGCCGCCAACACTCCCATGCTGCTCAAGGCCTCGATGGTCGAGGGCCGCACCGACCTTGGTGTGATGGCCGCCGGCCAGGTGGCGGGGCTGATCGACGATCTCCCGTCCTGTGCCGAGCTCGTCGACCGCGTGATGGCCGAAGCGCACACCACACTCCGCACCCTGCCCCTCGCGGGCTGAAGGGCCGCGTTCCGCTCCACCGCCGGGAAATGTCCCCCCATCCTTCTTGGAGTTGATCCCATGCATGCTGTCCCCATCCGCCGTGCGACCGGAGCGGTGGCCTGCGCTGTCGTCCTCGGCTGTCTTCCCGCCTGTGCCGCGACCTACGCCGCGGCGCACCCTGCCGCCACTGCCTCGCACAACGCCACGCCCACTGCCACTCCCACTTCCACCGTCCGCCACATCGCGCTCCAGGGCGCGATCAACGTCCGCGACCTCGGCGGCTACCGCACCGACGAGGGCCGCCAGGTGCGCTACGGCCAGGGCTTCCGCGCCGACGCGCTCGGCAGGCTGACCGACGCGGACGTCTCCTAGCTGTCCGCGCTGGACCTGCGCACCGTGGTGGACTTCCGCGTCCCGCTGGAGGTCCAGCGGGAGGGTACCGACCGCCTCCCGGCAGGCGTCACCGCGGTCTCCCGCCCCGTGAACGACCTCGGGCTGTACGAAAGGATCATGGCGGCCATCGGCTCCAAGGACTCGGTCGCGCAGCAGGAGCTGCTCGGTGACGGGAAGGCTGAGCAGACGTTCTTCTCGGCGACCTCCTGCTCGGCGCGCACGGCCCGCTCGTACTCGGTGAAGTTGCCGCCGTAGAAGCGCAGTTCGTCGCTGCCGAGCTCGGCGATGCGTTCCATGCGGTCGAGCAGTGCGCGATCGTGACTGACCAGCAGCAGGCAGCCGGTGAAGTCCGACAGCACGTCGTAGAGCTTGTGCCGGGCCTGAAGGTCGAGGTTGTTGGTGGGCTCGTCGAGCAGCAGCACGTCGGGGCGCCCCAGCAGCTGGGCGGCGAGGCCGAGCGAGACGACCTGGCCGCCGCTGAGCGTGCTCGGGCTGCGGTCCAGGGTGAGGTCGGCGAGGCCCAGGCGGTCGAGCTGGGCGCGGGTGCGCTCCTCGATGTCCCAGTCGTCGCCGATGGTGGTGAAGTGCTCCTCGCTGACGTCCCCGGACTCCACGGCGTCCAGGGCGCGGATCACCGCCGCAACGCCGAGCACCTCGGCGACCGTGAGGTTGCCGGTCAGGGGGAGACTCTGCGGGAGGTGGCCGAGTGTGCCGCCGACGGACACCGAGCCGGTGGCGGGCTTCAGTTCGCCGGCGATCAGTTTGAGCAGGGTGCTCTTGCCGGAGCCGTTGGGGGCGACCAGGCCGGTGCGGCCGGTGGTCATGGTGAAGGACAGATCCTGGAAGACCGGGGTGTCGTCGGGCCAGGCGAAGGAGAGGTTCGAGCAGACGATGGCTGCGTCGGACATGGAGCGACCTCGGGGGGACTGAGGGCAGGGCTTGGACCTCTGCCCTGGGCAGACGCGGGAATAAAGGAGACGACGAAACGGACCACGTCGGCAGCGCTCCTGAGCGCCGGCCGGTGGCCGTCAGATCCGGATCTCACCCGGAGATGTCGTCTTCACCCACCACGTCTGCGTCTCCTCGATGCACGGTCTACGTCACTCACAGCCTAACAGCCGTCGTCCTCCTGCTCGGTCGTGGTGTGGCCGGCCGGGGTCATGCGCGTGAGTCGTCGTGCCGTCAACACCTTCTCGCTGCAGCCGGTTTGGGCGAGGCCGTCCGGGTCGCGCGCGCAGCGAGCCTTGGTGGAGGCGGGTTTGCGAGGACGTCGCACGGCAGAAGCACTCGATGATGGTGACGTCGTCCTGGCCACCGCACTCGCACATCGTGTCGGCGCTACAGCCGCTCGATGATCGTGACGTTCGCCTGGCCGCCGCCCTCGCACATCGTCTGGAGGCCGTAGCGGCCGCCCGTGCGCTCCAGTTCGTGCAACAGGGTGGTCATCAGCTTGGCGCCGGTGGCACCGAGCGGGTGGCCGAGGGCGATGGCGCCGCCGTTGACGTTGACCTTCTCCGGGTCGGCCCCGGTCTCCTTCAGCCACGCCAGCACCACGGACGCGAACGCCTCGTTGATCTCGACCAGGTCGATGTCGTCGAGCGTCATCCCCGCCTTCTTCAGTGCGTACGCCGTGGCCGGGATCGGCGCGGACAACATGCGGATCGGGTCCTCGCCGCGCGCCGAGAGGTGGTGGACGCGGGCGCGCGGGGTCAGCCCGTGCTCCCGTACGGCACGCTCGCTCGCGAGCAGCATCGCGGAGGCGCCGTCGGACACCTGCGAGGAGACCGCGGCGGTCAGCCGGCCGCCCTCGACCAGCGGCTTCAGGCCCGCCATTTTCTCCAGGGTGGTGTCGCGGCGCGGGCCCTCGTCGCGGGCCACGTCCCCGTACGGGACGACCTCGCGGTCGAAGCGCCCCTCGTCGATGGCGCGGATCGCCCGCTGGTGCGAGCTCAGCGCGAACTCCTCCATGTCGCGGCGGGAGATGTCCCACTGCTCGGCGATGAGTTCGGCGCCGTGGAACTGGTTGACCGGCCGGTCCCCGTAGCGGGCCCGCCAGCCCTCGGAGCCGGCGTACGGGCCCTCGGTCAGTCCGAGCGGCTCGGCGGCCCGGCGGCTCGCGAAGGCGATCGGCACCTGCGACATGTTCTGGGTGCCGCCCGCGACCACCAGGTCGCTGGTGCCGGACAGCACCGCCTGCGCGGCGAAGTGCACCGCCTGCTGGGAGGAGCCGCACTGGCGGTCCACGGTCACGCCGGGCACCTCCTGCGGCAGCCCCGCGGCGAGCCACGAGGTGCGGGCTATGTCGCCGGCCTGGGGGCCGACGGTGTCCAGGCAACCCAAGACGACGTCCTCGACGGCCGCCGGATCGGCGCCCGAGCGTGTCATCAGCGCCTTGAGCACGTGTGCGCCGAGGTCGGCCGGGTGGACGGCGGACAGCCCGCCGTTCCGCCTCCCGACGGGGGTACGGACCGCTTCGACGATGTATGCCTCGGCCATGGCCACTCCTTTTCCGGTCTTCAGTGTCATGCGCGGAGGGCGATCCCCTCCAGCACCATCGACAGGTACTGGCGGGCGATCTCCTCCGGGCTGTGCTGTCCTCCCGGCCGGTACCAGGACGCGGCGACCCACACGGTGTCGCGCACGAAGCGGTAGGTGAGCCGGACGTCGAGGTCGGCGCGGAAGACGCCCTCGGCGACCCCGCGCTCCAGCGTCCCGAGCCACGCCTTCTCGAACTTCTGCTGCGAGTCGGCGAGATAGCCGAAACGCGGCTGGGGCCGCAGGTGCTTGGACTCCTTCTGGTAGATGGCGACCGCGGCGCGGTGCCGGTCGATCTCCCGGAAGGACTCGGTGACGAGCGCCTCGATCGTCTCCCGTGGTCCGAGTCCGGCGGCGAGCACGGCGTCGTACCGGGCCCACAGCTCGTCCAGGAAGGTGGAGAGGATCTCGTCGAGCATCGACTCCTTGGAATCGAAGTGGTAGTAGAGGCTGCCCGCGAGCATCCCCGCCGTATCCGCGATCTTGCGGACGGTGGTCGCGTTGTACCCCTGTGCGGCGAACACCTCGGCCGCGGTGGCGAGGAGTTCCCCGCGCCGCTCGGGCGACGGGCTCATCGTGGTCTTCCTGCTGCTGCTTCTCGGCACGCGGCCATTCTCGCCTCACGCGTGCTGGCTGCTGACGGACAGGATCTCTCCGGTCATGTACGAGGAGTAGCCGCTGGCCAGGAACACGATGACGTTGGCCACTTCCCACGGCTCGGCGTAGCGGCCGAACGCCTCGCGGGAGGTCAGCTCCTCCAGCAGTTCGGGGGTGGTGACCTTCACCAGGTGCGGATGCATGGCGAGGCTGGGCGAGACGGCGTTGACGCGTACGCCGTAGTCGGCGGCCTCCAGCGCGGCGCAGCGGGTGAGCGCCATGACCCCGGCCTTGGCGGCGGCGTAGTGCGACTGGCCCTTCTGCGCCCGCCAGCCGATCACCGAGGCGTTGTTGACGATGACGCCCCCGCCGCCCGCGGCCTTCATGCGGCGCAGAGCGGCGCGGGTGCAGCGGAAGGTGCCGCTCAAGGTGACATCGAGGACCTTGTCCCACTGCTCGTCGGGCATGTCGACGAGATCGGCCGTGCCACCGAGCCCGGCGTTGTTGACCACGATGTCGAGGCGTCCGTGCCGCTCCTCGGCGAGGTCGAAGAGTGCCGTGACCTGGGCCTCGTCGGTCACGTCGCAGGGCAGCGACGTCACGCGGTCCGCACCGAACGCGGCGGCGAGCTCCGCCTCGGACTCCTTCAGCCTGCGGGCGTGCGCGTCGGAGACGACGACGCTCGCCCCCTCCTCCAGGAGCCGCTTGGCGGTCGCGCCGCCGATCCCCGCTCCCGCAGCGGCGGTGACGACGGCGGTACGGCCGGCGAGCAGGCGGTGGCCCGGTACGTACGGCGGCGGGGCCGAGGTCATGGGCGAACCTCCTTGGGCAGGCCGAGTACACGCTCGGCGATGATGTTGCGCTGGATCTCGTTCGACCCGGCGTAGATGGTGTCGGAGCGGGAGAAGAGGAACAGCCGCTGGAAGTCGTCGAGGTCATAGGGCTCGCCGGCCGCCAGCATCCCGTCGGCGCCGCAGACGTCCATGGCGAGCTCGCCCAGCTCCCGGTGCCAGGTCGCCCAGAAAATCTTGCCGATGGACGCCTCGGGGCCCGGTGCGCCGGCCGCGACGCCGTCGAGCATCCGCAGCGCATTGCCCCGGATGATCTCCAGACCGATCCAGGCCCGGGCGATCCGGTCGCGGATCAGCGGGCTGTCGGCCGCGCCGTTGCGCTTGGCCAGCTCGATGACGGCCTCCAACTCGCGGCGGAAGCCGACCTGCTGGCCGAGGGTGGACACACCGCGCTCGAAGCCGAGCGTGGCCATGGCGACCTTCCAGCCCTCGCCGGGCCTTCCGACGATGTTCGCCGCCGGTGTGCGGGCGCTGTCGAAGAACACCTCGTTGAACTCGCAGGTGCCGGTCAGCTGCGTGATCGGCCGCACCTGCACACCGGGCTGGTCCAGCGGTACCAGCAGACAGGACAGGCCCTGGTGGCGGGTGGAACCGGTCTCGGTGCGGGCGACGACGAAGCACCAGTGGGACTCGTGCGCGAGTGACGTCCAGATCTTCTGGCCGGTGACCGCCCACTCCTCGCCGTCGAGCTCGGCCCGCGTCCGTACGTTCGCCAGGTCCGACCCGGCGTCCGGCTCGCTGTACCCCTGGCACCACAGCTCCTCGACGGCGACGATCCGGGGGAGGAAGCGGTCGCGCTGCTCGGGCGTACCGAAGGCGATCAGGGTGGGGCCGAGCAGCTGCTCCCCGATGTGATTGACACGGGCGGGGGCGTCCGCGAGGGCGTACTCCTCGTGGAAGGCGACCTGCTGCTCGAGGGTGGCGCCGCGGCCGCCGTACTCCTTCGGCCAGCCGACGCAGGTCCAGCCCGCGGCGGCCATGTGCCGCTCCCAGGCGAGGCGTTCGGCGAAGGCCTCGTGCTCCCGGCCGGGCCCGCCGCGCCCGCGCAGGCTCGCGAACTCCCCCGTGAGGTTGGCCCGCAGCCAGCCGCGGACCTCGGTGCGGAACTCCTCGACGCTGCTCATGGGGGCGGCTCCGGACGACTCTCGACGAATGGGCGACTCGACTTTCTCGACGGCCGAGAGTCCGTACGTTAACTTACCAAACACTTGTTAGGGAAGGAGGGCAGATGTCCGCTGCCCGCACTGCACCCCCCGCTGAGCCCGTCCGATACGAGCGCCACGGAGCCGTCGCCGTGGTCACCATGGACCGGCCCGACTACCGAAACGCCCAGAACTCCGCGATGACCTACGCCCTGGACCGGGCCCTCTACCGCGCGGCCGACGACAACGAGGTGAAGGTCGTGATCCTCGCCGGAGCGGGGAAGCACTTCTCGGCCGGCCACGACATCGGCACCCCGGAACGGGACGCGCATCTGCCGTTCGACCGCAAGGCGGGCCTGTGGTGGGACCACTCGGACAAGCAGGGCGCGGAGAGCCGTTACGCCCGCGAGTCCGAGGTCTACCTGGGCATGTGCCGCCGCTGGCGTGAACTGCCCAAGCCGGTGATCGCCTCCGTGCAGGGCGCGTGCGTCGCGGGCGGCCTGATGCTCGCCTGGGTCTGCGACCTGATCGTCGCCTCCGAGGACGCGTTCTTCGCCGACCCGGTGGTGCGTATGGGCATCCCGGGCGTGGAGTACTTCGCCCATCCGTGGGTGATGCCGCCGCGCATCGCCAAGGAGTTCCTCTACACCGGCGACCGGATGAGCGCGCAGCGCGCGTACGAGGTCGGGATGGTCAACCGGGTCGTGCCCCGCGCCGAACTGGCCGACCACACCATGGAGTTGGCGAACCGGATCGCCGACATGCCGCGCCTGGGGCTGGCGCTGACCAAGCGGGCCGTCAACCAGGCCGAGGACCTTCAGGGAATGCACGCCGGAATGGACTCGGTCTTCGGGCTGCACCACCTGGCGCACGCCCACAACGCCGAGACCGCGAAGGACTCGCTCGGCGGCATGGACGTCCGCGCGATGAAGGAGGCCTCCGCCTGATGGACCTCGACTTCACCGCCGAGGAGGAGGCGTTCCGTGCCGAGGCCCGCGCCTGGCTCGCCACTCGTGTCCCGGCCGCACCCCTGCCCTCCCTGGAGACCGCCGAGGGCTTCGCCGCCCACCGTGAGTGGGAGCGCACACTGTCCGCGGACCGCTGGTCGGTGGTCTCCTGGCCCGAGAAGTACGGCGGCCGGGGGGCCTCCCTCCTCGAGTGGCTGATCTTCGAAGAGGAGTACTACGCCGCCGGCGCACCCGGCCGGGTCAGCCAGAACGGCATCCATCTCCTCGCCCCCACCCTCCTGGAGCACGGCACGGCCGAGCAACTGGCCCGGGTCCTGCCGCCGATGGCGAGCGGCGAGGTGATCTGGGCCCAGGCCTGGTCCGAGCCGGAGTCCGGCTCGGACCTCGCAAGCCTGCGCTCCACTGCTGTACGGACCGACGGCGGTTGGCTCTTGAGCGGCCAGAAGACCTGGTCGTCACGGGCGGCCTTCGCCGACCGCGCGTTCGGCCTCTTCCGAAGTGACCGGGGCGACACGAACGCGGACAAGCCCCACTGCGGCCTGACGTACCTCATGTTCCCGCTGGACGCGGACGGGGTGACCGTGCGCCCCATCGGCCGGCTCGACGGCAAGCCCGCCTTCGCCGAACTCTTCCTCGACAACGTCTTCGCCCCGGACCAGGACGTGATCGGCGAACCGGGCCAGGGCTGGCGGGTCGCGATGAGCACCGCGGGCAACGAGCGCGGGCTGACGCTGCGCAGCCCCGGACGGTTCACCGCGGCGGCCGACCGCCTGACAGCGCTGTGGCGCTCGGCCGCGGACCCGAGCGACACCGCCCTGCGCGACCGGGTCGCCGACGCGGTCATCGGCGCCCGCGCGTACCAGCTCTTCACCTACGCGGGCGCCTCGCGGATCGCCGCCGGAGGAGCGATCGGCGCCGAGTCGAGCCTCAACAAGGTCTTCTGGTCCGAGCTGGACATCGCCCTCCACGAGACCGCGCTGGACCTGCTGGGCCCGTACGGCGAACTGTCGGACACGGCCGGGGAGGCGCCCGCGCACGGGAGCTGGGCCGAGGGATACACCTTCTCCCTCGCCGGCCCCATCTACGCCGGTACCAACGAGATCCAGCGCGACATCATCGCCGAGCGGCTGCTCGGCCTGCCGAAGGGACGCCGGTGATGCGGTTCCTCCCCGACGACGAGCAGCAGGCGTTCGCCCGCTCCCTGGACGGCATGCTCGCGGCGGCCGGCACCCCCGCCGTCGTACGGGCCTGGGCCGCCGGGGACACCGCACCCGGCCGCGACGTGTGGGCGAAGCTGGCCGAGGCCGGCGTCTTCGCCCTCGCCGTGCCGGAGCAGCACGACGGCCTCGGCCCGCTCCCCGTCGAACTCACCGTCGCCTTCACGGAATTGGGCCGCCACGCGGTCCCGGGCCCGCTGGTGGAGACGGTGGCCGCGGCGGCATTCCTGGACCGTCTGGGGGACGACGCGGCGGCCGCCGCATGGCTGCCGGGCATCGCGTCCGGCAAGACGGCCGCCTCGCTGTGTCTGCTCTCCGAGAGCAGCCCGTACGCCCTGGACGCCCACGCCGCCGACGCCGTCTTCGTCGTGGACGGCGACGCCGTACGCCTGGCAGCAGCGGCCGGGCCCGTCCAGCCGTCCGCCGACCCGGCGCGCCGGCCGGCCCGCCCGCTCGGCGGCGCCGTCCTGGCGCGGGGGCCGGAGGTGGCCGCCGCGACCACGCACGCCGCCGACGTCGCGGCGCTGGCGACGGCGGCACAGGCGCTCGGCCTGGGCCGCACCCTGCTCGCCCGAACCGTCGAATACACCCGGCAGCGCACCCAGTTCGGGGTGGCCATCGGCTCGTTCCAGACGGTGAAGCACCGGCTGGCCGACATGCTGATCGCCCTGGAGTTCGCCCAGCCCCTGATCCAGGCCGCAGCCGTGGCCCTGGCCGCGAAGGATCCGGCGTCCGGCCGCGAGATCGCGGCGGCGAAGGTCGCGGCGTGCGAGGCGGCCTGCGCCGCTGCCCGTACCGCCCTGCAGTTCCACGGCGCCCTCGGCTACACCGAGGAGCTCGACCTCTCCCTGTGGATCCGCAAGGCCCGCCCGCTGCGATCAGCCTGGGGCACACCGGCCGCCTGCCGCGCCGGCGTGCTCGCCTCCTGAACCCACTCCGGGCCCCACGACTCGTTCTCCCGGGACCATCCGACCGGGAGAGCGGACTGTCCGCCACCCCCAAGGCGGATCACCGCTCGTACATCCCCGACGTCCCCAGCACACCCTGGAGTCAGCCATGTCCACCGCACCGACCCCGCAGAGACCTGAGAGAGGCGAGGGAGCCGAGGGGGCCGAGGGGCCCGAGGGACCGGGCGCGGTCCCGGACCCTGCCCTGCTGCGCAAAGTGGCCCTGTCCAGCCTGCTCGGCACGGTCATCGAGTACTACGACTTCCTGCTCTACCGGCACGATGGCCGCGATCGCGTTCGGCGGGCTGTTCTTCCCCGAGTCCGATCCCGCGGTCGGCACGATCGCCGCGTTCGGCACGCTGGCCGCCGGCTACGTCGCGCGTCCCGTCGGCGGCGCCGTCTTCGGGCACTTCGGCGACCGGATCGGCCGCAAGTCCATGCTCATCCTGAGATGGTCCTCATGGGCGCGGCGAGCTTCCTGATCGGCGTGCTGCCGACCTACGAGACCATCGGCATCGCGGCACCGGTCCTGCTGGTCCTGTTCCGTGTCGTCCAGGGCATCGCCATCGACGGCGAGTGGGCAGGCGCCACGCTGATGGTCGTCGAACACGCCGACGCCCGGCGCCGCGGTCTGTGGAGCGGCGTGATGCAGATGGGATCGCCACTCGGATTCCTGCTGTCCACCCTCGCCGTCACCGCGACCACACTGCTGCCCCCGGACCAGCTCCTGGCCTGGGGCCGGCGCATCCCCGCGCTGATCAGCACCTTCATGCTCACCTACGCCACGTCCGTCGGATACGCGACCTCCGATGTGATGGCCGGTCTCCTCTTCACCGACTTCGTCCTGCGAAGGAAGCCCGAATCCTCACGGGAGCAGCACGGCACGCCGGACGGAGCGGCGCAGAAGGGAGCCGGCAGGTGAGGCCGACGGAGGAACAGAAGGAGCTGCGGTCCGCCGTGCGGGCGTCGCTCGCACGCCACGAGGGTGCGGCGGCCTGGCTGCCGTTGACCGAGCAGATCGGCGTCGCCGGGCTCGCCGTCCCCGAGGAGTACGGCGGTGCGGGCTGCGGAGCACGCGAAGTCCACGTCGTCATGGAGGAGTTGGGCCGGAAGCTGAGCCCCGTCCCCTACCTCGGCTCGGCGGTGCTCGCGGTGCAGGCCCTGCTCGCCTCCGGCGACACGAGGGCATGCGCGCAGCTGCTGCCGGGGCTCGCCGAGGGCCGGACGGTGGGGGCCCTGGCGTGGGCCGAACACGGTTCCTGGGACCCGGCGGCCGTCCGGGCCGGCGCCGCCCGGGGCCTGGGTGGCACCTGGCGACTCGGCGGGACCAAGGAGTTCGTGCTGCACGGGACCGAGGCCGATGTGCTGCTCGTGGCGGCCCGAGCGGGGGCGGGTGTCTCCCTCTTCCAGGTGCCCGTCGACGGCGCGGGGTTGCGCCGTGAGGCGGTGGTCACCATGGATCAGACCCGGGCGCAGGCGCGCATCGTGCTCGACGGGGCCGAGGGCCGGCTCATCGGCGAGGAGGGCGACGGCGGCCGTGTCCTGCGGCACGTACTGGACCTGGCCTGCACGGCGCTCGCCGCCGAGCAGGCCGGCGCGGCCGAGCGCTGCCTGGAGCTCACGGTCGCCTACGCCAAGGAGCGCAGGCAGTTCGGCCGGCCGATCGGCTCCTTCCAGGCGCTCAAGCACCGGCTGGCGGACGCGTACGTGCTGGTGGAATCGGCGCGGTCGGCCGCGCTCGGCGCGGCTTTCGCGGCCGCCGCCGGCTCATCGGAGTTGCCACGCTGCGCGGCCGTCGCCAAATCCGCCTGCTCGGAGGCGTTTTCGGCGGTGGCGGGCGAGACGATCCAGCTGCACGGCGGCATCGGTATCACCTGGGAGCACGATGCCCACCGCTACTTTAAACGCGCACACGGCTCGGCCCAGCTGTTCGGCCCACCGGCGTGGCACCGGGGCCGGCTCGCCGAGGAGCTGGGTCTGACAGCGGCCTGACCGGACAAGCGGACGGGCGGACGGGCGGACGGCAAAGTGGTCGTCGTGACGGGCGGGGCACGCGGACTGGGCGCCGCGCACGCGCGCCGGCTGGTCGCGGAGGACGCGAAGGTGGTGATCGGCGACGTCCTCGTGAAGGAGGGCCAGGCCCTGGTGGAGGAACTGGGCGCCAGGAACGCCCTGTTCGTGGAACTGGACGTCACCAGCGAGGTGTCCTGGACGGCGGCCGTCGCACGCACGGAGGAGGTGTACGGCAAGGTCACGGGCCTGGTGAACAACGCCGGCCTGGTCCACCGCTGCCCCATCGAGGAGCTGACCGAGGCTGACTACCGGCGGGTGATCGACGTCAACGAGATCGGCGTCTTCCCAGCGCCCAGGAGGGGATCCGCAACATCTTCGAGGCGTGCGCGGCGGAGCCCCGCTGCAAGGACCGGTACCCGGACCTCCCCCGTATGCTGACGTCGCAGGTGCGCAGGCTGGAGGCACAGCCCCTGACGCTGAACGTCCCGCCGCCGAGCGGAGGAAAGCCGGTCAAGGTCGTCCTCGACGGGGGCGCGCTGCTGAACCTGGTGGTCGGCAACGCCGTCCCGGCCAAGGACGTTCCGGCCGCGCTCGAGGAACTCAGCCACGGACGCCCGCAGCGCTTCGCTCAGGCCCGCGCGGCCGGCTCCGTCCAGAACGTCGGCGCGTTCGCGCACGGCCTGACGGAGTCGGTGGCGTGCAGCGAGTGGGCGCCGGGGTACTCGGAATCCGACGTGCTGAACGCAGGGCGCCGGGCCTTCCCGGGGTGGCCGGACACGGTCCTGGCCCAGCCGCCGCAGCTTCCCTTCCAGTACGCGGCGTGCCGGGTCTGGAACGTTCCGGATCGCGCGTCCGTCCAGCGGGTGGCCACGGCCAGCGCGGTGCCGGCGCTCGTAGTCTCCGGCACGTTCGACATGAAGACCGGGGCGAGTTGGGCGCGGGACGTGGCCCGTAACCTGTCCCGCTCGACCGCCGTGCAGGTCCCAGGAATCGGCCACTGGGTGGTCCCGCAGTCGCCTTGCGTGCAACGCGTGCTGGCCTCGTTCCTCGCTCGCCCGACCGCGCCCGGCACCGGTTGCGTGGACGGCCTCGAGCCCAAACCGTTCACGATCATCCCGAAATGACCGGGAGGGCAGATGTCACGCCACCGAGCCCCCAGTCGTCGCCGTACCGTACGACGACTCCAGGCCACTTCGGTCGGCATGGCGACCGGTCTCCTCATCACCGGGCTGCTCGCAGCACCCGCTCAGGCGCAGCCCCGCACCGGCACCGGGACCGGAGCGCCGATCGGCACGGCCGCTCGGACGGTGGGCGACGCCGGCTTCGAACCGGGCCCCTGCCCGAAGACGCCGGAACCGATCGAGGCGCTCGAAGAAGCCCGCTGCGGAACGCTCACCGTGCCCGAGAACCGCGCCAAACCCAGCAGTCGAACGATCAAACTCGGTGTCGCGATCGTGCCCGCCGCGGCCGGCACACCGAAACCCGACC
Organism: Streptomyces sp. V4I23; assembly: GCF_030817975.1. Taxonomy (NCBI): domain Bacteria; kingdom Bacillati; phylum Actinomycetota; class Actinomycetes; order Kitasatosporales; family Streptomycetaceae; genus Streptomyces; species Streptomyces sp. V4I23. Next base: position 7,252,814 of record NZ_JAUSZW010000004.1, on the reverse strand, counting down.
CCATCGTGTGGTTCGCCGGCGGACCCGGAGACGACTCGGTGGGGGAGGCGCAGATGGCGATCGACGGCGGCCTGAACCGCGACCGTGACGTGATCTTCATGTCCCAGCGCGGTACGTACTCGGCCGACCCGGCGCTCCTGTGCCCCAACGTCGACCAGTTCAACGCACGCGCGGTCGGCCTCGTCTACGGCGCTCCCTCCACCGAGCGCCTGCACGTCGAGGCCACCAAGGCCTGCCGCGACAAGCTGGCGGGCCGCGGGGGCGACCTCAGTGCCTACAACGACACCGAGAGCGCCGCCGACTACGCGGATCTGCGCACCGCGCTGGGTATCAAGCAGTGGAACGTGTTCGGCATCTCCTACGGCACCCACCTGGCACTGGTCTACATGCGCCTGCACCCCGAGGGGCTCCGCTCGGTGGGCATCGACGGCATACTGCCGCCGTCCAGAGCCGGGTCGGCCCTGACCTGGAGCAGCGCCCGGCAGGGCTTCGACGGCCTGTTCAAGGCCTGCGCGGAGCAGCCGGCGTGCAATCGGCGCTATCCGAACCTGTCGGCCACCTTCGACCGGCTCGTCCGTGACCTGGAAGCCCATCCGGTCACGACGACCGTCAAGCTCCCCGGCAACCCGAAGCCGGTGAAGGTCGTGCTGGACGGCGGAGCCCTGGTGAACTGGATGACCTCCGCCACCCACGTGGCGCCCCAGGTGCCCCGCGCCCTCGACGAGCTGGCTCACGGCAAGCCGCAGCGGATCGCCCAGCAGTGGGCGGGCGGCAAGGTCAGCCCCCAGGCCGTGGGAAGGGTTTCGCACGGTCTCGCCTACGGCGTCTTCTGCAGCGCGTGGACGCCGTACGAGAGTCAGGAAGAGGCGCTCCAGGCCGGACGGGAAGCGTTCCCGTCGTTCCCCCGCTCGGTGCTGGCCCAGGCTCCGCAGCTCACCTTCCTCCGGCCGGACTGCGACGTCTGGAAGGTCCCCGCGGCGCCGCGCACGATCCGGGACGTCACGCGGAGCGACATCCCCACCCTCGTCGTGTCGGGCGGGTTCGACTCCCAGACCGGGGCGGACAACGGGCCGTACGTCGCCCGTACGCTGAGCCGGGCCAAGGTCGTCACGGTCCCCTACGAGCCGCATGTGGTGTTCGCCTCGTCGGAGTGCGCCCAGGAGATCACCGTCTCGTTCTTCGACACCCCGGCCGCGCCGAAGACCGGATGCCTGAACAGCCTGGAGCCGCCTGAGTTCGAGATCGGGCCCTGAAACCACTCGCGGTCCGCTTCGAAGCCACGGGTCACCGACTCCTCGAACACGCCTAGGCGTCCCGGTATTGGTCCCGGACCTCGGGGAGTTGTCGGAAGCCGGCTGACGTGTAGGTGGCGACGGCGCCGACATTGGAGCTCGGGGTGCAGACGATCGCGCTCGACGAGCCCAGCTCCTGGAGTGCGGCCGCCGCGGCGACGGTGATCGCCTCGCCGTAGCCGTGACGGCGATGCTCGCGGTGCACGCCCATCGGTTCGAGCAACCCGGGCTTCCCCGGACCGGCCGACCACACCGTCACCGCCGCCACCGCGTTGCCCCGGTCGTCGTACGCGACCAGACACCGGGCGTCGGCGTACGGCAACCCGGCCGCCATCGCGTGCCAGCGCTCGTCCGTGAACCTCGACCCGTCGAACGCTGCCCGCTGTACGGCGGTCCGTACACGCGCCTGCTCCGGCCCGACCACCTCGATCCGCACGCCCGGGTCCTTCACCGGCTTGGTGAGGTCTCGGCGCAGCGGCGTCCACGGCTCGTCGGCGTTCCAGCCGTTCTCGAACAGCAGATCCTGGACCAGCGCACCCATCGGCGCCTCGATGTTCGCCTTCCCCTCGGGCAGCACACCGCGCTCCGGCCCGGTCACGTCCTCGACCAACTGCTGCGCCAGTTCCTCGTCCCGCTGAGCATCTGGCGCGATCGTCAGCCGCAACAAGCCGGGACCGTCCAGCAGCCCGACGGCGAGGATCTGTCCGTCCCGGCTCCACGTCCTGACCGCCGCGGCGGTCGCTTCCGCGCCCAACCGCCAGAACCAGCCCAGGTCCCCGGGATGCAGTTGCATCGGAGCCCCGTCGTACTGCCACTCCCGCAGCACGCCCACAGCCTCGCTCAGCCCGTCGACTCCCGGCTTGCCCGACACCATCGTCATACTTCCGATCACACACCACCGCACCGGCAGTCCGCACCCGGTTTCCGACCGGCCGGACTGCTGATGGTGTCACTGGCTCTGCGGGACGTCCTTGACGAACACGATGCCGTCGCTGTCCGCCAAGTGGGCCGGGTCAAGCGGGGAGTAGCCGAACCAGGGGGATACGCGCGGCGCGGGCCGCGTGTCGCCGAGGGCGGTGGCCAGCCGACGGGCGTCGATGACGCAGCGGTCCTCCGGGAGCGCGTACAGGAGTCCTTCGACGGTGTCCGGCGGCGGCGTGTCCACTCCCTGGTGCCGGATCGTGCCGAGGGCCGTGGCCACGAAGGCGTACTCCTCGCCGAGCCGGGCGCTCACCAGCGCACCGGCGCTCCACCACTCCACCGGCCCCTCCCACATCCGCATCGTGCTCTTCTCCCGCTGGAGATGGGAGTTCTGGGCGTGGACGAGTGCCGGGCCCCGAGCGGCGACGGCGAGGAGGTTGTGGGCCATCATCTGGTCCCGCACACCCACCAGCCGGGTCATGCGGGCCGGTGAGGTGTCGGCCATCCAGTGGTGATAGCGCAGCAGGCCGGTCGCGGTGCGCCCGTACAGGCGCGCCCGGTCCCAGTCCTCCCGCGAGGTCGCCGTGATCAGGTGTGGCATCTGCGCGTCGAACAGCGCCACCAGATCGTCGGCGAGCAGCCGCAGTTGACCGGCCTCGGCCGACTGCCCCACGGATTGGGCGGGGTCCGTCATCGCGGCGGGATGGGTCCACCGGTCGTCGGTGCCGAGCAGGCGGTCGAGTGTTTCCGCGGTGCAGGGGAGCAGGTCCGCGTCCACCCGGGGCGCGAGGTAGCCGTGGAGTGCGGTGAGGGCCTGCCGGGGGCTCGCGGCGGCGGTGATCTCCAGCGGGCCGTCGAAACCGGCGAAGCGGAGCCGCTCGGACGCGGGCCGGCCGTCGTTGTGGGCGCGCATCCAGCGCACGAGTTCGCGGTTGGCCGCGGAGGTGCCCCAGCCGTGGCTGAATCCGTGCTCCATGACCTCGTCGAGAGTGCCCGTGCCCGAGGTGACGTAGTCGTCCACGACCAGGCCCCTCATGCAGTCGCTCTCGATCGCGATCGTCCGGTAGCCCTCCTGCTCGACGAGCTGCCGGAAGAGCTCGTTGCGCAGGTCGAGCAGAGTGTCCTCGCCGTGGGTGGGCTCGCCCAGGGCGAGCAGCCGAGGCCGGGCCGGGAGCAGCCTCATGACGGCGGCGGCCTCGACGGCATGAGCGGTGTCCTTGACATCAGTAGCCATGCCTTCAACGGTATCGTTGAACCTTCGATGGAAACTTTTCCGCGATATCGTCAGTCCCATGGGGAAAAACCTTCAAAGGGGCGAGCGACTCCGGCCGATTGATCTGGCGCGCGGGCACGGTCTGTCCACGCAGGCGATCAGGAACTACGAGGAGGCCGGCATCCTTCCGGCCGGCGGTCGCACACCCCACGGCTACCGCACCTACACCTCGCTGCACGCGGGGGCCCTGCGCGCGTTTCTTGCCCTGGTGCCGGGCCACGGCCACCAGAGGGCGACGTCGATCATGCGGGCCGTGAACCGGGGCGCGGCCGATGGGGCGTTCCGCCTCATCGACGAGAGCCACGCCCAACTCCTCGACGACCGGCGGACCCTCCAGGCCGTGGAGAGCGCCCTCCGCGACCTGGAGCCCACCACGGCGCCCGAGCCCGGTGTGGAGTCCGAGCCCGCCACGGTGTCCGGGCCCGGCGGCACGTTCATCGGGCCGCTGGCGGGGAAACTCGGAATCCGGCCCGCGACGCTGCGCAAATGGGAGCGCGCCGGGCTGGTGCGCCCGCGACGCGACCCGCGGACCGGGTACCGCGTCTACGACGAGGCCGACGTACGGGACGCCCGGCTGGCCCATCAGCTCAGGCGGGGCGGCTACCTGCTGGAGCAGATCGCCCCGCTGATCGCCCAGGTGCGGGCGGCCGGCGGGCTGGAGCCGCTGGAGGCCGCACTGGGCGACTGGCGCGACCGGCTGTCCACGCGCGGGCGGGCGATGCTCACCGGGGCCGCGGAGCTGGAGGCGTACCTCCGCGAGCGCGGATGAGACTTCGGCCGCCGGCCGAAGAGAACGACGAGCTGTGCGACACCCCCTTGTCCGAACTCCCCACTCGGCCGAGGACGACATCGCCATCCTCATCGCCCGCATCGGCACCACCAGATCGTGAGCGCCTCGCAGCAACAACGGTGAAGGGGCCGCCCGATGCCTGCGGTGAGACATCGGGCGGCCCCTGGGTGTCGGACCTCTCCACTCCCCTGGCTGCACGGCAGCCCATCGGCTATACGCCGACCTGCTCACCGTGCGCGGCAGGGGCGGCCTGGGCGGCAGCCGCGGCCGACTTGTCACTCCGCATCACGAGCAGGGTGATCAGACCCCCGATCGCGGCGATCGCGGCGGCGGCGATGAACGCGGCACTGAAGCCGTCGGTGAGGGCGGGCAGGTTGCCGAGTTCCCCGGCGCCCTGGGACATGGCGAGCGCGGTCAGCGCGGCGAGGCCCAGTGCGGAGCCGACGTTGTAGGTGGTGTTGACGATGCCCGACGCGAGGCCGGCCTGCTCCTGCGGCGCTCCGGACAGGGCAGCCATCATCGCGGGGATGTAGGCCAGTGACATGCCCAGCGCGGCGACGAGCGAGGCGGGCAGGACGTCGACCAGGAAGGTGCCGGTCGGCTCCACGGCCGACAGCCATACGAGTCCGGCCGCGAGGACGAACAGACCGCCGGCGATCAGGGGCTTGGCCCCGAACCTCGCCAGCAGCCGGGCCGTGATCGCCGTCATGAAGATCATGAGGAGCACCGTCATGGGCAGCAGCGCGGCTCCGGAGGCGAAGGCGCCGTAGCCGAGGACCTGCTGCAGGTACAGGTTGAGGAAGTACCACATCGGGATCCACGCGGCACCGAGCAGCGTCATGGCCAGGTTGGCCGAGCCGAGGCGCGGAACACGCCAGATGCCGAGCGGCATGAGCGGCGTGCGAACCGACTTCTGGATCACGAAGAACAGCGTCAGCAGGGCCGCGGCGCCGACCAGTTGCAGGATCGTGCCGGTCGAGCCCCATCCGGCCTCGGGCGCCCGGACGACGGCGAACACGGCGAGCGCCAGACCGGCGGTGACGGCGACGGCGCCCAGGATGTCGACGGAGCCGCGGCGGCCCTCGACGGCGGGCAGCAGCTTCGTGGCGGCCAGGGTGGCCAGGCCGATGGGCACATAGATGATGAACACCCACGGCCAGCTCAGCCACTCGGTGAACACACCTCCGAGGAACACGCCCGCCGTGCCGCCGGCGGGTGCCGCGGCTCCGTAGAGCGCCATCGCCTTGCCGAGCTCCTTCGGGTTGTGCCCGAAGAGCATCATCAGCAGCGTCATCGCGGCGGGGGCGATGAGTGCGCCGCCCACTCCCTGCACGGCGCGGCCCACGACCTCGACCCAGGCCGTCTGGGCAGCCGCCGCGACGACCGAACCGGCAATCATGACCACCCAGCCGGCGTTGAAGACCTTGCGCGCCCCGAGAAGGTCCGACAGGCGCCCGCCGAGCAGCAGCAGACCGCCGAAGGCGATGACGTAGGCGTTGAACACCCACTGGAGCTCGCCCTGCGAGAAGCCCAGATCCTTCTGCATCTCGGGCAGCGCCACACCGATGATGGACGTGTCCATGATCACCATGAACTGCGCGGCCGCGAGCACTGCGAGCGCCCACCACCGCCGCGGATCGACCGTTGGCGTCGACATGATCCTGCCTCCCCTTCACTTATACCCCCTGGGGGTATCTTGAAGCGCACCATAGCACACCCCCAGGGGGTATAGACAGAAGAGGGTCGCCCGATGCTCGGAATCAACAGGAGAGCGATGGCCTCTCGAGGACTCGCGCCGAGCCGACTCGCGGAAGCCGGAGAGTCATCAGGCAGACACCACCGTTACGCCACCGCCGGTTCACGCCGACCCGCGGAGGCAGGCGGGGCCAGTCGACCGGTGCGGTGCATGCCGTACACCGCAGCGGCACACGCCAGGCCGAGCACGAACAGCGCAGCCCAAGGCAGGGCGGGCAGGCCGGCGGTACGGGCAGCGTCCAGGGCAGCTCCTGTGAGGAGGTTCCCGATGGTGATGCCGACACCGCAGACGGTGTTGTAGAGCCCGTAGTGGGTCGCCACGAGGCGGTTCCCGGAGAGGCGGACGATGGTGTCCATCTCGAAGGGGTACGCGATCATCGTGCCGAGGGCCAGCAGCAGGGCCGACAGGGCGAGAGGCACCGCCGCCATCAGCCACAGCCCGAGCCCCTCCTCCGGTACGGGTACAGCCGTCGCCACCAGCAGGGGCACGAAGGCGGCTCCCATGGCCAGCAGGCCCCATGTGAGCGCATGCGCCGGTTCCAGACGGGCCTTGCACCAGGCGGTCACCCTCGTCTGGCCGACGATGGTGCTGAGCCCCGAGACCGCGAACAGCGCCGCGACTGCCGCCGTGCCGAACTCGCCCTCACCTCCGAGGCGACGCACCTCCAACGGCAGGGCGAGATAGACCTGGAAGGTCATCACGTACGAGCCGACCATGGCGAGGGAGAACAGCAGGAAGGGCCGGTTGGAGATGATGCTCCGCCACTGGGCCAGAACACTCTTCTGCCGTTCCTCGGTGCCGGTCCCACCCTCAGCTCGGCGTGCGGGCAAGGCACGCACCTGCACCATGGCCAGGACGGCGAAGACAGCCGCCGCGGTGAGGCACGTGACGCGGAAGTCGATGCCCGTCAGCACCATGCCGACCAGCGGGCCGAGCAGGATGCCCGCCTGGTAGAAGACGTTGAAGAGCGCGAACGCCTCGACCCGGCGTTCTCCCGCGTCCACGGCGAGGTAGGCCCGGGAGGCCGGGTTGAACAGGGCTCCCGCGAGACCCGTCGCGGCGGACGCCGCGATCAGTGCGGGAACGCTGTCGACCAGCCCGAGCGTCGCGAACCCGACGATGCGCAGGGCGAGTCCGGCGATGATCATGGGCTTGTACCCGAAGCGGTCCGCCATGGTGCCGCCGACCAGGAACATGCCCTGCTGACTGAAGTTGCGCACCCCGAGGATCAACCCGACCAGCCAGCCTGCGAGGCCGAGCGGTCCTGCCAGGTGAGCGGCGAGGTAGGGCATCAGCATGTAGAAACCGAGGTTGATGGTGAACTGGTTCACCATCAGCAACTGGACGCTGCGTTCGTACGTACGGACCTGCGCGATGGTGCCTTTCACCGGTCCCCCTCGGCGTCGATGCCTCCGGGCTTCTCGCCCGTGACTTCGTCCTGAACCAGCGCGAGGGGATCGACCACTGCGGTGCAGCGGGTCCACCTCGTCACCTCCTTCTCGTCGAGGCGCCCGATCACCTCCGGTTCCTGCGCCGGCGGGGAGTCGAGAAGGCCGTGGGCAGCGCAGTAGTCGTCGTCGTACACCGTGCCGAGATACCGTTGCGGCCCGTCGGGGAAGATCGCGGCGATCCGGGTGTCCGCGGACAGGGACCGGGCGAGCCATCCGGCGACCAGGGCGACGGCGCCGACGCTCCATCCGCCGGTGGCGTAGTGGGACGCGGCGAGTTGCCGGCAGGCCCACACCGCTTCGGCCGGGGCGACCCAGTGCACCTCGGTGAAGTTGTCGTAGGCGACGTTGCGCGGATAGATGCTGGAGCCCAGCCCCCGCATGAGCCGGGGCCGAGCCGGCTGGCCGAAGATCGTGGATCCGATGGTGTCCACGCCCACGAGCTTCAGCTCCGGGTAGAGCTGCCGCAGGACACGGGAGACGCCCGCCGAGTGTCCCCCGGTGCCGACGCTGCACACCAGCACGTCGATGTGTCCGAGCTCGGTGGCGAGCTCCAGGGCCAGCGGGGTGTAGGCGGCGGTGTTGTCGGGGTTGTTGTACTGGTCCGGGCACCAGGAATGCGGGTGCTGCAGCATGAGCTGGGCGACGCGGTCGCGTCGTGCCTGCTGCCAGCCGCCGGTCGGATGCGGCTCGGAGACGACGTTGACCTGGGCGCCGTAGGCGGTGAGCAGGCGGGTCATCGACATCTCCAGGCCCGGGTCCGTGACCAGGGTGACCGGATGGCCGTACACCATTCCGGCGAGGGCGAGCCCCAGGCCCAGGGTCCCGCTGGTGGACTCGATGATGCGTGCGCCCGACTTCAATTCGCCGCGGGCTCGGGCACGTTCGACCATGTGCAGACCCGGCCGGTCCTTGATGCCACCGGGATTGAAGCCTTCCAGCTTCGCCCAGAATCCCCTGCCTTCGTGGGCGAAGGGCTCACCCACGCGGAGCAAGGGTGTGTTGCCGACCAGGCCGGAGAGGGCGGCGTGGCCGGGCCTGGTGAGGTGTGTCGTATCGGAAGAGTGCATGAGATGGCTCTCGCCTTTCATGAAGTGTGTGTGGCGGCCTGGCTCTGCCGCGTCACGCAGGCCCGGAGGCGTTCCTCGGCCCCCACCGGGCACGCGCGTTGCGGCTGAAGACGTGGCCTATGTCCGCCACTGGCACAAGGCGCACAGAGTCGAGCGCCCCCGCACAGCTCTTTCGGTGCCCGACGGCGCAGGCCGGGGCGCCTCGTGGTGCGCCGCGGCCCGCATCACCGTCGCCAAAGGCGCCGGCTTCGTGATGTCGGTCGGCTGGGTGCGTGATTGCGGGCGGGCTGCTCCCTGTGGCCCGGAACCGGAGGACGAGCACGACGAATCACCCGGCGTCACGGCACGCGGCGGCGGTGATTTCGCCAGGGACGCCCACGCGACAGCCGAGGCCACGGAGACTGCGCTGTGATCGTGACCGGCTGCATGCGCCGGTCGAGCACAGTCGAGCGCGGTCAGCAGCAGCACGCTCAGAAGCAGGACCAGCGGCCGCGGTCGGCGGTCGACGGCATGCGGGTGTGACGGGATACGGAATGGCGAACGCACGGTTCCTCCGCAGGCGGCCGTCGGACGTCAAGGGCGCGTCGGACGGCTGGCAGGGAATGGGGCAGGTTCAGGACATCGCCGCAGAGGTTGGTCGCACCAGCGATCTCGGGAGCCGGTGCCGCTCACGGCAATGGCCGACCTCGTCACGCCTCAGGAACACGGATGAGAAGGCGTCACGGGGGCGACGGAAAGCCGCGCGGATCCTAGATCTGAAGAACGGTGGCTCTTATCGCCGTACCGGGCAGAGGTCGGGCCGAGGGGGCGTCACCGAAGTCACCGGAGGCAGGGCGGCCCGGAACGGCCGTCCCTTGCTCAAAAAGTGAGCAGGCACGCGGAGCTGCCGGAACGGGCGTCTGCTCGGGCTGGCCCGGCACACACTCCTGAGCCGCGTGCGAGGGGCCGTGTTGACCCCCGTGATGGTCCATCGGTCCGTGGGGAGCCGCATGCCGGTCGATGCCGTTCGATGCGGACACAGCCGCCCTGTCGAGGTGACCGGTGATCCCGTCCATGCTCACGCCGTGCGCGTACACGAAGGCGAAGAGCGTGATCGCCACCCACAGCAAGCGCAGCGGACCCGCAGAGGAGCGGGCCCGCGGCACGCGGGAAGTCGACCGAGCCGTGACCATGCCGTGATCTTAACCACTCGCCTCGCCCTCCGCCCGCCACCGAGTCCCCCACGGCAGGCGTTTGGCCGGAATCCGGTGCGCGGACACAAGAGCCCTGGACGGGACGAAGCGGTTCAGGCCCCTTGTCTCCCGACGCCCGGCACAAAGCGTCCGACTCGGGCCGTGTAGGCGGCGTACCCGCCTCCGTGCAGGTCCGCCAGATACGGCTCCTCGACGACGCGGACCTGGAGTTGGACCGCGGCCACCAGGGCCGCCAGTGCAAGGACCGCGACGGGACTGGGCACCATCAGCACGAGACCGGTTGCGGTGACGGCCATGGCGGTGAAGACCGGGTTGCGCACGTGCGCGAACAGGCCGGCGGTGACCAGGGCTGTGTGCTCGTTGTCGTCCACGCCCACGCGCCAGGAGGCGCCCATATCCGTTTGGGCCGCCAGAGTGAGTGCCGTCCCGGCCAGGGTGACGGCAAGTCCCGCCCAGTGCAGGACCGGACTGTCGGTGCCCGGCAGTTCGGGGAGGCCGGCGAGTGCGGCCACGGGTGCGGCCCCGCCGCCGATCAGGGCGGCGACGAACAGGACGCCGGCCCACCAGGAGGCTGAACCAGGGCGGCCGGAGATGCCGCGGAAGCCGGCGTCGCCGGTACGACGGCGCTGTACGACCGCACGGACACCGAAGGCCGTCACCATCCAGCCGAGGTACAGGACCAGCGCCGTCCAGGCCCATCCGTTCATCGCCGGACCTCCTTCACCGGGGCGCGGCAGGCACAGCCGGGACGGCAGCCGCATGCGTCCGCGTCCACCTCGCCGGCCGCAGGTGCTGTCACGGCGGCGGGGGCCGCGCAGCAGCCCTTGCCCCGCCAGGCGTCGCGGCGGGCCGGGGACGGCCCGAGGGACATCACGGTCATCAGCAGCAGCCCTTCTCGTCCGCCTCGGCGCACGTGCGGTCGGACTCGACGGCGACGACGGCGGTGCGCAGGTCGTCGAGCGCATGCCCGAGGCGCTCGTCGGCCAGTTCGTACCGCGTGCGGCGGCCGTCGGGCACGGTGACGACCAGGCCGCAGTCCCGCAGGCACGCCAGGTGGTTCGACAGCCGGGTCCGGGAGATGCCGAGGGCGTCCGCGAGGTCGGACGGGTAGGCGGGTGCCTCGCGCAGGGCGAGCAGGAGCCGGCAACGGATCGGGTCGGCGAGCGCACGGCCGAACCGCACCAGCACCTCGATATCGGGAGCAACAGTCTGCACACGCCGAGAGTACATGGAATCCTGAATTCACAAAGTCCTGGACAGTTATCAGTGGCCGTCCCCGACAACACCGGGACCACGGCGCGAACACGGAGCGCCGCATCCAGGGGAACGGCCCGGATACGGCGGTCGGCAATCGACGCGTCGTTTCCCCTTCCTGCGCGTCTCTTCGATACTGGGTGCGGCAGCCATCAACGGCGACAACAGGACAGAAACGTGCCTGACGCGAAGTCAGGAAAGTCGGCATGGAGTCAGCAGCCCCGCCGGACACCGACGGACGTCGCCGCCGGCCGCCAAGAGCCACCGCCGCCCCCCTACCTGCTGACCAGGCAGAACCCTGCTCAAGGCCCTAGCTGGAACTCCCCCAGGAGGAACCGTTGAGAATGCTCATCAACGTCCCGGAGACCGTCGTCGCGGATGCGCTGCGCGGGATGGCCGCCGCGTATCCCGACCTCAATGTCGACGTGGACAACCGCGTGATCGTCCGGCGGGACGCACCGGTCGCCGGCAAGGTCGCGCTCGTCTCCGGGGGCGGCTCGGGGCACGAGCCGCTGCACGGGGGGTTCGTCGGGCCCGGGATGCTGGACGCAGCCTGTCCGGGCGAGGTGTTCACCAGTCCCGTGCCGGACCAGATGGTGAGGGCCGCCGCCGCTGTCGAGAGCGGTGCGGGGGTGCTGTTCGTCGTGAAGAACTACACGGGCGACGTGCTCAACTTCCAGATGGCCGCGGAACTCGCCGAGGACGAGGGCGTGCGGCTCGCCACCGTGCTGGTCGACGACGACGTCGCCGTGACGGACAGCCTGTACACGGCGGGCCGGCGCGGCACCGGCGCGACCCTGTTCGTGGAGAAGATCGCGGGCGCCGCCGCCGAGGAGGGCGCCCCGCTGGAGCGGGTCGAGTCCCTCGCCCGCCAGGTGAACGCGTCCTCCCGCAGTTTCGGCGTCGCGCTCAGCGCCTGCAGCACTCCCGCCAAGGGCGGGCCCACCTTCGATCTGCCCCCGGGCGAGCTTGAGTTGGGCGTCGGCATCCACGGCGAGCCGGGCCGGGAGCGGCGGGCGATGATGACCGCGCGGGAGATCGCGGACTTCGCCGTGGGAGCGGTCCTCGACGACCTGCGCCCCACCGGCCCGGTCATCGCCCTCGTCAACGGAATGGGCGGCACTCCCCTGCTGGAGCTGTACGGGTTCAACGCCGAGGTGCAGCGGGTGCTGACCGAGCGCGACGTGGCCGTGGCCCGCACGCTCGTCGGCAACTACGTGACCTCGCTCGACATGGCCGGCTGCTCGGTGACGCTGTGCCAGGTGGACGAGGAGCTGCTGCGGTTGTGGGACGCGCCGGTGCAGACGCCCGCCCTGCGGTGGGGACGCTGAGACCGCGCCCCGCCCCCTCCCGAACCGATCATCCGAACCGAGGAGTTCTCGTGCTCGACGCCGCATTCTTCCGCCGCTGGCTCACGGCCGCCGCCGCGGCCGTGAACCGTGAGGCCGACCGTCTGACCGAGCTGGATTCCGCGATCGGTGACGCCGATCACGGCAGCAATCTCCAGCGTGGGTTCGCGGCCGTCGTCGCGGCCCTGGACAAGGAGCCGCCGGCCGCGCCCGGAGCCGTACTGGTCCTGGCGGGACGGCAGTTGATCTCGACGGTCGGAGGGGCCTCCGGGCCGCTGTACGGGACGCTGCTGCGCCGTGCCGGCAAGGCCCTCGGCGACGACGCCGAGGTGAGCGCGGGGCAGCTGGCCGAGGCACTGCGGGCGGGCGTCGCGGCCGTGGCGCAGCTGGGCGGGGCGAAGGCGGGCGACAAGACGATGCTGGACGCCCTGGAGCCCGCGGTGGCGGCGCTCGGCGACAGCACGGAGTCGTTCGCCGCGGCCCGGGAGGCGGCCGAGCAGGGGGCGCTGGCGACGGTGCCGTTGCAGGCGCGCAAGGGCAGGGCCAGCTATCTCGGCGAGCGCAGCATCGGGCACCAGGACCCGGGGGCGACGTCGTCGGCGCTGCTGGTGGCCGCGCTCGCCGAGACGGCGGAGGCGGCCGTATGAGCGACTCCGCCCGGCGGGTCGGGATCGTGCTGGTGTCGCACAGCGCGGACGTGGCGCGCTCGGTCGCCGCGCTGGCGCACGGGCTCGCGGGCGGCGGGGAGCTCGCGCCGGTCGCCGCGGCGGGCGGCACGCCGGACGGCGGTCTCGGCACCAGCTCCGAGCTGGTCTCCGCCGCGGCGGCGGAGGTGGACCGCGGCGCGGGCGTGGCCGTGCTGGTCGATCTGGGCAGCGCCGTACTCACGGTGAAGGCCCTTCTCGCCGAGGGCGACGAACTTCCCGACGGCACCCGGCTCGTGGATGCCCCGTTCGTGGAGGGCGCGGTGGCCGCGGTGGTGACCGCGTCGGCCGGGGGCGACCTGGACGCCGTGGAGGCGGCGGCCTCGGAGGCGTACGGGTACCGCAAGGAGTGACGGGAGGGGTGCGTGCGGCCGGGTGTGGCGAACGGCTCACCCGGCCGCGGGCCGGTGCATCCGTGCGCGGCTTGTGATGTCGCTGGTCGGCGCACTACTGTCACGGAGCCTTGGTGTTCGGGAAACCGGTGCGGTACCGGTGCGGCCCTCGCCACTGTGATCGGGAAGTCCGGCTCCACCCCTCAGGGGAAGTCACTGGGCCACCGCGGGAGAGCGCGGTGCCTGGGAAGGCGGAGTCACGGGCGGCATGACCCGTCAGCCAGGAGACCGGCCAGGGCGCGTTGTCCATCCACGAGGTGCTGGAGAGGGTCTCCCGACCATGCATATAGCCGAGGGGTACCTGCCCCCGTTGCACGCCGCCGCCTGGGGCGTCGCGGCCGCCCCGTTCGTCGTCCACGGTGTACGTGCCCTGACGCGCGAGGTCAAGGCCCACCCCGAGTCCACCCTGCTGCTCGGCGCCTCCGGCGCCTTCACCTTCGTGCTGTCCGCCCTGAAGATCCCGTCGGTGACCGGCAGCTGCTCCCATCCGACCGGCACCGGGCTGGGCGCGATCCTGTTCCGTCCGCCGATCATGGCGGTGCTCGGCACGATCACCCTGCTGTTCCAGGCCCTGTTGCTGGCGCACGGCGGCCTCACCACGCTCGGCGCCAACGTGTTCTCCATGGCGATCGTCGGTCCATGGGCCGGTTACGGGGTCTACCGGCTGCTGCGGCGGTCGGGTGTCCCGCTGATGGTGGCCGTGTTCTTCGGCGCGTTCGTCGCCGACCTGTCGACGTACTGCGTCACCAGCGTGCAGCTCGCGCTGGCCTTCCCCGACCCGAGCAGCGGATTCGCGGGCGCGCTCGCCAAGTTCGGCGGCATCTTCGCGCTCACGCAGATCCCGCTCGCGGTGAGCGAGGGGCTGCTCACCGTGCTGGTGATGCGGCTGCTCAGCCAGTCCAGCAAGGGCGACCTGGCCCGTCTCGGCGTCCTGGTCCCGGGTGCGAAGAAGGAGGCCGGGGTCCGATGAGCCGCAACGCGAGGATCAATACGCTGCTGTTGCTGGCCGTGGCGGCGCTGGCCGTCCTGCCGCTCGTACTGGGGCTCGGCGACCACAGGGAGGAGCCGTTCACCGGCTCCGACGCGCAGGCGGAGACGGCTATCACGGAGCTGGAGCCGGACTACGAGCCGTGGTTCTCCCCGCTGTACGAGCCGCCGTCGGCCGAGATCGAGTCGGCGCTGTTCGCACTCCAGGCCGCGCTCGGCGCGGGGGTGCTGGCGTACTACTTCGGCCTGCGCAGAGGACGCAGGCAGGGTGAGGAGCGGGCCGCGGCGCGCGCGGGCGCCCTTCCGGAAGAGGCCGCCGGCGAGGCGCCCGGAGCGGAGCCCGGCAGCGGCGACGCCCCGGCCGCGAAGCTGCCGTAGGCGCCGATGCTGCCGATCGACGCGGCGGCGCACAGCAGTCGCTGGCGCCGCCGCCATCCCTGTGAGAAGGCCGTTCTCGGGCTGGGGCTGACGGTGACGGCCGTGTGCCTGCCGCCTTGGCCCGGCGCCGTTCTCGTGGCCGCCGCCTCCCTCGCCGTCCTGCTGGGTCCGGCCGGGGTCGCGCCCCGGCAGCTGTGGCGGGCCTTCCGCATCCCCCTCGGGTTCTGTGTCACCGGGGCACTGCCGCTGTTGTTCGCCGTGGGCGGCGCGGCGGGGCCGGTGGCTCTGGCGCCCGACGGTCCCGAGCACGCCGCCGCGTTGCTGCTGCGGACCTCGGCGGCGTCGCTCGGGGTGCTGCTGTTCGCGTTCACCACGCCGGTCTCCGACGTGCTGCCCCGGCTGGTGCGGGCGGGCGTGCCGCCGGCGGTGGTGGACGTGGCACTGGTGATGTACCGGATCAGTTTCCTGCTGCTGGACGCGATGGGCCGGGTCCGCCAGGCGCAGGCGGCCCGTCTCGGCCACACGAGCCGGGCGGCGGCGTGGCGTTCGCTGGCGGGGCTGGGGGCGACCGCGTTCGTCCGCGCCTTCGACCGGGCCGGCCGGCTTCAGGCCGGGCTCGCCGGACGCGGTTACGACGGCACGCTGCGGGTCCTCGTGCCGCGTGCGTCCGTGTCGCGCCCCTTCCTCGCCGCCGTGGCCGCGCTGCTGGCAGGCATCGTGCTGCTCACCCATCTGCTGGAAAGGTTCGTCCTGTGATCGTTGAGCTCGTCGACGCCGGTTTCGCGTACGAGGACGGGCCCGTCGTGCTGAGCGGCGTCGGCCTCGCGCTCCAGGAGGGCCGCTCCACGGCTCTGCTGGGGCGCAACGGCAGCGGAAAGACCACCCTGCTGCGGCTGTTGAGCGGCGGGCTGCGCCCGGCGACGGGCCACGTCCGGCTGGACGGCGAGCCGGTGACGTACGACCGTGCCGGGCTGACCCGGCTGCGGACGAGCGTGCAGTTGGTGGTGCAGGACCCCGACGACCAGCTGTTCGCGGCGTCGGTCGAACAGGACGTGTCGTTCGGCCCGATGAACCTCGGGCTGCCGGAGGAGCAGGTACGCGCCCGGGTGGACGAGGCGCTGGCGGCGATGGACATCGTGGCGCTGAGGGACCGGCCGACGCATCTTCTCTCGTACGGACAGCGCAAACGGGCGGCGATCGCGGGCGCGGTGGCGATGCGGCCGCGCGTGCTCATTCTGGACGAGCCGACGGCGGGGCTCGATCCGCACGGCCAGGAGCGGCTGCTGGAGGTGCTGGGCACGCTGGGCGCGTCCGGTACGACGGTGGTCATGGCGACCCACGACGTGGATCTGGCCCTGCGCTGGGCGGACGATGCGGCCGTCCTCGCGCCGACGGGCCTGCGCACCGGTCCCGTCGCGGAACTGCTCGCGGACCAGGCCCTGCTGGACGCGGCGCGCCTGCGGAGGCCGTGGGGCACGGCGGTGGCGGAGCTGCTGAGGTCGCACGGCCTGCTCGCCCCGGCGGAAACGGGGCCCCGCACCCCGGAGGACCTGTCCCACTGGGCGGCGGGCCCGGCCCGGGCCGGCACGGAGTAACCCCGCCGCGCGTGGCGGGCCGTCGCGCGAGGCCCCGGGCCCGGAAGAGCCGGGACGCCGGCCCGTACCACGTACGGACGCACCCCGGCCGCCGGTCGTCGGGCCGCCCAGCCGACGCATGCCGGCCGGGCCGCCGAGCCGACGGGCTGTCCGGCGCGCATTGGAAGGCGACGAATCGGCCGACCGTACACGTCCGCGGGGCGCCCCCGGGTCCGGCACGCGGTCCGGCCGGACGGTGCACCCGGCATCTGGCCCCCCATGGGCCTGTCGGACCCGCCGCGGGCACCGCCCCCCGTGGTGTCACGCCCCCGTCGCCTCGCGCCAGGACGATTCCCGCAGCAGACGCAGGCCGTTGAGGGCGACCAGTACCGTCGAGCCCTCGTGCCCCGCCACGCCCAGGGGCAGCGGCAGGTGGCCCGCCAGGTCCCACACCACCAGCACGCCGATGCACACCGACGCGATCACGAGGTTCTGCACCACCAGCCTGCGGGCCCGGCGCGAGAGGGCCACCACCGCCGGGACGGTGGCCAGTTCGTCCCGTACGACCACCGCGTCCGCGCTCTCCAGAGCCAGGTCGGAGCCGGCGCGGCCCATCGCGATGCCGGTGTGGGCGGCGGCGAGCGCGGGGGCGTCGTTCACGCCGTCGCCGACGATCAGCACCTTCTCCCCCGCCTCCTGCCACGCGCGCACGGCGGCGACCTTCTCCCCGGGCAGGAGGCCGGCCCGTACGTCCTCGATGCCCGCCTCGCCGGCCACCCGCGCGGCCGCGCGGGCGTTGTCGCCGGTCAGCAACGTCGGCGTGCGGCCCGTGAGGCGGGCGAGCGCGGCGACCGCCTGCGGCGCCCCGGACCGGAGCCGGTCGTCGACGGCGAGCACGGCCACCGGCACCCCGTCGGCCTCGACGAGGACGGCCGTACGGCCTTCGGCCTCCACCTCGACGGCCGCCGCGCACTCCTCGGCGAGCAGGGCGGCGGGGCTTCCCACGCGCACCGTGCTGCCGTCGACGCTCGCCGAGACGCCGCGTCCGGGCGTCGACGCGAACTGCCGCGCCCCCGGCAGCCGCAGGCCGCGTTCACGCGCGGCCGCGACGATCGCCCTGCCGAGTGGGTGCTCGCTGTGGACCTCGGCGGCCGCGGCGAGGGCCAGCGCACGGTCCTGCGTGACTCCCGTGTCCGGCAGCACGCGCACCTCGGCGACGCGTGGCGAACCCTCCGTCAGCGTGCCGGTCTTGTCGAGCGCGGCGCGGTCGATCTCGCCCAGACGCTCCATCGCCACGGCGGACTTGACGAGCACTCCGTGGCGTCCGGCGTTGGCGATGGCGGAGAGCAGCGGCGGCATGGTGGCGAGCACGACGGCGCACGGCGAGGCGACGATCATGAAGGTCATGGCGCGCAGCAGGGTGCTCGTGAAGTCGGCGCCGAAGGCGAGGGGCAGGGTGAGCAGGGCCAGTGTGGCGACCACGACACCGGTCGAGTAGCGCTGCTCGATCTTCTCGATGAAGAGCTGGGTGGGCGCCTTGGTGGCGCTCGCCTCCTCGACCATGGCGACGATGCGGGCGATGACCGACCGGGCGGCGTCCTTGTCGACGCGGACGCGCAGGGAGCCGGTGCCGTTCAGGGTGCCCGCGTAGACGGTGTCACCGGCGCGGCGGTCCACGGGCAGGGGTTCGCCGGTGATCGTGGCCTGGTCGACCTCGCTCGCTCCGTCGAGGACCGTGCCGTCCGCGGGCAGCCGCTCTCCCGGCCGTACGAGGACGGTGTCGCCCACCCGCAGGTCGGCGACGTCGACCGTCTCCCACGTCTCGCACCGGTCGCCGGCGAGGCGTGCGGCACGGGCGGGGGCGAGGTCGAGCAGTCCGCGGACGGAGTCGGCGGTACGCCGGGTCGCGAGGGCCTCCAGCGCGCCGGAGGTGGCGAAGATGACGATGAGGAGACCGCCGTCGAGGTACTGCCCGATGGCTGCCGCGCCGATCGCGGCGACCACCATCAGCAGGTCGACGTCGAGTGTCCTCTCGCGCAGGGCCTGAAGGCCCGCCAGGCCGGGCTCCCAGCCGCCGGCCGCGTAGCACAGGGCGTAGAGCGGTCCCCAGGCCCAGGCGGGCGCGCCGGCGAGGTCGAGCGGCAGGGCGCACAGGAACGCGGCGGCGGACAGGGCGGCCCAGCGGACCTCGGCCAGGGCGAACAGCCGGGTGCGCGGCCGGCCCGGTGGTGCGGCGGGCGGCGCGGCCGGCCGTGCCGTGGGCGCGGGCGCGGTGGTCGGCGAGGTCGGGGGAACCATCGGGACACCTCTTCTCGGGGCTCCGGGCAGGGCGGAGCCGTCTCGGCTGACGCCCCTCACCATAGCGGAACACATGAAGAGGTCTTCATTCATACGGCTGAGCGCACGGCTACGATGTGCTGCATGGGACACGGAGTCAGCAGCGGCATCACACCGGCCGCCCACCTGGACGCGGACTCCGCGGCGACGATCGCCGCCACTCTCCAGGCCCTGGCCACCCCCTCGCGGCTGATGATCCTCACGCGGCTGCGCCAGGGGCCCTGCGGGGTCACCGAGCTCGCGGAGGCGGTCGACATGGAACAGTCGGCGGTCTCCCACCAGTTGCGCCTGCTGCGCGCCCTGGGTCTGGTCACGGGGACCCGCCAGGGCCGCCGGATCGAGTACAGCCTGTACGACACGCATGTCGCCCAGCTCCTGGACGAGGCGGTCTACCACATCGAGCATCTGCGCCTGGGAGCCCGCGACCTGCCGGAGCCGGAGGCTGCCGAGGACACCGCCGACCGCGCCTGACGCCCTGCCACGCCCCGGCCGGGACCGCCCGGCCTGTCCCGTCGGCAGAAGGACTTCCCGGCCGAGCGGGTCCATGCGGTCGGCGCGGCCTCCGAGATCCGGCTGATCACCTGCGGCGGCCGGTACGCGAAGGACATCGCTACGAGGGGAACGTGGTCGCGTCCGCCCGGCAGATCACCGTGCGCCGAGCGGTCACGTTCCCGTCGCGTCGGGCGTGCGGAGCATCCGGAGGAATGCCTTCAGCCCGGTGATGATCTCCTCGTTGTCGGTCAGGCGGTTGACGGCGGACTCGAACTCGCGCCCCTCGCGGCGATCCTCCGGTCGGCCTCGTCGGCCCGCGCGAAGACCGACACGCCCAACGCATCGACGGAGCGCCGCAGTTCGGAGACGGTCCGGTACTGCTCCTCGGCCTTCTCCTCCAGCGCCCTCGTACCGGCGTGAAGATGGGCGACCTGCCGGCGCAGCTCCACGACGTCGTCGCGGGGGTGCGTCACGTCCTTCAGCAGCACGCCGAGGCGCCGGCGCAGCTGGGTGAAGTACGCGCCCGCGGGCCGGAAGAACGTGCTCACCAGGAAGAAGCCCGCGAACCAGTAGCCGGCCGCGTTGCCGGTGGCCGCCGTCAGCGCCACCAGCAGGCCCGCGGTCACGACGTGCCCCGCGACGGCCCACCGCAGCGTCGTGCGCGCGATGCGCGCGGCCTCGGCGTCCCGTTTCCCTGACACCTCAAGACCCTTGCCGCGGCTGATCGCGATCTCGGCCAGCACGGAGTGTGCGCGGAAGTACAGGTTCCAGGGCACGGTCAGCAGGACCATGAGCCAGAGCAGGCCGACCACGCCCGCCGCCGTGCCGAGGACGACGACGGGCGGCGCGCCCACCGCGTACGCCAGTGCCAGCGCGCCCGCGAGCGCGGCCGCCGCCAGTGCCGCTGCCAAGAGCTTCCCCATACCGTCCCCCTGTCGCCGCCGCACGTCCGGTGTCCCGCCGACATCGTCCGGCTCCGGCGGACACGGGGCATGAGTACGACTACTCATCCCTGCGCCCTCCCCCACGGGCCGCCGGCGTGTCGGTGCGCTGTCGGCGGCGTGTCGGCAGCCGCTGCGACGGTGTCACCCGATCCCCTCTCCCCCCGTCCGCAGACCACATGTCCCAGCCCCTGCCGGTCCGTCACCTCCACCTCGTCGCCGCCCGGCGTCCCACCCCGCACATGGTCCGCATCACCTTCGGCGGTCCCGGCCCCGACGATGTGCGCCTGGAAGGCCCCGACCAGCAGGTGAAGTTGCGCGGGTGGCTGCCGTCCGTCGCGGCGGAGGCGCGGCCGGTCCGTGGGCCGGGTGTGTCAGGGGGGACTGGCAGACTGGAGCGCATGTCAGCTCCCCGCCGGTTGTGTCCAAAGTGCCGCCGCGAGATCGCCGTCGTGGCGGGACGGTTCGCCCGCCACGACCCCGCCGGTGCCCGCTCGGGCGCGGAGTTGGTCTCCTGTCCCGGTTCGCGGCGTCAGGCCCCGGTCGCTCCGGCGCTCCAGCCGTCGCTGGACGGCAGTTTCGTGCCGGAGTTCCCCGGGCAGTTGCCTCTGTTCTGACGGTGCGTTCAGGTCGCGCTGCGCTCGTTCGCCGGGTCGGGCGTGTTCCCGGCACCGGCGCCCGCGGACCGCAGCAGCTCGCGCCAGCGTTCCCTGTCCCAGTCGGCGGGCTCGGTGGTGGCGACGAAGTCCTCGACGAGGGCCAGGAAGCGCATCGGGTCGGTGTGGAACGGGAAGTGCCCCGCCCCCTCGAAGATCTCGAGTCGGCTGCCGGGCATCGCGACATGTGCCGTGTGGGCCTGGTCCACGGGCACCACGCTGTCGCGTGATCCCCACACCAGCATCACCGGCATCCCCTCGGTCAGGTAGCAGCGGTCGAGCATGGTCACCACCTGCCCCCGCCAGTCGACGACGGCCCGCAGCGTCCGGATGAACGCGCTGCGCGCGGTGGCGTCGGGAAGCGCGTCCACGAGGCCGAGCAGCTCCGGGGCGTCCTGCCCCAGGCCGGTGTCGAGTCTGCGCATCAGCTCGGTGCACAGCCGCATCGCGTGGCGCATGCCGGGCAGGCGCAGGCCGGACAGCAGCACCTCGGCGCCGGGCAGGGACACGGCCCGGAGCACGGGGTTGACCGCGCGGCCCACTCCCCCGGCGCTCACCAGCACCAGGCGCTCGGTGCGCTCGGGGAACTGGTAGGCGAACTGCATGGCCACCCCGCCGCCCAGCGAGTGGCCCACGAGGGTCGCCCGGTCGATCCCGAGGACGCCGAGCAGGTCGCGCATGCCGTTGGCGTAGGCGGCGACCGAGTAGTCGGCGCGGGGTTTGCCGGACGCGCCGTGACCGAGGAGGTCGGGGGCGATGACGGTGTGGCAGCGGGCCAGGGCGGGGATGAGGTCGGCCCAGGTGGCCGAGGAGTCCCCTATGCCGTGGATGAGCAGGAGCGCCGGGCCCTGACCGGCGATGCGGTAGGCGCGGCGGTAGCCGTGCACCGTCAGGTGGTGCAGTCGCACGTCCGCCGCGGACACAGGGCGCAGCCGGCCCTGGGGCGGGGACGCTTGGGGCGGGAGCATCGACGGCCTCCTGCTGACGAGGATCTCGTCCGAGCGTAGAACCGCCGTCGCACGGGGAGTTTCCGCCGGGTTTCGCCCGGGATACGTCTGCGGGCTCCACCTGACTACCAGCGCGTAACCGCTCTCTCCGGGAGACAGGATCCCTTCCGCCGGGTAGATTGGTCTACACCACTGGGCGCTTCAGAGAACAGGGATCTTCGTGGAAGTTGTCATCGTTCCGGACTCCGCCGCGGGCGGCGAACTCATCGCCGAGGCCATGGCCGACCTGCTGCGACGCAAGCCCGACGCCCTCCTCGGCGTGGCCACGGGGTCGACCCCGCTGCCGGTCTACGAAGCCCTCGGGGTCAAGGTGGCGGCGAAGGAGGTCGACGCCTCCCGCGCCCGGATCTGCCAGCTCGACGAGTACGTGGGCCTGCCCGCCGGGCATCCCGAGTCCTACCGGTCCGTCGTCCTGCGCGAGGTCGTCGAGCCGCTCGGCCTGAGCGAGGCGGCCTTCATGGGCCCCGACGGAGCCGCCGACGACGTGTCGGCGGCGTGCCTGGCGTACGACCGCGCACTGACGGAGGCGGGCGGGGTCGACCTCCAGCTGCTGGGCATCGGCACGGACGGCCACATCGGCTTCAACGAGCCCTGCTCCTCGCTCGCCTCGCGCACCCGGATCAAGACGCTGACCGAGCAGACCCGCGTCGACAACGCCCGCTTCTTCGACGGCGACATCGAGCAGGTCCCCCGCCACGTCATCACCCAGGGCATCGGCACCATCCTGGAGGCCCGTCACCTGGTGCTGCTGGCGACCGGGAAGGCCAAGGCGGACGCCGTGGCGCTCGCGGTCGAGGGCCCGCTGTCCGCCCTGGTCCCCGCCTCCGCCCTCCAGCTCCACCCGCACGCGACGGTCGTGGTCGACGAGGCCGCGGCCGCCGGCCTGAAGCTCGCCGACTACTTCCGGGCCACCTACGCGGCGAAGCCGCAGTGGCAGGGGCTGTAAGTCTGTACGCGACACGGGGGGCCGGCCCGGCCGGATCGGCCGGGCCCGCCCCTTTCCGCCGCCGGCCCGCGCTCGCACCGGCAGTTCCGGTCGACGGCTCCCGCTGAACTCGTCGTCCGCCCGCGCCTGATCCCGGGCCGGGCCGGCGGCAGTGAGCGAGCGACGCCCGCTCACCGGGAGTAGCGCAGCTGCCCCGCATCACCGGCCCTCTTGTGATGCCGGGCATAGGAGCCACGTCACTTCCTAAAGGCGATAGTGGAGCCGACGCCTGCCGATCCGCGGGGACAAACAGGCCAGAAGCTTCTCTTGGTGACATTGCTCTGTAGTGGGGTAGTAGGTCACATTCTTGCGCGCGGTTCGAACCGCCCCTAACCATGGCTGACGTTCCGGGGAGCCAGCGCCGGGATCGGGTGAATCCCGCCCGGTCGACCGCTCCGGCCCCGAGGCGGAGACCTTCTCCGCCGCCCGCCGATCGCATCGATGGCCGGCCTCCCCATGACGTCCCCCGTTTGGAGAGTTCCTTCCGTATGACCGCCGCCACGCAGACCACCGCCAGCCGCACCGCCCGCTTCCGCAAGCTCTCTGTCACCGGCCTGGCCACGGCGGGCGCCGCAGCACTGGCGCTGACCCTGGCTCCCTCGCCGGCGCAGGCCGCTCCGGCCACGGAGAGCGCGTCGAAGGCCACGGTCGCGACGGCCGAGGTCGCGCCGACGAAGAAGGACAAGCCCAAGAAGGACAACCCGAAGAAGGCGAAGAAGGCCAAGAAGGTCTACGCCGACAACCTCGACGGCTGGATCAAGGAAGCGCTGGACATCATGAAGTCCGAGGGCATCCCCGGCACCTACGAGGGCCTGCACCGCAACATCATGCGGGAGTCCAGCGGCAACCCGAACGCCCAGAACAACTGGGACGTCAACGCACAGAACGGCACGCCGTCCAAGGGCCTGCTCCAGGTCATCCAGCCGACCTTCGACGCCTACCACGTCGACGGCACCCCGCACGACCTGACCGACCCGGTGGCCAACATCACCGCGGCCGCGAACTACGCCGCCGACAAGTACGGCTCCATCGACAACGTCGACTCCGCCTACTGACACGCCTTCTGAACCGTCCCCCCGGACCGTTCGGCACGCGCGGCCCCGCCCCTCGGGCGGGGCCGCGTCGTCGTCGCCGGACGGCGCCGGCCACGCCGTCGCGTCCGAGGTGACGTTGTCCCTCCACAACGCCCGGGCCGGCAGCCGTCGGCGGGAAGGAACTCCTCGCCCGGCGCCAGGGGTTGACCGTTTTCCGGCCGCGTACGCAGCCGCTCCCCTCCGGCGGCACTCCGCGGCGTGATCCGGTCGGCACGCCGGAACGGTTGGGCGTGATGCGGCCAGGCCGGGAAAGACGATTCCGGCATGGGGGGACCGGTTTTGACGGCGGCACGCGGGCGCGCCCAGCCGTACCGGACAGAATTACGTCACAATCCGACACATCAAGGACACAAGGCGGCGCGCCGGAGCAATTTTCGATCGGCCGAATCCGGACCCCGGCCGACGGAATTGTGTGAAGCCCTTGTGAATTACTCTCCATATCCAGTCACCCACATGGCCCTGACCATGCCGATTGACCAACCACTTCATTCACGGTTGCGTTCGGGCGGATGACCGAATCGGTCCCTTGACCGGCACTTGAGAGACGAACGAGACTCGCAGAGGCACTCATGCACCAGGGGTCACAAGCGCATGCGCATGCGCATGGCCCCTGAGACCGATATCGCACGGGGTGTGTGGCGGGGGAAAGTGAAGAGCTCGTTCGTTGCGTCCGCATGCGCGGACGTCTGCTTCACGTCCTCTCCTCATCTCTTGGTGCGCGAAGGGAATGGAGGGGGAATGCCGACGCACATGGGCTATCCCGGCGTATACATCGAAGAACTTCCCAGCAGCGTCCGTACCATCGCCTCGGTCACCACATCGGTGACCGCGTTCGTGGGCCACACCCGCCGGGGTCCGCTCAACCAACCGGTCCGCATCACCAGTTTCGCGGACTTCGAGCGCCGCTTCGGCGGTCTGACCGCCCAGAGCGCTGTCGGCTACGCGGTGCACCAGTTCTTCGGCAACGGCGGCACGGTCGCGGTCGTCGTACGCGTGGCCAGGGCCGGCACCGGCGAGGAGGCCTGCGTCACGCTCGAGTCCACCGAGGGGCGCAGCGAGTGCCCGGTGCTGGAGGTGCACGCGAAGGAGCCCGGCGTGTGGGGGTCGGGCCTGCGGGTGGCCGTCGACCACGACACCCGTACCCCGGACAAGACGTTCAACCTGCACGTCCTGGACGCCCGCGGCGACGCCCGCGAGTCGTTCACCGGCCTGTCGATGCACGCCGGGCACGGCCGCTTCGTCGAGACGGTCGTGAACGCCGGATCCTCTCTCGTACGCGTGAAGGCACTCGACGAGGACCGGCCCGATCCCTCCGGCACGGTCTCCAAGCCGTTCGCCGCCGACCTGCCGGACCTCGGCGTCGAGCTGAAGGTCAAGATCGGCGACGTGGAGCGGGAGTTCACGCTCTACGAGCCCGACCGCGACGGCGAGCCGCCCACCGACGTCACCGAGCTGGCCCTGCTGCTGGAGCGCAAGCTCCGGGCCCTGCCCGACGCTCCGGGCAAGCACGCCTACGCCGGCGCCGAGGTCACGGCGTTCGGACGCCGGCTCCAGGTCGTCGCCGGGTCCCTCGACCCGGACGACGTGGTGCGCTTCGTCGGCGAATGCGCCAACGACCTGGGCCTGGAGGCCTCGGTCAACCCGCCGGTCTTCGCACTCCAGGGCGGCAAGGACGGTGACGCCCCCGGACCGCGCGACCTGATCGGCAGCGAGGCGGACAAGACCGGTCTGCAGGCGCTGCGGGACGTCGACGACGTCAACCTGCTGGCGCTGCCGGAACTCGCGGCCTACGAGTCGACGCAGGACATGGTCACCGTCGTCTCCGCGGCGCAGCAGCTGTGCCGGGAGCGGCGGATCTTCCTGCTCGTCGACTCGCCCTCCACCTGGGGCAGCGTCGACGCGGCCCGCGCCGGCATCGGCGCGTTCGACACCGTGCGCAGCGACCACGCGGGGCTGTACTTCCCCCATCTGCAGCTCACCGACCCGCTCACGGGCCGGATGCGGGCCTTCCCGCCGTCCGGTGCCGTCGCGGGCGTCATCGCCCGCACGGACGGCGAGCGCGGTGTGTGGAAGGCGCCGGCGGGCACCGAGGCGCGCCTGGCCGGGGTCCGTTCGCTGACCGTGCGGCTCACGGACCGTGACAACGGCCTGCTGAACCCACTGGGCGTCAACTGCCTGCGCACCTACCCCGTCGTGGGGCCGCTGGTGTGGGGCGCGCGGACGCTGGCGGGTGCGGACGCCCTGGCGAGCGAATGGAAGTACGTGCCGGTGCGCCGGCTCGCGCTCCACATCGAGGAGAGCCTGTACCGCGGACTGCAGTGGGTCGTCTTCGAACCGAACGACGAGCAGCTGTGGCAGCAGATCCGGCTGAAGGCGTCGGCGTATCTCAACGACCTGTTCCGGCAGGGCGCTTTCAAGGGCGGCACGCCCCGCGAGGCGTACTTCGTGAAATGCGACATGGACACCACCACCGAAGCCGACATCGAGCGCGGCGTGGTGAATGTCGTGATCGGAATCGCTCCGGTCAAGCCCGCGGAGTTCGTGATCGTCAAGATTCAGCAGATGGCCGGCCAGTTCGACCTGTCGTAGTCGCAGGCCCGAGGAAGAGGAACACAAAGGAAACCGATGGCTGAGTTCCAGGTAAACGCCCATCGTTTTGACCCCTACAAGAATTTCAAGTTCCTGGTCCTGTGGGACGGTCGAACGGTCGCGGGCATCAGCAAGATCAGTCCGCTCAAGCGCACCACCGAGGTGGTCAAGCACCGCCACGGCGGCGACCCCAGCTCGCCGCGCAAGTCCCCGGGCCGCTCCGAGTTCGAGGGAGTGACCCTGGAGCGCGGTGTCACCCATGACCCCGAGTTCGACCGCTGGGCCAACAAGGTCTGGCAGGTCGGGGCGGGGCTCGGCTCGGAGGTGTCGCTGCGGGACTTCCGCAAGGACATCATCATCCAGGTCCTCAACGAGGCCGGGCAGGTCGCCGTCTCGCACAAGCTCTACCGGGCGTGGGTCAGCGAGTACCAGGTCCTCGGCGAGCTCGACGCGAACGCCAACGCCGTCGCCATCCAGAGTGTGAAGCTCGAATGCGAGGGCTGGGAGCGGGACTACGAGGTGCCGGAGCCCGTCGAACCGTCCTTCACGCACCCGGCCTGACCGCCGGGCGCGACGGGGAACAGGGGTGGGACCCACCGAGCTGCTGGCCGTCTGGGAGGCCGGCCTGGCGCAGCGGGCAGCGGAGCGATCGCTGCTGCTGCACCGGGCCGCCCGCCCGGCGGCCACCACCGACGAACTCCTGTCGGTGCCGGTCGGAGAACGTGAGGCGGATCTGTTCGCGCTGCGCCGGGCGTTGTTCGGCGAGCGCATGCAGGTGCGTGTGGAGTGCGGGGCGTGCGGCGAGGCGATGGAGTTCGACCTCGACGCGAGCGTGCTGGGTGCGCGGAGCGCGCTGCCCGAGGGGCCGCTGCGCGTGGCGGACGGCGAGTGGGTGGTCGAGTTCCGGCTGCCGACCGTCGCCGACCTCGCTGCGGCCGCGACGGCGTCCCGCCCGGACGGGGCGCGCCGCAGGCTGGTGACCGGCTGCACGGTCCTGGCGCTGCGGGGCGGCGAACCGGTCGCTCCGGAGGAACTGGCATCGCTGCTGCCGGAGCGCGTGGAGAAGCTGATCGCCGAGAAGGCGGCACAGGCCGACCCGACGGCGGACGTGACGCTCGACATCGCCTGCCCCGAGTGCGGCGAGGCCACACCGGCCGAGCTGGACATCACCTCCTATCTGTGGACCGAACTCGACACCTGGGCACGGGACCTGATGCTCGATGTCCATCTCCTCGCTTCCGCCTACGGGTGGAGCGAGCCGGAGATCCTGGCGCTCAGCCCGCTGCGGCGTCGTTACTACCTGGAGCTGTGCGCAGATGTCTGACTACTTCGACCGGCTGCTGGTCCGGTACACGCCGGTCGGCGCGGCCACCGCCGCACCCGTCCGGGTGCGGCCTCGGCTGCCCGGTCCGTTCGAGCGCGTGGAAGCGCTGCGGTACGGGCCGCCGGACCCCGACGAGCCCGCGGCCCTGATCCCGACGGCGCACGTGCCGCCGTCCGCACCCGCCGCGACGGTGCGGCACGAGCACGACGTACGGACGGAGAACCGCACGGTGGTGCGCACGGAGCGGGCACGGGGGGCACAGACGGATCCGGCGCCTGTCCGGTCCGCCCCCGAGCCCCTGTTGCGGCCTGCCGCGCCCGTGCCGTCCCCGGTACGGCCCGCGGCGGAACAGACACCGCGTACCGCTCGCCGGGACCGCGCGGCGCGGGACACGGGTGACGCGGCCCCACGGCCCGCCGCCCCGGCGGCGCGGGCGCACACCGCTCCCGTGGCCGCTGTACCGGTGGCCGCGCCCGTACCGCGCCGGTCCGACGCGGCCGCGGTGCGCGGCGCGGCGCTCGGCCCGGTGGGGCGGCGCGCGCAGAAGCCCGCGGAACGGGTCGTGCATGTGCAGATCGGACGGCTGGAGGTCAGCGCGGCGGCACCCCCGCAGGCGTCCGACCGGCGACCCGCCGGGCGGGGCGGCAGGCCCGCGCCCGTACTGACCCTGGACGACTACTTGTCGCGCGGCGAGAGGAAGGACCGACCATGAGCAACGCACTCGCCGTCGCGACGGTCACCCAGGCGCTGGCCCTGCTCATCGAGAGCAACCTCGGCCCGGAGATGGACATCGCGGTCAAGGTGGAGACCCGCAAGCCACCGAACGAACCGCCGGCCGAACCGACCATCACGGTGTTCCTTTACCAGGTGACGCCGAACCCCTCGATGCGCAACGCCGACCTGCCGACCCGCGCCTCGGACGGCACGCTGCGCAAGCGCGCGGCGGCCGCGCTGGACCTGCACTACCTGATCAGCGCGTACGGGGAAGAGGCGGAGCTCGTCGGGCAGCGGCTCATCGGCTGCGTGGTCCGTACGCTCCACGAGATCCCCGTCCTGCCCAAGGACGTGATCGAACTGGCGGCGGAGCGGCCGTACCTGGCCGGCTCGGATCTCGCCGAGTCGCCGCAGAAGGTGCGGTTCTCGCCGATCGTGATGGACATCGACGAGACGTCGAAGCTGTGGGGGATGCTCCACCAGACGCCGTACTCGCTGTCGGTCGCGTACCAGGCGTCGCTCGTGCTGCTGGAGGGCCGGGAGCGGCCCACGCCGGCGAAGCCGGTGGAGGAACGCACGGTCAAGGTGCTGCCGTTCGGCGCGCCCGGCGCGCCGGTGCCGCCGGGGCCCGTGGAGCCACCGGCTCCGGAGGATGCGGCCTCCCCCGAGCCCACGGCGCCCCCTGAGAAGGCACCGGCCAAACGGGCCGCCCGCACCGCACCGGCGAAGCGGACGGCCACAACACCGCGCGCCCGCAGGGCAGGTGGGCCCGATGTGCCGAAACAGGGCGGAAAGAGCTGAGCCGGAGTGCCGATGACGGGGGCGGGTGAGGACATGGGTACGTACGAGGGAGCCGGGGAGGCCCACGCGCTGACGTCGGCGATCCGCGAGGTCCTGTCCCGCATCGACGCGCACGCGGCCCGCGCGGGCCGCGCGGAGCGCGGCGGTGCTGCCACGGGGTCGCCCGACCCGGGCGGGCATCGCCGGCCGGGCGCCGACACCGGGGCTGCGACGGGGTCGCCCGTGCAGGGCGGGACGGCGACCGCTTCCCCCGCGCCGGGCGGGGCGGGGGAAGTTGCCCCTGCCCGCCGCCAAGGCGCGCGCGGCGGTGCCGCCGCGTTTCCCCAGGGCGCGGCAGGCCGCACCGCACGCGGCGGTGCGCCGACAGACGACGCCGGGCGCAGCCGCGAGGACGCTGCCCGTGCAGCCGCCGACACCGACGAGGCGAGCAACGCCCCATCAGGCGACGCCAGCACCGGCCGAGCGACGCTCGACGGCAAAGCAGAGCCCACCGCACTCGGCGGTGGACCCGCCGGGGCCAGCCGAGCCGAGCTCGAAGGCGAGGCCGACCGCCGTAAGGAGGCTGCGCACGCAGCCGCCGACACCGACGAGTTGAGCAGCAACGCGTCCGGCGACGGGCCGGCAGCCGTCGCACCCGCACCCGCACCCGCGACTGCCGCACTCGACGCGCTCGTCGCGTGCTTCGGGCTCAGCCCGTTCGAGCGCGACATCGTGCTGCTCACCGCCGCCGCCGAGCTGGAACCCACCACCGGAGCCCGGTGCGCCGCCGCCTGTGGTGATCCGGAGCGGGCGCATCCCACGTTCTCCCTCGCCCTCGCCGCCCTGCGCGAGCCGCACTGGAGCGCGCTCACTCCCGTCTCCCCCCTGCGGCGCTGGCGCATCGTCGAGCTCGACGACGAGACCCGGCTGACCACCTCCCGGCTGCGGCTCGACGAGCGCATCCTGCACTTCCTGGCCGGCTCGCCGTATCTGGACGCCCGGCTGCACGGAATGCTCCGCCGTGCCGCCGTACCCGACTCGCTGCCCGCCTCCTACGACCTCGCGGCCGAGCGCGTCGCGGCGGGCTGGGCGGGCGCGCCGCTGCGCGTCGAGCTGGTCGGCGGGGACATGCGCACCCGCGCGGACATCGCCGCCGCGGCCGCCCGCCGCCGCGGACTCGGCCTGTACGAGGTGGCCGCGGAAGACATCCCCACCGGCGCCGCCGAGCGCGACAGGCTCGCGCGGCTGTGGCAGCGGGAGGCGATCCTGCTGCCCGCCGCGCTGCTCGTGGAGGTGGGCGACGTGGACCGGGAGCAGGCCGCGGCCGTCGACGCGTTCGTCGAGAGCGCGGCCGTACCGCTCGTCGTCTCGGGCTCCGAGCCGCGCCGGACGGCGCGTGCGCGGGGCGAACGCGTCCTCGTACCGCCGCTGGACGCCGACGAGCAACTCGGCGTGTGGACCGACGCGTTCGCCGGCGTCCCGGAGGTGTCGGAGGACGACCTGCGCGACCTGGTCGCCCAGTTCTCCCTGCCGCCGCACCTCGTGCGGTCCGCCGGCGCGGCCGTGGCACGCGACCTGCCCGGCGAGGACGAGCTCGACGCCACGGACCTCGCCTGGCGCGCCGGCCTCACCGAGGCCCGGATGGGCATGGACGAACTCGGGCGGCGGATCGAGCCCCAGGCCGACTGGGGCGATCTGGTCCTCGCCGACCGGCAGTTGAGGGTCCTGCGCGAGATCGTGGCGCACGTACGGCAGCGCCCCACCGTCTACCAGGAGTGGGGCTTCGCCGACACCCTGCGCCGCGGACTCGGCGTCACGGCCCTGTTCGCCGGCGGCTCCGGCACCGGCAAGACGCTGGCCGCCGAGGTGATGGCGAAGGAACTCGGCCTCGACCTGTTCATCATCGATCTGTCGCAGGTGGTCAGCAAGTACATCGGCGAGACGGAGAAGAACCTGCGCCGGGTGTTCGACGCCGCCGAACGCGGCGGGGCGCTGCTGCTGTTCGACGAGGCCGACGCGCTCTTCGGCAAGCGCAGCGAGGTCAAGGACAGCCACGACCGCTACGCCAACCTCGAGGTGAGCTACCTGCTCATGCGGATGGAGGCGTACCGCGGGCTCGCGATCCTGACCACGAACATGAAGCAGGCGCTGGACACGGCGTTCATGCGCCGTATCCGCTTCGTCGTCGACTTCCCGTTCCCGGGCGAGAGCGAGCGCGCGGAGATCTGGCGCCGCGTGCTGCCCGCGCGTGTCCCGATGAAGGACGTCGACCCGCAGCTGCTGGCGCGGCTGACGGTCGCGGGCGGCTCCATCCGCAACATCGCGCTCTCGGGGGCGTTCCTCGCCGCCGAGGAGGGCGACCGGTTGCAGATGCGGCACATGCTCGAGGCCGCGCGCACCGAATACCTCAAGCTGGACCGCTCCCTGACACCCTCGGAGGTCCACGGATGGGTCTGAACGAGGCACCGCGCGAGACGTCGGTGCGGGTGGACATCGGTGAGCTGGTGCTCGACGGCTTCGGCCGGGGCGTGGACCCGGAGCGGGTGTCGGCGGCCTTCGAGGCCGAGCTGGCCCGGCTGGTGCGGGAGCGGGGCGTGCCGATCGCCGCGGACGGGGGCCGTGCGCTGGACGGCCTGGCGGGTCTGCCGCCGCTGCCCGCGACCGCTTCGGCCCGCCGGCTGGGCCAGGAGCTGGCCCGCGCCGTGCACGCGGGTCTGGCGGGCAGGGGCGAGGTGACACGATGAGCACCTCCCACTCCCAGGAGTCGCGGACGGACCAGTCCGGCAAGCGCCGCAAGCGCAAGGACCGGTCGGCCTCGCGTGCGCCCGAGCCGAAGAACATCGTCAGCGGCGCGGGCCAGCCGCTCGACGTGAGCGTGCGGCGCGAGCTGGAGGAGCAGCTCGGGCACGACTTCGGCCGCGTACGGCTGCACACCGACCGGGACGCGGGCGCGCTGACCGAGATGCTGGGCGCGGACGCGGTCGCGGTCGGCCAGGACATCTTCTTCCGCGAGGGCGCCTACCGGCCGGGCACGGCCGACGGGCAGCGACTGCTCGCCCACGAACTCCTGCACACGGTGCAGAACCCGCACGGTCTCGGAGCGCTGCGCGCGGGCCGTGACCTGGGCGCGGTGAGCCTGCCCCAGCAGGCGACGGAGCGCGAGGCGGAGTCGGCGGCGCAGGAGTCCGTGGGGTCCACCCACGAGGCCGGGACGGGTGCGGCCGAAGAGGGCGCGGCCGTGGCGGAGGGACAGGCGACGCCGGGCTGGCTGCGGTACGCGACGGTGGACGCGGACCTCATGCGCGCCGAGCAACTGGACCCCGACACCGTCGTCGACCGGCTGGTCAATGGTGTGCTGCGCTCGCTCAGGGGTGACCCCGCGGACGCTTCGGGAAGGGTCCGACTCCAACTCGCCAAAATGTCCTCGGATTTGCAGGACGCGGTCCTGGACCGCCTGGAGACGAGACTGCCAACGCCGGAACACAGCAAACTGATCGACCTCGTCGACGAGGTGGACCAGGATCCGCTGCCGTTGGGCGCCCTGAGCGCTCCCCACGGAGTCGCCGACACCGTCGAGGAGATCGAGCAGGAACGGCAGAGCGAGGAAGACACCTGGCGAGCCTTGCTCGAACAAGGCGAACAGCTCGAGAACGACCGCATCCGCGCAGCCCAGCGGCGCAAGGCGGAGGACCCGAAGACCGACGACGGCGCCGCCGGCGGAGCGCGCGCACCGGAGGACGGCGTCGGCCGGTCCACTCCTGCGGACGGTGGACAGACGGGGGCGGCGCAGCAGGGCCGGCGGGGCGAGCAGGTGCAGCAGGATGCCACCGAGGCGAAGTCGCTGCGGATGGAAGGGAAGTCCGAGGGCGCGGACAAGAGCCCTGGTGGCGCCCAGGACACGGGCGCCACTCGCGACGGGAAGGACGGTCCGCCACAGGCGGAGTCCGAGCAGCCACAGGGTTCCGCGAAACCGCGTCGGGCCGAGGACAAGACAAAGGAATCGTCCGCCCTCCAGGCCGGTGCCATGCGTCCCGAGCCCGTCGACAAGAGCGCTGCCGAACGCAACGAGGCTCGGACACCCGCCGAGCGGGAGTCGGATGACGCATCCGGCCAGGGACCTGACAGTGCGGAGTCGAGCGAGGACGAGGGCGGCGGGACCGAGGCCGTCGCGGAGCTGGAGGACATGCTCGCCGACGCAGAGGCAGAGGAGGATGCCGATGCCGACGCTGCTTCCGCAACGGACCAGGATGCCCTCACCCCGGAAGCACTCGACGCATCCACCGACAGCGCGCGCACCCAGCCGGTCGGAAAGGGCTCACCGGGCGGTACGGCGAACCGGCCGTCCGAATCCCGCATGTCCGCCGAGGACGCCGAGGCGTTGGCGTCTTCCCTGGACGAGATGGATGAGGAGGCAACAGCCGAAGCGGAGCCCGAGTCCCCGGAGGCTGACGCGGCGGACTCCGACAGCGACACCGCTGAGAAGGACACGGAGGACGCCGCGCAGTCCAAGGGCGAGGCCCAGGACCGTGAACTTGCCTCTGAGACGGGGAAGGCGAACACCCCTGCCATCGATGACGCCGGACAGGAGGGTACGACGCCTTCGGGTTCCGGAAAGCTGGCGAAGGCGGAGGACGACGCGCGGGGTCAGGCCGCTCCCGCCGGAGGGAGCGGCGGCGGCGCGGGCTCCGGTACCGGCGGCGCATCGGCAGGAGGCGGGAGTGCTCCGGCGAAGGCGGCCTCCGCCGCCCCGGCTGCGAACGCCGTGGCCGCCGCTCCCGCCCCTGTGCGACCCGCCCCCGGCGGTGACACAGGCGTGACCCCGGCCGCCGATGAGGTCAGGTCGGCGCCTCCACGGGCCGAGGCACCGCCGAAGCACCAGCCCGCGCGACAGGACGACGACAAACCCGTATCGGTAAAGGCGGCTCCGCGGGGGCGCAGCGCCGGCGGAGCGGGAGGCGGCGGTGGCGGCGGCGGCGGCGCGGGAGGCGGTGGCGGCGGTGGCGGCGGTGCGGGCGGTGGCTCGGGTCGGTCGGCGGCGAAGCCGAAGAAGGCCGCATCGGCGCCGAACGTCAGCAATGCCACCCCCGAGGCCGGACTTGCCGCCGCGTCGGGCCTGAAGCCGCACCTCGCGCTGACCACCCTGAAGGGGGTCAACGGCGCGGTCGGCCGCAGCGTCTCGAAGGAACGCGGAGAGCTCAAGGGAGCGCCGCCCACGATGGAGCGGCCCGTGGGCTCGCCGAAGAGCCTGCGCGGGGGCCCGAAGCCTTCGGCACCCGGCTCGTACACGACGCAGCGCGTCGGTGAAACCGAAGCTGCTCAGGGCAGCACCCCGGAGATCAAGGGCGAGAAGACGCCGAGCGGTGAACTGCCCGGCGGGGACGCGAAGGAGCCGAGCTGGTGGGACATCGGCAAGACGATCGCCTTCGCGCTGGGCAAGAAGGTGCTGTCCAAGCTTCTGCCGCTCGACAGACTCATGGGCTCGATCGACGACCTGCCGACGACGGACAAGGGACTGCAGGGCGCGAAGGTCGGTGACGCACCCAAGCTGCCGTTGAAGGACGACTCCGACCCGGAGCGAACGGGCAAGCAGGCCAAGCTCCTTGAAGACAAGAGCGCCGAGCTCCACGCCTCCGGCCGCGACGACGCGGCACGGCCTATGGGCGAGGATCAGATCTTCCCGGATGTGCCGAAGGAAACCCTGACCGCGAAGATCGGCGGTGGGAAGCGGCCGGGCAGCGAGGGTGGCGGACCCGCCGGTGCCCCCGGCGCCGGGCTGCCCGTCGAAGCCGTGTCGGCGGTGGCCGAGCACGAGCAGGGTCCTCAGATCAAGCACGCCTTCGGGCAGGCGCGGCAGAAGATGACGGCTGCCCGCAAGGAGAAGGAGACCAAGGCCGGCCAGGACCGGCGGCAGTACCAGCGCAACGTCAAGCGCGAGATCGACATCAGCATCAAGGAGCAGGCGACCGCCCGCGATCGGGGCCGTTCAGAGATCACAAGGTCCCGCGCGGGCTGGCGCAAGGAACAGGACGACAAGCTCAGCGAGATAGACGGCAAGAAGGGCAAGCAGTACACCCAGGCCCGCAAGGACATCAAGGAAAAGCAGGAGAAGACCGACAGCGACGTCGACCAGCGTACGAAGGACGACCAGAAGAAGATCGACGACCAGCGCACCGGGGCCGAGAAGGAGGTCGTGCGGAAGCGCGACGAGGAGAAGAAGGACTCGCGGAACTGGTTCGAGAAGGGCCTGGACTGGATCAAGGAGCAGTTCAACAAGCTCAAGAAGGCCATCAAGGACGTCTTCGAGAAGGCCCGCAATCTGGTCAAGGGAGTCATCGAGGAATTCAAGAAGCAGGTCTTCACATTCATCGACGAAGCACGCAAGTGGGTCATCGACAAGATCAACAAGTTCGCCGATGCACTCATCCGTCTCGGTGACGAACTGCTCAAGGACTACCCCGCGATGCGGGACAAGTGGCGCAAGACCATCAACGGTCTGCGCGACGCCGCGGTCAAGAAGGTCAACGAGGTCGCGGACAAGCTCAAGGACATCGCGGGCAAGCTGATCGACGCCTTCGGCGACATACTGCTGGCCGGCCTCGACCTCCTGGAGAAGGGTCTCCTGACCGCGGTGAGCATCGCGGAGACGGTCACCGTCAAGGCCATGGAGATGGGCGCCGCGCTGCTGAAGGGCCTGGGCGAGTGGGCGGCCATCGCAACAGACATCCTCAGCGACCCCGGTGGCTGGATCGGCAAGGCCAAGGACGCTGCGGTCACCGGTGCCAAGCAGCACCTCTTCACAGAGATCAAGGCCGCGGTCAAGGAGTGGTTCAACCAGAAGGTCCAGCAGCTCATCGGCATCCCGATGGAGATGTTCAACCGACTGGTGAAGGGCGGCACATCCAAAGAAGAGATGGCCAAGATGGCCTGGGACGCGGCGCTTCCACAACTGCCCCTGATCATCGGCGAACTGATCGTGACCAAGGTCGTCGCGAAGCTGATCCCGGGTGCGGGCTGGGTCATGGCCATCATCGACGCGCTGAAGACGGCGTACGACGCGCTCGGCGCCATCCTGCGTGCGTTCGGGATGTTCATGACGTTCCTCAAGTCCGTCAAGAGCGGAAACGGAGCTCTGCCGTTCGCCAAGGCGGTCGCCTCCGGTGTGGTCGCCCTGCTGGAGCTCATCTACCAGTGGCTGGTGAGCGGGGTCGGGAAGTATCTGGGCAAGGTGGGGAAGGCACTGCGCGATCGCGCGGGCAAGTTGGGCGGGAAGGACAAGGGGCCGGACCCGAAGAAGGACCAGGACAAGGATCCGAAGAAGGAGCAGGAAAAGAATCCGGAAAGGGATCCGAAGACCGGCCCACCCCGCCGGCAGGAGCCGGCGCCCCGCCCCGCACAGCCCACGCGCCCCAAGCGAACGGAAGAGCCTCCGGCTCCGGGCCGCAAGACCGAGCAGCCTCCGGCCAAGGACAAGGACAGGAACAAGGAGGACGACGACCGGTCGCCCACCTCGAGGCCCAGGCCCGTCGACCGCACGGACCCGAGGCGCCCGGACAACCGCGACGGCGGCCCCGGCTCGCGCCGCCCGGGCGACAGGCGCCCCGACGGGAAGCGCCCCGACCCGGCCAAACCCAAGGACAAGGACCCCGGGTCACGCAAGCCCGCCAAGGACGGCAAGCGCCCCAACAAGGATGCACCGGGCCAGAAGCGCAAGCCGGCGGACAGCAAGCAGAAGCCGAAGAAGCCGAGCCTCCTGAGCCGGGTCCGCGACGCGGTGAGGAACGCCCTGGCGAAGGTGCGCAAGGCGCTGCGGCGACTGGGGAACAAGGCTCGGCAGCTGCTGAACAAGCTGAAGAACTTCGCGCGGCGGCTGAAAGAGTTGTGGCGTCGCCTCAAGAATCGGCTGCGGCGTGCCGCTGATCGTCGGCGAGACAAGCGGCGGCCTGACGAGCGTGACACCAAACAGCCTGTCGACCTGCCCAAGGTCCCCTTCACCGATGCTGACGACGGCGAACACCACATGCTGAGGTTCCACGGCCGCGGGCCACGAGCCCCCCTCTACATCCACAGCGACCCAAAGGAAGTTCCGCCGTTCCTCGACGACTGGGAGAAGGATCTCGGCAAGCCCGAGGCCAAACCGTACAAAGCCGCGCAGCAGAAGCATCTCAGCGCGGCCAATAAGGCCTACGAGGTTGTCGAGAAGATTCATGCGACCACACCTTCCTCCGCAACCGAAGAAGAGCTGAAGCGCCTGAAGCGGCAGCGACTTGCCGCCCTTGAAAGGGAAATGCGAGGCTTTGCAGGCGAAGCGAGGAAACGCGAGTACTTCGACATCCCGAAGGACAAACTCCAGGACTTCAGCGATGTAAACCTGTCCAGTGACAAAGACAGGCGACCGAACGAGAGTCATGAATCCAGGTACATAGGAACGCCAACGAAGACGGCCTTCGGCGGCAGCGGCCAGGAAGCCGGCGACGCCAAGTGGGACCAACCCCCCGGCTGGCTCGACGTGACAGACAACCGAGGCCTGGGCGAGGGAGGCCTGTGGGTTCGCATGCATCTGCTGCCGGAACGATTGGGCGGCAAGGCCTCCGGCAACAACCTGGTGCCGGCCCGCGGGTCGATGAACAAGGAGTTCTACCAGGACATCGAGAAGGAGGCCTACAACGCGATCCCTTCGCCCTTCAAAATCATCTGGTACAAGTCCGGCGCTCGGTTCGCGCATCCGAATCAACCTCAAATACCGAGCTACATATGGGCCGAATACGGTGGCTACGAAAAGATAAGGGGCACCGGAAAGGACCGGAGAGATTGGCGGGAACTCGGCCGAACGAAGTACAAGGGCGAGTACCACAAGCGCATCGCGGACAACGAGAAGAGCCGCCTGGAGATCCGCAAGGTCGGCAGTCCGACCGTCTACGGCAGACTACTCGAACGCAATTGGCCGAATCTGGCCACACACTTCGTCGATGCTCGCAACTGGCTCTACAGCCACTCCGATCCAAGCGTGCGGACAACATTCAAGAGCCCCTCGGATGTCAGAGAGGGACTGAAGAAGTACAAGCGGGAGGTAAAACCGGGGATCAGCTTGGAAGGCCTCTCGACCCTGACCAGGAACCTGAGCAAACTAGACAGAGCCAATGAAGTGGACTGGGGATGACAGGAAACGAAGACTCGACCGTCGCGTTCCCCTTCGAAAGGCGCTGCGAGAAGGCGCTTCTCGAGCTGAAAGACGCGACTGGGATCGATGTGAACAAAGCCCACTTCGGCGATGTATCACCGTTGCTCAGCGATCCTGCGAGCGTTTTCGAGAGCATGGCCGAAGACGGTCTCCCATTGAGCCAGAAGGTTCGGGAGTACTTCTTCCGACACGATGAGATCACGGCGTGCTGGCGTCTCGAACACGAGGACTCCGTGATGGTCGGAGAGTTTCGGCTTTGTCATGTGATGCGCGCGGTGACGGAGAACTACCTGAGTGACATTTGGGAGAGTGACAACGACCAGCGCGACCTCTACGAGGAGCTGAGGGTTTTCGACGACACGCCGCGTACCGGAACCGGTCGCCTGGCCGCTCTACGAGCGACCGACGGTGCCACCGACCCCGAGATCTGGTTCTTCGACCTGCGCGAAGGCGCCATGAAGATGGAATTGGACTACGCGGGCTATCTGGAGGCCGTACTCACCACAAAAGGGGTGCTCGGCTGGCAGTACCTGTTCTGCGCGCCCGAGGACTGCGGCACGGGATTCGCATCCGTCGCGAACAGGCTCAACGAAATGCTGACGACCCTGCCGCGACTGTTCCCCGACTACGACTACTCAGAACTGCGCGCCCGACTGGAGGCCCGCCTGTGACCCGCTACCCCGACATCCCCAAACCCATCCGCTCCGGCATCGTCGTCGTCGACCCCGACCGCGGCACCCCCCAGCGCATCATCATCCTCCAGTTCAATCCCGACACCCTCGAGCGCAGCCTCTCCCCCCAGTCCGCCGGAACCGGCGGGGATTCCGGCGGGGGTGGCAGCGGGTCCGGGGACAGGAACGAGGCCCTTCGGCTGAAGGGGCCCGCTCAGGAGTCGTGGAAGTTCACCGCCGAGATCGACGCCACCGATCAGTTCGACGTCGCCGCTCCCGACGGGATCCATCCCGAGCTCGCCACCCTCGAGATGCTCGTGCATCCCACCAGCGAGCAGCTTCAGGAGGCCTCACGCAAGACCAAGAAGGGGACCATCGAGATCACACCCATGGAGATGCCGCTCACCCTCTTCACCTGGGGGAGCAAGCGCGTCATGCCCGTGCGGCTCACCGAGCTGTCCATCAACGAGTCCGCGTTCGATGTGAATCTGAATCCCATTCGGGCGTCTCTCAGCATCGGCATGAAGGTCCTCAGCGTCAGCGATCTGCCCGCCGGGCACCGCGGCGCCGATCTGTACATGGCGCATCTCGCGCAGAAGGAACGGCTCGCCAGGGCCGCGCGCAGCGGCGGGCTCGCCGCGTTGGGGCTGGGCGGGCGCGGCGGCGTCATGGGGAGGAGCTGAAGGACATGGCAGACATCGAGCCGTACGAGAGTGCTCTGGACGCGATACCCGGGGCGCACCCGTATCCCCGCTCCAGCCGTTACCACGATGTCGAGATCGGGGTTCATCGGGCCGAGGACGGCACCGAAGTGCGATACGCCAAGCGGCGGTTGCTGCCGCCGCTGCCAGAAACTGGCGACGTCGCCGAGCACACCGTCAGCGCCGGCGAACGGCCCGACCTTCTCGCCCAGCGGTACTTCGGCGATCCGGGCCAGTGGTGGCAGATCGCGGACGCCAATCCCGTTCTCGATCCCGCCGAGCTGACGGACGAGGCGGGCCGGGTCATCCGGGTCCCGTATGCCGGCGGGTTCCCCGGGTCGGGGGCTCCGTATGTCTGACCAGCACATCGGGCGCGGTCCCGTGCACATCACGCTGGAGATGGGGCCGTTGCTGACGCGGCCGGTGCCGCCCGAGGTCGTGGAGGCGCTGCTGTCCGCGCAGATCACCGCGACCGCCGGTGAACGCAGCGGTTTCCAGATCGCGTTCGACCTCACCAAGCAGGGCACGCTGTCCAAGCGGCTGCTGCCGGAGGGGTTCTTCGACCCGAAGACGCGGGTGATCCTCTCGGTGAGTGTGAAGGGGACTCCCGAGGTGCTGCTGGACGGGCTGATCGTGCGGCAGGAGGTCGGTGCGAGCAACCAGCCGGGGCATTCGACGCTCACGGTGACGGGTGAGGACCTGACGATCCTCATGGATCTCGAGGAGCACACGGACCGTTATCCGAATCTGCGGCCCTCGGAGCGGGTGCAGCGGATCCTGGGGAAGTACGCCGGCTACGGGATCGAGCCGCGGGTCTTCCAGGAGAAGATCGAGCAGCCGCCGCGGGAGCAGTTGCGGGTCGAGTACCAGACCGGGACCGATCTGGGGTACGTGAACGATCTGGCGCGGGCCAACGGTTACATCTTCTATCTGGAGCCCGGTCCGCGGCCGGGCCGTTCCACGGCGGTGTGGGGTCCGGAGATCCGGATCGGGGACCGTCAGCACGCGCTGAACGTCAACATGGACGTCAACTCGACCGTGGACCAGTTGACGTTCGCGTACGACGGGACCGCGCGGGAGGAGCCGCAGGCCCGCGTGCAGAACCCGGCGACCCGCGACTCGGTGCTGCTGCCGCAGCCGGACATCGGTCCGCTGCGCCCGCCGCTGGGGCGGCGTGCGACGCCGGCGCTGAAGCGCCGGACTCTGTCGGGCACGGCGAAGAAGGAGTCCGAACAGGCGCAGGCCGAGCTGCTGGCGCGGGCCGCGCTGTCCGCCGACGCCATCTCCGGTTCCGGGTCGCTCGACGTCAACCGGCACGGGTACATCCTGCGGCCGCGCGAGCTGGTCGGGGTGCGCGGGGCCGGGGTGACGTACGACGGCGACTACTACGTCAAGTCCGTCACGCACAACATCAGGCCCGGCTCCTACCAGCAGAACTTCACGCTCTCGCGCGAGGGGCTGATCGCCCGGAGCAGCACCGTTCGGCCTTGAGGAAGGCTTGAGGAAAGGTTCAGGGAAACGTCGCATGGCAGCAGGAGGGAACAACCGGTTCCTCGGCAAGTTCCGGGGGCGGGTGGTGAGCAACGACGACCCGCTGAAGATCGGCCGGGTCACGGTCAAGGTGCCGGATGTGCTCGGTGACGAGACGTCCACGTGGGCGCTGCCCTGTCTGCCGTTCACGGGCCGCGGGTCGGGGCAGTATGTCGTCCCCGCCGAAGGGGCGGGTGTGTGGGTGGAGTTCGAGCAGGGCGATCCGAGCTACCCGATCTGGACGGGGTGCTGGTACGGGGACCGCTCCGAACTGCCGCCGGACGCACTGACGGGCGGACCCGCGCACCAGAACGTGGTGATCCAGACCTCCGACCGGCACAAGTTCGTGATGGGTGACGTGCCGGGGGGCAACGGGATCCGGCTCCAGGCCGCGACCGGGGCGTACATCCAGGTCGATGAGAAGGGCGTGACCATCGCCAACGGTCAGGGCGCTTCGGTCGTCCTCAGCGGCGCCGAGGTCGACATCAACGACGGCCGGCTGATCGTGCCGGGCAAGCAGTGACCACGCACGGCAGCGACCACACAACGGGGAGAGAAGTCTTGTCCGGACACTCCGGTAACTCCGGCGTCTGCATCAGCGCCGCCTCGGCGATGCACTGTCCGCACGGCGGCCGGGTGTTCGCCGCGTCGGCGGCCGGTGCGGTGCGCGTCGACGGGCATCCCGTCCACACGGCCTTGGACGTGTTCGCCGTGACCGGTTGCGCCCACACCGTGGACGGTGTGCCGCAGCCCTGCACCAGCGCCCGTTTCGATCCGCACGCCAGGGGTGTGCTGGTGGACGGCGTGCCGGTGCTCCTGGACACCACGGCCGCGCAGTGCTTCGGCGCCGCGCTCGTGCCGCAGGGACCGGTGGTCGTCTCCGCCGGACGACAGGGAGTGATGTGCCGATGAGGGCCGTACGCAGTGACATCGCGTTTCCGTTCCGCGGCGACCGGCGGGGGCGTACCGCGCATGCCGCGTACGACGAGCATGTGCGCGATCTGATCGAGCAGTTGCTGTTCACCAGCCCCGGAGAGCGGGTCATGCGCCCCGACTTCGGCTGTGGGCTGCTGGACCTGGTCTTCACCCCGAACAGTCCCGAACTGGCCTCC
The DNA here is from genome assembly GCF_030817975.1 of Streptomyces sp. V4I23. NCBI lineage: Bacteria > Bacillati > Actinomycetota > Actinomycetes > Kitasatosporales > Streptomycetaceae > Streptomyces > Streptomyces sp. V4I23. The sequence continues at coordinate 7,210,322 of NZ_JAUSZW010000004.1, read as the reverse complement.
GCACTGGAGCTTTCGGTGCAGGCGTCGTTGCAGCGCTGGCTGGGTGAGCTGATCGAGGTGGAGTCGCTGGACGTGGTGAGCGAGGAGAACGTGGTCCGGGTGTATCTGCGCTATTCGGTGCGCGCCACCGGGAGCCTGCGCGACGAGGTGTTCGAGGGGAGCGGGCCCGCATGAGCGGCGTGGAGGAGTTGGTCTGCCGCGGCGACGGCAGGCGTGGGAAGGTGCGCGCGGCGCAGCTCGGCGGCGTGGACGCGGTGGAGGTGGGTGACGACGGGCTGACGCTGACGGTCACATTCCTCGGCAAGGCGCCGCACGGGCTGTGCCCCGAGAACATCCGCATCGACGGTGGACGGCGGGTCACCGGGATCGAGGCCGTCGACGTCGTCGTGGAGCGGGAGGAGGACCCGGAGCTCGACGACCGGCTGCTGGTGACGCTGGACCGCACCGGGGACACGAGCCGGTACCGGCTGTCGGTGGTGGACACCGATCCCTACGGGCGACCGGGGACGGAGCCGTTCCCCGGTTTCGACCAGCGGTACTTCTCGGCCGGGTTCGCGTTCCGGCCGGACTGCCCCACCCCGTTCGACTGCAAGGACGAGCCGGGCGACTGCCCGCCGGACTTCCCGGCCGCCCCCGTCGTCGACTACACGGCGCGCGACTACGACACGATCCGCCGGCTGATCCTGGACCGGCTCGCGCTGACCACTCCCGACTGGGTGGAGCGCAACCCGGCCGATCTCGGTGTCACGCTGGTGGAGCTGCTGGCGCACACCGCCGACCGGATCAGCTACCAGCAGGACGCGGTCGCGACGGAGGCGTATCTCGACACCGCGCGGCGGCGAGTGTCGGTGCGCCGGCATGTGCGGCTGATCGACTATCCGATGCACGACGGGTGCAACGCCCGCGCGTTCGTCACCGTCGAGGTGGCGCGCGAACTGACCCTGCTGCCGGGCGCGTTCCGGTTCGCCGCGGTCGACGTCGCGCGGCTCGGCCCGAGGGACCGGCCCGAGATCGGCACGGTGATCGACGACCGGGATCTGGCGGTCCTCGGGGAGCGCGGGTCGGTCGAGGTGTTCGAGCCGGTCGTGGCTGCCGAGCCGCTGGTGCTGCGCCCGGCGCACAACACCATCGGATTCTGGACCTGGGGCGGCGAGGTGTGCTCGCTGCCGAAGGGGGCGACGTCGGCGACGCTGCGCGACGCGTGGGCCGACGAGGAGTGCTCCGTCAGGGAGTTGTGTCTCGCGCCGGGCGACCTGCTGCTGATCGAGGAGGTGCGCGGGCCGGTCTCGGGCACGCCCGGTGACGCCGACCCGGCGCACCGGCAGGCGGTGCGGCTCACCTCCGTCACCCCGGTGGTGGACGCGTTGTGCGACCAGCCGGTGCTGGAGGTCGCATGGGCGCAGGAGGACGCGCTCACGTTCCCGGTGTGCCTGTCCACGCGGGGCGGCAGGGACTGCGAGCCGGTGGCCGACGTGAGTGTGGCGCGCGGCAACGTGGCGCTCGTCGACCACGGGCGTTCCCTGACGTTCTGCGAGGGCACGGCGGAGACGGTGACCGTGCCGGCCGAGCCCGCCGTCCTCGGCTCGTGCGATCCGTCCGGCTTCGGCTGCCCGGACCGGGACGCGGGGAACGCCGTCGCGGACCTGATCGGTGCGCGCCTGGACCAGACGCGGCACGGCAGGCTGCTGACCGCCGGTCAGATACGGGAATTGTTCGCGGTCGTCGGCGAGGACGCGACCGGCCGGGCCGGTCTGGGTCTGGAACTGGCGGGCCGGCGGCGCGAGAAGGTCGTGCCGGGCACCGCGTACGAGCAGGCGGAGGCGCTGGAGACGCTGCTGGCGCAGGTCGTGTATCCGGGCATCCGCCCGCGGTTCCGTCCGGTGCTGCACCGCTCCCCCGTGGTCCAGTCGGTGCCGTTCCCGCTGTCGGCGCACGTGTCGGGCGGGCAGGCGGCCCGGCTGTCGGCGATTCCGGAGCGGGTGCGGCAGCGGCTGGTGGAGCTGTGGCGCAGCGCCCGTGACCGCGACGGTCTGACCGAGCCGGAGATCGCCGAGCTGACGGTTCTGTTCGGGCTGAAGGTGCTCGAACGGCTGGAGCTGCGCCGCCGGCCGGTGCCCGCCCTGCGGGAGCTGCTGCACCGCAGCGAGCGGCTGCTGGCCTCGAAGCTGCGGCGGCTGGAGGTGCTGACGGCCCGGGCCCGGGCGGGCGCCGTTCTCGACGGCGGGATCGCCTGGGAGGTCGCGCACACCTGGGGTCCGGTGTACGCGGCGGGGCTGCACCCGGACGAGCCGGAACTGCGCGGCCCCGCGGCGGCCCTCGTCCAGGACCCGCGTCAGGCGCTGCCCGCGGTGCGGGTGGTCGACGCGGAGCGGGACGAGGAGTGGACGGCTCGGCGTGACCTGCTGGCGAGCGGGAAGCGTGACCGGCACTTCGTCGGGGAGCTGGAGGACGACGGCCGGATCGCGCTGCGGTTCGGCGACGGGCGGCACGGGGCGCGGCCGCGGCCGGGCGCCCGTCTGGAGCTGCACTACCGGCTCGGCGGCGGCACGGCGGGCAACGTGGGCGCGGAGGCCATCAACCACCTCGTCCTGTGCCGGGATCCGCACGCGACGGACGCGGGCGAGGCGATGCCGGTGGCGGGGGTGCGCAATCCGCTTCCGGCGGTGGGAGGCACCGAGCCGGAGCCGCTGGAGCAGGTACGTCAGCTCGCACCGCTGGATCTGCGGCGTTCGCGGCTGCGCGCGGTGACCGCCGACGACTACGCCGCGCTGGCGTCGGCGCTGCCGGGTGTGCAGCGGGCGGCGGCGGAGATCCGCTGGACGGGCAGTGTGCAGGAGGCCCATGTGGCCGTGGACGCCCTGGGCGCGGGTGAGCCGTCGCAGCGGCTGCTCGACTCGGTGGCGTACGCGCTGGAGTCGTACCGGCGCATCGGGCACGACCTGGTGGTGGGCCCGGCGCGCATGGTGCCGCTGGACATCGCGCTGCGGGTGTGCGCGGCGCCCGGCCACCAGCACGGGCAGATCCTCGCCGAGCTGCACCGGCTGCTGGGCAGCCGGCGGCTGCCCGGCGGGCGGCTCGGCTTCTTCCACCCCGACGCGCTGTCGTTCGGCGAACCGGTGCGGCTGAGCCGCCTGGTGGCCGCGGCGGCGGCCGTGCGGGGCGTGGAGAGCGTACGGGTGACCAGGCTGGCCCGGCTCTTCGACGCCGGGCCCGCGCAGGAGACGGACGACACGGCACTGGAGGCAGGCGTGCTGCGGCTCGGCCCGCTGGAGATCGCGCGTTGCGACAACGACCCCGACCGGCCCGAGAACGGGCTGCTGTCCATCGAGATCGGCGGAGGTGCGCGATGAGCGGCACGTGCGGCTGCGGCTGCGGCGGGCACGACGAGCGCCGCGCCCCGCGGGCCCTGTACAACCCTCCGGGCCGGGACGCGCTGGACTACCGCGTGGGCGAGTACGGCTCGTTCCTGGCGGCCATGCTGGACCGGCTGGCCTCGCCCGCCTATCCGGCGCTGCGCGGGCTGACGGTCCGTACGCTGGACGATCCGGCGATCGGGCTGCTGGACGCGTGGGCGGTGGTCGGTGATCTGCTGACCTTCCATTCGGAGCGGATCGCGGACGAGGCGTACCTGCGCACCGCGAACGAGCACCGCTCGCTGGCGCTGCTGGGCAGGCTGGTGGGGCACCGGCCGCGGCCGGGCATCGCGGCGGACACGCATCTCGCGTACACCCTGGACCGGGATCCGCGGGAGCCGGAGCTGTCGGTGGTGATCCCCCGGGGTGCGCGGAGCAACAGCGTGCCCACCTCCTCCAACGAGCAGTCGCAGGTCTTCGAGACGAGCGAGGACCTGGTGGCGCGGGCGGCGTGGAACGAGCTGGCGGTGCGCCGGCGCAGGCCCTCGCTGCTGACGCCCGACGATCTCGGGCGGCGGTCGGAGATCTTCGTCGCGGGTACGTCCACGGGGCTGAACACGGGTGACCGGCTGCTGTTCGTGTTCGCCGGTGAGGAGGGCGGGCCGGCGGGGCAGCGGCTGCTGCTGCCGGTCGCGCGGGCCCGGGTGGACCGCGACGACGACGTGACCGCGGTCGCGCTGCCGCGGTCCGCGCCGCCCACGCTCGGCGAGCTGGTGGACGAGCTGCGCCGGTGGATCACGGAGGACGACCGGGCGACCGAGGACGGCGCACCCGCGCCGGACAACCCCAATCCGCGTCCCGTCAGCCGGTACATCGAGGAGTTCGACGCGCAGGTGCTCGCCCCGCTGCGGGCCGGCCTCGACACCGTCACCACACCCGCCGCGTTCGCGTCCCTGCTCGCCGGTCCGCACGAACGGCTCGCCGAGGCGCAGGCGGTGGCCGCCGCGTACGAGGACGTGACGGCCTGGTTCGAGCAGTTGGAGGCCGTGGTCGGCGATCTGCGTGAGCGGGCGGCCGATCTGGAGCCGTCCCGGCCGGCGCCGCGGCCCGAGGAGCAGGTGTCCGGCGGCGCCGCGGCCCTGCGGGCGCTGGGCGCGGTGCTGCCCGCGCTGCGCACCCGTGACGTGCGGCCGGGCGCGGGCGCACGGGCGCTGCCCGAGGGCCGGCTTCCGGCCGCGGGTTCGGAGCTGGGCGCGCAGTTGCTGTCCGCGCTCGACCCCCGGGTGGCCGACGGGATGTACGCGGCGTGGCGGCGGTCCGCCCCGACCGCACCCGCTCTGCTGACCGAGCTGCAGGCGATGCGGGTGACGGCGGCGCCGTTCGGTGCGACGGCTCCGCTGCGGCCGGTGCAGGACGAGCGCGGCCGGGTGGTCTGGCAGGCGGACTGGCCGTTGACGGGCGCGGCGCTGACGACGATGCGGATCGTGTACGACCCGTCGGGGCGGGTGCCGCAGCGTGCCGAGTTCCAGCACACCGAGACGGGCTCGTCGGTCCAGGTGGCCGAGAACCTGCCGGCGGATAAGTCGTTCGAGCTGGGGCCCGGAAGGATCACGCTGCGCACGCGGTCGGGCCAGGACCACGATCTGAGCTGGCTGAGCAGGCGGCCCGCGGACTCCCAGGAGCCGGGCGTGACGGCACAGCTGTCGGACGGCCTGCCGGAGCGGACGCTGTTCGTGTCCCGTCCCGGTGAGGACGGCCGCGTGCACGTGGCCGTGCAGAACGGCGAGCCGGTGAACTGGCGGCTCGCCCCGGGCGAGCGCCGTCAGGTCCGGCACGGGGGCATGGAGCTGACCGTGAGCTACACGGTGGGCAGCGAGCCGGCGAACGTCGTGGTCGGCATCGCGACGGTGCCGGAGCCGGCGAACCGTCATGTGCTGCCGCTGGACTCGGTGCAGGACTCGGTGACGGTCGGCAGCTGGGTGGCGATCGAGCGTCCCCGCAAGGGCGCGGAGGGGGCGGACGGGATCCCCGGCGACGCGCGGCTGAGCTTCGTCACCACCCGGGTGACGGCTGTGCGCACGGCCGTCTACACCAACTACGGCATCACGGGCCGGGGCACGGAGCTGACGCTGGCCGACCCGTGGCTGGACGAGCACGACGTACTGCTGTCCAACATCCGCGACACCACGGTGCACGCGGGCGGTCAGACCCTGCGGCTCGCGGGCGAGCCGCTCGGCGAGGACGTGCACGGCGACGAGATCGAACTCGCGGAGCTGTACGACGGGTTGCGTCCGGGGCGCCACCTGGTGGTCTCCGGGGAACGGACGGACGTGCTGCCGCAGTCCCCGGCGGCGTCGGGGGTCATGGGCACGGAGCTGGTGGTGATCGCGGATGTGGAGCAGGTGGTCGATCGGCGTCTGCCGGGCGATCATGTGCACACCCGGCTGTCGCTGACGTCGAAGCTGGCCTACCGCTACCGCCGTGACACGGTGCGCGTGCTGGGCAACGTGGTGCCGGCGACACACGGCGAGAGCCGTGACGAGCCGATCGGCAGCGGGGACGCGAACCGGCCGAACCAGACGTTCGCCCTGTGGCAGTCGCCCCTGACGTGGCTGCCTGCCGACACCCCCCTGGGGGCGACGCCCGTGCTGGAGGTCCGTGTCGACGGGCTGCTGTGGCACGAGGTGGACAGTCTCGCCGGGCGCGGCCCGAACGAGAGGGTGTACGTCACGGGCACGACGGCCGACGGCCGTACGACGGTGACGTTCGGCGACGGGGTGCACGGGGCGCGCCTGCCCAGCGGCAGCGAGAACGTCCGCGCCCGCTACCGCTTCGGCACCGGCCGCGCGGCCAACGTCCGGGCGAACCGCATCACCCAGGCCGTCACGCGGCCGCTGGGCGTCACGGGAGTCACCAATCCGCAGCCCGCTACGGGCGGCGCGGACGCCGACGGGCCTTCGCTGACCCGTCGCACGGTGCCGCTCGCGGTGTCCGCGCTCGACCGGCTCGTATCGGTCGCGGACTACGAGGACTTCGCACGCTCCCGGGCAGGGATCGGCCGGGCCGTGGCACGGGAGGTCTTCGACGGCCGCCGGCAGGTGCTGCACGTGACGGTCGCCGGGGTGGACGACATCCCGGTCGCCGGGGACTCCGACGTGCTGCGCGCCCTGCGCTCCTCGCTGGCCGAGTACGGCGACTCGCGCCTGCCGGTGCGGGTGGACGTGCGGGAGCTGGTGCTCCTGCTGATCGCGGCGAAGGTGAAGGTCGCGCCGGACCACAGCTGGCAGGTGGTGGAGCCGAGGCTGCGGCAGGCGCTGCTGCGGGAGTTCGGGCCCGGCCGGCGCGACCTCGGCAGTCCCGCCCAGCTGTCCGACGTGCTGGCGACGGCGCACCGGGTGCCGGGCGTCGACTTCGTCGACGTGGACGTCTTCGGCGGGGTCCCGGCGTCGGTCACGCCCGACGGTCTGACCCGCCTCGCCGAGAGGCTCGCCGAGGTGCGGCCGACGGTCCCGGCACGGCTCGCCGCGTACGACGAGGACGTGCACACGGTCACCGCCGACGAGGGCGAGACCCTGACCGAGGTGGCGGCCCGGTACGGGATCCCGCTGTCCGAACTCCTGCGCCTCAACCCGGACGTCACCGACACCCGGCGGCTGGCGAAGGGGCGCGCGGTGTGCGTCTTCCGCGGCATCCGCCCGGCCCAGCTCGTCCTGCTGTCCCCCCACGTGGCGGACACGCTCATTCTCACGGAGGTCACCGCATGAACACGTACGAAAGGAGCGCCGCATGAGCAGGGAACCGGACGGGCTCGCGGAGCTCCTCCCCCAGTGGCACCGGCTCCGGGACGCCGAGGCCGGGGAACCTCTGCGGGCGCTCCTCGCGGTGATCGCCGAGCAGGCCGACCTGGTGCGCGACCGGGTGGAGCAGGGCTACGAGGACCTGTTCGTGGAGACGGCCGCGCCCTGGGTGCTGCCGTACATCGGCGACCTGGTGGGCTACAGGCCGCTCCCCGGTTACGAGAGGGTGCGCACCGACGGGCTCGGCGACGCGGGCCGGGACGCCTCGCGCGGCGCTCTCGCCGAGGCCCTCGCGCCGCGCCGGGACGTGGCGGCCACGGTCGCCAACCGGCGCCGCAAGGGCACGCTGCACCTGCTGGAGGAGCTGGCGCAGGAGATCGGGGGGTGGCCGGCGAGGGCCGTGGAGTTCTCCCGGCTCGTCTCCCACCACCAGCCGGTGAAGCTGTACGGGTCCGGACCGGCGGCCGCCGATGTGCGCCGGGCCGGGCGCGGCCGGCTCGCCGACGTACGGGAGGGCGCCGAACTGGACCTGGCGGGCGGCCCGTTCGGGAACACCGCACGGTCGGTGGACGTGCGCAGGGCGGGCTCCGCACGACGCACGGGCGGGTACACGCCCGCGGGAGTGGGCCTGTTCGTGTGGCGGCTGAAGCCGTATCACCTCAACCGGGCCCCGGCGTACTGCATCGACCGTGCGCGCAGTCTCTACACCTTCTCGATCCTCGGCAACGACGCCCCGCTGGTGACGAATCCGGTGCCTGAGCCGTCGACGACACACATCGCCACGATCGACAACGTGCCCGCGTACATCCGGCGCCGGCAGCTCGCCGACCGGCTCGCGGACTACTACGGGCCGGGCAAGAGCTTCACGATCTGGCGGGACGGCCAGGACGAGCCCGTGCCGATGTCGGACATCGTGGTCGCGGACCTGTCCCAGTGGCGCTACCGGCCGCGGCGCGGCCAGGTGGCGGTCGACCCGGTGCTGGGACGGATCGCGTTCGGGTCGCGTTCGGCGCCGCGGCAGGGCGTGTGGGTCACGTACCACTACGCGTTCGGCGACGACATCGGCGGCGGCGAGTACCCGCGGGAGCGGGACACCTCGCCGGCGGCGAAGGTCTACCGGGTGGGTCCCGGCGGCGGCCACCAGAAGATCATGGACGCGTACGAGGAGTGGCGCGAGGACCGCAGGGCGGGCCGGTGCGGGCCCGAGGGCGTCATCGAGATCACGCACAGCGGCGCGTACCAGGAGCAGCTGGACTTCGACCTGGAGCGCGGCGACCGGCTGGAGCTGAGGGCGGCGGAGGGCTGCCGCCCGGTGATCCGCCTCCTCGACTGGTACAGCAACCGCCCCGACGCGCTCAACATCCGGGCGCAGGAGGAGGACTGCGGGGGCGAGGCGCCGCGCATCGTGCTGGACGGTCTGCTGGTCACCGGCCGCGGCCTGCATGTGAGCGGTCCGGTGGGCGCGGTGGTGCTGCGGCACTGCACGCTGGTGCCGGGCTGGTCGCTGGAGCCCGAGTGCGACCCGCACTCCCCCGAGGAGCCGAGCCTGGTGCTGGAGCGGACGACGGCGTGCGTGCAGATCGAGCACAGCGTTCTGGGCACGATCGAGGTCATCGGGGACGAGGTGAACCACGAGCCGCTGCCGCTCCACATCCGGGACAGCATCCTGGACGCCACCGGCCACGACCGCGAGGCGCTGTCCGCTCCCGACTGCCGGCTCGCGCACGCGGTGCTGCACGCCCACCGCACCACGGTGATCGGGGAAGTGCACACGCATGCCGTGGAGATCGGCGAGAACAGCGTCTTCACCGGGCGGATGCGCGTCGCCCGGCGCGGCATCGGCTGCCTGCGGTACTCGTACGTGCCGCCGGGCTCCCGCACCCCGCGCCGGCACCGCTGCCAGCCGGACCTCGCGGGCGGTGAGCCGGTCCGCCCGCTCTTCGCGAGCGAGCGGTACGGCACGCCCGCCTACGGCCGGCTCGCCGGGGTGTGCCCGCCGGAGATCCGGCGCGGCGCCGACGACGGCTCCGAGATGGGCGTCTTCCACGACCTGTACGAACCGCAGCGCGAGGACAGCCTGCGGGCCCGGCTCGCCGAGTACACCCCGGCCGGTACGGACGCCGGGATCATCCCCGTCACCTGACACGACTTTCACGACTGCCTGAACTTCCCGAGGGGGACCCCAACTCATGCACGCAGACATCTCCCGCGTCACCTTCCGGCCGGAGAGGCACTACTCGGCGGTGATCGCCCAGCAGGGCCGGGTCCAGCTGGACGCGGACGCCAACGAACAGACGGCGATCCAGCTGCATCAGGCCCGGACCGTCGCCCGCGATCTGATCGGGCAGCACGGCGGCCCGCAGGGCGCGACCGGTTTCGCGGTGCAGTTCCTGGGCGGCAGCCGGGAGCTGGACGATCTGGCGATCGGCGGCGGCCGCTACTACGTGGACGGCATCCTCGTCGACGCGACGCGTCCCGCGCCGGGCGTCCCGGTCACGGAGCAGGCCGCGGACGGCGAGGCCGCCGACAGTCCCCCGCCGCCGGCGACCTGGACGTACTGGGACCAGCCGGACGGCTACCGCGACCCGGAGCGGCCCGCTGACCGGCTGCCGACCCAGTTCCCGTACCTGGCGGCGCTGAAGGTGTGGGAGCGGGTCGTGACCGCCGCCGAGGACCCGCTGCTGCGGGAGGTCGCGCTCGGCTCGGCCATGCCGGACACCGCGGCGCGGGTGAAGGTGGTCTGGCAGGTCGTTCCGGTGCCCGGCTCCGAGCTGGAGCTGGCGGACGGGGCGACGAAGGACCAGGTGCGGGCCGCGTTCGACAAGTGGGCCGCGGCGCAGGCTCCGACGGCGCGGATGGCGGCGCGCAGCGAGCGTCCGGACCGCGCGGACGAGGACCCGTGCCCGGTGCCGCCCGACGCCCGCTACCGCGGACCGGAGAACCAGCTGTACCGGGTGGAGATCCACGAGGGCGGGGCGGCGAAGGACGCGACGTTCAAGTGGTCGAGGGAGAACGGATCGGTGACCTTCCCGGTCGACGAACTGGACGGGACCTGGGTCGAGTTGGCGTCCCTCGGCGGCGACGACAAGCTCGACCTCAACGTGGGTGACTGGGTCGAGTTCACCGACACCGCGTACACCAGCCGCCGCGAGCCCCAACCGCTGCTGCGGGTCGAGGAACTGGACCTGCCCGGCCGCCGGGTGAGGCTGTCGGACGAGCCGCACCCCTCGGTGGGCCGGCGTCCCGAGCTGAACCCGTATCTGCGGCGCTGGGACCACCGGCCGCCTGCGGGCCGGGGCAAGGGCGGCGCGTCGAAGGCGCGGGGTGGGGCGCTGCGCATCGAGGAGGGTGTCTGGCTGCCCCTGGAGGACGGGGTGTTCGTGTACTTCGAGCCCGGACGCGCCTACCGGTCCGGGGACTTCTGGACCGTGGCGGCGCGCACGGCGACGGGCGACGTGGAGTGGCCGACGGACAGCGCGCGGCGTCCGCTGCTGCGCTCGCCGCAGGGTGTCGAGGTGCACTACGCGCCGCTGGCGTGGGTGCTCGGTGAGGGGTCGGTCGCCGATCTGCGGCAGTCCTTCGGTTCCTTGGCGGCGCCGATCCCCGCGGCCGACGCGGAGGCGCTGGCGGCCGAGGCGAGCGCGGAGGAGGAGGCCGTGGCGGCGGAGCGTGCCGCGCAAGGCGGTTCGGCGGATACGGAGACCGGGCAAACCGATCAGGGACGGCCGGAGAACTGACGGACTCCCGGGAAGGAGTATCACCATGGCGACACCCCTGTCGGCCGACAGACTGCTGAAGGCCCTTCGCAACGAGGGCCTGCGCGTGGTCGAGCACCGCAGTTGGCGCACGCACAACCGCAACCACAAGGGACCGTGGGGCCCGGTGAACGGCGTGATGATCCACCACACCGTGACGAAGGGCACCGAGAGTTCCGTCGAACTCTGCTACAACGGCCACTCCAGTCTGCCCGGACCGCTGTGCCACGGTGTCATCGCGAAGGACGGCACGGTCTACCTCGTCGGCAACGGCCGCGCCAACCACGCCGGGCTGGGCGACGACGACGTCCTGCGCGCGGTCGTCAACGAGTCGGCGCCACTGCCCGCCGACAACGAGGCCAACACCGACGGCAACCGGCACTTCTACGGTTTCGAGTGCATCAACCTCGGCGACGGCAAGGACCCTTGGCCGGCGGCGCAGCTGGAGGCCATCGAGAAGGCCGCCGCGGCGATCTGCCGGGCGCACGGCTGGTCGCACCGCTCGGTGATCGGGCACAAGGAGTGGCAACCGGGGAAGGTGGATCCGCGCGGGTTCACGATGGACTCGATGCGCAGCCGGATCAAGGAGCGGCTGGGCGGCGGTCCGGACGGTCCGGCGACACCGCCGCCGGCACCGCAGTACGAGCCGTTCCCGGGCGCGGCGTTCTTCCAGGCGGGCCGGCGCAGCCCGATCATCACGGCGATGGGCAAGCGGCTGGTGGCCGAGGGCTGCGGCCGTTACGAGGTGGGGCCGGGCCCGGAGTGGACGGAGGCCGACCGCGCGTCGTACGCGGCCTGGCAGCGCAAGCTCGGCTACTCGGGCGGCGACGCGGACGGCATCCCGGGCAGGACGAGCTGGGACAAGCTGAAGGTGCCCAACGTCTGACGTGAGCGTGGCGGCGGCCGCACACCCGGGGTGTGCGGCCGCCGTCGTGTGTCAGGTACGGCTCGCGGTGCAGTCCGCGGGCGTGGGCCTGCCGGTGGGCCAGGCGAGTCCGACGAAGCGGATGCGGCCGGGGGCGTCGGGGGTGAGTTCCACGACGGAGACCGCCTTGTTGTAGGGGTTGCCGTAGTTGTCCAGGCAGATCCAGCCGCTCGCGCCGTCCACCTTGCCCATGCCGTGCAGCCGCAGCCACGAGTCGCTGATGCGGCTGAGTGCGGGGATGACGGGGTCGCCGTCGTCGCGCATCCGGATGGCGGTGACGGCGGTGAGTCCCGCGTCGTAGAAGGTGATGGTCCGTGAGTCGGTGAGCTCCACCGCGCCGATGTCTCCGGCCTCCTTGCTGCGCGCGAGCTCGGCGAGGGTGCGGTAGGCGGCCGCGGAGCCGCCGGTGGCGGGCGCCTTGGGGCCGGTCCAGGCGTCGGGGTGGGCGACGGCCGCGTACTGGAGGGTCACGCCCTTGCGGAAGGCGTCCCAGTCGAGGAGCTTGTCCGAGGAGAGCGTGGAGGCGCCGGATCCGGTGATGACGGTGTACTTCTTCTCGGTGCAGCCGCGGTTGCCGAGCTCGTTGACGAACTGGCGCAGCTGGACGGGGCGTCCGGCGAAGTAGATGACCTTGGCGGCCGAGGTGCAGATGGTGTCGACCATCTGGTCGAAGGCGTTGGCGGTGGTGCCTTCCTCGTGGAACTCGTCGGGTGCGCGGTACTGCTCGGGTGCGCGCGGCGATCCGAGGGTGCGTTCGGCGAAGGCCCGCTTGAGGGCGTCGACGTAGTTGTCGCCGGTGCGGACGTCCTCGACCACCAGGGTGTGTCTGGGGTCGATGTCCTTGTTGAAGTGGGACAGGGCCTTGGCCTGGTCGGTGGTGGTGGGCACGACCCGGGCGAGGCCGGGGTAGGCGTCGGGCCGTTCGGGACTGTTGCCGGAGTCGTCGGCGGTGATGGGACCGCCGACGACGGGGATGCCGCGCTCCCGCGTGAGGTAGCCGATGGCCGCCTGGGTGGTGGCGGTGGAGACGTCGAAGCCGATCACGGCCCGGAGGTTGTCGGTCGTGGACTCGGACATCTCGCCGAGCTGTTCGGCGACGGGCCTCCAGTGGGCGTGGCTGCGGCCCGGGTTGGCGAGCAGGAGCCGGATCGCGGGCTTCTTGCTGTTGGACTCGTGGTTGGCACGGTACTGGGCGAGGTAGGCGCCCTGCACCTCGTGCAGGGTCTTCTCCTGCTCGAAGCCCTGGCTGGGCGCCATGGGCAGCATCACGGCGACGGAGACGTGCGGTTCGCCCGCGATCCGGTCGTTCTCCGCCTTGATGCGTGCGCTGACCTCCTTGAGGTTGGCGGCGAAGACGTAGCTGCCGTCGGTGACGCCCGTGCATTCCCTGGCGCCCTCGGGGCCGCGTTCCTCGATGCCCTTGCCGCAGGCCGGGTCGGGTCCGAAGACGACGATGCCGGTCCACACGGCGGCGCCGAGGACGGCGAGGGCGACGACGAGGGCGGCCGCCTTGGTGAGCGGTCCGCCGGGGAGTCTTCCGATGAACGACGTCATGACGCGACACCTTCCTGGACGGGCAGGTCGGGGGCCTGAGTTCCGGCTCTCAGACGGGCCGGCCAGGCGGCGGACGCCTCGCGGTAGGGGGCGTGCGCGGCCTTGTTGCCGTACAGCGTCTCCAGCGCGATGCGGACGGTGGTCAGTTCGTCCTCGCGGGGGGCGAGGGTGAGCGGGTCGGACAGCCGCCACAGCAGGGGTACCAGCGAGGCGACGGCCTCGTGGTGCGGGCCGGGGACGTCGCTGCCGCAGGCCGTGCACGACAGGGCGGGGCTCCCGGCCGGGGGCTCGTAGCCCTCGCGGGGGTGGGGGGCGGCGCAGATCAGGTTGAGCGCGGTGAGCCACTCGGCGGGCGGGGTGACGGTGAACCGGTGGTGCAGCACGCACACCACCTCGTCCACGCGGCCGAGGGCGAGGGTGTAGTGCAGGTAGGTGTGTCGCTGCGCGGGTCGCACAGGGAGCGCAGGCGCAGCTGGGTGTCGCGCCAGCGCTCGTGGGTGGTGGTGGCGGCCAGCCGGTGCCGCAGCAGGAGGTCGAGGGCACGGTCGCCGTCGAGGCAGGAGCGGGTGCGGTAGTCGTCTGCCTCGCGGACACGGGCGGCGACCAGGTCGCCGGAGTGGTCCTCGGGGTGGGCGAAGGTCCACAGTCCGGGCCGGGTGCCCGCGTCGGCCGCGGCGGACAGCAGCACCAGACGGTCCCGCAGCACGGGGTCGGGCAGCAGTTTGGCGAGGAGTGCGGGTGCGGCGTCGTCGAGCAGTTCCCGGCTGCCCAGCGTGCCGGCCTCCTGGACGCGGCGGACGGCCGCGTCCGCGAGGATCCGGGCGGCGGCAGCGCGCCCGCCGCTGTAGCGGGCGACGACGCGGGGCAGGTGGTCGGGGTAGTCGACGCGGCTGAGCATCTCGGCGATGTGGGCCGGTTCGATGGCGGGGATGCCGAGGACGAGGGGCCGGTCCTGCGGGACGGCGTCGCCGCCGACCTCGCCGAGCGGCGGATGCCCCTCGCTCCTGCCGAGGACGGTGGCGAGGGTGACGGGCCGCGTCGGGTCCTTGCCGGGGGTGTCGTAGCCGGCGTCGAGCAGGTCGAGGAAGGTGCGTCCGACGTCGGAGTGGGCGTTGTCGAGCAGCAGCAGCGGCCGGGGCTTCTTGTTGAGCCGGCGCAGTCTGCCGTAGTTGGCGTCGACGTCGTCGAGGAGGGCGGCGACGAGGTGCTCCTCGGCGGTGCGCCGGCGGTCGTCGAGCCTGCGGAACCCGCGGACGAACTGGAACAGCCGTTGCAGGGAGTCGCCCTGGTAGCCCTGGGAGCTGTGCAGCCGGCCGCCCCACCAGGCGAGTGCGCCCTTGTCCGGTTCGCTCTTGACGAGTTGCTGGCGTGCGGTGTCGAGGACGATTCCGGCGATGGAGTCGAGGCCGGGGACGGCGGACAGGACCTGCGGGAGGTTGTCGGTGACGACGTCGAACCAGCGGCCGAGGCTTTCCCTGCGGCGGCGTACGTCGGGGTCCTCGGCGGTGATGAAGGTGCGCAGGTCGGCCTCGGCCCGCCGCAGGTCGGGGGGCCGCACATCGGTCTCGTCGCTGTTCAAGGGGCGCCAGGCGGTGACGACGAGGAGGCCGAGCGACAGCCTGGGGAAGGCCATGGGCCGACCGAAGTGCCGGACGTCGAGGCCGAGTTTGTAGGCGAGGAGATACAGCAGGTGGGTGATGTGGGAGGCGTTGGGGACCTCCTCGTCGCTGAGCTCGGCGACACCCGGCTCGCCGAATCCGGGGGCTCCGAGGTCGACCCGCGCGAGCGGCACCCGGCCGTTGTACGCGTCATGGACGGCCCCGAGCAGCGCGGTCTTGCCGCTGCCGCGTCCGCCGACGATCCGCACCACGGGCGCGCCTTTGGGATAGGCGAAGGCGACCTGGTAGGCGTTCTTGTGGTGCAGTCCCACCAGCCGGGGGACGAAGTCCTCCTGCAGGGCCTGCTGACCGTACAGTCTCCCGCCCATGGCGCTCCCCCGCCTTCCCCCTGCCAGCTGCGCATCATGAGATCAACTCGCCGTGCACAGAGGGAATTTACCCGACGTACGCCCGCTCGGCAGGGGGTTGTGAGCGCCGGTGTCACCTGCGGCCCGAGCATGACGCGGGCAGTGCGCGCGCCGACGCGCGGAGGTCAGAGCTCGCGAAGCGCCGGCAGCAGCTTCTTCCCGGCCCAGTCGAGGAACGGCCCCTGCCGGTCCCCGCCGATCTGGACGAGGGCGACCTCGCTGAATCCGGCCTCCGCGTACGGGCGTACGGCGTCGACGAAGGCGTCCACGTCGTCGCCGCAGGGGATCTGTCCGGCGACGTCCTCGGGGGTGACGAGTGCGGTGGCCTGCTCGAAGGACTTCGGTCCGGGCAGTTCGGCGTTGACCCGCCAGCCGCCGAGCGCCCAGCGGAACTGGTCGTGGGCGCGGGCCACGGCCGCGTCCCGGTCGGTGTCGTAACAGACGGGGAGCTGGCCGATGCGGGGTTTGCCGGCGCCGCCGTACCGGTCGAAGGCGTCGAGCAGTTCCTTCTTCGGCTCGGTGGCGATCACCAGGTCGGCGTTGTTCCCGGCGACCTCGCAGGAGCTGTCGCCGGAGACGGCGATGCCGATGGGCACGGGCTGTTCGGGCACGTCCCACAGTTTGGCGTCGACGACGTCGAAGTGGGGTCCGTGGTGGGTCACGTGCTCGCCGTCGAGGAGCCTGCGGATGATGTCCGTGGCCTCCTCCAGCTTCTCCAGGCGCTCGTGTGCGCTGGGCCAGCCGCCGCCCACCACGTGCTCGTTGAGGTTCTCGCCGGAGCCGAGGCCGAGGCGGAAGCGCCCTTCGGACAGCAGCTGGACGGTGGCGGCCTTCTGGGCCACGACGGCGGGGTGGTACCGGGTCGTCGGGCAGGTCACGTACGTCATGAGCGGGATGGTCGAGGTGGCCTGGGCGGCCGCGCCGAGGACGCTCCAGGCGTACGGCGCGTGGCCCTGGGAGCCGAGCCAGGGGAAGTAGTGGTCGGAGATGACGGAGAAGTCGAAACCGGTCGCCTCGGCGCCGGCCACATGGCCGATGAGCTCACGCGGCCCGGCCTGCTCGGTCATCATCGTGTATCCGATGCGCACCATGCGCTACGCCTCCTCGTCCTTGCCGTGCCACAGCGTGGTGACGTTGCAGAACTCCCGGATTCCGTGCCCGGACAGCTCGCGTCCGTAGCCGGACCGTTTGACGCCTCCGAACGGCAGGGCGGGGTGGGAGGCGGTCATGCCGTTGAAGAAGACGCCGCCCGCTTCGAGGTCCCGCGAGAACCGCTCGACCTCGGCCTCGTCGCGGGTCCAGGCATTGGAACTGAGTCCGAACGGCGAGTCGTTGGCGAGGGCGACGGCCTCGTCCGCGCCGGCAACGCGGTAGAGCGTGGCCACCGGTCCGAACGCCTCCTCCCGGTGGATGCGCATCGCGTCGGTCACGCCGGTGAGCACGGTCGGCTCGTAGTACCAGCCGCGGTCGCGGCCGGGCGGGCGCCGTCCGCCGCACTGCGCGGTGGCGCCCCGGGCCAGCGCGTCGTCGACGAGCTGTTCGAGGTCCTCGCGGCCCTTCTCGGTGGCGAGCGGGCCGACGTCGGTGGACTCGTCCATCGGGTCACCGACGGTCAGGTCACGCATCGCGGCGGTGAACCGGTCGCGGAAGGCGTCGTGGATGTCGGCGTGGACGATGAACCGTTTGGCCGCGATGCAGGACTGGCCGTTGTTCTGTACGCGGGCGGTGACCGCGGTGGCGACCGCGCGGTCCAGGTCGGCGGAGGGCATGACGATGAACGGGTCGCTGCCGCCGAGTTCCAGGACCGTCTTCTTGACCTCGTCACCGGCGACGGAGGCGACGGAGCGTCCCGCGGGTTCGCTGCCGGTCAGGGTGGCAGCGGCCACGCGCGGGTCGCGCAGGACCTTCTCGACGGCGTCCGAACCCACCAGCAGCGTCTGGAAGCAGCCTTCCGGGTAGCCGGCCCGGCGGAACAGGTCCTCCAGGTACAGGGCGGTCCTCGGCACGTTGGACGCGTGCTTGAGCAGCCCCGTGTTGCCCGCCATCAGGGCGGGCGCGGCGAAGCGCACGACCTGCCAGAGCGGGAAGTTCCACGGCATGACGGCGAGGACGACGCCGAGGGGCCGGTAGCGCACGGTGGCGCGGGCCGCTCCGGAGTCCGTCACGTCGGCCTCCGGCGGGTGCTCGTCGGCGAGGAGCTCCTCGGCCCGGGCGGCGTACCAGCGCATCGCCTTGGCGCACTTGGCCGCCTCGGCGCGGGCGGCGGCCAGTGGTTTGCCCATTTCGGTGGTCATCGTGCGGGCGATGCCCTGCTGGTCCTCTTCCAGCAGGTCGGCGGCGCGGTTCAGCAGGCCGGCCCGCTCGGCGAAGGAGGTCGTGCGATGCCTCGCGAAGGCGTCGGAGGCGAGCTGTATGCGCCGCTCGATCTCGCCGGGGCCGAAGGCGTCGAAGGTCTCGAGCGTCTCCCCGGTCGCGGGATTGACGGTGGCGATGGGCATGGACAGTCCTCCTGGGCTCGGGTGCCTGGTGGGTCGCCGGTCTGTTCGGCCGAGCCGGTCACTGATGGATGCCGCTGGTCAGCCGCAGCTGCACGTCCTTCTCCTGGTCACCGGCCGCCATGCCCTCCTCCTGGACCTGGAAGCTGGTCGCGAGCATCTCCTTCATGCGGTCCACGGCCCAGTAGCCGCCCTGCATCTCGACCGTCACGGGTGCCGCGAGCCGTACCGGCTCCGCCTTGCCGAGGGGGTGGGACACGTCGAACGTGGTCGTCCATACGGTGTCGTGCCCCTCCATGACGTGCCGGGGCACCTCGGACTCGTCGCGGTCCGAGGGGTACGCGCGGCCGAGGGCGCGGAAGACGGCGTCCGCGTCCTCGCTGGAGCAGCCGGTGACCGTGACGACGACCGACTCCGTGTGCTCCTGTGCAGTGTTCACCGTGATTCCCGCCTTCCGTTCCTGTCCCGTGGGGCCGGGCCTGTCCGCGCCGGGCGGCGTGCCCTCCCCGTCTTCTCAAGCCTCGCTCCCCGGCCGCGGCGGTGCGAGCGGGCCGGGTCCGGGCGGTGGGCGGACGGCCGCCGGGGGCTTCGGGTACCCAGGCGGCGGGTGACGATGCGTGGTCCGTCAGGAGGTGAGGGGTGACAGGACGGGAGCCGGCGGAAAGATGCAGCAGGCACGCATGCTCGGCTTCCGGCCGGCGTTCCTGATCGCCGTGGGCGCCGTGCCGGCCGGGCTGGTGTGCGCCGCGTTCCTGCCGTCGCGCGAGGAGACGGGTCGGCCACGGCTGCCGGCGACCGCTCCCCAGGATCCCGCCGCCGACCTGCCGGCCGGCTTCCACGGCCACGTGCGGGACGTCGGAGGGCGCGCCGGTGGCCTGCGCCCATGTGACGCTGATCGACCGGTCGGGCCGCCAGGCGGGCCTGGCGGTGGCGGACGCACAAGGGCGTTACGCCCTCCCCGAGCCGCCCGAGGGGAGCTGTGTGCCGGCGGTGACGGCGTCCGGGCACGCGCCGCGTGCGTTCACGGCGGTGTACGAGCGGGAGGGCGCCGCGGCCGAGTACGACATGACGCTGACGCCCACGCAGGTCCGTCAGGACACGGCGTCCGGGCCGGCGGGGGGCTGGCGGCCCCCACCGCGCGGGGCCGACCGGGCGATCCGCACCCGACGCGGGGCGACCGGACGGCCTGGCGGGCAGCACGGCCCTCAGGACACGGGGTCCGCACCCGAGCGCGGGCGGCCGCGCTCGGCGACAGTGGCGGGACGCCGGGCCCAGGCGAGCAGCGTGAGGGAGGCGACGGCCGCCGGCGCGCACCAGGTGGACACGAACACCGTTCGCCACAGCAGGGCGCAGGCCACGGCCCCCGCCCCGGCGAGGATGCCGAGCAGCCGCAGGGTCCGGTCCGGGGCGAGGAGCAGCGAGCCGACGGTGGCGACGAGGTAGCCGGTCAGCAGCCAGGCCGGGTACGGCAGGCCGATGACGTAGCCGACGGTGTGGCCGCGGATGTCGGCGGCCACCGTACGCGTGGCCAGGACGTGGGTGAGCACTACGCAGGTGGCCACGCCCGCGGCCGCCGGGACCGCCACCCGCACGCGGGCTCACGCGGGCGCGGCGGCGAGCACGCCGAGCGGGACCCAGGCGGCGAGCACCGGCAGGGCGATGACGGCCCAGGCGGTGACGGCGGGTCCGGCGCCGCCGCCCCCGGCCCACAGGGCGGCCTCGACGATCTGGTGGGCGCCGAGCAGCAACGGCAGTGCGGCGAGCGGCAGATCGTGTGCGCGGCCGCGGCGCACGGTCGTCGCGACGCAGACGGCTCCGACGGCGGCGATACCGGCACCGGCGGCGAGGTCGGCCGTGGCACTCCAGCACATGGGGTCACCGTACGACGGTCGCGATCCGGACACCGGCGCGCGCTGCGCGAAGGGGAGTGATCGCGGCATAAGGGTGCCGCCGGGCGGGGCCGGCGGGCCCTGCGCCACCCGCTGGGAGGGGCGGCCCGCCCGCCCCCGCACGGACAGACCGGAGCCCCGCCCGGACAGCGGGCGCGGGTCTGGTGTGTGCGAGCGCTACTGCAACGCACCGGTGCGGTCC
Source organism: Streptomyces sp. V4I23 (assembly GCF_030817975.1). Classification (NCBI taxonomy): domain Bacteria; kingdom Bacillati; phylum Actinomycetota; class Actinomycetes; order Kitasatosporales; family Streptomycetaceae; genus Streptomyces; species Streptomyces sp. V4I23. Next base: position 7,190,326 of record NZ_JAUSZW010000004.1, on the reverse strand, counting down.
CAACGACCCTGCCGCACCCCCGCGCGGTCGGCGCCGCCGGGGCCGGGACGGCGTCCGGCGCTGAGCAGCTAAAACGGGATTGCAGATTCCGCTTACGTCCGCGCCCTCTTCCTTGCTGGAGCGCAAGCGCTTTCTCCTCCATGCCACCTGACGCTCGATCAGCAAACGACGGCAAGACTTCGCGGCAGCCGGACCACCCGCCCACTCCTCCGCCCTCTTGCGTCACGCGCCCCCGCGTGCAACCGATCCGCGGACCGGCGCCCCCGCCGGACATGCGCACAGCGACCGAAAGCCGATCTTGCCACCGGAGCGGCCGGAGCCCAGGATTCCTACCGCAAGAGTTGACAGGCACATGACGCCCGAGGTCCGCTTCGGCCGCCCGCCCGGCAGCCCTTGCTCGCACGGGCCCGCCCATCCAGCGGGCCCCGACACCCCCCACCGGAGGATGCAGTGAACATCAAGCGCTTGTCCCCCCTCGGCGGCGTGGCGAGAGGTGCGCGGCTGATCGCCGTGGCATCGGCCCTCCTGGCCGTCTCCGCGCTTGCCGCCCCCTCGGCCGTGGCCGAGTCGTCGCCCACCGCCAAGGCCACCACCGCCGAACTCTCCCGGGCGAACGGCGCGGTGCTCGACGCCGACGTGCCGGGCACGGCCTGGTACACCGACAAGGCGACCGGCAAGGTCGTCGTCACGGCGGACTCCACCGTCTCGGCCGCCGAGATCGCCGCCATCGAGAAGGCCGCGGGCGACGACGCCGACGCCCTCGAGATCAAGCGCACGCCCGGCGCCTTCAGCAAGCTCATCGCGGGCGGCCAGGCCATCTACGCGGGCGGCGGACGCTGCTCGCTCGGCTTCAACGTCCGCAGCGGCAGCACCTACTACGCCCTGACCGCCGGCCACTGCACCGACATCGGCAGCACTTGGTACACCAACTCCTCCAACACCACGCTGCTCGGCACCCGGACGGGGTCCAGCTTCCCGGGCAACGACTACGGCATCATCCGCCACTCCAACGCCTCGGCGGCGGACGGCCGGGTGTACCTCTACAACGGCAGCTACCGCGACATCACGTCGGCCGGCAACGCGTACGTCGGGCAGTCCGTGCAGCGCAGCGGCTCCACCACGGGCCTGCGCGGCGGCTCGGTGACGGGCCTCAACGCCACCGTCAACTACGGCAACGGCGACGTCGTCTACGGGCTCATCCAGACCAACGTGTGCGCCGAGCCCGGCGACAGCGGCGGCGCCCTGTTCTCCGGCAGCACCGCGCTCGGCCTCACCTCGGGCGGCAGCGGCAACTGCTCATCGGGCGGCACCACCTTCTTCCAGCCGGTCACCGAAGCGCTGAGCGCGTACGGCGTGAGCGTCTTCTAGCACCCGCCGCCGTTCTGCGGTTCCGCACATCATCCGGGCCGGCGGGCCGCCGGTCGTTCTCGCGTGCCCGGAACGTGTTGGCGCAAGGGCGTTGTCAGTGCCGCACGAGATGCTTGACGGTACGACACCTTCACGAGGGGAACCGCGAGATGAACGATCCCGAGCTCGCCGCCGCGCAGGCGTACGTACGGCTTCTGCAGACCACCAGAGCCGTGCTCGCCGATCCCCAACGGGCCCCGGCGGCGCTTCCGCTGCTGTCCGCGCCGATGGCGGAGGCGGACGAGGCGCTGAGCGCGGTCGGACTGGCGGGCAACGAGGCCGGATTCTTCCGCCTGGTGGCGGACCTGCACGCGACCGCCCGGCAGAACAGGAGCGCCGCCTGAGGCGGCTGCGATTCGCCCGGCGGCCGGTCCCGGGTACGAGACCGAGGCCGGCCGCACGGGCTGCCGACAGGCCGCGGTCCGTCTCGCCGGACGTGGGTGTCGCCACAGAGGGCGCGTGTCGCGGAGTGACCGGGTTGACGGCCTTTTCGTGTCCGCCGGCCCCGCTGCCGAAACGCGCGTGCACCGCACGCGCGCGACTGAGGGACCGCGGACCTCTCACCGCACGGCGTCCACCTCGAAGGCAGGTGCGTCGGACGGATGCACGGGCAGTGCCAGCGGCCTGAACTCGACGACGGGCCGCCTCGGGGCACGGGGGCCGGTCAGGATCCGCTCGGCCTCCTTGACCCGCCTGCTGAACCAGATGACCTTGCCCTCCTCGGTGCCGCACGTGCCCCAGCTGTCGCTGAGCTTGGCGACCGTGGCGAGCCCTCCCCGCGACGGGGAGGAGGTCCGCACCGGTGGCAGGCACCGGTCCCGGTCGGAGACGGACGCGACCAGCCGACGACCGGTCCAGCGCAGCTCGACCACACAGGTCTTGTCGCCGCTGACGTGCTGCACGACGTTGTCGACGAGTTCGTCGACGGCGCTGCAGACAGCATTCACATGGTGCTCAAGGCTCCAGTACCTCAGATGCGCCGCGAGAATGCGCCGGATCTGGGGAATGCGCTCTGACGATGCCGCCACTTCCATTCTGTAGTGGCAGGCAACCGGAACATTCATGACCGTGGCTCCTCACCGCGACGGCCCTTCATTTCGCAGGATGGACCCCCGAGTACGAAGAGTGAGCCCTTGTCGCTTCTGGGTCACCATCAGGGTGCCTGCACCCGGCCCGCCCCGCAACACGCGCGGCGGGCGCCCGCTCGGCGCAAGCCCGTGCCGGGGCCTGCGCCGTTCGGTCCGACGACTGCGCCGACCGGGTGCGGAGCGCGGCGGTACCGCTTGCGAGAAAACTGCTCGACGCGGCGGGAGCGGGCCGGTGACTCCGCCTGCCTGCCCGGTCACCAATGCCCGGCGGCCGTGCTCACCGGTCCGCCGGGACCTCGCCGCGCCGGTGGAGCCGCGAGGCGAGCAGGCCCCCGGCGAACCCGGCGACGAACCCCCAGCCGGCGCCCAGCCCGACCGCCTGCCACAGGTGGGGCCGCAGGAACACCTCGCCCGCCAGGTCGCCGCCGAGGTCCCCGGCGCCGAGGACGGACAGACCGTAGTGCGCGGTGAGGCGTACGAGAAGACAGACGCACAGGACCGTGAGCGCGAGCGCGACGGCCATGTGCAGGGCGTGCTCGCGGGGCCGCATCCGGGCCGGTGAGCGCACCGCCGTCAGGACCGCGGCGGCCAGGACGAGCACCGCGGTGACGACGAGCAGCCACCAGGCCCGGCCGTCGCGTTCGGTGAGCGCCCCGAGATCGAGGGTGGAGACGTCCCCGGCACGCAGCACCTCGTCCAGGAGCCTCGGCATCGGCAGCGCGAACGGGCCCTGCACCGTGCCCTCCCACGAGCAGCCGAGGCCGATCGTGAACGCCAGCCACATCAGATTCGGCAGGCCGAGGAGGATCACGGCGAAGGTGTCGGCCGCATGTCCACGGGTCGCGGCGACGACGAGGCCGATGACGACGCCGATGGCGAGCGTCGCGAGAAGCAGGGCGACCATGGCGTACGCGGCGGGGCGCACCGCTTCCTGGAAGCGCAGCAGACGGGCGGGCAGCGGCGCGCCGCGGGAGACGAGCAGAGCCAGGGCCAGTACCCCCAGGAGCCACAGCAGTCCGATGACCAGGGTCTGCGGCACCTCGGTGCGGAAGCCGACGCGTGGGGTGACGTCGAAGACGTCCTCGATCAGGCCGCCCGTGGGGTCCTCGAACGGGATGGTGAAGGTGTGGCGGGCCAGTACGGCGAGGCCGGCGAGGGCGAGGAGCCAGAGCACGGCGAACCGCAGGGCCCAGCCGGCGAGTTCCGGCGCGGAGGCGACGGCCCGGTGGCGCAGCGGCCGCAGAAACCCTGCGGCCACGGTCAGGGCGCCGACGACCGTCACGGACAGCGGCACCGCGGTGAGTGCGGCGTCCGTCTCGGCGATCACCCCGGCCTCACCCGAGATCTCGATGGAGCCGCCGACAGCCATGACGACGGTGGCCGCCAGGACGTCGACGAAGGCGCCGTCGGGCAGGTCGGCCGCACCGGCCGCCCACAACCCGAGCGCGGCGGTGACGACCATGACCACAAGACCGGCGAGAACGGCCAGGAGCGCATGGGGCCAGCCGTGGGCAGCGCGCGCCGTACCGGCCGGCTTCGTCGTCGCTTCCTGACTCACGCTGCCACGCTAAGCAGGCCCGGATCGCCGCGCGCCCCGGGTGGGCCGACCGCGTGCCCATGGCGGGACGCGTATCCGAGGGCCGTCCCGCACCCCTCGGCAGCGGGGGCACGACTCCGTCATGGGCGCAAATAGCGCACAACTGCCTCCGCCGCAAGAGGCCGTGAGCCGCTGACCGGGAGCGTGGCTGTGGGCCGCCTCACCATTCCTGTCGCGGGTGGCCGGTTCCTACTGTGACCGGGATCCACCGATCGTGGGAGGTCCGGATGTCGCAGCGCATGAGCCCCCGGCCCCGGGGACCGAGGTCCGCCGGACGGCTGGCCGCGGTGCTCGCCGTGCTGCTCGGGTGCCTGTGGGCCGTCCCCGTTCCCGCCGCGTACGCGGCCGTCCCCCTGGAGCGGGTCACCGGTTTCGGCAGCAACCCGGGCAATCTGGCCATGTACGTCCACCGGCCCGCGTCCCTTCCGGCCGAGCCCGCGGTCGTCGTCGCCCTGCACGGCTGTACGCAGAGCGCCCAGGTCTACGCCGACAACTCGGGGCTCGCGGCCTTCGCCGACCGCCACGGCTTCCTGCTGGTCCTCGCCCAGACGACGGCGTCGAACAACCCCAACAGCTGCTTCAACTGGTTCCAGGCGGCGGACAGCCGCCGCGGGCAGGGCGAGGCCGCCTCCGTCCGGCAGATGGTGGCGCACGCCGAGAGCGCCTACGGCGCAGACCCCTCCCGCACCTTCGTCACCGGGCTGTCGGCCGGCGGCGCGATGACGGCGGTCGTACTCGCCGCCTACCCGGACGTCTTCGAGGCGGGCGCCGTGATCGCCGGCATCCCGTACGACTGCACGAGGGACACGGGACCGTTCACCTGCATGAGCCCCGGCACCGACCGGACGCCCTCGGCGTGGGCGCAGCGGGTGCGCGACGCGTACCCGTCGTACACCGGGCCGTGGCCGCGGGTGGCGATCTGGCACGGGGACGACGACACCACGGTCGCCCCGATGAACGCCGGTGAGCTCCGGGACCAGTGGACGGCCGTGCACGGGCTCGGCCAGGTCCCTGACCGGACCGGCGCCATCGGGCCGAACGGGACGCGGCGCGAGCAGTACCTGAACGGCGGCGAGGTCGCCGTCGAGGTGGACCGGGTGCCGGCGATCGGGCACGGCACGCCGGTGGATCCGGGCAGCGGCCCGGAGAGTTGCGGGGCGACCGGCACGCCGCACTTCATCGTCTCGATCTGCTCCAGCCTCTGGGTGAGCGAGTTCTTCGGCCTGGCGGGCGACGGCGACCCGGACCCGGGCGGTCTGCCCGCACCGAACGGTCTCGCGGCCACGGGAGCGGACGACAGCTCGGTGTCCCTGCGCTGGGACGCGGTCGACGGGGCGGCAGGGTACGCCCTGTACCGCGACGGCGTCCGGATCGCCGCCCCCGCCGGCACCTCGCACACCGACACCGGCCTGGCCCCCGGCTCCTCGTACGCCTACAGCGTGGCCGCACGGGACGCACAGGGAAGCGAGGGCGTCCGCTCCGGCGCGGTCACGGCGTCGACCACCGGCCGGGCCGCGGCCTGCTGGACGAGCAGCAACTACGCGCACGTCCAGGCGGGCCGGGCGACCACCGCCGGCGGCTACGCCTACGCCAGGGGATCCGGCCAGTACATGGGCCTCAACAACACGTTCGTCACCCACACGCTCAAGGAGTCGCCGGCCGGCTACTTCGTCGTCGCCGACGGCTCCTGTCTCTGACCCCGCTCCCCCGACCCCCAGGAGGCCCGTCCGTGCAGTCCGCACCGCCGCCACGCACCGCATCCGTCCGCCCGCGCCGCCGTGCGCACGCGCTGTCCCACTGGACCGCCCGCGCGGCGGCCGTGACCGCCCTGCTCGTCGGGTCCGTCGCCGTCCCGGCCGCGGCCGCCCCGGACTCCGGCGGCGGGCATTGCGCCCGGATGGCCGCCCTGCGCGTGCCGGGCGCCGGGCACCAGGAGGTCTCGTGCCTCGGCGAGTTGACGACGGCCGGCACGATCGCCTCCGGTCACACCGACGAGGCGGACTGGGCCGGGCTCACTCCCGCGGGCCTGGCGACGCCGAGCGGGGTGCCGGGCATCCAGATCGACGGCTGGTTCCCCGACGACTCGGCGGGCAACACCAATCACGGCTGGAACCACGACGCGCAGTTCGTCGTCCGGCTCCCTGACCGCTGGAACGGCGGTCTGGTCGTGGCCGGTTCGCCGGGTGTGCGGGAGCAGTACGCGAACGACCGGGCGATATCGGACTGGGTGCTGTCCCGCGGCTACGCGTTCGCCGCGACGGACAAGGGCAACACCGGCGCGGCGTTCCACCGCGACGGCGACCGGCCCGGCGAGGCGATCGCCGAGTGGAACGAGCGGGTCACCCAGCTCACCCGGGCCGCCCGCGCGGTCGTCGCCCAGCGCTACCACCGGCCGCCGTCGCGCACGCTGGCCACCGGCATGTCCAACGGCGGCTACCTGGTGCGCTGGCAGCTGGAGAACCATCCGGAGCTGTACGACGGCGGCGTGGACTGGGAGGGCAATCTGTGGCGCGCACAGGGCCCCAACCTGCTCACGTTCCTGCCCCCGGCGCTGCGCAGCTATCCCGTGTACGCGGCGGGCGGTGAGGGGGCCGAGCGGGCGCACCGCGAGATGGTGGCGGCCGGGTATCCGGCGGGCTCCGAGTTCCTGTGGGCCTTCCACCACCGGTACTACTGGGACCTGACACAGCGCATATACCGCGAGGAGCTCGACCCGGGCTTCGACGGCGCGACGCAGGCCGGGACCCCGTTCTGCGCACCCGGCACCCCCGCGTGCGACGCGGACTACGTGTACGGGGACCGGCCCCGCGAGGTGGCCGACGCGGTCGAACGGATCGCGCTGACGGGGCGGATCGGCAAGCCGCTGATCACGCTGCACGGCACACTCGACGTGCTGCTGCCCATCGGGAAGGACTCCGACGTGTACGCGGGGATGGTGCGCGACGCGGGCCGCGGGAAGCTGTTGCGGTACTACCGCGTCGAGGGCGGCACGCATGTGGACTCGCTCTACGACGCCTTCCCGGACCGGCTGCGGCCCCTGACGCCGTGTCACCGCTCGGCGTTCACCGCTCTGGAGGACTGGATCGGGGACGGCAGGGCGCCCGCGCCGAGCCGTACCGTTCCGCTTCCGAGGGCGGGCGAGGGCGACGGACGCGATCTGCTCAGCCGCTGTTCGCTGGGCGGCTGAGGGCGGTCCTCCACCCCGGCGGTCCGAGTTGCCGCAGGGGCCTGTTCGGGCGACCTTCCAGTCGGCGGCCACACCGGCCCGCCACCTCACGGCTCCCCAGGGAGCGTGAGGCGGCGGGCCGTGCGCGCGGCTGTCAGGCGCCGCGCGTCAGACGCAGCGTCACGAGCTCGAACGGGCGCAGGTTCAACCGCACCGCGCCGTCCTCCAGTTCGTGCCGCCGCGGGTCGGCGAGCGGGCGCTCCAGCAGGTCCGTCGTCGCGACCGCACTCGCCGTGAAGCCCGGGACGACCCGTGCCCTCGCACGGCCGCCCGCCGACTCGTAGACCCGCACCACGACGTCGCCGCTGCCGTCGTCGGCGAGCTTCACGGCGCTGACGACGACCGCGTCGTTGTCGACGGTGACCAGCGGTGCGACCGCGGTGTCACCCGGGACGCGCCGCTCGGGCAGGTTGACGCGGTAGCCCTCGCGGACGGCGTCGCCGATCGAGGCGCCCGGCACGAGGGCGTGGCGGAAGCGGTGCACGCCCTGGTCCGTCTCCGGGTCGGGGAAGCGGGGCGCGCGCAGCAGGGACACCCGCAGCGTGGTCGTGGTGCCGGAGTCGGCCGTGCGGACGGTGCGGGTCACGTCGTGGCCGTACGTCGAGTCGTTGACGAGCGCGACGCCCCAGCCCGGTTCCTCCATGTGGACGAAGCGGTGGTTGCACGCCTCGAACTTGGCGGCCTCCCAGCTGGTGTTGGTGTGGGTGGCGCGGTGGAAGTGGCCGAACTGGGTCTCGGAGGCGTACCGCTCGGCGTGGATGTCGAGCGGGAAGGAGGCCTTGAGGAACTTCTCCGTCTCGTGCCAGTCGACCTCGGTGTCGATGTCGAGGCGCTTGACCCCGGGAGTGAGCGTGAGCACCTGCGTGACCTTGGACGCGCCGAAACCGCGGACGACGCGCACGGCCGCGGACGAGCCGGCGTCGACCGGGGACACCTCGTCGGCGTCGGTCAGGTCGGTGACCGTGTTGCGGTAGAACGCGTCGACGTCCCAGGCGTCCCACATGTTCGGGAAGTCGGGGTGGAGCTGGAGCAGGTTGGCGGCCTGGCCGGGCGCGACCGTCTCGCGTTCGGCGGCGATGTCGTACGCGGACACGATCAGGCCGTCGGCGTCGACCTCCACCCGCAGCAGGCCGTTGTCGAGGACGAAACCCCCGCCGTCGCGCTCGGTCAGCCGGGCACCGCCCGCTTCGGCGGGCACGGCGGCGCCGCCGGCCGCGACACCGTGCCGCTCGTGCGGGGCGGCGTTGAAGACGAGTTCGCCGCCGGCCACCGGGTCTCCGGCGAGGGCCCGCTGGGCCTCGTCGATGATGCCGCTGAGCTCCTCGGCGACGGCCGCGTACGTCTTCTCCGCCTCGCGGTGCACCCAGGCGATGGACGAGCCGGGCAGGATGTCGTGGAACTGGTGCAGCAGGACCGTCTTCCAGATGCGGTCCAACTGCTCGTACGGGTAGGCGAATCCGGTCCGCACGGCGGCGGTCGAGGCCCACAGCTCGGCCTCGCGCAGCAGGTGCTCGCTGCGCCGGTTGCCCTGCTTGGTCTTCGCCTGGCTCGTCAGGGTGGCGCGGTGCAGCTCGAGGTAGAGCTCGCCCACCCATACGGGCGGAGCGGGATACTCCGCCTCGGCCTTGGCGAAGAACTCCGCGGGGGTCTCCCACGTCACGGTGGCCGACCCTTCGAGGTCGCGCAGCCGGGCCGCCTTGGCGACCATCTCGCGGGTGGTGCCGCCGCCGCCGTCGCCCCAGCCGGTCGGCGCGAGCGAGTGCCTCGCTGCGCCCTTGTCCTTGAAGTTCCTCGCCGCGTGGGCGATCTCGCTGCCCTTCATCGAGCAGTTGTAGGTGTCGACGGGCGGGAAGTGCGTGAAGATGCGCGTGCCGTCGATGCCCTCCCACAGGAAGGTGTGGTGGGGGAAGGTGTTGGTCTGCGACCAGGAGATCTTCTGGGTGAGCAGCCACTTGGAGCCCGCGGCCTTGATGATCTGGGGCAGCCCGGCCGCGAAGCCGAACGTGTCCGGCAGCCAGGCCTCGTCGTTCTCGACGCCGAACTCGTCGAGGAAGAACCGCTTGCCGTGCACGAACTGCCGTGCCATGGCCTCGGAGCCGGGCATGTTGGTGTCGGACTCGACCCACATGCCGCCGGCCGGTACGAACCGGCCCTCGGAGACCGCCTTCTTGACCTTGGCGTAGACCTCGGGCCGGTGCTCCTTGACCCAGGCGAACTGCTGCGCCTGCGACATGGCGAAGACGAAGTCCGGCTCGTCCTCCAGCAGTGCCGTCATGTTGGACGTCGTACGGGCCACCTTGCGGACCGTCTCGCGCAGCGGCCACAGCCACGCCGAGTCGATGTGGGCGTGGCCCACGGCGCTGATGCGGTGCGCGGAGGGCTCGGCCGGGGTGGCGAGCACCCCGGCGAGCTCGGCGCGGGCGGCGGCGGCGCTGCCGTTCACGTCCTGGAGGTCGACGCGGTCCAGTGCGCGGCCCACGGCGCGCAGGATGTCGTGGCGGCGGGGGCCGTCCGCCGGGAGCTCGTGCATGAGCTCGCCGAGCACCTCCAGGTCGAGCACGAGCTGCCACACGGTCTCGTCGAAGACGGCGAGGTCCATGCGCGCGAGCCGGTACTGCGGTTCGCTGCCCGCGGTCTCCTTGTCGCCGAGCTGCGTCGGCAGGAAGGGGTGGTAGTCCAGGATCACGGGGTTGGACGCGGCCTCGACGTGCAGCAGGACCTCTTCGCCGCCGCTGACCGGTGCACCGATGCGGACCCATTGGTTGCGCGGGTTGAGGCCCTTCACCGGGGTGCCGTCGGGGCGGTAGACGAGCCCCTCGCACTGGAATCCGGGCATGTTCTCGTCGAAGCCGAGGTCGAGGATCGCCTCGACCGTACGGCCGGCCCACTCGACCGGAACGGTCCCGGTGACGGTGAACCAGCTGGTGCCCCACGGAGCACCCCACCGGTCGCCGACCGCGATCGGCGCGGGCGTCGCGGCGAGTCCTTCGGCGACCGGGACGGGCTCGCCCGGCGCGTTCCACACCGCGACGTCGAGCGGCACGGACGCGGGGTGGACGGCGGGACGGATGCGTTCGTCGAGGACGCGCTTCAGGCGCGCCTCGACGAGGGTGCGGTCGTCATGCATGAGGGGTGCTCCGGGGGTCGGTGGTGATTTACCAGAGGTGGTCGGTCGTCGCGGCGGTGGACACGCTGTACAGCTCCCCCACCGCGCGGAGTTCGAACCGGGCCGCCCGCTCGCCCTGTTCGGGCTTCTGGCCGGGGACGAAGAAGGCTCGCTGACAGGTGGCGCCGAGGAAGCGCCGCGTCCCGTCGGGCAGGAGGCGGTGCAGGGTGTGGTGACGCACGGCGCCGGGCGCGGGCTGCCAGGTGAAGCGCAGGCCCGCGGCCGAGGCGTCGGTGACGCGCAGGGCCGTGGGAGCGGCGGGCCGGGGTACGGTCCCTGCGGCGCGCACGGCGAGGGCGCCGAGCCGCCAGGTCACCCGGCCACCCCTGCCGGTGAGCCGTACGCCGAGGGCGTGCACGGTCCCGGTCAGGCCCGTGAGCCGCACGGTCCGTGTGATCCAGCCCGGTCCGGCGGTGCCCACGGGGAGGTAGGTGTACGGGTGGGGCTCGCCGGGTCCGGCGGGTTCCGCCGTGGCGACGGCCAGTTCGACGGCGACCTCGCCCGCCTCGGCGCGGTGCGTGAGCTCCACGACGGTGTCCGCGGCGAGCGGCAGCCGCGTCGCGTACAGGTCGAGCGTGGCCGGCGCGTCGAGGGCTCCGTCGACCCGGAGGCTGCTGCCGCCGTGCCAGGCGTCGGCGAAGTCGAATCCGACTGCGGGCCGGGTCCCCTCGGTGCGCACGACCCACTGGCGGGACGGCATGCGGTCCTGGAGGCCGAGGTGGTTCCACGCGGTGTCCGAGACCGCCCTGCCCGCCTCGTACCAGCGCAGGCCGTGCCCGGTGTTGAACACGGTCGCGAACGGCAGGGCGCCGACCGTCGAGCGGTCGGCGACGGCGAGCGCCGGGGCGCGCCAGGTGTCGGAGGTGTCCGGCCGGGACGGGTCGAGCGAACGTCCGCTCCAGAAGCGGTCGTCGGCGGCGTGGAACTGGGCCGGGGTGCGGCCGGCCGGCAGGTGGTTGCGGGTCCACTCGGGCCGGTAGAAGCCCAGCGAGACGACGTCGTCCGTGTCCTCGGGGAGGACGGCGTCCCAGTCGACGGACTTGTTCGAGCCACTGGCCTCCACATCGACGCCCGCCCACAACGCGTACCGGCTGCGGCCCATCCGCTGCGCCAGCTGCCCGGAGGAGGTGAGGTCGGCGCGCGTCCAGTTGAAGTTGAGGAACATGGAGTCGGCGGCCTCGAAGAACGGCCGGTTGCGGTCGTTCAGGGCGTCCTGCCAGTCCACCGACCCGTCCACGGTCATCGAGTCGTACCAGGTGACGCGCAGGCCCTTCGCGGTGCCGAGGCTCTTCAGCTCGGCGAGGAAGCCCCGCATGTCGGTGGCGAGCGCCCGGTCGCCACCGCCGGTCTCGGCGTTGACGAACCACCCGTCGAAGCCGTAGGCCACGGCCACCGCGACGAGCTGCGCGGCCAGCGGGTAGCGGCCGAAGGCGTCCTTCTGCACCAGGTCGCGGGTCCAGCGGAGCTGACCGCCGTAGGCGACGGGCGGCAGGAACACGTTGCCCAGCACGGGCACTCCGTGGCGGTGGGCCGCGTCCACGACGGGCGCGTTGGGCGCGAGGATCAGGCCCTCGCCCGACGAGCCGCCCCAGAAGACCAGTTCGTCGACGTACGCCCAGTGGGTGGTGGCGTAGTAGTCGGCGGTGGGCGCGCCCTGGGAGGGGTTGGATGCCGTGGGCGCGAAGGAGACGAGGGACTGGATGCGGGCCTGGCCGGCGCGCGCGGTGCCGTTCACCGGGGTGGGGGTGAACCGGCGCGCGAGCGGGACGGCGGACCTGTTGAAGGGCAGGTCCGTGTCCTGCTCGGCCCGCCAGGACTTCAGGCTGCGCCAGGTGATGCCTTCCCCGGGGCTGCCGAAGGGCAGCGAGTCGGGGTACCAGTAGGAGGCGTACGGCGCGCCGAGCGCGTTCTTCTTCGCGGCGGCGGCCGTGCCCGGCACGAGGACCGGGGCGAGGGCGGCGGCCGCGGATGCCGCGAGGACGGCTCGTCTGCTCAGGCGGGGGGTCATGACGGTGCTCCGTATCGTGTCGTGGACGGCTTACGGTGCGGTGGGGGTGACCGGCTCGGGAATGACGCCGGCCTGTTCGGGGGTGACGACCTCGGTGATGCCGCGGGCGGCGAGATGCGCCCGGTCGCCGGCGCGGCTCGCGAGGACGGTGGTGGGTCGTGCCCCGTCGGCGGTCAGGCGCGCGAAGGCCTCGAAGACGGGGCCGCCGGGGGCGCACACCGAGCGCCGGGGCGCGGTGTCCTCGTCGCCGGCGTCGACGACGAGGGCGGTCGTACGGGGCGCGGGGCGGTGCTCGCGTCCGCGCCACGCCTCGGTGATGCGGGCGATGGCCCGTCCTGCCGGTTTCACCTTCCGGTCGTTGGTCAGCAGGCCGAGGCTGTACTCGAGTTCGGGGAAGTCGGCCAGTGAGCGGGAGACGTCGTGGGAGCACCACCAGGTCACGCCCCATACGTCCGGGCAGTCCAGCGCGCCCGCGACGGTGGCCTCGGTGAAGGCGGCGGTGTGCTCGGCCGGGATGTGCGGTGCGGGCGCGCCGACCTCCTGGAGCCACACGGGCCGGCGGGCGTCCAGCGCCCATGCCTTGGACAGCTCGATGAGGTAGGCGGCGTGGTGCTCGGTGGCGGTGCCGGTGCGGCCGTACCGCTGGGCGGTGCCGTTGAAGACCCAGGAGTGCACGGCGGTGACGGGGCCGATGCGGGCCGCGTGGGCGGGGGTGAAGGGCTGGTCGTCCTGGTACCAGGAGGCGTCGTACTCGGCGTGCAGGTGCATCCGGCCCGGCGCGCCCTCCTCGCAGGCCGCGAGCAGCCGCTCCAGCCAGCCGCCGGCCTGCTCGGGGGTGACGCGGTCGGGGTCGGGGTGGGGTCCCGCGGCGAACTGGGCGATCTCGTTGCCGATGGTCATGCCGATGAAGTTGGGCCGGTCGGCGAGGGCCTCGGCGAGGGTGCGCAGGTACGCAGCCTGTCCGGCGACGACATCGGGGTCGGTGAAGATGTTGCGCCGGTGCCAGGTCTGGGTCCAGGCGGGCAGGAAGTCGAAGCTGGACAGGTGTCCCTGCAGTCCGTCGACGTTGACGTCGAGGCCGCGTTCGGCCGCGGCGTCGGCAAGTCGGACGAGCTGGTCGACGGCGCGCGGGCGGATGAGGGTGCGGTTGGGCTGGAACAGCGGCCAGAGCGGGAAGACCCTGATGTGGTCGAGCCCGAGGCCGGCGACGGAGTCGAGGTCGGCGCGCACGGCGTCGATGTCGAAGTCCAGCCAGTGGTGGAACCAGCCCTCGCTGGGGGTGTAGTTGGCGCCGAAGCGCAGGGGGGCGGAACTCATGGAGAGGCGGTGTCCCAAGTCTCGTCGTGGTGTCGGTCAGCCCTTGACGGCGCCCTCGCCGACGCCGCGGAAGAAGAACCGCTGGAGGCAGGCGAAGAGGACGATCAGCGGCAGCACGGCGATGATCGTGCCCGCCGCGACGAGCCGTTCGTCGTTGGCGAAGGTGCCGTGCAGGTAGTTGAGGCCGATGGTGAGGGTGAAGTTCTCCGGGTCGCTGAGCACGATCAGGGGCCACAGGAAGTCGTCCCACGCGCCCATGAAGGCGAAGATGGCGACCACGGCGAGGGTGCCCCGGACCGAGGGGAGCGCGATGCGCGCGAACCGCTGCCAGACGTTGGCGCCGTCGACGAAGGCGGCGTCCTCCACCTCCTGCGGGAGGTTGAGGAAGGCGTTGCGCATCAGCAGGACGTTCAGCGCGGCGACCGACCCGGGCAGCAGCACACCGAGCAGGGTGTTGTTGAGACCGAGGTCCCGCATGGTGGTGAACTGGGCGATGATGATGCCCTCGACGGGGACGAGCATGGCGAGGATGAACGCCAGGGTGGCGGCCCTGCGTCCGCGGTAGCTGAGCCGGGCGAGCGCGTAGCCCGCGAGGGCGGCGCCGACGCAGTTGGTGACGACGTTGGCGACGGCGACCTTGAGCGAGTTGAACGCGTAGTCCCACACCGGGATGGTCTCGGCGACGCGCGTGTAGTTGCCGAACGTCGGGTCGCTCGGCAGGAACCGCGGCGGTGAGCTGAAGATGTCCTCGTGCGGACCCTTGAGCGAGGTGGACAGCTGCCAGAGGAACGGCCCGACGGTCAGCGCGAGCACGGCGAGCAGCAGGAGGTAGCGCAGGACGAGCTGGGTGGCGGGGATGCGCTTGCCCTCGGCGTCGGTGATACCCCGGTTGCTCACGCGTCCTCCTTCCGGTCGGCGCGCAGCACGAGGAGCATGAGCGCGACGGTGACGACGAAGACGACGACGGAGATGGCGGAGGCGTAGCCGACGCGGCCGGACAGGCCCGTGCCGACGCGCTGGACGAGCATGACGAGCGTGGTGTCCTCGCCCGCGGGGCCGCCGCTGGGCCCGGCCATCAGGTAGACCTCGGAGAAGACCTTGAAGGCGGCGACGGCGGAGAGCGCCCCGACGAGAACCATGGTGGAGCGGACGGCCGGGACGGTGACGGAGAAGAAGCGGCGTACGGGTCCGGCTCCGTCGACGGCCGCGGCCTCGTGCAGCTCGCGCGGGACGTTGGCCAGCGCCGCCAGATAAATGATCATGTAGTAGCCGAGGCCTTTCCAGACCGTGACGGCCATCGCGCTCAGCAGCAGGAGCCACTGGTCGCTGAGGAAGCCGATCCGGCCGACGCCCACCGCCTCCAGCACCGCGTTCACCAGGCCGCGGTCGTCCAGCATCCAGACCCAGATGAGGCCGACCACGACGATGGAGGCGACGACCGGGGTGTAGAAGGCGGAGCGGAAGAAGGTGATGCCGGGGATGTGGCGCTGCACGAGCATCGCCAGGAGCAGCGGCAGGATCACCAGGGCGGGCACGACACCGAGGACGTAGAGGGTGCTGTTGCGCAGGCCGATCCAGAACATCTCGTCGTCGAGCAGTTCGCGGAAGTTGGCGAGCCCCACGAACTGGCCGGGGACGAGCGTGCGCCGGTCGGTGAACGCGTTGACCAGGGTGCTGAGGAACGGGTACAGGACGAACGCGCCGACGACGAGCAGGCCGGGCGCCGCGAACAGCCAGGGACTGGACGGCAGATGGCGGCGGACGGCGCCGCCGGGCCGGCGCTCCGGGGAGCCGGGGCTCCCGGGCGCCGGGCCGGATGCGGCCGCGTCGGACGAGATCGCCTCGGAGGCGGTGAAGGTCTTCATGGCGGTGTCGATCAGCTCGGTCGGTCAGCTCTGCTTCAGCAGCCGGTCACACGCCTTGACAGCGTTATCAAGCGCCTCCTCGGGGCTCTGCTTCCCTTGCAGGGCACGGGCGACCGCGTTGCGCAGCTCGGTCTTCATCTGCTCGCTGAACAGCACCGGCGTGTAGTTGACCGCGGTCTTCAGGGACTTGGCGGCCGCGATCCGCACCCGGGTCTCGTCGGTGCCGTCCTCCTCGGTGAAGTACGGGTCGTCGAGGGAGCCGGCGGTGCTCGGGAAGATGGCGACCTGCTTCGCGAACTCCATCTGGCGGGTCGCGTCGGTCACGAAGTGCGCGAAGGCGACGGCGGCGGGCTTCTGCTTGGTCTGGGCGTTGACCATCACGCCCATGACGTACATGTTCGCCTTGCCGGTGCTGGTGATCTGGTCCGTGATGCCGATGTTCTCGTAGAGGCTCGGGGCCTCCTTCTCGAACTTGCCGAGGTCGAGCGCGCTGCCGGGGTTCATGGCGACGGACCCGGTGAGGAACTTGTGGCCGGCGGACTCGGGGGTCGCGGTCAGCGCCTGGGAGTCCAGGGCTCCCGCGTCGAACAACTCCTTGTAGCGGGTGAGCAGTTCGACACCCTTGGCGTCGTTGAACGCGAAGCCGGTGCCCTCCTCGTTCATCAGGGGGACGCCGTAGCGGCCGAAGTCCTCGATGGTGGGCACGTTCGCGAGGGTGGCGACCTTGCCCTTGCTCTTCTCGGCTATCTTCAGGCCGTGGTCGAAGACCTCGTCGTAGGTGGTCGGGGGCTTCTCGGGGTCGAGCCCCGCCTCCTTCAGCAGGCGCTTGTTGTAGAAGAGCGGACCGGTGTTGAGGTACCACGGGAAGGCGTACGTGCCCTCGACGCCCGGTACCTCGTGGGCCTGCCAGGCACCCGGCAGGTACTCCTTCTTGTACTGCGGCGCCGCCTTGTCGAGGTCCAGCGCGAGGCCCGCCTTGGCGAGGGGGGCGACGAGGTCGGGCGAGACGTTGACGACGTCGGGCAGGGTGCCGCCGGCCGCATCGGCGCTGAGCTTGTCGGCATAGCCCTCGGCCGGCCGGTCGACCCACTTGACCTCGGTGCCGGGGTTCTGCTTCTCGAACTCGGCGATGAGGCCGTTGAAGTAGTCCTTGAAGTTGGCCTGGAGGTTCCAGGTCTGGAAGGTGATCTCGCCTTCGACCTTGCCCTCGATCTTGCCCGAGCCGTCGGCCGCGCCCGAACCGGAGCCGCCGCCACAGGCACTCAGCGGCAGGACGACGGCGATGACGGCGGCAGCGGCGAAGGCCCTGCGGTTGATGCGCACGGTGAACGGCTCCTTTGCTCGGCACAGACGCATGAGGGATATGGCGGCCGGCTCGAAGAGGTGGCCGGCTGCGGATGCCCAGCAGACCTTGCACGGGCCCGGCGGAGAAAGTCAACAGATTCGTCGCACAAATTCCATCCTGGCGACATCACAGCAGGTCAGAGGAATGCCAGATACTTCTTGTCGAGATCGACTAATGCGCTTTAGGATGGTGGGGCTCAAGCGCTTTAGTGATCGATCGGCGACTGTTTCGACCGGCCCGGGCGCAGGCCATAGGATGCCCGTGTACCGGCCCGCCCACGCGGGCACGGAGACTTGGGAAGGGGTCCGGGTGACTGCCAACACCCCGTCCGCCAGGGACACTTCGCAGCCGAGGCGCACTCCCGCCCGGCGGCCGACGATGAAGGACATCGCACAGCGGGCCGGTGTCTCGGAGAGCGCGGTGTCCTTCGCGCTCAACGACCGCCCGGGCGTCTCGGAGATCACCCGCGACCGCGTCCGCCGCGTCGCCGCGCAGCTCGGCTGGCGCCCCAGCACCGCAGCGCGCGCCCTGTCGGGGGAAGGCGCGGCGACCGTCGGCCTGGTCGTGGCCCGCCCGGCGACCACACTCGGCGTGGACTCGTTCTTCCTGCAGCTGATCTCCGGCATCCAGGAGGTCCTGGCGGAGCGTCAGCTGGGCCTGCTCTTCCAGATGGTGGACGACGTGACCGCCGAGTGCGCGGCCTACCGCCGCTGGTGGGCCGAGCACCGGGTCGACGGCGTGCTGGTCGTCGACCCCAGGACGGATGACCCGCGGCCGGCCCTCCTCGACGAGCTGGGGCTGCCCGGCGTGGTCATCGGGGGTCTGCCCGACCGGCACCCCAACCTCTCGGAGGTGCGGGCCGACGACACCGGCGCCATGGCGCATGTCGTCGACCGGCTGCACGAGCTCGGCCACCACCGCATCGTGCACATCGCGGGGCTGCCCTCGCTGGCCCACACCGACCGGCGCATCCGTTCGCTGCGCGACGAGGCAATGCGGCGCGGGCTGACGGGGGTGCGGTCGGTGACCACGGACTACTCCGACACGGAAGGCGCCGCCGTCACCCGGCGCGTTCTGGCGTCGGAGGCCGCGCCCACGGCGCTGGTCTACGACAACGACGTGATGGCCGCGGCCGGCGCCGCCGTCGTCGCGGGCCTGGGCCTGGCCGTGCCCGCGGACGTGTCGATCGTGTCGTGGGAGGACTCCGTGCTCTGCCGCATGGTGCACCCCTACCTCACCGCGCTCTCCCGCGATCCGGTCGCCTTCGGCCGTATCGCGGCCAAGGAGCTCACGGCGCTGCTCGACGGCGGCACGGCCCGCTCGGTGCACGTGCCGCTGCCGGAGCTGATCGAACGGGAGAGCACGGCACCGATCCACGGCTCCCGGCCCTGACTTCCCTGCGGATCGCAGGCCCGCGCGTCCTGGAGGACGAAAGGGCTACGGCCTGCGGCATCAATTAGGGCGTCCGGGTCCATACTGGCTCATAAGAGAGCCAGAATGGGTACCCGATAGTCATGGCCACTTACAGTCAAACGGCTCAGGACGCCGCCGCGCTGCTCGCCGCGGGCGAGGGAGCGCCGGCGGTCATCGTCTTCCTCCTCGTCGTGCTCGGCCTGCTGGTCCTTCTCGTGTGGGTCGTCTGGCAGGTGGGCGCCAGAAGGCGGCGCGACACACCCCCGTCTCGGGAGGAGCAGCCCGTTCCGCCCGAGCACCAGACCCACTACGAGAGCCGTCTCGAGCCGGACGAGGTGGACCCCACGCAGGGCCACCAGGCCCCCGGACGCCTGACACCCCACGAACTGCACGGCTACGGGAACATGCCGTCCAGGCTCGCGCCCGAGAAGGAGCCGCCGCGCGACTCCGACGAGAGCGGCGGGGCCTTCGGCAGCGGCGGCCACGGCGGCTGACCCGGTGCCGCACCGTCCGTTCCTGTGCCCCGCCGCCGCCGCGGCGGGGCTGCTTCTGCTGAGCGGGTGCGCCTCGGTCACCGAGCGCGAGAGCGCCGCCTCCGGTGCCGTCGAACGGTTCGAGGCGGCGCTGCGCTCGGGACAGGCCGAGCGCGCCTGCGCCGTTCTCGCCCCCGGGACCCTGGAGGAGCTCGAGGACTCCGCGAAGAGGGCGTGTCCCGCCGCGCTGAGTGCTGCCGAGGTGCCCGCGGGCGGCGCGGTCGAACGCGTCGACGTCTACGGCCGTCAGGCCCGGGTGGTCCTGTTGCACGACACGCTCTTCCTGTCCGTCTTCCCCGACGGCTGGCGGATCACCGCGGCCGGCTGCGAACCGAGGACGGGCGGCCTGCCCTACAGCTGCGAAGTGAAGGGGGAATGAGCGGATGACACGGTTCCTGTTCGTCCTCTGCCTCGCCGTGGTCGGGTTGGGGCTCGCGTACTTCATCGCGTTGGGAGTGCTGCACCGTTGAACGATCAGCAGTCCGCCCCGCGCGGCCCCCTCCTCAGGACCCTGCAGCAGAACGGTCTGACCCTGGTCTTCGGCGCGGCGTTCCTGCTCACGCTCGTGGGCCAGGCGTTCGCGGGACACGCCAAGTTCAACAGCGAGCTCACCGCCGAGCACCTCCACGCGATCGGGTTCGGGCAGTACCTCGCCTCGTCGCGGTTCGCGGTGGACGTGACGGAGAACTGGCAGTCGGAGTACCTGCAGTTCTTCCTCTTCATCTTCCTCACGGTCTGGCTGCTGCAGCTGGGGTCGCCGGAGTCCAAACAGCTCCACAAAGCGGGCACCGAATCGGACCGGGAACAACGGATGGGCTCCTTCGCGCGGCCGGACTCACCCCGTTCGGCCTTCACCGGGGGACTGCGCCAGGCGCTGTACTCGCGCTCCCTCGGCCTCATCATGGGCACGATCTTCCTCGCCTCGTGGACCGCCCAGTCGATCGCGGGCATGGTCGCCTTCAACGAGGAGCAATTGCGGGGGCTGCAGGCGCCGATGACCTGGGGCCAGTACGTCCTGTCGGCCGACTTCTGGGACCGCACGCTGCAGAACTGGCAGTCGGAGCTGCTGGCGGTGGCGTCGATGGTCATCCTGTCGGTCTATCTCCGCCAGCGGGGTTCACCGGAGTCGAAGCCGGTGGGCTCGTCCCACGAGGCGACGGGTGTCGAGGGCTGACGCCGACGGCCCAAAACCGTACGGCTCCGGGCTCAGTCCTGCGCGTCGCCGTCGGGGCGGTCCGTGCCGAGGTGTCCGGCGGCGAGCCGCCGTGACCACCGGCAGAGCAGCAGACTCAGCCCGCTCAGGGTGAGCACCCAGGTCGCGGCGAACGCCCAGATCAGTGCGGGCGACGAGGATGAGGCGGCCATCACCAGCAGCACCGCCGTCATGGCGCCTCCGAGGCCGGTGCCGAGCGTGAGCAGACGCCCGCGGAGCAGGCCAGGGGCTTCCGTGAACGGCAGTCCCGGGCGCATGGTCCTGAGGCGGCGGTCGAGCAGCGCGTCGGTCCTCAGCTGCTCTTCGATCCCGGCCAGTATCGCGCGCTCCCTCTGCGACAGTCCGGCTCCGTCCATGGCCCGCGCCTCCCATTACGCAGTCAGGCGGTTCTCCCGGGGGATCAGTCCTCGCCCCGGACGATCGTCAGGTCGGCACTGCTGTCGCCCCGCTCCGTTTCCACGCCCTGCCGGACGACGGCGGGCAGACAGGTCCGCACCCGTTCGTGTTCGGGGATCTCGCTGCTCATCGGTTCGGTGTCGGCGTGGGTGTCCACGGCTGACACCTCCTCTGGTCCCTCGGTACCGGCGACGTCGCCGGAACGGTGATGTCGTTCATGTGAGCTGCGGGTACCCGGAATGCGGCGCGTCAGTCCCGGCCGCCGGGACGAAAGGCCGCAGAGGTGATGCTTCGGTCGCGGTGGGCGGGGCACTCGCACGGCATGCCGAACGATGCCCGTACCCCACCCGTGACCTCCCCGCCGCGCACCACCGAATCGCACTGGTTGCGCACCACGGACAGCACCTCGTACCCGCCGCTGGCCGGTAACACGACAGTCGACGCCGTCGTGGTCGGCGGCGGGATCGCGGGGCTGAGCACCGCCTGGGAGCTGACCCGGGCGGGACGCTCGGTCGCCGTCCTGGAGGCGGACCGCATCGCCTCCGGGGTCACCGGCTTCACGACCGCGAAGCTCACCGCACAGCACGGACTGCGCTACGACCGGCTGCGCCGCACGCGCGGCGCGGAGGGCGCCGAGCTGTACGCGCGCTCGCAGCAGGCGGCGGTCGAGCGCGTGGCCGAGATCTGCGCGGAACTGGACATCGACTGCGAGCTGGAGCGCGTGCCCGCGTACGCCTACTCCCGCGACACCGCGCAGCGCCCGGCGCTGCGCGCCGAGGCCGAGGCCGCGCGTGCGGCCGGCCTGGACGCCTCGTACGTCGAGTCGACGGGTCTGCCGTTCACGCCGGCCGGCGCCGTGCGGATCGACGGCCAGGCGCAGTTCCACCCCCGCAAGTACCTTCTCGCGCTGGCCGCGGACCTCACGGCGTACGGGAACGCCATCCATGAGCGCACCCGGGTGACCGGCCTGCGGGAGGGCACGCCGTGCCAGGTCACCACGGAGAACGGGTACACCGTCACGGCACGCGACGTCGTGGTGGCGACCCACTTCCCCGTCTTCGACCGGGCGCTGCTGTTCACCCGGATGTCGCCGCGCCGGGAGCTGGTCGTCGCCGGTCCCCTGCCCGCCGACTGCGATCCGGACGGCATGTACATCTGCGAAGAGGGAACCAAGCGGTCGGTGCGCACCGCGCCGCTCGACGACGGCAGCCGGCTGCTCATCGTGACCGGTGAGTCCTTCACGCCCGGCACCGCCGACGCGGGCGAGCGCTTCCGCCGTCTGGAAGAGTGGATGCACACCCATTTCCCGGTGACCGCGACGCGCTACCGCTGGGCCGCGCAGGACAACGACCCCAGCGACTCGGTCCCGCTCGTCGGCGCCTTCCATCCGGGCGCCCGCCACACCTTCGTGGCGACCGGCTTCGGCGGATGGGGCATGAGCAGCGGTGTCATGGCGGGACGGCTGATCACCGATCTGATCTGCGCCGTCACTCCCCCGTGGACACGGCTGTACGATCCGCGCCGGCTGTGGAGCGCCCTGCGCGAGGCGCCGACCATGCTCTCCCAACAGGCCGAGGTCGCCCAGCACTTCGTCGGCGACCGGCTGCGCACGACCCACGTGGACTCGGCGGACGACATCCCGCCCGGCACGGGAGCGGTCGTCCGACTCGCCGGGCGGCGCAGCGCCGTGTACCGGGACGAGGCGGGCGTGTGCCACGCCGTGTCGGCCCGCTGCACCCATCTGGGCTGTCTGGTGTCGTTCAACGCCGTCGAACGCACCTGGGAGTGCCCCTGTCACGGCTCCCGGTTCGGCGTCGACGGATCGGTGCTCCAGGGGCCGGCCGTACACCCGCTCGAACAGCGCGACGTCGACGGCGCCGGCGGCCCGGACGCGGCGGGCTCGCCGGACACGGAGGAGCCCTGAGCCGGACGGCACGGGAAGCGCGTGATCGGCGTCGCTCGGCGAGCGCGACGACGCGTTCCGCCACAGGCTGGAAGAGCCGCCGCCGGGCGGCCCGCGGTGCGGCGGACGTGACACGGAAAGGTGCCAGGCGTGGATCCGAGCAGGCCACAGGGGAGCGTGGGGGCGGCCGGTGCGGCGGACACCCACAGCTCCGTCCTCACCCTCCATGTCAACGGCGTCGCGTACACGATCGCCCTCGACCACCGCACGACGCTGCTGGACGCGTTGCGCGAGCGGTTGGACGTGACCGGGCCGAAGAAGGGCTGCGACCACGGTCAGTGCGGGGCGTGCACGGTGCTGGTGGACGACCGGAGGATGCTCCCGTGTCTGCTGCCCGCCGTGGCGTACGACGGGTCGCGGATCACCACGGCCGAGGGGCTGGCCGACGGTGAGCGGCTGCATCCGCTCCAGGAGGCGTTCGTGGCGCGCGACGCCCTGCAGTGCGGGTACTGCACGCCGGGCCAGATCTGCTCCGCGGTCGGCATGCTGGCCGAGGCCGCGGACGGTCATCCGTCCCATGTCACGGCCCGTGACCACGCAGGCGGCGCCGTCCCGCTCACGCGCGAGGAGATCCGCGAGCGGATGAGCGGCAATCTGTGCCGCTGCGGCGCGTACACCAACATCGTGGCCGCCGTCGAGGACGTCGTCGGGGAGGCGAAGCCGTGAAGCCGTTCGCGTATGTCCGCGCCACGAGCCCCGAGGAAGCCGTCGAGGCGTACGCCGCCCGTCCCGGCGCCCAGTACCTCGCCGGCGGCACCAACCTCGTCGACCTGATGAAGCTCGGCGTCACGGCCCCCGACGTGCTGGTCGACGTCCGGCGGCTGCCGCTGGACACGGTCGACGACACGCCAGGCGGGGGCCTGCTGATCGGCGCGACCGTCCGCAACAGCGATCTCGCCGCCCACCGCGCGGTGCGCTCCCGCTACCCCGCCCTGTCGCAGGCCCTGCTCGCCGGTGCGTCGGGCCAACTGCGCAACGCGGCGACGACCGGCGGCAATCTGCTGCAGCGCACCCGGTGCACGTACTTCCAGGACGTGTCCAAGCCCTGCAACAAGCGGGTGCCGGGGACGGGGTGCCCGGCACGGGAGGGGGTGCACCGGGATCTGGCCATCATCGGGCACTCGGAGCACTGTGTCGCCACGAACCCCTCCGACATGGCCGTCGCCCTCGCCGCGTTCGACGCCTCGGTCCGGCTGCGCGGTACGGGCGGCGAACGCGCCGTCCCCGTCACGGACTTCCACCGGCTGCCCGGCGACCGGCCCGACCGGGACACCGTGATCGAGGACGGCGAGCTGATCACCGGGGTGGAGCTGCCGTCCCCGCCGGCGGGTGCCCGCTCCGTGTACCGCAAAGTGCGCGACCGGGCCTCGTACGCCTTCGCGCTGGTCTCCGTGGCGGCGGTCCTCGCCGTCGAGGACGGCCGGATCCGCCATGCGGCGCTCGTCTTCGGCGGGCTCGCGCACCGGCCGTGGCGGGCCTGGACGGCCGAGGAACGGCTGCTGGGCGCGCAGGCCACCGCGGCGGCGTTCGAGCATGCGGTGGAGGCGGAGCTCGACGCGGCCGAGCCGCTGCGCGACAACGCGTTCAAGGTGCGGCTCGCCGGCGACGTCGCGATCGACGTGCTGTCAGGTCTCGTGCCGTCACAGGAGGCGTCATGAAGCTGTCCGCCCGCGCCCTCGGTGCGGACACCGTCCGCCGGGAGGCCCGCGACAAGGTCACCGGGCGGGCGCGCTACGCGGCCGAGGCCCGTCCGGCAGGGCGGGCGCACGCGTGGCCCGTGGCCGCCGGTGTGCCCCGCGGCCGCGTCACGGCGGTCGACGCCGGCGCCGTACTCGCGCTGCCCGGCGTCCTCGCCGTCCTGACCCACGAGAACGCGCCGCGGCTGACGCCCTGCGACGACCCGACGCTCTCCCTCCTGCAGGACGCACGCGTCCCGCACCGCGGCTGGTACGTCGCCCTCGTCGTGGCGGACACGCTGGAGAACGCCCGCGCGGGCGCCGCCGCCGTACACGTCACGTACGCGGCCGAGGACCACGACGTACGGCTCACCCGCGACCGTCCGGACCTGTACACGCCCGATGAGGTCAACGGCGGCTATCCCGGCGCGCGTGAACGCGGCGACGCGGACGGCGCGTTCGCCGCGGCCGAGGTGCGGGTGGATGCCGCGTACACACTGACCGCGCTGCACAACCACCCCATGGAGCCGCACGCGTCGACCGCCGAGTGGCGCGACGGCAGGCTGATCGTGCACGACTCCAGCCAGGGCGCCGGCACCGTGCGGGACGTCCTGGCGAAGATGTTCGGGGTGGACCGGCACGACATCACGGTGGTCTCCGAGCACGTGGGCGGCGGTTTCGGCTCCAAGGGCACGCCACGGCCCCAGGTGGTGCTCGCCGCGATGGCCGCGCGCCACACGGGACGGCCGGTCACCCTCGCCCTCCCGAGGCGGCAGCTGGCGGCCGTCGTCGGGCACCGCGCGCCCACGCTGCAGCGGGTGCGGATCGGAGCCCGGGCCGACGGCGTGATCACCTCGCTGGACCACGACGTGGTCACGCACACCTCGCGGGTGCGGGAGTTCGTGGAGCAGGCCGCGGTGCCCGCCCGCGTGATGTACACCTCCCCCAACAGCCGTACGGTGCACCGGGTCGCCTCCCTCGACGTGCCCACCCCCTCCTGGATGCGGGCACCGGGAGAGGCGTCGGGGATGTACGCGCTGGAGTCCGCGATGGACGAGCTCGCGTCGGCGGCCGGGATCGATCCGGTGGAGCTGCGGGTGCGCAACGAGCCCGACACGGAGCCTGACAGCGGCCGGCCCTTCAGCAGCCGCGGTCTCGTCGCCTGCCTGCGCGAGGGGGCGCGCCGCTTCGGCTGGCAGGACCGCGACCCACGGCCCGGGGTGCGGCGGGAGGGCGCTCTGCTGCTGGGCACGGGCGTCGCGGCGAGCACCTATCCCGTACTGATCGGCCCCTCGCGCGCCGGTGCGCACGCGGCCGCGGACGGCACGTACCGGATCACCGTCAACGCGACCGATCTCGGCACCGGTGCCCGGACCGTGCTGGCCCAGATCGCGGCCGACGCGCTGAGTGCGCCGCTCGACGCGGTACGGATCGACATCGGCAGCAGCGACCTGCCAGCGGCGCCGCTCGCGGGCGGCTCGGCGGGCACGGCGTCGTGGGGGTGGGCGGTGCACAAAGCCGCCTCGCAGCTCGCGGAGCGGCTGGCCGGGCTGCCGGGCGGTGTGCCGGCCGAAGGCCTGACGGTCACCGCCGACACGAGGGCGGAGACGGCGGAGGAACCGCCGTACGCGCGGCACGCGTTCGGGGCCGTGTTCGCCGAGGTCCAGGCCGACACGGTGACCGGCGAGGTACGGACGCGACGGCTGCTGGGGATGTTCGCGGCCGGCCGCATCCTCAATCCCCGCACCGCGCGCTCGCAGTTCATCGGCGGCATGACGATGGGGCTGGGCATGGCGCTGACCGAGGGAAGCACCATGGACGACCGCTTCGGCGACTTCGCCGAGTGCGACCTCGCCACCTACCACGTGCCCGTCTGCGCCGACGTGCCGGAGGTCGAGGCGCACTGGATCGAGGAGCACGACTCCCATCTCAACCCCATGGGGAGCAAGGGCATCGGAGAGATCGGCATCGTCGGCACGGCGGCCGCGATCGGCAACGCGGTCCACCATGCCGTCGGCGCACGGCTGCGGGAGCCGCCCCTCACCCCGGACAAGGTCCTGGCGCATCTGCGCCGGACGCCGGTGGCGCCGGATCCAGGCCGGTGACGCGGGCCGCGCGGCGGAACACCTCGACGAGCATGGGCAGGGTGACGCGCCCGGTGAACACGTTGCGCCGGCTGGGGTGGTAGCAGCCGAAGAGGTGGAGTTCGCCGGACCCGTCCCCGGCCGGCAGCGTCGCATGGGCGCCGTGCCCGAAAAGGGGGCGCGGGCGCGGCAGCCGGTATCCGGCGGCGGCGAGGACGGGCAGCACCGCCTGCCAGCCGAAGGCGCCGAGCACGACGACTCCGCGCAGCCCGGTCAGCAGCCCGAGTTCCGCGGCGAGCCACGGACGGCAGGTGTCCCGTTCCTCCGGCGTGGGCCGGTTCTGCGGCGGCGCGCAGTGGACGGGAGCGGTGACCCGCACGCCGCGCAGGCGGAGACCGTCGCCGCGATGGGTGGAGGTGGGCTGCGAGGCGAGTCCGGCCGCGTGCAGCGCGGCGAACAGGACGTCACCGGAGTCGTCCCCGGTGAACATCCGGCCGGTGCGATTGCCGCCGTGGGCGGCCGGGGCGAGGCCGACGACGGCGAGGACCGCGTCGTCGGGCCCGAACCCGGGGACGGGCCGCCCCCAGTACTCCCACTCCCGGAACGCGGCCCTCCGCTCCGCGGCGACGCCCTCCCGCCAGGCGACGAGACGCGGACAGGCCCGGCACCGGGCGACCTGCGCGTCCAGCTCCCCGAGGCCGGAGCAGTGCGGCGCGGTACGGGCGGGAAAGTCCGGGTCACCGGCGTCGTCGTCGCCCCGCACGGACCGCTCGTGCCGGGGAGTCACCGGGCGCCCCGGTGCGGCCGCGGGGACGTGTCCGACGGCTCGGACCAGCGGGCGGCGAGGAGCAGGGCGATGTCGTCGGGACGGTCGGCGTTCCGTCGCGCCTCGTTGATCAGGCGGTCCGCCGTCTCGGCGAGCGGGGACGAGCCCACATCCGACAGGGTCTGGCGCAGGCTTTCGACGCCCTGGTCGATGTCGGTTCCGGGCTGCTCGACGAGACCGTCGGTGAACAGGGCGAGGACGGCGCCGGGCGCGAGCCGCAGGCCGGTGGCCGGGTACGCGGCGTCCGCGGCGACGCCGAGGACCACGCCGCCGGGCAGGTCGAGGACGTCGGTGCGGCCGTCGGGGTGGCGCAGCAGGGGCTGGAGGTGGCCGGCCCGGACGGCCTGGGCGCTGCCGGTGGCCGGGTCGAGGACGATGTAGCAGCAGCTGGCGAACTGGCCGGGGTCGAGGTCGATGAGCAGCCGGTTGGTGCCGCTCATCACTTCCTCGGGGCTGTGGCCGCTGACGGCCAGGGCCCGCACGGCGCTGCGGAGCTGGCCCATCGTGGCGGCGGCCGAGACACCGTGCCCCTGGACGTCGCCGATGACGATGGCGAGTCCCTGGCCCGTCTCGACGACGTCGTACCAGTCGCCGCCGACCTCCATGCCCTGGGTGCCGGGGAGGTAGCGGCCGACGGTGTCGACATGGTCGACCACGGGCAGTCGGCGAGGCAGCAGCGCGTCCTGGAGCCCGCGGGCGAGCGCGGCCTCGGAGTCGTAGCGCCGGGCGCGCTGGAGGGCCTGGGCGATGAGTCCGGCGAGGGCGGTGAGGACCGTTCGCTCCTCCGGGCCGAAGCCCCGGGGCTGGTCGAAACCGAGGATGCAGGTGCCCACCGGCCGGCCGGAGGCGATCAGCGGCAGGAAGGCGCGGGCGCCGACGTGGGCGTCGAGGGGGATGCCCGGATAGGCGGCGGCCAGGTGCTGCATGGATTCGAAGAACAGGGGGCGGCCCGAGGTCAGCGTCTCGACACCGGGGAGCTTGGCGTCGAGGCCGACGCCTTCGAACCGGCTGAGGAAGCCGCGGGGGAAACCGGTCTCCCAGGCGAGATGGAGGTGACGGTTGCTCAGCAGGTAGATGGCGAGCTGCCGGCCGCCGAAGGCCGGCAGCAGTTCCTCGGTGACGACGGCGGACACCTGACGGGCCGTGACCGCCTCGGTGAGCGCGATGGCGAGCGCGACCGGACGGTAGAGGGCGACGGCCCGGTCGGCCGGCGAGCCGAGTCCGGTGCCGGGGGCGACGACGGATTCCGGTGCGTAGGCGGGGTGTTCGCCGGGGCTGAGGGTCGCGGTCAGCCCGTCGGCCCCGGGGAAGAGGGAGACCGACAGCCAGTCCCCGCCCCGGTTCACGGCGAAGTGCACCGGATCGCTGGACAGCAGGGCTGCCCGGTAGTGGTCCTCGTAGGCGGCCTGCGCGAACCAGGGCACCGCCTCCCACAGCACGCGGCCGACGAGTTCGGTGCGCGGCAGGCCGAGCAGGGTCTCGGCCCGGTGGTTGAGGTAGGTGATGCGGCCGAGGCGGTCGACGTTGCAGACACCGTGCGGGAGCCTGTCCGCGGCCTCGGCGACGACGGGTCCGGCGCCCAGGTCGATGAGGTAGCCGGTCAGGTGCGTGCCCGGCGGGCCGTCCCGCGGGCGTCCGCGCCGGCCGGTGATCTCCAGCAGATGCGGTCGTCCGTCGGATCCCTGCAGCCGCATCCGGCGGTTCACCGGCCGGTCGGACACGGCCGCCTGCCGGGCCAGGGCCCACAGTCCGTACGCGTCCTCCGGCTCGATCCGCGCGGCCAGCGCATCGACGGTGACCGGCAGTCGGTCGGGTGTGGTGCCGAGAATGGCGCACCAGCCCTCGTCGCCCGTGACCGTACCGGCCTCCAGGTCCCAGTCGAACGAGCCGATCCGTACCGGCGGCGCGGTGACGGAGGGCAGGGTGACCGCCATCGGCTCGTCGTCCCACTCGATACGCCGTCCGTCCGCCGACATGGCGGCGAGCGTGCCGGCGAGGTTGGCGCCGACCTCGCGGAGGCGGCGGCGGTCGCCCTCGTCGACCGGGAGGCCGGGTGTGGCGGGCCGGAGCACCGCGACCACCCCGAACGTCTCCCGCTCGTGGGTGACCGGCACGTACAGCGAGGCGAAAGGGAAGGGCAGGCCGGCCATGAGCTGGGGGTAGCAGCGCATGGCCTCCTCCGCGTCGTAGAGGTAGACGGGCCGGCCCGAACGGTAGACGTCGGAGTGCGGGAAGGGCCGGTTCACATGCATCCGGCTCCAGTGCTGGAACAGTTTCGCGGGCAGTCCGGCGAGCACGGCGAGACGCAGCAGTTCGGGTGTGCCGGAGCGCATGTAGAGACCGCCGGCGAAGCCGCCGACGGCCTCGATGGCGCTCACCTCCGCCTGGGCCAGCACCATGGGCAGCTCCCCCGGCGCCGGGCCGACCCCGGCCGCCGCCACGGGTTCCGCTCCGGCCCGGGCGGACGGGTGGCGCCTGCCCGCACCCTTCCCGGTCACCTTGCCAGGATGCTCCCCGGCGGCCGTGCTCCGCATCTTCGGGACCGTCGCGCGGGCGGCGCCTGCGGCCGATTGCGAGGCGGCCCTGGGGTCTGGGCGGTTGAGCTAGATTTGAGCCCGATCCGGACGACAAGGAGGCACACGGTGCCATCAGGGCAGCAGGCACGTGCGCAGGCGGCGGCGATCACCCCGGGCCGGCAGTCGCCGGTGCCCGAGGCCGCGCCCGCGGACAGGGTCCGGGCCCTGTTCGGAAGCCACCGGCTGTCGCCGGGACAGCGCCGTATCGCCCAGTACATGATCGACCATCTGACCGAGGCCGCGTTCCTGTCGATCACGGACCTCGCCGAGCGGGTGGGCGTCAGCCAGCCTTCGGTGACCCGGTTCGCGACCTCCCTCGGCTACACCGGCTTCCCGGCACTGCGGGAGGCGCTGCAGCCGATCGCGCTGAGCGCCGTGGCGGGCGCCCAGGAGACGCGCGAGCAGATCCGCCACAACGAGCTCCAGGCGGCCGTCGACGCGGAGATCGCGAACCTGGAGAGCCTGCGCCGGGTGTTCGCCGACACCGACCGGGTCCTGGACGTGGGCCGGGAGCTGGCCCGCTCGATGCCGCTGACGGTGCTGGGCCTGCGGATCTCGGTGTCGCTCGCCGAGTACTTCGCGTACGCGGCACGCCGTATCCACCCCGACGTGCGGCTGGTGACCCGTGGCGGCAGCGTCGCCTACGACGCGCTGCTCCAGTCGCGCGAGGCGGGCGGGACGTGGGTGCTGGCGTACGCGATGCCGCGGCACGCCAACGAGACGCTCGCGGCGCTGCGGGCCGCGCGCAGCACGGGACTGCGCGTGGCGCTGATCACGGATCTGACGCTCGGGCCGCTCGTGGACGAGGCCGATGTGTCGCTGACGGCGGGGACCGGCTCACGGCTCGTCTTCGACTCGTACTCGGCGCCTGGCGTCCTGTCGGCCGCCGTGCTGCAGGCGATGGCGGACGCGGACCCGGAGCGCACGCAGTCCCGTCTCGAGGGGTACGAGCAGGTCGCCGAGCAGCACGACTTCTTCCTCGAGGACTGACGGTCAGGGGTGGACGACTTTCCCGTGTGACCTGTGTGTTTCCGGGATATTTTCACGTCCGGGGTTGCATGAAATTTTTCATACTCTTGCTTACTCGACGGTATATATATTTACTGCTCGTGGCAGCCGGGTCCTCGGCACCACGAGCACGCCCCTGCCCCACGACCGAACATCCAGAGACCGGTGCTCCCTCCTCGCATCGGACTCCGGTGTTCAATCCGGGCATCCGCCGTACCGCGGGTGCCCCTGGCGGTCCCGGTCAACCCCTGGGCCGGGACCGCCACAAGCCTCTCGATCAGAGCCCGTCGGCATGACCCCGGAAGCGACGACGATGTCCCAGACCCTCACCACGCTCGGACCGGACTGGCCCTGCCAGGTCAGCGCCCCCGGAACGCGCGACTGGGAGCGTACGGCCGCCCGGTGGCTCCGCGACCTGCTGCCGGCCCGCTACGCGGGATACTCGCCGCTCACCCGCCATCCCGTCCTGCTCGCGCGCCACGCCCAGCTCCAGTTGCAGCACGAGGTGCGCACCGTGCGCGTGGCGCTCCAGACCGCCCGTGCCGAGCTGCCGACCCTGGGCCTCGCGGAATCGGTCATCGAGAACAGCATCCGGATGTACGCGGTCGAGCTGGACCAGCTGAACCGGCTGGCGCGCGGCGTCCGGCTCATCACCGACGCGCTGCTCGCCGAGGGCACGCCCCCCGCGCCGCGCAGGCGCACCCCCGCGCAGCGCGTGTCGTAACCGCGGCGGGACCCCCGGGCCGAGGACGCGTCGTACCGCCGCGGGCCGGTCGGGACCGGGGTCCGCGCCGTGCCCGGCCGGTCCCGGTCGGGCGCCCGCGCTTCCCCGGCCGTCAGGCCATCTGCCGTCGCACCAGCTCGTACAGCCGCCCGTTCGGGTCCGCGAGCAGATCCGCGGGGCGGCCCTCCTCCACGATCCGGCCGTCGGACATGACGAGAACCCGGTCGGCGTCCATGACCGTGGTGAGCCGGTGGGCGATCACCACGCGCGTGGCGCTCAGCTTGCGGGTGCTGTCCATCACCGTCCGCTGGGTCTCGTTGTCCAGCGCGCTGGTCGCCTCGTCGAAGAAGAGGATGCGCGGGCGGCGCACCAGCGCCTGCGCGATCATCAGCCGCTGGCGCTGCCCGCCGGAGATCGCGCCACCGTTGGAGATCATGGTGTGCAGCCCCATGGGCATCCGCTTGATGTCCTCGGCGAGTCCGGCCATCTCGGCAGCCGCCCAGACCTCCTCCTGGGAGAAGCTCTCGGCGCCCGAGATGCAGTCCAGGATCGAGCCGGTCAGCGGCTGGGCGTTCTGCAGGACGACGCCGCACTGGCGGCGCACCGCGGCGCGGTCCAGGGCGGAGAGGTCCTGGCCGTCGTAGAGCACCGACCCGGCGGCCGGCCGGTCGAAGCCGATCAGCAGCCTCAGCAGTGTGGACTTCCCGCAGCCGCTGGGGCCGACGACGGCGACGAACTCCCCCGGCCGCACCTGGAGCGACACGTCGTCGAGGACCGCGGGGCCGTCGTCGGTGTAGCGGAACGACAGCTTGCGCGCCTCGATCTCGCCGGACAGGACGCCCGGCTGGGCGCTCGCTCCCCGCACCTCCGGCGTCTCGTCGAGGATCGGGCGCACCTGCTCGAACATGGGCAGCACCGCGACCGCCGAGACCAGTACGCCGGTCAGCTGGGTGACCGAGGTCAGCAGCATCGTCACGGCGGCGTTGAAGGTGAGGAAGTCACCGGCCGACATGCTGCCGCGGGCCGGGCCGGCCAGCAGCATGAACATGATGAGCGAGCACAGCGGCAGGTAGACCGCGTCCATCACGGTGGTGAGGTTCCTGATCCGGCCGACGCGCTGCTGGAGTTCGCGGGAGCGGGCGAACTCCCGTGCCCACGCCGCGTACGCGAAGCTCTCGGCCGCGGCCACGCGGAGTTTGGGCAGCCCGCGCAGCGTCTGGAACGCCTGGTTGTTGAGCTTGTTGCCCAGCTCCACCAGCCGCCGCTGCCAGCGCACCTGCCACAGCCCCGTCCCGAGGAAGAAGAGACCGATCACCAGCAGCATGCCGATGGCCGCGAGGGCGAGCGGCACGCTGTACCACAGCAGCAGGGCCACGTTCATCGCGCCGACGGTGCCCGACTGCAACGCGACCGGACCGATTCCGGACAGGACACGGCGGATCGAGCTGATGCCCATCGCCGCGCTCGCCAGCTCGCCGGTGGAGCGTTCGGTGAAGAAGCGGGTCGGCAGCCTCAGCAGCCTGTCCCACACGGCGGGCTGGAGGGCGCTCTCGATCCGGCCCTCCATCCGCAGGATGGTGAGGTTCTGGAGGAGCATGAACGCCGCCGACACGATGCCGGCGGTCATCACCGCGAGCGCCATCTGCACGATCAGGCCGGTCTCGGCCCTCGGCACGTACGCGCCGAGCACCTTTCCGGTGGCCACCGGCACCAGGGCGCCGACGCCGACGGTGACGAGACCGGCGAGCAGCAGGTTGCGCACGTCCATGCGGGTGCCGCG
This sequence comes from Streptomyces sp. V4I23, assembly GCF_030817975.1. NCBI lineage: Bacteria > Bacillati > Actinomycetota > Actinomycetes > Kitasatosporales > Streptomycetaceae > Streptomyces > Streptomyces sp. V4I23. Next base: position 7,157,115 of record NZ_JAUSZW010000004.1, on the reverse strand, counting down.
CAGGCTGAAGCTCGCCAGGCGCCTGAGGCTCGCGGGACGTTCGGGCAGCGGCCGGTAGAACATGACCGCGCGCGGCTCGAAGTCGTCCGCGTTGTCCTTTGCGATGCGGGTGCGCGAGCCGGTGAGCGGGTTGACGGCCTCGTAGCGTCCCCGTCGCCACAGCAGGGCGACGGGTGCGCCGGACGCCGCGCGGTGCCCCACCAGCGGGCCGCTGTCCGTGCGCCACCAGCTGCCGGTGAGGCGTACGGGCCGGGTGCGGACGCGGGAGGCGATCGCGACGCGCTCGACGGGGCTGACGCGTTCCTCGTCGGCGGCGGTTCTCGGGGGCTCGGTGAGGGTGATCCCGGCGGCCTCGGCGACCCTGCGGCACACGGCGAACACGGCGTCGTCGCTGTCCGCCCCGGCCGTGCGGCGCGCGCCGCCGCGCTTGCCGATGGAGGCGATCAGCGCCTCGTCGGCCCGTGCGCGGACGTCCTCGCCCGCCTTGATCCCGGCCGCCGCGCGGTCCTCGTGGGCGCGCTCCAGCTGTTCGATCCACTGGTCGACGGCGGACAGCAGCCGGTACTGCTGGTTGACCATCCGCTGCCACATCGCGCCCTCGACGAGCAGATCGGCCGCCGCCTCCGCACTGTAGGAGGCGCCGTAGCGGACGCTGCCCGGGTCGACGGGCATCCACAGGATGTCCTCGTCGGTCATGCCCGCGTCTGCGGGGCGGCCGTCGAGGGGCGCCTCGAACAGGACGCCGAGGCTGCGCCCCACGCCCAGGGCGAAGGCGTGCTCCAACGGGCTCCAGGCTCCGTGGCCGTACGGGTCCTGGGCGTACGGGTCCTGGGCGGCGTACGGGTCGGGCACGTGGATGCCCTGGGTCGCGTACGGGTCCTGCCCGTAGGGGTCCTGGTACAGCTCGCGCAGGGCGATGCGGCGCAGCACGCACTCCTGCGAGGGGCGCCCGACGAGTGTGTGGCGCGGGCCCTCCACCGGACCGAGCAGCAGCGTGCCGGGTTCGAGCCGGCCGAGGAAGTGCCAGTGGCCCTGCTCGGCGGCGTCCACGGCGAACAGGTCGAGGAAGCCGCCGAGCACCAGCCACAGCACCTGCGGACCTTCGAGGTGGAGGCTGCGCAGGCCGGTGCAGTCGACGGGCGCGCCGAGGCCCCCGAAGGCCTGGATCACCGCGTCGGTCGTCTCCGGCGTCCCCGCGGCCGCGGTGTGGCCTGCGTCCGGGTGTGCGGATGACACGTCAGTGCTCCTTGACCAGCTCGGCGTACGCGCCCTGGGCGGCGACGAGTTCCTCGTGTCGGCCCCGTTCGACGACCGTGCCGTGGTCGAGCACCACGATCTCGTCGCTGTCGCGCACGGTGCTCAGCCGGTGAGCGATCACCACGCACGCGCAGCCGCGCCGGCGGATGTTGTCGATGATGACGCGCTCGGTCTCGGCGTCGAGGGCGCTGGTCACCTCGTCCAGCACGAGGATGCTCGGGCGGCGCACCAGGGCGCGGGCGATCTCCAGGCGCTGGCGCTGCCCGCCGGAGAAGTTGCGGCCGTCCTGTTCGACGCGGCTGTGGATGCCGTCCGGCCTGCGCCGGACGACGTCGAGGACGGCGGCGTCCTCCAGCGCGGCGAGGACTGCCTCGTCGGTGATGGAGGGGTCCCACAGGGCGACGTTGTCCCGCACGGTGCCCTCGAACAGGAAGATGTCCTGGTCGACGAAGGCGACGGAGGCGGCGACGGCGCTGCGGGAGATGTCCTCCAGTCGTTCGCCGTCGATGCGGATCGTCCCCTCCCACGGGGTGTACAGGCCCGAGATGAGGCGCGAGACCGTGGACTTGCCGCTGCCCGAGCCGCCGACGAGGGCGACCTGCCGGCCGGGTCCGACAGCGAGGGAGAAGCCGCTGAGCAGCGGTGCGTCGAGCGGGCTGTAGCCGAAGGTGATGTCCTCCAGCGTGACATGGCCCTTGAGTCTGCGGGTGCTCGGGTCGGGCTCGTCGCGCGAGTACAGCGGGTCGACGGGGAAGTTCTCGACGTCCTTGAGCCGGGCGACGTCCGCGGCGAAGTCCTGGATGCGCCCGGCCACGCCGTTGAGGCGCGTGATGGGGGCGGTGAAGCGGGCGACGAGCGCCTGGAACGCGACGAGCAGGCCGATGGTGATGTGGCCCTCGACGGCCCGCAGGCCGCCGATCCACAGGATCAGGGCGCTGTTGAGGGTGGCCAGGGTGGGCGCGACGACGGAGAGCACGGCGCTCGGCACCCCGAGGCGCTGCTGCACCTCCAGCGTGGTGGCGTGCTGACCGGCCCAGCGGCGGAAGTAGCCGTCCTCGCCGCCGGTCGCCTTCATGGTCTCGATCAGCTGGAGACCGGTGTAGGAGGTGTTGGTGAGCCGTGCGCTGTCGGCGCGCAGCTTCTGCGTGTGGGTGGCCCGCAGCCGGACGACGATCCGCATGGCCACCACGTTGAGGAGTGCGATGAGCACGCCGACGACCGTCAGCTGGGGGTCGTACGTCCACAGCAGCACCGCGTACAGCACGACCACGACGCCGTCGACGGCGGCGGCCGCGAGGTCACGGGCCAGGGTCTCGGCCACCGCGTCGTTGGACTGCAGCCGTTGGACCAGGTCTGCCGGACTGCGCTGGGCGAAGAAGGTGACCGGCAGCCGCAGCAGATGTCTGAGGAAGCGGGCGCTGCCCAGGGTGGACGAGATGATGCGCCCGCGCAGCAGGTTGGCCTGTTGCAGGCCGGTCAGTACGGCGGTGAGCGCCACGAGGGTCGCCAGCGAGGCGAACAGGGGGCCCAGCAGCGAGGTCTGCCCGCCGATCAGGAACATGTCGATGTACGTGCGGCTCAGCGCGGGCACCGCCGCGCCGACGGCGACCAGCAGGAGGCTGGCGAGCAGCGCGGCCAGCAGGGTGCCGGTGGTGCCGCGCAGCCGGGCGGGCACGGCCTTCATGATCCCGGGCCGGCGGCCGCCCTTGGTGAACGTGCGGTCGGGCTCGAAGACCAGGGCGACGCCGGTGAAGCTCGTGTCAAAGTCCTCCACGGACACGAAACGACGCCCTTTGTCGGGGTCGTTGATGTGTACGCCGCGGCGTCCGAGGCGGCGGCCCGTGCCGTCGTAGACGACGTAGTGGTTGAACTCCCAGAAGAGGATGGCCGGCGGCTGCACCTCGGCGAGGGCGGTGGCCTCCATCTGCATGCCCTTGGCCGTGAGTCCGTAGCTGCGGGCGGCCTTGAGGATGTTGCTGGCGCGTGAGCCGTCGCGGGAGACGCCGCAGGCGATGCGGAGTTCTTCGAGCGGCACATGACGTCCGTAGTGCGCGAGCACCATGGCGAGCGCGGCGGCACCGCACTCGACGGCTTCCATCTGCAGGACGGTCGGCGTGCGGACGGGCTTGGGTTTCTGCTGCCGGCGGGGCGGCGGGGCGGCGCGGCGCGCGCCGCGGCGGCCGCTGGGGGCCGGCTCCGGGCGGTGTCTGCGGCGGCCCGCGGGCGGGAGCTGCCGCTGGGCGGGGACGGTGTCTCGGTGTGCGGTCACGGCAGCAGCCAATCGATCGGATGCTGGGCGGCCAGGTGGACGGAGCCGCCGGCGAGGGTCATGGACTCGAGGGCGTAGGGAGGGCCCTGCGAGGAGGACCAGTCGTAGCCGGATTCGGTGCCGGGGGACTTCTTCAGCTCGACGAGCACCGACACGGGCTGGCCGTCCTTGGAGAACTGCTCGCCCAGCTGGCTGCTGCCGAGGAAGGCGGTGATGCGCTGGCGGGTCTCGGCGGTGCGGCCCACGGCCTTGACCCGGCCGCGCAGCACACCGTACTTCTGCGACGCGACGGACTGGACGGTGAGGTCGACGCGGGCACCGACGGGCACGGACGCGCCGTTCTCCGCGGGGACGTACAGCACGGCCATCAGCGGGTCGCCGGGCCTCTCGACGCGTTCCACGGCGGCGACGTCGCTGCCGGTGGTGACGACGGAGCCGATCGCGGCGACGAGGGTGGTGAGCCGTCCGGCCGCGATGGTGCGTACGACGGCGGTGCCCTGAGCGGTGCGGACCTTGAGCAGGGGTGCGTCGGCCCCGACGCGTTCGCCCTCCTTGGCCAGCACCTCGGTGATCTGTCCCGAGACCGGGCTCTGGAGGACGTAACTGCCCTGGCCGTGGGTGAGGATGCCGGGCGCGGAGACGGTGGAGGTCACGGTCCCTGCGACGGCCCAGACGGCGGCGGCGACCATGACGGCGAGGGTGACGGCCAGGACGAGGAGGCCCTGCGGGCGGGCGAAGCGCACCGGAAGGTCGATCTCCTCCGGTGACTGCAGCTTGGAAAGGGCCTGTTGGCGGAACTGCACGACACTCTTCCCTCAACTGCCTGAACGGTACGGGTCCCCGGATTCGCCGGGGGGCGGAAACTGCGCACGGCCGTGCGCCCCGGATCCTGGATCGGTCCGGGGCACACGGCTCGGCACGGCCGGCAGAGCGGGCCGGCGGGCCGCGGAGGTCTTACAGACCGGCGACGAGGCCGTTGACCGGGCCGGTGATCGCGGCGGAGTTGATGCCGGTGGCACCCTCGACGACGCCGGTGACGGTGGCAACGGTGCCGGAGACCGGGACGATGGTGTCAAGAGCGGCGGTGGCGTTGCTCACCGTGGCGCTGTGCAGACCGCCGGCCACGTTGTCCAGCTCGCTGTCGGAGATCTCCTGGGTGGGGACGAAGTTCATAAGAAGCTTCCCTTCGGATGGATATTTCGAAATGACAGCGCCCGGTCGCACGGAATGAGCGTGTTGCCGGCCGCCCAGCGGGGTGGGGAGATTCCCGGATCCGGGAACCCAATGAATCCCGCGGTGCGAAGGATCAAAGCACGTAAGCGTGTTGAGCGGCCAATCGCGGAGACGGCGGGAACCCGGGATCGCGCCGCGAGAGGTCGTCGTATTACCGCAGCGTGCACGCCCCTACATGAATTGGTGCCATCTTCTTCACATGATCACCCCGCGGGGCCCCGATGCATGCGCGCCACACTCCGACGACGAAGGGGACATTCCCCCACAGAGCCAGATAATCGCTGGTCAGAGCAGGGATGACCATGAGGAGACGGTGTGGCGCCTGCGCATTCACTGTGCAGATTCGCGGCAGGTGAAGGTGGCTTGACGGGGCGTCACAAGGCGTTCACGACCCGAGGGGTGCGGCGTGTACGCCGCACCCCTCGGGTCGTGAATTGTGTCACCGGGCAATTACGGACAGTAAAGGCCAGTTTACCTTGTCGGATATGCCGGACGGGGCGCCCGGTGCATGGAAAAGCGAAGGAAATCAGCCTCCCGTGGCCGCCTCGGCCGCAGGTGAGGTGATCCGGGCGTGAAGTGCGGCAGCGTACGCTTCGTCGGGATCGAGCCTGCGCAGTTCCTCCGCGATCAGCTCGGCCGTGGTGCGCACTTTGAGGGCCAGCACGCGGTTCGGCTGGCCGGGGATGGAGAGCCGCGCCACGGGACCTTCCGGACGGTCGATGTGGATCTCGCCGTCGGCTGTGCGCAGGCGTACGGCCGTGACGACCGGACCGGCGGTGACGACCTGTTCGACGGGCACGCCGAGGCGGTCGGCGAACCAGCGGGCGAGCAGTTCGGCACTGGGGTTCTCCGCCTCGCTCTCCACGACGGCCGAGACGACCTCCGCCCGCGCCTGGTCGAGCGCCGCCGCGAGCATGGAGCGCCACGGCGTGAGCCGTGTCCAGGCCAGGTCGGTGTCCCCCGGCTCGTAACCGGAGGCGCGGGCGGCCAGCTCCCGCAGCGGCTCCTCGACCGCGTACGCGTCGGTGATACGGCGCTGGGCGAGGGCGCCGAGGGGGTCCTTGGCCGGGACCGGCGGCGCGTCGACGGGCCACCAGACGACGACGGGCGCGTCGGGCAGCAGCAGGGGGAGGACGACGGAGTCGGCGCGCTCGGCCAGTTCGCCGTGGAGCCGCAGCAGGACCGTCTCGCCCGCGCCCGCGTCGGCGCCGACGCGGACCTCGGCGTCCAGGCGCGTGTCGCGGCGGTCGCGCAGGGAGCGCGAGACGCGCTTGATGACGACGAGGGTGCGCGAGGGGTGCTCGCGCGAGGCGTCGCCGGCGGCCTTGAGCGCGTCGTAGGCGTTCTCCTCGTCGGTGACGATGACGAGGGTGAGCACCATGCCGACGGCGGGGGTGCCGATGGCCCGGCGCCCCTGCACCAACGCCTTGTTGATCTTGCTGGCCGTGGTGTCCGTGAGGTCGATCTTCATGGCCTGCGCCAGCTCCGTCCGTCTCGTGCGAGCATCTCGTCCGCTTCCCTCGGCCCCCAGGTGCCCGCGGGGTACTGGGCCGGGGAGCCGTTCGTGTCCCAGAACCGCTCGATCGGGTCGAGGATCTTCCAGGACTCCTCGACCTCCTCCACACGCGGGAAGAGGTTGGCGTCGCCGAGCAGGACGTCGAGGATCAGGCGCTCGTACGCCTCGGGGCTGGACTCGGTGAACGACTCGCCGTACGCGAAGTCCATCGTCACATCGCGCAGTTCCATCGAGGTGCCGGGCACCTTCGAGCCGAACCGCATGGTCACGCCCTCGTCCGGCTGGACGCGGATGACCAGGGCGTTCTGGCCCAGTTCCTCCGTGGCCGTGGAGTCGAACGGGGAGTGCGGGGCGCGCTGGAAGACGACCGCGATCTCGGTGACGCGGCGCCCCAGCCGCTTGCCGGTGCGCAGGTAGAACGGGACGCCCGCCCAGCGGCGGTTGTCGATCTCCAGTCTGATCGCGGCGTACGTGTCGGTCTTCGACGCGGGGTCGATGCCCTCCTCCTGGAGGTAGCCGACGGCCTTCGCCCCGCCCTGCCAGCCGGCCGTGTACTGGGCGCGCACGGTGTGCCGGCCCAGGTCGTCGGGCACCTTGACGGCCTTGAAGACCTTCAGCTTCTCGGTGACCAGGGAAGCGGCGTCGAAGGAGACGGGCTCCTCCATCGCGGTCAGCGCGAGCAGCTGGAGCAGGTGGTTCTGGATCACGTCACGGGCGGCGCCGATGCCGTCGTAGTAGCCGGCGCGGCCGCCGATGCCGATGTCCTCGGCCATCGTGATCTGCACGTGGTCGACGAAGGACCGGTTCCAGACGGGCTCGAAGAGGGTGTTGGCGAACCGCAGTGCCAGGATGTTCTGGACGGTCTCCTTGCCCAGGTAGTGGTCGATCCGGAAGACCTCGTCCGGGGCGAACACCTCGTGCACGATGGTGTTGAGCTCGCGTGCGCTGACGAGGTCGTGACCGAAGGGCTTCTCGATGACGGCGCGCCGCCAGGAGCCTTGGGGCGCATCGGAGAGCCCGTGGTCCTTGAGCTGCTGGACGACCTTGGGAAAGAACTTCGGCGGCACCGACAGGTAGAAGGCGAAGTTGCCGCCCGTGCCCTGCGCCTTGTCCAGGTCCTCGACCGTCGCCCTCAGCCGCTCGAAGGCGGCGTCGTCGTCGAAGTCTCCCTGGACGAACCGCATTCCTTCGGCCAGCTGCTGCCACACCTCCTCGCGGAACGGTGTGCGCGCGTGATCCATGACGGCGTCGTGGACCTCCTGCGCGAAGTCCTGGTCGGCCCAGTCCCGCCGGGCGAAGCCGATGAGCGAGAAGCCCGGCGGCAGCAGCCCCCGGTTGGCGAGGTCGTAGACGGCGGGCATCAGCTTCTTGCGGGACAGGTCCCCGGTGACGCCGAAGATCACGAGTCCGGAGGGCCCGGCGATACGGGGCAGCCGCCGGTCGAGCGGGTCCCGCAGCGGATTCGCCCAGCCGCTGTTCTCTGACATGGGGGTCAGGCCTCCTTGAGCGAACGGCTTCGAGTGCGTCCGTTCCGAGGATCGCATCTCACCCGATCTTGTGCGGCTACATCAGCGCAGCGACGCGTCGATCCATTCCCGTGCGGTCCGAACGGCGGCACACGCGGTGCGCCGTCCGCACCGAGCCACCGACCCCGCCCGCCCGCGACGGCGCTCTTGTGCCCGGGCCCGGTTGTACCGAACAGTACGTCCCATGGCGACAGTTGTGCTGGTGGGGACCCTGGACACCAAGGGTGAGGAGTACGGCTGGCTGCGCGAGCGGCTGCTCGGCGGCGGGGTCGACGTGGTGGTGGTCGACACGGGAGTGATCGGTAAGCCGCACTTCACCGCGGACGTCCCCCGCGAGGAGGTGGCGCGCGCCGCCGGGACGGACCTGGCCGAACTCCGCGCGCAGGGGGACCGGGGCACGGCGGTGACGGCGATGGCCCGCGGGGCGGCCGAAGCCGTCGCGCGGCTGTACGGGGAGGGCCGGCTGCACTGCCTCCTGGCGATGGGCGGCAGCGGCGGCACCTCCATCGCGACCCGTGCGATGCGCGGGCTCCCGCTGGGCGTTCCGAAGTTGATGGTCTCCTCGATGGCGGCGGGCGACGTGTCGCCGTACGTGGGGTCCACGGACATCACGATGATGCACAGCGTCGTCGACATCGCCGGGATCAACTCCGTCTCCGCCCCGGTCCTCGCGAACGCGGCCGACGCGGCGGCGGGCATGGCGAAGGGCTTCGCGGCCGGGCGCCGGGCGCTGCGCCCCGCCGATCTGGCCGCGGGCGAGCGGCCGCTGGTGGCGACGAGCATGGCCGGCGTGACGACGGCCGGCGTCGACGCGGCCCGGGCCCGGCTGACCGAGCTGGGCTACGAGGTCCTGGTGTTCCACGTCAGCGGGCCTGGTGGGCGGACCCTGGAGTCGCTGGCCGGGCAGGGGCTGTTCGCCGGCGTGCTCGACCTGACGCTGAGCGAGGTCGCGGACGACCTGGCCGGCGGCATCCTGTCGGCGGGACCGGACCGGCTCACCGCCGCGGGGCGCAACGGTGTGCCGCAGGTGGTGAGCCTGGGGGCGTTGGACATGCTGAAGTTCGGCCCGCCGGACACGCTCCCGGCCGCGATGCGGGGCCGTCAGGTCCTGGTCCACAACCCGTCGATCACGGTGGTGCGCACGACGGCGGAGGAGTGCGCCGAACTGGGCCGGCGGATCGCCGCGAAGCTGCGTGCGGCCACGGGCCCGGCCGAGGTGTGCCTACCGTTGCGCGGCCTGTCGACGCTGGGCGTCCCGGGCGGCCCGTACCACGACCCGGCGGCGGACGCGGCCCTGTTCGACGCGCTGCGGGAGAGGGACTGCGGGGCAGTGCGGTCACGGTGACCGACATCGACGCGGACATCAACGACGCGTTCTTCGGCCGGGCGACGGCCGAACGCCTGCACCGGATGATCACCGCTCGCGCGGCCGCCCCTGCCTGACACCGGCCGCGTGGGACTCGGTGCGTCGGCGCTACGGTCCGCCGGGCGGGTCGAGCGGGGCGTCGAGCAGGGCGGTGAGGTCGCGGACGAAGGCGGCCGTGCGGTCGCTGTCCGGGCCGCCGAGCGGGACGAGGAGCTTGCCGATCAGGTCCTGGACGATCACGACGGCGCGGCCGGTGACGTCCCGTCCGCGTTCGGTGAGCGAGAGGCGTACGGCGCGGCTGTCGGCGGCGTCCCGGACCCGCTCGATCAGCCCGTCGGCCCCCAGGGCGCGGGCGAGCTTGGACACGTAGAGCGCTTCGAGGCCGGTGTGGTCGGCGAGTTCGCGCTGGCTGGGGCGTACGCCGGACCGGTCGAGCCCGTGCAGGGTCGCCATCAGCGAGTACTGGGCGTGGGTCAGGCCCACCGGCGCCAGCGCCCGGTCGACGGCGACGCGCCACTTCATCGACAGCCGCCACACCAGGAAGCCGGGCGTCGGACCCGTGGATGCCTTGCTCATGCCGGGCACTGTACATGGCTACTATCAGCGTCCCGCCCGCTCACGGGCGCAGGTGCGGCGGCAGCAGCTGCTCCGTCCACAGCGTCTTGCCGGACGCGGTGTACCTGCTCCCCCACCGGTGCGTGAGCTGGGCGATCAGGAAGAGTCCGCGGCCGCCCTCGTCGGTGAGGCGCGCCCGGCGCAGATGCGGCTGGGTCTGGCTGGGGTCGGACACCTCGCACACCAGCCGCTGGTCCCTGATGAGCCGGACACCGACCGGCCCGCCCGCGTACCGGATGGCGTTGGTGAGCAGCTCGCTGACGATCAGTTCGGTGGTGAACACGAGGTCGTCGAGCCCCCAGCCGGTCAGCCGGCGGGCGACCTCGGCCCGCGCGTCCGCCACGATCTTCACGTCCGCCGGGAACTCCCAGGTGGCGACCGCTTCTTCGGGCGTGACGGCCACTCTGGCCAGCAGCAGCGCGGCGTCGTGGTCCGGAGGCTCGGCCAGGAACGGTACGAGCATCTCCCGGCCGATCTCGGGCACCGGCCGGGTCCCGCCGCCGACGGCCTCCTCGCCCAGATACGTGGTCACACGGCCCGCGCCCCCCGCCTCGGCGGACAGCGATCCGGCGGTGAACGCCAGCAGGTCGCCCGGCCGGAGCTCCACCTCCACCGGTTCGAAGGGCGCGCCCTCCCTGCCCAGAGCGGGGCCGGCCGGCAGCCCGACCGGCGTGGCGCCTCCGGCGGCCCGGGCCAGCACGGGCGGCGCGTGACCGGCGCTGGCCATCCTGCACCGTGCGCTGACCGGGTCGTAGACGGCGTACACACAGCTCGCCCCGCGGACCGTGCCCTCGGCGCCGCCCGGCTGTTCGTCCTCCGCGAGCCGCACCACGAGATCGTCGAGGTGGGTCAGCAGCTCGTCCGGCGGCGGGTCGAGATCGCTGAGCGTGCGCACGGCGGTCCGCAGACTGCCCATCGCGGCGGCCGCGTTGAGACCGTGCCCGCGCACATGGCCGGCGACGAAGGCGACCCGCGACGACGAGAGCGTGATCACGTCGAACCAGCTGCCGCCGGTGCCCGCGAGCGTCCTGCCGGGCACGTAGATCCCCGCCGTCTCCGCCGCGGTCACCTTCAGCAGAGGGCGCGGCAGCAGACTGCGCTGCAGGGTCTCCGCGGTGCGCCGTTCACGGGTGTACCGCCGGGCGTTGTCGACGGCGAGCGCGGCCCGGGAGCCGATGTCCTCCGCGACGGCGGCGTCCTGCGCGTCGAACGGGGCCCGGTCGCCGCTCCGCCACACCGAGACCGCTCCGAGGACGTGCCCGCGGGCCTGCAGCGGCACCACCATGTACGAGGCGGCGCGGTCGGTGAGCACGAGACGCACCCGGTCGGGGTCGTCGGCGATCCTGGGCCGCAGCTCGTCCAGGTCGGCGACGATGACGGCCGACCCGAGCCGGAGCCGGTCGCTCTCGTAGCCCCGTACGCGGATGACGGAGCCGGGCGGGTACAGCTCGTCGGGCCACCCGCCGTCGGCCGCGACGGCCGAGACCCGGCGCAGCGGCGCCCCCGTCGCGAAGGCGCCCGGTTCGTCGCCCACCAGCACGGCCTCCGTGAGGTCCACGGCGGCCAGGTCGGCGAACGCCGGGACCAGCAGGTCGGCCAGCACCTGCGCGTTGCGCGAGACCTCCAGGGACCGGCCGAGTGCGGAGGCCGCCGTGCCGACGAGTGCCGCGCGCCTGCGGGAGCGTTCGTGCTCGGTCACGTCGGTGAACGTCACGGCGACACCGCGTACGGCTCCCTTGGCGCCCGACAGCCGGAGCGCGGACAGCGAGATGACCCGCTCGCGTTCGGGGGCCCTGGCGAGCCGTGCCGGGGTGACGAAGTCGATGAGCGGCTCGCCCGTCGTGGCGACACGGCGAAGCCGGGCCTCGACGACCGCCGCGTCCTCGGGGACCAGCAGCTCCCCGATCCGCAGCCCGAGCGCACCGCCGGAGGGGTCGCGCCGCGCCGCCCCGGGGCGCACGTCCCCGGGCAGCGGATTGATGCGCGTCAGGCGCAGCTCCGGGTCGTGGATGGCGAGCCCGATGCCCGTCTGCGAGAACAGCGCGCCGACGAGGGCCTCATTCTCCTCCCGCCGGTCGACGTGTTCCGCGGCCGTGATCCGCAGCAGGAACCGCGCGGGCAGCGTGCCGTCGATCGGCAGCAGATCCAGCTGCACGGGCACCGGACCGCCGGACCCGCGCAGCGATGCGCGCATCGAGCGGGGACGGTCGTCGGGCGCGAGGCCCCGCAGCCGTGGCCAGTCGCCGGGTTCGGCGAAGAGCGCGCCGACGTCGCGTCCGCTGATCCCGGCGGCGGGGGCTCCGAGCAGTTCGGCGGCGGCTGCGGTGCAGGCGAGCACCGTACCGGCGTCGTCGAGCACGAGGAGTGCGCCGTCCTCCGGGCGGTCCGGACCGCTGCCGGGAACATGGCCGCTGGTGCTCACTCGTCGATCACTCCCAGGAGGCGCTCCCGTGATCCGTCGGTCCCTGCCCGGCGCCGGTCCGCGCCCGGCATCGGCCGGTGTCCCGTCCCGCCGGCGACCGGCGACGGCTGTGCGCTCGGCCCCCGCGCCTCTCATTGAACTCCACCGGGCCCGCTGCCGCTCGGCGAACCGGTGAACGGGCCGGCACCGACCGGGCCCTCGGGGCGGCCCCGCGCCGCGTCACGTGAGGCCAACTCGCCTCGGCGGAGCGCCACATGGGGTGCCGCGCGCGGCAGAAAAGCGGCGTGACAGGGGCCCGGGAGCCGATTTACGCTCATGTGTACGGCATCGCGTGCCGGTCACCGACCGGGTGAGGCATGGAGGTGCCCGTGAGTTTGCCCGACGGAGGCAATCCACAGTGTCAGTAGAGTTCAACCACACCATCGTGTTCGCCAAGGACAACCGCGAGTCGGCCGCGTTCCTCGCCCATGTCCTCGGGCTCGAAGTCGGGCAGGAGTGGGGCCCGTTCATCCCGCTCGCCCTCAGCAACGGCGTCACCCTCGACTTCGCGACGCTCGGTGACGAAGTCCCCCTCCAGCACTACGCGTTCCTGGTCTCGGAGGACGAGTTCGACGGGATCTTCCGGCGCATCGAGGAAGCGGGCGTCATGTACTTCGCCGATCCGCACGGCAAGCGGCCGGGTGAGATCAACCGCAACGACGGCGGGCGGGGCATGTACTTCCACGATCCGGCAGGGCACGGCATGGAGGTCATCACCCGGCCGTACGGGAGCGGCGGGAGCTGAGCCCGCGGGCCGGCGGCCCGCACGGATCGCGTAGTGCTCCGACAGGGGCGGGGACCGTGTCCCCGCCCCTGTACGCCCTCCCGCTGCCGAGGATCCGGGACCCGTTCGCCCCGACGGCCCATCGGGGGCCGACCCCCGATGGCGCAGTGCGGGGAACTGCGCACTAGATGTAACAAGTGCGCGCCCCTCATGAGGACGCGCCCGCTCATGAGCACAAGGCAGCCCGAGACAGACACGGTGGACGCCTACCGGTTGTTCCACGAACGGAGCCCGCGCCATGCCCCCCGACGCCTTCACCCCGGATCCGGCCGACCGCATGAACCAGCCCGCCGGGCCCGCGCCGGCGGCGCGGGCCGCGCGGAGCCCGGACGAACGCGACGAGGGCGGGAAGGTCCCCCCGGCCGTCCTCGCCGTGCAGGCCGAGCGGCCGAAACGGTCGAAGCGGCCGCGGGAGCGGAAGGAGTCGCCGGAGCCCTCGACGTGGCCGACGGCGGCGCTGGACAGCGCGCTCGCGGCAGGGCCGAGCAGTCACACCGTCTCCCCCGCGCTGCGTTCTGCGCTGCGCTGGCCCGCGGCGGTCCTGCTGTTCGCCTGCGGCCTCCTCCATCTGCCGACCGACCTCGCGGGACTGCGGTCGGGCGGCTACGCGGAGATGCTGTCCGTGGCCGTCATGGTGCTCTGCCTGGTGTGCGCCGTATGGCTCGCCGTGCGGGACACAGTGGTCGTCTCGGCCGCGGCGGCGGGACTGGCCGTGGGCGTCGTCGCGCTCCACGCTCTGGCGAGTGCGGGCGCGGTCGACCTGCTGCACAGCAGCCTCGGCGAGTCGTTCACCTCGGCGAGGGCGGCGGCCATGCTCAGCGCGGTGGCAGCGGCGCTCGTGACCGGCTCGGCGCTGGTGCGCCGCACACGGGCGGCGGGTGCGGCGCACAGCACCTGACCGCCCTGGACCGGAGGGTCCGGTTCGCCCGGCAGCCTCGCTGCCGGTGCGAACGCGTGCCCCGACGTCGGGAGAGTGGCCGCCACGGGGGCCGACTCGGCCTCGGCGATCAATGCGTCGAAGGTCCGCGGCATACCGCGCATGATCGGCGTCCCGGCGGGTACTGCGCACTGCTTCCGGCTGCGGCGCGCCCACCAGATACGGCAGGGTGTTTCGTGTGGGTTTGCCGCCTACGGGTATGGGCCGGGCAGAGAACGAAGGCACGTTAAGGAGGTGCGCTCTCCATGGAGCGTGGCAGCAACCGCGTGAGCCCGCGCAAGGACGACGAGATGAAGCACGAGGTGCAGGACTACCTGCGGTCCCGGCAGCAGCACACACGCATCGAGCTGGCGAACGACCCGGAGCCGGGTGCGGACGACGCCGAGCCCGGCGGGTCCGAGGGCGCCGGCGGGTCCGAAGGCGCCGGCGGCCCCGGCTCCCGGCGTATGCGCGAGCGCTGAGGCGGACGGCGAGTCGGCGGGGGGCGGGCCCGGGCGGCCGGGCTCACTCCCTGCCCGACGTCGGACGCCCCACGTTCTGTGACGCCTGGCGGGCCCGGTGGCGCGCCGACGAAGCCGCGAGGTCCGCGGCACGGGCTCGGTCGCGTGCCCGGCGGGCCTCCTTCTCGGCGGCACGCAGGTCCGACCTGGCCTCTTTCAGCTCCTCGGTCAGCGCGTCGACCCGTTCGGCGGCCTCGTCGGCCCGCGCGTCGACCCGTTCGGCGGCCTCGTCGGCCCGCGCGTGCTCCGCCTCGCGGTCGCGCGCCTCCTCCTCGGCTGATGCGGCCGCCCGGCGGGCCTGCTCCCGCTCCTTGCGGCGGGCCTGCTCCTGCTCCGCCCGGCGGGCCTCGTCCCGCTCCGCGCGCCGCTCTCGTCCACGCTGCCCCGCCGCGCGTTCCGAGCCCTCGGCCTGTGGCCTCCCGCCCGGCCTCGGCGCGGCGGCGCGATCCGCCACGACGCCGGGGTCCGCCACCGCAGCCGTGAACCCCACGGGCGGGGTCAGCGGCCGGTCCAGGCGGCCCGCCGCCCACTCCTCGGCCGCCGCCGGGTCGGCGAGCACGGCGTGCAGGGTCCCCTCGATCTCCCGCAGGGCGGTCTCCCCCACCTGCTGACCCTCCGCCGCGGCCAGGTCGCATGCCTCGCGGGCGAGTGCGGCGACCAGGAGATGCTGCTGCCGGCTCAGCTCGCGCAGCTGCTCGCCGTCGAGGCCGCGGTGGGCACTGCGCAGACCTTCGCCGAGGGCCAGCAGCGGCCGGACCCGTTCCGGGTCGCGGCGCACGAGGAGGTTGCCCGCCCACGCCGAGACGGTGGGGCGCCGCAGTGCCTTGATGCGCTCCGCGAGGCCGGGGTCCCCCGCTCCGCGGGCCTCGGCCGCGCGCGCGTTGCGCGCTGCGGTGAAGTCCTGCGGGCGCAGCCCGTACAGCTCGTCGAGGATGCTTTCCAGGTCCACGGTCCTCCTTGCGGCCCGTCACCCCGCCCTCGGCGGAGAGGGCCCGTGACCAGGATGGCTCACGACCTCGGTTCGCCGTACCAGCGCCATGCGGTGCGGCGCCGCCGCCCGGGGAGATCGCCGCGCCCGGTGGCCCACAGCAGCGTGGGCCAGGGGTCCGTACCGCCCGGCACGTCGGGGAACAGCCGCGTCAGCACCCCCGCGCACAGTCCGTCCGGCGGGGCCCAGCGCAGCCCGAGCCCCAGCGCCACGTCGTGCGTGTGAACCAGGGTCTCGACGACGCCCATGGCGGCGAAGCCCTCGGCGTCGGAGTTCCCGAAGACGTGGTGCGAGCGGAGCCCGGGCGGCGCCGTGCGCACCATGGCGGTGAGCAGCGCCCCGCACGACTCCAGGACCTCCAGCAGCCCCGCCGCTCCCTCCCCGCGGTCCACGTGCACGGTGTTGCGGGGGCCGCCCGGCCTGCGGCTGTCGTAGACGAAGGGCACGACGCGGTCCGGGGAGGGATGGCGCGGGCCGAGTTGGACGGCGTAGGCGAACAGGTCGTCGGCGAGGTGCTCGACGGTCTCCCAGCAGTCCCACTCGAGGGTCCCCGCCCTCGCGTCCCACGCGGCGCCGGGCGGCGCGGAGCCCAGGAGATCGAGGCAGAGACGCACGGCGCGGTCGACGTCGTCCGCCGTCACGGCGGAGGGGGCCCTGTTCTCGGCTGAAGGGGACATGCCGGGACCGTATCCCGGGCGGACGGGTCGCCGTCCACCCGATACCCCTCCACGCGGCCTCAGCCGACGCCTTCAGGAGACGGGGCGCAGGACGCAGCGGGCCGGCCCGGCGGCGCGCAGGGTGATCCCCGTGTCGACGGGCACCGTCTCGTCCTTCGCGGTCAGTTCGTACTCCCCGAGGATCATCGCGAGCGCGAGCACGGACTCCAGCATGGAGAAGTGCTGGCCGATGCAGGCGCGCGGCCCGCCGCCGAACGGGAACCAGGCGTAGCGGGGCCGTTCCTTCTCCCGCTCGGGCGTGAAGCGCTCGGGGTCGAAGCGCTCGGGCTCCTCCCAGTACCGCGGGTGGCGGTGCGTCACCCAGGGGGCGACGAGCACGTCGGCGCCCGCCGGGACGGTGTGACCGCCGATCTCGGTGGCGGCGACGGCGCGGCGGCCGATGACCGGGCCCGCCGGGTAGAGCCGCATGGTCTCCTTGAGCACCTTGGTCAGGTACGGCAGGGAGTCGAGGTCCGCCGCGCCCGGTACGCGACCCACGAGGACGCTCGCCGCCTCGGCCCTGGCCCGCTCCTGCTGCTCGGGGTGACGGGCGAGCAGATGCAGCGCGAAGCCGAGCGAGGTCGCCGTCGTCTCGTGGCCCGCGAGCAGGAAGATCAGCACCTGGTCGCGGATCTCGGCGGCGTCGAAGCTGCCGTCCTCCTCGCTCTGCGCCGCCGCGAGCAGCGTGAGCAGGTCGTCGCCGGTCGCCGCGTCCCCGTCCGCTCGCCGCTTCTCGATGATGCGGTCGCACACCGCGTACAGCTCGTGGGTCGCGGCCGCGGCGCGGCGGTTGCCCGGAGTGGGCCAGTCGCGCGGGACGTTGACGGGCGAGTAGCCCCGGCGCAGGACGTAGTCGCCGATGACGGGGAAGCAGCGCTCGACGACGGCGACGGCCGATTCGACGTCCGTGCCGAAGAGGATGCGCGCTACCGCGCGCAGGGTCAGGCCCGTCATCTCGGCGACGACGTCCACGGTCCGGGCCGGGGCGCCGCGCCAGGCGGCGAGCATCGACGCCGTCTCGGCGGTGACGGCCTCCGCGTAGCCGTCGACGCGGCGCCGGGTGAACAGCGGCTGCACCAGACGGCGCTGGCGCAGGTAGTCGGCGTCCTGACTGGTCAGCAGGCCGTTGCCGAAGGACTCGCGGACCTCCTGGTAGAAGGCGTTGTCCTTGCGGAAGTTGGCCGCGTCGGTGGCGAGCACCTGCTGCGCGCCCTCGGCGGAGAACACGGCGTACAGCTCGGCCCGCAGTCCGGGCGGCCCGGCGGTGAGGCGGACGACGTCCCCGTGCTCGCGCCGGGCCGCGAGGAAGGTGCCGAGGGAGTCCCGCTTGAGGTCGAGCATCGACCCGAGCAGCGGCAGCCCCGCCGGACCGGGTACCCGTGCGGCAGTGGTGGTCATGGTCCCCCCAGGTCGGCGGCGGCGTCGCGCATCGTTGTGAACGCCCATTGTGTCAAAGGGCGTTGGGTGAGGGGCGCGCCCGGCCACCACCGCCGCGGTCAGGCTCCGTCGGCCGCCTCGCGCAGTGCCGCCACGTCCAGCTTGCCCATACCGAGCATGGCCTTCATCGCGCGCTGGGCGCGCCCGGCGTCGGGATCCTTCAGCAGCTCCTCCAGCACGGCAGGCACCACCTGCCACGACAGTCCGTACTTGTCCTTGAGCCATCCGCACGGGCCCTCCTGCCCGCCCTCGGACAGCTTGCTCCAGTAGTAGTCGACCTCCTCCTGGTCGGCGCAGTCGATGAGGAAGGACACCGCCTCGTCGAAGGTGAACTCGGGTCCGCCGTTGATCGCGGTGTAGGGCTGGCCGTCGAGCACGAAGTCCACGGTCAGCACGGTCCCGGCCGGGCGCGGGCCCGCCTCGCCGTAGTAGGAGACGTTGGTGATCTTGGAGTTGGGGAAGACCGAGACGTAGAACTCGGCGGCCTCCTTGCCCTGCGTGTCGAACCAGAGATTGGGCGTGATCCTGGGCATGTCGTTCTCCTGACCGGGTGGGGCGGACGGGTCTTCGCCGGTTCAGACCGCCCGGCCGTCCGGAATTCATCGCCGCCCGCCTCCGGACTTTCCCGGAGTGCCACCGAGTGCGCGGCCCGGGGTCCCGGCGGAGGATGGAAGCGATGACCGGTTCCGTGACGCTGATCAGTGAGAGCCCGGAGGACCCGTTCTCGCTGGGTCGGGCCGTCTCCGTGGTGCTGGATCCGCACGGGCGGGTCACCGGCTGGAGCGAGCGCGCGGAGGCGCTGCTCGGATACTCGGCCCGCGAGGCCCTCGGCCGGGCGGCCACCGAGCTGCTGGTGGACCCCCAGGACGAGGGGGTCGTCCTGAAGGCCGCGGCGGCGTGCGGGCGGGACCGGGGCTGGTTCGGGGTGGTGCCCGTACGCGTCAAGGAGGGGCGCACCCTCGGCTTCGGGGTCCGCGCCCGGCTCGTGACGCGGGACGACGGGGAGACGGAGTGGTTCCTGGTCGGTGCCCCGGCGGCCGAGGTCGTCCAGTGGGAAATCGACCGCTCGGTGATGGACGGCCTGTTCCGCAGGTCCCCTATCGGGCTCGCGGTCCACGACACCGATCTGAGCATCCTGCGCGTCAACCGGGCGATCGCCCGTCTCGGTGGCTTCGAGGCGGAGCAGGCCCGCGGGTTCAGGATCGGTGACTTCCTCGTACGGGTGGACGCGGACACCGTGGAGGACCGGCTGCGGGAGGTGCTGGACACCGGGGAGCCGCTGATCTTCACCGAGCAGTCCTGCCGGCTGCTCGCCGCGCCCGCCACGGAACGGTTCGTCGACGTGTCCGCGTACCGGCTGGAGGACTCCACCGGCCGGGTGCTCGGAGTGACCCAGCTGGTCGAGGACGTCACCGAGCGGCACCGGGCCCGGCGCAGGCTGGCGCTGCTCAGCGCCGCGGGCGCCGGGATCGGCACGACGCTGGACGTGGGGACGACCGCATCCGAGCTCGCGGAGGCGGCCGTGCCGGGACTGGCCGACTGCGTCTCGGTCGACCTCCTGGAACAGGTCAGCCGTGGCGAGGAGCCGGTTCCGGACAGCAGGGGAGACGCGGTGCGCAGGACGGCGCTGCACAGCGTCGCACCCGAATCCGAAGGGATCATGTTCCCGGTGGGCACGCTCACCACCTTCCCTCCCGGCACACCGCAGGCGCGTTGTCTGTCCGGACGGCGTCCCGTCCTCGAACCCTTCGTCGACCTGTCGAAGGCGCTCGCGGGTCTGGATCGCGCGGAGGCCGCGGAACTGCGGGGGGTGCATTCGCTCATGGTCGTGCCCCTCACCGCGCGCGGTCTCGTGCTGGGATGCATGAGCCTGTGGCGTTCCCGGCTGCCCGAACCGTTCGAGGAGGACGACCTCACGCTCGCGGGCGAACTGGCCGCGCGGGCCGCCGTGTCCATCGACAACGCACGGCGGTTCACGCAGCAGCGCAGGACGGCGCTGGCGCTGCAGAGGAGGCTGCTGCCGCGGGAACTGCCGGAGCATCCCGCGGTCCTCGTCGCCCATCGCTACCTGCCGGCCGGCGGTGCGGCGGGGGTCGGCGGCGACTGGTTCGACGTGGTCCCCCTGTCCGGGGCCCGGGTCGCCCTCGTCATCGGCGACGTCGTGGGGCACGGCATCAACGCGGCCGCGACCATGGGGCGTCTGCGCACCGCGGTGCACACCCTGGCCGACCTGGATCTCGAACCGGACGAGGTCCTCTCCCACCTCGACGACCTCGTCACCCGTCTCGCCGGCGAGCAGGAGCCCGACGACGAGGGAGCCCCCGGGGAGCAGGTGGTGGGGGCGACCTGCCTGTACGCGGTGTACGACCCGGTGGCCCGGCAGTGCTGCATCGCGCGGGCCGGACACCCGCCGCCCGCGGTGGTGACTCCGGACGGCGTCGTGAGCGTCCCGGACCTGCCCGCCGGGCCGCCCCTGGGCCTCGGCGGACTGCCGTTCGAGACCGCGGAACTGACGCTGCCGGAGGGCAGCGTGATCGCGCTCTACACCAACGGTCTCGTCGAGGGCGAGGAGCACGACATGGAGGACGGGATCGCCCGCCTGTGCACCGTGCTCGGCGGGTCCGGTTCGCGGCAGCTGGACGAGATGGCCGAGGCCGTCGTCGACGCGCTCCTGCCCGCCCGGCCGAGTGACGACGTGGCGCTCCTGCTGGCACGGACGAGCAGGCTGGCGCCGGAACTCGTCGCCACGTGGGAGCTGACCGCGGAGGCCACCGCGCCCTCGAAGGCCCGTCGGCTGACGGCCGAACAGCTGGCGGCTTGGGGGCTGGACGAGCTGGTGTTCACCACCGAGCTGATCGTCAGCGAGCTCGTGACCAACGCGTACCGCTACGCCGGGGGCCCGGTGACCCTGCGGCTGATCCACCATCACCGGCTGATCTGCGAGGTCACCGACCCGAGCAGCACCTCTCCGCACCTGCGGCGTGCCCGCTCCACCGACGAGGGCGGACGCGGCCTGCTGCTCGTCGCCCAGCTGACGGAGCACTGGGGAACGCGGCACGCGCGGGAGGGCAAGACGGTGTGGACGGAGCAGCTGCTCCCGCCGACGCCGGGGAGCCCGGTGGTGTGACCGGGACCGGCGCGCGGCGCCCCGGCGGCCGAGGCGGCACGCCCACGGGCGCGCACGCGATGCCGTCGGCCATCGGGCGGCCGCACGACACGCTTCGGGCCCCGGCCCCCGGGGCGGCGTCGGAGACGACACCGGACCGTCAGGCCGGGGCCGGGGCAGCGGCCGCCGGAGGCGTCACCGCGGCGGGAGGGGCGACCGGCGACGCCGCGGGCATGACCGCCGCTGTGACGGCGTCCGCGCGGCGGGCGAAGACCCGCAGGCCGGAGCCGTCCGTACCGGCCTTGAGCAGGCGCCTGGCCGATGCCACCGTGGCCACAGCCGACAGCGTCATGCCCGCCTGGCCGCACTGCCGGTGCGCCCGCAGCACGGCGCTGAGCGCCGCCGCGCTCACCACCGACGTCCGGAGCTCGATCACCACGGCCCGCGGCAGATAGGACCGGACGACCTCCGCGAGCTGCTGCGACACCGTGGCACGGTCACTGATCATGACGTCGCCGTGGAGCGTGACGACCAGTACGCCACGGTGGAGCGTGTAGGTGAGCACCATGAGCCATCCGATCCGGGAAATTTTAGGGATTTGCCTCATTTAGGGGCCCGGCGGTCGCCGCCGCAACACGCCACACCACAACCGGGGGAACGACCCCTCGCCCACACTTTCCGACCAGCGCTTTTCCTCGGGATGTGCGGCTCGTGCCCTTGACCCGGATCACCGCGCCGTTGACATCACAGTTCGCCCCGGTTTCACCTCTCCGTTTCCGGACCGTGATCCTCAAGTTCAGCTCAGATGTGGTGACGAACCACCGCGCCCTTCCTTAGGGTCCTCACAATCGAGAACGGTGGAGCAGGGGACCACGGTCTCGGTGCGGGAGCGAACGCCGTCTCCGGGCGTCGTCCGCTCCCCCGGATCGTTGGAACAGAGGATGTCGCACCATGAAGTCCCGCAAGTCGGCCACGTTCGCGGCGATCACCATGATCGCGGTCGCTCTCACCACCACCTCCTGCAGCGGCGAATCGCGTTCCGCGGATGACGACCCGCCGGGCGGCCCGAGTTCCATGGACCGGCCCAAGCTCCCCACGTACAAGGTCGCGACGGACGTCTCGTTCGACTCCCCGACCCTGGCCAGGGCGCAGAAGGCGGGCAAGCTCGTGATCGGGGTCGCGGACGACCAGCCCTTCCTGGGCTACCAGGACAAGGACGGCCAGCGCTCGGGTTTCGACATCGAGATCGCCAAGATGGTCGCCGCGGACCTCGGCTTCGCGCCCCGGCTGATCCAGTTCAAGACGATCGACACCCGCAGCCGTGAAGCGGCCATCACCAATGGCGAGGTCGACCTGTACGTCGGCACGTACACGATCAACGACGAGCGCAAGAAGAAGGTCGGCTTCGCGGGGCCGTACTTCATGGCCGGCGCCGACCTGCTGGTCCGCGAGGACGACGGCACCATCGGCGGCCCGTACTCCCTGGAGGGCAAGACGGTCTGCGCGGTGAAGGGCGCGACGGCCCTGCGCGAGATCCAGAAGCCCGAGTACAACACGCAGACGGTCGCGACCGACAAGGACGGCGAGTGCGTCGAGCGGCTGCTCGCCGGCGACGTCGACGCCGTGACCACGGACGACGCCATCCTGATGGGCTACGCGGCCCAGGCGCCGGACAAACTGAAGGTCGTCGGCAACCCGTTCACCGAGGAGCCGTACGGCATCGGTATGGACAAGGACGACACGGCGCTGCGCAAGGCGGTGTCGGATTCGATCGAGGCGCACGACGCCAACGGCGACCACGAGAAGGCGTACGACGCGACGCTCGGTCTGTCCGGCTCCAAGTACGGCGGCGCGCCGCTCGTCGAGCGTTACTGACGCACCGTCACCAAAGGGACGGTCACCCGGTCATCGGGTGGCCGTCCCTTCGTCGTGCCCGGCCGACGTCACGGGAGTACGCGTCCGCCCCGGCCGGCGTGGCGCCGGCCGGGGCGGATGGGGTGCGTCGGCGTCAGCCGAGAGTGGCGAGCGCCTGGTTGAAGGTCGCCGAGGGACGCATGACGGTCGCGGCCTTGGCCGGGTCGGGCTGGTAGTAGCCGCCGATGTCGGCCGGGGAGCCCTGGACGGCGATCAGCTCGTCGACGATGGTCCGCTCCTGCTCGCCCAGCGTCTTGGCCAGGGGCCCGAACGCCTCCGCGAGCTGCGCGTCGTCGGTCTGCCGGGCCAGCTCCTGGGCCCAGTACAGGGCCAGGTAGAAGTGGCTGCCGCGGTTGTCGATGCCGCCGAGCTTGCGGCTGGGCGACTTGTCCTCGTTGAGGAAGGTGCCGGTGGCGCGGTCCAGCGTGTCGGCGAGAACCTGGGCGCGCGCGTTGCCCGTGGTCGTCGCCAGGTGCTCGAAGCTGACCGCCAGCGCGAGGAACTCGCCGAGGCTGTCCCAGCGCAGGTAGTTCTCCTTGACGAGCTGCTGGACGTGCTTCGGGGCGGAGCCGCCGGCGCCCGTCTCGAAGAGGCCGCCGCCGTTCATCAGCGGGACGACCGACAGCATCTTGGCGCTGGTCCCCAGCTCCAGGATCGGGAAGAGGTCGGTCAGGTAGTCGCGCAGCACGTTGCCGGTGACGGAGATGGTGTTCTCGCCACGGCGGATGCGCTCGACGGAGAACTTGGTCGCCTCGACCGGGGACAGGATCCTGATGTCCAGACCCTCGGTGTCGTGCTCCTGCAGGTACGCCTTGACCTTCTCGATCAGCTGCGCGTCGTGGGCGCGGCCCTCGTCCAGCCAGAAGACGGCCGGGTCGCCGGTGGCGCGGGCGCGGGTGACGGCGAGCTTCACCCAGTCCTTGATCGGGGCGTCCTTGGTCTGGCACATGCGGAAGATGTCGCCCGCCCCGACGACCTGCTCCAGCACGGCGTTGCCGTCGGCGTCGACGACACGGACGGTGCCGGTGGCGGGGATCTCGAAGGTCTTGTCGTGGCTGCCGTACTCCTCGGCCTTCTGCGCCATCAGGCCGACGTTGGGCACGGAGCCCATGGTGGCCGGGTCGTAGGCGCCGTTGGCGCGGCAGTCCTCGATGACGGCCTGGTAGACGCCCGCGTAGCTGCTGTCCGGGAGGACGGCGAGGGTGTCGGCCTCCTGGCCGTCGGGGCCCCACATGTGGCCGGAGGTGCGGATCATGGCCGGCATGGAGGCGTCGACGATGACGTCGCTCGGAACGTGCAGGTTGGTGATGCCGCGGTCGGAGTCGACCATGGCGAGGGTCGGGCCCTCGGCGAGCTCGGCGTCGAAGGACGCCTTGATCTCGGCGCCCTCGGGCAGGGCCTCGAGGCCCTTGAAGATGCCGCCGAGGCCGTCGTTCGGGGTGAGGCCGGCCTTGGCGAGCGCCTCGCCGTACTGCGCGAAGGTCTTCGGGAAGAAGGCGCGTACGACGTGGCCGAAGACGATCGGGTCGGAGACCTTCATCATCGTGGCCTTCAGGTGCACGGAGAACAGCACGCCCTCCGCCTTGGCGCGGGCGACCTGGGCGGTGAGGAACTCGCGCAGGGCGGCCACGCGCATGACGGACGCGTCGACGACCTCGCCGGCGAGGACGGGGACCGACTCGCGCAGCACGGTGGTGGAGCCGTCGTCACCCTTGAGCTCGATGCGCAGGGTGCCGTCCTCGGCGACGACCGCGGACTTCTCGGTGGAGCGGAAGTCGTCGACGCCCATGGTGGCGACGTTCGTCTTCGAGTCGGAGGTCCACGCGCCCATGCGGTGCGGGTGTTCCTTGGCGTAGTTCTTGACCGAGGCGGGGGCGCGGCGGTCGGAGTTGCCCTCGCGCAGGACCGGGTTGACGGCGCTGCCCTTGACCTTGTCGTAGCGGGCGCGGATGTCGCGCTCCTCGTCGGTCTTCGGGTCGTCCGGGTAGTCCGGCAGCGCGTAGCCCTGCTCCTGGAGCTCGGCGACCGCGGCCTTCAGCTGCGGGATCGAGGCCGAGATGTTCGGCAGCTTGATGATGTTCGCGCTGGGCGTCTTGGCCAGCTCGCCGAGCTCGGCGAGGGCGTCGTCGACGCGCTGTCCCTCTTCGAGGTACTCGGGGAACTGGGAGATGATCCGTCCCGCGAGCGAGATGTCACGGGTCTCCACGGTGACACCGGCCGTCGAGGCGTACGCCTGGACCACGGGCAGGAACGAGTACGTCGCCAGGGCGGGCGCCTCGTCAGTGTGCGTATAGATGATGGTCGAGTCAGTCACCGGGTGCTCCGCTCTCCACGTCTGCAACATTGCTCGACATCAAGATATCTCGTGATCGGCCCCTGATCGACAGGGGCCTCGTCACGGTCGTGATCGGCGCCCCGGAGGGAGCGATCCTGACCGCCCGCGCCCGGGCGGGACGGCCGTGGCGGGGGACGGCCGGCGTCCGCGCGCGCGTGGACCGGCGTCGTCCGCCCCACGGGCGGACGACGCCGGTCTCTCGGTCCTACTTGACCGATCCGGCCATCACTCCCTGCACGAAGTGCCGCTGGAAGGCGAAGAAGACCACCAGCGGGACCACCAGCGAGAGGAACGCGCCCGGGGCCAGCACACCGATGTTGCTGCCGAACTGCCGCATCTGGGACTGCAGGGCGACGGTCAGCGGCTGGGATCCGCTGTCCGCGAAGAGCAGCGCCACGAGCATGTCGTTCCAGACCCACAGGAACTGGAAGATGGCGAGGCTCGCGAGGGCCGGCCGGCCGAGCGGCAGCACGAGACGGGAGAAGATCCGCCACTCGCTGCCGCCGTCCATCCGGGCGGCCTCCAGCATCTCGCGCGGTATCTCGGCGAAGTAGTTGCGCAACAGGAAGATCGCGAACGGGAGTCCGTAGGCGACGTGGAACAGGACGACGCCCGCGATCGTACCGAACAGCCCGATGGCGCCGAAGAGTTTGGCCACGGGCAGCAGCCCGATCTGGACGGGGACCACCAGCAGTCCGACGACCACCAGGAAGATCGCGTCACGGCCCGGGAAGTCGAGCCAGGCGAAGGCGTATCCGGCGAGTGCGGCGATGCCGACGACCAGGATCGTGGTGGGCACGGAGATCAGGACGGTGTTCCAGAACGCGGCGGTGATGCCGGAGTCCTCCAGCAGCGCCGTGTAGTTGTCCAGTGACAGCTGGGAGGGGTCGCTGAGCGCCGTCCACCAGCCGTCGGACGCGTTGTCCCGCTCCGAGCGCAGCGAGGAGAGGAACAGTCCGGCGAGGGGCGTGATCCAGACCAGGGCCACGACGATCAGCAGGGCCTGGACGATCCCGCTGTTCAGCCACTTGGTCAGGCGCTTCTGCCGCCCGGGGCGGCGCGGCGCGGCCGGGACCGCCGTGGGGACGGGGGCCTCGGCGAGCGGCGGGCGCTCGATGGTGCTGTGGCCGCTCATGCTCCGCTCCTCCTGAACCGCCGGACGTTGAAGATCATCGCGGGGACAACGAGCAGGAGGAGCAGGACGCTGAGCGCGCTGCCGAGGCCCTGGTCGTTGCCGCCGCCGAACGACACCAGCCACATGCGGGTGGCCAGTACGTTGGCCTCCTCCTGGACCGGTCCGGGCGCGATGATCCAGACGAGGTCGAAGACCTTCATCACATTGATCACCAGGGTCACGAAGACGACGGTGAGCACGGGTGCGAGCAGCGGCACGGTGATCTTGCGGAAGATCTGGCCCTCGGTGGCGCCGTCCATCCGGGCCGCCTCCAGCGCGTCGCGCGGGATGGCGGAGAGGCCGGCCCCGATCAGCACCATCGCGAATCCGGTCCACACCCACAGGTAGGCGCCGATGATCGCGGGGGTCACGAGGGCGGGGCCGAGCCAGTTCACGCCTCCGTAGGGGGCGGCGAAGTTCGACGCGGGCAGCCGGACCGTGTACGCGCCGTCGTCCAGGCCGGCGAAGCGGAACGATCCGTCGGCGGCCGTCGTCGTGGTGGCCGCGGTCGTCCCGTCACGTACGGCCTCGACGGTCATGCCCGGCAGTCCCTTCTCGGCCGGGTCGACCTTTCCCTGCGCACCGCCGCCTCCCGGGGCGAAGTCGAGGTAGACGACTCCGCCGATCGCGTCGGGTCCCGGCTCCTTCACGGCCGCGGCCTTCGCCCCGGCGGGCATGGCGTCGGGGGCGACGCCCACGAAGCCGAGGGTCACGGTCCGTCCCGGCTGCACGGCCTCCTCGGTGGTGTAGGAGCCGCCCGCGCCGCCGGCGAGACCCTGGTTCTCGCGGGCCCTGGCCGTCGGATACGCCGCCGGATCCTCGAAGGCGTCGTGGACGCCGACGACGGCGGCGTTGAGCACGCCCCGGTCCGGGTCCTGCTCGTAGGCGAGCCGGAAGATGATGCCCGCGGCGAGGAAGGAGACCGCCATGGGGAGGAAGAGCACCAGCTTGAACGCGGTGGCCCAGCGCACCTTCTCGGTGAGCACGGCGAGCATCAGCCCGAGACCGGTCAGCAGGACGGGTGCGACGACGACCCAGATGGTGCTGTTGCGGATGGCCCTGAGCGTGGCCGGATCACTGAACATCTCGGTGTAGTTGGCCGCGCCCACGAACCGGTCCCCGCTCGCGTCGAACAGACTGCGGCCGACGGAGAAGAGGACGGGGTAGACGACGAGCGCGCCGAGGAGCAGCAGTGCGGGCAGGACGAAGACGACCGCGAGGCGGCGCTTCCTGCGCTGGGCCCGGCGCCGCGGGTCCACCGCGACGCCGGCCTTGAGGGTGTCAGGCATGAGAGCGGCCTCAGTTCCGGTACGCCTTGGCCGCCGCGGCTTCCAGCTTCGCCGCGGTGGCCTTCGGGTCGGACGGGTCGCGCAGGAAGTCCTGGAGCAGCTTCCACTCCCCCGCGCCCTTGGTGCCGCCGAAGGCGGCGGGTGCCTGGTCGGACATGTCGAAGCGGACCGAGTTGCCCGCGCCGATCAGCGATTCGGCGGTCTTACGGGTCACGTCGTCGCTGTACGCGTCGAGGCTGACGTCCTTGTTCGGCGAGAGGAAGCCGCCCGCGCCGGCCCAGACCTCCGCGGCCTCGGGCGTCGCCAGGAACTCCAGCAGCCGCATCCCGGCCTCGGCGTTCTTGCCCTCCTTCAGGACGACGGCCGCGTCGCCGCCGCTGACCACCGGCGGCTCCCCGGCGCCGACCCCGGGGAAGGGGAAGAACTTGGCGTCCTCGCCCGGCTTCCTGCCGAACTCGTCCTTGGCCACGCCCGCGACGAAGTCGCCCTCGTAGACCATGCCCGCCTTCGGTTCGGGGCCGAAGACCTGCTCGACGGAGGCGGGGAAGTCGGTGCGCAGCGCGCCCTGGGCGCCGCCGGCGACGAGCTGCTTGTCCTTGAACACCTCGGCGAGGGTGGTCAGCGCCTTGACGACGCTCTCGTCCGTCCACTTGATCTTGTGCTGGGCGAGCTGGTCGTACTTCTCCGGTCCGGCCTGCGAGAGATACACGTTCTCGAACCAGTCGGTGAGCGTCCAGCCGTCCTCGCCGGCTATCGCGAAGGCGGGTCGGCCGGAGTCCGAGAGGGTGCGGCCGGCCTCCAGCAGGCCCGTCCACGAGCTGGGCTCCGTGACGCCGGCCTGGGTGAACGCGTCCGGGCTGTACCAGACGGTCGACTTGTGGGCCGCCTTGAAGTAGAGGCCGTAGTAGGTGCCGTCGACCGTGCCGTAGTTCTTCCAGACAGGGGAAAGGCCGTCGGTGGCCGACTTCGCGGTCTTGTCCGACAGCGGCTTGAGCCAGCCCTCGGAGGCGAACTGCTTCAGCACGCCGACCTGCGGGACCATCACCACGTCGGGGGCGTTGCCGCCCTCGATCTTGCTGCCGACGAAGGTGGAGACGTTGTCGCCGGAGGGCACGAAGACGGTCTTCGCACCCGTCTTCTCGGTGAAGGCGTCGAGCACCTTCTTGAAGTTCTTCTGTTCGCTGCCGGTCCAGACACCGGCCACGGTGACGGTCTGGCCACTGAGTTCACCGCCGCTCGCGGGGCCGGTGGTGCCACCGCAGGCGGTGGCGGTCAGGGCGACGGCGAGGGCCGCCGAGACCGTCGCTGCCGTCCGCCGGGTCGTGTTCGAGGGTCGTCGCATGGTGAGGGTCCTTCCGAGAGTGGGGCGGTCAGGAGGTGGGGTCGGCGGTCCACCACGCGGCGGTCGCTCCGGGGAGCACACCGTCGGGGCAGGGGCCGCTGGAGAGCAGAGGGGTGCCGCTCGCGGGAGCGGGGACGGGCTCGGCGCCGAAGTTGACGGCGCAGATCAGTCCGTCGCCGCGGACCATGGCCAGCACGTGCGGGGGCGCGTCCAGCCAGCGGAGCGTGCCCTCGCCCAACTGCGGGAGGCTGTGCCGCAGTTGCAGGCCCTCGCGGTACAGGTGCCAGAAGGATCGGGTGTCGGCGAGGGCCCGGTCCGTGGCGTGCTCCGCGAACCACTCGGGCTGCGGCAGCCACGGCCGGGCCCCGGCCTCGCCCTGGCTGAAGCCGAACGGGGAAGCATGGCCGGACCAGGGCAGCGGAACGCGGCAGCCGTCGCGGATGTGCTTGCGGCTGCCGGTGCGGTGGAAGATCGGGTCGGTGAGGACCTCGTCCGGCAGGTCGAGGACCTCGGGCAGGCCGAGCTCCTCCCCCTGGTAGACGTACGCGGCGCCCGGCAGGGCCAGCATCAGCAGGGCGGCGGCGCGGGCGCGGGCGGCGCCGAGTCCGCTGCCCTCGACACCGGGTTCTCCCGCGTACCGCGTCACCGTGCGGATCTGGTCGTGGTTGTTGAGCACCCAGGTGACGGTGGAGCCGGTGCCGGCGATGTCGCGTACGGCCTCGTCGATCGTCGAACGGAAGGCGTCGGCGTCCCAGGGGGCGCTGAGCAAGTCGAAGAAGAACGCCTGGTGCAGTTCGTCGGGCCGGACGTACAGGGCGTGCTCGCGCGCGGTCGGTACGGAGACCTCGCCGACGAGCAGCCGCTCGTGACCGTCGCGTGCGGCGTACTCCTCGCACACCGCGCGCCAGCGGCGCCACACGTCGTGGACCTCCGGCTGGTTCCAGGCGAGCGGGTTGACCGAGTCGCGGGAGCGCTCGTCCGCTTCGGGGTCGTCCGAGTCCGGCAGGTCGGGGTGCTTGTAGAGACCGGCCGCCACGTCGATGCGGAAGCCGTCCACACCGCGGTCGAGCCAGAAGCGCAGCACCCGCTCGAACTCGTCGCCGACGGCCGGGTCACGCCAGTTGAGGTCGGGCTGCTCGGGGGTGAACAGGTGCAGGTACCACTCTCCGGGCGTCCCGTCGGGGTCCGTGGTCCGGCTCCAGGCGGGGCCGCCGAACATGGCGCGCCAGTTGTTGGGCGGTTCGGCGCCGTCCGCGCCGCGGCCGGGGGCGAAGTGGAAACGGGAGCGGGCGGGGCTGCCGGGGGCAGCGGCGAGGGCCTCGCGGAACCAGGGGTGCTCGCTGGAGCAGTGGTTCGGGACGATGTCGAGCAGCAGCTTGAGCCCGAGCCTGCGGGCGTCGGCCACCAGCCGGTCGAACTCGGCGAGGTCGCCGTAGACGGGGTCGACGTCGCAGTAGTCGGCGACGTCGTAGCCGTGGTCGTGCTGCGGTGAGGGGTAGAACGGGCTGAGCCAGATGCCGTCGACGCCGAGTTTCCGCAGGTAGGGAAGCCCGGCACGGACGCCGGCCAGGTCGCCTATCCCGTCCCCCGTGCTGTCGAGGAAGCTACGGACGTACACCTGGTAGATCACCGCGTCGCGCCACCACGGTTCGGGGGTGGCGGAGCTGCGGGTGGGGTGGCCGATGCCGGCCGGAAGCGTGCTGAGCATCTCGCGTCGACCTGTTTCTGCTGAATGCGAGAGCGCCCCGGATCGAGTGGCGCTGTTATGCATGCATGTTAAGTAGCCATGACGCCGAGGTGTCAACGATGCGTCCGTAAACTATCGAAAGCTGGGGGGTTATGTCCCGCTCTGGGGTCTTCAAATAGCGAGGAGCCTCTACTTAACATGTAAGTAAGGGCTCCTGGGGGAGGTGACGATGGGCTCAGCCGGTGCGGGAAATGGCGCCGAGCTCGCGCGCCAGTCGCGCGACCGCCTGCTCGGGCGTCTGGCGCAGCGCCATGACGTCCTGCGCCACCGCCTGCACGGCGAGGCTCACCTGGTCGTAGCGCGCGGACTTGGGGCGCGGCACGGCCGACAGCACGCTGCGGCGCAGGGTCGGCAGATACGGATGCGCGGCGATCAGCGCCGGATCCTCGTACAGCGCGGCGCGCACGGGCGGCAGCGACCCCTCGGTCAGGACCTTCCGCTGGACGCGCTCGCTGGTGAGGTACGCGATCAGGTCGGCGGCCGACTCAGGATGGCGCGCATGGCTGCTGATCGCCAGGTTGGAGCCGCCGAGCACGCTGGTGCCCGGGCCGTCGGCACCGGGCAGGGGCACCGCGCCGAACCGCCCGGCCACATTGGAGTCCTTCGCGCTCGCGTCGGTGTACACATACGGCCAGTTGCGCAGGAACAGCAGCCGGCCGTCCTGGAACGCCCGGCGCGACTCCTCCTCCTTGTAGCCGAGGGCGTCACGGGGAATCCAGCCCTCGCGCACGCCGTCCGCGAGGAAGGAGAAGGCGGCACGCGCGGCGTCCGAGTCCACTGTGACCCGTTCGCCGTCGTCCCGCAGGATCGAGCCGCCCGCCGAGTGCACCGCCTCCGTGACGTTGACGGTCAGGCCCTCGTACGGCAGGAACTGACCCGCGTAGCCGCCGAGGCCGTGGCGCGGGGCGAGGGTGCGGGCCTGGCGGGCCAGCTCGGCCCAGGTGCGGGGCGGCTTCACGCCGGCACGGTCCAGGACGTCCCGGCGGTAGTAGAGCAGCCCGGCGTTGGTCACGTACGGGACGGCGTACAACCGCCCGTCGAAGGTCGCGGTGTCCACCACGGGACTCAGGAAGGTGTCCAGGGGGAAGCGGTCGCGCTCCAGCGGCGAGATCCACCCCGCCGCGGCGAACTCCGAGGTCCAGGCCACGTCGATGTTGAGCACGTCGAACCGGTCGCTGCCCGAGCGCAGCTCGCTGATCATCTGCGCGCGGGTCTCGTCGGCCGAGTCCGGCAGCTCGACGAGCGTCACGCGTTCGCCGGGGTGCTCCTCGTTCCAGTCCTCGAGCAGCGGCGGGAGATAGCCGGTCAGGTCGCCGGCCGTCACCAGGGTCATCGGCCCCCGGCCGGCGGGCTCCGCTCCCCCGCCGCGCGCGTCGAATCCGGCGTATCCCGCGAGAACCACCGCCGCGGCCAGGAGTCCCCTACCCGCGGCACGCATCCACCGCATAGGTTCCTCCCGGTGCACGATCCGGCTGCGCCGCCGACCATCGTGGCCTATATATACCCGTTAGGCATGGGCGATACTAGAGGCCCAGGCAGACGGGGCGGGCGGGCGGTCCGGACGTCCCACTGCCCGGCCAACAGCAGACTACGCAGCGGGAGAGAGGGGGAGCGCGTGCGGCTGCCGCTCCTGGCACTCCTCACCCGGGGCCCCGCGCACGGCTACGAGCTCAAGCAGGACCTTGAGAAGCTCCTGGGCGCCGCGTACCCTCAGCCGAACGTCGGCCAGATCTACGTCACTCTCGGCAGGCTGGAGAAGAGCGGCCTGATCGACGGCGAGGACGTCGAACAGTCGGGCCGGCCCAACAAACGGACGTACCGGCTCACCGACGCCGGGCGCGAGGCCGTGCTGGCCTGGTTCGAGGAGACCACCGACGAGCCGCGGGTGCGGGACGAGTTCTTCATGAAGCTCGCGCTCGCGCCGGAGTCGGGGCTCGCCGACCCGATCGCCCTGATCAACAGGCAGCGGCGGCAGTACCTCAACACCATGCGGGAGCTGTCGAAGCTGGCCGCGTCCGAGGACCGGGACAACAGGATCTCCCAGTTGCTGATCGAGGGCGCCATGCTGCATCTGCAGGCCGACCTCGACTGGCTGGAACGTTGTCAGGAGGAGCTGGAATGAGCGACGACGCGCCGTCCGGCGGTCGCAGGGCGCAGCCCGGCGCGGCCGGGTCCGGCGGCCGGGACCGCGGTGTCCGGCCGTCCGAGGCCCGGGGCGTCCGCACCGGCGCGGACACGGGCTCCTCGCCGCACCCGGACATGCCACCCTCCGGAGCCGGGAGCACACCGATCGTGCGCGCCGAGGGTCTGACCAAGACCCACTACGGCGAGGGCGCCGCCGTGCACGCCGTGCGCGGGGTGGACCTGACCGTGCGGCCCGGAGAATTCGTCGCGGTCACGGGTCCCTCGGGCGCCGGGAAGTCGACGCTGCTGCACCTGATCGGCGGGCTCCAGCGGCCCGACAGCGGGCGGCTGTGGATCGGCGGCGAGCAGGTCGACGCCTACCGGGAGGCCCGCTGGGCGGTGCTGCGGCGCCGCAGCATCGGCATCGTCTTCCAGTTCTTCAACCTCGTCTCCAACCTCACCGTCGCCGACAACGTGGAACTGCCCGCGCTGCTCGCCGGGGCGTCGCCCCGGTCGGCGCGCGCCTCCCGTGCCGAACTGCTCGCCGAGCTCGGGCTGGAAGGCCGGGAGAAGTCGATGCCGGGCGAACTGTCCGGCGGTGAGCAGCAGCGCGTCGCGCTCGCCCGGGCACTCGTCAACCACCCCGCGCTGCTGCTGGCCGACGAGCCCGCAGGCAGCCTCGACAGCAAGGGCACCCGTGAGGTGCTGCGGCTGCTCTCCCGCTTCCACCAGCGCGGTCAGACGATCCTCATGGTCACCCACGACGCCCGGATGGCGAGCGCCGCCGACCGCGTCATCAGCTTCTTCGACGGACGCATCGCCGACGACGCGGTGCTCGGCACCGGGCACCGCGCCCCGGGCGGCGGCGTCTCCGGCGTGCTCGAGCTGGGGGACTGACGGTGCGCGCCACTCTGCGCTGGGCGCACGCCGACTTCCGGGCACACCGCGGCGAAGCCCTGTTCGTCGTCCTCGCCAGTGCAGGGATCATCGCCTCTCTGCTCCTGGCCGGCGCGCTGTTCGGCTACGCGGCCAACCCCTGGCAGCGGGTCTTCAACCAGTCCCAGGGCGCTCACATCTGGCTGCACACGCGCGCCGGAACCGACACCACCGGCCTGTCCCGGCTCGACGGCGTGGCCGCACTCTCCGGCCCGTACCGCACCGCGACGACCACGGTCGAGTCGCGCGGGGCACGGGCGGGCCTCGAACTGCGCGCGACCGGCGCCCGGCCCCCGGAGACCGCCCGGCCGCTGGTCACCTCGGGCAGCTGGCTCCCGCCGTCCGGCGACGGCGGCGCGGCCGCGGTCGTGCTGGAGACGTCGGTCGCCCGGGCCCTGTGGGCGGAGCCGGGCGACACGCTGCGGGTCGCCGGGCCGGAGGGTTCGGCGAGCACGCTGCGCGTCGCGGGCATCGCGGAGGCCGCGGAGCCGCGCTACCGGCCGGGGGGCGAGCCGGGCATCGGCTGGGTGCTGCCCGGCACGCTCGACAAGGTCGACCCCGGCAGCGGCGGGCAGACCGTGGGCCTGCGGCTGGACGACCCGGACGACACCGACTTCACCGTCCAGCGCGCGGTGACGCTCCTCGGCGCCGACCGCGTCGCCCGGGTCACCAAGTGGCAGCAGGCGCGGGCCGAGGCGGGCGGCGACGACCGGCTGCTGGGGCAGCTGTTCGCCGTGTTCGGGACGGGCGCGCTGCTGGCCGCCGCTCTGGCCGCTTCGGGGGCGATCGGCGCACGGGTGCGCGGCCAGCTCCGGGACATCGCGGTGCTCAAGGCCGTCGGGTTCACACCCGGCCAGGTGGTCCGCGGCTTCCTCGTGCAGCACCTGGCCTTCGCGCTCCTGGGCGCGGCGCTCGGCACGCTCGCGATCGCCCTGCTGGGGTCGCGGATACCGGGCCGGATCGGTGACGCGGTCGCCCTGTGGCAGGACCTGCCCGGTCACACGGCCCTGTTGATCGGCCTGCCGTGCGGCGCGGTGCTGCTCATCGCGGTCGCCACGGGCCTCGCGGCCTGGCGTGCCGGACGCGTGCCCCCGGTCCCCGTGGCCCGGGCGGCGCTGCCGACCGCCGCGCCGATGACCGTGCTCGGCAGATGGGCGCTCGGCATGCGGGTGCCGCCCGCCCTCGTGCTCGGCACGCGCGCCGCCTTCGCACGCCGGGGCGGCGCGGTGGCGGCGGTACTCCGCCTCGCGCTGCCGCTGGTGCTGATCACCGTGGCGCTGGTCGCCTGGTCGACCCTGGACCAGTTCCGCAGCCACCCGGACCGGGTGGGACTGCCGGCCGCGCTGACCGTACGGGCCGAGCAGCCGGGCGGTCCGACGGAGGCGGAGCTGGAGCGCATCCTCGCCGGTGTCGACGACGTGACAGCGGTCCATCCCGGCGTGGAGACGGCGGCCCTCGTACCGGGCCAGACGGGCACCATCACCTTGCGCGGGCTCGGCACCGCCCAGGAGCCGTACCCGTCCGCCGTGGTGGAGGGCCGGGCACCCGACGGCCCCGACGAGGCGGTCGCCGGCCAGGGGCTGCTGGACCTGCTCGGCGTACGGGTGGGCGACTGGGTGCGGATGACGGTCGAGGGACGGCCGCAGATCCTCCACATCGTCGGCCGCAGCATCGAACCGGAGTCCGGCGGCCGGATCGTCTCGACGACGATCGACACCCTGCGCGAGCGCGATCCCGGCCTGCGGCCCGGATTCCACGCGCTGGTGCTGCGCGACGGCGCCGATCCGCGCGCGGTGAGCACGGAGCTCGCCGAGGCGGGCGGCGGCGCGCTGGAGATCCGGGAGACGCCCAACCCGGCGGACCGTCTGGAACCGGCGCGCGCGGTGATCGCCGCGCTGATCGCGGTCCTCGCGCTGATCGGCCTGATCGAGCTGCTGACACTGATCGGTACGGGTGTACGCGAACGGGGCCGCGACCTGCTCGCCCTCAAGGCCATCGGCCTGACGCCCCGGCAGATCGGGGCGGTGATCGTGACGGCGGCCGGTCTGACCGCGCTGCTGTCCGCCGTTCTCGGGACAACCGTGGGCGCCGTGGCGGGCCGCCGTCTGGTGGACGCCCAGGGCGGCGCCGGCGGCATGGGCGCGGGCATTGCGCAACTGCCGCCGCTGCCGGTGCTGTTGGCGCTGATCGCCGCGGCGGTGCTCGGCGCGGTGGCGGCGGCCTCGGTCCCCGCGACCCGAACGGCCCGTCGCAGGCCGGCGGACTCGCTGAGCGAGACGCTGTGAGCTGACGGGCCGGCTGACCGCGGGCGGTCGGGTCGGCCGCGGCTCCGTGCGGTGTGCGGCTCGGCAGTCGCGGGTCTTGTTCGCGTGCCGTACATGTCGCAGGTCCAGCGCCGGTGCCGGTCGGTTTCCCGTGCGTGAAGCGGGACGTCCTGGTGAGGCGCCACTCCTCAGCACACCCCTGCCGGGCCGCCGTTGACGATTTTGTACTCGGGGGTAGGCCCGAGCGGCACTCTTACTATACGGTCCGTCTAACAAGCGGCGGCGACGGGATCTCGCGAGCCGCCGGTCACCGCGCGGGCACGAGCGCGACTGACGGCCCCACAGCCCTCCCGTCGCCCCGACGCACCCCCGCACAACCCGCACATCCCGCACATCCCGCACCAGCGAACAAGGAACACCACCCACCGCAACGAGGAGCCGCACCATGGCAAGCAGCACCGTTCGGCCGGAGATCCAGGACGGGGCCCCCGACGAGGACCGCGACCACGACGTCGCCCGGCGCCTGCTCGACTCGGCCGCGACGCTGTCGTACGACCCGGTCACGGAGGTGGACTGGGAGACGCCGCTTGACAAGGACTTCCACGGTGCGAGCCCGGAGTGGAGCACGCTGTACGGCACGGCGTACTGGCGGGAGATGACCGATGCGCAGCGCAAGGAGCTGACGCGGCAGGAGGCCGCGTCGGTCGCCAGCACCGGCATCTGGTTCGAGATGATCCTGCAGCAGATGGTGCTCCGCGACATCTACGCCAAGGACCCGACCCAGGCCGGCTTCCAGTGGGCCCTGACCGAGATCGCCGACGAGTGCCGGCACTCGATCATGTTCGCCCGCGGCGCGAAGAAGCTCGGCGCACCGGCGTACCGCCCGCACCGGATCGCGGTCGAACTGGGCAGGGTCTTCAAGACAGTTGCGTTCGGGGAGGCCGCGTACGCCGCGATCCTCGTGGCCGAGGAGGTCCTCGACGTGATGCAGCGCGACTGGATGCGCGACGAGCGGGTCGTGCCGTTCGTCCGCACCATCAACAACATCCATGTCGTCGAGGAGTCGCGGCACATGAAGTTCGCCCGCGACGAGACGCGCAGGCACCTGGAGAAGGCCGGGTGGCTGCGCCGCCAGATCCACGCCTTCGTCATCGCGGTCGCGTCCTACGTCATCGTCACCAGCATGGTGAACAAGGACGTCTACACCAACGCCGGACTCGACAGGAAGCGCGCCGTCGGCGAGGCGAAGGCCAACGAGCACCATAAGTCCCTGATGCGCTCGAGCTGCGCGGGCCTCATGGAGTTCCTGGCCTCGGCCCGACTGCTCACCAAGCCGGCCCAGATGTTCTACAAGCGCGCGAACCTGATCTGACCGCGCCGGACCGAGCTGAGCCCGACAGAGCCGAATCCGAGCCGAACCGAGCTGACGACATGACCTTCGCCATCACCCAGACCTGTTGCAGCGACGCCACCTGCGTCGCCGTGTGCCCGGTCAACTGCATTCACCCGACGCCGCAGGAACGCGCCTTCGGCAGCACGGAGATGCTGTACATCGACCCGAAGTCGTGCATCGACTGCGGCGCGTGCGCCGACGCCTGTCCGGTGGACGCGATCTTCCCGGTGGACAGCCTGTCCACCGCGCAGAAGGAGTACGCCCGGATCAACGCGGAGTACTTCGAGGGCCAGGAGCCCCAACCGGCCGACGACGGCCCGAACTTCCACTCCTGGGGCGAGCCCGCCTTCGACCGCAGCCTGCCGTCCGACTTCGCGCCGATCCGGGTCGCGGTCGTCGGCACGGGCCCGGCCGGCATGTACGCCGCCGAGGACCTGCTGCTGCACACCAACGCCGAGGTCACGCTCGTGGACCGGCTCCCGGTGGCCGGCGGCCTCGTCCGGTACGGGGTGGCGCCGGACCATCCCGCCACCAAGAAGGTCGGCGACACCTTCGGGCGGTTCCACTCGCACCCCCGCGTGCGGATGCACCTGGGCCTGGAAGTCGGCCGGGACATCACCGCGGAGGAGCTCGCGGCGCACCACGACGCGGTCGTCTACGCCGTGGGCGCCTCCACCGACCGCCGGCTGGGTATCCCCGGCGAGGAACTGCCCGGCTGCATCTCCGCGACGGCGTTCGTCGCCTGGTACAACGCCCACCCGGAGGTCGCGCCCGACGCGATCGACCTGTCCGCCGAGCGCGTGGTCGTGGTCGGCAACGGCAATGTCGCCCTCGACGTCGCCCGCATCCTGGTCGCGGACCCGGACATGCTGGCAGGCACCGACATCGCGGACCACGCGCTGACGGCCCTGCGCGCCGCCTCGGTGCGCGAGGTGGTGCTGCTCGGACGCCGCGGTCCGCAGGACGCGGCGTACACGAGGTCCGAACTGCTCGCGCTCAGGCACCTGGACGGTGTGGAGCTGGTCGTGGACGACCACGATCCACGGACCGGTGCGTCGATCGACGCGGCCGCGCCCAGGGACAAGGCAGCGGTGCTCCAGGGCGTCACCCGCGACCGTGTCGACTTCTCGCTTCCGCCCGCGCCGGGGCGGCGCATCGTCTTCCGGTTCCATTCCGCGGCGGCGGAGGTGCTCGGCGAGGAGAGGGTCCGTGCCGTGCGTGTCACAACGGACTCCGGCGATCAGGAGGTTGTGGCCGGCATGCTGCTGCGGGCGGTCGGCTACCGCGGTGTGCCGGTCGCCGGGCTGCCGTTCGACGAGGTCACGGGCACCGTCCCGCACGAGGCGGGCCGAGTGACCGGCCGGCCGGGGACGTACGTCGTGGGCTGGATCAAGCGCGGGCCCTCGGGGGGCATCGGCGCCAACCGCACGTGCGCCGCCGAGACGATCGGCACGCTCCTCGCCGATGCCGTCGCGGGCTCGCTGCCCACGCCGACGGCCCCGCCGAAGGCGTTCCACCGCCTCGCCCGCCGCCGCAACCGCCAGGTCGTCGACGCCCGCGGCCTGGCCGCGATCGAACGGGCCGAGCTGACCCGTGGCCGCCGGACCGGCCGGCCGAGGGTCAAGCTGGCCACGGTGCCCGAACTGCTCGCTGCGGCCAAGGGTGGCCGCTGGGCGCTGTCGCGCTGAAGCACGGGGGTCACGGGCCGTCGGGTGCACCGCACCGGACGGCCCGTCGCCGCCGAGGGCGAGGGCAGCTCGCCGCGCGATGCCGTCCGCTCGCCTCCCGGCCTCTGCCGGGTCGCCGGTGCCGCACCCGAACGGTGGACACGGCAGTACGGCAGCCCCTGGCACTCCACACCGCCCACGGCATCAGTGCCGCAGGAAGCGGCGCAGTTTCGTCAGCGGCCAGGTGTTGATGACATCGTCCGTGGTGAGCCAGCCACGCTGCGCCGTGCCGACTCCGTAGCGCATGTACGGCAGGTGCGTGGTGGCGTGGGCGTCCGAGTTGACCGCGAACTTCACGCCGTACCGCTTCGCTCGCAGGATGTCCTCGTCGCACAGGTCGAGCCGGTTCGGATGCGCGTTGATCTCCAGGGCGGTGGCCGTGCGCGCGCAGGCTTCGAAGACCGCGTCGAAGTCGGCGTCGATGCCGGGGCGTTTGCCGAGCAGCCGCGTGGTGGGATGACCGATGACGGCGACGCAGGGATTCTCACAGGCGCGTACGAGACGGCGGGTGAGGTCCTGCCGGCTCTGGTTGAAGTGGGAGTGGACCGAGGCCACGCACAGGTCGAAGGTCTCCAGGAAGTCGCGGGGCCAGTCGACCTCGCCCTCCGGGCCGATGTTGAGTTCCGTGCCGTGCAGCAGGCGCATGCCGTTGTGCCGGCGGTCCAGTTCCCGTACACGCTCGCGCTGGGCGAGGATCTTCTCCTTCGTCATGCGCTGCATCGCGAGGTCGGGGGCGTGGTCGGTGATCGCGTAGTAGGCGTAGCCGCGTTCGGCCGCCGCGGCGACCATGTCCTCCAGTGGGGCGAGACCATCCGTGAGATCGGTATGTGTGTGCAGATCGCCCCGGATGTCCGCCTCGTCGAGCAGGTCGGGGAGTTCGCCGCGCAGCCCGGCGGCGATCTCGCCGCGGTCCTCGCGCAGGGTCGGTGGAATCCACGGCAGGCCCAGGCGGGCGTAGATCTCCTCCTCCGTCTCCGAGGTGATCTTCTTGCCGCTCTTGACGCGGAACAGTCCGTACTCGGAGAGCTTGAGCTTGTGGCGCACGGCGATCTCGCGGGTGCGGATGTTGTGGGCCTTCGACCCCGTGAAGTACTGGAGTCCGGCTCCCCAGGACTCCGGTGGCAGGACCCGGACGTCGATCTGGAGTCCCTTGGTGGTGCGGATGCTGGTCTTCTTCTCGCCCCGGGCGATGACCTCGGCGGTGTACGGAAGGCCGGCGACCGCGTTCATGAAGGGGCGGGGCTGTTGCGCCGCTACCAGGATGTCGATGTCGCCGATGGTCTCGCACATGCGGCGCAGTGACCCGGCGTAGCAGCATCGTCCGCAGCCGGTGATGCGGGACAGCTCGGCGACGATCTGTTCGGCGGTGTCCATGGCCGCGTCGAGGAGGATGCGGTCGCCGGCCTTCTGCATCAAGGAGATGCCGTGGAGGATGTTCTCCTCGGTCTTCTCGCCGAAGCCCTTCAGGTCGCGCAACCGCTCCTCGTGGATGGCGTCGAGCAACTGGTCAACGGAGGAGATGCCCAGTTCCTCGTAGAGCACCAAGGCCTTCTTGGGGCCGAGCATGGGGATGGTGATCAGCTCGCGGACGCCGGCCGGGATGGCCTCCCGGCGCTCCTCGATGGCG
The DNA here is from genome assembly GCF_030817975.1 of Streptomyces sp. V4I23. NCBI lineage: Bacteria > Bacillati > Actinomycetota > Actinomycetes > Kitasatosporales > Streptomycetaceae > Streptomyces > Streptomyces sp. V4I23. The sequence continues at coordinate 7,116,532 of NZ_JAUSZW010000004.1, read as the reverse complement.
GAGACATGGCCGGAATGCAGGAATTCCACGATCTTGTCGGCGATGGACCTGCCGACGTTGGGAATCTCCCGCAGCTGCCCGGCGTCCAGCCGGGACACGTCCGCGTGGTAACCGCCGACCGCACGCGCGGCCTTCTCGTACGCGCGCGCCTTGAAGGCGTCGCCTCCGGTGATGGCGATGAGGTCGGCGTACTCCTGGAGGAGCGCTTGGACCTCCTCATTGGCTCGCACCATGCTTCCAGGATGCTTCGGCGCCGCCGTGCGGGCAGCGCGGCCGAGGCCGGACGCCGGGCCCGTGCCCACGGCGACCGGTTGCTCGGGAGGCGAAGACGGCTCAACTGTTGATCATGCTGCGGACCTGGGCGTAGACGGTGGCGTCGGTGAGCAGTGCGTTGTGGCCCAGGCACGCGGTCCGCGTGTTGCCGGCGCCCGTGAGGGCGACGCTGCTGTCGGGGTTGATGACCGTGTCGCAGGGTGACCACCAGGTCGCGTACCGCGGGGCTCCTGGCGTCTCGTCACCGGAGTTGAGGGCGGTCAGGAAGTTCGATCCGATGCGCATCTCCGCACACGAGGGGTCGAGGCAACCATTGGCCGCGTCGGTGCCGTGGTTGGGTCCGCCGAGCGACACCCATGCCTCGGTCCTCGCATCGCCGCCGAGGTTCTTGAGGTAGTGGCGCGAGGAGAGCCCGCCCATGGAGTGGGTGACGACATCGACCTGCGAGGCGCCCGTGGCGGCGAGCAACCGGTCGACCGCACCGGCGAGTTGCTCGGCAGTGGTGGCGTTGGACTGCCGCGAGTCGTAGCTCCACTGATCGAGGTACGCGGCGGGCCAGCCGTCGTTCTTGAACCGGCTCACCATGGTGTCCCAGTTCGCACCGCTGCCGTTGTAGCCGTGGACGAACAGGATGGGATGGCTGGAGGAGTTGAACGTCGACGTGCCGACTGCGCCTGCCGGAGTCCCGAACCCCGGGGCCAGCAGCACGGCGGTCAGAGCGATCACGATCATGTGCTTTCTCACGGTCACCTCACGGAGTTCCGGGCAAGCGGGACAGCGCGCGGGGGCGCTGGGGAAACTGTCCAGAGCGTGTCGTTCCCGGGTCACGGAAAGACCAGGAGCGGTCGGCAGAACAGGAGTCCGCAGAAGCCGCAGGGATGAGGCACCGGTGCCGTACGGGGGTGCCGAAAGGTTACTGCCGGGTATCCGGAACATGGCAATACGCGTGCAGGAAATACTTCGGGACCACCGCGTACGGCAGGCGGCCTGAGCGTCAGGCGACGCAGGAGGGCAGGAAGGCCGGGTCGGCCGGACCGGTGTGCTCCAGCGCGTGCAGGACCCACTGGTGGACCACCGGGTCGTTGGGTGCCTGGTCGTGCTCGATGGTGTTCAGCGGGCACGCGTCCTGGAGGGTCACATTGGTGACCTCGCGGGCGGATCCGTCCAGGAAGGCACTGGTGTACGGCGTGACAACCTCGTCGTACCTGGTGGTGACGACGGTGTAGTCGGGGCCGGCGGGCGTCTCGTCCTTGGCGTTCAGGTCGGTCAGGAACTGCGACCCGGCCTGCTGCTCGTCGCATGCCGGACAGGCGCTGGTCTCGGACCCGGCAGGCAGGGGGATGACGCCCTCTGTGCCGTGGTTGGAGGGAACGATGCCGACCAGATCGTCGACCTTCGTCGCACCGCCGAGGTTCTTGATGTAGTAGCGGGGCATCATCCCGCCCTGGCTGTGCCCGACGAGGTCGACCTTGCGCGCACCGGTGGCCCCGAGCACCGCGCCGACGAACGAGTCGAGCTCCTGCGCCGACTCGGCGATGGGCCCCATGGCGTTGCCACCGTAATTCAGCGCGAAGACGCAGTATCCCTCGCTCTTGAGCTTCGGGCTGAGCGTGGGCCAGTTCTTGGCCATGTTCTCGAACGTTCCGTGCACGAGCACGACCGGGTCGGGATGCTCGGCGCTGGGCCTGCACGACCAGTCGTTGGCGCCGGGCGGGGAGACATCGGTGGTGTCGGCGACGGCGGACGGAAGGGGGGCGAGGGTAGCGGTGACCGCGAGAGCGGCGGCGGCAAGGATCGGGCGCAGTCTCGGCACGGGATGTCCTTCTGTGGCGAACGGGAGCGGGAACCACAAGTCGTGGCTGCAGTGGTCGACGGCGGTGTCTGGCTGCCCCCGGGGACGGCGCTGATCGCGTCCGCTCGCCGGGACCAAGGGCGGACTCCCTTGAGGGAGATCAACCCCGAACACCGTTCGACAATGTCGTGCGGTGCCGCGATTTTGCGCGTATGTTACCGGCGTGTCAACCCTTCGAGGTCCGCTGTCCCCCTCCTGACCTGCCCGGGAGCCCGCCCGGGTCTGTTCGTGCGGGCTCTTGGGGCTTGAGCAAACGCGACACGGGTACCCGCGGGTCGTCAGAGGCCGAGCATCTCAAGGGGCACGCCATGGCCGCCACACACCACACACCTATGACCAGGTCACCCGCGCAGCAGGCCGCGATGCTCGCCGGAGCGGTGTTCCTCCTCGTGGGCGTCCTGGGCTTCATCCCTGGTGTCACCACCGATTACGACACCATGAAGTTCGCGCACGACTCGGAAGCGAAGCTGCTGGGGCTTTTCCAGGTGTCGATCCTTCACAACATCGTGCACTTGCTGTTCGGCATCGCCGGCCTGCTCATGGCCCGCGCAGCCGTCACCGCACGCACGTTCCTCATCGGTGGAGGGCTCGTCTACCTGGTGTTGTGGATCTATGGATTGATCATCGACCACGACAGCGCCGCCAACTTCGTTCCGCTCAACACCGCTGACAACTGGCTCCATCTCGTGCTCGGCGCCGTCATGATCGCGCTGGGGCTCCTGCTGACTCGTCGTCCACAACGCTGACGTCAGGTCGTTGAACGGTCGGGGCTGGCCGTGACCGAGGAGCGGCATCGCTGTCGATCGTCACCTTCCTGGGGGATCGAGTCCTTGGTCACCGGACGCCGCCGGCGTCGTGCCCCTCGCATCGAGGACCGCGACCCCCTAGGAGAAAGCGATGTCGCCCTCCATCACAGAGCAGAGCATCGAGCAGCTCGGCGGCGAGGCAAGCGTCCTGGCCCGGCAGCGCCGTGACCACGCCGAGCTCGACCGCCTCATGAACCTTTACGCAGAAGGCAGCCAACCGACACAGGAGCGGCAGCAGACTCTGCAGCACATCATCCAGCTCACCTTCAGCCACGCCTTCGCCGAAGAGACGGTGCTGTGGCCGGCCCTGCGGCGGCTGGCAGACGACGGCGAAGAACTCACCGCGGGGGTCGAACAGGAGCACCAGGAGATCAACAACCTGGTCGCCGGCATCGAGCGCACCAGCCCGGCCGACCCCCGCCACGTCGAGCTGGTCGGCCGGGCCTTCGCCCTCATACGGCAGGACATCCAGGACGAGGAGGATCTGCTCCTGCCACGCCTGCAGGAAGCGCTCCATCATGACCCCGCGCGCTTGCGTCGACTGGGCACCACGTGGGAGACCGTGCGACGTACCGCCCCCACGCATCCCCATCCGTCAGTGTCCCGGCGACCGCCGCGCAACGCCGTGGCCGGAGTCCCGCTGAGTGCGTTCGACCGGGCCCGCGACCTGTTCCGGGCCGGTTCCCCGACCGGAGGCGGCCGAAGGATCGCGGTGATGACGGCTGCACTCACGGCTGCGCTGATCACCGCTTGGTTCGCAGCCAGACGAGCACAGGCGAATCACGGCCACGTCGCTGCATTCGAGCAGCGGCGATCCAGCTCGTCCTCCCGGCACACGGGCCGCTCAGCCGTGGCCCGGGCACTGGCCGGAAGTTCGTGCGGGGTGAGGAGCCTGCGGGGCGAGCGGCGTCGATGGCGCCCCCGGCCGGCGACCGCCTGTCGCGGCTGCGGAGAGCCGCACTCCTCCCGGTTGACCGGCTGCCCCGACAGACGTTCCATGGACATAAAGGACACATAAGCTGCTGACAGGAGGCGGCCCACCGTGACCACACACGCAGACATCGGGCAACACCCGGACCTGGCCGAGATGCGTTCCCGCTTCGAGCGGGCGACCAGCACGCCACGCGCCCAGGCCGTCGAGACTCTGGCCGTTCTCACCGGCCTCTACCTGGCTGCCTCGCCATGGATCGCCGGATTCAGCGGGCTGACCAACCTGGCCGTGTGCAATCTGATCACAGGAATCGCCTTTGTCCTGTGCATGGGCGGATTCGGCTCCGCATACGAGCGCACCCACGCCATGGCCTGGGCGGCGTGCGCCATCGGCGCTTGGACGATCATTTCCCCATGGGTCGTATCCGGCGACATGGCCACCACCCGTAGCGTCGTCAGCAACATCATCGTCGGCGTGGTCGCGCTGCTCTGCGGCCTGGCGATGGCCGCTGCGGCCGGCCCCCGAGCCGGAGGCGGCGGCTCCAGCCGCGCAGCCAGGCGCGGACCGACCAGCTGACCGCCCTGGATCGACGAAGCGGCCCCGGCGACAGGAGCGCCGGGGCCTTCTCCTTGCCCACTGACTTTTCGCGGCCCTCCCCACGGGGCCGGAAGCCGTGGCCGGACACATCCCCACATCGCGTGTGACCTTGCGTCGTACGTCGCACTGGCCCCTCTTGCCTCCGACGGGACGGCACCCGTACGCTCACCCCCATACCGACTAGCCGGTATGCCGTGCGGGCGCGTCGGTACGCGACGACACCGGTCCGCCGCCCGTACCGGCCGCCGATCCCACGCGACCGTCGAAGGAGCCGCGCAGATGAGCAGAATCAACCACCAGGTGCGTCTGGCTGCACGCCCCGTGGGAGAGCCGCGGTCCACCGACTGGGAGCACGTCGAGGAGCCGGCCGGGGAGCCGGGCGACGGGGAGTTCCTGGTGAAGGTGCTCTGTCTGTCGATCGACCCGGCGATGCGCGGCTGGATGAACGCGGGCAGGTCCTACATCCGCCCGGTGGAGATCGGCGAGGTGATGCGCGCCGGCGCGGTGGGAAGGGTGATCGCCTCCCGGCACTCCGGGTTCGCGGTCGGCGACCACGTGTCGGGCTCGTTCGGCGTGCAGGAGTACTGCCTGTCGGACGGGCGCGGCGTGACCAAGGTCGACCCGGCGGCCGCCCCCTTGCCGACGTATCTCGGCGCTCTCGGCATGTCGGGCCTGACGGCCTACTTCGGCCTGATCGACATCGGACGTCCCGAGCCCGGCCAGACCGTCGTCGTCTCCGGAGCGGCGGGAGCGGTCGGCAGCGTCGTCGGGCAGATCGCCAAGATCCTGGGCTGCCGGGTCATCGGCATCGCCGGCGGCGAGGCCAAGTGCCGGCTGGTGGTCGACGAGTTCGGGTTCGACGCCGCGATCGACTACCAGAAGGAGGACGTGCGCAAGGCGCTGCGCGAGCACGCCCCCGACGGCGTCGACGTGTACTTCGACAACGTCGGCGGTGACGTTCTGGACGCCGTGCTGCTGCGACTGGCGCACGGTGCCCGCATCGTCGTCTGCGGCGCGATCTCCCAGTACAACAGCACCGAGCCGAAGGGCCCCGCCAACTACCTGTCGCTGCTGGTGAACCGCGCCTCCATGACGGGCATGGTGGTGTTCGACTACGCCGACCGGTACTCCGAGGGCGTCGCACAACTGGCCACATGGCGGGCGGAGGGCCGGCTCACGTCTCTGGAGGACGTGGTGTCCGGAGGAGTGGCGGCGTTCCCCGAAACCCTCATGCGCCTCTTCCGTGGTGAGAACCACGGCAAGCTCGTGCTGAAGATCGCGGACTGACCGGGCAGGGGGAGGGAGAGATCCAGTGAAAGCCCTGAGCTACCACGGCCGTCACGACATCCGTTACGGGGATGTCCCGGACCCGGCCGTCACCAGCCCGACCGACGCGGTCGTCCAGGTCACCACGGCGGGCATCTGCGGCAGCGACCTGCACATCTACGGTGGCAACGGGTTCAGCCCGGAGCTGGGCTACACACCGGGACACGAGTGCGTCGGCGTGGTCGTGGACACCGGCGGCCAGGTCACCCGCTTCAAGCCCGGCGACCGGGTTCTGGTGCCCGCATCGGTCGGCTGTGCCCTGTGCCGGTCCTGCGCGGCCGGGTTCACCGCCCGGTGCGAACGCGCCAAGTCCAGTACCGACCTCTGCTACGGAGTCAGCCCGCAGCTTCCGGGCAGCCAGGCCCAGGCCCTCGCGGTGCCGTACGCCGATGTCAATCTGGTCCGGCTGCCCGAGGGCATCTCCGACGAGGCCGCCGTCGTCCTGACCGACAACGCCCCCACGGCCTGGTACGGCTGCCGCCGTGCCCGCATCCAGCCCGGTGAGACCGTCCTGGTCGTCGGCCTCGGTCCGGTCGGCCTCATGGCCGCCCAGTCCGCCTTCGCGATGGGCGCCGCGCGGGTCCTGGGCGCGGACCTGGTCCCGGAGCGCCGCTCCTTCGCCGCCACCCTGGGTGTCGAGCCGGTCGAGGGCGAGGACACGCGGACGGCCGTACGGGAGATGACCGCCGGACGCGGGCCGGACGCCGTGGTGGAGGCCGTGGGCTCGGACGCCACCATCGAGCTCGCCCTGAAGGCGGTCCGGCAGGCCGGCCGGGTCAGCGTCATCGGAGTCAGCCAGAGCAAGGCGTTCCCCTTCCACATGGGACTGGCACAGGTCAAGGAACTCGAGTTCGCCATCGGACTCTGCTCGGTGCACTACGAGCTCCCTCCCCTGCTCGCCCTCACCCGTGCCGGCCGGATCAAGCCGGAGGTCGTGGTCTCCCACCGCTTCCCCCTCTCCGAAGGCCCGGCGGCGTACGAACTGTTCGCCGGCCGCTCCGACGGCGTCCGCAAGATACTTCTCGACCCCACGCGCTGACCTTCATCGGCCCGCCTCGTCCGATCATCAGCACCTGGCCCACTTCAGACCCCGGATCGAGCCGGTCCGGGGTCTGCTGTTCGGCCTGCACTGTGCCGGCGCATCCCGTCCGTGCGCTCAGCCGAGCAGTTCCGCGCTGCCGGCCGGTTCGCGCCGCTGTTGCCCATTGATGCGGTGCCGCTCGATGGACGAGCGCCGGTACACCTCCTGCCGCACCCGCTGGATCTCCCCGATGGGCCGGTGCTCCTCGCGGGATCGCCACGGGGTGATCGATGTGGCGTCGGCGGCCGCGAGGTTGTCGTCCCCGCCGACGTCCTGGCGCGGAAGGTCCACACGGGCGACGGTCACCCAGGGGGACAGCTCTTCGGGCCACTTCACTGAGGTGTTGTCCACCGGCATGCGGACCGGATCGGTGTTGAGCTGCACCTGGAGCTCGAAGGAGTGGTCCCTCTCCACGGCCTCGGCCACCAGGGTGCGGCGGAACGCCTCGTGGTCCGCGCGCACGTCCACGATCTGGTGCGTGAGCAAGGCCAGGGACTCGGCCGTCGGCACGGTACGGATCTTGGCGATGTGGTCGCCGTACCGGAAGGCGCCCATGCTGTTGTAGGTGTACGACAGCAGGTTCCTGCGCGGGACGGTGGTGAACGACAGCATGGCGAACAGTTCGTCCCACAGCCAGCTTTCGGGATCGGTGAGCGTGCCCCGGCGGGTCAGGAACTCCGCCATCCAGCTCTTGCGGCGGGCGGGATTCACCAGGGCCTCGGGCAGCTCGGCGAACAACTCCTCGATGACCATGTAGTCGTAGGCGGTGTTCGCGAAGAAGACCTCGTTGTTGATCAGGTTGAGGTCGAAGGTACCGCTGTCCGGCTCGTCGTCCAGCAGCGAGGGGCCGGGGACGCCGAACATCTTGATGCCCATCCCGCACGCCGCGCCCAACTGGTGATCGGGGCGCTGGTGGCCGAGGCCGTTGGAGTAGCGGACGACGGCCTCGTACACGGTGGGCCTGGCGAAGATGCCCTGGCCGTAGAAGCCCGGGTTGTCACCGACCGTGACGGTCGCCTTGAGGAGGCCGTAGGTCTTTCCGTGGGCGGTGCGGACGGCGCGGCCGACGGCCTCGCGCTCGACCGAGGCGCGGGTGCGCTGCGCCACCTGGGCGACCACTGCATCCAACTCATCCTGATAGGTGGGACGTTCGGCGGGTTGGTAGTCCTCGTAGCGGACGGGGTCCATGACGGTGCCTCCATGTCGGTGGTGGTGTTCACCTCAGACGCTAGTGGGCAATTAAATTGTGCACAACATAACTTGCTGTGATGAATCGCACGCCAGACCGACCCGAGGACAACGCGCGTCGCCGGGCATCGCCTCGGTCCGGCTGCAACCGGCCGCCGTCGCCAACACCCGGCGTTCTCACGTTGCTTCGGCTGCCTGCGGCAGCGCCCTGGCCACCCACGGAGCCGCTCCGCTTCGGTCAATTCTCTGTGGCTGTGTGGACACGACCCGCTCTGAATGGAACGCTCGCTACAGACGCCGACCTGTTCTCCCGCTCAGCCGGTTCGTCTTCTGCTCATCGGTCCGCGTCGCCGCTCGAGCGCAGCCCCGTCACGCTCTCCGCACGAGCCGTGCATCCCGCACCAGCACGAAGTCCTCGCAGCAACCGAGTCCTCGTACGCCCAGATTGCTCGCCGAGAGGAGTTCACCGCATGAGGGTCCGAGTCACCCTTGCGGCACTCGCCGTCATCCCCCTGGCCATCGCGGAGTCCCTCGCCGCCCCCACCGCCGCGGCTCGGGCCGCCGGCCCCACGGAGTTCACCGTGGACACCACCGCTGACGCGGTGGACGCCGACCCGTCGGACGGCCGGTGCCGTACCGCGTCGGGCGCGTGCAGCCTGCGCGCCGCCGTGATGGCCGCCAACGCCCGGCCGGGCAGCACCGTCACGGTGCCTCCCGGCCACTACCGGCTGACAATCCCGCCGGACCCGAGGCTGATCCTCGGGTCCCATCCCGATCCCACCACAGGCGACCTGAACGTCGACGCACCCACCACCATTCGAGGCGCCGGCGCACGGAGCACCGTCATCGACGCCAACCGCCTGGACCGGGTCTTCCGCCTGCGGGCGGACACCCACATGTCCGATGTGACGATCACCGGCGGAAGGGCCAGGCAGCGCGAACTGCCCTTCACCGACACCGGTGGCGGCGGCATCGCCAACGAACGGCACCTGACACTGCGTCGGGTCGCCGTGACCGGGAACTCCGCCGGCTACGGCGGCGGCGTCTTCAACATCCCGGACTCCCACCTGGATCTCGTGGACAGCACGGTCAGCCGGAACGCCGCGGGAGAGGCCGGGGGCATCAGATTCGACGACAGCGGCACCGTGACGAACTCGACGGTCGCCGACAACCGGGCGACGGACCCCGGCGACCGCCCCGGCAGCCTCGGCGGGTACGGAGGAGGCATCGACATCCGCGGCCTGGGGACCGTGCGGATCCTCAACTCGACCATCACGCGGAACAGTTCCAGCGACGGCGGGGGCGGAATCAACATCGCTCCGGCCTACCTGGACAGCCTGCCCGCGCCCATCCCCGACATCGTCGATCTGCCGCTGGGGCGTATGACCCTGCGCAACTCCGTCGTCGCGGGCAACACCGTCGACGGCGCGGCCGGCGACTGCGAGAAGGCCTTCGCCACCATCACGTCGCTGGGCCACAACATCGACGGCGACGGCAGCTGCCGGCTCACCGCCGTGGGTGATCTGCCCAGCCGGGACCCGCTGTTGGGACCGGTCGCCGACCACGGCGGTTCCACGGACACGGCCGCACTGCTGCCGGGCAGCCCCGCCCTGGACGCGGCCGACGGCTGCCCGGCCACCGATCAGCGCGGCGTCACCCGCCCGCAGGGCGCCGCCTGCGACATCGGCGCCTACGAGCACGCCACGACCCCCCGAACGAACCTGGAGCGATGAATGAGAGCCCCGAGCCTGCGCCACGCCCTGGCCCGCGCCACAGCCGCCGTCGCGGCCCTGCTCCTGTCACTGACCGTTCCTGCGCCCGCCGCCCGCGCCGATTCCGGCCCCGGCTCCCTGGCCGTACGCACCGACCGGGGCTGGGTGCGGGGCGCGGCCGACCGCGACGGCGGGCGGGTCTTCCAGGGGATCCCCTTCGCCGCCCCGCCGACCGGTGAGCTGCGCTGGCGTCCGCCGCAACCCGCAGCACGGTGGTCCGGCGTACGGGACGCCACCGAACCGGCCGACCCCTGCCCCCAGTTACCGCTGACGCTGCTCCCCGACGGCGGCCCTGTCCTGCCCGGCGAGTCCAACCGCACCGGCAGCACCACAGAGGACTGCCTGTACCTCAATGTGTGGACGCCCGCCCGCACCGGCGGCCGCCCCCTCCCGGTGCTGGTGTGGCTGCACGGCGGAGGCAACGTCTACGGCGCGGGCAGCGACTACGACGGCGCCGCGCTGGCCGCACGGGGCGTGGTCGTGGTGACCGTCAACTACCGCCTCGGAGCCCTGGGGTTCCTCGCCCACCCCGCCCTGTCCGCCGAAAGCGCGGACCATGCCTCCGGCGACTACGGCCTCATGGACCAGCAGGCCGCGCTGCGCTGGGTGCGGCGCAACATCGGTGCCTTCGGCGGCGACCGGAACCGGGTGACGCTCGGCGGCCAGTCCGCCGGATCGGCGGACACCTGCCTCCACATCGCCTCGCCGACCGCGAAGGGGCTGTTCCACCGGGCGATCCAGCAGAGCGGAAGCTGCGCCGCGGACGGTGGTCTGACGCCCCTCACGCTCGACGCGGCCGAGCGGAAGGGAAGCGACTTCGCGGCCTCGGTCGGCTGCACCTACCCGACGACCGCGGCGGCCTGTCTGCGCGCCGTGCCCACCACCGAGCTCATCCGCGCCACCGGGACCGGGGCCTCGTCCTTGTGGGGCCCGAACACCGGACCACGCGTCCTCCCGCGCCCTCCGCACGAGGCGTGGGCCGAGGGACGAGTGAACGCTGTCCCGACGCTGAGCGGCAACACCCATGACGAGTACCGCTACTTCACCGCTCTGTACGTGGATCTGCTCGGCGGCGGCCCGCTGACCCCCGCCTCGTACGCCGCCCTGATCAGGCTTCAGCACGGAGACCGCGCGGCCGCGGTCCTCGACACGTACCCCGCCCCGGCGTATCCGTCCCCCAACCTGGCCTACTCCGCCGTCGGCACCGACCAGCGGTTCGCCTGCCCGGCACGGGCCGACAGCCGGCTGTACAGCACCCGGGCGGCCGTCTACGCCTACGAGTTCCACGACCCGCAGGCACCGCCGTTCATCCCGGCACCACACACGCCACAGGGTGCCTTCCACGCCTCCGAACTGGCCTATCTCTTCCCCACGGACGCTCTACCGCCCCTGAACCCCGCCCAGCGCCGGCTGTCCGCCACCATGACCGCCTACTGGGCCCGCTTCACGGCCACCGGCGATCCCAACGCGCCCGGGACTCCGCGCTGGCCGCGCTACACGGCCGACGGGGACCGCGTCCAGGTGCTGGCGCCGGACCGGGTCGGACCCACCACCGGGTTCGCCGCCGACCACCACTGCGCGTTCTGGCAGTCCTCCCCCGTTCACCGAGGAGCGGTGCGATGACATCGACCTTCGCCCTGGCCCGGGACGGGCGCCGGACGCTGAGGCAGGGCCCGGACGCCCTGGCGCACCGGCAGCGGGAGCGGCTGGCCGCGATGGTCGGCTTCGCCCGCGCCCGCTCGCCGTACTACCGCGAGCTGTACCGGACCCTGCCCGAACGCGTCGAGGACCCCGCCCTGCTGCCGGTGACGCACAAGCAGACCCTGATGGCACGCTTCGACGACTGGGTCACCGATCCCGAGGTGACCATCGACCGCGTACGGGCCTTCGTCGCGGATCCCGGACGGGCCGGCGAACGCTTCCTGGGCCGGTACCTGGCCACCACCACATCCGGAACCACCGGCCACCGCGGCCTGTTCCTGCTCGACGACCGCGCGGCGGCGGTGGTCAGGGCCCTGTCACTGCGGGCCGCCCTGCGTACCCTCACCCCCTCGGTGACGGCCCGGTTGCTCGCCCGCCGTGTGCGGTCGGCGCACATCGTTGCCACCAGCGGCCATCTGGCCGCGTACGCCGTCATCGCCCGCTCCCGCGCGGCCGGCCGGCTGCCCGCCCGGGGCAGCCTGGTGCTGTCGGCGCACAGCCCGCTGCCGGAGCTGGTGGACCGGCTCAACCGGTACCGCCCGGTGCTCCTGGCCGGCTACGCCACGGTGATCGCGCTGCTCGCCGGCGAGCAGCTGGCCGGCCGGCTGCGCATCGCCCCGGCCGTGGTGTCACTGCTCGCCGAGGGCGTCAGTGACCACGACCACCGCAGGATCCGCTCTGCCTTCGGGGCGCACCTGGTCAACACCTACGGCTGCAACGAGAGTCTCGCCCTGGCCTACGGCTGCCCGTTCGGATGGCTGCACGTCCACAGCGACTGGCTGATCCTGGAGCCCGTCGACGCCGACCACCGCCCCACCCCGCCGGGCCGGGAGTCCTGCACCGTGCTCCTGACCAGCTTGTGCCGATGGGCGCAGCCGATCCTGCGCTACGACCTCGGCGACAGCGTCCTGCTGCGCCCGGATGCCTGCCCGTGCGGAGACCCGCTCCCCGCGATCAAGGTCCGCGGCCGCGCGGCCGACCTGCTGTCCTTCCCGCGCCGGGACGGCGGCACCGTCCGTATCGTGCCCATGGCCTTCGAGACCCTCCTGGAGAGCATCCCGGGCATCGACCTGTTCCAGATCGTCCAGACGGCGCCCGCCTGTGTCCGCGTGCGGATCCGGTCCGCCGCCGGAGCCGATCGGGAGCGGCTGTGGGCGGCGGTGCGAAAGGAGATGGTTGCCCTGCTCACCGCCCACGGGGCGGGCCAGGTGAGCGTCGAACGCGCCCATGAGCCGCCCGAGCAGTCTCCGGGCGGCAAGTACCGGGTCGTCATTCCCCGGCCGTGACGCCACGCGACGGGGCGTCCCCGCCCGGGACGCCCCGCACCGGAACGCCGTGGTGGGCCGCCAGCGCCAGCAACGCCACGCGCAGCGGTCCGGTCTCCAGGAGGGTGTCCGGCTCGAACCAACGGGCCACGGCGGTTCCGCTCGCCATCCTCAGCGTGAAACGCGCCAACTCGTCCGCCACCTCGGGGCGGTCACGCAAGGAGAAGACGGAGCCCACCGAATCCCGGGCCCAGCCCACCAGCGCGTCACGGTACTGACGCACCTCGGCCACGGCCGCCGCACTGGCGTCCTGCCGCACCGTGCCCAGCCCCAACAGCAGCTTCACACCGTGCGGATGACGCCGGAACGCGTCCTCGACCTCCACGAGAAAGGTGTCCAGACGCTGCGCCACGTCGGCACCCGGCACCTCGGCCGGGGGCAGGGCCGCCAGCAGCGCGGTCCTGGCTCGCTCCAGCACCGCGACGTAGATCCCGTCCTTGCTGCCGAAGTGCCAGTAGATCGAGCTGACCGGCAGACCGCAGCGGCGGAGATCATCGAGATGGAGGTGGCGGCGTAGCCGCAGCGCGCCATCAGTTCGCCGGCGGAGTCCAGTATCGCGTCACGGGACCGCGCGCCACGGTCCTGGGCCGATGCCTCCGTCATAGGGCCGACTCTAGAGGAAACACAGGCCGACAGGGCCTCTGCTCGAGGCATGGGCAGCGACGGGACGGGCACCTTCCTCGCGGCGAGGGCCTCCACGGCGGCGGTCATGCCGGATCGCCTCACGTGCTCGTGAACGGCCCTCATCAGAGCCGTCCGGGCCGGCAGGGCGGCTGTTCGGGGGATTCGCCGGTGTGGTCAACGGGATGCGAGGGGCACCGCTCCTACGGTCGGCTGATATGACGCATCTACCGAAGGGCGCCGCCGACCCCACCCGGCGGACGGCACTGACTGGGCTCGTCGTCGGCGCCGGGGCGGTGCTGGCGGCCGGCTGTACGCCCCTGGGCAATACCTCCGCGCAAGGGACCACCCCGAGCCCCACAAGGTCGGCCACCGGCTCCGCGGACGGTGCCACGCCCGGGGTGATGACCCTCTTCAAGGACCCGGCGTTCAACTTCAACGCGCTTCTCGCCCTCGGCGGGTCCGGCCAGGGTTCCGCTGAAGTGGGCGAGGTGCTCACCGCGGTGAACGCGATCAACAAGGCCGGGCTCTCCGCGCAGACGTATGTGGAGACCTTCCGCAAGCTGGCCGACCGGCTGTCGAAGGCGCCCGAGGGCGACAAGCCCGGCACCGAGACCACGCGCTTCCGTGCGCTGCGCGCATCGCAGTACTACAGCCAGGCGCTGTTCTTCGTCCTCGGCTCCGACGACCCCGGCAACGAGGAGCAGTTGTACAAGTCCACGCGCGGCGCCTGGGACACGTTCTGCAAGCTCTCCGACCCGGCCCCGGTGACGGCGAACGTTCCGTACGGGAACACGTCGCTTCCGGTCTGGTTCTTCCGGCCGGACGACTCCGCCGAGCGACGCCCCACCGTGATCCTCACCAACGGCAGCGACGGACAGAACGTCGACATGTGGACCTACGGCGTGCCGGCCGCCCTGGAGCGCGGCTGGAACGCCCTCGTGTACGACGGACCGGGCCAGGGCCAGATGCTCTTCGTGGACCGCGTGGTCTTCACGCCGCGCTGGGAGACGGTGGTGACTCCCCTCGTCGACTGGCTGGCCGCCCGTTCCGACGTGGACACCGACCGGATCGCCCTGACCGGACTGAGCATGGGAGGCGAGCTGGCTCCCCGGGCCGCGGCCTACGAGAACAGGATCGCCGCTCTGGTGGCGATGCCCGGAGTACTGAGGCCCTGGCTGGGTTTCCCGGCGGAGATCCGGGAGATCCTCACCCCGGACAAGGAGGAGACGAACAACATCTGGAACAAGGAGGTCGTCCCCGAGCTGTCGCCGGCCGAGGCCGCGACGCTGAGGAAACGGTTCGAACCGTTCTCCGTGCCGGCGATGCTCGCCGCCCGCCAGGGGAAGATGTTCACCGACTTCCACACCCCGGCCAAGCTCGTCGAGTCGCTCGACATCACGAACGTCGTGGGGCGCATCAAGACGCCCACACTGGTCCTGGACTACGACGACGAGCAGTTCTATCCCGGGCAGCCGCGCGAGTTGTTCGACAAGCTGACGTCCCCCAAGGACTACGTGAAGCTCAGCGCCGCCACCGGCGCGCAACTGCACTGCTCTCCGATGGCCCCGCAGGAGCACTGCGAGGTCGTCTTCGACTGGCTGCAGGAGACGTTGCCGGGACGCTGAGCAGCGGACGAGGCCGGGGTCGAGGTGTCGTCAGTGCTCGGTCGCCGAGGAGACCGCCGCGCGGGCCGCGCGTTCCACCAGCGAGACGCCGTCCTTCATCGATGTGCTGCCGTCCGAGAGGACTGCGACGAGGTAGCGGTGTCCACGCGTCGTGACCTGTCCGACGCTGTTGACGTCCCACAGCCCGGTCGTGCTGCGCTGCAGCCAGCCGTTCTTCAAGGCCCATCCGGAGCCGGCCGCCGAGACGCCCCATGCCTGCTCGCCGACGACATGGGCCATCAGGGTGCGGATGTAGGTTCGGGAGGACTCATGGAGCGCCGAGGGGGTCGCGCGTGGAGCCGGGGCAGTGTCGAACACCGCGCGCAGCAGCCGTATCCGGTCGCTCGCCGTCGTCCGTGTCAGCCCCCACCTGACGCCGGGGCCACCCTTCGTCGAGGTCAGCCCCAGCTGCTTGTTCGCCGCATCCAGGCCCGGCGCCAGGCCGATGCGCCGCCACAGCGCGTTCGCCGCCGCGTTGTCGCTGCGCTCGATCATCGCCGTCGCCCAGGCGCGCTCCTGGGCGGTCAAGTCGTGTCCGGCGTTCTGCGCCTGGAGCAGCGCGACGGCAAGAATGTCGACCTTGACGATGCTCGCGGTGTCGTAGAGCGAGTCGTCGCCGTACACCACGGGCTCCCGGCCCGTGCCGTCCAGGTCGAGCACCGCGGCCGTCACCCGCTCCTTCCCCTCTGGCCGCACCAGCGCACGGAAGTGGGTCGTGGCGTCGTCGGGCCCCGTCGGCGCCGTGGCCGCCAGTGCCGGGGCGAGCGTGCCGGCCGAGAGGAGCATCGCCACGGATGCCGCGAGAACGCCGACGCGGCCTGCGGCACGCCTGGCGGGGAGCTTGCGCCTCCGTGCGCTCTGCGGATGCGACAGGGGGGACGGTCGGTGCGGCATGGTGAAGGGGCCTCGCGGTTCGTGTGGGAGGGCACGGAACTGCGAACGTAATCAGAACGCCCGTCCTGCGATGTGACCGATGTAACGAAAGAGTCTTTTTTGCCTGAATTGTGGGGAGAGCCACAGGTTCAGGCGGAGGGATCTCAGGAAGGCGCGCCGGAGCGACGTCGTCGCTGGGGGGCGGTCCTCAGTGTCGGGCATCGACTCGGACCGCCCCCGCCGGCTCAGTTCGCCGGGGAACCGAACTCCTTGCGGGTGTCCACCGGCTTGCCGAACAGCTGCCACCGCTCGCCCTCGAACCGCATCAGCTGCATCGTCTCGATCGGGAAGGCGTCGTCCGGCCCGGTGGAGAGGGTGACACCGGGCAGCAGCATGTCCACCTCGACGTCCTTCAGGTTGCGCACCGCGTCCCGCAGTCCCTCCCGCGTCGGGCACTTCATCGCGTCCAGGGCCTTGTGCATGCTGGAGGCGGCGGCCCATCCGTAAGCGTTGAACTGGTTGGCCGGGTCGGAGCCGGGCGCGTACTTGCGCAGCGCGTCCCGGTACGTCTTCATCTCCGCGTCGTCGGCCCACTGCGGGTCGGCGGGGTCCTTGAAGTAGGTCGCCGAGACCACTCCCTGGACGTTCTTGAACCCGACGGGCCCCAGCACGGTGGCGGAGGAGGAGACGTTGTTCACGATGTGCAGCGGGTTCCACTTGGTGTTCCTGGCATCGGCGGCGAGCGCCTGGCTGCCGAACTTGGGCGTGGTGATGTTCAGCAGCACATCCGCCTTGGAGCGGGCGAGCCCGGACATCTGGGCCGAGACGGAGGGGTCGGTGACCTCGTAGCTCTCCTCGGCGACCACCTTGATGCCACTGCCGGCGACGGCCTCCTTGAACCCGCCGAGCAGATCCTTGCCGAAGTCGTCGTTCTGGTAGAGGACCGCGACCTTGGCCTTCGGCTTCTCGTCCTTGAGGTACTTGGCGTACACCCGTGACTCGGCCACGTAGTTGGGCTGCCAGCCGGTGGTCCACGGGTGCTTGTCGTCCGTGCCCCAGACGGAGGCGCCGGTGGCGACGAAGGGCTGCGGCACCTTCCGCTTGTTGAGGTAGTCCCACACGGCTGCCGTGGACGGGGTGCCCAGGGTCTGGAACACGGCGAAGACCTTTTCCTGCTCGACCAGTCTGCGGGCCTCCTCGACCGCCTTGGGCGGCTGGTAACCGTCGTCGCGGACGGTGAACTCCACCGTGCGGCCGTCGATGCCACCCTGGTCGTTGACGTGCTTGAAGTAGGCGCTCACGCCCTTGCTGATCGTGCCGTACGCGGAGGCCGGTCCCGACAGCGGGTAGATGCCGCCCAGTTTGATGGTCTTGTCGGTGATGCCGGTGGTCTGCTGCCCCTGGCACGCGCCGTCGGCGGCGGCGTTCTTGTCGTCCTGCGCTCGCTGGCTGTTGCAGGCGGTGGCGAGGAGCAGGGCGGCGGACGCGGCCGCGGCCGCCCGCAGAGAGGTCGTCTTGCGCATGTGAGTCATTCCTTTTCCGTGCGGGGCGCAGCGCCCACGGGTTCGGCGTCGGCAGGTGAGGGATCCGCCGGGGTGGGGGGCGCGGAGGGTTCGGGGTCAGGGGTCCGGTCGGTGGTGGTGGTACGGGTGAGGCGGCCGGCGGCGACGCCACGGACACGTGCCGCCAGACCGGCCAGTCCCGTCGGCGCCACGAACATCACCGCGATGATCAGCAGGCCGAACACCACACCGGGCGCCGCGTCGCTGATGTCCTGGGCCACGCTCGGCACGTACATCACGAACGCCGCCCCGAGCAGCGGTCCGTACAGCGAGGCGAGCCCCCCGACCACCAGGCCGGCCAGCAGCGTGATGGACAGGACGAAGCTGAACGAGTCGGGGGAGACGAAGCCGATCACCCAGGTGTACACACACCCCGAGACACCCGCGAACATCGCGCTCCAGGCGAAGGCGAGGGTCTTGTGCAGCGACAGTCGCACGCCCATGACCTCCGCGGCGCTCTCGTTGTCCCGCACGGCGAGCAGTGCCCGGCCGACCCGGGACCGCAGCAGGTTGCGGGCGAGCAGCAGGGCCACCGCGGCGACGGCGAGGACGACGAAGTACGTCCACTGGTCCTCGGCCAGCCCGCTCCACGCGGGCGGCTGCACCTTGTCCACGGTCAGGCCCATCGAGCCGCCCGTGACCGGTTCGAGCCGCTTGAGCAGCGGCGGCAGGAACACCGCGAAGGCGAGCGTGACCAGGGCCAGGTACAACCCGCGCAGCCGCAGAGCGGGCACCCCGAAACCGAGGCCCAGCAGGAAGCATCCGGCGGCCGCGACCGGCAGCGTGGCCAGGTGGCCGGTGTCGTACCGGTCGAGCATGACCGCCGCCGTGTACGCCCCTGCCGCGAAGAACGCGCCGTGTCCGAGGGAGATCTGCCCGCCGAATCCGACCAGCAGGTTCAGTCCCGCCAGCGCCACGGCGTACAGCAGCACCATGGTCAACTGGAAGACCTGGAAGGGGGCGAAGTAGAACGGTGCGCCGACGGCGACTGCCGCTGCGAGCAGCCCGATGACCGTGGCCCGCAGGCGCCGGGCGCGTTCGGTGCCGAGTGTTGCGACGATCGTGCTCATGCGCGTTCCACCGCCGCCCGTCCGAACAGGCCCTGGGGCCGCACCAGTAGCACCGCAAGGATGATCAACAGGGGTACTCCCACCTTCAGATCGGCACCGATCACGTCCACGTACGCCCCGGCCAGCGTCTCGGCGACGCCCACGAACAGGCCGCCGACGACCGCGCCGACCGGGCTGTCGAAGCCTCCGAGGGTGGCCGCGGCGAACGCGTAGATGAGCACCCCGCCCATCATGTTGGGCTCCAGGAACAGCACCGGGGCGACGAGCACGCCCGACACCGCGCCGACCGTCGCGGCCAGCCCCCAGCCGAGCATCAGCACCCGTCCCACCCGGATGCCCGACAGCCGGGCGGAGGCGGGGTTGCAGGCGACCGCCCGCATCACCAGGCCGATGGAGGTGTGCTGGAACAGCACGTACAGGAGCCCCATCACGGCGGCGACGACCGCGATGATCCCGAGGGTCGACCAGTCCACGCGCACTCCGGCCAGGTCGATCCCGCCGCCGGGGAACGGCTGCGGGAAGTCCTTCACGGTGAACGACCAGATCAGACCGGCCATCGCGTTGACGAAGATGAACAGGCCGACCGTGACGATGACCATCGTCAGCTCGGGCGCGTTCTGCACGGGACGGATGACGATCCGCTCGACCAGCATGCCGCCGATGAAGGCCACCGTCAGGGTGACCGGCAGCGCCAGCCAGAACGACATCCCGGACGCCACGAGCTGCCACGCCACATACGTGGAGATCATGGCGAGCTCACCCTGAGCGAAGTTGACGATCCCGGTGAACCGGTGGATCAGCACCAGAGCCAGCGCCAGGCTGGCGTAGACCGCGCCGGAGCCGACCCCTTCCACCACTTGCTGGAGCAGTTCGGTCACGGCGCTCACCCGTCCTTTCCGGAGCGGACGGAGACACCGAGGTACACCTCGGCGACCTGCCCGTCCTCGCGGATCCGGTCGGCCGGTCCGGACAGCACCAGGCGGCCGGCCTCCAGTACGTGGGCCCGGTGCGCGACATCCAGCGCGAGTTGGGCGTTCTGTTCGACGACCACCACGGTGGTGCGTTCCTCCTCGTTCACGGCACGGACGATCTCGAACAGCTCACGCGTGACCAGCGGCGCGAGCCCCAGCGACGGCTCGTCCAGGAGCAGCAGCGAAGGCCGCAGCATCAATGCCCTGCCGATGGCGAGCATCTGCTGCTCGCCGCCGCTGAGACTGCCGGCGGCCTGGCGGGACCGCTGGCGCAGCTTGGGGAAGTAGCCGTAGATCCGTTCCAGGTCGGCCGCCACGGCCCCGCGCTCGGCGCGGCCCCGCCGCCACCGGCCGGTGCGCAGGTGGGCGCCGATGCGCAGGTTCTCCTCGACGGTCAGGTCGTTGAAGGTGCCCCGGCCCTCGGGCACGTGCGCCACACCGAGCCGGGCCGCCTGCTCCGGGGAGCGGCCCAGCAGCTCCGTACCGTTCAAGGTCACCGAGCCTCGGCCACGGACCATGCCGCACAGGGCGCGCAGGGTTGTCGTCTTGCCCGCGCCGTTGGGGCCGAGGATCGCGCACACCTCGCCGCGCGCGACGGAGAAGTCGAGACCCTGGAGCACGCGGGCCTGGCCGTATCCGGCGTGCAGGCCGGACACCTTCAGGAAGTCCGGCTCCGCACTCGGCCCGGCCTCGGTGCGGTCGGTGGTCGGCTCGCTCATGCCGCCACCCCCAGGTACGCCTCGATGACCGCCGGGTCGCGCTGGATCTCCTCCGGCGAGCCCTCGGCGATCTTGCGCCCGAAGTCGAGACACACCACCTTGTCGCACAGACCCATCACAAAACCCATGTGGTGTTCGACCACCACGAGCGTCAGGTCGAATGCCTGGCGCACCGCGCGGACCAGATCCCCGAATTCGTCGACCTCGCCGTGGCTGAGACCGTTGACGGGTTCGTCGAGCAGCAGCAGCCGGGGGCGTACCGCGAGCGCCCGGGCGAGTTCGACGCGCTTGAGGGTGCCGAACGGCAGCCCGGAGGCGGGGTGGTCGGCGACGTCCGCCAGGCCGAGCCTCCGTAGCAGGTCGTCCGCCTGGTCACGCAGTTCCGCCTCCTCGCGCCGGACGCGGGGCAGCCGGAGCGCCGCGGCGAGGTGTCCGGTGCGCCCCCGGCTGTGGGCGCCGATCATGACGTTCTCCCGGACCGTGAGCCGCGGGAACAGTCCCAGGTTCTGGAAGGTGCGGGCGATGCCGCGCCCGGCCACGGAGTGCGGCGGGAGGGCGAGCAGGTCCTCGTCCTCGAACCGCACTGTCCCCGCATCAGGGGTGCAGCGCCTGGTGAGGCAGTTGAACAAGGTGGTCTTACCGGCTCCGTTCGGTCCGATGAGCCCCACGGCGGTGCCCGGCTCGACGGAGAACGCGACACCGTCCAGTGCCGTGATCCCGCCGAAGCGCACGCTGATACCGTCGACCGCGAGCATGAATGACGCCCCTTCCGAGGTGCTGGGGGTTGGGCGAGCGTCACAGTAGGTGGGGGCCTTCCGGGCGCACATTGGGTGCGAGCACCCAACTTCGCAGTCGCCGACTTGTGCGCCGCGCCCAGTCGCCCCGGCATCTCGCCCGCCGAGCCTGTTGACGGGACACGAGTCGGGCAGCCACGATCGGCGCCATGTCTCGCGGACCCATCCTGGGCGCCCCCGCACTCTCCGAACCCCTCAGCCGGGAGCGGCACCGGATCCTGCACGCCGTCCAGGGCCGGCTCGAGGAGGTGGCGAAGGCCGCCGTTGCGGTGATGCGCACCGAGATCCCGTCCTACGCGCTGCAGGACGAGCGGTTCTTCGACGACGTACGGGGCCAGGTCCTCACGCACTACCGGATGCAGCTGGCGGCGCTGGCCGGCGACCAGGACATCGCCCCCGAGGACCTGGTCTTCAGCCGCGCGGCAGCTATGCGCCGGGCGCGCGCGGGGTTCGCCCTCGAGGACTGGATCAGCGCCTTCAGGGTCGGCCGGCAGGTGTTGTGGGACGCGTTGCTGGACTGCGCTGGCACGTCCGCCGAGGCACAGCAGGCCGCGCTGTCCCTCGTCACACCGCTGATGCGGTACGTCGACTACGCCAGCACCCACGCCGCCCAGGCCTATGTCGAGTACCAGCAGCACGTCGTCGCGGACGCGGACCGGGAGCGCCGGGATCTCCTGGACCAGCTCCTGGCCGGCGCGGCGCCGACGCGCGGTCCCTTGCTGGCCGCGGCGCAGGCGTACGGCATCGGGCCGCACTCGCCGATGATGGCGGTCGTGGCCGTGTGCATCGGCGACACCCGCACCGGCGACCTCACCTCGGCCGAGCACGGCTACGCCACCAGCGCGTCTCTCAGCGTCGCCGGTCCCTGGGCCGGCCGGACCCTGGTCGTCGTACGCCACGGCGAGGTGGTGGCCGTGCCCGTGGTGCGCACCGGCATGGACGCGGAGGACATCTGTGCCCACTTCGAGGCGGTGCAGCGGCGGCTCGCCCGGGAGGGGACTCTGCTCTCCATGGGCATCAGCACCGTCGCCCGGGGCGCCTGCGAACTGCCACGCGCCTACGAGGAGGCGCGGGCCGCCCTCGACCTGGTGCCGAGCGGGGGCGGGGTGGCGGCGCTGCCGCGCCTGTCCCCCTTCGACTACTTGGCGCTGCGCGCGGACGACCTCGCCCGCCAGCTGGTCGATCCCCGCGTGCGTGCGCTGCTGGAGGAGGACCGCGGACGTGGCGACATGCTGGCGGCGACCATACGGGCCTTCGCGGAGGCGGACCTGAACCTGCGGCTGGCCGCCGACCGGCTGCGGGTGCACCACAACACAGCGCACTACCGGTTGCGCCGGATCGAGGAACGCACCGGGCGCAATCCGCGCCGGATCGCCGACCTCCTGGAACTGCTGGTCGCCCTCGCCATCCGCGACGGGGCCGGAGAAGGCGGGAATGATCAGTGAGCGGCATCGTGGAGCCGACCGGGACGCAGGCGGCACGTCAGCGGCCGGACGGGCAGGCAGGCAGGCGGCTGCCGGAGGGGCACCCCGAGCGGTACGGATCGGTTCGGCACGCCCTGCTGCACGCCGCGCTGGAGGTGTTCACCGAGCGCGGCTACGCCGAAGCCGGTCTCGCCGAGATCGCGGCACGCGCCGGCATCCCGGTGGGCAGCCTCTTCCAGCACTACGGCGGAAAGCGAGGGCTCTACCTCGCCCTCTGGGAGGAGTTCCGGGAGGAGCAGGAGCGCAGGACCGCGGCGACGCTGGCCGGCGAGCGTGGCCGTGGCGTGGACGATCCCATCGCCCTCTTCGTGGCGGGAGCCAGGGCGTACCTGGAGGGTGCCTGGGGCAACCGGCGCCTCGGCTCCCTCCTCTTGGAGGACGACGGCCCCGCGGGCTTCGACGCACTGCGCCGCCAGTGGGACCGCGCGTGGGTACGGCGCAACGCCCGGCTCCTGGAGGTGGACGAGAAGCGACGCGCCGGCCGGGTTCGCGTGAGAGTGCTGACCACCGTCATCGGCGGGGCGGCACGCGAGCTGGGCGACTGCGCGGACGAGAGTGAGGCCCGGGAGATCGTGGACGAGGTGTGCGGCATCCTCGTCCACCTGACGGCTCCACCCGGCTGACCGGCCGGCCCGCCGACACCTCGGACCCGTGCGCGCACTCCCCCGAGGTGGGGCTAGGGCTCCTGGGCCGGGGTGTGCCGGCAGCGCACGGCGAGGGCCGCGATGTCGTCGTCGAGCCTTCCGCCGCCGTAGTGGAGCAGGTCTCCGTGCAGCCGGTCCAGCAGTTCACGGGGCGGCGCCGCGGTGTGCTGCCGCATCCAGTCCGGCAGCGGGAAGAACTCGCCGGTGCGGTCGCGGGTCTCCGCTACGCCGTCGGTGTAGAGCAGCATCTGATCGCCCGGGCCGAAGGCGACAGTGTCCACGTAGTAGTGGTCTCCGAGGAGCGCCGCGAGATTGAGGGGTGTTGAGGCAACGGCGGGATCAAGAACGTGGACCTCCCCGCTCCGCACGAAGACCGGTGGCGGGTGCCCGCAGTTGAGAATTCTGACGTGCCCGCTGCCGTGCGGGATCTCGGCGATCAGAGCGGTGGCGAAGTGCTCCGGTTGGTCATCAGCGGGGATCGCGGCACCGTAGCGACCGATGGTGATCTGCAGGCGATGGATGATGCCCCTCAGGTCGGGCTGGTCGTACGCGTTCTCCCTGAAGCAGTTGATCACCGCCGCGGCCGCCCCCACCGCCGACAGGCCCTTGCCGCGCACGTCGCCGATGAGCAGCCGGACTCCGTACGGCGTGTCGGCCACCTCGTAGAAGTCGCCTCCGATCCGGGCCTGCTCTTGGGCCGCCAGATACAGCGACTCGATCTCGACGTCCTGGATACGGTGCGGCAGCGGACGCAGCAGCACCTTCTGGGCCGCGTCGGCGACGAGCCGCACCTGGAAGAGCGTCTCCTCTCGCTGGAGTCGGAGATGGCTCGCATATGCGGCCGCCAAGGTGACCGCGACGATCGCGCCAGCCGTGTACGGCGTCCCCAGATCGGAGTAGACGAAGCTGAGGCCGATCATGATCATCAGGCAGAACGACCCCAGCAGGACCGTCGGGAGCACCGGCCACAACGCGGCGGCGAGGGCGGGCGCCGCGGGCAGGAGGCGGCTGAAGGCGATCTCCCTCGGGGTGGAGAACGCCAGGCCGGCGATGACAACGGTGACGATCACCGGTGACAGCAGTACGGCTTCCCGCTGGCCACCGTACGGACGATGGCGGCGCCGGAGCCGTCCTGACCTGATCACGAAACAGATCATATCGGGATGATTGGGCATTGATCCGCGACAGCGCAGAACCGATGTCCGGCGGTCGGAGCGGTTCCGGGGCCTGGCTGCTTCGCGACCCGGAGGCCGGCGGAGTCCCCGGGTGCTGCGGCGGCGGTGATCCCGGCGGCGAGGAGCGTGATGCCGGAGGCTCGGCCGCGAGGGCGGGGCGGCCGTAGCGGTCGACGAGCCGGGCAGAAGCGAGGGCACCACGGGCCCTGCGGGCGCGACTCATGGGCGCGGCGCCGCAGCGACGATCCGCCGCGGTGTGCGTGGTCGGGGCCGTCAGGGAGTGCGGAGCCCCCAAAAGGTCACGTGCTTGCGGACCTTGAAGCCGAGCCGCTCGTAGAGTGCGATCGCGCCGGTGTTCGCCTCGGCCACGTGCAGGAAGGGACGTTCGTTGCGAGCCACGATACGCGCGCCGAGCGCACTGACCAGACGGGCGGCATAACCTCGCCCGCGTGCCTCGGGAGCGGTGCAGACGGCGCTGATCTCGGTCCAGCCCGGAGGCCGCAGCCGTTCACCCGCCATCGCCACCAACGTGCCGTTGTCACGTATGCCGAGATAGGTACCAAGTTCATGGGTACGCGGCCAGAACGGGCCTGGCTGGGCCCGCGCGACGAGGTCGAGCATCTCGGGCACGCTGTCCGCGCCCAGTTCGACGACACCGGTGTCGGTCGCGGCACGAGGGTGATCGGGGCGGCCGCTGCCGGGCCAGATCATCTGGCGGCCCTCGAGGCTGAAGACCGGCTCCCAGCCCGACGGCGGAGCGGCCGGGGAGCTGAACATGTCGGCGAGTTCACCCGGACCGAGCAGCCGGGCCAGGTCGGCCCATTCCGCCGCGTCCGCGTCGGCGGACACCGCGGAGAAGGTCGCGACTCCCGGCAGGTAGGTGGCAGTCCGACCGAGTCGCCGGGCGAAATGTGCGTGGTGGCCGCTGAGTGACTGGCCCACCGGGTCGTCGAGTGCCAGGGCGTCGCGGTCAACCATCGTGCTGTACCTCTCATGTCGTGCGCGGAAGTCCGGCGCCCAGGGCCGCTCGACACCGAAGGGCGTACCCGACTCCGCAAGCGCAGCGGGCTCAAGCCGACCCGGCCATCTCTGCTGAGCCCGGTACGGGTTGCGATCATAGACATGCGCCTCGAGGGAGGAGCGACGCAGGCCGCTCGGACTGCTGCGCGGCCTCCCACTACCCCGAACTCTTGGGCACCTCGCGCGCACGATGATGTTTGCCATGGTCGAGCAGTCCGGACAGGCCCGCACCGCGCAGGCCCATGTCGACCTCTACGACAGGAACGAGGCGTAACGCCGGCCGTCGCCGAACTGACCGACTTCTTCGGCAAGCACCTGTGACCGCCGCAGCGACGCCGCTCGCAGCCGCCCCCTGCCCCACCGGACAGGGGCCCACCATGTCGGCACACAGGTGATCGACCGGACAGGTTCTGGCTGACACGCCCTCCGGGAGGTACGACCGAGGGGAATACGGCGTGCCGCCGCGCTGCGCCGGGTGGCCCGGTCAGCGGGAGCGGTTGCGGCGGCGGTATGCGTACGCGATCACCGCTGTCGCGGCAACCGAAACGAGGCTGCCGACCGTGAGCATGGCCATCCGGGTGTTCCCACCGCGCCGGTGGGCCGGCTGCGGACTGCCGATGGTGATGCGGCCGCTGGTCTCTCGTGTGACGAGTCCGCTGGCGAGGGACAGTTGTGCGGTCCACGCACCGTCCGGCAGCCGCGGGTCGAGTGTGGTCTTCGCCAGCGTCGAGCGGCCAGGGCCGAGGGTGCCTGCCCTGACGTCGAACGGGCCTGCGGACACCCCGCCCGGCCCGTCCGACAGGGTGAGTCTGCCCGTGAGGTCGAGGGCCCGCCCGCCGGTGTTCTTCACTCGGGCCGTGACCACCGGTACGCCGTTCTTGGCGCGTGCGCCGGTCAGATCTTCGATGCGGAAGTCCGAGCGCGGTTCTCCACCGGGCCCGACGGACAAATAGATGCGCACCCCGGCGCGGGCCACCTGGTGCACCTGCTGTGAGGGGTCGCGCTGGGGACTGATCTCCGCCCAGATGACACCGTAGTGTTCGCCGCCGGTCGCATCCTTCGCCACGGTGATCTCGGTCCACACGGTCGCCGTCTCATCGGGCGCCAGGACGAGTTCGCTGTGCTCGAGCCTCACCCAACGGGTGAGCTCGTTGCCCCTGCGCCCGGGGCGAAGGTGAAGCCGTCCTTGTGGACCGCGGCGGCCGCAGGGTAGAGCTGCACGCGGTGTCGCGTGTCAGACAGGTTGGTCACCGCGATCCGCCTGCGAATCTGCTCGCCTGGTTCGATGTGATCGATGACGTACCGGTGGGCACGGTTGTCGTCGCGGCGGCTGACCGGCGCGTCGACGAGCCGGATGCCGACGCTCACGTCGTCGGAGGCCCGCCGCGGCGCCTCTGCGGCCACGGGCGCCACTGATCCGACGAGCAGGGACAGCGCAAGGAGCAGTCCGGCCGCGGGCTCACGAAACCGAATGGGTCACCGTCCCGCTGTAGAGCCCGCCGACGGCGTCATTGGGGATGGTGATCTCCAGGGTGGGGTTCCAGCTCGCGCTGTTGTTTCCGCTGCCCGAGGTATGGGAGAACGCGGTGCGTGGCCGCTCCAGGCTGACCCGGCTGGCACGCGTGGGCTGGCCGGGCACGAAGTCGCCGTTGCCGGTGGTGGCGGTCGCCGGCCCGGACCAGTAGTCCACCAGGTTCGGCGGGACGGTCTCGCTGGGCTGGTCCGTTCCGGTGTCGAACTGCGTCGCGAACACCTGCGCCGTCCATGTGGCGTCCGCCGCGGCCCGCTCGTCGTGCACCGTCACAGTGCCGAGCTGGCCGCTGATCGTCTGCCCGGGGAACCCGGAGCCCAGGTCGCGCGATGAGGGCACCTCGATCACGAGGTTCGACGTTGCCACGGTGAACGTCACGGTCGTGTCCCCGGACGGCCCTTGGGCGACCGCAGGCAGCGAAGCCGCGCCCACCACGGCCACGGCGACAGCGCACGAAAACATCGCTCTTCTTCTCACAGCACCACCGTATGCGGTCTGTGACGAAACGCTGACATTTAGTACTCCAGTCGTTCGTGTCCTCATCACCGTGGAGCACACGGCCACCGTCCGAGTCATGCGACTGAGTGGGTGAGCGTCCCGGTGTAGGTGCCGCCCACGGCGGACGCGGGGATCGCGACGATCAGCGTCGGCTGCCAGGCGGTGGTGTTGTTCCCGTTGCCCGACGTCTTGGCGAACGCGGTACGCGGGACGCTCAGGCTCTGCGCCTGCGCGCTCGTGGGCTGGCCCGGCACTCGGGTGCCGGGGCCGATGGTTCTGGTGGCCTGACCCGACCAGTATGAGAACCGGCTCCTGGAGATCTGCCGGGCGGCGCCACCGCCCGGCGTCGTGAAGTCGCTCGCCGACACCGTCGCCGTCCAGACCGCCGGCCGCCTGCCCCGCGTATCCGACACCCGGACTTCACCGAGCTGCCGGCTGATCGAGGAACCAGGGAAGGCCGCGCCGAGATTCACCGCAGCCGGCACGCTGATCGACAGCGTGCCCGGCGGTTGCGCGACGCGTACCACGGCAGGGCTCGTCACCGGCGCCGCTGCGCCAGGCAGCACCGTCACCACGACCGCCGACCCGACGCCCAGCAGCGTCCACAGCATTTGCACGCCGCGACTATAGAGCCCGCTGAGGGTGATTTTGATCCATCGTCACCCGTTCAGCCGGTTTCTGTCCGACTGCAACCGGTTAGCGTTCCTCGACCGGTTTCACCCATCCGCACCCCTCGGCGGATCTTCGTCCAGGAGCCCCCTTGCGCAACTCCGCACGCACAGCGACCTATACCGTCCTCGCCCTGGTCCTCACCGCCGCCGCCAGCCCCGCCCTGTCCATGCCGGCGCACCACGGCCGCACGGAGCCGACCCGGCTCGCCAACGCCAGCCACGACCACGGGAATCAGAACGACCCCACGCTGATCCGGCTGCGCACCCGTACCTTCGATCCGACCACACCGGAGGCGGAGGGCACCCGGCCGCGGGGAGCCCTGCGGTCGGTGGGTGGCCACGCGTACCTGGTCCAGTTCGCGACCACGCCGCTCGACAGGCACCGCACCGAGCTGGCGGCCCTCGGCGCCCGGATCGGCGCCTACATTCCCGACGCTGCGTACGTGGTGCGCATGAACGCCGCGGCCCGGGCACGGGTCGCCGCGCTGCCGTACGTGCGATGGGTCGGCCGGTACGACGCCGGCGACAAGTTCGAAGGCGGGGCTGTGCCGTCCCGCAGCCGCCGATATCTCATCACGCTCGTGGAACGGAACGCCGCCGACCAACGCGCGGTGGTCCAGAAGATCACCAAGCTCGGCGGGAAAGTCCACGTCGCATCGGCCGGCAGGCAACTGATCGAGGCAACCCTGAAGCCGGCGCAGGCACTTGCCGTGGCGCACCTGGACGCGGTGCTCGCGCTCGACGTCCGGACGGCACCCGAAGTCGACATGAACAACGCCCGCGCAGCGGGCGGCGCCAACATGGTCGAGACCGCACAGGGTTACCTCGGCCAAGGCGTACGCGGTGAGGTGATGGACACCGGACTGCGCACCACCCACCAGGAGTTCGCGGCATTCCCGCCGATCATGCACACCGCAAACACCACCAACACGAGCCACGGCACCTCGACGTACGGGCAGATCTTCTCCTCCGGCGTCAACGCCAATGCCCGCGGCCTGCTCCCCCAGGCACAGCCCATCTTCGCCAACAACCAGGTGTCCGACCGGTGGGCGCACACCGCGCAACTCGTCGACCCGACGGGCCCGTACCGCGCGGTGTTCCAGTCCAACAGCTGGGGCAGCGCGCTGACCTTCGGTTACAACTCGACGTCGGCGGCGATGGACGACATCGTCTTCGACCACGACATCCTGATCTGCCAGGCCCAGGGCAACACCGGTAACCGCTCTGCCCGGCCACAGGCGTGGGCGAAGAACGTGGTGTCCGTCGGCGGCGTATACCACTACGACACCCTCTCCCGCACCGATGACGCGTGGAACGGCGGCGCCGGCATCGGCCCTGCCGCAGACGGGCGGATCAAGCCCGACCTGTCGAACTACTACGACGCGGTCCACACCACCGCGAGCGGCGGCGACGCCGCGTACACCAGCACGTTCAACGGCACCAGCGCCGCCACCCCGATCACCTGCGGCTACGCAGGTCTCATCCACCAGATGTGGGCCGACGGGGTCTTCGACGGCGGCCCCGGTCAGAACCGCGACGTCTTCGCGTCCCGGCCGCATGCCGCCACCGCCAAGGCATTGCTGATCAACTCGGCCGACCAGTACGCCTTCACCGGAGAGTCCCACGACCTGGCCCGAATGAAGCAGGGCTGGGGTTCGGCCAGCGCCGGCAACCTCTACGAACAAGCACAGGACAACAACTGGCAGCTGCCGATCCTGGTCGACGAGACCGACGTGCTCACGCAGGGCCAGTCCGCGACCTACACACTGACCACCGACGGCAGCCAGCCACTGAAGGCGACGATGGCCTACACCGACCCGATGGGCTCCCCCTCGGCGGCCCAGGCGCGGGTCAACGATCTGACCCTCAAGCTCACCGCCCCGGACGGCACCGTGTACTGGGGAAACAACGGACTCGCGGCAGGCAACTGGTCGACGCCGGGTGGCTCGGCGAACACGATCGACACCGTCGAGAACGTATTCATCGAAAACCCGGCTGCCGGCACCTGGACCATCCAGGTCGTCGCCAGCCAGGTCAACACAGACGGCCACGTGGAAACCCCGGCGACCGACGCCGACTTCGCCCTGGTCGCCACCGGAAAGGTCACCGGCTGACCGGCAGGCCGGGCTGCGGAAAGCCGATTGCCGGTTGGCTGCAGCTTTATGAGAACAGGCCTTCGTTCGTCAACGCCGACCGAACCGTCCGGATGTGGACGGTTCTTCAGGCTCCCGGCCCTGGGGCCGCCGCTTGTGCGGCAGGCCCCGGGCCATGACGAGCCGGGCACTGCCGTCGCCGCAGCCGTCCGCCGTGCGGCTGCGGCCGCGGCCGCGGCCGCGGCCAGGACATGCCCGACGGCGGCCGACGGCTACTCCATGTCCGGTGACCGGCGTTGACCGTCTGTGAGGGGGCGGGGCGGGCCGGTGTCGGCCTCCGCCGCGTCGGCGAGGGCCTCGGCGGCGGCTTCCGCGGCCTGGGCCGCATCGTCGGCGGCCTGGGCGGCCGCCCTGTCCTCCGAGGACGTCTCACGGGTGGCCGGCGACTGAGGCAGCACCTCGCTGAACGCGCGGGACACACCCTGAAGTGCGGAAGTGACCTCGCTGGGGATCACCCAGAAGGTACTGCCCGCCCCTTGGGCGAGCTGAGGCAGCATCTGCAGGTACTGGTAGGCGAGCAGCTTGGGGTCGGGATCGTTGCGGTGCACGGACTGGAACACCTCGTCGATGGCCCGGGACTGGCCCTCGGCCTTGAGGATCTCAGCGGTACGGTTGCCCTCCGCCCGGAGGACAGCGGACTGCTTGTCGCCTTCGGCGGTGAGAATCTGCGACTGCCGTTGTCCCTCGGCCCCCAGAATCGCCGCCCGCTTGTCGCGCTCGGCACGCATCTGCTTCTCCATCGCGTCCTTGATGGACTGCGGAGGGTCGATGGCCTTGATCTCCACCCGGTTGACTCTCAGCCCCCACTTGCCGGTGGCCTCGTCCAGCACGCCACGGAGCTGATTGTTGATGGTGTCGCGCGAGGTGAGCGTCTTCTCCAAGTCCATGGAACCTACGACGTTGCGCAACGTGGTGACGGTGAGCTGTTCGACACCCTGCAAGAAGTCGGCGATCTCATAGGCGGCCGCTCGTGGATCCGTGACCTGGAAGTACAGGACGGTGTCGATCTCGACAACGAGATTGTCCTCGGTGATCACCGGTTGCGGCTTGAACGAGACGACCTGTTCCCGCAGGTCGATCACCGGATAGACCCGGTCGATATAAGGGATGACAAGGTTGAGACCCGGCCTCAGTGTGCGCCGGTAGCGGCCGAGGCGTTCGACATTGCGAGCGCGCGCCTGAGGCACGATGCGTACCGCCCGCACCACCGTGAATACGGCGATGAGCGCGACGATCACGCCGGCTATGAGCAACGCCGAGACTTCCATGGCTCACTCCCGGGGGTAGACCAGGGCGGTGGCACCATTGATTTCTATGACGTCGACGGTCGTTCCCGGAGGAATGACCAGCGTCTCGTCATAGCTACGAGCCGTCCATTCCTCGCCTCCGATGCGGACCCTGCCGCCCAGGCCCGACACCTCCGAGACGACATAGGCAGCCTTGCCGACCAGTGCGTCCACGCCGAACCGCTCGGCCTGAGGCTTGAGCAGGTGGCGCACCGCGATGGGGCGCACGAAGAACAAGCTGACCGCAGCGAGGACGGTGAACACCAAGAATTGCAAGGGCATCGGAAGTCCCGCCGCGGCGAACCCTGCCGTGACCAACGCAGCCGCACCCAGCATCCCGAGCGCAGCAGTGAGAGTGAAGATCTCCGCCACCGCCAGCACCCCTGCGGCGATCAACCAGATCAGCCATGGATCCATCGCGCCCTCCTGGCCGCTACGGCTCGGGCACCTCAGGCGACTGATTCACCCTTTACGCCAATTTACCCCTTTACTGGACCCCAGGCCTTTTCCCATATGCGTCCAGGCAGCCACCGAGTAGGAGTTCAGCGTTGTTCGACGACCTGGCCGACTGATCCGGAGACCTCTTCGCCCCCACTCGCGGCACGCCTTCGGCGGTCCGAGCTCCAGGCCCACGGTTGGCGAGCACGAACTGACGAGATCAGCTGGGGAGTTGAGAGGCGCGGGCGCCGAGATCGAGGTGACATACAGCGGTCGGTGCCCGGCCGCGATCAGGTGGTCTCCTCGGGGTGCAGGCGCCCCAGTAGCTCGTAGAGACTGCGGCGACCCTCCTCGTCCAGACGCGCAAAGGCTGCCGAGGTGGCCCGCATGTCGGCGCGGATGAGGCGGACCGCCTCCCTTCCCTCTTCGGTGGCGACCACGTTCTTGATCCTCCGGTCGGCCGCGTCGGCGTGCCTGGAGACCAGTCCACGCGCCTCCAGTCGGTCGACGAGTCCGGTGATGTTGGAGGCGTCGCAGGCGAGCCGCCCCGCGAGGGCGCGCATGGGCAGCGGTTGCCGGAGCAGGATCAGCATCTTGGCCTGCGTCATGGTGAGCCCGTGCATTGCGGCCGCCGCTGTCAGATCCCGGTAGTAACCGGCAGCAGCGCGCGCCAAGCGCTCCACGAGTGCGTCGTGGGCAGGGTCGCTGCCCTGCGCAGCGGAGTGGTCGGCGGGCGGGGCGGGGGTGTGGGCCATGCCTCAAGTGTAGGCGAGCATCAATGTTTGACTTCCTCAACCATTGAGGTTTACCGTCTCAGGCATTACTTGGGTTCATTGAGCATCTAGTCGTTCGACCAGTCCCCCGTCGAAGTTCCCCCCACGACGCCCCGCCCCGCACCGGAGAAAGCACCCGTGTCACAACCCCTTGCTCCGCCGCATGGCCGACGCCGAGCCGAGACCACAGTCGTCCTTGCCCTGAGCCTCGCCGCGATGATCGTGTCGATGATGCAGACATTGGTGGTGCCGATCCTCGGCCTGATCCAGAGCAGCCTCGGCGCCAGCTCCGCCGAGGTCAGCTGGGTCACCACCGCAACCCTGCTCTCGGCAGCCGTCTTCACCCCGCTGCTCGGCCGCTTCGGCGACCAGCACGGCAAGAAGCCGACCCTCATCGGCGTGCTGGCAGTGATGATCGTCGGGTCCGTCCTGGCCGCCACGACCGACTCGCTGCTCTGGCTGATCGTCGGCCGCGTGTTGCAGGGCGCCGCCACCGCGATCTTCCCGCTCGCTCTGTCGGTGCTCCGCGAGGAGCTCCCCGCCCGCCGTCTGCCGGGAGCGATGGCGCTGGTCAGCGGCACCCTGGCATTCGGCAGCGGTTTCGCACTGGTCACCACCGGCCTGCTGACCCGCGGCGAGGACGCCGACTACCACCGCGTCTTCTGGCTGGCCGCCGGCCTTGCAGTGGTCACCCTGCTCGCCGTCGTCCTCCTCGTACCGGCGAGCCGCAGTAAGACCGGCGGCCGCACCGACATACTCGGTGCCCTCACCCTCGGCCTCTTCCTGGTTCTGCTGCTGCTGCCGATCTCCCAGGGTCACGAGTGGGGCTGGACCTCCGCCCGTACGCTGGGCAGCTTCACCGGAGCGGTCCTCATGGCCGGCGTCTGGAGCTTCACCGAGAGCCGCGTCCGCGAACCCATGGTCGACATGAGGATGTTCCTCCACCGCCCGGTGCTCTTGAGCAACCTCGCGGGCCTCTTCGTGGGATTCGGGATGTTCGCCCAGTTCCTCGGCGTCTCCTACCTGGCGCAGGTGCCGAGGGACGTCGCAGGCTACGGCTTCGGCGCCTCCGTGCTCCGCGCCTCCGTCGAGTACCTGCTGCCCAGCACCATCGCGTCCCTCGTCGCCTCCCAGTTCGGCGGCCTGCTGATCCGCAGGATCGGACCACGC
This sequence comes from Streptomyces sp. V4I23, assembly GCF_030817975.1. Classification (NCBI taxonomy): domain Bacteria; kingdom Bacillati; phylum Actinomycetota; class Actinomycetes; order Kitasatosporales; family Streptomycetaceae; genus Streptomyces; species Streptomyces sp. V4I23. The sequence continues at coordinate 7,082,560 of NZ_JAUSZW010000004.1, read as the reverse complement.
CTCACCCTCGCCCTCAGCGCGATGACCGGCATGGCCGGCTTCGCGTGGCTGGCCGCCGCACACTCCTCGACGCCCTCGGTCATCGGCGCCGGAATGGCTGTCGGAACAGCCATCAGCCTCGGCTACGCCGCGATGCCCGCCCTCATCGTCGCGGGGGTGCCACCCCACCAGACCGGCATCGCCAACGGCATCAATTCCATCTCCCGGTCCGTCGGCAGCTCGATCGGCAGCGCGCTGATCACCTCACTGCTCGCCTCCAGAACCATCGAGAACCTTCCGGCCGGAATGCCCCCGCTGCCCGCCGAGAGCCAGTTCACCCTGAGCTTCGCCCTTGCCGGTGTCGCCTTCGCCTTCGTCCTGGCCCTCTCGCTGATGGGCCTCAGGCGGGGACAGCAGGCACCCCGTAAGGAACACCTGCCCGCCACGGAGCCGGCCGCTGCGACTACCGCTGCCTGACGAGCCCCACCCCGATCTGCGCCACCCGCACCACTGCACCACCACACCAAGGAGTCACCACCATGAAGGCCATCACCTACCACACCTACGGCGGCCCGGAGGTCCTGGAGTACGGCGATGTGCCGAACCCGAAGCTCGGCGTGGACACCGTGCTGGTCCGCGTCAAGGCCGCCTCCGTCAACCCGGTCGACTGGAAGATCCAGGCCGGGTACCTGGACGCCGTCATGGACGCCGTCTTCCCCGTCATCCCCGGCTGGGACGTGGCGGGCGTCGTCGAGGAGACCGGCGTCGGGGTCACCGAGTTCGCTCCAGGTGACGAAGTGATCGGCTACGTCCGTGAGGACTTCGTCTCCCGCGGGACCTTCGCCGAGTACGTCGCCGCTCCGGTCCGTACGCTCGCCCGCAAGCCCGCCAACCTCTCCTTCGAGGAGGCCGCCGGCCTCCCGCTGGCCGGCCTCACCGCATACCAGGCACTGACGCGATCCCTGCGGGTGCGGGCCGGCGACACCGTGCTGGTGCACGCCGCGGCGGGTGGCGTCGGCTCCCTGGCCGTACAGATCGCCAGATCTCTCGGCGCCCGGGTCATCGGCACCGCCGGCGAGCACAACCACGCCTACCTGCGCGGGCTGGGAGCGGAGCCGGTCGCCTACGGCGAGGGCCTCGCCGACCGTGTCCACGCCCTCGCGCCGCAGGGCGTGGATGCCGTCCTCGACCTCGTCGGCGGAGACGCCCTGAAGGTCTCGCCAGGGCTGCTTGCCGAGGGCGGCCGCCTGGCCTCGGCTGTCGACGGCGCCGTGCTCGGCCTCGGTGGCGGGTACGTCTTCGTGCGACCCGACGCCCGGGACCTGGAGGCTCTCACCGAGCTCGCCGAGCGCGGGGAGCTGCGGGTGGACGTGGCCGCCACGTTCCCCCTCGAGCAGGCCGCCGACGCCCAGCGCCTCAACCGCGAGGGCCACACCCGCGGCAAGATCATCATCACCGTCGCCTGAGCCACCGCTCGCCGCCGCCCCGCCACCGGCGCCTGCGCGAAACCCTGTCGACGCCGGCGCCCGGGCGGCCCCGCGGCGCGGCGACAACCCCCCGTCCACGTACCGCACCTGTGAGGGAAACCATGAACAACCCAGCGCCCGAGCAGCCCGCCGAGCTCGTCGCCCGGCTGCGCGCCACCTTCCGCGCCGGCAGGACCAAGCCCATGGAGTGGCGCACCGAGCAGCTGCGCCGGATGCGTACCCTGCTCACCGAGCAGGGGGAGACATTCGCCGCGGCACTCCACGCCGACTTGGCAAAGAGCGCCACCGAGGCTTACCGCACGGAGATCGACTTCGTCATACGCGAGATCGATCACACCCTGGAGCATCTCGACGGGTGGCTGCGCCCCGAGCCGGCCCCGGTGCCCGCGTTCATCGGGGAGGCGAAGGCCTGGACGCAGCCCGACCCCTTGGGCGTCGTGCTGGTCATCGCCCCCTGGAACTACCCGGCGCAGCTACTGCTGGCCCCGGTGGCCGGTGCCCTGGCAGCGGGCAACGCGGTGGTCGCCAAGCCCAGCGAACTGGCCCCGGCCACCTCCGCCGCCCTGGCCCGCCTGTTGCCGCAGTACCTCGACACCGACGCGGTCGCCGTGGTCGAAGGCGGCGTCCCAGAGACCACCGCCCTGCTCGAGCAGCGCTTCGACCACATCCTCTACACCGGCAACGGCACGGTCGGTCGCATCGTGATGGCCGCGGCCGCCCGGCACCTCACGCCCGTCACCCTCGAACTCGGCGGCAAGTCCCCGGCATTCGTGGACCGGGGCACCGACCTGGACGCCGTCGCCGCCCGCCTCGCGGCCGGAAAGTTCCTCAACGCCGGACAGACCTGCGTCGCCCCGGACTACGTGCTGACCGACCCCGAGACCGCACGCGCTCTGGAGGGCGCGCTGGCCAAGGCTGTGGAGAGCATGTACGGACCGGACGCCTCCGCCTCGCCGGAGTACGGCCGGATCGTCAACGAACGCCACTTCGACCGGCTGACCGCCCTCCTCGATTCCGGCCGCCAGGTGACCGGTGGGGCGTACGACCGGGACTCCAAGTACATCGCGCCGACCGTCCTGGCCGAGGTGTCACCGGACGCGCCCGTGATGCAGGAGGAGATCTTCGGCCCGATCCTCCCGATCGTCGAGGTGGCCGGGCTCGACGAGGCGATCGACTTCGTCAACGACCGCGACAAGCCGCTCGCTCTGTACGCGTTCACCGAATCGGACACCACCCGGGAACGGCTCGCCGCCGAAACCTCCTCGGGCGGCCTCGGGTTCGGCCTGCCGCTGGCCCACCTCACCATCTCCGACCTGCCGTTCGGGGGCGTCGGGGAGAGCGGCATGGGCAGCTACCACGGCCGCTACTCCATCGAGACCTTCAGCCATCGCAAAGCCGTCCTCGACAAGCCCCTCGGCTGATCCACGCGTGAACGATGCGAAGTCCTGCCAGGTGACGACTTGGGCTACGCGTGCCGGCCTCGCACGGCGCGGCGGCCGGCCGCGGCTCCTCCTGGAGAAGTCGCGGCCGGCCGCCGCGTAACCGCCGGGCCCCACATCTGCAGTTGCCGGCGTCAGTTGAATGTCCCGGCCTCGCCGGCCAGCCGCATCAGCAACGGCGAGGGCTCCCAACCGTCATCTGCGTGGAACCGCCTGAGTCCGGAGAGGACATGTGCGGCACCCACCGTGTCGGCGTAGAACATCGGTCCGCCGCGGTACCTCGGGAAGCCGTACCCCGCGATGTAGACGACGTCGATGTCCGAGGCGCGCAGGGCTATGCCTTCGTCGAGGATGCGCGCGCCCTCGTCGATGAGGGCGAAGACGAGGCGCTGCACGATCTCATCCGCCTCGAAGGTACGGAGCTCGGTGCCATGCTTGGCGTGGAACGAAGCCAGCAGGTCGTCGACGACAGGGCTCGGGATCGCCGCTCGGCTGCCGGGCTTGTAGTCGTACCACCCGGCACCGGTCTTCTGCCCGAGCCGTCCCATTTCACAGAGGGCATCGGCGATCTCGTCCCGGGGCATGCCGGGGTCTTCCGCGTAGCGTCGCTTGCGGATTGCCCATCCGATGTCGTTGCCCGCCAGGTCGGCCGTCCGGAACGGGCCCATGGCGAAGCCGAAGTTCTCCGCGGCGGAATCGATATCGGCCGGTGTCGCGCCCGCGCGGAGGAGTTCCATCGCCGCATCCCGGTACTTGGCCAGCATCCGGTTGCCGATGAAGCCGTCGCACACCCCGGCCACCACGCCGGTCTTGCCGATCCGCTGTCCCACCGCCATGGCTGTGACCAGCACGTCGTCCGAGGTCTTGGCCCCGCGCACGATCTCCAGCAGTTTCATGACATTCGCGGGGCTGAAGAAGTGCATGCCGAGGACATCCTCGGGGCGCCCGGTGACCGCGGCGATCGCATCGATGTCGAGGGTCGAGGTGTTCGACGCCAGAATCGCGCCGGGTTTCGCCACCTCGTCGAGCCGGGTGAACACCGAACGCTTGACGTCCATGTCCTCGAAGGCCGCCTCGATGACCAGGTCGCTGTCCGACACGTCCGCATAGTCCAGGGTCGGCGTCAGGAGCGCCATGCGCTGCTCCAGGCCGTCGGGCGTCAGTTTTCCCTTGTCCACCTGGCGTTGGTAATTGCTGCGCATGACGCCCAGACCCCGGTCGAGCGTCTCCTGGCTGCTCTCCAGGACAGTGACCGGAATCCCTGCGTCCACAAAGGTCATCGCGATGCCGCCGCCCATCGTTCCGGCCCCGATGACCGCCACCGTGTCCACCCTCCGGGCCGGCGTCCCGGGCGGGACGCCGGGGACCTTGCGGGCGGCCCGCTCGGCGAAGAACGCATGGCGCAGGGCGGCCGACTGGTCGCCGTTCATCAACTCCAGGAACGTCTTCCGCTCCTCGGCCAGCCCCTCCTCGAACGGTGTGGTTGCCGCTTTCCCGACCAGAGCGAGAGCCACCGCCGGCGCCAGGAATCCTCGGCTGCGCCGGCTCAGGCGCTCCCGCGTCGCGCTCACCGCGTCCGCGTCGCCGGGATCCACACTCAGGTCCCGGACCCGCGGGAGCGGCCGTACCGCGGACATCTCGGCCGCGAGTTGCAGCGCCGCCGCCATCACGTCGCCGTCCACGAGCCGATCGAAGAGCCGTTGTCCAGGGAGGTCTCCGAGCTCTCGCGCCGTACGCGGCGCACCGCCGCTGATCATGTCCGCCGCCACGGCGGCCCCCACCAGGCGTGGCAGCCGCTGGGTGCCACCGGCGCCGGGGACCAGTCCCAGGTTCACCTCGGGGAGCCCGATCCTGCTCTTCGACGTCGCAACCCGGTAATGGGCTCCCAGCGCCAGCTCCAGTCCACCACCGAAACATGCGCCGTCGATCGCGGCCACGACGGGCTTGCCCGCGGCCTCCAGCGCCGCGATGACGTCGCCGAGCGTCGGCTCCGCGGTGGTCTTGGGCGTCCCGAACTCCGTGATGTCGGCCCCGGCGGAGAAGAATCCCTCGCGGCCGGTGAGCACGACGGCATCGACGTCGCCGGAGTCGAGGGCACGGTGCAGACCCTGCACGATGCCCTGCCGCGTCGCGTGGCCGAGCCCGTTGACCGGCGGGTTGTCGAGGCTGAGGATCGCTGTGCGCCCGATGACGCTGTACTGGGTGGACATGGTCGGCACCACTTCCTTGACGAGTAGTCGGTCAACGCGGGTCGGGGACGGCTGAAGCGGGGGATGACAGGGACATTTCCCTGTCGCCGCTCTCCGCCGACCGGGGCCGGTCGAAGCGCATGAGTCCCTCCTGCGCGACGGCGGCCACCAGACGCCCGCCCGTGTCGAACAGCCTTCCGCTGGTGAGCGCCCGGCCGTGTTCGGCCGACGGGGAGACCTGGTCGTACAGCAGCCACTCGTCCGCGCGGAAGGGACGCAGGAACCACAGCGAATGGTCCAACGACGCGCCCTGTACGGCGGTTCGGGGATGTGGCAGCCGCGCGGAGCCCAGCAGCGCCATGTCGCTGAGGTAGGTCAGCGCGCAGGTGTGGACGGCACCGTCGTCCGGCAGCGGACGTCCGTACCGGATCCACACCCGCTGGCAGGCCGGCGCCCCCGGGACGCGGCCGGTCTCGCCCCCGGGCACCCATCGCATGTCCCAGTCGCCCCACTCCACGGGCCGCGGCATGCCCCAGCCGTTGATGCGGTCGGACTCCGGGATGTCGTCAGGTGCCGGCACCGCCGGCATGTCCACCTGGTGGGAGAACCCTTCGTCCCCGCGATGGAACGACGCCGTCACCGTGAAGATCGCCTCCCCCGCCTGGACCGCGGTCACCCGGCGGGTGCAGAAGCTGCCGCCGTCGCGGATCCGCTCGACCAGATGGTCGGTCGGCTCGTGCGGACGGCCGGGCCGCAGGAAGTAGCCGTGCAGCGAGTGGGCCGAGTACGACCGGTCGAGGGTGCGCGCCGCGGCCATCAGCGACTGGGCGGCGATCTGGCCACCGAACGTCCGCGCCCACTCGCTGGGGATCGGGCCGGACCGGAACCGGTCCGGCACCATCTCGTCGAGGGCCAGGACCTCTGGCAGGCCGGCCATGCTTGGGCTCCTCTCGCTCGTCATGCGGACGTCGCCCCGCGCAGTTCGCGGCGCAGGATCTTGCCGCTGCTGGTCTTGGGCAGCTCGTCCCGGATGCTGACGGTCCGAGGGGCCTTGTAGGCGGCCAGGTGCTCGCGGCAGTGGGCGACCAGCTCTTCGGGCTCGACGGAGCCTCCGGGCCTCAGGCTGACGAAGGCCGCCACCGTCTCGCCGCGGTAGGGGTCGGACGCACCGACCACGGCCGCCTCGCGCACCGCGGGGTGCCGGTAGAGGACGTCCTCGACCTCGCGAGGCCACACCTTGAACCCGGAGGCGTTGATCATGTCCTTTTTGCGGTCCACCACGTACACCCAGCCCTGCCGGTCCATGAATCCGACGTCGCCGGTGAGCAGCCGCCCCTTCGGGATCGACTCCGCGGTGGCCTCGGGCCTGTTCCAGTACGCGGGCACCACCATGGGTCCTTCGACCGCGATCTCGCCGACCTCGTTCGGTCCCAGGTCCCTGCCGCCCTCGTCGACGATACGGACCATCGCGGCGGGAAGGGGCAGGCCGATCGACAAGGTGCCCGAGTCGGGATCCACGGGAGCCTGTCTGCCCACGGGCACCACAACGCAAGGGGCACTTGTCTCCGTGAGCCCGTAGCCGTTGCGGATGTACAGTCCCGTCTGCTCTCGGAACCGCTCGACGACCGCGGGCGGCAGCGGAGCGCCGCCGGAGTTGAGGGTCCTCAGCGAGGCGAACGCCTCGGCGGAGAAGTCGCGGTGTGCCATCAGCGCCATGTAGGCGGTGGACGGCCCGACCATGTAGGCGGGCCGTTCCCGCTTCAGCGCGTCGATCACCACGCCCGGCTCGAAGCGGTAGGCGAGTACCAGGGGGCTCGCCAGGTCGACCGCGTTGAGCAGTTGGACGACCATGCCGGTGATGTGGAACAGCGGGGCCAGCGCGAAGATCGGCGATCCCGGGGGGATCTCGTCGTACAGCCGCAGCAGGACCGCGTTGACGGTCAGGTTGCGATGGGTGTTGGTCGCCCCCTTCGGCAGTCCGCTGGTGCCGGAGGTGTAGGAGATCAGTGCGATGTCGTCGGGTGTCGGCCCGGGATGGGCGGGTCGCCGCCCCGCCCGTGCCCTCGCCACGTCGAGGATGTCGTCCGCGCCCTCGCTGCGCTGCCGGGTCAGACCGGCGAAGACGCGCGCGTCGTCCAGAGTTTGCAGGTCCAGCGGGCTGGCGGTGAGCGCTGTCGTCACCCCCGCCGCGGTGGCCCGCTCACGGACGTGTTCCGTCCAGGCCCGCTCATCGCACACCAGCGCCGACACCCCCGCGTCGGTGAGGATGTGCGCGAGTTCGTCCCGGTACATCGGGTTCAGCGGTACGACCGCGCCGCCCGCCTTCCAGGCACCGAACAGAGCCAGCAGGAACTGCGGAACGTTCTGCAGGTACAACGCCAGCCGGTCGCCGGGACCGAAGCCACGCTCGAGCAGGTAGTGCGCCACCCCGTCGGAGAGCTCGTCCACTTCCCGGTAGGTCAGCGTGCCACCGAGGTAGGTGATGGCCGGGCCCTGAGGGGCAGTGGCCACCGCGTCGGACAGCAGTTCCAGCGTGGTGCGGTCGGGGACCCGTTCCACCTCCGCCATCCGTTCGGGATACTGCGCCGTCCACGGACTGTCGTCGAACCAGCTCATCGCGGCCTGACCCGCCTTTCGGGGAAGAGAGTGTGGGGGTGTCCCGCTCGCAGCGCGGTGACCTTCACATGCGACCGGTCAGCGCGTCCCGGAGATCCCGCCGTCCACGGGGATCACCGTGCCGGTCAGGTAGGCGCCCGCGCGGGAGGCGAGGAAGATCGCCGGACTCGCGATGTCCTCGGGGGTGCCGACGCGGCCGAGGGGCACCCGCTCGACCACGGCGTCCCGCAGCTCGGGGTCGTCCAGGGCGTGCGCCATCATCTTGGTCGGGAACGGGCCTGGCGCAAGGGCGTTGACGGTGATGTGATCACTCGCCAGCGTGGCGGCCATCTTGCGGGTCAGCATGTGCACCGCCGCCTTGCTCGCGACGTAGGAGAAGTTGTCGGACGCGGAGACCACGAGCCCGTCGATCGAACCGATGTTGATCACTCGCGCGGGGTCCTCCGCGGTGGCGGCCGTCCGCAACTGCGGCAGCAGCCTTTGCGTCAGCGAGAAGACGGCCTTGACGTTGACGTTCAGCACCTTGTCGAAGCCCGAGTCGGGGAACTCGCCGATCGGCGCGCCCCAGGCGGCTCCCGCATTGTTGACCAGGACGTTCAGCCGGGGAGCCACCTCCGCGACCCGCTCGGCCAGGCTCTCGAGGCCCTCGGCGGTGGACAGGTCCGCCGGGTGCGCCAGACAGGTTCCGGCGCCGGGGGACGTCAGCGCGGACAACTCCGCTGCCGCCCTCTCGCACGCCTCGGCCTTGCGGGAGGAGATGATCACCGTGGCCCCGGCCGCCACGAAACCGTGCGCGATCATCAGCCCGATTCCGCGTGAGCCGCCGGTCACCACCACGGTCTTTCCGCTGACGTCGAACAGTGCGGCGGGGTTCACGACACCACCTCGAACAGCTCCGCCGCACCGATCGCGTGCGCCGCCGGCTCCTGTGCCTCGGTGTTGCCGAACGCGCCGCGGTAGGCCTTCTTGATCGGCGTACGCGCCGCCGATACGAGGACTGCTTGCCTCATCACCGCTCCTTTCCTGTCCTGTGTGCGTGAGTGTCGAAGTCCCGTGGGCAGGCGATCGGGTCAGATGCCTGCCGTGTCCGCGACTTCGTGGGCCTTGGCCACCAGCGCGTCGATGCGCTGCGGGGTCGGGGTCCCGGACGCGGCCTTGTTCCGCGGTTCGTCCATCGCGCGGCGCATGACGCCCTCCGCGATGATCGCGACCTTCCACAGTCCCATCGTGTGCCAGTAGCCCAGCGCCGTCAGGTCGCGTCCGGACGCCGCAAAGTAGGCCGCCACGAGTTCCTCGCGGGTCGGGAAGCCGTCGAGAGCGGTCGCGCCGAAGTCGCCCGAGGTGTTCTCACCTTGGGCCGGCCAGTAGGCCAGCAGGCTGCCCATGTCCGCCAACGGATCCCCCAATGTCGACAGCTCCCAGTCGAGCACCGCGGTCACCTCCCCGCTGTCGTAGGAGGTGATGAGGTTGCGCAGATGGAAGTCGCCGTGCACGAGCGTCAGTTCGCGCTGCTCCGGGACTGCCGCGACGAGGCGCCGGGTGAGGTCCTCGAGGGCGGGCAGCTCGCGCGTCCTGGACTTCTCCCACTGGCCCGACCACCGCTTGAGCTGACGCTGCGCATACGGCTTGTGGCCGGCCAGACCGGTCAGCCCGGCCGTCTCGAGATCGACCGTGTGGATCTTCGCCAGCGTCCGCGCCAACGACATCCCGATCGCCCGGCGGCGCTCGGGCGTCAACGACTGTGCGATCGACATCGTGTCGACGACCTGGCCGTCCACGAACTCCATGAGCAGCAGTGGGGCATCGGTCACGGCAGGATCATCGGTCAGCCCGAGCACCCGCGGGGTCGGGACGGCGGTGCCCTCCAACGCGGTCAGAATCCGCGCCTCGCGCGCCACGTCGTGCGCGGACGCCAGCAGGTGACCCAGCGGTGGGCGCCGCAGCACCCACCTGCGGCCGTCCTGGTCCCGTACCAGGTAGGTCAGATTCGACTGGCCGAGCCCGATCCGGTCGAGGACAGGCGGCCCGGCGAAGTCGACGCCGAGGGTGTGGAACCAGCGGCTCACCGCCCCGGCGTCGATTCCGACGACGTCCGCGCTAGACACCGATGCCGGCTCCCTGCCTGAACGGGACGGCGTCACCGAGCAGTTGTCCGCCGTCGATCACCATCGTCTCGCCGGTGATCCAACTCGCCGCGTCCGAGACGAGAAAGGCGACCGCCGAGGCGATGTCGGCAGGCTCCCCGATGCGCCCGAGCGCCGTCGCGTCGGCCACCGCCTGCTCGTGCTCCTTCCACAGGGCCTCGGCCAGCTTCGTGCGCACCACACCCGGTGCCACCGCGTTCACGCGAACCTTCGGCGAGAGTTCCAGGGCCAGTTGCTTCGTGAGATGGATGAGTGCGGCCTTCGACGCGTTGTACAACCCGATGTTCGCCTCGAAGGCCATGCCGCCGACCGACGCCGTGTTGACGACCGCCCCGCCGTGCTCGCCCATCCAGGCCCGCGTGGCCAGCCCCGTCCACAGGACCGGAGCCCACAGATTCACGTCGAAGGTCTTGGCGAACCGCCCGTGATCCTGGTCGATGACCGGACCGAAGGCCGGATTGGTCCCCGCGTTGTTGACCAGGATGTCCAGGCTTCCGAAGCGCTCGAGCGTCAGGTCCACACAGCGCTGGGCCGCCTCTTCGTCGACCGCGTGCGCACCGACGCCGACCGCTGTGCCCTTGACCTGGGCCGCGGCGGCGTCCGCCGCCTCCTGGGACCGGGAGGTGAGGACGACGTTTCCGCCGGCTGCGGCGATGGCCTGGGCGATCGCCAGCCCGATACCGCGCGAGGCGCCGGTGACGACGGCGGTGCGACCGGTGAGATCGAGTCCTGCCATCTCAACTCACCGCTGCCGTAGCTGCGTCGCGGTACTGCCGCAGTTCCTGCCTGGCGATGGCCCGCTTGTGGACCTCGTCGGGACCGTCCGCCAGCCGCAGCGTCCGCAGATGCGCGTACATCATCGCCAGCGGGAAGTCCTCGGTCACTCCTGCTGCCCCGTGCACCTGGATCGCGCGGTCGACGATCTTCAGCGCAATGTTGGGGGCGGCCACCTTGATGGCCGCGATCTCGGTGCGCGCTTCCTTGTTCCCGACCGTGTCCATCAGATACGCGGCCTTGAGCGTGAGCAGGCGGATCATCTCGATGTCGATGCGCGCCTCCGCGATCCAGTCCTGGATGTTGGACCGGTCGGCAACCGGACGACCGAACGTCACCCGTGAGTGCGCGCGCCGGCACATCAGCTCCAGCGCCCGCTCGGCCGCGCCGATCGCCCGCATGCAGTGGTGGATACGACCGGGCCCGAGCCGGGCCTGGCTGATCGCGAAACCCTCGCCCTCGCCCTTGAGTACGTCCTTGGCCGGCACCCGTACGTCGGTGAAGTCGATCTCGGCGTGCCCCTCACGGTCCTGGTAGCCGAACACCGGCAGCCCGCGCATCACCGTGATCCCGGGGGCGTCGATCGGGACGACCATCATCGACTGCTGCCGGTGCGGGGCAGCGGTGGCGTCCGTCTTCCCCATGACGATGAGCACCTTGCAGTTGCGGTGCAGGGCGTTGGAGGCGAACCACTTACGGCCGTTGAGCACGTACTCGTCGCCGTCGCGCTCCATCCGCAACTCGATGTTGGTGGCGTCGGAGCTTGCCACGCGCGGCTCGGTCATGGCGAAGGCCGAGGCCATCGTCCCGTCGAGCAGGGGCCTCAGGTACTTCTCCTTGTGCTCGTCGGTGCCGAAGAGCGTGAGCACCTCCATGTTGCCGGTGTCAGGGGCGTTGCAGTTGCACGCCTCGGAGGCGATGTGACTGCGTCCCATGATCTCGGCCAGCGGCGCGTATTCGAGGTTCGTCAGCCCCGGGCCCCACTCGGGGTGCGGGTGAAAGAGGTTCCACAGGCCGCGCTTACGCGCTTCCGCCTTGAGATCCTCCAGGATCGGCGGGTGGAAATTCGGGTCGCCCGACGCGCGCATCTGCTCGTGGTACACCTCCTCGGCGGGGTAGATGTGCGAGTCCATGAACTCGAGCAGATCCGCCTGGTACTTCTTGGCGCGGTCCGACAAATCAAACAGGGACATCTGAACTCCTGACGGGGAGGGAGGGAAAGCTCGGCGGGCGCTTGTCGAGGTGACTGGCCACGCCTTCGACGAAATCGGCTCCGCGGAAGGCCTGGAGCATGGCGCCTTCCGCGCGGGCCAGGGAATCGGCGTACGTGCCGTCCGCGTCGCCCTGCAGTTGGCTCTTGATGGTGGCCATGGATGCCGGGGAGCAGCGCGTCGCCAGATCTGCGGCGTACGCGACGGCGGCATCGACCACACTGCCGGTGGGGACCAGGTGGTCGAGGAGTCCGATACGCAGCGCCTCCTCGGCGTCCACCATGCGACTCGACAGCAGCAGGTCCATGGCCCGGCTGTGCCCCACGAGCCGCGGCAGCAGCCAGGAGATCCCGTACTCGGCGATCAGCCCGCGCTGCGCGAATGCCGTGGTGAACCGGGCCGAGGGCGAGCCGAAACGAATGTCGCAGTAGAGCGCCTCCACCATGCCGAGGCCCGCGGCCACCCCGCCCACCGCACCGATCAGCGGTTTGCGCAGGGTCAGCGGCACGTCGCGCGGTCGGCGCCGCGCCCTGTCCGCCTCGGAGACCTCGCCCACCGCCTGCAGCCGCTGGAGGTCCGCGCCGGCGCAGAATCCGCGTCCCGCGCCGGTGACCACGACGGCGCGTACGTCCGGGTCGTCCTCGGCGGCGTCGAGCAGCGCGAAGTAGCGGTCTTCGAGTTCGTCGGTCCAGGCGTTCAGCTTGGCCGGCCGGTTGAACGTGAGCACCAGCACGGGCCCGCGGTGTTCGGCGAGGACGAGTTCCTCGGGCTCGCCGGTCATGCCTGCGCCAGCAGGGAGTTCTGGTAGCGGCGCATGCCGCGCAGCCACCGGTCGTAGTCCGAGCCCTTCTGCCGGTACATGTCCAGCACGTCCTCGTGCGGGAGGATCAGGAAGCGCTCCTCCTCGATCGCGGCGAGGACGGCGTCGGCGACCTCGGCCGGCTCGAGGACGTCACCCGCGGACGTGACGGCCTGCGTGGCCGCTCTTCCCAGCGCGTCCCCGGAGTCCTTCCCCAAGGACAGCATCCTGGTGTTCACGCCCATCGGGCACAGGCAGCTGACATGGACCCCGCGATCGCCATAGGTGACACTCAGCCATTCGGCGAAGCCGACGGCCGCGTGCTTGGTGACGGCGTACGTGGCGGAGCCGATCTGGGTGAGCAGCCCGGCCGCCGAGGCGGTGCTGACGAAGTAGCCCTCGCCGCGCTCGAGCCACCCCGGCACCAGCAGCTTCGCCGCACGGATGTGGGCTCGAAGGTTCACGTCGATCGAGAGGTCCCAGTCCTGCTCGCTCACGTCGAGGCCCGGTGCCCCGGCGATGCCCGCGTTCGCGAAGTAGAGGTCGACCGGTCCGAAGGTGCTCTCCGCGAGGGCGATCAACTGCTGGATCTGGGCGGTGTCCGACGCGTCGGCGCCGGCACTGACGGTGCTTCCGGGGTGGTCGGCGTTGACTCTCTCCGACACCGCCTGTGCGGTGTCCGCGTCGAGGTCTGCGACGACGACCCTTGCGCCGTCGCGAGCGAGCCGTGCGACCAGCGCGCCGCCGATGCCTCCACCGCCACCGGTGACGACGGCGACTCTTTGTGCAACGTTCACAGCGAACCCTCTCCGTGGCGGAGCATGCGGTGCCAGGGCACCCCGACATGTTGTGACCGTGGTGTGCCCCACCTGTATATTTGAATCCGACGTCAAGTTCAACCGTGGGGCACATCACCACGGGGACAGCGCCGCCTCGCCCACCGAACTGCGGCCAGGCGACGAGAAGGAGTGAAGGGTCGCCGACGGTGCGAAGGTGTGATGCATCAGGTGGTCGCGCGTGAAGGCTCGCGCAAGCCGGTGCGCGTCGCCGATGCGGGCACCAGGAACGTCGAACGGCCGTAGGGGCGGGCTCCGCCCCGGTGGGCTGCTGCCGGATCAGTGGTGGCCGGGAAACCGCAGGGCGTTCGCCCAGAGCCGTGTGACCGTGGACACGAGCTCCTCGAAGTCCACCGGCGTATCTTCTGCTCGCCCTTCGCCGAGCACGAACGCCTTGTAGGCCATGAGGCTGACCATGCCCGAGAGCGCATGGGAGGCCATCATCGGATCGATCTCGCGGTCTGCGACACCCCGCGCCTGGAGGTCGGCAATGCCGCGGGCGTTACGACGGACGAACGCGTCCGATCGCTGGCTCCGGAACTCGCGGAACACCGGCTCCACTTGTGCGACCTGCTCCAGCAGCCCCATCAACTTCGCGTTGCGTTTGTACGCCTCGAGATACGCGCGATTGCTGGCCTCGAGTACCGCGTACGGATCGTCGGTGCCCTGCACCCGGCCCATGCCAGGGTGCAACATGTCCTCCTGCGCCTCCAGGAGGACAGCGGCAAGCACCTCTTCCTTGTTGGCGAAGTAGGTGTAGAAGGACCCCGTCGCGCATCGGGCCTCCTTGGCGATGTCGACCAGGCGGGTGTCGAGGTAGCCGTCCCGCTCGAACACCTTCCGCGCGGCCTGCACCAGAGCGGCGCGTGTCCGCGCTCCGCGCTTCGTCGTCGGCGGCTCGCGAAGTGGCGAGAGAGGCGCCATCGGCGGGACCTTCTCGCTGTCGTTCTCCTCGGGCGCAGTGGTGTCCATCACCAGAACCCTACGTGAATCCGACGCCGGGATCATAAACGCAAGGGTGCGCGAGGCCCGCGGAACGTCGACGGATGTATCAGTGTCGGCGGGCGGGTGCGTCGCCGAGCGCGGGGTCACGGGTCAGCTCCGTACGGTCGATGGAACGCTTGAGGATCTTCCCCGTCGGCCCCTTGGGCAGCGCGTCGACGAACCGGACGATGCGCGGCACCTTGTAGGCGGACAGCCGCTCTCGTGTCCAGTCCGACACCTCGGCGGCACCGAGCTCCGAACCGGGCCGGGCGGCGACCAGCGCGGCGACCTCCTCGCCGTAGTGGTCGTCGGGAACGCCGATCACGGCTGCCTCGACGATGTCCGGGTGCTCGTAGAGCACTTCCTCGACCTCACCGGGATAGACGTTGTAGCCGCCACGAATGATCAGGTCCTTGATCCGGTCCACGATGCGCAGGTCGCCGTCCGTGTCGGTCTCACCCAGGTCGCCTGTCCGGAACCAGCCGTCGGGCGAGATGGCCGCGGCGGTGTCCGCGGGGCGGTTCCAGTAGCCGCGCATCACGGTGGGCCCCTTGATGTGGACCTCGCCGACGGTGCCCGGCGGACACTCGTTGCCGTCGTCGTCCCGCACCTGCACCCGCAGCCTCGGGACCGCCCGCCCGGTGTACCCGGTCTTGCCGCCGCGGTCGATGTCGTTGAAGGTGCCGAAGGCGGTGGTCTCGGTGAGCCCGTACCCTTCGAGGATGGTGCAGCCGAAGCGGGCCTCGAAGGCCTGGGCGATCTCCCCAGGAAGGGACGCACCGCCGGAGACGGCGATACGGAGCCCGGCGAAGTCCGCCTGGTCCGCATCACCCGCCGCGTGCAGCAGCGCGTTCCACATGGTCGGCACGCCGGCCATGATGGTGAGCCGGTCGCGACGCAGCATCTCCAGCATCGACGTCGGGTCGAATCGTGCCAGCAACGACATCGAGCCGCCCACGGTCAAGGTCGCCATCATGACCGATGCCTGGCCGAACACGTGGAACAGCGGGAGTCCGGTGCCGGTACGGTCGGCGCTTGTCCCGCGGCTGCACTCGGCGCCGATCTCCCCGGCGGACAACAGGTTCCCCACAGTGAGTTGGGCTCCCTTCGGCCGCCCTGTCGTACCTGAGGTGTACAGGATGGCCGCGGTCTCGTCGCGGTCCCGGTCGACCACGGGGGCCGGGTCGGCAACGGTGACCGTCGCGCCGGGAGACAGCGTCCAGGAGGGCACCGTGAGCGAAGAGGCCGCCTCCGCTACGGCGGGACCCAGGGCGTGCCAGGCGATCGCCAACGAGCACCCGGCGTCGCCGAGAACGTACTCGACCTCGGCCCGGGTGGACATCGTGTTGACCGGCACCACGACACAGCCCGCGGCCTGGATCCCGAGGTAGGCCACCACGAACTCGGGCACCGACGGCGCCGCCAGCAGCACCCGGTCCCCGGGTGACAGGCCCGCGGCCGCCAAGGCGCTCGCGTACCGTGCGCTCGCGTCGCGCAGTTGCCGGTAGGTCCACTGATCCGCGCCGCCGCGCAGCGCGATGTTGTCGGGAGTTGCGGCCGCGTGGCGGCAGACCGGGTCGAGAACACTGGCCATGGGCGGTGCCTTCCGGAGGTGTGATCAGGTGATGCGGTGCGGATCCGCTCGACCGGTTCCCCTGCGACCGGTCGAGCGGTCAGGCGCTGATCCTGAAGCGTTCGGCGAGTTGGCGGCGAGTGTCGGCGGCACTGGTGTGCAGTACGCCCCCGATTCCGATGCGCGCCGCTCCGTCGAGGTTCTGCTGCAGATCGTCGATCATGACTGCCTCCTCGGGGGCGACGCCGAGGCGTTCACATGCGATCGCGTAAATCCGCCGGGAAGGCTTACGGATGCCGACCTCGGCGGAGATGACGACCGCGTCGGCCACGGAGGCGAGGTCGACGCCGTCATAGGTTCCGGTCCCGAACGAATTGGACACCAGCGCAACGGGATACCCGGCGGCGCGAAGGTCATCGAGCAGGGCGAGCACATCCTGATCGATCGACATTCCCGCTTGCATCCGGGCCGTGAGCCCCTCCGCCCGTACGTCGGCGCCGTGGGCGCGGAGACGCTCGGCGAACCCTCGCTCGAAGGCTTCCGCGTCGATACGGCCCGACTCGTGATCGGCCAGGAGGGCGCGTGACAGCTGATCCCGGCTCAGGAGGTCGAGCGGCAGGCGCGGGTCGCCGCCGAGCGAGGCGCCGAAATCGGTGAAAGCCCGCAACACACTGGAGGTGATGACCCCGCCGAAGTCCACGAGGACCGCGGTTCGCGCCTTTTCCGTCACGCTCGACACCTCAGGCCACCTCGAACAGCCCGGCCGCGCCCATTCCGCCGCCGACGCACATCGAGATCACCACATACCTGACGCCACGGCGCTTGCCCTCGATCAGGGCATGCCCCACCAGGCGGGCGCCGGTCATTCCGTACGGATGGCCGACCGAGATGGCGCCGCCGTCGACGTTGAAGCGCTCCGGGTCGATGTCCAGTTCGTCACGGCAGTACAGCGCCTGGGAAGCGAACGCCTCGTTGAGCTCCCAGAGACCGATGTCGTCGATGGTGAGGTCGTGCTGCTTCAGCAGCTTCGGTATGGCGAAGACCGGACCGATCCCCATCTCGTCCGGCCCGCAACCGGCAACGGCCATGCCGCGGTACACCCCCAGCGGCTCCAGTCCGCGGCGCTCGGCTTCCTTCGACTCCATCAGCACCGACGCCGAAGCCCCGTCCGACAACTGCGAGGAGTTGCCCGCCGTCACGCTGGAATGCGCGGTCACCCGACCGTCCGGCAGCACCGGCGCCAGCCCGGCCAGGCCCTCACGTGTGGTCGACGCGCGGTTGCCCTCGTCCCGGGTCAGGGTCACAGGCTCCTCCCGCACCTCCCCGGACTGCTTGTCCACGACCTTCTTGACACTGGCGAGCGCGACGATCTCCCGGTCGAACCGCCCGGCCTCCTGCGCCGCCGCGGTGCGCTGCTGTGACACCAGCGCGAACTCGTCCTGGCGTTCCCGGCTCACGCCGTAGCGTTCGGCGACGATCTCCGCCGTCTGCAACATCGGCATGTAGATGCTCGGCTTGTGCTCGACCAGCCAGGGATCCGCCATGCGGTGGGTGTTCATGTGGTCGTTCTGCACCAAGGAGATCGACTCGACACCGCCGCCGACAGCGACCTGCATCCCGTCGCTGACGATCTGCTTGGCGGCCGTCGCAATCGCCATCAGGCCCGATGAGCACTGCCGGTCGATCGTCATCCCGGACACGGCGTCCGGAAGTCCGGCACGAAGAACGGCCTGGCGGGCGACGTTGCCACCGGAGGCCCCCTGCTGCACGGCACAGCCGAAGATCACGTCCTCGACCTCGCCTCCCTCGAGCCCGGCACGCTGCACCGCGTGCGAGAGGGCATGGGCGGCGAGTTCCTGCGCCTGGGTGTCGTTGAACGCGCCGCGGTACGCCTTTCCGATCGGCGTCCTGGCCGTCGAAACGATGACTGCTTCCCTCATGTCGCCTCACTGCTTTCTGTCGGTCCGGTTCGTCCGGGAGCTTCAGGTCCGGTGTCCCGGGCTCCGCGAGCCGGGCTCGATGCCGGTCGCCCTTTCCGCATGCCACCCGGGGCGCTCCGCCTCCCCTTTTCCGAGGGCGTGCGCCATGGCCGCAGGATGACGGGCCGGCCTCCCGGTTGGTTATAGTTGAATCCGGCGTCAGGTTCAACCATGCCCCTGGCGCACCCCCCCCCCCGCCCAGAAAGCGCCGCGTGCGGTCGTCGTTGCGGGAATGCGCGCTCCCTCGACCTTGACAATCCATTTCCACGACTGGAAGCTGACCGACCAGTCGGTATGAAGGGGCGGACAGGTGACCGAGCTGAGCATCTCCACTGCTGCGGGCGTGTTCGACGCGATCGCGGCGGGTCCCCCAGAGGGCCGCCCCGTGCTGCTGCTGCACGGCTTCCCGCAGACGGGGCTCGTGTGGCAACGGCAGATCGAGGCGCTGGCCGCGCACGGCTACCGGGTGGTGGCACCCGACCAGCGTGGGTACTCCCCCGGGGCCCGCCCCGAGCGGCCCGAGGACTACCGCATCAGCGTTCTGGTCGAGGATGTCGTCGCGATCACAGAGGAGTTGGGCTGGGCGTCGTTCGACCTGGTCGGCCATGACTGGGGCGGCGCGGTGGCGTGGTGGACCGCCGATGCCCACCCCGGACGCGTACGTACCCTGACGGTTGTCTCGACGCCGCACCCCGGCGCTCTCGCCACCACTCTGCGTACCGACCCGGACCAGCGAGAACGATCGCGCTACATGATCGACTGGCGCGAAGCGCCCGCGACCGAAGAACACATGCTCGCAGACGATGCCGAGGCGCTTCGCGCCTCCTACGCCGGAAAGATCCCGCAGGACAGTGCCGACGCCTACGTGCGGCACCTGTCCCAGCCGGGCGCTCTCACCGCAGCGCTGAACTGGTACCGCGCCGGCCGCCCCGACGGCGCGATCGGCGTCATCGACGTGCCCACGCTGTACGTCTGGAGCACGCAGGACAGCGCTTTCGGCCCGGCGGCCGCGCAGGAAACCGGGCAGTGGGTGGGCGGGCCGTACCGGTTCGAGACCCTCCAGGGCGTCAGCCACTGGGTCCCGGAGGAGGCGCCCGAGACGCTGAACCGCCTGCTGCTCGAACATCTGCGAACGCACGGCGATCACGGAACCACAGCGCAGTCCCCGACTGCCGACTCTCAGAACAGGTGACCCCCATGAAGACAGCACGAGCAGCCTGGCGCCGGCTCGAGCCCGTACACGCCATGATCTACTTCGCCCCCGAGGGAAGGCGACGGTACGCGGACCTCGGACTGAGCGGACGCGCCGGGTACTTCACCTCCCGGAGCGCCGCCTTCGGCCGGGCATCCGCCGAGCTGGTCATCTCGACCTTCTACAACTTCAACCCCGATTTCGTCCGGCAAGCGGTCGACGGGGCCTGGGACGCGGCGACGCCGCAGCAGGTGCTGGACGCGCGGCACGCCGCCGCGAGCGAGGCCCTGCGCCGGGCCGGGATCCACGAACTCCCCGCTCTGGACGAGGTGGTGGCACTGACCCGCCGGGCCGCCGAGGCGGCCTGCGAACACGCACAGGGCCGCCCGCTGTTCGCCGCGCATGCCGCACTGCCTTGGCCGGAGGAACCGGTACTGCAGCTGTGGCACGCCCAGACGCTGCTCCGGGAGTTCCGTGGAGACGGCCATGTCGCGTGCCTGCTGAGCGAGGGCGTCGGGGGCTTGGAGTCCCTGGTTCTGCACGCCGCGACCGGTGAGGTTCCCGTCGACTTCCTCAAGGCAAGCCGGGCATGGCCCGAGGAGGAGTGGGCCGGCACCCAGGAGCGCCTGCGCACGCGAGGTCTCCTCGACGGCGACTCCCTCAGCCCGGAAGGCGTACGCCTGCGCCAGCACATCGAGGACCGCACCGACCTTCTGGCCCTTCCCGCCTACGCCGCCCTGGGTGACGCCGACTGCGAACGCCTCGCCGAACTCGCGAGCCCCTTCGGCCGCGCCGTCGTCGAGGCCGGCCTCCTCAAGATCGGCTGACCGGGCCCTTCTTCCCTCCGCCTCGTACTCGGTCTGCTCGAACCGACTCACCCACGTCGACGCGTGGCCGCGACGTCAGCGGCTCCCCCGCAGGCTCGCGGCCCCTGACCAACGACTGTGGTGGGGGCGTCAGTTGCCCGTGTCGTTGTTCGTACCGCTGTCCGTACCGCGCAGTGAGCGGCGCTGGACGAGCCGGGCGATGTCGCGTGCGGTGATGATGCCCACCAGGAGCCGGCCATCGGTGACGAGGACCCGCATGGCGTTCCTGCCGGGGCCGGCCTTCTCGAGAACGTCTGCCAAGAGGTCGTCCGGCGCGCAGGTGGTGCACTGCGACAGCGGGGTCGCCATGTCACGCACGCGCAGTTCCTTGCGCTGAGGAAGGGGGATCTTCGCGAACCGCGACAGGTCGACCAAACCGCTGGGGCGGCCCTCGAAGTCGATCAGAGGCAGGGCGGAATGGCGGGCCCGCATCGCCACGTCGTCGACACAGCGTTCCACGGTGAGCCAGTCGGGGCAGGTCTCCACAGGGCTCGACATGGCGTCAGCCGCTCGTACCCCGTGCAGGGCTGAGGCCATTCCGGCCTGCCGTCGCTCCGCGTTGGCGACGATGAGGACGAAGAACCCGATGACCATCAGCCACAGACCGCCCAAGGCACCGCGCAGGACGGAGATCCAGCCGCCGGCGATCAGCAGGAAGCCGAGTACCTGCCCACTGCGTGCGGCTGCTCGTTCGGCCCGGTCCCGGTCTCCGGTACGCCACCAGATCACGGACTGCACCACACGCCCTCCGTCGAGCGGCGCGGCGGGCAGCAGATTGAACACTCCCAGCAGGAAGTTCACCCACGCCAGCCACGCCAGGACGGCCGCCGGCACCGCCCAGCCGAACAGCGTGTTGAGCCCGACGCCCGCACCGAGCGCCGCTGCGCCGACGACAAGGCTGGTGAGCGGCCCGCCGACCGCTACCAGGAAGGCCGCGCCGGCCGTGCGCGGCTTGCCCATCTGAGTCATCCCGCCCAGCGCCCAGAGCGTGACGTCCTGGACAGGGATGTCCTTCCTCCGGGCGATGATCGCGTGCGCGGCCTCATGAGCCAGCAGGCTTGCGATGAGCAGCAGGGCCCCCACCAGGCCGGCGACCGTGTATGTGGCGGTCGACCGGTCCGGAATCCAGGCGGGGAGCGTCTGGGTTGCCAGGCTGTAGCCGAAGAGGACCACGAGCAGGGGCACGGTCCAGTGGATGCGCAGCGGCACGCCGAATACTCGTCCGATCCGTACCGAGCCGTTCATCTCCGTCTCCCATGGCTGAAGCGGGCGGTCCTCCACCCGAGCTGCGGGCCCTCGGGGCGCTCCCGGGGATCGGTTCAGTACGGTGTCCGCCCTACTCAAAGTGTTGCTCGGCCATCCGGTGCCCGCGGCCCGCCAACAGGAGCGCTGCTGCTCGCGTACACCACGGTCCGTCACCGCTCGGCGCCTCCCTGCCCACACCATCGATGCTGCCCCGGGCATGGACCGGGCACATGATGGAAACATGGCCGACGACACTCAGGACGACGCACAAGGTGACGGGCGGGCGGGCAGGCAGGCGAGCGGTCACCGGACGGTCCCGCACACGGCCGATGTGCGGATCGAGGCGTGGGGGGTGAGCCGGGAGCAGTGTCTGGCGGAGGCTGTGCTCGGGATGGTGGGGTGCTTCGCGGACGTCTCCGGAGTGCGGCCGACCGCGGTGCGGCAGGTGGAGCTGGCCGAGGCCGACGACGACGATCTGCTGATCGCCTCCCTGGACGAGGTCATCTTCCGGCTGGAGGTGCACGGCGAGGTGCCGGTGGATGTGGAGGCGGAGCCGACGGACGGGGGACTCGACGTACGGCTGGCCGTGACCGACGTGGCGGCGGTACGGATCATCGGCGCCATGCCCAAGGCCGTGTCGTGGAGCGATCTGCGCCTTGCCCCGGATCCGTACGGCTGGTCCTGCGCGGTGACGGTCGACGTATGACGGGCTGATCCAGGACGTATGACCGGCTGATCCATGACGCCTGATCCCTGACGGTCCGGCCTACCCCTTCACCACGCCCAGCGGAACAAGCCGGACCACCTTGCGGCACAGCCCCGCGCCCTCGCTCGCCTCCACCACGGCGGAGACGTCCTTGTACGCCTCTGGGGCCTCCTCGGCCAAACCCTGCAAGGACGCACCGCGTACCGCGATGCCCTGCGCCTCCAGGCGGGACCGCAGCTCCCGGCCGCGCACCGCCCGCACGGCCGCGTGCCGGCTCAGGACCCGGCCGGCCCCGTGGCAGGTGGAATGGAACGCGTCGCCGTCGGGGACCCCGGTCAGGACATACGAGGCGGTGCCCATGGTGCCGGGAATGAGCACCGGCTGCCCAACCCCGCGCAGGTCGTCCGGCAGATCGGAGTGGCCGGGCGGCAGCGCCCTGGTGGCACCTTTGCGGTGGACGCACAAGGTACGCGGTTTCCCCCGCACGAGATGGGTCTCGATCTTGGCCAGGTTGTGGGACACGTCGTAGACCAGGGAAAGACGGGCCCCCAGCTCGCGACGGAAGACACGACGCGCCGCCTCCGAAAGAAGCTGACGGTTGGCGCGCCCGTAATTGGCCGCGGCGCCCATCGCGCCGAGATACGCGCGCCCTTCCCTGGAGTCGACCGGGGCGCAGGCGAGCTGCTTGTCGGGAACCGTGATGCCGTGCCGCGGCATGGCCAGGTTCATCGCCCGGACATGGTCCGTACAGACCTGGTGCCCCAGTCCGCGCGAGCCGCAGTGGATCATCAGGCAGATCTGGCCGAGGGCGAGTCCGAAGGAGGCGGCGACGGGCTCGTCGTAGACCTCGGCGACCTCCTGCACCTCCAGGAAGTGGTTGCCGCCGCCCAGGCTGCCGACCTGCCCGAGCCCCCGCTCCGCCGCCCGCTCGCTCACCTGCGTCACGTCCGCGTCGGGTACCGCCCCGTTGTCCTCGCAGCGGCTCAGGTCGCGCGGCTCGCCGTGGCCCCTCTCGACCGCGTACCGGGATCCCCCCTCCAGTACCCGTTCGAGCTGAGCGGTACTGCCCAGCTGCCAGACCGCGCCGCGTCCGGCACCGCGCGGGGTGGCCCAGCCCAGTCCGTCCATCAAGGGGGACAGCACAGGCGCGAGGTCCTGCCGGTCGCAGTCGGCGGCCAGCAGCCGCACGCCGCAGGAGATGTCGAACCCGACACCGCCGGGTGAGACCACTCCACCTTCCTCGACGTCGGTCGCGGCCACCCCGCCGATGGGGAAGCCGTAGCCCCAGTGGACGTCCGGCATCGCGTACGAGGCCGTCACGATGCCCGGCAGCGTCGCCACGTTGGCGACCTGCTCCAACGACTTCTCGGCGTCCCGCAGCAGCCCGCGCGAGGCGAACACGATCCCGGGCACCCTCATGTCGCGCTGCGGATCGATGCGGTAGCGGTACGGGCGCTCCTCCACGAGCTCCATGGCAGCCTCCAGGGTTCTTTCTTCCAGGGTCCGCCGTTTCCCGGTCGCCGCCGAAGCGGGCCCGGGCGCGAGTGCCCACGTCCGGCGCCGCCGAACCGGCCCCTGGCGCAAGCGCCGGCGTATGCGCGCCTTCCGACGCGATCGGCTGGAGGCAACGCTCATCGCCGCCGACGGCCGCCTGCGTGGCGGCGCACGCGCTCCCGCCCACAGAGCTGTGGTGTACCCCCACCTACGCCCGTGACCTGCGAGTTTCTACGGCGTCGCGACACGGAATCGTCCCCGCCCAACCGTCCGGAAGTGGTGTTCGTGGCCGCCGCGCAAACCGCTGCAGCTCCCTGACGGTGGGCAGCGTTGTGTGCGCAGGTCGACGACTGGCAGCTCCCCGGCGGCGAGGAAGTCTCCGGGGCGCAGTTGGCGAACGGGTACTCCCTGATCACATGGCTGGCGGTTCCAGGTCGACCCTGTCACGAAACCGGAACCCCAAGGCGTGAACGAGCGCGAAGACCAAGTCCTCCGCCAGCGGATCACACTCAGCCACCAGGGCAGTCCTGAGGGCCACCGGGTCTGGTCGAAGGCCGGCCTCGCGAGCCCAGGCTGCAGCTCGCTCACCCACTTCGACCGGATCACCGATCCACTCACAGGGGAGGCCGTAATCCCGAGCCATCTCCGGCGACAAAGCGCATTGCCATGACAGACCATTGGGACTCGCTGCCTGGACTGTCGCGAAGTCGCTGTCGACCACATGCGAGACCAGGACCGAAGCGCCCGTCTCACCGTCACGCGCCCACCAACACGGCACGCGGCCCGCGGACCGCATCGCCGCCAACTCCGTCAACGGCCGGACGGCTCGCGCCACGATGAGAGACCGGCCCTCGGCAAGGCGGGCGGGCCCGGCGCGGTTCTCCAGGCCCTGCCAGAGGCCCATGTGACGCTCACCGGCGACTGGACGATCTGGGCGTTCCTCAGCCTGTTCCTGGCCTTCCTGCTCGGGGAGACGCTGGTGCCGCCCTTACATCCGCGAGGTGGTCAAGCCCCCGGACAGCAAGCCTCCTTCCTGACCCGTTCCCCTGAACCACACCTGGCGGAAGGCGGCGACCGAAAGACGCCTCATTCGGTCACGGTCGCCGGCGAGAGTCCGGCCGCGCTGCCGAGGAAGTGCTCCAGCGCCGAGAAAAGTCGCGGGACGACAGGCCGTGCAGATAGAGCAGCGGCAGCACCTCGGAGACATGCGGCGACTTGCCGCACCACGGCGGAGGGATCGCGGACGAGACTCGCCACCGCTCGCCGGTGATCTCATCGACACGCTGGTCGTTCACGCGCGGGGTCTTCACCTCGACCGAACCGGCGGAGGTGACGACGCTGCGGGGCCGGTGGTAGCCGTTTGCGGACCACCAGGCACCGCCCCACCTCGTCGGTCTCCACCGCCAACTCGGCTACCTGCTGGTCGGCTTCGGCCTCCAACGCTGCAGCGAGCATACGACGGGCGCGACCACTCACCACACTCCACGGCTCGACGGGTTCGACCTGGGCTTCGTCCGGCGACCGCTCCATCGGAAGCTCACGGTTGTCGAGCGCAGGCGCAGGACCGTCTCGTTCAGGCGTGCAGCGACCCTGGTCCATCGCCTGCATGTGCCAGCTGGCGTCGGAGAGGTCGTCGTGCTGTGAGGAGGCGGGCTTGAGTGCCGGACGGGTCGCTCGGTAGCGCGCGCCCCGCTGAAGGACTGTACGACGAGCGACCGTATCCCTTGCCGTTCGTCGTGCCGGACCCACCGCTCGACGCGCTCACTCAGTCCGCCCGTCGCAACAGCGCTTCCACTCGGCATACCCGAGGTACCGGAGGGGGAACGGTGCGGCCTCGACGGCGTACACAGGAAGTGCAGGGACTGCCGAGACCCCCCGGCGGCACGCCGTTCGAGCGAGGAAGCGGCTCCAACCGTATCGGGCCGCCGGACCGACAGGTGCAGCGACGGACTCCTCCCAGTCCTCTGCCGCGCGAAGGGAACCACCCGCTCATGTCCACTACCACTGCAGCCGATCCGGCTTCCTGTCCTTCCGCGCGGGAAGCACACCACTCGAGCGAGCGCTCCATGAACTGCCCGAACCGCGTCGATTTCGCCCTGGCCGCCGATCCGGCGCACATCGCGACCGCGCGCCGCCAGGTCACGGCCAATCTGCGGTGCTGGAACCTGGACCACATGGCCGACGACGCCGCCCTGATCACGTCCGAGCTCGTGACCAACGCCGTGCTCTACGGGCGGACCGAAACCGTCACCGTGCGACTGGCCGAGTGCGGCACACCGGCGGACCCGCAGCTGCTGATCACCGTCACAGACGAGTCCCCCGCCCAGCCTGTGCCCGAGGCCACCTCCCCCGCAGCGGTGGAAGAACACGGCCGCGGCCTGCACATCCTCCAGTGCCTGGCCAGCTGCTGGGGCACCATCGCCAAACCGTGCGGCGGAAAGGTCGTGTGGGCCACCCTGGCCGTCAGCGGCTCGGGACACAGCGACCGCAGCGGGCATGTCTCCTCCCCGTGCTGCGCGGGCTCCCGGCTGGCACTTGCTTTCCTCTAGGGCTCGTCCTGCGCGGCCGCGGCCGCAGAGCCCGGTCGGTGAGGCAGGACCAGCGACTCCGGGGCATGGAGGCGCACCAGCGCACGCGCGGTACCGGGAGGGATACTGCGCCGGGTCAGCATCGAGGTCCCGATCATCACCGCAAAGGCCAGTGGCACGCTCCAGGCCGCCGGGCGGCTCAGCATGGCCTGGGGCCAGCCCCCGGACGGCTGGGCGGCGATGGTGACGGCCACCGCGCCGATGGCGGCGCCCCCGCCGACCAGCAGTCCCGCCGCGGCACCCTGCGGGGTGAGGCCCCGCCACCAGATGCCCAGGAGCAGCAAGGGCGAGAACGACGACGCCGCCACCGCGAACGCAAGCCCGACGACGTCCGCTGCCGGCAGGCGCACCACGACGAGGGACAGCGCGCAGGGCACAAGGGCCGCCGCCACACCGGCGAGCCGCAGGCGCAGCACGTAGGCGCGGCCCTCCCGGGGCTCTGCCATGGCGTTTGCGCGGCGCGGCCTGCCGATTGGCGTCGCCCTGCGCTTGAGCCGTGCCGTGATTCTTGCCCGGATGTGCTCCAGTTCCTGGCTGAGCACACCGGCCACCGAGACGGTCAGCCCGCTTGCCGTCGACAGGAACGCCGCGAACGCGCCGGCGGTCACGAGCGTGCCCAGCAGCGTCCCGACCGTCCCACCGACGAGTCGAGTCGGCAGCAGCAGTACGGCCGCGTCGGTGCGCCCGGTCATGAGCAGTTCCGGTGTGTATATGCGGCCCAGCGCTCCGTACACCGGGGGCAGTACGTAGAACGCGGCGAGCAGCCACAGCACGGCCCAGGTGGTGCGCCGGGCCGCCGCTCCGTCGGGGTTGGTGTAGTAGCGCACGATCACATGGGGCAGCCCCATGGTGCCCAGCAGGGTGGCGATCAGGAGCGAGTACGTCCCGTACACCGGATGGCTGGTGCCCGACAGCGGTCGGGCCCAGTCGTTGCCGTTCAGCGGCTCCTGACCCACCGGGTGGGGGACGTCGGCTCCGGCGGGGAAGTAAACGGTGGCCCCTTCGCCGATCCGGTGGTCACCCGGCCGGAGCCGTACCTGTGCGTCATCCAGACGCTGCCCGTCGAGGCTGCCGCTCACGGTCACGGTCACGGGCTCGTCGACCCGTACCCGCACGGCCTGCTGCACGGACACGGTCGTCGCCTCCCGGAATCGCGGCGGGGTGTCGGCACCGGGCCAGGGGGCTCCGTCGGCGCGCCAGGCAAGGAGCAGAAAGATCACGGGGACGGCGAGCGCTGTGAGCTTGAGCCAGTACTGGAAGGCCTGGACGAAGGTGACACTACGCATCCCGCCCGAGGCGACGGTGATCATCACCACGCCGGTCACGACCACTGGCCCCACCCACAGCGGGGCGGCCGTGACGGTACGCAGCGTCAGTCCTGCACCCTGGAGTTGCGGCAGCAAATAGAGCCAGCCGGTGAGCACCACGAGCAGCGCCGTCAGGCGGCGCACCCGGGTGGACTCCAGGCGCGCCTCCGCGAAGTCCGGCACCGTGTAGGCGCCCGAGCGGCGCAGCGGGGCGGCCACGAACGCCAGGAGCACCAGGTATCCGGCGGTGTAGCCGACGCCGAACCACAGCATGTCGGCGCCGTAGGCCAGCACGAGCCCGGCGATGCCCAGGAAGGAGGCCGCGGAGAGGTACTCGCCGCCGATTGCGGAGGCGTTGCGCAGGGGGGAGACGGCGCGCGAGGCGACGTAGAAGTCCGATGTGGCACGGCCAGGCCGAAGCCCGTAGACACTGAACATGGCCGTGGCGACGCACACCAGCGTCACAGCAGCGATGGACTGCGCGTCGGTCATGGGGCGCGGACCACCCCCACAGGACGCTGTGGACCCGTTCCGCGGACGCCCGTCATGAGCGCTCGATCAGTTCGACGAAGTCACGCTCATTCCTCTTCGCATGGCGTACGCAGACCAGTGCCAGCGTGAGGATCACCGGATACACCGCCACGCCGATGACCAGCCAGGCCGCGGGGATTCCCGCAAGGGTCCCGTCCCGCAGGGCAGGCGTGAACAAGAACAGGTACGGCAAGCCGCCGAGGACAATGACGAGAGCACCCACCACGGCGAGTCCGAGCCGCAGCTGGCTGCGCATCAGTGAGCGGAGGTAGATGTCGCCGAGCGGTGTCTGCCGTCCGAGATCGTCGGTGACGTATGCGGGACGGTCCATCGGTGTCTGTCCGCTCCGGAGGGCCGCCAGCGTCCGGGGGTGGGCCACGGTGACGCGGCGCGGAGGAGGCACGTCCGGGCCGGGATCGCCGCGCGACGGATCCGGGATGTCAGTCATCTCGCACCGCCACGGTCGGGGAAGGGCCGTCGCTGGACGGGCGGCACCACGGTGGCGGACGGCGCACCGCCCGGCGAGGGCGGGCCCGCCGGGCGGCCGTCGGGCGGGCTGGTCCGAGCATGCCGTACCAGGGCCTCCCTGACCTGCCGGAGGTGGCGCCTGCTGACCGGCAGCAGCTGATCCCCCAGCCGCACACACGTCCTTCCGCCCTCCATCCGCAGCTCGGTCACTTCGCTGAGGGCGACGAGATAGCTGCGGTGGATGCGGATGAACCCGGCATCGCGCCAGCGCTCCTCCAGGGCGGCCAGCGGTGTCCGCACCAGGTGGGTGCCCGACGGGGCGTGCAGGCGCGCGTAGTCGCCGTGGGCCTCGGCGTAGAGCACCTCGCTGCGCTTGACGAAGCGTGTCACGCCGGCCAGCTCCACACAGATGACCTCGTCGGCAGGGGTGGCGGCGGCCTGCGTCGCCTGGTCGGCGGGCTCGTCCGCTGTCTCATCCGCCTCGTCCGCGACACGGCGCACCGCCTCGGCCAGGCGCTCCCGGGCAACGGGTTTGAGCACGTAGTCGACGGCGTGCAGCGTGAACGCGTCCACCGCGTAGTCCTCGTGCGCGGTGACGAACACCACCCGTGGCGGCCGGGCGAAACGGGAGACCGCGCGGGCGATGGACACCCCGTCCAGGCCGGGCATGCCGATGTCGAGGAAGACGGCGTCGAGGGGACGTCCCGCCTCCATGGCCCCGCCGATGTCGAGGAGTGCCTGAGCCCCGTCGTTCGCTGTCCGCACCTCCGCCACACGCGGGTCGCAGCGGAGCAGGTAGGCCAGCTCCTCCAGGGCCGGCACCTCGTCGTCTACCGCGAGAATGTGGAGCATATTGCGAGGTTAACCGTCTTTTGACCCGAGGTGGAACTCGAACCGGACGCCTGATGTGCACCGAATGCACGCCTATGCCGTCAGTCGCGGGCCGGCCCGTTCTGGACGGCCCGAGGGTGGAACTTCGGCACCCGCAGCCGCACCGTCGTTCCGGCGTTCGGCGCGGTCTCCACGACCAGCCCGTAGGCGTCCCCGTAGATCTGCCGCAGTCGCTCGTCGACGTTGCGCAGCCCGATCCCCGGCTCGCGCCCCGGTTCCCGCCACCGCTCGGAGCCGGAGGGCTCCACCGGGCTCTCCTCGCTTTCACCCCTGAGTGTGCGCGCCAGGCGCCCGGGGTCCATCCCCGCGCCGTCGTCCTCCACACTGATCCACGCTTCGCTCCCCGCGTCGTTGGCCCTGATCACCAGGTGCCCCGAGCCCGGGCGGCGCTCCAGGCCGTGGCGGACCGCATTCTCGACGAGGGGCTGAAGGCACAGGAAGGGCACCACCACGGAGAGGACCTCCGGTGCCACCCGCAGGGAGACCTTGAGACGGTCACCGAAACGAGCGCGTTCCAAAAGCAGGTAGCGGTCGATGCAGCGCAACTCCTCGGCGAGGGTGGTGAAGTCGCCGTGCCGCCGGAAGGAGTAGCGGGTGAATTCCGCGAACTCCACCAGCAGCTCCCTGGCCCGTTCCGGGTCAGTACGGACGAAGGAGGCGATGGCCGACAGCGAGTTGTAGATGAAGTGCGGCGAGATCTGGGCGCGCAGGGCGCGGACCTCCGCCTCCGCGACGGCGGCGCGCGAGCGGTCTAGATCGGCCAGCTCAAGTTGGGTCGACACCCAGCGTGCGACCTCCGTGGTGGCCAGGACCAGACCGGTCGAGGCCTGGGATCCGTAGACGGCGAGTGCGCCCTCCGGCCGACCCGCGACGATCAGCGGCACCACCACGCCCTGTCGCAGCAGGCAGTCGGCCCTGTCGCAGGGTGTGTCGCCTGGGCCGATGACCTCGGTGCGTCCCCTGTCGAGGGCCCGCTGAGCATGCCCGGGAACAGCCGACCCGTGGTCGTGGCCGACCGCGGAACCGTCCCAGGCCAGCACCGTGCCGGACGCGTCCGTCAGCGCCAGCGCGGGCACGCCGAGCAGCGCCCGGAGATGCCGTCCGGCCCGCCGTGCGCTCTCCGCGTTCAGCGTGGCCCGAAGCGGGGGCGCGGCCAGCGACGCGGTGTGCAGTGTCTCGTACGTCGCCCGCTCCTGCGCGGTGCCCATGAACTGCCGGTGGCCGACGGTGCGCAGCAGGAACAGCGCGGCAGCGATGAGGAGCACCAGCACCGCCCCCACGAGCAGGACAGCCGTACCGGTGGAGAACCACGCCATGCTCGGACGGTATACCCGCGCACCGGCCCGCGCAGGGCGGCGCTGCGACCCGCGCTCGGGCAGACCGCTGCCGCCCGTCCCGTCCCGTCCCGCGACACAGCGGGCGCTGGTGGGGTGGGCCGGTAGGCGGCAGGAATCACCAGGCTCCTGCCCCGGCCCCCGCCGCAGCACCTTGCGCGCTCATTCCTGATCGTGCCTGGTCCTGCGAGGACCGGTGGTGCGGACAGGTCTGCGGCCTGACCTTCTTCTTGCGGCCCTCACCGCGGGCCTGAGGGGAGGCCTTGGAGATGGTCTTCGCGCCACGACGGGACCTCGCGGCATTGCGTTGGGCACAGGAGTCGGTGCGTTCTCCGGCCGGGTGGGCGGCCCCGGCAGCTTCCTTCGGCCCTGCTTCCAGACCCATGGGTTGCACGCCTCCGCGAACCGCAGACAGGAGGCACCATCGGCAACCACCATCTGTCGATCTTCAGGTGCTCCGTGCCGGCGAGGGAGAGCCGAACGCGTCGATCACCAGACCCTGCTCGAGAATGATGCCCTTGTGCTCTGTGGCTGCCGGCTCGGACACGCCGTACCGGGCCTCGGCCCGACACCACCCGATCCCCGCCCACGACT
The DNA here is from genome assembly GCF_030817975.1 of Streptomyces sp. V4I23. Classification (NCBI taxonomy): domain Bacteria; kingdom Bacillati; phylum Actinomycetota; class Actinomycetes; order Kitasatosporales; family Streptomycetaceae; genus Streptomyces; species Streptomyces sp. V4I23. Next base: position 7,051,334 of record NZ_JAUSZW010000004.1, on the reverse strand, counting down.
CCGCGCCAGGCCCACAGCCGCAGCCTCCGACGACGACGTCGTCGGACTGCGCCAGGCCCAGCAGCAGCGTCTTCCCGACATGACCCTCGCCGCGCTGCGCCCACGCCAACGACCCGGCTTCCCGTCCGCCGCCGGCAGGCGCGGCGCCGAACTGCGCAATCGCATCGGCGACCTCGAGCAATGGGTCCGGAACCGGCACCGCGCCGTGTCCGGGGAGAGTGGATGCGGCTCGACAAGGGCTGCCGGGCGAACGCAAAGGAGCCCGGGAGTGGATCTCTCCCAGGCTCCTTTGCAGCAGGGCTACTGCAAACCGTTGCTGATCGCGGTCGCCAGTTCGCCATTGCTGGTGTCGCCGCTGAACTCCCAGAAGAACGCGCCCTTGAGACCCTGGTTCTTCACGTAGGTCATCTTGCTGTTGATGGTGGAGGGGGTGTCGTAGCTCCACCACTGTGTGCCGCAGTGCGCGTAGGCGGTACCGGCGACGGTGCCGGTGGCCGGGCACCTGGTCTTGAGCTCCTTGTAGTCGTCGATCCCCGGCTCGTACTTGCCGGGGGCCGGTCCGGTCGCCGAGCCGCCGGGGGCGGCCTGGGTGACGCCGGTCCAGCCGCGGCCGTAGAAGCCGATGCCCAGATTCAGCTTGCTGCCCGGGATCCCCTTGCCCTTGAGCTTCTGGATCGCCGCGTCCGAGTAGAGGCCCTGCTTCGGGATGCCGGAGTACGAGGTGAGCGCGGAGTGCGGGGCAGTGGGGCCCTGTGCGTCCCAGGCTCCGAAGAAGTCGTACGTCATCACGTTGTAGAAGTCGACGTACTGTGCGCCGCCGCCGTAGTCGGCCGCGTCGATCCTTCCGCCGGAGGACGCGTCGGCGGTGATGGCAGCGGTGACGAGCTTGCCGGTGCCGAACTTGGCGCGCATGGCCTGCATCATGTTCTTGAAGGCCGCGGCGCCGCTGGTGTCGCAGGACAGACCGCAGGCGTTGGGATACTCCCAGTCCAGGTCGATGCCGTCGAAGAGGCCGGCCCAGCGCGGGTCGTTGAGCAGGTCGTGGCAGGACTGCGCGAAGGCCGTCGGGTTCGCTGCGGCCTGGCCGAAGCCGCCGGACCAGGTCCAGCCGCCGAACGACCACAGCACCTTGATGTGCGGGTACTTCGCCTTGAGCTTCTTGAGCTGGTTGAAGTTGCCGCGCAGCGGCTGGTCCCAGGTGTCGGCGACGCCGTCGACGCTCTGGTCGGCCGTGTACGCCTTTTCGTACGCGGGGTAGGCATCGCCGATGGTGCACTTGCCGCCCTGGACGTTGCCGAAGGCGTAGTTGATGTGCGTGATCTTGGTGGCGGAGCCGCTGGTGTCCAGGTTCTTGACGTGGTAATTGCGGCCGTAGGCACCCCACTCGGTGAAGTAGCCGAGCTTGACCTTGCTGCCCGGGTCGGGAGGGTTCGTGCCGCCGCCGGTGGTGCGGACCGCGCGGGCGCCGCTGACCGGTCCGGTCTGGTCGGCGGTGTCGCGCGCCCGGACGGTGTACGAGTAGTCCGTGCCCGCGGTCAGCCCGGCGTTCGTGTACGTCGTGCCGGTCACCGTGGCGACCTTGGCGCCGTCGCGCAGCACGTCGTAGTTCTTGATGCCCTTGTCGTCGGTCGCAGCGCTCCAGCTGAGCCGCACCGAGGTGTCGGTGATGTTGTCGGCGCTCGGCGTTGCGGGGGCGGAGGGCGGGTTGTCGCCGGGAATGCTGCCGCCGTCGCAGGAGGCACCGTTGAGCTTGCACCCGGAGGGGGCGCCCGATCCGGTGCCGTTGAAGCCGAAGGAGACGGAGGCGCCGGGGGCCAGCGTGCCGTTCCAGGTCTTGTTCTTGGCGGTCCAGTGGTTGGCGGAGCCAGTGACGTCGGCGTCCCACGCGGAGGTGACAGCGGTTCCCGAGGGGAAGTCCCACTCCACGGTCCAGGAGCTGATCGAGGTGGTGCCGGTGTTCTTCACCGTCCACTTGCCCTCGAAGCCGGTCCCCCAGTCGGAGGCTTTGGTGTAGGTGGCGGTGGCCGCATCGGCGGCCTCGGCGGGAGAGGCGAGGCCGACCATGGCCGCGAGGGGGAGCAGCAGCGCGGTGAGTGCCGCCGCAGCTCTGGTGCTGATCGTTCTTCGGCGAAGAGGAATGCGGGTTCTCACGCGGTGCTCCTCGAGTAGCGGACAGACATTTCGGGGGTGGTTTGTGAACTCCGCACACTGCGTGGTCACCGCAGAGTGTGCGGCGAGACTAGGGAGGTCTGGACCAATGGTCAATAGTCCGCCCCGAAGACATCCAACTCCTGGGCCGGTGCGGCAGTTTGCACCTAACCGGGCAGCTCCAGCCCCCTGTAACCCTGTCAACTCGGGTCTTCATCGTGGCCTCGGTCATGACCAGTCGCGCCGCGATGTCGGCATTCGACTCCCCTCCACCAGGTTCCGTTTTGCTGGTGGAGCCCTCTTCCTTGCTGTTCGGTGGGCGTGCTAAAACGGGTCTACTCCTCCAATGGTGTAGACCAAAACGACCGGGGACCGCCGGAGCCGGCCCCCGTGGCAAGCCCGCCTTCCCGCGACGGTGTGGGACCGGTCGGGCACCTTCCCCCGGTGAACACGTGGCCGTGCGGCGCAAGCCTCCTCGAGCCCGGGACGCACCGGGCGCCGTGGCCCCCGATCGCGGTTGCGCCGACCGGGCTCCTGCCACCCAGAGGGCCACAGCCATGACCCACTTCGCCGCCTCCCGCCCAGGTACGGTCCCCGGCCCCACCACGACCGCCGGCAGGGCGCGCAAACCTCGCCGTTCCCGCATCGGGTTGCCGCCTTCCCAGTGGATTACCCGAATACGACCCGCGCTGTACGGGCGCTGGTTACCGCCACACTGACGGACTGACGCCTGCTCTTCCTGACCGACGACGTCCTGCTCCGTGCCTCCGAACTGGCCGGGAACGCCGTGCGCCACACGGTCGGCCCGGCGGGCAGCGCCTTGGCCGGGCGTTGGGTGACCGTGGGCCTGTGTCTGGAAAATACGGCGGCGGTCCGCGTGGAGGTGGAGGACGACGATCCGCGCCTGCCACAGCCGTGCGAGGATCCGGACGAGCTCGCGACGCAGGGCCGGGGTTTGTGGATCATCGAGCAGCTCGCCGACCGGCTGTGGTGGGAGCGAAGTGGGTATGGCGGGAACCGCCTGCTGTCGCTTCGACCTGATCCGCTACGCGGGGCATAGCGATCCGGGGACGCAGTCGTCGAGACCTTCTTCCGCGGTCGCGCCGACACCCGGACGATGACCGAGGCGCCCGACACGCTCATTTCGCATGCGCCCTCAGCACCGCCTTGTTGACCAGCACACAACCCTAGCGTGCAGCGGCGGTGCCATCGGCATTGCCGGGGTGCTGCCGGCCCCTGCGGTGCCGAGTGAGGCTGCAGCGATGCAAGAGCTCCATGGAGCTTGCGCGGCTCACGAGACACCTCTATAACCCTGGTTAGTAAAGTTTCCTAATGACAGGATCCGACATGAGACGACGCCCACTCGTACTCGCGCTGAGCGCACTGGCCGTCCTCGCAGTACCCCTGTCGACCCCCGTATCGGCCACCGGGTTCAATGCCGCGGAGGCGACGATCGCGGCCTACTCGGAGTGGCGGGCGTGGACCCCCTACTCCGTGGGAGATCGGGTGACTTACGCCGGCGTCGAATACGAGTGCCTGCAGAGCCACACGTCCCAGCCGGGGTGGGAGCCGCCGAACGTGGCGTCCCTGTGGAAGAAGGTCGACGGGAGTGGCGGCGGTGGCGGCGACATCACGGCGCCGAGCGTGCCTGGCGGCCTGCGTTCGACCGGGACCACCGCCGCCAGCGTGTCCCTCGCGTGGAACGCCTCCAGCGACAACGTGGGTGTGACCGGGTACAACGTCTACCGCGGCGGTTCCCAGGTCGCGTCGGTTTCCGGCACGTCCTACACCGACAGTGGACTGTCCTCCGGTACGGCCTACAGCTACACGGTCAAGGCCAGGGACGCGGCCGGGAACCTGTCCGGCGCCAGCAACACCGTCAACGCCACCACCGCCACCGGCGGGGGCTCGGGAGACAGTGGCCCGGTCGAGCCGGGCGGCTGGATCTCGTACTCTCCCAGCTTCAGCATCCAGGAGCGCGGCTGCGGCGTGGTCAGCAACCTGACGTTCCGTCTGACCTGTTCCGCTGCTGATGGCGACCAGCGGGCCGAGCGGCGCTACGCCACATACACCGGCGGCAGCCGCCAGTTCGAGGGGTACTTCCGGATCACCAGCATGGGTGGCTCCCGCGTCAGCCTCAAGCAGACCTTCCAGACAACCGGCCCGTTCTTCATGCTCGCGGTCGAGCAGGGCGGACGGCTCTACGCCGTACATGGAGGGACGACGATCGCGACCGGTGCCACGATCGGCACCAACGTGCGAGTCAACACAGTCCACGTCGTCGGCAGCAGCCACCGCACCTACATCAACGGCTCACTGCGCCACAGCGTTTCAAGCCCCTCCGGCGACTTCTACGACAAGTTCGGCGCCTACCGCACCGCCAGCGGAAGCGGGCCGATCGGCGTCGACTGGAGCGGAATCCAGTTCTGGCGCAAGTGAACCGGACTTATCAGCACGACGTGACCCTCCCGGCCGCGCCGCACGCAGAGCCGGGACGGTCACGATCTTTCACCCGAGGCAGGCAATGACCGCAAAGACTTCGATGCTGACGCTTGCGCTGCTCTTGGGCTCGCTGACCGGGTGCTCCGGTGCCCATACCCAGAAAGCCGAGCCCCGCCCGGTAGAGGAGCTCTCGGCCACCCTGATCTCGCCCACTGACATCGTGCTGGAGTGGCGGGCACACGACCGGGACGCCGCCGGCCGCGTCCTCGAGTTCGCGACGGACCGGCAGGGCCCCTACACCCCGTTGGAGTTCCTGCCGTCCCGGAAGACGAGCTTCACCCACCCCGACCTGCTGCCGAACACGCCGTTCTACTACCGGCTCCGTGCCCTCTACGGCCCGGCCTCGGAACCGATCAAAGTGACCCTGCCCAAAGGATCCTTCAATGAGAAGGCTCAGAGAGGCGATCATGACTGGACAGCGCCCACGACGGCTCCGGGGCGGCCGACCGCCACCGCCTCGATCGCAGAGGGCGCCGCCGCGCCGACGGGCCTGAGCGCCGCCGTCATGCACGCCAACGGCATCAGGTTCCAATGGAGCGACCGGGCCACTGATGAAGAGGGACAGCTCCTGGAGGTCAAGCCGACGGGCAGCTCGGAATTCAAAGTGGTCGCCGTCCTCGATCCCGACGTCAACTCATTCGGCCTGATCACCTTGCCGCACGAGAAACAGGCCTGGTACCGCGTCCGCGCCTTCACCTACGGGCCACCATCCAAGGTCGCACACCAGAAAACCCGCTCCGCCCGGTTCGCCGACGAGCCCTCTTCGGCAGTCTCGACGGGGACACCCGGTTCGCCGGACTAGCTTCGAGAAACCGGCAGGCCGGCGCTGCCCGCCTCGGCCGGGGCGAACACCGCGCCGGCGTCCGCTCGACGCGTGCGAACCCAGCTCATACCCGCGCGATTTGTCATGTACGCAATCATCGCATAAGGAAATTCTCCTCACAACGAACGGAGAGTTGTATGAGGCCTGCCCGACCTCGGCCCAGCGCGCTGCTGGCCGCGCTGCTTCTCGGACTGACCGCACTGCACACCTCCAACGCCACCGCCGACCGTCAAGAGGTCGAGATCGGGGGATCGACCGTACTCGCTGCCTATGCCGCCTGGGAGCCGTGGATGGCCTACGCCGTGGGAACACGGGTGACGTACAACGGCATCGATTACGAAGCGCTGCAAAGCCACACCTCTCAGCCGGGTTGGGAACCGCCGAACGTGCCCGCTCTCTGGAAGGCCGTCGGCGGCGGCAGCGGTGACACCACGGCGCCCAGCGCGCCAAGCGGCCTGAAGTCCACCGGCGTCACGGCCGCCGGCGTCTCCATGTCATGGACGGCCGCTATCGACAACGTCGGAGTGACCGGTTACGAGGTCTACCGCAACGGCACACGGGTGGCCACGCCGACCGGCACCTCCTACACCGACAGCGGACTGGCCACCAACACCACCTACACGTACATGGTCCGGGCGAGGGACGCGGCAGGCAACGTCTCCGCCGCGAGCAACCAGATCACTGCGACAACCTCGTCCACGGGATCCGACGCGGGCTCGACTCCGGCCGCGATCAACGGGCAACTCGAGGTCTGCGGCATCAAGCTGTGCAACCGGTACGGCAACCCGATCCAACTGCGCGGAATGAGCACCCACGGTCTGCAGTGGTACAACCAGTGCCTGACCACCGGGTCCCTCAACGCACTTGCCACGGATTGGGACGCGGACGTCATGCGGATCTCCATGTACATCCAGGAGGGCGGCTACGAAACCAATCCGCGGCTGTACACCGACCGGGTGCACAACCTGATCGAGCAGGCCACGTCCCGCGGCATGTACGCGATCGTCGACTGGCACATGCTCAGCCCCGGCGATCCCTACTACAACCTCAGCCGCGCCAAGACCTTCTTCACCGAGATCGCCCAACGCCACAACAACAAGACCAACCTGCTGTACGAGATTGCCAACGAGCCCAGCGGCGTCAGCTGGTCGCGCATCAAGGGCTACGCCGAGGAACTCATCCCGGTCATCCGCGCCAACGACCCGGACACCCCCGTTCTGGTCGGCACACGCGGGTGGTCCTCGCTGGGCCTCTCGGAGGGCGGCAGCGAGACCGAGGTGATCAACAACCCGGTGAACGCGTCCAACATCATGTACACCTTCCACTTCTACGCCGCCTCACACGGCAGCACGTACGTGGGCGCCCTGTCCCGCGCCGCCGACCGCATCCCCATGTTCGTCACGGAATTCGGTACCCAGACCGCCTCGGGCGACGGGACCAACAACTTCACCCGCGCCCAGGAGTATCTCGACCTGATGGCGGCCAAGAAAATCAGCTGGGTCAACTGGAACTACTCCGACGACGAACGCACCGGCGCCGTCTTCAAGCCCGGCACCTGCAACAACAACGGCCCCTGGACAGGCACCGGCTCACTCAAGCCCGCCGGCGTCTGGGTCCGTGACCGGATCAGGACCCCGGACAACTTCCCGACCGGCTGAACGGCACTGCCCCCGTCCCGCGTTCGGCGCTTCGAGCGGCGTCATCCATCAGTCGGGCCCCACCTTCCAGCGGAACTTCTCACGATGACCGGACGGCCCGGCGCGCAGCCCCGGCGGTTCCGCTTGCGCCTGGCGCCATCAGGGTGAGGTCTTGGACTGCGCCTCGCGGCCTTGGGTGCGCAGTTGGTCGTTGATGCGCTGGGCGTCTTCGAGTTGGTCTTCGAGGATGACGATGCGGCAGGCGGCCTCGATGGGGGTGCCCTGGTCTACGAGTTCGCGGGCGTCGCGGGCGGCGATGCGCAGCTGATCCAGGCCCTGGACAGGTCCCAGCCCGTGCTGCCGATGATGCCCGGGGTTCCCGAGCGGGCCACCCACGACTACGTTCGCGCGGCACCACCACACAGTTCGCCGCACTGGAAGTCGCCAGCGGCAAAGTGATCGGCTCCCTGCACCGCCGGCACCGCACCGAGGAGTTCAAGAAGTTCCTGATCAAGTTCAACAGGGCACAGCGGTGGACTCTCCCACCATGGGAGAGTCCACCATGATGGCGTGCAAGACGGCCTTCTCACCATCGGGCGCTTCGCCCGCCTGTGCCGGCTCAGCGTCAAGCAGCTGCGGCACTACGACGAGATGGGGCTATTGGCTCCTGCCCGCGTGGACGCCGGCTCCGGCTATCGCTATTACGCGTATGCACATCGGGCCCTACGCCAGCTGCCCCTGGCCTACAACGCGCTCTTTGCCGCCGTCCACGAGCGCGGTCTGCGCCCGTAAGCGCCCGTACGTGAGGCCTATCTCGTCGGGCCGGCGGAGGCACCGCAAGAGGAACTGATGACCCGGCTGATCATCCCCGTCCAGGAGAGCATGGCATGACCACGGTGAAAGGCATCGATGCCCGCAGTACACAGCACTGCGAGACGACAGCTCTGGGAGTGCTGCTGCGGCACCAAGGGCTCGATCTGTCCGAGCCCATGCTCTTCGGCCTCGGCTCCGGTCTGTCCTTCATCTACTGGGACAGCAAGAACATGGGTTTCCCCTTCCTCGGGGGACGGGTCAAGCCTTTCGATCTCACCAGAAACCTGGCCGCCGGACTCGGGCTGGAGCTCCTGGTCCAGGAGACCACTTCCCCCCGCAGGGCATGGGAGAACGCGGCAGCCCACATCGACGCCGGCCGCCCCGTCGGACTGCAGCTCGACAGCTACTACCTGGATTACTTCGGGTCGAAGGTGCACTTCAGCGGTCATGTCGTCGCCATGTACGGCTATGACGACCACGACGCCTACCTGGTGGACACCGACCAGCAAGGCGGAGCCGTGTCCACCAGCCTGACCAGCCTCGCCAAGGCCAGGGCCGCGCGCGGCCCGATGACCGCCAAGCAGCGGTCCTTCACCCTCACCGCTCCGACGAACCTGCCCTCCCCACAGGGCCAGATCATTCCCGCCATCACCGCCTGCGCCGACGCCTTCCTCAACCCGCCCATCGCCAACCTGGGCCACCGTGGGATCGAGAAGGCCGGCAAGCTGGTGCGCACATGGCTCCAGCGGACCGACAACCCGCAACGGGACCTGCCCCAAGCCGCCCTCTCGATGGAGAAGGCCGGCACCGGCGGTGCCCTGTTCCGTAATCTCTACCGCGACTTCCTCGCCGAATGCACCCAACTACTCGACAGCAGCCACCTGCGCACCGGCCACGGGCTGTACACCGAGGCAGGCATCCTGTGGACGGAAGCCGCAGCACTGATCACAACAGCCGGCGAATCAGGCGATGCGCAGCACCTCGCACAGGCAGGAACCATCCTGTGCGATCTTTCACGCCTGGAGCGCGAGGCCATGCAGGCGCTGAGCTGCCTGCAGGAGTGAGACACCGAGCGGATCCAGCCCGCAGCGGCTCGAACCGCGCTGTTCGCCGTACAGAACAGCCGTGCGCGCGAGTCGCTTGGCACCGTCCAGGTGGCGGAGGTCGAACGCCGCCTGTGGCAGCAGTGCCGACGCCTGCCCGGCAAGGATGAGCAGGACCTGCTGCTGGGCGGGACTGCTGTGCGCTCACGGTCGAGCTCCGCCTTCTTGACCACACCTACTTCCTTGGGCAGCCCGGCCGTCATGCCTAGTCCCACCAGAACGACCAGGAAGTCCGCCCCACGAGCTCCGCCGCATACTCGGGGAACGGCGTGGGCGGGTCATCGACGATGTTGTCCGCGGTCGACAGCACGTGCTCCAAAGCGAGCAGGTTCGCGTGCTCTGCTTCAACGGGAGGTCTCGCGACCGAGACATACAGCTCGCTGCCGAACACGGCCACGACCTGGGCACCGAAACGGTCCTCCCAGCTGCGCAGGAGTGCACACAGCAGAGGAAGCGGCGCCTTTGCAGACCAGCCGATCAACGCCAGAGCATCGCCGCTGCGATGGGCAGGGACGAGAACGAGGCGACACGCGTCCAGCCCGAACCGGCCCGTCTCGATGAGCCCGGCCAGCAGGCTTGACGCAGCCTCCTCGGGCGCGGAGCCTTCAGAGGTGAGGGGCAACTCAGGCGCCAGGCCCGGCCACTGTTCGAAGGGCGGCCCGGGGTCGTGTGGCCACGGCTCGACTCCTTCAGGTACCGGGGCCGGCGTCGGATCCGTCCAGAACGGCAGCTTCCCGCGGCGATACTCGGCGAAGTCCGCGGCCAGCACCCCCTCCAGGCGGACGGCGCCCGCGCCTCCGACACCAACCGGCTGTCGTGGGCGGCAGTGGGCCCGGATCACCTCACCAGGGACCGCGGCCGCCGTTCGCCCGGCCAGATGCGTCTGCGCGGCGCCCATGGCGTCGACCGTCCTGCCGGCCGCTTGACGACCTCTCAGGGAGCCGTCAGCGGTTCGAGTCCGAAGGTCCGGCTGAGCCGTTCTTCGACCGCCTCGAGGCCCTTGATGCCCTTGGCGAGTTCCTTCCAGCCCCGGTCCATCTGCCTGGCCTCCTCGGCGCTCTGGCTGCTCTCGCCGGTGTCGAGCCGCGTCACGTCGTACACGGCGCCGCCACCCTCGCTGATGTTCTTGAGGGCGGCCGCCCAGGCGGCCTGGGTCTTCGGGTCGGGGATGGGAGGGTACTCCTTGGCCTCGCGGACGTCATCGAAGAACCAGGTGAAGTCGATGACCCACCTGTCCTCCTCATGGTGGGAGTACACCTCCTCCGCCCGGCGGTGCACGCCGGTGATCTGCTCCTCACCTCCGGACCAGTACCAGAGCGCAACATTGGCGGCGGTCTGAGCGGAGGTGGTGGCGGACGGGTAGTGCGTCGGCGGAGTGCTCTCCGTCGGCGTCAGCGGGTCGGCGATCGCCGTGGTGGTGTCCGTGGGCGTCGGTTCAGTGGCCGGTGCCGCGCCGGGAGCGGTGGAACAGGCGGCCAGGGTCACGGCGGCTGCGAGCGCGGTGAACACCAAGCCGAGGTGTCGTGTCGGTGGCTTCATCGCGCGGTCCTCCTCATCAGCTCGGCCAGCAGACGCGCGCGGGGGACCATCTGCGCTACCTCCACGTACTCGGTGTCCGCGTGGGCTCCGCCACCCACGGCGCCCAGGCCGTCCAGGGTCGGGCAGCCCGTCGCCGCGATGTGGTTGCCGTCCGAGGCGCCTCCGACGACGGCTGCGCGCAGAGGCGCCTGGTCCAGTTCCGCGGCGACGCGGGAGGCGAGGGAGAACAGATCGGCGCTGGACTCCGGTTCCATGGGCGGCCGCCCGGGGCCGCCCAGGACCTCCAGCCGGGCACCGGGCGTTCGTGGGGTGAGCTCTCGTACGAGCCCGTCGATCCGGTCCTGTGCCGCCGCGGTCGGTACACGTACGTCCACCGACACCCTCGCCGTCGCGGGCACCGTGTTGCGCGCGCTGCCGGCCGACAGCAGGGTGGGCGTGACGGTCGCGGCGCCCAGAAGAGGGTGAGCCGCGCCCACGGCTGCCTCGATGCCGGCGAGGGCGAGTACCTGGTGAGCGGCCTCCACGGCGGCGTTGACCCCCTTGTGCGGTTCCTGACCCGCGTGGGCTGCCCGGCCGTGCACCACGACTTCGTACCGTGAGGTGCCCTTGCGGGCGGTCTTGAGCGCACCCCTCTCGTCCGCGGCCGCCTCCAGCACGAAGGCGGCGACGCACCCCCGCGCGGTTTCCTCGATCAGGTGCCGGGATGTCGGGGAGCCGACCTCCTCGTCCCCGTTGACCAGGACGCACACTCCGTCCGGGGAAGGCAGCGAGGCCAGCGCGTGGAACATCTGCACCAGTCCCGCCTTCATATCCAGGACCCCGGGGCCCCGGGCCATGCCGTCGGCCACCGACCAAGGACGGGACCGGAGCGAGCCGATGGGCCACACCGTGTCGTGGTGTCCCACCAGCAGCACCCGCGGGGTACCGAACGCCCACCGCAGATGGGTCACTCCGTCGATCACGATCGTCTCCGGCTCGGCTCCCAGCAGCCTCGTGCCGAGGGCGCCGACCGCCTCGGCACTGCGCGCCACCGCGGCGTGGTCTCCCGAGAAGGACTCGCACCGGACGAGTTCCTTCAGATCAGCGAGCATCACCGGCAACTGGAGCACGCCCCTCCGGTTCACTGATCCCACCGGCCCCGCCTCTGCTCAGCTCGTCGCAACATCACACCTCTCCCCTCGGATCGCACGTGTCGGTGGAGCGGCCGTGCGCCTTCCTCCTCCGCAGCGCCGCCGCACGAACGACGCTAGGGCGCGGCAAGAGATGTCACCAGCGACTGGATTGCATGGAATCCATGCGCCACAGACATGGGTTGAGGACGAGTCGAGGGACGAGGGGAGGCCCGGCGGCGGGAGGAACGTGTCGAGAACGACGCGCTGCGGCTGCCCGTGGCCGTGGCCGAGACGGGGTCGTTCACCAAGGCGGCAATCCGGCGTAGAGACGACCGGGGGCCCGCGCGCCGGGACACCGGATTCCCTTCGAAAGGGCGCCAGACTTGGCCGACATCCTGCGCATCTGGGCTCACCACATTCCGGCGGATGAGAGGCTGGAAGCGCGGATTTCCCGGCGAGGCCCGCGTCGGGCGGCTCAGCAGCCTCCGATGTGCCTCCTCTCTGGCGATCGGAGGTACACCGTGGCGTCCACGCCGAGCGGGCTGGGGCCGGACGGCCAGGAGGTGACGGGCCCTCTGTCCTGGTACCGGTCGTTCACTCGCGAGGGACGCCGGGCCTTCAAAGGGGCGTTCGGTGGCTTCGCTCTCGACTCCTACGACTTTCAGGTACTGCCGCTGAGCATGGTCGCGATCGCGGGCTACTTCAGCCTCAGCACGGCGCAGACGGGGCTGCTGACAACCGTCACACTGCTGATGTCTGCGATCGGTGGAATTCTCGCCGGGGTGCTGATCGACCGTGTGGGCCGGGTCCGCACCCTCATGATCACCGTGGGCACCTACGCCCTGTTCACCGTGCTGTGCGGTTTCGCCGTGAACTATCCCATGCTGCTGGTGAGCAGGGCCTTTCAGGGCATCGGTTTCGGCGGCGAGTGGGCGGCCGGTGCCGTCCTGGTCGCCGAGTACGCCAGGAGCCAGTACCGGGGCCGGGTGCTGGCCTTCATCCAGAGTTCCTGGGCCGTCGGCTGGGGGCTGGCGGTCATCGTGAGCACCGTGGTGATGGACAACCTCGATCCCGCCATCGCCTGGCGCGTGATGTTCTGGACCGGCGCTCTTCCCGCACTGCTGCTGGTGTATGTGCGCCGCAAGGTGCAGGACGCCCCCCAATTGACCAGGCGGCTCGCGAAGGAGGTGCGCGTCCCGCTGTCATCGGTCTTCCAAGGCGCCCTGGCCCGCAAGACGTTCTTCGCCACCCTGCTCGCGACGGGGGTGCAGGGCGGCTACTACACCATTGCGACCTGGCTGCCCGCCTATCTCAAGACCGAACGCGGTCTGACCGTCGTCGGTACCGGCGGCTATTTGTTCGTGCTCATCACCGGCGCCTTCTGTGGTTACGTCACCGCCGGCTACGTGGTCGACTTCCTGGGACGCAAGAAGTCCTTCGCCCTTTTTGCGGTTCTCAGCGGGGGCCTGCTGATGGCTTACATCAACATCCCCCAGGGTTCCAACAGAATGCTTCTGGTCCTCGGCTTCCCTCTGGGTTTTTGTGCCTCCGCCATCTTCTCTGGCTTCGGCGCTTTCCTCGCCGAGCTCTACCCGAGTGCTGTCCGGGGCACCGGGCAGAGTTTCACCTACAACGTCGGACGCGCCTGCGGGGCCTTCTTCCCGACTTCCGTGGGGTTTGCGGCAGGCGACGAAGGCGTCGGCGGCGCTCTTGTCTACGGCGTCATGGGTTACGCCGTCGCCCTCATCGCCCTCGTCGGTCTGCCGGAGACCCGCGGCACGGAACTCACCTGACCGGCTCAGCGGCACAGGCAGCCGCCGGTCGTCGGTCCGGTGGCGGGCCAGGAGTGCGGAGGCCTGGAGGGCCGGCCGGCGCGGAGTTCGTCCGCCCCACGCTTCGGCCGGCTCAGATCCGGCGGCGTCGGTGGATCGGACCGAACCTGACCGGCAGGCCCGGCACGGCCTGGGCTGCCGCCGCCAGTCGGTTCTCGGGTACGACACCGATGACGGGATAGCCGCCGGTGGTCGGGGAGTCGGCCAGGAAGACCACGGGTTTCCCCTCGGGTGGCACCTGAATCGCGCCGACGACCATGCCCTCGCTGGCCATTTCACGGTGCACGGCGCGCTCGAGAACGGGGCCGTCCGTCCGCAGCGCGATGCGGTTGCTCTTGGAGGAGACCCAGAATCGGGCGCTCGCGAGAGTGTCCACCGCGGCGCGCGTGAACCAGTCGTCCCGAGGACCGAGGAGTACCGGGAGCACCAATTCGGACGGGGGTGCCTGCCATGCCACGGTGTCGGATCGCATCGGCCGACCGCCGGGTACGCCCACGGCGACGGTGTCGCCGTCCCGGAGAGGGGCGGGGCCGAGGCCGGAGAGGAGATCGGTGGAGCGGCTACCGAGGGTGGACGGGACGGTGATACCTCCGCTGACGGCGACGTAGCTGCGCAGGCCGCTCGTGACCGTGCCCACCGACAGCACAGCGCCTGCGGGCAGGTACACCGGCTCGGCCCACGCCGCGGGTCTGTCGTTGACGCGTACCGGGGCGGGGGCACCGGTCACGGCCACGACCACAGCCTGCGTGACGCGCACGGCCACGCCGGTGAGTGTGGTTTCCAAGGTCGCAGCGTCGGCCGGATTGCCCACCAGCCGGTTCGCCAGACGGTGCGCCGGCTGGTCGAGGGCGCCGGACCGCGGTACGCCCAGACTGGCGTGGCCGAACCGGCCGAGGTCCTGAATCGTTGTGAGGGCGCCGGCCCGTACGACTTCCATCTTGCCGCCGCTCATGCGTTGTGCCTCCCGCCCTTCGTGTCGGCCTGCGCGGTTCTCTTGGACGCGCCCCGATCACGGGATACGGGCTGTGGGATGAAGCGGACACGCGTGCCCGGGGCCAGCAACGCGGCGGGGTCGCGTTCCATGTCCCACAGGCACACGTCAGTCGTGCCGATCAGCTGCCAGCCGCCGGGAGAGGCACGGGGGTAGATGCCGGTGTAGGGGCCTGCCAGTGCCACGGAGCCCGCGGGTACGGACGTGCGGGGCTCCGCTTTCCTGGGCACGTGGTAGGGCTCTTGGAGCCCGAGCATGTAGGCGAACCCGGGAACGAAGCCGCAGAAGGCCACGCGGTACTGGGTGCTGCTGTGGATGCCGGCCACATCGTGCTCGGTGACACCCCACAGCTCCGCCACGGCGGGAAGATCGGCACCGTCGTAGCGCACCGGAATCTCGACCAGCGGGCCGCTGTCGGCTGTGAGCGTCGGAACCGACCAGTGACGCAGTTCTGCGGCCATGACGTCGACGTCGCCGACTCCGTACAGCAGTACGGTCTTCTCGCCGGGCACGACCTCGCGCACCGGCGGGAGCGTGCCTGCGCTGCGGCGGTTCAGGATCTGAACATGCCAGGCTTGCGCCTCCTCCGGCGTGTCCAGGTCGACCAGGAGGGAATCGGCTCCCACAGGGTTCAGTCTCATGCGAAGGCCTCTACCCTGACACCCGCCGATTCCAGCGCCCGGCGCACGTGCTTGGCCAGCTCGACGGCCCCAGGGGTGTCTCCGTGCAGGCACAGCGAGCGCGCCCTGACGGGCACCGTTTCCCCGTCGAGGGAGTCGACGCAACCCTTCCGCGCCAGGTCCACGGCCCGCCGGGCGACTTGCTGGGCAGAGGTGAGCACCGCGCCCGGGGTGGCCCTGGGAACGAGCGTCCCTTCCGCCGTGTAGGCGCGGTCGACGAAAGCCTCCTCCACAGCCGGCAGGCGGACGAGCCGGGCTTCCGCATGCATGGCCGAGCCGGGCAGGCACAGGACGGGCAGCGTGGCATCCGCGAGCCGGACACCCGCAGCGACGGCGGCTGCCTGCTCGTGGTCGAACACCACACGGTTGTACAGCGCCCCGTGAGGCTTGACGTACGCGACGTCCGCTCCGGCTGCCCGGGCGAACACCTGGAGGGAGCCGATCTGGTACGTGATCTCGTCGGCGAGCTCCTGGGCGGGGACGTCCATGGCTCGGCGGCCGAAGCCGGCCAGGTCTCGGTAGGAGACCTGGGCTCCGATCCGCACGCCGCGTTCGGCTGCCGTGTCGCAGACGCGGTGCATGATGCTCGGGTCTCCGGCGTGGAAACCGCAGGCGACATTGGCACTGGTCACCACCGACAGCATCGCCTCGTCGTCGGTGAGCGTCCAGCGACCGAAGCCTTCTGCCAGATCGGCGTTGAGGTCGATCACGATGTCTGTCACAGCTGTTGTGTCTCCTTGAAGCAGTCCACTCGGCACGAGCAGCCACTGCGCGGTCATGCGAGGCGGTAGTCCGTGTCACGAGCGTCGGTGATAAGCATGTACCCGGGGGCGTGCGTGATCGCGAAGGGGGGTCGCGACACCATCAGCGCTGCCTGGGGCGTGACCCCACAGGCCCAGAACACCGGTACGTCGCCCGGCTCGGCCGCCACCGGATCTCCGAAATCGGGCTGGTCGAGGTCCTTGATGCCCAAAGCGGCGGGGTCGCCGACGTGCAGAGGGCTTCCGTGGACCGCCGGCATGAGAGCACTGACGCGTGTCGCGGTGTCGACCAGGCCGGCGGGAATCTGCCGCATGGACACGACCACGGATCCCTTGATCCGGCCGGCCGGCCGGCAGTCGAGGCTGGTCCGGTACATGGCGATGTTGCGGCCTTGATCCACATGGCGCAGGGGTACGCCTGCCTCGGCCAGTGCTGTCTCGAAGGAGAAGCTGCAGCCGATGAGGAACGTGACCAGGTCCTCGCGCCACACGTCGACGACGTCTTGGGCTCGTCGACCAGCTGTCCGTCCTGCCAGACGCGGTAGCGGGGGACATCGGTACGCAGGTCCGCGCCGGGGGCCAGCGGTGTCGACCAGGAGCCCGGGTCGGTGACGTCGAGGACAGGGCACGGCTTGGGGTTGCGCTGGCAGAACAGAAGAACGTCGTAGGCCCAGTCGGCCGGCACTGCGATGAGGTTCGCCTGCGTATAGGCGGCGCACCAGCCTGTGGTGGGCACGTCGGTGCCGTCGCGGAATCTCGCCCGCGCCGCCCGGGGAGTCAGGGCTACCGGGGCTGGAACATTTGTCATCGGTGATCCTCTCGTCACAGGTGTCGGCGACGACTCCCGTCCTGTGCAGGCCTGTAGGAATCAAGCTCTGGCCACTGGGGCGCAGCGGCCCTCGACAGCGCCGGCGTGCCCCTGATCCGGACCCAGATCTTGACCCGGCAGAGCAGCACCTCTGGCATCCATACTAGAGGATCGTTGAACGATCCGGTAGATGGTGTGTTGTTTCGTTCACCCATTTCCGGTTGACTGGAAACGAACAGGCTTGAAGAGGTCATCGGCCGCACCGCCGGCCGTCGGGGAAGGAAAAGGGATGACAACCGAGGTCGACCCGTCAGTTCTCGCCGGGGACCGGGCGCTCTTGGGGCGGTCCAGTACCGCGGACCGGGTGGCCGACATCCTGCGGTCTCGTATCACCGACGGGTATCTGCGACCGGGAAGCAAGCTGTCCGAGGACGCGATCGGCAGCGCATTGGGAGTCTCCCGCAACACACTGCGCGAGGCCTTCCGTCTGCTGACCCACGAGAGGCTGCTCGTCCACGAGCTCAACCGCGGCGTGTTCGTCCGCGACCTCACGGTGCAGGACGTGATCGACATCTACCGGGTCCGCAAGCTCATCGAATGCGCGGCAGTCCGCAATCTCGGGGCACCTCCCTATGACTTGAGCAGGGCTGAAGCCGCGGTCGCCGAAGGCGACAAGGCGGCGGCAGAAGGCTCCTGGCTCGAGCTCGGCACAGCGAACATCCACTTCCATCACGCTGTCGTGGCCCTCGCCAAGAGCAAGCGTCTGGACGAGCTGATGCGCGGTGTCCTGGCGGAACTGCGGTTGGTCTTCCATGCCATGGACAACCCGCGCGGCTTTCACGAGCCCTTCCTGGAGCGCAACCGGCAGATCCTTTCCGCCCTGCGCGAGGCGGACAGGGTCAGAGCCGAACTGCTCTTGGCCGATTACCTTGCCGACGCGGAAAAGCTGCTGGTTCAGAGGTACTCAGAGCTCCGGACCGCCTGACGGGCCGGGCATCAGACCGGCACCCCGGCTCCACCCGGCCGACGCCGGTGACGTGCGGCCGCTTACCAACCGTCACCCGTCATTGGCCACTCCAGCTGGGCCTGCGCGACGTCGTAGGGATAGACCAGGCGGTATCTGCCGGCGTGCACCTGTTCCACGATGCCGCGTGCGCCGATGTTCTGATGATTGTCGTCGAATTTCACACCGTCCCAGGGCATGATCGTGTCCCGTCCCGGTACGTCTGTGTTCACCAGTGCCGAGCGGATGTCGGCCGGCTCGCGGGATCCAGCACTGTTGATCGCTTGGGCGAGGGTCATGACGGCGGTGAACGCGCGGGCGGCGTCGTCGTTCATCGGAGCGCGATAGTGCTTCCAGTACAGGTCTGCGACGGCCTTGGCCGTGGGATTGCGTTCGGCCAGGTCTGCCGACCACGCGAACCGGCTGCACACTCCTTCCGCCCCGGCCCGGGCCTTGCGCAGAAAGGCAGGATCCGCATGGCCGCCGCCGAACGCGATGAGTGCCTTGGGGCGGTAGGCAAGGGAGCGGAAGGACTCCTGCAGCGCCAGGGCCTGCGCGGTGTACAGCAGTGTCAGGACGACGTCGGGCTCCTCCTCCGCAACCGCACGCGCAGGAGCGACGAGGCCCTCCGTCCCGCTCTCGACTGCCACGTCGGCGACGACGTGCCCGTCGACGTGGGACGCGAGGCGTTTGATCATGGCGGCTCCGTCGTTGCCGTACTGATCGTCCTGGTGGATGACGGCGATGCGCCGGACGGACGTACCCGTGCTCTGGCGTTCCTTGAGCAGAGAGAAGACCACCCGGCCGTAGTCGAGCTCCGAGGGGCCGGTGCGGAAGAACCAGTCCAGTCCCCGTTCGGTCAGCGAGGAGGCGGAGGAGCCTCCGTTGACGAAGGGGATCTTGAGTTTCTCGGACCGCGCGCTGGACGCTTCGGTGACGGCCGACTCGTATCCACCGACGATGGCAACCGCCTGCCCGTCGCTCGCCAACTGCTCGACTTCGGCGGCACCTCGCGTCGCGGAGCCGTGGGTGTCGGCCACCAGGAGTTTGATTCGGGCGTTGTGCAGGCGTGGCAGGCCCGCGCCCTTCGCCAGTGGCAGAGGGATCGGGTAACGGCCGTTGACGATCTCGACGGCCAGTTCGGCGCCCCGCCGGGTGTCGGTTCCCACTGTGGCCACGGGCCCCGACACAGGTGCGAGGAAGCCGATGTTCACCGTGCGGTGAGGCTGGACCGGCACGTCGGCACTTCCGGTGCAGGCCGTTGCGACGAGCAGCGCGGTGGACAGGAGCGCGGCGACGCCGGCAGCTGGTCTGGGCATCAGAGGCGACCTTCCGTGTCGGGTGGGGTGCTGCCGGATCGGGCGGGAGGCAACGGGCAGGGAGCGGGGGTGTCACCGCTGTGCAACCGTTGGGCGAACCGGCGCTGGGTCAGCCATTCCTGCGGCGAGGAGAAGGCCGGTGCGGCGTCGGTGCTGTGGGGGGCGCCGCGGGGGAAACCGTTGTCGTCGGCAGTACCCGGGTCGTCGGCAGTTCCCTGGCAGGAGAGCCGGGCGGGCTCGGAGCGGGAGACGGGCCGATCGGCTGTCGGGGGGCACTGCTCGTGGGTGACGGCGGGAGCACCGTGGTGGCGGGCGGTGAGCAGGCTCGCCGGGATGCGTACCAGTGCCGTGGTCCCCCGCTGGACGCCGGAAACCAGATGGACGTGGACGCCATGTTTGGCGGCGAGGCGGCCGACGACGATCAGTCCCATGCTCCGGCCTGCGCCCGGGTCCAGAGACGAAGCGGAAGCGAGCCGCTGATTCACCGCGGCCAGGTGCTCGGGCGTCATCCCGGTGCCGTGGTCCTGGATGGAGATGAGGAGGTCGCTCAGACGGTCCGGCGCCATCCCGCAGGTCACTGTGACGCGCGTGTCTGCGCCGGAGAAGTCCGTCGCGTTCTCCATCAGCTCGGCGAGCAGGTGCACCAGGTCGGTGACCGCATCCGCCGCTACGTCCGCGGTCACCAGGGGACGGTAGTCGATCCTGGTGTACTGCTCGACCTCGGCGCCGGCCGCCAGCATGATGTCGGCCAGGGGCATCGGCTGTTCCCAGATGCGGCCGGTGTCGGACCCTGCGAGCACCAGAAGGCTCTCGTCCGTGCGCAGCATCTGCGTGGCGAGGTGATCCAGGCGGAAGAGGCGGGCAAGGTGGTCGGGGTCGCGCTCGTGCTGCTCGAGGTCGCCGATCTCAGTGAGCAGCCTGCCCACCCGTTGCTGGTTGCGGCGTGAGAGGTGGATGAACATGCCGTTGATGTGCGCGCGCAGCGCTGCCTGGTCCCTGACCAGTGCGACGGCGGCGTTCTGCACCGCGTCGAAGGCCTCGGCGACTTCCCCGATCTCGTCGTCGGACGCCACGCCGGTGGGCGTGGACCGGTAACCGTCGAGATCGTCGACATGCGCCTGCCGCAGGCGGGTGAGCGCCTCGGGCAGGCGCTCGTTGGCAACCTCCAGTGCCGACATGCGGAGCCTTGCCAGCGGACGGGTCAGGGAACGCACTACGGCAGTGATCACGCAGCCCGTGGCTGCGAACACGGCCGCCAGTCCGACCGCGGACCACAGGGCCACACGCTCCCGGGAGGCGTGTGCCTCGCTGCTGACGGCCACGAGGTCGGCGAGGATCTCCGCTTCCACCTCCCGCATCAGGGTGATCTTGTGACTGGAGGCTCTGTGCCAGGCCGCGGGGTCCACGTCGATGCGCGCAGACTGCGCCTGTTCGGTGGCTCGTTCCTGGATGGCGTGTGCGGTGCTGACCGGTACGCCCTTCACGGTGTCGGCGTACAGACTCCGCTGCTCCGTGCTCGCCGTGGTCATGAATTCGTTGATGGATTCCTGCTGGCGGGCGACTGTGCCGGCGAAGTCCGGGAACTGCCCGACAAGGAAGGTGCGGGTGGTCAGCACGCTGTTGAGCGAGGCACGCACCCGACTGGTGTTCTCCGTGGCCCGGGAGAGGGCGTTGAGGGAGTGCACGTGAGAAGCGGCCGCGCTGCCGCCGTTTCGCGAGGCCAGGGCCGGTCCGATGTCCAGCAACCTGCGAATGGCCGTGGTGTAGTTGGCGAGGATGGAGCTCTGCGTGAGGTTGGCCCGGTCCACGGACGTGCGCAGTGCCGGCAGGCTGCCCAGTTCCCTGGCGATGTCCTGGAGGACTGTGTCGAGTTGCGGATCATCG
Organism: Streptomyces sp. V4I23; assembly: GCF_030817975.1. NCBI lineage: Bacteria > Bacillati > Actinomycetota > Actinomycetes > Kitasatosporales > Streptomycetaceae > Streptomyces > Streptomyces sp. V4I23. The sequence continues at coordinate 7,030,379 of NZ_JAUSZW010000004.1, read as the reverse complement.
GTGGTGTCGATGCCGGCCGCTGCCGAGCGGTAGGCGGCCACCGCTGTGTCGACCTCGGCGCGTTGTTCCCGTGGGTCGGTATCTGCAGCCTCGCGCCGGCCCCGGATGAAGGATGCCGTGACGTCGCGTTCGTCCTGCAGAGCCCGGACCAGGTCGAGGGCCGGCTGCTGGAGCCGGGCCATCTCGGAGAAGCGTCTGTGGTCGTTCGCGTCGCCGATGGTGTGCGAAATACTCACGACGGCCATGGCAGCCGCCAGCAGGCCGGGGAACAGCACGACCGCGGTCAGCTTGTGCCGGACGCGCCAGTTCTCGGGGCGGTACAAGCGGCGCACGGCCTTGACCTCCGGCTCATACCGGCGCCGAAGCCTTCCTTTGAGGGAATGGCTCGCTCTGGTGTGCAACGGCTGGAACCTCTCGTGAGTGCCGGCCCGGCGGTCCGGACCAGGCACATCAGTGGTGGCCGGCAGTGCCGCCGACCACCACTGATGTGCAGAATCATCTGCCTGAAGGCCGGCGGTGCGTCAGGACAGTTCCTTGCCGCGTGTTTCCGGCAGCCAAAGGAGCGCGACGAGGGCGAGTCCGTAGCCGATGGCGCCGTAGATCAGTGCACCGCCGACACCCGCCGACGAAAAGCCCACGGCGGTGGGGAAGATCGCCCCGACGGCCCGTCCGACGTTGTAGGTGAAGCTCTGGCCGGTGCCGCGGACCGCGCTCGGGTAGAGCTCGGCCAGGTAGGAGCCGAAGCCGGAGAAGATGGCGGAGGCGCTGAAGCCGAGGGGGAAACCGAGTACGAGCAGGAGAGTGTTCGACCCCTCGGGGATGTTCACGTAGGTCATCAGCAGGCCCGCGCTGAGGAATGCGAAGAGGGCGAACGATGCCTTGCGTCCCAGCCGGTCGACGAGGTGACCTGCGGTGACATAGCCACAGAAGGCGCCGGTGATCAGCACGCTCAGGTAGCCGCCGGTACCGACGACGGTGAGGCCACGCTCCGCCTTGAGGTAGGCGGGCAGCCATGTGGCGAACGTGTAGTAGCCGCCCATCACGCCGGTGGCCAGCAAGGTCGCGAAGAACGTCCTGCGGGTCAGGTCACCCTGGAAGATGGAGGACAGGGGGACGCGCGCGTTCTTTTCCGCGAGCCGCTCGGTCACCTCGGGCGCATCCTCCACATTGCGCCGCACGTACACCAGCAGTACCGCCGGCAGCGCTCCGGTCCAGAACAGCACCCGCCAGGCGAGATCCGGGTCGACGTTGTTCATGACGGCGGTGCCGACAACGACGGCCAGCGCCCAGCCCACCGCCCACGAACTCTGGACCCAGGCGAGAACACGGCCGCGGTAGCGGGCCTTGGCGTATTCGGCGACCAGGATTGCTCCGGCCGCCCACTCCCCGCCGAAGCCGATTCCCTGGAGCGTCCGGAAGCCGAGCAGCATCGGGTAGTTGGTGGCGAAGCCGCACAGCACGGTGAACAGCGCGTAGGTGGCCACCGTGACCATCAGCGTCTTCACCCGGCCAATACGGTCGATCAGCATGCCCGCGATCACGCCACCGACTGCGGATGCAAGCAGCGTGACAGTGGTCAGGAGGCCGGTCTGAGCCGTCGTCAGGCCGAAGTAGGCGGTGATGGCCACCATCGCCATCGGCAGCACAAGGAAGTCGTAGGAGTCGAGGGCATAGCCGCCGAAAGCCCCCTTGAACGCCTTGCGGCCTTGCGGGGACATCGACCGGTACCAGGCGAACCGGCCGGTCGGCTCAGCCTCCACAGTCGTCGGGGGGGTGGTGGGGATGGATGTCACGATGGCCTCACGGAGGGAGGGAAGGAACGGGCCGAGACCTCTGGAGAACTGCCGGTGAAGCGGTGCTTCCGGCCTCGCGATCGGGAGATCACGCACATCGGGCTCGGCTCGACGATGGGAACAAGGTAGGGATCGTTGAACGATCCTTCAAGAGGGTGGGAGGTTACTTCTACAACTCAGGTTCATTTCAGGCCGTACTCGTACGGCAGCTCTTCAGCGCGGACCATCCCCGGGTCGACTTCTCCAGCAGGCAGCACCGCCCAGACCACATGGCCGTGAGGCAGGCGCCACACTCCCCAGTCCGAGGAGACGGCCTCCACCAGGCACAGCCCCCGGCCACTACAGAGGAGTTCGTCCCCGTCGGCGTCGGAATCGACCACCTCCCGCCGAGCGGGAACGCTGCCCGACCCCCCACCCCCACAGTCGCCGACTTCGAGGCGGATCACGTCGCCGCAGTCGGTGGAGATGCGGCGCATCGTGTGCCAGACCGGCTCCACCTTCGAGCCATGCCTGAAGGCGTTGGTGACCAGCTCGGAGATGATCAGTTCGGCATTGTCGACGAGATGCCGCAGGCCCCAGGCCTCCAGCTGGGCGCCGACCTGCCGACGAGCGGTCTGGGCGGAACTGGCCGCCGGGCGCAGAACCCAGGTCACACTCGCCTGGAGCTCCGCCTGGCCGAGGGTCGGACCGGCCGGCTCCACCTGGGCGGAAACGAAGGGAGGCATTGCGTACCCCAAGAGGGATGTGTGTGCGGCACCGACGTTGCCGGGACTGACCGCAGGCGGTCCGCCTCGAGAGGGCTCGGAGCGGAATGAATGGCGACTGGCGCCTCTGGCGTCGGTGAGACCGCGGTCACGCACTCGCGAGTCCCGACTTTCGCCTACCTTTTCCGGGGATCGTTCTACAATCCTTTTTCTGGATTAGCAGGCAATTCACCGATTGTCAAGGGCTTCGCCCTGAGGTTGCAGCCGCTCCCAGGCACCCCCTCCAGGCGTCAGACACTGCCGCCCGCTTCGCGAGCGAGGCACCCCGGAGTGGGGGGCGACGGCAGTGAACTGAGCAACGCCCCCGTTGGCCAGCCGCCCTCACAGGCACGTGCGGACCGCAGTGGAGTCCGTGCCGCCGAAGACGAACGCGGATCACTGGCGCCACCTACGAGGAAAGGATTGAGGAATCGTTCAACAATCACTACACTCGCGTAATCAGCGACGCCTCGACCATGCCGCCTCCTGCGTCCTGCCGCGCCACACACTCAAGGCGTGCCATGACCCCTTCTGACCCCGCATACCGCCGGCAGTGCCTACGAAGCAGCTTCGGCGCCGGCCCTCGTCCGGTACGGCCTCACCGCCGACGGGCCGCGGCCACCCCACCGCCCAAGGGAGTCCTGCAGCGTCGGATCCCTGCCTACCCGTCTCGCTGTGCCCTGGAAGAACCCACCTGTCACCCACCCGCTCGCCAAAAAAGGAGGCGCCCATGGCCGCCGAGAACAAGGACCACCGTGGCGCTGCGGTGCGCAAGAAACCCGTTGATCACTGGAGCGTCGAGGGCGCGGACCAAGGGGCAAGGACGACCGCCCGGGAACGCGTGGAGCAGCTGGTCGATGAATCCTCCTTCCTGGAGTTGGAGGAGGCGGCCGCGCGACCGGGAGACGGCCGCCCGCGCGGCAGTGGGGTGGTTGCCGGGTACGGCACGGTCGACGGTCGGAGGGTGGCCGTCTATGCGGTCGACTGCACGGTTCCCGGTGACGCTCTGGACGAGGCGCCGGCCCGGAAGATCGTCAAGGTGATCGACTTCGCGCTCAAGACCGGCTGTCCAGTCGTTGCCATCCATGATGCCGGGCTGGCCGGCTGGGGGGACCGGACGAGCGCCCTCGGCGTCTACGGCGGAATCTTCCGCCGCCATGTGCACTGCTCGGGCGTGCTGCCCCAGATCTCGCTCGTCTTCGGCGCATGCGTCGGCAGCGCGGTGTTTTCACCCGCGTTGACCGACTTCACGGTGATGACCGAGGGAACCTCGTGCATGTTCACCGCTGCGCCAGACTCCATCGCCGTGGCCACCGGTGAGGATGTCGGCCTTCAAGAGCTGGGCGGCGCACGCACCCATGCCGCCGCCTCCGGCGTCGCGCACTACATGGCGGGCGATGAGGAAGACGCCCTCGAGTATGTCAGGGCTCTGCTGTCGTATCTCCCGTCGAACAACTGTGACGAGCCGCCGGTGCATCCCTGCGAGGTGACCCGGGACCACTGCACCGAGGACCTGGAGCTGGACACGGTCGTTCCCCGATCCGCCAATCAGCCCTACGACATGCGGCAGATCCTCGAGTCCGTGCTCGACGACGGGGAGTTCCTCGAGACGCAGCCACTGTTCGCCCCGAACATCATGACCGGCTTCGGCCGGGTGGAGGGCAGCCCGGTCGGCGTGGTCGCCAACCAACCACTGCACTTCGGCGGATGCTTGGACATCGACGCCTCCGAGAAGGCAGCCAGATTCGTTCGGACCTGCGACGCCTTCAACGTGCCGATATTGACGTTCGTCGACGTTCCAGGTTTCCTCACCACAGTCGCTGAGGAACACAACGGCATCATCCGACGCGGGGCAAAGCTGATATACGCCTACGGTGAGGCCACGGTCCCCCTCGTCACCGTCATCACCCGCAAGGCGTACGGCGGCGCGTACGACGTGATGGGCACCAAGCACCTGGGCGCCGATCTCTGCGTGGCCTGGACCACCGCACAGATCGCTGCGGCCGGCCCCCACACCGCCATGGCTCCCCTCTTTCCGCACGAGCCGGCCACAGCTGACCACAGCGGAGTTGCCGTGGCGGAGGAACGGCGGGCCAAGTTGATGGCCGAGTACGCCCAGACACTGCTCAACCCCTCGACCAGTGCCGAACGCGGCGACATCGATGCGGTGATCAGGCCGTCCAGGACACGTCAGTACATCGTCCGCGGCCTGCGAGCGCTGCGCACGAAGCGGGAGGCTCTTCCTGCGAAGAAGCACGGCAACATCCCCCTGTAGGACAGGTGTTGGGCCTGCCAGGCGGCCGCCGCACCATGACACACGTCTTCCGGCATCAGGAGTAGGCATCCCATGGATTCCATCGAAGTGCTGTACGGGCGGCCCACCCCCGAGGAGCTGGCCGCGGTCGTCGCGGTGCTCAGAATCCGTGCCGCGCACGCCGCGGCCGCCACCGGCCCGGCAACGCTCCGCACAGGGCGTTCGGCCTGGGCAGACCGCGCAGCGGCCATCGGGGTGCGCCCGCCGGCCCTCGACCGCCTGACCGGCCTCCCCCGCACCGCCTACGGCTGGCCGGCCGGGTGATGTGTGCCCTTGGTACGAAGCTCCTCGGCAAAGGGCGCTCGGCCACGACGAAGCCGGCGACAGGTCCGGTCGCGTCAGGGACGAGCCGGACCACAAACCGACGCTGCCGAGCGCCGCACAAACGTGAGAGGAACTCGAGGTGGGAAGGGCCAGCAGGAGCCGCAAGGAAGTCAGGAACACGTCGCGGGCGGGCACTCGCGCGAGGACGCCGTCACAGGACGAGCGGCTGGAGCAGGTCCTCAGCTCCGTTCGTGGTCGGCAACTGTCGTCGGCCGCCGGGCTGTTCATGGGTTATGCCGAGGTCGTCACCCGGCTGCAGGCCGGAACGGCCCCGCCTTGGCACTCGAAGTGCGATCCGCTTGACCTTCTGTTCCTGGGCATGTGCAGGGGCAAGTCCCCGAAGGGCGAGGCGTCCTTCGCCAACGCGCGGGACGCCTGGTTGGACGTACTGCGCGAGAACCGGCAGTGGCCCGCCGTCGCGGAGCTGCTGGAGCGCATGCTCGCGCTCAGCAACCGGCTGGATGTGCCCATCGACACCCCGCGGTTGTTCCTGGAACTGTCCGCGGACCTCTCTACCGCTGAGCGGTGCATGGAAGCGCTCCCCTTGGGCCTCCATCCTGCCGAGGCACTCGCCGAGCACCGATCCGTTGCCGGCATCAACCTCCGTGAGCGGCTGCCCGAACCCACCCGGGAATCCCACCGCGCGGCCGATGCCGTGCGGGCGCTCGCGGCCATCGAGACCGAGCTGCCCCACGACCTCACTCCGGCCGACGCCCTCCGCATCGGCCTGCGGACTCTCACCGCGGCCGACGTCACCCCAGCCGACCACGAACTCGTACTGCTGGCCCTCTGCTTGGGGTACACCGGATACGCCGGGGGCGCGGCCGACGTCACCGCAGCGCTTGCTCGCGAGCGCGCACAGGACTGGGTGGCCGGCCTTCCCGAACGAGCTCCGGTCACCGCGGTCGCCGACCTCGCCTGCCGGGCAACGGCCCGACGCCTGGGCAGTGCGGAGACGCTCGCGCGGCTGATGACACTGCCCCAGGTGCACGTCCCGGCCGAGCCCGCCCACGTCTCCTGGCGATCAGAGGTCGGCATCGCCGCCGTACGCGAGGCGCTTGCCCTGCGGCCGGGAACATGCGTCCGGACCAGCGAACACGAACACATCGCGCTCGGAGAGCAGGCCGCGGCCTTGGTGAAGTTCCAGCGGAAGCTGCGGGAAGCACAGCTGAAGCGGCCGCTGCAGGTCAACGATCCGCTGTTCGACCCGTCCATTCTCGACCTGCCCGAGCCGCCGTGGCTGGCCCTGCTCGAGGAAGCCGGTCTGTCGGTCACCTCACTGCATGCCTCGCGGACCACCGGACTGATACCACCGGGCCCGGCCGGATTCGCCAGGGTCGCCCACCAGCGTGCGTGGAGGGCGGCCATCGACGACTTCCTCCATGCTCACCCGGAGCACGAGAAGGACTACGACCCGAAGCGCGACGCCGATGTCGCCGCGGCGCTGGCCTTCACGCTGGGCATGAGGATAGCCGCCATCGACCCCTCGGTGGGCGCAGGCACCATCGCCGAGATCCGCAGGGACCCCGACGGCCCGGCCGCGACAATGACGCTCCGGACCGCGGTCACGACGGCCGGTCCTCTCCTCGACGCGAGCCTGGTGGCCGCGGCGAAGGAACACGCCCGCGCCTTCGACGGCCATGGCCTGGCGCGCGACATCGAGCCGGCTGCCACCCTTCTGTCTGGCCACCGCGAGGGCTTCACCGACTCCAACGCGACACGGCAGGGCCGCAGACTCGCCCCCGCATTGTTCTGCCTCACCGTCGCGGCCGCCGCGCGGACTCCGCGCTGACCCGCAAAGCAAGCAGTCACCAGGTCGACTGGTCCCGAACGACCCGTGGTCCATGACCTGCTCAAGGATCGGATCGATCTCCTCGGGCGACCTCGGGGCCCGATCGGCAATACATGCCGGACTTCTACGCTGCGCAGTCAGCACCGAACCAGCACGGGAGTCAGCACGGCACCTCCACATCATGCCCGAACAGTGCAACTCGGACAGCCCCCTTCGCGGCCTCGTCGAGGCCGTCACGGAGCCCCGACACCGCCCTCATGGTGGCCGCGCGCACCCCAGCGCCCAGAACTATGGTGTCCCACCACATGTGCCCGTGACCTGCGTGTTTCTACGGTGTGGCGACACGGAATCGTCCCCGCCCAACCGTCCGGAAGTGGTGTTCATGGCCGCCGCACAAACCGCTCCACCAGCGCCGAACTCGCTCAAGCGCATCGTCGCCGCGAGCCTCATCGGCACCACCATCGAGTGGTACGACTTCTTCCTGTACGGCTCGGCCGCCGCGCTGGTGTTCAACAAGCTCTTCTTCCCCGAGTCCGACCCGCTCGTCGGCACCCTGCTGTCCTTCCTCACCTACGCGGTCGGCTTCGCCGCCCGGCCGCTCGGGGCGCTCGTCTTCGGGCACTACGGTGACCGGCTCGGACGCAAGAAGCTGCTGGTGCTCAGCCTGCTGATGATGGGCGGGGCCACGTTCGCGATCGGGCTGCTGCCCACGCACGCGACCATCGGGACCGCGGCGCCCGTGCTGCTCACCGTCCTCCGCCTCGTGCAGGGCTTCGCCCTCGGCGGCGAATGGGGCGGGGCCGTCCTGCTCGTGTCCGAGCACGGGGACGCCGACCGGCGAGGTTTCTGGGCGTCGTGGCCGCAGACCGGCGCGCCTGCCGGGCAGCTGCTCGCGACGGGCGTGCTCTCCGCGCTCACCGCACTGCTCTCGGACGCCGCGTTCACCTCGTGGGGATGGCGGATCCCGTTCCTGCTCTCCGGTGTCCTCGTGATCGTCGGCCTGTGGATTCGTCTCTCTGTCGATGAATCGCCTGTCTTCAAGGCCGCCCTGGCCCAGGCCGAGCAGCGCAAGGCAGCCGCCGGTCAGGTCGAGAAGATGCCGCTCGTCGCCGTGCTGCGCCACCACTGGCGCGATGTGCTGGTCGCCATGGGCGCGCGCATGGCGGAGAACATCAGCTACTACGTGATCACCGCGTTCATCCTCGTGTACGCGACGACCGCGGTGGAGATGAGCAAGCAGACCGCCCTCAACGCCGTACTCATCGCCTCGGCCGTCCACTTCGCGACGATCCCGCTCTGGGGTGCGCTCTCGGACCGGATCGGCCGCCGGCCTGTCTACCTCATCGGCGCCATCGGCGTCGGCGCGTGGATGTTCCCCTTCTTCGCGCTGATCGACCGGGGCAGCTTCGGTTCGCTGCTGCTGGCCGTGACCGTCGGTCTGGTGCTGCACGGCGCGATGTACGCGCCCCAGGCGGCGTTCTTCTCCGAGATGTTCGCGACGCGCATGCGCTACTCCGGGGCGTCCATCGGCGCGCAGTTCTCCTCCGTCGCCGCCGGAGCCCCCGCGCCGCTCATCGCGACCGCCCTGCTCGCCGACTACCACTCGTCGACGCCGATCGCCCTGTACGTCATCGCCGCCGCCCTGCTCACCGTGGTGGCCATCGCATGCGCCAAGGAGACCAGGCACCGGAACCTCAACGACGTGGAGCCCGGCTCCGACGGCGCCGCGGACTCCGTGTCCTCCCCTTCGGCGGATGCCGCCCGTACCGCCTGAGCAGCGCCCCCACCGCACATGAAGCCGCGCGGGACCACATCGGTCCCGCGCGGCTTCATGTGCGGCGCAGGCTCCAGGCAGACGGGCTTCGTGTGCGGGGCACGCAAGGAGGGACTTCATGGGCAGGGCGCGCTCCGGCAGCCGCAAGAGCGGCGGGCGAGCCGCCGGCTTCATTCCCGGGGCGCCACCGCCGAGGACATCCCGTACAGCCGCAGGGCCAGCTGGATCTCCAGGGCGCGGGCGGGCGTCTGCCAGTCGGGTCCCAGGAGCCGGCCGATGCGCTCGAGCCGCTGGGCGACGGTGTTCACATGGACGTGGAGGTCGTCCTTCGTACGGGCCGGGCTCATGCCGCTGGCGAAGTACGCGTCAAGGGTGCCGACCAGGTCCGTGCCGCGGCGTCTGTCGTACGCGACGACCTCGCCGATCGTGCGGTGCACGAAGCCGTCGATGTCGCCGGGGTCGGCCAGCAGCAGCCCCAGGAAGCCCAGGTCCTCGGCGGCCGCGCCCTGTCCGGAGCGGCCGAGCAGGCGCAGCGCGTCCAGGCAGCGCCGCGCCTGGTCGTAGGCACCGGATATCGGAGCGGGGTCGCCGGCCGGGGAGGCCACCGGGGACGAGGCCCCGACAGTCACCGACTCGCGCAGCGTGCCCGCCAGTTGGCGGGCGGTCTGGCGGGCGAGGGAGGCCGGGGTGTCGTCGGGGCCGAGCGGGAGGAGCAGGACCGTGCCGCCGTCCCGGGCCGCGGCGAGGCCGGAACGGGTCGCGGCCAGGTGCGAGGCGGCCGACCACAGCCGCTGCCGGTCCGCACTCTCCCGCGCGGCCGACTCGGGGCCGGCCGCGGAGCCGGTGTCCGGGTGGCCGTCGATCCGCGCGGCCAGCACGACGTGGGGCAGGTCCAGGTCGGCGCGGAGCCGTGCCGCACGCTCCCGCAGCAGGCGGGGGTCGCGGTCCGGCGCGTCCAGCAGGTCGTCCAGCAGCTCGCCCCGTACCCGCTGTTCGGCGTCGTGCGCCGATCGCCGGGCGAGCAGGAGCAGCGAGGTGACCATGGCGGCCCGCTCCAGGGTGCGCTGGTCGACGGGGGCGAGGTCGGGGTGGCCGCGCAGCACGAGGGCGCCGAACACCTCGCCGCCCGCGGAGACTTCGGCGACCCAGTCGTCGCCGCGGCGGCCCGCGCGGCCGTCCGCCGCGGTGAGCTGTGGGCCGTGCTCGGTGAACTCGACCGTGCCGTCCAGGACTTCGGAGAGCGCGGCGGCCACGTCGTCGACACCGCCGCCGCGCAGGACCAGTTCGGTGAGCCGGTCGTGCACCTCCGACGCGCGCTCGATGACGCCGCTGTGCTCCTGGATGATCGCGTGCGCCCGCTCCAGCTCGGACAGGGCGGACCGTGTCTCGGCGAGCAGGTTCGCCGTGTCGATGGCCACGGCGGCGTGTGCGGCGAACGAGGCGAGCAGCGCGACCTGTTCCCGTTCGAAGACGCGGGCGCGGCGGTCCGCGGCGAACAGCACGCCGATGACCTGGCTCCCGAGCGTCAGCGGCACACCGAGGATGGCGACCAGCCCCTCGTCTCTGACCGCCGCGTCGATCGGCCCGGTGTGCTCGAACCGGGCGTCGTCGAAGTAGCTGTCGGTCACATAGGGGCGGGCCGTCTGCGCGACGAGGCCGCCGAGGCCCTCCCCCATGCCGAGCCGGACCTGCTGGAAACGCGCCGAGACCGACCCTTCGGTGACCCGCATGTAGGTGTCGCCGGCGACGGGGTCGTTGAGGCTGAGGTAGGCGACCTCGGTGCCCAGGAGGGAACGGGCGCGCTGCACGATCGCGCGCAGCACGGCGTCGAGGTCGCGCAGACCGGCCAGGTCGTGCGCCGTCTCGAAGAGCGCGGACAGCTCCGCCTCGCGCCGCCTGCGGCCCTCCAGCTCGGCACGGACCCGCAGCGCGAGCTGCTTGGCGTGCTCGACAGCGGCGAGCGACTCGGCGTCGGCGCCGTGTGCCCGCGCGAGGAGCACGGGCCTGTCGTAGGCCTCGGCTGCGGCGCCGCGGGCGAGGAGCTCCAGGTAGGCGGCTTGATCCAGGGACATGGACACAGGATTACCCGGCGCGGGCGGGGTCGCGCCAGCCCTGTGGACAACCGGGCGGCCGCCCTCGGCGGCCGCGCCCGCCGTCAGTGGGCGGTCCATCCGCCGTCGAGGGCCAGGGAGGTGCCGGTGATGAACGCGGCCTGCGGCGAGCACAGGTACAGCACGGCCTCGGCGACCTCGTCCGGTTCGACGAGGCGCTTGATCGCCGAGTCCTTGAGGAGGACGTCGGTCAGGACGCGTTCCTCGGGCAGGGAGTGTGCGGCCGCCTGGTCGGCGATCTGCTTCTCGACCAGGGGCGTGCGCACATAGCCCGGATTGACGCACACCGACGTCACTCCGTGGGGCGCGCCTTCGAGGGCCGCCGTCTTGGACAGGCCCTCCAGACCATGTTTGGCGGCCACATAGGCGGACTTGAAGGCGGAGGCCCGCAGCCCGTGTACGGAGGAGATGTTGACGATCCGCCCCCAGCCCTGCGCGTACATGTGCGGCAGCGTGCCCCTGATCAGGCGGAACGGCGCTTCCAGCATGACGGTGAGCACAGTGTGGAAGACGTCCGGCGGGAACTCCTCGATGGGGCGGACGAGTTGCAGTCCGGCGTTGTTGACGAGGATGTCCGCGCCCGCGGCGACGGCCTCGGCGGCGTCGAGGTCGGTGAGGTCGAGCACCCGCGCCTCGACGGCGCCGGCGAGTCCGTCGGCCCGCTCCACCAGCGCCGCCAGCCCCTCGGCGTCGCGGTCGACGGCTCTGACCTTCGCGCCCGCGGCCGCGAGCCGCAGCGCGCAGGCGTGGCCGATGCCGCCCGCGGCACCGGTGACCAGGGCGGTGCGGCCGCCGAGGTCGAGGGAGACGGAGGGCTCTGCGGGACCTGAGGTGATGGGCGCGGTCATGTGTGCACCCTAGGCAGCGATCACTGCCCCACCGATGTGGTCAGCTCCCATACTTCACTGCTCAATGGTGGGGTGGAACCATGCTGGTCCTTCGGTCAGCGCCTGCTTGATCCGGAACAGGCCGAATTCCTGGAGTTCCGGCAGCGAGTCGATCGAGAACCAGCCCACCTCGAGCGATTCCTCGTCGTTGACCCGGGCGTCGCCGCCGACCGCCCGGCAGCGCATGGTGATGTCCATGTACTGGCAGCGGTCCCCGTTGGGGTAGGTGACCGGATCGGGCAGCGCCTGCACGAGCACGACCCGCTCGGCGACGCACCGTACAGCCGTCTCCTCGAACACCTCGCGCTCCGCGGTCCTGGCCGGCTCCTCCCCCGGCTCCGGGATGCCGCCGACGATCGACCACTTGCCGGTGTCCGCGCGTCTGCCGAGCAGCACGCGCCCCTCGTCGTCGAGTACGACGGCGCTCACTCCCGGCAGGAGCAGCAGCTGGTGGCCTGCGGTGACCCGGATCTCGCGGATGAAGTCAGGCGTGCCCATGCCCGCGACCCTAACGGGGCGGCCCCCGGCGTCGACCGGAGAGGTCAGACGCCGGCGCCCTGCTCCACTGCGGCGGCCGAGCGCTCGCGCCGTTCGCGTACGGCATCGGTGACGGCCTTGCCCACTGCGGCGGCCGCGAGGAGCAGCAGCGCCACCTCGGGCCAGACGCCGAGCCGGGTGGCGGGCGTGAGGGACGAGCGCAGCGGCACCTCGGCGACGAGCGCGTCGGGCGTGAACATGCGCGTCTCCTGGACGATCTCGCCGTCCGGCATGATCACGGCGCTGACGCCGCTGGTCACCGGGACGACCACGGACCGGCTGTGCTCCACGGCCCGCACGCGCGACATGGCCAGCTGCTGGTAGGTCATCTCGCTGCGGCCGAAGGTGGCGTTGTTGCTGGGGACGGAGATGAGCTGCGCGCCATGGGTGACCGTGTCGCGGGCCGCGTCGTCGAACGCCGCCTCGAAGCAGGTGACGAGCCCGACCCGCGTCCCCGCCAGGTCGAAGACGCCGACCTCGTGCCCCGGACCGAAGTCGCGGCTGACGCGGTCCACGTCGGAGTTGAAGATCCGTACGATCGGACGCAGCGGGATGTACTCCCCGAAGGGCTGGACGTGGCGCTTGTCGTAGGTGTCGACGGGGCCCCGGCGCGGGTCCCACTCGATCAGCGTGTTGCGGAGCGTGCCCGTCTCCGGGGTGACCACGGCGCCGACGACGGTCGGGACGCCGATGGCCCTGACGGCGTCGTCGATGACGAGGCGGGCGTCGGCGTTGCGGTAGGGGTCGAGGTCGGAGGAGTTCTCCGGCCACAGCACGAAGTCGGGCTTCGGCGCCTTGCCCGCCGCCACATCGTCGGCCAGCTGCTCGGTGCGCTGCGCGTGGTTGTCGAGGACCGCCCGGCGCTGGGCGTTGAAGTCGAGACCGAGGCGGGGCACGTTGCCCTGGATGGCGGCGACGGTCGCGGTGCCGTCCTCGGCGGCGTCGTCGACGAGCGGCCGGGCGCACAGGGCTCCCACGAGCGGCAGTACGAGAGCCAGCAGCGCGGCGGCCGCCGCCCCGCGCCGCACACTGCCGGTGCGGCGGCGCGCCGCCACCTGCCGCACCGTTTCGTACAGGCCCAGTCCGCACAGGACGACGGCGAAGCTCAGCACGGGCGTGCCGCCGACGGAGGCCAGCGGCAGGAAGAGGCCGTCCGCCTGTCCGAACGCGATCTTCCCCCAGGGGAAGCCGCCGAACGGCACCCTGGCGCGGGCCGCCTCTCCGGCGATCCACACCGCCGCGCCCCACACCGGCCACGCGGGCAGGCGCGAGACGGCCGCCATGCCGACGCAGGTGACCGCGACGAACAGCGCCTCGACGGCGGCGAGCGCCAGCCACGGGACCGCGCCGACCTCCTCGCCGGTCCAGAGGAGCAGGGGGAGCAGAAAGCCCAGGCCGGTCAGGTAGCCGAGGCCCAGCGCCACCCGCGGCCGCCGTCCGCGCAAGGTCCAGCCGAGCAGCGCGAACGCGGGGAGAGCCAGCCACCACAGGGGCCTCGGCGGGAAGCTCAGGTAGAGCAGCACCCCTGACAGGGCCGCGGCTCCGGGCCGTACGAACCGCCGGATCAGCGGGCGGCCGGCCGCGCGGGCGGGCTGCGGGGTGTCGAGTGGGGTGATGGTGACGCTCACCTGCCGGAGTCTACGGCGGTGCCCTGTGTGCCCGGCAGTGCGGTCACCGTGCGCGACGGGGACGGCACGACCGTGCTCGGCCTGGGGCGGCCCGGCTCAGACGTGCGGCACGGGGCCGCTGTTCGACCGGCTGAGGCGGTCCCGGAGGACGCGCACGGCCGTCGCGGCGTTGTCGACGGTCACCGTGAACGTGTCGCCGCCCGCCAGCGTGACGACCACTCCCTCGCCGCGCCGCACGACCCACGCCGTCCCCTTCTCCGGACGCCAGCGGCAGCCCCAGCCGCCCCATTGATGCGGGGTAATCTTCGGGTCGTAGTCCGCCTTCACGACTTCGCTGAGGAGGATGCGCTTGCGCGGGAGGCCCACATGGCCGCAGCGCACTTCGAGGGCCTCCTGGTCGATGGTCACTTCCAGGCGGACGAAGGCAAGCGTTCCGTAGAGCACCAGGAGGCCGGCCGCGACGCAGCCGATCACCGCCATCAACAGGGCCGTGATGCCCGTCTCCCAGTCGGCCGAGACGGCGAGCTTGATACCGAGCGCGAGGCAGCCCGCACCCGCGGCCGCGAGCACCCACTGCAGGCGATTGGTCGCTCGGCCGGTCCAGACTTCGGGAAGGGGCTCGATGCCGGGCCCCATGTGGCGGAGATGGTGCCTCATGTCTGGAGCGTACCCAGCATCGGCGGACACAGCACGGTCCGGGCGTGACGGAGGGTAATGATCACCGGCGGGCCGGCGCGCCGGTGGCGGGCGCCGTCAGACCGCGGGGGTGACCGCCTGGAGCAGGCGCCCCTCGGCGTAGGCCAGGGCGGCGGGGGACAGCTCGGACTCCCGGCCGCTGAGCAGGACCGTGATCCGGCCGCTCGGCGCGGCATCGGGTGCGAGGGCGGCACCGCTGCGGCGCAGGGCCTGGGCGGCGACCGCGTCCGCGGAGCCGTAGAGGGCGAGGGCGCCCCCGTCACCGTCGGCCGCTACGGCCGCGCGGATGCGTTCACCGACGAGTTCGTAGTGGGTGCAGCCGAGGACGACGGCGCCGACGTGAGGCGGCGTAATGGCCGCCGCTGCGGCGATCGCCCGGTCGATCGCCGCCTCGTCGGCGCTCTCGACGGCGTCGGCGAGACCAGGGCAGGGGACCTCGGTGACGTCGACGGCGTGGGCGAAGTCCGCGATGAGTCCGCGCTGGTACGGGCTGCCCGTGGTCGCCGGGGTGGCCCAGATGGCCACGGGGCCGCCGCCTGCCGCCGCGGGCTTGATCGCGGGCACGGTCCCCACGACGGGGAGGTCCGGTTCCAGCTCCGCACGGATCGCGGGCAGAGCGTGCACCGAGGCGGTGTTGCAGGCGATGATCAGGGCGTCCGGACGGTGGGCTGCCGCCGCGCGGGCCACGGCGAGCGCGCGTTCGGTGATCTCGTCGGGCGTATGGGGCCCCCAGGGCATGCTGTCGGGAGCCGATGAGAGGACCAGATCCGCGTCGGGCCGCAGTCGGCGTACGGCGGCGGCCGCCGCGAGGAGGCCGAGTCCGGAGTCCATGAGCGCGATCTTCACCCGGTCACCATAGTCGACCGCCGCCGCGGGCCCGCCGGCGTGGGGCAGACTGCGGCGCATGAGCGCCCTTGCGTGGACCGCCCTCGGATCGCTGGCCGCGTGGTGCTGGCTGCTGCTCGGTCAGGGCTTCTTCTGGCGCACCGATCAGCGCCTGCCCGGGCGGCAGGCGCCCGCCGTGTGGCCGGACGTCGCCGTCGTGGTGCCCGCGCGGGACGAGGCCGCCGTCCTGCCGGGCAGCCTGCCGTCCCTGCTCGGCCAGCGGTATCCGGGCCGCGCGGAGATCGTGCTCGTGGACGACAACAGCGGCGACGGCACCGGCGAGGTCGCGCGCTCGCTCGCCGAGCGGCACGGCGGGCTGCCGCTGCGGGTCGTGACCCCGGGCGAGCCGGAGCCGGGCTGGACGGGGAAGCTGTGGGCGCTGCGGCACGGGATCGCCCTGGCCCGGGCGAACGATCCGGAGTTCCTGCTGCTGACGGACGCGGACATCGCCCACGAGCCGGACAGCCTGCGCAAGCTTGTGGCGGCGGCCCACGGGAGCGGCGACGCGGGCACGGGTGGGTACGACCTGGTGTCCCAGATGGCGCGGCTGCGCGTCGAGAGCGGCTGGGAGCGCCTGGTGGTCCCGGCGTTCGTCTACTTCTTCGCCCAGCTCTATCCCTTCCGCTGGATCAACTCGGCCGGCGCGAGGACGGCCGCCGCGGCCGGCGGGTGCGTCCTGCTGCGCACCGCCACCGCGGTGCGGGCGAACGTCCCGGCGTCGATCCGGCACGCGGTGATCGACGACGTCTCGCTGGCGCGCGTGGTGCGGCGCGCGGGCGGCCGGATCTGGCTGGGGCTCGCGGAGCGGGTGGACAGCGTGCGCCCGTATCCGCGGCTCGCGGACCTGTGGCGGATGGTGTCCCGCAGCGCGTACGCGCAGCTGCGGCACAACCCGCTGGTGCTGGTGGCCACAGTCGCGGGGCTCGCCCTGGTGTATCTCGCGCCGCCCGTCGTGCTGGCGGCCGCGACGGCGGCGGGCGACCCCGTGGCCGCGTGGGCGGCCGGACTCGCCTGGGCGGTGATGGCGGGGACGTACGCGCCGATGCTTCGCTACTACCGCCAGCCGCTGCTGCTCGCGCCCACGCTGCCGTTCACCGCGCTGCTCTACCTGCTGATGACCGTCGACTCGGCGGTGCAGCACCACCGGGGCCGGGGTGCGGCCTGGAAGGGGCGTACCTACGCCCGGCCCGAGGCCGCGCCCGACCGCTGAACACCCGTCGGGCGGGCGTCACTTCCTGCCCGGCGTCCAGTTCATGCCCCAGCCGTAGGCGTGATCGACGGTGCGCTGGGGGCTGACGCCCCGGTCGGGCAGGAGGAAGCGGGCCTCACGCTGGACGACGAGGTCCGATCCGGTGTTCGTGATGAGGGCGAGGGCGCAGACCGTGGAGGGCACGGTGCACTCGCCGAGGGAGAAGTCGATGGCGGCGCCGTGCTGGGGTTGCAGGGTCACCGTCGCGTCGAGGTCGGCGAAGCTCCGCGCGCCCTCGTAGATCGTCACGAAGATCACGACCCGGCGCAGGGCGCTCTTGTGGTCGAGGTTGATGGTGAGGTTCTCGCCGGGTGTGCCGCCGGTGCGGTCGTCGCCGTCGAGGTGGATGTACGGCGGCTGGTGCAGTGCGCCGAAGGCGTTGCCCAGGGACTGGACAACGCCCTTGCGTCCGTCGGTGAGTTCGTACAGGGCGCACAGGTCGAGGTCGAGGTCGCCGTGCATGGCGACGGCGCGGCCGAGCTTGGCGCCCCAGCCCTGGAACTGCTTGCGCACCTGCCAGCTCAGGTTCACGCGCATCGCGCCCGAGGTGCCGCCCTGCTTCGTCAGCGAGACGGACGGGGCCTCCTTGGTCAGGGTGATCTTGGTGAGCCGTACCGGGGCGGGAGGCGCTGCGTGCGGGGCGGGAGGCGGCGGAGCCGCGACGGGCGAGGCGGCGACGGGCGCCGGGGCGGCCGGCGCCGGCGGCACGGCCGCAGCGGGCGCCGCCGGGCGCCGGGGCTCGTCCACAGTGATGCCGAAGTCCGTGGCGAGCCCCTCGAGTCCGGTGCCGTACCCCTGGCCGACCGCGCGGAACTTCCACGCGCCCTGGCGCCGGTAGAGCTCGCCGAGCACGAACGCCGTCTCGACGGTGGCGTCCTTACTGTCGTAACGGGCCAGCTCGGCGCCGGACGCCGCGTCCAGGACGCGAATGTGCAGCCCGGGCACCTGGCCGAACGCGCCGCCGTCGGCCGACGCGGCCAGCACGATCCGGTCGATTCCGGCCTCGACACGGTCGAGATCGACGGCGACCACGTCGGTGGCGGCGCCCTGGCCGGTCCGCTTCCCCTCGTGGCGCACGGCTCCCGAGGCGTGCGCGGGCTGGTTGTAGAAGACGAAGTCGGCGTCGGAGCGGACCCTTCCGCCGGCCAGGAGAAGCGCCGAGGCGTCGATGTCCGGAACGCCCGGCCCCGGCCGCCACCCCAGTTCGACGCGGACGCGCTGCGCCTGCACCGCGGTGTTGGCTCCCTTGAGCATCGACATGA
Organism: Streptomyces sp. V4I23; assembly: GCF_030817975.1. Lineage (NCBI taxonomy): Bacteria > Bacillati > Actinomycetota > Actinomycetes > Kitasatosporales > Streptomycetaceae > Streptomyces > Streptomyces sp. V4I23. The sequence goes on along the minus strand of NZ_JAUSZW010000004.1, from coordinate 7,012,384 downwards.
CCGCCCCCATCACCGGTTCGGTTCCTGCGCCCGGAAGTTCATTCATCGTCAACCTATTCCGCATACATCCGCCCGATCGAGCCCGACCCGCCGGTAACCCTCTCTACGCTTGCCCTTTACACGAAAGCGAGACGCTGGGGCGACCGTTTTTACCTGATTCGCTCGAATTGAGGATCCGTGGTCACTCAGAGCTGTCGAAACAACCCGCTTATCGGGCTCCCCAACCAGCACATCGTGGGCTTAACTTATGTGCCATGACCTCCCCCCGCGCCACCTACGGCGGCGGTTACTACTCCGCGCCGTCGTTCCCCGACACCCCGATCTACGACTCTCTGGTCGCGGAGCGGGGCACGCCTCAGATCGCGCCGATCCGAGTGCCCGCCGCGTACGACACCGGCAGCAGCTACCTGCCGGCGCTCCCCGCGGCCCTGCCCGCCCTCCCGGCGGCACCGTCACCGTCACCGGCCCCTGCCTACGGCTACCCGCAGCATGCGCCGCAGCCTGTACCGCTGCAGCACGCGCCCGCGCCGTACATCCCGCAGCAGGCGTCGGTACCCCGCGGGTACCCCGGCCCGCAGTACCAGGGCCAGCCGCAGCCGCCGCGGCCGGTCGCCACCGGGTACGAGGCGATGCGCCCGGCCGCGCCGCGGCCCGCGCCTTCTCCCGCGCCGTACGACGACCCGTACAACCGCCCGTACCAGGGACGGGGGTACTGACGGCACAGTGACGGCGGCCGGTGACGGCGCCCCTCCGGCCTGCCGCGACGCGGCACGCCACGGCAGGGAGCGCACCGCACCCGGCGCAAGGTGGCAGAGCCGCGGGGGAATGCGGGGAGACCACTGGTGGAACCCCGGCCGACTCGTCGGCCGGGGTTCCCGTGCAACGGGGCGCTCCACCAACGGTGTTGGCCGTGCGCCGAGGCGCCGCCGGGGCACTCTGCCGGAGCGACCCCGCGCCCGAGTGTGCCCGCGCGCCGGGGGCGCACGTCGCCGTACTGCCCTCGGTCCGCCCTCCCTCGGGCACCCCGCAAAGCCCTCCGGCACCCGTTCCGTGGAAATCGCCGCCCGGCGGGAACCCTTCGCGGAGCGCCCTGCGTTGGACCCGTCGCGAGGACATCCTCGCGACGGACACGGGGGCCGACGGGAGGGGGTGACGTTGCTCTCTCTTCGCACGACCCGCGCTTGTTCCGTGCCGTATCGGGCTATCACGGACACAGAAGGGGGTGGCGAGCAGTGCGAGCAGCCGCGGGAATCTGGCGCTGGCGGCACAATCCCCTGCGCCGTGCGACGGACCTCGCCGAGGCGTGGGTGGCCCTCGTCGCGGCGCTTCTCCTCGTCACGGCCGCCCCGGTCGTCGGCTGGATCACCGGCACGCTGACGGACGAGTCGCTGCGGCAGTCCGTGCGGATCCAGCGCCAGCAGCGCCACGCCACGACGGCCACGGTCCTGGGACCGGCCACCGTGGCGGGCCCCGCGGCCTTCGCCCCCGAGTCCACCGCGGCGAGCGAGCAGCGCCGAGCGGTCGCGGCCGAATGGACGGCCCCCGACGGCACCCGGCGCACGGGGAGCCTGACGACGGGTCTGCGGTCCTCACGCACGGGTGCCACGTTCACGGTCTGGACCGACGGCTTTGGCCGCATGGTCCCCCGCCCCATGGAGCCCGGCACGGCCCGGGTGCACGCGACGCTCGCCGGGATCGGTGCCGCCCTGGCCCTCGGCCTGCTCGTCGAATGTGCCAGACGGATCGTGCTCTGGCGGCTGGTGCGGCGCAGATTCGCGGACCTGGACCGGGCCTGGGCCGCGGTGGGTCCGGACTGGGGACGGGCCGGTGCCGGCAGCTGACTCCCGGTCCCGTCAACTCCCGTCCGCCGCGCGCGCTACGGTGGTGCGACCCCCACGCGGGGGGCGGGACGCGTCCCCGTCAGCGGCGCGGCTTTGCACGAAAACACGAGGTGGGGGCTAAGCAGCGCCATGGCACAGGGCTCGGTCCAGGTGACGCACACCGGCACATCGCGGTGGCGGCGCCGCACAGGTGAGTACGCGTCCCTCGCCGCTGCTCTGGAGGCGGCCGGCGACGGCGACGTCCTCACCGTGGCCCCGGGAACGTACCGCGAGAATCTCGTGGTCCAGCGGGCGGTGACGCTGCGCGGGCCCGAGGGTGCGGTGGGCTCGGTGCGGATCGCGCCCGTGGACGGAGTGCCGCTGACCGTGCGCGCGTCCGCCACCGTCCAGGACCTTCATGTGGAGGGCCAGGACTCCGCGGCCCCCGCGCTGCTCGTGGAGGACGGCACACCGGAGCTCACGGACCTGCGGATCGTGACCCGTTCGGCGGCGGGACTCGAGGTGCGCGGTGCCGCACGGCCCACGGTGCGCCGCTGCACCGTGGACAACCCGGCCGGTGTCGGCATCGCCGTACTCGACGGCGCGAGCGGCGTGTTCGAGGAGTGCGAGGTGGTCGCCGCCGGTCAGTCGGGGGTGTCGGTGCGCGGCGGGGCCCACCCTCGTCTGGACCGGTGCCGGGTCCACCACGCCTCCGGCGCGGGCGTCACCGTGACCGGTGAGGGCACCGGCCTGGAGGCCGTCGGCTGCGAGATCTACGAGGTCAAGGGCAGCGGGGTGCAGATCGCGTCGCGAGCCACCGCGCATCTGGCCGACTCCTCCGTGCACCGCACCACCTCGGACGGTGTCACGCTCGACACGGATGCGGTGCTCACCCTCTCCGACTGCGACATCCACGACATCCCGGAGAACGCGATCGACCTGCGGTCCCGATCCGTGCTCACGCTCACCCGCTCGACGGTGCGCCGCTTCGGGCGCAACGGCCTGTCCGTGTGGGACCCGGGCACGCGGGTGGACGCCAACCAGTGCGAGATCCACGACAGTACGGGCGACTACCCGGCGGTCTGGGTCAGCGACGGCGCGACCGCCGTGCTCGACTCCTGCCGTGTGCACGACGTCCCGGACGCCCTGTTCGTCCTGGACCGCGGCTCGCGCGCCGACGTCGTCGACAGCGATCTCTCCCAGGTGCGCAACACGGCGGTCTCCGTGAGCGACGGCGCCACCGCCCAGCTCGACGACTGCCGGATCCGCGAGGTGTCCACCGGCGCCTGGTTCCGTGACCACGGCAGCGGCGGCACGCTGAACGGATGCACGATCGACGCGGCGCAGACCGGCGTGATCGTGACCAAGGGAGCGGACCCGCTGATCGAGCGCTGCACGGTCACCTCGCCCGCCGAGGCCGGTTTCTACGTGTCGGCAGAGGGCCGGGGCACCTTCCGCGACTGCCGGGTGACGGGCAGCGGCGGTTACGGCTTCCACATCATGGACGGCTGCCGCACGATGCTCAGCCGCTGCCGCACCGAGCGCTGTGCGCGCGGCGGTTACGAGTTCGGCGAGGACGACGGACCGATCGTGGAGGACTGCACGAGCGACGAGAGCGGCACGGTGCGGCCCGGCGCCGCCATGGCCGTGCTGCCCGCCGCCCCGCAGTCCCCCGGCCTGCTCTCGGCCCTCCCCGCCGCCCGGAGCGCCGCTCCCCCGGCCGTCGGCGAAGGAGCGGGGTCGGCCGCGCCCGCCGCCGAGCCGGCGCGCAGCTCCGGAGCCGTCCTCGGTGAACTGGACGCGCTGGTGGGCCTGGACAGCGTCAAGCGCGAGGTGCGCACCCTGACGAACATGATCGAGGTGGGCAGGCGCCGCCAGGAGGCAGGGCTCAAGGCCGCCTCCGTACGCCGCCATCTGGTCTTCACCGGTTCCCCCGGCACCGGCAAGACGACGGTCGCCCGGTTGTACGGCGAGATCCTGGCCTCGCTCGGGGTCCTGGAGCGCGGCCATCTCGTCGAGGTGTCCCGGGTGGACCTGGTCGGCGAGCACATCGGCTCGACGGCGATCCGCACCCAGGAGGCGTTCGAACGGGCGCGCGGTGGTGTGCTGTTCATCGACGAGGCGTACGCGCTGTCGCCCGAGGACTCCGGCCGCGACTTCGGCAAGGAGGCGATCGACACCCTGGTGAAGCTGATGGAGGATCACCGGGACGCGGTCGTGGTGATCGTCGCGGGGTACACCGCCGAGATGGAGCGGTTCCTGAACGTCAACCCCGGGGTGGCATCGCGCTTCTCACGGACCATCAGGTTCCCGGACTACGCGCCGGAGGAACTGCTGCGGATCGTCGAGCAGCAGGCCGAGGAGCACGAGTACCGGCTGGGCGAGGGAGCGGCGGAGGCCCTGCTGAAGTACTTCACGGCGCTGCCGAAGGGACCGGCCTTCGGCAACGGCCGTACCGCGCGGCAGACGTTCGAGTCCATGGTGGAGCGGCACGCGGTGCGGGTGGCGGAGCTCGTCGAGATGAGCACCGACGATCTGAGCCTGCTCTACTCCGAGGATCTGCCGGACCTGCCCTGAGGGGCTGTCCGGCGGATCGGGCCGGACAGCCTCGCAGCCCGGTCAGGGCTCGACCCTGGCCTGAGCGGGCACGACGGGGGTGAGCCGGTCGAGCAGATGCGCGCGTTCCTTGGCGAACGACGGGTCGGCCTGGTAGTCGGAGTGCCCGAGGATCGGCTCGGGCAGCGGGTAGCGGCCCGAACGGCCGTGGACCAGCGGGTCCTTGAGCGCGTCGCGGTCGACGTCGGGATGGCCGTCGGCGGCGGGCACCAGCACCGGCCCGCCGATGGGATCGGTGGTCCGCCACAGGTTGCGCCAGCAGTCCATCTGGCTGTTGAGCTCCCGCAGCGCCTCCGGTCCGAAGTAGGCGGGGAACCAGCGGCCGTAGAGGCGTTCCAGCGGTGATCCGTACGTCAGCAGGGCGACGCGGCGGCGGGTGGCCTCCGGCAGCTGCCACACGGCCGCCGCGGCAAGCACACTGCCCTGGGAGTGTCCGGAGATCACGAGCCGCCCGCCGGTGCGCTCCGTCCAGGTGCACATGCGCCAGGTGAGGTCGGGCACGGCCCGCTCGGCGTAGCAGGGCGGCGCGAACGGGTGGGCGGCGCGCGGCCAGAACGTGCCGACGTCCCACAGGATGCCGATGGTGCGCCGGGCGGACGCGTCGCGGTAGGCGCGCCGCCCCATGGTGACGAACAGGAGGAAACCGAACCCGACGAGCCAGGAGCCGAGCGCCTGGGCGGCCTCGGCCGTGGACTCGGTCAGGCCATCGCTGTCGCCGAACGCGCGGCCCGGCACTTCTCCGCTCACCCACGCGCCGACGACGGCACCGATGCCGAGCAGGAGCGTGGCCCCGGCCAGGAGGCCGACCAACAGGGGTGCGTCGTCGGTCAGTCGGGCCCGGGCGCGGGTGCCGGCGATGCGCCGGGTGCGGACGGGATCAGGCTGGTCCTCGCGGTACTCGGCCTCGACGACGGGGCCGAGGCGGCGCCCGAGGACCCAGGTCCGTACGGCGAGGGCGAGCGTGGGCAGCAGCAGCACGATCAGCAGCACCGGTATCACAGCGGCCTGCCAGCTGAGCAGGACGGGCGGGCCGGGAATGGCGCCGTGCTCGTCCATGCCGGGCGTGCCGGGCCCGTCGAGCCAGTCGGCGACGCGCTGGGCCACGCCGCCGGTCATCACGCCGCCGAGCGCGCAGGCGAGCATGGCGACGGCCGGCCCGCCGAAGCCGTGGAGCACGGCGCGGGGGTGGCGTGCCCGGCGGTGCAGCCGCAGGGCGACCACGGCGAGGGCGACGACGAGCGCGCCCTGGGCGAGGGCGATCACACGGAAGGTGACGTCGCCGGGGAGCGTCGCCGCCGACTCCCATGAGGGCCGGGACCAGGCGGCGTAGAGGAGCGCGAGGGCGAGCAACGCCAGGGCGGCGCCCGGGAGATACCGTACGGCGGTCCGGTCGAGCCGCGCGTCGACCCGCCTCTCGCTGCGCCCCCTGCGCAGCACCACCCACAGCACCGCTGCGCCTGCGAGGGCCAGCGCGGTTTCCAGCAGTACGCCGCAGGCCTTCAGCAGGGTGTCGTCCGCCGAGCGGTCGTGGCGGGCCGCGGCGCCGGCCACCGCGGCGGCGACGGTCAGGAATCCGGCCGCGGTGTGCGCGGCGCGCAGCCGGGCGACGAGCCTGCGGCCGTACCAGAAGCCGGGCCTGCCGAGCGCGGGCCGCACGAAGGGCCGGCGCGGCCCGGGGGCCTGCGCGCCGCCCCCTTCTTCGTGGTGGGACACCTCGTCGGACTCGTCGCCGTCGTCGGAGTCTTCATCGCCGTGGAAGTCGTCACCGTCGCGGGAGCCGACACTGTCACCGTGACCGGAGTCGACGCCGGCGACGCACCCGTCGGCGGCGGTCGGCGGCCGCTGGGACTCGTACGCGCTCCATGTGCGGTTGGACAGGTACCACAGCAGCACCACGAGCGCGGCGGGCACCACGGCCGCGAGCGCCAGCCGCCGACCGGGCTGGGACCACCAGCCGCCCCGCTCGGCCGACAGGAATCCGAGCCAGGCCCGTTCCCCGCTGCACGCGGCCGAGCCCGCGCACTGCCACGCCAGCAGGTCCAGCGCGACCTCGCAGGCCGCTGCCGTCAGAAGGATCGTGAGACTCAGCGCGACGAGCCGCACCAGGGCGCCGTACAGGCGGGTCGTGCGCCGGCTGCCCTTCGCCTTGGGACGCATCCAGTGGGCGAGGTTGGCGACCATGAACGGGAGCAACAGCAGCCACAGGGCCCGCGCACCGTTGCCGGACGTGAGGTTGGACCAGCAGTACGCCTCGGGGACGGGCCGGTCGAGGTACTCCTCGGGGTGCTGCTCGGCCTCGGCGTCGTCGGCGCGCCGGTGCACGGCGGCCTTGTCGTCGCCGGTGATCCGGACGGTGCGCGGGTCCTTGAGCATGTCCTGCGGAGTGGCTCCGCCGACGCCGTGGACCAGCAGCTCCAGCGCGGGCCCTTCGCCCTGCGGTGCCGGGGTGGCAGGGGACACTGAGGTGACTCGCTCTCTCGTCGCAGGGTGGGTGAACGGAACGGCGGGTGCGCGGCCGTGCTGCGTTTCGTGACCAGAATCCCGGATCATGACCGTGCGCCGCACGGCACTTACGGAATCTCCCCGAGCCGGGCCTCAGGGACGCGTGCGAGGATGAGGAACCCTGGCCGACAGGCGCTGCGACCCGATGCGGCGACGACACGGAAGGACGGGTCCCCCGGCGGTGAGCGACAACCAGAACCTGCTCGCGGAGCAGCGGCGTGCCCTGATCCTCGACGAGGTCCGACGGCGCGGCGGCGTGCGGGTCAACGAACTCACCCGCAGGCTGAACGTCTCCGACATGACGGTGCGCCGCGACCTGGACGCCCTGGCCCGCCAGGGCGTCGTCGAGAAGGTGCACGGCGGAGCGGTGCCGGTCGTCGAGGCGAGCACGCACGAGCCGGGGTTCGAGGCCAAGTCGGCGCTGGAGCTGAGCGCCAAGGAGGACATCGCACGGGCGGCGGCGCGGCTCGCGGTCCCGGGCAGTGCGATCGCCCTGTCGGGCGGCACCACGACGTACGCGCTCGCGCACCATCTGCTGGACGTGCCCGACCTGACGGTGGTGACCAACTCGGTGCGTGTCGCGGACGTCTTCCACTCGGCCCGTGGCACGGGCCCGGCGGGCGGCCCGCGGCCGGGGGCCGCGACGGTCGTGCTCACCGGCGGTGTGCGCACGCCGTCGGACTCACTGGTCGGGCCGGTCGCGGATCAGGCGATCCGGTCGCTCCACTTCGACGTGCTGTTCATCGGCGTGCACGGCATCTCGGTGGAGGCGGGTCTGTCGACGCCCAATCTCGCGGAGGCGGAGACGAACCGCCGGCTCGTGGAGGCCGCGCGGCGCGTCGTGGTGGTCGCGGACCACACCAAGTGGGGCACGGTGGGCCTGAGTTCGTTCGCCCGGCTGTCGGACGTGGACACGCTGGTGACGGACGCGGGACTCACGGCCGAGGCGCGCGAGGAGATGGCCGAGTACCTGCCCGGCCTGGTCGTGGCCGGTGAGGACGAGGTGGCTCACGGGCAGGGCGGCTGAGCGTCACATTCAACCGGCAAGTCAGCACCGAACCGCTGATCATTTCCGGTCACAGCGCCGGCCATCGCGAAGCGTCGGTCCTTCAGGCCCTGCGTGGCCTGAAGGACCGACGCTTTCGTGTACGCGGCCGCTGCCCCGGCGCCGCGCCCTGCCACGCCCTCGGCGGTGGTCCGGGGCCTGCCGGACGGGTCTCACCAAACAGCTGAAGGACCGCCCCTCGAGCCGACGCTGTGTTCCGGACCAACCAATATCTGTGCCCGTGAAATGAGAAATCGACGCAGCACCTGATGAGGTTTCTGACGCCACAGACGGAGCTAAATTATTCGCCGCGCACAGCCGATCACAGGCGTGCTACTGTCGACATCAGTTGCAGTTGTGGTTCCCAGAGCTTCAAGCGCCCTCACCGGCTTCACAAGCCACCGAGAGTTCTTTTGTATTTCCCGTCATTTCGCGGGCAGGGCAATCATCGCGGCGACACGGACTCCGCACAGTGCGGAGTCCGATGCACTGCCCCGAAGGAGATTCAATAATGGCTACTGGCACCGTGAAGTGGTTCAACGCGGAAAAGGGTTTCGGCTTCATCGAGCAGGACGGTGGCGGCGCTGACGTGTTCGCCCACTACTCGAACATCGCCGCCCAGGGCTTCCGCGAGCTGCTCGAAGGCCAGAAGGTGAGCTTCGACATCGCGCAGGGCCAGAAGGGCCCGACGGCGGAGAACATCGTTCCCGCCTGACGCTGACGCGCACAGTTCGTAGCTGGGGCCCGCACCTTGGGTGCGGGCCCCAGCTCGTTCCACTTCAGGGCACAGCCCCTTTGTCACGCCGCGGCGATTTCACCGGCGGCATGATTGCGAGAGCTCCGCAGCCCCTCAGTACGGCGGATGCTCCACTCGAGGCTCCGGACCCCCAGTCCGTCCAGAGCTTCCCGTACTCGGCGCCCGGTCTCTCCGCACCGGATGGCGCCACCCATTTTCAGCGCCTCGACCCGAGAATTCCCTCGCCGGTCGGTCCGCTTTCGCATGTTGGCCCGTTCTTGCGATTCTCTGCGCCGTTCATTCCGCAGAAATTCCTTGGTACGTGCCGCTTCGAGGAAGGTTCTGCATGAACCGCACACGTACGAACGACCGTTCCACCCGCACGCGTACCGCCGGTTCCTACTCCGGAAAGGGCGGCAGCCGCTCGGGCGCCCCGGCCTCCAACCGCTCCCGTACTCCGGGCCGTTCCGGTGGCCACGGGCGCCGTCCCGCCGCGCCCCAGGGCGAGTTCGCCCTGCCGGTGACGCTCACCCCGGCGCTGCCCGCCGTCGAGGCGTTCGCCGACCTCGACATGCCCCGGCCGTTGCTGGCCGCGCTCGTCACCGAAGGCGTGACCGTCCCGTTCCCGATCCAGGCGGCGACCCTGCCGAACTCCCTCGCGGACCGTGACGTACTCGGCCGCGGGCGCACAGGATCCGGCAAGACCCTCGCCTTCGGCCTGGCGCTGCTGGCCCGTACGGCCGGCCGGCGGGCCGAGCCCCGGCAGCCGCTGGCCCTGGTGCTGGTGCCTACCCGGGAGCTGGCGCAGCAGGTCACCGACGCGCTCACTCCCTACGCCCGCTCCGTGCGGTTGCGGCTGGCCACCGTGGTCGGTGGGATGTCGATCGGCAAGCAGGCCAGTGCGCTGCGTGGTGGGGCAGAGGTCGTCATCGCGACGCCGGGCAGGCTGAAGGACCTCATCGAGCGGGGCGACTGCCGCCTGGACCAGGTCGACATCACGGTCCTGGACGAGGCCGACCAGATGGCGGACATGGGCTTCATGCCGCAGGTTACGGCGCTGCTGGACCAGGTGCGTCCCGGCGGGCAGCGGATGCTGTTCTCGGCCACCCTGGACCGCAACGTCGACCTTCTGGTCCGCCGGTACCTGACCGACCCGGTGGTCCACTCCGTCGACCCGTCCGCCGGTGCGGTCACCACGATGGAGCACCACGTGCTCCATGTGCACGGTGCGGACAAGCATCGGGCGACGACCGAGATCGCGGCCCGAGAGGGCCGGGTGATCATGTTTCTGGACACCAAGCATGCCGTCGACCAGCTCACCGGCCATCTGCTGAACAGCGGTGTACGGGCCGCCGCCCTCCACGGCGGAAAGTCGCAGCCGCAGCGCAACCGGACCCTGGCCCAGTTCAAGACGGGGCATGTGACGGTCCTGGTGGCGACGAATGTCGCGGCACGCGGGATCCACGTCGACAACCTCGACCTCGTGGTCAACGTGGACCCGCCCAGCGACCACAAGGACTACATCCACCGCGGGGGCCGCACGGCGCGCGCCGGCGAGTCCGGTCTCGTCGTCACCCTGGTGACGCCCGATCAGCGCCGCGGCATGACCCGTCTCATGTCCGATGCCGGGATCCGCCCGCACACCACCCAGGTCCGCTCGGGTGAGGCCGAACTGAGCCGCATCACCGGCGCGCGGACTCCGTCGGGCGTCCCTGTCGTCATCACGGCACCGGTGGCCGAGCGCCCCAGGCGCAGCGCCTCCGCCGTCCGTGGCCGCCGCGGCCGTACCGCCGGGAACGGCCGGACCCGCCAGACGGCGCGCCGCACGGCTCAGCGCCAGTCCGTCTTCGACGCGGCGGCCTAGAACTTCCGCGACCAGACCCCTCACCCACTTCCGCAGGAGGCACTTTTGACGCTGGTCCAGATGCAGCCGCACCCGGCGGGTTCCGCCACCAGGACTGTGGTCTCCGCCATGGACGCGCCCGGACCGCAGGTCTGGGACGACATGACGGTGGAGGTGGCCCTGTCCGTCATGGCCGGTGCCCATGCGCGGCACCTGCTCGTCATCGACGAGGACGGCCGGTGCACGGGCCTGATCACTCAGGCCCAGCTCACCGGCGTCCGCGACAGCTCCGCCTACACGGACCGGGTCCGCCTGCGGGACATCCTCGGCGACGCAGGACCGTTCCCCTCGCCCGTGACCACGATGGTCGAAGCGGAGCACGCGATGCGATACCTGCAGCTCGGATCCTTGCCCGTCGTCGACGAGCACGGTTGCGCCGTGGGTGTCCTCACCCTCTCGCGCTGATCTGTCGGCGCTCCCCCGGCCGGACCCTTCTCCCCAAATGTGAGGCACCATGCGCTGCGTCATCGCCCGTTTCCCGTTCGACCTGTCCAAGAGCGGGGTGCTGGCGTCGATGAAAGGCGTCAGGCCCGAGCCGATCAAGGGTGACTTCGTGATCATCGGCCGCCGCCACTACCCCGTGATGCAAGTGGGCGAGGTCATCACCCGGCAGGACCGTCGCGACTTCACCGCCGGCGAGGTCACCAGGGCCGTGACCCGCCTCGGCTTCACGTGCCGGGCCCAGCCCGTCGCCACGCCCGCGCGTGACCGCACTCCGTTCGAGGAAGCGGCGGCCCTGCTCGGCAGCTCCTCCGCCGTGTAGCAGGCGCAAGAGGCCAAAGGCGGGACACACGACGCGACAAGGGCTCGACCGGCACTCGCCGGTCGAGCCCTTGTCGCGTTCGGCATCCGGACTGGCTGGCACCCGAGCCGCGTGGCGGGAGGTGCGTCGGAGATCTGCAGGCCCGTCGGGCGGGGCCCACTGGCCATGGCACGTGGCGGCGCTTCCCGCCGCGTGCGATGGCCCGGACCGGACGAGCGGGGCGATCTGCCGTTGCTGCGCGCGGATTACCTCGGTCATGAGCAATCAAAATCTATGCTCGCCACAGTAGACATTGGACTGCCACCCAGCTAGCGTTTCTTTCGCAGGAGAAGTCGAATGAGACCCGGCAGAGACGAACTGCCGGGTAGCGGTACAAGAAGTTCGCAGGACGGTGCGACTGCGGAGTTCCGAAGCCACGTTGTTCGCAGGACGGCGACGGGACTGGCAGGCGCACCGGGCGGCCCGCAGGCCGAGGGGCTGCCGACAGCAACACCAGCAGTTCGCACCACCAGTCAGTTGCCGGTGATCGGCTCGACGGAGAAATGGAGGAACCAGACGCCATCAGGATCGCCCGGGCACGGAGGATTCCGCCCGGGTACCGCAAGACCCCGGAATGGAAGGTGGTCCCCGGTCACGCATCCGCGATCCCCGTACTCTCGCCCTCTCCCGGGCGAGGTGACGGACACAGCAGGTCGGCACAGCAAGTAGAGCCGACAGATGGTGTTGAATTTCCTTCGGGGCCCTGGTGCCGTACAGCACCAGGGCCCCTCGACGCGTTGTACTACGAGGTGAGAATGACAGCAGACACTCCGCTCAGTGGTCGCCTGGACGACGACGACTACCCCGCATACACCATGGGACGTGCCGCCGAGATGCTCGGCACGACTCCCGGTTTTCTCCGCGCCATCGGTGAGGCCCGGCTCATCACCCCGCTCCGCTCGGAGGGCGGACACCGCCGCTACTCCCGCTACCAGCTTCGGATCGCCGCCCGCGCCCGCGAGCTCGTCGACGAAGGCATGCCGGTCGAGGCCGCCTGCCGCATCGTCATCCTCGAGGACCAACTCGAGGAGGCCCAGCGCATCAACGCGGAGTTCCGCCGCGCGGCGGCCGCAGAAGGCGACGAGTCCCAGTGAGCCCGTCCGGGCCCGAAGGCCCGGCTGCAGCGCACGAGGTCGTCGCCCCCAGCGGCGAGCAGGCCCGGGACGGAGCCTGACAGCACTGTCGCGTCGCGCCACATGCCCCCGGTGCCACCGGCCTCGCCGATGGCAGCCGGTGGCTCCGGATCCCGCGCGGACTTCTCGGACGATGGGCTCAACAAGTGGCTGTGACCAGCACTTTCGCAGCAGACCCTAGCCTCGCAGCTCCTCGAGACGCTCGAGGTCGTCGTGCACCGACTCCCGCTCCTGCGCGGTGAGGTGGAGTGCGGCGGCCCTGGTGAGCGCGGACGTCGCGGTCTCTTCGTCACCGAGGCGCCCGGCGACATCCGCACGCAGCACGAGGAGGCGAAGCAACTGCACGGGGGTGGGCAACTCGCCCTCGATGCGCAACACCCGGTCGATGATTTTCACGGCGCCCGCCGGGTCGTCCCTCGAGTCCGCGAGGAGGGACGCGTGATGCAGGGCTCGGGAAAAGATCTCCTTGGGTGCGGGCCGGTGATGGTGGTCCTGACTTGTCTGCTGCCCGATGCGCAGGCAGTTGCCGCCCGGATCGGTCACGAGGAACTGCCGTACGCCGTGCGACGTGTCCTTCAGCGGCCCTATGCGCGGCAGCCCGCGGGTCGGGATTCTTCCGTACGCCGCCTTGAGCCTGGTCCGGAAGACCTCGTGCAGCCCATCGACGTCATCGGTTTGGATGTAGCACGTGCTGTAAGACTCGGCCGGTTCGTACCGCTTCATCCCGAAGAAGTGGAGCTGAATGCCGCCGCGCTCCACGACCGCGTACGGATTAGGGCTCTTCTGCTGGAAGGTCACGTCGAACCCGAGGGCGGTGTAGAAGTCGAGAACAGGCTGGATGGTCCGGCACGGCAGCATCGGGATGGTCTTCTCACTCACGCCCGCCAGTCTAGTCAAACTTGAATAGTAAGGGACATTTTGTTGGTGATCGCCTAACGGTTCAAGTCGGCCCACCGGCCGTTCGCCAGAGCCCCACGCCCCACAGAACGCGATCACTCACGACCAAGATCCGCTTTAGTGGAATGCCCTAGCTAGCCTTCCCTGGCGGCGGCGAGCTGGGCGTCCACGGTGACGACACCGTCGACGCCCTGGCAGAGGCCCACGACCACCGGGACGAGACGCGGTTCCGGAACGTGACCCCGAAGGGTGACGGCCCCGTCCCGGACCTCGACCGCGACGGTGCCCTCGTCCAGGCCGAGGATTCGCCCCAGGACGTCCTGCTCGACCTCGCCGCGGATCTCGGCGTCGGAGCGGATGAAGGCGTCGAGCAGGTCGCTGCGGCTGACGATGCCGGTGAGGAGGCCGTCGTCGCCGACCACCGGCAGCTGCTTGACGTGCCGCCTGCGAAGTTCCCGCGCGGCCCGGGTGATCGTCCAGTCGGCGCGGGCGGTGAAGACGGGGCTGCTCATGAGCGCGCCCGCGGTCCGGGCCCGCGCCTTGCCCCAGGCATGCTCATCGTTCCCGTCCTGCCCCAGCGGATCGGGCATACCGGTCTCGTGCCGCAGCACGTCGGACGCGGACACGACGCCGACGGGGGCACCGTCGTCGTCGACGACCGGGGCCGCGACGATGTCGTTCGCGTCCAGCAGGGCGGCGACCTCCTGGAACGGTGTGTCGGGACGGAGGGTGACGACCTCCTCGGTCATCACGTCACCGACCGTGCGGCGGTACAGCATGGCATCGGCCTCCTCCGCTGCGACGGGGTGGTCGCGGTCGGACCGCCTGAGCGGACACGCGCGGCGCGCCGGCCTCCGCGGCCCTGCCGGCTCGTCAACGCCTCTTCCCTACCCATGACAGCACCCCGCCGCTCCGGCGACCAGTGACACTTGGCCTGGCGAGGAGGGCCAGCGGCCCCCGCGGTTTCAGTAACCGGCGGCGTGCAGCATTGGGTCTGGCCAACCGGCCCGGCGGCCGACACGTCGGGCGCCGGGCCGGCTACGCAGGCGTCAGCGCACCGGGCACTTCTTCCAGGCGAAGTGGTACTTGGTCGTGAAGCTGCCGTCTGTCGAGTCCATCGCCATGAAGCTGGTGGTGTTGGTCGTGTCGGAGCGTCCTCCGTCCACGAGCAGCTCGGTGTTGATGTTGAAGTTCCGCTCCTCACCGCAGGGCTTGTGGACGAGGGCCTGAATGGCAGTTGTGTCGGAGACCTGCCAGTTGCCCTGGAGCGGGCCGTGGAACCGGTGGCTGCGGTACGACGTCCGGGACATGCCCTGGAAGTAGTAGCTGGCCTGCTGCGTGGCGCTCGCGCCGTTCTGCAGGCTGGCGAAGCCGCGATAGTCGGCCTTGGCGATGGAATAGGTGAAGCCCTGCGGGGCGTACACGTTCAAACCGAGCTGGCAGTTCTTGCGGAAGTCCGTCGGCTTGGCGCCCTTGCCGACCTGGGCGAGGTACTCGCTGTAGGTGACGGTGAAGGCCGTGTTGTCCGGCGCGACGGCCACGGTTGCGCTGCCAGGTCGGCAGCCCGAGCCATTGACGGAGACGAGGTCGATCGTGACCTTGTCGGGCGGGGCGGGGGATTTCATGACCGCCGTGGCCCCCGAGGGCGGGGTGAAGGCAGCGACAAGTGCCGCCGTGGCGCCACCGATGAACACTGTTCTGAACATGGGGTCCCTTCCGATCGCTCAGTGCGCCCGCTCGAACCACTTCGATGGGGCCGTCACCCATAGCGACACAAAGTCGACCATGAGGTGACTCCGAGCCGCGGGACCCACGCCGAACACTTGCCATGGCAGCCCTACGACGCCACCTGACGCCACCCAACGCCACCTGACAAAGCACTACCAGGCGAGCGCAGCGGGAGACGTCCTGCGCTGGGACCCCGCTATAGGCATCCCAGGACGCACAGGCGTCACGGGAACGAGAGGGTGCGGGCGAACAGCGTGGAGTCTGTCCTTCCCGGACGTGGGTGAGCTCAGGAGAATCACCGGCGTCCGTCCGGGACCTGCGTGAGGACATGCGGCTTCAACTCGGCCGACCGGAAGCCCTTCTTGGGCTACAGCGAGAAGTGGAAAGGCGGCGCCACCGGCTTCTCAGAACGTCTTGCGCAGCCGCAGCCGAAGCGGGCGGCCGTCCGGATCGATGATCACGCGGTACAGCGGCATCGCGAGAAGCCGCTGCACCCGCGAAAGCTCCGGTGGCCGGTAGGTGCGCAGACGGCCGGGCGGCCTCGCACCGGACCGGCCCCTTTCGTGCCAGGAGTCCAGCGCGGCCGCCGCCGACGCGAAGGCGTCGAAGGCACCCACCGGATCGCACAGGACGTCGGGGGCCTGCGGGTCTCCTGGCGCCTCCTGGTCCAGGTGCTCGCGCGCGAGCGTCAGCCGGAGGTTCCTGGCGAAGGGGCGCGCGCCGTCGCCGAGGCCGGCGGGGTCCTGCGGTTCCCGGGAGTCCGTCGTCTCGTCCAGAACGGCGCAGCTGAGTTCGGAATCGTGCGTCCAGGAGCGCAGGTTGATGTTGTCGGAGCCCACCGCGGCCCACACGTCGTCGACCACGCACACCTTGGCGTGCACGTACACCGGTGTCCCGGCATGGTTCTCCAGCCCGTATACCGCGACCCGCCCCGCGCCCGCCCGTCGCAGTGTCTCCAGGGCGGTGATGCGGCCGATCAGGTTCATCGGCAGCGTGAGCGGGCCGTCCTGTTCGGGGACGGAGGGGATGACGGCGATGAGGCGTAGTCCTGGATTCGCTCGGAGCGCCCGGGCGAAGTGCTCCACCACCTGCGGGGACCACAGGTACTGGTCCTCCAGATAGATGAGTGCCCGGGCCCGCCGCAGTGCCTTCAGATAGGCACGCGCGACGCTGCGCTCGCCGTCGGGGGCGAAGTCGTAGCCTCGCAGCAGCCGGTTGGGGTACGTGCGCAGCACCTGCACCGAGTGTGTGCCGCAGGGCGCGGGATCGGGCAGCTGAGGGGGCAGTGGGTTCGCGTGGATGTCCTCCCGGTGCAGCAATTCGCGCAGCCGGGACAGCGGGCTGCGGGTGAGGGGCGCCGGATCCGTCCAGCGTTCCCGGAAGACGGTCTCGACGTCGCCGACCGCGGGGCCCCGGATCGCGAGCTGGATGTCGTGCCAGGGCGGATGCGGTCCGTACGCTGCGGCGATGGGCTGTGAGCGGTCGTCGCCGCCGTGGTCGATGTCGTCGTTGCGGTTGTGCGACAGGTCGATGCCACCGATGTACGCGACGTCCAGTTCAGGGCGCCCGGGATGGCGCAGGACGACGCACTTCTGGTGGTGTGTGCCGCCGGGACGGACTCGCATGTCCAGCAGATACTCGCCGCCTCCCGCCCGTACCTCCTCGCCGAGGTGGCGGTTCTCCTCCTCGCTGAACTGCAGACTGTCCAGGTGGGAGCGCCACACCAGACCCTTGACGACCACGTTGCGCTCGGCCGCCTTGCGCAGCACGGCACCGATCTCGGTCCCGGGGCCCGCCAGCCGCTCGTCGGGATCGCCGCGCCAGTCGGTGAACAGCAGCAGGTCTCCGGCCCGCAGAGCGCGGACGGCGGCGAGCAGCTCGGCGAAGTACGTCGCACCGTGGACCAAGGGGCGAACTTCGTTGCCGGCCGACCATGCCGTCCCGTCGGGGCGCCGACGATCCAAGCGGGTTGCGGGATTGCCGCGCTCCCTGGCCGTCAGCAGCCAGTCGATGGGTTCCACGGACGGCACCTCCGACCTACGACCGCAGGGCACCACGTGCGCTTCCGACGGTCTCTTTCGTACCACTTCAGGGCCGATCCGGCAGCCGCTGCCTGTTCCGGTGAGCGGCCCGACGCCGGCGCGGGCCGGCGGGGCCTCGTGCGCCGGCTGACGCGAACCGCCGCACGATCGCGACGCCGCAACCGCTGCCTCATGGTGCGGAATCCCACCTGAGGATGAGGCCGGGGTCTGTTCGACAGGCCCAGTGGTTCCTCGGCGTCGGCCCTCAGCGGTGGGGTCGATACGCCCTGGTCACGTTGGAGCAGCGTAGACGGTCCGCTGTGACGGGGGCGCCGTCCGCGACGTTGCGGTCGTAGGTGACGGCTCTGACCGCGACGGGCTCGGAACCGACGGCGACGTCGAAGAAGGCATCGGCCCGCGAGGTTGCCCGCAGGTGCGCCCCGGGCAGGGCCGCGGCCAGTGTGGCCGCGTCCGCTTCACGCCGGACGGGGTAGGTGATGACGGCGGGGCCTGCGGGTCGTACCCCCGGAGCCGACGCCGAGGTGTCCGTCACGACGAACTTGCTGCGCCGAAGAGCCTTGGCCACGGTGGCGTCGTCGACACGTACCGCGATTCGGGCGGGATCGGTCTCGGCGCGTGTTTCCGGCACGGGCAGAATGCGGGTGTCGCCGGTGATGGGGCGGTCGGCGCGCAGGGCGTCCCACAGGGCCTCGGAGCGGACGTCGTGCCAGAGGAGCGTGGAGCCGACGCCGGGCACCCGGTGGTCGAAGTGGGAGATCGGCACGGTGGCGAACTCCGTCCGGTCCGCCGACAGCCGCCCCAGCGACCAGCCGATGCGGACAAGATCGTCCAGACCCGTGCGCTCGTCCGTGCGTACGGACTTGAGCAGCTGGTGAGCCGTGCTCGCG
Organism: Streptomyces sp. V4I23; assembly: GCF_030817975.1. Lineage (NCBI taxonomy): Bacteria > Bacillati > Actinomycetota > Actinomycetes > Kitasatosporales > Streptomycetaceae > Streptomyces > Streptomyces sp. V4I23. The sequence goes on along the minus strand of NZ_JAUSZW010000004.1, from coordinate 6,994,273 downwards.
GCGCTCGCGGGGCCGGTCAGCGCCCCTTTGGCCGTCAGGTCCGCCAGCATGTCGGCGAGCAGTCGCTGCTGGCGGCGGACCCGGCCGAGGTCTCCTGGTCGGTCGATGTGCCGGGCCCGGGCGTAGCGCAGTGCTCCGTTTCCGTCGATGAGATGGCTTCCCGCGGTGATGTCGAGGCCGGAGTTCTCGTCCTTGAGCGGCTTGTCCGTGCACACGGTCGCTCCACCCAGGTTGTCGACGGCCTGTTCGAAGCCGGTGAAGCCGGTCTCGAGGTAGTGGTCGATGTGCAGCCCGGTGGCCTTCTCGACCGTGCGTACGGCGAGGGGACCCCGGCCGATCTTGAAGGCGCCGTTGATCTTGCCCCGGTGGGCCGGAGTGGTGCCACCTTCCGGTGTGGCGTACTCGACGTAACTGTCCCGGGGGATGGAGACGATGCTTGCGCGACGACGGTCCTCGGAAAGGTGCACGAGCATCATCACGTCAGTGCAGTCGCAGCCCTCGCCGCCGACGTGGAGGCGCCGCTTCTCGGCAGCAGACAGGCCGGCACGGCTGTCTGTCCCCACGATCAGGATGTTCGTGCCGCGGCCGGTGGCCCGGGCTTCCGATGCGCCCAGGGCGGAGTCGGCCTGTCCCGCGAACCAGGGCCAGGAGACCAGGGAGGACAGCAAGGCCACACCCACAGCGAGTCGGCGCATCACACACCCCCGAGAGAGTAGGGAACACGTGGGACGGTAACGGGAAGAAGTGGACGAAGCGCGCTACGAGCGCTCGGCACGCCGCCGGGGCCGCGGTAGTCACCCGCGTTGTCCAGCGCGGGTCTCGGACTGCCCCGGTGGTCCTTCTGTCCACGGCCGCAGGACGTTCGCAGTCACGGTGCGAGTCACGTGCCCCGCGCGCCTGTCCAGCCCGTGGTTCACCGTGCCCGGCGCCCGGGGTGCTTGATCACTGGTGGACCGATGCGGTGAGGCGCTGCAGTGCGGCGTGGGCGGGTGGGCCCCAGGTGGGCTTGCCTCCGGGGCCACCGTGCGCCGTCGTCTCCGATGTGGATGCCGCTGAGGGCGCGCAGCACCGCCCAGCCGCGAGCGCGGCGTAGGGTCGCGGCGTCCGGGCTTGGCCGGTAGGTCTCGTGGAAGAGGCCGGCGGCGCCGTCCGGCAGCAGGATCCAGGCGGCGGCGAGGCTGTCGCAAGGTTGCGTCGCGCCCTGGTCGGGGTCGCGAGGCGCAGGGCGGACTGTTCGCGCGCTGCGCAATCGGGGCGCGTCGACCGCGCGTGAGGCGCAGGGCGGGACGGGTGCTCGCGGCGAAAGCCGTAGGGGCGGACATCCTTCGCCCCCGCCGCTAGGGTGTGCGGTCCCCACACCCTTCGCCGCCACTGGAGGTCCGCACCATGGCACGCCAACTGCGCCCGGTCGAGCTGGAGTTCGTGGAGAACGCACCGATACGCCTGGTGTTCTCGGCCCCCGTGTCGGCCGTGCCGTCCGCCGTGTACGCCACGCTGGCCGAGGACGTGGAGCACCTGCCCGAGTGGTTCACGGCCGTGACAGCGGCCCGGTCGACGGAGGGCGGCGCGGGCCGCGAGGTCAGGCTCAAGGGCGGCACGGTGTTCACCGAGCGCATCCTGGCCAAGGAACCGGACACCCGCTACGCGTACCGCATCGAGCAGACCAACGCCCCGGGCCTGCGCGCCCTGTTGGAGGAGTGGCGGATCACACCGACGGCGACGGGATCACGCATCCAGTGGACCTTCGCCGCCGACGGACCCGCTCCGCTGCGCCTCGCGCTGCTGCTGGGCAGAGGAGGGCTGGGGCGTGCCTTCAGGGACGCGGTGCGCAATCTGGACCGCCGGCTGGCCGGACCCGGTACGCCCTGACGGGCGCGGCCGCGCCCGTACCCCGGCGGACCAGCTCCGAGCGGCGTTCAGCAGGGCCAGGCGCCGGTGCTCAGGAACGACTCGATCGCGGCCGCGTACGGCCGGATGTCCAGGCCCTGCGCGGCCAGCCACTCGTCGGAGTAGTACTTGTCGAGGTAGCGATCGCCCGGGTCGCAGATCAGGGTGACGACGCTGCCCTTCTCGCCCCTGCCCACCATCTCGGCGACGATCTTGAGCGCGCTCCACAGGCCGGTACCCGTCGATCCGCCCGCCTTGCGGCCGATGGCCGTCTCCAGGGCGCGTACGGCGGCGACGCTCGCCGCGTCGGGCACCTTCATCATGCGGTCGATGGCGCCGGGGACGAAGCTCGGCTCCATGCGGGGCCGTCCGATGCCCTCGATGCGCGAGCCGCAGTCGCTGCTCGCCTCCGGGTCGCCGTGGGTCCAGCCGTCGAAGAAACAGGAGTTCTCCGGGTCGGGGACGCAGACCCGGGTGTCGTACTGCATGTAGTGCACGTAGCGGGCGATGGTCGCCGACGTGCCTCCCGTGCCGGCGGTGGCCACGATCCAGGCGGGCTCCGGATAGCGTTCGAGCCGCAGCTGCTGGTAGATCGACTCGGCGATGTTGTTGTTGCCCCGCCAGTCGGTGGCCCGTTCCGCGTAGGTGAACTGGTCCATGTAGTGGCCGCCGGTCCGCTCCGCGAGCGCGGCGGACTCCTCGTACATCCGGCGCGAGTCGTCGACGAAGTGGCACTGCCCGCCGTGGAACTCGATCAGCCGGATCTTCTCGGGGCTCGTGGTGCGCGGCATCACGGCGATGAAGGGGACGCCGATCAGCTTCGAGAAGTACGCCTCCGAGACGGCGGTCGAGCCGCTGGACGCCTCGATGACGGGCTTGCCGGGCCGGATCCAGCCGTTGCACAGGCCGTACAGGAACAGCGAGCGGGCCAGGCGGTGCTTGAGGCTGCCCGTCGGGTGCGTGGACTCGTCCTTGAGGTAGAGGTCGATGCCCCATTCCTCGGGCAGCGGGAAGCGCAGCAGGTGCGTGTCGGCGGAGCGGTTGGCGTCGGCCTGCACCTTGCGCACGGCCTCTTTCAGCCAGGTCCGGTACGCGGGGTCGGTGCGGTCCACGTCGACGGTCGCGACCGCCCCGGCCGTGGGCGGAGCCGGGTCCGCATCCGGTCTCACCCGTTCGGCGGATACGTCGCCCGCCTCGCCCGCCACTGGATTCTCACGCGTGCTCATGAGTGCCGTCCTCGCCTCGCCCGCCACTGGTCCACGATGTGTGCCCACCCGCAACAGTAAGCCCCTCACCTGGGCAAACATTCGCTTTGGGGATCCATAGGAGGCACTTGTGCAAGGCTTGGACCAGGCGCACTGGTGCACGGCGGCCCAAGTGTGCAGACTTCCCACAGGAGTAGCTGCGAAGGGGGCGGACACGATGGCAACCGCGGAGCCGGATTTCAGCGCGACTGGCGTGCGGATCGAGCGCTGGCCACGTTCACTGACGCGGGCCGGGCAAGTGCTGATCAAGGACGGCCGGCTGGCGCTGATGACGAGTTACGGCCGCGTGATCGAGAGCGCGCCCGTGCGCGCCGTCACCGCGGGCCGGCCTTGGTTCGCCGGTGACGACAGCACGGTGGCGACGCTGAACGGGAAGCGGTATCGCCTGACCATGGGTCAGCGCAGTCGGCGGCCCGACGGAAAGGCTCTCGCCGGACGCTTCCTGGAGGCGTTGCGCGGGGCGGGCGGCAACAGGAGTTGAGAACAGGCACGGGAGTGCCGCGAGTTGCGGCCCCCCAGGTCATGGTTCACGCTGGTTCCACATCACTCAGGGTTAACCGGCGGTCACGCTGAGATCCAGCCCCGCCGGTATGTTCAGCAGGCGGCCGACTGCTGGATCTCTTGTCTCGTCTTCTTCCGGACCTAATTCGGGGAGTCGCAGCCGTGATCAGCCAGCCCAGCAGGCACTGCACGGTGGAGCTCCAGGCCCTGCCGTCGCGGATCGGTCAGGTCCGCAGAATCATCTCGGCGCAACTGCGCTACTGGCATCTCGATCCTCTGATCGACCAGGCAGCGCTCGGCGTCACCGAGTTGCTGACCAATGTGCACCGGCACGCCCAGCCGGACAAGACGTGCACCGTGGACGTCGAGCTGCTGCTCGACCGGCTCACGGTCTCCGTCCACGACCACGATCCGCGTCTGCCGACCGTCCACGACGCGGACTCTTCCGAGACCCACGGCCGCGGCCTCGCGCTGGTGGCCGCCGTCAGTGAGAGCTGGGGCGTACGGCCGCGCGGCGATGCGGGCAAGGTCGTCTGGTTCACCCTGCCCGCGACCTGCCCCGCGATCACGCTGCCCGAGTACCCGGCGGTGTACGGGGCCACGACCACCGGCCCGTTCTCCGAGGTGCCCGAGGCGAAGGCCGATGCCGCAACTGCCACCGCCCGGTCGGCCGTTGCCGGCTGACCGGGCGGGGCGGGCAGGGCGGCGTCGGTGTCCCCGCTGCCGTAGACCTTCACGGCGTCGACGACCCGGGCGGCGGGGCGGGGGCCCGGTGGTCCGCCCCCGCCCCGACCGGTGGTCCGGGCCCGTTCGGGTGCGGGGTCATGCCGCACCGTCCTTGGTGGTGCGGCCGAACTGCCAGACGCCGGTGCGGCGCAGGACGGTGACGACGCCGACGATGACGGCCGCCCAGATCAGCGGGAAGAAGAGGATCCACGGGCCGGGCCCGTCGCAGGCGAGGGTGTTCATCTCGGTTCAGCTGACGCTTCCGAGGCTCCCGCCGGACGGGGGCCGAATCGTCGTACGGCCGGCGGCTGTGCGCGTACCCCACGGGGAGTACGCGGGGCGAGGGCGGCTTCTCCGGGCGGCTCGGGGCCGGGGATGACGTTCTGTACCTACTGGTATGTACACTGCCTCCATGAGCACCTCGGAACGATTGATCGAGGCGACCCGCGAACTGCTGTGGGAGCGCGGCTATGTGGGCACCAGCCCGAAGGCGATCCAGCAGCAGGCCGGCGCGGGCCAGGGCAGCATGTACCACCACTTCTCCGGCAAGCCCGACCTGGCGCTGGCCGCGATCCGGCGCACGGCCGACGACATGCGGGCCGCGGCCGAGACGGTGCTCGGCGGTCCCGGCACCGCGCACGAGCGCATCGCCGCGTACCTGCTGCGCGAGCGCGACGTGCTCCGCGGATGCCCGGTCGGCCGGCTGACGATGGATCCGGACGTCGTCGCCGGCGACGCGTTGCGGGCACCGGTGGACGAGACGCTCGCATGGCTGCGGGGCAGGCTCGCCGCCGTCGTCGACGAGGGCCGGGAGAGCGGAGAGCTGAGTGCCGCGCTGGTCCCGTCCGAGGTCGCGGCGACGATCGTCGCGACCGTGCAGGGCGGTTACGTGCTGGCCCGCGCCTCCGGCTCGACGGCACCCTTCGACGCGGGTGTCCGCGGCCTGCTCGCCCTCCTCGCACCCCCGTCCGCCCAAAGGAGTTGACCCGACCGTGCACGCGATGCAGTACGAGATCACCCTGCCCGCCGACTACGACATGGGGATCATCCGCGACCGCGTGGCGCGCCGCGGCCATCTGCTGGACGGCTTCCCCGGACTCGGCCTCAAGGCGTACCTGATGCGCGAACGCGCCGCCGGCTCGCCCGTGAACCAGTACGCGCCGCTGTATCTGTGGGCCGCGCCCGAGGGCATGAACGGCTTTCTGTGGGGGCCCGGTTTCCAGGGCATCGTCGACGACTTCGGCCGCCCGGAGGTGCAGCACTGGACGGGGGCCGCGTACCACGACGGGCCCTCGGCGGCGGCCGGGGCGCGCACCGCCGTCCGGCGCAGGCAGCGGCTTCCGCCGGGGGTCAGGCCCGGCCCGCTCGTCGAGGAGGCGGCTGCCGAGACGGAACGGCTCGCGCGGCGCGAGGGCGCCGTCTGCGCGGCGCTCGGCGTCGACCCGTACCGCTGGGAGCTGATGCACGTGACCCTGTGGGACCACGACTCGCCCGCGGCGCCCGGCGACCGTTACGAGGTCCTGCACGTCTCGTCGCCCGAGCGCGGCTCCCTGGGCCGGGGACGGCACTGGTGACTCTCGTGCACGGCGGGCCCGGTCGCGGGACGGTGGGCTACAAGTCGTCGTGCTCGACCGCGCGGAGCAGCCTGCGCCGGGTCAGCTCCTCGTGGACCAGGCGACCCGCGAGCGCCCCGCCGTAGACCACCACGCCGACGCCGACGAGCCACGACTGGATCACGAGGACGGTGCCGAACGGGCCGTAGGTGACGGCGTTCGAGGCGATCAGCGGCGAGAAGACGAGCTGCGAGAAGACCCGCAGCCCGAGCATGGACACGGCGGTGGCCACCGCGCCGGGCAGCAGGGCGCGCCAGCGGACCCGGCCGCCGAGCAGGATGCGCTGGGACACCCAGAAGAACACGACCGTGCCCAGCAGGTCGGCGATCATGGTGAACACGGTGGCCACGACCGAGTCCGGCTCCGGGAGATTGATGAACACCACGAGGAAGAGGATCAGCAGCGCCAGCCACACCACGTGGCGCCACATGGTGTGCCAGCGGGCGGTGGGCAGGTCCCACACCTTCTCGTAGCCCGTCTGTACGGCGGACCCGAAGGTGAGCCCGAAGACGGCGAGCGCGGCGAGACCGAACGCCGTGGTGCGCTGGAGCGCCTGTCCGGGCATGCCGAAGAGCTGCTCGACCTGCCGCTGGGACCCCGGCGAGACGCCGAGCCCCTCGCCGAGCCACCGGGCGAAGCCCTCGGCGCTGACGGGGTCGGCGGCCGCGACGACGACGAGCAGCGGCACGAGGGTGACGAAACCGAGTGCGGCGAAGCCCATGGCCCGGTGCAGCAGCTCCATCTCCCGGCCGCGGTTCCAGCCGAGCCCGACGGGTGATTCGAGCACTCTGCGGTGCAGGTGCTCGAACCGGTGCGCGCGGTGCGGCCCGGAGGGCTTGTGGGTCATGTGTCGTCGACTACCCGCAAGCACGGCGCGGATCGCCGGGCCGTCCTCCGGACGGGTGGCCGCCGTCCCGCCCGTCGGTGCGTCAGGCGAGCGCCGCCAGCGGGTCGTCGAGGACGGGCTGCCAGGCCAGCTCCGCGGCGCCCACCAGAGAGTTGTGGTCGAGGGTGCACGGCAGGATCGGGACTCCCCCGCTGCGGCCCCACAGGCTGCGGTCCGCCACGACCGCGCGCAGGCGCTCCGGGTCCGCCTCCAGGAGTTCGCGGTGGAGGCCGCCGAGGATGATCCGGTCCGGATTGAGGATGTTGACCAGTCCGGCGAGGCCGAGGCCGAGGCGGTCGATGAGTTCCTCCGCCGCCCTGCGGACGGCCGGGTCGTCGTACTCCCCGCGCAGCAGGTCCCTGGACTGCTGGAGCAGCGAGACCTCGGGGCCCAGGTCGCGGCCCGTGGCGGTCAGGAAGGCGAGGGGGTCGGCCTCGACGTCGAGGCAGCCACGGCTGCCGCAGTGGCAGGGGCGGCCCTCCGGGTTGACGGTGAGGTGACCGACCTCCAGCGCGAGGCCCGAACTGCCCGTGTGCAGGCGGCCGTCGAGCACCAGCGCGCCTCCGACGCCGCGGTGGCCGGTGGCGACGCACAGCAGGTGCTGGGCACCGCGGCCGGCGCCGTGGCGGTGCTCGGCGAGTGCCGCGAGGTTGACATCGTTGCCGGTGAAGGCGGGCCCCCGGATGCCCGCCGCGGCGACGCGTTCGGCGAAGATGTCGCGTACGGGGGCACCGGCCGGCCAGGCCAGGTGCAGGGGGTTGAGGGCGGTGCCCTCGGGTTCGGCGACCGCGGAGGGCACGGCGAGCCCCGCGCCGACACAGCGTCGGCCGCTCTCGCGCAGCAAAGCCGCGCCCGCCTCGACGACCTCACCGAGCACCTGCGCCGGATCCGCCTGGACGGTGACGCAGCCGGGCGCTGTGGCGACCGTGCGGCCGCCGAGGCCGACGAGCGCGGCACGGAATCCGTCGGCGTGGACCTGGGCGGCGAGGACGACCGGGCCGGTGTCGTCGACGGCGAGGCGGTGCGAGGGGCGGCCCTGGGATCCGGCGGCGGCTCCGGGCCGCGAGTCGACCCGGATGAGGCCGAGCGCTTCGAGCTCGGCGGCGACGGCTCCGGCCGTGGCGCGGGTGACGCCGAGCTCGGCGGTGAGTACGGCACGCGTGGGCGCCCGCCCGGTGTGCACCAGTTCCAGTGCCGGGCCGAGGGCGCTGCGGCCTCTTTCGATTCTCGTCCGGTTGCTCGTCGCCTTGCCGTTCATGCAGGTGAGTGTCCCATGATCCGGACGGGGAGCAGCCGCCTTGTACGCAACGGGCCCGAGGCCCTATTCTGAGTTTGTGCCGCTTCTAAACAAACTCCGGACGGCCGCTTCAGGGGGACCCGGCGGAAACACCGCACCGCTCTCCCTGTCCCGCCTCCGCACCGCCCTCACCGTCTTCTTCGCCCTCGACGGCTTCCTCTTCGCCGGCTGGGTCGTCCGCATTCCCGCGATCAAGGAACAGACAGGCTCCTCCGCGAGCGATCTCGGCCTCGCCCTGCTCGGCGTCTCCGCCGGCGCCGTGGTCACCATGACGCTCACCGGCCGGCTGTGCCGCCGCCTCGGCAGCCACGCCGTGACCGTGGGCAGCGCCGTGCTGCTCTCGCTGAGCATGGCGCTGCCTCCGCTGACGCACTCCGCGCTCACCCTCGGTCTGGTGCTGCTCGTCTTCGGCGCCGCGTACGGCGGGATCAACGTCGCCATGAACAGCGCGGCCGTCGATCTGGTCACGGCCCTGCGCCGGCCCGTCATGCCCGGCTTCCACGCTGCGTTCAGCCTCGGTGGCATGCTCGGCGCGGGACTCGGCGGTCTCGTCGCCGGCGGCCTGTCCCCGACCGCGCACCTGCTCGCGCTCACCGGGCTCGGCCTGCTGGTCACCGCCGCGGCCGGACCCGTGCTCCTGACGCACCCGGCGCCGAACTCCGACGACCCCGCGCCCGGGACCGCACCCGCGCGCCTGACGGGGCGCACCCGCAACCTGGTGGTCCTCTTCGGCGTGATCGCGCTGTGCACCGCCTACGGCGAGGGTGCGATGGCCGACTGGAGCGCGCTGCACCTGGAGCAGGATCTGCACGCGCACCCGGGCGTGGCCGCCGCCGGTTACTCGCTGTTCGCCCTCGCCATGACCGCGGGCCGCCTCACCGGCACGCTGCTGCTGGAGCGGCTCGGCCAGACCCGTACGCTCGTCGCCGGCGGCGCGACCGCCGCGGCCGGGATGCTGCTCGGCGCGCTCGCGCCGAACGTGTGGCTCGCGCTGCTGGGCTTCACCGTCGCCGGTCTGGGCCTGGCGAACATCTTCCCCGTAGCCGTCGGCAGGGCGGGCGCGCTGGCCGGGCCCAGCGGGGTCGCGGCCGCGTCCACGCTCGGTTACGGCGGCATGCTGCTGGGCCCGCCCGTGATCGGCTTCCTCGCCGACTGGTTCTCGCTGCCCGTCGCGCTGACGACGGTGGCGGCACTGGCCGCAGGAGCCGCGCTGATCGCGTACGGCGCACGTCACGCCTCGGCGCCGGGTACGGAGGTCGCGCGGCGCGGTCGGGCCGCCGGGCGTTCACAGGATCGGGCCGTCTCCCCCATGGCGGCTGAGTAGCCGTACTCAGCTGCGGGCACCCGGACGGGCGCAGCATGGAAGGACGACGACCACCAGGGGAGACGGCCATGCACGCTCGACTGACCTCGCTCGCACAACTGACCTTCGGCAACCTCGCGTCCAGGATCTATCTGGCGCTGGTCGTCGCAGCGGCCCTCTTCGTGTCCGTCGACACGTTGTTCGTGCATCACGAGGACGCGTCGATGGCCGGCATATGGCTGTTCCTGCTGACCGCGCCGACGATTTTCGCGCTCATGGCGCTGGGCACTGTGTTCGGGGAGGGCGTGGCGGAGTCCGCCGCGTTCCTCTACCCGGCGCTGGTCGTCGCGGTGCTCGTACAGGCGTGCGCGCTGGGCCTGTTCGTCCGACTGCTGCGCGACGGACCGCAGGCCGCCCGCCCGCACGGGGCCTGACGCCCGGTGCCGGCGCTCGGGGCTCGGGGCTGGGCGCCCTGGAGCGAATCCCGTCGCGCTGGCAGAATCTGCGCCATGGAGACCGCGGCGCTGATCAAGTCCCTGGTCCGCGAGGGGCAGTTGCTCGCGGCGGCCGCCGATGCGGCCGGCCCCGGGGCCCTCGTGCCGACGTGTCCGGGCTGGCGGATGCGGGACCTGCTGCGGCACACGGGCACGGTGCACCGCTGGGCGACGTCGTTCGTCACCGAGGGACACACGGCGTACCGCCCGGAAGCCGGGGAGCCCGATCTCGACGGCGACGCACTGCTCGCGTGGTTCCGAGAGGGGCACGGGCTGCTGGTGGCGGCGCTGAGCGAGGCCCCGGCCGACCTCGCGTGCTGGTCGTTCCTGCCCGCGCCCTCGCCGCTGGCCTTCTGGGCGCGGCGCCAGGCCCATGAGACGGCGGTGCACCGGGCGGATGCCGAGTCGGCGTCGGACGGGAAACCCGGGCCGGTCGCCGCGGAGTTCGCGGTGGACGGGATCGACGAGCTGCTGGCGGCGTTCCACGCACGGCGCAAGAGCCGGGTGCGTACCGCGACCCCCAAGGTGCTGCGCGTCGCGACCACGGACACGGGTGACGTGTGGACCGTACGGCTGTCGCAGGAGCCGGCGCGCACGGAACGCGGCGGCGAGGGTCCGTGCGACTGCGAGCTGAGCGGGTCGGCGGAGCGGCTCTACCTGACGCTGTGGAACAGGCTGCCCCTGGACGCCGTGTCCGTCACCGGCGATGCGGCACTCGCCCGCCTGTGGCGCAAGACCTCGGGTATCGCCTAGCAGTTAGGCGCGACCGCCGGTCGGGGCCCGTCCCCCGACCGCCCGGAGCCCCGCCCGCGTCGCCGCTGTTCACGCCGGTCCGGCGACGCGTCGGCGGGGACACGCGTCCTCCGCCCTGTCACACGCGCCTGCGCCGGCGGGGGAACCCGTGCGCGGTCACCGTGCCTCGGAGCCAGGGCGCGACAGAGCTCAGCCCGTCGCGTCCGGCAGCATGCGCGACAGCACCGCGCGCTGCAGCGGCTTCACCTCGGCATGGCGCGCGCGGCCCTCCTCGGTGAGCGCCACCCGCACCCCGCGGCGGTCCTCGGGGCACATGCCCCGGGTCACCAGTCCGTCCTTCTCCAGACGGGCGATCAGGCGCGAGAGCGCGCTCTGGCTGAGGTGCACGCGGCCGGCCAGCTCCTGGACACGGGACGAGCACTCGCCCGGCGCCCCGTAATCGCCGCCCAACTCGGCCAGCACGTCCAGCACTTCGAAATCGCTGGCGCCCAGCCCGAACCTGTGCAGCTCACGATCGAGCTCGCACATCGTGCGCGCGTGCAGCGCGAGGACGTCCCGCCACTCCTTCACGAGCACGCGCTCGGATTTCGTCGCAGCCATGACCGCACGTTAGCAGAAATGACGCACATTGTTGCACCGGAATTAAATGCACTTGCAGTCAATGCATGTGCATGTAGTGTGCTGCGCATGACCTCTCCGATCGACGTCCCCACATCGCAGGACCGCTGGAGCCCACGCCTGTGGGGCACCCTGCTCGTGCTCTGCGCCGCGATGTTCCTCGACGCCCTCGATGTCTCGATGGTCGGTGTCGCGCTGCCCTCCATCGCCACCGATCTCCACCTGTCCACCTCGACCCTGCAGTGGATCGTCAGCGGCTACATCCTCGGCTACGGCGGACTGCTGCTCCTCGGCGGCCGCGCCGCCGATCTCCTCGGACGCCGCCGCGTCTTCCTCGTCGCCCTCGCCGTCTTCGCGCTGGCCTCCCTGCTCGGCGGCCTCGTCGACTCCGGCCCGCTGCTGATCGCCAGCCGCTTCATCAAGGGCCTCAGCGCCGCCTTCACGGCTCCGGCCGGCCTGTCGATCATCACCACGACCTTCAAGGAGGGCCCGCAGCGCAACCGCGCACTGTCGATCTACACCACCTGCGCCGCCACCGGCTTCTCCATGGGCCTCGTGCTCTCCGGGCTGCTGACCGAGGTGAGCTGGCGGCTGACCATGCTGCTGCCCGCGCCCATCGCGCTGATCGCGCTCGTCGCCGGGGTCAGGCTGATCCCGCGCAGCAGCCGCGAGGACTCCGGCAAGGGCTACGACCTGCCCGGCGCGGTCACCGGCACGCTGTCGATGCTGCTGCTCGTCTTCACCGTCGTCCAGGCGCCCGAAGTGGGCTGGGCGTCCGCGCAGACGCTGCTCTCCTTCACCGCCACCGCCGTCCTGCTCGCCGCGTTCGTCACCATCGAGCGCCGCAGCGCGCACCCGCTCATCCGGCTGGGCGTGCTGCGCTCCGGCAACCAGATCCGGGCGAACCTCGGCGCGGCGTTCTTCTTCGGTTCGTACGTGGGCTTCCAGTTCCTGGTGACCCAGTACATGCAGTCGCTGCTCGGCTGGTCGGCCCTGCAGACCGCCCTCGCGTTCCTGCCCGCGGGCGCGCTGGTCGCGCTGTCCGCGACGAAGATCGGCTCGGTCGTGGACCGCTTCGGGACGCCCCGCGTGATCGCCGCCGGGTTCTCGCTGCTGGTCGTCGCGTACGCGCTCTTCCTCCAGATCGACCTGACGCCCACGTACGCCGCCGTGATCCTGCCGTCGATGCTGCTGCTCGGCGCGGCATGCGCACTGGTCTTCCCGTCGCTCAACATCCAGGCCACCAACGGTGTCGAGGACCACGAGCAGGGCATGGTGTCCGGTCTGCTGAACACCTCGATCCAGGTCGGCGGCGCCATCTTCCTGGCCGTCGTCACCGCCGTGATCACCGCGGGCGGCGAGACCGGCCGCTCCGCGCAGGAGGTGCTGGACAGCTTCCGGCCTGGCCTGGTGGTCGTCACGGCGATCGCGGCCGTCGGACTGCTGATCACCCTCACCGGACTGCGTGCGCGACGCGCCACCGGGGAGTCGGTTGTCGTCGCCACGTCCGTTCCGGCTGTGGAGCCGGAGCCGGTGAAGGTCGGCGACTGACAGCCACACCGCCACGGGGGACGCGGTCGGCGGGCACCAGCCCGCCGGCCGCTTCACGACTCCCGGTTCAGCCCAGCCAGCCGGGCCGTACGAGGCCCGACTCGTAGGCGAGGACGACCAGTTGGGCCCGATCACGGGCGCCCAGCTTCACCATCGTCCGGCTCACATGCGTCTTGGCGGTGAGCGGGCTGACGACCAGGCGGCGCGCGATCTCCTCGTTGGACAGCCCGATGCCGACCAGCGCCATCACCTCCCGCTCGCGCTCCGTGAGCTCGTCGAGTCCCTCGGCCTTCGCCGGAGCCCTGGACCGGGCGGCGAACTCCGCGATCAGCCGCCGGGTGACGCCCGGCGACAGCAGCGCGTCGCCCTCCACCACCGCCCTTACGGCGCGCAGCAGTTCCTCCGGTTCCGTGTCCTTCACGAGGAAACCGGAGGCCCCGGAACGGATCGCCTCGAAGACGTACTCGTCCAGCTCGAAGGTGGTGAGCATGACCACCCTGACGTCCCTCAGGCGCTCGTCACCGGTGATCCGGCGCGTCGCGGCGAGACCGTCGAGCAACGGCATACGGATGTCCATCAGGACCACGTCCGGGCGCAGTTCGCCCACCAGGCGCACGGCCTCCTCGCCGTCCGGCGCCTCCCCGGCGACCTCGATGTCCCGCTGGGCGTCGAGCAGCGCCCGGAAACCGGCCCGCACCAGCATCTGGTCGTCGGCGAGCAGTACGCGGATCACGTCGTCTCCTTGGGCTGCGCGGGCAGTTCGGCGCGGACCCGGAAGCCGCCGTCCGGCCGCGGACCCGCCTCGATGGTGCCACCCAGGGCGGCGGCCCGCTCCCGCATGCCCGCCAGTCCGTTGCCGCTGCCCCCGGCATCGGAGCCGGTGGCGGGCCCGTCGTCGTCGATCCGCAGGTCGAGCCGGCCCGCGGCGTAGGCGATGCGCACCCGGGCGGTACGCGAACCCGAGTGCCGGACGACGTTCGTCAGCGCTTCCTGCACGATCCGGAAGGCGGCCAGGTCCGCGCCGGGCGGGAGCGCGGGCAGGGTGCCCGCCGTGTCGACGTCGACGGTGAGTCCGGCGCTCGCCGCCTGCTCGACGAGTTCGGGCAGGCGTGCCAGGCCCGGGGCAGGCGCGCGGGGGGCGTCGCCGGGGGTGCGCAGGGTGTCCAGCACCTGGCGCACCTCGCCGAGGGCCTCCTTGCTCGCGGCCTTGATGGTGGTCAGCGCGGTCCGCGCCTGTTCGGGGTCGGAGTCGAGGAGGGCCAGGCCCACGCCCGCCTGGACGTTGATGACGGAGAGGGAGTGGGCGAGGACGTCGTGGAGCTCGCGGGCGATGCGCAGCCGCTCCTCGTCGGCGCGGCGCTTCTCGGCGGCCGCCCGTTCGGCGCGCTCCCGGGCCCAGACCTCGCGCCGTACGCGGACCAGTTCGGACGCGGCGACGACGGCCACGACCCAGGCGGTGACGAAGACCTCCTGGCCCCAGGGGGCGGCGTCGTCGCCTCCCGGGGGCAGATAGCGGTAGACCCAGTGCGCGATCAGCAGGTGGCCGGCCCACAGCAGACCGATGGACCACCAGGCGGCGCGGCGGTGCCCGGCGACGATCGCGGAGAAGCAGCCGACGGCGATCGTGAGGAAGACCGGGCCGTAGGGGTAGCCGGCCGCAAAGTACACGAAGGCGGTCGCGCACACGCCGGAGACCGCGACGACCGGGTACCGGATGCGCAGCAGGAGCAGCGCGGGGCCGAGCAGGAGCAGGACGCGTGCGAAGGCGTCGAGCGGTTCCCGCTCGGGCTGTCCCTCGGCGGCGAAGCCGGTGCCGGCCATGACGAAGACGGCCAGCGCCACGGTCGACACCCAGGGAACACGGGCCCGGCGCCGTCGTTCCTCCCACTGACGCATCAGCGGTGGTCCGCCCCGTGCCCGGGGTGGACCACCGCACCCGCGGGCGCGCTGCTCGTCCATACCGGCCACGCTAGACCCGGGCGCGGGACGGGGACGTCACCCCGGCGTGGCGGTCACGCGTACTCCCTGTGCAGTACGAACCCGGGTGCGAGGCGTCCGCGAGCCGCAGCGCGCGGCACCCGGCGCAGCGGCTCGGGCGTCCACCAGGCGGCGCTGCCGGAGAGCCGCATCGCCATCTGCACTCGTGGGACCGGCCCCGAGCATCCCGAACCGGGGCGGGTGGCGCGTCAGACCCCGCCCTGCCGCCGCGGTCACGGTGTGCCGACGGCCGGCCCCGGGCGCAGGCCGACCTCGGCGGCGAGCCGCGCCGCGGCGTGCGCGAAGAACGCGTCGCGGTCCTCGACGACCCGCTCGAACTGCCCGAACAGCTCGAAGGAGATCAGCCCGAACAGCTGCGCCCAGGCGGCGATGAGCGCGGCGACGACGGACGGCGGCAGGTCGGGGGCGAAGGCGGCGGCGACGCGTTCGGCCTCGGTGCGCACCCCGCCGCCGAGCGGCGGGACCGCCAGCCCCTCGGTGCGATGGGCTTCGCGGACGATCGAGATGAACACGGCGCCGACGCGCGAGGCGGGGGCGATCGTGTCCTGGGGCGCGGTGTAGCCGGGGACGGGCGAGCCGTAGATCAGGGCGTACTCATGTGGATGCGCGAGCGCCCAGTCCCGCACGCCCCGGCACACGTCGCCCCACCGCGCGAACTCCCGCCCCGGCGCCACGGTGGTGCGATCGCGTACGCCGGCGTTGCCACCGGCCGCCCCGGCGGCAACGCCGTCGCCGTCGCTGAGCACACCTGCGGCCGCGGTGGCCTCGGGGCCGGGCGCGTCGGTGCGGGCAGCGGCGGTGGGCGCGTGCCCGGCGGGTGTGGCGGCGTCAGGGCCGGGGCCGTCAGGGCGCCCGGCCACGGCGGGCGCGTGCCCGGCGGGTGCGGCGGGCGCCGGACCGCGCACCGCGGCCGCGGCCTCCGCGGCCGCCCCCACCGCGTCGTACGCATCGACGATGAGCGCGGTCAGCAGGTCGTCCCGGCTCGGGAAATAGCGGTAGAGCGCGGAGGACACCATGCCCAACTCGCGGGCGACGGCGCGCAGGGAGAGCTTCGCCGCTCCCTCCGCCGCGAGCTGCCTGCGCGCCTCTTCCTTGATCGCCGCGGTGATCTCGCTGCGGGCCCGTTCCCTGGCCCCTCGGACGGTCGTCATACGAGACAGTCTGTCACGCTTTGGAGCACCGACCATGAACGAGATCGGGCATCACAAAAGAGAGCAGTGCTCTTGCTTCAGAGCATGAGCCCGTGCACACTGCTCTTAAGCGAGAGCAGTGCTCTCGAATAGGTGACGACCAGAACAGAGAGCGAGATCACGGCCATGCCGCACCACGCCCCGGCCCACTACATCAAGCCCAACCGCTTCGACACGGTCCTCAACAACACCGTCGGATGGCTCGCCCGCCGCGGCGTCAGCCTCCTGGGCGCCGCGGAGCTCTCCGTGCGCGGCCGCACCACCGGCGAGTGGCGGCGCATACCGGTCAACCCGCTCCCCTACGACGGCGGCCCGTACCTGATCTCCGCCCGTGGCCACTCGCAGTGGGTCCGCAACCTGCGCGCGGCCGGCGGCGGCCGTCTCCAGGTCGGCCGCAGGACCCAGCACTTCACCGCCGCGGAACTCCCCGACGAGGAGAAGCCCAACCTGCTCCGTTCGTATCTCAAGCGCTGGGGCTGGGAGGTCGGCCGCTTCTTCGGGGACGTCAACGCGGACTCCACGGACGAGGAGCTCCTCGCCGCCGCCCACAAGCACCCCGTCTTCCGCATCACGGTCACCAAGTGACCGCCTGCGCGGCGGCGTCGCACGGGCGCGCGGCGCCCGGTCTCCGAGCCGAGAGCCCCGCACCCGCACCCGCAGCCGCACCCGCACCCGCACCCGCACCGACCGGCCCCGCCCTCGCCGCGCGCGAAACCCGGCCCCGCCCCTGCCGCGCGCGAAAGCCGGCTCCCCCTGCCGTCCGCGCGAAACCCGGCCGCGCGAGGCCGCGCGACCGGACCGGATGCCCCCTACGCGCGCTTGTCCAGCACGTCCAGCGCGCGCCGCGCCAGCGAGTGCGTCCGCACCAGCCCCGCGAGCGTCGTCGCCCCGCGCGTGATGTCGGTGAAGGCTGTCCAGGCGGGCCGGAACCCGGTGATCGCCGCGTGCAGCAGACCGGGCCTGCGTTCGAAGACGGCGAGCATCCGCCGACCGACCGCCATCTCCACACCCAGCCCCGCCTTGATGGCGAACGCGTAGTTGAGCGCCTGCCTGCGGGCGTCCACGGCGTCGTGCGCCTCGGCGATCCGCACCGCCCACTCCCCCGCGAGCCGCCCGGACCGGAGGGCGAAGGAGATGCCCTCCCTGGTCCACGGCTCCAGGAGTCCCGCCGCGTCCCCGCACACGAGCACCCGGCCGCGCGACAGCGGCGAGTCGTCGCTGCGGCAGCGCGTCAGGTGCCCGGAGGAGATGGCGGGTTCGAAACCCGCCAGCCCCAGCCGTGCGATGAAGTCCTCCAGATACCGCTTGGTCGCGGCGCCCTCGCCGCGCGCCGAGATCACGCCGACCGTCAGCGTCCGGCCCTTCGGGAACACCCAGCCGTAACTGCCGGGCATCGGTCCCCAGTCGATGAGCACCCGGCCCGCCCAGTCCTCCGCGACGGTGTCCGGCACCGGGATCTCCGCCTCCAGGCCGAGGTCCACCTGGTCGAGCTTCACACCCACGTGAGCGCCTATCCGGCTGGCACTGCCGTCGGCCCCGACGACCGCGCGGGCCAGCACCGTCTCGCCGTCCGACAGCACGACGGCGACCGTGCGCCGGTCGGGGACGGCGGGACCGTGCTGCTCCACACGGGAGACGGTGACGCCCGTGCGCACGACCGCGCCCGCCTTCTCCGCCTGCTCGACCAGACCGGCGTCGAACTCCGGACGGTTGATCAGACCGAAGAGCATCCGCTTGGAGCGGCGGGTGCGGGCCAACTTCCCGTTCAGCGAGAAGGTGACGGCGTGCACCTTGTCGCGCAGGGGCAGTTCGAAGCCGGGTGGGAGGCTGTCGCGCGAGGGGCCGATGATGCCGCCGCCGCAGGTCTTGTAGCGGGGCAGTTCGGCCTTCTCCAGGAGCAGCACCCTGCGACCGCTCACCGCCGCCGCGTACGCCGCCGAGGCTCCGGCGGGTCCTGCGCCGACCACGACGACGTCCCACGCGGGACCCTCGCCAAGCTCCTGTGCCGCCTCTGCTCCGGTGGCATCGTTCTCGCTGCTCACGATGTACTTCTGCTCCCGATCCGACCCATGGCCCGTGCTCTCGACCGCATCCTACGGCGCAGACCGCTTCCGCCCCCTGTGGGAGGATCGACCACACATTCGCCGTACACACAGCGCACAACGTCGCACCCACAAGGAGCGTGCCCATGACCGCGAATCCGATCGCCGAGACCGTCGCCTCGCTGATGCCCCGTGCCAAGGCGGAGCTCACCGAGCTGGTGGCCTTCCAGTCGGTGGCGGACGAGGCGGTGGCGCCGCGCAGCGAGTGCGAGGCGGCGGCGGTCTGGGTGGCGGACGCGTTGCGCGCGGAGGGGTTTCAGGACGTCGCGCTCCTCGAGACCCCGGACGGATCGCAGTCGGTGTACGGGCTGCTGCCCGGCCCGGAGGGTGCGCCGACCGTTCTGCTGTACGCGCACTACGACGTGCAGCCGAAGCTGGACGAAGCCGCGTGGACGAGCCCGCCGTTCGAGCTGACCGAGCGCAACGGCCGCTGGTACGGGCGCGGTGCGGCCGACTGCAAGGGCGGCTTCATCATGCATCTGCTCGCGCTGCGCGCCCTCAAGGCGAACGGCGGCGTCCCGGTCTCGGTGAAGGTCGTCGTGGAGGGTTCGGAGGAACAGGGCACGGGCGGCCTCGAGCGGTACGCGGAGGAGCACCCTGACCTGCTCGCGGCCGATGCGATCGTGATCGGCGACACCGGGAACTTCCGGGTGGGCCTGCCGACCGTGACGGCGACGCTGCGCGGAATGACCATGGTCCGCGTCCAGGTCGACACACTCGAAGGCAACCTGCACTCGGGCCAGTTCGGCGGGGCCGCGCCCGACGCACTGGCCGCGCTGATCCGCATCCTGGACTCGCTGCGCGCCGAGGACGGGTCGACGGTGATCGACGGCCTTCCCGCGCAGGCCGAGTGGGAGGGACTGCAGTACCCGGAGGAGGAGTTCCGCAAGGACGCGAAGGTCCTCGACGGTGTCGGCCTGCCCGGCAACGGCACGGTCGCGGACCGGATCTGGGCCCGCCCCGCCGTCACCGTGATCGGCATCGACTGCCACCCTGTCGCGGGCGCCACGCCGTCCATCCCGGCGAGCGCGCGGGCGCAGATCAGCCTGCGGGTGCCGCCGGGCCAGGACGCCGCGGAGGCGACGAAGCTGCTGTTCGCGCACATCGAGAAGCACACTCCGTGGAACGCGCGCGTGACGCTGGAGCAGGTGGGCCAGGGCCAGCCGTTCCAGGCGGACGTGACCAGCCCCGCGTACACGTCGATGGCCGAGGCGATGCGTGTGGCGTACCCGGGTGAGGAGATGCAGGCGTCCGGGATGGGCGGCTCCATCCCGCTGTGCAACACGCTCGCCGCGCTGTATCCGAAGGCGGAGATCCTGCTGATCGGGCTCAGCGAGCCGGAGGCGCAGATCCACGCGGTGAACGAGAGCGTGTCCCCCGAGGAACTGGAGCGGCTGTCGGTCGCCGAGGCGCTGTTCCTGGTGAACTACGCCGAGTCGAAGCTGAGTTGACTGCCTGCCGGGCGGGGAGGCGATTCCGCGCTCGGCGAAGATCGCCGGCAGCGTAGTTCCGGGCGGCGGGCGTGCTCCTGTGCGTACGTTCGCCGCATGGACTTCATCCCGGTACTGCCGCAGCTGCACATGTTCCGCTTCCCGATCGGCCAGGCCTACCTGTGGCGCGACGGCGACGAGCTGACGCTCGTCGACGCGGGCCACCGGGACGCCGCGCCGCTGATCGAGGAGGCGATACGGGGGGCGGGGCTCGATCCGGCGGCCCTGCGGCGGATCGTTCTGACGCACTGCCACCGCGACCACGTGGGGGCGGCCGGCGAACTGGCCGCACGGTACGGGGCCGAGGTGCTGGCGCACCGCCTCGACGCCCCGGTCGTACGGGGCGAGGCGCCCGTGCCCGAGCCCGTACTGCTGGACTGGGAGGTCCCGCTGTACGAGCACGGGCTCACGGTGCCGCCCGCGCCGCCGACCCGGGTGGACCGGGAGCTGGAGGACGGCGACGTACTGGACTTCGGCGGCGGTGCGCGCGTGGTCCACTCCCCCGGTCACACCGACGGCTCGATCGGCATCCATCTGCCGCATCACGGGGTGCTGTTCACCGGTGACTGCGTGGCGGGGGTCGGGCAGGTGATGCTCGGGGTGTTCAACGTGGACCGGGCGACGGCACAGGTGTCGATGCGCCGGCTGGCCTCACTCGCGCCGTCGACGGTCTGCTTCGGCCACGGCGACCCGCTGACCGAGAACGCCACCGCGGCGCTGCTGGACGCGGCGGAGGCGTCAGCCGACGGGGATGCCGGCCTCTAGATTGAGCACGGTGCCGCGTTCGCGGGCGCGCAGCGCCCAGCGCAGCCGTTCGTAGCGCGCGGGCGGCAGCAGGTGCGCGGCCTCCTGCTCGCCCACGAACCGCCAGTCGCGCAGCTCCGGTCCGGGCAGGCGTATGCGTCGCGCGTCGCCGTCCGGGAGCCGGCCGCCGTCGAACAGGAGCCGCAGGCCGCCGAAGCGCGGCGCCCGCGGGGCCTCCCAGTCGACGACGAGCAGCCGTGGGACATCGGCCAGTTCGAGGCCGAGTTCCTCGGCGACCTCCCGCATCCCCGCCCGTGCCGGCGGCTCTCCCCGCTCGACGACTCCGCCGGGGAACTCCCATCCGGGCTTGTAGGTCGGGTCGACGAGCAGCACCCGGTCCTCGTCGTCGAAAAGGAGCACGCCCGCGGCGACGGTCTCCGCGGTGGGTTCGGGCGTCTGGACGATCTCGCAGGCGGCCGCGGCTCCGGAACGCACGGCCGCGGCGATGCGCCGGGCCGTCTCGTGCGGGTCGATACGGCTGGTGTCGATCACGTGCGCGTCGGCGGTGATCCAGCCGAGCGCGGCGCGATAGGGCTCGATGCGGTCGTACGACCACTGCCTGACGCGCTGGTCGCCGTCCGGGGTGTCGGGCACGGGCCGGCCCGCTATCCGTGCGCGCAGGATCGTTTCATCCGGGCTCAGCAGCACATGGTGAACGGGGATGCGCCGGGCGGCGAGCCCGCCGAACACCTCGTCGCGGTACTCCTGACGCAGCAGGGTCATCGGTACGACCAGCACCCCGCCCAGCTCGGCGAGGAGCGCGGCCGCGGTGTCCACGACGAGCCGCCGCCAGATGGGAAGGTCCTGGAAGTCGGCGACATCGTCGAGACGCTTCTGCGGCAGCACGTACCGCAGGCCGGCGCCGACGAGCTCGGGGTCGAACAGTGTGCTGTTGGGGATCAGATCGATCAGTTCGCGTGCGGCAGTCGTCTTGCCCGCTCCGAACGCACCGTTGATCCAGACGATCACGGGTCCCCCTCTTCCGTTGCCCACAGTGGCTTGCCCGCATCACCCTGCCACGGAAACCCCCGGCCGGAACGGGTTGGCTGATCGGGGACGGAACTGTGGCCGGGCCGTTGCCCGTGACACCTGCCGAGGACCGTCGTTGGAGCGGAAGAGACAAGGGGGTGCGCGATGCGCCGCACTGTTTTGGAGAAGTTCCCCGCAGGAGATCCGCGGGGCAGCTGGGCCGCCGAGGAGTACGCCCGGCACCGCCGGGACGAGGGGCTGGCGGCCGAGGTGGTGATGGACCTGGAGTCGGACGCGTTCCTGGTGGTCGTCCCCCGGCAACAGCACGGAGACCGCGCCTGGTGAGCGTCCCGGGGGCGTCGCGCCCCCGTGACCCCCTGCCCGGGGGTGCCGGGGGCCGATGGCAGTGACGGCTCTGGGTCGTCCGGGGCCCCGGCGGTCGGCACGCCCGAGAAGTCGCGCCGGACAGAGGCGCCCAGCTACACGGGGCCGGCCGCGCCCGAGTGCGTCACCCAGTCCGCCGCCCGCCCGAGGGTGAGCGCCGCCGCCGCCGCGCCCACGAGACCGGCGTCCGTGCCCATCCGCGCCGGTGCCACCGTCAGGCGCTGCACGAACGACAGCGTCGCGTAGTCGCGCAGGGCACGGCGCAGCGGCGTGAAGAGCACGTCCCCCGCGCCCGCGACACCGCCGCCGATCACGGCGATGTCGATCTCCACCAGCGTCGCGGTGGCGGCGATCCCGGCGGCGAGTGCCTGGGCGGCGCGCTCGAACGAGGCGGTCGCGACCGGGTCGCCGGCCCGCGCCGCCTCGGCCACGGCGGCGGCCGTCGCCTCGCCGTCGGCACCGGGACGCCAGCCGTTCTCCACGGCCCGGCGGGCGATGTTGGGGCCGCTGGCTATCCGCTCCACACAGCCGCGCGCCCCGCACGGGCAGGCGTCGCCGTCCAGATCGACGCTGATGTGGCCGATGTGCCCGGCGTTGCCCGTGGGGCCCGCGTGCAGACGGCCGTTGAGCACCAGACCGCCGCCGACGCCGGTCGAGACGACCATGCACAGCGCGTTGTCGTATCCCCGGGCCGCGCCCAGCCAGTGCTCGGCCGCCGTCATCGCGACGCCGTCGCCGACGAGCTCGACGGGCAGACCGCCGACGGCCCGTGACACCCGCTCGACCAGCGGGAAGTCGCGCCAGCCGGGGACGTTGACCGGGCTGACCGTACCGGCCGAGCGGTCCACCGGCCCCGCGCTGCCGATGCCGACCGCCCGTACGTCCGCCCACAGCGGCGACGCCGTCAGCTCGGCGAGGACGCCCTCCACCGCGCGCATCACCGCGTCACCGCTCTCCCGGGCCGGCGTGGGGCGCTGCGTACGCAGCAGGAGAGCGCCACCCCCGTCGACCAACGCGCCGGCGATCTTGGTACCGCCGATGTCGAGAGCGGCGACGAGGCTGGTATGCATCGGTGTGCGATCCCCCGGGGAGACTGTCGGACCTGCGGATTCCCATAGTCTCCATTGCCCTGACAACGTTGTCCAGGCCCTATGCCCGACGCCACACCATCCCATACCATCGAACGCGACCGCCTGCCGTCGGACAGAAAGCTCACCGTGGCCGATACGACTCGTCCCCCGCAGCCGCCGGGAAGCCCTCGAGGCCCCGAGCCCCGCTACGGAAATCGGCCGACGATGAAGGACGTCGCAGCGCGCGCGGGAGTGGGTCTCAAGACCGTCTCCCGGGTGGTCAACGGCGAACCGGGCGTCACAGCCGACACCGAGCGGCGGGTGCAGGAGGCCATCGAGTCGCTGGGCTTCCGCCGCAACGACAGTGCGCGGGTGCTGCGGAAGGGCCGCACCGCGTCCATCGGCCTGGTGCTGGAGGACCTCGCCGACCCGTTCTACGGGCCGCTCAGCCGGGCCGTGGAGGAGGTGGCCCGGGCGCACGGCGCCCTGCTGATCAACGGCTCCAGCGCCGAGGACCCCGACCGCGAGCAGGAGTTGGCGCTCGCACTGTGCGCGCGCCGGGTGGACGGGCTCATCGTGATCCCCGCGGGTCACGACCACCGCTACCTGGAGCCGGAGATCAAGGCGGGCGTGGCCACGGTGTTCGTCGACCGTCCGGCCGGCCGGATCGAGGCGGACACGGTGATGTCCGACAGCTTCGGCGGAGCACGCGCGGGCGTGGCGCATCTGATAGCACACGGCCACCGGCGCATCGCCTTCATCGGTGACCAGCCACGCATCCACACCGCGGTCGAGCGACTGCGCGGCTATCGCGCGGCGATGGAGGACGCGGGTCTGGAGATCGACGGCTCCTGGGTCTCGCTGGGCTCCACGGCGCCGGAGCGGGTCCGGGACGCGGTGACGTCGATATTGGAGGCCCCCGAGCCGGTCACCGCCATCTTCGCGGGCAACAACCGGGTCACGGTGACGGTCGTCCGGCTCCTCGCCGGACGCGAGGAGCCGGTCGCGCTGGTCGGCTTCGACGACATCGAACTCGCCGACCTGCTCGGCATCACGGTCATAGCCCAGGACGCGGCCGCCCTGGGCCGTACGGCGGCGGAGCGGCTGTTCCGCAGGCTGGACGGAGTGAACGAGGAGCCGGCGCAGCTGACGTTGGACACCGTCCTGATCCCGCGCGGCTCCGGGGAGATTCCCCCGCCGGCCTGATCCAGCGTCACGGCTCGGGGAGCATCCCCCGAGATGCGACGGTGACGGCACACAGCCTGAGGGGGCAGCGGTGCGCCCGGTGCAGGCTGTTACTCGGCTGTGGCCGTCAACTCCCCGCGCCGGGGCGCCGCGAAGCCGTCGAGGTCGGCGCGCGTGAGACCGGTCAGCCGGGCGACTTCCGCGGTGTCGAGGGCGCCGCAGTCGATGCCGCGCAGCAGGTAGGAGCTGAGAGCCTTGGCGGTGGCGGGCTCGTCCATGACGTCGCCGCCCGCCTGGGTGGCATAGGCGGACAGTCGCGCCGCGGCCTGCTCGAAGCCCTCGCGGTAGAAGGCGAAGACGGCGGCGTAGCGGGTGGGCAGGTGGCCGGGGTGCATGTCCCAGCCCTGGTAGTACGCGCGGGCGAGGGCGCGGCGGGTGAGGCCGTAGTGCAGGCGCCAGGCGTCGTGGACCTTCTCGGTGGAGCCGACGGGCAGGACGTTGGTGGAGCCGTCGGACACCCGTACGCCGGTCCCGGCCGCGGCGACCTGCATGACGGCCTTGGCGTGGTCGGCTGCGGGGTGGTCGCTGGCCTGGTGGGCGGCGCTGACGCCGAGACAGGCGCTGTAGTCGAAGGTGCCGTAGTGCAGACCGGTGGCCCGTCCCTCGGCGGCGTCGATCATGCGCGCGACGGTGGCGGTGCCGTCGGGGCCGAGGATGGACTGGCTGGTCTCGATCTGGATCTCGAAGCCGATGCGGCCGCTCTCCAGGCCGCGGGCCTTCTCGAACTCCTCGACGAGCCGCACCATCGCGGACACCTGCTCGATGTACGTGACCTTGGGCAGGGTGAGGACGAGCCCGTCGGGCAGGCCGCCCGCCTCCATCAGGCCGGTGAGGAAGATGTCGAGGGTGCGGATGCCCCGGTCGCGTACGGCGGCCTCCATGCACTTCATGCGGATGCCCATGTACGGCGCGGCGGCGCCCTTCGCGTACGCCTCCGAGATCAGCCGGGCGGCGCGTGCGGCGTCGGCGTCCTCGTCCCGGCCCCCGTAGCCGTCCTCGAAGTCGACGCGCAGGTCCTCGATCGGCTCGCGTTCCAGCTTGGCGCGTACACGCGTGTACACCGGCTCGGCCAGTTCGTCACTCAGGCCGAGGACCCGGGCGAAGCCGGCGGCGTCGGGGGCGTGCTCGTCGAGCGCCGCAAGGGCGGCGTCGCCCCAGGTGCGGACGGTGTCGGCGGCGAAGACGTCGCCGGGGACGTAGACGGTGTGGACGGGCTGGCGGGTGCCGGGGTCTCCCGGGTACCGGCGGGCGAGCTCCGCGTCCACCGTTGCCAGGGAGGCGCTGATGCCCTCGCTGACCGCGCCGGCGAGGCTCGTCGCCACCTTCTCCTGCTGACCCATTCCCACACCCTCCGCAGATCCCTGTGTCCGTGTTTTCCGCTTCACGGAATCAACATTCTGTTGAATGAAGTTAACGGGAGCCCGTGATCTGCGTCAATGGTCCGCCACAACGGGCAGGGGCCGCGCGGTGGAGATCACCACGCGGCCCCTGCCGAAAGATGTGCGGTCAGCCCTTGCGGGACTTGACCTCGTCGGTGAGCTGCGGGACGACGTCGAACAGGTCGCCGACGACGCCGTAGTCGACCAGGTCGAAGATCGGGGCCTCGGCGTCCTTGTTGATGGCCACGATGGTCTTCGAGGTCTGCATGCCGGCGCGGTGCTGGATCGCGCCGGAGATGCCGGAGGCGATGTACAGCTGCGGCGACACCGACTTGCCGGTCTGGCCGACCTGATTGGTGTGCGGGTACCAGCCGGCGTCGACCGCGGCACGCGAGGCGCCGACGGCCGCGCCGAGCGAGTCGGCCAGCGCCTCGATGATCGCGAAGTTCTCCGCGCCGTTGACACCACGGCCACCGGAGACCACGATCGCGGCCTCGGTCAGCTCCGGGCGGCCGGTCGACTCACGCGGGGTACGCGCGGTGACCTTGGTGCCGGTCGCCTTCTCGGAGAACGACACCGACAGAGCCTCGACGGTGCCGGCGGCCGGGGCGGCCTCCACGGCCGCGCTGTTGGGCTTGACCGTGATGACCGGGGTGCCCTTGGTGATGCGGGACTTGGTGGTGAACGAGGCGGCGAACGCCGACTGGGTCGCGACCGGGCCCTCGGCACCGGCCTCCAGGTCGACGGCGTCGGTGATGATGCCCGACCCGATCCGGACCGCGAGACGGGCCGCGATCTCCTTGCCCTCGGCGGAGGAGGGGACCAGCACGGCGGCCGGGGAGACGGCCTCGTACGCGGCCTGCAGCGCGTCCACCTTCGGGACCACGAGGTACTCGGTGAACTCGGGAGCGTCGGCGGTCAGCACCTTTACCGCGCCGTGCTCGGCGAGCGCGGCGGCGGTGTTCTCGGCACCGGAGCCGAGCGCGACGGCGACGGGCTCGCCGATGCGGCGGGCCAGGGTCAGCAGCTCCAGGGTGGGCTTGCGGACGGCACCGTCCACGTGGTCGACGTAGACGAGAACTTCAGCCATGGGACTTCTTCTCTCCTGCTTGCGAAGTATGAAGGGGGCGGTTGGTGGCCGAAGCCTTAGATGAACTTCTGGCTCGCGAGGAACTCCGCGAGCTGCTTGCCGCCCTCGCCCTCGTCCTTGACGATCGTGCCCGCGGTACGGGCCGGACGCTCCGCGGCCGAGTCGACCTTGGTCCAGGCACCCTCGAGACCGACCTCGTCGGCGTCGATCTCCAGGTCCTCCAGGTCCCAGGACTCCACCGGCTTCTTCTTCGCGGCCATGATGCCCTTGAAGGACGGGTAACGCGCCTCGCCCGACTGGTCCGTCACCGACACGACGGCCGGCAGCGACGCCTCCAGCTGCTCGGAGGCGGTGTCGCCGTCACGGCGGCCCTTCACAGTGCCGTCCTCCACCGAGACCTCGGAGAGCAGAGTCACCTGCGGGACGCCCAGACGCTCGGCCAGCAGCGCCGGAACGACGCCCATCGTGCCGTCGGTGGAGGCCATACCGGCGATGACCAGGTCGTAGCCGGCCTTCTCGATCGCCTTGGCCAGCACCAGCGAGGTGCCCATCACGTCGGTGCCGTGCAGATCGTCGTCCTCGACGTGGATCGCCTTGTCGGCGCCCATCGACAGGGCCTTGCGCAGCGCGTCCTTGGCGTCCTCCGGACCGACGGTCAGCACGGTGACCTCGGCGTCGTCAGCCTCTTCCGCGATCTGCAGCGCCTGCTCCACCGCGTACTCATCCAGCTCCGACAGCAGGCCGTCGACGTCGTCGCGGTCGACGGTCAGGTCATCGGCGAAGTGCCGGTCGCCGGTGGCGTCGGGCACGTACTTCACACAGACAACGATCCTCAGGCTCACGCCGGCTCTCCTACTGCATCGTCTCTACTGGACTGCCTTGTGAACGCAGCATAGGCGTCCGATGGGGCGGATCCCGGTCGGGGCGGGCCGCGCTCCGATCGAAATATTACTCGTCAGTACACCCATGTTGTTCCCGCTAAGCAAGCGCTTTGAACTGTGACCTTGACAACGGCGTGCCAGGTCAGTCGCGCAGCGCAGTGAAGCGACCCCGGTGGTACAGCAGCGGACGGCCGCCGCCGGCCGGGTCCCCGGTCACGACCTCGGCGATCACGAGGCGATGGTCTCCCGCGGGCACGCGTGCCACCACCCGGGCGACCAGCCACGCCACCACTCCTTCGAGGACGGGCACGCCCTCGGGACCGGTGCGCCAGCGGGTGGGCGGGGCGAAACGGTCCGCGCCGCTGCGGGCGAAGGTGGCGGCCAGCTCCTGCTGGTGCTCGCCGAGTATGTGGACGCCGACGTACTCCGCCTCGGCGACCACCGGCCAGCTGGAGGATCCGGTACCCACCCCGAAGGAGATCAGCGGCGGGTCGGCGGCCACGGAGGTGAGTGACGTGGCGGTGAAGCCGACGGGACGCTCCCCCTGCGCGGTGATCACCGCGACGCCGGCGGCGTGCTGACGGAAGACCGACTTCAGCAACTCGTCGGCGGCGGGAGAGGCGGGCGAGGCGGCACGCCGGCCGGCCGGCGACTGCTGTGCGCGCCCGAGGCCCGCAGCGGACCCGGGCCGGGGGACGGCGAGGGCGGAGGAGGAGGTCAGGGGTGAGGTGCCGAGATCGGTCGGGGCCGTCATCGAGGATTCCTTCTGCATGGGTGCGAACTAGGCGGCTGGGGCGTCGACGTCAGCCGGACAGCGCGCGCTCGCATGACGGACGAGGTCCACATGGACCCGACCGAAGAGAAGGAGTACTGGAGGCACAGACGTCAGCCTGACGACAGTTGCCCTGTACAGTCAAGCGCGCACGGGAATGTGCGACCGGGCTCACGGGGCGTCACACCGCCCTTCCGAGTGCGGCGATGACGTCGGCCTTGCGGGGTGCCCCGGAGGCCTGGGTGACGACACGCCCGGCGGAGTCGAGCACCAGGACGGTGGGCGTCGTGCGGATGCCCAGTTCCCGCACGAGTGCGAGCCGCTCCTCGGCATCGATCTCGATGTGCGCGACACCGTCGACCATGCCCGCGACATCCGACAACGTGCGGCGCGTGGCACGGCAGGGCTGGCAGAAGGCGGTCGAGAACTGGACCAGCGTCGCCCGCCGCCCGAGCCCCGTACCCAGCTCCGCCGCGCCGAGCCGTCGTTCCGGGTCGTGAGCGCGCACTTCGGTCCACCTCCGTCGAGTCGTCGGCCCCTGTAGCGTTCGCAGGAAGGCAATGATTCCCCGTGACGGGCGTGAACGGGCGGCGACGGGGGTCCGGACGTGATGAGAATCTCGCCTGTCCCGGGCCCCAGGGCTGGTCAGCACGCCCCACATGGGGGACGATCGGCCCAATGCCGAAAACCTACGGCTGCGTAACTTCCAACCGGGAGCACCCTCCCCGGGCATGACGAAAGGGTCCCCCCCAGATGGCAGAGCTCGTCTATCGGCCGGTCATCGGCGCCGCCCTCACGATGTTCAAGGCGCTCGACCTGAAGATCGACACTCAGGGATCCGAGAACATTCCGCGTTCTGGGGGTGCCGTCCTGGTCAGCAACCACATCAGCTACCTGGACTTCATCTTCGCCGGGCTCGCCGCGCTGCCCCAGAAGCGCCTGGTCCGCTTCATGGCCAAGGATTCGGTCTTCCGCCACAAGGTCTCCGGACCGCTGATGCGCGGGATGAAGCACATCCCGGTGGACCGCAAACAGGGTGAGGCCGCCTACGCGCACGCGCTGGACTCGCTGCGCTCGGGCGAGATCGTGGGCGTCTTCCCGGAGGCGACGATCTCCCAGTCGTTCACGCTGAAGTCCTTCAAGTCGGGCGCCGTACGCCTGGCACAGGAGGCCGGCGTGCCGCTGATCCCGGTGGCGCTGTGGGGTACGCAGCGACTGTGGACCAAGGGCCGTCCGCGGAACTTCAAGCGCTCGCACATCCCGGTGACGATCCGGGTCGGCGAGCCCATGGAGGCACCGACGGACCAGTACGCGGGCGCCCTCACGCGGCGGCTGCGCGAGCGTGTGCAGGAGCTGCTGGAGGCGGCCCAGCGCGCGTACCCGGTACGCCCCAGGGACGCGGGCGACACCTGGTGGGTCCCCGCGCACCTCGGGGGCACCGCACCGACGCCCGCCGAGGTCCGCGAGGCCAGCTGAGGCCCCGGCCCTAAGGGCCTACCGCGGGGCGTGGACCGTGACCCGCGCCCCGGGGCTCAGCTTCTCCAGACCCTCGGCGAGTTCGGCGGCTGCCGCCGCGAGCTCACCCCCTGTCGCCGGGGCCATGCCCTCCAGCAGGAACAGCGCGTTCACCGTGTCCTCGGTGAGACGGGTGCGCACGCCCTGGCGCCAGTTCCAGCGGCGGCAGGTGACACCCTCCTCGTCGCACCAGACGACCTCGCCCGCGTCGGGGTGCTCCACGCCCTCCTCACCGCCCGCGACCGTGACGAACGGCTCCTCGCCCGTGGCCCGTACGAGGCGCATGCCGCCGGCGATGCGGTCGGTGTCCTCGCCGCCCACCGGGATCAGATGGGCGACGCTGATCGCGTTGTAGAGGTCGACCAGCGCGTTGATGCGGGGCAGTCCGCCGTCGGCGAGCGCCCGCCGGGCCAGCGCCTCGGCCGAGTTGCGGGTGCGCGAGGGCTTGGCGCCGAAGGCGGTGTAAGCCTCGCGCCAGGCCGCCATGTGCGTGTCCTCGTGCGGCGCGCGGCCGTCGAGACGGGCGGCGAGTCGGCGTGCCGCGTCCTCCAGCAGCGCCGAACTGTCGTCGTTGCTCGGGCCGTTCACGAGGCCGTGCGCCTCGACGGCGACGTGGACGAAGCCGGGCGCGAGGGCGCGCACCTCGTCCGAGACGGTGAGGGAGAGTGCCATGGGTCCGCCGTTCAGATGTCCGTGGGCAGCGTGCGCCACAGGGCCGGCCGGTCGGATGCCGTCCGCAGGGCCGTGAGGACCGCCGGATGTGGTGCAGCAAAGAGTATCGGATAGTCCACTTCACTGCACTCGGGTCGTACGGGCCAGGCCAGACGCTCCCCGTTCGTCGAGAACTGCGCGTCGACGACCCCGGGGATGTTGCCGCGCGGGTCCTGGCGCGCCCAGCCCGATGCGCCGGGCAGGGGGATCGCGACCAGTCCGTGGACCATCGGGTTCGAGCCGTCGTCGTCCGTGAGGCGCTGGTAGCAGAGGGCCGTGGGGATGCCTTCGGCACGCAGCAGCGCGGCGAGCGCGTGGGACTTCGCGTGGCAGATTCCGGTACCCAGCGCGAGCACGTCCGAAGCCCGCCAGGTGACCCGCCTGTCGCCGCTGTCGGCGGAGTGGGGAATGGCGTCGCGGACGAATTCGTACGCCGCCTTGGCGTATGAGTATGCGTCGGGGTGATCGGCGCGCAGCTGCGCCGCGGTTTCCCGGACGCGTGGATGGCCGTGGTCGATGGCGGCGTCTGCGGCGAGGTACGCCGACAGTTCGGGGACCTGCTGGATCAGTTCCATGACGACCGAGCGTAAGAGCGCGGCCGACCGGAAACCAATGGTTTTCCGGTTGGCCGCATCCTTATGCAATTCCCGTCTAGCGCGCCATCTCTTCCTTCAGCGCCTGGACGAACGTGTCGACGTCGTCCTCGGTGGTGTCGAAGGAGCACATCCAGCGGACGTCCCCGGCCGCCTCGTCCCAGAAGTAGAACCGGAAGCGCTCCTGCAGCCGCCGGGTCACGTCCTGCGGGAGCCGCGCGAAGACGGCGTTGGCCTCGACGGCGTGGAGGATCTCCACGCCGTCGACCGTGCGCACACCCGCGGCGAGCCGCTGCGCCATCTCGTTGGAGTGGCGGGCGTTGCGCAGCCACAGGTCCTTGGCGAGCAGCGCCTCGAACTGCACGGAGAGGAAACGCATCTTGGAGGCGAGCTGCATCGACATCTTGCGCAGATGCTTCATGTGGCTGACCGCGTCCGGGTTGAGGACGACGACCGCCTCGCCGAAGAGCATGCCGTTCTTCGTGCCGCCGAAGGTGAGCACGTCGACGCCGACCGCGTTGGTGAAGGTCCGCATCGGGACGTCCAGAGAGGCGGCCGCGTTGGCTATCCGGGCACCGTCGAGATGGACCTTCATGCCGAGGCCGTGCGCGTGCTCGACGACGGCGCGGATCTCGTCCACGGTGTACACGGTGCCCAGCTCGGTGTTCTGGGTGATCGAGACGACCTGGGGCATCGCGCGGTGCTCGTCCTCCCAGCCCCAGGCCTGCCGGTCGATCAGCTCGGGGGTGAGCTTGCCGTCCGGGGTCGGCACGGTGAGCAGCTTGAGTCCGCCCATCCGCTCCGGCGCCCCGCCCTCGTCCACGTTGATGTGCGCGGTCTCCGCGCAGATCACCGCGCCCCAGCGGTCCGTGAGCGCCTGCAGGGCGGTCACATTGGCGCCGGTGCCGTTGAACACCGGGAACGCCTCGGCGGTCGGCCCGAAGTGGCTGTGCATGACCCGCTGGAGGTGCTCGGTGTACTGGTCCTCGCCGTAGGCGACCTGGTGGCCGCCGTTGGCGAGGGCGAGGGCCGCGAGCACCTCCGGGTGGGCGCCCGCGTAGTTGTCACTGGCGAACCCGCGGACGGACGGGTCGTGGTGACGACGGGCGTCGGTCTTCAGGGTTTGGGGGTCAGCCACAGACGCTGTCCATTCAGTTCCTCGGCGGGCCGGTCCCAGACTCCGGCGATGGCCTCTGCCAGCTCCGTCACGTCGGTGAAGCCCGCGAACTTCGCATTCGGGCGCTCGGCGCGCATGGCGTCGTGCACCAGTGCCTTGACGACCAGGATGGCAGCCGCTGCCGCCGGGCCCTGATCGCCCCCCGCCTTGCGGAAGGAGTCGGCGACGGCGAGCGTCCACGCCTCGGCGGCGGCCTTTGCGGCGGCGTAGGCGGCGTTGCCGGCGGTGGGCTTGGTGGCTCCCGCGGCGCTGATGAGCACATAGCGGCCGCGGTCGCTGCGCAGCAGTCCGTCGTGGAAGGCCAGCGAGGTGTTCTGGACCGTGCGGATCAGCAGCTTCTCGAGCAGGGCCCAGTCGGCCGGGTCGCTCTCGGTGAAGCCGGCGCTGCCGCGCCAGCCGCCGACGAGGTGCACCAGCCCGTCGACCCGGCCGAACTCCTTCTCGGTCTTGTCCGCCCACGCCTTGGCGGCGTTCAGATCGAGCAGGTCGACGGTGTCGCCGATGACCGTGGCACCGCCGTGCGCGTACCGCGCGGCGTCGACGGCCTGGGCGAGACGCTCGGCGTCGGCGTCGGAGGCGACGACGGTCGCGCCGGCCTCGGCCAGCCTCAGCAGGGTGGCCCGTCCGGCGGGGCCGGCCGCACCGGCCACCGCCACGACCGCGCCTTCGAGCGCGCCGTTGCCGTTCCCGTTCATGGTGGTCGCCTCCTGGATGCGAGAGCTCACGCGGCCGCTCCGGCCGAAGCAGCGGTGATCCCCTTGGTGGAGGCGATCACGTTCTTCAGCTTCTTGGAGAGCGCCTCATAGAACATGCTCAGCGGAAACTCGTCCGGAAGCACGTCGTCCACCAGTTTGCGCGGAGGCTGGGACAGGTCCAGGGCGTCGGGGCCCTTGGCCCAGCGGGAGCCCGGGTGCGGGGCGAGGTACGTGGAGACCAGCTCGTACGCGGCGAACCAGTGGACCAGCTTCGGGCGGTCGATGCCGTCGCGGTAGAGCTTCTCGATCTCGGCGCACAGCTGGTTCGTGACCTGCGGCGCCCGCTCCCAGTCGATCTTCAGGGTGTTGTCGGTCCAGCGCACCACGTCGTGCTTGTGGAGGTACGCGAAGAGGAGCTGGCCGCCGAGGCCGTCGTAGTTGCGCGTCCGGTCACCCGTGACAGGGAAGCGGAACATGCGGTCGAAGAGGACGGCGTACTGGACGTCGCGGCCGTGCCGGCTGCCCTCGGCCTCCAGCTTGACGGCCTCCTTGAACGCGGTGAGGTCGCAGCGCAGCTCCTCCAGGCCGTACATCCAGAACGGCTGGCGCTGCTTGATCATGAACGGGTCGAACGGCAGGTCGCCATGGCTGTGAGTGCGGTCGTGGACCATGTCCCACAGCACGAACGCCTGCTCGCAGCGCTTCTGGTCGCCGACCATCTCGCGGATGTCGTCCGGCAGCTCCAGGCCGAGGATGCGCACGGCCTCCTCGGTCACGGCACGGAAGCGCGCGGCCTCGCGGTCGCAGAAGATGCCGCCCCAGGTGAAGCGCTCGGGGGCCTCGCGGACGGCGATGGTCTCCGGGAAGAGGACGGCCGAGTTGGTGTCGTACCCGGCGGTGAAGTCCTCGAAGGTGATGCCGCAGAAGAGCGGGTTGTCGTAGCGGGTGCGCTCCAGCTCGGCGAGCCACTCGGGCCAGACCATGCGCAGGACCACCGCTTCGAGGTTGCGGTCCGGGTTGCCGTTCTGCGTGTACATCGGGAAGACGACGAGGTGCTGCAGTCCGTCCTCGCGGGCGGCGGCCGGATGGAAGGCGAGCAGCGAGTCCAGGAAGTCCGGGACCGTGAAGCCGTCCTTCGCCCACTTGCGCAGGTCGGCGACGAGGGCCCGGTGGTAGGCGTCGTCGTGCGGAAGCAGCAGGGAGAGGTCCTCCACCGCGCCGATGACCTGCTCGACGGCGGCCTCGGCGTCGGAGCGGGCGGGGGCGCCCTCTGCGTCGAAGTCGATGGAGCCGTCCTTGGACTGCCAGGGGCGGATCTCTTCGACGGCATTCTTGAGCACCGGCCAGCTCGGGTGGTCGACCACCCGCCCGTCGTGAGATATGCCCTTGTCGGCCATGTCCTGCACAAGAATTTCCGTCATGCCACTTCCTTCACGGGAGAACCTCGCGTCAAGACACCGTATCGGTGCGGCGTTCCTCCATACAAGAGGAGGCATCGGAAATTATCCTGTCCCACCCCCATGATCGCAGAAGTTTTTGCGGTGAGTGGCGGGCATCACGGACAGTCCGCGACTTGGGGAGACACGCGGACGGGCAGCTTCCGGACACCCCGTACGAGAACGGTCCCCTGTGCGGGAGGGGCCGTTAGGCTGCGTCCTTACCCGCGTGCGCCCCCACCGCGTGGGCGAGCGGGGGCCGGGCCGCGGGAGCCGCCGTCGACGGAAGCGAGAGAATCTTGACTTTCCTCACCATCGGTCATCGCGGGGTCATGGGCGTCGAGCCGGAGAACACCCTGCGCTCCTTCGTCCGCGCCGAGCAGTGCGGCATGGACGCCATCGAACTGGACCTGCATCTGACCAAGGACGGCGCGCTGGCCGTCATGCACGACGCCGACGTGGACCGCACGACCGACGGGAACGGCCCTATCGCCGAGAAGACCCTCGCGGAGCTGCGTCAGCTCGACGCGGGCATGGGCGAGCGCGTGCCCGTCTTCGAGGAGGTCCTCGACGCCGTGCGCTCGCCGCTGCAGGCGGAGATCAAGGACGTGGCGGCGGCACGCGCGCTGGCCGAGGTGATGAAGCGCCGCGACCTGGTGCCCCGGGTGGAGGTCTCGTCCTTCCACGACGACGCCGTCGCGGAGATGGCCACTCTGGTGCCGGGCGTGCGGACGGTGCTGATCGCCAGCCGGTGGGAAGCGGACATCGTGGACCGGGGGAAGGCGGTGGGCGCCGCGTCGCTCGCGCTGAACATCCGCAGGCTCACGCTGGAGACCGTCGAGCGCGCCCACGGCGCGGGGCTGGGAGTGATCGGCTGGGTGGTCAACACCCAGGAGCACCTGCGGCTGGTGCGCGCCCTCGAACTGGACGGCGCGACCACCGACTTCCCCGAGATCCGCCGCACCGGGCGGTTCACCGCGTGACGGAGCCGGCTCCGATCAGTCGGTGAGGTCCTTCACCAGCAGCTCGAAGACCAGATCGTCGCGCTGCGGGATCCCGAACCGCTCGTCGCCGTACGGGAACGGGCTCAGCTGTCCCGTACGGCGGTAGCCGCGGCGCTCGTACCAGGCGATCAGCTCCTCGCGGAGGCTGATCACCGTCATGTGCATCTCCCGCACTCCCCAGGTCTCGCGCGCGCTGCGCTCCGCCTCGGCGATCACCCGACGGCCGAGACCCCCGCCCTGGAGATCGGGACGCACGGCGAACATGCCGAAGTAGGCGGCGTCGCCGCGGTGTTCGAGCTGGCAGCAGGCGAGCGGCTCGCCGTCGCGCTCGACCACCATCAGCCGGCTGCCGGGCGCGCGGATCACCGCGAGTACGCCCTCGGGGTCCGTTCGCTGACCGTGCAGGAGGTCGGCCTCGGTGGTCCAGCCCGTACGGCTGCTCTCCCCGCGGTACGCCGACTCGATCAGCGGGACGAGCACCGGGACGTCGTCCGCCACCGCGTCACGGTAGGTGAGTTCACCGGAATCGCGGGGCGGTGCGGTGTCCATGGGCGGCTCCGTTTCGACCGGGTGCGGGCACGGCGAGGCGCCGGCGGCACGAGGGGGTACGCGTGGCACGAGGGTAACGTGCCCACCGGCGGCCGAGTCAGCCCCGGTCACCCCGTGGACCTCCCCGCCCGCGCCCCTGACGCGCTCCCCTGTACTCCTGTGCGCTCGGGTACGTCCTGTGCCTGCGGGCATGCACCCTTCGACGCCGTCGAAGGGGGAGAGACGCGTGCACGGACCGATGACGTCCGGATTGCTGCTCATGGCGCTGTGCGCCGCGACCGGGGCGTACTGCCTGCTGCGGATGCGCAGTTGCACGGGTGAGGCGCGCGAGGCGGCCGGGGGCGAGGCGCTGATGGGCTTCGGCATGGCGGCGATGGCCGTACCCGCTGCCGTGCTCACGCTTCCCTCCTGGCACTGGGTGGTGTACGCCGTGGTGTTCGGCGCCGCGGCCCTGCGCGCGATATGGGCGCTGCGCACCCGCCGCCACCACGTGCACCATCTCGTGGCGTGCCTGGCGATGATCTACATGGCGGCGGCGATGGCCGGACCCGGCACCCATCACGCGTCCCACGCCCGCACGGGAGTCCCTCTGCTGACTGCTGCGCTCGTCGTGTATTTCGCGGGGTACGTGCTGCGCGCCGGCCTGCGCCTCGTCCCGGTCGCGGCCCCCGCCGGAAGCCCGGGCCCGGCGGCGCCCTCCTGGGGCGCCCCACCGGAACTTGCCCTGGCCTGCAGAGTCGCGATGGGAACGGCGATGCTGGCGATGCTTCTGACCCTGTGAGCCGCCTCGGACGGTCCGCCGTTCAAACCGTGGCGTGCATCACTTGACGCGCAGGGCCATACCGGCAGGTAGCACCGCGCTCATAGGCTGGATTCCATGATGGTCTCGCTCGCGCTGCTTCTGCTCGGGGTACTGGCCGCCCTCGTCGCCCCACGACTCGTGTCACGCGGCGACTGGGCGGAGCGCGAGCCCGTCGTCGCGCTGTGGGTGTGGCAGTGCGTGGTCGCCGCCGTGCTCCTCTCCTTCGCCCTGTCCATGGTCCTCAGCGCCGCCGCGGCCTGGCAGCTGGTCCGCGGCCATGTCTTCGCCCCGGCTCCGCACGGCGTCGTCGAGGCCTACGCCCTGCGGGCGAACGAGCCCTGGTCCGCCGTGCTGGCGGTTCTCCTCGCCTGCGGCGGGCTGTGGACCGCGACGATGCTCACGCGTGAGGTGCTGCGGGCTCACGCGCGGCGCCGTCGGCGGCACCGGGAGCTCCTGGTGCGTTCCCCCCTGCTGCCCGGCGAGGAGCCGGGCGACGAGCCGCTGGTGGTCCTGGAGGGCGAGCGGCCGGACGCCTGGTGGCTCCCGGGCGCGGCGCCCCAACTGGTCATCACGACCGCGGCGTTGCTCAGGCTGAAGGGGCGTCAGCTGGATGCGGTGCTGGCGCACGAGCAGGGGCACGCCCGGGCCCGGCACGACTGGCTGCTGCACTGTTCCGCCGCGCTGGCCAACGGGTTCCCGCAGATCCCGGTGTTCGCCGCGTTCCGCGACGAGATGCACCGGCTGGTCGAGCTGGCCGCGGACGATGTCGCCTCGCGTCGGTTCGGGCGGCTGACGATCGCCCTGGCGCTGGTCGAACTGAACGAGGACCGCGGGGTCTTCGGCCCCTGCCCCACGCCAGGCGCACAGCTCCCGCAGCGGGTGAACCGGCTGCTGACCCCCGTGCCGCGGTTCACCGCCGGCCGCCGGTTTCAATTGACGGCGGCCGCGGCGCTGGTGCCCGTCGTTCCGCTGCTCGTGGCATTCGTCCCGGGACTGCGCGCGCTGGGATAGCCGGACCGCACGTCAAGGGGCCAGGATCGGTGCATGACCCTCTCGCGCCTGAGCCCGGCCCCCGCCCCTGCCCGTCGTCCGGCCCCGCGCGTGACCGCGGCGGCCCGTACGGGCACGGTCTGCCTGGCCCTGACGGCCGTGCTGACGGTGCTGGTGGTCCTGCCCTGGTCCCCGCTGCTCGCCTTCGACCGCGACGTCGCGGAGGCGCTGCACAGCACCGCGGTCGCCGAGCCGGGGCTCACCCGCGTCAACCGGGTGCTGACGGACTGGGTGTGGGACCCGTGGACGATGCGCCTGCTGGCCGCCACGGCGACCGTGTGGCTCTGGCTGCGGGGCGAACGGCTCCTCGCGGTGTGGGTGGCCGCCGCGAGCGCCCTGGCTGCGGCCGTGCAGCAGTCGCTGAAGGCGATGGCGGGCCGGGAACGTCCGCAGTGGCCTGACCCGGTGGACTCCGCGCAGTACTCGGCGTTTCCCTCCGGTCACGCGATGACGGCGGCGGTGACCTGCGGGCTGCTCCTGTGGCTGGCCCGGCGCTACGGAGCCTCCGGGGCCGGCTGGGCGTGGTGCGTCGCGCTCGCCGTCGTGAGCGTCGCCGGTGTGGGCCTCACGCGCGTGTATCTGGGCGTCCACTGGCCCTCCGACGTGGTCGCCGGATGGTTGCTGGGGGCGGCCGTGGTGGCCCTGACGACGGTCTCGTACCACAGGGCGGTCTTGTCGCGGCGTCGCTGAACCGTGAAGGATCGTCGGCATGGCGATCACGGCGGTGCTGTTCGACTTCTCCGGCACTCTGTTCCGCAGCGAGTCGGCCCACGACTGGCTCCGCGCGGTGCTCCGGGACCGGGACACCGCGCTCCCGGAGCCCGAAGCGGACCACCTCGCACGTCGGCTGGCCGAGGCCGGCGCCCTCCCCGGCGGGCCGCCGCCGCTGCGCCTGCCGGAACACCTGGGCGAGCAGTGGGCGATACGCGACAGGAGCCCGGAGCTGCACCGAGCCGTGTACACCGGCCTCGCCCGCGAGGTGGCGCTGCCCGACGAGGGCCTGTACGACGCGCTCTACGACCGCCACATGACGCCCGCGGCCTGGCGCCCCTACCCGGACGCGGCCGAGGTGCTGCGCGGGCTGCGGGAGCGCGGCGTACGGGTCGGGGTGGTGAGCAACATCGGCTGGGACCTGAGGCCGGTGTTCCGCGCCCATGGCCTGGATGCCCTTGTCGACGCGTACACGCTGTCGTACGAGCACGGGGTGCAGAAGCCGGACGCGCGGCTGTTCCGCGCGGCCTGCGAGGCGCTCGGCCGGGACCCGCACGACGCCCTGATGGTGGGCGACCACCCGCAGGCCGACGGCGGCGCCGCGGCCCTCGGGTGTGCGGTGCGCTTCGTGGACCACCTGCCGGTGGACGAGCGGCCCGACGGGCTGCGCCCGGTGCTCGAACTGGTCGACCGGGACCGCAGGGCGGCCGGGCACCCGGTCGGCGACGCGAGCGGAGCAGACTGAAGACAGCCGACAGAATCAGGTGAAGAGCCACCCGGACCGGGCGATCCCCCGCGTCGCCCGGTCCGGGCACCACATCCGCCGACCAGCCCCCGCTGGGCCTGGAGGCGGGACGCGCTGAGTATATTGGCTCCGAGCCAGTCAACGCAGGAGTCCAGGATGTCCCCGCGGAGCGCAGAGGTCAATGAAGAACTTCGTCGGCGTTCGC
Organism: Streptomyces sp. V4I23; assembly: GCF_030817975.1. Taxonomy (NCBI): domain Bacteria; kingdom Bacillati; phylum Actinomycetota; class Actinomycetes; order Kitasatosporales; family Streptomycetaceae; genus Streptomyces; species Streptomyces sp. V4I23. The sequence goes on along the minus strand of NZ_JAUSZW010000004.1, from coordinate 6,954,812 downwards.
GCGAGCGGCTGCTGCAGGCGACGGTGGAGCTGGTCGACGAGAGAGGATTCGAGGCGACGACGCTCGGCGACATCGCCGACCGGGCGGGCTCGGCCCGCGGTCTCGTCTCGTACTACTTCCCCGGCAAGCACCAGCTGCTGCAGTCCGCGGTGCACCGGCTCATGCGCCGCACGCTGGAGGCCGCGCTCGAACGCGAGCCGCACACCGAGGACGGGCAGGAGCGCCTGGCGCGCGCCGTCGACGCGATCCTGTGTCTCGCGGTCGAGCATCCGAGGCTGATGCGTACGCACATGGCGGGGATCCTGCAGTCCGAGGGGTTCGTGCAGTGCCCGGAGCAGCAGCAGCTCGCCGCTCTGCTGCGCGACACCGTGGAGCGGTACGGCTCCACGGACGTGGACACCGACTATCCGCTGCTGCGCGCCCTGCTGATGGGCGCGGTGTTCGCCGTGCTGCTGCCGGGCGCGCCCATGCCTCTCGCACGGCTGCGCGCCGAGCTGTTCCAGCGCTACGGGCTGGACTGGGAGCTCGGCGTTCCGCCGGGCCCGCGTGGACCCGGCGGAACGTCTCGTCCTGCCCCGGCCGTCCCGGGTCAGTCGTCGGAGCTCTCGAAGTCCTCGAAGTAGTCCGGCTGCGTCTGCACGTTGAGCTCGTGCATCCGCACCTGCGCGCCGGCGTCGGTGCGCCGGTCGTGGATCCTCAGGACGTCGAGGCCCTTGGCCATGTCGTTGGAGTAGATGTAGCCGTTGTAGTAGTACGCGGACCAGGAGCCGGCGACGACGAGATTGCCCGTGCTGACCGGGCCGCGCTCGAAGTACGCGATCTCCTCGGCCCGGTCGGCGTCGGTGAAGTCCACCACGGAGACGCCGCCCTGGTACCACGCCTGGACCATGATGTCGCGGCCCTTGACCGGGATCAGCGAGGCGTTGTGCGCCACGCAGTTCTCGGTGTCGGCCTGGTGGCGGTCGATCTTGAAGTAGCTGCGGAAGACCAGCTTGCGCCCGTCGCCCTTGCCGGTGATGTCGTAGATGCCGTCGGCGCCGCGGTTCGGGCCGACCCGGGTGTTGCAGGTGGCCGCGACGCCGCCGCCCAGCTCGTCGGCGAAGACGACCCTGTTCGCCTTCTGGTTGAAGGTGGCCGAGTGCCAGAAGGAGAAGTTCACGTTGTCCTGGACGCGGTCGATGACCCTCGGATTCTCCGGGTCCTCGATGTCGAACAGGATGCCGTCGCCCATGCAGGCGCCGGCGGCGAGGTCCTTGGCGGGCAGCACGGTGATGTCGTGGCAGCCGGTGGTCTTGGAGACGCCCGGGTTGGTGGGCCCTCCCGGGTTGCCGCCTCCGTCGGGGCCCTCACCGGGGAAGAGCACGGGGAAGTTCACCACGGCGGCCAGCTCGGGGGCCTTGCGGGGCACCTTGATGACGGAGATGCCGTCGTGCGGCGGCCGGCAGTCGGGGAACGCGGCGTTCGGCGCGTAGGACGACACGTAGACGTAGATGTTCCTGCGCTCGGGAACGAGGGTGTGGGTGTGCGAGCCGCAGGCGGTCTCGACGGCGGCGACGTACTTCGGGTTGCGCTTGTCGCTGATGTCGAAGATCTTCATGCCCTCCCACGACGACTTCTCCGTGGCCGGCTGCGAGGTGCTGTTGCAGGAGTTGTCGCTGCGCGAGGAGTCGGTGGACAGGAAGAGCAGATCGCCGGCGACGCTGATGTCGTTCTGCGATCCGGGACACAGCACCTGGGCCACGGACTTCGGTGACCTGGGGTCGCTGATGTCGAAGATCCGGAACCCGTCGTAGTTGCCGGCGAAGGCATACGAGCCCTGGAACGCGAGGTCCGAGTTGGTCCCCTTGATCGCGTCCTTGGGGATGTTGCTCACGTGCTCGATGTTGTCGCTGTGGACGATCTCGTCCACACCGGGGATGTCACCGCTCGCGATGGCGGACCGGGTCCCGGCCGCCTGGCTCGACGAGACCTTGCCCCCGGCCGGAGCGTCTCCCGGGTCGGGGATCGCCACGGCCGGTCCCGCGGTCAGCAGCGCGGTCAGCAGACCGGCGGCGGCCGTCGCCGCGCCGAGACGTCTGCGCCGCACTCCGGTGGTGTGCAACGGGGTCACTGCGTCCTCCCTTGTCGCCGTTCTTGGCGGAACGGTTCACGGACCCCGGCAGTATCTTCCTTTGCATGCACATCTCAACAGATGGCAACACACATGTAATGAAGGATTTTGATCGACTCGCCGCGCGTTCAAGCAAGTACGCTCCTCGAACACCCCAAGTGCCCCAGGAGGTCGCCGTGTTGAAGCCCCGCAGATCCGCGCGCACCCGAACCTCCTTCAGGGTCGCGGCGGTTGCCGCCGCGCTCGTCCTGGCGGCCTGCGACGCGGACTCCGGCACGCGCGCCGAGGCCGGCGCGGACAAGGGGGCGCCGGTCCTCGCGCCCGGGAAGCCGGGAGAGCCGGCGAAGACCCTGTCCGCCGAGGAGGCCGCGAAGGCCGTGCCGGACGACAGTCCCAACGCCGCCGACTTCCGCTACGCGCAGATGATGATCAAGCACCACGAGCAGGCACTGGAGATGACCTCGCTGGCCGAGGGCCGAGCGGGCTCGCAGCGCATCGAGCGGCTCGCCGGGCGCATCGCCGCCGCGCAGGAGCCCGAGGTGGGGGCGATGCGGGCGTGGCTGGAGACGCACGGTGGGGACTCGGCAGGCGCCCACGAGCACGACCACGCCTCCATGCCGGGTATGGCCACCGACGCCCAGCTGGACCAGCTGCGCCATGCCGAGGGGACGGCCTTCGACGAGCTCTTCCTCAAGCTGATGATCACCCACCACCAGGGGGCGCTCACCATGGCGGCCGAAGTCCTGTCGAGCGGCAACAACGTCGCGGTGGAGGAGATGGCGAACGACGTGATCGCGCAGCAGACGAGCGAGATCGGCCGGATGCGAGCGCTGTGAGCTGCGTCGTCGCGGCGCCGCGACGACACTCGGGCGGGAGACTCCCCAGGCGCGCACACCGGTGCGATGCTGGAATCCCCTGCGGGAAGGAGCGCAGTCGTGCTTCGTGTCGCCGTCGTCGGATCGGGCCCCAGCGGGGTCTACGCCGCGCAGTCCCTCGTCCAGCAGTCCGCCGTGCCCGACGTCCGGGTGCACATCCTGGACCGTCTTCCCTGCCCGTACGGACTCGTGCGCTACGGGGTCGCCCCCGACCACGAGAAGATCAAGTCGCTGCAGAACAACCTGCGGTCCGTGCTGGAGGACGACCGCATCGACTTCCTCGGCAACATCGAGGTAGGGGCGCACGGCCTGACGCCGGCGCGGCTCCTGGAGCTGTACCACGCCGTCGTCTACTGCGTGGGGGCGGCGCGGGACCGCAGACTCGGCATTCCCGGTGAGGACCTGCCCGGCAGTCACTCCGCCACCGACTTCGTCTCCTGGTACAGCGCCCATCCCGACGCGGTGACCGGCGGATTCCCGCTCGGCGGACCGTCGGCCGTCGTGATCGGGGTCGGCAACGTGGCCGTCGACGTGGCCCGCATCCTCGCCCGGGGTGCGGACGAACTGCGGCCCACGGACGTGCCCGAACCGGCGCTCGAGGCGCTCGAGGCGAGCGGCGTGCGCGAGGTGCACATGGTGGGCAGGCGCGGTCCGTCCGGCGCGAAGTTCACCACCAAGGAGCTGCGGGAACTGGGCGCGCTGCCCGGGGCCGACGTGCTGGTCGAGCCGGCGGACCTCGCCCTGGAGACGGCGTACGCCGATCCCGAGGCCGTGCCCGCCGTCGTCCGCCGCAACCTCGCGGTCGTACGGGAATGGGCCGCCCGGCGTCCCACGGGCAGGGCCCGGCGCATCCATGTGCGGTTCTTCCTGCGCCCGGTCGAGGTGCTGGAGCGCGGCGGGCGGGCCGCGGGGGTCCGCTTCGAACGCACGGCGCCCGACGGCCGGGGCGGGGTGCGGGGCACGGGCGCGTACGAGGACATCGAGGCGCAGCTGGTGCTGCGGGCGGTGGGCTATCGCGGTGTGCCGACGGAGGGCCTCCCGTTCGACGCGGATCGCGGCATCGTGCCGAACGCGGCCGGGCGCGTGCTCAGGGGCGGCGTGCCCTCCCCTGGCGAGTACGTGGCGGGATGGATCAAGCGGGGACCGACGGGCGTCATCGGCACCAACCGGCCGTGCGCCAAGGAAACCGTCACCTCGCTGCTGGAGGACGCGGCACGCCTGGCCGCCAGGCCGGTCGCGGCCGATCCGGTCGCGGAGCTGCGCGCGGCCGGGCACCGTCCGGTCGCCTGGCCGGGCTGGCTGGCCATCGAGTCGGCCGAGGAGGCACTGGGCCGCACGCTGGGCCGGCGTTCGGTCAAGATCGCGGACTGGCAGGGTCTGCTGACGGCCGCGGACGGGGCGGACTGAGGCGGCACGGGCGGCGGCCCGAGGCAGGCGGCGCCGCCTGTCGCTGGCCACGTCGGCGTGTCACGGGATGCCGCCGCGGACCGGGCGGCGGTCATCGAGACCGTCGCAGGTGTCGTCGTCGCCCTGACCCCGCACTTCGGGGCCGCCTGCCGGACCGAGCCCGCCGGGGCCCGGCCGCTCAGCGTGCGCCGAGGCGTTCGTCCTGGCCCTCGGCCGCGGCGAGCACGCTGTCGAGCAGACCCGGGAAAAGGGCCTCCAGGTCGTCCCGGCGCAGGCAGTTGAGCTTGGCGGTGCCGCGGTAGATCTGCTGGATCACGCCGCTCTCGCGCAGCACCCGGAAGTGGTGCGTGGTCGTCGACTTGGTGACGGGCAGGTCGAAGTACGAACAGGAGAGCTCGTCGTGGGTGGTCGCCAGCGCCCGGACCACCCGCATGCGCATGGGGTCGGAGAGTGCGTGGAGCACGTTCTCCAGCCGGATCTCGTCCCGCGCGGGGTGATCGAGAACTCGGGCGCTGCTCACGCTGGTCACGGTGGCTCCGCTTCGTCCGGGGTTCGTCCGGTGGGCTTCGTACGGCAGGGGGCGCGGCCGCTGCGGCTCACCCCGAACTCCATTGTACGAGAGGTATCGTAGTTTGACACTTCCCGTACTACGATGGGTATCGTACGAAGCGTGACGGGGTCCCGCCCCTCGATTCTGTATCCCGGTTCCGTCCTGTCTGCATTGGAGTCCCCCGTGAGCTCGCTGTTCCAGCCCTACACCCTGCGCTCGCTGACCATCCCCAACCGCGCCTGGATGGCGCCGATGTGCCAGTACAGCGCGGAGGTCTTCGGCCCGAACGCGGGCGTCGCGGGCGACTGGCACTTCACCCACTACGCGGCGCGCGCCGCCGGCGGCACCGGCCTGATCCTCGTCGAGGCGACCGCGGTCAGCCCCGAGGGCCGGATCAGCCCCGCGGACCTCGGCATCTGGAACGACACCCAGGTGGAGGCGTTCCGGCGCATCACCCGCTTCCTCAAGACCCAGAACACCGTTCCGGGCGTCCAGCTCGCCCATGCCGGCCGCAAGGCCTCGACCGACCGGCCCTGGAAGGGCGGCGCGCCGCTCGGAGCCGACGAGCACGGCTGGCAGCCGCTCGGCCCCAGCCCGGTCCCCTTCGACGAGGGGCACCCCGTGCCCGACGAGCTGACGCGGGAAGGGATCGCCGAGATCGTCGGGCAGTTCGCCGACGCGGCCCGCCGCGCGCTCGACGCCGGGTTCGAGATCGCCGAGGTCCACGGCGCGCACGGCTACCTGATCGGCGAGTTCCTCTCGCCGCACAGCAACCGCCGCACCGACGAGTACGGCGGCTCCTTCGACAACCGGGTCCGCTTCGCGCTCGAGGTCGTCGACGCCGTGCGCGCGGTGTGGCCGCAGGAACTGCCCCTCTTCTTCCGCATCTCGGCCACCGACTGGCTGGAGGAGCACGGCTGGACGGTCGACGACACCGTCCGCTTCGCCGCTCTCCTCAAGGAGCACGGCGTCGACCTGCTCGACGTCTCCTCCGGCGGCAACGCCGCGCGCGTCCGCATCCCCACCGGTCCCGGCTACCAGGTGCCCTTCGCCGCGCGGGTCAGGGCGGAGACCGGGCTGCCGGTCGCCGCGGTCGGCCTGATCACCGAGGCCGAGCAGGCCGAGAAGATCCTCTCCAACGGCGAGGCGGACGCCGTGCTGCTCGGCCGCGAGCTGCTGCGCAACCCGTCGTGGGCGCGGCACGCGGCCCGCACGCTCGGCGCCGAGGTCCACGTGCCGCAGCAGTACCACCGCTCCGTCTGATCCGTCCGTCCTTCCGGGCACCCGCCCTCGGGGCCTTTGACGCCGGCCCGCCGGGAGATCTCTCCCGGCGGGCCGGCGTGTGTGCGCGGGATTCACCCGCGCACACCGATGAGTTTCGCCGGCCGGTCCGGTCCGCACTGCTGTCACGGGGCCGACGTGCGCACGGACCGCATCGCAGGACGTTGTCAGTGGTCGGGTGCAGACTGGCCCGTATCCGAGACAACGGCGTCCTGGAGGGATATCGGCCATGACCGATGTACTGCTCACCGTAGGCACTCGCAAAGGGCTCTTCATCGGCCGCAGGAGGGGCGGTGCATGGGAGTTCGACGGCCCCCACTTCAATGCGCAGGCCGTCTACTCGGTCGGCATCGACACACGCAGAGGGGTGCCGCGGCTGCTCGTCGGCGGCGACAGCGCGCACTGGGGCCCGTCCGTCTTCCACTCCGACGACCTCGGCAGGACCTGGATCGAGCCGAAGAAGCCCGCGGTGAAGTTCCCCAAGGACACCGGCGCCTCGCTGGAGCGGGTGTGGCAGCTCCACCCGGCGTCCGACGCGGCACCGGACGTGGTCTACGCGGGCACCGAGCCCGCCGCGCTGTTCCGTTCCGAGGACGGCGGCGAGACCTTCGAGCTCATCAGGCCGCTGTGGGAGCACCCGACCCGCTCGCAGTGGGTGCCGGGCGGCGGCGGTGAAGGTCTGCACACGGTGGTGACCGACCGCCGCGACCCCGACGCGGTCACGGTCGCGGTGTCGACGGCAGGTGTGTTCCGCACCCGCGACGGAGGAGCGAGCTGGGCGCCCTCCAACCAGGGGGTGTCGGCGGTCTTCCTGCCCGATCCCCACCCGGAGTTCGGGCAGTGCGTGCACAAGATCGCCCAGGACGCCGCGAACCTGGACCGCCTCTACCTGCAGAACCACTGGGGCGTCTACCGCAGCGACGACGCCGGGGCCACATGGACCGACATCGGCGCCGGACTGCCGTCCGACTTCGGTTTCGCGGTGGCCGCGCACCGGCACCGCGCCGACACCGCGTACGTCTTCCCGATCACCGCCGACTCCGACCGCGTCCCGGCCGGCCGGCGCTGCCGGGTCTACCGGACCGGGGACGCGGGCGGGAGCTGGGAGGCGCTGTCGGCGGGTCTGCCCGAGGGCGACCACTTCGGGACGGTGCTGCGCGACGCGATGTGCACGGACGACGCGGACCCCGCCGGCGTCTACTTCGGCAACCGCAACGGCGAGCTGTACGCGAGTGCGGACGACGGCGACTCCTGGAAGCAACTCGCCTCGCATCTCCCGGACGTGCTGTGCGTGCGGGCGGCGGTGATGCGCTGACAGGGGCCGGTCACGGACGGCGGCCCACGGCCGCCGGAGGAACGGATCATGTGGTGCCGCGGGGGCTGAGGCACCACAAAACAGCGCAAGAGCCTCCGCTCATGCGGGGGCTCTTCGCATGGGGCCCATGGCAATGAAGAAGTGGCGGCTCGATCTCCGCAAGGACGTGCGCGACCTGCCGACCGAGGAGATGGAGGACGACCCTCCCCTGTGGCCTCAGCAGCAGGGCCGGGGTAACAGGACTCCTCGGCGCCTGCCGCACCGAGGAGCTGCGCGCATTCACGATGCTCGCCAGAGGTCGAAGATCGCCAGTGACGTCAGTCCGCGTCCAGCGGCTGTCCTGGTTCGTGTCGCCGCGCGAACCGGGCACGAGCGGCGTCGTGGGCGCTGCGCAGAAGCTGCGCGACGGTGTCCGTTGTCCTCTCACCGGGATTGACGACACAGATCCAGCCGAGCGCGCCGTATACCGGGTGCGGCATCAGGCTGTCGGCGGCTGCATGGTCTCGGCGGCGGCTGATGCTGCGCGGATCCTCCCCAGTGACCTCCTGAAACGTCGCACGGTCGACGCGGACGTTCACGCGCCAGCGGCCCGGAGGGTCGAGGTCGGAAGCGGCGTCGTCGGGGTAGTTCTTGGTGACGATCGTCCCGTAGGGCTGGACGTTCTCAGGCATCTGGCCGTCGGGGGCGTAGTAGAAGAACGCGTCCCCCCACGCGAGCTCAGGGAAGTCGCCTCCCGGTTCCGGGACGAGCACGAGCGCGCCGTCGAAGCCTCGCACGGTCGCGATGATCTGTTCCATACTCATGGTTCAAGCATCACCTTCAAGTGCTTATGTGGGGTTGGCTGGTGGGCGAGACCATGAGCGGTTCGCAACGAGTACTGCTCAGAACAGTCGATGTCGCCAGAGAGTCGGGGTACTCGGTGCAACAGGTTCGCGACCTGGAGCGGCTGGGAGTCATTCCCCCAGCCGCTCGATCGAGCAACGGTTACCGTTCATACACATCAGTTCACGTGCATGCTCTTCGCGCCTATCGCGGACTCGCAGGTGCTGTCGGGCCTGTCGCGGCCCGGCAGATGCTCGCGGAGCTGCGAACGGAGACGATCGCGGCGGCAGCCTCGGCGATCAGTTCGGTGCACGTTCGGCTCGCGCGGGAGCGAGACGAGGCACTGCGCGCTCAACAAGCGTTGCGTGCGATCCAGGATGAGACGAACACACCCGAGCTCGAGCAGGCCAGTGACGCGATGACGATCACGGAGCTGGCCGCAGCGCTCGATGTACGTCCCTCAACCCTGCGGTTCTGGGAACAGGAAGGGCTTGTCATTCCCGAGCGGGTGACGTCACTGCGAGCACGTCGTTACGGTATTTCAGCGATCAGAGCGGCCCGAATCGTCGCGGCCCTGCGCGGCACCGGTTACGGCATCCCCGCAGTGCGCGAGATCATGGGCTCCCTGCACCAGCTCGACGGGCTGGGAGAGACCCAACGCATCCTGCAGCAACGTCTTGACCAGATCGCCACGCGGACCGTGGCGCTACTCCGAGCGGGCGCAGACTTGGCGGCCGTTGTCACGTCCGGTCAGGAACCGATCGCCGGATAGGCCCGGACCGCCTCGCCACAAAACATCCGGACCGCGGTCAAGACCGCGTTGCAACTCCGGATCCGGATCAGCTGGGACCTCAACACCGAGCACGACGCAGGCGCTGACAGCCGCCTGCTGCACATCTCTTTTCGCCTCGGCCTGACAGACCCGCCGCATAAGATGCTGCCGCCAAGCTGAAGATCCCGGCAGCGAGGCCACGCCACCGGGATCGGGTCGCCAGTCGTGAAGGGACTGACATGACCAACACTCTCACAGCCGCCTTTGACGTCGCAGCACGAGCAGCCGTGCATCCGCTCAGCACAAGCAGCCGGACGCGGCTGCGGCGCTCCACAAGGCGCGCACCGGGTCACCTGGCGGCAGTTGCCGGTCACGTACGGGGCCTTCGGCGCCTTCGCCCCAGCGCTCCTGCGCCGGCAGCGCTCGTGCCTGTGGGATCAGATCATGGAGGCCCTGGAGGGCGTGCCGGGCACGCCACTGCCCGGCGAGATCCACTTGCCTCCCCTGCAGGTTTGAGGGCCGCCTCGACCCGCGTTTTGCTCATTGACACACAAGCGACACCTGAGGACAGGCACCCGTGGCACCACGACCGTTGAAAGAAATCATCGAGCCCGGCTGGGCCGACGCTCTCGCCCCCGTGGCCGAACGCATCGCCGCCATGGGGGACTTCCTCCGCGCGGAGATCGCCGCAGGGCGTACATATCTGCCCGCCGGACAGCACGTGCTGCGCGCCTTCCAGCAGCCGTTCGACGATGTCCGAGTGCTGGTCGTCGGCCAGGATCCGTACCCCACGCCGGGCCATGCCGTCGGGCTCAGCTTCTCGGTGGCGCCGGACGTGTCGCCGTGGCCGCCGAGCCTCGACAACATCTTCCGGGAGATGCACGCCGACCTCGGCCATCCCCGTCCCTCGAACGGGGATCTCACGCCCTGGACGCGTCAGGGTGTGCTGCTGCTCAACAGGGCGCTGACCACCGCACCACGCAAACCCGCCGCGCACCGCGGCAAGGGCTGGGAAGAGGTCACGGAGCAGGCGATCCGTGCGCTCGCGGCGCGCGGCAAGCCGCTGGTGTCGGTGCTGTGGGGCCGGGACGCGCGCAATCTGCGCCCGCTGCTGGGGGATCTGCCGGCGATCGAGTCGTCGCACCCCTCGCCCATGTCCGCGGACCGCGGTTTCTTCGGCTCCCGCCCGTTCAGCCGGGTCAACGAGCTGCTGATCCGGCAGGGCGGGCAGCCCGTCGACTGGCGGCTGCCGTGATCCGCGTGCTCGGCGTCGACTCGGGCGGCTCGGGCCTGCGGGTCGCGCTCGCCGAGGCGGGCGCGCTGGAGAAGGCCGCGATCTCGGTGTCGGCCGAACCGGTGCGCACGGGCTCGGACGGGATCGACGCCGGGCACATGCTGGAGCAGCTCATGCCGATGGCGCGCGCCCTCCTGGAGCGGGCCGGGGGCGGCGAGCCGACGGCCGTGGTGATCGGCGCGGCCGGGATGGCCACGCTGGGCGGCCGGCTGCGCGCCGAACTGCCCGCCGCGCTGGCCGCGTCGCTCGGCGTACGGCGGCTGGGGCTGGCCGCCGACGCGGTGACCGCGTACGCGGGTGCGCTGGGTCAGCGACCCGGCGCCGTGGTCGCTGCGGGCACCGGCATGATCGCGGTCGGCACGGACCTCGCGTCGTGGCGCCGGGCCGACGGCTGGGGCCATCTGCTGGGCGACTGCGGCGGCGGCGCCTGGATCGGCCGGGCGGGCCTCGAGGCGGCGCTGCGCGCGCACGACGGACGCAGGGGTGGTTCGCGGGCGCTGCTGGCGCGGATGGAGGCCGCCTTCGGCCCGGCGGCGGAGTTGCCGGGGCTGCTCTACCCCCGCGCCGACCGGCCCGCGACGCTGGCCTCCTTCGCCCCCGAGGTGGCCGCCTGCGCGGCCCACGACCCGGTGGCGGCGGGCGTCCTCGCGCGCGCGGCCGAGCACATCGCCGAGGCTGCCGCGGCGGTGTGCCCGGCGGGGCCCGACGCGCCGGACGGGTGCGAGGTCGCGGTGACCGGCGGGGTGGCGAAGCTCGGCGACCCGCTGCTCGTGCCGCTGCGGGCCGAGCTCGCGCACCAGGTCCCCCAGGCGCGCGTCGTCCCCGCGGCCGGGGATCCGCTGTCCGGCGCGCTGCTTCTCGCGGAGGCCGTCGCGAGCGGCGGGCTGCTGCTGCCGCCGCATCCGGCCCTGCTGCACGTCGTGATGGACGGAGTTGCGTGATCCGTACACCGCCCGGCGGATAAACACGGACAGAAGACGCACGACTGCACCCTCCCCGAACAGCCGCGCGCACAAAGCCAGTAGCATGCGGCGCCATGAGCTCCCCCACTGGGCCTGCACCCGGCCTGCCTGTACGAATGCCACGCCCCCGACAGACCGGGCGACACCGCCGCCCGGAGCCCGTGGCCGCTCCCGAGGGCGCGCCCCCGCTCGTTCTCGCCGTGCCCGGCGCCCCCGCGCCCACGACGCGCAGCCTGGCCGAAGAGGTCATAAGCATCGCCCGCTCCGAGCTGCCCGGCCTCGAAGTCGCCATCGGTTACCTCGAGGGCGACGACGAGGAGTACCCGACGCTGGCGACGGTCCTCGCGCGCACGGCGGCCGTCCGCACCGAGCGGTACGAGATCGCCAAGGCCGCCGGCCGCGAGGTCGCCGAGCCCGAGGGCCCTGCCGCCGTCGTCGTCCCGCTGCTGGCGGGCCCGGACAACGCGCTGATGCGCCGGATCCGCGAGGCCCTCATGGACAGCCGCGTCACGGTGGAGCTGACCGACGTCCTCGGTCCGCACCCGCTGCTCGCCGAGGCCGTGCACGTCCGGCTCTCCGAGGCCGGTATGGCGCGTGCCGACCGCGCGCGGCTGTTCACGGTGGCGACGGCGGCCGACGGCATCATCCTCGCCACGGTGGGCGGCGAGGAGGCCGTACAGGCCGCCGGTATCACCGGCATGCTCCTGGCGGCCCGGCTGGCCGTGCCGGTGATGGCCGCGGGGCTCGACGAGCCGGGTTCGGTGGCCGCGGTCGCGGAGCAGCTGCGCGGTTCGGGCTCCGTCCAGCTGGCGCTGGCGCCGTACCTGGTGGGTCCGGAGCTGCCGGAGGGGCTGCTCGACGCCGCCGTGAAGGATGCCGGCTGCGCCGCCTCCGAGGCCCTCGGCGCGTACCCGGCCATCGGCAAGCTGGTGCTGTCGCAGTACGCGACCGCCCTGGGCATCGCCCAGCCGCAGGGGACTCAGCTGCGCTGACGGTCCCGCAGGGCGTCGGTGCCGAAGGGCCCGTGCCGGTCGACGTCCCGACCGGCACGGGCCCTTCGCGTGGGTGCGGCCGACCGCCGTGCACCGGACGGGTCAGGTGAAGACCACGCAGGAAGCGGCCGGGACCGGCAGGGAGCCCGCGGGGTGCGGGATGCCCGTCGCCTCCTCGACGTGGAACCAGGTGACGTCCCCGGAACGCTCGTTCGCCGCGTAGAGCCTGCGGCCCGAGGGATCGAGTGCGAGGTCGCGGGGCCAGTGGCCGCCGCACGGGACCGTGGTCACGAGCTCCGCCTTCTCGGAGGTCTCGTCCAGGTCCAGCACCGCGATGCTGTCGTGGCCCCGGATCGCGGCCCACACGCGCCTGCCGTCCGGCGCGACGACGACTGCCGAGGGATACGCCGGTTTCGCCACGCCGTCCGGCAGGACGCGGTTCGCGGCGACCGGCTCCAGGATCCCGCTGCGGTCGTCCCAGCGGCACACGGTGAGCGTCGGCTCCAGTTCGCCCAGCACGTAGGCATGTCGGCCGCCGGGATGGAAGGCGAGGTGGCGCGGTCCCGTACCGGGCGGCAGCGCGGTCGTCCGGTGGCCCGCCGCCGGACCGCCGGTGACGGCATCGAGGGCGTGGACGCGCACCGCATCGGAGCCGAGGTCGACGGCGAGGATCCAGCGCCCGGACGGGTCGGGCCGGACCTGGTGGGCGTGGGGCCGCGTCTGCCGGTCCGGGTCGGGGCCGCGGCCCTCGTACCGGACGACCGACGCGACCGGGCCCGGTGATCCGTCCGGGCCGAGCGGCAGCACACTGACGCTGCCGGAGCCGTAGTGGGCGGTCAGCAGCCGGCCCGGGGCGAGCGCGAGGTGCGTCGGGCTGTGGCCGCCGACGAGTACCGGTTCGCCGAGCGGGCGCAGCGCGCCGCCCGTGATGTCGAAGGCGGCGACGGCGCCGTCGGCCGTCTCGGAGACGGCGTACAGGACCGAGTCCGTCGCGGCGAGGTAGGAGGGGTCGGCGACCGCACGAGTGGCGGCGGTGGCCGTCAGGGCTCCGGTGCCGGGGTCCACCGATGCGGCGACGATCCCCCGTCCGCCCGCCGAGGTGAACGATCCGATGAAGGCCCGCCCCACGCCTGTGTCACCCACAGCAATCCCCTCTCCGCCCCGTGGAGCGCCCGTGGACCGCCCACGGGCCGCACATGGGTGCGCGGCCCCGACGGTAGCAGTAGGTCTAGACCAAAGGGGATCGCTCGGGGCGGCAACCGCGCGGCAGGCCGCTCACGCCGGTACCAGCGGGGCGCGCGGGGAGGTGCGCACCGGATGGGCGAGGTCCGCGAGCGCCCGTTCGAGGCCATGGAGGTGACCGAGCGCCGCCTCGGCCCCCGGGTGGTGCGGCGGTACGTGCACGACCTCGGTCGCGGCCGAGGGGCGGGCGGGCCGCGCCGGCACCAGCGCGTGGACGGCCGCCTCGACGCGGCCGCAGGCTGCGGCGAGCCGGGCGTCGTGGGACGCCTGCGGATCGGCGGCGACGGCGGCCAGGCCGCGCACCTCGCGGGCGCATACGTCGAGCAGCTCGATGACCCGGCGCGCGCGGGCCTTTCGCGCACGCAGCGGGCTGAGCGGGTGGACCAGCGGGGCGAGCGAGAGGCGTACGCGGCCGAGCAGCAGCTCCAGCTCCGCGGCGAGCGGCGCGGGATCCGCCGTCTCGTCGCCGGCGAGGCGCCGCGCGGCCGTGGTGGTGCAGTCGTGCACGCACCGGACCGCGCGCCGGATCCAGGCGTCGGTCGCGGTGTGGGTCGTCACGGGCAGGACCAGCGCGACGGCGAGCGCCGCGCCCAGCGCGCCGACCGCGGTCTCCTCCAGGCGCAGGAGCAGCAGGCCCGGATGGAGCACGCCGAGCAGCCCGTAGAGCAGACCGGCCATGACGGTCACGAAGAACATCATCCAGCTGTAGGAGGGGGCCGCGGTGTAGAAGATGCCGAAGACGCACACGGCGACCAGCGCGGCGGTGGGACCGGGCGCGCCCGCCACCGGGACGGCGACCAGCAGGCCCGCGAGGATGCCGGTGACGGTGCCGACGACCCGGCGGAAGCCGCGTATCAGCGTCTCGCCGCGGGACGCGGTGTTGACGAAGATCCACCAGGCGGTGCCGACGGCCCAGTACCAGCGGTCCCCCGACACGAGCTGCCCGGCCGCGAGCGCGAGGGCGCACGCGGCGGTGGCCTGGAAGGCCTGGCGGGTGGTGGGCCGGGCGAGGCCGCGGCCGGGCAGCGGCGCGGGCAGTGGGGGCGGGGGCGTCCGGCGCTCGATGCACCAGGCCCCGAAGCGGACGGCGGACGCGGCGGCGAGGGCCAGGGCGACGGCTCCGTACAGTTCGGGCAGCTGCGCGGGGACGGCGTGCAGGAACTGGGTGACGAAGAACATCATGAACGCGAAGATTCCCAGCGCGTGCCCGCGCGGACCCCATCGGCGGGCGTAGACACCGCAGAAGACCACCGCGAGCCAGACGGCGGCGCGCGCCGGCGGCTGTCCGTGCAGGACGGTGGCCAGTGCCAGGACGGGGAAGCCGGCCGCCGGCAGCAGGGCCGTCGTCACGGCCTGCCGGCGCACGGTCGGGTCGGCGACGGTGAAGAGGGCGAGCATCGCGGCGAGGCCGCCGGTGATCGAGGCGACGAGCGAGAGGCCGGCGAGCTCCGTGGCGGCGACGGCGAGGCCGACGCCGAGGACGGCGCGCGTCGAGACGCGCAGCCGCAGGCGTCCCGGGTCGGGCGCGGTGAACGCCCTCTTGATGTGCTGCAGGCCGGTCATGCTCCTCACGACGGTCGTCCCGCCCCCCTTGCTGATCGACTCGCCGCTCGGCGGCGGTCTCGGACACGGCAAAGGCGCCGCGGGTCCGGGTCCGGCTCCGTCGCCGGCCGGCGCTGCGCAGCGCCCTGTCGGTGCAAGGAAAACATCCGCAGGTCAATGGCTCAACCGGGTGGATTTCCACTGGGCCATTGGTACAGTTGCAGACGGTGCACAGGGACCATGGAAGGACCAACGGACCATGGCGGTGGACGAGCTCGACACCCGCATCCTGCGCCTGCTGATCGAACAGCCGCGCACGAGCGTGCGGGAGTACGCGCGCATTCTCCAGATCGCCCGCGGCACGCTGCAGGCCAGGATCGACCGGCTGGAGCGGGAGGGGGTGATCACCGGCACGGGGCCGTACCTCTCCCCCGCCGCGCTCGGTCATCCGGTGCTCGCCTTCGTCCACATCGAGGTGACCCAGGGGCACCTGGACGAGGTCGGCGAGTCGCTGGCGGCCGTGCCGGAGATCGTCGAGGCGTTCTCGATCACGGGCGGCGGGGATCTGCTGACCCGGGTCGTGGCGCGGGACAACGGTCATCTGGAGGACGTCATCCAGCGGCTGATCAACCTGCCCGGCGTGGTCCGTACGCGGACGGAGATGGCCCTGCGCGAGCGGGTGCCCTACCGGCTGCTGCCGCTGGTCGAATCGGTGGGGAAGGCAGCCGGTTCATCCCGCTGATCGGCCCCTTGGCATGCTGGACGCCATGAGCACTGCGCGTACTCCCTCGGTCATCTTCGATCTCGACGGCACTTTGGTGGACAGCGAGCCGAACTACTACGAGGCGGGGCGCAGGGTGCTCGCCTCGCACGGTGTGACCGGATTCGACTGGGCGGAGCACACCTCGTTCATCGGCATCGGCACGCGCGAGACGCTGGAGATCCTGCGGGCCCGGTACACCATCGACGCGCCGCTCGACGCCCTGCTGGCGGAGAAGAACCGGATCTATCTGGAGCTGGCGCGGGCGTCGACGGACGTCTTCCCCGAGATGCGGAAGTTCGTGGAGCGTCTGACGGCGGACGGGGTGCCGATGGCTGTCGCGTCGGGCTCGTCGCGGGCCGCGATCGAGGCCGTCCTCGCGGGGACCGGCCTCGACGCGTACATCCCGCTGACCGTCTCCGCGGAGGAGGTCGGACGCGGCAAGCCGGAGCCGGACGTCTTCCTGGAGGCGGCCCGCCGGCTGGGCGCGGACCCCGCGGACTGCGTCGTCCTGGAGGACGCGCCGCCCGGCGCGGCGGCCGCGCGGGCGGCGGGCATGCGCTGCATCGCCGTGCCGTACGTGCCGGGCACGGCGTCCGACCCGGCGTTCCTGGCGGCGGACCTGCTGTTCGCGGGCGGCCAGCGGGAGTTCACGTCGGAGACGGCGTACGCCTGGACGACGACCCCGCGCTGACGCGCGGCGGGCCGCCCTGCGGGTGCCGCGCCGGCGGGCCGAGACAGCCGGCGCAGGACGGCGGCGACGTCGGTGTCAGCGGCCCGGCGCGCATTCCGTGGCGTCCTTCAGTTCGCCGCGCAGGCGCTGGGCGCGCAGTACCAGCAGCATTTCGAAGCGGCGGTCCGGGTCGTCGATCGCGTCGCCCCACAGTTCGCGGATCTGTCGCAGCCGGTAGCGGGCCGTCTGGGGGTGGACGCCGAGGCGGGTCGCGACCTCGGGGGCGCCGCCCGAGGTCTCGATCCAGGCGAGCAGCGTCGCGGCGAGGCGTCGCGCCTGCACCGGGCTCGTGCCCTCCAGCGGTGCGAGACAGCGCCGCGCCGCCGCGTCGATCAGCTCCTGGGACGGTAACAGCACCAGTTCCTCCGTGCGTTCGGTGCAGTGCAGCACCTCGCCCCGCGGCAGCAGATCGCTCTCCACCAGCCGCACCGCCGTTTCCGCCCAGCGCAGCGAGGTCGCGGCGGCGGCGAGCGGCACCGAGGGGCCGATCGCGCCGGACCAGCCGGCCGTGGCGCGGCGCACCATGTCCCAGCGGCCCGCGGTGTCCGGTTCGGGGATGACGATGCGGGGCTGCTCGCTCTCCATGTCGAGGAGGATGCCCTGGCCGACGGCCGGCGCCACGGCCTCCCTGGCCGGCCGGATGAGCACGCCCACGGCGATCGCCGCCGGCAGCTCCCAGCCGATGCGGGCGGCCCGTTCGCCGAGAGCTGCGGCCGGGTCGCCGCGGTGTTCGACCAGCAACCGGTCGATCAACTGACGCTGAAGGCGCAGGCGTTCGCCGGCGCGGCGGGCCGCCGCCTCGGCGTAGCCGCGCACCGACTGCTCCACGAGCCCGTCCAGGTACTCGAAGCCGGATTCGGCGAGTTCGTACATGGCGGGCGCGGCGATGTCGACCTGCTGGCCGATCTCGGCGAACCTCCGCCACGCGAGCCGGACTCCGAGCCGGTAGATCGCCTGGAGGGAGTCGAGACTGCGGCCGTTCAGGCCCTCGCCCCGCCCGAACTCCTGGAACACCTCGGGCGGCACCCGGGCGTCCTGGGCACCGGACGCCAGGTGCTGCACGAAGCGTTCGATCGCGCGCCGGATGCCGACGAGTGCCATCGGCTCGCCGGACTCGTCCCCCACGAGCCGCAGGTGCGGGAAGTCGTGGCGGATCTCACGGAGGATCGCCTGGGCCAGTTCGCCGGCCTCGCCGAGGGCGATGGCGGCGAACCGCTCCACCTTCGGCCTGGGCACCTCGCTCCATGCCGGGCGGGTCATCGGCCCGGCGGGGCGGTGTCGTAGCTGATCAACGGGACGTTCGGCTGCTCGGGAGTGGCGTTGAGCACGGCGACGATCCCGAAGGCCGTGCCCACGGCGAGTACGGCGGCGACCACCGCGGTCGCTGCGGCGGCGAACAGTCTGCGCATAGTCGGGTCAGCTCCTCGTTGGAGACGATCCCCACCCCGTAACGCCGGCCCCCACCGGCTGGACGCACAGTGTTGACGGGACATTGACAATCCGTCAAGTACCCCCCTACTGTCATGGCCCGCGAGGGCTGACCGGCCCGGGCCCGTGCATCTCCGTGCGAGTTTCTCGATTCAGGAGTGCCCGGATGCGCCGTACCGCTTCACCGATGTCCCTTGTCCTGCTGGGAGCCGGAGTCTTCCTGCTGGTCCTGGCCCCTCTCCTGGTCGCGTACGTCCAGCCGCAGGCCAAGCGCACCCCGATCGACGTCGACACCACCACGGTGTTCACCGGTACGGGGAGCTACTTCGACACCTCGAAGCTCAGGACCGTGCACGGGAAGACGATCACGATCACCCGCCAGGTCCGCGGCGACGTGTCCGACAGCATCAGGAGCGGCAACGCCGTGTGGGACGTGTCGACCTCCGTCGACACCGATCGCACGCTGCCCGCGTCCGACACCCGCGACTCCCTCCAGTGGACGCTGGAGCGCTGGGTGACCGACCGCTCCACCAACGAACCGGTGCACTGCTGCCAGGAGACGCCCGCCTTCGACGGCGAGGCGTACCTGAAGTTCCCCTTCGACGTCGAGGAGCGCTCCTACCGCTGGTGGGACGGCACGCTCGGCGCGGTGGTACAGCTCCGCTACGCCGGCCGCCGGACGGTGCAGGGGTACGAGGGACTCCGGTTCACCGGCAGCGTCGCTCCCACGAGGACAGGGGTGCGCCAGGTGCCGGGCCGGCTCGTCGGCAGGCCGCGGACGCCGCAGGTACTGGCCGAGGAGTGGTACTCCAACAGCGGCATCGAGCTGGTCGCGGACCGGCGCACCGGCCGTATCGTGTACGCCGCCATCGGCCCGAGGAAGACCCTGCGCGCGCCCGGTTCGGACAAGGACGCGGTCGTGCTCCTGGCGAGCGAGAAGATCGCCTTCACCCCGCGTACACAACGGCAGCAGGTGGACCTGGCCGCGGCGGACAGCGGGAAGCTCGCACTGCTCGGTACGACCGCGCCGGCCGGGGCGGCGGTCCTGGGCGCGGTACTCGCCCTCCTGGGCGGTGTGCTGGTCGCACGGGGCCGCCGAGCGGAACGCGCGCATCCGGATGCTCACCTGATGACGAATCAGGCCGCCTGACAGTCGAACAAGTTGTCAAACCGGTGAGTAGCCGTGTGTCGAACACGTGCCGAACACTGGCTTTCCCCACCAGAGCACGGCCCCACCCGGTCACCTTCCCCCACCTTGCGACCTCTGTGCCGCGTCCCCTCAACCTCCCACACAGCGACACGAGTTGGAGCACGCATGCCCCAGCACGTACCTCCTCCCCCACTGCTCGACGCCGGACGGCACCCGCACCGGCACCCGCTCGGCCTCGCCCTGGCCGCACCGCACGACCCCGGGCCGCCCCGCCGCATCGTCTTCCTCGCCCACCGCGACCTGGACAACCCCGCCGCCGGCGGCTCCGAGCTGCTGATCGACCGGCTCGCCGGCGGTCTCACGGACCGCGGCCACGACGTCACCCTGCTGTGCGGCGGCCCCGCCGGACACCGGCGGCCCTACCGCGTCGTGTCGGCGGGCAGCGCGCTGGGGCACTACGCCGGCGCCCGTTCGGCCTTCGCCCGGCAGATCGGCGCGTGCGACCTGCTCGTCGAGGTCTGCAACGGGATGCCGTACCTGACACCGCTGTGGCACCGCGGTCCCACCCTGTGCCTGGTCAACCATGTGCACACCGAGCTGTGGGACATGCGCTTCCCCGCGCCCGTCGCCCGGGCCGGGCGGCTGCTGGAGCACTGGGCCCTGGCGCGGGCGCACCGGGGCAACCTCCTGGTCGCCGTCTCCCCGTCCACGGCGGACGCGCTGCGGGCGATCGGCGTGGAGCCGCAGCAGATCCGCGTGGTGCACAACGGAGTCCACGAGCCCGAGGTGCGCACGCCTCGCTCCACGACGCCGCTCTTCCTGGCTCTGGGCCGGCTGGTCGACTACAAGCGCATCGACCTCCTGCTGCGGCTGTGGGAACGGGTCCGTCCGGTGACCGGCGGCAGGCTCGTCATCGTCGGCGACGGCCCCGAACGGCAGCGGCTCGAACGCCTCGCCGGCCCGTCCGTCGAGTTCACCGGCCATGTCACGGAGGAGGAGAAGCACCGGCTGCTGTGCGCCTCCTGGCTCCTGCTGCACCCCGCGGCCGTCGAGGGCTGGGGGCTCGTGGTGACCGAGGCCGGGGCGCGCGGCACGCCGGCCCTCGGCTTCGACGTGCCGGGCCTGCGGGACTCGGTCGACAACGGCGTCACCGGCGTTCTCGTCGGCGGCGAGTCGTCGTTCGCGGCCGCGTGGTGCACCCTGGCGCTCGACGACGACCGGCGTGAGGGCATGGGAAAGGCCGCGGCCGAGCACGCCGCCGCCTTCCACTGGAACAGCACCGTACGGCAGTTCGCGACGGTGGCGGCCGAGGCCGTGGAGCGCGCCGGCGCCCAGGGCGGCGGCGCCGGGACGACGGGCGCGCGCAGGTGAGGGATCCGTCGTTCCGCCGCTCCCTCACCCTCTTCCGGGCCTTCCTCCGCGAGCAGGACGATCCCCGTACCGCCTACCGCCTGCTGGCGCGGGACGCGGCCGACCAGGTGGAACGCCACATGGGGCTGAGCGGCCGCGTCGTCGTCGACGTCGGCGGCGGACACGGGTACTTCACGCGGGAGTTCCGCAGGCGCGGCGCCCACAGCTACCTGTTCGAACCGGACCCGGCGGAGCTCGCCGCCGAGCCGGGTGCGGGCACGGTCGTGGCGGACGGCTATCTCCTGCCACTCACCGACGGCGCCGCCGACGTGTGCTTCTCGTCCAACGTGCTGGAGCATGTGTCCGACCCGCGCACCTTCCTCAGCGAGATGGTGCGGGTCACCCGTCCGGGCGGGCTGATCTACGTCTCGTTCACCAACTGGCTGTCCCCGTGGGGCGGTCACGAGTGGGCGCCCTGGCACTACTTCGGTGCCGAGCGTGCCCGGGCCCGCTACGAGCGGCGGACGGGCCGGCCGGCCAAGCACCGCCTCGGGGAGAACCTGTTCGCCGTCGGCGTGGGCGCGACCCTGCGGCACGTCAGGGGCCGCGGCGACGTGGAGATCGTCTCCGCGCGGTCGCGGTACTGGCCCGTCGTCCCCCAGCTCGTCCCGCTCGTGCCGGGGCTGCGCGAGTTCGCCACCTGGAACCTCCTCCTCATCCTCCGGCGGTGTCCATGACCAGCGCTGTGCACGCCCGCCCGCCCGCCTCCCCCGCGGCCGGCCCCCCGCCGCCCGGTCCACCGCCCCAGCCGCCGCGCTCGCGCCGCTGGCTGCTCGGCTTCTGGGCCGCGGTCCTCGTCGCGTTCCTCGCCGTCTCGCCGGGGCGGATGACGTTCGAGACGAAGCTCGGCGTCGTGGCCGACCCCTGGAAGTTCCTCCGCGACCTGGGCCAGTTGTGGCACGACCGGGCCGGGTTCGGCGGCATCGCTGACCAGTACGCCGGCTACCTGATCCCGATGCTGCCGTTCCACGCGGCCGCCGACCTCGTGCGGCTGCCCGTGTGGCTCGCCGAACGGCTGTGGCTCTCGCTGGTGGTCACCACCGCCTTCTGGGGTGCGCTGCGCCTGGCCGAGCGCCTGGGCACCGGCTCCGCCGCGACCCGGCTGCCCGGTGCCGCGGTGTACGCCCTGTGGCCGACGTACACCATCGTCGTCGGCTCGACCTCGGCCGCCGCCCTCCCCGGCGCGCTGCTCCCGTGGGTGCTTCTGCCGCTGACCGACCCGCGCACGAGCCCCCGGACCGCCGCCGCCCGCTCCGCGCTGATCATCCCCCTCATGGGCGGTGTGAACGCCGCGTCCACCCTCGCCTCGCTGCTGCCCGTGGGCCTGTACCTGCTGTGCCGGCCGGCCGGGCCCCGCAAGCGCGCGCTGATCGCCTGGTGGACCCCGTGCGTGGTCCTCGCGACCGCCTGGTGGATCGTGCCGCTGCTGCTGCTCGGCACGTACGGCGAGAACTTCATGCCGTACGTGGAGACGTCACAGACCACCACCGCGACGATGTCGGCGACCGAGGTGCTGCGCGGCGCGGGCAACTGGGTCGGCTACCTGAACTTCGGGGAGGCCTGGCTGCCCGCCGGCTGGACCGTCGCCACCTCGGCCCTGGTGATCGCCGGATCGGCGCTCGCGGCCGCGCTCGGACTCGCCGGTCTCGCGCGGCGCGATCTCCCCGAGCGGCGCTGGCTGGTGCTGACCGTGCTGACGGTCGCCCTCGTGACCCTCGCCGGGTACGGCGGCGCGCTGGGCGGCCCGTTCCACGAGACGGTGCAGGGCTGGCTGAACGGGCCGCTGGTGCCGTTCCGGAACATCTACAAGTTCCAGACCGGCCTGGCGCTGGCGCTCGCCCTCGGGCTGATGCACCTCACGGCCGTCGTGCCGCGCACCGTGCCCGCCCGCGCCCGGCGCCTCGCGCCCGTGGCGGCGGCCGCCCTCGTGCTGCCCGGCCTCTGCTGGCCCTACGTCAACGGCTCGATCCTGCAGCCCGGTTCGTTCCGGCAGCTGCCCGCGTACTGGGAGACGACCGCCGACTGGCTGGCCGAGAACTCGCCCGAGGACCGGGCGCTCGTCGTGCCGGCGACCGCGCACGGCCTCTACACCTGGGGCTCGCCCATCGACCAGCCGCTGGACGTCCTCGCCCGCTCGCCCTGGGCGCAGCGCGACTACGTGCCCTTCGGCACTCCCGGCAACCGGCGGGCCATGGACGCGGTGGAGCAGGCGCTGACGTCGGGCGGTGAAGTGCCCGGCCTGAGCGAGTTCCTGGGCCGCGCGGGTCTCCACCACGTCGTCGTGCGCAACGACCTCGACCCGGACCAGATCGGCCACGTCCCCACCACGACGGTGAAGCGCACGCTGGAGGCGTCCGGGTACAAGCGGGTCATCGGGTTCGGTCCGGTGCTCACGGGCGGACGCATCGCGGACGACACCCCCGTGCAGGTCGAGGGCCTGTTCCCGCGCCAGCGCGCGGTGGAGGTCTACGAGCCGCCCGCCGGGACCGAGCGCCCCGGCAGGGCACGGATGACGCCGGTGGCGTCGACGGCTGTGGTCAGCGGCGGGCCGGAGACCCTGCTGCCGCTGTCCGCCGACGGCGCCCTCACCGGGCGGTCCGCCGTCCTCGCGGGGGACGCGCATCCCGGGGTGGACCGTCCTTCCCTGTACGCGGCGGGCGACGGGATGCGCCGTGCCGACACCCGGTTCGGGCTGGTCAATTCGCACACGTCGCACACGTACACGCGTCAGGAGCGCAACCCGGAGAACGCGGCGCAGGACCCGGGCGCGCAGCCGCGGCAGATCCTGCCCCTGACGGCGGAGCGGCACCGGACGACGGCCGTGCTGCGGGGGGCCGCGTCCGTCAGCGCGTCCTCCGTGGGGAACTGGCTGTTCCATCTGCCCCAGTACGACCCGGTGAACGCCTTCGACGGCAATCCCGACACGGGCTGGGCGGAGGGATCGCCGGGCTCGCCGGAGGGCGAGTGGCTGCGCATCGCGTTCACCGGCCCCACGCGGGTACCCGCGACGCTGTCCATGACCCCGCTGCCCAGTGGCAACGTACGCGCGGCCCCCACGTCGGTGCGGGTGGAGACCGACCGGGGCAGCAGGGTCTCCCCGCTGCGGCCGGACGGAACCGCCCAGCAGGTGGCCGCCCCCGAGGGCGACGCGCGGTGGCTGAAGGTGACGATCCTGGACTCCCAGCAGGGCCGCCCCGGCCTGACCGGCGCGGGATTCACGGAGATCTCGGTGCCCGGTGTGCAGGTGACCCGGATGCTGGAGCTGCCCGCCGACGCTCCGCGCGACGGCGCGGGCTCCGTCGTCTACTCGCTGCGGCGCGGCAGCGATCCGGGCGGACTGTCCGCGGTGCCCGCGGAGGTGGGGCTGCACCGGCAGTTCGACGCCGCCCGCCCCGGCGACTACACGGTGCGGGCGACCGCGCTGCCCGTGCCGGGCGACGCGCTCGACGAGCTGCTGTTCGGCCTCACAGGACAGCGCGACAAGATCCTCGTGAGCGCGGACTCCACGGCGCGCCTCGGCACGAACCTGAGCCCCCGCAACCTCACCGACGGCGACCTGACCACGGCCTGGGTCGCCGGTGAACGCCCCGTCCTGCATCTGTCCTGGCCGAAGAAGACAGCGGTCGGCGAGATCGTCTTCGCGGCGGCCGGGGGGCTCGCCACCCGGCCCGAGCAGGTGCAGATCAGCTCTCCCGACGGGACGGCGGTGGCGGCGGTGGACGAGAACGGCATGGCCCGGTTCTCGCCCGTCACCACCGACCGCATGGACATCACGATCTCGCGGGTGGCCCCGCTGACACTCCACAACCCGGTCGCCGACGACCGGTTGCAGCTCCCGGTCGGGCTGAGCGAGGTGCACATCCCGGCCCTGGAGAAGTTCCGCGCGCCGCAGCCGGACCCGGACAAGACGTTCAGGCTGCCCTGCGGCAAGGGACCGATCGTGTCGGTCGACGGCCAGTTCCTCGAGACACGCGCCGAGGGGCGGGTACGGGATCTGACCGAGCGCCGCCCGGTCGCCGTCTCGCTCTGCACCAAGGGCGGGCGTGTGCCGCTCGACCGCGGCCCGCACACGGTCGAGGCCGGGGACACCGGCCCGCTGGCCGTCACCGGGATCACGCTCGCCACCGGGCCGTCGCGGGCCGCGGCCGGCACACCTCGCCGCGTGGAGACCGTCTCGGGCGGCGGCGATCGCCGCACGGTGCTGGTGGGTGCGGGAGAGGCCTCGTACCTCCAGATCCACGAGAACCACAACGCGGGCTGGAAGGCCACACTGAACGGCAGGGAGCTGACGCCGCTGCGGATCGACGGCTGGCAGCAGGCATGGCTCGTCCCGGCCGGTCAGGGCGGCACGGTGACGCTCCTCTACGAGCCCTCGCGCGTGTACGACGCCGGGATGACCGGTGCCGGGGTGCTGCTGGTGCTGCTGGCCGCCCTCGCCCTCGTCCGCCGCCGCTCCCCCGCCGCGCCGGCGCTGCCGGAGCAGACGGCGCCCGGCCCCGGGCTGCTGCTCGGCACCGTCGCACTGACGCTGGTGGGTGCGGTGGTCGCCGGTCCGGTCGCCGCGGTGGTGCCCCTGCTCGCCGTCGTGGCGTGGCTGCGCCCGGCGGTCCTCGGTCCGCTCGCGTTCGTGGCCATGGCCGGTGCCGGTGTCGCCGCCGTCGCCGGCAGCGGGGAGGCGGC
This sequence comes from Streptomyces sp. V4I23, assembly GCF_030817975.1. NCBI lineage: Bacteria > Bacillati > Actinomycetota > Actinomycetes > Kitasatosporales > Streptomycetaceae > Streptomyces > Streptomyces sp. V4I23. Next base: position 6,929,487 of record NZ_JAUSZW010000004.1, on the reverse strand, counting down.
CGCGCTGGGCCGGGGGGCGTACGGCCCGGTGGCCCAACTCCTCGCCCTGACCGCGCTGTTCGCCGCGCTGGTGACGGTGGGCCGGGAGCGCCGGAGCGGGGCCCACCGGGCCACCGGGCCGACGGAAGGCGGCGGGCACGCGCCCCACCACGACCGAGGGAGGGTCTGATGGCCACCGTTCAAGAATCGTCCGCCGCCGGAGCAGCCGCGCGGGGACCGCTGGCCCGCGTGCCGTTCCCGGTCGTCGACGAGGTGGCACGGCACTGCATGGATTCCTCCGAGCCCAACACCGTGCACATCGAGATCCACCTGCCGGGCCGCCTGCCACCGGACCGGCTGAGCGAGGCGTTCGCCCACGCTCTGCGCCGGCACCCGCGGGCACTGATGCGGGAGCGGGCACACGGCCCGTTCGCGCGGCGCTACGAGTGGGAGCTGACGGACGGGCCCGACACCGAGGTCGTCTCCGTGCCGCCACCCGTATCCGGCGCCCTCGCACTCGCCCGCGCACGCGCGCTCACCGCGGCGCCGCCGCTGTCGGCGTCCCCTCCGCTGCGCCTGGAGGTCGTGGAGGAGCCGGGAACGCCGGGCTGCGTGCTCCTGTTCACGGTGCACCACACGGCACTCGACGGCCCGTCGTGCCTGCGGATCGCGGCGACGGCGGCGGAGCTCCTCAGCGGCCGCCCGGCCCCGGTCGTGCCGTCCCCGGTCCGGCCCCTGGCCGCCCCGGAGCGGAGGGCGGCCCGTACGCCCGTACTGGCCAGACCCGCCCGGGTCGCCGCGGGCAGACCGGGGCCGGTGCCCGGCAACGCGATGCTCGTCGCCGAACTGCCCGTGCCGCGGCGGGAGCCGGGCGCTCCGTACACGGTCAACGACCAGCTGATGGCCGCCACGGCCCTGACCGTCGCCGACTGGAACCGCGAGCACGGCGCGCCCGAGCGCCCGCTGCGCATCACGATGCCCGTCGACGACCGCAGCCGCGGTCCCGAGATGCCGATCGGCAACGGCACCCGCCTGGTCGAGGTCCGCTTCACGGCGGCGGAAGTGGCGGCCGGCGCCGACATGGGCGTCCTCCTGCGGCTCACCGCGGAACGCACCCGCGCCCTCAAGGCGCGGCCCCGTCCCCCACTGGGACGCGGCGCGTCCCTGTTGACCGCGCCGGTACTGCCCGTCGGCGCCAGGGCCGCGACGACCCGGGGCCTGACGCGGCTGGCCTCGCCGTGGACGTCCACGACGCTGCTCAGCAACATCGGCCGGGTCCCCTATCCCCTGGACTTCGGCGAGGCCGGCCGGGCCAGTGCCGTCTGGTTCTCGGCGCCCGCCAGGATGCCGCGGGGTCTGACCGTCACCACGGCGTCCACGGGCGGCCGGCTGCACCTGGTGCTGCGCTGGTCCCGGGCGCTGCTGGGCGACGACGACGGGCTGCGGTTGCGCGACGTGTTCGCCGGCCGTCTGGCGGCGACCGATGCGGACGCCCTGTGAGCGGCACCGCCCCCTCCGGCCTGCGTGCCTTCTACGAGAACCCCGCCGTTCCGGTGGCGTCGGGCGACGCGCGCAGCAGGCGCCAGGCGCGGCTGCTGGCCCGGGCGCTCGGCGTACCGGGCGCGCTCGTCGTCGACGTCGGCTGCGGGGACGGCAGTGCGGCCGCCATCGCGGCGCCGGTCCTCGCGGGACACCGGATCGTCGGTGTCGACTGGTCGCAGGACGCCCTGCGCCGGGCCCGGCCCCGGCTCGCGCACGCGGTGCGCGGCGAACTGGGCGACGGCGGCCTTCCGTTCGCCGACGGCTGCGCGGACGCCGTGCTGTTCAGCGAGGTCGTCGAGCATCTCGCCGACCCCGACTCGGCGCTGGACGAGCTGCGGCGGATCCTGCGGCCCGGCGGTCATCTGATGCTGTCCACGCCGAACCTGGCCGCCTGGTACAACCGCGCGCTGCTGCTCGCCGGATGGCAACCCGTCTTCTCGGAGGTGAGCCTGCGCGGCATTCACGGCCGGCCGGGCCGCGAAGTGGTCGGCCATCTGCGGCTGTACACCGCCCGTGCGCTGCGTTCCTTCCTCACCGCGTCCGGTTTCGAGGTCGTGCGGATCTCGGGCGCCCCGTTCCACGGGGTGCCGCGCGGGCTGCGGCTGCTGGACCGGGCTGCCTGCGCCGTGCCCTCGGCGTCGTCCATCCTGCTGGCCCATGCCCGGCGGAGGTAGCGGCATGTGGTGGGGTGTGGGTGCGGCGCTGCTGGCCAACGTGCTGTACAGCGTGGGCTTCGTGCTGGAGAAACGGGCGCTCGGCGACCTGCCCGCCCTGTCGGCCCGGCGGCCCGCGCGCGTCGTCGCCGTGCTGCTGGCGAGCCCCCTGTGGATCGCCGGGGCGCTGGCGCTCGCCGCCGGGTTCGTCGCCCAGCTGATCGTCTACCGTGCGCTGCCGATCGCGGCCGCGCAGGGGATCTTCGTCTCCGGTCTCGTCCTGCTCCTGCTGCTGTCGTCCGCCGTGCTCGGCGAACAGCCCTCCGGCCGGGAACGCTACGCGCTCGGCGCCGTGCTCGTCGCCCTGCTGATGGTCGTCGCCTCGGTCCGCGAGGGCGAGGACGTCGTGAGCACCGGCGCTCCGTGGACACTGGTGCTCCTCGTGTGCGTGCCGTCGCTGGCGGGCGGGGTGTGGCTGTACGGGCGCGTGGAGGCGCGGGCGAGAAGGCGGCACCGGGTGCCGACGAACGGCATCGGGTACGGGGTGGCCGTCGGGCTGCTGTACGGGGTCAGTTCGCTGGCGATCAAGGGCGCGTCCGGCCGGCTGACGGGCGCGGGCGTCGGTGAGGCGGCGCGGTCGCTGTTCGCCTCCCCCTATCCGTATCTGCTGCTGTTCACGGCCGTCGCCGGTCTCGTCATGTCGCAGGCCGCGCTGCAGCGGTGCAGGGCCTCCCTGATCGTGCCCGTCTGCACGACGGTCACCTGCCTGTTCACGGCGGTGCTCGGGACGCTGACCTTCGGGGAACGTCTGCCGGACGACCCGCTGCTGCTGACCCTGCGGGTGGCCGGCACCGCGCTGGCGCTGTCCGTGCTGCTGGCCATGCCGCGCCACGACCCGCAGACCTGACCCGTCCGCCGTACGGCCTGTGCCGCCCGTATCCCCCGTACCGCCCACGAGAACGAGGAGCCCGTCCCATGAACCCCGACGACCCGCTGCTGCGGATCCTGGCCTGCCCGCTGGACAAGGGGCCGCTGACGCTGCCGGCCGGTGAGAACGTGCTGTACAACCCGCGTCTCCAGCTGAGTTACCCGATCGTGGACGGCATTCCGCAGCTGCTGCCCTCCTCCGGGAGCAAGGTCTGCGCGGACGACCACGAGCGCTTCGTGCGGGCGGCCGCAGGCTGACCGCCCCGGTCGGCGGGCGGCGGGCCCCCGGGCCCGCCGCAGGCCGACCGGGATCGCGGGGGCCACCCCCGCACTGTGACGGGGAACGCCTGTGCCATACTCAGCGCGCTCATTGCCCGTTCCATGTCGTAGGGATCACCGTTGAAGCCCCAGTCCGCCGTCCTCGCCACCGGATCCGTCTCCGGTGCCGGTCGCAGGGAGCGGACGCCCGCGCCAGGAGGGCGCCCCTCCGGGGCTGCCGCATCCGACCCCCGGGCGGGCAGCGGTACGTGAGCGGCATAGCACTGACGACCCCGTATCTGGACACCGACGCGGACCAGCTCTCCTTCTCGCTGGTCCTGCCCGCGCTCGACGCGCTCGCGGTACGCGATCTGACGGTCGGCGGGCTCGACGTCCAGCTCAGACTCCTGGGCGCCTCCCATCAGGTCTTCGCCGGGCCGGTCCGGGAGACCGTGGCCTGCCTCCCGGGCGTCGCGGGAGGTCTGCCCCGGACGACGGTGCAGGAGTTCGACGACTGGACCTACCACTTCGCCGCGCGCGTCCGGCACTTCACCTCGGCCGGGTTCAGCAACCGGGTGGCATGGATCCGCAGCCGGTCGGACGGGAACCCCGAGGCGCTGTACGGGATCTTCCCGGGCTCCCCCGAAGCCGTCACCGCGCTGACCGTCGACCGGCACGCCACCGGACTGGACTGGCGCACGTGGCACACCTATCCGCAGAGCCGCCAGATCGTGGCGACGCACACCCGGCTGGAGGCCCGATGAAGACCGCCCGACTCATCAGCGTGACGATGCTCGCCACGGTCGCGCTCACCGCCTGTGCCGGTGAGTCCGACGACGTCAACGACGTGCCGAGGTCGTGGATCCACCAGGAGTACGACGGCGTCGGACCGACGTACACCGACAGCCTCGACACGCCGGCCGCGGTCGGGGACGAGATCGGCGGGCACACCGCGGCCGGGGACCGCATCGAGGACGACGGCCACGTGTTCCTCCGCTACCGCGACGACATCGTCGCGATCACCCCCCACCAGAGCGGCAGCATGATCGAGATCGACGACTACCGCGACGGCCACCGCCGCTGGAAGTCCCGTATCGGCAACGTGTGGCCGGACCCGGACAGCGACGCGTTCCGCGGCGGCGGCCCCGGCTCCGGCAAGTAACCGCATCCGGTCCACCCACCCGAACTCACCGACGACGTCCCCGAAAGGCACCCCCGTGGCAGAGATCCTCGAGTCGGCAGGCACCGCCCTGCTCTACGGCCTGGTCGGCTTCATCGTGATGGCGGTCGGCTTCATCGCACTCGACCTCGTGACCCCCGGCAAGCTCCTTCACGTGGTCTGGACCGAGCGCAACCGCGGCGCCGCGGTCCTGCTCGCCGGTCAGACGATCGCCATCGGCCTCGTCATCGACCAGTCCATCAGGGCGAGCGAGTCCGAACTGGGCCTGGGCCTCGGCCTGTTCAGCACCCTGCTGTACGGCCTCGCGGGCGTCGCCGTGATGACGTTCATCTCCTGCGTCGTGGGTCTGCTGACCCCGGGCCGCCTCGGTCACGCCGTGCTCGACGACAACGGGGACCGCCCCCACCCCGCCGCCTGGGTCCAGGCCGCGATGTACATCGGCACGGCCTTCATGGTCGGCGCCGCCGTCTCGTAACCACACATGGGCACCACCACGCTCGACCGCACCACCACGGCCGCCGCCCGCCCGCCCGCGACCCGCTCGCGGGGGGCGCGCTTCCTGCTGCTGTTCTCGGTGTTCCTCTGCGCGGCCTGCGGCCTCGTCTACGAACTGGCGCTCACCGCGCTGGGCAGCTACCTCATCGGCAACTCCGTGATGCAGACCTCCGTGGTCATCTCCGTCATGGTGTTCGCCATGGGCGTCGGATCGCTGGCGGCCAAGCCGCTCCAGCGGCGCGCGGTCGGCGCGTTCGCCCTCGTCGAGGGCCTGCTCGCGCTCGCCGGCGGGCTGTCGGTGCTCGTCCTGTACGTGTCGTTCGCCTGGCTGCGCATCTACATGCCGTCCATGGTGGTGGTGTCCTTCGTCGTCGGCCTCCTCATCGGGGCCGAGATACCGCTGCTGATGACGCTGCTTCAGCGGATCAGGCGTCAGGAGGCAGGCAGCGCGGTCGCCGACATGTTCGCCGTGGACTACATCGGCGCCCTCGTCGGCGGTCTGTGTTTCCCGCTGCTGCTCCTGCCGGCCTTCGGCCAGCTCAAGGGCGCCCTGGTGGTGGGCGCCGTCAACGCGGTGGCGGGTGTCCTCGTCGTCCTGTGGATCTTCCGCCGCGAGACCCGCCGGTTCGTGCGCATCGCGCTGCTGGCCGGCATGGCCGCCGTCCTGGCGGTACTCGGCACGGTGTACGCCCTGGCGGACGACATCGAGGTCACCGCGCGGCAGCAGCTCTACCGCGACCCGATCATCCACGCCGAGACCACGCCGTACCAGGACATCGTGGTCACCCGGTCCACCGCGTTCACCGGGGAGCCGGACACCCGGCTGTTCCTCAACGGCGACCTCCAGTTCTCGTCCGTCGACGAGTACCGCTACCACGAGGCCCTCGTCCACCCCGCCCTGTCCGCGAAGCGGTCCTCCGTGCTGATCCTGGGCGGCGGCGACGCCCTGGCCCTGCGGGAGGTCCTGCGCTATGACGACGTCGAGACGGTCACGCTGGTCGACCTCGATCCGGCGATGACGCGGCTGGCCCGCACCTTCGCACCGCTGCGCGAGCTCAACGGCCGGGCGCTCGACGACCCGAGGGTCACGGCCGTCAACGCGGACGCCTTCAACTGGCTGCGCGACGCGGGCCGGCGCTACGACACGGTCGTCATCGACTTCCCCGACCCGGACAACGCGGCGCTCGCCAAGCTCTACTCCGTCGAGTTCTACCACCTGCTCCGTCACGTCCTGAAGCCGGACAGCCAGGTCATGGTGCAGGGCGGCTCCCCCTTCTTCGCCCCCAAGTCGTACTGGTCCATCGCCGCGACGATCGGCGAGGCCGGCTACCGCACCACCGAGTACCAGGTGGACGTCCCCAGCTTCGGCAACTGGGGCTTCGTCCTGGCGACTCCTGGCACGGACGGGCCGCCGCCGCCCCTGCGCCTGGCCGAGGACGCCCCGCCGTTGCGCTTCCTGGACGACGCCGTCCTCGAGGCGGCCACCGTCTTCCCCGTGGACCGCCGCCCGCAGAACGTACGGGCCAGCACCCTGATGGACCCCGTGATCCTGGAGTACACCAACAACGAGTGGCAGAACTACTGATCCGGTCCACGGCGTCGCCCGCCCGCCCCGTGCCCCCACCCGTCACGCCTCCAGACCGGGCCTCTGAGACTCCTACGGCGCAAAGTCCCGTCCGTGACCTTCTGTTGCGCCGCCGACTCTCGTAACGTCACGGCCTGAGATGGCCATGACAAAGAAGAGGGTGCCCATGCACAAGCGTCTCCTTCAGCTGGTCTTAGCTCTTGCGGCGGGCCTCGCGGTGATCGCGGCGCCGGCCGCCGCCGCACCACCGGGCCCGCCCGACGTGTACCGCCCGGTCCGCGGGCCCGCCGCACCGGCCGAGTACCGGTACCTGCAGAAGACGCTGCCCGGACAGCCGATCCCGCGCCACGCCCACGCGGACGCCGCCGCGCAGGCACGCCTGCTGCCCACGGTCGGCGGACGCTGGAAGGCGGTTGGACCCACCGACATCGGCGGGCGGATCGTCTCGCTCGCGCTCGACCCGCAGCGGGCCGACACCGTGTACGCCGCCGCGGCGAGCGGAGGCGTCTGGCGCAGCACGGACGCCGGGCAGACCTTCGAGTCCGCGTGGCCGGACGACTGGACGCAGGCCATGGGAGCGGTCGCCACGGCCCCGGACGGGACCCTGTACGCGGGGACCGGCGAGCCCAACCCCGGTGGCGGCAGCATCACGTACGAGGGCACCGGCCTGTACCGCAGCACCGACGGCGGCGAGCACTGGCGCCCGATCGGGCTGCGCGACTCCGGCGCGATCAGCGCGATCACGGTGGATCCCGCCGACCCGCGGCGCATCTATGTGGCCGCGGCCGGTTCGCTCTACAACGGCGGCGGGGACCGGGGGGTGTACCGCTCGGACGACGGCGGCAACACCTGGCGGCGGATCCTCGCGGGAGCCAATGAGTTCACCGGCGCCACCGAGGTGTTCGTCCAGGGCTCGACGCTGTACGCCGTGATGTGGGACCACCGCCGTACGCCGGAACTGCGCACCTACGGCGGCGCGGGCTCCGGCGTCTTCCGCAGCACCGACGACGGAAGGACCTGGCAGCGCCTCGGCGGCGGCCTGCCCGCACCGGGCCCCGAGGTGGGCCGGATCGGACTCGCCGTCGCGGGCGAGCGGCTGTACGCCATCGTCAACCGGACCAGCGGCCCCTTCGAGGGCTTCTACACCTCCACCGACGGAGGCGACACCTGGAGCCGGACCCCGGAGAACAAGAACCTCACGGAGTCGCAGTCGTCCTTCGGATGGTGGTTCGGGAAGATCTGGGCCGACCCGAAGGACGCGCGGCACGTGCACGTCGCCGGCGTACCGCTGATGACCACCAAGGACGCCGGCGCCACCTGGACGTACGACGACACCAGCATCCATGTCGACCACCACGCGATGGTCTGGGACCCGCGCCGGCCGGGCCGGGTCTACCTGGGCAACGACGGCGGGGTCTACCGCTCGGACGCGAACGGGGACGGCGGCTGGGTCAAGGCCCGCCACGAGCCGTACACCCAGCTCTACAGCGCGGCGATCAGCCCGCAGGACACCTCGCGCGTCTCCGGCGGATCACAGGACAACGGCTCGCTGCGCTCCTGGGGCGGGGACGGCTTCAACGAGTACCTCGGCGGGGACGGCGAGGAGAACGTCATCGACCCGACCGACGTGAACAAGGTGTACGCCTGCTACCAGTACGGCAACTGCTTCCGGTCCACCGACGGCGGCGACACCCTGACGTACTTCGCCGACCGCACGACCTTCAAGCGGCGCAACTGGTTCACGCCCGTCGTCCTCGACCCGCGGAACCCCAAGATCGTGTACTACGGCGCCGAGGTGCTCAACCGCTCCACGGACGGCGGTGTGACCTGGCAGGCCATCAGCCCGGACCTGTCCGGCGGCCCGGGGCCCGACCCGATCTACACCAACTACGGGACGATCACCTCGATCGCCCCGGCCGGTGACGGCCGGACGGTCTACGCCGGCACCGACGACGGCCGGGTCTGGGTCACCAGGAACCTGGGCGCCACCTGGACCAAGCTGGCGGAGGGGCTGCCCTGGGTGACCCGCGTCGTCGTCGATCCCGCCGACCCCGACCGGGTCTACACCACGCACTCGGCCTACCGCGCGGGCTCGGGACTCGCCCACGTCTACGGCAGCACGGACGGCGGCAGGCACTGGAAGGACCTGTCCGGGAACCTGCCGGACGCACCCGTCAACGATCTCGTCGTCGGGCGCGGCAAGGTGCTCTACATCGGCACCGACCAGGGTGTTTTCACGTCCCCGTCGGGCGGGCGGCAGTGGTTCCGCCTGGGCCGGGGCATGCCCGCGGTCCCGGTGGACGACATCGAGTACGACGCCGGCCACCACCGCATGGTCGCGGCCACGTTCGGCCGGGGCTTCTACGAGCTCACCACCGGCTGACCGCTGTACGTCCCCGGGGCCCGGCCGCCGAGCGGCCGTGCCCCGGGGACGGGTGGTCAGAGCTTGTGCATGCCCTTGTAGGGGCTGACGATGCGGGTCTGGCAGGCACCGAAGTCGACGAGAAAGGCACCAGCGGCCTCCTGACCGACGATCTTTCCGAGGCCGTGCCGGTCGTGGGAGACGCGGTCTCCGAGGGCGAAGTCCTTGATCACGGGATCGGTTGGAGCTGCGAAGGGGCTGGTGGGCAGGTGGCGCCGCGGCGCGGATCGATTTGTCATCGTGGACTAAGTATGCCCCGCCGAGCGGGTCGCGAGCCCTGTCCGGCCGCCCCTGGTTCCCCGGCACCCGTCTTTCGATCTTGAATGGCCCGCCTGCCCTGGCACGCGCCCCGACCGCCCTCGGCGCCGTCGCCGGTCCGCGGAGGAGCCGCTGCCTCTGGGCAGACCCGGCCGCCCTGGCCGCACTTCGAGCGCTCGACCACGCCCTGCGGAACCAGCGCGAGGACCGGCACCGGGCCGACGCCCTGCTCGCGCTCATCGGCGACCTGCTCGAGGACTACGCCGACGGGCCGAGCGGCGACCGATGACGCCCGGGTCAGCCCAGGAAAGTCAACCGCACCTGGCGGCTCGGATTGTCCTTGTTCGTGTCGACCAGACAGACCGACTGCCAGGTGCCCAGTTCCAGGCGGCCGCCGAGCACCGGCAGCGTCGCGTGCGGCGGGACGAAGGCGGGCAGGACGTGGTCCCTGCCGTGGCCGGGGCTGCCGTGGCGGTGCTGCCAGCGGTCGTCGGCGGGCAGGATCGTGTGCAGCGCGGCCAGCAGGTCGTCGTCGCTGCCCGCGCCGGTCTCGATGACGGCGACTCCGGCGGTGGCGTGCGGGACGAACACGTTGAGCAGGCCGTCCCTGCCGTCCGCGTGCTGGGCGAGGAACTGCTCGCAGGTGTGCGTCAGATCGGTGACCGTCTCGCCGGATCCGGTGGCGAGGGTCAGGGTCGTGGTGGTGAAGTGTCCGGGCATGGCTCCATCCTCCCGCCCGTCACCTGCCCGGCGCGCGTCGCACGGCCGCCTCGGGGAAGATCCCGGGCCCGTTCCCGGTTGGTAGAACCGTGAACAACTCTGGGGCACAGGACGTGGACGCGGTCGTCATCGGCGCCGGGCAGGCGGGGCTCTCCGCCGCCTATCACCTGCGGCGCGCCGGCCTGGTGCCCGACCGGGACTTCGTGGTCCTGGATCACGCACCGCGCCCGGGGGGCGCCTGGCAGTTCCGCTGGCCCTCGCTCACCTACGGCAAGGTGCACGGCATGCACAGCCTGCCCGGTATGGAACTGACCGGCGCCGACGCCGACCGGCCGTCCTCCGAGGTGATCGGCGCGTACTTCACGGCGTACGAGGAACGCTTCGGCCTGCGGGTCCACCGCCCCGTGGAGGTCCGCGCGGTACGCGAGGCGGGCGGCGGCCGGCTGGCGGTCGAGACCTCCGAGGGAGTGTGGTCGGCGCGCGCGCTGATCAATGCGACCGGCACCTGGGACCGGCCGTTCTGGCCCCGCTACCCCGGTCAGGAGACGTTTTGGGGGCGTCAGCTGCACACCGCGGACTACCCCGGCCCGGAGGAGTTCGCCGGGCAGCGCGTCGTCGTGGTGGGCGGCGGGGCGTCGGGCACCCAGCACCTGATGGAAATCGCCGAGGTGGCCGCGGAGACCACCTGGGTGACGCGCCGGCCCCCCGTCTTCCGCGAGGGGCCCTTCGACGAGGACGCCGGACGGACGGCCGTCGCCATGGTCGAGGAGCGTGTGCGGCGCGGACTGCCGCCGCTGAGCGTGGTGTCGGTGACCGGGCTGCCGCTGACCGACGCCGTCCGGCACGCCCGTGAGACCGGGGTGCTGGAGCGCGAGCCGATGTTCGACCGGATCACACCGACCGGGGTGGCCTGGGACGACGGCCGGACGGTCGAGGCCGACGTGATCCTGTGGGCGACCGGGTTCCGGGCGGCGATCGACCATCTGGCGCCCTTGCGGCTGCGGGAGCCGGGCGGCGGCATCCGGGTCGAGGGGACCAGGGCCGTACGGGACGAGCGCGTCCATCTCGTCGGCTACGGCCCCTCGGCGTCGACGATCGGGGCGAACCGGGCAGGGCGCGCCGCGGTCCGCGAGATCAAACGCCTCCTGGAGCGCGAACCGGAGCCGGAGCGCGAACCGGCGCTGGTGTGAGGCGCGGTGGTCCCGCGGCGGCGGCCGGGAGCGGGCCGCCGGTCAGCCCGCGTCCCCGGCCTCGGCGCGGCGGGCGTTGAACTCCCCCACATTCCGCTGGTGTTCCTCGTAGTCACTGGTGAAGCGGGTGTCACCGGGTTCGACGGTGACGAAGTACAGCCAGTCGCCCGCGGGCGGCTCGACGGCCGCGCGCATCGCCTCCTCGCCCGGGTTGTCGATGGGCGTCGGCGGCAGGCCGGTGCGGTCGTACGTGTTGTAGGGGCTGTCGAGCCGTGTGTCCGCGGTGGTGGTGTCGACGGTGCTGCGATCGAGGGCGTAGTTGAGGGTGGAGTCCATCTGGAGCGGCATCCCCTTGGCGCGCCGGTTGTGGATGACGCGGGCCACCTTGCCCATGTCGGACGCCGTGTCCGCCTCGGCCTGCACGATGCTGGCGACGTTGACCGCCTCGTAGGGGCTGAGCCCTCCCCTGCGGGCGCTCGCGATGACGGCCCTGGCCCCGAACCGCTGGTGCGCCGTGTTGACCATGAAGCTGAGCAGGCTCGCCGGGGTGGTTTTCTCGTCGATGGGATAGGTGGCCGGGAACAGGTACCCCTCGGGGTTGCCCCGGGCCTCCGGCGGCAACTTCAGCCGGGCCGAGCGGATCGCGGTCCGCGTGGTGCCGGGTGGGCGCTTCAGGGCCTTGTCGACGGCGGCGTACACCTGGCCCGCGCGCCATCCTTCGGGGATCACCAGCGACACAGGGGCGGGGCGGGGCCGCTCGCTCTTCTCCTCCCTCAGCAGGAAGGGCACCAGGACGGCGGCCGCCGCCACCGTGGCCGTGCCGAGGAGCAGGACCAGACGGCCGCGGCGGGTGAGGCGGTACCCGCGCCCGCGCCGGGCCGACGAGCGCTCGTTCGTCATACGGGCACGCTAACGCGGCCGCCCCGTTCGCCCGGGTACCTCTCGCGCTGCGACACGAAGGACGCGCCTGCCCGCCGGAGCCGTCCACGTCGTGCGCCGGCGCGCCCCGCACTCGCCCCACGGCGACGCCGCTCAGCCGTCCCCGGGGAGCGGCGTCGCCGTCAGGTACGGCTCCGTCAGGGTGCGAACGGCGGCAGCGCGGCGAACTCCGGTACCGCCTGCACCCCTTCCGCGAGGGTGGCGAGCCCGCGTCGGACCCGGCTCAGCGGGTGGTCGGGGAACTGGGCGTCCCATTGGGCGTGGTCGGCCGCGTGGAAGGGCAGACCGCCCTGCACCTCGGGTGCGTAGGGGTGCGGACGGAAGTAGTCGGTGGGGCCGACCTGGGCCATGACCATCGCCTCGCGCATCCCGGTCGTCCCCCGCTCGGGCGCCTGGATCTTCACGACGGTGCTGCAGGTGGCGCGGGGCACCGTGAAGCTGCCGATGAACACCTGGCCGTTCGGCTGCCCCGGGAGCGGCAGCTTGAGTATCTGGCGCAGCGCGGGCAGGGAACCGAGCGACTTGACGGACGCCTCGATCAGGCCGCCGCCGGCCTCGGCGGTGTACCGCGTGAGCGCGGCGCGCAGCGCGGGGCCGTCGTCGAGGGACGCGGGCAGGTCCGGCGGCAGCCCGAAGAAGTGCAGCGACAGGATGTCGCCTTCGTCGTTGGCCCATACGTCGTGGTCGACGGGACGGAATCCCGGCAGGTCGACACCCAGGAGTGCTCTCATGGCCGGCGATCATGCCGCATGGGGCGCATCGGCGGGCCCGCGGGGTGCCGCTCATGAGCCGCGAGCGGTCGAGGGCGGCCGCGAGCCGACACGTCGTCAGGAGGCCCTGGGGCGCGGGCCGTCAGGTGACGTCGGCGGTCACGGCCGCGTCGGGCCGCAGCTCCGCGTCCCTGCGGACCAGTGCGGCGTAGCGGCCGTCCCGGTCGAGGAGCTCCTGGTGCGTGCCGCGCTCGGCGATGCGTCCGGATTCCAGCACGACGATCTGGTCGGCGTCGCGGACGGTCGACAGCCGGTGGGCGATGGTGATGGTGGTGCGTCCGGCGGACAGGGAGTCGATGGCCTGCTGCACGGCGTGCTCGGTGCGGGTGTCGAGGGCGCTGGTCGCCTCGTCGAGGATCAGCACGGGCGGGTCGCGCAGGATGGTGCGGGCGATGGCGAGCCGCTGCTTCTCACCGCCCGAGAAGCGGTATCCGCGCTCTCCGACCAGGGTGTCGTAGCCGTCGGGCAGCGACGCGATGTGGTCGTGGATCTGCGCGGCGCGGGCCGCGGCCTCGATCTCCTCGCCGGTGGCGTCGGGCTTGGCGAAGCGCAGGTTGTCTGCGACGGAGGCGTGGAAGAGGTACGTCTCCTGGGAGACGACGCCGACAGCCTGGGCGAGGGTGTCGAAGCCGAGGTCCCTGACGTCGACGCCGTCGATCGTGACGCGGCCGCCCGTGACGTCGTAGAGCCGGGGCACCAGGTAGCTGAGCGTGGACTTGCCGGAGCCGGTGGGGCCCACGACGGCCAGGGAGCCGCCGGCCGGCACGGCGAGGTCGATCCGGTCGAGGGTCGGCTGCTTCTGCGCGGGGTCGTAGGCGAAGTCGACCGCCTCGAAGCGCACGTCGCCGCTGATCTTGTCGAGCCGCACGGGCTTCGCGGGCTCGGTGATGTCGACGGACAGGTCGAGGTACTCGAAGATCCGCTGGAAGAGGGCGAGCGAGGTCTGCATCTGCACGCCGGTGGACAGCAGGCTGACGGCCGGGCGGAACAGGCCCTGCTGGAGCGAGACGAAGGCGACGAGCGTGCCGATGGAGATCGCCGGTCCGCCCGTCCTGAGCGCGAGACCGGCCGCCCAGTAGATGAGGGCGGGCATGGCCGCCATGACGATGCCTATCGTCGACATCCGCCAGCGGCCCGCCATGCTGGAGCGCACCTCCAGGTCGACGAGCCGCTCGGACTCGTCCGCGAAGGACCGGGTCAGCGAGTCGGCCCGGCCCATGGTGCGGCCGAGGAGGATGCCACTGACGGACAGGGACTCGGTGACCGTGGCGGCCATCGCCGCCATCTGCTTCTGCCGCTGTGTGGTGATCGTCTTGCGCTCACGGCCGACGCGGCGGCTGATCCAGACGAACAGCGGGAGCAGGAGCAGCGAGACGACGGTGAGCCGCCAGTCCAGGGCGAGCATCGCGACGACGGTGGCGACCACGGCCGTGAGGTTGGAGACCAGGGAGGTGGCGGTGGAGGTGACGGTCGCCTGCATGCCGCCGATGTCGTTGGCGATGCGGGACTGGACCTCGCCCGTGCGCGTCCTGGTGAAGAACGCGAGCGGCATGCGCTGGAGCTGCGCGTAGACCCCGGTGCGCAGGTCGTGCATGACACGCTGGCCGACGGTGGTCGAGATCAGGGTCTGGAGCACTCCGAAGACGCTGGTCGTCACCGCGGTGGCGATCATGCCGAGTGCCAGCAGACTGAGCAGCCCGGTGCGGCCCTGCGGGATCGCGGTGTCCAGGATCTCGCGGAGCAGGAACGGCGACGCGACGGAGACCAGCGAGGACGCGCCGACGAGGAGGCCGACGACGGCGAGCCTGCCGCGGTAGGGCCGGAAGAGGCGGAGGATGCGGCGGACGTCCGCGGGCGGCTGGTCGGGGTCCTTGGGCGGCGGGGTCCAGGTCGGGTGCTCGGGGCGCACCGGGCTCCTTCCGGTGGGCGGACGGACGGGGTCGTCCTGCGGACGACGTCCGAGAGCCTAGCTCACTGTTACCTGTATTCACAATGAACAACATCCTGCTAATGTTCCCGCATGAGCACCCCTGACGCCGACGGCCTGCTCGCCGAGCAGCTGCTGCGGCTGACCCGCCGCCTCCACCGCAGCCAGAAGCGCCAGCTGGAGTCCGCCGACATCGCCATCACTCCGGCGCAGTCTCGCCTGCTGCGGACGGTCGCGCACTACGACCGGCCGCCGCGCATGGCCGATCTCGCGGAGCGCCTTGAAGTGGTGCCGCGTGCCGTGACCAGCCTCGTCGACGGGCTGGAGGCGGGCGGCTGCGTGCGGCGCGTCCCCGACCCGGCCAACCGCAGGGTGACCCGCATCGAGCTCACGGACACCGGCCGCGCCGCGCTCCGGACCCTGCGCGACGCGCGGCGCGCCGCGGCGGAGGACGTCCTCGCACCGCTCACCACCGATCAGCGCAAGGTGCTGGGCGAGCTGCTGTCCACGCTGGTCGACGGAACCGGCCCGCGCTGCTGAGAGTCACCGCCGGGCCGGGGCGCCGGCTTCTGGGACTGTCGAGTGCCCGTCCGGCCCGCGGCCGGGTGCCCGGCCGGCTCCCTGCACGCCGGCCGGGCACCCCCTCCCGGTCACGTCAGCACAGACGCCGGTCCTCGGTCAGCACTCCCTGCACCGTGCGCAGGCTGCGGTCGTAGCAGCCGTCGGAGCCGTACAGCCGATAGCGCTCGGCCGTCGTGCCGACCGCGTGCCGCTGGTCGCGGGGCACATTCGCCGTGTACGTGGCATCACCCGTGTACGTGTCGTCGAGGCGCGACCACGACAGCCGCCGCGCGCCCCGGGTGACGGTGGTGTCGGCCTTGTCCGCGAGCGTGAGGACGGTACGCAGCCGGTCGCCCTCGCCGAGCGTGGTCACCCCGTCCATCTCGTACGTGCGACGGGTGGCGGTGACGACGCCTCACCTGGTGACCGTCTCGTCGTCGGTCCATGTGGCCGTGAGCGCGTCGGGGTTCTCGCCGTCGCTCCAGCGGTGGACCGAGGTGTTCGCCACGGACCGGGCGACCGTCGTGGCGACCCTGCCGTGCGAGGTGTCGAGGTGGCCGGCGGCGGTGAGGCGGTGTGCGCCGCGGGTGTCCGGGCTCGAGGGCCCGCGGCTCCGGAACGACGTACCAGAGGAACGGGTTGGACCAGCCGCCGGTCCACACGGTCGGGAACGGTGCCGCGATGCCCGCGAGTTGCCCGTCGACGCTGATCTGCACTTCCCGGTAGGGACCGTCGGCGGCCTTGCAGGAGTACGGGGCGGCGTCGGGAACGGTCATGTACCAGTATTCCTCGCAGCCGCCGCCCGAACCGGTCGCGTAGACCTCCGCGACGACGCGTTCGCTGTTGCGCGGGGTGGTGAGAGTGGTGCCGTCGGGGGTGAGCACCTTGTCGGGCGTCTCGGCGGCCCGGGCGCCCCGCCCCGGGGTGTAGAAGGTCAAGGTGACCTTGACGTCGATGACGCCGGTGTACGTCTCGTTGACGACGTTGCCGATCAGCATCTCGACGGGCTGCGCCCGGCGCAGGGTGTCGCTGTAGCGGGTGACGTCCTTCTCCACGGACCAGGTGATGCCGTCCGGCGAGGGCTGCGGGGCCGACGTCCGCAGGATCTCAATCCCGCCGATGGCGAGGTGGCCGAGCCGGTCGTACTGGCGTCCCTTCACGGAGCCTTCGAGCCGCAGCACCACCTTGCTCTGGGGGCACCTCCCAGCGGTAGCTGGGGGAGGGTGCCGCACTCCGCGGGCGGTGCGTAGGCGCCGCGGTAGGGCGTGAAGTCACGGAACCTGGCCTGCGCGACGGTGACTTGGCACGATCTGGTGTCGGGGCGCTCCACAGGCGGGGCGGCACTGACGGGATCGTGCCAGTCGCTGCCGGACTCCGCGGGCGGGCTCTCGGCCGCCGACGCCGGTGCCGTCCCAGGAGCGTGCCGACGGCGACGACCGCCGCGGCGATCATGGACATGATCTTTCGCTTCATGGGTCAGGAGGGAAGCGTGCGCGGGCCGTGCCGCGCCAGACCCCCGCTGATGGATATTGGCGCGTTCTGTGCCGCCGTGCGCAGAAAATCAATTGCTCGCGGGGGCGGTGAACCGCGAACCTTGCACGGTTTGAACCACCCTTGCTCCCTCCCCTTCCCCCCTCTTCGACGAGCCCTGGGACGTCATGCAGATTCGCGATCTTCCGTATCCCGATCCAGGAGTACCCGACGTCCGGTCCGGCACCCGCTTCCTCCTCTGGCTCGGCCTGGGCCAGCTGGGCGGACAGGTCAAGTCCCTGTGCTGGGGCCTGCTGCACTTCGTGTCCGTGATGGCGTTGCCGTACGGCGTCGGTCTCGCCGTCCAGGCCGTGGTGGAGCGCTCCGGGTCCGAACTCGCCGCGGCGGGCGGCCTGATGGCGCTCGCGACGGCCGGTATCGCCTTCGGCGACACGATGCTGCACCGTACGGCCGTCACCAACTGGATCACGGCCGCCGCCCGTACCCAGCAGCTACTGGCCCGCCGGACCGCGCAGTTGGGCTCGGCGCTCACCCGCCGGGTCGCGGCGGGTGAGGTCGTCGCGGTCTCGACGGGCGATGTCGAGAAGATCGGCTGGTTCGTCGAGGCGGTCTCCCGCTTCCTGGCGGCGGCCGTCACGGTCGTGGTCGTCTGCGCCGCCCTGCTGGTCTACCAGCCGGCGCTCGGTGTGCTGGTCGCGATCGGGGTGCCGGTCCTGGCTCTCGGCGTGCTGCCGCTGCTGCCGCGCGCGACCCGGCTCGCGGACACGCAGCGCGAGAAGGCGGGCAAGGCCACCGAACTGGCCTCCGACACGGTCGCGGGCCTTCGGGTGCTGCGCGGCATCGGCGGTGAGGAGCTGTTCCTGGCCCGCTACCGCCGTGCCTCCCAGGAGGTGCGCAGGGCGGCGGTGCGCAGCGCCCGGATGTGGTCGCTGATCGCGGCCGTGCAGGTGCTGCTGCCGGGTCTCCTGACCATCGCCGTCGTCCACCACGGCGTCGGGCTGGTCAGCGACGGCCGTATCGCGGTGGGCGAACTGGTCACCGCGTACAGCGCGGTGATGCTGCTGGCCTATCCTCTGCGGCACTTCGAGGAGATCGCCATGGCGTACTCCTTCTCCCGCCCCTCGGCGCGCCGGGCGGCGCGGGTCCTGTCACTGGAGCGCCCCACGAGCGGCACGGGCACGGACGCGGTGGCGACGGGGGACCTGTACGACCCGTCCACCGGGGTGCACGCGCCCTCCGGCCTGCTGACCGCGGTCGTGTGCGGCGATCCGGACGCGGCCGGCCGGCTGGCCGAACGGCTCGGCGGCCACCCCGCGGAACCGGAGGGACTGCCGTCCGTGCTGCTCGGCGGCGTCGCCCTCGACGGCCTGCCCCTGGACGCCGCGCGGGCGGCCGTCCTCGTCCAGGACAAGGACCCGGTCCTGCTGTCAGGGACGCTGATCGAGCTGCTCGACGTGCCCGCGTCCGGTGCGGTGTCGGCGGCGGACGCGCTCGCGGCCGCCGAGTGCGGGGACGTGCTCGGCGCGCTCGCGCAGGCGTCGCTCGACGGGGACCCCATGGAGGCGCCGATCACCGAGCGCGGTCGCTCCCTTTCCGGAGGCCAGCGCCAGCGCCTGGCGCTGGCGCGCTCGCTGGTGACCGACCCCGAGGTGCTGGTGCTCGACGAACCGACGTCGGCCGTCGACTCGCACACGGAGGCGCGGATCGCCGAGGGAGTGCGGTCGCTGCGCTCCGGACGTACGACGGTCGTCTTCACGTCCTCGCCGCTGCTGCTGGACCGCGCCGACCGGGTCGTCCTGGTCCACGACGGCGAGGCGGCGGCGGTGGGCCCGCACCGCGAACTGCTGCACAAGGAACCGCGGTACCGCGCGGTCGTCACCCGCGAGACCGACGAGGAACAGCTCTCCTCGGTCCACGCGTCGGGCGACGGCGCCCTCAGGACCGGGATCGACATCGAGGAGACAGCATGATCGGCGTGGCGCCACCGGACTACGACCCGGCGGCTCCCCGGACGGCGACGACTCTGCCGGTGGGCTCACCCGCGACGGTACGGGCGTGCGTGGCCGGGCTGCTGCGCCGCCACCGCCGGGCCTTCGTGCTCCTCGTGCTCGTCAACACCGTGGCCGTCGTGGCCTCGATGGCCGGCCCGTGGCTGCTCGGCTCGCTCGTGGAGCGGGCGGCGGACGGGGCGCGCGAGCTCCATCTGGAGCGGACGGTCGCGCTGTTCGCGGTGGCGCTGGTGATCCAGGCCGCGTTCGTGCGCCTGGTACGGCTGCGGGGCGCGATGCTCGGTGAACGGATGCTGGCGGACCTGCGCGAGGACTTCCTCGTACGGTCGGTCGGGCTGCCGCCCGGCGTGCTGGAGCGAGCCGGGACGGGCGACCTGCTGTCCCGTATCACCACGGACATCGACCGGCTGGCGAACGCGATGCGCGAGGCGGTCCCGCAGCTGACGATCGGTGTGCTCTGGATCGTGCTGCTGCTCGGCGGGCTGACCGTGACCGCGCCGCCGCTGGCGCCCGCGGTGCTCGTGGCCGTGCCGGTGCTGGTGATCGGCTGCCGCTGGTACTTCCGGCGGGCCCCCTCCGCCTACCGCTCGGAGGCCGCGGGCTACGCGGCCGTCGCCGCCGTGCTGGCCGAGACCGTCGACGCGGGCCGCACCGTGGAGTCGCACCGCCTCGGGGCACGCCGGGTGGCGCTCTCCGACCGGCGGATCAAGGAGTGGACGGCGTGGGAGCGGTACACCCTCTACCTGCGCTCCGTGCTCTTCCCCGTCCTCAACGTCACGCACGCGACCGTGCTCGGCTCCGTGCTCATGATCGGCGGCGTGTTCGTACTCCAGGGCTGGATCGGCATCGGACAGCTGACCACGGGCGCGCTGATCGCCCAGATGATGGTCGACCCGGTGAACCTGATCCTGCGGTGGTACGACGAGCTCCAGGTCGCCCAGGTGTCGCTGGGACGGCTCGTCGGCGTGCGGGAGATCGAGCCGGACGCGGGCGACGGGGCGGTGCGTCCGGAGGGGCGCGACGTGCGCGCGGACCGGGTCCACTTCGGGTACCGGGAGGGCGTCGACGTGCTGCACCGCGTCTCGATGGACGTGGCGCCCGGCACCCGGCTGGCGCTCGTCGGCCCCTCGGGCGCGGGCAAGTCCACGCTGGGCCGGCTGCTGGCGGGCATCTACGCCCCGCGCACCGGCCGGGTCACGCTGGGCGCGGCCGAGCTGTCGCGGATGCCGGCGGAACGGGTGCGCGAGCATGTGGCGCTGGTCAACCAGGAGCACCACGTCTTCGTGGGCTCGCTGCGGGACAACCTGCTCCTCGCCCGTACGTCCGCGGAGGACGCCGAGCTGTGGGCGGCGCTCGGGGCGGTCGACGCGGACGGGTGGGCACGGGCGCTGTCCGAGGGTCTGGACACCGAGGTCGGCTCCGGCGGTGTCACGCTCACCCCGGCCCAGGCCCAGCAGATCGCACTGGCCCGCCTGGTGCTGGCGGACCCGCACACGCTGGTCCTGGACGAGGCGACGTCGCTGCTGGACCCGAGGGCGGCGCGCCACCTGGAGCGCTCGCTGTCGCGGGTGCTCGAGGGCCGCACGGTGGTGGCGATCGCGCACCGGCTGCACACGGCGCACGACGCGGACGTGATCGCGGTGGTGGAGAACGGCCGGATCAGCGAGCTGGGCAGCCACGACGAGCTGGTGTCGGCGGAGGGGGCGTACGCGGCGCTCTGGCGCTCCTGGCACGGGTGACGGCCCTGCCCGGGGCCGGGGCCCTGCCCCCGGTTCCGGGAAGCCCCCCTCAGATCATGTTCAGCGCCGCCGCTCCACCCACGCCCCCCAGCAGCATGAACGCCGGCATCAGCACCTTCAGCTCCACCCAGCTGCCCGCCCGGAACCGCATGCCCTTCGGCGGGCCCACCGGGTACCACCGCTTGCCGGACACAGGGATCGGCCACAGGATCGGGCAGCCGGAGACCGTCAGCGCGTCGCCGATGTCGTGGACGAGGGCGCCGAGCACGATCGGCAGGCCGAGCCACAGGTACTCCTGGCCGGGCGCGGTGAACAGCCAGTCCGCCCCGTTGCCCGGCTTGTCCAGCACGCCGGCGAGGATCCACGCGCTCGTCGCGCCCAGCAACCACACCAGGACGTCGCTGGAGACGCGGGCGGCCCGCCACAGCAGGCCCTCGACCGCGAGCACCATGTGGACGAACAGGATCCCGAGCACGGCCCAGCGGCCGCCCATGATCGCCAGGACCGAGGCGCCGCCGCCGATCAGCACCGCCCACAGCCAGGTGTGCGTCAGGGTCCGGTGGCCGCCGGTCCTGCGCTTGTCCCCCGGCTTCTTCGTCGCCTTGTAGACCGCGTACGAGAGCTTGTCGACGATCTCGCACAGCCCGCGCGAGACCGGACCGAAGGCGCGCGAGATCGTCGCCGCCTTGTGGTCGAGGTCCGGGGCGAGCGCCGCGCCCGCGCAGATCAGCGCTCCGACGACGAGCACGGGCCACGGCATCGGGTGGCCGGCGGCGGCCGTCGCCGCTCCCACCCCCAGCCAGGCAGCCGCCCCGGACAGAGAGTGCGCCGGTCCCATCATGTGTGTGCCCGCCCCATTGCTGTTGTGCTGAACCCCAGTTGACAGGGCAGCGTATCGTTCGTGATCTTCGCTGCGGCGGCCGGTTCCCTCATCCGGGCGGAAGCCAGGCAAGATGGGGGGCGTGACCCTTATCGATCAGCTGCCGCCCGACGCCGACCCCGATGCCCTCTTCGACGCCTTCTCCTCCTGGACCCAGGAGCGGGGCATCACGCTGTACCCGGCTCAGGAGGAGGCCCTGATCGAGGTGGTCTCGGGGGCGAACGTGATCCTGTCCACCCCCACGGGCTCCGGGAAGAGCCTGGTCGCGGCGGGTGCGCACTTCACGGCGCTGGCCAATGACCAGGTCACCTTCTACACGGCGCCGATCAAGGCGCTGGTGTCGGAGAAGTTCTTCGACCTGTGCAAGCTGTTCGGCACGGAGAACGTCGGCATGCTGACGGGCGACGCCTCGGTCAACGCCGACGCCCCCGTGATCTGCTGCACCGCCGAGGTGCTCGCGTCGATCGCGCTGCGTGACGGCAAGGACGCCGACATCGGCCAGGTCGTGATGGACGAGTTCCATTTCTACGCGGAGCCGGACCGCGGCTGGGCCTGGCAGATCCCGCTGCTGGAACTGCCGCAGGCGCAGTTCGTCCTGATGTCGGCGACGCTCGGCGACGTGTCGATGTTCGAGAAGGACCTCACGCGCCGCACGGGACGTCCCACGTCCGTCGTCCGCTCCGCGACGCGCCCGGTCCCGCTCTCGTACGAGTACCGGCTGACGCCGATCACGGAGACGCTGACCGAACTCCTGGATACCAAGCAGGCGCCGGTCTACATCGTCCACTTCACGCAGGCGCAGGCCGTCGAGCGGGCGCAGTCGCTGATGAGCATCAACATGTGCTCGCGCGAGGAGAAGGACAGGATCGCCGAGCTGATCGGCAATTTCCGCTTCACCACCAAGTTCGGCAGGAACCTGTCCCGTTACGTGCGGCACGGCATCGGCGTGCACCACGCGGGCATGCTGCCCAAGTACCGGCGCCTGGTCGAGAAGCTGGCCCAGGCGGGTCTGCTGAAGGTCATCTGCGGCACGGACACGCTGGGTGTCGGCGTCAACGTCCCCATCCGCACGGTGCTGTTCACGGCGCTCACCAAGTACGACGGCAACCGGGTGCGGACGCTGCGGGCGCGTGAGTTCCACCAGATCGCGGGCCGGGCCGGGCGCGCGGGCTTCGACACGGCGGGCTTCGTGGTCGCGCAGGCGCCGGAGCACGTCATCGAGAACGAGAAGGCGCTCGCGAAGGCGGGCGACGACCCGAAGAAGCGCCGCAAGGTGGTGCGCAAGAAGGCCCCGGAGGGCTTCGTCGGCTGGACGGAGAACAGCTTCGAGAAGCTGATCGCCTCCGAGCCCGAGCCGCTGACCTCGCGTTTCCGTGTCACCCACACCATGCTGCTGTCGGTCATCGCCCGGCCGGGCAACGCCTTCGAGGCGATGCGCAAGCTGCTCGAGGACAACCACGAGCCGCGCAGGAACCAGCTGCGGCACATCCGCCGCGCCATCGCGATCTACCGCTCGCTGCTGGACGGCGGGGTCGTCGAGCAGCTCGACGAGCCCGACGCCGAGGGCCGCACGATCCGGCTCACCGTCGATCTCCAGCAGGACTTCGCGCTCAACCAGCCGCTGTCGACGTTCGCGCTGGCAGCGTTCGAGCTGCTGGACCCGGAGTCTCCGTCGTACGCGCTCGACATGGTCTCCGTCGTCGAGTCGACGCTCGACGACCCGCGTCAGATCCTGGCCGCCCAGCAGAACAAGGCGCGCGGCGAGGCCGTGGGCGCGATGAAGGCGGACGGCGTCGAGTACGAGGAGCGGATGGAGCGGCTCCAGGACATCTCGTACCCCAAGCCGCTCGAAGAGCTGCTCTGGCACGCGTACAACACGTACAAGAAGTCGCACCCGTGGGTCGGCGACCACCCGGTGTCGCCGAAGTCGGTCATCCGTGACATGTACGAACGGGCGCTGTCCTTCACGGAGTTCACGTCCTTCTACGAGCTGGCCCGCACCGAGGGCATCGTGCTGCGCTATCTGGCGAGCGCGTACAAGGCGCTGGACCACACCATCCCGGACGACATCAAGACCGAGGACCTGGAGGATCTGACCGCCTGGCTGGGCGAGATGGTCCGTCAGGTGGACTCCAGCCTGCTGGACGAGTGGGAACAGCTGGCGAACCCCGAGGTGGAGACGGCCGAGGAGGCGCAGGAGAAGGCCGACCAGGTCAGGCCGGTCACGGCGAACGCCCGCGCCTTCCGCGTCCTGGTCCGCAACGCCATGTTCCGCCGGGTGGAGCTCGCCGCCCTCGACCAGGTCGGCGAACTCGGTGAGATGGACGCCGAGTCCGGCTGGGACGAGGAGGCGTGGGGCGAGGCGATGGACGCCTACTGGGACGAGTACGACGATCTGGGCACCGGCCCGGACGCCCGCGGCCCGAAGCTCCTCGCCATCGAGGAGGACCCGGCGCACGGTCTGTGGCGTGTGCGCCAGACGTTCGCCGACCCGAACGGCGACCATGACTGGGGCATCAGCGCGGAGGTCGATCTGGCGGCCTCCGACGAGGAGGGCCGGGCGGTCGTGCGCGTCACGTCCGTCGGCCAGCTCTGAAACGCATCGAGAGGACGACCCGTCATGACGAATCCGGCCGAGCGGCTGGTCGATCTGCTCGACCTGGAGCAGATCGAGGTCAACATCTTCCGTGGGCGCAGCCCCGAGGAGTCGCTGCAACGCGTCTTCGGCGGGCAGGTCGCGGGCCAGGCGCTGGTCGCGGCCGGCCGGACGACGGACGGGGAGCGCCCCGTGCACTCGCTGCACGCGTACTTCCTGCGGCCGGGGGTTCCGGGTGTGCCGATCGTCTACCAGGTCGAACGGGTCCGGGACGGCCGGTCGTTCACCACGCGCCGCACGACCGCCGTCCAGCACGGGAAGACGATCTTCAACCTGACGGCGTCCTTCCACCGCCCGGAGCCGGGCGGCATCGAGCACCAGCTGCCGCCGCGGCACGTGCCCGCCCCTGAGACCCTGCCGATGCTCGTGGACGAGATCCGCGACCACCTCGGCGCTCTGCCCGAGTCGCTGGAGCGGATGGGCCGGCGGCAGCCGTTCGACATCCGCTACGTCGACCGGCTGCGCTGGACCCGCGAGGAGCTGAAGGACGCGGACCCGCGCAGCGCGGTGTGGATGCGCGCCGTGGGCCCGCTGGGCGACGACCCGCTGGTGCACACCTGCGCGCTGACGTACGCGAGCGACATGACGCTCCTGGACGCGGTGCGCATCCCCGTCGAGCCGCTCTGGGGACCGCGCGGCTTCGACATGGCGTCGCTGGACCACGCGATGTGGTTCCACCGCCCGTTCCGGGCGGACGAGTGGTTCCTGTACGACCAGGAGTCCCCGATCTCGACCGGCGGTCGCGGCCTGGCGCGCGGCCGGATCTACAACCGGGAGGGTCAGCTGCTGGTGTCGGTGGTGCAGGAGGGCCTGTTCCGGCCGGTGTAACCGGTCAGCAGTATGTCCCGGTGTCCGGTCCCGTCGCCCTCCGGCAGCAGGGGCGTCCCCGTCGACGGGACGCGCCACCGATAGGCCGGGGCTATCGGCCGCATTCGGCAATCGCGCGTTGTGACGGCGCTCTCCGTCGGAGAGTCTGGCCGGGTCCGGCAGCAGTGCCGACGTGGTCCAGCGAAGGGGAGGGCATGGCTCAGTCACAGCACCTTCGGCTCAACTTCATCGACGGACAGTGGGTCCCGGCCGAGTCGGGGCTGACCAGGGAGAACATCAATCCGGCCGACTTCACCGACGCCGTCGGCGAGTTCGCCGAATCGGGCGGCGTCGACGTGGACCGGGCGGTCGACGCGGCGCGGGCCGCGCTGCCCGGCTGGCGCGGGCTCGGTCCGATCAAGCGGGCGGCGTATCTCGCGCGGGCGGGCGCGCTGCTCGCCGAACGTGCCGAGGAGTTCGCCGCCGTCATCACGCGGGAGCAGGGCAAGCTGCTCGCCGAGGCGCGCGGCGAGGTGGCAAGGGCGCGTGCCGTGCTCGACTTCACGGCCGGCCAGGCGCGGCTGCTCGGCGGGGTGACGGCGCCCGCGGAGGACGAGCGGACCTTCGCGTACACCTTCCGCCGCCCGATCGGTGTGGTGGGTCTGGTCTCCCCGTGGAACTTCCCCCTCGCCATCCCGATGTGGAAGGTGGCACCGGCGCTGCTGTCGGGGTGCACGGCGGTGCTGAAGCCCTCGCCGCTCACTCCGCTCACGGCGGCGTTGCTGGTGGAGGTGTTCCAGGAGGCCGGGGTGCCCGACGGGGTGCTCAACCTGGTGCAGGGCGATGTGGCGGCCGGTGAGGCGCTGGTCGCCAACCCGGGCGTCGCGGGCATCAGTTTCACCGGTTCCCTCGCGGTGGGCACCGCGATCCACACCGGCGGCGCGCACCGGCTGCTGCGGACGCAGCTGGAGCTGGGCGGCAAGAACGCGGTCGTGGTGTGCGACGACGCCGACCTGGACCGGGCCGTGGACGCGGTGGTGCACGGCGCGTTCGGGCAGGCCGGGCAGCGGTGCAGTGCGACGAGCCGGGCGGTGGTGGACGTACGGGTGCGGGAGGAGTTCCTGGAGCGGCTGGTGCCGCGAGTGGCCGCCCTGCGGGTGGGGCCGGGTGACGATCCCGACTCGCAGGTGTGCCCGGTGGTCAACACGGTGCGCAGGGACGCCGCGCTGGCCGCGGTCGCCGGGGCGCAGCACGACGGCGGCAAGGTGCTGTGCGGCGGCGGCCCCGAGGAGCGGGAGGGGCTGCCGGAGGGGTGTTACGTGCAGCCGACGGTGATCCGGGACGTGCCGTGGGACAGCGAACTCGCCCAGGAGGAGGTGTTCGGGCCCGTGCTGGCCGTCGTCGACGCGGACGGTTTCGACGACGCGATGCGCATCGCGAACTCGGTGAGGTACGGGATGAGCGGGACGGTGTTCACGGCGTCCCAGTCGCGGGCGTTCGAGGCGGTGGAACGGTTCGAGGCCGGGATGCTGCACGTGAACCGTCCGGGCGTCGGCGCGTACGCGCATCTGCCGCACACCGGCGCGAAGGCGTCCCAGTACGGTCCTCCGGAGTGCTCGCCTCAGGTGTGGGAGTTCTACACCGCGTGGCATTCGGCCTGTATCGGCTACTGAGCGCAGCACGGCGAAGCGGACACAGGGACGGCGGCGGCTACCGCTCCCGGCGTCGGCGTGGGTGCGTGCGCCGTCCCGGGCCCGGCCGGATCACATGCCGAGCGCGCGGCGCAGGCCCCCTCGGTCGGTTCCCAGTTTGGTGAAGACCGCGGACAGCAGTTTCGACACGGCGTGCTCGCCGGTGCCGAGTTCGGCGGCGATCGCCGCGTTGTCGAGTCCGAGCGCGGCGTGGCGGGCTGCCGCGCTCTCCGCTTCGGAGAGGGTGTCCTGTTCCGCGACCTGGCGGCGGCGCGGGGACAGTCCGGCGGCGGCGAGCTCGGTTCGGGCGCGGGTTGCGAGGACTTCGGCGCCGCAGCCGGTCGCGGCTTCCATGCCGGAGTAGAGCTGGTGGGCGGCGCGCTCCAGGTCGCCGAGGGCGTGCAGGGCGGTGCCGTGGTCGACGAGTGCGTGGGCGAGTTCGTACGCGGCCGGGGACTTCTCGAGGTGCTCGACGGCTTCCTGGAGGAGGACGACCGCCTCGGCCGGGTCGGTGGTCGCCGCCTGGACGCGCAGTGCGTGACCGATGACGCCGGCGGTGCCGAATGCGCGGGCGCGCGCAACGGCCTCTTGCGCGGTGGCACGGGCCTTCTCGGGTTGATGCTTGGCCTGTGCCAGGGCGAGGTCGAGTTGCCAGGGGCTCCACGAGGGGTTGCGTGTGCCTCGGCTGTCGAGGCGTTGGCCGGCTTCGGCGAGCTGCCGCTCGGCCTCGTCATGCATGCCGCGGGCCAGGAGGAGCTTTCCCCAGACGGCTTGGGGGTCGGGGTAGATGACCGAGTTGGGGAAGTCCTTTCCGAAGTCGTAGGCGTCGGCGACGCGCTGGGCCTCGGCGGTGTGTCCGTGGGCGAGCTGTGTCTCGATGAGGGTGCCGACCGCCTGCCACTGCGCGGGGATTCCGCGCCCCACCCGGTCGGCGATCTCAAGTCCCTGGCGCGCGAAGTCCTCTGCTTCGGTGAGCCGTCCACGCCGGTAGCGGACGTAGCCGAGCAGGGTGTAGGCGAAGGACAGGTGCGCGCCGCGCCATCCTCGTGCTTCGAACTCGGTGATGGCATCGCTGAACAGTTCTTCGGCCCTGCCCGGCTGATCGCAGTACATGAGGGTGAGAGCGATGACGGCCGGCACCTCGAACCCGAAGTCCTGGTCGGTCCAGCGCAGGCCGCCGTCCAGCGCCCGTTCCGCGTACTGCAGCGCCCTGGCCGAGGGTTCGCCGCGCATCACGCAGTCCCAGCCCCGCAGCCCCAGGATGTGGCGTTCGGCCAGGCTGTGGCCGGTGAGGCGCTTGGCGAACTGGGCCAGCAGCCGCGAGCGGGCCGGCGAGTCCTGCTCGTCGACGCGGACCGCATTCCATTTGAACTGCTCGGCCTGCATCCGCAGTTTGGCGCGGGCGCTGGAGGTGCGGCGGGCCTCGTCAGCGAGGAGTTCGGTTGCCTCGGCCAACTGCCCGGTGTGGGCGAGGGCTTGGGCGAGCCGGTAGATGACGTCTTCCCGTAGACCCTGTTCGATCTCGGGCTCTTCCAGTGCGGCCCGCAGGTGGTTGACGGTGGTGGCGGGTTCGTGGAGGAGACTGGCTGAGCCGAGTTCGAACAGCACGTGGGCCCGGTCCTCGGGAATCGGCGGTTCACGCAGAGCGCGGGCCAGATAGCGGCGGGCGGCGTCGGGAGCTCCGGCGGAGAAGTTTTCGCGGGCGGCCTGGCGCAGGTGCTGCACGACCCAGCTGTCGCCTTCCGGATGCATCTCCAGCATGTGGCGGGCGGCGGCCCCGGCGCCGAGGCCGGCGTCGATCACTGCCTTCGCCGCCATGCCGTGCATGGCGACGCGTACGCCGGGAGGGATGGACCGGTACACGGCGGTGGCGATCAGCGGGTGGAAGAACTCCACGACCTCGTCGCGTTGCACCGTGGTCAGGACCGTCAGGATGCGCGCGGCGTGCAGTTGGTCGATGGCCTCGTTGATCTGCGCGTCGCCGAGCGCGGCGACGCTCGCTGCGATCCTGGTGGAAATACCGGTGCCCAGCACCGCGGCGGCCCAGGCGAGCCGGACGGTGGAGGGACCGAGCTGTTCGAGCCGTTCGATGAGCCCGCTGCCCTTGACGGCCGAGGCGAGATCGCGCAGGTGGGGAATGGTGTCCCGTTGTGGCTTCAGGCCACGCTCGCGGGCCTTCGCGGTGAGTTCGACGACCTCGAACGGGTTTCCACCCGTGATCGTCCAGCATTCCCGGCAGAACAGGTCGTCGGCGCCGTCGCCGAGGGCGCTGCGCACTATGCGCGCCACCGCACTCGATGTGAGGGGCTCCAGCTGGTGCGGGCGTGCCCCGTGGCGCGAGGCCAGGGTGTGCAGCACGGTGGCGTCGGGAGGGAGCTCATCCGGCCTGCAGGCCACGACGATCAGCATCCCCAGTTGCTCGGCGCGTGTGGCGAAGGCGGTGAGCCACGCGAGGGATTCCGCGTCTGCCCAGTGCGCGTCGTCGAGGATCAGCACGACGGGCGTGGAGCGCACCGACAGTCGGGTGACGACCCAGTCGAGACCGTCGCGCACGCCCTGGGGGTCGGGTGCGGTGCCATCCTGCGGGGCCGTCAGACCGATCGCCGGTGCGACGATGCCGTACCAGTGCCCCAGGATCTCGCGGTGCTCGCCCTCGCTCATGGCGGCTACCGTGGGCTGGATGAGCTGGCGCACCACATGGAACGGCACCTGCTTCTCCTGCTCGCCGCCGCGCGCGGACAGCACCGTGCAGCCGCGTTCGGTGGCGCGCCGGCGGGCTTCGGCGAGCAGGGTGGTCTTGCCCAGTCCGGCTGGTGCCGCGAAGACGAGCACGCCGCCGCGTCGCGCACCCGAGCCGTTGGCCGAGGCTCCGTACAACTCGTCCAACGCATGCTGGATCGCGCGGACTTCGGCTTCCCGTTCGAGAATGGGCTGATGAGCCCACCCGTGCTGCTCGACGACCTGTGTCACCTCGTGCCCCCTCCAGCGCGTGCCGCCGAGTGTACGGTCAGAGGCGTGGGGTGATACTCCTTGCGACCATTTTCAGGGAAATCGGCCACTCATTCGTGGGGGGACCTGTACCCTCCGCTGACGCAGCCGTGGGCACGCAGTCGCGAGACCGGCCGACGATCGTCCCGAAGGTGCCAGGGGCCTATTCCGTCAGTGCCGTGCGAGGGGAATCATGGCCAGCGCGTCCGGCTGCGGGATACCTGCGGGAACCTCGCGCACAGTGGTGCCCGGAGCATGGACCAACCGCCACCGGGAGGCCACGGTCGCCACGGCGATCACGATCTCTGACGCCGCGAAGGAATCCCCGATGCATTTGTGCTGACCGGCCCCGAACGGAATGAACCTGTGAGGGCGTGGCCGGTCCGCCGAGCCGGTGTTCCAACGATCCGGATCAAATGTCCTGGGCTCGTGGAACAGCGCGGGGTCCCGATGGAGCGCGTAGGGGCTGTAGCCCAATTCGGCTCCGGCCGGGATCGAGGCGCCACCGATCTTCACCGGAACCAGGGCACGCCTGGTGAACAGAAGCGGCGAATGCAGGCGAAGCGCCTCCTGGAACACATTGTTCGTATACGTGAGATGGGCGATGTCGGAGGGACGGACGGGCCGCGTGCCGATCACTGCGTCGACTTCGGCGTGCAGGCGCTTCTCCACCTCCGGATGACGGGCCAGTTCATGGAAGATCCAGGACAGCACCGTGGCCGACGTCTCCGTCGCGGCGAAGAAGATGGAGATCACTTCGTCCCGCACCTGCTCGTCGCTCATCGCCTTGCCCGTCTCGGCGTCCACGGTGGACAACAGCAGAGACAGAAAGTCGTCACGGCCCGACTCCTCGGTGCCGTAGCGCGCGATCACCTCGTCGATGATCCGGCGCAGCCGTGCGGCGGCCGCGTCGAACCGCCGGTTCATCGTGACCGGGAACCGGTCCAGCGACTTCGGCATGATCGCTCGCCTGAGGATGCCCTCCACGAGGATGGGGAACGAGCGGTGCACTTCCTCGACAGCCGACCGTCCGAGGTCGCCGGAGAAGATCATCGCCGCGACCGAGGACAGCGCGAACCGGCGCATCTCCGTCGTCACCGAGATCTCTTGTCCGGCGGTCCACGAGGTGGACATCTCGTCCGCCTGTCGGCACATCATCTCCGCGTAGGCGGCGATGTGATTGCGGTGGAACGCCGGTTGCAGCAGACGGCGCTGCCTGTGGTGGAACTCGCCGTCGGTCAACGGAAGACCGTTGCCGAACAGCGGGCGCAGCCTGTCGAAGACCCTGCCGCGCCCGAAGTTCTTCGCGTCACCGACCAGTACGGTCTGGATCAGTTCCGGGCTGGTGAGGACGTGGACGGGCCAGGTGGCCACGTCGACCCTCACGACATCGCCGTGCGTCCGCAGCGACTCCAGGAACGCTATCGGCCTGCGCCACAACTGCAGTGCGTGGCCGAGGACGGGAAGACTCCCCGGAGCCACCGCCGCGTTCCGTGCCGGGTTGACGTGCGCCAT
This sequence comes from Streptomyces sp. V4I23, assembly GCF_030817975.1. Lineage (NCBI taxonomy): Bacteria > Bacillati > Actinomycetota > Actinomycetes > Kitasatosporales > Streptomycetaceae > Streptomyces > Streptomyces sp. V4I23. Next base: position 6,898,305 of record NZ_JAUSZW010000004.1, on the reverse strand, counting down.
GGGCGACCTCTCCGTCCTGCCGCTCATGTCCCCGGGACCAGATCCGGGCGTATGTACGTGGACTCGAGGCCCGCGACCCACCGTTCATCGCTGTAGCGGGTGCACTCGTACCGCTGCCAGAGGTCGGCGCCGATCATCCAGTCCTGATAGCTCTTCACACAGCGCGCGACTCCGGCACGCACCGAGGCGTCCGTCACCCCGAGCGTGTCCAGCACATCGGGCAGCCCCTGAGCGGCGGCCAGGAAGTCCTCGACGCGGACGCGGGTGCGCTCCTGGACGGCGAGCACGGCCTGTGGCAGTGACCACTCGTTCCACCAGGCAAGGAGGGAGACGAGGTTGTTGTTGTCCCCGCAGGAGAACTCCTTGCGCAGGGAGAAGACGTCGTTGCCCCATGAGATGACGTCCAGGGCACTGCTCATGAGGTCCTGGAACGGGGAGCTGTCGTACACCTCCGGAGGCACTTCCACGCCCAGGCCGGCCTCCACCATGTCCATCATCGGCAGCAGTTGGGAACTGTGCCGGCGCATGTGGACGTAGTCGTCGATCGTCGGCTGCTGTGCGGCATTCCGGTTGACCGCCTCCTGGTCGAGGGAGCGCAGCATGAGGGGGATGTGCCCCCGGTAGCGCTCCCCTGTGCTCGGCGGCATCCCGGCCAGGATGCGGTCGCACAGGTCCACGAAGCCGACCACCAGCGGATTGTGGCGCAGCTGCGGCGTACCGTCGATCTTCCCCGTGGCGAGGTACCCGGTGATCGCATCGGCGAGGGGACGCCACGCCTCGAGCCGACCCGTCCTGATGAGGTGGTCGTGCTGGTCGTCGAGGACGAACGACCAGGCCATCCACTCGGCAAGCAGCACGACGTGCTGGTAGGGCGCCTCATGACACACCCGCCCGGACAGGTGCCCGAAACCGATGCCGGCGAACTGCTCCGCCGCGTCGGTGATCAGCCCACGGCGAAGTGCCCACGAGGTCGCCTCGTCGTTCGCCTGGCCCGACTGCGGATGTTTGGAGGATTCGAAGGGCAGATGGAAGTCTGGAATGGAGAAGGAGTCGAGAAGGGCCATAAATCCCTCCAGAGGGAATCCGGATTCGACACTTCCGCACTGAACGCCCAGGCGATCACGCCTCAAGTACGGTATGGCCCGACATGTTTCCACGATCACTCTGGTCACAAAATTGGTCGATTTGCGCATCCGCGCGAGAAGATCTAACACCTCGGGCGGTCAATTAACGCGCGGTATCGAGCAGACTGTCAATGTAATCCGGGCACGAAATTCCGGGACGCTTTGGGCAATCGCCAGGCGGTTATTCGGGAAGTCATATGCGAATGCCATAATTATGACGCCAGAGAGTCCGGCACATCGCCCACACCCCACGCGGGGCGCACGGCACCCGCCGGAGAACCCGCAGGTCAGAGGCGTACATCGCCATGGCTTCAGGACCGGGCGCAGAGGGACGTGTCGACGCGAGGAGACGAGAAGGGCAGGGCCGGCCGGGAGGAGGCCGCCAGGCGCGCGCGAGCCCGTCAGGCGCCCGTGTCCGTACTCGTGCGCCGACGTTTCGCCCTGCGCGCCGCCCGGCTCAATTGTCCGCCTCCAACGGCTCTTCCCCGATCGGCTGCGGGCATGTGACCAGCCGCGGCAGCCTGGACAGCCACGCGGGGCGTCCCGTCCGGGACCTCCCCTGGCTCCTCGATACGCAAGGACACCGACGCCCTTCCCACAACACGACGTCGGCCTTCACCACCACCGGGTCGTGAAGGCCGACGTCGCGCCGGGCCCGTTGTGCGCCAACGGCGTCAGGACGTTCCCGCCGGGGCTCTTCCACCCGTTCAGGCGCCGACGACCTCCTCGGCGAGGCCGAAGGAGAGCGTCATGCCGGCCCCGCCGACGCCGTTGACGACGGTGACGGACGGCTCGGGGGAGACGACGAGTTCGGTGCGCCCGTCCCGCAGGGAGGGGTAGTAGCCCGTCCAGCGTTCGGTGATGCGGGCGTCGGGGATCACGGCGAAGGTGGCCAGGTAGGCGAGGACGGCTTCGTTGATCTCCTCGTTCTCGAAGGGGTCGTGCGTCATGCCGTAGGCGTGGCTGTCGCCGATCGTCAGCCGTCCGTCCGCGGTTTGGGAGAGCAGCACGTGGATGCCGTGCTCGCGGTGGAACGGCAGCTCGGCGGCCATCCGTTCGGCGAGCGGCACGCGGGCGGCGAGGCCGTCGAAAGCCGCGTAGTGGAGCAGCGTGAGCCCCCCGCAGAGCATCGGACCGAGCTGCCGGCCGCCCGGCTGGACGCCGGTGCGCATCATCTGGAGCTTGCAGCGGACGAGGCCGCTCTCGGCGAAGACGTCAGGGTAGAGCGTCGCGAAGTCGTTCCCGCTGCACACGAAGACGCGCCCGGCACGCCACTCCCCCGCCGTCGTGGAGACGGTGGGCAGGTCGACCGAGCGCACGGTGGTGCCGAAGCGGATGTCGACCCCGTACTCGGCGACGAGGTGTTCGGCGACGGCGGGGATCGCCCGCCGGGGGTCGACGTTGACCTCGGTCGGGCTCCACATCGCGGCCAGCAGGCCGTCGGGCCGGGCGACCGCGCTGCGCCGCGTGGCCTCCCGGGCGGTGAGCAGGGTGGCGCCGCGTTCGCGGGCGGCCGGCGTCGTGGCGAGGAACTCCTCGAGGACGGCGACCTCGTCGGGGTGGTGGGCGAGGTGGAGCGAGCCGGTCTGCTCGGCCCACAGACCGGTCTTGGCGGCGACCTCCAGCCAGATCTCGCGGCTGCGCAGCGCGCGCTCGTAGACGGCGCCCCGTTCCTGGCCGATGGCCCAGATCATCCCGAAGTTGCGGATGGACGCGCCGACGGCGAAGTCGTCGCGCTCGAAGACGACGACGCGCTCGCCGCGGCGGGCGGCGGCCAGGGCGTGCGCGAGTCCGACGATTCCTGCGCCGACGACGACGGTGTCGGCCTGGTTGACGGTCATGGGGTTTCGGTTCCTCTCTCGGTACGGCCGGTACGGCGAGGGGTGACGCGGGTTCGTGCGACGGCAGTTCACGCGCCTGCCGTGCGCGGCAGCCGGTTCCAGTGCGGCAGCATCAGCAGCCCGGCCAGCAGCGCGGCGCCGGCGAAACCGGTGAACAGCGCCCCGCCGGAGAGGAACCCGGGCAGCAGCCCTCCGAGAATGGCGCCGACGGAGCCGCAGCCGTTGACCAGCCCCGCCGCGGTGCCCGCGCCCTTGTCGGTGCCGAAGTCCACGGCGGCGACGCACGAGATCATCGAGTCGGCGGCGTACACGGTCAGCCCGATCACGGCGAGGACACCGATCATGACCGGGACGCTGCCGGTCGCGGTGAGCGGCATGAACAGCGCGAGGGTCACGGTCAGCACCGCGAGCGCGAGGACGCACGGCGGTACGCGGCGCGAGGCGAACAGCCGGTCGGAGACCCAGCCGACGACGATCGGGGCGAGGACGCCGGCCGCCCCGAAGGCGATCGGGATGAGGACGGCGCCGACCTTGTCGATGTCGGGCAGCCGCCGGCTGACGAGTACGGGTCCCCACAGCAGGATCGCGTAACGGGCGGGCTTGAGCAGGAAGTAGGCGGCGCCGAGGGTGAGCACCATGCGGTCGCGCAGCGTCTCGCGGTAGAGCGCGAGCCCGCCGCGCCGCTCACCCGGCTCCGGCGCCGCCTCCTCGCCGGGTGCGTCGTCCTCGGCGATGCCCGCGTCCCGCGGAGAGTCCTTCTGGAGCGCGACGAACAGCAGCAGTACGCCGGCGAGGGTCGCGGCGCCCGCGAGGAACGCCACCTGCCAGCTGTCGAAGAGGGAGTAGGCGATCCAGCCCAGGAACGGGGGCGCGGCGAGGCCCCCGAACGCGTAGTTGGTGCTCCAGAACCCGAGGACCCGGCCGCGCTGCCGTACCGGGAAGAAGCTGCCCATGTTCTTGCACAGCGGCGCCCAGCCGGCCGACTGGGCGAGGCCCTGGACGACCATCGCGCCGCCGAAGACGAGCAGGGCGCTGCTGAGGCCCATCACGCAGGCCGCGGCGATGGCGCCGATCATGCCTCCGATGACCACGACCCGGGGGCCGAAGCGGTCGGCCCACACGCCCCACAGGAACTGCCCGGCCGCGTAGGCGGCGAGGTAGACGGCGTCGATGACGCCGAGGACGCGTTCGGTGAGGACCGTGTCGACGGCCGGGTCGTCGAGGATGCCGAGTTTGGCGACGGAGAAGGCCTGGCGTACGAAGTAGAACCCGGCGTAGGCGAGCCAGGTGACGGCGAAGATCCGGCGGCGCCAGCGGACGGCGTCCGCCTCCGTCGTGCCGGGCAGGGGTCTGCGGTGCGGTTGCGGTGGTGCGAGGTCGGCCATAGCTGTGTCCTGTCCCTCGTCCTGGGGCGGATTGGCTGGCGTGGGGGGCGGCAGCGGGCATGACCCGGCCCCGGCGCGCGCCTCGGCGGCGCGCCGGGGCCGGGTCGTGTGCGGATCGGTGCGGTTCAGGCGGTGAGCGGCTCTCCCGCCGCGATCGCGGTGCCGACCCAGTACGCGTCGAAGTTGCGCAGCCGGTGCCCGTCGGGCAGCCCGGTGAGGGGGGCGTTCACGAGGAACGGCACCTTCTGCTCGGTGAGTCCGCCGTGCGAGCGCAGCGGCTCGGTGAAGCCGGAGATGTCGTGCCGCGCCGGCGTGGTGCCGAGCACGGTGTTGCGTTCCGCGATGACCACCAGGTCCCCGATGCGGTCGCCGGGCAGTTCGAAACGGGCGCACGCCTCCTCGCGGGTCAGGACCATGTCCACGCCCGCCAGTGCCGCGAGGTGGGCGGTGAGGGCGCCGGTGTCGGCGCCTTCGGGCAGATGGACGGTGGCGTACGAGCCGAGTGCGCCGTGGTGGACGGTGTAGGGGTCGGTGATGGGCAGGACGACGCGGGCGGATCCCGGCTCCAGACGTGCGTCGAGGACGTCCTGGAGGTGGACCACCCGGGCGGTTCCGTCGCCGTCGGCCTTGGCGTTCATGCCGTGGTCGGCGGTCACGACGAGGACGGCGCCGAGCGCGTCGATGCGCTCGAAGTACTGGTCGAGCATGGCGTAGAAGTCGTTGGCGACGGGCGATCCGGGTGCGTGTTTGTGCTGGATGTAGTCGGTGAGCGAGAGGTACATGAGGTCGGGGCGGTCCTTGTCGAGGATGTCGGCCCCGGCGGCCATGACCAGTTCGCTGAGCTCGGCGCTGTAGACGGACGGCAGGTCCATGCCGGTCCGCGCGAGGACCTTGCCGATGCCGTTCTCCTCCTCGGTGGCCTGGTCGGCCTTCTCCGCGGAGAAGCAGATCCCGTCGACGAGACCGCTGCCGAGGAGGCGGCGCAGCTTGTCCTTGGCGGTGACGACGGCGACCTTGGCGCCCTGCCGCGAGAAGGCGGCGAACAGCGTGGGGGCGCGCAGCAGTTCGGGGTCGTTCATCATGACCTCGGTGCCGCTGACGGTGTCGTAGAAGTAGTTGCCGCAGATGCCGTGGACGGAGGGCGGGACCCCGGTGGCGATGGACAGGTTGTTGGGGTTGGTGAAGGACGGCATCGTGCAGTCGGCGCGCAGGTCGCTGCCCGTGCGCAGCATGCGCTCCAGGAAGGGCATGCGGCCGTCCGCGACGGCCCGCTCGTGGTAGGCGTCCTCGCTGCCGTCGATGCAGACCACGACAACGGGCCGGCGGGGCCGGTGGTAGCGGCGCCCGTTCACTGTCAGCGGTTCGGTCATGTGCGGATCCACCCCTGAGGTCGAAGGAGCCGGGACGACCGCTTCGTTCGCCGTCCCGCCTTTTCATGGGTAGCACCGGGCCGAGCAGGGGCAGAACCACCGGATTCGCTATGGCCGCCATAGCCCCTTGACGCGGTCGTGGCTGACCAGGGCAGAGGCCGTCGGCGGCTGCTGTGTTTCCTCGGGGAAGGCCCCGGCAGGTGCGGTCACCGCGTCCCGCACCCTCCCCACCAGGGCGTCCCGGGGCTAGAGTCGGCGGCCCGGGTGATCGGCGAGCGGCGTGGGGAGGCCAGTGGAACTCAATCTCCACCGTTTGTGGATCTTCATGCAGGTCGTGGAGCACCAGGGCTTCTCGGCGGCGGCTCACCGGCTCTACATGAGTCAGCCGTCGGTCTCCAACCAGGTGCGCCGGCTGGAGCAGTCCCTGAAGGTCACCCTGATCGACCGTTCGGGCTCGCGGGCGCGGCCGACGGCCGAGGGCGAGGTGCTGGCGGAGTACGGCAAGCGGGTGTTCCTGCTGGCCGAGGAGGCCGTGGCGGCGGTGCAGCAGGTGAGCGGGCTGACGTCGGGGCGGCTGCTGGTCGGCGGTTCGACGACGGTCGGCACGTATCTGCTGCCGCCGCTGCTGGCGCGCTTCCAGGAGCGGCATCCGGGCATCGAGTGCGACATCTTCGTGGGCAACAACGAGGCCGTGCTGGAGCGGCTGCTGGCCGGGGACATCGGAGTCGCGGTGGTCGCGGGTGCGCCGACGGCGTCCCAGCTGGTGCCGGAGACGGTGCTCGGTGAACGTCTGGTGCTCATCGCGGCGCCGGGGCATCCGCTGGCGGCGCGGGACGAGGTGTGCCCGCGCGATCTGGCGGACTGCCGCTTCCTGTTGCGCGAGCCTGGGTCCCAGACGCGGGAGCTCCAGGAACAGGCGCTCGCGGACTGGGAGTTGACTCATGTGTCGCGGGGTGACGTCTGGGGGCCCGAGGCGGTCAAGCAGTGCGTGGTGGCGGGTCTCGGGCTCGCCCTCATCTCCGAGCACGCCGTGGTGGACGACGTACGGGCCGGGACGCTGTCGGTGCTGCCGGTCAGTCCGGTGCCGCGGTCACGGCCCGTCAATCTCGTCCGCCGCAGGGACCGTCTGCTGTCGCCGGCGGAGCGCGCTTTCATCGAGCTGCTGCGCTCCGTCGGCGAGTGGCCGCGTGAGCTGCCGGCGGTGGGTGCGCCCTGAGGGGCCCCTCGGAGGCGCTTACTTGGCCGGGTCGAGGCAGAGCACGAACTTGTCGGCGTCCCACTGCTGCGCCAGGGCGGCCTCGCCCACGGTGCAGGCGTTGACGTCGAAGCTGTTCTCGATGACCTTGACGACCTTGTAGTTGGCGCCCTTTTCACCGCACTTCTTGGTCTCGACCTCCGGGGCGTCGTCCGGACCGGTGACCTGGACGCAGTCGCCGGCCTCGGCGCGGACCGGGGCGTCACCGAGGATGTAGCCGGCGCCGAGCTTCACGGCCACGGCGACGACGATGAGGACGACGACCCCGAGGAGCTTCCGGACGATGCCCTTCTTGGCCGGCTGGGGAGCGGGAGCAGCATCGGGCTGACCCTGCGGGAACTGCTGGGGGTCCTGCGGGGCGGAGGGGGACGTCGGGGCGCTCATGGCGGACTTCCTCGTGGTTGCATGCTTATCGAACGCGCGCACGCTACACGAAGAATAAGAATCACATAAACACAGGTACGAAGGAGTCCTCGATGTCCCTTTTCGACATCCCGTTGCATACCCTGACGGGCGAGCCGACGTCGCTCGCCGACCACCGCGGCAAGGCCGTGCTCGTGGTGAACGTGGCGTCCCGCTGCGGCCTGACGCCGCAGTACGAGGGCCTGGAGCGGCTGCAGAAGACGTACGGCGACCGGGGTCTCACGGTGCTCGGCGTGCCCTGCAACCAGTTCGCGGGCCAGGAACCGGGCAACGCGGAGGAGATCGGTGAGTTCTGCTCGGCGACGTACGGTGTGACGTTCCCGCTGCTGGAGAAGACCGAGGTGAACGGCGAGGGCCGGCACCCGCTGTACGCGGAGCTGACGAAGACCGCGGACGCGGCCGGCGAAGCGGGTGACGTCCAGTGGAACTTCGAGAAGTTCCTGATCTCCCCGCAGGGCGAGGTCACCCGCTTCCGCCCGCGCACCGAGCCGGAGTCCGCCGAGGTCGTGGCGGCGATCGAGGGGCTGCTGGCTGCCTGACGGGCCGCCGGGCACACCGCGAAGGCTCCGGTCCCGGGCGGGACGGGAGCCTTCGCCGCGTCGGCCCGTCAGCGGATCGGCATGCCCGACAGCGTGCGGGCGATGACCAGGCGCTGGATCTCGCTGGTGCCCTCGAAGATGGTGTAGATCGCGGCGTCGCGGTGCATGCGCTCCACCGGGTACTCGCGGGTGAACCCGTTGCCGCCGAGGATCTGGATGGCCTGGGCGGTGACCTTCTTGGCGGTCTCGCTGGCGAACAGCTTGGACATGGACCCCTCGGCCGAGGTGAACGGCTTGCCCGTGGTCGCCATCCAGGAGGCCCGCCACACCAGCAGGCGGGCGGCGTCGATCTGCGTGCGCATGTCGGCGAGCTGGAAGGCGACGCCCTGGTTGTCGATGATCGGACGTCCGAACTGCTCGCGCGTCGTGGCGTATTCGAGCGCTTCCTCGTACGCGGCACGGGCGGTGCCCACCGCCATGGCGCCGACGGCGGGGCGGGACGCCTCGAAGGTGGCCATCGCCGCGTTCTTGACCCTCCCCCAGCCTCCGGCCGGGGGGACCCCCATCTCGCTTCGCTCGCCGCCGGACCTGGCCCTCTCGCGCGCCTTGGCCAGGCGCTCGTCCAGCTTCTCCTTGCCGCCGAGGAGGCAGTGGCCGGGGACGCGGACGTTCTCCAGGACGACCTCGGCGGTGTGCGAGGCGCGGATGCCGTGCTTCTTGAACTTCTGGCCCTGGGAGAGGCCGGGGGTGTTCGGCGGCACGATGAAGGACGCGTGGCCCTTGGAGCCGAGTGCGGGGTCGACGACGGCGACGACGACGTGGACGTTGGCAATGCCGCCGTTGGTCGCCCAGGACTTGGTGCCGTTGAGGACCCACTCGTCCTTGGCCTCGTCGTATACGGCGCGGGTGCGCATGGAGGCCACGTCGCTGCCGGCGTCGGGCTCGGAGGAGCAGAAGGCTGCGACCTTGACGTCGTCGGCGTCGCCGTACATCTGCGGGATCCACGTGCCGATCTGCTCCTCGGTGCCGTTGGCGATGACGCCTACGGCGGCCAGGCCGGTGCCGACGATCGACAGGGCGATGCCCGCATCGCCCCAGAAGAGCTCCTCCATCGTCATCGGGATGCCGAGGCCGGTGGGGTCGAAGAACTGCTGGGCGTAGAAGTCCAGGGAGTAGATGCCGAGCTTGGCCGCCTCCTGGATGACGGGCCAGGGGGTCTCCTCACGCTCGTCCCACTCGGCCGCGGCCGGGCGCATCACGTCCTTGGCGAAGCCGTTGAGCCAGTCCCGGACCTGCTTCTGGTCCTCGTTGAGATCGAGCGTGAACTCGGCCATGTCCCCTCCAGCACTACGACGCCCGCCAGGGCGTTACTTGCGGTAACTCGAAGTCTGTTACCGGGTAGTAGCACCTGTCAACCGAGGCCACCGGATCACTGGTCCCTCGCAGCGGGTGTTACCTTGCGCGTCACGCATTCGCAAGGGCGGGGAGAGACAGGGCATGGACAGCGCACACCAGCAGCGGTCGGCGGACCAGCGGCGACGGGAGCTGCTCGAAGCAGCGGACCGGGTGGTGCTCCGCGAGGGGCCGCACGCCTCCATGAACGCGATCGCGGCCGAGGCGGGCATCACCAAGCCGATCCTCTACCGTCACTTCGGCGACAAGGGCGGGCTGTACCGGGCCCTGGCGAAGCGCCACACCGACGCCCTGCTGCGGGCTCTGCAGGTGGCGGTGGACGCGGACGTCGACCGCCGCGAGCGGGTGGCGGGAACGCTGGACACCTACCTCGCGGCCATCGAGGCGCGGCCCCAGGTCTACCGCTTCCTGATGCACCCGGCCGAGGACAACCAGCCCTCCGAACAGGGCTTCGACGTCGGCCGCCACTCGGCCCCGCTGCTGCGCCGCCTCGGCGAGGAGCTGGGCAAGGTGATCGCCGACCGCGTCGACCTCGGCCCGGGCGGCGACCTGCTGGCGCGGGTGTGGGGCCACGGCATCGTCGGCATGATGCACGCGGCGGGCGACTGGTGGCTGGGCGAACGCCCCTGCTCGCGCGCGCAGTTGGTGAAAAGCCTGACGGACCTCCTGTGCGGCCGCCTCTTCGACGCCCCTGACCGCGTGGGCGGCCCGGGCTTCTGACGGATACACCGCGCTGCGCATCCGGGGCCGCTGCGCCTCAATCACCGGCGGGACTGAATACCCCTGCCCGACACACCCGTCGGGGCTCCGCCCCGAACCCCGGCCTCAATCGCCGGCGGGGCTGGGGTTTCCTGCCCGTCCGGCACCTGAAGGACACCGCGCGAAGCGCGTTCCCGTTCCCGGGGCGGAGCCAACCGGGCACAGAACCCGGTGCACGAGTGGGGGCCGGCAGCGAACTGGGCACGGGTCTGGGGCGAAGCCCCAAATGCCCCCGCCCGCCAGGGCGCAAAGCACACGGCGGCCCGGGCGCGGAGCCCAACGCTGCGCCCGTCAGGGCGCAGGGGCACGGGGTCCGGGGCGGAGCCCCAGTTACGGGTAAGGGGCGGGGTGGGGGAAACGGCCCCCGGCTAAGCGCGCCGCAGGCGCGACACGCCCTCCGGCGTCGACCACGGCGCCTTGCGGGCCGCCCGCGCCAGGCGGCCACGGCGCCACGGCGTCAGCCGGTCCGCGTACACCAGGCCGTCCACATGATCGCACTCGTGCTGCAGACAGCGCGCGAAGAACCCCGTGCCCTCCACGCGGACCGGCTCGCCGTCCAGCGCCACGCCCTCCACGACCGCCCGGTCGAAGCGCTCCGTCCCCGCCTCCAGGCCCGGGAGGGACAGGCAGCCCTCCGGGCCGCGGACCGTGAGGCCGTCGGCCTCGACCAGACGCGGGTTGACGACGTGCCCGACGTGGCGGACGTCCTCGTCGTCGGGGCAGTCGTAGACGAACACCCGCAGCGCGACGCCGACCTGGTTGGCCGCGAGACCGACACCCTGGGCCGCGTACATCGTCGCGAACATGTCCTCGACAAGCCGCCCCAGCTCCGCGCCGAAGTCGGTGACGGGCTCGCAGGGGGCGTGCAGCACCGGATCACCGAGCAGGCTCATGGGCCTGACCAGTCCGGAACTGCCGGGGATGGGCCGGTTTCGCATGGCGACCAGCCTACGTTCCGCGCAGGTCCCCCCGTGACCTCCACGTATTCCGACGGTGCCGCGGTACGGGCTGCCGAGAAGAGGTCGATAGGCTGACTCCCGACCGATGCTAGGAGGATCAAGGACGATGTCAGGCAACTCGGAGCTGACGCCACGAGCCAAGCTGGCCGTTACGGCGGGCAAGGCCGCAGCGGCGGTGTCGCGCGCCGCCGGGCGCGGCAGCGGATCGGTGATCGGCGGCCGGGTGGCGCTCAAGCTGGACCCCGACCTGCTGGGACGGCTCGCGCAGCACCTGGACGTCGTCCTCGTGTCGGCGACCAACGGAAAGACCACGACCACGCGGCTGATCGCGGAGGCCCTGCGCGCCAGCGGCCCCGTCGTCTCGAACGCGCTCGGCGCCAACATGCCCGCGGGCATCACCTCCGCACTGGCCGGCGGCTCGGACGCGAAGTTCGGTGTGATCGAGGTCGACGAGAAGTACCTCGCCGGTGTGGCCAGGGACGTGACGCCCAAGGCCATCGCGCTGCTCAACCTCTCCCGCGACCAGCTGGACCGCGCGGCCGAGACCCGGATGCTGGCCGAGAAGTGGCGTGAGGGCCTCACGGGCGCGAAGGCCACCGTGATCGCGAACGCCGACGACCCGCTGGTCGTGTGGGCCGCGTCCTCCTCCCCCAATGTGGTGTGGGTGGCCGCCGGGCAGGAGTGGAAGGACGACGCCTGGTCCTGCCCGTCCTGCGGCGGTGTGATGCAGCGCCCGGGCGACGACTGGTTCTGCGGCGAGTGCGGCTTCCGCCGTCCCGCCCCGAGCTGGGTGCTCAGCGGTGACCACGTCCTCGACCCGCACGGCTCGGCCTGGCCGATCCGCCTCCAGCTGCCCGGCCGCGCCAACAAGGCGAACGCCGCCACCTCGGCCGCCGTCGCCGCCTGCTTCGGCGTTCCGCCGCAGGTCGCGCTCGAGCGCATGTACCAGGTCCAGGCCGTCGCCGGCCGGTACGACGTCGTCTCCTTCCTCGGCCGTGACGTGCGGCTGCTGCTCGCGAAGAACCCGGCCGGCTGGCTGGAGACGTTCTCGCTGATCGACCCGCCGCCGACGCCGGTGATCCTGTCCGTCAACGCCCGCGGCGCGGACGGCACCGACACCTCGTGGCTGTGGGACGTCGACTACACGCGTCTCGCCGGGCACCCGATCTTCGTGATCGGTGACCGCAAGCTCGACCTCGCGGTCCGGCTGGAGGTCGCGGGCCTGGACTTCCGGGTGTGCGAGACCGTCGACGAGGCCGTGCAGACGGCCCCGCCGGGCCGGATCGAGCTGATCGCCAACTACACCGCCTTCCAGGACGTGCGCCGCCGCGTCGGCAACTGAGCGACTGACGAGCGGACGGACGAAAAGGACTTATGGGAATGAGTGACAGCAGTCTGCGTCTGGTGTGGGTCTACCCGGATCTGCTCAGCACCTATGGCGACCAGGGCAACGCGCTCGTCGTCGAGCGCCGCGCCCGCCAGCGCGGTCTCGACGTGATGCGCATCGACGTGCGCAGTGACCAGCCCGTGCCGACATCCGGCGACATCTACCTGATCGGCGGCGGCGAGGACCGCCCCCAGCGGCTCGCGGCCGAGCGGCTGCGCCGCGACGGCGGCCTGAGCCGTGCGGCCTCCAACGGCGCGATCATCTTCTCGGTCTGCGCCGGGTACCAGATCCTCGGCCACGAGTTCATCAACGACCTCGGCGAGCGCGAGCCGGGTCTCGGCCTGATCGACGTGATCTCCACGCGCGGCGAGGGCGCCCGCTGCGTCGGCGACGTCCTGGCCGACATCGACCCGCAGTTGGGGCTGCCCCAGCTGACGGGCTTCGAGAACCACCAGGGCATCACCCACCTCGGCCCGACCGCCCGGCCGTTCGCGCGCACGGTCCTCGGCCGCGGCAACGGCACCGGGGACGGCACCGAAGGGGCGTACAACGACACCGTCTTCGGCACGTACATGCACGGTCCCGTGATGGCCCGCAACCCGCAGATCGCGGACCTGCTGCTGAAGCTGGCGCTCGACGTGAACGCGCTGCCGCCGACCGACGACCGCTGGTACGAGGCCCTGCGCGCCGAGCGGATCGCGTCCGCCACCCAGCCCGCCTGACGCCGCCTCCGCTCAGTCGAGCGCACATCCTGAAGGCCCCTTCGCTCAGCCGAGCGAAGGGGTCTTCTGCCCGGTCCCACCTGTCGGACGCCCGTTTCTGACCGGCCGCCCGACGCCGGTAGGGTGGCGGGGATCCAACCGGACGACGTGGTCCGGGAGTCGGCCCACGTTGTAAAGGTTTTCGGGCTATGCGCATTGGTGTGCTCACCTCCGGCGGCGATTGCCCCGGTCTGAACGCCGTCATCCGTTCCGTCGTGCACCGTGCCGTCGTCGACCACGACGACGAGGTCATCGGATTCCACGACGGCTGGAAGGGCCTCCTGGAGGGCGACTACCGCAAGCTCGACCTGGACGCGGTGGGCGGCATCCTGGCCCGTGGCGGCACGATCCTCGGTTCCTCCCGCGTCCAGCCCGCGCATCTGCGCGACGGTGTGGAGCGGGCCAAGGGCCATGTCGCCGATCTCGGTCTCGACGCGATCATCCCGATCGGCGGTGAGGGCACGCTCAAGGCGGCCCACCTGCTGTCGGAGGCCGGCCTGCCCATCGTGGGCGTGCCGAAGACGATCGACAACGACATCGCGTCCACCGACGTGACCTTCGGTTTCGACACCGCCGTCGGTGTCGCGACGGAGGCGCTGGACCGGCTGAAGACCACGGCCGAGTCGCACCAGCGGGTGCTGATCGTGGAGGTCATGGGCCGGCACACGGGATGGATCGCGCTCCACTCGGGCATGGCGGCCGGCGCCCACGCGATCGTCGTCCCGGAGCGCCCCTTCGACATCGACGAACTGACCGCCCGGGTCGGCGAGCGGTTCTCCGCCGGAAAGAAGTTCGCGATCGTGGTCGTCGCCGAGGGCGCGAAGCCCCGCGAGGGCACGATGCGCTGGGACGAGGGCGGCAAGGACATCTACGGGCACGAGCGGTTCGCGGGCGTCGCCCGCCAGCTCTCCGTCGAGCTGGAGCAGCGGCTCGGCAAGGAGGCCCGTCCGGTGATCCTCGGCCACGTGCAGCGCGGTGGCACCCCGACCGCGTACGACCGTGTGCTGGCCACGCGGTTCGGCTGGCACGCGGTGGAAGCGGCGCACCGCGGCGAGTTCGGGATGCTGACGGCGCTGCGCGGCACGGACATCACGATGGTGCCGCTCGCCGAGGCGACCCGGACGCTGAAGACGGTTCCCGCGGACCGGTACGACGAGGCGGAGTGCGTGCTCTGATCCGGCCCCCTGCCATGGGTTGTGCCCCCGGTCGCGGTCGCGGCCGGGGGCACATCTAGTCTGGTCCGGACAACAGGCACGAATCGGGAGCCCGGGAGCACACAGATGGATCACAGCGGGCACGGCATGACCATGGATCTGCCGCCGTTCACGCTGGGGCGGGGCCTGGAGTTCTCACCGGACCCCTTCTTCCTGGTCGGCTGCCTGCTGGCGCTCGGCCTGTACGGGTGGGGCGTCGCCCGGCTTCGGGCACGAGGGGACGCCTGGCCGGTGAGCCGTACGGTCTGGTTCACCGTCGGCGTGCTCAGTGTCGCGCTGGTGATGTGCACCAAGCTGAACGACTACGGCATGGTCATGTTCAGCGTGCACATGGTGCAGCACATGGTCATCAGCATGCTGTCGCCGATCGTGATCCTTCTCGGCGCACCGATCACGCTCGCGCTGCGGGCGCTGCCCGTCGCGGGCCGAGGCCGCAAGGGTCCCCGCGAGCTGCTCCTGATGCTGCTGCACAGCCGGTACATGCGGGTCGTCACCCACCCGGCCTTCACGATCCCACTGTTCATCGCGAGCCTGTACGGGCTGTACTTCACGCCGCTGTTCGACTTCCTGATGGAGTCGAAGCCCGGCCACATCGCGATGATGCTGCACTTCCTCGCGGTGGGCCTCGTGTTCTTCTGGCCGATCATGGGCGTGGACCCGGGCCCCCACCGGCCGGGCTACGTGATGCGGATGCTGGAGCTGTTCGCGGGCATGCCGTTCCACGCGTTCTTCGGGATCGCGCTGATGATGGCGACCGCGCCGATGGTCGAGGCGTACGAGAATCCGCCCGCGTCCCTGGGCATCGACGCGCTGGCGGACCAGAACGCGGCGGGCGGCATCGCCTGGGCGTTCAGCGAGATCCCCTCCGTGCTGGTGCTCATCGCGCTGGTCTTCCAGTGGTACCGCTCCGACCAGCGGCAGGCCAAGCGCCGCGACCGGGCGGCGGACCGGGACGGTGACAAGGAGCTGGAGGCGTACAACGCGTATCTCGCCTCGCTCCAGGCCCGCGGCCGGTGACGCGCCGCCGGTAGCCCCCGGCCGGTTTCCGCAGGCCGCTGGCGCGGGGCCCTCCTTACGCGCGACCATGGTCCCGACGGTTCCCGCCGTCGAAGGAGGGCGCGCGCATGTCCGGTTCGACGAAGGTCATGGGAGTGCTGACCGTCGGGTCCCTCGTGGCCGTGACGGCGTACACGGCGGCACTCGGCAGCAACGGCTGGCTGTGGTTCGGGTGGGTGGTGCTCGGCCTGGTGACCCTCGGCGTGGTCGCCTCGCGGAGCACCTGAGGCCGGGCGCCGGCCGAGGGCGTCAGAAGCGGAAGACGGCCCCGGTCGCGGCGGCCAGTTCGCACGCGTTCGAGAAGGTCTTGTGCCAGGCGGTCGGCCGGCCGCGCCAGGCTCCGGTGGCGCTCACCGTGACCGGGTCGTACTGCTTCGTGCACGGGTGCGGCTCGCCCGGCAGGCTGTCAAGGTCGCCGCCGGCCGCGTCGAGGGCGGCGCAGGCGCCGACGGCGTCGGGGTGCGGGCCGCTCGGCACGGGGCTGCAGTGCAGCAGCACACCGCGGATCCAGGTGTTCTCCGCGCCCGAGACGGTGAGGAACAGTCCATGGCGCGGGACCGGCTTGTCCACCCGCTCCGGCGCCTGGGACGCCGCGGCGGGGAGGGCCGAGGGGACGGCTGCCGCGACGGCGAGAAGGGCCGCTGCGGCGAGGGCTGCGGTGCGGTGCATCCGGTGCCTCCTGACGGGGAAGCCGGCACGCGGCCGGTACGGGTTCGGGCGAGCCATAGAGCACCCTTCCGCCGGGCCCGCCGCAACGCGCCACGCCGGGCCGTAGCGCGGAGGGGTACACCGGATTGGCCCGGACGGCTCCGCCGGGCCGCCCCTTCGGCCGTTCCCCTTCCCCTGGCCGGAGCGACCCGTATGCCTCCGGCGGACCTCGCGAACCGTCTTGGGCGCATTGTCGTACTTCGACGCCGCCCTGCCGTTCGCGCGCGCCACCGCTGTCGCGCCGCCCCGGATCGCGATGATGGACGGCGTCCGCCCGCCGCCCCCTGCTCCGCCGCGCCTCACCGGTACGCGGGACTCAGGAAGTGCGCGTCCGCAACGACCGCCACGAGGGCGGCTTCCCTCACCGGCGCCCCGACTGCCTTGGCCCGACGGCCTGTTCATCCCCTGACACGGCGCGCGCGCGTACCGTCGTGACCGCGCCGCCTCCACCCCCGGCTCACCTGGGAAGGAATGGTTCATGCAGCGCAGAGTGTGTCCGACCGCGCTGTGCGCGACGACGGTCGTGCTGAGCACGACCGTCGTCGCGCACGGCGGACCGGTCGCCCGTCACATATGGCGGTTGGCGTAGTAGTGCTCGATGAGCTGGAGGTAGCTCAGGTCCTCCTCGTGCCGGCCGCTCTCGAACGGCGGCGAGTCCTTCACCTCGGCCTTGGTGCAGGACAGGTGGACGACCTGGTCGGCGGTGTCGATGCGCGAGACGACGCCCGCGGGGACCAGCACACGGCGACCGAGGATCCACGGCCCGGTGTCCACGACGAGGTACGACCTGCCCACCTCCTCGGTGTGCTTGTCGACCTTGCCGATCGAGCCGTCGGTCGCCTCGACCGAGAACCCCACGAGCTCCGCTCCCGGCACGTACGCGGCTGTCTCCGGGTAGCCCCAGATGTCAGCACCCATCTCGGCCTCCTCACCTGGCCCGACAGTCCCCGTCCACCGGCGCGGGTACCCCGGGTACGGCACGCTCACACGGCGCCGTCCGCCGACCGGGTCAGTGACGGTGGCCGGGTCAGTGCCGGTGGCCGGGCTCCTCGTCACCGCCCGCGGGTGTCCGCTCGGCGGCGGGGCCCCCGGCGTGGACCGTGAAGGCTGCGGTGCGGACCTTGCCCTCGTGCCGGAAGTCGAGGAAGAGGCGGTAGGCGCCCTTGCTCGGCGCGGTGGCGGTGAAGGAGATCTCCGGCCCGGGCTTCGTGGCGCCGTCGCCGGGCTCGCCGTTCGGGTGGACGTGCAAGTAGGCGAGGTCTCCCGAGCGCAGGGCCACGAGGTGCCCGTAGGCGCCGAGGTAGGGCTGCAGGTCGGTGACCGGCTCGCCGTCCTTGGCGACGCCGAAGAGCAGTTCGCTGCCTGTGCCGGGGCGGAGGCCGCCGGTGAGGGTCACCTCGTAGCCGTCGACGGTGGCGGTGGCGCTCGGCGCGGGCAGCGGATCGGGGTCGGCGGGGCCGGACACGGCGAGGTCGGCGCCGAGCGTGAGGCCGCGGGCGCCCTTGATGTCCGGGGTGAAGTCGGCGAAGACGCGGTAGCCGCCGGCCTCGGGGAGCCGGACCGGTACGGACCAGGTACCGTCGGCCGCTCGCACCGGGTGCAGGTGCCGATACGTCGTCAGATCGCGCGACGCGACGATCAGATGGAGCTCCTTGCCGTGCTCACGGCGGAACGCGGTCACGTGGCGGTCCTTCTTTTCGTCCACCACGGCGAAGCGCAGTTCGGTGTTCCTGCCCGCCTCCACGCGCTGCGTCTCGAGGTCCAGCCTTAGGCCCGCCTCGGACACCTGGAGGCCGCCCGGAGCGGATGGTGTCCCTCCACTCTCGCCCTCGTGACCGTCGTGGCCCCCGCGCGCCTCGCCCTGACCCTCGTCCGTGTGACCGCCGTGCCGCGCCGGCTCCGCCTCGGCCACCACGGGGCCCATGCCCTGGCCCACGGCATAGGCGGTGCCGAAGGCCGCGGCGAGTGCCGCCGCGAAGGCGGTGATCCTGACGCCCGTGTTCATGACCCACTCCTCGATCGGGGCCGCCCTCCGCGACCACACGCCCTCAACATACCCCTGGGGGGTATAAAGTCAACCCGGTTCGGGGCTTCTCGCGATACGGGTGCCCGGTATGCGGCGCGGCCCCCACGCCCGCAGGCGTGGGGGCCGCGGCACGGCGCGGAGCTCAGGCCGCCCAGACGGGACCGAACCCGGCCAGAGCGTCGATCGCCTGGCCGCTGCGCGCGAACACGACAAGGCGGGTGCCGCCGACGTCGGCGTTCGCCTCGAGCACACGGCGGGCGGGCGCGCTCGGCGTCACGACCGCCATCAGCACCTGCAGCCGACTGCACAGGAGGTGGGCACGCAACACCGTGCCGAGCGCGGCGGCGCTCACCGCGGAGGCCGCTAGCACGATCACCACAGGGGCCGGCATATGGGCCTTGACGAGGGACGCGATGCCGTGCGCCGCAGCGACGCGATTACCGAGGCACACGTCGTCGTGAAGCGTGACGACCAGAACTCCGCGCTCGATCGTGTGGTGCAGCATCACGAGCCTCCGTCCGCTCGGCGGTTTCACGGCTTCCGCCGTATCGAAGGTGCCCGGAACCGCTAGGACAATGCGCCATCTGCGCACTCACTCGGCTGTGCGGCGCGCCCGGGCCCGGACGCCGTCACGGCCGTTTCACCGCCTCCAGGTGCGCGAAGACCACCAGGTTCTCGGTGTAGTCCTGCGCCTTCTTGTCGTACTCGCCCGCGCAGGTGATCAGCCGCACCTGTGCGTCAGGGGTGTCGGCGTACACGCGCTTGTTGGGGAACTCCGCCTTGCTGAAGGCCTCGACGGAGTCGACGACGAAGGTGGCGACCGAGCCGTCCTCGCGGCTGATGTCGATCTTGCTCCCCCGCTTGAGCTCGCTGAGCTGCATGAAGACGGCGGGGCCCGTCTTGGTGTCGAAATGGCCGGCGACGATCGCCGTGCCGCGTTCACCGGGCATCACGCCCTCCTGGTACCAGCCGACCAGATTGCTGTTGTTCGCCGGCGGCGCCTCCAACTGGCCCGACGCCTCGAGGGACAGGCCCGTGAAGGGGGCATCGACGGCGATCTCCGCGATCTTCAGCCGTTTCGGTTCGGCGGGTGGCAGCTCAAGGCCCTTTTCCTCGGCCTTGGCGGACGGTGACTGGACAACGACGGGTGCCGAGACCACGGGCTGAGCAGGGGGCTTGGCGTCCGTGGAGGTGCCGAAGGAGTTGAAGACCAGCAGGAAACCCAGAGCGACGGCCGCGGCAGGCCAGAGCAAGGCGCGTCCGAGGGAACGGGGGGCGGATTCGGTCTGCGACTGCACGAGGGGAGGCTGCGCGGACATGCGGGTTCGTTACCTTTCACTGCCGTGACGACGTGGTGAGGGCCGGGCGGGGCGCTGATGGGTGCGCGGCCGCCGACCGGGCTCGGAAGCGGCGACGTCGCGGCCGCCGTCCCTGGGGGCGGCGGCCGCGACGGGCGTGGGCCGGGTACGGCCCGGGGGGCGTCAGGCCGCGGCGGAGCCGTTCGCGCCACGGCGGCGCAGCATGTACGCACCGGCACCGAGGCCGCCGAGCAGCAGGACCGAACCGGCGGCAAGGCCGCTACCGGAGATGGCCGTGCCACCGCCACCGGTGTGCACGCCACCGTGCGGCTTGTCGTGGTCCTTCTTGTCGTAGTCCTTCTTGTCCCACTTCTTCTCGGACGAGTAGTCGTCCTTCTTGTCCGAGTGGTCGTCCTTCTTGTCCGAGTAATCGTCCTTCT
Source organism: Streptomyces sp. V4I23 (assembly GCF_030817975.1). NCBI lineage: Bacteria > Bacillati > Actinomycetota > Actinomycetes > Kitasatosporales > Streptomycetaceae > Streptomyces > Streptomyces sp. V4I23. The sequence goes on along the minus strand of NZ_JAUSZW010000004.1, from coordinate 6,878,347 downwards.
TGTCGGAGTACTCGTCCTTCTTGTCGCTGTCCGAGTCGTCCTTGTTCCAGTCGTCCGCGTTCATACGGTTCAGCGCACCGCCACCGGTGTGCACGCCGCCGTGCGGCTTGTCGTAGTCCTTCTTGTCGTAGTCCTTCTTGTCGTAGTCCTTCTTGTCGTGGTCCTTCTTGTCGTGGTCCTTCTTGTCGTAGTCCTTCTTGTCCCACTTCTTCTCGGACGAGTAGTCGTCCTTCTTGTCGGAGTGGTCGTCCTTCTTGTCCGAGTAATCGTCCTTCTTGTCGGAGTACTCGTCCTTCTTGTCGCTGTCCGAGTCGTCCTTGTCGCTGTCCGACGAGTAGTCGTCCTTGTCCTCGTCCTCGTCGGCAGCCACACGCGCCAGCGCACCGCCACCGGTGTGCACGCCGCCGTGCGGCTTGTCGTAGTCCTTCTTGTCGTAGTCCTTCTTGTCGTGGTCCTTCTTGTCCCACTTCTTCTCGGACGAGTAGTCGTCCTTCTTGTCCGAGTGGTCGTCCTTCTTGTCCGAGTAATCGTCCTTCTTGTCGGAGTACTCGTCCTTCTTGTCGCTGTCCGACGAGTAGTCGTCCTTGTCCTCGTCCTCGTCGGCAGCCACACGCGCCAGCGCACCGCCACCGGTGTGCACGCCGCCGTGCGGCTTGTCGTAGTCCTTCTTGTCGTAGTCCTTCTTGTCGTAGTCCTTCTTGTCGTGGTCCTTCTTGTCGTGGTCCTTCTTGTCCCACTTCTTCTCGGACGAGTGGTCGTCCTTCTTGTCCGAGTAATCGTCCTTCTTGTCGGAGTACTCGTCCTTCTTGTCGCTGTCCGACGAATAGTCGTCCTTCTTCTCGCTGCTCGAGGAGGAGGAGTCATCCCAGTCGTCGGCGGTGATCACGGCATAGGCCGGACCGGAGATCGCGAGGGCCGCCGTGGCAACGGCCGAGGCGAGCAGGATGCGGGCAGAGCGCATGGTGAGCCTTTCCTTTCGCCGCGACTGCGAGGGCCGACACGTCGTCGGCTCGCCTCATCGCAGTGGCGACGTGATTCACCGTCAGCCCATTCGCGGTCGGCCACCACTGGAGAGCCTGGCATCCGGGCGACATCATGGGCCCGAAGAGTGACCCTCGGTGCGATATTCACCCGGGGGACTGCACGCCACGCCGAAGCCAGGTTTGGCCTGGCGTCACGGCTGAAATGCCGGCGTCCCGGCCGCTTCCCCCGCGGCTTCCCTCACGTCGCGCGCCGCCCCAGAGCGTCCACCGCGGCGATGACCCGGTCCCAGAACCTGTCGGCGTCCAGACCGACCGCCACCTGCGCGTTCACGGGCCGGCCGGTGTAGCGGTGCAGGTCCACCACGGTCGCTCCCCGCGTGTACCGCCCGCACAGCTCGACGGCCACATGCGCGTCCACACAGCGCACCGTCGCGGGGTCGATGACGCGGGCCACGGCCACGGGGTCGTGCACCGGCGGCGCGGGGAAGCCCCACAGCCGCCGGTACGTGGACGCGAAATAGGTCAGCAACTCGACGCAGGTCCGTGCGAGTTCGGTGTCCAGGGCCTCCAGGCGGGCCAGTACGGCGGGGGTGGCCAGGGCCTGGTGGGTCACGTTCAGCCCGCACATGGTGACCGGCACGCCGCTGGTGAGGACGATGTCGGCGGCCTCCGGGTCCACGTGGACGTTGAACTCGGCGGCGGGTGTCCGGTTGCCGCGCTCGGTGGAGCCGCCCATGAACACGATCTCGCGGATGTGTGCGGTGACGTCCGGGTATCGGGTGAGCAGCAGCGCCACATTGGTCAGGGGCCCGGTGGGGACGAGGGTGACCGGTTCCGGATGCCCCGTCAGGACGCGGTGCATCAGCTCCACGGCGTGCTCCGGAACGACGTCCACGGCCGGGGCGGGGAACCGCGGGCCGTCCAGTCCGGAGGCGCCGTGCACGTCGTCCGCGACCGCCAGGGGCTGCACCAGGGGTCTGGCGCAGCCGGCCGCGAGGGGGACGCCGGTGATGCCGGCGACGGTGAAGACCCTGCGGGCGTTCAGCGTGGTCTTCTCGACGGTCTGGTTGCCGGCGACGGTGGTGACGGCGAGGAGGTCGACGGCCGGGTCGGCCGCGGCCAGCATGAGGGCGATGGCGTCGTCGTGCCCGGGGTCGCAGTCGATCATGAGGGGGACGGACACGGCTCTCCTCGGCTCGCGGGGCGTGGACGTCCTCAGTCTCTCCTCACGCGCCGCGCTTCCCGTGCTCCCCCGTCCGGGACATACCGGCACCTGCCCGCCTAGGCCTATCGGCCGACAGAACAGGCCAGGCGGATTACCCGCTTGTAGCGTCGCATTCGCGGGCGCCGGACGGCGCCGTATCGACGCTTGCCACATTCGCGGAGGCGGGCCGACACCGAAAGGGCAACGGGCTGATGTTCAGTGAGACGACGTCGAAGGTGACCTCGGGAACGATTTCCGTCGCGGCCGCCCTTGCCTTCGCCATAGCCGCTTCGGCCCCTTCCCAGAATTCCGCCCCCCGTCCGGCTTCGGCTGTTCCTTCCGTTCCGGCCTCGCCACCGGCACACGCTCCCGCAGCCTCTCGCGGGACGGGGAATGCGGGAACCGCCGTGCAACGGCTCGAGGGCGAGCCCATCCAATGCGCTTCCGCGAAACCCCGGCTCGCCCAGGCCCTGACCCGGGACATAACCCGATCCCTGGCCAGTCGCGACAGCCGGGTCTCGATAGTGCTGTACGACCGGACCACGCGCACTTCCTGCATGTACCGCGCCGACGAACACTACGACTCGGCGAGCATTGTCAAACCGATCGTCCTGGGAGCGCTGCTTCACGCCACGGGCGGGGAATTGTCCGCAGAGGAGCAGGATCTCGCCAGGAAAATGATTGTGCATTCGGACAACGCATCGACGTATGTGCTGTGGGACCTCGTGGGCCCCGACAACATCCAGGATTTTCTGGACGCCGCCGGAATGACGAACACCATCATCGACGAAGCCGGTTTCATGGGCCTGACGCAGGTCACCGCCCGGGACCAGGCCACCCTGCTCGAACTGCTCACCGGCGAGGACGATGCGGTCCTCGGCACGGAAGAGCGCGCCTACATCCTCGGGCTCATGCACGATGTGCAGGAGGATCAGCGCTGGGGAGCGCCCGCCGGGGCGCCCGCGGACGCTGCCGTCCAGGTCAAGAACGGATGGCTTCAGCGTTCCGACAAGAACCTCAAGGACCCCCGGGACCGCGGGGACTGGAAGGTCAACAGCATGAGCGCGCTCACCGGGCGGGCCTACGACTACGGTCTGGTGGTCCTCACCGAGAACAACCGGGTCCCCGAGGACCAGGACCCGGATGCGGGGTGGGCCTACGGCATGGAAACGATCGAGGGCGTGGCGAAGGCCGTCCACCGGAACCTGTACCCCGGCCGGTGAGGCAGCGGGCGCCTCGGCGTCGCGGCTCGACGTGTGTGAACCGCCGAGGGGCGCTGAAGCTCCACGCTCGGCGCCCTGGCGTCCTTGTTCCCCGCCCGTAGAGAGGACTGATGGCCATTGCTCCACGTCCCTGGCCAATTCGGGGGAAGTGGAAGAGCATTCCCCTGAAGGGGTTCCCGACCCTTCGTCAGACGTGCCGGCAGACACCCGGACAGGAAGGGGCGGTACGCGACATGCCTGTGCGTCAGGCTCACCATGAGCACCTGATGCAGAGCCGGTGAGCCTCCCGACCTGGTCGGGCTACGATCGATCGCCGCGGACGCGCCGAGATGGGAGAGAGCCACCGTGTTCTACTACGTGCTCAAGTACGTCCTTCTGGGGCCGCTGCTGCGGCTGCTGTTCCGCCCCAGGATCGAGGGACTGGAGCACATCCCCGCCGAGGGTGCGGCGATCGTCGCCGGGAACCATCTGTCGTTCTCCGACCACTTCCTGATGCCGGCGATCCTCAAGCGGCGCATCACCTTCCTGGCGAAGGCGGAGTACTTCACCGGGCCGGGCCTCAAGGGCCGGCTGACCGCCGCGTTCTTCCGCAGCGCCGGCCAGATCCCAGTGGACCGCTCCGGCAAGGAGGCCGGGCAGGCGGCCATCCGTGAGGGCCTCGGGGTGTTGAGCAAGGATGAGTTGCTGGGCATCTACCCGGAGGGCACCCGTTCGCACGACGGCAGGCTCTACAAGGGCAAGGTGGGTGTCGCGGTCATGGCGCTCAAGGCCGGTGTACCGGTGGTGCCGTGCGCGATGGTGGGCACGTTCGAGATCCAGCCTCCGGGTCAGGTGCTCCCGAAGATCAAGCGGGTCACGGTCCGGTTCGGCGAGCCGCTGGACTTCTCGCGGTACGCGGGCATGGAGAACGAGAAGGCGGTGATCCGGGCGGTCACCGACGAGATCATGTACGCCATCCTCGAACTGTCCGGCCAGGAGTACGTGGACCGGTACGCGGCCGAGGTCAAGGCGGAGCAGCAGGAGCAGGAGCAGCCGCGGCTGAAACGGTTCCCGGCGCGGCGCAAGTGTTAGGCCGGGCCGTGCACGGCGGGAGGGGCGGCCGGTGTCCTGCCGCCCCTCCCGTTCGTCCGTGTCCTTACGGCTTCGGCGTGGCGTGCGGCTCGCACGTCACGTCGCTGCTGTCCAGCTCGCCGCTGAGCAGGTACGCGTCGACCCGGTTGTTGACGCACGGGTTGACCAGGCTGGTCACACCGTGGGACCCGGCGTCCTTCTCGACGATCAGACGCGAGCCCTTGAGCCGCTCGTGCAGCTCGACGGCGCCTTCGAAGGGGGTCGCGGCGTCACGGGTGGCCTGCACGATGAGCACGGGCGGCAGGCCCTTGCGGGTACGCACCTCGACCGGGGTCTGCTGCTTGACGGACCAGGTCGCGCACGGCAGGTTCATCCAGGCGTTGGCCCACGTCATGAAGGGGTGGTCCCGGTGGAGCCGGGTGTTGTCGCGGTCCCACTTCTTCCAGCTGGTGGGCCACTTGGCGTCCGCGCACTCCACGGCGGTGTAGACCGCGTTGCCGTTCTCCGATCTGATGTTGCCCGCGGTGTCCGACAGGTCGGGCGCGGCGGCGTCGACCAGTGCCTGGGTGTCACCGGCGAGGTACTTGCTCCACGTGCGGGCGACGGGCATCCAGGCGGAGTCGTAGTACGGGGCGCTCTGGAAGAGGCCGATGAGTTCGGCCGGGCCGACGACCCCGCCGATCGGGTTCTCCTTCGCGGCGGCCCGCAGCTTCACCCACTGGGCCTCGACCTTCTCGGGGGTGTCGCCGATGTGGAAGGCGGCGTCGTTCTTCGCGACCCAGGCCTTCCAGTCGTCCCAGCGCGTCTGGAACGCGACGTCCTGGTCCAGGTTGGCCTGGTACCAGATCTTCTCCCGGGACGGGTTGACGACGCTGTCGACGACCATCCGGCGGACGTGGCCGGGGAACAGGGTCGCGTACACCGCGCCGAGGTAGGTGCCGTAGGAGACGCCGAGGTAGTTGAGCTTCTTCTCACCGAGTGCGGCCCGGATGACGTCCAGGTCGCGCGCGGTGTTCGGCGTGGTCATGTGCGGCAGCATCCAGCCGCTGCGCTCGGCGCAGCCGTCCGCGTACTCGGCGGCGAGCTTGCGCTGGGCGAGCTTGTCGGCCTCGCCGTCGGGCACCGGGTCGGGCTTGGGCGCCTTGACGAACTCCTGCGGGTCGACGCACGAGATGGGCGTGGAGTGGCCGACGCCGCGCGGGTCGAAGCCGACGAAGTCGTACGCCTTCGCGGTCTTGGCCCACAGCGGGTTCTTGCCGGTGACGCGGACCGGGAAGCGCATGCCCGAGCCGCCGGGGCCGCCCGGGTTGTAGACGAGTGCGCCCTGGCGCTCGTCCTTGGCGCCGGTGCTGCCGATACGGTCGACGGCCAGCCTGATCTGCCGGCCGTCGGGCCGGCTGTAGTCGAGGGGTACGGTCACCCATCCGCACTGGATGGGCTTGGCGAGCCCCCAGTCCTCGGGACAGTCCGCCCAGTCGATTCCTCGCTCCGCTGCCCGCTCCGCGGCGATCCGCGCGCCGCGGGCCTCGGACCAACCGTGGTCACGGTTGTCGGCGTTCGCCGCCGGTGCCGCGATGGCACCGGCCATGAGCGTGCCCGCTATCAGAGTGCCGGCCGAGCCGAGCACTGCTGTGCGTCTCACGTGGAAACCTCCCCCTGCTGCTGTAGTCGTAAGCTCCGGGGGATCCTTTCGCCAACAGGGCAGCGGGGACAGTCCGCACAGGTGTTCTTTACCGAACCAATAACCGGTGAACGGTTTCCGCTCAGCGGTGCAGATCCGGGGCGGCCTCGGCCAGACCGTCGTCGAGCAGCCGCCTCAGGGCGCGCGCGTCGGCGGCAACGGCCGTGACGAGAACGGCGGGTCCGGCCAGCGGTGCGAGTGCGGCGGTCGGTCCGAGCAGAAGCGGTTCACGTGGTTTGTCGGCGTATGCCGGGTCCACGACGAGGAGTTGGCCGACCGCCCGGTGCCCGGCGAGAACGGCCGGGCCGTCCCAGCCGCCGGGCGCGCCGGGACCGCAGGCGAGCTCCGTGTCGAGCAGGAGGCGGCCGGAGCGGTGGACGGTGAGGCGCGTCACGAGCGTGCCCGGCTCCTCGCCGTGGCGGCCGAGGACCTGCTCCTCGCGCAGCACCAGCCGTGCTCCGGGCGCGAGTTCGACGCGGGTGCGCTGGTGCAGGATGCTCCCCCTGGCCGCGACGAGCTGCTCGGGCAGCCAGTGCAGTACAGAGTCCTCCCCCGCCTTCAGGGTCACGTCGTAGCGGGCATGCTCGCCGGTGGGCCCCGGCAGCGCGATGGTCGCGGCGGCGGAGTCCACGGTGAGGCGGGCCCCCTCGCGCACCTCGGCCTCGATGGCGAGCCGGTCCCCGCCGAGCGGCGCGCTCATCGCGCCGACGACGGTGACCTTGCTGCCCGGACCGGTGGCGCGGGTACGGCGCAGGGCGAGCGGCCCGTCGCTGACGAGGACGGGCAGACCGGTACGGTCGGCGACGACGCGGGCTCTGGCCTCGATGCTCATCCGGCGCGCTCAGGCGGTCCAGGCGGCCAGCCGCGCCCGCACCCAGTCGGCGACCGGGCGGACGCCGTCGCCCTCGCGCAACGAGGTGAACGCGACGGGCAGTTCGCCGCGCTGCTCCTTGGCGTCGCGGGCCATGCGCGCGAGGTCGGAGCCGACGTACGGCGCGAGGTCGGTCTTGTTGACGACGAGCAGGTCGGCGGTGGTGACGCCGGGACCGCCCTTGCGCGGGATGTCGTCGCCCCCGGCGACGTCGATCACGAAGATCTGGGCGTCGACGAGCCCTTTGGAGAAGGTGGCGGTGAGATTGTCGCCGCCGGACTCGACGAGGACCAGGTCGAGCGGGCCGACACTGTCCTCCAGGTCCTCGACCGCTTCGAGGTTGGCGGAGATGTCGTCGCGGATCGCGGTGTGCGGGCAGGCTCCTGTCTCGACGGCCTGGATGCGTTCGGGCGGCAGCACGGCGTTGCGCAGCAGGAACTCGGCGTCTTCGCGGGTGTAGATGTCGTTGGTGACGACCGCGATGGAGAACTGGTCGCGCAGGGCGGTGCACAGTGCGGCGACGGTGGCGGTCTTGCCGGAGCCGACCGGCCCGCCGAGCCCGATCCGCAGGGCCCGCCGTGTGCCGTCGGGACGCACGGCGTCGGCGCCGACGGCGGATGCGCCGGCCTCGTCATGGCTGTGATCGAGATGCATGGGGTGCGGCTCCTTGGTGCGGGCGTCTAGGACGCGAAGAGGCGTACGGGCCAGGTCGCGTGCTGCTCGGCGGTGATGTCGAGCAGCGGGGCGGATGCGGCGGGAAGGGCGTCCACTCCTTCGTGGGCGGCCCCGGCCGCCCGGGCGGCGACCTCGTCCATCTCGGGCGCGAGGCGGGCGAGGACCGCCGTGGCCTGGAAGGGGTCGAGGCTGAGGAGCCGTACGGCGGCGGTCGCCGGGCCGCTGACGGTCTCGTAGACGATGCAGTGCGCGGCGTCGTACGGTCCGAGACCGGCTGCGCGGGCGGCGGTGCCGAGCACGATGGGCTGGTGCGTCCCGCGGGGGAACGCGGCGGCCAGCGCGTCGAGTTCGGGCCCCGGCCAGGCGGCGCGGGCGGCGCGCATCATCTGGCGCCCGAGCTTGCGGGCGGCGCCCCGCAGGGCGGGTGAGGGCGTACGCGCGTCGGCGGCGCGGTCGAGCTCGGCGGGGTCGTGCCCGAGGGCGGCAGCGGCGGCGAGCGCGGCGGAGGTGAGCCCGGTGGTGTGCAGACGCCCGCGGCAGAAGTCCGCGAGTCCTGCGGCGTCCCGGATCCGCCCTTCCCGAACGGCCGGCTCGGCACCGCCGGAGTGCGCATGCCCTCCTGCGGGGAACCGCCCGTCGGCCAGCACGAGCAGCGCGGCGCGGCTCATGCGCCACCCGCCATGGCTGCGTAACGGGCCATCCCGCGCCCGGGGCGCGAGCCCCGCACCGGGCTCCCGTCGAACCCGGCGCTCGGGGGCGCGGCCGTCGGAGCCGGACGCGGCGCAGCGGTCAGCACCTGTGGTGTCTTCGGTGGGCGCATCAGAACAGGAAGTACCGCTGCGCCATGGGCAGTTCCGTGGCGGGCGCGGGCTCGACCGGCTCGCCGTCGATCGTCACCGTGAACGTGTCCGCGTCGACCTCGACCCGCGGCAGTGCGTCGTTCTCCCGCATGTCCGCCTTCGTGATCCGCCGCGTGCTCGTGATGGGTACGAACGTCTTCGCCAGCCCCAGCCGTTCCGGGAGGTCGTCCTCGATCGCCGCCCGGGCCACGAAGTTGAACGACCCGTGCGCCGCCGCGCGCCCCAGCGCGCCGAACATCGGCCGCGGCATGACCGGCTGCGGGGTGGGGATGGAGGCGTTGGCGTCGCCCATCTGCGCGTACGCGATCTGCCCGCCCTTGATGACGAGTTGGGGCTTCACGCCGAAGAACGCCGGCTCCCACAGCACCAGGTCCGCCAGTTTCCCGGTCTCGACCGAGCCGATCTCGTGGGCGAGTCCCTGCGCGACCGCCGGGTTGATCGTGTATTTGGCGACATAGCGACGGACCCGGTGGTTGTCGGCGCGTCCGTCGCCGGGCAGTGCGCCGCGCCGCTTCTTCATCACGTGCGCGGTCTGCCAGGTGCGCATGACCACCTCGCCGATGCGGCCCATGGCCTGCGAGTCGGAGGAGACGATCGAGATGGCGCCGAGGTCGTGCAGGACGTCCTCGGCCGCGATGGTGGAGGGCCGGATGCGGGACTCGGCGAAGGCGAGATCCTCGGGCACGGCGGGGTTGAGGTGGTGGCAGACCATCAGCATGTCGAGGTGTTCCTCGATGGTGTTGACGGTGTGCGGCCTGGTCGGGTTGGTGGAGCTCGGCAGCACGTGCGGCTCGGACACCACGGTGATGATGTCGGGCGCGTGGCCGCCGCCCGCGCCCTCGGTGTGGTACGCGTGGATCGTGCGGCCGGCGATGGCGGCGAGTGTGTCGCCGACGAATCCGGCCTCGTTCAACGTGTCGGTGTGGACGGCGAGTTGGGCACCGGTCTCGTCGCACACGGTCAGGCAGGCGTCGATGACGGCAGGGGTGGCGCCCCAGTCCTCGTGGATCTTGAACCCGAGCGCTCCGCCGCGCAGCTGCGCGTGCATGGCCTCGCGCGACATCGTGTTGCCCTTGCCGAGCAGGCCGATGTTGACCGGGTACGTGTCCAGGGCCTCGAACATCCGGGCGAGGTGCCAGGAGCCGGGCGTGATGGTGGTGGCCTTGGTGCCCTCGGCCGGTCCGGTGCCGCCCCCGACGAGGGTCGTCACGCCGGTGGCGAGTGCCTGGTCGACGAGGGTCGGCGAGATGAAGTGGACGTGGGCGTCGACCGCCCCGGCCGTCAGGATCTTCCCGTTGCCCGAGATGATCTCGGTCTCGGGCCCGATGACGAGGTCGGGGTGGACGCCGTCCATGGTGTCGGGGTTGCCGGCCTTGCCGATGCCGGTGATACGCCCGTCCCGGATGCCGATGTCGGCCTTGACGACGCCCCAGTGGTCGATGACGACGGCGCCGGTGACGACGGTGTCGGGGGCTCCGTCGGCCCGTGTCGCACGGGACTGGCCCATCGACTCCCGGATCACCTTGCCGCCGCCGAACACGGCCTCGTCGCCCGCCCGGCCGGGGCCGCCGGAGCGGTCGTCCTCGATCTCGACCAGCAGATCGGTGTCGGCGAGGCGGATGCGGTCGCCGGTGGTGGGCCCGAAGAGATCCGCGTACACGGCACGGTGCAGCTCAGCCATCGAGGTGACCTCCGGTCTCCCCGCGCAGTCCGGCGACGATGCGGCGGCCGGCCAGCGGGACGAGTTCGACGTCGACGGGGATGCCCGGCTCGAACCGTACGGCGGTGCCGGCCGCGATCGCGAGCCGCTTGCCGCGGGCGGCCGCCCGGTCGAACTCCAGGCCCGGGTTGGCCTCGGCGAAGTGGTAGTGGGAGCCGACCTGGACGGGCCGGTCGGCGGCGTTGACGACGGTGAGGCGGGTGGTCTCGCGGCCTTCGTTGAGCACGACGGGCTCGTCGGCGAAGAGGATCTCTCCGGGAATCATCGGCTCCGCCCCTCAGACGATCGGGTCGTGGACGGTGACGAGCTTGGTGCCGTCCGGGAAGGTGGCCTCGACCTGGACGTCGTGGATCATCTCGGGGACGCCTTCCATGACGTCGGCGCGGGTGAGCACCTTGCGCCCCGATGCCATGAGTTCGCCGACGGTGCGGCCGTCACGCGCGCCTTCGAGGATGTGCGAGGTGATGAGGGCGACGGATTCGGGGTGGTTCAGCTTCACCCCGCGCGCCCTGCGCTTCTCGGCCACGTCGGCGGCCACGTGGATGAGAAGTCGTTCCTGCTCGTGCGGGGAGAGTTGCACGCGTCCACCTCACTGTCGTCCGGCCCGGGGGCGTGTGGACCCTGGCCCAGGCCACCGCAGAGTCGACCTGGGCACGGGCATCTCACGACCAGGGGGTGAACGTTAGGACGCAAGTTTTTCCGGCGCGTTAACTGACCCGGGGATCCTGCCGTTGACCGATCTGGGGATCCTGCATGGACATCAGGGCGCGCAGCCCCTCCTCCAGCACCTCGACGCGCACATCGCCGAAGAGCGCCTGCTGGGCGATGAAGCCCTGGGCGGTCGCGATGAGCGTGCGCGCGACGTGGTCGGCGTCCACTTCCTTCTCCATCAGGCCGGCCGCGCGGTAGGCGACAACGAGCTCGGCCCACGCCAGGCGCATGCCGCCGTATCCCTCGGCGAGCGTGGCGGCCAGCGTCTCGTTGCGCAGGGTCTCCGTCCACACCTGGACGACGAGCCGGGCGAAAGCCCTCGCGTCGCCGCCGGGCGCCTCGTCGATCAGCAGCCTGCGCAGCACCCGCCCGAGGAGCACGTCGGGCGTGGGCGGCGGGGTCGTGCGGGCGGCGTCGTCGAAGGCGGCCCGGATACCGCCGAACGCCTCGTCGGCGATGGCCTCGATCAGCTCCTCCTTGCTGCGGAAGTAGCGGTAGACCGCGCCTGCCGAGAGGCCCGCCTCGCGGAGGATGTCCTGCATCGACGTCGCGTGGAAGCCGTTGCGGGCGAAGCAGCGAGCGGCGCCGTCGAGGATCTGCCGCCGACGGGCATCGAGGTGTTCCTGGGATACGCGTGCCATGGCGACCAACCTAAAACGAACGTTCCTTCTTGACAAGGAACGACCCCGGGACGACAGTGGCGATGAAAGCAAAACGAACGATCCTTCTCTTTACGGGAGCCCTCTCATGAGTGCCACACACACGCCGCATGGTCGCGGTGACGGCCTTGATCCCGGTCATGGTCGCCGTGGCCCTGTGGGCCTTCGCATGGCCCGCGGCCCGTACAGCGCCCCGCGACGTCCCCGTCGGTGTCGCCGGCCCCGCCGCCGCGGCGACCGGGGCTTCGAGCAGCGCGCGGGCGCGTTCGAGGTGCACCGGTACGAGGACGAGGCGGCCGCCCGGGCCGCTGTCGAGGACCGGGTCGTATACGGAGCGGTCGTCGCGTCCCCCGAGGGCGTGACCCTGCTGACCGCGCCCGCGGGGAGCCCCGTCGTGGCGCAGATGCTCGAGGAGGCCGTGACCGCGGCGGCGCCGGACGGCGCGCGGGTCCAGGTGGCGGACCTGGCCCCGCTCCCCTCCGGCGACCCGCGCGGCAGCGCCCTCGCGGCGAGCGCGCTGCCCCTCGCGCTGGCCGGGGTCGCGGCCGGGGCGCTGGTCACCGTGCTCGGTCTGCGCGGGATGCGCGGCGCCGCCGCGCTGACAGGTGCGGCGCTGCTGGTCGGCGTGACGACGGCCGGGATCGCGCACAGCTGGCTGGGCGTACTGGACGGCAACTGGTGGGCCGAGGCGGGGGCGCTGGGCCTGACGGCCCTCGCCGTCGGCGCGTCCGTTGCCGGGCTCGGGGCGCTGCTGGGGATACCGGGCATCGGTGTGGGCGCGCTGCTGATGATCCTGATCGGCAACCCGTTCTCGGGTGCGTCGAGCGCGCCCGAACTGCTCCCGGACCCGGCCGGCGTGATCGGACAGTGGCTTCCACCGGGCGCGGGGGCGTGGCTGCTGCGCTCGGTGGCGTACTTCGACGGGCACGGGATCGGATCGGCCCTGTTCACGCTGTCGCTGTGGGCGGGCCTGGGTCTGATCGCGGTCGTCGCCGCCCCCCGCCTCCGCCGCACACCGGCCCCGACGGCCTGACGGCCACCCCCTGAACCGGCCGCGTGCCTCCCCGTCCGCCGAAGCGGACGGGGAGGCACGCGGCCTCTTTCCTGCGCGGTGCAATGCGGGTCTCCTGGCACCGGTCGGGCTGCACCGGGAGCGGGCGCTGCTGCGCCCGGACGGGATGCAGGCGGCACGGAGGGTGCGGCGCAGAGCCCCAGCGCGCGCGGCGGGGAGCCGCCGCCGGGTGTTCAGGCGCGGCGGTCGTCGCCCGGGCGGTGGTGCTCGGCCGCCAGGCCGAACCGGCCGCGTTCGCCGGCAGCGGACGACGACGAGCCGAGCGACGAGACGGAGCGGATCACCTGCTCCTCCGCCGCCTCCCGTTCGCTCTCCAGTCGCTCCAGGTCAGCCGCGGAGACCAGCGCCACGAGCGGCTTCCCGTGACGGGTCACCACGACGCGCTCCCCGCCGTAGACGACGCGGTTGATCAGTTCGGCGAGCTCTGCGCGGGCTTGCGTCACCGGAATCTCGTAGGCCATGCTCCCCATCATAACGGCCTGTACGTCCTGTACATTTTTTACAGAACGCAGCTCGCCCGACTCCGACGAGAGGCATGCCATGAACCGTCCTGCCGCCCGCTACGTCCTGCCCGAGTTCACCGAGCGCACCAGCTCGGGCACCCGCACCCTCGACCCGTACTCGAAGCTGCTCGACGAGCGGATCGTCTTTCTCGGTACCGCCGTCGACGACACCGCCGCGAACGACGTCGTCGCCCAGCTGCTGCACCTCGAGTACGCGGCCCCCGATCAGGACATCTGCCTGTACATCAACTCCCCCGGCGGCTCCATCAGCGCCATGACCGCGATCTACGACACCCTGCAGATCATCACCTGCGACATCGCCACCACCTGCCTGGGCCAGGCCGCTTCGACAGCCGCCTTGCTGCTCGCCGCGGGCACCCCGGGCAAGCGGTCGGCGCTGCCCGGCGCACGTGTCGTCGTCCAGCAGCCCGCCGTGGAGGAGCCGTTGCGCGGCCAGCCGTCCGATCTTGAGATCCACGCCGCCGAGTTGCTGCGCCTGCGGGAGCAGCTGGCGGCCATGCTCGTACGCCACACCGGACAGGGCGCCGAGCGCATCGCGGCCGATCTGGAGCGGGACAGGATCTTCGACGCCGAGGCAGCGAAGGGATACGGCCTGGTGGACCACGTCATCGGGAGCCGCAAAGCCTCGCCGGCCGGGGCGAGGTGAGCGAGGGATGCTGCTCCCGGAGCTGCCACCGCTTCCCGGGCTGACCCGCGCGGAGGCGGAGTTGATCGACAGGTATCTCGAAGTGGTCGATCTGCTGGGGCGGATCAATCCGTCCCGGGTCACCCACACCTACGGCGCGCTGCGCGCCGCTCAGGCACTGGTCGGGCGGGCGACCGCCCTGAAGGACGCCCTGACGCTGATGCACCTGCGCGGGGAGAACGAGGTCTACGCGGACACGCTCGCCGAGGCGCTGCGGATTCTCGACGGGGAACGCAGAGCGAACCGGGTGACCATGCCCCCGGTTTCGACGAGTTGACGGTCGATCCGCTGCTTTCCGCCAAGGGGGCCGCGGCTTTCGTACCCCGTTCGGTGGAGTTTCGGCGACGTTGTTCCGTGCCGCAGGAGTTGCGCCACGCACACCACCGATTTGGCGGAGTCGAACGGCTTCCGCGCTGGTACGACCATGATTCCGCGTCAGGCGAGGCGACCGCCAACATCCCTGTCCACCCGAACAGATCAGTCGTGATTGGCTTCACAAAAGCCGTTTCAACTCGGAAATCGGACATCCATGAGTGACGATCGCTGGGACGACAAGCCCCCGCCACCTTGACGGGGCGGTCCGGGCGGACGCTGAATCCTGCCGCCGCACCGGACGACTGGTCGACAGAAGTGCATCGGCAGGAGTGGAGGACCCGAGCAGCACGGGGTGACCGGTGATCCCGGTAGGCCCCTTGGGGTGAAGCCGCTTCGGCGGCCGGGCGTCTTCGCCAGTCCGAACCCGACAGGTCACCCTTCACAGGCGGCTGACGAAGGGTTGCGCATGACTGCGCAGATGCATGTCCCGTTCCTGCTCACACGTGCGGGCGCCGTATCGGCACTGACCATCGCCGCCGTCGGCGGCACGCTCCTCGCTCCCGGCACCGCCCCCGAGGCCCACGCGATCACCAGCTACGCGAGCAAGGCACTCAAGGTCGCGGCATCGAAGAAGGGGTCGCCGTACAGATTCGGCGCCGTAGGCCCGCACCGCTTCGACTGTTCCGGGCTGACGCAGTACTCGTACAAGAAGGCCGGCAAGAAGCTGCCGCGCACCGCTCAGCAGCAGTACAACCGTACGCGCCATGTCTCCGCCTCCCAACGAAAACGCGGTGACCTGGTCTTCTTCCATTCCGGCGGCTACGTCTACCACGTGGGCATCTACGCCGGCCGAGGGCGGATCTGGCATTCGCCGAAGACGGGCGACGTCGTGCGGCTGGCCAAGATCTGGACCAGGGGCGTCTCGTACGGCCGGGTGCGCTGACGGCCCGCCTTCCGGCTGCCCCGCCTTTCCGGCTCCCCGGCGGCGGCCCCGCGCCTGAGAATCGTCCGCACCCACCATGGTGCGACGGACCGGTGCCGGTCAGTGTGCCAGCGGCTGGACCAGCAGGGTCGCGCCGAGCGTGGTGAGCGCGCCGCCCGTGACTCCTTCCACGGCACGCGTGGTGCGCGGCCTGCGCAGCCACCGGCCCAGCCGGTCCACCAGGAGGGCCACCGCCGGGAACCAGATCAGCGCCAGGAGGACGACGATCGCGGCCAGCAGCAGGGTGCGCGGCAGCACCGCCGCGCCGTCGGGCACGAACTGCGGCAGCAGGCTCAGGAACAGCACCGGCGCCTTCGGGTTGAGGACGTTGGTGAGGAAGCCCTGCCGCAGGCCGCGCCCGACGCCGTGGGAGGGCGCGGCGCCGTCGGGGGCGGCGGGCCCTTCGAGCGGGCGCAGCGCGGAGCGCACAGCGCGCAGGCCCAGCCACAGCACGTAGATCCCGCCGGCGATCTGCAGCGTCCGGTAGAGCACGGGCACCGCCACCAGCACCGCGGCGAGTCCCGCCACGGCCAGCGCGGTGTGCACCAGCAGCCCGCCCGCCACACCGACCGCGCAGGCGACGCCCGCGCGGCGCGAGGCGAGCGCACTGCGTACCACCACGGTGAAGTCGGCACCCGGCATGGCGACCATGCCCGCGGCGACACCGGTGAAAGCGATCAGGTGTGCGTCCATGCCCTCCAGCCTGCCGTCTCAGTGCCTTCAGCGTGTATGGGGAATATCCTGGGTCAGCCAAAAGCAATGCTTAAGGGGTGCGATGTACGACCCGACCCGGCTGGCCGCCCTGGTCGCTGTCGCGGAGGCCGGTTCCATCACCCGCGCCGCGGCCCGCCTGGGTTACACCGCCCCGGCGCTCTCCCAGCAGCTGGCCAAGCTGGAGCGCGAGGCCGGAGCGCCTCTGCTCGTGCGCCACCACCGCGGGGCGCGGCTCACGGCCGCGGGTGAGCTGCTCGCGGAGCGGGCGCGCCGGGTGCTGGACGAGATGGACCGGGCGCGGCACGAGCTGGCCCGGCTGTCGGGGCTCGCGGGCGGCCGGCTGCGGGTGGCCACCTTCACCACGGTCGGCATCCACCTGCTGCCCCCGGTGCTGAGCGCCTTCCGGCGCGCCCATCCGGATGTGGACCTGACCGTCGCCGAGTACGAACCCCCGGATGGGGTCACGGCAGTGGCGCGCGGCGCCATGGATCTCGCGCTGACGCATGCCTACGAGCCCGCCGATCCGGCGCCGCCCCCGCCGGGGGTGGTCGTGGAAACGCTGCTGGTCGAGGAGCTGGTGCTCATCACCGCTCCCGGGCACGCCCTGGCGGGCGGATCGGGGCGGCTGCCGGTGAGCGCACTCGCCGGGCAGCCGCTGATCAGCAGCGCTCCGGCGCATCCGCCGCGCAAGGGAGTGGAGGGTGCGCTGGCCGAGGCGGGGGCGACGCCGGCCGTGGTGTGCGAGTCGCCCGGTTACGCGCTGGTGTGCGCCCTGGTGACCGCGGGGATAGGGGTGGCGGTGGTGCCGGAGATGGTGGCGGCGATGTCCGCCACGCCGCTGCAGGTACGGCAGTTGGAGCCGGCGGCCTTCCGCCGCACGATCTCTGTGGCGCACCGGGGAGAGGAGTCGGGGCCGGCGGCGCAGTCGCTGCGGGCTCTCCTGCGGAGCTCGTTCGGACGGGCGGGTCAACAGGGCACTGCGGCCAGGGTGTGGTGAACCCGGGCGCGGATCAGCCCTTCACGGGTACGGTCCACGGCAGGGCGATCCACACGGTCTTGCCGCCCTCCTCGGTGGGTGTCACGGAGAGCCGCCCGCCGTACTGCGCGGTGAGACTGCGGATGATGACCATCCCCCGGCCGTTGTCCTGTCGGACGGCGGCGGGCAGCCGGCGCGGCCAGCGCGGGTGGCTGTCGGTGACGCCGATGCACAGTCGCTCGTCCCGTTCGAGGCGCACGTCGACGGTGAAGGTGGGCGACTGGCCGAAGGTGTGCTGCACTGCGTTGGTCGCCAGTTCGGAGACGATCAGCCGCAGGGTGTCGACGGCGTCGGTGCCGTCCGGCAGACCCCATCCGCAGACGACATCGGTGACATATCTCCGGGCGGCGGAGACCGATGCCGGATCGCTGGGCAGAGTGACGGATGCTTCTTGACGGTCTGCCATGGCGACGCTGTCCCTTTCCCACCGGGCCGGGCTCCGACTCGTAGCGGATGACACGCGAGGACGGCCACGGATTGCGCTTCGGCGTCAGACTGCCACTTGTCGTCAGGCCGGTGCGGCAATCCACCAAGATACGTGCATATCTGTCGCTCAAAGCGGTGAAGTCTGCGACGAGAGACCGTATTTGGGGACGGACCGCACGCTCCGGACCGGCTGTTCTCAGCCCCGCGGCGCGGAGGCGATGATCGTCGCGACGGCCGTGTCGACCTGCCGGGCGGTCAGATCGGCGCGGGCGGTGAGCCGGATGCGCGAGATGCCGTCCGGCACCGACGGGGGCCGGAAGCAGCCCACGACCAGACCTGCCGTCCGGCAGTCCGCCGCCCAGCGCAGCGCCGCCTCCGGGGAGGGCGCCTGCACGGACACGACGGCCGCGTCCGGCCGCGCGGCGGTCAGTCCCGCGTCCGTGAGCCGCCGGTGCAGCACGGCCGCTACCTCCCGCGCCCGGCCGGCGAGCTCCGGTTCGCGGCGCAGCACCCCGACGGCGGCGAGCGCGCCGCCCGCCGCGGCCGGTGCGAGTCCGGTGTCGAAGATGAAGGTCCTGGCCGTGTTGACCAGGTGCGCGATCACCCGCGCCGGGCCGAGGACCGCGCCGCCCTGGCTGCCGAGGGACTTGGAGAGGGTGAGGGTGGCGACGACTCCGGTCGCGCCGGCCAGTCCGGCGGCGTCGAGCGCGCCCCGGCCGCCGTCGCCGAGGACGCCGAGGCCGTGGGCGTCGTCGACGAGCAGGGCCGCGCCGTGTTCGCGACAGGCTGCCGCGAAGGCGGGCAGCGGCGCGGCGTCGCCGTCGACGGAGAACACCGAGTCGGTGACGACGAGGGCGCGGCGGTCCGGGTGGGCGCCGAGGGTCTTGCGTACGGCGTCGGGGTCGGCGTGCGGGACGACCGCGGTCTCGGCACGGGCGAGCCGGCAGCCGTCGACGATGGAGGCGTGGTTGCCCGCGTCGGACACGACGAGGGCGTCGCGTCCGCCGAGGGCGGTGACGGCGGCGAGGTTGGCCGCGTAGCCGGAGGACAGGACGAGGGCAGCCTCGAAACCGCAGAACGCGGCGAGTTCGCGTTCCAGCTCGGCGTGGAGCGCGGTGGTGCCGGTGACCAGGCGGGAGCCGGTGGCGCCCGCGCCCCAGCGGCGGGCGGCGTCGGCGGCCCCGGCGGTGACCTCGGGCCGGCGGGTCAGTCCCAGGTAGTCGTTGCTCGCCAGATCGAGCAGGGGCGAGTCGGCGGCGCGTGGCCGGAGCGTGCGCACGAGGCCCGCACGCTCGCGACGGCGCGCCTCGTCGTCGATCCAGTCGAAAGGATCCTGAGTGGCCTGCGGCATGAGGGGTCCGGTCCTTTTGTAGGCAGCGCACAGACCTTAACCGCGTGCGGGCCGGGTGCGGATGTGGCCATGCACACACCTCAATCCGCCGCTGTTGTGGGGTTCCTCCTTGGCCCGGGCGGCTGCCGTGGGTAAGGATCAGCGCCATGGACCTGCTGAACACCCTGGTGGAGAAGGGGCTGCGGCGCGAGCTGCCGACCCGTGAAGAAGCGCTCGCCGTACTGGCGACCTCCGACGACGATCTGCTCGATGTGGTGGCCGCGGCCGGCAAGGTGCGCCGCCAGTGGTTCGGACGGCGGGTGAAGCTCAACTATCTGGTCAACCTGAAGTCCGGCCTGTGCCCCGAGGACTGCTCGTACTGCTCGCAGCGGCTCGGGTCGAAGGCGGAGATCCTCAAGTACACCTGGCTGAAGCCGGACGAGGCGTCCCGGGCCGCGGCCGCCGGCGTCGCGGGCGGCGCCAAGCGGGTCTGCCTGGTGGCGAGCGGGCGCGGCCCGACGGACCGGGACGTAGACCGGGTGTCGAAGACGATCGAGGCGATCAAGGAGGAGAACGAGGGCGTCGAGGTGTGCGCGTGTCTCGGTCTGCTCTCCGACGGCCAGGCCGAACGGCTCCGCGAGGCGGGCGCCGACGCGTACAACCACAACCTGAACACGTCCGAGGGGACGTACGGGGACATCACGACCACGCACACCTACGCGGACCGCGTGGACACGGTGAACAAGGCGCACGCCGCGGGCCTGTCCGCGTGCTCCGGTCTGATCGCCGGCATGGGCGAGAGCGACGAGGACCTGGTGGACGTGGTCTTCGCCCTGCGCGAGCTGGACCCGGACTCGGTGCCGGTGAACTTCCTGATCCCCTTCGAGGGCACCCCGCTCGCCAAGGAGTGGAACCTGACCCCGCAGCGGGCGCTGCGCATCCTGGCGATGGTGCGCTTCGTCTGCCCCGACGTCGAGGTGCGTCTCGCGGGCGGGCGCGAGGTCCATCTGCGCACGCTGCAGCCGCTCGCGCTGCACCTGGCCAACTCCGTCTTCCTCGGCGACTACCTGACCAGCGAGGGCCAGGCGGGCAAGGCCGACCTGGAGATGATCGCGGACGCCGGCTTCGAGGTGGAGGGCACCGACACGACGACCCTGCCCGAGCACCGCGGGGCGGTCGGCGGCTGCGGTTCGGTGTGCGGCGACGACGAGGGCTCGGGCGGCTGCCACGACGCGTCCGCCGCGGCGGAGGCGGAGGCCGCTCCGTCGGAGGTCCCGGCGGCCCGTACGGACCTGGTCGCCGTGCGCCGCCGCGGCGCCGGGACGGACCTCGCGCCCAATGCGTGAGTTCACGCCCGGCGAGCTGCGTGCCCTGGACCGCGCCCACGTCTGGCACCCGTACGGTCCGATGCCCGGCCGGGAGGAGCCGCTGGTCGTCGAGTCCGCGGCCGGGGTGCGGCTCAGGCTGGCCGAAGAGATCCACGGGCAGCGCGAGTTGATCGACGGCATGTCGTCGTGGTGGTCGGCCGTGCACGGCTACAACCACCCCGTCCTCAACGAGGCGGCGACGGCGCAGCTGGGCCGCATGAGCCATGTGATGTTCGGCGGGCTCACGCACGAGCCCGCCGTACGGCTGGCGGCCCGGCTGGTGGAGATCACGCCGGAGCCTCTGCGGCATGTCTTCCTGTCCGACTCGGGCTCGGTGTCGGTCGAGGTCGCGGTGAAGATGTGCCTGCAGTACTGGCGCTCGGTGGGCCGCCCGGCCAAGCAGCGGCTGCTGACCTGGCGCGGCGGCTACCACGGCGACACGTGGCAGCCGATGTCGGTGTGCGACCCCGAGGGCGGCATGCACGGTCTGTGGCAGGGCGTGCTGCCCCGGCAGCTCTTCGCGCCCGCCCCGCCGGCCGACTACGACGAGGTGTACGCGGACGGGCTGCGCGAGCTGATCGGGCGGCACGCGGACGAGCTGGCCGCGGTGATCGTGGAGCCGGTGGTGCAGGGCGCGGGCGGCATGCGCTTCCACTCCCCCGCATACCTGCGGGTGCTGCGCGAGGCGTGCGACGAGCACGGCGTGCTGCTGGTCTTCGACGAGATCGCGACCGGTTTCGGCCGCACGGGCGCGCTGTTCGCGGCCGGTCACGCCGGTGTGGCCCCGGACGTGATGTGCCTGGGCAAGGCACTGACCGGCGGCTACCTGTCGCTGGCCGCGACGCTGTGCACCTCCCGGGTGGCGGACGGGATCTCGCGGGGCGAGGTCCCCGTGCTCGCCCACGGCCCGACGTTCATGGGCAACCCGCTCGCCTCGGCGGTGGCGTGCGCGTCCATCGATCTGCTGCTCGGCCAGGACTGGCAGCGGGAGGTGGAGCGCCTGGAGACGGGCCTGCGGGCCGGTCTGGCCGAGGCCGCCGCCCTGCCGGGCGTGAAGGACGTCCGGGTGCTCGGCGGTATCGGTGTCGTACAGCTGGACTGCGCCCTTGACGAGGCGGCCATGGCCTCGGCGACGGCGGCCGCCGTGCGGGAGGGCGTGTGGCTGCGCCCGTTCCGGGACCTCGTGTACACGATGCCGCCGTACGTGACGGGTGACGAGGACCTGGCGCGGGTGTGCCGCGCGGTCCGGGCGGCGGCGGCAGCGGGCTGACGCCAGGGCCGCGGCGCGCATGCGGCGCCCGGAGGAGACGAGCGAGACAGGACAGGGAAGCACCATGACAGTGATCGTCGTGACCGGGACGGGAACCGAGATCGGGAAGACCGTCGTGACGGCGGCCGTCGCCGCGCTCGCCGTGGCCGAGGGCCGGTCGGTCGCCGTGGTCAAGCCGGCGCAGACCGGGGTCGGGCCGCACGAAGCGGGCGACGTCGACGAGGTCCGGCGGCTCGCCGGGCCGGTCACGGGCGTCGAACTGGGCCGGTTCCCGGAGCCCTTGGCGCCCGCGACGGCCGCCCGGCGGGCCGGGCTCGCCCCCGTCACGCCCGACGCGGTGGCCGAGGAGGCCGGGAAGCTCGCGGCGGAGCACGACCTCGTGCTCATCGAGGGGGCGGGCGGCCTCCTCGTACGGTTCGACGAAGCGGGCGCGACACTCGCCGACGTGGCGGGTCTGCTGGGCGCTCCCGTGCTGGTCGTCGTGCCCGCCGGCCTGGGCACTCTCAACACGACCGCGCTGACCGCCGAAGCCCTGCGCGCCCGTGGGCTCGACCAGCTGGGCGTGGTGGTCGGCAGCTGGCCCGGCCGGCCCGACCTCGCGGCCCGCTGCAACCTCGCGGACCTGCCGGAGGCGGCGGGCGCTCCGCTGCTGGGGGCGGTCCCGGAGGGCGCCGGGGCGCTCGCGCCCGCCGCGTTCCGGGAGCGGGCCGGGCAGTGGCTGGCCCCGCGACTCGGCGGCGGCTGGGACGCGGAGGCGTTCGGCTCGGCCGTAGGCTGAGGTCCATGCGCGCACGGATCGACGAGATCGTCTTCGACTGTCACGCCCCCGCCCGCCTCGTCCGGTTCTGGGCGGCGCTCCTCGGCGGCGAGCCGGTCGACCGCAGCGAGGACTGGTCGTACGTCGATCCGCCGGAGTTCGCCCGCGTGGCGTTCCAGCTGGTGCCCGAGGGCAAGACGGCGAAGAACCGGCTCCATCTGGACCTGTACGCGGGCGATGTGGACGCCGCCGCCGACGAGGCGGTGCGGCTGGGCGCGGAGCGCGTCGGCGCCGTCGTCCCCGACGTCCACGGCCGCTTCCAGGTCCTGCGGGACCCCGAGGGCAACGAATTCTGCTTCGTGGCGGGCAACGACGGCTGAGCGGAGTCTTATCGGGGGAGAATGGCCCTGACCGGTCCGCCCCGTCCGAGGAGGTCCGCGATGCCGCCGCGCAGTACGAAGGCGCCCCGGGACGCCGTCCACCATCCGGTCTTCGCCCGTTTCTACGCGCGCATGAGCGTATCGGCGGATGTGAAGGGCGGCATCGCCGCCTACCGCGCGGAGCTCCTGTCGGGCCTGTCCGGCCGTGTCATCGAGATCGGCGCGGGCAACGGTCTCAACTTCGCCCACTATCCGGCGGCCGTCTCCGAGGTCGTCGCTCTCGAACCGGAGCGCACCCTGCGGAAGTTGGCCGTCGAGGCGGGGCTGCGCGCCGGGGTCCCGGTGGACGTCGTGCCGGGTGCGGCGGAGGCACTGCCGGTGAAGAGCGAGGCGTTCGACGCGGCGGTGGCCTCCCTCGTGCTGTGCAGCGTACGGGACCTGCCGCGGGCGCTCTCGGAGATCCGGCGGGTGCTGCGGCCGGGCGGGGAGCTGCGGTTCTTCGAGCACGGCCTGGCCGGCAGCCCGGGCCTGGCGCGGACGCAGCGCGCGCTGGACCGCACGGTGTGGCCCCGTCTGTTCGGCGGCTGCCACACGGCCAGGGACACGCTCGCCGCGATCGAGGCGGCGGGCTTCGAGCTCGGGACGCACCGCAGGTTCAATGTGCCGGACGGCCGGCTGCGGCTGCCGACCTCGCCGTGCGTTCTGGGGGTGGCGCGCCGCCCGTTCACGTCCTAGACGGGAGCGCCCTGGGGCGGGGGCCACGACCCGCGGGCCGGCCCCGGGAGACGGTCACTCGCTCCACTGGCGCAGTTCGTCCGCGACAGCGCGTACGTCCGCCTTGCCCTCCTTGACCAGGCGGGCCAGGTCCCGCACCTGCTCGGGCGAGGTGACCACCTTGAGTCCGCTGGCGACGAGGTAGCCGTAGGCGACGGCGGAGGCGAACATCGCGTTGGAGTGCTCCAACGCGGGCACGTGCAGCAGCAGTTGGAGCAGGGCCGCGGCGCGGGCGTGCGGATCGGCGTAGACGGGCGTGCCGAATATCTCCGCGTCATGACGGCTGACGGCGGCGACGAGCGCGCCCCAGTCGGTGACCTGGGGGTCGCCGGGGGTCTTGTGCTCGGCGACCATGAGAAGCCAGGCGAGATCGATCGTCAGGTTCAACGCTTCTCGCCGAACTCCTCGGCGAAAACCGACTCGTACTGCTTCATGAAATCGGCCGCAGCGTCCACGAAGGCGCGGCCCACCTCGCCTGCGTCCTGCCTGACGAGCTCCTCGATGTAGCGGTTCACGCTCATCCCGCGCTGGAGCGCCCGCCGGCGGGCGGCCTCCGCGGTGGCCTCGTCCACGCGTACGTTCAACTGAGTCTTCGCCACGTCTTCACGCTAGCGCGCGGGCGCTAGCACGGCAAGGTCCTCCCCCGGGCGCGGCCGCGGCCTGTCCTGGGTGCCGGAAGTCGCTGGCGTGGGGCGCGGCGGGCATGCTTGGCTCCCGGCATGACCGATCTGCGCATACGTACCGCCTCCGTCGACGACGCCGCGTCCGTGCTGGCCTTCTGGGAGGAGGCGGCGGAGGGCACGAGCATCACGGACGACGTGGACGGCGTCACCCGGCTCATCGCCCGCGACCCCGAGGCCCTCATCCTGGCCGAGGCCGACGGGCTGCTGGTCGGCTCCGTGATCGCCGGGTACGACGGCTGGCGCTGCTCGCTGTACCGCCTCGCCGTTCTTCCCTCGCACCGGCGCCGCGGCATCTCGGCGGCCCTGCTGGACGCGGCCGAGAAGCGGTTCGTCGCGGCGGGCGGGCGGCGCGGGGACGCGATGGTGCTGGAGGCGAACGAGCGGGCCCACCGGGCGTGGGCCTCCGCCGGCTACCACCGCGAGGACCACTGGCGCCGCTGGGTCAAGCCGTTCGTCTGAGCGCGGCGCCCGTGGGCACCCGGTCAGCCGGGACGCGCGGTCCGCCCGGTCGCGCTCTCCGCCGCCCCGGCGGCTTTGCCGGTCCTTTACCATGAGTGGACCATCCACTCCCCGTACGAAAGGTGTGAGCGTCCGCCCATGGGCGAGCCTCCCAGTAGCCGACATCGCGCATTCCACCTCCCCTGTCCGACCATGGGACGGAGGTGACCCGATGACCGAAGTGCTTCTGCTCGCCGTGGCCGTGCTGCTCTCGCTCGCCTGTGGCGCCTTCGTCGCGGCGGAGTTCTCCCTCACGACGGTCGAGCGCAGCGAGCTCGAACGTGCGGCCGAGCGCGGCGAACGGGGCGCCGCAGGCGCCCTCAAGGCCGTGCGGAGCCTCACGTTCCAGCTCTCCGGCGCCCAGCTCGGCATCACCGTCACGAACCTGGTCGTCGGCATGCTCGCCGAGCCGTCCGTCGCCACGCTCATCCGCGGTCCGGTCGAGGCGCTCGGCGTGTCGCCCTCCGTCGCGTCGTCCGCGGCGCTGGTCATCGGCACCGCGTTGTCCACGGTGGTGCTGATGGTCGTCGGCGAGCTGGTCCCCAAGAACTGGGCGATCTCCTCCCCGCTGGCCGTCGCGAAGGTGGTGGCCACACCGCAGCGGATCTTCACCGCCGCGTTCCGGCCGCTGATCGCCCACCTCAACAACACCGCCAACCGCATCGTGACCCGCCTCGGCATGGAGCCCACGGAGGAGCTCGCGTCCGCACGCAGCCCCAAGGAACTCGTGGCCCTGGCCCGGCACTCCGCCAAGGCGGGCGCGCTGGAGGCGGACACCGCCGAGCTGTTCGTGCGCTCGCTGAACCTCGCGGAGCTGACCGCGGAGAACGTCATGACGCCGCGCGTGCAGGTCATGGCTCTCGACGCGTCGGCCACCGCCGAGGACGTCGCCAATGCCACGCGCGCGACCGGCCTGTCCCGCTTCCCCGTCTACCGGGGCAGCCTGGACACCGTCGTCGGCATCGCACACATCAAGGACATCCTGACGGTCCCGGCGGAGTTCCGGGCCCGTCACTCGATCGCGGACCTGCTGCGTGAGCCGGTGCTGGTGCCCGAGACGCTGACCGTGGACCGGCTGCTGGACCAGCTGACGGGCAAGTCCACGATGGCCGTCGTCATCGACGAGTACGGCGGCACGGCCGGCGTGGTGACGATGGAGGACATCGTCGAGGAGGTCGTCGGCGAGGTGCGCGACGAGCACGACCCGCACGAGACGCCCGACCTGGCGCGGGCCGGTGAGGACGCGGACGGCCGCAGGCTGTGGTCCGCGGACGGCGCCGCCCGTACCGACCAGCTGGAGACCATAGGGCTGTGGGTCCCCGACGGCCCCTACGAGACCCTCGCCGGTCTCATCGCCACCGAACTGGGCCGCATCCCCGCCAAGGGCGACCGGATCGATCTCGGGGGATGGCAGATGGACGTGGTCGACGCCACCGGGCGCCGCGCCGCGCGCGTGCTGATGCACGCACCGCTCGACGCCGCCGAAGGCGATGTGGCCGAGGAGGCCGGACGATGACCGCGATCCAGCTCTTCATCGGTCTGCTGACCCTGGTGCTCAACGCCTTCTTCGTCGGTGCCGAGTTCGCGCTGATCTCGGTGCGGCGCAGTCAGATCGAGCCGGAGGCGCAGGCCGGGAACAGGCGGGCGCGCAGCGTGCTGTGGGGTCTGGAGCACGTCTCGGCGCTGATGGCGGCGGCCCAGCTGGGCATCACGCTGTGCACCCTGGTGCTCGGCATCGTCGCCGAGCCGGCCATCGCGCATCTGCTGGAACCGGTCTTCGACGCGGTGGGCGTGCCGCACGGCGCAGTCCACCCGATCTCGTTCGTGATCGCGCTGGCGCTCGCGACGTATCTGCACATGCTGCTCGGCGAGATGGTGCCGAAGAACGTCGCGCTGTCGGAGCCCGTGCGCAGCGCGCTGCTGTTCGGGCCTCCGCTGGTCGCGCTGGCGCGGGCGCTGCGCCCGGTGATCTTCACGGTCAACGCCCTCGCGAACGGGCTGCTCAAGCTGCTGAGGGTCGAGACGAAGAACGAGGTGTCCGCCACGTTCTCGGACGACGAGCTGGCGAGCCTCGTGCAGGACTCGGGCGAGGCGGGCCTGCTCGACGACCGCTCGGCGGAACGGCTGCGGGACGCGCTGGAGCTCGGACGCCGGCCGGTGCGCGATGTGGTGATGCCGATCGAGCAGGTCGTGTACGCGAAG
Organism: Streptomyces sp. V4I23; assembly: GCF_030817975.1. NCBI lineage: Bacteria > Bacillati > Actinomycetota > Actinomycetes > Kitasatosporales > Streptomycetaceae > Streptomyces > Streptomyces sp. V4I23. The sequence goes on along the minus strand of NZ_JAUSZW010000004.1, from coordinate 6,851,674 downwards.
GACGGGACGACGCCGGAGCAGCTGGAGCAGCTGTCGGTGGAGTCGGGGTACTCCCGCTTCCCGGTCGTGGACGCGGGACGTCGCATCCTCGGCTACCTCCATGTGAAGGACGCGCTGGACGCCGCTCCGCGTGACGTGCCGTTCCCGGTGGGCGCGATGCGCCCGATCGCCCGGGTGCGGGCCACGACCCCGCTCGACGACGTGCTCACCGCGATGCGCCGCAGCCGCACCCACCTGGCGGCCGTCCTCGACGAGCAGGGCAGGCCGGAGGGGCTGGTGACGATGGAGGACATCCTGCGCGAGCTGGTGGGCCGTCCCGCCTGACGCCCGACGTCCGCAGGCGGTCCCGGGGCCGGGAGGGCACGATGCCTCCCGGCCCCGGTCCGTGCGGGATCCGCTCGCGGGGCGGCGTCGCTCAGAACGCCGTCGCGGCGAGCCAGGACGCCAGCACGGACGCGTCTCCGGTGACCCTGAAGTGCGGATCGTCCGCCGAGCGGCGGCCGTACGTCAGGAGCAGCAGGTCACCGGCCGGGCCCTCGACGCGCACCGACGGCTCGGACGTCGCGGACTTCGACCAGCGGAAACCCACCTCGCCGAACGCGGCCGTCCAGGACGCTCCGGTGTCCGTCGCCGTCAGGACGACGGAGCCGTTCGCGAGGCGCGACACCGGTTCGGCGAGCCACGAGAAGTACGGCAGGTTCTCCAGGAACTCCTCGATCCCGTCCGCCGCCGTTCCCGGGTCGATGCTCGGCGCGCGCCCCAGCGACAGCTCCGCGTCGGCGAGGTGGACCAGCGCCTCGAACAGCAGCCGGCGCGGGAAGTAGGCCACTCGCTGGTCCGCCCCGTTGGACCACATCGGGGTGTCCGGGTCGACCTTGCGCAGCATGCCGAGCACGCTGTCCGCGCCGCGGGCGAGCCAGTCCGGGTAGGCGGCCGGGTCGTCGGGCAGGTCGAGGGGGATCTCGCGCGACCGGACGCGCTCGCAGGCCCGGGTCCGTACCAGGTGCTCCATCCAGCGGTGCGTGGTGCCGTGGTGGCGTACGAGGTCGGCGAAGGTCCAGCCCGGGCAGGTGGTCACCGGCGCGGCCGGATCCGCCTCCCGAACGGTCGCCACGAAGCGCCGCTCGATGTGCTCGATGGCGTCGCAGTACAGCTCGTGCTGGTCGTCGTCGAGGCCGAAGCCGTCGGGTATGCGCAGCAGCTCGTCGCGCCGGGCCCCTTCGGCGTACCTGCGGGCGGTGCGCCGGAAGAGCCGGGCGAGCTCGCGCCGGTCGGCGGGCGGGAGCCGGTCGAGCAGGGATCCCGTGGTCTCCAGCCACTTCACCGCGGTGTCCGGGTCGAGTACGTCGTCGTCACAGGTGTCGATCGAGATCACCACATCGGCCAGCGCTTCGGCCAGCGTGTTGAGCAGTGCGTCGCTCACGAATGCTCTCCTCCCGGTACGGAACCGACGGACCTTACCGCGCGGTAGGATCGCTCCGCCATGGAGACGCATGCCAATTACACGAGCTTTGTCGCGGTGGGTGATTCGTTCACCGAGGGGATGTCGGACCTGCTCCCCGACGGCTCCTACCGCGGGTGGGCCGATCTGCTGGCGGCGCGCCTGGCGGCCCGTACGCCGGGCTTTTGCTACGCGAACCTCGCCGTGCGCGGGAAGCTGATCGGCCAGATCGTCTCCGAGCAGGTCGACGTGGCGGCCGCGATGGAGGCCGATGTGGTCACCCTCGTCGGCGGGCTCAACGACACCCTGCGCCCCAAGTGCGACATGGCCAGGGTGCGCGGTCTGCTGGAGGAGGCGGTGGAGCGGCTCGCGCCCTCGTGCGGGACGCTGGTCCTGATGCGCAGCCCGGGCCGCAACGGCCCCGTGATGGAACGGTTCCGCCCGCGCATGGAGGAGCTGTTCGCCCACGTCGACGCGCTGGCGGCACGGCACGGCGCGCTGGTGGTCGACCTCTACGGCTCACCGGTGCTGGGCGACCAGCGGATGTGGGACGTGGACCGGCTGCACCTGACGGCCGAGGGGCACGCACGCGTCGCCGAGGCCGTGTGGCAGACGCTGGGCCTGGACGCCGAGACCGACTGGCAGGCGCTGCTGCCCCCGCCGGCGCGGGTGGGCTGGGCGGCGCGCAGGGCGGCCGACCTGCGCTTCGCACGCGAGCACCTGGGTCCGTGGATCGCGCGGCGGCTGACGGGGCGCTCGTCGGGTGACGGCCGGCCGGCGAAGCGGCCCGAACTCCTGCCGTACGAGCCGCCGGCGCCGCAGGACCTGGTCCTGCGGCCGGACCGTGTCGCCGGTTCGTAGCAAGGTACAACCAGGACCGTGGCGCTGGCCTGCAGAAACCGCCAGTAGAATCTGGTCACGTGACTGCTGTGTCTGCGAAGCCTCGCATCCCCAATGTCCTGGCCGGCCGCTACGCCTCCACGGAGCTCGCCGTCCTCTGGTCCCCCGAGCAGAAGGTCAAGCTGGAGCGTCAGCTCTGGCTCGCGGTGCTGCGTGCCCAGAAGGACCTGGGAATCGACGTGCCGGACGCGGCGATCGCCGACTACGAGCGCGTGCTCGACCAGGTCGACCTGGCCTCCATCGCCGAGCGCGAGAAGGTCACGCGCCACGATGTGAAGGCCCGCATCGAGGAGTTCAACGCCCTCGCGGGGCACGAGCACGTCCACAAGGGCATGACCTCGCGCGACCTCACCGAGAACGTCGAGCAGCTGCAGATCCGGCTGTCCCTGGAGCTGATGCGCGACCGCACCGTGGCGGTCCTCGCGCGGCTGGGCAAGCTGTCCGGCGAGTACGCGGAGCTGGTCATGGCGGGCCGCTCGCACAACGTGGCCGCGCAGGCCACGACGCTCGGCAAGCGGTTCGCGACGGCCGCCGACGAGCTGCTGGTCGCCTACAGCCGGCTCGAGGACCTCCTCGGCCGCTACCCGCTGCGCGGGATCAAGGGCCCGGTCGGCACCGCGCAGGACATGCTCGACCTGCTGGGCGGCGACGCCGGCAAGCTGGCCGAGCTGGAGCAGCGCATCGCGGCCCACCTCGGCTTCGCGCACGCCTTCACCTCCGTGGGCCAGGTCTACCCGCGCTCGCTGGACTACGACGTCGTCTCGGCGCTGGTGCAGCTCGCGGCGGCCCCGTCCTCCGTGGCGAAGACGATCCGTCTGATGGCCGGTCACGAGCTGGTGACCGAGGGCTTCAAGCCGGGCCAGGTCGGTTCGTCCGCCATGCCGCACAAGATGAACACCCGCTCCTGCGAGCGCGTCAACGGGCTCATGGTGATCCTGCGCGGCTACGCCTCGATGACCGGCGAGCTCGCCGGCGACCAGTGGAACGAGGGCGACGTGTCCTGCTCCGTGGTCCGCCGCGTGGCGCTGCCGGACGCGTTCTTCGCGTTCGACGGCCTGGTCGAGACGTTCCTGACGGTGCTCGACGAGTTCGGCGCGTTCCCGGCCGTGGTCGCCCGCGAGCTGGACCGCTACCTGCCCTTCCTCGCCACGACCAAGGTGCTGATGGGCGCGGTGCGCGCGGGTGTCGGCCGCGAGGTCGCGCACGAGGCCATCAAGGAGAACGCGGTGGCGTCCGCGCTCGCGATGCGCGAGCAGGGTGCGGAGCGCAACGAACTGCTCGACAAGCTGGCCGCCGACGAGCGCATCCCGCTGGACCGGGCGCAGCTGGACGAACTGATGGCCGACAAGCTGTCGTTCACCGGCGCAGCCGCCGACCAGGTGGCCGTTCTCGTCTCCCGCATCGAGGAGATCGCCAAGCAGCACCCCGAGGCCGCGGCGTACGCCCCGGGAGCGATCCTCTGACCCGGCTGGGACCGGCGGAGCTGGAGGCCGCCCGCGACCGGCTCGTGCCGGATGTCGTCGCGGACGGCCTCCGCGTGCTGTTCTGCGGGATCAATCCGGGGCTCATGACGGCGGCCACGGGTCACCATTTCGCCCGTCCCGGCAACCGCTTCTGGCCGGTGCTGCACCTGTCGGGCTTCACACCCCGGCTGCTGAAGCCCTCGGAACAGCACGAACTGCCGGCGCTCGGGCTGGGGATCACGAACGTGGTGGCGCGGGCCACCGCACGCGCCGACGAGCTGAGCGCGCAGGAGTACCGCGAGGGCGGACGGATCCTCACCGCGAAGGTGGAGCGGCTGCGGCCGCGCTGGCTCGCGGTGGTCGGCGTGACCGCGTACCGCACGGCCTTCGGCGAGCGCGGGGCCGCGATCGGACCGCAGGAGCGGACGATCGGGGACACCCGGATCTGGGTGCTGCCCAATCCGAGCGGGCTGAACGCCCACTGGACGGCGCAGACCATGGCGGCGGCGTACGGGGAGCTGCGCGATGCCGCCGAGGCGGCCGACGCTCCTGCCTGAGCGGGCCGCCCGGAACTGCCTCAGGGAGGGTCCGTCTCCGTGACGACCGCGAGCAGTTCCCACCGGTGCTCGTCCGCCCGCGCGACGCCGACGGCTATCCAGTGGCCGTCCACCCGCCACAAATGGAGGTCGTCCGCGACCTGACCGAGCTCCTCCCACGGGTCCGGAACCTCCTCCCCCGCGATGCTCCTCACCGAGACCGACCACAGGCTGACCTGCTGCGGCTGCCCCCAGCGGGTGCTGAGCGCGTCGGCCAGCGCCTCGCACTCCGCGCGGCACTGCTCGGCCGCCTCCTCCTGCCGCACGCCGCACTCCTGCCCGTCCACCCCCGCCGTGGAGAGGCGGGCGAGGTGATAGCCCGGGCCACTGTCGCCGAGCTCCGACCGGCCGCGCACGGCCGGGAACGCCCGGCGCCGCAGCAGGTCGATCGCAGCGAGGTGCTGTGCAGTGGTCATGACGCCAGTAAAGCGGCCCCTACTGACAATTGGCACACCGTCAGGTGGCGTTCGGCCACGCGGGCCGAGCCCTGTGCCCGGGCGACCCACGAGCCCCGCCCGAGGCGGACGGCCGCCGCCCTCCGGGGTGTGCGCGCGGCGAGCGGCGGCAGCGAGTACGATCCCGCAGACACGCGCTCGAGCTGGAAGGACACACAGTGGGGCGGCTGACCGGCGGAGACCCGTCGCTGCTGCGGCGGATCAACTCCGCAGTGGTACTCCATTCCCTGCGCGGCGCCGACTCCTCCACGCTCACGGACCTGACCCGGATCACCGGACTGTCCAGGCCGACGGTCGAGGGCGTGGTCGAGGGGCTGATCGAGGCCGGTCTGGTCGTCGAGAGCGTTCCCGAGGAGGGCGAGGCTCGCCGGCAGGGGCGCCCGGCCCGCCGTTTCCGGTTCCGCGCCGAGGCCGGTCATCTGCTGGGCATCGAGATCGGGGCGCACCGGGTCGCGGTGCTGATGTCGGGTCTCGACGGGCGCATCATCGGCGCCGGCTCCCGGGACGTGTCCGAGACGGCGTCCGCGGACGACAGGCTGGAGAAGGTACGCACGGTCGTCGCGGACGTGCTCCGCAGGACCGGTGTGGCGCGCAGCAGTCTGCGGGCGGTGGGCGTGGGCTCGCCGGGGATCGTGGAGACCGACGGCACGGTGCGGCTGTCGACGGCGCTGCCCGGCTGGACGGGGCTGCCGCTCGGGGACCGGCTGCGCCGGTCCTTCCGCTGTCCGGTGCTGGTGGAGAACGACGCCAACGCGGCCGCGGTCGCCGAGCACTGGAAGGGCGCGGCCACGGATTCGGACGACATCGTGTTCGTCCTGGCCGGGCTGAGCCCGGGTGCCGGATCGCTGATCGGCGGCAGGCTGCACCGGGGCTACGGCGGCGCGGCGGGCGAGATCGGGGCACTGCATCTGCTGGGCCGCGAGGTGACCCCGGAGAGACTGCTGTCGACGACGGACGAGCCGCTGCATCCGCTGGACGAACAGGCGGTCGCCGACGTCTTCTCGCTCGCGAAGAGCGGGGACGAGCGGGCGCGGGCCGCTGTCGACCGCTTCAACCAGCGCCTCGTGCACGACGTCGCCGCGCTGGTGCTGGCGCTCGATCCGGAGCTGGTGGTGATCGGCGGCTGGGCGGCCGGGCTCGACGGCGTACTGGAGCCCCTGCGCGACGAGTTGTCCCGCTACTGTCTGCGCCCGCCGCGGGTGACCCTGTCGCTGCTGGGCGAGGCCGCTGTGGCGACGGGTGCGCTGCGGCTGGCGCTCGACCACGTGGAGGAGCAGTTGTTCGCCGTGGAGGGCACGGTGACGGCCCGCCGTTGAGGACCGGCGGGTCCGGGCCCGGGCGGTGCGACGCCTGCGCACCCGGCCGCGGGCAACGGCCCGCCGCCGAGCGGGGCGCTCGGGCGACGGGCCGTGGGAGAAGGCGGTGGACCCTCCGTCAGGAGGCGCGGCGCTCCTCGGCCCCGTGGCTGATCTCCAGGTCCCCGTAGGCGCCGAAGGTGAGCCGGCAGGTGTCGGCCCGGTAGGTCGCGACGGACACGGCGGCCGTGCGGCCCTCGGAGAAGTAGCGCGTGGTGACGACCAGGACGGGAGCGCCGGGCAGCCGGTCCAGCTCCTTGGCGTCGACGGCGCCGGCGGAGCCCAGCTCCACCGCGCGGTCCTGGCCCTCCAGGTCGAGGCGGGCCAGGTCGCGCAGGACGCCGCGGGCGAGCGCGGGACCGGAAGGGGCGTCGATGGCCGGCAGGTCGGGCACGGAGGAGGCCGGCACGTAGAGGAGCTCCGTGGCGACGGGCTGACCGTGGTCGGCGCGCACGCGGCGCACCACGTGCGTCTCCTCGTCGCCGTCGAGGTCCAGCAGGCGCGCGACGGACGCGGGCGGTACCGCGGAGCCGCACTCGGTGGCCTGCCATGCCTCGGTCGCACCGGCGCCCGGCCAGTCGTGCGGCGACGGCGAGACGTCGACGCCCATGCGGGGCGGCGCGACGGTGGTGCCGACGCCGCGGCGGCGCTGGAGACGGCCTTCGAGCTCCAGTTGTTCGAGCGCCTGCCGGAGGGTGGCGCGGGCGACTCCGAAACGGGCGGCGAGGTCACGCTCGTTGGGCAGGATCTCGCCCACCGAGAAGTCCGAGTCGAGCGCTTCGCCGATCACGGTCTTGAGGTGCCAGTACTTAGGTTCCGGCACCGTGTCCAGCTGCGTGGTCCCCACCCTGATCCTCCGCAATCGCCGTGTCCCGGCGGCTTTCCGTGCCCTTGTTTATTAAAGGTTCCTGCACTATCCCTGCGACCATAGGACGGGCCTCACCCTTGGTCAAGACCAATGCTGCGACGGTCACCCAGCGGAACCGTGCCGCTTCGCAGAGCGTTCACAGGGTGTTCGTACCGAGGCGTCGCGGGGCAGCACAAGAGCCCGCATCCGAAAGCGGACGCGGGGTCTGACGTGGGGCGCAGGCGGTTTCAAGCGGTGCCGGTGACGGCCAGCGAGGTGAGCTTGTCCGGGTTTCGGACGATATAGACGCAGCTGATGCGCCCGTCGAGGACTTCCATCTGGAAGACACTGTCCGGCCGCCCGCCCGACAGGATCAGCAGCGCGGGTGCGCCGTTGAGTTCGACGAAACGGACCTCCATCTCCTCGAGCGGCTGCCGGGACACCGCGAGGAGGAAGCGGCCCACCTTGTCGGCGGTGCGCATGACCCGCAGCGGCGCCTTGGACTTGCCGCCGCTGTCGCCGACCAGAGTCACGTCGGGGGCGAGCAGGGAGAGCAGTCCGGACAGGTCGCCTCCGGCCGCCGCGGCGAGAAACCGCTCGGTCAGTGCGCGGCATTCGCCGGGGTCGACGTCGTAGCGGCGCCTGCGCTCGTCGACGTGCTTGCGGGCGCGGCCGGCGAGCTGACGCACGGCCGCCTCGGACTTCTCCAGGGTGGCGGCGATCTCCGCGTACGGGAAGCCGAAGGCCTCCCGGAGCACGAACACCGCGCGTTCCAGCGGCGAGAGGGACTCGAGGACCACGAGCACGGCGAGCGAGACGGAGTCAGCGAGGACGGCCCGCTCGGCGGTGTCGGGGACCGACGGGCCGAAGTCGGTGACGATCGGCTCGGGCAGCCAGGGCCCCACGTAGGACTCACGGCGCGACTGGACGTGCCGCAGCCGGTCGATGGCGAGGCGGGTCGTGATGCGTACGAGGAAACCGCGCGGCTCGCGCACGTCGTCACGGGCGTCCGCGGACCAGCGCAGCCACGCCTCCTGGACCACGTCCTCGGCGTCGGCGACGCGCCCGAGCATGCGGTAGGCCACGCCGGTCAGGACGGGCCGGTGTTCTTCGAAGACGTCGGTCACGGTGTCTGTTGCCACGGTTCCATCCCAGCCGACGCGACCCCGGGTGTCCAGGAGGTATCAGTGCGGCGCGCAGCACATCGGCAGGCGTCTGCGCCACGGTTCTTGAACCGTCGGCTACCGAGCGGTAATTGTTACTGACAAGCCGTCTACATCCTTCTGGTGATCAGGGAGTTGGCGTACATGGCCGAAGAGATCGCGTTCGCCGTCCAGGCCGCCGACGGCAGCCGCACCGTGACCCTGCACTACGAGCGCAGGGGCGCCGGCGAACCGCTGCTGCTGCTCCACGGCATCGGCCACCACTGGCAGGCATGGGAGCCCGTGATGGACATCCTTGCCACGGAACGGGACGTCGTCGCCGTGGACCTGCCCGGCTTCGGCGCCTCGGCCGCACTGCCGGACGGACTGCCGTACAGCCTCGGTACGGTCGGCGCGGCGCTGGGCGCGTTCTGCGAGGCCATCGGCATCGAGCGCCCCCACGCCGCGGGCAACTCGCTGGGCGGGCTGCTCGCCCTGGAACTCGGCCGCGAGAAGCTCGTCCGGTCGGTCACCGCCCTGTCCCCCGGCGGCTTCTGGTCGGAGCGCGAGCGGATCTACGCCTTCGGGCTGCTGCGCGCGATGCGGGTGGGCGCCGCCTCGATGCCCGGGCCGGTGATCGAGCGGCTGTCCCGCTCCGCCGTGGGCCGCAGGGCGCTCGTGAGCACCATCTACGCCCGGCCCGCCCGCCGTTCCCCCGAGGCCGCCGTCGCCGAGACGTACGCCCTGCGCAGGGCCTCCGGCTTCCACCGGACCCTCGCTGCCGGCCGGGACGTGCTGTTCACCGACGACATCCGCGACATTCCCGTCACCATCGGCTGGGGCACCAAGGACCGACTCCTGCTCCGCCGCCAGGGGCTGCGGGCCAAGCACGTGATCCCGGGCGCACGGCTCGTACGGCTGCCGGGCTGCGGCCACGTGCCGATGAGCGACGACCCGGCGCTCGTCGCCCGCGTCCTGCTGGACGGCAGCCGCTGACGCCTCCCGCGCGCCCGGGAGGACGGGGGCCGGGCAGGCCGTGACACAACGAGCGCATCCGTCTGTTCATTTGGGGTTCTTGTCCCGGCCGCGGCCGGGCATTAGGCATGGCGGCACACCGTCCGGACCCCGTATGGAGGCGCAGCGATGTCCCAGAGCCCCCGGAGATTCACCCCCGCCCGCCGTTCCGTCCTGCGCGGAACGGCCGCCGCCTCGGCGGCGCTGGCCCTGCCGGCCGTGGGATCGGCCCCCGCCCTGGCGCTTTCGGGCCGGCCGCGCGCGGCGTGGGGGGTGCAGACCGGTGACGTGACGACGACGTCGGGACTCGTCTGGGTGCGTTCCGACCGGCCCGCCCGCATGATCGTGGAGACGTCGGCGACGGAGTCCTTCCGCCGGCCACGCACCTGGCACGGTCCGCTGCTGGGCCCGGACACCGACTTCACCGGGACGACCGCGCTGCGCGGGCTGCCGCCCGGCGAGCAGGTCCACTACCGCGTCACGCTCGCCGACCCGGACGACCCCCGCCGTACCGGCGAGACGGTCCAGGGCTCCTTCCGCACCGCGCCCGCGCGGCGTCGGCAGGGCGTGCGGTTCCTGTGGTCGGGCGACATCGCCGGGCAGGGCTGGGGCATCAACCCGGACATCGGCGGCTACCGCGCGTACGAGGAGATGCGCCGTCTCGACCCGGACTTCTTCCTGTGCAGCGGCGACACCGTCTACGCGGACGGGCCGCTCGTGCCGAGCGTGACCCTGCCGGACGGGCGGGTGTGGCGCAACCTCGTGACCGAGGAGAAGTCCAAGGTCGCCGAGACGCTGGACGAGTACCGCGGCAACTTCCGCTACAACCTGCTCGACGAGAACGTGCGGCGGTTCAACGCGCAGGTCCCGACGATCGTGCAGTGGGACGACCACGAGGTGCGCAACAACTGGTACCCGGGCCAGATCCTCGAGGACGCGCGGTACACGGAGAAGAACGTCGACGTGCTCGCGCGGCGCTCGATGCGGGCGTTCGCCGAGTACTTCCCCGTCGGCACGCTCTCCGCGCGCGGGAGCGAGGGGCGCATCCACCGGGTGGTGCACCACGGGCCGCTGCTGGACGTGTTCGTCCTCGACATGCGCAGCTTCCGCAACGCCAACTCGCCGGGCCGGCAGGCCGACGACACCCAGGGCATCCTCGGGGCGGAGCAGCTCGCCTGGCTCAAGCGCGAACTGTCCCGGTCGCGCGCGGTGTGGAAGGTGATCGCCTCCGACATGCCGCTCGGCCTGATCGTGCCGGACGGCTCGGCGAACTTCGAGGCCGTGGCGCAGGGCGACCCGGGCGCGCCGCTCGGACGCGAACTGCAGATCGCCGACCTGCTGCGGTACGTCAAGCACCGCCGCATCACCGGCACGGTGTGGCTGACCGCCGACGTGCACTACACGTCGGCCCAGCACTACGCGCCCGAGCGTGCGGTGTTCAAGGACTTCGCGCCGTTCTGGGAGTTCGTCTCGGGCCCGCTCGCCGCGGGCGGCTTCCCGGCGAACGCGCTCGACGCCACGTTCGGCCCCGACCGGGTCTTCGTGCGCGCCCCGCAGCGGGCGAACGTGTCACCGATGGAGTCACCGCAGTACTTCGGCGAGGTGGACATCGACGGCGACAGCGGCGAGCTGACGGTACGGCTGCGCGCCGAGGGCGGAACGGTTCTGTTCACCAAGACGCTCCAGCCGGGGCGCGTAGGGCAGTAGCCGCGGGCGGCGGGACCGGCTGCCCGCGCCTCGTGGGTCCACCGGACCGGCGCGGACGCCGCGAGGCGCTGGCCTCGCCCTGATGCACAGACGTGGCCGCCGGCCGTGTTCTTCCGCTTCCGGAAGGCACGGCCGACGGTCGTTCAAGGGGCACAGCAGCCCGGGGCGACCTCGGGCTGCGGCCGGGAGCACGGCGCCACAGGACCACATGGTTGACAGAGGGTCAGCGGATCCGGTGAACGCCGGATGTCGGCCTGCCGCCACCGCCGCGAACCTGCTAGCAGTGAGCGCGGTAGCGAAATGTACACGCTACGACAAGTTGTCCGGAAACACCGCGTTGCTCTCCGGCCTCCATGCCCTCACGAAAGGTCTGGGATGCCCAAAATCTTCCCTGTGGCCCTCCTCGCGCTCACTCTTGCCGCCGCGCCGCTGGCCCCGGCGGCGGCCAAGGCGCCTTCGCAGTCCGACCAGGTTCCCAACCGTTACATCGTGACCCTCAAGGACACAGCCGCTGCCGACGCCGCCGGCGTGGAAGCGGCTGTGAACGCGGCTGTCGAGCAGGCCACCACCCTGGGTGCCGATGTGCAGCACGTGTACCGCTACGCCCTCCAAGGCTACTCCGCGTCCATGAGCCCGAGGGTCGCGGCCACGCTCGCCGACGACCCGCGGGTGCGTTCGGTGGAGCCCGACCGGCGGGTACAGGCCACCGCTCAGTCCGTCCCGACCGGTGTGGACCGGGTGGAGGCCGACAAGAGCCCCACGGCGGCCATCGACGGTGTCGACACCCGGGTGAACGCCGACGTCGCCGTCATCGACACCGGGATCAACCCGAACCACCCCGATCTCAATGTGCACCGCTCCGGCGGCAAGAACTGCTGGCTGCCCGTCCTGCCCCCCTCCGACTGGCACGGTCACGGCACGCATGTCGCCGGAACCATCGGCGCCCTGGACAACGGCACCGGGGTGGTCGGTACGGCGCCGGGCGTCCGGCTCTGGCCGGTGCAGGTGCTCGACCCTCTGGGCAGCGGCACCACCTCGGCGGTCGTCTGCGGCATCGACTACGTCACTCAGCACGCCGACGAGATCGAGGTCGCCAACATGAGCCTGGGCGGCGCGGGAACCGACGACGGCAACTGTGGCAAGAGCAACAACGACGCCATGCACCAGGCGATCTGCAACTCCGTCGCCAAGGGCGTCACCTACACCGTGGCAGCCGGCAACGACCATGCCGACGCCAAGGACATGGTCCCCGCCGCCTACGACGAAGTGATCACGGTCAGCGCCTTGGCCGACTTCGACGGCAAGCCGGGGCGTCTCGGCCGGCCGACGTGCCTCAACGACCAGGACGACACCTTCGCCGACTTCTCCAACTACGGCTCCGACGTCGACCTGATCGCGCCCGGCGTGTGCATCCGCTCCACCTCCAACACCGGGGGCTACACCACGCTGTCCGGCACCTCGATGGCCGCGCCCCACGTCGCGGGCGGCGCAGCGCTGTACCGGGCCACCCACCCCGGCGCACTGCCGCAGAGCGTCAAGACGGCTCTGCAGGCCGCCGGCAGCCTCAACTGGACCTGGCCCTCGCAGGACGGCAACGGCACCAAGGAGCGTCTGCTCGGGCTCACGTCCTTCTGACGGCGGTCACCTGCCCCATGGCGTGGGCGCGCACCGGTGCGGGTGCGCGCCCACGCCATGGGCGCTTCTGCGACTACGGGTCCGGGTGCCACGTGGCCCGGCCTGCGGGCGGGCGTGCGTGCTGGGCGGGGCGTGCTCGTCCTGGGTGGACAGGTGTGTGGTCGCGGGCCGGCTGCGGAGCAGGTCGAGGGCGTCGGACATGGTGTCGATCAGCTGCGCCGCCCGCTGCGGCAGCCGCACCGGGCGGGGCAGGGCCCAGGCCCAGGGCCGTTGTCAGTGGCAGGTTCTACGGTCCTTCCATGACGCGATCACTGCAGACGTTCGCCTATTCCCGTGCGTCCGCTCTCGTCTCCGCGCAGGACGGCCGGCTTCTCGGTCTGGAGACGTCGAGCGGGCTCACGCCCCGGGGCGCCGAGGCCCATCCGCACTTCTTCTCCGGCTTCCTCGCCTTCCCGCAGGCCGCCGCTCGCGGCCTGCTCGCGGTCGCGGACGTCGCCGCCGCGCGGTACCACAACCACGGGGTCCGACCGATGCTGGACCCGGTCGTCACGGGCAACGGCGACCGGCTGCGCTTCGAGTCCTTCTCCGGCTGCAACGGGGTCTACGCCCGCCTGGACGTGCTGCCCGAGGGTCTGGACGGTGCCGACACGGGTCACGGCACGACCAACGTGGACGTCAACAACCCCCTGCGGGAGGCGCTTTCCCGGCTGACCGGCGACGATCCGCTCCATCTGCGGGTGGGCCCGGACGAGTTGGCGGTCACCACTCTCGCGGGCGCGGTGGTGGAGAAGAAGGTGCCGCTGCCGGACCGCTGGCTGCGCGGCTTCGCCGAGGCCCAGGTGGCGACCGTCGGCTTCGACCTGCGGGCCGAGCTGCCCGCGGCCGAGGCGGTGCGCTTCCTGCGGTCGCTGCCGCGCGGCTCGGGCGGTGCCGCGCGCGGCGCGCAGTGGGTCGTGCCCGCCGGCCGGACGCTGCGGCCCACCACGCGACCGGGTCCCGGCGCGGTGTGCCTGCCGGGCCCCGAGCGGCTCGCCGCGCTGCAGCGGGTGCTGCGCCAGGCCCGGTCGCTGCGGGTGTACGGCCCTGTGGCCGACGGGCTGCCGACGGCGAGCGCGTGGGAGGTCGTGCTGCCGGGTATGCGGCTGACCCTCACCCTGTCCCCCGACGCGTCGCGCGGCTTCTCCGGAGAGGGAGGAGTGCTGGAGGCCCTGGCCACCGAGGAGGCCGCAACGGACGCGGAACTCGTCTCGGTGCTGCTGGCCTGGGAACCGCGGATCGACCCCGCGGATCTCGCGGCCCGTAGCGGCCTGACGCACGAGCGGGTGCGCGCGGCGCTGGCCCGGCTCGGCACGGCGGGCCGCGTCGGATACGACCTGGCCGACGCCGCGTACTTCCACCGCGAGCTGCCGTACGACGCCGACCGCGCCGATCGGCACAACCCCCGCCTGACGGCCGCCCGTGACCTCGTCTCCGCCGGCGCGGTCGACCTGTCCGGCGAACCGGCGACGGTGTTCTCGGGCGAACGGCGCTACCAGGTGAGGGACTCGGGCGGGGCGCTGAGCTGCACCTGCCAGTGGTGGACCGGCCATCAGGGCAGGCGCGGACCGTGCAAGCACGCGCTGGCGGTGCGGATGGCCCGGCGCGGTGCGGCGGTCACGGCGCAGGCGGTCTCCTCGACGACGGGAGCGACCCGATGACCGGCCTCGCGGCGGCGGTGGGCGCGGGCAGGGTCCGCGATGTCTCCGGACTCCTCGCGACGATGACGAGCGAGGAGCGCAAGGCGGCGCTCCCCGTGCTGAAGGAGATCCGTGCCGAGATCCGCGGCTGGGACTGGGACCGGTGGCGCGAGCGCGGCGCCGTCCAGGACGCGCTGCTGGTCGCCGGAGCGGGCTGCCTGTCCGGAGCCGCCGCGGCCGCGGCCTGGATCGGCGCGCGCGACCTGCGCAGTGCCACGGTCGTTCCGTACGGGGTCGTCGCCGCTGTCCTCGAGGACCGGGACCCCGCCTGGCTGGCGGACGTCGCCCATCGGCTCGCCGCCCGCGCCTCCACCGCCCAGCAGGACGCCCCGCTCATCCAGGAGCTGGTCGGCCTGTCGGGCTGCGAGACGCCGACGACGGACGAGTACGTCCAGGGCTGGGCGCTGTCGGTCACCCCGGCCAGGGTCGGCCCCGTGGCCCTGCGCGAGGACCGGCACGCACCGGTCCTCGTGCCCCGGATGTTCGAGGCGACGCCGCTGCCGTCGGCCCTGACGACGTACGACGATCCGGACCATCCCCTGCACTGGCCGTCGACGCTGGCCCGGCTGGCCGAGGAGGGCGTGCTGGACCGGGCGGTGCTGGTCGACGGATGCGTTCTGCGGCTGCTGCGCGGCGGACGCCCCGGCGAGATGCGCTCCCTCCTGCACGTCCTGCGCGGCCTCGGTCTCACCCCGGCCGAGGAGAGCGCCTGGGTGGCCGACTGGTCGGGCATGGCCGCCGACGGTCTCTCGACGGTCGCCGCGCACGCCCAGCAGGTGCTGGGGCGGGTCGCCGCACGCGGCGAACTGTCCACGCGGGCACTGGCCGAGATGTCGGCGGGTGTGCTGTTCCGGACCGAGAAGAAGCTGGTGCGCGCTCAGTTGTCGCTGCTGGGCAAGGAACTGCGCCGTGACCCCGCTGCCGCGCCGGAGCTGCTGCCGGTCGTCGCCGAGGCGTTCGGCCACGAGGACTCGGAGGTCCGGGCCCGCGCGCTGAAGCTCGTCGCACGGTACGTGCCGGCCGTGGACGCCGGGATCCGGGACGAGCTGGCCGCCTCGGCGGTGCTGCTCGGTCCGGCGCACCGCGCCGAGGCGGAGGCGGTGTTCGGTGCGTTCGGGGACGGCGACGGCGAGGCCGTGTCGGAGGAGTACGAGGAGATCCTGCCGCCGGTACCGTCACCGCGGCGACTGGATCCGGCACCCGAGTCGGTCGCGGAGGTGGTCGAGCAGCTGCTGGTGCTCCTGCGCGGTGCGGAGGACGTGGTCGCCTTCGAGCGTGCCCTCGACGGTGTGGTCCGGGTGGCGCACCGGGAACGGGAGGCGCTGGCCGAGGCGTTGCGTGCCGCGATGACGGGCCGGTGGTGGACGGACGGCACGGTCGGGTGGGCCGACGATCGCTTCTCACAGGACACGCGCGGCCTGGAGGTGGTGGCCGCGGCGCTGATGGGCCGGGTCTCGGCCCGCATGCTCGACCGGGCCCGGTCCCGTCCGGCCCGGCCCGGGCTCTGCGCCCACGCCGGTCTGTCGCACGTGGTCGACTCCCGCCTGTGGGAGGTGTGTCACTTCCTGATCACCCGGCCGCTGCCGTTCCTGCTCGCGACGCCCACCTGGCACACGGGGACGCTCGATGCCGAGGTCCTCGTCGACCGGCTCCGGGAGTACGCACGGCTGGGGGCGCGGCCGGCTCCGGTGGACTTCGCGCAGGCCCTGTTGCGCGTGCGGCGGGACGGGGGCGAGGCCGCCGCGAAGGCCGCCGCCGGGCTCGGCACGCAGGAGGGCGACCGGCTGGCCGCGTGGCTGGGCGCCCCGGAGTCCGTGGTCCCGGCGCTGCGCACGGCCACCGCGGACGACGACGACGGCGGCGGTGCACAGGCCCCGGCGGGGTCAGGGCTGGGCCGGCGCATCGCCGAGACGCGGGAAAGGCCGGCGTTCAAGCGGGAGTTCCCGCGTCCGCTCCAGTGGCTCGGTCACGCGCAGGACGTGCCGTCGCATCGCTGCTACCACTGGAAGGGCGGGGAGCGGTACTGGCCCGCGGTGCTGCCTCAGGACGGTGAGGCGCTGGCGATGTGGCTGCTGCCGGGCGTGCGGGCGACGGCCCAGGACGACGCCCGGGGCGACGCCTGGTGTCTGCCGGTGCTCGCCGAGGCGGAGGGCCGCCCGGGACCGTATCTGCACCGCGCTCTGGCCTGCGGGCTCGGCGCGCGGTACGGCGAGGACCGGCTGGCCGCGGTGGACGCGCTGCTCGTGCTGGCCGCCCGGCGGCAGCTCGACACCGGGCTCGTGGGCCGGGAGGCCGCGGCGCTGGTACGGGACGGCACGGTGAAGCTCAACCGCCTTGCGGACTCGGCCCGTACGGCTGCGGCGACCGGGGCGTACAGGACGGTGTGGGGGCTGCTTTCGGCCGCGCTGCCCGCCCTGTCGGCCCTCGCGCCCGCTCCGCGCGGTCTGGGCGAGATACTGGAGGTGGCCGCCGACTGCGTGGAGCGCTGCGGTCCGGACACGGCGTCGCGGGCCGCGGGCTCCGGCCTGGTCCCGGGACTGACCGAGCAGGCGGGACGGGGCGGTTCGTCCCGGCTCGTGGTCCAGGCGTCACGACTGCTGGCCGCACTGCGCCAGGGAAGCGAACATCGCACGCCAGAAACGGCCAAAACCGGCCGATAGCAGTACAGATGGGCACTTAACCCATCAGTCACAAAGCGTTCGTGATCACGCAACACCCTTCGGTCACAGTGATGCCATGACCGATGTGACTTCTGCGAAGAGTGCCCGCCGCCCGCACCACTGGCGGCGGGACCTCGTCGAACTGGCCGCCCTGTTCACCGCCGTCGCCGTCGCCGACGCGATCGCCAACCTGATCGGACACGGCCCCGACGGACCGTTCCTGCTCGTCGCCTCCGCCGTCGCGCTGATCGCCACGGCGGCGTTCCACACATGGTGGGCACGGCGCCACAGTCATGCGCCTCCCACCACGGCGGCATCGGACACCACGGCCCCCGCCGAGGCGACGGGCCCGGATCCGTCCGGCGACGAGCCGCGCGAGACCGTGCTGTGGCGGATGCGCACGACCGTCAAGGACGCCCCCGGCAGCCTGGCCGCCCTCTGCACCGCCCTGGCCCACCTCGACGTCGACATCCTGACCCTGCAGACGCACCCGCTGGGCGACGGCACGGTGGACGAGTTCCTGCTGCGCGCCCCCGCCGCGCTCCAGGCTCAGCAGCTCAACCGTGAGATCGCCGCGGCGGGCGGCACGAGCACCTGGGCCGAGCGTGCCGACGCGCACGACCTCGTCGACACCCCGACCCGCGTGCTCGGCCTCGCCACGCGCACCGCCCTCGACGCCGCGGAGCTGCCGCTCGCCCTGCGCCAGCTGCTCGGACGCTGCACGATCCACTCGCGCCCGGCGCTCTCGCTGAGCGGCCGGCCGACCGGCGACATGCCTCCGGTGGAGGGCGTCCTGGAAGAGACCGTGATGCATCTGCGCGATCCGAACGGCGGCGCGATCACCGTCGAACGGCCCTACCTGCCCTTCACCCCGACCGAGTTCGCCCGCGCCCGCGCGCTCGTCGAGCTGGACGCCCGCCTCGGCCCGCGCATCCCGCGCAGCCAGGACGTGCTCACCCTCCCCGAGGGCAACGAGATCACCGTCCGCCGCGCCGACCAGGGCGACGTGGAGGCGGCGCTCGCCATGCACGAGCGCTGCTCGGACCGGACGCTGAGCCTGCGGTACCACGGCCCCGTCGGCGACGCCAACCGCTACCTCAACCACCTGCTCAGCCCGCGCTTCGGCCGCACGCTCGCGGTGCAGACGGCCTCGGGCCGGCTGGTCGCCCTCGGCCATCTGCTGTGGGACGGCGACGAGACCGAGGTCGCCCTGCTCGTCGAGGACGAGTGGCAGCGCCGCGGCATCGGATCGGAGCTGCTCGGCCGTCTGGTGGCCCTGGCCGCCGAGGCCGGCTGCGACAGTGTCTACGCCGTCACGCAGTCGTCGAACACCGGGATGGTCGCGGCAATGCGCGGCCTCGGCCTGCCGCTGGACTACCAGATCGAGGAGGGCACTCTGGTCGTCACCGCACGGCTGGATGCGGTGCCGGTGCGCCCTGCGATCCGTTACGAGCAGGCGGAGCGCTGAGGACCTCGGCCGCCGCGCCCGGGCGCCGGACGGCCAGGGCGTCGTCCGGCCCGGCGCTGAGCGCCTCGGTCAGGTCCCGCCACAGGTCCTCGACGTCCTCCAGGCCGACCGACATCCGCAGCAGCCGGTCGCTGACCCCGTGAGCGCGCCGGTCGCCCTCGGCCACGATCCGGTGGCTGATGGACGCCGGGTGCTGGATCAGGGTGTCGACGCTGCCGAGGCTCACCGCCGGGGTGATCAGCCGGACACCGGCGATCACCCCGTGCGGGTCGCCGTAGACCTCGAAGGAGACCATCGCGCCGCCGATGCTCGGGTAGTGCACACGCGCGACCCGCGGGTCGGCGGCGAGCCGGCGGGCGAGTTCGGCGGCGGTGGTCGACGCGGCCCTGACCCGTACGGGCAGGGTCGACAACCCACGCAGCAGCAGATAGCCGGCCAGCGGGTGCAGGACGCCGCCGGTGGCGAACCGCACCTGCCGCAGTTTGCGCGCGAACTCCTCGTCGCAGGCCACGACGCCGCCCATCACGTCGCCGTGCCCGCCCAGGTACTTGGTCGCGCTGTGCAGCACCAGCCGGGCGCCCTCCTCGGCGGGCCGCTGGAGCACGGGGGTGGCGAAGGTGTTGTCGACGAGCAGCGGGACCGAACCGCAGGCCTGCCGCACGGCGCGCAGGTCGACCTCGGCCAGGGTCGGATTCGCCGGGGTCTCCACCATCACGAGGCCGGTGTCGGGCCGCAGGGCCTCGGTGATCCCGGCCGGGTCCGTCCACGTGACCTCGGTGCCGAGCAGTCCGGCGTTCAGCAGATGGTCGCTGCAGCCGTACAACGGCCGGACGGCGACGACGTGCCGCAGGCCCATGCTCGCGCGGACCAGCAGCACGGCGGTGAGTGCCGCCATGCCGCTGGCGAACGCGACCGCGGACTCCGTGCCCTCCAGCTTGGCGAGGGCCGTCTCGAACCGCGCGGTGGTGGGATTGTCCAGCCGCGCGTAGACGGGCGGGCCGTCGAGGCGGGCGCCGGTCTCGGCGAAGGCGTCGATCCGTGCGGCCTCGGCAGCGGCGTCGTAGGAGGGGTAGGTGGTCGAAAGATCGAGCGGCGGGGCGTGCACTCCCAGCTCCGCGAGGTCCTCGCGTCCGGCGTGTACGGCTTCGGTGGCCAGGGCCCGGGGTGCGGGCGTGGCCGCTGCTGCGTTCTCCATGGCGGCACTGTGAACAACTACCGGGACGTAGCGATTCTTCTCCGTGTTACGTTCGGAAGATGGCTGAATCTGTCGCACTGGACCCGGTGGACCTGCACATCCTGCGTCTGCTGCAGAACGACGCCCGGACCACCTACCGGGAGCTCGCGGCAGAGGTCGGTGTGGCGCCCTCGACCTGCTTGGACCGGGTCGCCAGGCTGCGCCGCTCCGGCGTGATCCTCGGCCACCGTCTCTCCCTGGACCCCGCCCGGCTCGGGCGCGGACTGCAGGCCCTCCTGATGGTCCAGGTGCGTCCGCACCGGCGCGAACTGATCGGACCGTTCGTCGAGCGGATCCGGACGCTGCCCGAGTCGCTGGCGCTGTTCCATCTGACCGGCCCCGACGACTACCTGGTGCACGTGGCCGTCACCGACATGGCGGACCTCCAGCGGCTGGTCCTGGACGAGTTCACCTCGCAGCGCGAAGTGGCCCGTGTGGAGACCCGGTTGATATTTCAGCAGTGGGAGTGCGGGCCGCTGCTGCCGCCCGCTCAAGGCCGTCAGGCGTCCGACGCCTGATGGTGGTGACGCGGAGGGCTTCCGCGTACGAGGATGGCCCCATGCCACCCACTTCCAGCAGCGCGCTGCCCCGTCAGGTCGCCGACGCCTATGTCGACGCACTCGTCGAGCTCGATCCGATCGCCGGAACGTATCTGGGCGTCAAGGGGAGTTCCGGACTCCTGCCCGACTTCTCGCCGGCCGGTCAGGAGGAGATCGCCGACCTCGCCCGCGCCACCCTCGCCGGCCTCCACGCCGCCGAGAAGCTGCCGGGCGCCGACAGCGACGCCGAGCGGCGCTGTGCCCGCCTGCTGCGCGAGCGGCTGACCGCCGAACTCGCCGTGCACGAGGCGGACGAGGGCCTGCGGACGGTGAGCAACCTGCGGTCGCCGGCCCACGCGGTGCGGGAGGTGTTCACCGTGACGCCGACGCGGACCGAGGAGGACTGGGCCGCGGTCGCCGAACGGCTGCGCGCCGTCCCGCGGGCCCTGGAGGGCTACCGC
Source organism: Streptomyces sp. V4I23 (assembly GCF_030817975.1). Lineage (NCBI taxonomy): Bacteria > Bacillati > Actinomycetota > Actinomycetes > Kitasatosporales > Streptomycetaceae > Streptomyces > Streptomyces sp. V4I23. Next base: position 6,831,021 of record NZ_JAUSZW010000004.1, on the reverse strand, counting down.
GCCTCGCTCGCTCTCGGCCTCGACCGGAAACTGTTCGGCGGGCCCCGGGCGACCCGCACGTTCGTCGGACAGATGACGGACTGGATCGGCGGCGGTCGCAGCTGGTTCGAGGACTTCGTCGCGGACGGCCCCTCGTCGCTGCGCGTCGAGCTGGACGTGGCGGCCGGCACCGCGACCGAGTCCCTGGTGGCGCTGCGCGACTGGGTGCGCGATGTGTACGCCCCCGCCGTCGCCGACGCGCCGGACACCGTCGGCCGCGAACGCTACGCCCGCTGGGCGCGCTACTTCAACGGCACGGACCTGGACCTCGACGAGGCGTACGCCTACGGCTGGTCCGAATACCACCGCCTGCTGGGCGAGATGGAGGCGGAGGCGGACAAGATCCTGCCCGGCGCGGGCCCGTGGGAGGCGCTGGCCCATCTCGACGCGCACGGCGAGCACATCGAGGGCGAGGAGGAGGTCCGCGCCTGGCTGCAGAAGCTGATGGACGACGCGATCGCGGCGCTGGACGGCACCCACTTCGAACTCGCCGAGCGCGTACGGAGAGTGGAGTCCTGTATCGCCCCGCCCGGCGGCGCGGCGGCTCCGTACTACACCGTGCCGTCGGAGGACTTCTCGCGCCCCGGACGCACCTGGCTGCCGACGCGGGGCGAGACCCGGTTCCCCGTCTACGACCTGGTGTCGACCTGGTACCACGAGGGCGTGCCCGGCCACCATCTCCAGCTGGCGCAGTGGGTGCACGTCGCCGACCGCCTCTCCCGCTACCAGGCGACGATCGGCATGGTGAGCGCCAATGCCGAGGGATGGGCGCTGTACGCGGAGCGGCTGATGGACGAACTGGGCTTCCTGCCCGATCCGGAGCGCCGGCTCGGTTATCTCGACGCGCAGATGATGCGGGCGTGCCGGGTGATCGTGGACATCGGCATGCACCTGGGACTCCGTATTCCGGCGGACTCGCCCTTCCGCCCGGGAGAGCGGTGGACCCCGGATCTGGCGCAGGAGTTCTTCGGGAACCACAGCGGCCGCCCGGCGGACTTCGTGGAGAGCGAGCTGACCCGCTACCTGTCCATGCCGGGGCAGGCGATCGGCTACAAGCTGGGCGAGCGGGCCTGGCTGCTGGGCCGCGAGAACGCGCGCCGCGCGCACGGGGACGCGTTCGACGCCAAGGCGTGGCACATGGCCGCCCTGTCCCAGGGGCCGCTTGGGCTGGACGATCTGGTGGAGGAGCTGTCGAAGCTGTGACCGGGTGAGGCCACAGGTGTGCCGCGCGCAGCGGTCACGCCCGTCCCCCGGTGGGCCACCGGCCGTCAGCCCCGGCGGAAGCCGCCCTCGGAGTCGATCACCTGGCCGGTGACCCACTGCGCGTCGTCCGTCGCCAGCCAGGCGATGAGGCGCGCCGGGTCGTCGGGCATGCCCCAGCGGCCGGTCGGGAAGCGGGCTGCGATCGCGTCGTAGTCCGCGCCGTCCGTGTGGTCGGTGTCGACCGGGCCGGGGTTCACGCAGTTCACCGTGACCGCGAGGCCGGCGAGCGACGTGGCGAGGGAACGGGTCGCGGAGGCCAGGGCGCCCTTGGCGACGCCGTAGGCGATCTCCTGCGGCATGCCCCCCGCGATGTCCTGGCCGGAGGTCATCGTCATGATCCGGCCGCCCGGCGGGCGGCCGGGCAGCTCCGCGCGCAGCCGCGCGTACGCCTGGATCAGCAGGATCACCGAGCGCGTGTCGACCGCCCAGTGGGCGTCGAGCATCCGCGCGTCGACGGCGTCGAGTGCGCCGTCGGAGCCACTCAGCGCGTGGTTGGCCACGAGGATGTCGAGCCGGCCGCCGAGAGCCTCCGCCGCGGTCGTCACCAGGCGTGCGGGAGCGTGGGGACCGGACAGGTCCGCCGCGGCGTGGACGACACGGGCCCCGGGGTCGGCGAGCGCCTCGCGCACCCCGGCGGCGACCGCCTCGGGGCCGCCGGGGTCGGCGCCCCACGGCTGCTCGGCGTCGTGCGGCACATGGTGGTGCACGCAGACGCTCGCACCGTACGCGGCGAGCCGTCTGGCCACCGCGTACCCGATGCCGCCTCTGCGGCTGGCACCGGTGACCAGGGCCGTCCGGCCGAGCAGGGGCAGCGGGTCACGGCGCAGGGCGTCGGCGGCGGGAGGGGGCATCTTCGGCATGACGGCCCATCATGGTCGTCCGGGCGCACACCGTCACGCGCTTTTCGCGGCGCCCGCCCGCTCGTGACCTGGGGCAGTGGCCGGATCAGCAGCCGCAGTCGTCCGCGCCGACGGGCGCCGTGAGCGGGTCGGCATCGCGGGTGGCACTGCCCTGCCACGTCTCGTACGCGAAGCCCTCCCTCGCCCAGTACTCGAAGCCGCCGAGCATCTCCTTGACCTGGAAGCCGAGTTCGGCGAGGGCGAGCGCGGCACGTGTGGCACCGTTGCAGCCCGGGCCCCAGCAGTACGTGACGACGGGGACGGACTTGTCGAGCAGGGTCTCCGCCTGCTCGGGGATCAGCGCGGTCGGCAGGTGGATCGCGCCGGGCACATGGCCCTGGTCCCAGGACTCGGTCGACCGGGAGTCGAGCACCACGAAGCCGGGGTCGCCGCCCGCCGCGAGGGCGGCGGCGACGTCGGAGACGTCGGCGTGGAAGGCGAGGCTCGCCCTGAAGTACGCGGCCGCGACGGCCGGGGCGGCGGGCGGCACCCGCAGGACGGGGTGAGCGGCGGCGGTCTGCGAGGCGTGGGTCTGCGTCGTTGTCATGATCAGAAATCTAGGCTCCCCGATCGCTTCCCTGAAGGGGAGATCCCCGGCACATCCCTTGATCCGCCGGTGTTTCCCCTGTTATCTCTCGGGGATGAGCGGATATTCACCGGACGCCACGGACTGGCGCATCCTCCAGGCCCTCCAGACGCAGGGCCGGGCCAGCTTCGCCGAGCTGGCCCGGTCCGTCTCCATGTCGGCGAGTGCCGTCACCGAGCGGGTGCGCCGGCTGGAGGAGGCCGGCGTCATCAAGGGATACGCGGCGGTGGTCGACCAGGACCGGCTGGGACTGCCCATCCTGGCGTTCGTCCGCCTGCGGTACCCGAACGGGAACTACAAGCCGTTCCACGACCTGCTGGACACGACCCCGGAGATCCTCGAGGCACACCATGTCACCGGCGACGACTGCTTCGTCCTGAAGGTCGCCACCCGCTCCATGCGCCACCTCGAGGAGGTCTCCGGGAAGGTCGGCGCGCTGGGGTCGGTGACGACGAGCGTGGTGTACTCGTCGCCGCTGCCCAGCCGGCCGATCAGCCGCTGACCCGGTCGGCCCGCGGCCTCCCGCTCAGTCCCCCGACCCGCCGGTCCGCAGCCGCACCGCGGAACCGTGGCGCTCCTTGACGACCTCCAGCTGGGCGGGGACGCGCCGGCGCAGATCGCCGACGTGGCTGACGATGCCGACGCTGCGGTCCCTCTCGCGCAGCGAGTCCAGAACGTCCAGCACCTCGTCGAGGGTCTGGTCGTCGAGACTGCCGAAACCCTCGTCGATGAACAGCGTGTCGAGCCGCATGCCGCCCGCCTCGTCGGTGACGACATCGGCGAGGCCGAGGGCGAGGGCCAGCGAGGCGAAGAACGTCTCACCGCCCGAGAGGGTCGCCGTGTCCCGCTCCCTGCCGGTCCACGCGTCCACCACATGCAGACCCAGCCCGGCGCGCTTCCCGCCGGTGCGGGCGTCGGAGTGCACGAGCGTGTACCGCCCGGACGACATGCGCTGCAGCCGAACGGTGGCCGCCGCCGCGACCTGCTCCAGCCGCCCGGCGAGGACGTACGACTCCAGGCGCATCCTGCGTTCGTTGTCGGCGGACGTGCCCGCGGTCAGGCCGGCGAGGCGGGCCACGCGGTCGTACCGCTCGCGCAGCGGGCCGCGCCGCAGGACCTCCCGCTCGGACTCGTGCGAGAGCCGGTCCAGTTCGGCGCAGCGGTCCCGGGCCGCGGCGAGCCGGGACGCGGCGTCGCGCAGCGCCCGGTCGGCGGCCAGGGCGCCGGCCTCGGCCGACGCGGGGTCGGCGGCGGGGCGCTCGGCCGCGCTCCTCGCGTCGTCCTCGGCGAGCCGCTCGGCGACCGCGGCCTCCTCGGTGCGCCAGGCGTCGATCCGCCGCTGCATGTCGCGCTGGGCGCCCTCGGCGACGACGGCAGCCGCCGCGTCGGCCGGGGTGTCGAACCCGGCGCGGAAGGCGGCGTCGGCCAGTCGGTCGTCGGCGTCCTTCAGCCGCTGCTCGGCGGCGTCGAGCGCCCGTACGGCCTCCGCGGCCGCGGCGAGCAGCCCGACGCGGCGCTCGAGGACCGCGGCGCGGTCGGCCACGCTCGCGGCGTCGCCGCGCGCCCGGGTCAACTCGGCCTCCAGCGCCGCCTGTTCCTGGTCGAGGGCCTCCCGCCGCGATGTCCTGGCGGAGATACGCCGTTCCGCCTGCTGCCGCGCGTCGACGCGCTCCCGGTGCTCGCGCTCGGCCTGCTCCAGGGCTTCCTGCGCCGCGTGGATACCGGAGGCGAGGCGATGCGCCTGGGCGTGCTCGCGCTCCAACTCCTCGAGAGCGGCACGCAGTTCACCGACGGAGGGATCCCCCATCTCCTCCCGGGGCCCGGGCACGCGCCCGCGTGGCGGCGCAGCGGCGCCGGCTTCCGGTGCGCTGCCGGACTCCTCCGGGGCTGCCCCGCCGACGCCGCCGACGCCGCCGAGGACACCGGACCGCTCAGGCTCGCCCGCGCCCGCGGCGGCGTCGGGCGCGACGCCGTGGCCCGCCCCGCGCACCCCGTCCCCAGCGCCCGCGGCACCGACGGCGTCCGACCGCACGGCGTCACCGCCGAGGACACCGGACCGGCCCAGCTCGCCGGCGTCCACGGCGGCGCTCCCACGGCCGCGCCGGCCCGCCTCGACGGCCTTCGGCCCGCCACCCGGCGCCGCCGGGACGTTCGGTAGAGCCGACCGCACAGCATCCCCCGCGCTGCCACGAGCAGCGACCTCCAACGCGGCGCTCCCCGCACCTCCTTCGCGGGCCCCGTCCCCGGCGCGGGCGCCGCCGCGCGCCGCGGGCACAGCATCCCCCGCGCTGCCACGAGCAGCGACCTCCACCGCGGCGAAGCCCTCAGTCTCAGCCTCGCGGGCCTCGGTGGGCGTCGTCGGGCGCGTGGTCGCGCGGGCGCGGGACGCCGCCGTGGTGCGGGCCTCGTGGAGGACCGCCAGGTCGCGTTCGGCATCGGCCCTCGCCGTCTCCGCTCGCGCGCTCGCCGCGTACGCCTCCTCCTCCGCGGCCCGGTCCACATGGCCCGAGGCCGCGCGGGCGGGGGCCGGATGGGACTCCGAGCCGCAGACCGCGCACGGCTGACCGGGCGTCAGCTGGGACGCCAGCTCCGCGGCGATCCCGAGCAGCCGGCGCTCCTTCAGATCCAGCCAGGCCGCCTTCGCCCGGTTGGCGCCCTCGTGGAGGGTGCGCAGGCGGATCTCGGCGCGCTCGGCGCGGGCCGTCAGCTCGTCCCGTTCGCACGCCGCGCCCAGCCGGTCGCGGGCCGGCTCGAGCCGGCCCGCCAGCTGCTCCGCGCGGGTCGCGGCCTCCTGGGCCGCCGCGATCCGGTCCAGGTGGGAGCGGCGCAGGCCCTCCCACTCGGCGAGCCACGCGGTCGCCTCCTCGAGCATCTCCTCGTCCGCGCGCGCCTGACGGTCCAGGTCGGCGCGTTCGCGGGCGATGTCCGCACTGCGCTGCTCCGCCCGGCGGGCCGACTCCAGGCCGCCCAGCTCCTGGCGGAGCGTGCGCTCGCGTCCGAGGAGCTGCTCCGCGCCCGCCTCGGCCAGGTCGGCGGGCAGGCCGCCCCGCGTCCGCTCACGCTCCGCGCCCGCCGCGCGGTGCGCGCGCTCGGCCTCGTCGCGCAGCCGCAGCGCGGGCCCGACCAGGTCCGCCTTGCGGGCCCGCTCCAGGTCCGCGACGAGCGCCTCGTGCCCGGGCCGCGCGGCCTCCAAGGACTCAGCACGGCGCCGGGCGTCGGCGTACCGCTGCTGCAGGCGGGCCAGGTCCCGCTCCGTGTCGAGCACATGCCGGGCCGCGGCCTGCCGGCGCTCCGCCGCCGCGACGGCCTGCTCGGCGATGTCCAGCCGCTCCCGGGCTCCGGACCGCGCCACGGCCGCCCACTGAAGGACGGCCGCGGCGAGCCCGGGGTCGCCGGGCTGCTGCTCGGGCAGGGACAGGCCGTCCGCCGCGTCACCCGCGGCCTGTGCCATGCGGTGGGCCAGCGCGAGCAGCCGCTCGTCCCCGGCGCGCACCTGCGCTTCGGCGGCGCGCCGCAGCTCGGCGAGGCGTTCCTCGACGGCGGCGAAGCGGCGGGTGTCGAAGAGGCGCCCGAGGAGCTTGCCGCGCGCCTCGGCGTCGGCGCGCAGGAAACGCGCGAAGTCGCCCTGCGGCAGCAGGACGACCTGGCAGAACTGGTCGCGACTCATGCCGAGGAGCTGGGTGATCTCCTCGCCGATCTCCTGGTGCGACTTGCTCAGCGGGCGCCATTCACGGGCCTCGGCGTCGTACTCCCGCAGCAGGCTCTGCGCCCGCTCGGTGACGAAGCCGGTGCCGCGCGCCTTGGGACGTGGCTGTGCGGGTCGGCGGGTGACCTCCAGCCGCCGGCCCGCGACGGTCAGTTCGAGCCGGACCTCGGTCGGCGTGCCCACCTCGGCGTGGTCGCTGCGCAGCGAGGTGCCGGGGCTCTGCCGCGCGCCGGGCACGGCTCCGTAGAGCGCGAAGCAGACCGCGTCGAGGACGGACGTCTTGCCCGCGCCGGTCGGGCCGTGGAGCAGGAAGAGCCCCGCGGCGGAGAGCGTGTCGAAGTCGACTTCCTGGGTGGAGCCGAACGGACCGAAGGCCGTGACGGTCAGCCGGTGCAGCCTCACCCGGCCACCTCGCGCACACCCGCGTCCACCCGGACGTCGTCGAACGCCCCGTGCAGCACGGCGCGTTCCTCGTCGTCGGGGGCGCTGCCGCCGCGCACGTGGGCCACGAAGTCCTCCGCGATCTGCTGGTCGGTGCGGCCCCTGAGCCGCTGGGCGTAGGAGGCGGCGCCGTGCTGCTCGGCGCGCTCCGGGTCGAAGGCGAGGCTGAGGGTGTGCGGGAACCGCTCGGTGAGCCGGGCCATCGGATCGGCGGGCCGCACCGCGTCGGTGAGGGTCGCCTCGACGAAGGAGTCCTCGTGGCGCGCGAGCGCGGGATCGTCGAGCAGCTCGCCGAGCGTGCCGCGCAGCCGTGCGAGGGGCCGGGGCACGGGGCAGTCGATGCGCTCGGCGCTCACGTCGCCCTGGGCGTCGAGGTCGACGAGCCACATGGATTTGCGGTGGTTCGCCTCGGAGAACGAGTACGCCAGCGGGGAGCCCGAGTAGCGGACGCGCTCGGTGACGGTCTGGCAACCGTGCAGATGGCCGAGTGCGACGTAGTCGACGCCGTGGAAGACGTCCGAGGGCACGGCAGCGACTCCGCCGACGGTGATGTCGCGCTCGCTGTCGCTCTCCTCGCCGCCGGCGACGAAGGCGTGCGCGAGGACGACGGAGCGCGTGCCGGGCTCCCGGGCGGCGAGGTCCTCGCGCACCCGCCGCATGGCCGCTGCCAGCACCGGCTCGTGCGCGGCCTTCGCGGCCCCGAACTGCTCCTTGACCAGGGCCGGTTCGAGATACGGCAGGCCGTAGCAGGCCACCGGCCCATGCGCGTCGGCGAGCAGGACGGGGGTGCCGCAGCCCGCAGGGTCGGTGCGCAGGTGGATGCCCGCGCGGTCGATGAGCCCGGCGCCGACGCCGAGGCGGCGGGCCGAGTCGTGGTTGCCGGAGATCATCACGGTCGGCACGCCGGCCGCCGCGAGCCGGTGCAGCGCGTCGTCGAAGAGCTCCACGGCGGCGAGCGGGGGCACGGCCCGGTCGTACACGTCCCCCGCCACGAGCACCGCGTCGACCTCGCGCCCGCGGGCCGTCGCCACGAGGTGGTCGAGGAAGGCGGCCTGGGCGTCGAGCATGCTCACGCGGTGCAGCGACCGGCCCAGGTGCCAGTCCGACGTATGGAGGAGTCTCATGATCGGTGAGCGTATCGGCGGGGTCGGACAATGCGGGTGGGTTCACGCATCTCCGTACGCTTCCCCGCCCAGTTCCAGCGTGGCGGTGCCCGCCGTGGCGTCGGCCAGCCAGGCCCGGAAGGCGTCGACGTCGGAGTCGGGCAGGCCGATCCCGATCGTGACGGCGTCGGCGTACGTCACCTCGCGGACAGCGCGGCCGGTGGCCCGCAGGTCGTTCTCCAGCTTGCCCGCGCGCTGGTGATCGACTGTGACGGTGGCCAGCCGGAAGCGCTGCCTGGTGATCGTGCCGAGCGCGTCGAGGGCTTCGCCGACCACTCCCCCGTACGCCCTGATCAGTCCGCCGGCGCCGAGCTTGACGCCGCCGTAGTACCGGGTGACGACCGCGACGACGTACCGCACCTCGCGCCGTATGAGCATCTGCAGCATGGGGACCCCGGCGGTGCCGCCCGGCTCGCCGTCGTCGCTGGCCTTCTGCACGGCGGCGTCGGCGCCGATGACGTAGGCGAAGCAGTTGTGCGTGGCGGTCGGATGCTCCTTGCGGATGCGCGCGACGAACGCCTGCGCCTCCTCCTCGGTCGCGGCGGGCGCGAGCGAGCAGAGGAAGCGGGAGCGGTTGATCTCGCTCTCGTGGACGCCCTCGCGGGCGACCGTCCGGTACTGGTCCTGCATCCCGCCACCCTATGCGGCGACCGCCGGGGTCCCTTCCACCGGGGAATGACGGGCCGGCTCCGCCGGTTGTCCGGTGCATGGACGCAGACGCTGGGACGATCCGCAGAATCCTGACCTCCACGGGCGACACCTGGGCGGTGGTGGGCCTGTCGAACAACGAGTCGCGCGCGGCCTACGGGGTGGCCCGGGTGCTCCAGCGCTTCGGCAAGCGCGTCGTGCCGGTGCATCCGAAGGCGGAGACGGTCCACGGAGAGCAGGGGTACGCCTCGCTGGCCGAGATCCCGTTCCCTGTCGACGTCGTGGACGTGTTCGTGAACTCCGCGCTCGCCGGAAAGGTGGCCGACGAGGCGGTGGCGATCGGGGCGAAGGCGGTCTGGTACCAGCTGGGTGTGATCGACGTGGAGGCGTACGCCCGCACCCGCGAGGCGGGGCTCGACATGGTGATGGACCGCTGCCCGGCGATCGAGATCCCGCGGCTGGGCTGACGCCCGGACCGGCCGGGACGCCGGCCCCGCTCCACCAGGTGGCGGTCCCGCCCCGTTCCACGTTCCCGAAGTCGACCCGTTCCGCACGGGTCGGGCGACGTGCTCACGAGGTGTCGGACAGGCGACCCAGCCACTCGATCAGCAGACCGCTCTCCGCGCCGGTCAGCGCCGGGGACGGTGCGTGCGCGAGCAAGGCGTCGAGTTTCGCCGCGGTGGCGGGGATGTCGGCCCCGCTCCGCACGTCCGCCGCTCCGGCGGCCGACGTGGCCGCGGCGTAGGCGTCCGGGGTGAGGACCGCGGCGTGGACGGCGTCGCGGACCCGGGCGGACAGGGCCGCGTCCTCGAAGGTGGTGGGGCGGGACACCAGCATCAGCGCCACTCCCACGTTCGCCGCCATGACCATCTGCGCGGCCACGCGCGGTGCGAGCCGCAGCTTGCCGAGTGCCGCCGCGCGCTCCAGGTCCCGGGTGAGGATCTGGTGGGACTCGAGGGCGGCCGCCGGCGGAGTGCGCATGGCGGGGGAGTTCATCAGCCGGTAGAGATTGGGGTTGGCCAGAGCGAAGGCCACGTGGCTGTCCCAGCCGTCGCGCAGGTCCTGTACGGGGTCCGCTCCGGGGCTGTGCTCGCGCTTCGTGGCGAGGTACTTGTCGAATCCGTGGTCGACGACTGCCGAGAGCAGCCCTTCCTTGTCCCCGAAGTGCCGGTAGAGGGCGGGGGCCCCGACCTGGGCCGCGTCGCACACGGCCCGGGTGGAGATGTCGCCGTCGGGAGACGCCGCGACCAGTTCGGCAGCGACTTCGAGGATGCGGTCACGGGTGTTCATGGCAGCGACGCTACCAAGCCGCGTAGCGGCGTTACCCACCCTGGGCACAGGAGGTCACCCCCTTGACGCGCGTCAGCGGAACGCGGTTACCGGCCATGGCGAAGGCGGAGGGGCACGTGTTCAGCTGCCCTGGGCCGCGGTGGGGGTCAGGAGGTCGTCCAGGCCGATGCGGGTGAGGAATTCGGCGCGGATGCGGTCCGCGACGGCGCTGACCGTCTCGCTCCCGTCGTCGGCGGGGTCGATGTGGACGCGGAAGGGCCGCTTGCCGTGGGGTGTGTCGACGACGTCGACGATGGCGGCCGCGACCTGGGACACGTCGGCGTCGGCGGGGGCGAGGGCGGCCAGGCGCTCGGAGACCTGGTCCATGAGGCCGGCGTAGCGTGCCTCGTAGGCGGGGAGGACGGTCTGGTCCGCGGGATGTCCGCCGGTGACGAAGTGGTTGGTGCCGGTGGTGAAGGAGCCGGGGACGATGATCGACGTCTCGATCCCGAAGCGGGCGAGCTCGGCCGCGTAGGAGACGGCGAGGGCGTCCATCGCCGCCTTTGCGGCGAAGTAGGGCGCGAGATAGGGCGGGGTGCCGCCCTTGGTGCTGGTGGATCCGATCCACAGGACCAGGCCGTGTTCCTGGGCGCGCAGTTGGGGAAGGGCGGCGCGGTTGACGCGTTGGGTGCCGAGGACGTTGGTGTCGTAGACGGCGGCGAGTTCTTCGGGAGTGAACGCCTCCGTCGGCCCGGTGACCATGTGTCCGGCGTTGTGGACGATGACGTCGAGCCGGCCGGCCTCGGCGAGGACCGTGGCGACGGCGGTGTCGGCGGACTCCTGGGAGAGGACGTCGAGTTCTACGGTCCTGAGGTCCACGGCGTGCTCGGCGGCGTAGGCACGGGCGTCGCTCACCCGGGCGGCGTTGCGTCCGGTGGTGTGGCGCATGGCGGCGTAGACGGTGTGGCCCGCGTCGGCCAGGCGGCGGGCGGCGAGTGCGCCGAAGCCGGAGCCCGCGCCGGTGATGAGGATGATCTTGCTCATGGCATGACTCCCTGGGTGAGGTCGACTCTGGTGAACCGGCTCGATCGGTGCGCCGGGGAGGCTCAGATCGCGCCGCCGTTGGCGCGCAGCACCTGGCCGTTGATCCAGCGGGCGGGGCCGGCGAGGAAGGAGACGACCTCGGCGATGTCGGCGGGGGTGCCGAGGCGCTCCAGCGGGTTCATCTTCGACATCCGGTCGATGGTCTCGGCGTCCTTGCCGTCCAGGAACAGCGCGGTGGCGGTCGGCCCGGGGGCCACGGCGTTGACCGTGATGTCCCGGCCCCGCAGCTCGCGGGCGAGGATCAGCGTGACGGCCTCGACGGCGCCCTTGGTGGCGGCGTACGCGCTGTAGCCGGGGAGGGCGAGGCCCAGGATGGACGTGGAGAAGTTGATGACGGCGCCGCCGGAGCGCAGCCGGCGGGCCGCCTGCTGGTCGACGACGAATGTGCCGCGGATGTTGGTGCGGTACATCCGGTCCAGCGCGTCCAGGTCGGTGTCGGCGAGCGGCGCGAGCGTCATGACGCCGGCCGCGTGGACGACCACGTCCACGCCGCCGTAGGTGTCCTCTGCGAGGTCGAAGAGGGCGGCGACCGCGTTCTCGTCGGCCACGTCGGCGCGGAAGGCGACGGCCTCGCCACCCGCCGCGGTGATGGCGGCGACCGCCGCCTCGGCCTCGGCCTGGTTGCCCGCGTAGTTGACCACGACGGCGAAGCCGTCCGAGGCCAGCCGCTCCGCGCTCTCGCGACCGATGCCCCGGGAACCGCCGGTGACGATCGCGACGCGGCGGGGGGTGGGGGTCTGGGCCTGTTCTGTCATGGTGCCGCTCCTGTCGGGAGGTGGGATGCGGTTCGGTTTCCGCGACCCGATGGAAGCAACGCTAACACGCAAACCGTAGCGACGCTACCCATGGGCGTAGCGGTGCTACCGAGTTCGTTGTCCTGCGCTACTGCATCCCCCAGGAGCGTGACGCGCCCCTAGGTCCCGAGCCCCTCGATGACCACCGCGCCCGGCAGTGCGGCCAGCGCCTTGCCCGGAACGATCAGCTTGCCGCGGCGGCGGCCGCTGCCGATGAGGACCCATTCGGTGTCGACGACCCGGGAGTCCACCAGCAGCGGCCAGTCGGCGGGCAGGCCGATGGGGGTGATCCCGCCGTACTCCATGCCGCTCTCGCCGGTCGCCGTGTCCATGGACGCGAACGAGGCCTTGCGGGCGCCCAGTTGCTTGCGCACGGCGCCGTTGACGTCGACGCGGGTGGCGGAGAGGACGACACAGCCGGCGAGGGTGGTCTCGCCCGAGCGCTTGCCCGCGACGATGACGCAGTTGGCCGACTCGCCCAGCAGCTCCTGGCCGTAGTGCTCGACGAACACGGCGGTGTCGGCGATCTCGGGGTCGGTGTCGACGTAGATCAACTGGTCGGCGGGGACGTCCCCGCGCCAGGCGCGCACGGCTTGGGCGACCGGTGCGGTGAGTTCGTCGAGGCAGTCGCGGGCGGGCCTGGCGTTGTCGAAGTTTCCGATGGGTGCGCGCATGTACCGCACGCTAACAGCGCGCCGCTGGGCCGTGTTCGGGTGTCTCAGCGCACAGGCGGCACGGAGACGGCCATGGTCAGTTCGACGGTCTCGTCGCCGTCGTTGCGGTAGGCGTGCGGGACGTTCGCGTCGAAACTGGCGGAGGTGCCCGCCGGCACGGCGTGGGGCCGCCCGTCGACGACGAGGGTGAGCTCGCCGGCGGTGACGTGCAGGAGTTCGGTGGTGCCCTCGGGGTGGGGGTCGGAGACGCTTTCGTCGCCGGGCACCAGCCGCCAGGCCCACAGTTCGAGCGGGCCGCCGCGTTCGTTGCCGACCAGCAGGGTGGTGGAACTGCCCGCCGGGGTGGACCACATGCGTACGGCCTGCTCGGGCGGGACGATCCGCACCTGGGGTCCCTGCCCGTAGTCGAGGAGCGTGGTGATGCTGACACCGAGGGCGTCGGCGAGCTTCACCGTGGTGCCGATGCTGGGGTTGGTGCGCGCCTGCTCGATCTGGATGATCATGCCGCGGCTCACGCCGGAGCGGGCGGCGAGGGCGTCCAGGGTGAATCCCCGCTCACCGCGCCAGTGCTTGAGGTTGCGGGCGAGCGACTGCGTGAGCTGGTCGAGATCCGACACGTTCCGTCCAATATTTTCAATGACAGAGTCCAATGGAGTGAACTACCGTGTGGTGCACCCCATCGTTCACCGCACTGTACTGCGAGGCCGTCATGACCGCACTGTTCGCCCTGGCCACCAGCCTCCTGTGGGGGCTGGCCGACTTCGGCGGCGGACTGCTCACCCGACGGATGCCGGCTCTGACCGTGGTGGTCGCCTCGCAGTCGATCGCGGTCGTGGTGCTCGGCGTGATCGTGGTGGCCACCGGCGGCTTCGCCGAGGCCGGACCGCGGCTGTGGTACGCGGCCGCGGCGGGCGTGGTCGGGCCGGTCGCGATGCTCTCGTTCTACAAGGCGCTGGCCCTCGGGCCGATGGGCGTCGTGTCGCCGCTGGGCTCCCTGGGTGTGGCCGTGCCCGTGGGGGTCGGCCTCCTGCTGGGCGAACGGCCGGGCCTGCTGCAGTTCACGGGCATCGGCGTGGCCGTCGTCGGCATCGTCCTCGCCGGCGGCCCCGAACTGCGCGGCGCACCGGTGCAGCGGCAGGCGGTCCTGCTGACCCTGACGGCGGCGTTCGGCTTCGGCGCCGTGATGGCACTGATCGCCGAGGCGTCCACCACGCTCGCCGGCCTCTTCCCCGCCCTGTTCGTGCAGCGGGTGACCAACGTGGCGGTGGGCGGTGCCGCGCTGTACGTCTCGGTCAGGCGCGGCGGGCGGGCGCTTCCCGAGGACGGCGGCATGCGCGTCGTCCTGGCGTCGCTCCCGGCGCTCGCGTTCGTGGGGCTGGCCGACGTGGCGGCGAACGGCACGTACTCCGTCGCGGCACAGACGGGACCCGTCACGGTCGCGGCCGTCCTGGCCAACCTCTACCCGGTGGTGACAGTGCTCGCCGCGCTGGCCGTACTCAAGGAACGGCTGCGCGCGGTGCAGGCGGCGGGCGCGGGACTCGCCCTCGTCGGCACGGTGCTTCTGGCGACGGGCTGATCATCCCCGGTGTGCACGGCCGGGGGACGCGCCCGTCAGCCTTCCTCCAGCTCGGCGAGCGCGAGCAGTTGCTCGGGCGTGACGCCTTCCGGGATCGGCACGGGGGCGGGCGTCCGCAGCGGCGGCTGCCAGCCGTCCACCGGGTCCCAGCGGCGCACGACGCGTGCGGGCGCCCCCGCCACCACCGCGTGGTCGGGCACCTCCCCCCGTACGACCGCGCCCGCGGCCACCACGACGTTGCGGCCGAGCCGGGCGCCGGGCAGGATCACGGCGCCCGTGCCCAGCCAGCAGCCCGGTCCGATCTCGACCGGCTCCGTGCGCGGCCACTGCTTGCCGACCGGCTGTCCGGGGTCGTCGTAACTGTGGTTGGTCGAGGTGATGTAGACGTACGGCCCGCAGTAGGTGTCCGAGCCGATGGTGACGCGCGTGTCGGCGATGACGTGGCTGCCGCGTCCGAGGACGACGCCGTCGCCGAGGGTCAGGACCGGGTCGGGGCCCAGGTCCAGGTCCGGCATCATGCCGGCCGTGAGCGTGACCTGCTCGGCGATGATGCAGTGGTCGCCCAGTTCGATCCAGCCCTCACCGAAGACGGTCCCCTGCGGGAAGGCCAGCCGGGTGCCGTGGCCCAGCCGCCTGAAGCGCAGCCGGCCGGGGTGTTCGGCGGTGACGGAACCCGCCTCCTGCACCCAGCGCCAGCCGCGGTGGACGGCACGCGCGAGAACACGCCGCCGCCAGGCGGTCAGCGATGAGAACGTGTTTCTGTTCTTCGGCACCCGCACACGGTAGTCGGCCGCCCGTGGCCCGATCCGCGCACCGTGCTGTGACGTTCACCCCAACCGGGTCGCTCCACCCTGGCCGTTCGGCCCGCGGCGAGGTCGCTTACGGTGCAGGCAGGCGCGGCACGGATCACCGAGGAGAGACGGCATGGCGGAGCGGGCACTGATCGCGGGTGTGGGCGGCAAGGAACCGAGCGTCGACCCGGACGCCTTCACCGCGCCCACGTCGGTGGTCATGGGCGAGGTGACGCTGGCCGCCGGTGCGAGCGTCTGGTACCAGAGCGTGCTGCGCGGGGACGGCGGTCCGATCGTGATCGGCGCGCAGAGCAACATCCAGGACAACTGCACCGTCCACGTCGACCCCGGTTTCCCGGTGACCGTGGGCGAGCGGGTGTCGGTCGGCCACAACGCGGTGCTGCACGGCTGCACGGTGGAGGACGACGTCCTGGTCGGCATGGGTGCGACGGTCCTGAACGGCGCGCACATCGGGGCGGGTTCGCTGATCGCGGCCCAGGCGCTGGTCCCGCAGGGCATGCGGGTGCCCCCGGGTTCGCTGGTCGCGGGCGTCCCTGCGAAGGTCCGCCGGGAGCTGACGGAGGAGGAGCGCGAGGGCATCAGGCTGAACGCGGCGGTGTACGTGGACCTGGCGAAGGAGCACCGCGCGGCACACGGCGGGTGACCGCCGGGCCCGGTACGGCGGGCGGAAGGTCGCCTCGCGGGGGCGGTTGAACCGCGCGGCCCGCGCGGCGCGGCACACGCCCGGGCGACCCGCATGGCCGCTCGGCGTCCGGGACGTGATCCCGCGGCCCGGCACAGCGCGGCCCCGCCCCCTCGACGGGAGCGGGGCTCACGGAACCGGATTCGTCTCGCCGTCAGTCGGCGACGGGAACGGGCTCCGGCTCGCGGACCGCGGGCGCCTCGGCCGCGGCCTTCTTGGCACGGTTCTTCAGCACAAGCATCGACGTGACGCCGATCAGCACCGCGAGGACCAGACCCAGCCAGGAGAACCGCTTCAGCCACGCCTCGGCGACCACGCCGACCGAGTAGACGACGGCCGTCGTGCCGCCCGCCCAGAGGATGCCGCCGAAGACGTTGGCGATCAGGAACTTCCAGTACGGCATGCGCAGCACGCCGGCCAGCGGTCCGGCGAAGATGCGCAGCAGGGCGACGAAGCGGCCGAAGAAGACGGCCCACATGCCCCACTTCTCGAACGAGCGCTCCGCCATCGCGATCTGCGCTTCGCCGCAGTGCTTGGGGAACTTTCCGCCGAGCCAGGCCAGCAGCGGCCGGCCGCCCTTGCGGCCGATGGCGTATCCGATGGAGTCCCCGATGATGGCGCCGGCGGTGGCGCAGGCGCCGAGGACGTACGGGTTGATCTCGCCGTGCTGGGACGCGAGCAGTGCCGAGCTGACGAGGACGATCTCGCCCGGCAGCGGGATGCCGAGGCTTTCGAGTCCGATGACCACACCCACCAGGAGGTAGATGCTGAGCGGAGGGATGGTCTCGAGCCACTCCTGGACGTGCAACGCCGGTTCCTTCCGTACCACCGGGCCGCTGCCCGGCGTGCACCCCCGTCGGCGCACGCCGGGGCAGCCTACCCGGTGCGACGGCGTCAGCTGCTGGGGCGCAGGGTCCAGACGATGGTCATTTCGCCGGTGACGGCGCCGTCCTCGCGCTGGATGCTGATGTGCACCGAGAACTCGGGGCGCTGTCCGGCGTCGAGCTCCTTGACGACGTCCGCCACCGGGCGGGCGAGTGTGGCGGTGGCCGTGACGACGCCCATGGCGAGCTTCTTGTACCCGATCTCGGCCTTGACCGCGAGGGGCACGGCACGGCTCAGCTGGTCGCCGAAGGCGGTCAGGACGATCGCGCCGCTCGCGGATTCGGCGAGCGTGAACATGGCGCCGGCGTGCGGACCGCCGACGTGGTTGTGGAAGTCGGCCTGGTCCGGCATCCGCAGGACCGCCCGCTCCGCGGTGGTCTCCAGGAACTCGAGGTTGAGGGTCCGGACCATGGGAACGGTGGCGGCGAGCATCTCGCCGATGGACATCTGGTCTGCGCTCATGGGCCGGATGTTACCCACGAGTAGGGGCGCTTGGCCATCCCCTGCGAGGAGCCGGCCGGGGGCGGACGTGGATCCGCCGTCGCGGCCCCTCTATGGTTACTCGCCATGTGGCCAGGACAGCAGCCGCCCGGGGGCGAGCAGAACCCGCAGGACCAGAACCCGTACCAGCAGCCGGGGTACCAGCAGCCGAACCCCTATCAGCAGCAGGGGTACCAGCAGCCGAACCCGTACCAGCAGCCGACCGCGCCGCAGTACGCCGTGCCCGGCCAGATGCCGGGTGCGCCCATGCCGCCGCAGGACGACAAGAAGAAGACGACGATCGTCGCCGTCGTCGCCGCGACCGCCGTGGTCGTGGCCGCCGCGGTCACCGGCTTCGTCGTGCTGAAGGACGACGACCAGGGCACGTCCGACAAGGGCGGCGGCACCACGGCCTCCAAGTCGCCCGGCGGCGACACCTCGTCGGAGCCGACGCCGTCGCCGTCGGTGGACAACCCGCGTGACGGCAGTGACGCCAAGCCCACCATCGCGGGCTGGAAGGTCGTCACCAACCCCAAGCACGGGACCCAGTTCGACGTGCCGCCCGAGTGGGAGGTGGCGGGCTCGGGCGTGAGCACCTTCTTCGAGGACGAGAAGAAGGGCGACGGTTCGCCCGCGGTGGTGATGGGCGCTCCTGCTCACTACAAGAGCAAGTGGTGCGAGTTCGACACCGACAAGGACGGCAGCCTCGAGACGTGGGGCCTGAGCACCGTCGGCACCAAGGGCGGCAAGGGCGCCAAGACCGCCGCCGAGGCCGCCTACAACGAGGCCGGCAACTGGGTGTGGGCCGGCTACGCGCAGACCGAGCCCAAGGGCACGGTCAAGATCACCGAGGCCAAGGACTACACGACCACGTCCGGCCTGAAGGGCAGCGTGGCCACGGCCACGGCCTTGGGCGTGAAGAAGGAGAACAAGTGCGAGACCGACGGCAAGTCGATCGCCTTCTCCTTCAAGAACACCGAGGGTGACTTCAAGAGCTGGGTGCTCTACGCCAACACCGGCGTCAAGGACGAGGTCGACGACGCGACCATCCAGAAGATCCTCAGCACCGTGCGTCTGGTCGAGCCGACGGAGTCGGACTCCTGACCCCTGTCCCGGCCGTGACGGCAGCGCCCGTCACGGCCGGGGGGCCGCAGGCTCCGGAAGTGGACGGGTTCAGCCCACGCTGAACGCGCCGTCGGGCGGCGGAGGCGAGGCGACCGCGTCCGTGTCGTGGACCGGGCGGGCGTCCCCGGTGAAACGCGCCAGGGCCTCGCCGTACTCGACGCGGGCCGGGAATGCGTCGGCCGCGACCAGGCGGGTGAGGCGGGCGACGTCGATCGGCTCGTGGGAGGCGACGAGCACCGCGTTGCCGAAGCGGCGGCCCCGCAGCACGGCCGGTTCGGCGATCAGCGCCAGTTCCGCGAACACCTCTGCGAACGTGGCCAGTTGGGAGCCCAGGAAGGCGAAGGGCGCCCCGTCCGCCAGGTTCGCCGCGTACGTGCCATCCGCGCGCAGCACCCGCTCCACCGCCCGGGCGTACTCCAGGGACGTCAGATGCGCGGGGACGCGCGAGCCGCCGAACACGTCGCCGATCACCACGTCGGCGCTTCCTGCCGGCGCCTCCTCCAGCCAGGTCCGCGCGTCCGCGGCGTGGACCGTGATCCCGCTGCCGGGCGGCAGGGGCAGATGTTCGGCGACGAGCGCGACCAGGCCCCGGTCGGCCTCCACCACCTGCTGGCGGGCGTCCGGCCGGACCGCCGCCATCCGGCGCGGCAGCGCGAGCGCGCCGCCGCCGAGGTGCACGACGGACGGCGCCACGGCGCCGTCCGTCGCACGGTCGACGACATGGGCGAGCCGGCGTGCGTACTCGAACTCGAGGTGCGTCGGCTCGTCCAGGTCGACGTACGACTGGGGCGCGTCGTCGACGGTGAGCAGCCAGGCCCGGTCCCGGTCGACGTCGGGCATGAGCTTGGCGGTGCCGCCGTCGACGTCGCGCAGGACGGGGATCTGCTCGTTCACCGCTCCATTGTGCCGGGCGGGCCGGGGTGGCCCCCTGCGGCGGACCACCCCGGCCCGCGGTCACCCGACCGCGGTCACCGTCCCGGCCCCGACCGTGCGGCCGCCCTCGCGGATCGCGAAGCCGAGGCCGGACTCCAAGGGCACGTCCCGGCCCAGTTCGACGGTCATGGTGACCGTCTCCCCGGGACGGGCGACCCCGGCCGCGCCGAGGTCGACGTCCCCGACGACGTCCGCGGTGCGGATGTAGAACTGCGGCCGGTACCCGGTGGTCACCGGCGTGCTGCGGCCGCCCTCGCGCGCCGACAGGACGTAGACCTGCGCGGTGAAGCGGCGGCTGGGCACGACACTGCCCGGCGCCGCGACCACATGGCCGCGGCGCACCGCGTCGCGCGGCACCCCGCGCAGCAGCAGCGCGACGTTGTCGCCCGCCTCGGCCGACTCCATCGGCTTGCCGAAGGTCTCCAGCCCCGTGACGACCGTGTCGCCCTCTTTCCATGACGCAGTCGCCCCGAGGATCTGCACCCGGTCCCCCATGCGTACGGTGCCGCGCTCGACGGCTCCCGTGACGACCGTGCCGCGTCCGGTGATGGTGAGGACGTTCTCCACCGGCAGCAGGAACGGCGCGTCCGTGTACCTGACCGGCATCGGCACATAGGTGTCGACGGCGTCGAGCAGCGCCTCGACGGCGGCCGTCCAGCGCGGGTCGCCCCGCAGCGCCCCGAGTCCGGACACGCGGACGACGGGCGCCGCGTCGCCGCCGTAGCCGTGGGCGGTGAGGAGGTCACGGACCTCCAGCTCCACGAGGTCGGTGAGCTCGTCGTCGCCGGCGTCCGCCTTGTTGAGCGCGACGACGATGTGGTCGACGCCCACCTGGCGGGCGAGCAGCACATGCTCGGCGGTCTGCGGCATGACGCCGTCGAGGGCCGAGACGACGAGGATGGCGCCGTCGAGCTGGGCCGCCCCGGTGACCATGTTCTTGACGTAGTCGGCGTGGCCCGGCATGTCGACGTGGGCGTAGTGGCGGGTGTCCGTCTCGTACTCGACATGCGCGATGTTGATCGTGATGCCCCGCGCGGCCTCCTCCGGCGCCCTGTCGATGCGGTCGAAGGAGACGTACGACGTGCCGCCGCCGGAGCGCTCGCTGAGCACCTTGGTGATGGCGGCGGTCAGGGTGGTCTTGCCGTGGTCGACGTGGCCCATGGTCCCGATGTTGAGGTGCGGCTTGGTGCGCACGTATGCCGTCTTGGGCATGACTGGGTTCGTTCCTTCCCGGAACTCGAAGCGTGATCAGGACCCCTGGACCTCGCCGACCCTCCCCTGCGGGGCCCGCCGGACGATCCGGGAAGGGTCAGCTTCGGGCGCCGCCGGGAGCCACGGCGACGTCGGCCGCGACTGCGGCGGCGTCGAATGCGGTCGCCGCGACCGCGGCAGCCGGGAATGCGGCAGCCTTCGGCGCGTCCGCGACTGCGGACGGCGCTGCGGGGAAGGCGTACCGGACCATGTCGTCGATGATCGTGCACGGCACCCGCCGCGTCGAATGGTTTTCCCGGGGCCGCGGTTGGACGGGACCGCACGGCCCGGCCGCCACCGCGCCGGCCGGCCGGCGCGGTGGCGGCCGGCGGGACGATGTGTGCCGCACTACGGCGTTCGGACATGTTCGTCGGTTAGTCTCCCCGGATGCTCGACCCCGTCCCCCGGCCGGCATCCGGTCTCGCCGTCCGCTGCACCAAGGCCCTGTTCTCGCCGTGGTCGCGGCTGTCGCTGCTCCTCGTCCTGCTCGCGTCCGCCGCGTCGGCGGTGCTGCTCTACGAGCCGCAGCGGCTGCTCTCGGCGGGCTGGCCGCCGCAGCTGAGCGGGGCCGCGGCGGTGGTGCTGTTCGGCGTGGGGTACGGGGTGTGCACGGCGGCTTTCGTGCCACGGCCGATCCTCAATCTGGCGGCGGGCGCCCTCTTCGGTTCGCAGGCCGGGCTCGTCGCGGCGATCGGCGGCACGGTGCTGGGCGCGGGCATCGCGTTCACGCTCGGCCGGGTGCTGGGCCAGGACGCGCTGCGGCCGCTGGTGCGCGGACGCTGGCTGAAGGCGGCGGACGGGCAGCTCAGCCGGCACGGCTTCCGGTCGATGCTGGCGATCCGGCTGTTCCCCGGCGTGCCGTTCGCCGCGGCCAACTACTGTGCGGCGGTCTCGCGGATGGGCTACCTGCCGTTCCTCCTCGCCACGGGCCTCGGTTCGATCCCCAACACGGCGGCGTACGTGATCGCGGGCAGCCGGGCGGGGTCGCCGACCTCGCCCGCGTTCCTGATCGCGGCCGGGTTCATCGTGGTGACGGGCGTGGCGGCGGCGGTCGTCGCCTGGACCAAGCGGCACCGGCTGCGGCCCGGGTGACCGGATTCTCCGTGACCGGGAGAGCCCCGGAACCGGGCGCGGCCGGGAGCGGGACGGGACCTGGGCGAAGTGCCGTCGTTTCGGGGCGCTACGCTCACGATCGGCGCCGGCCCGAGACGTACGCGCACCCGCGCGTCTCACGGGCCGTCAGTCCCATGGGCGCCTGACAGTCCGTCAGTCAAGTCAGCAAAGGGTCCGCATGACGACGATTGAACACGCCTGCCCATGAACCGGCCGGTGTCCCGGCCGGCAACCGATACCTCAGCGCCGGCCCGTGCGTGTGCCGGTCGGACCGTGATCATTTCTTGGGTGGCGTAGCTTTCAATGTCTTGGTTCGAATCATTCATCCTGGGACTCGTCCAGGGGCTGACGGAGTTCCTGCCGATCTCCTCCAGCGCGCATCTGCGGCTCACAGCCGCGTTCGCCGGCTGGCACGACCCGGGCGCGGCGTTCACCGCGATCACCCAGATCGGCACGGAGACGGCAGTGCTGATCTACTTCCGCAAGGACATCGCGCGGATCGTGACGGCCTGGTTCCGTTCGCTCACCGACAAGGCGATGCGCCGGGACCACGACGCCCAGATGGGCTGGCTCGTCATCGTCGGCTCGATCCCGATCGGAGTGCTCGGCGTCAGCCTCAAGGACCAGATCGAGGGCCCGTTCCGCGATCTGCGTCTGATCGCGACGACGCTGATCGTCATGGGCATCGTCCTCGGCGTCGCCGACCGGCTGGCCGCCCGCGACGAGATCGGCGGCCGCCACCGGGCGCTCCGGGAGCGCAAGACGCTGGAGCAGCTGAGCGTCCGCGACGGTCTGATCTACGGCGTGTGCCAGGCGATGGCGCTGATCCCGGGCGTCTCGCGCTCCGGCGCGACCATCAGCGGCGGTCTGCTGATGGGCTACACCCGCGAGGCGGCGGCCCGGTATTCGTTCCTGCTCGCGATCCCCGCGGTGCTGGCGTCCGGCCTGTTCGAACTGAAGGACGCCGGTGAGGGACATGTCTCATGGGGGCCGACGATCTTCGCCACGTTCATCGCCTTCGGCGTGGGCTACGCGGTGATCGCGTGGTTCATGAAATTCATCACTACGAAGAGCTTCATGCCCTTCGTGATCTACCGGATCCTGCTCGGGATCCTGCTGTTCATCCTGGTCGGAACGGATGTGCTGAGCCCGCACGCGGGTGAGTCGGCGGGCTGACGGTCACGCTGCGGTGGGGGACGGTGACCGTTGCGAGGCCGTAATCTGATGCCATGTCCCCCATTCGCACCGACTCCGAAGCCGCCCTGTCCGCCACCGAGCTGAACGCCCGCATCCGTGACCTGTGGGCCGACGGGGAGCTTCCCGACGACCGGCGGCCGGAGTACGAGGCGCTCGTCGTGGAGTGGGCCATCGCGGCACGCGAGGACGTGCGCCCGGCGGCCTGACGCCGGGCTGCGCGCCCGTCCCGCCCGGCGCACCCTGGACTCATGGCCTGGCAGGCACCCATCGTCGTGCATCCGCCCTCGCCCGGCGGCGGGCGGCATGTCACCGTGCGCGGCGAGATCGTGGGGCTCGCCCGCAGCGACAAGGACCTCGTGGAGTTCCTGCGCAGAGCGGGGCTCGACGACGCGGACATGATCCTCGACGACCCGCATCTGGTGGAGTGGCGCGGTGGCGCCGCCCACGAGGGCTACGCGGCCTGAGACCGGCAGGTGCCCCGCGCTCGGCTAGCCTGAGGGCACGATGAACCGTTTGACCACGTCATGGGGCGCGTTCGAGCTCGCCCGCTTTCCCGAGGACCCCCGCGACACGCTCCGTGCCTGGGACGCCGCCGACGAGTACCTGCTGCGGCATCTGCACGGCATCGACGACGCCGCCCCCGTACCGCTGACCGGCACCGTGGCCGTCGTCGGTGACCGCTGGGGCGCGCTGGTCACCTCGCTCGCGGGCCACCACCCGGTGGTGCAGATCACCGACTCGTACCTCGGGCAGCAGGCGACCCGGGCGAACCTCGCGCGGGCCGGGACCGACCCGGGCGCGGTACGGCTGCTGTCGGCCAGGGACACCCCGCCGGAGCGCGTCGACGTGCTGCTGGTGCGCGTGCCCAAGAGCCTCGCGCTCCTGGAGGACCAGCTGCACCGGCTGGCGCCCGCCGTCCACGCGGACACGGTCGTCGTCGGCACCGGCATGGTGAGCGAGATCCACACCTCCACGCTGAAGCTCTTCGAGCGGATCATCGGCCCGACGCGGACCTCCCTCGCGGCCAAGAAGGCCCGGCTGATCTTCTGCACACCCGACCCGGACCTCCCGCGGGTGCCGAGCCCGTGGCCGCTGCGGTACGACCTGCCGTCCGACACGGGCGCGCTCGCGGGCCGCACCGTCACCAACCACGCGGGCATCTTCTGCGCGGAGCGCCTCGACATCGGCACCCGGTTCTTCCTGCGCCATCTGCCGACCGGACACGGTGCCGAACACATCGTGGACCTGGGCTGCGGCAACGGCGTCGTCGGTACGGCGGCGGCGCTCGCCGCCCCGGAGGCACGGGTGACGTTCACGGACGAGTCGTTCTCGGCGGTCGCCTCGGCGGAGGCGACGTTCCGCGCCAACGTGCCCGCCGGGAAGGCCGAGTTCGTCGTCGGCGACGGTCTCTCGGCGCTGGGCGACAGCTCGGCGGACCTCGTGCTGAACAACCCGCCGTTCCACTCGCACCGGGCGACGACGGACACCGCCGCGCGCCGGATGTTCGCGGACGCGCGGCGCGTGCTGCGGCCCGGCGGTGAACTGTGGGTCGTCGGCAACCGTCACCTGGGCTACCACGTACGGCTGAGGCGGCTGTTCGGGAACTGCGACGTCGTCGCGAGCGACCCGAAGTTCGTCGTCCTGCGCGCGGTGAAGCGCCGCTAGCTCTTTCGTCGACGGCGAACGCGGCGTGGGGTGTCGCGCCCGGCGTCTCCCAGGGACGACGCGCGCCGCACGGCTCTGGCGCCCTGCCCGGCACTGCCCGACACTGAGCCGATGACGCAGCGCGTGGATCTCGCGACCGTGATGGACCGCCTTGCCATCGACGAACTGATCACCGGCTACGCCGTCGCCGTGGACGACGGCGACTGGAACGCCTACCGGGCCCTGTTCACCCACGACGGGCGCGCCGACTACCGGGGATCCGGCGGCATCGAGGGAACGGCGGACGAGGTCGCCGGCTGGCTGGCGGAGGCCATGCGGCTGTTCCCGGTCCGCCAGCACCTGATCGTCAACCGTCGCGTCGGCCTCCAGGACCTCGGCGGATACCCGGGTGACAGCGCCGAGGTCGGGGCCGACTACATCAACCCGATGCTCCCGGCGTCCGGCCAGGACTTCGTCTCGGGCGGCCGCTACCGCTTCACCCTGGCGCGCGGGGACGCCGGGTGGCGCCTGCGCACGGTGGTGACGGAGGAGAGGTGGCGCCGCGCGGGCGGTGTGCCGGCGGGGGACTGAGGCGGGCGCTTCCCCCACCCGGCCCCTTCGCATGACCGGGGCCAAGCCCCCGGACCCTCCGCTCCGGGCCCGGGGCCCGGGGCGAACTCAGGGCTGCCCCGGACGTGCTGCCTCGCAGCCTCACCGGCGTTCGAGGCGCGGGCGCCTTGGGGCGAAACCCCAACGCGTGCGTCGCACACAAGCAGCCCGCCGCCGAACGAGGCCCTGGGGCCCCACGCCCGCACGGCATACGGAGAGGGCGGCGGAGTCCCGGTTTCGGGTAGCGGCGGCGTGGGGGATCAGCCCGCCCCGGGCCTGCACCGCGCCCTGTCGTCCCCGGTCTCCGTGGCCCACACTGGTCGTGAGGAGGCGCGGTATGCGGATTCCGGGCGGCCGGGCAGGGCAGCAGCGGGGCAGCCGGCGTGGAGGGCGCGTGTCGCGCGCGGCCGCTGCCGTCGCCGCCGGGGCGCTGCCCGCGCTCGCCCTGCCCGAGCCCTCGCTATGGTGGTTCGCCTACGTCGCCCTGGTCCCCTGGCTGCTGCTGCTGCGCAGCGCGCCGACCGGCCGCCGCGCGCTCGTGGAGGGCTGGCTCGGCGGCATCGGGTTCATGATCGCGGTGCACCACTGGCTGCTGCCCAGCCTGCATGTCTTCCTGCTGGTCCTCGCCGCGCTGCTGGGACTTCTGTGGGCGCCGTGGGGCCTGCTCGTGCGGTTCATGACCGGCGGCAGTCCCTCCGCGGCACGGGTCGCCGCCTCCTTCGCGGTGATCCCGTCGGGCTGGCTCATGATCGAGCTGGTCCGGTCCTGGGAGGGCCTCGGCGGACCGTGGGGCCTGCTCGGTGCCAGCCAGTGGGACGTGCCGCCCGCCCTGCGGCTCGCCTCGGTCGGCGGCGTATGGCTGGTGAGCCTCCTGGTCCTCGCGGTGAACACCGCCGTCGCCCTGCTCGTCGCCGTCGAGCGGGCCCGTGCGCCCGCCGTCGCGGGCGTCGTGGCGTGCGCGACGGCGACCGGGTCCGCCTGGGCGTGGGCGCCGGAGCCCCGCGAGTCGGCGCCGATGCGGATCGCGGTGGTCCAGCCGGGCGTCGTGACGGGCGCGGACAGCGTGCAGCGCCGGTTCGACCGGGGCGAGGAGCTGACGCGTGACCTGGCGCGCCGGGAGAAGGCGCTGGACCTGGTGGTGTGGGGCGAGAGCAGCGTGGGCGCCGACCTGCGTGTGCGGCCCGATC
Source organism: Streptomyces sp. V4I23 (assembly GCF_030817975.1). Lineage (NCBI taxonomy): Bacteria > Bacillati > Actinomycetota > Actinomycetes > Kitasatosporales > Streptomycetaceae > Streptomyces > Streptomyces sp. V4I23. The sequence goes on along the minus strand of NZ_JAUSZW010000004.1, from coordinate 6,804,941 downwards.
TCGCGGACCGCCTCGCCGCCTTGTCCAGGGACGTCGGCGCGCCCGTGCTCGTGAACGTGGACGCGCGCAGCGAGACGGCGTCGGGCCCCGCCGGCATCTACAAGAGCTCCGTGCTCGTCGGACCCACGGGTCCGACCGGCGACCGCTACGACAAGATGCGCCTGGTGCCGTTCGGGGAGTACATCCCGGCCCGGTCCGCGCTCGGCTGGGTGACCTCGGTGGGCAAGGCGGCGGGCGAGGACAGGATCCGCGGGACCGCGCCGGTCGTGATGACCCTGCCCGCCGGCCAGGGCGCGGGCCTGCGCGTCGGCCCGCTGGTCTGCTTCGAGTCGGCGTTCCCCGACATGAGCAGGCACCTGGTGCGGGACGGCGCCCAGCTGCTGGTGGCCCAGTCCGCCACGTCGACGTTCCAGGAGAGCTGGGCGCCCGAGCAGCACGCGTCGCTGGCGGCGCTGCGGGCGGCCGAGACCGGCCGCCCGATGGTGCACGCGACGCTCACCGGTGTGAGTGCCGTGTTCGGTGCGCACGGGCAGCCGGTCGGCGGCCCGCTCTCGACGGAGACCAGCGGCGGGGCGGTGTACGAGATGCCGCGGGCGACGGGCACGACGCTGTACGTCCGGTTCGGCGACTGGGCGGTGTACGGGGCGCTCGCGGTGCTGGCCGCGCTGGCGGCGGCCGAGGGCTCGCGGGCTATCCGGCGGCCTGCTCCAGGGCCCTCAGTACGACCCGTTCGCACAGCTCGTGGGTCCGCAGCGCGTCCTGTGCGCTGAGGTGCTTCCCGGCGCGGACGGCGTCGAGAAAGGCGTGCACGGCCTGTTCGATGCCGCGCTGGCGGGCGACCGGCACCCAGTCGCCGCGGCGCCGGACGCTCGGCTGCCCCTTGTGGTCCACGATCTCGGCCAGGTTGCGGACCTCGCGCTTGGAGTCCTGGCCGGAGACCTCCAGGATCTCCTCCGTGGAACCGCTCATCCGGTTCATGACGCCGATGGCGGTGAAGCCGTCGCCGGACAGCTGGAGGACGACATGGTGCATGAGTCCGTCGACGATCCGGGCCCTCACATCGGTGTGCTGGACGGACCCGGGTGCCAGGAACCGCAAAGTGTCCACGACATGGATGAAGTCGTCGAGCACGAGGGTGCGCGGGTCCTCGGGGAGCCCGACGCGGTTCTTCTGCATGAGGATCAGTTCGCGCGGGTGCTCCAGGCACTGCGCGTAGCCGGGGGCGAACCTGCGGTTGAAGCCGACGGCGAGGGCGGTGCCGCGCTCCTCGGCGAGGGCCACGAGGCGCTCGGACTCGGCGAGTTCGTAGGAGAGCGGCTTGTCGACGTAGGTGGCCACGCCCGCTTCGAGCAGCCGTGTGACGATCTCGGCGTGCGTCGAGGTCGGCGCGTGGACGAAGGCGGCGTCGATGCCCTCGGCGAGGAGCGTGTCGAGGTCGGTGTGGCGGCGCCGGGCGGGGATGTGGTGGGTGTCGGCGACGCGGGCCAGCGTGGCGGGCGTGCGGGTCTGCAGGTGCAGTTCGACGCCGGGCAGGGTGGTGAGGACCGGCAGATACGCCTTCTGCGCGATGTCACCGAGCCCGATGCAGCCGACCTTCACAGGAGTCTCCCTCGATGCCGTACCGGCGTCAGCGGCGCGCCGCCGGCTGTTCTTCGTGCACATCCTGTGCTCCGGCAGCATACGTGCGCTGCGGCGGGCGCCAGTCGGCGATGCCGTCGAAGGTGCGCAGTACGAGGCCGGGGCCGAGGCGGGAGACCGCGGACATCAGGGTCTCGCGGACGGCGACGGCGGGCGTGCCGGACAGCGCCATGAGCCGGGCGACGCGGGCGGACTTGCGGACGACGGCCATGGTGCGCGGCAGCCGCTCGGCGCTGTAGGAGGTGAGGCCGGTGCCGAGGTCGCCGGTGGGCGGGGCGTGGTGGGCGAGGACGATCGCGTCCTCGATGGCCTGGTTGCCGCCCTGGCCGAGGGTGGGGGCCATCGCGTGGGCGGCGTCGCCGACGAGGGCGGTGCGGCCGCGGTGGAAGGCGGGCAGCGGTTCGAGGATGTGGTGCACGTCGTTGCGGAGCACCTCGGCGGGGTCGGCGGCGGCGATGACGGCCGGGATCGGGTCGTGCCACTGGCCGAAGCGGCGCAGCAGTTCGGCCTTCTGGTCGCCCGCGGCGGCCCCGGCGGGTGCGGTGGCGGCGGCGTACGCGTAGATCCGGCCGTCCTTGAGGGGCTGGGTGCCCCACAGGGAGCCGGGCCCCCAGGTCTCGTGGGGCGCGAACGGGGCGTCGGGCGCGGGGACGACCAGGCGCCAGGTGGTGAACCCGGAGTACGCGGGGCCCGGGTGTCGGGGGAACAGGCTGCGGCGCAGTGCGGAGTGGATGCCGTCGGCCCCGATGACGAGGTCGGCCTCGATCTCGCCGTCGGGCGTGGTGACACGCGCTCGGCGGCCGCCGGCGACTCCGGGGTCGGCCAGTTCGCCGGGGCATCCGGTGCGTACGGCCCCCTCGGGCAGGCGGCGTGCGAGGCGGTCGACGAGCGTGGCGCGGTGGACGAGGACGAGGGGGCCGCCGAACCGCTCGGCCGCGGCGGCCGCGTCGGTACGGGCGAGCCAGCGGCCCGCGGGGTTGCGCATGCCGCCGGCGCCCTGCCAGGCGGCGAGGTCGCGGATCTCGTCGCCGAGGCCGATGACGTCCAGGGCGCGCTGGGAGTTGGGGGCGAGTCCGATGCCGGCGCCGACCGGCTCCAAGGACGCGGCCCGCTCCAGGACGGTGACGTGCCAGCCCCGCCGGCTGAGGGCGACGGCCGCGGTGAGTCCGCCGATGCCGCTGCCGACGACGACGGCTCGGGCGGTTGCACGGGCTTCGGGCATGGCTGCTCCTCGACACGGTGACTATACCTGTAGTGACAGACACACCGTACTACAGCTGTAGTCGACGCGATAGGTTGGCGCCATGGCCGCACGCAGCACCCCGCACACGTCCCGGACCGGCGCCCGCACCGGCTCCCCCGGAGCACCCGCATCGGCCGCCGGCTCGCGCGCCGGGATCATCGGCGACACGGCGCTGGCCCTTCTCTTCGAACGCGGGCTGCGCGGTCTGACCCACCGCGCGGTCGACGAGGCGGCGGGACTCCCCCAGGGCTCCACGTCCAATCTCGCCCGCACCCGGCAGGCCCTGCTGGAGACGGCGGTGCGCCGGCTGGCCGAACGCGAGGCGGCCGTCCTCGCCCCGGAGGAGATGCCCGTCCCCGGCGACGACGGCCGCGAGGCGCTGCTCGACGGGCTCGCACGCGCCCTCCACCGCTACCTGACCCGGCACCGGGAGCTGTTGGTCGCCCGGTACGAGCTGGCCCTGGAGGCGGTCCGCCGCCCGGAGCTCCGGGCGTTCTACGACAACGCCGGCGCCCGCTTCCGGGAACCGCTGAACGCGATGATGGCCGCCGCGGGCTCCCCCGAGCCGGAGCGGCACGCGCTGTCCCTGGTCGCCTGGTGCGAGGGCCTGATGTTCTCCTGCGCGGCCGGTTCCTATCACCGGGCGGTGCCCAGCGAGGAGGAACTGCGCACCGGTTTCGACGAGCTGCTGCGCGGCATGCTCGGCCCGGCCGCTCCCGGCAAGTGAGCCGAAGGGGCGCGCGGGTGTCGAAAGGGAGAACGCGCAAAGGCCCCGAGGAACGAGGGGTCGAGCACGATCGTCCGTCGACACACCCGGAAAGCGCCCCGGTGGGGGTACCCCCGGCGAGCCAGGGGGAGAACCGGGACCGCAAACGGGGATAACCCTTGGCCGGGAAGGCCCCTCCTGCACGAGGATGGCCGCCATGACCACAGTCGAGCGCACCGAACCGTCCACCACCGCAGCCGAACGCGACATGCTGGAGGGCTGGTTGGACTACCACCGCGAAACCCTGATCTCCAAGTGCGCCGGTCTGAGCGACGAGCAGCTGAGGACGGCATCGGCCGAGCCGTCGTCCCTGACCCTGATGGGCCTCGTACGCCACCTCGCGGACGTCGAGCGCTGGTGGTTCCGCCAGGTCATGGCCGGCGAGGATATCGGCGCCCTCTACTACAGCGAGGAGGACCCGGACGGGGACTTCCGTGTCACGGAGGAGGTCACCTGGGACCGGACGCTCGCCGACTGGCGTGCCGAGGTGGCCGCCGCCCGCGAGACGGCCGCAGGGCTGAGGCTCGACGACCTGAGCACGGGCAGGACGTCTGGGGAACGCCGCTACAACCTGCGCTGGGTCATCACCCACATGATCGAGGAGTACGCCCGGCACAACGGCCATGCCGATCTGCTGCGCGAGCGCATCGACGGTGCCACCGGCGAATGAGCCACTCCCGGCAGTCCGGCTGAAAGCCGCTTCACCCGTGCGGGCCATTTACGGCCTGTACTCCCCGGCAAACACCCTTCGGCACAGCAGAGTTGCGCGGGTGCAGCGAACATCGATCACAGCAATGGTCCTGATCGGGGTGGCGGCGTGCGCGACCGGCTGCGTCTCCGTGGAGGCGCAGCGCGCTCCCGCACCGACCGCTCTCCCGGCCGGACAGCCGGACCAGGTGGTGGAACCCCAGATCGTCCAGGGACCCGCCCGCGAGGCCCTGGAGGCCGCCCTGCCGAAGCGGACCGAGGCAGCGACATCACCCCCGGCCCATCGCCGCGAGAAGGCCGCCGTGCCCGCACCGCCCCCGCAGGCCCCGCCGCCCCGTCCGCACAGCCGCGCGCCGCAGGCTCCTGCCGTGCCCCGGCCGAAGCTGCCGCCGCTGCCCGAGATCCCCGTGGACCGTGGCGACGTCTGCAACCTCGGCCAGAGCTACGGCGGGTGGCGCGCCGACAGCCCCGAGGCCCGCATCTGCCATGAGGCATACGGCAATTGACCCTCAGTCCGCGCCCAGTGCGCGCTCCAGGCGGTCGATCGCGGCCCGTACCCCATTCCCGTACCCGTCGTCCGCCAGGGCATCCGTCGCCGCGCGCGCCCGGTCCAGGTGGACCCGCGCGGCCTCCGGGTGGCGCAGTTTGATGTAGTCGGCGGCGAGATTCAGGTGCAGCGAGGGGTAGAAGGCCCGCACGGCGAGCGACTGCTCGTGCCGGGCCGTCCGCTCCTCGCTCGGTCCCTCCGCCGCATCCAGGGCCCGCAGGTCCCAGGCCAGTTCGTCGGCCGGGTCGTCCTGGGCGTCGGCCATGTAGTGGGCCAGGGTGCACCGGTGCAGGGCGTCGCCGGCGTCCGAGATCTCCGCCCAGATCGAGGCGAACCGCAGCCGCGCCTCCTCGCGGTCGCCGCCGTGGAGCAGCATGACCGCCTGCCCGATCCGGGTCGTGACGGCGTCCCCTGACGTCTCCTGCTGGTCCTCCACGGTGCTCTCCCGACGTCCGAACGGCTCGCTGGCTCGCTTTCGACGTACCGACGCTAGCCGCCGTCCCCGGCAATCCGGCACAGGCTCGGGCGCATCGCCCGAGCCATCAGCCCGGAGTGTGAACGGTCAGCCGAGGTCGGGGATCCGCCAGTCGATCGGGTCGTGGCCCTGTGCCGCGATCGCCTCGTTGATCTGCGTGAAGGGTCGGGAGCCGAAGAACTTCTTCGCCGACAGGGGGGAGGGGTGCGCGCCCTTGACGACCACGTGGCGCGTCTCGTCGATCAGCGGCAGCTTCTTCTGGGCGTAGGCGCCCCACAGGACGAAAACGGCCGGGTCCGGCCGCGAGGCGACGGCGCGGATCACGGCGTCGGTGACCTTCTCCCAGCCCTTGCCCTTGTGGGAGTTCGGCTCGCCGGCGCGGACGGTCAGCACCGCGTTGAGCAGGAGGACGCCCTGCTCGGCCCAGGGCATCAGGTAGCCGTTGTCCGGGACGGGGTGGCCGAGCTCGGCCTGCATCTCCTTGTAGATGTTCCGCAGGGAGGGCGGGGTCTTCACACCCGGGCGGACCGAGAAGCACAGCCCGTGGCCCTGGCCCTCGCCGTGGTACGGGTCCTGGCCGAGGACGAGCACCTTGACCCGGTCGTACGGCGTGGCCTCCAGCGCGGCGAACACCTCGTCGCGCGGCGGGTACACCGGACCGTTCGCCCGCTCCTTCTCGACGAACTCGGTGAGCTCCCTGAAGTACGGCTTCTGGAGCTCTTCGCCGAGGACGCCGCGCCAGGACTCGGGCAGCATGTCGGTGTCGGTCACGTCAACAACCTCCGGTAGACAGCAGGCGGTTCCGAGATCTCGGAGCCGAGATCCCAGAACCTACCTGCCGCCACTGACAATCCGCTTACCAGCTCTTCTTGCGGTACAGCTCCCACATCTGCATGACGGTCTGCGGGTCGAGGGCACGCTCGCCGCCGCCGATCTCCTCGTTCGCCGCCACGTACAGCTTGCCCTGCCACAGGGGCAGCAGCCGCACGTCCTGGACCAGGATCTCCTGGGCCCGCTCGAACTGGCTGGTGACCGCCCCGCGGTCGCTCTCGCGCCGGGACTGGGGCAGCAGCTCTTCGGTGATCTCGGGGCTGTTGTACGGCGTACCGAGCACGTTCTTGGGGCCGACGAAGGGAGCGATGAAGTTGTCGGGGTCCGGGAAGTCGGGGAACCAGCCTCGGCCGAAGACCGGGTACTCACCGGCCTGGTAGCCCGCCTGGAACTCCGTCCAGGGCTTGCCCTGGACGGTGATCTTGAACAGGCCCGTCTCGTCGAGCTGCCGCTTGAGCTCGGCGAACTCGGGCGCGGTGGAGGAGCCGTAGCGGTCCGTGGTGTACCAGAAGGTCAGCGGCACCGGCTCGGTGATCCCGGCGTCCTCCAGGGTCTCCCTGGCCTTGGTCACATTGGGCTCGCCGAAGCGGTCGAAGAACCCGGTGGTGTGGCCGGCGATGCCCTTGGGGACCATCGAGTACAGCGGCTCGGCCGTACCGTGGTAGACCTTCTCGACCAGCGCCCCGCGGTCGATGACCTGGGCGATCGCCTGGCGTACGGCGAGCTTGCCCGCGTAGGTGTCCTTCGGGTTGAAGACCAGGTAGCGGATGTCGGCGCCGACGGTCTCGACGAGCTGGAGATGTTCGTTCTCCGGCTTCTTCTCCTGGAGCTCGACGACCTCCTCGGCGGTCAGACCACGGTTGATCGCGTCGATCTCCCGGTCCTTGAGCGCCTGCATCATCACGTCCGAGTCCTGGTAGTACCGGATCGTGACGGCGTCGTTCTGGATCTTGGCGAAGCCCTTGTACTTGCTGAACCGGCTCAGCTCGGCGTGCTCGCCCTTGGCGTAGGAGTCCAGGGCGTACGGGCCGGAGCCCGTCAGCTTCCCGTCCTCACGGAGCTTGTCGGCGGGGTACTCCGAGGGCGGGACGATCGACATGGCCGGGGTGGCGAGGATGAAGGGGAACGTGGCGTCCGACGTCTTGAGCCGGAAGGTCACCGTACGGTCGTCGGTCGCCTCGATCCTGTCGAGGGACCCGAGCAGTCCGACGGGACCGCCCTGTGCGTCGATCGTCCTGATCCGGTCGATGGAGTGCTTGACCGCCGCCGCGTCCAGCTTCTCACCGTTGGTGAAGGACAGACCGGAGAGGAGCTTGCACTCGAGGACCTTGTTGGCGGCGTCGGTGAAGCGGCAGCCCTCCGCCGCGTCCGGCTGCGGGGTCGTGGAACCCGTCGGGAAGCTGACCAGGGTCTGGAAGACGTTCCGGTACAGCTCCCACGAGCCGTCCCAGGCCGCGGCCGGGTCGAGTGTGCTGGGCTCACTCGTCGTGCCGACCGCTATCTTCCGCTCACCGTCGGAGTCCTCGTCGGAGAAAAGGCCGCATCCCGCCAGCAGAGATATGGACGCTAGGGCTGCAGCGGCCTGCAGACAGGTCCGGTAGAACACGTGCACGCTCCTCGTTCAGCCATGGGTCGGCAGACCATACCGCAGCGCCCCGCCGGAGCAACCTGGTGGTCCGGCGAGGCACTTGGATCATTGCGGCACAAAACCGCTCAGGCTGGTCCGGTGGGCGTCAGTGCACACCTGCGTTGAGGAACATACCGCCGTCCACGACGAGGGTCTGTCCCGTGATCCACCCCGCCTGGTCGGAGGTGAGGAACGCGGCCGCGCCGCCGATGTCCTCGGGCGCCCCGAGCCTGCCCATGGGGTACGCGGCGGCCGCCTCGGCCTCGCGGCCCTCGTACAGGGCCTCGGCGAACTTGGTCTTGATCACCGCGGGGGCGATCGCGTTGACCCGTACGACCGGCGCGAACTCGTGCGCCAGCTGGAAGGTCAGGTTGACCATGGCCGCCTTGCTCATGCCGTAGGCGCCGATGAACGGGGACGCGGAGACGCCGGCGATGGAGGCGATGTTCACGATCGCACCGCCGTTCTCCTTCTGCCAGGCCTTCCAGGTCTGCTGGGCGAAGCCGAGCGCCGAGATCACATTGGTCTCGTAGACCTTGCGCGCCACGTTCAGGTCGAGATCGGCGATGGGACCGTAGACCGGGTTCGTACCCGCGTTGTTCACCAGGAAGTCCACCCGGCCGAACGCCTCCATGGTGCGTTCGACCGCGGCCGCCTGGTGCGCCTCGTCGTGGGCCTTGCCCGCCACCGCGATGACCCGGTCGGCGCCGAGCCGCTCGACGGCCTCCTTGAGCGCCTCCTCACCGCGGCCGGTGATGCACACCCGGTCGCCGCGGGCGACGAACGCCTCGGCGATGCCGTATCCGATGCCCCGGCTCGCACCGGTGACCAGTGCGACCTTTCCGCTGTCCGGCACGTGCCGCTCCCCTGCTCCGTGTACCTCTGCCATGTCCGTCGTCCCGTATCAGTTGAGCGGGCCGCCGGCCACGTACATGACCTGGCCGGAGACGAAGCCGGCGTCGTCGCCCGTGAAGAAGGCGATCGCATTCGCGATGTCCTCGGGGCGGCCGACCCGCTGGACGGGGATCTGGCTCGCCGCGGCGGCCTGGAACTCCTCGAAGCCCATGCCCATCCGGGCCGCGGTCTGGGCGGTCATCTCGGTGACGATGAAGCCCGGCGCGACGGAGTTGGCGGTGATGCCGAACTTGCCGAGCTCCTTGGCCAGGGTCTTGGTGAAGCCCTGCAGACCCGCCTTGACGGCGGAGTAGTTGGCCTGGCCTCGGTTGCCCAGGGCGGAGGACGACGAGAGCGAGACGATACGGCCGAAGCCGGCGTCCACCATGTGCTTCTGGCACGCCTTGGCCATCAGGAACGCGCCCTTGAGGTGCACGTTCATCACCGTGTCCCAGTCGGACTCGCTCATCTTGAACAGCAGGTTGTCGCGGAGCACGCCGGCGTTGTTGACCAGGATGGTGGGCGCACCGAGCTCCTCGGCGACGCGGGCGACGGCGGCCTCCACCTGTGCGGCGTCGGAGACGTCGCAGCCGATGGCGACGGCCTTGCCGCCGGCCGCGGTGATCTTCTCGACCGTGTCCTTGCACGCGGCCTCGTCGAGGTCGAGTACGGCCACGGCGCGGCCCTCGGCCGCCAGCCTGACGGCGGTGGCGGCGCCAATGCCGCGCGCGGCTCCGGTCACGACAGCCACGCGCTGCTCGGTGGTGGACATTCTGGTTCTCCTCGCCCTTGAAGCCCGTCAAATGCCTGAGCCGGGTCCCCGGGGCGGCCGCTCCCGGCTCATACGCTGAGCGACCGCTTAGTACCTCGGCAGGAAGGACGCTAGAAGCCCTGGCACCCGGTGTCAACGGCACCAGGGCGCGGCGTCGGACATCACACCGGCTCGGACCGGTTCTCAGCGCACCAGCAGGTCCAGCAGCCGCTCCACCTCCGCCTCGGGGTCGAGCGTCAGACCGGTGTGCACGGGGCCCGGCTGGACGACGGTGGACCGGGGGGCGATCAGCCAGCGGAAGCGCCGCCCGGCGTCGTCGCGCCCTGCCTGTCCCGCGTCCTCCCCGCCCCGGCAGACACCCTCGACGGCGTGCAGCGCGGCGCGCACGCCGGTGACGTCCGCGTCGGGGTCGAGGGCCTTCAGCTTGGCCACGTCCAGATGGGTGCGGGCGGCCACGAAGGTCCTCGCCCGGCAGTACACGACGACACCCGCGTTGAAGCACTCCCCGCGCTCGACCCGGGGCACCACGCGCAGCAGCGCGTACTCGAATACGTCCCTCTCGCTCACCGGTCGGTGTCCTTGCTCTTCTTGGTCGGGTGCGGCCACTGCGTCAGGTGCTCGGTCAGCCAGCCGGGCGGCTGCGGCTGCCTGGGCTTCGCGGGGGCGTCCAGGGTGATGCGCTCGTGGATGCTCGCCGCACGCGGCAGCAGCGCCTCGACGTAGGCGCGGCGCAGGGCGTCCGTGGAGTCGAAGCCTGGCTCGTCGACCAGCCACTCGTCGGGCACGTCGGCCGCGACCTCGGTCAGCAACTCCTCGGTGACGCGGGGCGCGAGCTCGGCGGCGGCCGCGGCGACGTCGGGACCGAAGCGGGCCAGCGCGTGGTCGGAGGCGTCGTACGGCTTGTCGGAGGAGGCGGCGGCGCCCGGCCAGTTGTGGTGCCAGATCATGGTGGCGCCGTGGTCGATGAGCCACAGATCCCCGTGCCAGACGAGCATGTTGGGGTTGCGCCAGGAGCGGTCGACGTTGTTGATCAGGGCGTCGAACCAGACGATCCTGCCCGCCTCCCGCGCGTCGACCTCGTAGGCGAGCGGGTCGAAGCCGAGCGATCCGGGCAGGTAGTCCATGCCGAGGTTGAGGCCGCCGCTGGCCTTGAGCAGCTCCTGCACCTCCTGGTCGGGCTCGGAGAGTCCGATGACGGGGTCGAGCTGGATGGCGACGAGGTCGGGCACGCGCAGCCCCAGGCGCCGCCCGAGCTGCCCGCAGACGACCTCGGCGACCAGGGTCTTGCGACCCTGCCCCGCGCCCGTGAACTTCATGACGTAGGTGCCGAGATCGTCGGCCTCGACGATCCCGGGGAGCGAGCCGCCCTCACGCAAGGGCGTGACGTAGCGGGTCGCTGTGACCTCTGTAAGCATTTCCCCAGGCTATACGGCCCTGCCTCCCTGGAAATCCACGGAACAGGTGAGCGTCGCACAACCTGAGGAATCACGTCCGATCAGCCCTGGGGAGAATCTGGGGAGTTTCGACCGGCCTGCTGATCAGCCGGACTCCCCAGCAGTCCGTCCAGCATGGCACGACCCTTTGTCCCGGCTTCCGGCATGAAGTGCGCGTAGTAACCAAGGGTGACAGCCAGCGAAGAGTGCCCGAGCCACCGCGCGACAGTCACCACAGACTCCCTTGCCTCCAACATGACCGAGGCGTAGGTGTGCCGCAGGACGTGGAAGCCGTCCCTTGGCGCCGCCTCCCACTGCCACTGCTTCGCTCCCTTCGCACGCGGCGGGATGACGCCGGCCTTGGCCAGCGCCGGCTTCCAGGTATGGGTGTTCCACGTGTTCACAGCCACGGCATTGCCGAACCGCGTCGTGAGCAGAAGGGCAAACTTCCTGCGCGGCCTGTCCGCCCCCGGCCTCTCCCACGGAAGCTCAACCCCTAGCGGGCGGAAATGCCCCCGACGTGCCGCTTCAACTCCTCGGCCACCGAGCGGGGCATGTCGACGGTACGTGTCTTGCCTCCCTTCGGCAGGGCAAAGTACTGCTTGCCGTTGCTCGTCTGAACTTGGCGGCGGACATGGAGCACCCCTTTCGCATCGTCGATGTCCTCTGGACTCAACCCGAACACTTCGCCTTGTCGGAGCCCGCACCTCAGACCGAGTACGACGGCTATCCGGTTGCGGGGGCTGATCACATCGCGGACTCGGAGCGCCGTCTCCAGCGACCACGCGTCTCGACGCTCCCGCGATGCCTTGGGCCACCGCACGGATTTGGCGTGCATCGGGTTTCTGGCAAGGCGCTTGTCATCGACAGCTGCCTCGAGGATGCTGGACAGCTCAGACAGAATGCTGCGCCGGTAATCGACCGACGAGACGGTGGCCTCCAATTTGGCCGTGTAGGCACGCAGCTCCGCCGCTGTGATGCTCCTGAGCGGGAGCTCCCCAAGATGCGGCACGATGTGGAGCCGCGCTCTCCGCTCCTGGTTCTGCCGGGTCTTGGGAGCGCCTCCTCTGCCCGGTGACCATGGCATCGTGATGTAGTCGCCCAGGGTGATGGATCCGTCCCGCGGGTCCACGAACTCCCCCGCTCCTCGTCCGTAGCCGACCGCCGAAGCCATGCCTTGGCGTCCTCCAGGGTCTCGAAGGAGCGATCCCGGATGCCGGGGATGCCGGCGACCTTGTATCGCTTTCCCTTCCCGTAGCGAGCAGTTCTCTCCCTCCTCCCGGTGACCGGATCCTTCTTCTTCTTGATCCAGCGGTCTTCTATGTAGCCGGCCAGGTGACTCTCCTTGTGCGTGGTTGGCAAATGGCACCCCGCAACGCCTGGCGTTTCAGACGTCGCAGGTGCGTCCGGGCCGGTGCTGCGGTGCGCCGGCCAGAGGGCTCAAGCTCGGGTTGGAGCGGGAATCGGCCTGCTCCTGTTCGCGGACCCAGTCGTCGAGTACTTCGCGCCGGTACATGACGCGACCGCGAGTTCCCATACGGAAGCTGGGCGGCCCCTGCCGCCGGTGTCGCCAGACGTAGAGGGTGCGAGGCGAAAGGCCGAGGTATTCGGCAGCGTCCTTGACTGACAGAAAAGCTGTGTGGACAACACGGTCCCTGGGCACATCGGCGGAAGAGGCACGCAGCGGTTGTGTAGGCATTACGTGAATAGGTCTCTGTGAGTTGCGAGGGGCCAGGCAGATGCACAGACCAAGGCAGCTCCGTGCCTCCCCTCCTCTTGGCAGCGCTGCTCTGCGTCCGCTACAGCTCCACCGCCAAGCACAGCCGAATGCGAACACCTCGATGGTCGCGACGATCGCCGGTTTGGCCAACCGGCGATCACGGGCTATATTCCGCTCGCGCCGGGCCGGACTCCTTCCTCGGTTGCCGCCCCCGTAGTTAGAGGTGGCGCGCGCGACCCATACGCCATGTTCACCCAATGCGCCGAGGGCATGAGCGGTCAGTCGGATAAATCGGAGCGCATGCACCGGCAGAAAAACTCCTCATCGGGTTGCCCGGTGGGCCGCTTACCGACTCGGTGCTTCCGGGATGTTGTACGTTGACATGGCGCCGGAAGGGGTTCCAGCCTTTCGAGCCTTTTTCTCGTCTGCCGTGGGCGAATTCCGAACCGAAAGAGGACGGGAACCGGATGCGGGCGCCTTCCAGAGCTTCGGCGTTGTCGCGTAACATCCGCTTCGTGATCATATGAGCCCGAGGAGGGCGAGTGGGCGGTCCGACGTTGCGGGCGTTGCGCCGCAGACCAGCGGCGACGTTGGTCATGCCTGCCAACCGCAGGGTTCGAGGTCGAGGTTGCGCAGGGTGGCCGTCGCACGGGGCGCGTTGCCGGTCCGCAGTTGGGATGCACACACGGCGAAGGTGGTGTCACAGACGTGGTGCTGCGTCTCCACTAGTAGTGCTTGGTCAGGTTCATTCGTCGGTGGCGTGTCCCGTTGAGGGGCTGCGTCGTTGACCGGGTGTGACACCTGAGGAGTTGGATGAAGTCCGGTGCCGTCTGGAGGACTTCGCGGCGGATGTGTTCGAGCCGTTCGCGCGGGCGGATCAGCGTCGGTGGGGCGGGGTCTATCTGCGGGGACTGCTGCTGGACGGGCAGCGCAAATCGGTGGAACCGATGGCCGCCCGGCTGGGTGAGGACGGCAACCGGCAGGCCCTGGCCCACTTCATCACCACCAGCCCGTGGGAGGCGGCGCATGTCCGAGCCCGACTCGCATGGAAGATGGCTCCAGCGATTAACCCGACCGCGCTGATCATCGATGACACAGGCTTCCTCAAGGACGGTGACGCCTCGGCCTGTGTGTCTCGGCAGTACACCGGCACCGCAGGCAAGGTCACCAACTGCCAGGCGGGCGTGTCCTTGCACCTGGCCTCGGACACCGCCTCGGCGGCAATCGACTGGCGCTTGTTCCTGCCCAAGAGCTGGGATCCCGCCTCGCCGCAGGCCGACCCGGGCAAGGTGGCCCGTCGCGAGCGGTGCGGCATCCCGCCGGATGTGGGCCATGTCGAGAAGTGGCAGCTGGCCCTGGACATGATCGACGAGACCCGGTCCTGGGGCATCGATGTGCCCCTGGTCGTGGCCGACGGCGGCTACGGGGACACTGCGGCCTTCCGGCTCGGCCTGGAGGAACGCGGGCTGCACTACGTAGTGGGCAGCTCGACCACCGTCACTGCCCACCCACACGACGCGACGCTTCACATCCCGCCCCACAGTGGTCGCGGGCGCCCGCCCCAGCCGGCTTACCCCGAGGCGCCGAAGAGCGTGAAGGAGCTGATCATCGCTGCGGGGAAGCAGGCGGCCCGGCCGGTGCAGTGGCGGGAGGGCTCCCGCCCAGGCAGCGGCCGCAGCGGGTTCAAGCGGATGTACTCGCGGTTCGTGGCACTGCGGATCAGGCCCGCCGGACGCGAGATCCGCAAGGCCGTCGGGGGAGCCGAGTTGCCCGCGTGCTGGCTGCTGGCCGAATGGCCCGCCGCCGAGCCGGAGCCGGTGCAGTTCTGGCTCTCCAACCTGCCCGACGACACTCCACTCACCACGCTGGTGCGGCTGGCCAAGCTCCGCTGGCGCATCGAGCACGACTACCGCGAGATGAAGCAAGCCCTGGGCCTGGCCCACTTCGAGGGCCGCACCTGGAACGGCTGGCACCACCACGTCACCCTCGTCTCCGCCGCCCACGCCTTCTGCACGCTCCAGCGACTGGCCCGGACCCCAAAAGAGACGGCGCCGGCCTGAGCCTCTACCAGGTCGTCCGCGAGATGCAGATACTCCTCGCGGTCTGGACCGGCGCCTGCCCCACCTGTCACCGCGACATACCCACAGCGATACCAACCTGACCAAGCACTACTAGTGCCGCATCAGCGAACCTTCGCCCCGTCGAAGCGAGCGTTCGGTTCGGATGCTGGTCCGGTGTGCAACTGAGCGGTCACTGGCCGCGGGTCCTTCCGGCTCCAAAACCGTGTGCAAACCATCCGGAGGGGCCTTTACCCTCCGGGCATGGATCTTCGCGAAGAACTTCCGAGTGACAGACAGGCCGTGCGGGATGTTCACCTGCAGGCGTTCGGTGACCATGGCCTTGTCGTGGCCGAGCTGGTCGATACCCTGCGGGACACCATCACACCCGAGGACGGTCTCTCGCTGGTCGCCGAGCACGACAGGCAGGTCGTCGGGCATGTCATGTTCACCCGCAGTCTTCTCGATGCCCCTCGCCGGCTGGTTGACGTGCAAGTCCTCAGTCCGCTGGCAGTGATGCCTGAGCTCCATAAGCGGGGTATCGGCTCGGCCCTGGTCCGACACGGACTGAGGATCCTCGCCGAGCGGGCTGTTCCCCTCGTCTTCCTGGAGGGTGATCCGGGCTATTACTCGCGTTTCGGCTTCGCGCCCGGTGGTGGCCTGGGCTTTCGAAAGCCATCCCTGCGTATCCCGGACGGTGCCTTTCAGGTCATCAGGTTCCCGGAGCATGAGCCATGGATGACGGGGACACTGGTCTATGCAGAGCCGTTCTGGCGGCATGACGCAGTCGGCCTGCGTGACCCCAACGAATAGTGACGCGAGCGCCGATACCCGTGTTGTGACGTGACGCGCCGTTTGGATGCTGGTCCGGACGGCGCGGTGTCGCCAGGCTGTGCGGGTGGCAGAACGAGTACGCGTCCGCGATATCGATGATGACGAGGGGCGGCGCCTGCTGCGGATCATCCGCAGAGGCACCGGGTCGGTGGTGACCTGGCGGCGGGCCCAGATGGTGCTGCTGTCCGCGCAGGGCATGCACGTGGCGAAGATCGCCGAGGTGACGTTCACCAGCGCGGACCGGGTTCGGGACGTGATCCACAACTTCAACGCCGACGGCTTCGAGGCGCTCTACCCGAAGTACAAGGGCGGCCGGCCCAGGACGTTCACCCTGCCCGAGCGGCGCGACGTCAAGAAGATCGCCAAGTCCAAGCCTGCCGAGCACGGCCTGCCCTTCTCGACCTGGAGCCTGGCCAAGCTGGCCGACTTCCTGGTCGCCGAGGGGGTGGTCGACGACATCAGCCACGAGGGCCTGCGGGTCCTGCTCCGCGAGGAGGGCGTGTCCTTTCAACGCATAAAGGCCTGGAAGACCTCCCGCGACCCGGACTATGCCGCCAAGAAGGCCCGCGTCGAGCACCTTTACGCGATCGCCGACGGCGAGGTCATACCCGAGGACGGCGAACCGGAAGTCGTCTTCTGCCTGGACGAGTTCGGCCCGCTCAACCTCCAGCCCCATCCCGGACGACAGTGGGCCGAGCGCGGCGGAGGGCACAAGGACCCCGACCGGGAGCCGAGGCCCCGTCGGCGGGCGACCTACACCCGCTCGCACGGGGTCCGGCACCTGTTCGCCGCCTACGACCTGGCCCAGGACAAGCTCTACGGCCACATCAAGCCGAAGAAGAACCGGGCGAGGTTCCTTCAGTTCTGCCGCTACCTGCGCAGCCTCTACCCGTCGGACATCCGGATCGCGATCGTGCTCGACAACTTCTCCCCGCACCTGACCACGAAGAAGCACTCCCGGGTCGGCGACTGGGCCGTAGCCAACAACGTCGAGTTCGCCTACACACCAACCAACAGCTCCTGGCTGAACCGCATCGAGGCCCAGTTCACCGCCCTGCGCTACTTCGCCCTGGACGGCACGGACCACGCCAGCCACAAAGAGCAGGGCAGCATGATCCGCCGCTACATCATCTGGCGGAACAAGCACGCCGCCGACGAACGGCTCCGTGAAGTGGTCGACAGGGCAAACGTTGCCTGATGCGGCACTAGCTGTGTGCTTCGCACATGGGGAAACGTGTGTCGAGCCAGCGGGGGCGGGTTGGGTCGACTTCGAGTATGTCGAGGAGTCGGGCTTGGATGCCCTCGCTGACCAGGACGACCGGTGGGCTGGTGGCGGTGCCGCTGCGCATCCGTAGGTTGGACAGGGCGGTCAGGATCAGTTCGCCGGTCGGCCGCAGGGCCTGGTTGCTCCCGGGCCGGAGGCCGCGCATGGTGCGCTGGCTGCTCAGGGGCCTGGCGGACCTGGCGCTCGATCAGGGAGAAGACCAGCAGGGCCAGGCAGATCACGGTGATCAGGGCGGCGATGCGGCGGTTGTTCTGCAGGAACATCGGCGCGATCGCGAAGGGGCCCTTGACGTGGCTGTATCGGCGCTCGACGGCGCCCTGGCCCTTATAGTGCAGCAGGACCTGGGCGGCGGTGGCCTGGTCGGCGGGCAGGTTGGTCAGCAGCGCGTACCAGCCGTCGACGGCCGCTTCGGCGTCGATGGCAGCCTGGTCGAAGGACCAGGCCAGGGTGGGCTTCCCGTCCGGTCCGGTGCCGAGTCGGTGTGCAGGTAGGCGCTGACGCGACGCTTCCTGGCGATCACCGCGACCGCGTCTCGACTAGGTCGCGAACATCGGGACTCCCGGGGGACTCCCGCCAACTGCTCCAACTGTTCGCAGATTTGGCCGACACTCGATCTCCCGGCGGAATGCTGGCGCCCTGCATGCGCCTGGTGGAGCCGCGTTCAGGTGGTTCTTCGGTGTCAGCCTCGGCACCGCACTGTGTCCGAAGGAGATCAGGTGCACCTTCATCCCTGGCCGTGGAGGCCCTGCCATGCCCGGTCCCGCTGGCGAAAGGATCGCTGCCGAGGACCGCTGAACGCAACGGCAGTCCGTGCGGGCGCGGGCGGCCGAGATAGCCGCAGTTCGCCGCTTCCACGTACTGCCCCGCACCATCTCCCTCCCGATTCGGAAACTCTCGACCGCCGTCGCACACAGGTCGGCCAGCCTCCTGACGACGTGCAGGCCGAGCGAGTGCACCGCCATCACCCCGATCCCTCCTCCTTATCCACCCTCCCGGTGGCCTCGCCTATCACCTTCGGCAAGGCCGCGAGGTCTCCGACTACCGGTGCATGACCCACGCCATCCAAAACGGCGGCAAGGTCTGCCAGCGCATCCCCGGCCCCGGCATCGAACAGGCCGTCGCCACCCTGCTGTTGGAAGAGCTGACCCCGCTCGCTGTCGAGGCCGCGCTGAAAGTTACCGATCGCCTCGCCGCCCAGGCCGCCGAGGCCGACCGGCTGCGTTCCACTCACCTCCAACGCGCCCAGCACCGCGCCGACCTGGCCAAACGCCGCTATCTCGCAGTCGATCCGGACAACCGTCTGGTCGCCGACAGCCTGGAAGCGGACTGGAACGCGGCCCTGCGAGAGGTTGCCGCGGCCCGCAAAGACATCGAACGCGCCCGCACTGAAGCCGAGCCCGTCAACGAGGCACTGCGGGAGAAACTGGCCCACCTCGCCGGCGACGTGCACCGGCTCTGGCACGACCCCAAGACGCCGATGCGGGAACGCAAACGCATCGCCCGCCTGCTCACCAAGGCCGAGCGGATCACCGCCCAAGTGCGACCGTCCGGTGGCCTCCACCACACCCTCGACCTGCCCCTCCCGCTGGGCGGCGGGAAACTGTGGCAGACCCCGAAACCCGTCGTCGCCGCCATCGACACCCTCCTCGAGGACCACACCGACGCGGAGATCGCCGACATCCTCAACCAGCGCGGCCTGACCAGCGGCAAGGGCTTGCCCTTCCACCGCCTCCTGGTCCGCGACATCCGCCAGGACTACCAGCTCACCAGCCGCTTCGACCGACTGCGGGACCGCGGCCTGCTGACCGCCTACCAACTCGCCGAACTCAGCAACAACGGCCTCAAAGTGAACCCGATAGGAGAAGAGGAACCAGTGTGATGACAAGTGCTTGTCGCCGGCTGCACCGACCCGGCCCATCGAGCCGGCCAGGCCGTGACGGACGAGAGCGGAGACGAACTTCCGTGACCGGACTGCCCAGGCTCAACCGGTCGTCGCAACACCGGGCTCCTGAATCGGTAGTAGATGCTCGTTCAAGGCTTCGGCTGGTGTCTTCCAGCCGAGCGTTTTGCGGGGCCTGCTGTTGAGTGTCAGAGCAACCGCCTCGAACTCGTCGGCTTCCCACCGCGACAGGTCTGTGACCTTTAGAAAGGCTGTGCGGGTCGGCGAAGTAGACCTGCAGCCCAGTATCGATGCGGAGTTGGGTTGCTGGAGCCAGCTCCTTGCCGCGGTCCCAGGTCAGCGAGCGGCGCAGCTGCTCGGGCAGCGTGGTGATCGTGCCGGTGATCGCGTCTTTCACGGCCTCGGCGCCACGGCCGGCCAGCGGCGGACCGTTGGCCAGGTGTACACGCGCAGCTTCCAGTCAGGGCTCAGGTTCCAGGTGAACGGCCGATGCCGATCTGCAGAAGGTCACGCGGGCGGCGGGCGGTCAGGCGGGGGGGTGCGCTCGAAGGTCTGCGAGGTGGCGGCGACGTCCGCGGCCATCAGGTGCGCCAGCTGCCGGGTCCGCACCGACCCGGAGAACCGGGCCGGGTCGGCAGGCGTGATGTCGAGCGCGACGAAGGTGTCACGGATCATCTCGATTCAGGCATCGACCGCAGTGGTCCGAACCGCCCCCAAGACGCAGCCCTGAACATCAGGCCGATCACCGGGCGCAGAGTGCAACGACATGAGCGGCCCCTCCGTTCGGAGTGAAATTCAGCCCCACGGCACCGACTAGGCCACCGATTTTCCGCCGTACAGTGCGTGGTCGCAGTCCGGAGAGGGAGGTGCAGGCGCGGCGCGTGCAGTTCGGTGCCCGAGGGCGCGCGCGGCCCTCGGCCCGGGCCGGCAGGCGGTGCCGCGGCTCCGGCTTGCGATCGGGTGTTTCGTTGAGGCAGCGAGGCAGGGGTGCCGCGTGCCGTCTCGCATGGGCGCGTCATGGTCGGCTGGGAGTCGTCACTGCCGAAGCCGACGCCGCTGCCGGGGTCGGCTTGGGGTTGAGCAGACGTTCCGCCAGCTCGCCGAAGACGAGTCCGAAGCCTCCCCACAAGGTGGCCTGGACGGCGAGAGCCGACAGCCGGAACTGCCACAGCACGGTCGCTGGGAAGTCGGACGGCACCTCTTTGACGGCGGGCAGGAAAGCGAACGCCAGGCCGATCGCCAGCGCGAAGGCTGTCACGGCGGTGACGGTGGCGTACCAGGTGCCCAGCTTGAGGGCGAGCCGCTTGCCGAGGAGGGCGGCGGCCACGGCGAGGAGGAGGCTGAGCGCGATCATCAGGAAGTACAGGGTCGTACGAGTGCCGATGGTGTCGGGGTTGCCGACGGCGGGCGGGTTGGCTGGGTACTTCAGGAAGGGCACGACGTAGACCGCGGCCATGGCGCAGGCGGACAGCAGAAGCGCGGTGCCTCGCGGAGTGAAGCGGCCGACTCGGCCTAGGCAGAAGCAGTAGGCGAGGGCGGTGATACCGCCGAAGGCAATCCCGTAGACCAGGACACCGCTGGACAGGCCGGCGGTGGACTGGAGGCTGCGGGCGACGAGTTCGACCTCGTGCTCGTGCGCGGGGGCGTGGGTCGCCTCGAAGCCGATCGCCTTGTCGACGTTAGGCTCACCGAGGAAGTAGGCCACCACCAGGGCCAGCACGCCGGCCCCGAGGCCGGCGAGCATGCCGCGTACCAGTAGGTTTCTCACTGTTGCGGAGTTCATGAGCATGTCGGTGTCCCTTGCATCAGTGGCAGGGGAAGCCGAGGAGGTGGCGGGCGTCGTGCACCCACTCGTGGACATCCTCACCGCTCGTCACGGAGGTGGCTCCCTGCTCGGCGCCGACGAAGTACAGCAGGATCAGCATCAGGGCGCCGAAGAAGACCGCCCACGGGACGATCGAGCCGATCGGCAGCTTGGCGGGAAGTTTGGGAGTGGTGACTGTCGGCTGCATGATGTGCTGTGCCATGGCAGGGCCTCCTTGAGGTTCGCGTTCCATCTAGGTGGTGCACTTGCGGGTGATGTTGTCGAGAGTGGCAATGCGGCCGGCGCCGAAAGGTGCGCCGATTGGCGAGGGTGTAGGTCCCGTCCCAGGCGAGGCCCCCGGCCCGGCGGGCGGTGAGCGCGAGGTTGTGTTCGAAGACCTGGGCGCCGATTTTTCAGTGATGCAGCACGGCGAGTACCGCGAGGATCCGGAAGCCGACCACATGCTTGGCCACGATCACGCCTAACATGCCCGCCGTGTGCCACATGTCCTGGGGACGCCATTTCAACGCCGGTGTGCCCTGGAAAACGTTGCTCGTCTTCGGGTGGGTCAACTCGCTCATGCCTGCTCCGCCTTGTCGCTTCACGTTACTGTCTGAGGCGGTCTTCGCCCCCTGCGGGGATCACCGCGTCACGCATCATTCCCGTGCGCGGGTGGCAGTTGATGTACTCGTACATCTGGTCCTTGCCGTCGGAGACCGAGACCTCTTGATAAAAGCGCAGGTTCTCCAGGGTCGCGACGACACGGACGAACATGACGAACAACTGCAGATGGGCTGGGTGGGACTCCGCCCACCGCTCGAGCAGGTCCAGCGACTGCCAGTGGCCGATGTTGTAGCTTTCGTCGAGCTCGTTGCCGTCGATGTCGATGCTGTGCACGAAACGGTTGCTGTAGCAGCCGACCTTCCGCCCACTTTCCTGCAGGAAGACCATGCCGGTCTCCAGGGTCGGGAGAAATTCGTCGAAGTAGAGGGCGCGCTCGTCCTCTCCTGCTGCCTTCCAGTCCTGGCCGGACCGGATGAGCGCGATGTTGTCGTGGCCTCGGACGATCACCCGGCCGCCCGCGGCCGGGTCGCCAGACGCAATCTTGAGCACACCGAACGGTTCCAGGCGATCGGTCTGCGAGAGCGGGATGCGGTCACGCATCGAGCCCCAGTAGCCGTGCTCCTCGATCTCGCCACTGCACTCGCCCATGACGCCGCCGATGCCCGGGAAGTCCTCGGTGAAGGCGTACAAGGTCTCGAACTGCTCCACACGCGGAGCCACGATCTCGCGGAAGTAACCGAGGCCCTCGGTGAGACGCTCCTCCGACTCCCACCAGCCCCTGACCTCCTCCGAGCGCAGCCAGCGGCAGTACGCGGCCGGGTCGGCCCAGTAGGCGACAACCATCAGATTGTGATGGTCCTGGTCGTCCACGTGGTGCGTCAGGTCGTGGCGCACCGGGCCATCAGCGAGGCTGAAGCTGCCGACGATGTGCCGCAGCGCAGCCAGAGCCCACGGACGCTTGCCCTCCTCGGCATACTGGACACCGAAGTAGCCCATCACGACCTGCTGCAACGCCTCGTCACCGCGGGCGACAAACCTCGGGTAAGCCGGCAGGTAGTCGTCGGACACCCGGCGCGACAGCGTGCGCGGGCACCGGAGGTGCGTGTCAATCGCGGATTCCATGAATCTTCCTTGCCGTTGTGCGCGCCATGCCGAAAGCACGAGGGCGGCGAGTGGAATGCTGAGATCAGGTGGGTATCCTCATCGCGGCCGCCGTCCAACCATCAGCGCTTCAGTTCGAGGAAGTCGTCGTCGCGGTACTCGCCCGCAGGGCGGTTTCCTTCGACTTCTTTCTCACGCTGGCGGAGCTCGACCCGGCGGATTTTTCCGGAGATGGTCTTCGGCAGTTCGTAGAACTCGATCCGCCGCACGCGCAGGAATGGTGCGAGGTGTTTGCGGGCGTACTGTAGGATCGACCGCGCCGTGTCGGCGTTGGGCTCGTGTCCCGATGTACGCCTTCGGCACCGCCAGGCGGACCGCGTCCGGAGCCGGAACAACCGCGGCCTCCGCCACGGCCGGGTGCTCGATGAGTACCGACTCGAGCTCGAACGGGCTGACCTTGTAGTCCGACGCCTTGAAAACATCGTCGGTACGGCCGACGTAGGTGAGGTAGCCGTCCTCGTCACGCGAGACGACGTCGCCCGTGTGGTAGTAACCACCTTCCATCGCTGCGGCATTGCGCTCAGGATCGCCCTGGTAACAGGTCATCAAGGTGAACGGGGACAGTGAAAGGTCAAGGCAGATCTCGCCCTCCCCGACGCCCTCGACCTTGTTGCCCAGCGGGTCGGTGAGCACCACAGGGACGCCCGGAAGTGGGCGGCCCATGGATCCCGATTTCAGCGGCTGGCCAGGAGTGTTGGCCACCGCGGCGGTCATCTCGGTCTGCCCGAAGCCATCACGAATGGTGGTTCCCCACTGTCGCTGGACCTGGCTGATGACCTCCGGGTTGAGCGGCTCACCCGCAGCAATCGCCTCACGCAGGCTGCCCGGTCCACCACTCAGATCCGCATTGATCAGCATGCGCCAGACGGTGGGCGGCGCGCAGAAGGTCGTCACCGTCTCGGTCCGGATCTGCTCGAGAAGGGCTCGAGCGTCGAAGTGGGCGTAGTTGTAGACGAAGATCGTGGCCTCGGCCAGCCACGGGGCAAAGAAGTTCGACCATGCGTGCTTGGCCCAGCCCGGGCTTGAGATGTTCAAGTGGACGTCGCCCGGCTGGAGGCCCAACCAGTACATCGTCGACAAGTGCCCGATCGGGTACGACAGGTGGGTGTGCTCGACAAGTTTCGGCCGGCTCGTGGTGCCAGAGGTGAAATAGAGCAGCAGGCGGTCGGTGCTCGCATTGCCCGGGTGGGGCACGGCTGTCCTGGCCGCGTCACCGGCGAGGTCGTGCGCGTCGGCATAGCGGAGCCATCCGGCCGGCACGTCCACGTCCCCAACCGCGAGCTTGAGATAGTCCCCCGGGACCTCGTCGAACTTCGATGCATCGGCGGGGTTGCAGATGACGGCACGGGCGTCGCCGCGGTCAAGACGATCGATCAGCTCCGCGCGCCCCACAGCGGTGGTCGTCGGCATGATGACCGCGCCGAGCCGGATGAGTCCCAGCATGCTCTCCCACAGTTCGACCTGGTTGCCGAGCATGACGACGACGCTGTCGCCGCGGCCTATGCCCTGGGTGGCGAGGTGGGCTGCGACCTTGTCGGAGCGCCGGGCCATGTCGTCGAAGGAGTACGAGGCGCGGGTGCCGTCTTGCTCCACGATCACCAGTGCGGGCTGGTTGTTGCCGCGCGCGTATGTGTCGAACCAGTCGTGGGCGAAGTTGAAGGTCGGGCCGACATCGGGCCAGGAGAGCGAGGAGAGTGCGTCATCGTACGCGGCGCGCAGCTTGTGCAGTTGGTCGCGGGCTGCGCGGAGCGTGGTGGTCGTCGTGCTCATCGTTGAGGCTTTCATCTCTGGCGGGAAGCGAACGGGTGTGTTCCGTTGCCGGGCCGAGCGCTCGGCCCGGCAACGGGATGCGTGCGGTCGCTCAGACGGCGGCCGGGACCACGGCGTCGCGCATCATTCCTGTGCGCGGGTGGCAGTTGATGTACTCGAACATCTGGTCCTTGCCGTCGGAGACCGAGACCTCGTGGTAGAGCCGCAGCTTCTCCAGGCCGGTCACCACACGGAAGAAGGTGACGAAGATCCGTAGGTGCGTCGGATGCGATTCGGCCCACCGCTCAAGCAGGCCCAAGGACCGCCAGTGGCCGACGTTGTAGCTCTCGTCGAGCTCGTTGCCGTCGATGTCGATGCTGCGCACGAAACGGTTGCTGTAGCAGCCGAGCGTGTCGCCGTTGTCGCGCAGGAAGTCCATGCCGTCCTGAAGGCTGGGCAGGATCTCGTCGAAGTAGAGGGCGCGCTCGTCCTCTCCTGCTGCCTTCCAGTCCTGGCCGGACCGGATGAGCGCGATGTTGTCGTGGCCTCGGACGATCACCCGGCCGCCCTTGGCCGGCTCACCGGAGACGACCGTGAGTTCGGCGTTGGCCTCCAGCCAGTCGGTCTGCGAGAGCGGGATGCGGTCACGCATCGAGCCCCAGTAGCCGTGCTCCTCGATCTCGCCACTGCACTCGCCCATGACGCCGCCGATGCCCGGGAAGTCCTCGGTGAAGGCGTACAAGGTCTCGAACTGCTCCACACGCGGAGCCACGATCTCGCGGAAGTAACCGAGGCCCTCGGTGAGACGCTCCTCCGACTCCCACCAGCCCCTGACCTCCTCCGAGCGCAGCCAGCGGCAGTACGCGGCCGGGTCGGCCCAGTAGGCGACAACCATCAGATTGTGATGGTCCTGGTCGTCCACGTGGTGCGTCAGGTCGTGGCGCACCGGGCCATCAGCGAGGCTGAAGCTGCCGACGATGTGCCGCAGCGCAGCCAGAGCCCACGGACGCTTGCCCTCCTCGGCATACTGGACACCGAAGTAGCCCATCACGACCTGCTGCAACGCCTCGTCACCGCGGGCGACGAACATCGGGAACGGCGGCGCGTAGTCGTCGGACACCCGGCGCGACAGGGTGCGCGGGCACCGGAGGTGCGTGTCAATCGCGGATTCCATAAGTGGTTCCTTCTGTGAGGTCGGGTGAGGATGCCGTCACCAACCGGCCTTGCTGATGCGTGTGATCTCCGCCCCGGTGCGGATGCGGCCGAGCTCCGGCGGCGGCTCGGCGATTCCGGGGCCGCCATCGCGCACCCAAGCAGCCAGGGCTTCGGCACGCTCGAAGGTGTTCACGTGGGTGATCCAGGCGGGCCTGGTTCCTGCGTGCCGTGCTTCAGCGGAGGGGTTGACGACGACGACGTTGGAGAGCTCGCATGCCCACAGGCACTCAGTACGCACCAGTTCGGAGTCGGCACCGCTGTTGTGGGTGAGGATCTCCGCGATGCCGTCGTGATCTACGTCGGGATGCTTGCGGGTGGTGCCACAACAGCACCCCCGGCACATGCGGATCCGTGGGCCGACACGCGCCGGCCTTGACGTCGCCGGGGCTGCTGATGTGTTCACGCGCTGGGCCTCTGCCGGCCAGGTGCCGGATCGATCACGATCGGCTCGGTGTGGGCCTCGTGGTGGTTACGGTTCGGCGGCTCGGCGAGGACTCGCTGGACTTTCTCGTCGAGCGCGTTCGGTTCCAGGACGCATTGGGTGGCCATGACGGTCTCAAGCGCAGCGACCCAGTGGGCGTAGTACGACCACGGAACCTCGCCGGTCTCGGTGTTGCCGTTCTCCCAGTCCTGGATGGAGGCGATGAGCGCGGCCTGGAACTGCGACCAGTCGAACTTGAGCGCCTTGTGAGCCGCAACTGCCAGAGCGAAGGCGCGGATCTCCCACGGGAACTGGAAGCCCATCTGGCTGGGGTCGGCGCCCGGCAGACCGCAGACGAGCTCCTCGACCTGACGCCGGGTCTCACCGAGCGCCTCCGGAGAGGCGTACGGGCCAGGGAGGGTGTCTGCGCTGGTCATGACGCGGCCGTGGCGACGGGACCGACGCCGATCATCGAGTCGCGGGTGACGAGCTCGGCGAGCTGCTCCTCGGTCCATCCCTCCGTGCCGGCGGGGCGCTGCGGCAGAACCCAATAGCGCATCTCGCTGCTGGAGTCCCATACGCGCACCTCGACGTCCTCGGGCACGGTGAAGTGGAAGGAGTCGCTGAGGACTTTGCGCGGCTCGCGGGTGATGGCGGCGCGGTACTGCGGGTCCTTGTACCAGTTGGGCGGGAGGCCGAGCACCGGCCACGGGTAGCAGGAGCAGAGCGTACAGACGATGATGTTGTGAACAGTGTCGGTGTTCTCCACCACGACCATGTCCTCACCCTGCAGGCCGCTGATACCGAGCTCCTTGCAGGCATCAGAGGCATCCTCAACGAGGCGGGCCTTGAACTCCGGATCGCTCCAGGCCTTGGCGACGACCTTGGCACCCAGTTGCGGGCCGACCTCGTGCTCATAGATCTCGACCATTCGGTCGATGGCCTGGGTGGTCATGATGCCCTGCTCGATCAGCATGGACTCGAGCGCCTTGACTCGAGCGGCGATCTCCTCCTGGGTCCGGATCTTGTCACTCACGCAACTGCTCCTTCGGTGTCGGCGGACACGGGGGTGACCAGTTCGATGTAGGGGTCCCAAACATCGAAGTGGACGCAGCCGTTGGGCTCGGCGTGCTCGGCACCCCACAGCTCTTCGTTGGTGAACCGGAGCGTGTAGAGGTGTTCCGGGTTCTCGCCGAGGCCGTTCCCGGCGGTGTCGGGGTAGATCATCGGTCCGTGGTGGAGCACTACCTCGCCGATCGCGCCACGGATGTAGCGGGCACGGCGAGTGTGACCCTTGGGAGCCGAGCGATCGACTCGGACGATGTCGCCGACCTTGAAACGCGCCACCTTGTCCGAGGGACGCCTGGCCGGAGCGCCGGCCGGAACCACGGCCTCGACGAAGGCGAGCAGCGCGGGGTCGTCGGCGTGCTCCGGAAGCGGAGCATCCGGGTTCGCGAGGTAGTGCTCGGTGCGACGGTCGAGCTCGGCCATGTCGAGCTTGCCGAGCTTCTCACCGAAGTGCTCGACGGTGTGCACCCAGTGCTCGTAGTACGGCGACTTCAGGTAGACGGCCGGATCGATCAACTCGATGCCGTGACGGAACTGGTCGACGCCGAAGAAGCCTGCGCGGAAGCACATGGCGAACATCGGGAAGACGGCCTTCTCCCATTCGGCGCGGAAGACCGGCTCCTCCTCGGGGACGATGACCGGCCCGACACCATCGGTGCCGGCGAGGTCGAACACACCGTTCATGCGGTGAACTCCTTCTCCCTGTCGGGGGCGGTGAGTGTTCCGAGCGTCTGCTCGAAGGCGTGGGCTGCGCGCAGGACGTCGGCGTCGTTGAACCGCTTGCCGATGACCATCAGACCGACAGGCAGGCCATCGGCCAGGCCGGCCGGGATGGTGCACGCGGGGTGACCGGTCACGTCCAGCGGCGCGGTGTTGGAGACCATCTCCAGGGCCCGTCCGAGGACCTCCTCGACAGGAGCGTCCGCTGGCGGGATGAGGCTCGCGGTGATGGGCAGCGTCGGCATGACCAGAACGTCATAGGTGTCGAGCACGCTGTCGTAGGCAGCAGCCATGACACCTTCGAGGTTTCGTGCCTTGGCGTAGCCGGCGCCGTAGCCGCTGCGCAGCGCGTAGCTGCCGCCCAGGGCGACCAGCTTGACCGTCTCGGAAAACGCCGATGGATCGCGGCGCCACTGCTCGCCGAAGAACGCGATCTGCGCCGGGTCGTAGGAACCCTTCCAGTTCATGCCGTAGGCGTTGCCTTGAACCATCTGCCAGGTCGCGCCCTCGACAGAGATGACATCCCAGATGGCAGCGCCGTGTCTGTGCCACGGAATCGACACGTCTTCAGCGACGTGGCCCGCCGCCGTCAGCCTTTCGATGGCCCGCCTGACGACCGCGTTGACGCCCGGGTCGGAGTTGGTCTGGTCGAACCCCTCAGCGACGACACCGATACGCAGGCCTAGTCCCAGGTTCTCCAGCCCGGCAAGATAGTCCGTACCGGCGACACCGGCAGGCTGGCGGGGGTCCTGACCGTCCGCACCCGCGATCACCGTCAGCATCGCGGCAGCATCGGCAACAGTCGGCGCGATCGGACCCAGGTGGTCCAGTGACTGCTCAATGGGGAACGCCCCGGTGTACGGCACCAGGCCAAAGGTGGGTTTGAAGCCGACGACACCGCAGAACGCGGCCGGGATTCGGATCGACCCGCCCTGGTCACCACCGAGCGCGAGGTCGACCTCACCAGAGGCAACCAGAGCGGCGCTGCCGCTGGACGAGCCGCCGGTCGTGCGGTCACGCCCCCAGGGGTTGCGGACCGGGCCGGTCTTGGAGGTGTGCGAGGCCCCGGAGAAGCAGAGGTCTTCACACACCGCCTTGCCGGCGACGGTCGCTCCTGCCTGGAGAAGGCGCGTCACCACGGTCGCGTCCACGCTCGGAACAAAGCCGCGAAGAGTGTCCGATCCGTTCATCATGGGCACGCCTGCAACCGCGACGTTGTCCTTGATCGCAACACGGCGACCCGCCAACGGGCCATCGGTGCGTTCGCGCAACTCGGTGGTTACGTACCACGCGCCGAGCGGGTTGTCGGCCGGCTCGGACCACTTACGCACCGGGGTTGTCGGCGCCACATCGCGGTCATACAGCTCGTCAACGACCGCCCAAGAGCCGAGCAAGCCCGATATCGCCGCGTGGTACACGTCCAGGTCCTCCGCGGGAACACCGAGCCGCAACTCATCCGCCAGGTCCTCGACGGCCCTCCGTGAGGGAAGCTCCATACCACTCCTCCTATATGTCATCGCTCATTGATGCGTAGGGAGAAACCGTGATCTGCGTCTGGTCAAGAGGCGAGAGAAGTCGACCGCGAGAGGTGACTTGGCGAAACGCGCCGGAGCCGGCGCCCGGGTCGTCGGGCTCGACCGCGCCGCCGCCGTCGAGCGGGTCAGCACGCCGTCATTGTGGCGTCGGCATACGACGTGGCATCTCGGCCTCCAGTGCGCGTCGGCGAAAGCCCGGAACGTTCCGTTGGGGCTCCGCGAGTAGCCACGACCGTACGAGTCGCCGCGGCGTCGTGCTTGTCATATAGAGACAGCCGTCTTGACCGTCAGTGCCATCGTCGCGGTCGGACTGCCGTGTGCCGATAACCGTGGGTCCCTGTGGATCTCAGTTGCCTCTCCAGGGACCGTGCTGTGACTCCTGGGACGGGTGGTTTCGGCGTCTTCGGACTGTTTCGGTTCCTGCGGTTCCCGTCTGCTTCGGCGTGTGGCGCTCCATTCCGTTCGCGGCCCGACGGGGACGTCCATGGGGGCGCGGGTCCGCCACCTAGGACTTGTCCGGCCGATCATGTGACTAGTCCGGGCACGGGTCGTGAACTTCCAGCTCCGCAAGACCCTCAAGAACCGCGGCCACTTCCCCAGCGACGACGCCGCGATCAAGCTCCTCTATCTCGGCATCCGCCGCATCGAGGGCCGGCACATCGACGGCGACGATCCATCCCACCCGGACGCGTCCGCGGCACCGGCACCCTCGGCTGGAACCGCGCCATGAACCACTTCATGCTCGCCTTCCCCGACCGCCTGCCCCTCTGACCAGCACCGAAGAAGATCACCGACAGTAACCCTGCCGGTGGCCCGACCAACACGAGGTCATACCCCAACGCACACGCACTCGACTTGACAGCCTCCGACTGGGACATCTCGGTCGACTCCACCATCGTCCGTGCTCACCAGCACGCGGCCGGTGCCCGCACCGACCCGCCGCCTGCGCCCGCCTCAAAGGGGGCCGAACCAGCAGAACATCAGGGCGAAACCGCGTGGCAAAGCCTTCACGCCGGCCTGGTGGAGGTGGTGCTGGAGGTGAGGGCCTGGGCCGCTCGCGTGGCGGGTTCACCAGCAAGCTCCACCTGAGCGCCGACGGCCGCTGCCGCCCGCTGTCCCTGATCGTCACACACCCAGTTCAAGCCGGTCGTGGAGAAGATCCGCGTCCCGCGGACCGGACCAGGCAGACTGCGAAAGAAGCCCGACAGCCTCGCGGCGGACAAGGCATACAGCAACGGGCCTTGTCGTGAGTACCTACGCCGTCGGGGCATCCGGCACACCATCCCGGAGAAGACCGACAGCCAGGCCGCCCGCCTACGCAAAGGCTCACGCGGCGGACGGCCACCCGGCTTCGACGAGGAGCGCTACAAGAAACGCACCACCGTCGAGCGGGCGATCAACCGGCTGAAGCAGCACAGGGCTGTGGCCACTCGCTACGACAAGCGTGGCTACGTCTACCTCGGCACCGCCACCGCCGCAGCCCTCACCATCTGGCTCCGAACATGATCGACCGGACAAGTCCTAGCCTCGGTCGCCAGGCTCGCTCGTGGGCTCCGGGTCGGTGCGGACCCGGCAGCTGGCGCACCTGATGGCCGCGGACGTCGCCGCCACCTCGCAGACCTTCGAGCGCACCCCCCGCCTGACCGCCCGCCGCCCGCGTGACCTTCCGCAGATCGGCATGCCGGTCGCGGGCGAGGGCCTTCTCTCCCAGGACGGGCGGACCTGCACGCTGAGACCGGGAGATTTCGCCATCTACGAAACCTCTCGGCCGTTCACCTGGAACCTGAGCCCTGACTGGAAGCTGCGCGTGTACACCTGGCCACGCGCGTCCATCGCGCTGGCGGAGTCGGGATCGCAGCAGCTGACCGCGACGCCGGTGCGCGCGGATTCGGCGCTGGGACGGCTGCTGTCACCGGTCCTGTCGAACTTGATGGACCCCGGCTGCGAGGTGTCCCCCGCAGGCGCGATCCGACTCGCCGACGAAATCGCGGAGCTGGCGATCACAGCCGCACTCGAGGAGACCGAACCGGACGACCCCGACGCCCAGGCACGTCAGCTCTACACCGCGGTACTGCACCACATCAACGCTCACATCGACGACCCGAGCCTGTCGCCCCAAGAGATCGCCAACACCTTCTATATTTCCACCCGCACCCTCCACCGGGTCTTCGCCCGATTCGACACCACCGTGGCCACCGCGATCAGAACCCGCCGCCTGGAATCCTGCCGACAAGCATTGCTCTCGCCCCGCAACGCCCATCACTCGCTGACCGACATCGCGGCCCGATACGGATTCACCAACCCGGCGGTCTTCAGCCGAACCTTCACCAACACCTACGGCACCACCCCCAGCCGCTACCGCAAACTCCACCGCTGACCGCGACCCGTCAGCTGTCGGTTCTCGATGATCGACTCGCCGCGTTTGCGCAGGTCAAATAGACGCTCCGGGAAGCCACGGAAGGCCGGAGCGCATCCGCCCGCTTCTCGGAACGCCTGGAAAGAAGATCCAGGCGACCACTCCACTGCCCGACGCGCCACGCTGTCCCTATGCGGCGTCCGCACAGCTCGCCTGGCTCGTCCGTGGCATCCAGTCCACGTTCCCTCGGGACGTGCACGGTGTGTGTCCGGTGCTGGATCGACACGAATCCCTACATGGGTGCGCCACCCGGAGGGGCACCGGTACGTCTGCCAGTTGTCTGCGAGGGCCGCGACAATGTCCAGCCCTCGGCCGTGCTCGTCGTCGCCGCCCGAGGCCGTGGCGTGGTGGGCGCGAGCCGGGCCGGCGTCGGCCACCTCGACCGCGATGACGCACCCGTGCAACGTGAGAAGCACAGCGAGGTCCGTGTGCCCATGCTGAGCGGAGTTGCCGGCCAGTTCACTGACGATGAGCAGCACGGAGTCCGTGTCGTCGCGGGATATCGCCCACTGGGACAGTACGGCGGCGGTGAAGCGCCGGACGTCGCAGACCCGACGTTCCTCGGCCGGAAGCGCGATGACTGCGTGCCGTGGCGTAGCCTCCCCAGGGGTGGTCTGGCGGAGCAGGGCATCCGGTGACGTGCGCTGCTTGGCAATGGCGGGTGGGGAGATCATGGCAGGCGCTTCCCTGTTTCGCGGCTGGAGCGGAGAGTCAGCCTCCGGATGGAGATCCAGTACCTACGACCGTACGAGCCCACAGCGCGGCCAGCTTGGCATACAGAGACAGCCGTGTTGGCTGTCAGTGCCATCGTCAGTGGTCGGGTCGCCGTGTGCCGAAGGGTGCCGGGCGGCGGGCGCGTCGGCGCCCGGCAACAGCACGGTGCCGAGCGCGAGTGTGGCCAGGACGACGCTCACTTCGCGGTGATGGGCCTCGCGTTTTCCGGACAGGCGTCTGACCGTCTATTTCACGCGGCGATTCGCAACTTCTCGTACCCGGCGTGGACTTCGCGCGGAGGGCGGTAACCCACCGCCGAGTGAGCATCTTCGAGGTGGCCACCGACCAGGTGACGGGTCGCGAGCGCAACGAGCGAGGCGGACGGGCTGTTGATGGAGGTGTCTGACATCTCAATCACGCTGCTCGGGGGCCTCGTTGGTCATTTATCCTGCCGCACTCGACCTACCTCATGCGCTCGTGGAGTGGGTCACCATGCTCATCGTCACCCGTGAGGGCGACCGGCGCTGCAAGCTTCGCCCGTCCCAGCGCGCGATGGTGGCACTCCTTTGCTGCCCTTGGGCCGTAGGACCGGCCGCAGGGTCAACCACAGGTGGTTCTGGCTCCAGGCGGGCAGCAGGTCGCGGGAGTAGGCGGAGTCGGCCCAGATCTGGGTGATCTGGGGGTGCGTGAGCCTCAGTCGCCAGAGCAGGTCCCTGGCCGTGATCTCGTCTCGGGCATCGCCGGGTGTCACCGTGATCATCACGGGCAGGCCGAGGGTGTCGACGACGATGTGTCTCTTGCGCCCGTTGATTTCTTGCCGGCGTCGTAGCCGCGGCTGTCCTTGCCGACCGTGGAGGCCGCTTTCACGGACTGAGAGTCGACGATCAGGGTCACCGGGAAGGGGCAGCGGCCCTTGTCCGTGCGAATTCGCCGGCGGAGCTGGTCGCGGATGAAGGTGACCACTCCGGCCCGGTTCCAGCGCCAGAAGAACCCGTAAACGGTCTGCCAGGGAGGGAAATCCGCAGGTAAGGCCCTCCATTTGGCGCCGTTGTCGACGATGAAGCGGATCGCGTCGACGATGTCCCGCCGCGGCCACTTCTCCGGATGTCCACCGGCCTTGGTCTGGCAGGCCGGGGTCGGCAGCAGCGGCTCGATCAGGGCACACTCGGCCACGGTGGCGTCGGAGGATAGGGGAGTGTCTAATCAACGGCCCTGTCTCACATTCGGTGGTGACGGAGTGTGCCGCTATCCGAGGAGGATGCGGTGGCGAAGTAGGGTGAAGCCTGCTCGTCCGTGCATCTGGCGCGCGATCCGCTTGGTTTTGGTGTTGACGCCCTCGGTGGGGCCGTTGCTGTACGGAAGCGTGAGCGCGGCGATCACTGCGTCCCTGTCTCGGTCCAGGCCCCGGGCGAAGGAGTGCAGATGGGGCAGATCGGTTGCGCGGACCTGGATGATCCAGCGTGAGAGCCCGTCGGCGTTTCCTGCGCAAGGCGTCAGGAGCTGGGCGAAGTCCGCGATGTGGGGGGCCAGTTGGGTCATCTCGGGGCAGGCGGCGGTGAGCCGTGCCAGGAGGTCGTGATGTTCGGTCTTGAGGTTGTCTGGCCTGGTGAGGAGCATCCGGGCGAGCCGGCGTGGGGAGATGTGGCTGCGGTCGGCGTCCGCGCGGCCTTGGTTGATGTACTTGTGCAGGAGGTTGAGGCAGCCTTCGTAGCCGAGGGCCTTGATCTCTTCGAAGAGGCGCTTGACGGGGACGGCAGGGTCCCCAGCCCGGCGTTTGCGCAGGTGCTCGCGGTAGGGGTCGACGAGGCCGGCGCGGTATTTGGGGACGCGGAGCATCCGCTCGGGCCGGTCGGCGCGTGCGTAGCGTTTGACGGTGTTCAGGGCCAGTTGCAGACGGCGGGCGCATTCGAGCAGGCCCACGCCCTGATTGAGCAGGTCATGGACCTGGTGCCAGCGTTCCAGGGTGGTTCGGGCGCGTGGCCCGTCATAGATGGCTGCGTCCAGTACGGTGGCCCAGCAGCTGCTGTGCGCCTTCACCTCGCTGAGGGCGGCTTCGCACAGGTTGTGCCACAGATGCCACCTGTCCGCGACCTGGACCGCGTCGGGCAGGGCGCGGCGGATGGCCTCGGCGTAGGTGGCTGAGCCGTCACGGCACACGACCTCGACACCCGAATGCCCGCGCAGCCACGCTTCCAGCGTGTCGGCCGTGCGGTCAGGCAGCACGTCGATCCGCTCATGGGTCTCGGCGTCGATCACCACGGTGGCATAGCGGTGCCGCCGGCGCAGGGCGAAATCGTCGACGCCGATCACGCGGGGCACCCGCCCGGTGGGCAACGGGATGCGCAGCACGGTACGCAGGGCCGCGTGACGCGACAGGCCCACCGCGAGTATCGCCAGCAAACGTGATCCCGCCCGGCCCGCTAACTCCTTGACCACGGCCTTGACCTGCCTGGTCAGACGGGCCGTGCGCCGCTGGTATCGCTCCAGCACCCCGGGCACCTGTTCGCGGAAGGTGTGGCGACAGCCTCGCGTGGGCACACCAGACGCCGCACCCGCACACGGACCACCACCCGTCGCCCCTCGACCGGAACGTCGGCCACCGTCCGCCAGTGATAGCCGTGCACCCGTCCCGACGAGGCCCCGCACATCGGGCAGACCGCGGTGTCGTCGTCGGCCACATCCTCCATGACCAGCGGGGACAGACCCGAGAACACCGTCTGCACAAGCTCGTTGACATCCATCACATGAAGGTCAACGACCCTCACAACTCTCCGTCACCACCGAATATGAGACAGGGCCGTTGATTGGAAAGACCCCTGATTGCAGCTGCCTTTTGTCCGGTTACAACCTGCGTCTACCGAAACGGGTGTACGGCTGATGTTCGTGCACGGTGAGTTCCTCCTGGTGATCGAGAATGGTGAGGAACCCCGTGCGTTTGTGGCAGTTGATGTATTCCACTGTGGCGTCGCCGGCGGGGATGGCGGAAACTTCATGCCAGAACGAGATGTCGAGCGGCTCCCCGTCTTTTCCGAGCATCTTCTTGAAGAAGGCGCCGTAGATTTCCAGATGGGTGCGGTGTGCCCTGGACCAGGTCATGAGATGTTCCAGAGAAAGCACCCGATCGTGCAGGCGCGGTCGATGTCCGCGCCGTCAGGGGTTTGCTCGGCGATCTTGCGGGCGGTGATGCAGCCCATTTCGGGTGTCTCGGCGAGGTAGTCGACCCCGGCGTCCTTCACGGGCCGCACCTTGTACCGGCCTCACCGTGGGGCTGGCCGCATAGAGGAAGTCTCCACGTTCCCGGGGATTGACACGCCTCCCACACGAGGGTTGCAGATAGCTGATGACGCGTTCGTGCGGTGAGTGTCAGTTGTGGCGAGACCGAAATGCGGTCGGACTCAGTCCATAGCGAGCGGTGAAGGCACGACTGAAGACTGCGAGATCGAAGTAGCCGTATCGGGCGATAATCGTCGAGATGGTCGATTTCCGGTCGGTCTGTACTGCATGACGGCATTTCTCCAGTCGCCGGTTTCGGATCCAGTGCGCGACGGTTTCTCCTTGTCGGGCGAAAAGTCGGTGGAGGGTTCGGGTGGAGATAAAGAAGTGATCGGCAATACGGTGCGGGTCGAGGTCGGGGTCGGCGAGGTTCTCTTCGATATACCGGAGAATTTGGCGCGTCAAGTCTTCGATCGGGGGTGACTCGGACTCGCATTGGCTCAAGCCTGCGGTTACCGTCAGCGCGGCGAGTTCGTCGGCGAAGCGCACCGCACTGGCGAGTGGGAGGTCGCCATCGAGATTGATCACGTCGGCCAATGTACGTGAGAGCACACCGGTGATACCGGTGTCACCGCGCAGTCGTCGGGCGGTCAGTTGCTCGGATTCCGAACGGTCCAGTGCGATAGCATCTCTGTCCCAGGTGAAGACCAGCAGTTTCCATTGCCCGGCGAGATTCCAGCGGAAGGGGCGCGCGGTCTCGTAGACGGCGAAATCGCCGGGAGACAGGTCGCAGGCTCGGCTGTCCTGGACGAGGTGTCCGGTTCCGTCAGCGAGCAAGCCGACCTGGAACAGGTCTGCCGGCGCCTGCGAGATGAGCCGCTCAGATCTGGTGAAGGTCTGGGGCACGGAGCAGACTTCCGCCGCGGACAGATGCCCGAGCGCCCGGTTGTCCACTCTGCCGGCGAAGTGATCTGACAGTCGCGGCGCGATGTCGAGGGCCACGAAGTTACGGCGAATAAGGTCCGACCACTCGTCGACACTTCCCGCCGCCGGGTGATCGTGGGCTGATGTCGTCATCAGGCGTCCTCCGCATCTCGGTCAGCACCGCTGTCGCGTCGTTTCGACGAGCTGGCAACTGACACCGCCGCCATGTCCGACTCGACCCGGTAAGGCACGCGCTCGGGTCGCATATTCCTGGGCGAACTCAAAGTTTACCCTCCATCCGGCTTCACTGCGACGCTGACCTGCGGGTTCGGTGTAGAAACGCTACTGCAGCGATCACCGAGACGACCCCGCGATGTCGACCTTGGAGAGGTCGCCGCCAATGACGGCGGTCAGGGTGTACGCGGGGAACTGGTCACCGATGGTCAGCAAGGCAATGATTCTCCTCTGCGATGGCGTTCTGGTACCGGTGCGCGGAGCCAGAGAGCCCGGAGTGGTGGCAATTGACGGTTCAGTGGGATGTAGCGGTTTCAGCCACGCGCGTGCGAATTGCGTCGGTGGCGCCGTTCCCGAGGGAGTCCGGATAGGTCGTCCAGCGGTCGGGTCCTTCCTCGATTTCCGCCATGGTCAGAAGGCACTCGTCGAGTTGCTGGCTCACTAGCTGCTTGTCGATGTTCTGGCCGATGAATACCAACTCCTGGCGGCAATCGCCGACGGGTTCTTCCCACTT
The DNA here is from genome assembly GCF_030817975.1 of Streptomyces sp. V4I23. NCBI lineage: Bacteria > Bacillati > Actinomycetota > Actinomycetes > Kitasatosporales > Streptomycetaceae > Streptomyces > Streptomyces sp. V4I23. The sequence continues at coordinate 6,767,959 of NZ_JAUSZW010000004.1, read as the reverse complement.
TTCGTGGATGCCGTCGAGACGGTAATCATCGGAGGGCCATTGCTCCCGGGGTACGAACCGCCACCATCGGCCGATGTAGCCGTGCCTGATCTGGTGTCCGGCCTGCGAGACGCTGCCGATGTCCAGGTAGCGGTTGGCCAGCCAGAAGTATCCTTTGCACCGGAGTAGCTGGCCGTTCGTCCACGGCGCCGTCAAGAAGTCGTAGAAGCGTTCGGGATGAAACGGGACCCGCGCGCGATAGACCATCGACCCGATCCCGTATTCCTCGGTCTCTGGGATATGTTCGCCCTGCATTTCTTGCAACCATCCGGGTGCGGTTGCCGCCTTCTCCAGTGAGAACAAGCCGGTGTTGAGGATCCGGTCGAGTGGCACGTTTCCCATACTCACCGGGTGGATATCCGCCGCCTTGTTCAGTTTCCGCAGGATGGCGGTGAGTTCCTCCAGTTGCGGGACTGTGATCAGGTCGGTCTTGCTGATCAGGATCACGTCGGCGAACTCGACCTGGTCGATCAGCAGATCGGAAATGTCACGCTCGCCGTCGGGGACTGCGGCGGTGACGTCCGCATCGAGACGACCTCCAGATCGGTAGTTGTCCAGGAAGTTCACACCATCGACGACGGTCACCATGGTGTCGAGAGCGGCGATGTCGGAGAGCGCGCGGCCTTGTTCATTGACGAAGGTGAACGTTTCGGCGACCGGCAGTGGCTCTGAGATGCCGGTCGATTCGATGAGGAGGTAGTCGAATCGCCCTTCGCCGGCGAGTCGGCTGATCTCGGTGAGTAGATCATCACGCAGGGTGCAGCAGATACAGCCGTTGCTCATCTCCACGAGACGCTCCTGGGACCGGCTGAGGGAGACCTCGCGTTGGACCTCGGTGCCGTCGATGTTGATCTCGCTCATGTCGTTGACGATGATCGCGACTTTGAGGCCGTGCCTGTTTCTGAGTACGTGGTTGAGCAGTGTGCTCTTTCCCGAACCAAGGAACCCGGAAAGGACGGTGACCGGCAATCGTTTGGCAGGCATGTCGTTGCTTCCTGAATGGGGTGTGGTCGCACAGAGAAGGTCGAGGGAGGATCGGAGGTGGTGCAGTGTGGATGCGGCGCTCGAGCCGCACGGCGACGGGCATCCTGGCCGCATCCACACTGCTAGGGATGGGCTTAGACCTTGTCGAGGTAGCCCTCGAAGAGGTCGACAATCACCTTGCCGGCGTCGGTGTCGTCACCCCACAGATCGGTGGCCGCGAAGCTGACGTGGTAGGTCGGCTCCGCGGAGGCGTCGGTTCGGCCGTGTCCGATGGAATCCGGGAATGGCCAGGATTCGGAGGTGCGATGGGTGATCGTGCCCGTCTTGCCGCGGCAGAACCGGGGCATGCGGATGTGACCGGGCACGTACTCGTCGCGGACTCTGACCTGGTCCCCGACCTCGAACTGCTGTCGTTCCGTGGCAGCCGGACGGCCTGCGGAGGTGGCCGGCAACGACAGCGGGAAGGGTCCGCCGGCGAGCTCTTCGAGCTCGTCGTGCGTGAGGACGCCCTTCTCGACCATCAGGGTCGCCACCCCGATGACGTACCGCTCGTAGTAAGGGGTGGCCATGTAGTGGCGCGGTTCCATTCGCTCGACCACATGCCGCACCTCGTCGATGCTGAACTTATTCATGTCAGCGGCACCGAGAAACATCAAGCTGTACGGCAAATGTTCCCACTCGGCGTGAAACGGCCCACCGGTGTCGGCGTTGACGGTGTGCGGCACCTCGCCGAACCCCTGCATACCGCCGAGGTCGTGGACTCCGTCCATGAGATGTCTCCTTTGCTGATAGATCGTCAGTTAGTGGTGGCCGGTACCTGAGGCACGGCGACACCGATGAGGCAGTCCTTGGTGACGATTTCGGCGAGTTGTTCCTCGGTCCAGTCCTCGGTGCCGTCCGGCCGGACCGGCAGGACCATGTACCGGGTTTCGGCGGTGGTGTCGTAGACCCGGATCTCGGTGTCGGCAGGAAGGGTGGTGCCCATCTCCTCGAGGACCTTGCGGGGTTCGCGGACCACCCGCGCCCGGTATTCGAAGCTCTTGTACCACTCCGGGGGAAGGCCCAGCACGGGCCAGTTGGTGCACGAGCACAGCGAGCACACGATGACGTTCTTGATGGCCGGGGTGTCCTCGAGCGCCACGATGTACTCACCCTGAGGGCCCGTGTATCCGAACTGCGCGCACGCGGCCGTACCGTCCCGCAGCAGCAGGTCCCGATAGGCGGGGTCAGTCCAGGCCCGGGCAACGACCCGGGCGCCGTTCTTCGGGTCGAAGTCGATCTCGAAGACCTTCTTCCAAGATTCCGCATACCCCTGCGGAATCAGGTTCTTCTGGTCGAGGGCCTTGAACAGCGCCCACGCGCGATCCGATGCCGGTGCCTGTTCCGGAATCCCAGTGGCAGTAGCAGACATTTCTCTCACTCCTTACTCGATGGGCTGATCTACACGGCGGCGTGGCCGCACGTTGCGGGAACGGGGTGCGAAGCCACTCGCCGGAAGTACGGGGAGTCGTTGGTGCCGCGCTCGCCGGAGAGGAATCTGGCAGGTCACGGCAGCGGCCGTCACCGCAGCATGTTGCGTGGCGTCCCCAGACGACGGGCTGACAGGGGTTATGGGGCTATGCCGAATAGGTGAGGTTGGCGGCATCCGGGCGAGGGAACTGACCGCGGAGTTGTTCGAACGTGTCGGCCAGCCGCAGCGTGATCCCGTCCTGGAATCGTCGACTGACCAGCATCATTCCCACAGGCAAACCGTGCGCGAAACCGGCCGGAACAGAGGTGGCCGGGTGGCCCGTGACATCGAAGGGCGCGGTGTTCGAGACCATGTTCATCGCACGCTCGATGTAGGTTTCGCGCGGATCCGCCGGATCGATCAGCTCGGTCGCGACGAACGGTGTAGTCGGCATGACCAGGGCGTCGTACTCCTGCAGTGCTCGGTCGTACGCGGCCCGCAGTGACGTGGCCAGCATCTGTGCCTTCGCATAGACCGCCCCATGCAGTTTCGACAGACCATGACGACCGCACAGGGCGACGAGTTTGACCGTTTCCGACAGCTCATCAGCATGGGCGCGGCGGTGCGCCCCGAAGTGCGCGATCAACTCCGGGTCGTAGGTCCCCGCGACATTCATGCCGTAGGCGTTGCCGTCGAGCATTTGGTACGCGCCGCCATCCGTGGCGATGACATTCCATATCGCCAGGCCGTGGCGATGCCAGGGAACACTCACCTCGTCCACGACGCAGCCCGCCTCCTGCAGGCGCGTCGCTGACTCACGGACGGCCTCGTCGACCAACGGATCCGACAAGCCTTCGAGACCGAATCCCTCGACCAGGATCCCGACCTTCAGACCCGCGGCGCCGCGGTCGAGTTCGGTGACGAAGTCCGGCGTCGGTGGCAGGTCTACCTGTCGTGGGTCCGCACCGTCGGGGCCGGCGATGACCGACAGCATCCGCGCGGCATCGCGTGCGGTCGAGGTGATCGGGCCGAGATGATCGATGGTCCGTTCGATGGGGAACGCTCCGGTATACGGCACCAATCCGTGTGTCGGCTTGTGCCCGACAACACCACAGAAACTTGCCGGGATCCGTACGGATCCGCCCTGGTCACCGCCGACAGCCATGTCCACCTCGCCAGCCGCCACCAGGGCGCCACTGCCGCTCGACGACCCGCCAGCAGAGCGAGTCCGGTCCCAGGGGTTGTGCACCGGGCCGGTCGCCGAGGTGAAACTCGATCCGGAGAAGCACAAATCCTCACAGACCGATTTTCCCACGATCGTGGCTCCGGCCTCGAGAAGTCGACTGACCACCGTCGCATCTCGGCGGGGAACGAATCCCTCGACGGACTTGGACCCGTTCATCATTGGCACGCCGGCGACTGCGACGTTGTCCTTGACCGCGATCCGCACTCCGGCGAGTGGACCGTCGTCGGTGGCGGTGATCTCCGTCCTGACGTACCAGGCACCGAACGGATTGTCGCTCTCCGATGGACGTGTGTGCGGGCGATCCTTGACCACCACCGGCAACATGTCCTCGTACAGTTCCTCGACGAGGTCGTAAGCGGACAATGCGCTGTCGACAAGTCGGGAGAACCCATCGAGGTCGTCCGTCGACATCGTGAAGCCGTAGTGACGGGCATACCGAGCAAGGTCCTCGGCACTCGGGCGAGAAACCGACACTTGCGCCTCCAAACAGTGTTCACGACTGGTCAATCACTCGTTTTCGTTGATACGAAAGTGTGCGAACAGCAGGTGTTCCACCGCTTGTCAATCCGTGCCATCGAGTTGATACACCGCGCCAAACGTCCCTCAGTGCGGGTGAGAAGGGCGACTATCAACGCTCGTTGTGTGGCGTCTGGGGCTGTAAATCGTTCGGCTCTGTCCCGTAATCGGTGGTAGCGCTGCGTGGTGATCATGTCCCGCGTCAAGTTTTTGGCTCAGTGATCTCGGTTTGAAAGTTGGGGATGCAGGGTCGGGTCGTTGTAGACCTCGATCGGCCGGTGGCCGGACAGGGCCTCGTGGGGTCGGATGTGGTTGAACACATGCCGGTAGTGCTCGGCCTCGCGGGCGAGCATGGTGAGGTCCTCGATCTCCAGGCGGTAGAGGTGCTCGTACTTCAGCGAGCCGAAGGCGCGCTCGCGTACGCCGTTCTGGCCGGGGCTCTTGGCCTGGGTGCGGATGTGCAGCAACTCGGGGCGGGTAGCGATGAAGCGGGCGAACGCGGCGCCTTTGAAGGCTCCGCCATTGTCGGTGACCAGCTTGATGCGCCGGTTTTTGCCGGTGTCGGGATCGGCGGGCAGCAGCTCGGCCAGCGGACGTCCGCCGAGACGTTCGGCCTCCGCGATCGCGAGCTTCACCGCCTCGATCGCGTCGGCGCCGGTGCACGAGGGGCTGATGTGCCAGCCGTGCTCGTACTTGGTGAAGTAGTCCGTCACCCCGGCCAGCCGCCAGATCCCGCCTCCGGACGTCTCGTATTCGGAGAAGTCCAGTTGCCGTACTTCGTTCGGGCTCGTCGGCGGCTGGGCGAAGGCGGCCTTGCGGGCCTTGGCCGGCTCGCGGCGTATGCCCTGGTAGTCGACCGGCTGGAGTAAATCCCTTCTGCGCAGAGCCGGTTCGATGGAGGATGCAGACACGTCGTGGCCGTCGGCTCGCATCATCCAGTGGATCTTGCGGTGGCCCCAGGCCGGCCAGTCCGCGGCGTACTTCGCGGCGATCGGCTCGAGCTGGTCGACCACTGGCGCCGGCCACGGACCCTTGACCACACTCTGGCCACGGCGGGCGCGGGCCTGCCAGCGGGTGTAGGTGCGGCGCGGGATGCCGGCAAGCTCGCAGAACCTCGAGGTCGGCATCGCCGCTTGGGTGCGGATCACCTCGAGGTCCTCGAAGGGGCCAGGCGGCCCTCAGCGGACTTCTTCCACACCCGCAGCTCGACATGGGCCTCACCAAGCGCGGCCTTGAGGTCCTCGATCTGCTCCTCGAGCATCGCCTCCCGGCTGGAGGCCTGCTTCGATGTTCCGGCCGTGAGGCCAACCTTCCAGGACTCCAGGAACTGCTCCCGCCACTTGGCCACCGACGTCTGCGACGTCTTGTTCCGGCGGGCCGCCACAGCGACGGTCATCTCACCAGCCAGGACCGACAGCACGATCCGTATCTTGTCCTCCACCGGGAACTGCGGCGGACGGCTCATCAGACACTCCTTCAGCTCGTCAGGGCTCAACAAACCCCTGTGCCAGAAAGTCTGACGCGCGACAATCACTGGAGGAGGATGCGGTGGCGGAGTAGGGCGAATCCGGCTCGGCCGTGCATCCGCCTCATGATTCTCATGGTTCGCGTGTTGACGCCCTCGGTGCGGCCGTTGTGGTGGGGGAGGGTGAGGCCGGCGTTGACCGCGGCGCGGTCGATTTCGAAGCCGTTCACGAAGGCGTGCAGGTGGGGAAGGCCTGAGGCGCGGACGGCTGTGATCCACTCGGTGAGCTTTGCATCGTTGCCGACGGCGGGAGTGAGGAGTTCGGCGAACTCCTGGACAAGACCGGTGAGTTCGGTCATCTCGGGGCAGGCGGCTGCCCGCAGCCCGGGACCGGACCGCAGGCCGCGGCGCGCCCAGCCAGGTCGATCGAGTCCCCGCCTGCACGGGCCCGGGCCGGTCACGGAGTTCAGAGGCGAGGCAGGCCACTCGCATTCCCGCGAGGTGCCCTGTCGACTCGGTGCCCGTTCCGGACGCCGTGCCGCACGGGTGCCGAGGAGGCAACCCGCACCGTTCCCCGCATTGTGGCTCCCGTCTGCACCGTTGTTCAACTTGCCACGATCATCACCATCCTGCTCGTGACGGGGTGCTCCCGTAGAGTGTGCGTTGGCGCGGTGGTGTGCCCGGACCGCCGGACAGCGGAGGGAAGCGCACAGGCAGGAGCGTGACGGCATTGGTACGCGAAGTGACCGTCCGTTCCACAGGAGGCGCCGTCCCCGCAGGGAGCCCGCCTGAGGTCCGCGCCCGCAGGACCATGCTGGCTTCTCTGTTTAGACATGGGTGATTCCGCACCCGCAAAACAGATGAGCTGGTGCTAATTACATCGCCTACGCCCTCGTCGGCTCTGCCTTCGACAAGCTGACCCGGGTGGCTGGGGTCCGGTGGGTAACAGAGGAGTGTTTCCAGAGTTCGAAGGGCGAGTGCGGCCTGGACGACTACCAGGTCCGTCGCTACGACGGCTGGCATCGGCACATCACCCTAGCCATGGCCGCCCATGCGTTTCTCACCGTCATCCGGGCCGCCGAAAGTCCGCGCCAGCCGGTTCACCTCGGTCTCAGCGGCGAGAGAGTCGGTCGCCGTCGGCCGTGACACGCAGGTCAGCCCTTGCGGGTCTTGACCTCGTCGGTGAGCTGCGGGACGACCTGGAACAGGTCGCCGACGACGCCGTAGTCGACCAGGTCGAAGATCGGGGCCTCGGCGTCCTTGTTGATGGCCACGATGGTTTTCGAGGTCTGCATGCCGGCGCGGTGCTGGATCGCGCCGGAGATGCCGGAGGCGATGTACAGCTGCGGCGACACCGACTTGCCGGTCTGGCCGACCTGATTGGTGTGCGGGTACCAGCCGGCGTCGACCGCGGCACGCGAGGCGCCGACGGCCGCGCCGAGCGAGTCGGCCAGCGCCTCGATGATCGCGAAGTTCTCCGCGCCGTTGACACCACGGCCACCGGAGACCACGATCGCGGCCTCGGTCAGCTCGGGACGGCCGGTCGACTCACGCGGGGTACGCGCGGTGACCTTGGTGCCGGTCGCCTTCTCGGAGAACGACACCGACAGGGCCTCGACGGTGCCGGCGGCCGGGGCGGCCTCCACGGCCGCGCTGTTGGGCTTGACCGTGATGACCGGGGTGCCCTTGGTGATGCGGGACTTGGTGGTGAACGAGGCGGCGAACGCCGACTGCGTGGCCACCGGGCCCTCGGCACCGGCCTCCAGGTCGACGGCGTCGGTGATGATGCCGGAGCCGATACGGACCGCGAGGCGGGCGGCGATCTCCTTGCCCTCGGCGGAGGACGGGACCAGCACGGCGGCCAGGGAGCCCCCGGCGGACACCGCCTCGTACGCGGCCTGCAGCGCGTCCACCTTCGGGACCACGAGGTACTCGGTGAACTCGGGAGCGTCGGCGGTCAGCACCTTGACCGCGCCGTGCTCGGCGAGCGCGGCGGCGGTGTTCTCGGCACCGGAGCCGAGCGCGACGGCGACGGGCTCGCCGATGCGGCGGGCCAGGGTCAGCAGCTCCAGGGTGGGCTTGCGGACGGCACCGTCCACGTGGTCGACGTAGACGAGAACTTCAGCCATGGGACTTCTTCTCTCCTGCTTGCGAAGTATGAAGGGGGCGGTTGGTGGCCGAAGCCTTAGATGAACTTCTGGCTCGCGAGGAACTCCGCGAGCTGCTTGCCGCCCTCGCCCTCGTCCTTGACGATCGTGCCCGCGGTGCGGGCCGGACGCTCCGCGGCCGAGTCGACCTTGGTCCAGGCACCCTCGAGACCGACCTCGTCGGCGTCGATCTCCAGGTCCTCCAGGTCCCAGGACTCCACCGGCTTCTTCTTCGCGGCCATGATGCCCTTGAAGGACGGGTAACGCGCCTCGCCCGACTGGTCCGTCACCGACACGACAGCCGGCAGCGACGCCTGAAGCTGCTCGCTGGCGGCGTCGCCGTCACGACGGCCCGTCACGGTGCCGTCCTCGACCTTGACCTCGGAGAGCAGGGTGACCTGCGGGACGCCCAGGCGCTCGGCCAGGATCGCCGGCAGCACCCCCATGGTGCCGTCGGTGGAGGCCATACCGCAGATGACCAGGTCGTAGCCGGTCTTCTCGATGGCCTTGGCGAGCACCAGCGAGGTGCCCATCACGTCGCTGCCGTGCAGGTCGTCGTCCTCGACGTGGACGGCCTTGTCGGCGCCCATGGACAGCGCCTTGCGCAGCGCGTCCTTGGCGTCCTCGGGGCCGACGGTCAGCACGGTGATCTCCGCGTCGTCCGCCTCGTCGGCGATCTGCAGCGCCTGCTCGACCGCGTACTCGTCCAGCTCCGACAGCAGGCCGTCGACGTCGTCACGGTCGACGGTCAGGTCATCGGCGAAGTGCCGGTCGCCGGTAGCGTCGGGCACGTACTTCACACAGACAACGATCCTGAAACTCATGGGATGTCCCTTTGCGGTGATCAACTCTAGCGATGGGTGAATTCCGGCAGGCGCTTGTCGACGAAGGCCGCCATGCCTTCCTTCTGGTCCGCGGTGGCGAACACCGCGTGGAAGAGCCGGCGTTCGAAGCGCACGCCCTCGGTGAGCGTCGTCTCGAAGGCGCGGTTGACCGCCTCCTTGGCCATCATCGCCACTGGCTTCGACATTCCTGCCACGGTCTCCGCGACCGCGAGCGCCTCGGCGAGGAGTTCACCGGCCGGCACGATGCGGGAGACCAGTCCGGCACGTTCGGCCTCGGCCGCGTCCATGGAGCGGCCCGTCAGGCAGAGCTCCATGGCCTTGGCCTTGCCTACCGCGCGGGTCAGCCGCTGGGAGCCGCCGATGCCCGGGATCACGCCGAGTTTGATCTCCGGCTGGCCGAAGACGGCGGTGTCGGCGGCGAGGAGGATGTCGCAGAGCATGGCGAGTTCGCAGCCGCCGCCCAGGGCGTAGCCGGCGACCGCCGCGACGGTCGGCGTCCGCAGCTGGCCCAACCGGTCCCAGGCGCTGAACCAGTCGCTGAGGTACATGTCCATGTAGTCATGAGGCTGCATCTCCTTGATGTCGGCCCCCGCCGCGAACGCCTTCGGCGAGCCGGTGAGGACGATGCAGCCGATCTCCGGGTCGCGGTCGAGCACCTCGGCCGCCGCGACTACCTCGTGCATGACCTGGAGGTTGAGCGCGTTGAGCGCCTTCGGGCGGTTGAGGGTGATCAGGGCGACGCGGCCCTTGCGGTCGACGATGACGGTTTCGTACGCCTCGGATGCGGACTCGGTCATGGTCTCACTCACTTCGCGTGGGATTCGAACGAGAGCTCTGCCCCGTCAATCGGGGCGAAGTAACGGGCCACGTCCTTGTCCGTGACCTCGGACAGTGCGGCCGGGGACCAGCGCGGATCGCGGTCCTTGTCGATCACCTGGGCACGGATACCCTCGACCAGATCCGGGGAGGCCAGGGCCGCGCACGCGACGCGGTACTCCTGCTCCAGAACCCGTTCGAGCGAGTCGAGTTCGCGGGCGCGTCGCAGCGCGGCCAACGTGACTTTGACCGCGGTGGGGGACTTCGTGAGGAGTGTCCCGGCGGCTTCCTTGGCAGTCGCGACTCCGCAGTCGAGCAGGCGTTTCACGATCTCCTCGACGCTGTCAGCCGCGTAGCAGTGGTCGATCCACTCCCGGCGGCCGGCCAACTCCCCGGCCGGTGCCTCACGGACGTAGCGCGGGAGAACATCGGTCACCGGCATCGAAGCGAGGTCCCTGACCAGTCCCGGCAGCAGCTCCGAGGGCACGAAGTGATCGGCCAGTCCGCACAGGAGGGCATCCGCCGCGCCGACGGATGCCCCGGTGAGCGCCAGATGGGTCCCGAGCTCGCCCGGGGCACCGGCCAGCAAGTGGGTGCCGCCGACGTCGGGGACGAAGCCGATGCCCGTCTCGGGCATGGCGATCCGGGAGCGCTCGGTGACGACGCGTACGCTGCCGTGCGCCGAGATCCCGACGCCGCCGCCCATGACGATGCCGTCCATGAAAGCCACGTAGGGCTTGGGGTAGCGGGCAATGCGCGCATTGAGTCGGTACTCGTCGTGCCAGAACGCCGCGGAGGAACTGCCTCCGGAGCGGGCGTCCTCGTAGATGGAGCGGATGTCTCCGCCCGCGCAGAGTCCGCGTTCGCCGGCTCCGGTGATCACGACCGTGCCGACGGCGGGGTCGCGCTCCCAGGCGGTGAGGGCGCCGTCGATGCGTCGCACCATCGCGTGGCTCAGGGCGTTCAGGGCCTTGGGGCGGTTGAGGGTGATATACGCCGCGCGGCCCTCGGTGTAGAGCAGGACGGAGTCGTCGTCGGTCATCGGCCGGCTCCGATCAGTGCACGGGCCACGATGAGCCGCATGATCTCGTTGGACCCTTCGAGGATCTGGTGCACCCGCAGGTCGCGGACGATCTTCTCCACGCCGTACTCGCTGAGATAGCCGTATCCGCCGTGCAGTTGCAGGGCGCGGTCGGCGACGGAGAAGCCGGTGTCGGTGGCGAACCGCTTGGCCATGGCGCACAGCTGCGGCGCCTGCGGATCGTCGCGGTCCAGTGCCGCCGCGGCCTGCTGGACCAAGGCCCGGGCCGCAGCCAGCTCGGTCGCCATGTCGGCGAGTCGGAACTGAAGCGCAGACGAGTCGATCAGCGGCGCACCGAACGCCTCCCGGTCCGCGAGATACTCCCGACTGCGGTCGAGCGCGCTCTGCGCGCCGCCGAGCGAGCAGGAGGCAATGCCGAGCCGGCCGCCGTTAAGCCCCTTCATAGCGATGGGAAAGCCGTCGCCCTCGGCGCCGAGCCGGCGGTCGGCCGGGATGCGGACGCCGTCCAGAATCACCGGCCGGGTGGGCTGCGCGTTCCAGCCCATCTTCTTCTCATTCGGTCCAAAGGACAGCCCCGGGTCGTCTCGTTCGACGACGAACGCGGAGATGCCGCGCGCTCCGTCCTCGCCGGTGCGGGCCATCACGATGTACACGTCGCTGGTCCCGGCCCCCGAGATGAACTGCTTCACTCCCGTGAGGACGTAGTGGTCGCCGTCGCGCTCGGCGCGGGTGCGCAGGGCCGCGGCGTCGGAACCGGCGCCCGGCTCGGTGAGGCAGTAGCTGCCGAGCGCGTCCATCGAGCAGAGCGTGGGCAGCCAACGGGCGCGCTGGGCGTTGGAGCCGAAGCGGTCGATCATCCAGGCGACCATGTTGTGGATGGAGAGGTAGCCCGCGATGCAGGGGCATCCGACGGCCAGCGCCTCGAAGATCAGTACGCCGTCGGAGCGGGTGAGGCCGGAGCCGCCCGAGTCCTCGGCCACGTATACCCCGCCCAGACCGAGTCCGGCGGCCTTGCGGAGCACATCGACCGGGAAGTGCTTGTCCTGGTCCCAGGCCACGGCGTTCGGAGCGAGGTGTTCCTGAGCGAAGTCGAGCGTCGTCTCGACAATCGCGAGCTGGTCGTCGGTAAGGCTGCTGGTCATCGTGGTCATCGCGTCCGCCCCTCTGCGGGGGTGGCGTCCGGGCCGGCGGGCGTACAGCTGGGCGGGCGGACGGGGACGTGCGGAGTCATGGGGATCTTCCTTCCAGGAGTCCGGGGGTGGCGAGGAGGCGCCTCCCGGAGGAGGTGCCTTCCCGATCCGGACCGCCGGCGCTGTGCGACGGCGTCATGGCGACTCATGCTCCGGGGCATGTGAACGGCTGAGTACCTCCAAACAGAGGTAGGGCTTCAGGCCGTCGGCGGCAGCGGCGGTTTCAGCACGTCCGCCCTGTCCTCGAACCAGCGCGCGACGTGGTCGCAGACGATCCGCACACGCTCCACGTTGACCTGGGCGGAGGGCACGATCATCCAGAAGGTCCGCGCCACCTCGAGCTCATGCTGCAGGACGGGCTCGACGCGGGGATCCTGCTCGGCGAGGAAGCAGGGAAGCAGGCCAACACCGATGCCAGCGGCGACCGCCTCCAGCTGCGCGAACACGTTGCTGCTGCGGAACGCGAAGGAGGCCGTCTCGGACACCTCGTGGAAGAACCGCAGCTCGGGCAGGTCGAGCAGGGACTCGATGTACCAGACCATCTCGTGGTCGGCGAGGTCCGCGGCGGAACGGATCGGCTCGGCCTTCGCCAGGTAGGACGGTGCCGCGTACAGGCGCAGCGCATAGTCGCAGAGCCGACGGACCTGGAACCGGGGCAGTTGCGGGCGGTGCAGGGTGATGGCCACATCGAACTGGCCGGTCTGGTGGCTGATCAGGGCGCTCGTCGTCACGAGCTCCAGGGCGATCCCCGGGTGCTGCTCATGGAGCGGGGCCAGGGCTGGGGCGACGATCACCGACCCGACCGCGTCGGTGGCGATCAGCCGTACGACACCGGAGACCGGGCGGTCCGCCCCCTCCGGCGCGGCGAACGCGAGGAGCGCCTCGCCCTCGATCCGTTCCGCGTGCGGCAGCAGCCGGCGCCCGGCGTCGGTAAAGGCCCACCCGGTCCTGGTGCGCTCGAAGAGGCGGTGGCCCACCGCCTTCTCCAGAGCCGCCACCCGGCGCGACACGGTCGTGTGCTCGACACCCAGACGCTCGCCCGCCGCGACAAGACGCCCATGCCGCGCGAGGGCCAGGAAGTACCGCAAATCATCCAGATTCACCTTCGAGTAGCTGTGCATATGCGCACACTACCTGTGCCGAAGTGCCTCTTGCCTGTGCATGGATGCAGGCCTGAGCGTGGACGCCACAACCACCCCACGGTTCCAGGAGGCAACGGAATGACCACGGTCGGCTTCATCGGTCTCGGCAACATGGGCGGCCCCATGGCCGCCAACCTCGTGGCCGCCGGGCACGACGTCCTCGGCTTCGACCTGTCGCAGACGGCCGTCGCGACGGCGCGCGAGGCCGGAGTCCGCATCACCGGGTCCGTCACCGAACTCGCGGGGGCGGCCCGGGTCGTCATCACCATGCTGCCGACCGGCCGGCATGTGCAGGACGTCGTACTCGGCGACGACGGAGTGCTCAAGCACGCGGTCGACGGCACGGTGGTGATCGACTCCTCGACGATCGACATCCAGAGCGCGCGGGCCGTCCATGCCGCGGTCACCGAGCGTGGACTGCCGGTGGTGGACGCCCCCGTGTCCGGCGGAGTCGCCAAGGCCCGGGCCGGCACGCTGACGTTCATGGTCGGCGGCACCCAGGAGGCCGTCGGACTCGCGCGACCGTACCTGAACGTGATGGGCGGGAACATCATCCATGCCGGTGCGGCGGGTGCCGGTCAGGCCGCGAAGATCTGCAACAACATGCTGTTCGGCGCCACCATGACGGCCGTCGCCGAGGCCTTCGTCCTCGGCGAGCGGCTGGGGCTGGACGCCCGGAGCCTGTTCGACATCGTCAGCACCTCGTCCGGTGACAGCTGGGCTCTGCACAACTTCTGCCCGTGGCCGGGCCTGGTCGAGGGGTCGGCCGCCGACAACGGATACCAGGCCAACTTCGCGGCCACGCTCATGAGCAAGGACCTCCGCCTCGCACTCAGCGCCGCCGACGAGGTCGGCGTCACCCTGCCCGTGTCGAGCAGCGCGAACAAGGTGTTCGCCCAACTCGCCTCGGTAGACGGCCATCTCGACGCCTCCGCGGTGATCCGGCAGATCCGCGGCCGCGACTGAGGACGGCTGAGGACGGCTCAGTACTCACCGCCGCCTCCTCCGACGGCCGGCTCCACCGCACCCCGCACACCCCTCAGACTGAAAGACGGGACGACCGTGACCCTCCAGCAAGATTCCCCGACCCTCTCCAAACACCACGTGGGCGACGAGCAGATGCTGATCGCCGGTGAGTGGACCGCGGCCGCCGACGGCCAGTGGATCGATATCGAGAGCCCCCGCGACAAGTCGCTGATCGGTCGCGTACCGCGCGGCCGGGCCGAGGACGTCGACCGGGCCGTCACCGCGGCTCGTCGCGCCCACCCCACGTGGCGCGACCTGCGGCCCCGAGACCGCGGTGACCTGTTCCGTCGCATCGCGGACGCCCTCGAACCCGAGCAGGAGCGCATCGCCCGGCTGCTCTCACTCGAGAACGGCAACGCGATCCGCACCCAGTCACGCGGGGAGATGCAGTTCGTTGTCGACTGCTTCCGCTACTTCAGCGGGATCGCGGGGGAGGCAAAAGGCGAGAGCATCCCGCTCAATCCCTCGGTGCTCGACTACTCCCGGCGTGAACCGCTCGGCGTCGTCGGCGCCATCGTCCCCTGGAACGCCCCGCTGATGCTCTCGGCGCTGAAGATCGCCCCGGCGCTGGTGGCGGGCAACACGCTCGTGCTCAAACTCGCGGAGGACGCCCCGTTCGCCGTACTCGCCGTCGTGCGGGTCTGCCAGCAGTTCCTTCCCCCGGGCGTGCTGAACGTCATCACGGGCTACGGCCCCGAGGCCGGTGAGGACCTGACCTCTCACCCCAGCATCGACAAGATCTCGTTCACCGGCTCCACGGCGGTGGGCCGCCGGGTCATGGAGAAGGGCGCCGAGAGGATCGTGCCGGTGTCGCTCGAACTCGGCGGCAAGAGCCCGCAGATCGTCTTCGCCGACGCCGACGAGGAGTGGGTCGTCGACGGCACGATCTCCGGGATGCGGTTCTTCCGGCAGGGCCAGTCATGCACCGCCGGGTCGCGGCTCTTCATCCACGAGTCGATCTTCGACTCCTTCCTCGGCAAGCTGGTCGACAAGCTCGCCGCGCTGAAGGTCGGCGACCCCCTCGACGAGGCCAGTGACATGGGCACCCTCGTCAATGGCAAGCAGTTCGACCGGGTCTGCGACTACATCGCCAGCGGCATGGAACAGCCCGGGGTGGAAGTCGCCCTGGGCGGACTGCCCCCGGCGGAGGGTCCTCTCTCGCACGGCTACTACACGCAGCCCACTGTCTTCGCCCATGTGGCGAACCGCTGGCGGATCGCTTCCGAGGAGATCTTCGGCCCCGTGGTATGCGCGATCCCGTGGCGGGACGAGGAGGAGGTCGTTCGCATGGCCAACGACACCCACTACGGCCTCGCCGGATTCGTGTGGACCCACGACCTGGGCGCCGGGCTGCGCACCGCGCACGCGCTGGAAGCCGGCTGGGTTCAGGTCAACCAAGGCGGCGGCCAGGTCCTCGGCCAGTCCTACGGCGGGTTCAAGCAGAGCGGCATCGGCAGGGAGTTCTCCCTCGAAGGCATGCTCGACAGCTACACGCAGCGCAAGCACGTCTCCGTCAACCTGGGGCGCTGACCCATGAGCACGAAAACGCACACGCACGCGGACGCGGACGCGGACAGCATGGGTCCGCTGGACGGGGTCGTCGTCGTCGACCTCTCCCGCGCCCTCGCCGGGCCCCAGACCGCGATGATGCTCGGTGACATGGGAGCCCGGGTCATCAAGGTCGAGGCACCGGGGACGGGCGACGAGTCACGGAGCTGGGGACCGCCGTTCGTCGGCCCGGACACCGCGCGGGAGTCGACCTACTTCCTGTCCTGCAACCGCAACAAGGAGTCGGTCACCGCCGACCTCAAGTCACCGAACGGCATCGACCTGTTGACCCGTCTGGTGCGGCACGGTGACGTCCTCGTCGAGAACTTCCGGCCGGGCGTCATGGACCGGCTCGGCTTCTCCGCCGAACGCCTCCACGAGATCAATCCCCGGCTGGTGATCCTCTCCATCAGTGGCTTCGGACACGACGGCCCCCAGGGCGGACGGGCCGGGTACGACCAGATCGCCCAAGGCGAGGCCGGCCTGATGAGCCTGTCCGGGCCCGACCCCGAAAGCCCGACGCGCATGGGGGTGCCGATCGGAGACGTGCTGGCCGGGATGAATGGTGCGTACGGCGTGGTGTCCGCACTGTACGAGCGTGAGCACACTGGACGCGGCAAGGTCGTCCGTACCTCACTCCTCGCCTCGATCGTGGGAGTCCACGCCTACCAGGGCACGCGGTACACCGTGGCCGGCGAGGTGGGCAGGGCGGCCGGAAACCACCACGTGGCCATCGCACCGTACGGCCTGTTCCGCTGCGACGGCGGAGCGATTCAGGTGGCCGTGGCCACCGACGCCCAGTGGGCGAAGTTCGCGGAGATCGTCGGTCTCGACACGGAGGACCCCCGGTACGTGAGCAACGCCGCGCGCGTGGCGCACCGCGACGACCTCGTGCGGGACATCGAGAAGACACTGTTGCAGCAGGGAGCCGCACACTGGCTGTCGCTGCTGGACGCCACAGGAATCCCGTGCGGCGAGGTCCGCACGCTCGACCAGGTCTACGCCTGCCCCCAGACCCGGTCCCAGGGCCTCGTGATCGAGGTGAATCACCCCTCACTCGGCGCGATCGAACTCCCCGGCCCCGCCGTCCGCTTCGACGACGGAGGCCGCAGGCGGCACACCGCACCACCGCGGTTGGGCGAGCACAACGAGAGCGTCCGCACCTGGCTGAACGAGCGGGACGGCTGACGCATCCACCCCGAGGTCTGGGCGTCCTGCCCGTGAGCGCTCCCTGCCGGGCAGGACGCCAACCCAACGCCATGTGCGCACGCGCAGGCCGAACGAAAGAAACATGACCATGACACCATCCGCGCAACAGCTCGGCGGGTTCCCGGACGTGTCCCACGAGCAGTGGCAACTGCTCGTGGAAGGCGTCCTGCGCAAGTCGGGCAAGGACGTCTCGGGTGCGGGGGCCGAGGAGGCCCTGTCCACCACGCTGGAGGACGGGCTCGTCGTCCGTCCCCTCTACACCGCACGGGACACCGGGCCCGCGACCGGCTACCCGGGCTTCGCGCCCTACATTCGGGGCGGCAGGCCCGAGGGCGGCGCGGTGGGCGGATGGGACGTGCGCCAGCGGCACACCGCGCCGGATCCCGGACTCACCAACGAGGCCGTGGTCGCCGACTTGGAGAACGGTGTCACCTCGCTGTGGCTCGCATTGGGCGGCGACGCCGGTGTGCCGGTGTCCGCCCTGGGCGAGGTCCTGAACGGGGTCTATCTCGATCTGGCCCCGGTTGTTCTCGACGCGGGCGGTGAGTTCGACGCAGCGGCAAACGCGTTGCTGCGGCTCTACGAGGAGCGTGGGACACCTCGCGAGCTGGCGCGCGGCAACCTCGGCGCGGACCCGTTGGGCCTGTCGGCGCGCTCCGGCGACGACGTGTCCGGCCTGGAGCAAGCATTCGAGCTGGCCACACGGTGCCACCGGAAGTACCCGGGTTTGCGTGCCCTGGCCGTGGACGCTCTCCCGTACCACGAGGCCGGTGCGTCGGCCGCCCAGGAGCTGGGCTGTTCGCTGGCGACTGGCGCCGCCTATATACGCGGCCTGACGGCGGCCGGGCTGTCGGTCGAGGCTGCGTGTCGGCAGTTGGAGTTTCGTTACGCGGCGACGTCCGACCAGTTCCTGACGATCGCGAAACTTCGTGCCGCGCGCCGCCTCTGGGCTCGGGTGGCCGAGGTGTGCGGGGCGGCCGACGGGGCCGGGGCGCAGCGTCAGCACGCGGTGACGTCGTCGGTGATGATGACGCGCCGCGACCCTTGGGTGAACATGCTGCGCACCACCGTGGCGTGCCTGGGCGCGGGCGTGGGCGGTGCCGATTCCGTGACCGTACTGCCCTTCGACCACCGAGTGGGTCTGCCGGACGCCTTCGCCCGCCGGATCGCGCGCAACACCTCGGTGATCCTGCTGGAGGAGTCGAACCTGGGCCGCGTCATCGACCCGGCCGGCGGTTCGTGGTACGTAGAGCGGTTGACGGACGATCTCGCGCACGCCGCCTGGGCCTTCTTCCAGGAACTGGAGCGGGCGGGCGGCCAGCAGGCGGCACTTCGCTCCGGCCTGGTCGGCGACCGGCTCGCGGCCACCTGGGAGAGACGGAGCAGGCAACTCGTCCTGCGCCGGGAGCCCGTCACTGGCGTCAGCGAGTTCCCGAACCTGGCGGAGAAGCCCGTGGAGCGGCAGCCGACCGCACCAGAGACCGGCCGCGGCCTGCCCCGGGTCCACCGCGACGACGCCTACGAGGCACTGCGCGCGCGATCGGACGCCCATCTGGCCGCCACGGGTGCGCGGCCGCACATCTTTCTCGCCGCACTCGGCCCGCCCGCGGCCCACACCGCCCGGGTCGCTTTCGCCTCAAACCTCTTCCAGGCCGGCGGCATCGAGCCGAGTCACGACCCGGTGTCGGTGGACGCCGTCACCGCCGCCGAGGCGTTCGCACGCAGCGGGGCGACCGTCGCGTGTCTGTGCTCCAGCGACGCGGTGTACGAGGAGCAGGCCGACGAAGTCGCCAAGGCCCTCAAATCAGCAGGCGCGGAACAGGTCTTCATCGCGGGCCGCCCCAGCGACCATGGGGTCGACGAGTACATCTTCGCGGGCTGCGACGCCGTGGCCGTCCTGTCCTCCGTCCTGGACCGCATGGGAGTGGCGGCATGATTCAGATTCCTGACTTCTCGGAAGTCCCCCTGGGCTCCGGAGCCTGCGCCGAGGCGAGCGAGGAGCATTGGCGCGCGGCCGTGAAGGAGACGACCGGCAGCAGCGCCGACGACCTGCTCTGGGAGACCCCGGAAGGTATCGGGGTCAAGCCGCTCTATACCGGACAGGATCTGGAGGGCCTGGACTTCCTGTCGACGTACCCGGGCATCGCGCCGTATCTGCGTGGTCCGTACCCGACGATGTACGTCAACCAGCCCTGGACGATCCGTCAGTACGCCGGCTTCTCCACCGCCGAGGAGTCCAACGCCTTCTACCGGCGCAACCTCGCGGCCGGACAGAAGGGTCTGTCCGTCGCCTTCGACCTGCCGACGCACCGCGGCTACGACAGTGACCACCCCCGGGTCACCGGTGACGTCGGCATGGCGGGCGTCGCCATCGACTCGATCTACGACATGCGCCAGCTGTTCGACGGTATCCCGCTGGACCGGATGAGCGTGTCGATGACGATGAACGGTGCCGTGCTGCCCGTGCTCGCGCTGTACATCGTGGCGGCGGAAGAACAGGGAGTACCTCCGGAGAAGCTGGCCGGGACCATCCAGAACGACATCCTCAAGGAGTTCATGGTCCGCAACACCTACATCTACCCGCCGCGCCCCTCGATGCGGATCATCTCCGACATCTTCGCGTACACCTCGCAGAGCATGCCCCGCTACAACTCCATCTCCATCTCCGGCTACCACATCCAGGAGGCGGGCGCGACCGCCGATCTGGAGCTGGCCTACACCCTCGCCGACGGGGTCGAGTACCTGCGCGCGGGGCAAGAAGCGGGCCTGGACGTGGACGCGTTCGCACCCCGCCTGTCGTTCTTCTGGGCGATCGGCATGAACTTCTTCATGGAGGTCGCCAAGCTGCGCGCGGGCCGCCTGCTGTGGGCCAAGCTGGTCAAGCGATTCGACCCCAAGAACCCCAAGTCGCTCTCGCTGCGCACCCATTGCCAGACCTCGGGCTGGTCGCTGACCGCCCAGGACGTCTTCAACAACGTGACCCGGACCTGCGTGGAGGCCATGGCGGCCACCCAGGGCCACACCCAGTCGCTGCACACCAACGCACTGGACGAGGCGCTGGCCCTGCCCACCGACTTCTCCGCCCGGATCGCCCGCAACACCCAGTTGCTGCTCCAGCAGGAGTCCGGCACCTGCCGGGTGATCGACCCGTGGGGCGGCAGCGCGTACGTCGAGCGGCTCACCCACGACCTCGCCCGCCGGGCCTGGCAGCACATCGAGGAGGTCGAGGCGGCCGGCGGCATGGCACAGGCCATCGACGCCGGCATCCCCAAGCTGCGCATCGAGGAGGCCGCGGCTCGTACCCAGGCCCGGATCGACTCCGGACGGCAACCCGTGATCGGCGTCAACAAGTACCGGGTCGACAGCGACGAGCAGATCGAGGTCCTGAAGGTCGACAACTCCTCCGTACGCGCCCAGCAGATCGCCAAGCTACGGCGGCTGCGCGAGGAGCGCGACGGGGCGGCCTGCCAGGACGCGCTGCGGGCGTTGACCGCCGCCGCCGAGCAGGGTCCCGGGCCCGGCCTGGAGGGCAACCTGCTGGCGCTGGCCGTCGAGGCCGCCCGCGCGAAGGCTACAGTCGGGGAGATCTCCGACGCCCTGGAGAAGGTGTACGGGCGGCACACGGCCCAGACTCGTACGATCGCCGGCGTGTACCGCAACGAGGCAGGTGAGTCCCCTTCCGTGGAGCGCACGCGCACGCTCGTGGAGCGGTTCGAGGAGGCGGAGGGCCGCCGTCCGCGCATCCTCGTCGCCAAGATGGGCCAGGACGGCCACGACCGAGGGCAAAAGGTGATCGCCACCGCCTTCGCCGACCTCGGCTTCGACGTGGACGTCGGCCCGCTGTTCCAGACCCCGGCGGAGGTGGCCCGGCAGGCCGTCGAGGCCGATGTACACATCGTCGGCGTCTCGTCCCTGGCCGCCGGTCATCTCACCCTCGTACCGGCGCTGCGTCAGGAGCTGGTCGCCGAGGGCCGCGAGGACATCGTGATCGTCGTGGGAGGGGTGATCCCGCCGCAGGACGTATCCGCGCTGCACGAGGCGGGTGCAACCGCGGTCTTCCCGCCGGGCACAGTGATCCCGGACGCCGCGCATGACCTGGTGACGCGGCTGGCCGCCGGTCTCGGCCACGAGCTGTGACGTCGTATGGCGGCCACACGGATCGATCTCGACAGCTATCTGCGGGGCGTACTCGACGGGAGGCGAGCGTCCGTCGCACGCGCCGTCACCCTCGTCGAGTCCACCCGCGCCGACCATCGCGCCTTGGCCCAGCGGCTGCTCACCGAGCTGCTGCCGTACACGGGCGGGGCGCGGCGGATCGGCATCAGCGGGGTGCCGGGCGTCGGCAAGTCCACCTTCATCGACACTTTCGGCTCGATGCTCAAGGGCCTGAGACACCGGGGACGTGTGGGACCGGCTGGAGCAGCACCGGAGCCTGCTCGCCTCCACCGTGCGGCTCGACACCAAGCGCCGCGGCAGCAGGTCGACTGGACATGGGCGATGTCCACGACGAACTGCTGGGGCGGCTGCGGGCGCATCAGGAGGTACGGGCACTGGCTCCTTCGCGGGACCGGAGCGTAAGGGAAGGGAAGTTGACGTCGGCGCTCGCCGCCGAGCTCATCCTGGAGGCGTTCGGGCGCCCCTGACCCGGACCGGTCACCCGGCCGACTGCAGGTCCTGCTCGGCCCAGATGGTCTTTCCGAGCGAGGAGTGCCGGGTACCCCAGCGCTGGGTGAGCTGAGCGACGATGAGCAGGCCCCGGCCGCCCTCGTCGAAGGTACGGGCGCGCCGCATGTGGGGGGCTGTGCTGCTGCCGTCGGAGACCTCGCAGATGAGACCGGCGTCGTGGATCAGCCGGAGCCGGACGGGCGGCCGACCGTACCGGATGGCGTTGGTGACCAGCTCGCTGACCACCAGCTCGGTGACGAACGACGCATCCTCCAGCCCCCAGGCGGCAAGCTGGTCGGTCGTCAGCTTCCGGGCGCGGGCCACCTCCGCGGGATCCGAGGGCAGATCCCAGCCGGCGACCTGGGAGGCGTCGAGGGCGCGGGTCCGGGCCAGGAGCAGGGCGACGTCGTCCGCCGGTCTGTCAGTAGGTGACGCCTCCAGTACGTGGTCGCACAGTTGCCGCAAGGAGGGAGCCGGGTCGGCCAGGGCGCCGCGCAGCGCCGCGAGCCCGACGTCGATGTCACTGTCGGCGGACGCGATGAGGCCGTCGGTGTAGAGGGCGATCAGGCTGCCTTCAGGGAGCTCCATCTCAGCGGACTCAAAGGGCAGACCTCCCAGACCAAGCGGAGGACCGCTCGGCAGTTCCGGGAAGTCGACCGAACCGTCGGGGGCGACGACTGCCGGCCCCGGGTGCCCCGCGCGAGCGAGGGTACAGCGACGCGAGACTGGATCGTAGACCGCGTAGAGGCAGGTGGCACCGATGTCTCCGTCTGCCCGGTCGGCGAACTCCTCGCCCAGCGGTCCCTCCTCCCGATCGAGTCGCAGGACGAGGTCGTCGAGATGGGTGAGCAGTTCGTCGGGCGGCATATCGATGTCGGCGAGTGTGCGTACCGCGGTGCGCAGGCGACCCATGGTGGCCGAGGCCTGGATGCCGCGTCCGACGACATCTCCCACGACGAGGGCGACCCTGGCGCCGGACAAGGGGATGACGTCGAACCAGTCACCGCCCACGCCCTCCACCGCGTCGGCGGGCAGATAGCGGAACGCGACGTCCACGGCCGACTGCCGCGGCGCGTGCTGAGGCAGCATGCTGCGCTGGAGGGCCAGGGCGGTGTTCCGTTCCTGCGTGTAGCGGCGGGCGTTGTCGATGGACAGGGCGGCTCGGGCGGCGAGCTCCGAAGCCAGGAGCAGATCGTCCACGTCGAAGGGTTCGGGTGTCCGGTGCCGCAGGAAGATGACGAGCCCGAGGGTGGTCCCGCGGGCGAGGAGTGGCGCGGCAAGGTACGAGTGGATGCCGAATTCTCGTGCGCGCCGTGCCCGCGCGGGTTCGTTCGCCAGCCATCGCTGGATGCCCGGTTCACTGATCCGGTGCCTGAGTGCCCGCCCCGTGGCCAAGGCACGGGCCATGGGTGAGTCCTCGGCGATGATGTCCGCCTCCCCGGGTGGGATCGCCGATTCCGGGCATCCTTCGAGAATCGACTGCTGCGCGGCTCGGAAGTAGACAAGCCCATGCGGCCCCGGCTCCGACGCACGACCTCGGAAGACGGAGTCAAGAAGATCGACACCGACGAAGTCGGCGAACCGCTCGGTGGCGACGTCCGCCAGCTCCTGGGCGGTCCGTGTCACCTCCAGTGTCGTTCCGACCCGGAGGCCGACCGCGTTCACGAGGGACAGTCGTCGCCTGGCCCGGTCCTGCTCGGTGACGTCGACCGCGGCAATGGACACGCCGCGTACCCGACCGTCTCCGTCCCGCAGCGGATAGACAACCTCCGACCAGGCGCGTGCGTCGTGCGCGCCTGGGGTGCGGTCGAGCGTCCGGGCGGTTACCGATTCCCCGGTCCGGAGCGCCTGCGCCGCCAGCTGCTCAAGGCGGTTGTACGGCGGTCCGGGCCGTATCTCTCCCAGTCTTCGCCCGATCGCCTCGTCCTTGCGCACGCCCAGGGTCCGGTACGCCTCGGCGTTGGCGTCCACCAGGCGGTTTTCCTGATCGAAGACGCCGAGACTGATCGGCAGCTGCTCGAGCGCCCATCCCGTGAGGGCACCTGCCGTGTCACTTCCCATGGAGTCGTCCGGTTCCGTTGCCCCCATGACCCAGACGGTGCTGCCCACCGCGCCGTACAGAGGCGACACTTGGAGGTCTACGACGACACGGCGGCCGTCGCGATGGCGCAGCTCGACCAAGCCGCTCCACTCCCCGCCGTCCGCGAGGCTTCGGCGGAAGGAGATCGGAAGCTCCGCCGCAAAGAGGAGTGACACCGTGTGCCCGATCGCCTCGGCCGAACGGTAGCCGAGCAACCGCTCGGCGCCCGGCGCCCATGCGGTCAGAACCCCGTCGGTGTCCACGACGGCGACGGCCCGGCGAGGCAGCAAGGTGCGGGAGCCGGCCGCCTCGGCCGGCCCCGCTGGTCTGTCCCTCGGATCTCGTGGCATCTCCGGAGCCGATCTGTCCCGCCCACGTAATCAAAACCCTGCGTATGACTAAGCATGTCCCCGCACCGACTCCGGCTCAAATCCATCCGTCGAGGGGAACGGCATCGCAGAGCCTGACGACGGGTACGAGGCGATCGACTCGGTCATCGGTGCGGGCATTCTCGCTGTCCGGCGCGCAGAGCCGTACGCGAACACCAGGACGGATGGCGTGGAGCGGACCCTCGACCCGGCACCGCACGACAAACCCCTCGGTCATGCGGACCGGCCACAGGTCCTCGGTGCCCGGGGTGACGGCACGGCGCGGCAGCACCGTTCCCTCGCCCGCACTGCGCGCCGGCGTGAGGTCCGAGGACCGGCACACCGGGCAGAGCAGGCGTCGGAACGTCGTGGTGCCGCACCACGCGCAGCGCTGGAAGAACAGTCCGTCGGTGTCCCCGACGCGTTTGACCTGGGGGTTCGCCGGGTGCCTCACTCTCGCGTAGAACACGGTGGCGCTCCTTCTCGCTAGGGGACCTCGCTGAGGGCGGAACCCACGAAGCACGGGTCCTTCGGAAGGGAAAGGTAGGCACCGAGTGCCATGGAGGGAAGCGTCGATTCCCCCCATGTGGAGAGTCACCGGTTCCTCACCTCTCCAGGTGGAGGTGGTGCTGTGACCCACGACACTCCATCGTCGTCTCACCCCGTCGGGGCGACGAGCATCGTCGCCTCACGCACCCACCGGAGATTCCCCATGTCCGACTCCCCCGAGCGCTCAGCCGGGCGATCCACATCCCTTGCCAAGATCATCATGGTGAGCAGCGCCGGCTCGGCCATCGAGTGGTTCGACTTCTTCATCTACGGCACCGCAGCCGCGCTGGTCTTCAACAAGCTGTTCTTCCCGCAGGCCGACCCGCTCGTCGGCACACTGCTGGCCTTCACCACCTTCGCCATCGGCTTCGTCGCCCGCCCGCTGGGCGGCGTCGTCTTCGGGCACTTCGGCGACCGCGTGGGGCGCAAGCCGGCGCTGGTCACCGCCCTGCTGATCATGGGCGGCTCGACGACGCTGATCGGCCTGCTGCCGACGTACGACACGATCGGTGCCGCCGCGCCGGTCCTGCTGGTGGTGCTGCGTCTCCTCCAGGGCATAGCCGTCGGCGGTCAGTGGGGCGGCGCCGTTCTCATCGCCACGGAGAACGCACCGAAGGGGCGGCGCGGACTCTACGGCAGCTTCGCGCAGCTCGGGGTGCCGGCCGGTCTCATGCTCTCCAGCCTGGTCTTCCTCGTCATCACGTCCACGCTCGACGCCCAGCAGTTCACGTCCTGGGGCTGGCGAGTGCCGTTCCTGTGCAGCATCGTGCTGATCGTGATCGCGCTCTTCGCCCAGTTCACGCTGGAGGAGACGGCTGACAGCCGGGAATCCCGCCAGGACGAAGAGGGCTCCGGCGCGTCCCGCTCGCCCGTGATCGAGGTGCTCCGCACGCACCCGAAGAACGTCCTCCTGGCCGCCGGCGCCGTGATCGTCATCGGCTCGGGCTTCTATCTCTTCGTCACGTACATGCTGTCGTACGGCACCGAGGTGCTCGGGATGCCGAAGAGCACCGTCCTGAACGCGGTTCTCGTCGGCGCGGCGCTCCAGGTCCCGGCGCTGATGGCCTTCGGCGCCCTGTCGGACCGTATCGGCAGGCGCAAGGTGTACCTGACGGGCGCCATCGGCATGGGGCTGTGGGCGTACCCGGCGTTCGTGCTCATGAACACGAAGGAATGGCCGCTGGTCACCCTGGCCCTGGTCGGCGGACAGCTGCTCTTCGCCGCGATGTACGGGCCACAGGCGGCCTTCTTCTCGGAGCTCTTCACGGCCCGCGTGCGGTACTCAGGCGCCTCGCTGGGCTACCAGCTCGGCGTGATGCTGGGCGGCGCCCTGACCCCCATCATCGCCACCTGGCTGTACGCGCGGTACGGGTCGTTCGTCCCGGTGGCGGCGTTCCTCATGGCCTCCGCCGCGATCTCCTGCGTGTGCGTCCTGGTGCTCAGTGAGACCAACCGCCGTGTCCCGGCCGTCGAGGCGACGTCGCAGGACGACCGGGAAGTCCAGCCGGCGGCGAGCTGACTCCACCGTGCCCGGGCAATCGTTCCTGCGACGACCATGGCTGCCCGGGCACGACGCGCGTACCATGCCGTTACGAGAAAGGGCGCCGACATGGGCGGCAACAGCGAACGCGAGCAGGAGATCCTGGAGGCGCTCGACGCCCTTCTCCGGCTCGACACGGAGCGGGAGCGCCGGCTCAGCCTGCTCGACACGCACGCGGTGCTGCGCGCGCTCACCGAGCGTATTCGTCATGAGTACGGCTTCGAGGTCTCCCTCGCGGGCCTGGTCGAGGACCGGGACCTGGTCCTGCGGATCTGGTCCGGAACCCGCAACGGCTCCCTGCACGATCTGCCGATCCCGCTGGGTCTTGGTCTTGGCGGCCGTGTGGTGAGCCTGGGCAGACCGGTGGTCGTCGGCGACTACTGCCGCTCCGACCGGATCACCCACGACTTCGACACACAGGTCAACAACGAGGGCGTGGCCAGCATGGTCGGCCTCCCGATCGGCAGCGGAACGACCCGCGGCGTGCTCTACGGCGCGACCCGGAACCGTGCCGAGATCGGTGACAACGCCGTCGACGGCTTGCGGCGGCTCGCCCGTCTCGCGACCCTCGCCGTCGACGTGGCCGACGGTGCGGCCACGCTCGCCGACACTTCGGTCGTCGCGGAGCGACAGCGCATCGCCGAGTCACTGCACGACAGCGTGGGCGCGATGCTGTTCGGGATCGGATCGTCCCTGCGGCAGCTCCAGACCGAGGCCCGCGAGTCGTCGGCCGTCGCCGAACAACTCGCTCGTATCGAGCAGCAGTTGTCGGTCGCTGGAAGTGCCCTGCGTGAGTCGGTCTCGCGGCTGCGTGAGGCGCCGCCCTCCGAACACGATCCAAGCCGCCTGACGGCCGAGCTCGCCGAGTCGGTGCGCAGCTTCGAGCGGCGTACGGGAGTGGCTGCCAGCTTCGTACCGGTCGGCCTCACCCCGCAACTCGACCCGGAGCGTACGTCGCTCCTGGTGCGTACGGTCGGCGAGGCACTGCTCAACGTGGAGAAGCACGCGCCGGCGCGATCGGTGGTGGTGACGCTCGCGTTCTACGACGACCGGGTGAGCGTGGCGGTCATGAACGACGGGGCCGGTTCCACGCCGTCCGACGAGCCGGAGTCCTTCACGGCGGGCACGGGGGCCGGGCTGCCCGGACTCCGCGCGAGGGTGGAGCGCGTGGGCGGCTCACTCCGGCTGAGCCGCGACGAGGACGGCACGACGCTGCGCTGCGACATCCCGCTGCCGCGCCCGTCTCAGGTCTCCCAGGTCCCGGAGCCACCTCCTCGTGCCTGACACGGCGTGGGATCGGATACGCCTGAGCGGTGCGCCGGATCGGCGGGAACACGATCAGAGGAGGTGTTCCTCCCGCGCCCGGCGCACCGCCTCCACGCGGTTACGGGCGCCCAGCTTCTGCATAGCCGTCTGCAGGTATGTCTTCACGGTGTTGCGCGCCAGGCCGAGGTCCTCGGCGATCTCCGGGTTCGTCTTCCCGGTCGCGGCAAGGCGCACGACCTCGTACTCCCGTCTGCTCAGCGACAGTTGGAAGAGCCGGGCCTGGAGCAGCGCGCCGCTCGACCCCTTCAGACGCGGGTCGACGATCCGCACGCCTGCCGCGATGCGCCGCAGCTGCTCCACCAGATCGGTGTGGGTCACGTCCTTCAGCAGGCATCCGTGGGCCCCGGCCTCCAGCGCGGCCGAGAGGGCCGCGTGGTCCTCGAACGCGGTGAAGATCACGACGCGGCTGGTGCGCGAGGCCGCCAGCATACGCGGGAGCGCCTCACTGCCGAGCATGTCCGGGAGCCGGAGATCGAGCAGGACGATGTCCGGCTGGAGTTGGGCGGTCAGCGCGATTCCCTCTCGGGCTGTTCGGGCGGAGCCCACGACCTCCAGATCGGGGGCGTCGCGGACGAGTGAGCGGACTCCGTCGCACACGACCGGGTGGTCGTCCACCACCAGTACTTTCACGGTCTTTTCAACGGACACGTCTGCCACCTTCGCTAAATTTCCTCTCCACCTGGGGGAACCACAGCGCGGCCGAGGGATGAAATATCGGGGTGACGGTATCGAAACATTGAGGAGATGGGCCATGGGCTCGGTGGATGAATTCCTTTCCGCTCGCGATGTGCTGCTGCGCCACCGCGTCGACTACGACGCCGCCCGCAGCGAGTTCCAGTGGCCGCATCTGACGACCTTCAACTGGGCGCTCGACTACTTCGACCGTATGGCCGAGGGGAACGAAAAGCGCGCCCTGTGGGTCATCGGCGAGGACAGTTCCGAGCAGACCCGTACGTTCGCCGAGATGGCCCGCCGTTCCAGCCAGGTCGCCAACCACCTGCGGTCCCTGGGGCTGCGGCGCGGCGACCGCGTCCTGGTCATGCTGGGAAACGTGCCCGAGCTGTGGGAGGTGATGCTCGGCGCGATCAAGCTTGGCGTCGTGGTGATCCCCGCGACCCTGCTGCTCAGCCCAGAGGACCTCGCCGACCGGCTCGACCGCGGCCAGGTACGGGCCGTGATCGCCGCCGCCGAGGTGACGGAGCGCTTCAAGGGCCTGGCGGGTGCGGAGATCCGCGTCGCGGTCGGCGGTGAGGCCGCCGGCTGGCGGCGGTTCGCCGACGTGGACACCGCCGCGACGGAGTTCACTCCGGACGGTGAAACTCCTGCGGACGATCCGCTGCTGCTCTACTTCACCTCCGGCACGACCTCCAAGCCGAAACTGGTGGAGCACACGCACACCTCGTACCCCGTCGGGCATCTGTCCACGATGTACTGGATCGGCCTCAAGCCGGGCGACGTCCACCTGAACATCTCCTCGCCCGGCTGGGCGAAGCACGCCTGGAGCAGCTTCTTCGCCCCCTGGAACGCCGAGGCCACCAACCTGGTCTTCTCCTACGGGCGCTTCGACGCCACGCAGCTCCTCGACGTGCTGGCGCGGTGCGAGGTCACCACGATGTGCGCGCCGCCGACGGTCTGGCGGATGCTGATCCAGGCCGACCTGGAGAAGTACGACGTCAAGCTGCGCGAGCTGGTCGGCGCCGGCGAGCCGCTCAACCCCGAGGTCATCGAGCAGGTGCGCAGGGCCTGGGACCTGACCATCCGGGACGGGTTCGGGCAGACCGAAACCACCGCTCAGGTCGGCAACAGCCCCGGTCAGACGCTCAAGCCCGGCTCGATGGGCCGGCCGCTGCCCGGGTACCACATCGCACTTCTGGACGCCGAAGGCAACCCGTCGGGCGAGGGTGAGCTGAGCCTCGACCTGGCGCGGCGGCCGCTGGGTCTGATGCGCGGCTACCGGGGCGACGAGGAGCTCACCGCCAAGGCCATGCGCGGCGGGTTCTACCGCACCGGCGACGTCGCGTCGGTGGACGCCGACGGCTACATCACCTACGTCGGCCGCGCCGACGACGTGTTCAAGGCCAGCGACTACCGCATCTCCCCCTTCGAGTTGGAGAGCGTGCTCATCGAGCACCCCGCGGTCGCCGAGGCCGCCGTGGTGCCCTCACCCGACCCGGTGCGCCTCGCGGTGCCCAAGGCGTTCGTCATCCTCGTCGAGGGGCAGGAGCCGAGCGCCGACCTGGCCCGCGACATCCTGCGCTTCACTCGCGACCGGCTCAGCGCTTACAAGCGGATCCGGCGCCTGGAGTTCACCGACCTGCCGAAGACCATCTCCGGCAAGATCCGCCGCGTCGAACTCAGGGCCATGGAGCAGCAGCGGGGCGAGGAGAGAAATCCGGACGAGTACTGGGACACGGACTTCCCGGCCCTGAAGAGCTGACCCGCTCCACACGCCGAGAGCCCGCACGGTCGACGTGACCGGGCGGGCTCTCGGCGTTTCCAGGGCGGCGAACAGCAAGCTCAGTCCTCGTGGGCGCGGGCGCCCGCGACGACACGTACTTCCACCTCGGCGTACGGCGCCCCGCCCCGCTCCCTGGTGTCGAGAACCGAGCCGAGCCACCCCAGCAGGAATCCGACGGGGAGGGAGACGATGGCGGGATTCCGGAGCGGGAACACGGCGAAGGCGAGGCCGGCCAGGAACGTGACGTTGAGGTCCTGGGCGTACAGGGACAGCGTGGTCGCGGTCGTACCGATCAGCACCGCCGCGCCCCGTGCGACGAGGACCTCGCTTTCTCCGAGGCACCCCCGCGCCCGATCACGGTCGCGTGGATGTCGTGCGCCAGAGAGGTCGCCGAGGCGAGGGTGAATCCGGCGACCACGGCAAGGATCGTGGCGAAGGCCACGCAGGAGATGACCGTGAGGAGGAGCGGACGCCTACGGCCTCGGCGAGGAGCAGCGTGGCCGTACTGCCGGAGGGGTGGTCGGCCTTGACGTCCTCCGAGCCCACCAGCGCGGCCGCGGCAAAGCCCAACATCCCGGCCGCGAGGCAGGAGCCGCAGGTCAGCAGGGTCATCCAGGGAACGGATCTGCGGGCGGCGCGGGCGGTGGGCACCGCGCCGCGCCTCATGAGCACATGCGGCAGCCCCGCCGTGCCCAGCGCGAAGGCGAGCTGCAGGCTCAGGGCGTCGAGCTTGCTCAGGCGTCGTCGCCGTAGCGCACGCCGGGGCGGAGGAAGGCCTCGCCGTGGCCGCTGCGGTCGGCCGCGGCGGCGAGGAGACCCCGGGCTGAAGCCGAAGTGCGCCAGGGCCTTGAAGACCAGGAACGCGGTCATGCCCAGGAGCAGAACGGCCTTGACCGTCTGGATCAGCGTCGCCGACCGCATGACCCGGAACACCGGACGGCGCCGCGCCGTGCACAGCTCTTGTAAGACCGGGGGAGGCCTGCCATTCCGTGAAGACAGAATACGACTCCATGCGTTTCATGGTTTCCCGTGATCGGACAGAACCGACAGGGATGGGCAGCGGGGGATCCTCGAAGCGGAAGAACGCGGTCAGCGTCACCACAATGGAGCGAGACGCAGGAAGAATTGACTGTCAGTCGTGATTTCTCTCATGGCCGTCGGCCCCCGCGAGAGGCCGATTCTGCGGCCCGTAGAAACCGGCTGAGACCTCCAGATGGAGATGCCGGGTACCGGCTCCTGTTCAGAAGTCCCGGTCGAAGGCGGCAACCAGCTCGTACTCCCATGCCTCAAGGACCTTCAGGCCTTCTCGTCGGCTTGCGCCCGCAGGGTCCCCCAGCACTCCGTTCGGACTCACGGCGGCCACGCCACCGACACGCAGCATGGGCATCAGCTCGGACAGCGCACCCCTGGCTCCGGGCTCGGCCTCGGTGAGGCGGACCGCCTCGGGGCGCAGGGCCAGCAGAGCCGAGGTCTCGGTCCGGCCGGCGTGGCTGTCCTCGGGTGGCCCGGACGGCGACCATGCGTGGACACGGCGGCCCTCGGACCGCAGCACAGTGACCGACCTGCGCAGGGGTACGGCGTTGCCACCGTGGCCGGAGACGAACAGGACACCGGCGAACGCGTCGGCGGACCGCCCCAGTTCAACGATCAGCAACTCGGTGGCCCGTTGTCCGATGGACAGGGTGCCGGGGAATCGGGCGTGCTCGCCGCTCGAGCCGTACGGCACGGCGGGCGCGAGCACCACGCTGGGCCGCGCCTTCGCCAGCCGCTCGCAGAGCGCGACGGCCACCTCGCTGTCAACCGTGAACGGCAGGTGCGGACCGTGTTGTTCGGTGGCCCCGAGCGGAATGACCAGGACGCTGCGCGCCGCGATCACGGCGACGTCGCGCCACGTCAGCTCTGCCAGCCGCTTCACCCCTCCGCCCCTCCGCGCCCGGGCCACGACAGGTCGGGCAGGAGCGGCCCGAATTCGCGGTCGCGCAGCGCACCCCACCACACTCCGGCCCCGTACGCCAGGTCGTCGGCGACGGCCGCCGTCCACCAGCGCGCCGGGTCGAGTGCGTCGCCCCGTCCCCGCAGCCGCGAGACGGCCGCGAGACCGAGCGCGATCCTCCCGGCCCGGCTGGACGCCAGCACGGGGACGGCCACCGGCCACCAGATCCGGACGACCGCGTCAGCGAGCCACCGTCCCGCGCCGAGATGCCCGAGCAGGGCAAGCCGCAGCGACTCGGTCGCCGGTACACCGGCGGGAGCCAGCTTGCGCGGCATCAGCGCGGCCGTGGCGACCGCGACGCCGAGCCCGGTGCGGGGCAGGCCCGCGGCTGCGGCCGTCCAGGCCAGCGCGGTCCACGGGGAGAGCCGTACCGGCGCGACCGCCCGGCCGTGGCGCCCGGCCAGGGGTGCCGCCGACGTCCCATATCCGAAACGCTGTCTCAGCAGGGCGGGCCAGGTGGCGCGCGGGGTGTGCAGGACGTGGGACTGCGGCTCGTACCGCACCCGGTGGCCCGCAGCGACGAGCCGCCAGATCAGATCCACGTCCTCGCCGAAGCGCATGCCTTCGTCGAATCCGCCGTGTTCCCGGAGCACGGGTGTGCGGATCACCAGAGCGGCGGAGGGGAGGTAGCCGACGCGGCTCCCGGGGCGCACCTCTGCCGGCAGCGGTCCGAGGTCCAGCGGGGAGCGTTCACGTTCATAGCGGGCGAGCGCCGTGCGGCCGGGGCTGCTGCGCACGCGGGGGGCGACGACGGCGACCTCGGGGTCCGCGAAGTGGGCCAACAGCGGTTCCAGCCAGCCCGGTTGGGGCAGGACGTCCGCGTCCAGGAAGGCGATGAACTCCGTATCGGCGAGCGCGGCCCCGGCGTTGCGCGCCGCGGCCGGTCCCCGTGCCGTCGTGTGACGGACGGCCGCCCCGGCGATCGGTGACGCGGACCCGTCGTCGACCACGGTCACCGCCGCCACAGCCGTGTCGTGCAGCGCTCTCCGCACAGCGGCCGGGCCGTCTGCGTGGTCGCGGACCGGGACCACCACGGTGACGTCCTGGGCGGAGTATCTCGCCTGCTCGGGGCGGGGGTGGGCAAGTCCCGCCTGTACGAGCCGTGCGGCGAGCCGCCGGGGCCCCGGAGCGTTCCCCACCGCCTCCCCGGCCAGCCACCCGGCGACCAGCCGGGCGCCCTCGGACGACAGGCGCAGGACCCGCAGCGGCGAGCCGCCGATCAGTACCCGTCCGCTCGCGACGGTGCGGAGGCCCGGGTCGGGGATGAGCCTCATGCGGTGAATCCTCCGTCGGCGTGAATGACCGTGCCGGTGACCGCCGAGGAGTGCGGTCCGCACAGCCAGCAGACCGCGGCGGCCACCTCCTCGGGTTCCAGGAGGCGTTCGGTGAGTTGGTGCTCGGCGAACTCGGCGGGATCGGTCAGGCCGTACAGGTCCGCGGTCGCTTGGAGCATGACCGTGCGCGTCGAGCCGGGTGACACGGCGGTCGCGGTGACTCCGGTGCCTC
Source organism: Streptomyces sp. V4I23 (assembly GCF_030817975.1). Classification (NCBI taxonomy): domain Bacteria; kingdom Bacillati; phylum Actinomycetota; class Actinomycetes; order Kitasatosporales; family Streptomycetaceae; genus Streptomyces; species Streptomyces sp. V4I23. The sequence goes on along the minus strand of NZ_JAUSZW010000004.1, from coordinate 6,734,809 downwards.
GGAGGTCGGCCGCAAGTCCCCGGACCAGACCCAGAACGGCATGTTTGGCGGAGTTGTAGCCGGCCAGGTGCCACAGTCCGCGGTGGGCGGCGGCCGAGGCCAGGGCGACGAACCGTCCCGAGCGCGGCTGCGGGCGGGCCAGCAGCTCCGGTACGGCGGTCCGGGCGAGGTTGAACACCCCGCGCACTCCGACGTCGAACAGCGCCTCCCACTCGGGGTCGGTGGTCTCCCACAGCGGTCGGCCGCCCGCGATGACGGCCGCCGCCGCGACGGCCGCGTCCAGCCCGCCGAACTGCCCGCGGGCCAGCGCCACCGCGTCGGCCATCGCCTGCGGGTCCCGGACGTCGGCGACCACCTCGATCACCGAGCCGGGCCATCGCCGCGCGACAGCCGTCAGCTCCTTCTTGGTGGCCAGCGGATAGGACACACCGGGGATGTCGGCGCAGACGTCCACGGCGACGACCCGCCAGCCCTCGGCCGCGAGTTGGTCGACCACGGCCGTGCCGATGCCGCGGGCCGCACCGGTGACCAGGGCCACCCGCCCGGTCATCGGGCCACCTCGCCACAGCACCGCCGGGAGAGGCGTGCCGGCACGGTACCGGCAGTCACGGCACCCACCAGCGGCCCGGCGGTCACGCACGCGTGGGTGACCCGCGCTTCGGTAAGAAGCAGCCCTGGCTCGTGATGCTTCTCCCCGGCCTGGCCTGGCCGTGGGCAATGGCTGCGCATCTGCACGGTCATGGCCTGCCGCACCCTTCCCTGCTGTCTCAGGCTGTTCCCAGCCGGTCGGCTGATTCCCACGCGCGTTGCCGGCGCCTGATCTTCGTCGGGTGCCAGCAACAATTTCCTTACACCTCCGATCAGGATCCGCTGATCCGTCGGAGGAATTCGAGCGGGATGCTGTCGGCCATCGCCTGATAGCCGGCGTCGTTGGGATGCAGGCTGTCGCCCGAGTCGTACCGCAGCGCGAAATGCTCCGGAAACAGTGGATCCTTGACGACCTGGTCGAAATCGATCACGCCGTCGAAAACGGTACGACCGGTGGTGCGGAGCCACTGGTTGACGGCATTGCGCTTGGCATTGGCGTCTGGCGTGGAGTAGAAGCCGTAGGGTGCCGGCTTGAGCAGGTCGCCGGCTGGGGTCATCGTGCCTATGAAGATCGGCAACCCGCGGGCGTGCACGGCTGCGGCCACCTGCTGATACCCGCGGATCACCTCGTCGGCGGTCGCCGCGGGCAGTTGCCCCACGGCGGTGCCGAAGTCGTTGATCCCCTGCAGGTAGATCACGCCGGCCACGTTGGGGTGGCTGAACACCTGGGAGTCGAGCCGGTCGAGAATCTTCGGTCCGATCCCGTCGCGGACCACTCGCGAGCCGCTGATCGCCTCGCCGACCACGGAGACGTTGTTCGTCCGCGGGTCGGCGAGCAGGCGCCGCGCCAGGGCGTCGGGGTAGCGCCTGTTCGTGTCGCCCGAGGAGTAGAACCCGTCGGTGATCGAGTCGCCGAGGGTTACCAGCGTCCTGGGCTGGTGGCCGGGGCTGGGCGTGGCCGCGACCTGGATACCGGTGGCCCAGTAGTAGGCGGTGGTGGCCGTCGCCGTGAAGGGCGTGCTCGTGTCCCCGTGCGGCAGGAACCCGAAGCCGGTCGAACTGTCCGCCTGGTTGCCGCTCGCGGTGTAGAACGTCTGCTGGGCGTTGCCGTGCACCGTCGCGGGCCCGCTCGGCCCGGGCACGTAGATACTCAGCACGACCGACTGCAGTGGCGCGACGGCGAGATCCACCGGATCACTGAGCACGTTCCGGCCCACCGGGATTGTCAGCGCACGCGCGCCGCCGAAGGTCACCGGCCGGGTGGTACTCGGGGCGACGTCCGCGCCCCGGTCGCCTGCGCGCAGTCCGACGCTCACGGCACCGAAATGCACCGGCTGCGTGCCGAACTCGTTTGACAGCTGGATCCGCAGCGCGCCTCCGCCGAAGTGCAGGTACATCACCTGGCGGACCGTCTGGTCGTCGAACGCCGCCGGCGGTGGCACCAGCTGCTGCGCTGCCAGCGTGTACTCGTATCCGCTGAAGGTCTCGGCGCCGCTCCCGCTCACGGTCGACGGTCCCTGTGGGGCAGCCGACCAGGCCGTCACCCAGCGCGGCGACGGCGTCGCCCAGACCGGTGACCAGGAGCCCAGCAGCAGCGAGGCGACGGCGAGCGTTGCCGTGACGAACAGGCGCACCCCGACTGGCGGGCGCACGGAGCGCTTGGACCTCTCGCCGGGCCTTCGACCGCGATTGAGTCTGTTCTCGAACACCACGCTAGCCCTTCTGCAATCCCAATGTGCCGGCCTGAATATGTTGGTTTGCGATTAACCTGAATCTTTCGCCGGGTAATGGCCTGTCGTGCGGCCATGGCGGTGGCTGTTGCGCGACCTGCTTGTCAGCCGGAGTGTCGCCGGGCTTCCACGCGCCGGTGATGTTGTTCGTAGCGCCGCCACCCTCGCCCACTGCCTCGGCCGCCGCGCCCGCTCTGGCTGGTCAGGCCAGTGCCCGGGAGAATCCCGGCGGAACGAGGACGTCGTCGGGCGTCAGCTCGTGGATGGAAGAGCGCCCCAACCCCAACAGCGCCGAGTCGATGCCGCCGCGCAGGATGTCGAGCACGTTCTCCACCCCGGCCTGCCCGTTCGCGGCGAGACCCCACAGGTACGCCCGCCCGATCATCACGGCCCTCGCACCGAGTGCCAGCGCCTTGACCACGTCGCTGCCGCGGCGGATGCCGCTGTCGAGCAGGATCTCGACCTGGTCGCCCACGGCCTCGGCGATGGCGGGCAGAGCGCGGACCGGCGCCGGGGTGGTGTCCAGGTTGTTGCCGCCGTGGTTGGACACGGAGATCGCGGTGACGCCCGCGTCCACCGCCCGACGGGCGTCGTCGACCCGGATGATGCCCTTGAGCAGGAAGGGGCCGTTCCACTGCTCGCGCAGCCACGCGATGTCCTCCCAGCTGGGAGGCGGCGTCTGCATCCACTCACCGTAAGCCCCGAAGAAGGTGGGCGTGTCCTGGCCCGGTTCCGCGAGGTTCGGTGCCGTCAGGTCGGGAAGGCGCCCGCTCCTGGCGAAGTCCAGCAGCCACCGCGGACGGGTCAAGCCCTCGGGGGCGAACCGCAGCATCGCCTTGAGGTCCAGACGCTCGGGGATGTTGGGGCTGCCCCAGTCCCGGCCGTGCGAGAAGGACCAGTCCAGGGTGACGATCAGTCCCTTCGCCCTGCCGTCGCGGGCGTACTCCATACGGCGCAGCATGGAATCCCGGCTCCCCATCCAGTACATCTGGAAGAACGTCTGCGGGTTCGCGGTGGTAACTTCGTCCAACGGCTTGCTGGCGAAGGAACTGAGCCCGATCGCCGTGCCCCGGGCCGCCGCCGCGCGGGCCACCGCCACCTCACCGTCAGGATGCACCGCCTGGACTCCCGTCGGGGAGATGAGCACGGGCAGCGAGATCTCCTGGGCCATGACCTTGGTCGCCAGGGCACGCTTGGCCGACAGGCCGGCGATGTGCGGCGCGAAGCCGAGCTGCTCGAAGGCGTCGGTGTTGTCGCGGTAGGAGACGCCTTTCTCGGAGCCGGCCAGCAGGGCGCTGTAGACGGATTTCGGCAGTCTCCGCTCGGCTCGTCGCTGGGCCTCGGCCACCGTTTCGAACCATCCGCTCATGATCATCCTCTCTCGTGGTACCGGTACCGTCGCTTGGTCATACGACCGCTCAGCGCATTCCCGTGCCGGTCAGCGGGCTCTCGTCGCAGAAGCGGTCCGGACGGCTGGTCCTCAGGACCGGCATGCCGAGTGCCACCGGTTGGGCGCGCAGCGGCCCGGTGTGCGAGTGGTCGACGGAGGGACGGGGAGCTTCGGAGCGGTCCGCGGACCGCAGGGCCGCGCCGCCGTGGCCCTTGACGCACTCCGGGTCGGGGCCGTCCAGCGGCAGGCCGGTGAAGAACTTCGCGGCCATGCAGCCTCCCTGGCAGGCGTCGTACGCCGGGCAGGCCGAGCAGGTGCCGCCGCTGTGCGGTTCACGCAGCTGCGCGAACAGCTCGGACTCGCGCCACACGCTCGCGAAGCCCGCCTCCCGTACGTTGCCCGCCAGGAACTGCTCGTGTATGGCGAACGGGCAGGCGTACACGTCGCCCACCGGGTCGATCAGGCAGACCACCCGGCCGGCCCCGCACAGGTTGAGCCCTGGCAGCGGCGCGTCGCCGAGCGCGTTCAGGTGGAAGAACGAGTCCCCGGTGAGCACCTTCTCACCGCGTGCCACCAGCCAGTCGTAGAGCTGGAGCTGCTGCTCGGGCAACGGGTGCAGCTCGTCCCAGGTGTCCGCGCCCCGGCCGGACGGGCGCAGCCGGGTGATCCGCAGCTGGGCGCCGTAGTAGTCGGCGATTTCGGCGAAGCAGTCGAGCTGGGCGATGTTGTGACGGGTCATCACCACACTGATCTTGAACTCGCCGAAGCCGGCCTCGGCGAGGTTCTCCATCGCCCGCACCGCGGTCGCGTACGAACCGGGGCCGCGCACCGCGTCGTTGACCGTGGCTGTGGCACCATCCAGGGAGATCTGCACGTCCACGTAGTCGCTCGCCGCCAGCCGCCGGGCGCGGGCCGGGGTGATCCGCACGCCGTTGGTGGAGAACTTCACCCCGACGTTGTGGTCCACCGCGTAGTCGACCAGCTCGAAGAAGTCGGGGCGGACGGTCGGCTCGCCGCCGCCGATGTTCACGTAGAACACCTGCATCCGCTGCAACTCGTCGATGACGGAACGGCATTCTGCCGTGTCCAGCTCGCGCGGGTCGCGCCGTCCCGAGGAGGACAGGCAGTGCACGCAGGCCAGGTTGCAGGCGTAGGTCAGTTCCCACGTCAGACAGATCGGCGAGGCCAGGCCGTTCTTGAAGTGCTCAATGAGTTTCATCGGTGCTGCTCCAGCAGGGGTGTGGGGTCAGCGGGGCTCGATGGTCCCCGCGTCGGCGAGCGCGTCCAGTGCGGCGAGGTAGACGCCGTGCTCTGCGGTCGGGATCAGGGAGGCTGTCAGAGCCGTACGGATGTCCGCGTACTCGTCGAGGGTGGTCACCAGCTCGACCAGGGCCGGCGTCTTCAGGAAGGACAGGCGCCGCGTGCCGAAGTGGTAGGCGAGCGCGCCGAAGGTCTCCGGGCGCAGCGCGACGCTGGGCGAGCACCGGTAGGGCCGGTCCGGGTCGAGCATGGTCTTCACTCCTGGTCAGGTGTCAGTAGACGCCGCACATACCGTCGATGGAGACGTCCTCGACGAGGAGGTCCTCCTGCACGTCCGGCTCGGCACTGTCGTGGGCGTTGACGGTGGCGTTGATCGTGTCCTGCGATTCGTTCACAGCTGGGTCCTTCGTCTCTTCGACCGGGAATGGGCCCTGGGGCGCCGCCGCACCGACGACGCCCCAGGGCAGACGGGTCAGTGCTCGTGCACCAGCACGCCGCGGATGTTCTTGCCGTCGACCAGGTCCTGGTAGCCCTGGTTGACCTCGTCGAGCGCGTAGCGCCGCGTCACCAGTTCGTCCAGCTTGAGCTGGCCGTTCTGGTACAGGCCCAACAGCTTCTTGATGTCGTACTGCGGGTTGCAGCTGCCGAAAAGGGTGCCCTTGATGGTCTTCTCCCAGAGGGTGAGCACCGCGCCGGACACGTGGATGGTGGCCTTGGCCGGGTCGGCGAGACCGGTGACCACGACCGTGCCGCCCTTGCCGATGATGTCGAAGGCCGCCGAGACGACCTCCTCGGTGACCGTGCCGACCAGGATCAGGGCCTGGTCGGCGCCCTGCCCCGAGGTCAGTTCGCTGACGGCCTGCTGCGCCTCCTCGGCGGTGGCAAAGGCGTGGGTGGCACCCATCTTCATCGCCGTGTCCCGCTTGAAGCCGACCGGGTCGACCACCACGATGCGCTTGGCGCCGGCAATCGCCGACGCCTGTACGGTGTTGATGCCCAGGCCGCCGACACCGTAGATCACCACGGTGTCTCCGGGGCGGATGTTGCCGGCGTTGGTCGCCGTGCCCCAGCCGGTGGGAACGCCGCAGCCGACGAGGACTGCCGTCTCCAGCGGAAGGCTCGGGTCGACTTTGACGACGGAGTGCTCGGAGATCACCCCGTACTGGGAGAACGAGCCGAGCATGCACATCGCCCCGTGATCGACACCGTCCTTGTGGAAGCGGAAGGTGCCGTCGGGCATGCTGCCCTCAAGGATGGTGGCACCCATGTCGCACAGGTTCTGCCGGCCGGTGGAACAGTACCGGCAATGCCCGCAGTTGGGAATGAAGCTGCACACGACGTGGTCGCCGGCCCTGACCTTGGTGACGCCGGGGCCGACCCGCTCGATGACGCCGGCACCCTCGTGGCCGCCGACGATCGGAAAGCGGGGCGGCAGGTCGCCGTCGCTCAGGTGCAGGTCGGAGTGGCACAGCCCAGCGGCGACGAAGCGGATGAGCACCTCGCCGGTCTTGGGCTCGTCGAGGTCGAGCTCGACGATCTCGAAGGGCTTGCCGATCTCGGTGAGGACTGCGGCTCTGGTCTTCACGGTTCTCTCTCCTCCTGACTACAGCTGGATGTTGACGGCCTTGGTCTGCGTGTACTGGTCGAGCGCGGCAGCCCCGAGTTCACGGCCCCAGCCGGACTGCTTGTAACCGCCGAAGGGCAGGGCGGTGTCGAACGCGTTGTAGCAGTTGACCCAGACGGTGCCGGCCTGGAGCTCGCGCGCGACGCGGTGGGCCTTGGAGACGTCCTGCGTCCAGACCGCCGCGGCGAGGCCGTACGGCGAGTCGTTGGCTTCCGGAATGGCGCCGCGTGAGGCGTTGAACGGCGCGGCCACCACGACCGGGCCGAAGATCTCCTCGCGTACGACGCTCATCTCGGGCCGGACGTCGACCAGTACGGTCGGTTCGACGAAGTACCCCTGGTCGCCGACCTGGTTGCCGCCGGTGAGGGCGCGGGCGCCGTCGGCCAGGCCCTGGCGGACGTAGCCGGTGACCCGGTCCAGCTGCTCCTGGGAGACCAGGGGGCCGAGCTGGGTGGCTGGGTCGAGGCCCGGGCCGATCTTCACGCTGCTGGCGAAGTCCGCGACGGCCCGGGTGAACTCGGCGAAGATGGCGTCCTCCACATAGAGGCGGGTCCCGGCCACACAGCACTGGCCGTGGTTGAACAGCCAGGCGTTGGCCGTGCCGGCGACAGCGAGTTCCAGGTCGGCGTCCGCATACACGATCTGCGGGCTCTTGCCGCCCAGTTCGAGGGAGACCTTCTTCAGGTTGCCCTTCGCCGCCTCCACGATCTTCTTGCCTACCTCGGTGGACCCCGTGAACGCCACCTTGTCGACGTCGTCGTGGGCGGCCAGGGCGGCGCCCGCGTCGCCGAAGCCGGTCACGATGTTGACCACGCCGGGCGGGAGGATCTCCTGGATCACCTCGCCCAGCAGCAGCGCGGTGAGCGGGGTCTGCTCGGCGGGCTTGAGGACGACGGTGTTGCCGGCCGCCAGCGCCGCGGGGATCTTGAACGCTGCCATGAGCAGCGGGAAGTTCCACGGAATGATCTGAGCGCACACTCCGACCGGCTCGCGCAGCGTGTAGGCGTGGAACTCCCCGCCCGGTACCCACGGCACCGACACCGGGACGGTCCGGCCCTCGATCTTGGTGGCCCAGCCCGCGTAGTAGTGGAACAGGTCAGCCGACCAGGCCACGTCCACGCCCTGTGCCACCGCCGCCGACTTACCGTTGTCCAGCGCCTCCAGCTGCGCGAACTCCTCGGCGCGCTCCAGCAGGCGGTCGCCGATCCGCCAGATGAGCCGCTGCCGCTCGGACGGCGTCATCCGACGCCACGGGCCGTCCTCGAAGGCGGTACGGGCGGCGGCCACGGCACGGTCCACGTCGGCGGCTCCGGCGCGGGCGACGTCCGTGATCCGAGCCCCGGTGGACGGATCGTACGTCGTGAAGGTCTCTCCGCTCAGCGCGGGCGTCCATTCCCCGCCGATGAGGAGCCGCTTCTCCGCCGAAAGGAAGTCCTGTACCGACTTCAGCAGGGGAAGTGGGGCGATGTCTGTCACACGAGCCTCCAAGAAGGGAGTGAGACCCCCGCGCGGGGAGGGGACGCGGGGGGTGACAGGAAATATGAGCCAGTTCACCTGGCCGTAACTGTCCCAATCTGAGACACCGGACCGGTCTGAGAACCCGGAGGGGTCGGGAAACCCGGCGCGGCCGGATAGCCGGATCCCGTCTGCGGGGCGGGTCCGGCGATCGCCTCGTCGTCGATGCCCAGTGCCCGCAACCGGCGGTAGAGCGTCGCCCGGCTCATCCCGAGCCGGCGCGCGGCGTGCACTTTGTTGTCCGCGCAGGCGCGCAGCGCGGCGACGATCGTGTCGTACTCGGCCTCCTGCATCAGGCCGAGCCTGCGCAGGCGGGTCCCCCGGCGGTGGGTTTCCGGCAGGTCCCGCGGGGTGACGTCGCCCGCTGTGCGGTGCTCCAGGACGTGGCGCAGCACCGCTTCGAGTTCGTGCAGGTTGCCCGGCCACGCCTGCGCGGCGAGAGCCTCCAGGGTCCGTGGGGTGAACCGCGGCCGCCCCTGGGGACACAGCCGCCGGGCGACCGCGTTCACAAGGGCCGGTAGCTCCTCACGCCGGGCCCGCAGCGGTGCCAGCTCGATACGGGTGAGGCACTGAGCGGCAAGCGCCGCGTGGTCGGCGGTGAGCGAGTCGATGGGCGCGCTGGTCAGGACGATCCAAGCGGTGCGATGGCGCAGCAGCCGCGCGACCTGGGACGTCAGCGCCGGTGGCAACAGCTGGACGTCCTCGACGACGACCAGACCCGGGTGGCCCGAGGCGAGCCGTTCCAGCCGGTCCGCCCAGCTCTCCGCGGTGAGGAGCGACAGCTCGACGGCGTCGAGTCGGGCGACGGGGTGTTCCCCGGCCAACTCGACCGCCGCCGTGGTCCGTCCCGTGCCTGGCTCCCCGCTGATGAGCACGGGTGTCCGCACCATCCGGCGCCGCTCTCCCTCATCGGCCCGCGCCCGTGCCGCCGGATGCATGGGGGCCGACTTGCGCGGCACGGGCGACCGGGGCTTGTCGCGCGGGTCGATCTTCATGAGCACGCCGCCCGTCCCGGGCACGGCCTCCAGAGCGACCGATACGGTACGACCCGACGTCAGTACGAGGTCGCGACGCGGGAGCCTGGGGTGGGGCGGCAGGTCGGCGGCGAGGCCGTGCAGGACCGCGTGATCGGCGGGATCGAGCAGTTCCATGGCTGCCTTGCTGGCCATCACGACTCCCTCCCCGATGACCACCACCGGCCGTCGCCCGCCAGCCGACGCCGTCTGATAGGCGGCCAGCATGCGCTGCTCGGCCTCGCGGGCGCCGTGAAGCAGGCGCTGCTCCACGTCGTGGGCGGCGCGCCTCAGGAACGGGCCGAGGAGCGGGCTGGCCAGCGCGGCCGGACAACTGATGTCGAGCACCCCCTCCAGACGGCCCGTCACGCGGCTGAACACGGGGTGCCCGTAACAGGAGAAGCGCTTGAGGCCTTCGATGTAGTGCTCCGCCCCCAGCACCGAGACACCGCGCCGCAGCTCGAAGACGGTGGCAATAGAGTTGGTGCCGGTGGTCTCCTCAAGGAACTGGCTGCCCACCGCGATCCCTGCCGTGTCGAACGACGACTCCAGCCGCCGCTCTCCGAATCGCCGGTCCACGATGCACGCCCTGCTGTCGGCGAGCAGCGTGCCGAACGCGTCACCGTCCAGCTCCCGGGCCATCGGGTCGAGCACCGGCGCGGCCGCCACCAGCAGACGGCTGCGCCGGTCGATGTCGACGGCGGGCGACAGATCCAGCGCGGCATCCGGCCGCAGGCCGCTCAGCAGCGACCGTCTCCAGGACGCGGAGATCTCCGGCCTCAGATCCGTCGTGGTGATGAAGGAGTCGTCCGGGACCCGCATCGTCTCTCCCCTCGGCGGCGGAAAGTGCCAGTGCACTCACTCGGGCGGGAATCCGCCACCCCCAAAAGGAGGGAACGCCACGGCGACCGCCGCCCAGGCCAGATCTGCGATGCCCCGGAGCTCTCGCGGCACCACTCGGAGCGCCTTCCCGGCGAATCGGCTGGGGAGAGTCTTGGGGGAATGATTCCGCGCCAGGGAGTGCGTGGGGAGTATCGGCTGCACCGAGCAGCAGCACACCGAAGGACCTGGAAAGCTGCATCACCCCGGTCAGAGGCCTTTAGCTGGCCGTCTCCGCTTCTCAGTCACTGGCGATTGCCTCGACTCCGCGGGCCAACTGCTTCCGCATCCTTGCCCACACGCCGAAACCCCTGGTGGGCGCCCCGAGGGCCGCCAACCAGAATCCACGACGACACCCGCAAGGCGAGCCACCTCGGGAGCCGGTCGGGGCCGATACTGACCGTTTGCTTACCCGAACCCGGTCGCCGCGACCCTGACCTGCGCAAGTACCCAGACGCTAGGTGTTGTGGTCGGGCTGTTGCCGCCGGTGAACACGAGAGTGGGACGAGATCGTGACTGCCGAGCTTGGACGCACGTCGTGATGCATCTGGTGGAAGTCCCAGACCAGCTTGGCGTTGCTGATCTGTTCCTCGGTGATGGCCAGCTGGGTGTCGGTCACTCGCTCGCCTCCCTGGTCACCGCCGTGTGGGGCGGGCTGCCCCGTCGGCCGTCCTCCGGATGTCCGTGATGCTGCGGAGCTGGTGGCTCAACCCGTACTGGGCCGCCCCCCTGGCGCGTCGTCGAGGACGTGTAGCCCATCATCCAGGGTGGCGGGATCGGAGAGCATGATGCGGCCATATGCGGTGTCCAGGCGTACCCGTTGCATTGGGCGATTCCGTGACGCCTGTACTGCGGGCAAGGTCGATGAGGCGAAGGGCGGCATCGAGGTTCCCGGAACCGCGGTGAGCGAGGGCCAGCTTCTGTTGCGCGACCGAGTCCTCCTGCTCGGAGAGGTCCTCGAAGGCATGGACCGCTGTTTCCATCACGTTGACCGCATAGTCGTGGTTGCCGTCCTTGCTCAGGGCCGTGCCCACCTACAGACAGGCGCGGGCACGGTCACGATGGGACAGCCGATCGTCGGCCGCAAGGTCCTCGTACTGGCGCGCCGCTGTCTCAAGTTCGCCGACCGTCTCCGTGACGACGGCTAGGGAGAGATCAAGCTGAGCTACGCGCCGCGGGATTTCCAACTGCGTGTATAGCGATCGAGCGTTGGCGTATGAGTACTGGGCCGAGAGAGGGCCGACGACTGCCCCTTGGTCTCGCCGCAGGTCTCCCTGCATCGCGTGGACCGGGCCAGCAGGGACAAGCCCCGTTCATCTAGTTCCGAGGCTTTGTAGCGAGAGGTCCAGCGGTGCAGCAGTGATTCCGCGAAGGGGAAGTTCTGGCGGGAGAGGGCCACGACTGCACGTTCCAGGTCGTCTGCCCAGGTCTCGTAGTCCCAGGCTCTCGGGCGGGGAATGGTGACGCGCCCGGCCACTTCCCCGGAGGTGCCTCCCTCAGCGAGTTTGGCGAGCTCTGTTTCGAAACGCACGTGGGTCGCCGCGTTCGTCTGGGTGAGCGCTGTATCCAAGATGGCCTGGCTCTCCGTATTGGGTCGCCTCTTGGCCAGAAACTTCTCCCAGTTGCTAACGGTATTGACCGAGACGCCCAGCTTTTCGGCGAAGGCGCGCACGCTCAAGCGGAGAGCCTTCCGGAGGGCGAGCGCCTCCAGGCCGGTCCATTCATGAACGGTCGCCACGTGCCACTCCCTTCCGTCGCCATCGAAGCACGCGGTGTCGCGCCAGGTGGACGGAAGTGGGACAGAAGTGGGACGGCCGTGGATTCCCCGACCACCCGGCCGGCATCAGGCTCGGAGTGCCCCTCCGACGACGGCTCGATGGACGGTCATGATCATGGAACCCCTCACGGAACAGCGGCACGTCCCCGGTCCGCTCGTGTTCGGCTTCCTGCGCCTGGTGCGTGTGTCGCGCGCTTGTCAGCTGGCCCTGACGAGAGCGATCACCGAATACTGCCGTCGTCACGAGCTGACGCTGGCCGGCGTCTACATGGAGCGTGGCTCCTCCACGCCGTCCGCGTTCGTGGGCATGCTCGATGCCCTCACGGCCACTCAGTCCTATGGGGTCGTACTTCCCACCCCGTCGCACCTAGGTTCTGTCCGGCGGATCACTGATTGAGTGGTGTCGTCCTCGTGGACGTTTCCATGGACATGGGACGAGGCGATCTGACGAATACGGAGTGGACTCGTCTGAAGCCGCATCTGCCCGCGACGGGGCAGCGGGGCGGGCGTTGGACGAGCCACCGCAAGGTGATCAACGGGGTTCTCTTCCGCCTGCGGACGGGTGTTCCGTGGCGGGATCTGCCGCCGCGGTTCGGCAGTTGGAAGACTGTCTACGAGCGGCACAGACGCTGGTCGGCGGACGGCACCTGGGACAGGATCCTCCAGGCCGTGCAGACCGACGCCGACGCGGACGGCCGGATCGACTGGAGCATGGTGAGCGTGGACTCGACCTCCTGCCGCGCTCACCAGCACGCCGCCGGGGCCCGCAGGAAAGCGCCGCGCATCCCGAAAAAAGATCAACGCCCCGGCAGCACCGCCCCGACGAGGGACTCGGACGATCACGGGGCGGGCTGACCTGCAAGATCCACCTGGCGGGTGAAGGCGGACGCCGCCCACTGGCCTTGCTGATCACACCGGGCCAGTGGGGCGACGCCCCGCAACTCATCCCGGTTCTCGAACGCATCCGCGTCGCCCGTCCCAACGGTGGGCACCCACGCACCCGGCCGGACCACCTCGGTGGCGACAAGGCGTACTCCTCCCGCCGCAACCGCCGCTACCTGCGACGACGGCACATCAAGCACACCATCCCCGAGCCGAAAGACCAGCGGGCCAACCGCCAACGCCGCGGCAGCAAAGGGGGCCGGCCCACTGGCTTCGACACCACGCTCTATAAGCGCCGCAACGAAGTCGAGCGGACGATCAACCGGCTCAAGAACTTCCGGGCCGTAGCCACGAGATACGACAAGCGCGCCTACGTCTTCCACGGCACCGTCACCCTGGCAGCCATCCGGTTATGGCTCCGGACATGATCCGCCGGACAGAACCTAGGCCCCAAGGCCATGGCGGCTGAACGGCGCAGTCAGCTAACCGAAGCCGGCGCCCATCTATTGCTGATCCGCAGTGAGCAAACGGCTCCACCAGGTGCAGCCGCGCCGCCCCTCGCCGCCGGAGGCACCGAGTGATGAGTGCCTCCCGGTACGACCTTGCGCGACAGCAGCCCTTGGCTCCCGCTCAGGCGGCCACGTCCCGTCGCGCCGCCAGTCTCGGTTCCGGAGGATGCCCCGAGTCAGCGTTCGGCGGCGTCCCTCCAGTAGTCCTTCAGCATCTCACCTGGCCACGTGGGCTGGGTGACGGTGCCGCGCGGCAGGAACTCTTCGAAGACCGCCACCAGGTCCACCACCAGGGTGCCGTCGTCGGCGTCGAGGTCGGTGACGTGCAGGTCCCGTCCGTCGACGCGGAGCAGCCTGGGGAACGAAGTCGCGAGGCGGGCCGGACGCCGGTGGTTGTGGTGCACGAAGGTTCCCGTGGCCGGCCAGTCCGGGTTGTCCCGCGGGCTGCGCGCGTGGAGAGCGACGTCCTCGGGGGAACCGAAGTTGAAGAACCAGGTGACCTGGAGATGGGAGAACTCCTCGATCCCCTGCGGCGTCTCCTCCGAGTACTCCGGGCGCAGCCGAATGATCGACTCCACACCGCCCTTAATGTCGTTGTGGGTGTGGCGCGAGTGCGCCACGGGATGCCGGCGGCGCTCCAGGGCCGTTTGCCGGATGCGGTCGGTGTCCACACCCGGTCGGCCCGGGGTGGCATGCCGGGCGGCGGGGAAGCCATGCGACCAGGCCCAAAGGCGCACATCGCCGGCCCGGACCCCAACGCCCCAGCGCCCCAGCCGGTGGTTGAGCACCGCGAAGGCCGCAGACGTCCCGCCGTGGCGACGCGACAGCTCCGTGAGAGACAGCAGGAGCAGATACAGGCGGAGCGGCGACCGCATGAGGCGGGACTCGTCGGCGCCGGCGCCGAGCAGATCTGCGACCTCGTCGGGCAGGTGCTCCAGCGCCGTGATCATGTGCTCCCGCTCGGGGCCGCGCCGGGGCTTGGACTCCTCCACCAGGACGACACGCTCGTCTTCCCGGGCGCCCTCCGGGTGAAAGTGCGCCGCAGGCCACGCGGCGATCGTGCCGAAGTTCTCCTGGGTCAGCGCGGTCAGCAGAAGACAGAACGCGGTCGCCTCCGGCCTGGTCAGACACAAGCTCGCGGCCAAGTAACGAAAGCCGCCAGCGCGCAGCACCGCCTTCGTGTGGTTGCCCTTACCTCCGGGCTCACGCGGTAGGTCGCCGGTGCGGTCGAAGATGTCCAAGAGGGCTCCGCGTTCTGCTTCCTGTCGGCTGAGTGTGGGATCACCACCGCGCCACCGCGCCAGCAGGCGCTGACCGGCCTCGATCCGCTCCCGCGCCAAGCGGATGTCTCGCCGCGCCGCCGTCGTGATCGCCTGCCAGTCGTCGTCCGTGTAGGCCCCGGGGCGGATCACCTCGGGCTCCTTCACCCGAACGTCGAAGAGGGCCTGACGGGCGTCCTCCGGGAGCTCCGGATCGTTCCGCAACACGGAACGCAGCTCCTTGAAGGCAGAATGCTGACGCTTCGGCTGCTCGTCGTAATGCTCCACAAACGCGCGGATGTGCGTACCCGCCAGCTCCTCCGGGCGAGTTGGCACCGGCTGCTGCCCGCTCAGGACACGCGCGAATCCGCGCAGCGCCCCAAAGTAAGTCTCGGCTGCGGTGAGCCGCTTGACCGGGGTGCGTGCCGTGCCGATCCGGCGGCTGAGACACCTGGCCAGCCACTGCTGCAGCTCGGGGGCCGCAGATGGAGAAGTCGTACGTCTTGGACTGCTCTCCCGATTCCACCACGAACCGAACCAGTGTGCCGCCCGCCTCCGGAACGAGGCCGCGCTGCGGCGGCTGCCACGAGCCCGAAGGCATACTCGCCCGCCGTCCGCCCCTGCTCACCGAGCGCCCTCCGCCGCCAGGACCACCCCGGTGGCGGCCACGGCCGTGCGGACGAGCGACTCCATCGCCCGCTGCTCGTCCTCGTCGAGCAGCGCCATCAGATAGTCGACATGGAGACCGGTGAAGGGCGCCAGGTAATGATCGCGGGTGGTGTCCGGGTGGCTGTGGCCCAACAAGATCGACAGGGCGTACCAGACATCGCCGAACTGATCACGAAGGTCCTTGAGCTGCTCATCGGTGAAGCCGTCCAGGTGGGGCTGCCACACCATGGACAGCACCAGGTACCAGCGCAAGGCGAACGAATGCCGGAGCATGTGGGCGCGAGCCCATACGGGGCACTGGGCCCGGCGCCGTTCGCGCTCCTCCGGCGTCAGCTCTTCCGCTGAAAGGTCGGCCCACAGATCGGCGATGCGCTCGTTGGCATCCCGGAAGGTGTCCTCCCAGCCGCCGACCTTCTTCGGCAGGCCGTCGTGAGAGAGCCACACGGCGAGCGGCTCCAGGCCGTTGGGCGTCATGCGGAACAGGCGAAGACGCTCGTCGGGGCCGAGGACATCCAAGGAGAGCGGCACCGAAGCCCCGGACGCCGTCTGGATGTGCAGCTCCCGCGTGCGGGCACTGTAGCCCGTCATGATCCGCGCCCCGGGCAACCGGTCGTAGCGACCGGCCCGCTGGGCGCGGCGGATCACCTCCGCCCGCGATCCTTCCACCGCATCCATGTACGAGGCCACGGTGGACAGCGCGCGGCGCGGAATCCGGTAGTAACGGCCCTCATCCGGGGCACCCTTGATGCACGCGGCGGCCAGCCACGCTTTCGGATAGCGCCCTCGCTCACCGAACGGCAGCTCGACGTCGAGGATGCTGGCCCACTCCTGAAGCCGGAGTCCCGTGCCGTACAGGCTGTCGACGAAGGCGACGTCCGGTCCTCGTTGTACCCGCGCCAGCCCGGACGGCGCAGGCCGTCGAACCCGTAGCCACGCAGACCGATGTTGCGCCACTGCTCGTAGCCGCTACGGAGCAGCCACTTCACCTGGCGCCGACGGCTGGCCGCCGGCCGCAGCGGATCACGCCCGTTCCTGGCCGGGGGAATCCCGGACCGGTCGAACACCGCGGTGGGCTTCGGGGAGGGGACTTGGCGAGGAACGGCGGCTACCGGGTTGATCGTCCGATAGCGAGGGCCGGCCCAGGTGTAGAAGCAGTTGAGCGCCGCGCGGTCGGTGTCGAAGCTCATGCCCTTGACCCGTTCGTCGTTGCGGACGTCGGTGAGCCGCCAGTCCTTGTACGCCTCAACATCAGCGAGCGTCGCCTCGTCCCAGCGGCGGCCGAAGATGTGGAGGAACGTCAACCAGACCGCCAGTGAGTAGGCGTACCGCCGCATCGTCTTCACCGACGCGCCCGCCATCGTGCCGGTCGGCGGGCCCTTGCCGCCCCGGCACGCGCGGGGGCCGGGGCGGCAAGGGACGGGGCAGGGCGGCGGCGACCACCGGCTGCGCCGTACGGACGGGGCGGGACTGCTGGTCGGGGGGTGGCATGGTGCGCAGCAGCTCGCCGAGCGCGGCGCGGTAGCCGTGGCGGGCATCGAGCGCCGCCTCCAGCCACTGCGCGTCGAAGCGGAGGTTACCGACTGACAGCTCGCCCATGTCCCGGTCGGGTGCCATCGCCTCGTGCACGCGGTCGCGGACGCGGGCGACCTGCTCCTCGGCCAAGGCGAGGAAGGAGCGCAGCTCCAGGGCGCGGGTCAGCGCGGGAGGGGCGTCAGGTCCGGTAGCCGTCGCGTACAGATCGGCGACCGGGGCGCCGAAGACCTCCTGCAGCTGGCCGTCTGCGGTGCTGGACTTGAGCGGGACGCTCACAGCACGGCCCTTCCCGCTCGCGGCACCGACACCGGCGCAAGTGCGGGGCGGTGCGGAGCGCTGGTCGGCACCGCCGGGCCCTTGCGGGCTCCGCGATTGAGACGGGCAAGGCGTTCGGCAGCGAGGCCCTTCTTCCCCGGAGCCTCCGGATCGAGAAGCCACCGCACGACCAGGGCCCGGCCGTCGCGTGCCGTGACGGCCGCGTTGACGCGCTGGGCGAGGCCCATCGTCGGGTCGTCGACCTCACCGGGCTGTGTCTCCAGCGCGGCGAGGAGGTCGTCCTCCGCTCGGTCGAGCACAGACTGGGAGTCGACGAGAAGGCCATGCCACTTGACGACCTCGGTGGCGTCAGGATTCGCGGCCGGCTCGAGGGCGACTGCGGCCCTCAACTGATCCATGCCCATATCGAAGTGGGCTTCGATCCGTTCGGTGAGCACACCCACGGCATCCTCAGTGCCATCGGGTATGTCGTCGGACAAGGGGAACTCCTTCCGGAAGGCGACACCTGGAACTTCAGGGGCAGGGAATTGACGAACGGTCCGGCAACTCGGCTATCAGGTAGGCGGGTTACTGCTGCGCGCCTGTCAGCTGAGGCACATGCGGACGTCTCGGTAGACGTACGTGCCGGAGACCCAGCCCTTTACGCCGGTCGTCCTATCCGTGATGTAGAGCCAGTTACCGCTCTTCTTGTGCACGGTGAACTTGTGACTGCGGTAGAGCACCCCGACCACGGTGGACTTCGTGGTGGCCTTGGACCGGACGGTCACAGCCTTCGTGTGGACCTCGTACGGAAGCGGCGGGAGAGAGGAGCAGCTACTCATCGGGACGGCAGTCGCCGCGGTGGCGACGGGGGCCGCATTCGCGGCGGTGGCGGACAGCAACGGCAGAGCGAGTGCGCCGAGCATCGCGGCGGATATGGCAATTCGGGTGGAGCACATGCGGAAGAAACCTCCATGAAGTATAGGGATTTCGTGGAAGGGCACCGGGGCTTTGGCCCGGCTGCTGTATAAGAGTCCGGAGAATCGCCGGTTTGGCTAACCGGCGATCGTCGGCTATGTTTCGCCGCGCCGGTCGGCCCCGGCATTCAGCGTGAGCGGCCGGGCGGGCGTGGAGCGGGGGCCTTCGGCATGGCAGCCGGGCGGGTGAATGACGCTGCCGGGCGGACCGGCGAGAGGGGGCCAGCCTCGCCTGTGACCGGTCGTCGCATCCGTGTGCCGGAGGCGGTGGCCACGGACATCCGGCCGGTGAGGAGGTGCTCGTGGAGCTTGGCGCCGCCGGCGATGGCCAGCAGAGCCGCCTGGTCTGCGGCCGGAATCGGCTGCCGGACGCCCGGGGGGTGTGCTGCGAGTGGCCGTCTCGATCGGCTTCAGGGCGGCAACAACGGCGGCTTCGGCCGCATCGCGGATCGCGGCGGCTTCCTCCATGAGTCCCGCAGCCCTCTTCATTGGCGCCAATGCGGGGACTCCACGAATGTGGGACTCATCCGCGCCTGATCACCGGTCTGCGGCCCGCAGTTCGTCAGTGCAGGTGGTATGAACGGGGCCCGGCCCTCGGTGAGTCGGCTGAATCGGGTGCGGTCGAACCGGGCGGTCATACACCATGCCTGGCGCGCCGCGCGAGCAACTGGACAAAAAGGATTAGGCGGCTGGGGTGCCCGTGGGTTGCCCTGAATGTCCGTGCACTTGACGTGGCGTCACTTCGCTGATCAATAATCCCCTTGCCGCGCTCGCGAGGTGGTCCGATCCCTGCTCGCGCGCAGATGAGCGGCACTGTTCAGGCGCGTCGGAATTCCCCGGCGGGCTTATTCGGCGTGCCGTTTTCCGTCTGCGGAGCCTTTCCGTGCGGTGAGTGCGGTGCGCCGTACGGAAAGGTATCGAGGTGAAAATCCCCTACGGGAGATATATCTCCTGTTTGGTGGTGTCGGCGGTGGCGGGAACGCTGCTGCCGCAGGTCGCCTATGCGGCCCCACCGTCTGAGCCGGGCAAGGACGGCGACCCGGGTGTCGTCGACACGATAGCGGGCTGGTTCTCGGACGAGGACGAGGAGAGGGCCGCGAAGCCGCCGGTGGGCGGCAAGCTGGAGATTCCCAGCCGCGAGAAGCTGCCCAAGGGTGAGAAGCTGCCGCCCGCGAAGCGGGTGAAGGAGCTGGTCGAGCGGCGGACGCCGCAGGCGCGGTTCTGGCAGATGTCGGACGGGCGGGTGGAGGCGGAGCTGTCGGCGAAGCCCGTGTCGTACCGGTCGGGCGGGTCGTGGAAGCCGATCGACACGACGGTGCGGGCGTCGGACGCGAAGGGCTTCGACTTCGCGAACACGTCGAACACAGCGCGCAGTTGGTTCGGAGCGGCCGACGGTGACGGCAAGCTGCTGAAGTTCCAGGCAGGCGATGAAGGACCGGCCGTCACCCTCGGGCTGGACGGCGCCGCCAAGGGCTCGGTGCCGGCGGCGAAGGGCGACACGGTCCTCTACAAGGACATCGCCGCCGGTGGAGCCGACCTGGAGTACCAGGTCGGGCCGGGCCGGGTGAAGGAGAACATCGTGCTCGCCGAGGCCCCTTCGGGCCCGGTGTCGTACACGTTCACGCTCGACGCGGGCGGTCTGACGCCGAAGGCGCGCAAGGACGGCTCGATCGCGTTGTTCGGTGAGCTGCCGAACACGCCGGTCATGGTGATCCCGGCCGCGTTCATGACGGACGCGAAGAAGGACGCGTCGTCGCCGTACGGGCTGGCTTACAGCACGAAGGTGCGCCAGCAGCTGATCCGTGACGGCAAGCAGTGGAAGATCAAGGTCACGCCGGATGCGGCGTGGCTGGCGTCGGTCCAGCGCCAGTACCCGGTACGGATCGACCCGACGATCACCATCACGCCGAACGCGTCGGTGTCCCAGGACACCATGGTCCTCTCCGACCAGCCGTCGGTGAACTTCAACACCAGCTGGAAGCTGTCGGCGGGCAAGACCGACACCGGTCTGTCGCGTTCGCTGATCAAGTTCCCGCTGAACGAGATCCCGACGGGCACCAAGATCGACTCGGCGCGCCTGGAGATGTACTTCGACCAGGCGCACACCACCAACGGCAACGACGTCACCATCGGTGCCTACCGGGCCACCGGTGCCTGGGACGAGTCGACGGCGACCTGGTCCAACACCAGTGCGCTGGTCGGCGAGTTGTCCGGCACGACCGTGCAGCAGGACGACGGCGACCCCGGTACCGCGGCGGTCGGCGAGTGGCCGAAGGGCAGCACGAGCGCCGCGATCAACGGCGACTACGCGTACAACAAGAACACCGCCACCGGCGAGACGTACACCTGGCAGCCGAAGGTCCCGGAGACCGCGAGCTACCGGGTCGACGTCCACTACCCGGCCGCGTCCGACGCGGCGACGGCCGCCCCGTACACCGTCACCTACAACGGCGGCACGAAGAGCTACACGGTCAACCAGACTGGTACGGGCGGGGTCTGGAAGACGCTGGACGCCACGCAGTACGACTTCGCCAAGGGCAACACCGGCAAGATCGTGCTCGGCGACACCGGCAGCGCCACCACCCGTACCCTCGCCGACTCGGTCCGGCTGGTGAACCCGGCGTCGATCGTGAAGAACACGGGCGAGTACAACCAGTGGCACAAGTTCCCGGTCACCGACACCGTCCAGAAGTGGGTCTCGGGCACCGCCACCAACCACGGCTTCGTGCTCAAGGCGACCGACGAGTCGTCGACCGCCCTGACCGGCGGCCCCCGCTACGAGGCCGGTGACGGCGACTACGGCGGCGAGACGTCCTCCCTGCCGCGGCTGACGGTCACCTACGGCAACGTGGGCACGGCGCTGAACTCGCCGACCGTCGTGCACTCGACGGGTCCGGAGCTGTCCTGGCCGAAGTACACGAACACCACGGGTGACGCGGGCCTGGACATCGTGGAGTACCAGCTGCACCGCTCCACGCAGCAGGCGTTCACGCCCTCCGCGGCGACGCTGATCGCGCCGATCGACAAGGCCGCCACCACCCACACGGACACCACCGCCGTCCCGACCCCGGACTCCAGCAGCGCTGAGATCGGGAAGTCGTACTACTACCAGATCGCGGTCAAGACGGCGGGCGGGCAGCTGCTCGGTTCACCGACGCGTGTGGTGGGCATCCCCAAGGCCGGCCGGACGATGAAGATCATCCAGGGCAGCCAGGGCGGTGTCACCGACACCACGCTCTCCTCCGCCCAGCCGACCACCAACCAGGACACCATCCAGTCCTGGGGCGTCGGCCAGAAGTGGCTGAGCGTCGGCAACAACTCCAGCACCTACGGCAAGACGCGTGCGGTGCTGAAGTTCCCCACCACATCCATTCCGACCACCGCCACGGTGCTCGAGAACAAGATGTACATGTGGGGCGCGGAGACCACCACGGGCAGCAGCGGAGCGATCTACGAACTCCACTCCCTGACCCGCGACTTCACCGAGACCCAGGCCACCTGGAACAACGCCAACTCCACCACCGCGTGGACCACGGCCGGCGGCGACATGTCCGCCACCGTCTCGGACACCGTCGCGAACATGTCGGACGTCGGCCGCCACTGGTGGGACGCCACGAGCCTGATGCAGGGCTGGGTGAAGACGCCCACCAGCAACAAGGGCGTCGCGGTCCGGCTGAAGGACGAGTCGACGACCGGCCCGCAGGAGCGCACCCTGTTCCTGTCGGCGGAAGCCGCCGACCCGCAGCTGCGCCCGTACATGCAGGTCATCTACGTGGACTCCACGACGGAGGACACGTACTACGCGCCCACGACTCCGGCCCGGATGACTCCGAACACCACGTACACGGTGGAGTTCACGGTCACCAACACCACCGCCTCGGCGTGGGCCGCGGGTGAGCGGGAGCTGTCCTACACGTGGAAGCTGCCCGACGGCACGGACGTGACGACCGGCGGCAACCAGCTCAAGACGGCGATCCCGGCGCTGCTGCCGGGCAAGTCGGCCACGATCCAGGCGAAGGTCGCCACCCCGATCAACTCGGACTCGGGCAACAAGCGCAACGAGTACGTGCTCGGCTGGGACGTCCGCAAGATCTCGGACGGCAGCTGGCTGTCGGCCGGGACCGGCGGTATTCCGCCGCTGAAGCAGAACGTGGCGGTGGAGGACCCGACCTCCAACACGCTGGGCATGGAGAAGTTCTACTCGTACACGGGCAAGAACACCGGTGCCGGGTCGTCGGTCATGAACAACCTGGCCTCCGGCAACAGCGTGTGGCAGTACAACGCCATCAACAACCCGGGCCGCGGGCTCAACACCTTCGCGCGCCTGGCGTACAACACCCTCGACACCTCCGACACGGTGGCGGGTCACGGCTGGTCCATGCAGGCATCAGGGCCGATCCGGCTCGGGGCGCCGCTGGACTTCCACCCCAAGTCGAACCCGACGGAGATCCGTCTTCCGGACGGTGACGGTACGACGCACGTCTTCCGCTGGGACAGCACGAACAGCGTGTGGAAGGCTCCTGCGGGCGTCCACTACAAGGTCACGATGAAGTCGGGCCTGGACTGCAAGCCGACCAAGGACCCGGTGCCGGACGCCTGGACGCTCACGCGCCCGGACGGCACGCGGTTCCTGTTCGGCTGCGACGGCTACATGACGTCGACGGTCGACCGGAACGGCAACACGCAGACGTTCACGTACGAGGAGCGCAAGTCCAACAACAAGCCGACCAAGTTCCTCAAGTACATCACCGACCCGGCCGGCCGTCAGACGCTGACCGTCGACTACTGGACCAAGGGCCAGTCCGGCTACCAGTACGTCAATGACTCGGGCGTGCTGGCTACCGACACGGGCAGCCTGAACAACTCCAAGATCTACGACCACGTGAAGTCCATGACGGATATCTCGGGCCGGAAGATCGAGTTCTACTACACCACCAAGGGTCTGCTCGGCCAGATCACCGACGGTGTCGGCTCGAGCCAGCCCAAGGTGTTCAGGTTCACCTACGACGCCACGCAGGGGAACAAGAACGTCAAGCTGGTCAAGGTCACCGATCCCCGCGGCAACGCGACCAACATGGCGTACTACGCGCCGCAGGCCGGTGACGACCCGAAGTACCACTGGTGGACCAAGACGATCACCGACCGTCTGAACCACAACACCGGCTTCACGTACAAGGCGAACGCCGCGAACCCGAAGTTCATCGACACCAAGGTCACCGACGCCGAGTCGCGCGCCGCGGACTACGTTCTGGACGACTTCGGCCGGCAGGTGCAGATCACCAATGCCAAGTCGGAGATCTCCAAGCTCAACTGGGACGCGGACAACAACGTCACCTATCTGGAGGAGCCGAACGGCGCCAAGACCGCATACTGCTACGACCCCAAGACCGGCTATCCGCTGCGCGAGTGGGACGCCGAGACGACCAAGTCCTGGGCGTCCGAGCAACTGGTGGCCACGTACTACTGCGACCCGGCCAACGACGGCAGTCTGCCTGGTGCCACGAAGTACACGTACCAGACCCGCGTCGACGGCTTCTCCGCCGACCTGTTCACCAAGACCTCACCCGAGGGGCGCAAGTGGCAGTTCGGCTACGACACCTTCGGCAACCTGACCTCGGTCACGGACCCCAAGGGCGTCGCCACCACGACGGCAGGTGACTACACCTCCACGTACGCCTACGACGCCTACGGCCAGCCGACCAAGGACACCGACGCCAACGGCAACGAGACGCTCAACTCCGGCTTCGACCCCAACGGGTATCCGAAGGCGATCACCGACGCCGAGGGCAACGTCACCGAGTACGTCTACGACGAGCGCGGTCAGGTCACCCAGGTCGACCAGGTACTCACGTCCGAGAGCCGGAAGCTCACCACCACGCAGACGTACGACGTCTTCGGCCGTCCGCTGGTGAGGAAGACGCCCAAGGACCAGAAGGCCGGCGTCTTCATCACCACCCCGACTCCGGAATACGACGCGAACGACAACGTCACCAAGGCGACCTCGCCGACGGGCGCCGTCTCGCAGGCGGTGTACGACGCGGCGG
This sequence comes from Streptomyces sp. V4I23, assembly GCF_030817975.1. Lineage (NCBI taxonomy): Bacteria > Bacillati > Actinomycetota > Actinomycetes > Kitasatosporales > Streptomycetaceae > Streptomyces > Streptomyces sp. V4I23. Next base: position 6,710,905 of record NZ_JAUSZW010000004.1, on the reverse strand, counting down.
ACCAGGTCACCCAGGCGACCGACCCGGACAACAACAACACCGGGCGCAGTACGGCCTACACGTACGACAAGGTCGGCAACCTCAGGACCACGACCGAGCCCAAGGGCGTGGCCACCACGACGGACGCCACGGACTACGTCACGACCAACAACTACGACGCCGTCTACCAGCTCACCAGCGTCGTCAACGCTAAGGGCGACAAGGTCTCGTACGAGTACGACAACGTCGGCAACGTGGTCACGGTCATCGACCCCAAGAAGAACGCCACGACCGACGCCACCGACTACACCACCAAGACGGCCTACGACCTCAACCACCGTGTGACCCGAGTCACCGACGCGGCCGGCAAGTACACCACCCGCACCTACGACAAGGACTCCCTGGTCAAGGAGGTGACCGACAGGGAGCGCAACAAGAGCGAGATGATCTACGACGAGCGGGGCAAGGCCGTCGAGAAGCGGGTGCCGTACGACGGCACCACCGTCCGCACCACCAGGACCGAGTACGACGAGGTCGGCAACGTCGTCAAGGTGATCACGCCGCGCGGTGTGAACACGGCAGGCTCGGCAGACGACTTCGTCCATCGCACCGAATTCGACAGGCTCAACCGGCCGGTGAAGCAGTTCCAGCCGTATGACCCGGCCGACAGCCGCTACAACGACCCGAACGTCTACACGCAGACGGTGTACGACGAGATCGGGAGGGTGAAGAAGGTCTCCGCGCCGCCGTCCGACAGCGAGACGGTGCGCAACGACACCGACTACACCTACTTCGACAATGGGCAGGTCCGCACCTCGACCGACCCGTGGGACATCCGCACGGCGTACGAGTACGACGACGACGGCCGCCAGACGAAGCGCACGCTGACGTCGGCGGGCGGGACCGCCACCCGGGTTCAGAACACCGCCTACTGGCCGGACGGGTCGCTGAAGACCCGCACCGACGCGCCATCGGCTGGGGCCGAGCGCAAGTCCTTCGCGTACGCCTACGACGTCAACGGGAACACAACGTCGATCGACGACACCTCCTCCGGGGCAAGGGTCGACGCGTACACGATGGTCTACACCGGACAGAACCAGGTCCAGAAGGTCACCGAGGCGCTCACCGGACAGGAGAAGAAGGCCACCTCCTACACGTACGACGTCAGCGGCCTGGTCGAAACCGTCACCCATAACGACCAGTTCTCGCAGTACCTGTACGACCTGCGGGACCTGGTCAAGACGGTGAAGGTCGGCTCGTCCGCCTCGGACACCAGCCCGCACGTGACGGGCTACACCTACACGGACCGTGGTCAGACGCTGAAGGAGACCAAGGCCAACGGCAACACGGTCGACTACACCTACTTCCTCAACGGAGCCGAGAAGTCCCAGACCGAGAAGAAGCCGAACGGCACCCTCGTCTCTTCGCACACCTACGCCTACGACGCCAACGGCAACCGGGCACAGGACGTCGCGAAGAAGATGAACGCCGACAACCGCACGGCGTACCTCGAGTCCACCACCGACTACACCTACGATCCGGCTGACAGGATCAGGGAGGCCACCAAGACCGGCAACGGCGCCGGTACGGAGAGCTACGTCCACGACAACAACGCCAATGTGATCCGCTCGACCGTCAAGGGCGTCGAGACGGTCTACACATACGACAGGAACCGGCTGACCCGCGCCACCACGGGCGGTGTCGCGGCGGACTACCACTACGACGCCTTCGGCCGGCTCGACACCGTCACGTCTGTCGGCAAGACGGTCGAGGACAACGACTACGACGGCTTCGACCACGTGGTCAAGCACACCAAGCTGCAGGGCGACGGCACGTCGAAGACCACCACGTACGCCTTCGACCCGCTGGACCGCACGTCGACCAAGACCGCGGACGGCAAGACCACCGAGTACAACTACCTCGGCACGAGCAGTGAGGTGCTGAGCGAGTCCGTGGCCGGTGCGGTCACCAAGTCCTACCAGTACTCACCGTGGGGCGAGCGGCTGTCGCAGCTGAAGCACAACAGCGACGACACCGAGGAGCTGGGTGTCTACGGCTACAACGGCCACGCCGACACCGAGACCCTCACCGACGCCGGCGGTGACACCAAGGCGACCTACGGCTACACGGTCTACGGCTCGGACGACAAGTCCGAGTTCACCGGCATCGACAAGCCCGACACCGCCCAGCCCGACAAGGAGGCGTACAACCCCTACCGCTTCAACTCGAAGCGCTGGGACGCCGCGACCGGCACGTACGACATGGGCTTCCGCGACTACAGCCCGGGGCTGAACCGCTTCACGACCCGGGACATGTACAACGGGGCCCTGGAGGACATGCGGCTCGGTTCCGATCCCTTCACCGGAAACCGGTACGCCTTCGGCGGCGGCAATCCGGTCAGCAACGTCGAGCTCGACGGGCACTGCTTCGGGATCGACTGGTGCGAGGATGCCGCGGACGCCGTCTCGGACACCGCCAGCGGTATCTACATGGGCACCGGGGAAGTGTTCTACGGCCTCATCGGCAACGTCCCGCACGCGGCGGAGTACGGCGGCTGGCTCGTCGACGGCGACTGCTGGAACGGCGGGGCCGGCGCTCCCGGCTGCGACTACGGCACGCAGTACGACAACTGGGTGGCGAGCCACGGCTACAACACCGACAAGTGGACCTACACGCTCCCCAGCATGGTCGCCGACCTGGTGACCCGGAAGCCGAGCCCGTCCAAGCCGGGTCCGGGCTCGATGCCAATGAAGAAGAAGCCGGCGCCGACGCCGCAGCCCGCGCCCGAGAAGCCCAAGCGGCAGAAGGCCGAGGGCGAGGGCCCGTCGCTGTTCCGGGCGCCCCACGCCGGGCAGAAGGACGCGACCGAGAACGGCCTCGTCTCCTCGGCCCACGGCCAGCACGGTCGGCACGAGGGAACGGCCTATGTGGGCGGCAGCCGAGGAGTGGCGGAGCAGTATGCTGGTCAGCCCGGCTACGAGAACGGTTACTGGGAGTACGTGATGAAGCCGGAGTTCGAGGCGGAGTTCCCGCCCGAGCAGTACCGGCAGCGGCACGAGAATTCCCGAGGAGCCGTGGAATACGAATGGGTGATACCCCAGAAGGACATTCCCCGGTTCAACTCGATGATCGAGAATTCCTACTGGACGTCGTACGAGAAGGGATTCTCCGGATGACAGCAGAAGGCGGGCAGCGGAGCGGGCTCAGCGCTCTCACACCGGGAACGGTCCTGCGGGGTGTGGTGGAATCCGTCTTTCCCACCGGCGCGATCATCGACCTCGGTGGCGTTCACGGGCTGCTGAGCACGGCGAACATGTCGTGGCGGCCGTTCTCGAGCAGTGATGAGATCGTCCGCGTCGGCCAGGAACTGTCGGTGATGGTTCTCGGCGTCGGCGAGCTGTCCGGCGATGTGACGCTGTCGCTGAAGGATCTGCAGGACGATCCGCTGCGGGCCTATGCGCGGGACTCCTTCATGGAGCCTGTCGTGGGGCAGGTCGTCAAACTCGGGGATATGGGAGCATTTGTCCGGGTCCGCGAGGACTTCGATGGACTGCTTCCGGCGGCCGAGTTCGGCGAGGTGCGGCCCGAAGTCGGCGAGGAGGTGGCGGTCGCCGCCGTGGAGGTCAATGTCCACACTCGCCGCGTGTTGTTCGTCAGGGCGGAATCGCTGAAGGAGTGATCTCCCTGGCTTGATCCCAGCGGCGGCCCGCGCTCCGGAACCGGAGCGCGGGCCGTTCGTCGTCGGCGGCGTCCAGTGATGCCGGCCGGGAGCATCACGGCCACGGCCGAGTCCTGCCTGATCCATCCGGACGACAACGCGAACCGCTCGGGAGAAGTCGAGGACGTTCGCGCCGACGGATTTCGGCGAGGAGGACCTCGTGCAGCCGGGGCCACACCCCGGCCTCGGTCCACTCGGCCAGCCGCCGCCATCAGGTCATGCCGGACCCGAAGCCGAGTTCCTGTGGCAGGTGTTCCCAGAAGATCCCGGTGTGCAGCACGAACAGGATGCCCTGGAACACCAGCCGGTCCGGATGCCGTTTGCGTCCCGGATGCCGGGTCCGACGCTCGACCTTGGGCAACAACGGTTCGATCACCGCCCACAACTCGTCGTCGACTTCCCACGGCTTCGGCCGAGCCACTCCGCACCCCAGGATCAACGGTCCCAGAGTGATCCAACCACTTACGCGTGCGGCCGGCGAGATCACCCGAACTCCGGTCTCGGCCTTGGCCAGCTCGCGGTGCCGGTCCACCAGACGGGCGTGCCGCTCGTCGAGGACTCCGCGGTCGCGGTGAACCCACAGGGTGGCGACGTCGTTGCCGGTCGCGGCCTGGATGCGGTGGTCCAGACCGTACGCCGGGATGCACCCGGCACGGGATCGGAGGGCATGGGCGAGTGCTCCTCACGTCATCGGAGGTGGTGCTGTGAAGGGCCGAGGGCTGGGCGGGGCAGGCCCAGCATCGTGGAGGGCAGCGGCGCCGGCTTCGGCAGGGGCCCCTGGGTCGCGAGCTGCGGCGACCGGGAGCGGGCGGCGTGGGTCCGGGCGCTCAACGGCCGGCGGGCCATCCCGAGGCGCTGTCCGACGGTGTCGTAGACGTCGTTTCGGGTCCGAGGGCGTATCGCAACGACGTGAATCTCCCGGCGATGGTCGGACGCTTCGGGTGCCGGGCGCACGCCGTAGACGACACGCCACTCCTTGCGGCGGTCCACGAACAACTTGCGGTAACCCTCCAGGTCGCCGGTGAGTCTGATCCCGAACCGCTCGGCGTTCACCACTTCCTGCAAATAGGCGAGGGTGAGGTCGCGGATGTCGCCGGGTGCCTGGAGCAGGTCGGTCAGGGCGCGGGGATCGAAGCTGAGGCCGAAGGCCGGCTGCTGCCCCGTGCTCATGGCGTCGGCTCGCCAGGCTCGTCAGACCCGGGCGCCTCGGGTTCCGCCGCGTTCGCCTTCTCCGTACGCGCCGAGGGCGGCGGACCGGGAAGTATGCGGTGCGCGGGACGGTCCGGGGACGTCATGCACGCCGAGAGCGGACCGCCGGGTGCGCGGATCGCCGCGATGGCGTGGGTGAGGAAGTCCCGGTGCCACACGAACAGACCGGCGAGCCCGGCTTCAGGGTCCTTGTGCTGCTGATAGGCGAGCCACAGGGCGTGCAGCCACGCGACGACGTCGTCGTGCTCCTGCCACTGCAGGCACCAGGGCGCCGCCGTGGTGACCTCGGCCCCGTAGACGGGGAGGAGGAAGTCGTCGACCCAGTCGCTGAGCGCGTCGAGTTCGTCCTCGTACTCCTCGCCCTCCAGCTCCAGAATCGGGCGCGGCTCGAGGGGAGCCGTAGGCGTCGGCATGGCGAGCCCCGGCATGCCGAAGGCGGCGAACGGCGAGGATCCGACGGTCGGCGCGGAGGAGAGCTGGTCGAGCTGCTGGGCCTGCTGCGCCGACTGCTCCATCAGCCGCCGGACACTGGCCTCGATACGTTCGAGGTGGGGGTCCGGAACACGCAGGGCCTCCAACTCTCCCTCTTGGGGTTCTACGGATTCAGGTTCAGGCATGGAAAGACTGGCCTCCTACGAGCCGTTGGGTAATGGCGATACGGAAGCACCGAGGAACAAGCCGGTCTTCAGGAATTCCCAAGGCACGGCTGCATGAGGGCACCCGGTCGGATTGGCTACCCCGATCACCGTTATCTGACGTGCTGTTGAGGTGTCAGGACGTCAGAACCATGTCGTCCTGGGCGAGGGTTTCGCGGACGGTCTGGGTGAGCCGGTCGGCTGCGATGGAGGCGTAGTGCTCGGTCTTCTCCACGCCGATGAAGTCCCGGTCTTCCAGCAGCGCGGCGACGCCCGTGGAACCAGAGCCGGCGCAGAAGTCAAGCACCGTGCCACCAGGCGGGGCGATCTTGACCAGCTCACGCATCACCTCGACCGGCTTCTGCGTGATGTGCTGCCGGGCCTTGCCGGACGGCTGCGACGCGCTGTAGAGCCCGGGCAGATAGACCGGGTTACGGGATGCGTCGATCGGACCGTTGCTGGCCCACACGATGAACTCGCAGTTCTGCGTGAAGCGGCCCTTCTGGGGCCGGGCCTGCGGCTTGTGCCAGGCCAGCACACCGCGCCACAGCCAGCCCGCCGCCTGGATCGCGTCCGTCGTGATGGGAAGCTGGCGCCAGTCGGTGAACAGCAGCGCGGTGCCACCGGTGCGGGTGAGTCGGTGGGCTTCGGTCATGATCTGCGTCAGCCAGAAGCCGTAGCTGCGCTGGTCCATGTTCTCGCCGGTGAAGTCCGGCAGGGCGTGCTGGGCGTCGGCGGAGGTGTACTTCTGCTTCGCCGAGCGCGTGGTGCGCTCCTTCGCGGTCCGGCCACCGCTGTTGTACGGCGGGTCGGTGATGACGGAGTCGACGCAGTCGTCCGGCAGGCCGGCGAGGACGCTGAGAGCGTCGCCCTGGTGCAGGGAAAAAGGCAAAGAGAGGCCCCAATTCGGTGTTGAAGCGTGGAGGGAGATTCCCGTCTCGCATACGAGTCCTCGCAGACCGGAATTGGGCATGGAGAAGCCCAGGGCCGCAGACCGAGGAGGGCGAGGGGAGTCCAAAAACTGTAGGGGTGAATGCGTCGACGACCAAGAAGTCCGGTGCTGAGGTGCCGGATTCCGGCACCTCGTGCCGACTTTTTGGTCAGCCGCCGATCCGGGCCTACTGTTTTTGAACCGCCCGGCGCACACCGCCACTGGCTCTCCCCACCACCCCTCACGGAGGTACCCCCTGCCCCGGCACACCTAGCTCACGGCACGGCCACGCGGAACGAGCGGCAACTCACCCGCGCTGGCCACCCCGATCGCCCACCCCGGCTGCCGCGCCCTTCCACTCGCCCCGCGCACGCGGCACGCCGGACACCGCACCCCGAAGGACACGTTCATGACGCCTTACAGCCCACCCATGCCCGAAACCGCTGACGTACGAGCGGTCCGCGCCAGTTGAAGGCGGTCGCCGCCGGCATCGGCGTCGTCTTCCTCTCCCCACTGCTGCTCGCCGGGACGGCCATGATGATGGCCTCCTCCGCCGAAGCCGTGCAGACCTCCGGCTCTTTCAGCGGGTGCCTGACCGATATCGACTCCGACGAGGTCGCCAAGCACGTCACCGAGATCCTCGACGGAGCGTCCGGCAAGGACGTCCACATCGAAGGCTTGGATCTGCCCGCCGTGCAAGTCCCCAACGCGCGGACCATCGTGGCCACCGGCATCAGCCTCGACGTGCCCAAGAAGGGCCAGATCATCGCGCTCGCCACGGCGATGCAGGAGTCGCGGCTGCGCAACCTCAACTACGGTGACCGGGATTCGCTCGGCTTGTTCCAGCAACGCCCTTCTCAGGGATGGGGCACTGCCCAGCAGATGCGTGATCCCGTCTACGCGAGCGAGCGCTTCTACAAGGAGCTGCTGAAGGTCAAGGGGTGGCAGCAGATGACCGTCACCCAGGCGGCACAGGCCGTGCAGAAGTCCGGCTACCCGGACGCGTACGCGCAGTGGGAGGAGCTGTCCACCGCGCTGCAGGAAGCCATCGCCAAGACCTTCCCGAGCACCGGCAAGGACAAGGACGACAAGGAGCCGGACAAGGAGTCCCCCACCGGCACCACTGGCTGTGCTCCGTCCAAGGACGGATCCGGCTTCGGTCGCAACCCCGAGGGGAGTGTCCCGAAGGGGTACAAGATCCCCAAGGATGCCGACCCCAGGGCCCGTAAGGCCCTGGACTGGGCGATGCACCAGCTCGGTACGCAGTACCAGTGGGGCGGCAGCTGCACCGACGCGCACGGCCCCGACCCGATGGGCCGCTGCGACTGCAGCTCGCTGATGCAGCAGGCGTACGCCCACGCCGGCATCACGCTCACCCGCACCACGTACACGCAGGTCAACGAAGGCAAGGCTGTCTCCCCCAGCCAGCTCCAGCCCGGTGACCTGATCTTCAGCCGCGGCACCGCGAGCCGCCCCGAGCATGTCGGCATGTACATGGGCGAGGGCCTCGTGATCGAGGCGCCACGCACGTCCAAGCCGGTCCGGATCACGCCGATCAAGGACTGGGACATTCTCGCCGCCCGTCGCGTCCTCTGACGCCGCCCCGCCCGGGCATCGCTCCGGGCGGGCCGCCGCTGCGGCCTTTCCCGCGCCGCGAGCGCGCCCCCTCCTCTTCCCCCTTTCCCGCCGGCCCTCGCCTGGCCTGCGTATGCAAGGAGCCTCGCCACACCCATGCCCCTCCCTCTCGCAGACCGCATCATCCAGCTCGCCTTCGACCCGGGCATCACCCCCGCGGGCGGCGGCCTGCCCGGCCTCGCCGTGCTGAAGAACGTCGTCAACTCGATCAACATGTTCGGGATCATCGCCGTCGTCGGCGCTCTCGCCGTTTCGCTCGGCGTGTGGGCCTGGGGCCACCACACCGGTGGCCACCAGGCCGAGGCCAACGGCAAGAAGGGCGCCGTCGTCGCCGCGGGCGCCGCTCTCGGCCTGGGCGCCGCAAATGGAATCGTCGCGTTCTTCTCGGCTCTCGGGTCGCAGGTCCACTGATGCACAAACGATTCCCCTCCCCCTCCCTGTCCTCCTACGGCACCGGGTGGCCGGCCAACAAGCGGATCGCGATCGTCGCTCTGGTCGTCACCGTCCTGCTCGCAACCGCCGCCACCGTCGCCTGGCTGAGCGGGAACGGGACCGGCCGCCAGGGTCCGGACCACGCCGCTCCGGCGCCGGCGAGCAGCCCGTCCTCCTCCGAGGCCGCCCCGAAGCCTGCCGCCGGATCGGGGGCGGTGCCCAAGCCTCCGCAGATCGCCGAGCCGGTCGCCTACGTCAAGGCGGTGGCCCAGATGCTGTGGTCCTACGACACCCGCGACACCAGCCGCGACCAGCAGCTCGCCGGCATGCGCGCATGGATGACCAAGGAGACCAAGTACGCCGACTGGGCGTCCGTCTCCGGCCAGGTCCCTGATCCGGTGCCCTGGTCGCGGATGGCCGACCAGGACCAGCACGCCACCGGCACGGTCACCGAGGGCCACTACCCCTCCGCGTTCAAGCAGGCCCTCGCCGAGGACCCCTCCGCGATCACCGAGGCGTACATCTACGTCGTCACCGTCAACGGCAAGCAGCAGATCGCCTGGAAGAAGGGCGGCGGCGGAGCCGAGGAACGCGCCGTGACCCTGGCCGTGCAGTGCCGGCCCCACCACGACTGTGCCCTGGCCGCCATCGCTCCGAGCGTCACGCAGTGACCCGCGCCTGACACAAGAAAGGAGGGGCAACTCTCCGTGGGTTTCTGTGATTTCCCCCTGGCAGACAAATTGTGCGCCGTCGGTGACGCGGTCGACTTCGCCTCGGATCCCGGCAAGGCCATCGGTGACTGGATGGCGAAGTCGGCAGGTGAACTGGCAGCCGCCGCTGCCGACCTGGCGGCCAAGGCCGTCAACACCACCACGAAGGTCGACCTGAACGCTGGCTGGTTCCGCGACAACTACGAGATGCTGCTGCCGCTGGGCCTGGTCCTGCTGGTCGCGACGTTCTGCGCGCAGCTCGTCCGGGCCGCCGTCAGACGCGACGGTCAAGCCCTCACACAAGCATTCACCGGCACCATGTCGGGCGTCCTGTTCGCCTTCTGCGCCATCGCCTTCACCACGGTCGCCGTCGAGGTGGTCGACGCGATCTCCGACGGCCTGTTCAAGGCCGCGAAACTGGACATCGAGTCGGCCGTGCGCCGCATCGTGAAGGTCAGCCAGATCGGTGCCCTGGCCGGACTGGGCTGGCTCGTCCCGGTCGTGGCCGGTCTCGGCGCCGCCATCGGCGCCTTCCTCTACTCGTGCGTAATGATGGTCCGCAAGGTCGGCATCCTCGTCATGGTCACGCTGGCGATCTTCGCCAGCGCCGGCGGCGGCTGGGAGGTCGCACGCCGCTGGCGCAAGGGCTGGATCGAAGCCACCGCCACCCTCGTCGTCTCCAAGCTGTTGATGACCGTGATCTTCGTGCTCGGCATCGCCGCCATGGGCAAGACCGAGGCCAAGGACGGCATCGGTGCCCTCGCCGACGTCATGTCCGGCATCGTGATCATGGTCCTGGTGCTGCTGTGCCCGTACGCCGTCTTCACATTCGTGCACTGGGCGGCCGACGGAACCGACGGCGAGTCCCTCCACCGCGCCGGCGGCGCCGGAGCCCAGATCGCCAAGGCACACGCCGAGAAGGCCGCCCGCAAGGCCGCGGCGGCAGCCGCCACCGCCGGAACCGGCGGCGCGGCAGCCGGAGCGGGAGCCGCTCCGCAAGGCCCCGACGCCGCAGGCGGAGGCGGCTTCCCTGGCGACATCGCCTCCCAGTCGACCGGTGGAGGCGGTGGCAAGGAAGATTCACCAGGCGGTGGCACGGGCGTCTCGCCCGGTGGTGATGCCATCAAGTCCGGTCTGGAGAAGGCCGTCCAACCTCCGCCGACAAGCGTCTCCGACGACACCAGCAGCCAGGTGGGAGGCAGCCCGGGCCCGGGTGGGTCCGGACCGAGCGCCGCGCCCGGGCAGGGCGGCGGATGGCAGTCCGCTCCCCCGACCACGACCCCGCCTCCCCAGGGCGCACCGCCGTCCTCCGACTCACAGAACGCCACGACCAGCGGAACGGCTGGGCCGCCCCCGCCCCCGACCGGCCCCTGCTCCTCTGCCCGCTTCCCAGGGGCGGGACGTACTGCGCGCTCCCGCCCCCGGGCCCCACCCGTGCCTCCAGGACCCGCCCCATGACTGACCTTTCCGTCGCCCCGGTCACGGTGAAATTCCCGCACCGGTCCCGTCGCGGCATCCTCCTCGGCCTCTCCCTTCCCCAACTTGTCCTCGTGTCATGCACTTTGGCGCTGCTGCTGATGACAGCGGTCTCCCCCGGGCTGCTCGGCGCCGTCGCCCTGACCCCGCTATGGGCCGCGTCGGGCGCTCTCGTCGCGATCCGCCGGCACGGCCGCTCCCTGATCGACTGGGCGCCGATCGTCGCCCGCTACGCGCAGCGCCGACGCACCGGCCAGACGCTCTGGCTCGCCCGGCCCGTCACCCGGCCCCGGCAGGAAGGCGTCCTTCACCTGCCCGGCACCGCCGCCTCCCTCAAGGTGGTCACGCCTGGCGACTCCGCCAACGGTGCCGCGGCTGTGCACGACCCGCACCGCCAGACGCTGACCGCCATCGCCCGCGTCACCTCCCGCGCCTTCGCCCTCCTCGACCCCGCCACCCAGAACCACAACGTCAACAGCTGGGGACGGGCCCTCGCGGGAATCGCCCGCACCGGGCACATCGCCACCGTGCAGGTACTGGAGCGCACCGTCCCCGACAGCGGCGACACCCTCACCCGCCACTGGACCCAGAACGGGCAGCCCCAGGCCCCGGTCGCCGGACAGATCTACTCGGAACTGGTCGCCTCGGTCGGCCCCGCCGCCGCCCCGCACGAGACCTACCTCGCCATCTCCCTCGACCTGAAGGCCGCCAAGCGCCTGATCAGCCAGGCCGGCGGCGGGCTGCCGGGCGCGTTCACCGTCATGGAGCAGACGACCGCGTCCATCGCCCAGGCCGCCCGGAACGCCGGACTCATGGTCACAGGCTGGCTGACCTCGCGGGAGATCGCCGCCGTCATCCGCACCGCCTACGACCCGAAGGCCCTCGCCGCGCTCCAGCAGTGGTCCGAGACCGGCCTCGCCGAGGCGGACCCCGCAGCCGCCGGGCCCGTCGTCCAGGTCGAGGAGTACGACCGCCTCGCCACCGACTCCGCCCGCCACGCCACGTACTGGGTGGAGAACTGGCCGCGCACCGAAATGGGAGCGGGCTTCCTGCACGGGATCATGTTCACAGCCGGAGTGCGGCGCAGCCTGTCCCTTATATACGCGCCCCAGGGGCTCGAGTCTGCGCTGCGGGACGTCCAGCGGAAGAAGGCGGCGATCATCGCCGACGCGAACGGGCGCGCCCGCCGTGGACAGGTCGACAGCGAGGAAGACTCCGTCGAGTACGCCGACGTCAAAATGCGAGAGCGCCAGCTCATCGCCGGGCACGCGGACGTGGCCCTGACCGGCCTGGTCACCGTCACGGCCGAAACCGACGCCCTCCTCGACGCCGCCTGCGCGCAGATCGAGACCAGCACCGTCACCTCGGGCGTCGACCAGCGACGGCTCAACTACCAGCAGCCCGACGCCTTCGCCCTCACCGCGCTGCCGCTCGCCCGCACCGCTCTGTGACCGGGCACCATTCCCCCGCCGGCCTGAGCCGTGCCCGATGGCGAGAACCCTGAGCCGTCCCTTTCCGATCACGCTGCGGCAGAGCCACCGCTGCCTGCCGCCCCTGCCTCCCGGCAGGAAGGACCACCACCTTTGACCTCTCGCACGCGTCCAGAGGACGCGCACCCCTACCTTCGTGCCGCGAGCGCCGGAGTCCGCCACCACACCCGTGCTCTGACACGGCAGGACGCCACCCCGCCCACGCCGGTGGACCGCCTGCACCTTGACGTGCTGCACGCCCACCTCACCGCCCTGCACCAGCTCCTGGACCGGCTCACCGAGACCACCCGGCCACCGCACCCTGCCGCCGGCCGCCACCTCGCCACCGCCCACACCCGCATGTGGCAGGCCACCGCCGAGATCCACTCGGCCTTCCACCTGCTGCCCAGCAACACGGCGGCAGAAGGCGCCGAGGCGAGCGCGTGCCATCCGGAACGGCTGCCCGAGGGGCCGCCCGTACTGACCATCTGCCAGCGCCACCTCGCCGCCGGACACATCATCCGACGCAAGACCACCCCCACCGACCTCCGCACGCACACCACGGCCTGCGTGCGATGAGCACCACCCGCAGAATCGAGGGCCCCCGATGAGCCACCGGCCCGCCCGCCGCGCCCGCCCCGCCCGCCCCGCCCGCCGCGCCTCCGCGCCTCCGCTGTTCACTCCCCACGGAACCGACCGGGCCAGCCGCAAACAGGCCCGTCGCCAGCTCGCCGAAGCCACCGCCAAGGCCCGCGCCGAAGCACCGCCCACCAGGCAGAGAGCACACACGTCGAGCACGAGACGCCCGCTGCCCTCTACCCCCCGAGCGGACGCCCCGGACCCGCCTCCGCCCGCAAGAACCGGCTGAAGCTCCCCGCCCACCGCATGACCACCGCCGTAGCCGCCGGCGCGTACCCGTTCCTGGCCGAGGGCGGCCTCGGCGCCGAGGGCATTTACATCGGCCGCGATGTGCACGCCGAGGCGTCGTTCGTCTTCGACCCCTTCGCGCTGTACGGCAAGGTCGAGGGCTTCACCAACCCCAACATCCTGTTGGCCGGCGTCATCGGCCAGGGCAAGAGCGCCCTGGCCAAGTCCTTCGCGCTGCGCTCGGTCGCCTTCGGGTACCGCGTCTACGTTCCGTGCGACCCCAAGGGCGAGTGGACACCAGTGGCGGAAGCCCTCGGCGGCCGATCCGTCGCACTCGGGCCCGGACTGCCCGGCAGGCTCAATCCCCTGGACGCGGCCCCGCGCCCGGCGGGCGTCTCCGAGGCCGACTGGATCGGCGAGATCCGCAAACGGCGCCTTCTCCTGCTCGGTTCCCTCGCCCGTACCGTCCTGGGCCGGGACCTGATGCCCATGGAGCACACGGCCCTGGACATCGCCCTCGACGCCGTCGTCACCCGCGCCGCCGACACCGGCACCACCCCGCTCCTCGGTGACGTCGCCGCCACCCTCAACAACTCCGGCGCGCTCGACGAGGCCGCCGGGATGGTATCGGGACAACTCGGCGACGCGGCCCGTGACCTGGCCCACGCCATGCGCCGCCTGGTCCATGGTGACTTGGCCGGCATGTTCGACGCCCCCTCCACCGTCGCCTTCGATCCCACCGCACCGATGCTCACCATCGACCTGTCCCGGCTCGGCGGCTCGGGCGACGACACGGCGCTGGTCCTGGCGATGACGTGCGCCTCCGCCTGGATGGAGTCCGCCCTCTCCGACCAGAACGGCGGCCGACGCTGGATCGTGTACGACGAGGCATGGCGCCTGATGAGGCACGCCGGCCTCCTCCAGCGCATGCAGGCCCAGTGGAAACTGAGCCGCGGCCTCGGCATCGCCAACTTGATGGTCATCCACAGGCTCAGCGACCTGCTCACCGCCGGCGACGCCGGATCACAGGGCCGCGCTCTCGCCGAGGGCCTCCTCGCCGACTGCAGCACCCGCATCATCTACCGCCAGGAAACCGACCAGCTCCACGCCGCGGCCTCCCTGCTCGGACTGACCTCCGTAGAGATGGACGCCATCGCACACCTCAACCGCGGCAGGGGCCTGTGGAAGGTCGCCGGACGATCTTTCATCGTGCAGCACCTCCTGCACAGCCACGAGCTGGCGCTCTTCGACACCGACGCCCGCATGCACTGAGAGGCACATGAATCCCGACGTACAGCGCGAGCTGTTCACGGACACCCCGGACACCTCCCGCTTGGGCAGCCACCGCACGTCCGTCGACACGGCTTCACTCGCACCGCTCCCCAACCACCGCAACGTGAACACCGCCTGGTATCAGGAGCTGTGGCGCCGCCACACACACATCACCACGCCCCTGCGGCAGCGCGGGCTGGAGGGCGACATCGAGTTCGGACTCAGCGCATACACCGTGCACGTCTCACTCCCCGACGGCAGCTACCTGATCATCGGCCCGCCGCAGGAGCCCTCCTCCTACCGTCCACCGGGGGACCCCGAGGGATGGATCGTGACCCGCCAGCACCTCGATGACCACGCCCTGTTCGAGGTGATCTACGACTCGACCCCCTCGACCGGCCCCGGTGCCCTTGAGCGGCCCGAAGCACGTAACGGCGGCAACGCCACCCACGTGGTCGAGGCCATCGACCAGCAAGCGCGGGAGCGGGGCAGTTTCACCAATCGGGTCGTCTGGTCCGGCAACCACTGATCCGCCGATCCCTATCGCTGGCCAGCCAACGACTCGTCATGGCGGATGACGAGGGCGTGGGAAGCCGGGTAGGGCGAGTCGCCTCCGTCGTCCCACGGCCAACCGTGCACGAACAGGTGGTTCAACCACGGTTGAACCGGAGCCTCAGCTGGGTGCTGACCAGTTCGTAGCCGGCGAGGTCGGGGACGCCGAATGGGTTGGGCAGGACAGCGATCGCGCGGAGGTCGTGATCGAGGACATGGGAGACGTACACGATGAAATACGTCTCATCCGGCTTCAGACGGGAAGCGCGTCGCACCTCGGACTCGCCGAGGACGATTTCGCCGCTGTTGCCGGTGGATGCCTTGACCTCGTAGAGATAGGTCGCGTCGCCGTCGTGGATGAGGAAGTCGTAACCAAGCCGGTCGTCCCCCGGCTGCCCGCCTGCGAGCCCATGGACCCGCAGGCCGGACTTCCACGAGTCCTGTGGTTCGACCCCGAACTGCTCGCGCAGCCAGGCCGCCACCGCCACCTCGCCCGCGAGGCCCACCGCCAGGGCCCGGTCCTGGTCAGTCACGGGGGCCTGGTACGAACCGCCGTGCGACCTCGCACCGGACGAGGACGCGCTGCATGGCTGCGGAATCCGGGGCGCGAGCGCCGTAGCAGACGTGGCCGAGGTGGCCCGCTGCTCCGGCGTGAGGTCGGCGGCCACATCGCGGGCGAGAGCCCCCAGATCGTCGAGCCGCGCCGACACGGGCTTGCCGTTCAGCATCACATGGGGGCCGGGGGCAGACCCTCCGGGCCGACCTCCGCCCGTGACCTTGCCGTCCCCTGTGGGCTCCGACGAACGGGTCTCGGTCAGCCCGAGATCCGCGCGCCGGTCCGACAGCGGCATGTCCTCGGGCCAGTAACCGCGGGTCCTTAGCCAGGCGATCAACGCCTTCACAGACAGGACCTCGAAGTCCAGCAGTCCGTGGTCATCCAGTTCCCGCAGGACGTCCTGGGCGGGCGGCAGTACTGCGGGGCGACTTGCGGAGTGGAGCCGCTGCCACTCCTCGATCAGTTGCCGCAGTCGTGGCACCTGCTTGTGGACCGCCGTATTGGATGCCTCGCGCACCTCGGCGAGCGGCCGCAGCGGGCGGGACGTCGACGAAGGGGCGGGGAGCCGTCTCGCCAACCAAGCGTCCGCGTGAGCCTGGAGGAGTTCATCGGCGAGGTTCCACAGTGTCGTGTGCCACGCCGGGTCCGGCACGAGTGGGGAGAGGTCGCGCAGCTTCACGTACCCGGACAGGGAGCTTCCGGACCGGTGAACGTCCGCGTAGGCGTCCCGTATTCGTGCGGCGAGCGCGGGACGGTTCCGCTGGAGCCAGGTAGCGAACTGCCGTTCGTGCCGGTCCCTGTTGTCGATCTCCGGGAGGCCCAGCGCGCGCCATGCTCGGTTGGCGTCGGCAAGGGGCACGGAGAGGGCACTCAGTTGCCGTTCCCGGTCGTCGTCCTCCAGCAGCCGCATGAGCAGTTCCGCGTCCGGTGCGCCGATCCGGCCAGTGAGCCAGACTATGAGGGCGGCGCGGTCGGGGAAGTCCTCGGCGCGTTGTCGGAGTTCCTCCGCAAGGTCGAGATGGAGACAGGCGAGGAGGGGAACGAGCCGCTCGCTGCTGGAGCGCTGCGAGGCACGCTCGGCGAGGACGGCCCCCAGCTGGTTCGGCCGCAGGTCCAGGACGACCGAGAGGTCTTCGTCGGGGACGCGGTCGGCCTTCAGGCCGCGCTCCTCCAGTTTCGTCAGCGCGGTCCACAGGCTGCCCGCGAGGTAGGGCGCGCCAATGAGGGCGGCCACGGCGGGGGCGGCGGTGCGGAGCACCCGCCAGCCGGAGCGCTGCCCACTGTGCACCACGACGACACGGGGCCGGTCGGGGTGCGGGTGCAGCAGGGCACGGTCCGCTCCGTTCTCGGTGAGGCGATGGCCGGCGATCCAGACGACCGCCTCGTCGGCCACAGTCACGTCGCAGCGGCTCAGCAGGCTGTCCACGTCAACCACGGCCAAGGGCCCCGGACGTGAGGCGCGTTCTTCGTCGAACTCCACCAGGGCCGCGACCAGGGTGCGCAGCCAGGGTCCCGCGTACTCCGTCAACGGGAGGCGTGGTGCGTCACTGACGGGCAGCCGGTCGGCCTGGATGTCGTGCTCGGCGTCGCTGCATCGCTGGACGTCGAACGTCGTTCTCCGGTCGAGGAAGGTGTGGACGCGACCGCCCAGTTCCTTGTCCCGGACCGGGATCACGGGCACGGGGACACGGTCCAGGAGGGCCCGGTTCTGGACCCCGTCCGGATCCGGGACGAAAACCGTCTCGTCCGCCTCCTCCGAGTCAAGCGGTTCGAGGACGCCAGCCCGGGTGATCAGCAGTCGGCGCGGTGCCATGAGGGGCCCGCCGTCAGCGGTGCGCGTCCCTGCCCCCGCCGGAAGCAGCTGCACCCACGCCTTCTCGTACTCCTGTTCGATCTGGTGTGCAAGTCTGCCATCCCGGAGGTGGGCGTCGGCCTGCACGAGGTCGGGGAGGTAACAAAGCCGGTCGAGCGCGGTTTCGGAATCGTCCCAGGAGCGGACGCGGAGCAGGCCGAGCCGTGCCGAGAGCTTGGCGGACCGCCTGCTGCGCAAGGTCGCCGGCACCACGCTGAGGAACTGGGGCGGGGGCTGAACACCATGCCACCACCAGGCCGTGTCGGCCGTGGCGAACGTGGCTCCCTCGGAGGTGGCACCCAGGGCGACCGTCTGCGGGATCCACGGCGCGTGGGCGAGGAAGGCGGCTAGCGGAGTGGGCCAGGGCGTTCCGGCGGGGTCGCTGTGGCGCACGAACTGCATCTCCAGCGCGGCGTCGGGCCAGGCGACGGCGAGGCCGTGCACGATCAGCTCCGCGTAAAGTCTGCGGTCCTCCTCGGAGAAGGCCGCGTAGTCGTCCTGACCGGGCAGCACGGCTGCGGACAGGTTGCGTTCGTGGTAATCGACGCTGGTGTAGCCGACCTGACGGCGGCTCGGCCAGCGCTCAGCGGTAGTCCTCCACTGCGGCAGCCCACTCCGCGGGCACGGGGCCCAGAACCGGGCGGGCCGATTGAGGTCGTCTCCCCTGACCTTGGTACCGAAGGTCTCGGAGCGGGTACGGAGTCCATGCGCGACCTGGTGCCTTTCGAGGAAGCGCAACATCGCCGCCACAGCGACCGTGTCACCGCACAGCTCCTCGGGGCGGAGGAGGAGCCGCCCTTCCGTCTCGTCGAGCACGGACGACAGTCCCCGGACCCTTTCCAGGAACCGAGTCAGTGTGTTGTCGACGGAGGAGTGCTCTCCGGGCCAGCCCGGCCCGAACATTGCCCCTTCCGCGTCGCACCAACCCGCCCGGGTCGGCACGCGGAGATTCTTCAGACGGAGTGCCCTGCGGCCGCCGCTCTCCAGTGCGTGGGAGACCGCGCAGGCATAGCGCAGACATGCGAGGCGTACGCCGTCATCCACACCGTTGGCGCTCAATGCGGCGGCGACGACCTCGAGCACCCGATCGGCCCCATAGTCGTGGACGAGATTCGTGGTCCTGAGCCACTTGCGGCCCTGGACTCTACGCTTGCGGCCCTTGCCGGACCAGGCGATGCCCTCATGCACGAAGTGAAGGCGGTCAGACACCCCGTCGGGCAGGGGTGGCAGGGAGCCGCCCTGCGGGGCATCGCGGTCGAAGAAGACGCCTTCCCCGCCGGCCGGTTCCGTCGTCGACCGGGAACTGATGACGATCCGCTTGCCGACCAGGGCCGACCCGTCGGGGAATGCCTGGGAGAGGTCGTAGTAGAAGTCCGCCCACCAGTCAGGATCGAACGGATCGCGTACGGCGGCCTTGGCGAGCCGTTCCGCCCAGGACGCGAGCCGCTCGATGGGTGGAGCAAGGCCCCGGCCCACGGCCCTGGCGAGGGGCGCAAGCCGTCGCAGCCGGGTGGGGTGCAGCTTCGGGTCTACGAGATGCGTGACCCCGACAGCGGCGACCTCCTGCGGAGTGAAGACCGTGGATCCGTGCTTCCCCTCCCACAGGAAAGCACGGTGCAGGGAGGTCAGCGCCCCGGGTGGCGTCCCGATCACCGGGACGAACGGCACCTGGGCGATGTCGTGGTCCAGCCGCTGGAAGGCAGAGGTCAGCCGCCCCAGCTTCTCGGGCTCCCAGCACATCAGGTCGACGAGCGCGCCGGACGGAATCGGTGCCCGCCCGTCCGCCGCAGCGAGCACCGCGCGGGCGCACAACTCGGCCACGGTGTCAAGCAGCAGGTCGTTCCACGGCACTGCCTCGTTGAACGAACGGCGGTTCATCTCCGCGAAGAACGGTGCATGGATGTACCCCCGGACAGGCGCGAGCATCTGCTTACCCATCGGCAGGAAGGTGTAGAGCCGCCCGGCCCCCAGGGGATCGCCGACCGGGACGGCCACGCGTACCTCGGCCTTCTTCTCCCAGGCCGCCCAGTCGCGCCGCATCCCGCTCTTCTCCATCGACGCGGCGATCGCGTCCCGGGCCAGGTCCGCGTCTGCCTTCCCGCACACGACGATCAGCCGAATCCGCCGGCGCAGCGTGACCTGCTGCACCTTCAGGCCGCGGGAGTGGTGCAGCACCTCCACCTGACGGTCGTACGTCCTGCGCCGAGTCTCCCCCGCCGCCCGCCACTCCAGCCGCACACGTTCCAGGCGGTCCAGGAACAGTTCGAACGGGGCCGTGTCATCCATGAGTTCCCGCAGCTGGTCCCTGGCGGCTGAGCGCGCCTCGGCCGACTTCAGCGGCAGGCGTACGACGGTAACGAAGCCCCGGCGCGCGAGGCGCTGGGCGGCCGGCGGCGCGTCCTCCAGGAAGACCGGCACCTTCAGCGTGAGCAGGTTCTCCCTCAAGTGGGCCGCGAAACCGGTGCGTTCGGGCGCCACCTCCCGGGCGAGCGCGTCGAAGTCGTCGAGCCGGGCGAAGCGGAAGGTGAACCCGTCGAGGATCCGGGACCCCTCCCGTGCCACGCTGTAGACCTCGGGGGCGTCAGACAGGTGCAACACGCTCTTGAAGCCGACGCCCTTGTGACCGATCCCGGAATCGGCACGCTTGCTGGACAGGGCGATGCTGCAGAGTGCCTTGAAGTCCCTGCCGCCGAACGGTTTGCCGCCGTTGGCCACATAGAGAGTGCCGTGCTCTCCCTCGTCCTCGTCGAAAAGGATCTCGATGCGCCCGTCAGCGCTGCGCGCCGGGTGAGCGTCGTGCGCATTCTGCAGCAGCTCGACGAGCACCCGGCCCTCGTACTCGGGCGAGATGATCGTCTCGGCCACGGCCTTGGCCTCGCGCGCCGCCTCGCGGCCATCGTCCCAGTCCCTCAGACAGCCCCGAACCTCAACGAGCGCCTGATCATGGACTCGCTTACGCACCGCAGCCCGCCTGCGCGAATGCAAGCGCTCCGCCGAGGGCCGACGGCCTCCAGCTCCCATACCGCCGCTCCCCCGCACGTCTCCCGCCCCGCTCCGCCGGTGATCCTACTGAGTGAGAAGGAGCCGTGAAGGACTTTGCCACGGAAGGAACTGTCGCCCATATCCGACGCTGACAGTGTCCTCAGTTCATGGAGCAGGGCTGATCACGGCAAGGCACGCAGCATCTGGTGATCAGGAAACCGGATGGCCTCGCACTCGAGTCGGTCTCGAACCAAGACCACCCGCGTTCGCGGGCCTGGGAGTCCCCTTGGGCGTCCGGCTGCATCAACAGGCATCATCGTGACCCCGAACGGCCATTCAGGCTGGCCAGCGCTCAGCACTCTGTTTCGCTTGTGTTCGGCGGCACACCGACACACGCCACCCGTCAGAGGAACTGACCTGCCCGGCAAGTCGCCTGACGACCCATCAGAAATCAGGAGCCCTTCGCGGCCGGTTCGAGGATGGCGACGCACTCCACGTGATGCGTCATCGGAAAGACGTCGGCTTCCGACGGCCGGTTCGAACTTGAGCCTGCTCAGGCAGAGTCAGACTCACGCCTTGCGCTCATCCCCTCGGCGCCAGGCTTCTGCCCTGCCCTCGCAGGCAGTCACACAACGTGTCCTTGGCAGCGCCTCCGGTGGCATGACGTCCCGTGCCACCAGGCCCGCCCCAACGTCACTTCCTGGGGAGAATCTGGGGAGTATCGCCGGTCCTGGGGAGCGCGTGGGGAGAATCGACCGCGTAACGCAGCACGATCCCGAAAGACGCTGAAAGACTCATCCGCGCAGGTCAGGGGTGGGCACGGCCGCATCGATGCAGGTCAGCGCCACCAGGTAGACAACTTCATGACGTAGGTGCCGAGATCGTCGGCCTCGACGATCCCGGGGAGCGAACCGCCCTCACGCAAGGGCGTGACGTAGCGGGTCGCTGTGACTTCGGAGAGCATTGCTCCAGGCTATCCGGCCTGGCCTCCTGGAAATCCATGGACCGAACGGGGGCGCTTGGCCTGGAGGCAGCGGGGACGGGGTGGGCCGTCCCCGCTGTGACGCTCCAGGGGTCAGTTCTTGCCGAGCAGCTCGTTCATGCGCGTGATCTCGGCACTCTGCGACGTGATGATGTCGCCGGCCATGTCCTTGGCGGGCTGGTACGAGCCGTCGGACTGTTCCGTCCTGGCCATCTCGACGGCACCTTCGTGGTGCTTGACCATCATCTGGAGGAATGCGGTGTCGAAGGCCTCGCCGGACGCCTTCTCCAGCTCGGTCATCTCCTCGGCGGTCATCATCCCGGACATGGAGTGCCCGGCGTGCTCGCCGCCCTCGCCCTCCTCGGGGACTTCCTCACCCCAGGACGTGAGCCACCCGGACAGCGTCTTGATCTCCGGGTCCTGCGCCTTCTTGATCTCCGCGGCCAGCGCCTTGACCTCAGCGGACCCTGCGCGGGACTCCGCCAGGTCGGCCATCTCGATCGCTTGCCGGTGGTGAGGGATCATGCCCTTCGCGAAGGAGACGTCCGCCGCGTTGTGGTCACCCTGGCGGGCGGAGGCCGACGCGGTCGGCGTCGGGGACTTGTCGTGGCCGCCGTGGCCGGACGAGCTGTCGCCTCCCCCGCCGCAGGCGGCGAGTACGACGGCGGCCGCGCCTGCGGCCGCCACAGCGGCGGCACGGCGGATCATGGAACGGTGTGCGGTCATGGTGGTGCGACTCCTGTGTCTTCACGGGATCAGGCATGGCTGTCGGAGACGGCGCCGGTCACAGTGACCGGGCACGCCAAGAAGGCCTATATGCGCAGGAGTTGCAGTTCGCTCAACGACGGCGGAGCGCGACCGCCCAGCGTCGCCGCGGGAACGGCTGTGGCCATGTCCGAGGTCGGGCACGTGACGGAGCCGGACAGAGCCAGGGCAGGAAGCGCGGGTGCTCCGGCCGTGCCGCCGGCCGCACACGTGGCGTCGGCATGCTCCGTGTGTCCGCCCGCATCGCCGTTGCCGTGATCGACGTGAAGGCACTCATCACAGCCTGAAGCGTCGGCGTGCTCCAGGACCCCGGCCATGGCCGTCGGGTGCGCGCTGTGGGCGGCATGGGAGGGCACCGACGGGACGGTGGGCCCCAGTCCGTGCATGGCCACCACACCGGCCAGCACAGCCAGCACGAGCAGCACGTACGCCCGGACCCCACTGGGCCGGTTCACGCGCCACGCCTGCTGCCTCATGCCCCGCATCGTAATCGGGCCCCTTCACCGTCGCCGACAGACCGTCCCGGACATCACGGACCGATGGTTCCACGCGCGGGGCGAAGCCCGGCAAGAGTGACCGCGACGAGTCGGCGGACCGCAGCTTCGGAGGGCAGGGAGCCGGCTGCGGTCAGGGCATGGAGGCAGTAGCGCGCGAGCTCGTCGGGCGCAACGTCGTCCCGGAGGTCACCGCTCGCCACGGCCTCTGCCAGCACCCCGCGGAAAAGGTCGACGAGCTGCTGCTGCGCACGGGTGACGTGCTCGCCGCGGTGCAGGAGCGCCGAGAGCTCCTCGGTGGCGTGCCGCCCGCGGTGGTGGGAGATGAGCGCATAGCGCCCGAGCACCGCTTCGAGCCGCTCGCCCGCGTCGCCGGGCCCGTCCCTGAGTTCGGCAAGCTGTTCCAGGTGGGCGGCGACGTGGCGTTCGTGGTGGGAGGTCAGGATCGATTCGACGTCCGGGAAGTACTTGTACAGCGTCGCGCGTCCGATCCCGGCCTTCTCGGCGATCTGCGTCATCGTCACCGACATCAGACCGCGCTCGGCCACCAGCTCCCAGGTGGTTTCCAGGATCGCTTCACGTACCGCGTGGCGGTGCGTCGCGATCGTCTCGTTCCACAGCTTCGGCACCCCTGCATTGTACGGGTCGACGCGGTCGTGACATGTTGACGTGAGAGAGACAGAGTGTCTCGTAAACTGATGGTGCTCGAAGATTCGACACCCGTGGAGGACATCTCATGGCCGACCCGTCCCCGTCCCCCCGCAGCGACCCACCCAAGGCGCCACGCTGGGCGAAGGTGTCCGCCGTCGTCGTCGGCGTCCTGATCCTGCTGGCCGTGATCGTGAAGCTCACCGGCCTCGGCGGCGACCACGGCCCCGGCCGGCACATGGGCATCGGAGAAACACCGTCGACCGGCGTCAGCGTGATCCAGACGTCCGGCGGCCACCCGGCCGCGTACGCACCGGAGGCCCACCGCTGATGGCCATGCCGCCGCGCCTCCGCAAGGCGGTCCTCACCGCCCACGTCACCACCTCGGTCGGCTGGCTCGGTGCCGTCTTCGCCTACCTCGCTCTCGACGTCACGGCGGTGACCGGCCAGGACGCGTCGGCGGTGCGTGGTGCCTATGCCGCGATGGAAGTGACGGTGCTGTACGCCATCGTCCCCCTCGCCCTCGCGTCGGTCGTCATCGGCATCGTCAACGCCCTGGGCACCCCATGGGGCTTGCTCCGGCACTTCTGGGTGCTGGTCAAACTCCTCCTCACCGTCTTCGCCGCCACCGTCCTGCTGATCGAGACACGGACCGTGAGCCACCTGGCAGAGACAGCGGCACGCACCGCCGACCCCCGCGAGCTGCCGGGCACGTTGCCCCATTCCGTCGGCGGGCTGGTGGTCCTGCTCCTCATCGTGATCCTCTCGGTGTTCAAGCCGAAGGGCCTGACCCGGTACGGGTGGCGCAAGCAGGAGGAGCAGCGGCGCAAAGAGCGCACCCGGAACACTGCGGCTCCGTGAGGTAGCCCTGGGCGCGTCCGCGGCGAAATCCTCAGGGCCCGGTGGTCGCTGCGACCGGAGTCAACGGCCTTCCGCAGTGCAGGTTCCAGCGCCCGGCCCGGCCGGTGATCTCGGTCAGCGACAGCGGCCGTACGTCGAGCCGCCAGAACACCTGCGGCGGAAGGCCCAGTGCGTGGACGAGGGCCGCGCGGATCACCGCCGGTTCCGCCACGGCCAACACCCTTTCCGTGCCGTCGGCACGGTCGTTCAGCCAGGCGCCGACGCGACCGACGAGCCTGGTCAACGACTCACCCCCGTGAGGCGCCGCATCAGGGTCCGAGAGCCAGGTGGCCACTGCCTGCGGCTCCGACTCGGTCACTTCTTCCAGCGACCTCCCGTGCCAGCGCCCCACGTCCAGATCGTCCAACTCCGTCAGGGACCGGGCGTCCATACCGAGCACGGTGGCGGTCTGACGACAGCGGAGCGAGGGGGAGGACGTCTGCATGGTCGACGGGGGAAGCCCGGCCGCAGCCGCGCGCGCCTGCTGCTGCCCGACCTGGTCCAGGGGACTGTCCCCACCGAAACGCGCTTGGCGCAAACCCTCATTGACGGCGGGTGCCACCAGCATCACGCGTACCGGCATCTCTCCCCTTCCTCTTTCGTGTCGCATAGAGACTAAAGGCACACGAGTACGGGCCCGCGCGCCGTAGCGCCGCAGGTCGCGACGCGGTACTTTCACGTGGACATGACGACGGTGTGACGGAAGTCCGGTGAGAACCCGGCACGGTCGCGCCACTGTGAAGCCTGTCCTCACATACGAGATCGGGACAGGCGAGTCAGACCCGCCACCGTCGTCCAAGGCACCAACGATCGGGACGCGTGTTCCCCAGGAGGTTCTGCCATGGCACTCTCCGCTGCCCCCGCGCCGGCCACCCCCGCCGCACCGGCCATCACCACCATCTCGCTGAAGGCGATCGCCCCTTGGGCGCTGTTCGTCGGCGTCCTCATGCTCGTCGTCCTGTACTTCGTCGGCGCGGAACAGGGCGCCGTCGCACTCCTCTCCGGCGAGAACGTGCACGAGTGGGTCCACGACGGCCGTCATCTGCTCGGCTTCCCCTGCCACTGACAACCGCTGAAGTCAGAGGTAGCCACTCATGAACTCCGTACCCGTCAGAGCCCTGCTCGTACGCGGCATGCTGGCCGGTCTCCTCGCCGGTGTGCTCGCCTTCGCCGTCGCCTATCTGCTCGGCGAGTCTCCTGTGGACGCGGCCATCGCCTTCGAGGAACAGGGCAGCCACGGCCATGGCGAGGAGGAACTGGTCAGCCGTGCCGTGCAGTCCACGGCCGGACTCGCCACCGGCATCCTGCTGGCCGGCGTCGCCCTGGGCGGTATCGCCGCCCTGGCGTTCTGCGTCGCGCTCGGCCGCATCGGCCGCATCGGCCCGCGTGCAACCGCGGGCTTGATCTCGCTGGGCGCGGCGCTGACCGTCTGCGTCGTGCCCTTCCTGAAGTACCCGGCCAATCCGCCGGCTGTCGGTGATCCCGGCACGATCGGCCGGCGCACGGCCCTGTACTTCCTGTTGATCGCGCTCAGCGTGCTGCTCGCCGTCGCCGCGGTCATTTTCGGCAAGCGGCTTGCGCCCCGGCTGGGCAACTGGAACGCGACCGTCGCTGCCGTGGCCGGATTCGTCGTCGCCATGGGTCTCGCCTACGCCTTCCTGCCGTCGTTCAACGAGGCGCCGGAGGGCTTCCCGGCCGCTGTCCTCTGGCAGTTCCGCCTCGGCTCCCTCGCCACCCAGCTCTCCCTCTGGGCCGGGTTCGGACTGATCTTCGGCCACCTCGTGGAGCGGCTGCTCGTTCCGCGGCGCGCCGGTGAGGCAAAGGCCGGGGCCGAGTCTCACAGAGCCGCAGCGGCGCACTGAGTCGATACGGCCAAGGAAGCCGACCGCTCCTGCAGGTACGTTGACGGTGCGGGGCGGAGTGCCGGAACCGGCCCCCCGCCCCGCACCGTTCCGCCATGCCGGTGTCGCCGGCGAGAGACAGGAAACAGGGCATGAAGAAGACTCTGCTGGCCGAGTTCACCGTGCGCCCCGGAAACGAGGAACACGTCGCCGCGCTGGTCAAGGACTACGCCGTTCGCGTCCGTGAGGAGCCCGGGAACCTGGCGTTCGAGGTGTACACCAAGGAAGCCGATCCCCTGGCGTACTGGATCTTCGAGGTGTACGAGGACGAGGCCGCTTTCCGGGCCCATCTGGCAGCGCCCTACGGCAAGCCGTTCAATACGGAGCTCCAGCCGTTGATCAACGAGAAGGAGTCCGTGCTCACGTTCCTGAACCCCCTCGGCTGAGGAACCGGCGCCGTACCTCGCGTGCGTACTCCGCGTTGCTCGCCGACCGCTGCCGCGACTCCTCCGCGCGGCGCTCGAGCCATTCCTGACGCTGCGCCGCGAAGTCGGCCATGCGGGCGTCGCGTTGCTCGTACATCGCCTTGCGCGGAGCGTCGAGACGGCCACGGTCGGGGGCCGGGAGGTCCTTCGTCGACGGGGTGTCCGGGCGGCGCGGGAGACGCAGCCCGACCGGTGGGACGTCGAAGCGGGGTCCGGGGAGGGTCTGGTACCAGTACGCGGTCGAGGCCCAGTCGTCCGACAGATGGTTGGCGTGGCCGTGCTCCATGGTGACCTTGATGCGCTCCTCGAAGCGGAGGGGGTCGGCCAGGTGCCAGCGGTAGCTGATCTGGTAGCCGGGGACGTCGTCCTCGTGCACGATCGTTCCGTGGAAGGGGTAGTTGATCTTCTGCATCCCCCAGCCGTGACTGAAGTAGTCCTCCCCTCCCGTGCCGTGCATGCTGGGCGGCCAGCGGGTGCTGCCGTCGGGGAGGAAGTCGTCGTCGATCCAGATCATGTCGTCGCCCTCGCCCCACCATGTCCCGGTGAAGTGGGTGACCGTGTGGTTGCAGCCGATGTAGTTGCCGGCGCCTTCGGTCTCGAGGATGACGTAGTTGTCCCTGCCGTCCAGGTTGGGCACCTGGGTCTCCAGGCTGTTGACCTGGAGGTCCGGCCCCCAGCCGTCGCACGGGTTGTTGCGGCGCCACTGGGCGTGGAAGTAGAGGGTGTCCTCGGGCAGGTCCTCGGCGTAGAGCTCGTAGTCGACGTAGAAGTACTGCATGTACGCCGCGTCTCCCTGATTCTCGACCTCGATACGGGCCCGGGAGTTGAACGGCATGGGCAGGAAGCAGTTGAAGGCGGCCGGACCGCCGAACCTGCGCTCGGAGTCCTGCTTGACGGAGACGGTGAAAGGCAGTGACTGGAAGCTCGCCGGCAGGGAGTTGCCGACACAGAAGAAGTCGCCGAGCGGTGCGACGACGCTGGGGTGCTCCTGGTCGTCCCAGTACATGCGAATGACGACCTTGCGGTAGTAGTCGGGGTCGTTGACCTCCCAGTTGTAGCCGAGGGCGTTGTTGAACTCGACCATCGCGGTGCCGGCCTGCCGGGCGTCGAACAGACCGGGGCCGAGAACGAGCCGGCAGCCCTGGACGAACCAGAGGTGGGTGATGGCCCCGGGACCTTCGAGGTCGGCCAGGACCGCGGTCTCGCCCGGCATGACGACGAACGCGTCCTCGTTCAGGCCGGTGTGGTCCCAGCTGGCCACGCGCGCCGAGCGGGCCCGGCGGCGCTTGGCGGCCCGGCCGAGCAGGTCGTCTCCGAGGGCGAAGGAGGGAACGGACATGGGCATGCGTCTCCCGGTGAAGTGGTGGGAAGGCGAGGGGTGTTCGGCGGACCGGCGCCAGGCGTCGTGGCCCCGGTCCGCCGAATACCTCCAAGGGGCGGTTCACCCCGTACGGAGGGCCGTCCGCCGAGGACGGCCCGCCGTACGAAGGCCCGCACGCTGCCGTCGCTACGGAGCGACGCCGAGGGCGGCGTCCAGCTGTGCCCGGGTGGGCGGCTGGGCGCCGGCCTGTTCGCAGGCGAGCGCGCCGGCGGTCACGGCCTGGCGCAGCAGCTGTTCCAGGGCGTCCCGGTCCTCGGGCAGGTGCACCCGGTGGGTGCCGTCCTCGCGGGGCCGGAGCAGCCCCGCGAGCAGCGCCGCCTGGAAGGCGTCGCCCGCGCCGATGGTGTCGACGACCTTCACCAGTGGCGCCGCCACCGTGACCTCCGCGCCGGCGAGGAGACCACGGGCGCCCTCGGCGCCGATCGTGGTCACCACCAGGCGGGGGCCCATGCCGAGCAGGTCGCGGGCGGCGTCGACCGGCTGCCGGTCCGGATACAGCCAGGCCAGATCCTCGTCGCTCGCCTTGACCACATCGGCGGTCGCCACGATCCGCTCGACCGCACGCCGGTAGGCGGCCCGGTCCGGCTGGACACCGGGACGTACGTTCAGATCCACGGCGACTGCTCCGCCCGGCCGGGACCGGATCGCACGACAGGCCTGCACGACGCGGTCGGCACCCGGCTCCACCACGATGGCCAGTGAACCGGTGTGGAGGAGCGTGGCATCGGACGGCAACTCCGGCAGCAGCGGATCCCAGTTGGCCAGGAAGTCGTAGGTGGCGGCACCGGTGGCGTCGTCGACGTAGGCCAGGGCCAGGGTGGTGCGGCCCGAGGCGGATTCCGTACGGTCGATGGGCACGCCGGTGGCGTACAGGTAGTCACGCACCAGCACGCCGGGCGGATCGTCGCCCCAGCAGGAGGTGAGGCGGACGGGACGCTCCAGGCGGTGCAGGCCGACCGCGACATTGGCGGGACTGCCGCCGGGGATGGGGGCGATCGTCGTGCCCCCGCTGCGCCACACGAGATCGACCAGCGACTCGCCGATGACGACGGCGGTCATGACGCCCGCTCCGATTCCGGCCGCCTGTCGCCTTCCGGCCGCCTGTCGCCTTCCGGCCGCTTGTCGTGGATCTGCACGCCGGCGAGGTCCCATGCCTCGACGGCGTAGTGGGCCGGACCCGAGCCCGTCGCCGTCGCCTGCAGGCGCCACGGGGCGCCGCCGACGGGGTAGAAGCGGAGGCTGAGCGCCTGTCCGTCGGCCGTGAACACCTCGACGACGGAGTGGTCGAGGACGACACGGAGGTCCACCGGCCCCGGCTGCGCGGGCAGCCGCCAACTGCCGCCCTTGGCACGCGGTTCGAGCGAGGCATGGGACCGGTCGACGACCACCTCGCCGGTGTCCGGGTCGCGGACGATGTCCAGGTACTCGCCGCCGACCGCGTCGGTGATCAGCCGCAGTCCTCCTGCGGCTCCGAGGCGGGCGACGATGTCGCAGGCGGGACCGATCCCGCCCAGGTCGGCAGGCCGATCGGCGCGCGCCTCACCCGTCGCGTCGAAACGGCGGTCCCGGCGCAGCCGGTCGACCTCCCGGGCGGGACGCTGGAGGATTTCCCCGTCGTCGCCGAGGGTCACCTCACGCGGCAGGGACAGCATCCCGGCCCAGCCCACCTCGTCCGTCCACGCGCTGGGGGCGCCGACCCGTTCCTCGTCCCGTGCCTCCCAGATCCAGGCCCACATCAGCCAGCGGCCGTCGGGGGCGGGCAGCAGCGCCGGCGCGTAGAAGTCCGGTCCGTGGTCGAGGCGGCGGGGAGAGCCGGCGACGAACGCCCCGTTCTCCTCGTGACCCGGCCAGGCCGCCGTGCACAGCGCCCCTTCGTCCGGGTCCCAGGCACTGACCAGCACCACCCCGCGGCCGTCGGGGAAGTACGCGTACTGGGCGCACTCCCAGCCCTCCTCGGTGTTGCCACCGCCGGGCAGCGGCTCGGGCGCCCGGGCCAGGAAGACACCCTGGTCCTCCCACTCGACCAGGTCGGTGGAGGAGTACTGCACGGCCGCGCCGCGACCGTCCTCCAGGGCGGCGCCGACGAGCATGCGCCAGCGCTCGCCGTCCCGCCACACAAAGGGGTCGCGGAACATGCTGGTCCCGGCGGGCGGTTCGGCGACGATCAGCCGCTCGTGCTTGGTGAAGGTCAGACCGCCGTCCCGGGACACCGCCCGGGCGACCGGCTGGTACCAGCGGTCGGAGTGCCGGGCCGAGTAGAAGGCGACGAGCTCGCCGTCGGCCTCGACGGCATTGCCCGACCACACTCCCCCGGCATCCTCCCCGCCGGGGGTGGGGGCCAGGGCGATGGGCAGCAGCTCCCAGGTGAGGAGGTCGGCACTGCGGAAATGCCCCCAGTGCATGTCGGCGTGGCGGGCGCTCCCCGGGTTGTACTGGAAGAAGACGTGGTAGTGGCCGTCGTGGAAGACCAGCCCGTTGGGGTCGTTCAGCCAGTTGTGCGGCGGCCGCAGGTGCAGCGCCGGAAAGTGCGGGTCCCCCGGCGGAGCGGACACGGCAGGGGGCCGTTCGGCGGCGTCCACGGGGTCAGCCACGGGTGCGCTCGTCGTAGCGGTGCCGCACGTCCGCGGCCTGCTTGGTGTTGGCCTCCGACTCCTGCAGCGAACGCTCCCCGCGCAGGCGGGTGCGCTCGGCGAGGTGCTCCATGTGCCGTTCGAAACGGGCCCGGTAGCGTTCACGCATCTGGGCGATCTCCTCGGCGACGGCGCCGGCGCGGGGCGCCGGGGTGGGCATGGGCAGGCCGGCGGGGCGTACCGGCAGGCGCTGCTCGAGCGGCAGTATGGACGCCTTCGGCGAGGGGAGCGTCTGGTACCAGTAGGCGGTCGAGGCCCAGTCGTCGCTCAGATGGTTGCCGTGGCCGTGCTCGATGGAGACCTTGATGCGTTCCTCGAAGCGGACCGGATCGGTCACATGGAAACGGTAGTTGACGGAGTAGCCCGGGACGTCGGCCTCGTGGAGGATCGCTCCGTGGTACAGGTAGGCGTTCCTCTGCATGCCCCAGGCGTGGTTGAAGTAGTCCTCGGTGCCGGTGCCGTGCAGGGAAGGCGGCCAGACGGTGGAGCCGTCGGGCAGGAAGTCGTCGTCGATCCAGATCATGTCGTTGCCCTCACCCCACCAACTGCCCTGCCGGTGGTGGACGGAGAGGTTGCAGCCGACGTAGTGGCCGGTGCCCTCGGTGTCGAGGATGACGTAGTTGTCCTCGCCGGTGACATCGACGATGTTCACCTCGGGGCTGTTGGTCTGGATGTCCGGGGCCCAGCCGTTGCACGGGTTGCTGCGGTTCCAGCGGGCGTGGAAATAGAGGGTGTCCTCGGGCAGTTCCTCGGGGAACAGCTCGTAGTCGACGTAGAAGTACTGCTGGATCGGCAGGTCGTTCTCGTTGACCAGCTCGATACGGGCCCGCTTGTTGAACGGCATCGGCGCCCAGCAGTTCAGTGCGGCGCTGCCGCCGAAGATCAGGGACTCCTCGGGCTTGGCCGAGACCGTGAAGAGCGCCGACTGGTAGCTGTTGGGCATGCAGTGGCCCACGCCGAAGAAGTCTCCGAGCGGCACGAGGACGGCCGGCTCCTCCTCGTCGTCCCAGGTGATACGGATCAGGACCTTGCGGTAGTAGTCGGGGTCCGGCTCCTCCCAGTTGACGCCGAGCGCGTTGTGGATCTCCATGACGGGCGCGACGGTGTCCGCCTCCAGCGGGTCGATCAGACCGGGTCCGAGCGTCTTCCGGCAGAACTGCGTCATCCAGATGTGCGTGATCTGGCCCGGGCCTTCCAGGTCGGCGAGGACCCGGCTGGAGTGCGCGGGGGTCGTCCAGTAGTCCTGGTTGCGGCCGCGCTGGTCCCAGCTCGACGTACGGGCGCTGCGCGCCGCCTTCCGGCGGGTCAGATCGCCAAGGGAAGTAGACATGGGGGGATGCCTTTCGTGATGTCAGTCGCTGATGTCGGATCGTTCGGACGGTGGGGACTGGCCTCCGCCACCGCCCGCTGAGGGGTTATCCAGGGGTGCAGCCGCACGAGGTGCGGTAGATGACACGCGGCGTGAGGCGGATCGTCTCGCCCGCGTCGCTGGTGTCGCCGTTCACCCGTCGCAGCAGCAGGGTCATCGCGGTGACTCCCACGTCGAAGGCCGGCTGCACGACGGTGGTGATACGGGGTTCGAAGAGGTCGGACTGCGGGAAGCCGTCGAACACGGCGAGCTTGAGGTCGCGCGGGATGCGCAGGCCGATCTCCGCGGCGGCCTCCATGACTCCGACCGCTGTTTCGGTACTGGCGCAGGCCACTGCTTCCGGCCTCCCTTCGCCGCCGAGCATGCGCAGGGCCGAAAGGCGGGTTTCCCCTGCCAGTCCCGACCCGGTGATCACCCATTCGGGGTCCGGCTCGATGCCTGCTGCCCGAAGCGCCTGCGTATAGCCGCGGTGGCGCTCGGCCATGGTGGAGACCGCGAGATCTCCGGCGGCCAGGGCGATGCCGCGGTGGCCGTGCCCGAGCAGGTGCTCCACGAGTTCGCGCATCGGCGTGGTGTTGTCCACGCCGACCTGGTCGCCGGTCCCGGGCTCGCCGATCCGGTCGAGGATCACCACGGGCGTCCCGCTGCGGCGCACGGCCTCGGTCTCCCTGCCCGTCGACTGTGCGGCCGGGGCGACGATGAGGCCGTCCACCCGGCGGGCCGCCAGTGCCTGGACCGATCGGGTCTCCTGGGCGGGATCCTCCCCCGAGTGCGCGAGGAGCAGCGTGTATCCCGCCTGGGCCGCCTCGTGCTCGACGCCCCGGACCATGTCGGCGAACGTGGGCTGGCCGGCGTCGGAGACGACGAGTCCGATGGAGTCGCTGCGTGCGCGGCGCAGCGACCGGGCGAGCGTGTCCTGGCGGTAGCCGGTCTGCTCGATGGCCTTCAGCACCCGCCTGCGGGTCCGTTCCGCCACCGGCCGGGTGCCGTTCACGACGTGCGAGACGGTCGAGATGGACACCCCGGCGAACTGCGCCACATCGACGATGGTCGCCACGTCACCTCCCTTCATCGAAACGTTTGCGCGAAACGTTTGCGCCGATTGTTGTCGCGTGCCGCGACGGGTGTCAAGGCGTCGGATGCCTCGACTCCCTTCGCCTCAACTCCCCTGTCCCTCGTGGACCCTTACGGGGTCTTGGCTCACCACGGCGGGCCGTTGGTAGTTGCTGCCGGTGGGCGCTTCACTCCCGGGTGAGCCCCTCCACGGGGTCGTGTCTGCCACGCAGGCCCCGGGGCCCGTGTGCCTCAAGCGCCGGGGGTAACGCGTGCCTTGTACTCCCCCGCAGCCTCGTGCGCGGGAGGTGTCCCCGGGCACCCAGCGCCCGGCGCAGGGCCCATCCCCGTAGCCCCCGGCAACGAGGTGCCGCGCCCCTGCGGGCTCAGGAGGGCGCCGGGAACGCACCGCGCCGCGCCCTACTCGTACAGGCCCGGAGTCTCGGCCGGAGCGGGGCAGATGCGGTGGCCGCGGCGGTCGAAGACGTACAGCTGCCCGAGGTCCACGAGCAGCGGCACATGGGCGCCGGCCCGCAGCCGTACGTCCGGTCCCGTACGCAGCACCAGGTCGCCGGCCGTGATCGTGCCCCGATCCGGGGCGTGCGCGCCCGGCGCCCGGTCCTTCGGCCCGTCCGGCGCGGACGCCTGGGGCTTTGCGTGCGCCCTGGCTCGCTCCTTGATCCGTCCGAGACGGCCGGGCGTACGGCTCCGACGGCCGGGACCGGGCCGCGCCGACTCCAGATCGGGCACCACCGCACGGCGCGAGCCCGTGTTCAGATGCACCAGGGCCTCGTGGCCCTGGTACTCCGTGTGCTCGACGACGCCGGTCAGCGGGACCTCGCCGGGCCGGGCGTGGCTGGGCGGGGCGATGCGGGCGGCCTCGGGTCGCAGTCCGACGACGACCGGCCGCCCTTGCTGGATGCGCAGCAACTGGTGGTCGCTGCTGAGCGGTTCGGCCAGCGGCAGTCTCTGCCGGCCGAGTTCGACACACATCCGTTCCCCCAGCGGCGCGTGGACGACGGCCTGGAGCAGATTGATGCGAGGAGTGCCGATGAAGGCGGCGACGAACACGTTCGCGGGCAGCGCATAGGTCTCGCGCGGAGTGCTCACCTGCTGGAGCACACCGGCGCGCATCACCGCGACCCGGTCGCCGAGCGACATCGCCTCGGCCTGATCGTGTGTCACATAGATCGTGGTGACCCCTAGATCAGCGGTCAGCTTGGCTATTTCGGCGCGCAGGTGGTTGCGGAGCTTGGCATCCAGGTTGGACAGCGGCTCGTCCATCAGGAAGACGGACGGCCGCCGGGAGATGGCCCGGCCCATCGCGACGCGCTGGCGCTCGCCGCCGGACAACTGATTCGGGTAGGAGTCCAGGGTGTCGTCGATCCCGAGCATCCGGGCGGTTGCCTCGATGCGCGCGCTGTGGTCCTCGTGCGGATGCTGCAGCTTCAGGGGGAAACCGATGTTGTGCCGGTTCGTCATGTTCGGGTAGAGCGCGAAGTTCTGGAACACCATGGCCATGCCGCGTTCGCGCGGTGGCACGTCGTTGGCGTACGCGCCGTCCAGCAGCAGCTCGCCCTCGGTGATGTCCTCCAGGCCCGCGATCATGCGCAGGACGGTGGACTTGCCGCAGCCCGAGGGGCCGAGCAGGACCAGGAACTCTCCCGGTGCGATGTCGAGCGAGAACCGGTCGACGGCAGTGGCGGCGCGAGCGTAGGTCTTGCTGACGCCACGCAGGGAGACGGCCCGTGTCATCTGGTGCCGCCGGGTGGCAAGGGCCCGCGGGGCGAGGTCCGGTGCGCCGGATCGCCGAGGTGCGCCGGATCAGTAAGAGGGGCAGGGGTGACCGGAGGGGAGGGCATTACCATCTGCCTTTCAGTGATATGTCAGTCGCTGATTGCAAGGCGGCGGGGGACTGGCCTCCCCCGCCGCCTGACGCTCCGCACCGCCACCGGCACGTCTCGCGCACCGGACATGCGGTGTCCGATCGGTGGCGCCGGGTCAGTCCGGGCAGCCGCACGACTCCCGGTACGTGATCTCGGGCGCCAGCCGGACGGAGCGGTAGCTGTTGGTGTCGTCCTCCAGGCGGCCGAGCAGGAGCTGCATGGCTGTGCTGCCGATTTCGTACGCGGGCTGCGTGATGGTGCTGATCCGAGGCCGGAACAGGTCCGCGTTCGGAAAGCCGTCGAAGGCGGCGAACGCGAAGTCGCGCGGGGTGTGCAGATCCAGCGCCCGTGCCGCCTGGAGCACGCCGACGGCGGATTCGGTGCTCACCGCCACCACGGCCGTCGGACGGTCCGGCTCCTGGAAGAGCCCGGTCATGCTGTGCCGGGTGTCGGCCGCGAGACCGCGGCCCATGAGGATCAGCGAGTCGTCGGCCTCGATGCCCGCCTCGCCGAGGGCGTCCAGGTAGCCCTGCCGCCGCTCGGCGATGGTCGGGACCGAGGCGTCGCCGGCCGCCAGCGCGATGCGCCGGTGACCGTGCTCGACGAGGTGCAGGACCACGTCGCGCATGGGAGCCGTGTTCTCGACCCCCACCTGATCGGCGCGGAGGCCCCCCAGCCGGTCCATGAGGACCAAAGGGGTGCCCCGCTGCTGGATGTCCGCCATCTCCTTGCGGTGTGAACGGCCGACCGGGGCGATGATCAGGCCGTCCACCCGGCGCTCGGTCAGCACTTCCAGCGCACGCCGCTCGCGCGCGGGGTCCTCGCCCGAGTTCGCGAGCAGCAGCGTGAGGCCGGCGGCAGTCGCCTCGTGTTCGACGCCCCGGACCATTTCGGCGAAGGCGGGCTGGGTCACGTCCGACACGACGAGGCCGATCGAGTCGGTCCGTGACCGGCGCATGGCCCGGGCCACGCTGTCGCGCCGGTATCCCGTGGCCCGGATCGCCGCCTCGACGCGTGCTCGGGTGTCCTCGCGGACGGGGCGCGTCGCGTTGAGGACGTGAGACACGGTGGACGTGGAGACGCCCGCCAGCTGCGCGACGTCGACGATCGTTGCCACTCGCCCATCTCCGCCTTACGTAATCGAAACGTTTACGCAAAAGATGGCACGCCGCGACAGCGCCGTCAACGGGCGCGGGAGCCGTTGATCAGCGCCCGACGGGATCCCGCGCGGCGGCAGTGAGCTGTATCCCCCGCAGTGCAGGGAAATCCCGTTGGTACACAGTCTTGACACGCGAATCCGGCTGAGTATCTTTCATCGAAACGTTTGCCCCGCCCGGCGAGCCTCGTTCACAAGAGCCCCGCGCCGGCCGTCACCAAGCCATCTCCAGCAGCCGATCCGGGCCGCTCATCTCGGTGCAGTCAGCAGACCCGCCTCAGAAGATGTCAGTGAAAGGTGCAGCACTATGTCAACGATGACACGCGAGACCGACAGATCTCGCTCCCCGCGGATACGTCGGCTCGCAAGCGGTGTCACGGCGACGGCCCTGACGGCCGCGATGGTGACGGCATGCGGCTCGGACTCCGGTGGCGCCTCCGCCGACGGGGCGATCACCCTGGCGATGCACAACCCGAACATCCAGCAGCAGGACCCCGCGACGTACGAACTCGTCCAGGCGTTCAACGCGAAGAACCCGACGATGAAGGTCAAGCTCGTCGGCCGGCCGATGGAGCAGCACCAGCAGCAGATGACGATCGCGGCGCAGAGCGACACCCTGCCCGAGGTCTTCTGGGTCTACAACGCGCTGGCGAAGAACATGGCGAAGAACGGCGACCTGCTCGATCTGCAGCCGGTCCTCGCCGAGAAGAAGCTGGACGCCAAGTTCGCCCCCCATATGCTCTCGGGCTTCAAGCAGGGGAACGTCCAGTACGGCGTCCCCTACCAGGCGCTGGTCACCGGCTTCTACTACAACAAGGCCATCCTGGACGAGCACGGCATCGCCGTCCCCAAGACCCACGACGACCTGCTCGCCGCCGTGAAGAAGCTGAAGGCCAAGGGCGTCGTGCCGATCGCCCAGGGCGCGAACAACTCCTCCTTCAGCGTATGGGCCTTCCTCACGATGCTCGACCGCTTCGGCTACGAGGACAAGTACCAGGCGATCCTCGACAAGAAGCAGAGCTACGACAACCCCGACTTCCTGCGCCTGTACGGGCACATCGAAGACCTGGCCAAGGCCGGCGCCTTTCCGCCGAACATGACGACGCAGACCTACACCCAGGCCGTCGCCTCGTTCACCTCCGGACAGGCCGCCTTCCTCGACTCCGGGGTGTGGGACGCCGCGAAGATCCAGGAGAGCCCCGTCGGCAAGAACGTCGGGTTCTGGGCAGGTCCCACCTTCTCCGACGGCGTCGGCAACCAGAACCTGGTGATGAACGCCCCGTCGGCGCCGCTCGTGGCCAGCGCCGAGGTCAAGAAGGACCCGAAGAAGTACGCGGCCGTCAAGAAGTTCCTCCAGTTCTACTACAGCGACGAGGGCCAGCAGATCCTGGTCGAGAATGCGCAGCCGCCCGTCACCACCTACGTGCCGATCGTGGACAAGGCCAAGTCCTCCGTGTTCTGGGCCGTGCTCGAGGAGGCCGCCCGGCAGGACCTGTCGAGCCCCAAGGCACAGCCGGACCTGGTCGTCTCGGCCGAGACCGCCAACGCCATGTACGACAGCCTCTACGGCGTGATGTCCGGTGCGATGAGTCCGAAGGACGCCGTGCAGCTCGTTCAGCGGACCCTCAAGTAGCCGACGGCACAAGGCAGCCGACGGCGAACGCCGTCCGGAGACGACCGGGGCCGCCCACCCTGGTCCGAATGGCAAGGACAGCATGAACTGGCTCACCACACGCCGGACTTTCACCCTCATGATCGCGCCGGCGTTGCTCCTCTACACCGTGTACATGGTCTACCCGATCCTGTACTCGGTCTATTACAGCTTCACCAGCTACGACGGCGTCTCACCGGCGACGTTCACCGGACTCGACAACTACCGCGAGATGGCGCAGGACACGGTGTTCCGGACCTCGGTCCAGAACACCGGGATCATCCTCGGCGTCGCGGTGACGCTTCTGGTCCCCCTGGCGTTCCTCCTGGCGGTCCTGCTCAGCGGCGACGTCAAGGGAAGCGCGATCCTCCGGCCACTCGTGTTCGCGCCGGCGATCGTGGCACCGATTCTCGTCGGGCTGATCTGGATCTTCATCCTCGACCCCAAGATCGGCCTGGTCAACGCGGTGCTGCAGGCGGTCGGCATGGCCGTCCAGCCGCAGTGGATCGGAGGGAGCACCCTCAGCCCCTACTCCGTCGCGTTCGTCTATCTGTGGCAGCAGATCGGCTTCATCGTCACCATCCTCTACGCCGCCATCCGCATGCTGCCGCGTGACGTGATGGAGGCCAGCACCCTCGACGGGGCTACGCGCTTCCAGCAACTCCGGTACATCACGGTGCCGATGCTGCGGGAGTCGTTCGGAATCTGCACGGCCCTCGTCGTGACCGGCGTCTTCAAGATCTTCGAGCTGGTCTACGCCCTGACCGGCGGCGGCCCGGTCCATCTGTCCGAGGTCATGGTGAGCTACATGTACCACGTCACCTTCACCACACTGCAGTACAGCTACGGCATGGCGCTGGCAGTCGTGGTGTTCGTCATCGGCGTCGTCGCCGCCGTCGCCACTCTGTTCGGCCTCAAGAGGAGGGCTGCGGCGTGAAGACGACGAGCACCCCACGCACCGCAACGACGAGCACCCGGCGCACCGCGTCTCACGCCAAGTCCGTGCCCGCCAAGTCCCTGCCGGGCCGGCGTCCGCGCCGTGGCCGCATCATCGCCTCGGCCCTCGCCTATCTGATCACCTTCGTGATCCTGCTGCCGCTGCTCTGGATCATGCTCCTGTCGTTCCAGACCAACGAGAACATCCTGGCGCACCCGTTCTCCCTGTCGGATCTCAGCCTCGCCAACTACCGACAGGCCCTCGAAACGCTCGACCTGATGATCATGTACAAGAACACGCTGATCCTGGCGGTGTTCTCCGTGACCATCGGCCTGGTCATCTCCTACATGGCCGCCTTCGCTCTGACGCGGATGGTCTTCCGCAGCGGACGACGCGGCGTCCAGAACGCGACGAGGTACTACCTCCTGGCCGGCCTGGCCGTACCCGTATACATTCTGCTCTTCCCGGTGTACCGGCTCGACATCGCGCTGGGTCTGTTCGGTACGCATGCCGCGCTGATCCTGCCGTACATCGCCGTCTCGATCCCCTTCAACATCCTTCTCCTCACCGGGTTCCTTCGCGAGTTCCCCGAGGAGATCGAGCAGGCGGCGGTCATCGACGGGGTGGGGCTGTGGTCGATGGCGTGGAAGGTCGTGTTCCCGCTGATGCGCCCGGTCGTCGCCACCCTCGCCATCCTCAACGTCATCTACGTGTGGAACGAGTTCCCCTTCGCGGTGACGTTGATCAACAAGCCGGAGCTGACGACGGTCTCGCTCGGGATCTCCCAGTTCCAGGGCGTCTACAGCGTGAACTACGGCGCGATGATGGCGTCCGCGACCCTCGTGCTGGTCCCTCAGCTGATCATCTACGCGGTCTTCCAGCGTCAGGTCATCTCGGGCATGACCGCCGGCGCGATCCGCTGAGCCGTCGCGATCCGCTGAGCCGTCGAAAGGAGCCGATTCGCACGACCGTGTGCTCCGTCCGGTGCGGGCGTCGGTGCCCGCACCGGGACACACGGACACCCCGATCCTTCGTCCAGGAGCCGCCATGCATCAGGAAAAGCCGCGGATCTCACGTCGCAGTGTGCTCGCAGGGCTCACGGGAGTTCTGACAGCGGCGGTGTCCCTCAACACCGCGCAGCGCAGCACCGCTCGGGCCGCAACGGCACAGCCGTCCGCACCGCCTCCCCCGCACCCGTCGTACCACTCCATCGTCGGCCTTCTCTGACCACCCCGCACACACAGCACCCGCACACCAGACCGTTCAGAAAGGACGGACATGGCAGACACTGTCTACGACGTCACGACGTGGACCGGAGCGACGGTCTCCCCGTACGTGGACATCGGCGCCGTGATCAACCAGATCATCGCCGACATCAAGTCGAAGCAGACGACGCAGACCACCAGACCCGGCGCGGTCATCTACATCCCGCCCGGCCACTACGACCTCCTGACGCGGGTGGTCGTCGATGTCAGCTTCCTGCAGATCAAGGGGGCCGGCCACGGGTTCCTGTCCGAGGCCATCCGTGACGAGTCGCAGACCGGGTCCTGGGTCGAGACACTTCCGGGCGCCAGTCACATCCGGGTCAAGAACAACGACGGTCACAACGAAGCGTTCCTGGTCAGCCGAACCGGGGCCCCCGCCACGGTCGGGCGGCTGAACAGCATCGTCTTCCAGGACTTCTGTCTCGACGGGGTGACCGCCGGCAAGCCCTATCTTCCGGGCAACGGCAAGACCGGCATCTCGTTCCAGTCCGACAACGACGCCGTCCGCATCGAGGGCATGGGCTTCGTGTACCTCGCACACGCCCTCGTCATCAAGGGCGCGGACGCCCCCAACATCACCAACAACTTCATCGCGGAGTGCGGCTCCTCCATCGAACTGACGGGAGCGTCACAGGTCGCCAAGATCACCAACAACTTCCTGATCAGCGCCTGGGCCGGCTACTCCATCTTCGCGGAGAACGCCGAGGGGCTTCACATTGCCGGCAACACCATCCTGTGGGCCTGCAACATCACACTGTCCAGGGGAAACCGCGCCTCCATCACCGGCAACAAGCTGCTCAGCAACTTCCCCAGCCAGATCGCCCTGCTGGACAACAGCTCCGAGAACTTGATCTCCGCCAACCATTTCCGACGGGTCTACGGAGACGGCACCAGCACCCGCTTCGACGACAAGTTCGGCATGGTGCACATCGCCGGAAACAAGAACACCGTGACGGGCAATCAGTTCTCCTTCGGCGTCCCGTCGCAGAACATCACGCCCGCGGGCCAGACCCCGACCATCGTGCTGGTCAAGAGCGGCGACAACAACTACCTGGCATCGAACCACATCACCAGCAACGTGGCGGCCAAGGTCGTCCTCGACGCGAGCACCACGGCTACGAGGGTGCTCCACAGCGCCACCACCGCGCAGCTCGATGCTTTCACGACCAACCACTTCATGGTCGCAACTCCGAGCTAGCGGAACCGCGGCTGCCCGGCCGTCGCATGACGGCCGGGCAGCTGCAACGCGTCCGAAGAGGCGTTCAGGAGCACTCCTGGGCGCCTCGCGGCCCGTCACTCGATGAAGACGTTGACGTCCTGGAATTCGCTGGTGCCGTTGAAGGTGTTGATGCCGAGGCGGCCCGAGGTGTACGTGGAGTCCGTGGCGTCGATGGCCGGCGTGGTGTTGTTGTCGAGGTAGACCTTGATGTTCGAGCCGGAGGCCACCACCTTGAGGTGATACGTGCGTCCGGGTGTGACGGTGGTCGGACGGGTCGCGATGACGTGACCCGGCCGCCACAGCTTGAGCAGGCCGCTGGTGTCGATGTTGGCGCTGTAGTGCTGTGTGGCGTCGGCGTTGGCACGGAACGTCAGGGCCGCCGCCACACCGTTCACGACCTTCAGGTCGCCTTCGTAGGTGAAGTCCGCCGCCGTGCTCTGGCTCAGGTAGAACGCATCACCGGAGTGCACTCCGCGCTTGCCGCCGGCGGTGTCCGTCCATGTGCCGTTCACCGCCTGCCAGCCCGTCGGGATGTTCGTGCGGAAGCCCCCTGTGTTGAGGTACAGGTTCTGGAATTCGCCGGTGCCGTTGAAGGTGTTGATGCCGAGGCGGCCCGAGGTGTACGTGGAGTCCGTGGCGTCGATGGCCGGCGTGGTGTTGTTGTCGAGGTAGACCTTGATGTTCGAGCCGGAGGCCACCACCTTGAGGTGGTAGGTACGTCCGGGTGTGACGGTGGTCGGACGGGTCGCGATGACGTGACCCGGCCGCCACAGCTTGAGCAGACCGTTGGTGTCGATGTTGGCGCTGTAGTGCTGTGTGGCGTCGGCGTTGGCACGGAACGTCAGGGCCGCCGCCACACCGTTCACGACCTTCAGGTCGCCTTCGTAGGTGAAGTCCGCCGCCGTGCTCTGGCTCAGGTAGAACGCATCACCGGAGTGCACTCCGCGCTTGCCGCCGGCGGTGTCCGTCCATGTGCCGTTCACCGCCTGCCAGGGACCGGTGAGGTTGCTCTCGAGGGTGGACTGGCCCGTTCCCCAGCCTGATCCCATGCGGTGGAGCTTGAGAGAGACGAGCTGCACG
The DNA here is from genome assembly GCF_030817975.1 of Streptomyces sp. V4I23. Lineage (NCBI taxonomy): Bacteria > Bacillati > Actinomycetota > Actinomycetes > Kitasatosporales > Streptomycetaceae > Streptomyces > Streptomyces sp. V4I23. Next base: position 6,668,888 of record NZ_JAUSZW010000004.1, on the reverse strand, counting down.
CTGCCGCTCTCGGCGAAGAGACGAATGCCTTGACTGCCTGGCGACGCATCGAAGTTGACGTTGTCGGAGTAGGACAGCTTCCCGTCGTTGCCGAAGATCTCGAGCTGTCCGCGGTCGACGACCAGCCGCATCTTCACGCGGTTGCCGACCGGCGGCAGGGACGCGCCGTAGAGCGTCTGGGCCGCGCGGTCGTACAGCACGGTCCGGTCGGACGAGCCGTCGCTGCGGGCGTGCAGAGCGAACCCGAAGCGGGGTGCCGTCGCCCCGCCGAGGTCGAACTCGGCCTCGATCTCGTACGTGTCGGCAGAGACACCTGGCAGCGGATCCGTCGAGGGATCGGACGTGATGGTCCGGTCGGTCCACGAGGAGGTGCTGGTGCGCAGGCCTGCGAGCTCGGCGACGGGTCTGCGCGTGACGCGCACGCCTTCGGGATAGGTCCTGAGACCGAGTTCGGCGGGGACGGTCGCGCTGCCGCTCCAGGTGCTGCCCCTGTTCGCCGGCATCCAGGCCATCTGGACGACGCGGCCGTCCGGCATGTGGTTGAACGTCAGGCCGGCGTAGAAACTGCCGTTGTCGAACGTGGTCCGGCCCTGATCCATGCGCTGTGGTGAGGACCAGTTCGTGGAGAAGTCGGTGCCGTCGAAGTCGCCGATGACGTACTGGCCTTCGGCGTCGTTCAGGACCCATTTGATGTCCCCCGGCTGGCCGTCCACGGCCAGCGGGTAGAAGTCCGGGCACTCGTAGAGCCAGGGAGCCGCGTACCGGTCCCGGAACGTCCATTCCAGGAGATCCGTCGACGTGTAGATGTCGACGCCATTCCCCACCTGGCCGTTTCCTTCGGCGCCGTTTCCGTCGGTGTCGGACCAGATCACCATGACCCAGCGGTTCGACTGTGGGTGCCAGAACACCTTGGGGTCTCTGTCCTCGCCGGCGACGGGTACGACCACCTGACCGTTGTTGTAGCTCTGGAACGTCCGGCCGGCGTCATTGCTGTAGGCGATGCGCACACCGTTCCTGCCGGTGAAAACCACGATCGGGTCTTCCGTGCCGGTACGCAGCCCCGAGGTGTTCCGGGCGTCCACCACGCCCGCGCCCGACCACAGGTCCCCGGGGTGGACGCCGGGCTCCAGGGCGATCGGTTTCTGGACCCAGTGCATCAGATCCTTGCTGGTCGCATGGCCCCAGTGCATGGAGTCCCAGGCCAGGCCGTGGGGGTTGTGCTGATAGAAGAGGTGGTACTCGCCCTTGTAGTACAAGGGTGCGTTGATGTCGTTCATCCAGCCCCCGCGGGAACTGAAGTGGAACTGCCCCCGGTAGGGCTCGGTGTAGTTCGTGGGGGCGTAGGGGAACTCCGGGTAGTCCGCGGTCTCACCCGCGGCCGCCGATGGAGGAATGAGGAAGGTCAGCGTCAGTGCCAGAAGCACGACGAGGGTTTTTCGGATGCGGCTCGTCGTCACAGGACGACCTCCTGGGCAGGGAGGGAAACGTGCACGGGTGCACATGGGTGAGTGCGTCGCCGTACGAGAGGCCTGGTGACCCATGCCTGTCATGGGGAAACAGCGGCGCGAAGCGATCCGCTGGTCCACGCGGCCGTGAGGATCCGGAAACGCGTCCTCCTGCTCCAGGCACGACGCGCTGGAGCGGTGCGCACACAGCCTGACGTCACGGTGCGTGAAGTGGGGAGTGCGGATGGTGGGAGAGCATGAGGTTCCGCCTGCCCCGCGTCAATACTCCGGACGGGAGCGAATCGGACTGACGTATCGTCAAGCGTTGGGTCTGCCCCATGCCTTGACGCCCCCGACGAGCCGCCGCTATATCTGTGCCGAGCCAGTCGAGTAATCCATTACGTAATCCATTACAGGAGCCTTCCATGGCCCGGATCACCTACCAGGAGATCGCCCGGCATGCCGGCGTGTCGACTGCGACGGTGTCTCGGGTCCTGGCCGGACGGGACTTCGTGAGGGCGGAGTTGGGCGAGCGGGTGCGCGCGAGCGCCGCGGAACTCGGTTACCGTCCGAACAAGGCGGCACGTGCCCTGCGAACCCAACGGGCCGACGCCGTCGGCCTGCTGATCTCGGATGTGGAGAACCCGTTCTTCGCGTCGGTGGCACGGGCCGTGGAGGCCGTCGCCGCCGACCGGGGCTACGCGGTGCTGCTGTGCAACACTGCGGAGCGACTCGAGCAGGAAGATCTCTACCTTGACCTGATGATTGCCGAAAGTGTGGCAGGTGTGATCATCGCGCCTTCCACCGAGGACCCGGCATCACTCAAGAAGCTGGTCGACACGAGCACCCCTACGGTGACCGTGGACCGGCGAGTGTCGGGGGATCTGTTCGACTCGGTGTCGATCGACCACCGAGCCGGAGCCCGCGCTCTCGTCGACCACCTCCTGGATCACGGTCACCGGCACATCGCGGCAGTCGTCGGCACCACCACGGCGACCCCCACCCGGGAGCGGCTGGCCGGCTGCCGGGAGGCGCTGGAGGGCCGCTCGGGTGTGCGTCTGACGGTTTGTGAGGGCAAGCCCCAGGACGCGATCGGGGTGGCGCGGACTCTCGACCTGGGCCGGCGTGTGGTCGCCGAGTTGCTGGACATGGACGGCGACGAACGGCCGACGGCGTTGTTCTGCGGAAACAACCTCCTGACGGAGGGAGTTGTGCGTGCCCTGCGCGAGCGGGACGTGCGCGTCCCGCAGGACATGGCACTCGTGGGCTTCGACGACCTCCCCCTGTTCGACCTTCTGGAACCTCCGCTCACCGTCGCCGCGCAGCCGATCGAGCAGATCGGGCGGACCGCGGCGGACCTGCTCTTCGCACGTATCGCCGAGCCCGGCCGGGCGCTCTCCAGGATCCTTGCCGAGCCCCGGCTGCGCATTCGCCGCTCGTGCGGCTCGCACCCCTGAGCCGTGCATCCGTCGAAGTGATCGCCTTGCGGTGACGGCCGGGCAGGCTCTGCCCGGCGGTCGGCCGCGGATCGCAGGCCGGCAGGCACCGCCTTCTCTCCGTCTCGCCGCATTCCCGCACAGCACTCGTACGGCATTTCCCTGTGCCGTCGGCACAGCAGCGCTCCTCGGTCCGCCGCAGTGGGGAACCACGCCGCGGCGCGGTTGATCCGCGCACGCCTCCGCCTCCTTGGTGGCTGTTCCTCTCACGGACTCAAGCATCCAGCCGAAGGGTTGATCACGTTGCCCACCGTCTTCGACGTCACAACATGGACCCACTCCACCAATCCGTCCATCACCTGCTACACCGACATCGGCGCCCTGATCAACGACATCATTGCCAGGATCAAGCAGGACCAGCCCAATCAGGCCTCCAAGCCGGGGGCCGTGATCTACATCCCGCCCGGCGACTATCCGCTCAAGACGCGGGTCACCGTGGACATCAGCTATCTGACCATCAAGGGGTCGGGGCACGGCTTCACTTCCTCGAGCATTCGGTACAACACGGCCGATACGTCGGACTGGCACGAGGTGTGGCCGGGAGGAAGCCGCATCAAGGTGGAGAACACGGACGGCCGGAGCGAGGCGTTCCTGGTGTCGCGGACCGGGGATCCGCGCCTGAGTTCCGTCGTGTTCAAGGAGTTCTGTCTCGACGGGGTCGGCTTCAGCCCCCATCAGAACTCCTATCGGAACGGAAAGTTCGGCATCAAGGTCGACACCGCCAACGACGCGTTCCGGATCGAGGGGATGGGCTTCGTCTACCTCGAACACGCGGTGATGGTGCGCGACGCTGACGCGCTCAACATCAGCGGGAACTTCATGGCCGAGTGCGGCAGTTGCATCGAACTGGTCGGATCGGGCCAGGCCTCGAAGGTGACCGACAACCTGATCGGAGCCGGCTACGTCGGATTCTCGGTCTTCGCGGAACAGCACGAGGGGCTCCTGCTGGCCGGCAACAACATCTTTCCGCGGGGAAGGAGCTCCGTTCACTTCAAGAACGTGAACCGGTCGTCCATCACCGCCAACCGTCTGCACGCCTTCTATCCCGGAATGATCGACTTCGAGGGCGTCAACAAGGAGAACCTGATCAGCGGCAACCACTTCCGGCGTGATGTGGAGCCGTGGGCCCCGATGCAGTCGTACGGCAACGGCAAGGACGATCTGTACGGGCTGATCCACCTGCGGGGCGACAACAACTTGGTCTCCACGAACCTGTTCGCGTTCAACGTCGCAGCGGGCTCCGTCAGCCCGTCGGGGGCGACTCCGGTCATCATCCGCGTCGAGTCCGGGGACGCGAACCACATCTCGAACAACCGGGCCGTCAGCAATGTCGCGGCGACGCGTGTACTGCTGTCATCGACCTCGACGGCCACCAAAGTGCTGGACAGCGCCACGGCGTCCGAATTTCGGGCGGATACACAGAATCACACATTCCGCGCCACCCCGTAGCGCGAAGTCCGGGAAGTCCCGGATTCCGGCGGTCGGTGCATAGGGGAGGTAAAGGGAATCCTCCCTCGCCTCCTCGGTTACCCGTTCCCCCCATCGTTCCGAAATCTCAGCAATGTCGTTCAACTCGAACTGGAGCACGTCATGAACAAGTGGAGTCCAGCACCTGGTGCCGCGGGGCTGCCGCGTCGGAACGTACTGAAGCTCGGAGGCCTGGCCGGGCTCGGTCTGCTGACGGCGACCGGCTGCGGCGCAGGCGGCGCGGCGGACGATTCGTCGGGCGGCTCGGGCTCACTGCGCGTGCTGTGCGAAGCCGGTGGCAAGCAGGAACTGCTGAAGATCGCCGAGCTGTTCAAGAAGAAGACCGGCACCTCGGTGACGTTCGTCGAGCTCCCCTACGACGGACTGTTCAACCGGCTGCTCGGTGAATTCAGTTCGGGAGCCGTGAGCTTCGACGTCGCGGCCCTCGACGCGATCTGGCTTCCCGCATTCGCAGAAGGCGTTCTGCGCCCTCTCGACGACCTGTTCACCGAGGCCGTGAAGAAGGACCTGTTTCCTTCGCTCGTCCAGGGAGCGCAGGTGAAGGGAAGGTATCTCGGCATGCCGGCCTGGACCAACTCCGAGATCCTGTTCTACCGGAAGGATCTGTTCGAGGACTCCAAGGAGCAGGCCGCCTTCGAGAAGAAGTACGGCTATCCGCTCGCCCCGCCCACGAATTGGGACCAGTTCACCGACGCGGCGGAGTTCTTCACACGCGACACCAAGGGAAAGAACGCCCTGTACGGCACGGACGTGAAGGGCGCGGTCGAGACCGAATGGCTCACCCATGTCCTGCAGGCGGGATCGCCCGGGGCGGTCCTCGACGACCAGGGCAAGGTGATCATCGACAACCGGCAGCACCTGGACGCCCTCCGCTTCTACAGCGGCCTCAGCACCAAGGCCAAGGTCGCTCCCCCCGGTGCCAAGCAGCTCGACTGGGGCGGCGCACAGAACCTGTTCAACCAGGGCAGGACGGCGATGATGCGGTTCTGGGCGCATGCCTTCCCGCTGGTTCCGACGGACTCGCCGGTACACGGGAAGGTGGGGGCGGCGCCCATGATCGCCGGTGCCGCGGGCATCGCGGGCGTACCGGGGCCGTGGTACCTGTCCGTGCCGCAGGCCACCAAGAAGGCCGACCTGGCGACGGAGTTCGTCCAGTTCTGCTACGACAACAACGCGCTCGGCATCCAGTCCTCGCTCGGACTCGCCGCCCGCGTCTCGGCTTTCGAGGAATACCAGGACAAGCCCGGTCACGAGCACTTCAAGCCGCTGGTGCAGACCCTGTCCTCGCCCGCCACCCGCTCGCGCCCGGCGACGCCGAAGTGGCAGCAGATCGTCGACACGGTGCTCATCCCCACGATCCAGAAGTCGCTGACCCCCGGAGCCGACTACGAGGCGCTTCTGAAGGGAGCCCGCTCCGATGTCGAGCGTCTCGTCGGCTAGCCGCGAGCGTGGCCGGACCGACCTCCCCCGGTCCGGCCACGCCCCCGGCGATCCCGGTCGTCCCAGGACCCGGGCCGTGCGGCTCACCGACCGCGGATTCGCCCTCCTGCTCATGGCGCCGGCCGGTGTCTTCCTCGCGGCGTTCGTCCTCTGGCCGCTGGTGAGCCTGGTCGTCGACAGCTTCTACGACATCTCCCCGATGGCCGGCGAGCGCCGCTTCAGCGGAGTGGACAACTACCGCGAGGCCTTCGGATCCGCCGAGTTCATCGGCGCCTCGGTGCGCACCGTGCTCTACACGCTCCTCGTCGTCGGCGCCGAGTTCGTGCTCGGCCTGGCGGCGGCCCTCCTGTTCCATGCCCTCGGCCGGCGCTCCCGGGTCCTGCGCACGGTGTTCCTCTACCCGCTCATGATCGCGCCGGTCGTCGCCGGTCTGCTGTGGCGCTTCCTGATGATCGACAACTTCGGCATCGTGAACGAGCTGCTCACCGGGTTCGGCGTCATCGACGATCCTGATGCCATCGGCTGGCTCAGCGATCCCGACATCGTCCTGTTCTCGGTCGCCCTTCCCGACATCTGGCTGACCACATCGTTCATGGCGCTCGTCCTCTTCGCCGGCCTGCAGAACCTTCCCGGCGACGTCCTCGAAGCGGCCCGCCTCGACGGGGCGAACCCGGTGCAGATGCTTTTGCGGATCATCCTGCCGCTCCTGCGCCCGGTGATCGCCGTGGCCCTCGTCGTCCGGGGAATCGACGCGGCCCGCGCCTTCGACGTCATCCTCATCCAGACCAACGGCGGGCCCGAGAACGCCTCGCAGACGCTGAGCCTGCTGATCTACCGGACCATGGTCCGATTCGGCGATCCGGGACTCGCCTCGGCCATGGGAACCCTGTATCTCCTGGCGATGCTCGCCGTCGCCCTGGTCGCGGTCGCCACGATCTGGCGCCCTGGAAAGGCGTGAGCATGAGCAGCCCGGAAGCCCGGCGGCCATCGGCCCGCACGCTGCTGTGGGCCCTGCTGACCGCACTGATCGTGCTGTACGCGTTCCCCTTCGCGTATCTCGTCCTCACGTCGTTCAAGAGCCCGAGCGAGGCGATCTCGGTTCCTCCGACGCTCGTGCCGAGCACGTGGAGCTGGGAGAACTACGCGAACGCCTTCTCCGAGTCCGGCGTTCCCGCCTCGTTCGTCAACAGCATCAGCACCGCAACCATCAGCACGGTGCTCTCCCTGGTCCTCGCGGTTCCGGCTGCGTACGCCGTCACGCGGTTCAGGACCCCGAGTGGGCGGGTCTTCATCCTCGCCGCCCTGGTGACGAGGATGGTGCCGCCGGTCGCCGTCGGCGTGCCGCTCGTCGGCATGATGAAGACGCTCCATCTGACCGACACTCCCTTCGGGCTGGCGCTGGCTCACACCACCGTGTCGCTGCCGCTGTCGATCTGGCTCATGACGAGTTTCCTCGAAGCCGTTCCCGGCGAACTGGAGGAGGCCGCCAAGGTGGACGGCTGCAACCGGCTCGAAGCGATGCTGCGCGTGGTCGTGCCCGTGGTCTCCGGCGGCCTGGCCGTCACGGCGATCTTCGCCTTCCTGGCCTCGTGGAACGAGTTCCTGTTCGCGCTCCTCCTCACCGGGGTCACGGCGCAGACCACTCCGTTGGTCATCGCCGAGTTCCAGACGCAGTTCGGACTGCAGTGGGGGTCGATGACGGCTCTGGCGACGGTCTACTCGATTCCGGTCGTGCTGCTCACGCTCCTCCTCCAGCGCCGCATCGTCGCGGGACTCACGCTGGGTGCGGTCAAGAGCTGAGCGAGGGCACCTGCGGTGGGTCGCAAGCCGACCGCCCCCGCCCCTGCGCGCAGGTCGGGGGCGGAGGCGGTCGGCTTGCTCACGGCGGGCGAGGGCAGGGTTCACCACTGGGTGATGAGCGGTGTGTCCGGTTCGTGCTGCCGCCAGGCTTCGGCGAGGCGGGCGAGGCGGGTGGGGGCGGCGATGCCGCGCACGGTCGCGATCTTGCCGTCGGTGATGTCGAACGTCACGGCGCCGACGACCTGGTCGCCGGGCACGAAGAGGAGGGCGGGGGCGCCGTTGACGAGCGCGTAGTGGACGGCGGGCGTGCCGCCGGCAAGTCGCCGTTTCGCGGGTGTCGGTTTGAAACCGGCCCGTGCGACGGCGGCGATGCGCTGCTCGCGGTGAGTTGTGAGTTGAGCGGAACAGCGCCCCGATTCCTGACAGGAACGGCATGTGGCATGGGTCACAGAGTGGCAGGAGCGCCGCCCGACGCTGCTCGCGACGCCGAGGCGGCGTTCTTCCAGTGCGGCGTACCACGGAGCCCTCCACGACCCGAGCGGCCTCGATGTCGCGGAGCTTCTGACGGCCCGCGAGGAGCACGGCGACCACGAGCGGGTCGCCGTGACTTCGCCGAGCGTTGCCCCAGGTTTCCCGCGGTCCGACCGGAGGGACCGGGCCGCCCGCACCGGAGCGTGACGTACCGCCGCGGTGACCTCGCAGAGCACGGGCCCGCAACAATCCGGGGAAGGGGTGAACATCGACGGCGGATGGTCCGTACACCCTCACGAACCGGCCGGCAGAGGGCTGGCCGTGGAGAGGGAGCCAACATGACCGGATCGCAGGGGACCGCACGGACCGTGGCGCGTCGTACCGTCGTCGCCGCGGCGGGCGGCGCCGGTCTCGCCGTCGCCCTGACCGCCTGCGGCGGTTCGGACGACTCGGCAGGGTCGGTGTCCGACAAGCCCGCCGACCAGAGCGCCGGGGCGACGGGCGGCACGGGCGGCGGCTCGGTGGTCGCACGGACCACCGAAATCCCGGAGGGCGGCGGCAAGGTCGTCGGGGACGTGGTGATCACGCAGCCCCGGGCGGGCGAGTTCAAGGCGTTCTCGTCCAAGTGCACGCATCAGGGCTGCGCGGTCAAGGACGTGGCGGACGGGGTCATCACATGCCCCTGCCACAACAGCGCGTTCGACGCGTCGGACGGCAGCGTCAAGGCGGGTCCCGCGACCGCGCCGCTGCCCCCGGCGGAGATCACCGTGGAAGGCGACTCCATCAAGCTCGCGTGACTCGGCCGGTTCCGGCGCACGGGGTCAGGCGCCGGAACCGCCTCGGGGGTCACGCGTGGGAGGCGGCCGCCGCCGGGTCAGGGGTGTGCGCGAGGTCAGGCGCGCAGGGCCCGGCGCGGCCGCTTCCAGCAACCCAGCACGGTGTCGGTGGTCGCGATCGTCGCCACCAGGGACAGCGTGTTGCGGATCATCGCGGGGGTGTACTCGGCGGGCACTCCCGCGATGGCGTCCGCCACCACGACGACGGTGTAGCCGAGGTTGACGGCGTCGAAGACGGCGGCCGGGACGGCGATGTTGGCAGAGACGCCGGTGACGACCAGGGTGCGGCAGCCGAGGTTGCGCAGCACCGGATCGACCCCGGTGCCCGCCACAGGAGACAGGCCGTGCAGCCTGCGGACGACGATGTCCTCGTCCGCCAGGGTGATCGGCGACGCGACGCGGACCGCGGCCGAGCCGCAGTGCTGCTGCACCGGGAGCCGGGCCGCTGACCGGAACAGCCGGGCGTTGCCGTTCGCTCCGCGCCCGTCGGGCCGCCGCTCCGCGACCGCGTGCATCACCTGCGCGTCCGCCTCGTGCGCCGCGTCCACCAGGCGCGCGATGTTGTGGAGCACGCCGGAGGAGCGGGCCTGTGCGGCGAGTTGGGGCAATGCGCTCCCGGCTCCGACGACGCCCTCCTGGCACTCGACGGTGAGCAGCACGGTGGTGGCGGGATCCAGCTCGTCGGCGAGCTCTTCCCTGGACGCCATGGCGTGTCCCTTCCTCGCTGTGCCGGGGCGCGCGAGAGTAGCCGCCATTGCGCGAGGGAGGAAGCGGCGCCATCATTCCTGACACACCGTCAGCATTCTGGGAGGGGCACGCCGATGGCCGTCACCCAGCGCCGCGGCCGGCGCATCATGATGACCCCCGAGGAGCTGGACGCCTTCCTCGCCGAGCGGCGCACCTGCCGGGTGGCCACCGTCTCGGCGGACGGCCGTCCGCACGTGAGCGCCCTGTGGTTCGCCTGGGACGGCACGTCGCTGTGGCTGTACTCGCTGACCCGCAGCCGCCGCTGGGCCGACCTGCGCCGCGACCCGCGCCTCGCCGTGGTGGTGGACGACGGCGAGGAGTACGGGGAGCTCAGGGGCGTCGAGCTCGCGGGCACCGCCGTGTTCGTCGGCGAGGCCCCGCGAACGGGCGCGGACTGCCCCGAACTGGCGGCGCCCGAGGCCCTGTTCGCCCGCAAGAACTTCGGCCTGGAGGCGATGCCGCACGACGGCCGGCACGCCTGGCTGCGGCTGACGCCCGACGCGATCGCCTCCTGGGACTTCAGGAAACTGTCAGCCCTCTGACCCCGCGGCCGTGCGCAGCGCATCGACGGCCGCCCTGATGGACGGCCTGCGGTCGGCGTCGGTGCGCCACACCGCGTACACATGGCGGCGCATCCGCTGCCGTACGGGGACGAGCGCGACGCCCTCGGGCACGGGTCCCCGGCCGAGCCGGGGGGCGACGCACACACCGAGACCGGCGGCGATGAGCGCCAGCTGGGTGTGGTGTTCGCCGGCGAGGTGCGTGATCCGGGGCTCGAACCCCTTGGCGCGCAGGGTGAACACCAGCCAGTCGTGACAGAACTCCCCCTCGGGCCAGGAGACCCACTCGTCGTCCGCGAACTCCTCCAGGTCCACCTCGTCGCGGTCCGCGAGGGGATGGCCGGCCGGCATGGCGACATCGGGCACGTCGTCGAGCAGCCGGGCCTGGCTGAGACCGCCGGGCACGGGCAGGCGCTTGTTGCTCCAGTCGAGGACCACCGCGAGATCGAGGTCGCCGCGGATGACAGCCCGGATGCCCAGTTCGGGCTCCAGCTCGCGGGTCTGCACCCGCAGGTCGGGGTGGTCGCCGCGCAGCGCGGCGACGGCGGCGGGGAACAGGCCGCGGGCAGCGGTGGGGAAGGCGCCGAGCCTCACCTCCCCCACGACCTGTCCGCGCTGCGCCTCGATGTCGGACTGCGCCAGCTCCACCTGGGACAGGATGCGCGCGGCGTGGTCGGCGAGGAGCCGGCCGGCGTCGGTCAGGCGCACCCCGCGCCCGTTCTTGGCGAGCAGTTGCTGACCGACCTCCCGCTCCAGCTTCGCCATCTGCTGGGAGACGGCGGAGGTCGTCACGTGCAGTCCGTCGGCGGCGCCGCTCACGGAACCGTGCCGGGCGAGGGCGTCGAGGGTGCGCAGGCGCTCCAGGTTCAACATGTAAGTGATGCTAAGCGAACGAGTCCAGCTTTTCTCGCTTGTCCTAAGATATCGAATCCGGGATCGTTGAGTACATGACCACCGCTGCCCCGGCGCCGGCCTCGTCCGGCCGTGCCCGCCCGCCCCTTCCCTCCGCCGCATCCCGCCGCCACGCCGTCGACTGGCGCATCCGGTTCGCGGTGCTCTCGGCGGTCTGGGGCTTCAGTTTCCTTCTGATCAAGGTCGGCACGGGGGCGTACGCGCCGTTCCAGGTCACCTTCGGCCGGCTCTTCTTCGGCACCGCGGTCCTGGCCGCTGCCATGGCGTTCCGGCGGGAGCGGCTGCCGCGCGGGCTGCGCACCTGGGGCCATCTCGCGGTCGCGGCGTTCCTGCTCAACGCGCTGCCCTTCTCCCTCTTCGCCTACTCCGAGCTGACGATCCCCTCGACGCTCGCGGGCATCTGCAACGCCACGTCGCCGCTGTGGGGCATGGCGCTGTCCCTGGTCGCGCTGTCCGAGGACCGGCCGACCCGGCGGCGGGTGGCGGGACTGGGCATCGGGTTCCTCGGTGTGCTGACGGTCCTCGGCGCCTGGCAGGGCTTCTCGGGCCTCGACGTCCGCGGCACGGCGATGGCGCTGCTCGCCTCCCTCAGCTACCCGGTCGGCTGGATCTACGTGCGCCGTACGCTCGCGGGGTCGAGCCACTCCCATCTGTCGCTCACCGGCGCTCAGCTCGGGCTCGCCACCGTCCAACTGGGCGTTGTCACCCCGCTGTTCACCAGCGCGCCGGCCTCGTTCCCCCTCGTGCCCCTGCTCGCCGTCGTCGCGCTCGGCGCGCTGGGCACGGGACTGGCGCTGCTGATGCAGTACGGGCTGGTCGCCGAGGTCGGTCCGACGACGGCGCAGATGGTCACGTACTTCATCCCGGTCATCGCCACCGCGGCGGGCGTGACACTGCTGGGCGAACAGCTCGCCTGGAACACGCCCGTCGGCGCGCTGATCGTGCTGGCGGGGGCAGCGCTCACGCAGAGCCGCGCCAGGAGCGCGCGTACCGCCACGGCGGCGGACGCGGCCCCGGGCCCGGAAGCGGCCTCACCGGCCCCGGCCGGCGTCGCACCGGAAGCGGCCCCGCCCGTCGTCACCCCGGCTCGCGCCGCTCAGCCGTAACTGCGCGTCGGCACCGGGCCGATCGCCGCGGCCACCGCCGCGGCGATCGGCTCGATGTCCGCCTGCGTGAGCGCGGAGACCGTGATGCGCACGCCCGGCGCCGCGGACATCCGGAACCGGGCCCCGGGGGCCACCGCCCACCCTGCGTGCAGCAGGCGCGTCACCGCGCCGGTCTCGTCGGGCACGGGCACCCACACGTTCATCCCGCTGCGCCCGTACGCCGGGACACCACGGCGCGCCAGCGCCCCGATGAGCGCATCCCGCCGTTCGCCGTACGCGCGGGCCACGGCCCGGGCGTCGACCGCCTCCGACGCCCACAGGTGGGCGACCGCGCGCTGCAGCAGCGTGCTGACCCAGCCCGGGCCGAGCCCCAGGCGCCCCTGCACCCGGTCGACGGTGACGGTGTCACCGGTGAGGACCGCGACGCGCAGATCCGGCCCGTACGCCTTGGCAGCAGAGCGCACGAAGGCCCAGTGCGCGGTGGCGCCGGCGAGGGGGTGGAGCGGCTGGTCGACGATGGCGTGCCCGTGGTCGTCCTCGACGACGAGGGCGTGCGGGAACCGGCCGAGGACGGACCGCAGTTCGGCCGCCCGCGCGGCCGTCAGGACCGCTCCGGTGGGATTCTGTGCCCGGTCGGTGACGACGACGGCGCGGGCCCCGGCCACAAGGGCCCGTTCGACGTCGGCGGGGAGCGGCCCGTCGTCGTCCAGGCCGACCGGCAGCGCCTTGAGTCCGAGGGCGGTGACCAGGTCGAGCAGACTCCCCCACCCCGGATCCTCGACCGCCACCGCGTCTCCGGCCCTCAGGTGGGCGGCCAGCACGCGCTCGATGGCGTCCAGCGCGCCGAAGGTGGCGGCGAGCGGCCCGGGGGGAACACCGTCGGCGTCGAGGGAGGCCCTGGCGAGGCGCGCGAACTCGGCGTCGAGCGGCCCCTGGCCGTAGAGCGTCGGGTGCTTCGCGTGGTGACGGGCGGCGACGGCCAGCGCCTCGTCGAGCGGCGGCAGGAGGGCGGTGTCGGGATTGCCCGCGCCGAGGTCGCGCACGCCGGGCGGCGCCTCGACCCGGATGGCGTTGCGGGGCGTGCTCGCGGGGCGCGGGCGCACTCGGCTCCCCCGGCGGCCGGCGGTCTCGATGACGCCGCGCTCGCGCAGGGTGCGGTAGGCGGCGGCCACGGTATTGGGATTGACCCCGAGGTCGGTCGCCAACTCCCGCATGGGAGGCAGTAGTTGCCCCGGTTCGAGGTCGCCCGAGCCCACCGCGCGCTCGACGCTCGCGGCAATCTCCGATGCGCGCCGGCCCGTGATCCGATACTCTCCTAGCACAAAATCGATTATGCACTAGTGCAATGGAGTTCCGCAATGTCGCCCACCGCCCAGCCGGACACCGCCCTCGCGTACGAGCCGACCGGCCGCACGGTTCCCACGCGGGGCCGGGACCGGGCCTCGTACGACCGCGAGCTCGTCCACTCGATACTCGACAGCGCCTACGTCTGCCACCTCGGCTTCGTCCGGGACGGCGCGCCGGTCGTGCTCCCGACCCTGTACGCGCGCGTCGGCGAGACGCTGTACGTCCACGGTTCGACCGGTTCGCGGCCGCTGCGGATGGCGGGCCAGGAGGACCCGGGCCTGGACGTGTGCCTGACGGTCACCCACGTCGACGGCCTGGTGCTGGCGCGCTCGGCCTTCCACCACTCCGTCAACTACCGCTCGGCGGTGATCCACGGCAAGGCGTACCAGGTCACCGACGAGGACGAGAAGCGCATGGCCCTCGACGCCCTGGTCGACCACGCGGTCGCGGGCCGCTCCGCGGACTCACGGCCGGCGAACGCCAAGGAACTGGCGGCGACGGCCGTGATCCGTATCGACCTCGCTGAGGTGTCCGCCAAGTCCCGCACGGGCGGTCCGAACGACGAGCCCGAGGACATGACGCTCCCGCACTGGGCCGGTGTCGTCCCGGTGGCTCCGGTGTACGGCGCCCCCGTCCCGTCCGCGGACCTCGCGGAGTCGGTGGCCCTGCCGGACTACCTGGCCGCGCTCGGCTGACACACACCGGTGCGGCGACCGGGGGCGGGGCCGCGCCGTCCCCGCCCCCGTCGCTCACACCGTGGCCATCGCCCGCCTGCGGACGGCGGCGACGCGCGCCTCGGCCACCGCGAGCCCGGCCACGGCGGTCAGCAGGAGCAGGGTGCCGACGACCGTCGCCACCGTCAGGTGCTCGCCGAGCAGCGTCACCGCGATGACGGCCGCACTGACCGGCTCCAGCAGCATGATCACGGAGACGGTGGCGGCGCGGACCACGGCCGCGCCCGCGAAGTACAGCGCGTACGCGAGCGCCGTGGGCACGGCCGCCACGTAGACGAGCAGCCACACCACCCGGACCGGGTCCGCGGTGTGCGGCAGCAGCCCCTCGGCGAACGCCATGGGCAGCAGGCCGACCGCGCCGATCGCGAACGCCCAGGCCGTCGTCGACAGCGAGTCGCCGCCTCCGCCCTCGCGGCCCAGCCATCGCGTCAGCAGGGTGATCGCCGCGTACCCTGCGGCGGACAGCACGGCGAGCACGACGCCCACGGGCCGTACGGTGCCTCCCTCGCCGCAGAGCACCAGCACGCCGAGCCCGGTGAGCGCTCCGGCCACCGCGAGCGTGCCGCCGCGCCCGAGGCGCTCGCCCATGGTGAGCCGGGCGCCGACGGCGATGAGAACGGGTCCCGCGCCGAGCGTGACGACCGTGCCCACGGCGAGGCCGGTCGCCTCGACGGCCGCGAAGTACGCGCTCTGGAAGAGGGTGAGCCCCACGCCGGTGCCGACGATGCGCAGGTACTTGCGCCCGCGGGACTCGGCGACGGCGCAGGCCGCGGGAGCCGCCGCACGCCCGCGGGCGCGTACGGCCAGGACGCCGAGCAGCAGCAGAAGTCCGCCCGCACAGCGCCAGAAGGACAGCGAGAGGGGACCGAGGTCGCTCACCGCGAAGACGAGGGAGGCCGCCGCACCGGCGGTGCCCCAGGCGACGCCGGCGAAGACGAGATAGACGAGGCTCCGTCCGACGGGGACGCCGACAGGAGCTGCAGAGGAATTCGACACGTGACTTCTCCGTGTGGAGGACAGGGGATGAAGGTCGCTCGGCTCCGTCACGCGGGCAGCGGCGAACCGCTCGGGAACACCCCGAGCCCGGTCCTCGTCAGGAAACGGCCGCCCGCGCTAAGCGGCAGGCGGCGGAAGTACGGTCGAATGCATGATCGCCACACTACGGCCCGGGGTGTCCGGCCGACAACTCCCCGACAGTCCCGGCGCCGCGGACAGATTCCCGTCCGCCCTCGGCGACCGGTCCCGACGGCGCCTTGGGCGCCTGCGACTGGGCGATGAACGCACCGATCAGCACCACGGCGCCGCCGGCGATCTGCGGTGCGGACAGGTGCTCACCGAGCAGCACCCAGGCGAGCACGGTCGCGATGACCGCCTCGAGGCAGGCCACGACACCGGCCACCTGCGGGGAGAGCATGCGCACCGAGACGACGCCGGTGACGTACGCGAGCACGGTCGCGATCAGCACGATCCAGCCGAGCAGCAGCGCCGCGGGCACCTGGGTGCCGCTCATACCGGCGCTGCCCGCCAGCAGTGACCAGTCCATGCCCCAGGGCCTGGCCACGAGGGTGAGCACGGCCGCGCCGATGAGGAGGCCGTACGCGATGACGCCGAGCGGGTCGGGCGCGTCGTCGCTGTCGCCGCCCTGGTCGGACAGGACGAAGTAGCCGACCTGGCAGCACGCGGCGCCGAGCGCGAGCAGCAGGCCGAGGACGTCGAAGCTCAGCCCGGCCCACACCTCGACGACGCAGGCGAGTCCCCCGGCCGCGAGGACGACGCCCACGACCGCGGCGCGGGTCACCGGACGCCGCTGCACGAAGCGGACCCAGCCGAGCACGAGGGCCGGCGCGAGGTACTCGATGAGGAGCGCGACACCGACGGGGATGCGGGAGATCGCCGCGAAGTAACAGGCCTGCACGCCCGCGACGGCCAGCAGGCCGAAGCCGGCGAGCAGCGCGGGCCTGCGCAGTACGAGAGCGCGATGACGCCAGGCCAGCGGCAGCATGACGAGGGCGGAGCCCGCCACCCGCAGCCACACCACATGGAGCGGGTCGAGCCCCGCCTCGATCAGCGGCTTGGCCGCGACTCCTGACCCACCGAACGCGAAGGCCGACCCGAGGGCGATGCCCAGGCCGGCGCTTCTTCCCGAAGACGTGCGCATCGGGCCATCATGTCAGCGCGCGTCAGTACCGTCACCCCCGTGACGCATGTCGAGACGCTGCCGCGATCCGCTCGCCGACCTGCGCCGTGTCGACACCCGCACGGCACAGGACGTCGACGGCACGGCACCCGGCATCGGTGACGACGCGGGCGAGCACGTCGATGCCCCGGGCTCGCGGATCGCCGCGCGTCTGCGCCCGTGCCAGAGCGCCCGTCATGGCGGCGACGGCCGACGGGGACCAGCCGGGCACGGCGGCCGCCGCCCGCACCAGCGGGAGCACCCCGGAGCCCTCGACCGACCCCTGCCAGCGCAGTCCGTAGCCGATGCTGCGCTGCACGAGGTAGCCCAGGACGCGGGCGACCTGCGCCCCGTCGCCGACCGCCGCCCGCACCTCGGCGTCCGACTCCAGGAGCGAGTGCAGCAGATGGGCCGTGTCGATCTGCCGGTCACCGTCGCGCAGCGCCCTCCGGCGGGCGCCCGCGACCACGGAGGCCAGTTCGACGGTGAGCGAGGCCTCGATCCCGGCATGGACGGGGGCGGGGTGCCGGGGCACCGGTGGCATGGGGTTCTGCACAGGTCCCACCTCATCAGGAGCCGACGGCCGCAGCGTCCCCGCGGGGGAGCATTTCCGCATCCCACGCAGGTCGGGCGCACCTGGCCGGTTTCTCCTCCTCACGGATGAGATCGCGACAACTCCCCCTCCGGGCGGCGCGCCGCCTTGTCCCGGCCGCCACGTCTGACGAGCCGTCAGTATTGAATGTTCGCGCACCTGGAGCTACGTTCCGCGGCACCGTAACCCGACTGGAAGGGGTGGCCGCATGGCCGAGGTCAGCGCGGAGGCACGCATCGAGGCGCCGGCGGCGAAGGTCTGGGCCCAGCTGACGGACTTCGCCTCGTACGGCCGCTGGAACGCCACGCACACCAGCTTCCCCAGGGGCGGCCCCGAGCCGCTGGAGAGGGGGGCCACGTTCGCGGAGAACATGAAGCTGATGGGCTTCCCCGCCGAGGTGACCTGGACCGTCGAGGAGTTGGAGACGGAACGGGTGCTCGCCATCAGGGGCAAGGGGCCGATGTCCGTCGACGTCGGCACCCGCTACGAACTCGTCCCGGACGGCTCGGCGACGACGGTGCGCATCGACGGCGAGTTCACGGGCGCGGCGGTCTCCCTCATGGCCGGCAAGCTCAAGGACTCGGCCACGGCGGCGCTCAACGAGTCGCTGCGCAAGCTGGGCGGACTGGTCACCTGAGCATCCGCGAGGGGCCCCGCGGTACGGGGCCCCTCGGCGTCGGCGGGCGCTTCAGTGCTCGTCGGCGAGGATCAGGTAGAGCTTCTTGCGGGCCTCGTTGATGACCGCCACGGCCTTCTGCCGCTGCTCCGTGCTGCCCGTCTTCCAGACCTGGCCGAATGCCTCCATCAGCCCGAAGCCGGCCTGGCGGACCTCGTTGACCGTGTCCCAGTCGACGCCGCGCCCGGCCTCCTCCCAGGGAGCCTCGGGCCCTGTCTCGGCCTCGGCGCGACCGGAGTCCGTGAGCGTGAACAGCTTCTTGCCACCCTCGCTCTCGGAGACGATCAGCCCCTCGTCCTCGAGCAGCTGGAGCGTCGGATAGACCGAGCCGGGGCTGGGCTTCCAGGCCCCGCCGCTGCGCTCGCCGATCTCCTGGATCATCTCGTAGCCGTGCATCGGCCGGTCCTTGAGCAGAGCCAGGATCGAGGCGCGCACATCACCGCGCCGCGCCCTCCCCCGGCCGCCGCCGCGCCCGCGGCCGAAGGGTCCGCCGAACGGAGGCCCCCAGGGCCCGAACGCCGCGCGCCGGCCCTCCCATTCACCCTGACCCTGATGGCCGGGCCCGCAGTGCCCACGACCTCGGCCGTGTTCGCCTTCCTGACCGTGTCCATGTGAACGCATCGCTACGCTCCTTCCATCGTTGATCTGTCGCGATGCGTCAACGATATATCGGAATCTGTCGCATGACAATGCCCGGCAGGTCCAGCTCTCACGGATTGGCCTTGGCCTGCGGCTTTACGCGGGCTCTACGGTCACGGCATGCGGATTCGAATCATCGACGCCTTCACCGACCGCCCCTTCGCCGGCAACCCCGCCGGAGTCCTGCTGCTCGACTCCGGCGCGTTCCCCGACGACGTATGGCTCCAGAACGTGGCCAAGGAGGTGAATCTCTCCGAGACCGCCTTCGCCCACCCGCTGCCCGGCGGGGGCGAGGCGGACTGGGCGCTGCGCTGGTTCACGCCGGTCGCCGAGGTCGACATGTGCGGGCACGCCACCCTCGCCACCGCCCACGTCCTGCACAGCACCGGCGCGACGAGCGGCACCGTGCGCTTCAGCGCACGGTGCGGCGTCCTGACCGCGACCGCCCACGACGACGCGGCCATCACGCTCGACTTCCCCACCGCGCCGCTCACCCCCGTCCCCGTTCCCGACGGCATCGCCAAGGCACTCGGCGCCGAGGTCCTCTCCGCCCACGACACCGGCGAGCACGTCGGCGACCTGCTGGTGGAGTTGACCGACGAGGCGACGGTCCGCTCCCTGACCCCGGACTTCGCGGCCCTGGTGGCGCACTCCGAGCGGGGCGTCATCGTGACCGCGGCGGCCGCCGACCCGTCGGCGGGGTACGACTTCGTGTCACGCGGCTTCTTCCCCCGCCTCGGCATCGACGAGGACCCGGTCACAGGCAGCGCGCACACCGCGCTCGCACCGTTCTGGTCCGCACGCCAGGGCCGCGACGAGCTGACCGGACTGCAGGCGTCCGCCCGCTCCGGCCTGGTCCGCACCGCGCTGCGCGGCGGGCGCACACTGCTCACCGGCCGCGCCGTGACCGTCATCGACGGGGAGCTGCTGACGGCGCCCTGACACGGCGCGGGGGCGTACGGCCGGTGCCGTACGCCCCGGGTCAGCAGCTCTCGCGGCCTGTCGGCGTGGGCAGCCAGCACACATGACCGGCCAGCAGCCCGTAGCCGACGAAGGCCACGATGTCGAGCAGCGCGTGGGCCGCCACCAGGGGCCCGACCCGGCCCCAGCGGCGGTAGAGGAGCACGAAGACCACGCCCATCACCATGTTGCCGACGAACCCGCCGATCCCCTGGTAGAGGTGGTAGGAGCCGCGCAGCAGCGAACTCACGGCCAGCGCGGCCGTCGGCGACCACCCCAACTGCCCCAGTCTGCGCAGCAGATAGCCGACGACGATCACTTCCTCCAGCACGGAGTTCTGGATCGCCGAGAGGATCAGCACCGGGTACTTCCACCACACGTCCGGCAGGGATTCCGGCACGACGGTGAGATTGAAGCCGGCGGCGCGCGCGATGAGGTAGAAGGCCAGCCCGGCGCTTCCGATGCCCGCCGCCACGAGTGCGCCCCTGCCCAGGTCCGACCACGGGCGGCTCCGGTCGAAGCCGATCGCCCCGAGCCCGGCGCGTTCGCGGACCAGGAAGTGCGCGACGAGCAGCACGGGCACCAGTGCGGTGGTGATCCCGAAGAGCTGCCAGGCGAGATCGAGCCACGGCCGCCCCGGGGCCGCCGACGAGTTCAGCATCGCGGCCTGGTCCTTGAGGCCCCCCGGCCTCGTCAGCGACCCGACAAAGCTGATCAGGGACGAGACCGCGCTCGCGCCCAGCGACAGCGCGAGGACGAGCACGGTCTCGGACCGCAAGATCTTCTGCGACGCGCCCTCCCGGGGAAGAGATCCGGCCATGCCTTCCGGCTCCGCCTGCACAACTGCCTCCAGTTCGCCAATCCCGTCTCGTCCCCATCCTCGTCCCGCTAGGGTCTCGAATGCAGGTACGAAGATCACGCGACAGGCCGGGGGGACACACGTCATCACGATGACGCGGTCCCCTTTTTCCTTGCACACCGCACAAGGAGGGGCACCACCGCATGGGACGTCACAGCTTGCCCGACGCCGAGGTGACGGAGGGAGGCAGGTCCCGTCCCCGCGTGCGCCGTCGCACGACCGTCATCGCCACCGCTCTCGTGCTCGGCGTCGCGGCCGGGGCGGGGGCGGCCGTGCAGAGCGGGCTGCTCTCCTTCGCGGGTTCCTGCCAGGACTCCGCCGTCAGGATCGATCTGGCCGCGTCCCCCGACATCGCCCCCGCCGTCGAGGAGATCGCCGAACGGGCCCGTGAGGAGGGCGTCAGGTCCGACGGCCAGTGCATGGACGTGCACGTCGTCTCCCGCGAGAACCACGAGGTGGCGGACCTGCTCACGACGGGGTCGAACAGCCCCGACTACGAGGTCTGGCTGCCGGATTCCGAGGTCTGGGCCGAACGCGTCCGCAGCACGGGCGACGGCGTGCCGCTCACGCCCGCCGGCAACGTCGCCCGCACGCCCGTGACCCTGGCCACCGTGCCGTCGGCCGGCGCACAGCTGGGCTGGCCCCGCAGGACGTACACCTGGGCGGAGCTCACAGCCGCCGCCACGGCGACGGACGACGTGCGCCTCGGCTCGGCCGATCCAGCCCGCAGCGCCACCGGGCTGCTCGCGCTCACGAGTGTCTCCCGCTCCGCGCAGCGGACGGACCCGGACGCGGACACCGGCGTGGCGGCGACGGCCAAGCTGCTCTCCCAGCGGCTGTCGGACACGGACACGGAGGCCGCGAGCACCCTGGCACGCGCGGACGCGGGCGAGGCCGCCGGTGACCCGGCCCGCAACCAGGCCGTGTTCCTGACGGAGCAGGCCGCTTTCGCGTACAACGCGTCGGCCGGCGAAGGCGTCCCCGACCTGCGGCTGTTCTATCCCGAGGACGGCAGCCCGATGCTGGACTACCCGTACGAGCTCGTCGACGAGACCGACCTGTCCACCGACGAGAGCCGGGCGGCCACCCGCTTCATGGCGCTGCTGGACGAGCCGCGCTCGCGCACGGCGCTCGCACGGCAGGGGTTCCGGGTGCCGGACAAGCCCGTGGACGCGCGGCTGGTCCGCGCGGCGGGCGGCCGGGCTCCGCAGCCGTTCGCGGCCGAGGGCGCGGCGGCCGATCCGCTCCCGGCGGACGCGATCCAGCAGACGCTCGGCATGTGGACCATCACCGTGCAGAGCGCCCGGCTCACGACGGTCGTCGACGTCTCGGGGTCGATGCAGACACCGGTGCCGGGGCGGGGGGCGCAGACCCGGCTCGACGTCACCAGGGAGGCGCTGCAGAAGGCGCTGGACCAGTTCACACCGGAGGACGAGATCGGACTCTGGGAGTTCGCGACGGGGCTCGACGGCCCGAACGACTACCGCGAGGTCGTACCCACGGACCCGCTCGGTCCGGCGGGCAGGCCCGGCACCCAGCGCGCCCGCCTCTCCAAGGCCTTCGACGGCCTCGCCGCCGTCCCCAACGGCGCGACCGGCCTGTACGACACCACGCTCGCGGTCTACAAGAAGGCCCAGGACACGTATGTGAAGGACAAGTTCAACGCGCTGGTGGTGCTCACCGACGGCTCGAACCAGGACCGGTTCAGCATCACGCGCAGCAATCTGATCTCCGAGCTGAACCAGCTGAGCAATCCCAACACCCCGGTCCCCGTGATCGCCATCGCCATCGGTCCGGAGGCGGACCTGCAGGAGGTGGACGAGATCGCCAGGGCGACGGGCGGCGTGGGCTACGAGGTCAGCGACCCCGCGGAGATCACGTCGGTGATCCTCAAGGCGATCATGGCGGTGGGGCAGAAGGGCGGCGCGGCCGGCTGACGACGGGCCGGCTCACGACGCCGCGCCGGGGAATCCCACGGGCCAGGTGTGCACCGGCTCCCCTTCGCGCATCAGCTCGCCGTAGCGCCGGGTGGTCGCCGCGAGCACCGCGTCCCGTTCGAGCCCGGCCTCCAGTGCCCGGTGGAAGGTGTCCACCTGCCAGGAGGCGCCGTTCGTGCGCCGCCTGCACCGCTCCTCGATGATGCCGAGGTACCGGTCACGGTCGGCGGGCTCGATGTTCCACGCGTCGAGACCGGCCGCGGCGAGCGGGAGCAGTTCGTCCCGCACGAGCTTGGCGACGGGCACGCGGGTGACCCCGCCGCCGCGGCCGGGGCGCGGCCACAGCAGTTCGGCGTCGATGCCGTGACGGCAGGCGGCCTCGAAGTTCTCGTGGGCGGCAGCGAAGGGCAGCCGGGTCCACACCGGCCGCGTCTCCTCGGCCAGTGCCCGCACCAGTCCGTAGTAGAAGGCCGCGTTCGCGACGACGTCGGCGACCGTGGGGCCGGCGGGCAGGACGCGGTTCTCCACCCGCAGATGCGGCACGCCGTCGACGACGGCGTACACCGGCCTGTTCCACCGGTACACGGTGCCGTTGTGCAGGACGAGCTCCTGGAGCCGGGGGACCCCGCCGTCGTCGAGCACCCGCAGGGGGTCCTCCTCGTCGCAGATCGGCAGCAACGCGGGGAAGTAGCGCAGGTTCTCCTCGAAGAGGTCGTACGCGGAGTTCACCCAGCGCTCGCCGAACCAGGTGCGCGGCCGCACACCCTGCGCCTGGAGCTCGGGCGGGCGGGTGTCGGTGGCCTGCTGGAACAGCGGAGGCCGCGACTCGCGCCACAGCTCCCTGCCGAACAGGAAGGGCGAGTTGGCGCCGACGGCGACCTGGACGGCCGCCACCGCCTGCGCCGCGTTCCACACGTCGGCGAACCGGGCGGGTGTCACCTGCAGGTGCAGCTGGACCGACGTGCAGGCCGATTCCGGGGCTATCGACGACGAGGTGCAGGTCAGCCTCTCGACGCCCTCGATGTCGAGTGTGAACTCCTCGCCGCGCGCGGCCACGATCTGATCGTTGAGCAGCATGTAGCGGTCGACGTCGGAGAGATTGGCGGAGACGAGGTCGTGCTGCCGCAAGGTGGGCAGAATTCCGATCATCACGAGCCCGGAGCCCACTTCGGCGGCCCTGCGGTCGGCATATCCCAGACCGGTCCGCAACTCCTCTGCCAACTGATCGAAAACGTGCCCGTCCAGCCGGTGCGGAACGATGTTTACTTCCAGGTTGAACATTCCCAGTTCGGTCTGGAAATCAGGACTCGAGATGCGGGAGAGTACTTCCGCATTCATCATCCTCGGCGTCCCGTCCGCATCCGCGAGATTCAGCTCTATCTCCAGCCCCATGAGGTTCCTGGGCCGGTCGAACCTCTTCTCCGCCAGCAGCCGCCCCAGTCCCGCCAGGCACTGCTGGAGCTTGCGCCGGTACCGTTGACGATCGGACAGGTCGAACCCGCCTGCCACGATCTTCTCCCCCATCGAAGGGTCCCTCCTCGAGTGGGCAGCCACGCAGCGTGGGCCGCTCGCGTCACGGACGATAATGCCCAGACTCTTAGATCCGTAACGCCCGCGCGGCAGGTCCGCTCCCGATAGTCTGGAGTCAGTACGCACGGGGCACATTCACCGGGCACTTCCCACGGTGTGATGCGACGGTCACTTTCCGGATCCGGCCGGGGCGAAAACACCGTACGGATTCGGCCTACCACTCCGCGGAAGAAACCGCAGGCCACGTCCTCGGCCTCCGGAAAACACGCCGGAAACTCGGGCTCGGCGGGTCCGGTATTCGCCTTGCGAAAAATCACCGCGAAGGCTAGCGGAAACAATCACTGAACACGGGTCGTATAAACTCTGCGGATGGGCCGGGATTCGGCGCCAGGTGGTCTTTCCGGCCCCGCGCGGCCCGTACGCCGACAGTGCCGTCTGCATCTCCCCGCATCACCGTGTCTCTTGAGTGAGAGGCGACCCATCATGCCGCTGCATGTTCCCCCGGCCCCCGTGCCCGCCCTGCGCAGCGTTCTCGCAGCACTCGGTTCCCCCACGGCCGTCCGTGAGGCTCCGACACCCGCTCTCAGGTCCGTCCAGGGACCCCTGAGCCCCGAACTGCCCCTTCCGGTCCATGTCCTGGACCGAGTCGTCCCGACCGCCGGCGCCCCGTACACACGGCTCGCCGGCTGGCGCTTCCTCATCCGCAACGGCGATCGTGCCGTGGCCGCGGCGGACACGAGGCTGACGCCGGACGGCTGGGCCTTCTCCCACTTCTTCGAAGGGCCCTATCTCGGTTCCACGGAACGTGCGCTGCGCCAGGCAGAGGCGATGGGAGCACCTTTCCAGCCGCGCCTGCTGTCCGTACCGGAGCTGTACATGCTCACACTCTGGCTGCACCGCGACATCGAGGCCGACGCGTCCGCCGGCACTCTTCAGCCGACCGACGTTCTGGTGCCGCTGGCACCGGCCCCGCCCGGCATCGCGGCTCACCGGCCGCACCAGGTCGCCGATCTACTGCCCGTGCTGACCCTGCGGCTGACACCGCAGCCCCTGCTCGACTCACCGGCCGCCTGACCTCGCCTGACCTCCAGTACGCCCCGCGACCGGCCGGTCGCGGGGCGTACTGCTGAGCAGCGTATGGCCCGGCCGGACTAGCCCTGCCGGGTCACTTCGAACCACCCGAAAGGACAGGCCGGTTGCGCTGAACCGCTCACGCGGGTGATGCGTCATGAATCAGTAGGAAGAGCTGCTGTGAAATCCCTGCGGATCGACGCCCGTGGGGGAACACTGGGACCGGACCGACAGAGACGGGGGGCGGCCATGAACAGCTCATCGAGCCGCAGGACACTCACCACACCGCAGGGAAAGAACCCATCCATGTGCCAGCACCAGCCAGCCTGCCCTACGCCCGACTCAGCCGACCGGGAGGCGGCGCGCCTGGTGGCACACCACCCGGAGCAGGGCTGGAGCCTCCTGTGCAACGGTGTGCTCCTCTTCGAGGACACCGGCGAACTGCTGCCCGACGGGCAGATCATCGCTCCGCACCGGCCGCGTGAGACCGGCCAGGTGATGACGGCCGCGTAGAGCGGTCGCCGAGACGACCAGGGGCCGGCCGGAGAGTTCTCCGTACCGGCCCCGATCCATGCGCGCAGGGCGTCAGTTGTCGTACTCGTCCAGCGGCGGGCAGGAGCAGACCAGGTTGCGGTCGCCGAAGGCGCCGTCGATACGGCGGACCGGCGGCCAGTACTTGTCCGCAGCGCTCACACCCGCCGGGAAGACGGCTTCGTCACGGCTGTAGGCATGGTTCCACTCGCCGCCGAGGGCGGCCGCGGTGTGCGGGGCGTTGCGCAGCGGGTTGTCGTCCGCGGGCCATGCGCCCGACGCCACCTTCTCGATCTCGGCACGGATCGCGATCATCGTGTCGCAGAAGCGGTCGAGTTCGGTCAGGTCCTCGCTCTCCGTCGGCTCGATCATCAGCGTGCCGGCCACCGGGAACGACATGGTCGGCGCGTGGAAGCCGTAGTCGATCAGGCGCTTGGCGATGTCGTCGACGCTGACACCGGTCGCCTTCGACAGCGGCCGCAGGTCGACGATGCACTCGTGGGCGACCAGACCCGCCGGACCCGTGTACAGCACCGGGTAGTGCGGCTCCAGGCGCTTGGCGATGTAGTTCGCCGCGAGAACGGCCACCTGCGTGGCCCGCTTGAGACCCTCGCCGCCCATGAGACGGACGTACGCCCAGGAGATCGGCAGGATGCCCGCCGAGCCCCACGGGGCGGCCGAGATCGGGCCGACGCCCGTCTCGGGGCCCGCGGTCGGCTGCAGCGGGTGGTTCGGCAGATAGGGCGCGAGGTGCGCGCGTACGCCGACCGGGCCGACGCCGGGACCGCCGCCGCCGTGCGGGATGCAGAAGGTCTTGTGCAGGTTCAGGTGCGAGACGTCGCCGCCGAACTTGCCCGGCTTGGCGAGACCGACCAGTGCGTTGAGGTTGGCGCCGTCCACGTAGACCTGGCCGCCCGCGTCGTGCACCTGAGCGCAGATGTCGGCCACGTGCTCCTCGAACACGCCGTGTGTCGAGGGGTAGGTGATCATCAGCACGGAGAGTTCGTCGCCGTACTGCTCGATCTTGGCGCGCAGGTCCTCGACGTCCACCTCGCCGTCGTCGGCGGTCTTCACGACGACGACCTTCATGCCGGCCATCACGGCGCTGGCGGCGTTGGTGCCGTGCGCGGAGGACGGGATCAGGCACACGGTGCGCTGCTCGTCGCCGTTTGCGCGGTGGTACGCGCGCACGGCCAGCAGACCGGCCAGCTCGCCCTGGGACCCGGCGTTGGGCTGGATCGAGACCTTGTCGTAGCCGGTGACCTCGGCGAGACGGTCCTCCAGCTCGTGGATGAGCGTCAGGTAGCCCTCGGCCTGCTCGACGGGCGCGAAGGGGTGGATCTGGCCGAACTCCGGCCAGGTGACCGGCTCCATCTCCGTCGTCGCGTTCAGCTTCATCGTGCAGGAGCCGAGCGGGATCATGCCGCGGTCCAGCGCGTAGTCCCGGTCGGCGAGCCTGCGCAGGTAGCGCAGCATCGCGGTCTCGGAGCGGTGCTGGTGGAAGACCGGGTGGGTGAGGTACTCGTCGGAGCGCAGCAGCGCAGCCGGCAGGCCGTCGGTGCTCGCCGCGTCCAGCGCCTCGACCTCGCCCTGGACTCCGAAGGCGGACCACACGGCCGTCAGCTGGTCGCGGCCGGTGGTCTCGTCACAGGCGACGGAGACGTGGTCGGCGTCCACGAGGTGCAGGTTGACCCCGCCCTCGCGCGCGGCGGCGACGACGTCGGCGGCCTTGCCGGGCACGCGCAGCGTGAGCGTGTCGAAGAAGGCGCCGTGCACGACCTCGACGCCGCCGGCCCGCAGCCCGTCGGCGAGGACGGTGGCGTAGCGGTGGGTGCGCTCCGCGATGCCGCGCAGACCGTCGGGGCCGTGGTAGACGGCGTACATGCCCGCCATGACGGCGAGCAGCACCTGCGCGGTGCAGATGTTGCTGGTGGCCTTCTCGCGGCGGATGTGCTGCTCACGGGTCTGGAGCGCGAGCCGGTAGGCCTTGTTGCCGTCCGCGTCCACGGAGACGCCGACGAGGCGGCCGGGCAGGCTGCGGGCGAACTTGTCGCGCACCGCCATGTAGCCCGCGTGCGGGCCGCCGAAGCCCATGGGGACGCCGAAGCGCTGGGTCGTGCCGACGGCGATGTCCGCGCCGAGCTCGCCGGGCGACGTCAGCAGGGTGAGCGCCAGCAGGTCGGCGGCGACGGTGACGATCGCGCCGAGCTCGTGCGCCTGCTCGATGACCGGCTTCAGGTCCCGTACGGCGCCGGAGGCACCCGGGTACTGGAGCAGCACGCCGAAGACGCCGCGCTCGGCGATCTCGGCGGGGATGCCCTCGCTGAGGTCGGCGGTGACGACCTCGACGCCGGTGGGCTCGGCGCGGGTCTCGATCACGGCGATGGTCTGCGGCAGGGCGTCGGCGTCGATGAGGAAGACGCCGTCCTTGACCTTGCCGACCCGGCGGGCGAGCGACATGGCCTCGGCGGCCGCGGTGCCCTCGTCCAGCAGGGAGGCGCCGGAGGTGGGCAGGCCGGTGAGGTCGGCGACGACGGTCTGGAAGTTCAGGAGGGCCTCGAGCCGTCCCTGGGAGATCTCCGGCTGGTACGGCGTGTACGCGGTGTACCAGGCCGGGTTCTCCATGACGTTGCGCAGGATGACCGGCGGCGTGAAGGTGCCGTAGTAGCCGAGGCCGATCATGGGCGCGAGCACCTGGTTGCGGTCCCCGAGCGAACGCAGCTCGGCGAGGACGTCGGCCTCGGTGCGGGCGTCGGGGAGGTTCAGCGCCTCGGCGCTCTTGATCACATCCGGCACCGCGGCGGCGGTCAGCTCGTCGAGCGATCCGTACCCCACCTGCGCGAGCATCTTCGCCTGGGCAGCGGCGTCGGGGCCGATGTGTCGCTGCTCGAAGGGTGTGCCTCGCTCCAACTGGGAGAGCGGAATGCGGTTGGCGGTCATGTGGGAGGCCTCCTGGTCTTATGCGACCTGCGAGGGGCATCGCGGCGCGGATGCCCGGACGGCCTCCCCCTCTGTCATCTCGAACCTGAGAGCTTCACCGGGCGCCATGGAGCGACGCGCCGGCTTTCACCGTCGGTGAGAGCGGATGCCGTCCGACGCCCGCCCTGCTTTCCAGAGTGACCTCGTCCGTGCGGTACAGGGGCCTGAGAGATTCCGGGGAGGATTTGCTCCTTCGGCGCCGCCGGTGGGATCACCGGTGGACTCTCCCGCACAGGGTCAACAGCCGATTGCCAGGGTACCAGCGCGTTCCTATGAAAAACCTTCAAGTGGCCGTCACCCGGGATGTGCCCTTTTGTAGTGACTGAGAGCAGGTGCGACCCATTGGAGGGACCGTGCAGACCGATATCGATCCGCGCAGCCTGATAGGCCGCAAGGCGTTCGACCGCGACGGCCACAAGATCGGCACTGTCGACGAGGTCTACCTGGACGACGCCACGGGCCAGCCCGAGTGGGCCGCCGTTCGTACGGGACTGTTCAGCCGGGACGCCTTCGTGCCCCTGGAGCCGAGCGAAGTCGTCGACAACGCACTCCACGTCCCCTACGAGCGCGCCCTGATCAAGGACGCGCCCGACTTCGGTGTCGGACGGCATCTCTCTCCCGAGCAGGAGCTTCAGCTCTATCACCACTACGGCCTCGACCTCTCGGCTCCCCCAACGCCTGCCCCGTCCGCCGGCGACCGCTCCTTCGGCCAGGTCACAGGCCAGGAGGACTGACGCCGTCCCTCCCTCCCACCTCAGCCCCCGGTCGAGGGCCCCATTTCCCGCATCGGACGCCATGCTCCGTGGCCCCGTCAGGAGCACTGACGCCGGCCCCCCCTCAGCCCCCGGCTGGGCCCGCGAGCCGTGGCATTCCGACGCGGGCGCCCCGACCGCCCTGCCCGGTGAGTTCCGGTCCGCTCCAGGACGAGCCCGGCGGTCTGTGGGCTCCCTCGGCCGTCAGGTGCTCGGCGCCACCCTGTGCTCGTCGCCGCCCGGAACGGACGCGCTCCCCTCCGCCGCTCCCGGCGGAGGGGCACCCGGCGCCTCAGGCCCCGGCCGAGCGATCGCATGAGGGGGCCCTGTGGCCGCCCCATCCGAAGCGGCCGCGTCTCTGCCGGGCCCACCGGCCCTCGGTGCCGGCTCCCCCGAGGCAACCGTCTCCGGCAGCGGCCCCTCGGCCCCCGCCGCCGGCCCACCCGAGGCGACCGCCTCCTCCCCGGACGCATCGGTCCGCGGAGAGACCGCCGGCACCAGCGGCAGCGGGTCCGACGGCTGGAGGTCCTCGTCGTCCACCCGGAACGTGCGCACCCGGCCCGGCGCCGATCCCGGCTCCTCGAAGCGCACGGTCACGCGCCCCACGCCGCTCCCCTGCACCCAGCCCGCCCCGTACACGGCATGCCGGACGTCCTGCCCCGCGGACCAGTGCCGCGCGATCGGCCCGGCCGGTCCGGGCTCCACCGGCGCCTCCTCGCGCTCGGCCCCCTCCGGCGGCTCACCGGCCTCGACCGACGACGCGGCCGAGGAGGCCGCGGCCTCCTCGGCCGCGGCCTGCGCGAAAAGGTCCTCCTGCGTGTAGTCGGCAAGCCCCGTGACCCCGACTCCGAGCAGCCGTACACCGCCCGTCGTGTCCACGGACTCCAGCAGCCGGCCCGCGGCCTCCCGCACCACGGCCGGGTCGTCGGTCGGCCCCCTGAGCGTCTCCGAGCGCGTGAGCGTCGAGAAGTCGTAGCGCCGGACCTTGAGGACGATCGTCCGGCCGGAGTGTCCGCCCGCCCGCAGCCGCTGCACGCAGCGCTCGGCGAGCCGCTCCACCTCGATCCGCACCCGCACCCGGTCGTGCAGGTCCACGTCGAAGGTGTCCTCCACCGACACCGACTTGGCGTCCCGCTCGGCGACCACCGGCCGGTCGTCGTGCCCGAGCGCCATCCGGAACAGCGCGGTGCCGTGGGCCCTGCCCAGCAGGCGTACGAGCTCGTCCTCGCCTGCCTCCGCGAGGTCGGCGACCGTGGTCATCCCCGCGCGTCGGAGATGCTCACCCGTCGCGGGGCCCACGCCGGGCAGTGTCCGCACGGACAGGGGCCCGAGCAGCTCTCTTTCGGTGCCGGGCTCTATCAGGACGAGACCGTCCGGCTTCGCCTGCTCGGAGGCGATCTTCGCCAGCATCTTGGAGCCGGCCAGGCCGACGGACCCGGTCAGCCCCGTCATCGCCCGGATGTCGGCCCGCAGCCGCTCTCCCGTCGCACGGGCCGAGGCCGAGTCGTCGGCGGCACCGCCCGCCTCCAGGTCGACGAAGGCCTCGTCCAGGCTGAGCGGCTCCACGAGCGGCGACAGCCGCCCCAGCAGCTCCATGACGTGCTCGCTGACCGAGCGGTAGAGCGAGAACCGCGGCACCAGGTATGCCGCGTTCGGCGCCAGCCGTCTGGCCTGCGCCATCGGCATCGCCGAGTGCACGCCGAAACGCCTCGCCTCGTACGACGCGGTGGCGACCACTCCGCGCGGCCCGAGCCCCCCGACCACCACGGCCTTTCCGCGCAACGAGGGCTTCGCCGCCTGCTCGGCAGCGGCGTAGAAGGCATCCATGTCCAGATGCAGGATCGTCGGCGCGGATCTCACACCATCGATGCTGCCCTACACCACTGACAACGTCGCCGCGCGAACAGCGCGGCGACGCCTGTGTCCGCCTGGTGCCGCTGGGGCGCGGCACCCGGATCACCCCGCGCGGTCGCGCCTGCGCCTCGCCAGCTCGTCGGCGGGGTTGTTGCCGATCAGCGTCTCGCCCGTGTCGACGCGTTCTCCGTGCAGTTGCGAAAGGGCCGCCTCGACGTCGCGCCACACGACGCCCACCGCGATCCCGAAGACGCCCTGACCCCCTTGGAGCAGGTCGACGACCTCGTCGGGCGACGAGCACTCGTACACCGTCGCCCCGTCGCTCATCAGCGTCATCCGCTCGAGGTCGCGAAAGCCCCGGGCACGCAGGTGCTGGACGGCGGCGCGGATGTTCTGCAGCGCGACGCCGGTGTCCAGGAACCGCTTGACGATCTTGAGGACGACCACGTCCCGAAAGCTGTAGAGCCGCTGTGTGCCCGATCCGTACGCCGGCCGCACGCTCGGCTCCACCAGGCCCGTACGCGCCCAGTAGTCCAGCTGCCGGTAGGTGATTCCCGCCGCCGCGCACGCGGTCGGTCCGCGGTATCCGATGGTGTCCGTGAAGGGGTCGGCCGCGCTGTCGTGCAGCGGATACGGCCCGCCTTCCACCGGACTGATTCCGGGGCCGCCCCCAGCCGTACTGTCGCCGCTGCTTCTCACGCCGACCTCCGTCCTTGACCTGCCACCTCGAAGGTAGGGAGTCACCAGGGGTGCGTCAACGATCGCCACACTCGGCACGCCGAGTGATAATCACCCTGAGAGTGGTTTCTCGTGCCCGATCCGGGGAAAGGCTACTCGAATGCGCCGATGCCGCACGGCCGGGTGCTCACCGCCCGCGACGGCCTCACTGGCTGCTGGAACCGAAGTCCTCCGGCGAGATCTGGTCGAGGAACTCGCGGAACTTCTCCACCTCGTCCTCCTGCTCGTCCGGGATGGCGATCCCCGCGTCGTCGAGCACACCGTCACTGCCGTAGATCGGGGTCCCGGTGCGCAGGGCGAGCGCTATGGCGTCGGACGGCCTGGCACTCACCTCGACACCGCTGGCGAAGACCAGCTCCGCGTAGAACACGCCCTCGCGCAGGTCGGTGATGCGGACCTCGGTGAGCTCCTGGCCCACCGCGTCGAGGACGTCCTTGAACAGGTCGTGCGTCAAGGGTCTGGCGGGGGCCATCCCCTGCTGCGCGAAGGCGATCGCGGTCGCCTCCCCCGGTCCGATCCAAATGGGGAGGTACCGATCGCCTCCCACTTCACGCAGGAGCACGATCGGTTGGTTCGAGGGCATTTCGACCCGGACACCCACAACGTCGAGCTCGTTCACACAGCAACCCTAGGACGTGCGGACGAGGTTTGGGTAGTCGGGCTGGGCCAAGATCAGTGCAGCCGCACTCCGAGGGCGCTCTGGACCAGGGCCGCGTGCAGTCTCACGGACAGCGCGGCCAGCTCTCTCGTAGTGGCCTCCGCATGCGCTCTGGTCTGCGGATTACGGTGTCTGCGCAGTGGCGCCACGATCTGCTCGACCAGCCCGGCGTCCCGGTCGGCGGACGCCTTCATCGCCCGCAGATGCCGCGGCTCGAGTCCGAATCTGCCGAGCTCGCAGACGAGCCGGGCCACCGTCACCGACTCGGCGTCGTAACCGCCGCTCGCGTCGGCCGTGAGCAGCCCGTACGACTCCCACTCGGCCAGGTCCTCCTCGCCCACCTCCGCGGCTGCCAGGAGCTCGGCCCGGCCGAGCCGCCGGGCGGTACGGCGGTCGCTCTCGCCCCCGTCACCGCCCTCGAACAGCTCGCGCTGGGCCCCCTGGACGGGCAGCTGGATCTGCTCGCCGCGCTCGAGGGCGTCCAGCTGCTCGCGGATGACCTTGAGGGGAAGGTAGTGGTCGCGCTGCATGCGCAGGACGAGGGCCAGGCGCTCGACGTCCTGGGCACTGAACTTGCGGTACCCCGACGGGGACCGGCGCGGCTCGACGAGCCCCTCGGCCTCCAGGAAACGGATCTTGGAGATCGTCACCTCGGGGAACTCGTCGCGCAGCCGTGCCAGCACCGCGCCGATGCTCATCAGCCGGTCGCCCGGGCCGGCGGTGCCGTGTCCGGCACCGCCCGTCGGTGTACGCAGCATGTACCTTCCCTGTGGGAGTCCCCCCGGACGGAGTCTGGGGAAACGGTCACACGCCCCGCTGGTTCGCGTAGAACACCAGCCGGTACTTGCCGATCTGGACCTCGTCACCGTTCGCCAGGACCACCGAGTCGATCCGCTCGCGGTTCACGTACGTGCCGTTGAGGCTGCCGACGTCGGAGACGCTGAAGCTGCCGTCCGGGCCTCGGCGGAACTCCACATGGCGGCGCGAGACCGTCACGTCGTCGAGGAAGATGTCGCTCTGCGGGTGACGGCCCGCGGTCGTCAGGTCACCGTCCAGCAGGAAGCGGCTGCCCGAGTTCGGGCCGCGGCGCACCACCAGGAGGGCGGAGCCGAGCGGCAGGGCGTCGACCGCCGCCTGAGCCTCGGGCGACAGCGAGGGCAGGGCGGTCTGCCCGGTGACCTCGGAGTCGTACGCCTCGATCCCAGAGATCGAGATGGTCGACGTCGTCTCGGAGGCGCGCTCGGCCGGAGCACCACCGCGAAGCGGCGCACCGCAGTTGGAGCAGAACCGACCGGCCTCGGTGTTCCGGTGGCCGCACCTCGTACAAACCGGCAGACCCGCCATGGAGGGATCCTCCTGCCGCGGTTGTCCCGCGTGGGGATTGGTCGCATACGGATCGGGGGCAAACCCTCCACCCGCACTTGAGGTTGATGGTTCCCCGAAACCTATGCGCCCGGCACCGGCAGGGTCAACAGACGACGCGCCCTGTCCGCCCGAATTGTCGCCACCGGCGACCTCGTCGCGGAACAGCGGCCGCTCGGCGCCCTGCTCCTCGCTCTGGCCGTGGCGCGGCGCGCGGTGGCGGGCGTTGCCGTCCTCGCGTGCGCTCTTGCCGAACAACTTTCCAAACAACTTCACGGGCGTTTCCCCTTGACCGAAATAGACCCGCCCGTGGGGCAGGACGAATCCTGAACGAACACACCTGCCGACCCGGACATCTTCACAACGTCCGTAACCACCGGACAGTTTCCACCACGCGCCACCGATCCGGTGCGTCGCCCCCCTGCAAATTTCCGCCCTGGCCCGGCAGCAGACTCCATGCTTCCCCGTTTCACTGGGAGGACGACCGAGCGTAGTCAGGCCGCTCCGCCGGTCGCAAGGCGTCGACAATGATCTTCTCCGAACGCTCCACGGTCGCCGTGGCCTGCTCCTTCTCCAGTGTCTGCACCACACCACCGGGGATGTTCAGCGCGGGCTCCAGGTCCTGCGGCTTGCCGATGACCTCGAAGGTGTACGGCGCGCTGACGCGCTTCCCGTCGACCTCTATGTCACCCGCCGTACCGGAGAAGAACGTGTCGGCGACGACGCGGACCCCGTTGACCTGGATCGCCTCCGCGCCGGCGGCCCGCAGCTCCTGGATCGCGTCGAGGAGCATGTCGGGCTCCACCGTGCCCGACGGGTCCCCGATGGTCAGCGTGATGCCGGGACCCTGCGCGGCCACCGTGCCGGCGAGGATCCCGAGCTGCTGCTCCTTCTGGAGCGTCTGCTTGCGCGCCTCCTCGGCCTGGTCGGAACTGCTCTCCAGCTCGGTGCGCTGGTCCTCCAGGCGCTGCTTCTCGTCCGCCAGGCGCTGCGATCGGTTGTCGAGCTCGTCGAGGATGCGCACCAGGTCCTCCTGGCGCGCCCCGCGCAACGCGCTCTCGTCGCTGTTCGAACGCACCTGGATGGCCAGGCCCAGACCGAGTACGAACAACAGCACCGCGACGATGAGTTGGGCGCGCGTCACCCGAGGCGGCCACACGGCGGCACGCAGCCGCTGCCGTCCTGTCTGCGAGGGGCTCTCGTCCGCGGGGGGATCGGGCTGCTGCGCCGGCGGCGGGGCGAGCGGCGGCAGCGGCTCGCGCCTGGGCTCCGGCGAACTGCGGTGGGGTTTCTCTTCGCTGTTCATGTTCGTCACGCCCGGAAGACATGCCGGCGGATCGCGGCGGCGTTGGAGAAGATCCGGATACCGAGGACGACGACCACGCCGGTCGACAACTGCGCACCGACGCCGAGCTTGTCGCCGAGAAAGACGATCAGCGCGGCCACGACCACGTTCGACAGGAAGGAGACGACGAAGACCTTGTCGACGAAGATCCCGTCGAGCATGGCCCGCAGACCGCCGAACACCGCGTCCAGGGCGGCGACGACCGCGATCGGAAGGTAAGGCTCGACCACCGCCGGCACCTCGGGCCGGATCAACAGTCCGACCACGACTCCGGCGACGAGGCCCAGTACGGCGATCACGATGTGCCCTTCCCTGTGTCTGCCGTCCCCGGCCCGCTGCCCCGGTCGGCGTCGGCGGTCATCGGCTCTGCTGTACGTACGATCAAGCTGGGGGCCGCGGGCAACCGCACCGTCTGCTCGTCGGAAATGCTGGAGCGGATACCGAAGTTCTCCTGCAACGCGTGCAGATACTGCCCGTCGGCGCTGTCCTGGAACGCGGTGCTCAGCTTGTTCCCGTCCCCCACCGCGAGCACCGTGTACGGCGGTACCAGCGGCCTGTTGTCGACCAGTATGGCGTCGCCCGCGGCACGGATCGCCGACAGGGCCGTCAGTCGCTGCCCATTGATGGCGACGGCCTCGGCTCCCGACTCCCACAGCCCGTTGACGACACGCTGCATGTCACGGTCGCGGACCCGGCCCGTGTCGGAGAACCCGCTGCTCTCACGCGGCCCGTCACCGCCCTGGTCGGTGCCCTTGGCGTCGTCCACGACGAGTTTCACGCCCGGCCCGGACACCTCCGTGGCGCCGGCCAGCAGACCCACGAGCGCGCCCTGGTCGCCGCCCTGGGTGTTGAGGGCCCTGCGCTGGCGCTCCTGGACGTCGTCGCGGAGCGCGTCGACGCTCTCTTCCAGCTTGTCCACGGACTCGGTCTGCGCCTGGACGCGGTCGATCAGCTCCTCGCGCTCCTTCGCCAGGACCGGTGCCGATACCCGCGCCTCGGCGGCACCCACGGTGACGATGACGGCCGCCAGCACCAGGCCGGCGGCGAGCCCGAGCTTGGCGCGCAGCGTCCGGGGCAGTCCCCCGTGCTCGGCCCGGCGCGCGGCCGCTTCCGCGTACCCGTCGTCGAGGCTGTGCTCCATCACGTTCGTCAGCAGCGACATCGACGCATCGGGACGCGCGGGCGGAGAACCTGTGCTCCGAACGGGGGGCTGCTGCGACATGCCGCACATCGTCGCATGTCGCAGCCGCTACCGCCGAATGGCCCCACCGGTGTGCCGGACACCGCCCCGGAAAGGCGGGCGGCACACCGACGGGCGCCTCACCGACCCGCGCTGTCCACGACCGACGCCCATTCGTCGAGCAGGGCCTGCGCCGAGGCGTCGTCGGGTCCCTCCGCCCACAGATGGGTGACCGCCTCGGCCGGGTCGGGCAGGACCATCACCCAGCGTCCGTCGGCCTCCACGACCCGCACCCCGTCCGTGGTGTCGACATGTCGATCGCCAGCGGCCTCGACGACCCGGCGCATCACCAGACCCTTGACGGCCCAGGGCGTGGCCAGATCCCGCTTGAGCACGTGCGCCCGCGGAATCCGGGCGTCGATCTGGCTCAGCGTGAGCTGCGTACGGGCCACCAGCCCCACGAGCCGCACGAACGCGGCCGTGCCGTCGAAGACACTGCTGAACTCCGGCACGATGAAGCCGCCGCGGCCGTCACCGCCGAAGATCGTGGTCTCCTCCCGGCCCACACGGGTCAGGTCGTCCGGTGACGTCGTCGTCCACTCCACCTGGGTCCCGTGGTACGCGGCGACCTGCTCGGCGATCCTCGTGGTGGTCACCGGCAGGGCGACCCGGCCGCTGCGCCGCTCGGCGGCCACGAGGTCCAGCAGGACCAGCAGCGCCCGGTCGTCCTCGACGATCCGCCCGCGCTCGTCGACGAGGGACAGCCGCTCGCCGACGGGGTCGAAGCGGACACCGAACGCGGCCCTCGCGGAGGCGACGATCTCACCGAGCCGCACGAGCCCCGACCTGCGCGTGTCCGCGGACTCGGTCGGCCGGGACTCGTCCAGACCCGGGTTGATCGTCAGCGCGTCGACACCGAGGCGGCCGAGGAGGCTCGGCAGAACGAGGCCGGCACTGCCGTTGGACGCGTCGATGACCACCTTGAGCCCGGACTCGGCGATCCCCGACGTGTCCACGTTGCGCAGCAGGGAGCCCGTGTACGAGTCGAACACGCTCGACGGGAAGTGCAGGTCACCGATCTCGCCGGGGAACGCACGACGGTACTCCTGGCGCGCGTACACCCGGTCCAGCTTCCGCTGGCCGCCCTGGGACAGGTCGGCACCACGTTCGTCGAAGAACATGATGTCGACGGAGTCCGGCACGCCCGGGGACGTGCGGATCATGATGCCGCCCGCGCTGCCCCTGGCCGTCTGCTGCCGCGCCACGGGCAACGGCACGTTCTCCAGGTCCCGGACGTCGATGGCACTGGCCTGGAGCGCGGAGATGACCGCCCGCTTCAGGGCGCGTGCACCACGGGAGTGGTCACGCGCCGTGGTGACGGTGGCGCCCTTCTTGAGCGTCGTCGCGTACGCCCCGGCGAGGCGCACCGCGAGCTCGGGGGTGATCTCCACGTTCAGGATGCCGGTGACACCCCTGGCGCCGAACAGATGCGCCTGCCCCCGGGACTCCCAGATGACCGAGGTGTTGACGAACGCGCCGGCCTCGATGGTCTTGAACGGATAGACCCGCACATTGCCCTGAACAATCGATTCCTCACCCACCAGGCATTCGTCGCCGATCACCGCACCGTCCTCGATGCGCGCGGCGCGCATGATGTCGGTGTTCTTGCCGATGACGCAGCCTCGCAGGTTGGCCTGCTGCCCGATGTAGACGTTGTCGTGGACCACGGCCTTGTGGAGGAACGCCCCGGACTTCACGACGACGTTGGAGCCCACGACCGTGTGCTCGCGGATCTCGGCGCCGGCTTCGACCTTGGCGTAGTCCCCGATGTAGAGCGGCCCCCGTAGCACCGCGTCGGGATGCACCTCGGCCCCTTCGGCGACCCACACTCCGGGAGAGATCTCGAACCCGTCGAGCTCGACGTCGACCTTCCGCTCCAGGACGTCGGCCTGCGCCTTCACATAGCTCTCGTGCGTGCCGACGTCTTCCCAGTAGCCCTCGGCGATGTAGCCGTAGATCGGCTTGCCTTCCTTCATGAGCTGCGGGAAGACGTCCCCCGACCAGTCGACGGGCACATCGGCCTCGACGTAGTCGAAGACCTCGGGCTCCATGACGTAAATGCCCGTGTTCACGGTGTCCGAGAAGACCTGCCCCCAGGTCGGCTTCTCGAGGAACCGCTCGACCTTTCCCTCCTCGTCGACGATGGTGATGCCGAATTCCAGAGGGTTGGGCACCCGTGTCAGACAGACGGTGACAAGGGCGCCCTTCTCCTTGTGGAAGGAGATCAGGTCGGTGAGGTCGAAATCGGTGAGGGCGTCACCGGAAATGACGAGGAACGCGTCGTCCTTCAGCGCTTCCTCGGCATTCTTGACACTCCCCGCAGTGCCGAGTGGCTTCTCCTCGTTGGCATAGGTGAGCTCCATTCCGAGCTCTTCGCCGTCACCGAAGTAGTTCCTGACGAGTGAGGCGAGAAACTGAACGGTAACGACGGTCTCGGTGAGCCCGTGCCGCTTGAGCAGCCGCAGTACATGCTCCATGATCGGCCGGTTCGCCACCGGCAGGAGCGGTTTGGGCATGCTCGAGGTCATGGGGCGAAGTCGCGTTCCTTCGCCACCAGCCATCACGACGGCCTTCATGTCGGAAGCGTCCTCCTTGAAGAGATGACGGTCCAGCCGACTTCACCCGCACAACAAACCCTCAGGGCATCCACGGCCGGCGACACTGCCGGTCACCGTGTCTTCGGGGTCAATCGGCCTCTGCGTCCGCCTTGACGAGTCGGCGGACCTGAACCACATAGAGGATCCCTGCCCACCAATACAGAGTTGTACCCCATCCGGCGAACGCCCATCCGAAAATCGCGGCCAGTGACGCAAGCCATCCCGTTCCGTCACTCAGGAGCAGCAAGGGGAAGGCATACATGAGGTTGAAGGTGGCCGCCTTGCCCAGGAAGTTCACCTGCGGCGGCGGATAACCGCGCCTTCGGAGGATGTACACCATCACCAGCAGCATCAGTTCCCGGGCGAGAAGTGCAGCGGTCAACCAGATCGGGAGAATCTCGCGCCAGGTCAGTCCCACGAGAGTGGAGAGGATGTAGAGCCGGTCGGCGGCGGGGTCGAGGATGCGGCCCAGGCTGCTGATCTGGTTCCACCGGCGGGCGAGCTTCCCGTCGAGATAGTCGCTCACTCCGCTCAGCATCAGAACGAGCAGTGCCCAGCCGTCGCTCTTGGGCCCGCCGAACTCGGGGCGAAGAATCAGCCACAGGAAGAGCGGCACCCCGACAAGCCGCGCCATGCTGAGGATGTTGGGGATGGTGAGCACCCGCTCCGTCTGGACGCGGGTCTCCTGGACCTCCACCCGGGGGCCTCCTGTGGGAAACGTACCAACGATGCCCCCTGACCTTACCGGCAGTCGCTCCGACACCGAGCACAGGGGGTCGGAGCTCGCCTTCATACGATCCCGGAACGCAGGAAAGCCCCGGAACAGTGTTCCGGGGCTTTCCCACAATGATTGTTCGGCGGCGTCCTACTCTCCCACAGGGTCCCCCCTGCAGTACCATCGGCGCTGAAAGGCTTAGCTTCCGGGTTCGGAATGTAACCGGGCGTTTCCCTAACGCAATGACCACCGAAACTCTATGAAGATGTCCGAACTACCAGCCGGCAAGGCGAGTTCGTTACTTCAGAACTAA
This sequence comes from Streptomyces sp. V4I23, assembly GCF_030817975.1. NCBI lineage: Bacteria > Bacillati > Actinomycetota > Actinomycetes > Kitasatosporales > Streptomycetaceae > Streptomyces > Streptomyces sp. V4I23. Next base: position 6,628,982 of record NZ_JAUSZW010000004.1, on the reverse strand, counting down.
CACAGTGGACGCGAGCAACTGAGGACAAGCCCTCGGCCTATTAGTACCGGTCAACTCCACCAGTTACCTGGCTTCCATATCCGGCCTATCAACCCAGTCGTCTACTGGGAGCCTTACCCTCTCAAGGAGGTGGGAGTCCTCATCTCGAAGCAGGCTTCCCGCTTAGATGCTTTCAGCGGTTATCCTTTCCGAACGTAGCCAACCAGCCATGCCCTTGGCAGGACAACTGGCACACCAGAGGTTCGTCCGTCCCGGTCCTCTCGTACTAGGGACAGCCCTTCTCAAGACTCCTACGCGCACAGCGGATAGGGACCGAACTGTCTCACGACGTTCTAAACCCAGCTCGCGTACCGCTTTAATGGGCGAACAGCCCAACCCTTGGGACCGACTCCAGCCCCAGGATGCGACGAGCCGACATCGAGGTGCCAAACCATCCCGTCGATATGGACTCTTGGGGAAGATCAGCCTGTTATCCCCGGGGTACCTTTTATCCGTTGAGCGACGGCGCTTCCACAAGCCACCGCCGGATCACTAGTCCCGACTTTCGTCCCTGCTCGACCCGTCGGTCTCACAGTCAAGCTCCCTTGTGCACTTACACTCAACACCTGATTGCCAACCAGGCTGAGGGAACCTTTGGGCGCCTCCGTTACCCTTTGGGAGGCAACCGCCCCAGTTAAACTACCCATCAGACACTGTCCCTGATCCGGATCACGGACCCAGGTTAGACATCCAGCACGACCAGAGTGGTATTTCAACGACGACTCCACCTGAACTGGCGTCCAAGCTTCACAGTCTCCCACCTATCCTACACAAGCCGAACCGAACACCAATATCAAACTGTAGTAAAGGTCCCGGGGTCTTTCCGTCCTGCTGCGCGAAACGAGCATCTTTACTCGTAGTGCAATTTCACCGGGCCTATGGTTGAGACAGTCGAGAAGTCGTTACGCCATTCGTGCAGGTCGGAACTTACCCGACAAGGAATTTCGCTACCTTAGGATGGTTATAGTTACCACCGCCGTTTACTGGCGCTTAAGTTCTCAGCTTCGCCGACCCGAAAGTCAGCTAACCGGTCCCCTTAACGTTCCAGCACCGGGCAGGCGTCAGTCCGTATACATCGCCTTACGGCTTCGCACGGACCTGTGTTTTTAGTAAACAGTCGCTTCTCGCTGGTCTCTGCGGCCACCCCCAGCTCAAGCAGCAAGTGCTCTCACCGGTGATGGCCCCCCTTCTCCCGAAGTTACGGGGGCATTTTGCCGAGTTCCTTAACCATAGTTCACCCGAACGCCTCGGTATTCTCTACCTGACCACCTGAGTCGGTTTAGGGTACGGGCCGCCATGAAACTCGCTAGAGGCTTTTCTCGACAGCATAGGATCATCCACTTCACCACAATCGGCTCGGCATCAGGTCTCAGCCTTGATGTTGTGCGGATTTGCCTACACAACGGCCTACACTCTTACCCCGGGACAACCACCGCCCGGGCTGGACTACCTTCCTGCGTCACCCCATCACTTACCTACTACCGCCTTGGGTCAGCGGCTCCACCACTCCGACCTCGTCCGAAGACTCAGCCGGCGGCTTCACGGCCTTAGCATTAACGGGTTCAGTACTGGGCGTTTCAAAGCGGGTACCGGAATATCAACCGGTTGTCCATCGACTACGCCTGTCGGCCTCGCCTTAGGTCCCGACTTACCCTGGGCAGATCAGCTTGACCCAGGAACCCTTAGTCAATCGGCGCACACGTTTCTCACGTGTGTATCGCTACTCATGCCTGCATTCTCACTCGTGAACCGTCCACAACTCGCTTCCGCGGCTGCTTCACCCGGCACACGACGCTCCCCTACCCATCACAGTCCCCGTTGGGGGTATGTACTGCAATGACACGACTTCGGCGGTACGCTTGAGCCCCGCTACATTGTCGGCGCGGAATCACTTGACCAGTGAGCTATTACGCACTCTTTCAAGGGTGGCTGCTTCTAAGCCAACCTCCTGGTTGTCTCTGCGACTCCACATCCTTTCCCACTTAGCGTACGCTTAGGGGCCTTAGTCGATGCTCTGGGCTGTTTCCCTCTCGACCATGGAGCTTATCCCCCACAGTCTCACTGCCGCGCTCTCACTTACCGGCATTCGGAGTTTGGCTAAGGTCAGTAACCCGGTAGGGCCCATCGCCTATCCAGTGCTCTACCTCCGGCAAGAAACACACGACGCTGCACCTAAATGCATTTCGGGGAGAACCAGCTATCACGGAGTTTGATTGGCCTTTCACCCCTAACCACAGGTCATCCCCCAGGTTTTCAACCCTGGTGGGTTCGGTCCTCCACGAAGTCTTACCTCCGCTTCAACCTGCCCATGGCTAGATCACTCCGCTTCGGGTCTTGAGCGCGCTACTATGTCGCCCTGTTCGGACTCGCTTTCGCTACGGCTTCCCCACACGGGTTAACCTCGCAACACACCGCAAACTCGCAGGCTCATTCTTCAAAAGGCACGCAGTCACGAGATACAAGCAAGCTTGCATCCGACGCTCCCACGGCTTGTAGGCACACGGTTTCAGGTACTATTTCACTCCGCTCCCGCGGTACTTTTCACCATTCCCTCACGGTACTATCCGCTATCGGTCACCAGGGAATATTTAGGCTTAGCGGGTGGTCCCGCCAGATTCACACGGGATTTCTCGGGCCCCGTGCTACTTGGGTGTTCTCCAAACGAGCCGCTGATGTTTCAGCTACGGGGGTCTTACCCTCTACGCCGGACCTTTCGCATGTCCTTCGCCTACATCAACGGTTTCTGACTCGTCTCACGGCCGGCAGACCGTGAAAGGAAAATCCCACAACCCCGTATGCGCAACCCCTGCCGGGTATCACACGCATACGGTTTGGCCTCATCCGGTTTCGCTCGCCACTACTCCCGGAATCACGGTTGTTTTCTCTTCCTGAGGGTACTGAGATGTTTCACTTCCCCTCGTTCCCTCCACACTGCCTATGTGTTCAGCAGTGGGTGACAGCCCATGACGACTGCCGGGTTTCCCCATTCGGAAACCCCCGGATCAAAGCCTGGTTGACGACTCCCCGGGGACTATCGTGGCCTCCCACGTCCTTCATCGGTTCCTGGTGCCAAGGCATCCACCGTGCGCCCTTAAAAACTTGGCCACAGATGCTCGCGTCCACTGTGCAGTTCTCAAGCAACGACCAGCCACCCACCACCCCGCCGACAAGCGGCGAGTTCACTGGGGCCGGCATCCCGAAGGGCAAGCAACGCTCGCACCCTCAGACACCCAACAGCGTGCCCGGCACAGCCGATCCCTGGATGGTCGCGTTCCACGCTCCGAGGAGCAGTACTAGCGGTCACCAGTGACCGAGTGCGCCGAATAATCAACGTTCCACCCATGAGCTGACCGTGCAGAACGTTTGTCTGCAATCGGTGCTGTGCTCCTTAGAAAGGAGGTGATCCAGCCGCACCTTCCGGTACGGCTACCTTGTTACGACTTCGTCCCAATCGCCAGTCCCACCTTCGACAGCTCCCTCCCCGAGGGGTTGGGCCACCGGCTTCGGGTGTTACCGACTTTCGTGACGTGACGGGCGGTGTGTACAAGGCCCGGGAACGTATTCACCGCAGCAATGCTGATCTGCGATTACTAGCAACTCCGACTTCATGGGGTCGAGTTGCAGACCCCAATCCGAACTGAGACCGGCTTTTTGAGATTCGCTCCGCCTCGCGGCTTCGCAGCTCTTTGTACCGGCCATTGTAGCACGTGTGCAGCCCAAGACATAAGGGGCATGATGACTTGACGTCGTCCCCACCTTCCTCCGAGTTGACCCCGGCAGTCTCCTGTGAGTCCCCATCACCCCGAAGGGCATGCTGGCAACACAGAACAAGGGTTGCGCTCGTTGCGGGACTTAACCCAACATCTCACGACACGAGCTGACGACAGCCATGCACCACCTGTATACCGACCACAAGGGGGCGACCATCTCTGGCCGTTTCCGGTATATGTCAAGCCTTGGTAAGGTTCTTCGCGTTGCGTCGAATTAAGCCACATGCTCCGCTGCTTGTGCGGGCCCCCGTCAATTCCTTTGAGTTTTAGCCTTGCGGCCGTACTCCCCAGGCGGGGAACTTAATGCGTTAGCTGCGGCACCGACGACGTGGAATGTCGCCAACACCTAGTTCCCAACGTTTACGGCGTGGACTACCAGGGTATCTAATCCTGTTCGCTCCCCACGCTTTCGCTCCTCAGCGTCAGTAATGGCCCAGAGATCCGCCTTCGCCACCGGTGTTCCTCCTGATATCTGCGCATTTCACCGCTACACCAGGAATTCCGATCTCCCCTACCACACTCTAGCCTGCCCGTATCGAATGCAGACCCGGGGTTAAGCCCCGGGCTTTCACATCCGACGTGACAAGCCGCCTACGAGCTCTTTACGCCCAATAATTCCGGACAACGCTTGCGCCCTACGTATTACCGCGGCTGCTGGCACGTAGTTAGCCGGCGCTTCTTCTGCAGGTACCGTCACTTTCGCTTCTTCCCTGCTGAAAGAGGTTTACAACCCGAAGGCCGTCATCCCTCACGCGGCGTCGCTGCATCAGGCTTTCGCCCATTGTGCAATATTCCCCACTGCTGCCTCCCGTAGGAGTCTGGGCCGTGTCTCAGTCCCAGTGTGGCCGGTCGCCCTCTCAGGCCGGCTACCCGTCGTCGCCTTGGTAGGCCATCACCCCACCAACAAGCTGATAGGCCGCGGGCTCATCCTGCACCGCCGGAGCTTTCAACCGCAGACCATGCGATCCGCAGTGTTATCCGGTATTAGACCCCGTTTCCAGGGCTTGTCCCAGAGTGCAGGGCAGATTGCCCACGTGTTACTCACCCGTTCGCCACTAATCCCCTCCCGAAGGAGGTTCATCGTTCGACTTGCATGTGTTAAGCACGCCGCCAGCGTTCGTCCTGAGCCAGGATCAAACTCTCCATGAATGTTTACCCGTGATCGGGTGACACATCCGAGAGCGGAACAACCGGTCGGAATAAGACCGGTCGTTCACAGCGTCCTCGCTGTGATTGCCATTCCGCAAGCGGGATGGACTTTTTCAAAGGAACCTCGACCATCCGGAGATGGACGGGGTATCAACATATCTGGCGTTGATTTTTGGCACGCTGTTGAGTTCTCAAGGAACGGACGCTTCCTTTGTACTCACCCGCAGAACATCTTCTGGGGCTTTCCTCCGGGCGCTTCCCTTCGGTCTTGCGTTTCCAACACTATCAGGCTTTCTCACTCCCTCTGACCACCCACCCTGCGGACAGCAGTGGTTTAGACCAGTTAGGATCTCGGCTTGATAGCGCTGCCGACCCCCGACTCGATGTCGCGTTGGGGCCAGGCAGGGGTACGACAGTACAGGTCGGCCGCAGTCGAGGCAAATCGCTTGCGGTACCCCCTAGGTCCGTCAACTGGTAGCTGTCATGCGGAACTAGGACTTCATATGACATACCCTGCTGAACAGTGCGTCGTCCGGTACGAGCAGTGACGACGCAGCACGAAATCCCCGCCCTGGGAGGCTCCATGACCACAGTGACGTCCCCTCTCGCCGGACGGGCCATCGGGCTCGCGGCGGTGCCCGATCCGGTGTTCTCCGGCGCGATGGTCGGTCCTGGTACTGCCATCGATCCCGAGCCCGGGGCTACGGAGGCCGTATCCCCCGTCGCGGGCATCGTCGTCTCTCTCCACCCGCACGCGTTCGTCGTCGTCGACGAAGAGGGGCACGGAGTTCTGACGCATCTGGGCATCGACACCGTGCAGCTCAACGGTGAGGGCTTCGAGCTCCTCGTCAACAAGGGGGACACCGTGCAGCGCGGACAGGCTGTGGTCCGGTGGGACCCGGCAGCCGTCGAGGCGGCCGGGAAGTCGCCGATCTGTCCGGTCGTGGCACTCGAGGCCACCCCCGACTCCCTCTCCGACGTCCGTGAGGACGGCGACGTGAAGGCCGGCGACAGCCTCTTCGGCTGGCAGTGACCACCGCACGCCGGTGACGGCGAGTTCGACATCGACCGCGGCGGCACGGATCGCCGCTCAACCGGAGACGGGTGACATGGAGACAACGCTGCGAGGCGTCGGCGTGAGCCACGGGGTGGCGATCGGCGAGGTGCGGCACATGGGCACGGCGGTTCTCGAGCCGCCGGCCAAGCAGATACCGGCGGAGGATGCGGAGCGCGAGCAGGGACGGGCCCGGAAGGCCGTCGAGGCCGTCGCCGCCGACCTGATCGCCCGGGGCAATCTCGCCGGCGGCGAGGCGCAGGCCGTGCTCGAGGCGCAGGCCATGATGGCGCAGGACCCCGAGCTGATGGCGGACGTGGAGCGTCGCATCGCCGTGGGCAGCACGGCCGAGCGTGCCGTGTACGACGCGTTCGCCGCGTACCGGGCCCTGCTGGCGGGTGCCGGTGAGTACCTGGCCGGACGGGTCGCGGATCTGGACGACGTGCGGAACCGGATCGTGGCCCGGCTGCTCGGGGTGCCGATGCCGGGCGTGCCGGACAGCGACGAGCCGTATGTACTGATCGCGCGCGATCTTGCGCCGGCCGACACGGCGCTGCTGGACCCGGCGCTCGTGCTCGGCTTCGTGACCGAGGAGGGCGGTCCGACGAGCCACAGCGCGATCCTGGCGCGTGCGCTCGGCGTCCCCGCTGTCGTGGCTCTGCCGGGCGCGGGCGAGCTGGCCGAGGGCACGCTGATCGCGGTGGACGGCAGCACGGGAGAGATCTTCGTCGAGCCGAGTGCCGAGAAGCGGGCCGCGATGGAGCAGGCCGCCGCCGAGCGCAAGGCCGCCCTCGCGGCGTCGAGCGGACCGGGTGCGACGTCGGACGGGCACAAGGTGCCGCTGCTGGCCAACGTCGGCGGTCCCGCGGACGTGCCGGCGGCCGTGGATGCCGGCGCGGAGGGCGTCGGGCTGTTCCGTACCGAGTTCCTCTTCCTCGACGACAGCAAGCAGGCGCCGTCCGAGGAGAAGCAGGTCCAGGCGTACCGCCAGGTGCTCGAGGCGTTTCCCGAGGGCCGGGTCGTGGTGCGTGTCCTCGACGCGGGTGCCGACAAGCCGCTCGACTTCCTGACGCCGGCCGACGAGCCGAACCCGGCGCTGGGTGTCCGCGGGCTGCGCTCGCTGCTGGACCACCCGGAGGTGCTGCGCACGCAGCTGTCCGCGCTGTCGAAGGCGGCGCAGGGCCTGCCGGTGTACCTCGAGGTCATGGCGCCGATGGTGGCGGACCGTACGGACGCGAAGGCGTTCGCGGACGCGTGCCGGGAGGCGGGGCTGCAGGCGAAGTTCGGCGCGATGGTCGAGATCCCGTCCGCCGCGCTGCGGGCGCGCTCGATCCTGCAGGAGGTCGAGTTCCTTTCGCTGGGGACCAACGACCTCGCTCAGTACACGTTCGCCGCCGACCGGCAGGTGGGTGCGGTGTCGAGGCTGCAGGATCCGTGGCAGCCGGCGCTGCTGGATCTGGTGGCGCTGGCCGCGGAGGCCGCGAAGGCCGAGGCCAAGAGCTGTGGTGTGTGTGGTGAGGCGGCCTCCGATCCGCTGCTCGCGTGTGTGCTGACGGGTCTGGGTGTCACGTCGCTGTCGATGGGCGCGGCGTCCATTCCTTATGTGCGCGCGACGCTGGCGAAGTACACGCTGGCGCAGTGCGAGCGGGCCGCGGCCGCTGCGCGCGCCGCCGACACCGCCGAGGAGGCGCGGCTGGCCGCGCAGGCGGTGCTGTCCGGCGAGTAGTCGTCGGCCGGGTGCTGTCGAAGGGGGGGCTTTCCGCCGGGTGGCGGGAGGCCCCCTTCGCCGTTCAGTGGTGGATGTCCGGGTCGTCGGTGGTGACGGGGAACCCGGCGCAGTACTCGACGCCCGGCTCGGGTGACAGTGGTTCGCCGGTGGCGGCGTCGGTGCAGTAGGCGCTGAAGACCTCGCCCGCGGTGAGCGGGATCAGCCGGCCGTGGTCGAGGCGCCAGCCGTGGAGGTGGTCCGGGCTGCCGGGGCGGCTGGTGCGCAGGACGACTCCGCCGGTGGTTTCGAGGGCGATTCCGGCCGCGAGGACGGTGACGAACTCGGCGCCCTCCCCGGCGTCGATCTCTGCGGAGGCCGAGGCGGAGCCATGGGCGTGGAGCACGGCGAGGAGCTGTTCGTCGGGGCCGGGGACGCTGCACACGAGATGGTGGGTGCCGGGTCCGGCGACTTCGAGGAGCCTCATGAGGATCCGGGACGCCCGGTCGAATGCGGAGCGTCCGATGTCCTGGCCGCAGTCGGCGCAGGTGCCGAGGTCGGCGAGGAGCAGCGTCGCGTACTGCCAGGTGGCGTGGCGGACGGCCTGGTCGATGAGCCGGGGCAGCAGCTCGGTCAGTGGCTGCCCCGTGTAGGTGACGGTGGGGCCGCGGCCGGTGAGCTCGGCGGTGAAGCGGCTGCGGGCCTCGGCGGTGTCGGCGTCGAGGCCGGTCTCCGTGCAGAACTCGGCGTATTCGTCGGGGTCGAAGAGGGCGACCGTGGTGTGCAGCTGCCGGGTGGCGAGTGTCTTCAGGAGTTGCTCGGACTGGCGGAGATAGGTGGTGTGGTCGTCGAAGGTGAAGCTGCGGTAGCGGCGCATCGCGGTGAAGTCGCGGGCGTCGGCGAGGACGCCGACGGTGCTGGGGACTTCGCGGCGCAGGATGCGCCGCATCGATGCGTGGGTGCCCGGCCGCTTGGACCTGCTGGTGTGCGCCATGCTGATTCCCCCCTGAGCGCTGTTGGTCACTGCTCACTCACGGTAGGTGGTGGCACTGACAACGGCGGCCGGTCGCCCCGGACGCCGCCCGGGAGCGGCGTCCGGGCCCGGGGCTACCTGCGGGTGCGGGCCAGGTCCTCGTAGAAGCGCAGGAGTTCGAGGTTGTCGACCGATCCGGGGTTGACCGACTTGTCGAGTGCAGCGCCCTGGAGGAGGCGTTTGACGGGGACCTCGATGCGCTTGCCGGTGAGGGTGTGCGGTACGCCGGGGACCTCGATGATGTCGTCGGGGACGTGACGCGGGGAGAGCTGTTCGCGGATGGTCCGCTTGATGCGGTCCTTGAGGGCGTCGTCGAGTACCGCGCCTTCGGCGAGGTGGACGAACAGGGGCATCCAGTAGCCTCCGTCCGGTTCCTCCAGCCCGATGACGAGCGACTCTCGGATCTCCGGGAGGCGTTCGACCGCCTCGTAGATGTCGGCGGATCCCATGCGCACCCCCTGGCGGTTGAGGGTGGAGTCGGAGCGGCCGTGGATGACCACGGAGCCGGTTTCGCTGATGGTGATCCAGTCCCCGTGCCGCCAGACGCCCGGGTACATCTCGAAGTAACTGTCGCGGTAGCGGCTGCCGTCGGGGTCGTTCCAGAACCGGATGGGCATGGAGGGCATGGGGTTGGTGACGACGAGTTCGCCGACCTCACCGATGAGCGGCTTGCCCTGGGGGTCCCAGGACTGGAGGTCCGTGCCGAGGCAGGCGGCCTGGAGTTCGCCGATGTGGACGGGGAGCGTGGGGACGGCGCCGGCGAAGCAGCTGCAGACGTCGGTGCCGCCGCTGACGGAGGCGATCCAGAGGTCCTCGGCGACCTCGTCGTGGAGCCAGCGGAAGCCGTCGGGCGGCAGGGGGGATCCGGTGGTGGCGACGCAGGCGATCTTGGACAGGTCGTGGTCGCGGGCGGGGTGGACGCCGGCCTTGGCGCAGGCCATGACGTAGGCGGCGGAGGTGCCGAAGAGGGTGGCGCCGGTGCGTTCGGCGATGCTCCACTGGGCGCCGGTGGTGGGGTGGCCGGGGCTGCCGTCGTACAGCACGACGGTGGTGCCGGTGAGGAGGCCGGAGACGAGGAAGTTCCACATCATCCAGCCGGTGGAGGTGTACCAGAAGAAGCGGTCGCCGGGGCCGAGGTCGCAGTGGAGGCCGAGCTGCTTGAAGTGTTCGAGCAGGATGCCGCCCTGTGACTGGACGATGGCCTTGGGCAGGCCGGTGGTGCCGGAGGAGTAGAGGACCCACAGGGGATGGTCGAAGGGGACCTGCTCGAAGACGGGGTCGGCGTCGCCGGCGGTGACCGCGGACCAGTCGAGGGCGCCTTCGGGGGCCCCGGTGCCGAGCAGGGGGATGTGGACGACGGCGCGCAGGGTCGGGAGTTCGCGGCGGAGCTCGGCGACGGTCGCGGTGCGGTCGTGTTCCTTGCCGCCGTAGCGGTAGCCGTCGACGGTGAAGAGGACGACGGGTTCGACCTGCTGGAAGCGGTCGAGGACGCTGCGGGCGCCGAAGTCGGGGGCGCAGGAGGTCCATACGGCGCCGACGGCGGCGGTGGCGAGCAGGGCGGTGACGGCCTGGGGGATGTTGGGGAGGTATCCGCTGACGCGGTCGCCGGGGCGTACGCCGAGGGCGCGCAGCTCGGCGGCGAGTGCGCCGACTTGGCGGCGGAGCTCCGCCCAGCTGATGGGCGTGGGCTTATGTGTCTCGTCCACATGAAGAAGTGCGGGGTCGTGTGCCCGTGCCGGGTCCTCGGCGGTGCGCAGGGCGTGTTCCGCGTAGTTGAGCGTGGCGCCGGGGAACCACTGGGCGCCGGGCATGGTCCGGTCGCCGAGCACGCGCTCGTAGGGGGTGGAGAAGCGGATGTCGAACCAGTCGGCGACGGCCTGCCAGAACGTCTCGAGTTCCGCCACGGACCAGCGGTGCAGCGCCGGGTAGCCGCCCTCGGCCGGTGCTCCGTAGCGCTCGGCGGCCCAGGACTGGAAGTGGGTGACGCGGGCGGCCGCGATGCGGTCGGCGTCGGGCTGCCAGAGCGGGGCGGGGTTCGCTGCTGAGGTCATGGGTCGGCTCCCGGGCTTTCTCTACGCGGTCGGTGCGCGGTGTCTGCGCGGCCCGCGGGCGGGCGGGGTGTGCGCGGACGCGGGCTGAAAGGGACGATGCCACGTGATCGTCTTTCGCACCAGGGCTCTCCGCCCATGGTCGGGAGGGCGAATATGTGCTCCGACCACGGGTGAACGGCAGTTGAACAGGGCACCCGATCCGTCGGCCGGGTGGCAGGGTGAGCTGCATGGACGGTCGTGACCTGGTGCGCTCGGTGAGGAATGTCGGCTCGGTTCAGGGCTTGCGGGCGGCGCGCTCCGCGTGGCGGCGGGGCAGGGCGGACGCTCGGGAGCTGTCGGCCAGGGGGGCGGAGCGGGCCAGAGTGCCGGGTGCGGCGCAGGAGGCGGAGCCGCTGCCGGGCGGCGGGATCGTCCGGTTCGCCCGTTCCGAGCTGCGCATCGTGGTCGCCACGGGCGGGGCGGTGTTCCGGGGCTGGGACGGTGCCGAGCCTCTGCCGTCGTACGGGCTGGCCGGTCCGCCTCCGGAGCCCGATCCGCGGGCCGCTCTCGAGCCGGACAAGGACGGCGGCTGGCGGGTGGTGTCGGAGCGGGTGACGGTCGAGGTGTCGCGCCACGGGGCGGTGGAGATCCGCACTCCCGGCGGTGTGGTGCTGCGTCGTGATCTGCCGCCGCGCTGGTGGGAGCCGGTCGGCGGCGGTCCGGCCCGCTGGGTGCAGCGCAGCGAGGTCGGCGCCGACGCGCGGATGTTCGGTCTGGGCGGCCGGGGCACGGGCCTCCGGCTGCGTGGGGGCGCGTACCGGCTCTGGAACGGCGGAGCCGCAGGGCCGGAGGGAGATGCTCCGCACCTCACGATGCCCGTGCAGATGGTGGTCGCCGACGCGGGGTCGCATCTGGCGTTCCACGACACGTCGTGGGACGGCCGGGTCACGGTGCGGGAGGGCGAGGAGGGGGCGGGCTCGGGCCACGACCGGCCGGGGGCCGTCGAGCTGAGGATGGACGGCGGGCCGCTGCGGAGTTGGGTGCTGGTGGGCACTCCGGCCCGTGTGCTGAGCGGTTTCGCGCAGCTCACGGGGGCGCCCGCGCTGCCGCCTTCGTGGGCGCTCGGGATTCAGCACGCGGGCGCCGGGGCGGATGACGAGCACGCGGTGCGGCGTCTGGTGTCCGCCTACCGGGAGCGCGGGCTGCCGTTGTCGGCGGTGCATCTCGGCGGGGGAAAGGGGCGTCCGGCGCAGCAGGCCGGAGCCGGCTGGTTCCGCCGGACGCCTCCCGAGGACGCGGCGGCGGCGTTCGGCGTGGACGAGGCGCGGTTCCCGGATCCGCCCGCGCTGGCGAAGGATCTGCGCGAGGACGGGGTGCGGCTGGTCCGCGTCGTCGGTCCGGCCGTCGCGGCGCGGCCGGGTGACGAGGTGTACGAGACCGGGGTGCGCGCGGGGGCGTTCGTGCGGGACGCGGGGGGCGCCGTGGTGCGCGGGGTGGCGGCTTCGGGCGATCGCGTGCACCCGGACTTCACCGATCCGCGGACCCGGGCGTGGTGGGGGGAGCTGTACGGGGAGTTGCTGGACCAGGGCTTCTCGGGGATGTGGCACGAGGCGCCCGTGCCGTGGGCAAGGTCGCCGTTCGGGGCCATGGCGCTGCCGCGTTCGGCGCGGCACGTGCTGGAGGGCCGTGGCGGTGACCACCGGGAAGCGCACAACGTGGGCGGTCTGGCGATGACACGCGCCGCGTACGAGGCGCTGTGCCGGCTGCGCCCCGACGAGCGTCCGTTCCTGGTGTCCGGCTCCGGCTGGACGGGGGCGCAGCGGTACGGCGGGGTGTGGGCCGGGCCGGTGCCCGAGGGGTGGGCGGGGCTGCGTGCCTCGCTGGCGCTGGTCCTGGGGCTCGGCGTCTGCGGGGTGCCGTTCGCGGGGGCGGAGGCCCGGCCGGTGCCCGGCATGTCGGCGGAACTGTATCTGCGGCGCCTCCAAATGGCCGCGTACCTTCCGCTGCTGTGTGCAGGGAACACGGGCGCGGAGCCGTGGGAGTTCGGGCCGGAGGTGCTGGCGCATGCGCGTGCGGCCCTGCGGGAGCGGGAGCGGCTGCGGCCGTATCTGGTGGGGCTGGCGCATCTGGCACGGCTGACCGGTGCGCCGTACGTCCGTCCGCTGTGGTGGGGCTGCCCGGAGGACCGGGGGCTGCGGGACTGCGAGGACGCGTTTCTGCTGGGCGATTCGCTGCTGGTGGCGCCGGTGCTGGAGCCGGGTTCGGACCGGCGGGCGGTGCGGCTGCCCCGGGGGCGCTGGTACGACACGGTGACGGGCCGCGTGTACGAGGGCCCGGCTCAGGTGCTGGTGGACGCGCCTGTGTCACGGATCCCCGTGCTGGCGAGGGCGGGGACGGTGCTCGCGGTGCAGGGTGACGACGGCCGGGTGGAGCTGGAGGTCTGGGCGCCGGCACCGGGGCGCAAGGGCGGCGGACTGGTGGTGCGCGACACCGGTGACGGCTGGGCGCTGTCGCAGATCGAGCGCTACGCGACGCGTCTGGTGGAGGGCCGTGTGGTGGTGGAGCGGATCACGGACGCAGGGCGTGTGGCGGTGGACGACCCGGTGCGGGTGCGCGGCCTCGGCTGACGGCGAGGCCGGTCAGCGGTGTGCGTACGCGCCCGTGAACCAGTTGCGCGCGGCGGTCGTGTGGAGCGGGAAGGCCAGCTCCTCGGCTCCGCGCAGCAGGTGCCAGCCGTCGGTCTCCTCGGTGGGCCGGGGCGGTGGCAGCGCGGCGGCGGGGCGGGCGGGCAGCAGTCCGAAGAGCAGCAGGTGCCCGGCGGCCGAGCTGAGGGCGTCGGCGAGGCGCACGTCGTGCTGCGGAACCTCGATGCCGGTCTCCTCGGCGAGTTCGCGGACGACGGCGTGCCGCCAGTCCTCGGCGTGGTCGATGAAGCCGCCGGGCAGTGCGGTGCCGCCGCGGGCGGGTTCGATGGTGCGGGTGATGACCACGAGTCCGGTGCCGCGGTCGTCGTACGCGGGCAGCAGGGCGACGGCGACGGGCAGAGGATTGCGGTAGGCGGTCTCGCCGCAGTCGGGACAGGTGCGGGGCCAGCCGGCTGGGGAGCCGTACGGCGCTCCGCAGTGGCCGCAGTGGGAGTCCTGGGGCACGGGCGGACTGTATCCGATCACTCTTTCCCGCCGGGGCGGGAAGTGATAAACGGTGTGCGCATGACTCGACTTGGTTCCGCTTTCCGCGCTCTGACCGTGGCCGCCGCCGGGCTGCTCGCCGTCTCGGCAGCCGCTCCCGTCGCCCGGGCGACCCCCGAACCGAAGGCGCCGCGGGAGTTCGTGTCGCTGCGCACCGTCGCGCCGACGATCATCCAGGAGATGCGCTACACGACGGACCACAACTTCGTCGGCGAGCCCGTCGACGGGTACCGGCAGCCGTTGTGCATCCTGACCCGGCCGGCCGCCGAGGCGCTGGGCCGGGCGCAGTCGCAGCTGCTGCGACAGGGGTACTCGCTGAAGGTGTACGACTGTTACCGGCCGCAGCGCGCGGTCGATCACTTCGTGCGCTGGGCGAAGGACCTGGACGACGAGGCGATGAAGCAGGAGTTCTATCCGCGGGTCGACAAGTCACGGCTGTTCGCGGACGGTTACATCGCGGAGAAGTCCGGGCACAGCCGCGGCAGCACGGTGGACCTGACCATCGTGAAGCTGCCCGCCGAGCCGACGCGGGGGTATGTGCCGGGCGAGCCGCTGACGGCGTGTTACGCGCCCGCTTCCGAGCGCTTCCCGGACAACTCCGTGGACATGGGCACCGGTTACGACTGCTTCGACACGCTGTCGCACACCGACGACCCGCGGATCACCGCGGCCCAGCGCGCCAACAGGCAGCTGCTGAAGGGGACGCTCGCCGCGCAGGGGTTCGTGAATCTGCCGGAGGAGTGGTGGCACTTCACGTTCAAGCCGGAGCCGTTCCCGGACACGTACTTCGACTTCCCGGTGGCGCGGCGCTCGGTCGCGGGGCACCGCGCAGGCTGACGCGGGGGCGCCGGGCCGTTACGGTGCGGTCATGACGCAGCAGACGTTCGATACGTACGAGGAGTTCTGGCCCTACTACGTGGCGATGCACTCGCGGGCCGCTACCCGGTGGGTACATCTCACGGGCACCCTGACCGGGCTCGCGATCAGTGTGTACGGCCTGGCGCGGGGGCGGCTGCGGTACGCGGCCGCCCTCCCTCTGATCGGCTACGGGACGGCCTGGCCGGCCCATTTCCTCATCGAGAGGAACAACCCGGCCACGTTCGGGCATCCGGCCTGGTCACTGCGCGGTGACGCGCAGATGATCCGGATGATGCTGGCGGGCCGGGACGCGGAGCTGGCGGAGATCGCCGCCAAGTGGCTCGCCGAGAACCGCTGACGATCCAATCCGGCGTGGCACACGCGCGGCCTCTTCCACGTTCCCGCCCTCCGTGTCCGGCACCCGCCATGAACCGTGCATGCTGTCCGCGACCTTGACGCCCCATCACGGCAGGGGAAAACTGCCTCCTCGTCGGCATCGCCGCACTTCGGCACGCTCACCACGCTCGTCACGGACGCCGGGCGGGGCCGGGGACCTCCCCTGCCTCCGGGTCCGCAGCCATGCACGCCATGGAGCACGCACCCTGCACGGAGGACCGGGGCCGGGCCCCGGGGCCAGGGCAAAGGAGCCGCCATGAGCAACGGAGACATATTCCTCGGTGAGGTCATCGGCACCGCGATCCTCATCCTCTTCGGCGCGGGCGTCTGCGCCGCCGTCACGCTGCACCACTCCAAGGCGAGGGCAGCCGGGTGGGTCGTCATCGCCTTCGGCTGGGGCTTCGCGGTGCTGGCGGGCGCCTACACCGCGGCTCCCCTGTCCGGCGGGCACCTCAACCCGGCCGTGACCGTGGGCGTCGCCGTCGACACCGGCGAGTGGGGCAAGGTGCCGCTGTACATCGCGGCGCAGATGGTCGGCGCGATCATCGGCGCCGTACTCGCCTATCTCGTCTACTACGCCCAGTTCCAGGCGAACGCCGACATCAAGACCGCCCAGCCGACGCTCGGGATCTTCTCCACCGGCCCCGAGATCCGCAACCCGGCCGCCAACCTCGTCACCGAGATCATCGCCACGGTCGGCCTGGTGCTGCCGATACTCGCCTTCGGCAAGAACGACGGCATCGGAGTCGGCCAGATCCCGGGCCAGGACGCCGGCATCTACGGATCGGGCATCTCCATCCTGCTGGTGTCCCTCCTGGTCGTCGGCATCGGCCTGTCCCTCGGCGGGCCCACCGGATACGCCGTCAACCCCGCCCGCGACCTCGGTCCGCGCATCGTCCACGCCCTGCTCCCGATCCCCAACAAGGGGACGTCGGACTGGGGTTACTCCTGGGTGCCTGTCGCCGGGCCCCTCATTGGCGGGCTGCTGGCGGGTCTGATCTTCAACGCAGCCTTCTAGCCGCATGCCTCCCGGCCTCGGGGCCGCTTCGACAAGGGGACGTAAGGGGACGTCATGACCGACAGGTTCGTCGCCGCAATCGACCAGGGCACCACGTCCAGCCGCTGCATCGTCTTCAACCAGCACGGCGAGATCGTCGCCGTCGACCAGCGCGAGCACCGCCAGATCTTCCCCCGGCCCGGCTGGGTGGAACACGACGCCACCGAGATCTGGTCCAAGGTCCAGGCCGTCGTCGCGGGCGCCCTCGCCAAGGCGGGGCTGCGGGCCGGCGAGCTCAGCGCGCTCGGCATCACCAACCAGCGCGAGACGACGGTCCTGTGGGACCGCGCCACCGGCAAGCCCGTGCACAACGCGATCGTCTGGCAGGACACCCGCACGGCCGCGCTCTGCCGTGAACTCGGCGGCGCGGACGGCCAGGACCGGTTCCGCGACACCACCGGTCTGCCGCTCGCCAGCTACTTCTCCGGGCCCAAGGCCGCCTGGCTGCTGGACAACGTACCCGGGCTGCGCGCACGGGCCGAGCGCGGCGAGATCGCGTTCGGCACCATCGACTCCTGGCTGATCTGGAACCTCACCGGCGGCACCGACGGCGGTGTCCACGTCACCGACGTCACCAACGCCTCGCGCACCATGCTGATGGACCTGGAGACCCTGCGGTGGGACCCGGCCATCCTGTCGGCGATGAATGTGCCCGAGGCGATCCTCCCGGAGATCAGGTCGTCCGCCGAGATGTACGGCACGGCGGTGGGCCAGCTCTCCGGCGTCCCGGTGGCCTCCGCTCTGGGCGACCAGCAGGCCGCCGTCTTCGGCCAGGCATGCTACGACACGGGCACGGCCAAGAACACGTACGGCACGGGAAGTTTCCTGCTGCTCAACACCGGAAACCGGCCCGTGCCCTCGAAGAGCGGACTGATCACCACGCTCGGCTACAAGATCGGCGACGAGAATCCGGTGTACTGCCTGGAGGGATCGATCGCGATCACCGGGGCGCTGGTCCAGTGGTTCCGCGACCAGCTCGGGATCATCCGGTCGGCCGGCGAGATCGAGACACTGGCCGCGAGCGTCGACGACAACGGCGGCGCGTACATCGTGCCCGCCTTCTCCGGCCTCTACGCGCCTTATTGGCGCTCGGACGCGCGCGGAGTGATCACCGGGCTCACCCGGTACGTCACCAAGGCGCATCTGGCGCGGGCCGTGCTGGAGGCGACGAGCTGGCAGACGCGTGAGGTCGTCGACGCGATGTACCAGGACTCCGGGGTGCGCATCACCACGCTGAAGGTCGACGGCGGCATGACCGCCAACAACCTGCTGATGCAGCACCAGGCGGACGTGCTGGCCGTGCCCGTGATCCGGCCGAAGGTCTCCGAGACGACCTGTCTGGGCGCCGCGTACGCGGCCGGGCTCGCGACCGGCGTGTGGTCGGACCTGGACGAGCTGAAGGCCCACTGGCAGCGCGACGTCGAGTGGTCGCCGCGGATGGAGGCCGAGGTGCGCGAGCGCGAGTACCACAACTGGCGCAAGGCGGTGGAGAAGAGCTTCGGCTGGGAGGAGGAGTCCGGCGGAAGCTGAGACCGGCGGCGGCCGGCCCCCGCGGGACGCCCCTGGAGGCGCACGGCCCGTACCCCTGTGGGTGGGGGTACGGGCCGTGTCCCGTGCCGGTGACCTCAGGTGGTGGCGGGCTCGCGGGCCTGGTCCGCGCGGACCAGCGCGTGTTCCACGACGGCCACCAGGATCTCCTTGACCGACTCGCGTTCACGCGCGTCGCCGATGAGGAGGGGGACTTCGGCGTCGAGGTCCAGCGCCGCCCGCACGCTCTCGGCGGGGAAGCGGTTCGCCCCTTCGAAGCAGTTGACCGCGACGGCGAAGGGGATGTCCCGGCGCTCGAAGTAGTCGATGGCGGCGAAGCAGTCCTCCAGGCGCCGGGTGTCGGCAAGGACGACCGCCCCGAGCGCACCCTGTGCCAGCTCGTCCCACAGGAACCAGAAGCGGTCCTGACCGGGGGTGCCGAAGAGGTAGAGCACCAGGTCCTCGCGCAGGGTGATCCGCCCGAAGTCCATGGCGACCGTGGTCGTGGTCTTGCTCTCCACACCGGAGACGTCGTCGACGGGGCGCCCCGCCTCGCTGAGCGTCTCCTCGGTGCGCAGGGGTCTGATCTCACTGACCGCGCCGACCAGGGTGGTCTTGCCGACGCCGAAGCCGCCCGCCACCAGGATCTTCAGAGTCACCGGCTCCGGCGGTGCCTCTCGGCGGCTAGAGCGCCCGAAGGCCATTGATCACCTCGCGCAGAATGCTTACGTCCGGCAGCTCGGCCGGGGGTACGGGACGGGTCACGTGGACGAGTTCGTCGTCCACGAGGTCGCCGACGAGGACCCGGACCACGCCCACGGGCAGGTCCAGTCCCGCGGCGAGCTCGGCGATCGACTGCGGTGTGCCGCCGCAGCGTTCGACGATCTCGACATGCTCCGGGGACAGCGTCTGGTCGTGGCGGGGGTCGGCGGCGGACGCATCGGGCACGACCAGGGCGATCAGATCGAGCCGGTGGCGGCTGTCGTGCGCGGTGCGGCCGCGCGTCATGGCGTACGGACGGACCACGGGACCGGCGTCCGCGTCGATCCAGTGGTGCGGGGTGCGGCTGTTCCGGAGTGAATCACTCATGGCAGCCTCTCACCCTCCGGCGGCCTGACCGGTCCGTGGCGAGGTGGCCAGGTGGGCGCCCACGCGCTTGACCATGAGCGTCATCTCGTAGGCGACCTGGCCCACGTCGGAGTCGGCGTCGGCGAGCACGGCCAGACAGCTGCCGTCACCGGCCGCGGTGACGAAGAGGAACGCCTCGTCGAGCTCCACCACCGTCTGGCGGACCTGCCCTGCCTCGAAGTGGCGGCCGACCCCCTTGGCGAGGCTGTGGAAGCCCGAGGCCACCGCGGCCAGGTGCTCGCTGTCCTCGCGGGTCAGCTCCTTGGAGGTGCCGGTGGCGAGGCCGTCGCTGGAGAGCACGAGCGCCTTGCTGATGCTGGCGACGCGGTCGACCAGCTCGTCGAGGAGCCAGTTGAGTTCGCCGGCGCCCCCGGCGGCGACCGGTGCGCCGGTGGCGCTGGATGCTGCGGCGTTCGGTGCGGTCATGGACCGTCCCCCTCCGATGTCGTTCCTGGTGCGTTCCGGCCGGGGCCGGTGGCCTGGTCCGTGCCGCGTTCGGCCGCGGCTTCCTCGGCGTTGCGCCGGCGGCCGCGCTGCCAGCCCCGCTGCATGGACGCCATACGGTTGCGGACCTCCTCCGCGTCCCGCTCGAACTCCCGCCTCACGGCCGGCGCCACCGACGGCTGTGCGGCGGCCGCTTCCCTCAACTGCGGGGCCAGGCTGGCCTGCCGGACGCGCCGCGGCAGTCCGTCGAGCAGCGGCGGAGCGGCAGCAGGCGCCTCGGAGCCGGGTGCCCGGCCGCGGGGCGACGGATCGGGTTCCTGGGCCACCGGCTCGCGTCCCTGGCCCGACCGGTCGCGGCGGTCCTGGACGAGCGGGATCGGCAGGGCCGGCGGAGCGGTGCCCCCAGCGGGCGGGGAGGTCCGTCCGAAGGGTGTGGGGGCGTCCGTGCCGCGCCCGGCGCCGGGGGCGGGATGGTGCCGCCCGGCGGTGTTCCGCTCGTCGACGCGGCGGCCGTGGTCGGCGACGAGCGTCGGCTGCCGCCTGCGCCGGGGCAGCGGGACGGGTCCGGCCGGCGGCTCCTGCCCCGGTACGAGCCCCTGCCGGTGCTGGTCGCGGCCGGCGCCCTCGCGGCCCGCGCCGTCACGGCGCTGGGAGCGGGGACGGAAGATGCCGCCGCGTTCGCTCTCGGTGTCCTCCAGGTCGCCGAGGGCGGCGTCGACGACGGCCGCGCGGTCGACTGCGCCGGACCGGTCATCGCGGCGGTCGTCCGGCCCCAGGGCGCCGACGGGCGCCTCCAGTTCGACGGGCCCGTCGAGCAGGGCCGAGCCGGTCAGCCCGGAGGGGACCTTGGACAGGGCCAGCCTGCTGTGGTCGCGCCGGCCCGCCGCGCTCTCGGTCTTGCGGTCGAGCCGGAATCCGGTTCCCTGGGTCTCCGGCGCCTCGGTGAGCAGCGCGGCAGGGATGAACACCACGGCCGTGGTGCCGCCGTACGGGGACTGCTGGAGCGAGACGCGCACGTTCTGACGCTGGGCGAGCCGGCTGACGACGAACAGGCCGAGCCGGTCGGTGTCGGACAGCTCGAACTCGGGTGTCTCCGCCAGCCGCAGGTTGGCGTCGAGGAGCGCGTCGGGCGCCATGCCGAGTCCGCGGTCGTGGATCTCCAGGGTGAACCCGTTGGCCACTCTCTCGCCGTGGACCTGCACACCCGTGTGCGGGGGCGAGAACACCGTGGCGTTCTCCAGCAGTTCGGCGATCAGGTGGGTCAGGTCGGCGACCGCGGGTCCGCCGACGCCGATACGCGGCAGCCTGCGCACCTCGATGCGCTCGTAGTCCTCGACCTCGGCGACCGCGGCCCGTACGACGTCCATCAGCTGGATCGGCTTGCGCCACTGGCGGGAGGGCGCCGCGCCGGAGAGGATCACCAGCCCCTCGGCGTGGCGGCGCATACGGGTGGTGAGGTGGTCGAGGCGGAAGAGGTCCGCGAGTTCCTCGGTGTCCTCCGTGCGCCGCTCCATCGCGTCGAGCAGGGTGAGCTGCCGGTGCAGCAGGACCTGGTTGCGGCGGGCGAGGTTGACGAAGACCTCGGAGACGCCGCGCCGCATGTCGGCCTGGCGCACGGCGGCCTCGACGGCGGCGCGCTGCAGGGTGTTGAGCGCCTGCCCCGCCTGCCCGATCTCGTCCTTGTCGTAGTCCAGACGCGGGGCCTCGGTCTCGACGTCGACGTGCTCTCCGGCGGCGAGGCGGCGCATCACGCTGGGCAGGCGTACGCCGGAGACCTCGTGGGCCTCCTTGCGCAGACGGGTCAGGTCGCGGACCAGGTCGCGGCCGATGCGCACGGAGACGATCAAGGAGACGAGGACGGCGAGGAAGCCGAGCACGCCGGCGACTCCGGCGCGTACGAAGACGCTGTACGCGGCGGGTTCGATGCGGTCCTCGTGACGGTCGCCGGCCTCCTTGCTCTCGCGGGCGAGGTCGTCCAGGACGGGTGTCGCGGCCTCTTCCCAGCGGTCGATCTCGGTGGAGGCGAGCCGGTCGACGGGGCCCTCGGTGATGAGGCGTTCCTCCGTCTCGCGCAGCGGCACGGTCTCGGGGCTGCGCCAGTACTCCTCGTGGATCTCGCGGTCCTTCGCCGGCAGGCTCGCGAGGTTGAGCTCGTAGTACAGATTGCGTTGTGCGACGAGGTCGGTGAGGGTGCGTATCTCCTCGCCGGTGACCTTGCGGGTGGTGAGGGTGGAGGCGACCAGAGCGTCCTCGCGTGCGAGCATCTCGCGGGCCCGGAGCAGCCCGACCAGGCCGATTCCCTGCCGTTCGAGCGCGGCGTCGTTGTGGCCGTGCAGGGTGAGCAGGAAGCCGTAGGACGGGTCGACGAGGCGGTTGAAGAACTCGAGGGCCTGGAACCGGGTGATCGTGTTGCTGTCGACGGACCGGCGCAGCGCGCCGAGGCCGTCGAGCGCGTCGAGGAGCGAGGTGAGCTGCTGCGCGGTCTCGGGCGTCATGTCGTCGCGCACGGACTGCGTCCTGGCCTTGTCGCGCAGCGCGGCGACGACGGTGTCGGTCGCGTCCCGCCGGGTGCGCAGGGCCGGCAGCGCGTCGGAGGCACGGCGGTCGGCCAGGTAGACGAGGGTCTGACGGCGTTCCTTCTGGAGGACGTCGACGGTGTTCTCGACCGGGTGGCCGACCTGTTCGGCGACGGAACTGGCAGCCAGGAGCTGAGCGGCGTCCCGGCCGGTCAGGACGGTGGCGAATCCCCACAGTGCCGTGAGGGACAGCAACGGCACGAGGAGCAGCGCCACGATCTTCCGGCGGATGGACTTCCCGCGAAAGCGCATGGCCTCCCCCTGCTCAACCCGGCCCGGCTCGGCGGGTGTTCCGTCAACAAACGGCGCGAGCCTACTACTGTCACACAGACAACTCGAAGGAACGTCCGGACGATTTTCGGCCGACGGAAGTGAACGCGGTAGCGGCATGTCCGGGTATTCGCGGTGATGGCATTCCTCTCCGTGTCACGAGGGAGCGGCGACACGCCTCTTTTCGGACCGGGGCAGTTGGCCGGAATTCTTCGCTTCGAGGTGCGGGGGCGGGGTGTTCGGGGTCGGGACTCGAGTCCGGGACGTGGTCGGTACGGCGGGAATCTTCACGGCTTCCCGATCGTCCATACGTACGGGGAGCCGCGGAGGTTCACAGTCGTCACGCGCCGACTCGTCGATGCGCACCGCATTCCACGGAATGCGGCGGTTGTCCGTGCAGGAGTGCGCGGGCCGGGACAGCCGGAGTAGAACGACGGATTCCGGGCAGCCACCCTGAAGCGGGACAGAGGTGGGGAGTGACAGGATCCATGGACACGCACGAGCGCCGCGAAGAGACTCCGGGCTCCGCGCCGGTGGCGTTGCGGAAAGCGGCGTCCGGAGCGTCCGGAGCGACGTCGGCACATGACGACGCGTATGTGCCGCGCTCGCTCTGGACCGAGGAGCCGAGCGCCAGGCGACGCATGGCGGATCCGGTGCGTACGGCTGCGGTCCGAGCAGTGATCATCACGTCCCTCACGCTGATCCAGGCGATGGCGGCCTTCCTTCTGTCGGTGACGGGTTCGTGGCTGGCGTTCCCGATGGTGCTCAGCAGTGTGGCGAGCACGGTGGTCGCGACCTGGTCGGTGCTGGACGTGTGGGTGACGCGGCAGGTGTGGAACCAGCGGCATGGGGTGGTGTCCGTGCCCAGCAGCACGGCGCGGCAACTGCGCCGTGAGCGCCGCCGGGCGCGCCGGGCGGCGCGGGCGTCCGCGCGCGAGGCGTCGCGGATACGGAGGCCCGGCGCGGGCGGGCTGTCACGAGCCTGACCCGCGCGGGTTCGCCTGCTGAGCGGCGATGTCGCCCGGGCGACAGCCGACTTGGGCGCCCAGAAGGACAAGGCCACTCGAGCCGCAGGTCACGCGGCCGACGTTGCGGGGCCGAATTGCCCTGGTGAACCCCGCTGGTCGGCCGAGAACCGCGCCGGAGCCGCACAACCGCAGGTCATGTGACCGACGTTGCCGGGCAGCCGCCCCCGTGACCGGCCGAGCCGATGCCGTGGCCATCCCGCCCTTGTCGGCCAGGCCGGGCGGTCGGCTACGCGTCCGGTGCCGTCGTCGTCCGTTCGACCGCCGGGGACGGCTCGGACGCCGACTGCTCCGGGAGCGGGGCCCGCTTGAACATGCGCGTGGCCGTGATCTCGCCGTGCACCGTCTCCCCCGTGGGCTCGATCTGGGGAAGCCCGGGACGCAGGTGCTCCTCGACACTGATGTACTTCAGGCCCGCCCGCAGGTCCGCGTCGTTGCGCAGCCGGATCACCAGGGGGAACTCCGCGAGTGCCGTCGTGTCGAACAGGCCCGTTGTGTAGAGCAGTTGCACACCGAGAGCGTCGGAGACGGCACGCTGGAGCTCCAGGAGGTAGGTCGCGTTGGCCCGGCCGATGGGGTTGTCGAGGAAGAGCGTGCCCGCGTGCCGGTGCTTGTCGCGCCCGCGGTCGTTGCTGCGCAGGGCCGCCATCGTGCAGTACAGAGCGATCGCCGCCGTCAGCAGCTGTCCGCCGGAGAAGACGTCGCCCATCTGCCCCACCGGCACCCGCTCCGCGCGGAGCACGGCGTCCGGCTTGAGGATCTCCACGGCGACGCCCTTCGGCTCCAGGGCCGCCTGGACGCCCCTCAGCAGCAGGGACATGCCGTCCCTGCGCCCCTCGCCGTAGGCGGCGGACGCGTTCTTCTTCACCGCCGCGCGGGTCGCCTCGTCGATGACCTCGCCGAGCCGCTCCGCGAGCGTGGCCTGATCCGGCTCCTCGAAACGGATCCGCAGGAACTCCTGTCCCGACCACTCCCCGAGCCCCTCGGGCAGCCGGGACAGCCGCTGGGCCGAGCGCAGCGTCGCGAGGGCCGATTCCACCAGACCGCGCAGGCGGTCCACGATGGTGACGCGGTTGCGCTCCAGCTGCGCCAGTTCGTCGGTGAGCACCCGCAGCCGGGGCGCGAACGCCTCGGCCCACTTCGCGGCGTGCTCGGGCAGCGCGGCCGCGGGCAGTTCGCGGATCTGCTGCCGCGCGGGGGTGCGGACCTGCTCGTAGCGCGTGGAGTTGGCGTGCCGTACGAGCACGTCGCTCGCCTCGCGTACGGCCGACTCGGCGGCCGACAGGTCGGTCGCGCAGCCGCGCAGTGAACGGCGTGCCTCGGCCGCGGTATGGCGGGCCTCCTCCAGCGTGCCCGGATACGGCTCCGGGGCGTCGGCCGCCTCGTCGTCCTGGTGGTGGTCGCGGAGCAGGTCGCGCAAGAGCGCCGCCGTCTCGTCGAAGCCGCCGGCGGCGTCCTCGGCGGCTCGATGGGCCCGGAGCAGCTCCGCGTGCGTGGTGCGGGCGGTCTCCAGCGCCTCCGTGCGAGCGGCCAGTTCGCCGTCGGCGGTGCGCAGCAGCGCCTTGGCGTGCTCGGCGTCGGCGGGGACGAGGTCGTCGGGCAGGTCGGTGTGCGACGCGCCGTCGGCCGGGGCCAGCCGCTCGGCCTCGCCACGGAGACGGCCGAGCTTCTCGCTCGCCTCGGACGCGCGTGACTCCAGCATCTGCACGAGCGCCTCGGCGCGGGCGGCGGCTGCCTGGCGGGACGGGCCGTCGGCGCCGTCCGTGCCTTCGAGGAGCTGGGCGGCGCGGGTGCGGACCTTGTTGGTGAGGCGGTCGAGCTCCGCGAGTGCGGCGCTCTCGTCGCTCTCGGCACGGGCCTGTTCGGCGCGGAGATCGGCGCCGACGCCGACCTTCTCGTAGAGCTGGGACGCCGCACGGTAGGCCTCGCGGAGCGCGGGCAGGGAGGCGCGCGGGGCGTCGCCGTCGTGCTCGGGGAGGTTCTCGGGGGCTCCGGCGATCTCGGCACGCTCGGCGCGCAGGGCGCGGGCGGTGCGGCGGGCGTCGTCACCGGCGCGCTGGGCGGCGCGGCGGTCCTCGTCGGAGGCTTTGGCGCGCTCCAGGCAGGCGGCGGCGCGGGCCTCGGACTCGGCGGCCTCGTCGGCCAGTTCGCGCAGCTTGGCCTGCCAGCCCGCGCGTTCGCGCAGCCGGAACGCGAGGCCGGCGAGCGCGTCCGCGGCGCGACGGGCGCGCTGCGCGGCCTCCTGCCGCTCCTCCCGCACACGCGCGGCGTCGGCGGCCGCCACGTCGGCCTCGGCCCGTGCCGTACGGGCCTCGGCGAGGGCCTCCTGCGCCTCCACCGCCACGGCGCGGGCGGTGCGCGCGGCGTGGGCGAGTTCGGCGAGCATGCCCTGCGGGCAGTCCTCGCGCCAGGCGGCGAGCCGGGCCGCGAGGGAGCGGTCGCCGGCGAGGCGTGCGGCGAGCGCGCGGATCTCCTCGTCACGGGCGGTCGCCCTGGCCCGCAGCGCGTGCCGTTCCTCGTCGGCCGCGGCCTCGTCGTGCATGGCGGGGTTCGGCGGGACGAGGAAGACGTCCTGCTCGGTGCCGGTGCCCGTCGCGGGCACGGGAGCGAGCAGCGCGGCGGCGGTGCCGACGGCGACGGCCGAACGCGGCAGCAGTGCCGCGCCGGCGAGCGCCTCGCGCGCGCGGGCGTGCGAGGCGGGGTCGGTGATCACGACACCGTCGACGAGCTCGGGCCGCGCGGCCAAAACGGCGGCATGGTCGGCGGGGTCGACGGACTGGGCGAGATAGCGCCAGCCGGGCAGCGCCGGAATGCCGTGCTCGCCGAGGAACTCGACGGTGGCGAGCACGTCGGGCGCGGGCGGCAGGAGCCCGCCGTCACCGAGGGCGCCGAGGATGCGGGCGTCGTCGGCGGCAGCGGTGCGCAGGTCGAAGAGCTGCCGCTCGGCGGACGCGATGGACTGCTCCAGCAACTCGCGGAGCTCGTCCGCGAATCCGTCGAGCTCGGCGGCGCCGAGGGGACCGTCACCGGCCCGTCGCGACGCGGTGCTCCGCCCGTCGGCGGCATCCTCGGGAACCCCGCCGTACGCCGCCGTGTTCCCCGTGGCCGGAGCACCGGGAACGCCGTGTCCCGCCCGGGCCGCCTCCCCATGGGCCCGGCCGCCGGAAGCGGTGCCGTCGTTCCAGGGGCTTGCGGGTGCCCCGCCGGGGGCTCCGGCGCCTGCTTCGGCCAGGGCCCCGTGGGCACCGCCGTCCACGCCCCCTTCGGCATGGCCGCCGGACGTCCCGTCGTGCGCTGCGGTGCTCGCATCGGCCGACGCCCTCGGTCCGCGATGCCCGGGCTCGACCTCGGGCTGAGCGTCCTCGGGCCGAGCACCGGCCCCGTCGTGCGCGGCGTCACCGGGGTGCGGCACGCGGGCGGCGGCCGCCGGACCGCGGGCGTGGTCGGCGGGGACCGCGCCGGGGCCGCGCGGTGCCGGGACCGCCGGGCCGGGCAGTTGGGGCGCGGGAAGGCTCAGCAGGTCCGCCAGCCGGCCGTCCTCCGCGATGGACTCGGCCGCGCGGCGCTCCGCCTCGTACGCGTTCTCCGCGGCCTGCGCCGCGTCCGCCGCTCGCGCGGCGGTCAGCTCGGCGCGCGACTCCGCCGCGGCGGCCTCCTTGGCGCGCTCGGCCGTGACGCGCGCCGCCTCACGTGCGGCGTCCCAGGCCGCGACCGTCGTCTTCTCCGCGTCGCTCGCCGCCAGCGCGGCCCTGGCCGGGTCGGCGTCGGGTGCGGTGTCGTCGAGCCAGCCGGCCCGTACGGCTTCCGCGGTCTCCTGCTCGACCTCGGCGAGGCGCTGACGCAGGTGGCCGATCTCGCTGCGGGCGCGCTGGGCCTCGGTCGCCGCGACCGTGGCGTCACGGTGGGCGGCCTCGCCGGTCTCCTGGAGGGCGCGGGAACGCTCCTCCTCCTCGTTCGCGACCCGTTCACCGTCCTCGGCGGCCTTGTGCAGAGCGCGTACGAGATCTCCGGCGGCCTTGGCGCGTGCGGCCAGGGCGGGTGCCGCGTCCCGCTCGGCCTCGCGGATCGCCGCCGCGACGCGGGCGGAGCGGTCACCGGCGGCGCGGTGTCGCAGCACGGCCTCGGCCGCCTGCCAGGCCGAGTGCAGCGTGCGCGCGTCGATGAGCTCACGGCGCTGCGCGGCGGCGCCCTTCTCGGCGACGGTCAGGGCCAGGGAGGCGTGCCG
This sequence comes from Streptomyces sp. V4I23, assembly GCF_030817975.1. NCBI lineage: Bacteria > Bacillati > Actinomycetota > Actinomycetes > Kitasatosporales > Streptomycetaceae > Streptomyces > Streptomyces sp. V4I23. The sequence goes on along the minus strand of NZ_JAUSZW010000004.1, from coordinate 6,601,508 downwards.
GTACGCCAGTTCGGCGGCGATCAGAGAGCTGCGGCTGCGGGCCTGCTCGGCCTCGGTGACGGTGTGCGCGGCGGCCGTGACCTGCTGGGCGAGGTCGGCGGCACGGGCCCGCTCCTGCGTGGCGCGGGCGGAGAGGCGGCGCGCCAGGGTGCGGGTGCGGCGCTCGGCGCCGGTGTGGATCTCGCGTGCTCGCGTACGCGCCTCGGCGGCCTCGACGATCCGGCCGAGGAGGTCGGCCGAGCCGGCCGTGAAGTCCCGCTCCGCGGTGAGCTCGGCGCGGCGGCCGAGCTTGTTGCCGAAGCCGCTGACGAGGTCCGCGAGGCCGTCGGTGTCGCGGGTGTCGGTGACGGCTCGCAGCAGCAGATCGGTGAAGTCGGAGTCCTTCTTGACGGCGAAGAGGCCCGCGGCCTCGCCCTCGTCGGCGTTCATCTCGCGCTGGTAGCGGAACAGTTCGGGGTCGAGGCCGAGCTCGCCGAGGTGTTCGTTCCAGCGATCGTGGATCTCCTCCCAGTACACGTCGAGGTGCGGATACGCCTTGCCGGCCTCGGTGACGGCGTCGCGGAAGCCCTTCATGGTCCGGCGCCGGCCACGGGCCCCGGAGGCCCCTTCGACCGGCGGCCGGACGGCCGTGGACTCGGCGACGGGGAGGGAGTCGAGGCTGAGGCCGGGGCCGGGCCGGAAGGAGTACCAGGCCTCGGCGAACTTGCGCGGGTCGTTGGAGACCTGGCGCCCGCGCCACTCGCTGACCTTGCCGACGACGACGAGCTCACCGGTCTGCGTGTGCTGCCATTCCAGGGCGACATGTCCGCAGTCGTCGGCGAGCAGGAACTTGCGCAGCACGCCCGAGCTCGCGCCGCCGAGGGTGTTGCGGTGGCCGGGCAGCATGACCGAGAAGATCAGCTTGAGCAGGACGGACTTGCCGCCGCCGTTCTCCAGGAAGAGCACGCCGGCGGGGGCGGGACGGCGCGGCGGGCCGACCGGCTCCTCCTCGAAGAACTCCGCCTGGGTGGGAGCGGGGTTGGGCACCGGCTCGCCGACTCCGCGCAGGTCGAGCACGGTGTCGGCGTAGCGCGCACCGGCAGGGCCGATGGAGTAGAGGCGGACCCGGGACAACTCGTACATGGCGGCGGACTCTCAGTCTTCTTCTGGCTTCGTCGAGCGGTGGCGCGTGCGGTGCGGTGGCGCGGGGAAGGCGGCTGCGAGGGGACGGTGACGCGGGGCGGGGGCGGTCACGCGTGGAACGGCAGGCCGGCGTCCGCCGCGAGCTCCAGGTCGTCGCCGTCGGGCGGCGGGACGAGGGTCGCGGTGCCGTCGCTGACGGGGACGACACCCAGCTCCAGCAGTTCGGCCATCGCCGCGCTGCCGGCCATGTCGCGCACCTGCAACTGGTAGCGCGCGGTGGTGCGGTACGCGCCTCCCGCGTCGTCGCCGGTCCGCTGGAGGAAGCCGGAGTCGGTGAGGAAGGCGACGGCCTTGCCGACGATGCCGGTGGTGGATCCGGCGAGGCGGCGGGCGTCCTTGGTGGCGCCCGTCGCGCTGCGGCGCGCGTACACCCGCCAGGCCGCCTCCAGGCCGGGGGCGTCGCTGGCCGGGTCGCTGTTCTCGCCCTGCTCCTCGGCGCGCTCCTCCAGCCTGCGGCAGGCCTGCCGGACGAAGGCGTCGACGCCGTTGACGGTGATCCGGCCGATGTAGCCGTCGTCCGCGAGGTCCTCGGGACGGGGGAAGGCCATGGCCGCGACGGCGAGGTGGGCCAGGCCGTGCAGGAAGCGGTCGGCGGAGTCGGCCGCGGCGCGGCGCGCGTAGTCCCCCATGCGGACGGCGAAGACGGAGTCCTCGGCCGCGGTGACGGCCATGCCCGCGCGGGGCGAGACCTCGAGCACGACGAGGCCGAGGCCGGTCGCGACGGCGTCGGCGAGCCGCGCGAAAGAGGTGTCCTCGCGGTAGCGGCGGAGCAGTTCGGCGTACTCCGCGTCGCGGGCGGGGAGCAGCTTGGGCTGCAGGCCGAAGGAGACGAGCCGGGCGGCGTCGGCGGCATCCGCGGGGGTGACGTTGCCGGGGCCGCGGGTGGGTCCGGTGGCCGTGGAGACCGGGCCGGCCGGGGGGCCGAGCGGCGCGTCGGCCTCACGCCACGGCGTGGCGTGCTCTGCGTGCGGCTCGGTCACGGTCGGTGCTCCTCTGTGCGGTGGTGGTGCGTGTGCGGGCGGGCGGCGCCTGCGGCGGGCTGTTCCCCTGTCCGGCCCTTCGCGAGCCGGGGCAGGCCCCGGACTCCGTACCGCGCTGCGCGCGGTGTCCTCGATCTGCCTGTACGGCCCGGCAGCCGTGGGAGCAACCCGCGGACGGACTGACGGTGCGTGGCCGAATCCAGCCCGGCGGGCGTTTGAGGCGCTGGGGGTCCCCCCACATCCGCTGGGCGCAGGGTCCGGGGGCGAAGCCGCCGGTCGAGGGAGGGCGCAAGGTCGGTCACGTGCCCTCCGTGCGGTCCGCCGCCATGCCCGCCGCGTCCAGCAGTGCGGTGCCCACGATCAGGTCCGCACCGCCGAACTCGGGGTCGTCCAGCTCCGTGCCGTCGTCGACGGCGAAGAGCAGGCGCTGTTCGCCCTGCCGGTACGCAGTGCCGACCGGCGGGCTCGCCGCGTGGACGGCCAACAGGGCGACGAGGTAGGGCAGTTCGGGGTCGGCCCGGCGGGCCTCGGCGAGGAGACCGGAGAGCCGGCGGGGTGCGTCGTGCTCCAGATCGAGCAGCTCCATGGCGCTCGCCAGCTGCTCCTCGCTGAAGCGGCTGTCGTCGGGGGTGGCGATCAGATCGGGCTCCGGCATCTCCGCACCGAGGTGCTCCCGCTCCGGCGGCGGGGTGAGCAGCAGGTCGACCAGGTCGCCGACGCGGACGGAGGCGGGCGTGCGCAGCCCGGTGCCGCGGGCGAAGAAGGCGTGGGTGACGCGGGTCGCCGAAGCGACGGGCAGAGGGAGCAGGGGGGCCAGCAGTTGGCCGTACAGGTCGAGTCCGGTCCGCGCGGTGGGGCGGGCGAAGGCCTGGCGGTCCTGCTCGGCGCGGAAGAGCGGGCCGGCCTCGAGCAGCCGGGACTGCAGCTGGGTGTGACGGCGGATGCAGTCCTTGACGATGTCGACGAGCTCGGCGGCCCGCCGCTTGTGCTCCGGGTCCTCCGCCTCGTCGCGTGCCTTGCGGATGTTGGTCAGGATCGCGTTCTCGTGGCGGTAGCGGCCGGCGACGTGGTCGAGGGCCTCGGCGATCATGTCGGGGACGGTGTTGAGCCAGTCGACCGCGCGCACGTTGCGCCGGGTGGCGTCCAGGGTCCGGCGCAGGGTCTCCGAGTACTGCACGGTGCGGTACCGCGCCTGCTCGGCGGCGAGCTGGGCGTCGGCGAGGCGGCCCCTGCTGATGAGGACCTCCAGCTTCACCTCGGCCGCGATCTGTGCGCTGGTGACGTCGGTGTCGAGGGCGCCGACGAGGACGTTGACCGCCTCGTCGGTCGTACGCAGGTAGACGCTGCCGCCGTATCCGGGGACTTCCTCGACGAGCTTGAAGTCGTAGTCGCGGCGGGTGTAGACCCCGTCGGTACCGAAGGTGCCGTACACGGCGCGGAATCCGCGGTCCACGCTGCCGACGTTGATCAGGTTCTCCAGGACCCAGCGGGCGACGCGCTCGTGCTCGGCCTGCGGGCGGTGCGGCGCCTGGGCCGCGACCCGCGGGAGGAGTCTGGCCACTATCTGGTCGTGGTCGGCTCCGGTGTCGAAGTCCATGTTGAGCGTGACGAGGTCGATCGCGGCGAGGGCGACCTCGGCCATCGCGTAGACCGTGTACTCCCCCGCGAGGTTGGCCTTGCGGGCGTCGAGGTCGTGCAGCGGAGCGGTGCACGCGAGCGCGCGGAGGCGCCGCGCCAGCCCTTCGTCGGCGGCCGGGCCCTGCGCGGGCCGCGGCACCGCGCTGAGCTGGGGCGGAACGAATTCCGTCGGGGCAGGCGAAGTCACGGTGCACAGATTAGGTCCTCGCACTGACAACGGAGAAAACGGCGCAGAAGCGACCGCTCCGCGCCCCGGCCGTCCCCCTGCGCACTCCCGGCCGCCGGGGAGTCGGTCCCGGGCCCGCTACGCCCTGTCGGCGTCGGCGACGAGTCCCGCGCAGGCCTCGACGACGCGGGTGCGCGAGTCGTCGAGGTAGTCGGCCAGCAGCCGCTCGGCCCTGGTGCGTTCGCCGGCGCGCAGGGCCTCCAGGATCTCCCGGTTGCGCACGAGATAGGGCTGGTGGAGGCCACGGGGATCGTCCACGACGTGGAAGGCGAGGCGGAGCTCGGCGAGGACGCCGCGCATGAGCTCGTCGGTGCGGGCACTGCCTGCGAGGGCGACGAGTTCGCGGTGGAAGTGGATGTTGGCGGTCGAGACGCCCTTCCAGTCACGTTCGCGGGCGGAGCGTTCGCCGCCGGTGACCGCCGCGTCGAGTGCGGCCAGGTCGTAGGGCGGCTCCCCCAGGCCCTGCACGACGGCGCATTCGACGAGCTGCCGGGTCCGGTAGATGTCCTCGACGTCCTGGACGGCGAGCATGCGCACGAAGACGCCGCGATTGAGCTCGTGGACGAGCAGCCGTTCATGGGTGAGCAGCCGGAACGCCTCGCGCAGGGTGTTGCGGGAGACGCCGAGCGCCTTGCCGATGCTGTCCTCCGACAGCCGCTCGCCGGGCGGGAAGTAGCCCTCGGCGATGCGGGTGCGCAGGATGTCCGCCACCCGCTCGGCCGTGCTCGTGCGCCCCAACAGCGGGCGGTCCTCGGCCAGTCCGCCGGCCCCGGGCTCCGTCGTCCCCACAACGCCCTCTCTCCCTCGCCGGACGGGCTCACACCGGCGCACGGGGTCCATCGTAGAAGCTCGAACAACTCAACGCGCCCCTTGTCGGATCGTTCAATGATCCTCTACGTTGGCGTCATCGCTCGACCCGCACAGGCACGCCTCCCACCGGCCGCGCAGCCCAGCAGTCCCAGTCAGTCCCCCGCACGCTCCCGCACGGACGTCGCGCGTCCGCAGCACACCCCACCGCACTCCCTCCCCTCAGCGAGGTGACCACGGTGCCGCGGGCGTCGACGCGCTCGGGGACCTCGACGACCCGGTCGTACACGGCCTCGGGGAGGACGATGCGGCGGTCGAAGAGCCGGGGCCGGCTCTGGTACGCGATGCGCAGGGCGTCACGGAACCCTTCGGTGATCACGAGCACGGTCGGTTCGCCGCGGCGCTCCAGCAGGGCGTTGGTGGCGACGGTGGTGCCCATCCTGACCGCGGCGACGCGGTCGGCCGGGACGGGCTCGCCGTCGGGTGTGCCGAGCAGCAGGCGGATCCCGGCGACGGCGGCGTCACGGTAGCGCTCGGGGTTGTGCGAGAGCAGTTTGCGGGTCACGAGCCGCCCGTCGGGGGGTTTGCCCACGATGTCGGTGAAGGTGCCGCCACGGTCGATCCAGAACTCCCAGCGCCCGCTCATTCCCCCATTCCTGCCCCGGCGGGGCGGAACGGCGGCTCCGGCGACACGGCGGCGAGAGCGGCGGACAGGGCGTGCTCGGCGGACCGGTCGAGCCGGGCGCTGGTGCCGCGGGCCCAGTGCTGCATCTCGTCGCCGGCGAGCCGCAGGAGCTGCGGGATCAGGTCGGTGCACCGGCGCGCCACCCATCCGGTGCCCGCCGTGGCGAGCCACAGCAGCGCCTCGGCGCGGGTGGGCCGCGGCCGGTCGGGTTCGGTGGAGGGGGGCGGGCCGTGGACGAGTCCGCGGGTGGAGAGCAGGTCGTGGAAGGACCGGGCGAGCATGCGGTGTCCCCGTTCGCCGGGATGCAGCCGGTCGGCGCTCCACATGGACCGGTCGGCGACCCAGGCGGGGTCCGCGGCGTGCAGATGGACGGCGCCGTAGCGGTCGGAGAGGGCGTGGACCACGGCGTTGACGGCCCGCTGCCGCCGGGCCAGAGGCCGGGCCAGGGGGACGGGCAGGGCGAACATCGCACCGGGGTCGGGCAGGCAGGCCGTGAGCAGGACGGCGCCGCGCGCGGCGAGCGCACCGCACACCCGGTCGAGATGGTGCGTGAGCCGGCCGATGTCGAAGGTGCGCCGGAGGGTGTCGTTGACGCCGACGACGACGGACGCGATGTCCGGTCCGAACTCGAGGGCCTGCGGCGCCTGGTGCTCGGCGACGTCCCGGCTGAGGGCGCCGCTGACGGCGAGGTTCCGGAAGACGGCGGGCCGCTCGGCGCTCCCGACGCCGTCGGCGAGCAGCGCGGCCCACCCCCGCCACCCGCCGTCGACGGGGTCGCCGACGCCCTGGGTGAGCGAGTCGCCGAGCGCGACGAACCGCAGGGGCGGGGCCGTGTCCGTCCGCGCTCTCTGCGCTGCGCGCGGCGGCATGGCCGTCTCGTCCAGGAGCACCGACCCGGCACGGCCGTCCCGTGGCGGTGGTACGGCGTGCCATCCGCCCGTGGAGCCGTCCCCGTCCGCGCCCGCTCCCGCCGCGCCGATCCTGGATCCGGCCATGCTCTCGGGACCGGCTTGCGCGCACAGGCACCGCACGCCGCGCTCCCCGTCGAGGTCCGCGGTCGTCATGCCTGGACTCCCGGTTCCTTCGCTCCGTTCCGTACCGGCAGGGCGTCGTGGGCGGCCAGGAACGCCGTCACCGAGCTGTCCCAGTCGAAGAGTTCGGCCCGCGCCCGGGCCGCCTCGCGTCGGGTGCTCTCATGCCTGGCGAGGACCTCCAGGACCGCGTCCGCGAAGTCCGTCGCCGTGTCCGCCGCGGCGACGCCGGCGTCGCCGATCACCTCCGGCAGCGCGGAGGACGCGCTCGCCACGACGGGCGTGCCGCAGGCCAGGGCCTCCAGCGCGGACAGCCCGAACGTTTCCGCCGGGCCGGGCGCCAGGCACACGTCCGCCGCCGCCTGGAGGTCGGCGACCGCCTCCCGGTCGGCGACGTGGCCGAGGAACCGGACCGGCAGGCGCTCGGCCTCCGCCCTGCGCACCAGCGGCGCCCTGAGGGGCCCGTCCCCTGCGACGACCAGCGCCGCCGGCACGCCCCGTTCCCGGAGTTCCGCCAGCGCGTCCAGGGCGGTGCCGGGCCGCTTCTCCACCGAGAGCCGCGAGCAGAGCAGCAGCAGGACGCGCGCGCCGTCGGCGTACCGGGCGCGCAGCACCGTGCTGCGCCGCCCGGGCCGGCACCGCCGGAGGTCCACGCCGAGCGGCGCCCGTACGACGTTGCGCGCGCCGATGCGGATGAACTCGCGTTCCGCCCACTCCGTCGTGCACACGATCTTCGAGTAGGCCCAGGCGCTGCGCCGGTTGAGCCGGTCCGCCGTCCGCGCGGCGAGCGAGTCCGGCAGGCCCCAGGTGCGCAGCACACCGTCGGCGGTCTCGTGCGAGACCATCACCGACGGGATGCGGTGGCGGCGCGCCCACTCGCCCGTCCAGCGCAGGGTCGTGCGGTCCGAGACCTCGAGGCGGTCGGGTGCGAGGTCCTCGAGGAGGCGGCGCAGCCGTCGGCGCCCGGCGAGCACCCGGTAGCCGCCGGTGCCGACGAGCTCGGGGCCGGGCAGGGTGACGACGCGGCCCTGCGGGGTGTGCCGGTCGCTCTCCAGGTCTCCGGGGACGACCAGAACGGGCTCGTGCCCGGCGGCGAGGTAGCCGCGGCCGAGCTGGTCGAGCGCGGTGCGCAGCCCGCCGGACGACGGCGTGACGAAGTTCGCGAGCCGTACGATGCGCAGTCCGCTCATGCCGCCACCGCCGTGCGCGCGCCGAGGACGTCGGCGTAGTGGTCCAGCAGCATGTCGCCGACCGCGGCCCAGGTGCGGCCCTCGACGGCGGCGCGCCCGGCGCGTGCGAAACCGGCCCGCAGCCAGGGGTCGTCGGCCAGCGCCCGTACGGCGTCACGCACCGCGTCGGTGCTGTGGGGCGCAACGAGCAGGCCGGTCCGCCCGTGGTCGACGAGGTCGAGCGGGCCGCCGGCGGCGGGCGCGAGGACAGGGACGCCGCTCGCCATGGCCTCCTGCACGGTCTGGCAGAAGGTCTCGTACGGGCCGGTGTGCGCGAACACGTCGAGGGAGGCGAAGATCCGCGCGAGGTCGTCCCCGGTGCGCCGGCCGAGGAAGACCGCACCGGGCAGCGCGCCGCGCAGCGAGGTCTCGCTCGGTCCGTCGCCGACGACGACCACCCGTACTCCTGGCAGGCCGCAGGCGCCCGCGAGGAGTTCGACGTGCTTCTCGGGGGCGAGGCGGCCGACGTAGCCGACGATCAGCTCCCCGCCGGGCGCCAGTTCGCGCCGCAGGTTCTCGTCGCGCAGCTCGGGACGGAAGCGGGCCGTGTCCACCCCGCGCGGCCACAGCGCCACGCGCTCGACGCCGTGCTCCTCCAGGTCGCGCCGGGCCGCGGTGGACGGTGCGAGGGTGCGGTCGGCGGCTCCGTGGACCGCCTTGATGCGCCGCCAGGCCGTGCCCTCGCCCGCTCCGACGTAGGTACGGGCGTACCCGGCCAGGTCCGTCTGGTAGACGGCCACGGCCGGCAGGCCGAGCCGGGTCGCCGCGGCCATCCCGCGGACACCGAGCACGAAGGGGCTCGCGAGGTGGACGATGTCGGCGCGGTGCGCGGTGATCGCCGCCGCCACCCTGCGGCTGGGGAGCGCGACCCGTACCTGCGGATAACCGGGCAGCGGCAGGGAGGGCACCCGGACGACAGGGCACGGCGCGTGGGGGTCGGCGCTGTCGGCCCCGGCCGCGGCCGGGGCGATGACGAGCGGTTCATGACCGCGCGCGGCGAGGTGCCGTGCGGTCTGCAGGGCGCAGTGCGCCACACCATTGACGTCGGGCGGGAAGGATTCGGTGACGATGACGACACGCATACCCGTGTTGTCGTCGGGCCCGGGGTGGCTGCGCCAACGTGGATCTTTCCGGCCGGGGAACGTCCCATGAGCGTTTTGTTGCCACGCCCGGCCCGACGGCTGCGAGTCGTCACACAGCGGGCATGTCGGGCCCGATCCTGCTGCGTACGGCGGTCTGCACCTCCGCCTCCTCGGCGGGGTCGGCGGCGAGCCGGCGCAGTCGTTCGGCGACGCGTACGTCGCCGGTCTCGGCGTGGAGGGCGGCGACCTCTCTGGTGGTCTCCTCGCAGTCCCACAGGCATTCGACGGCGAATCCGGTGGCGAAGGAGGGGTCGGTGGCGGCGAGCGCCCGGGCGGCACGGCCGCGGAGACGGGAGGAGGTCGTCTCACGGTAGACGTGGCGCAGTACGGGTGCGGCGCAGGCGATGCCGAGGCGGCCGGTGCCGTCGACGAGAGTCCACAGCAGGGGCGCGTCGGGCCCGTCGGCACGGACGGTCTCGCGCAGGGCGCCCAGCACGAGGGGTGCGTCCTTCGCGGCGCCCCGGCAGGCGAGGACTCCGGCGGCGGACGCGCCGAGGGCGTCGGGACGGTGGACCCAGCCCCGGGCCCGGTCCACGGCCTCGTCGCCGCACATCCGCTCGAACGCGGAGACCGCCGCTTCGGCGACGGTGGCCGATCCGTTCGCGACGGCCGCCTCGATCAGGTCGAGGACGACGGGGTCCCGGGACTCGGCGAGGTAGTGCAGGGCGGCGCAGCGGGCTCCGTCGGATCCACCGTGCGCCGCGCGGACGATCGCGGGGCGGTCCTCGGGTCCCGCGACGGCGGACAGGCAGCGGGCGGCGGGCACGTGCAGCGCGCTGCCGCGCGACAGGCCCTGGTCGGCCCATTCCAGGACGGCCTGGACGCTCCAGCCGGGGCGGGGGCCGGAGGGACGCATCTGACGCTGCCAGCGGTCGAAGGAGCCCGCTTCCTGCGCGGCGCGCACCCGGCCGCCGATGAACTCGCGCCGGTCCTCCGCCCACAGCCGCCACGGCCGCGGTTCGAAGGCGTCGCGGACGGCGACGGCCAGGTCGGCGTCGCCCTCGGGGGTGGCGGGGAAGCGGGCGAGGATCGGGGCCGCGAGGGAGCGCAGGCCCGCGTCGTCGTCGCGCAGGGCGAGTTCGTCGAGGGCCCAGGCCCAGTTGGCGCCCTGCGCGGCGTACCGGCGCAGCAGGGCGAGGGCGTCGCCCCGGCCGTAGGAGGCGAGGTGCCCGAGCACGGCGAGCGCGAGGCCGGTCCTGGTCTCGTCGGCGTCGAGGTGGTCGTCGGCGTCGCACAGGTGCCGCTCGATCTCGTCGAGGCTGCCGTGGAGGTCGAGGTACAGGCGGGCGTAGTAGAGGGAGCGGTTCTCGACCTGCCAGTCATGGCGGGGATCGTTGAGGACGCAGTGGTTGAGCGCCGCGAGCGCTTCGGCCCGTGGCGCGGCGAGCGCGTGCAGTGTGCCGTCGCCGCGGCCCCTCTGCAGCAGGCCGAGCAGAGTGCCGCTCGGCGCTATGACTGGATCGAACATGGGGAATGCCTCACATCAAGCTGTCGACGCAACCGGTGACTGGAATGCCTAGGCCGCGCAGCAGCATGTCGGGCCGCCCGTCGTCATACGCGTCTTCTGCTTGGTGGTGAGCATGTTCCTCTGCCTCTCTTCGGTGGCCCCAGGGGAATTCCCGGATGATGAGGTCCGGGACAGGGCTGACGTCATGATGACCCACACATTTCGCCACCGCGACCACATTTACGGCTCCCCCACGACCTGGCGGCCGCTCTGGAGGCCCACCCCCGCGGATGATCACGTCATGGCTGGTCGGAGCGCGTGCGGCGCCGACCGGAACGTGCGCGACGGCCGCTCAGCGGCCGTCGAACAGCTCCAGAAGATCCGTCTTCCCGAACATCCGCGCGGTATCCACGGCCGAGGGGGTTCCGGCCTGCGGATCGGCGCCGCCGGAGAGCAGTGCGCGGATGACGGCGTCCTCGCCCTTGAAGACCGCGCCGGCGAGAGGCGTCTGGCCGCGGTCGTTGGCCCGGTCCGGTTCCGCACCCCGGGCGAGGAGCGCCTCGACCGTGGCGGCGTGCCCGTGGTAGGCGGCGAGCATGACGAGGGTGTCGCCCTTGTCGTTGGTCAGGTCGGCCGGGACGCCGGCGTCGAGATACGCGGCAAGCGTCTCGGTCTCCCCCTGGCGCGCCAGGTCGAAGACCTTGGTCGCGAGTTCGATCACCTCGGAGTCCGGGACTTCGCTCATCGGACGGACCGCCTTTCACCACGTTGACCTGGGCCGCACGGCAGGAGCAGCCGTACGAGTGAACCGACAGGGTACTGCCAGGCGGCCCGGCACGAGGGCGCTGACGAGGGCGAACGGGCCCCTCGGCGGCAAGGCCTCGGGAGGCACTGCGCCGGTGCGCCGTGCCGTGTGCGCGCCGATCAACGAACGCGTGTGGTCCGGTGCAGTGAAACCCGCCCGATTTCACCCATTCGCAGCTTTTATCGTATAGACACTTTCTGTAAGCATGGAAGAACTCATGGTGAATGTCCCCTCACCCAGGAGAACCTCATGATCCTGTCCATCTCAGGCGTCGTGCTGCTCGGCATCATCGTGTTCCTCTTCTTCAGGAAAGACGGGCTCAAGGCGTCTCACGCATTCGTCTCCGTGCTCTTCGGTTTCTTCCTCGCGGGCACCGCGATCGCGCCGAGCATCACGGCGGGCACCACGAGCCTCGCCGGGCTGCTGGGCGGGATCAAGTTCTGACGCCCCGAACGACCGACGAGCACCTTCAGGAGACACGAGCCTTCAGGAGACAGATGTGGCCCGGCGACCACTCCCCCGCATTCTGACCAGCGGCAGCGCACAGATCGCCCGAAGCCGTGAGATCGCGCGCACGGCCGCCGACGGCGCCACCGATGTCCTCCATCCGCTGATCACGGTCACCCGGGGTCTGCGGAAGCTGGCCGCCATGGCCCGGAGCAAGTGGGCCGCCACTCCCAAGGAACGGCGTGGTCCCACCCTGTTCTTCGTGGCGGCCTGCGTCCTGGCCGCCGCGGTCGTCCCGTACGGGCTGCTGGTCGCCCTCATCACGGTGATGGCCGCGGCCGCCTGGGCAGGCAGGGTCGGGGAACCGGTCAGGACCGGCCCCGACGAAGCCGAGGTCGCCCGGCTCAAGGCCCTGTACGAGGCCCTCGTGCCGTACTTCTCGGCCCCCGAGGACCCCGCTCCGCTCTTCACCCACGGCGGGGAGTGGAACAAGGTCTTCAGCAGGTACGAGTTCGACGAGAGCGGCCGCCTCACCCGGCTGCGCGTGACGTACCCGGCGTACTTCACCGACTCCGAGGCCGACTCCCGCGCCCGGATCGAGCACCTGCTCCACACCAAGTCCGGCCGCGGCCGCGAGTACCGCTTCAGCTGGGACGAGGAGGCCAACCAGCTGGACATGAGCGTGCTGCCCCCGCTGTCCACCTCCATCGCCGCCCAACGTTTCGTCACCGGCCCCGGCGAGACCGTGCTCGGCTTCACCGACGCCGACTCCGTCCAGCGCATGCTGCCGGTCACCCGCGGCGAGACCACGGAGCAGGCGCCGCCGGTCATCTGGCGCACCGGGCCGCGCTCCACCGAACCCCACCTGCTGGTGGTCGGCGAGCCCGGCAGCGGCACCACCACACTGCTGCGCTCCATCGCCCTGCAGGCCCTCCAGCACGGCGACGTCCTGATCGTCGAGGGCGGCGGCACCGGCGAGTACGCCTGCCTCACCGGCCGCCCGGGCGTCCTCGCCGTCGAGTGCGACCTCGCCGGAGCGCTGGCCGGCCTCGAATGGGCCGCGCACGAGACCGAGCGGCGCCTGATCGTCGCGAACCGCGCACGGCAGGCGGGCAGGCCGGCACCCGACGACGCGAAGCGGCCGCTGTGGATCCTGCTCGACCGGCCGAGCGTCCTCGGCCATCTCGCCGCGGCCGACGGCCACATGGACCCGCAGGAGCTGCTGCAGGCGCCACTGCGGCACGGCCGGGCGGTGCACGTCACGGTCGTGGTGGCCGAGCAGTTCGACAGCGCGGACGCCCTGACCGAGACCGTGCGGACGCATACGCGCGCCCGTGTCGCGCTCGGCCCGGCGGACTTCGACCAGGTCAAGGCGGTGCTGGGCACGGTTCCCCGCACGACGCCGGCCACGGACGTCCCGCCCGGGCGCGGCTATGCGCGGCTGAGCACGGGTCCGGTGCTCAGGCTCCAGGTCCCGGCGACGCCGGACCCGTTCGACGACGCGACGAGCGAGGCGCACCGGCAGGCGGTGCTCGATCTGCTGCCACCGCGTCCGGACGAGCCGACGCAGGCGCCGGAGGCCGAGCCCGGTGCGAGGCCGGTGTCCTCCCCCGCACCGGCGGCCGCCGCGGTCCCCGCCGAAGGCTGACGCCACCACCCCCGGCCGGGCCCGCGCGTCCCACGCGGCCCCGGCCCCGGCGCGTCCCCGGGCCCCGCACGCCGACAACCGGCCCGTGTCCGACGGCCCCGCACCACCCGGCGACCGACCGCCCGGCCGGCGGCCACGTCCCGCTCACGCAAGGCACCCCGCCCGAAGCGCACCCGGCCCCGCCCGGCGGTCACGCCACGAACGTGCGCGGGGCCTCCGTGCCCGTGGTCGCGCCCGTGCGTACCAGCCGCGCCGCCGCCGCGAGCCGCGTGGCGGCCTCCTCCGCCACCGGCCCGCCGACCGTGAACGGCAGCCGTACGTATCCCTCGAACGCCCCGTCGACCCCGAAACGCGGGCCGGACGGCACCCGGATACCGACCCGCTCGCCGACCTCCGCGAGCCGGGAGCCGGAGAGGCCACCGGTGCGGACCCACAGCGTCAGACCGCCGGAGGGCACGTCGAACTCCCAGTCGGGAAGCTCCCTGCGCACCGCCGCGACGAGCGCGTCGCGGTTGTCGCGGGCCTGTTCGCGGCGGATGGACACGGCGCTGTCCCAACCGGTGGTGCGCATCAGCCAGTTGACGCCGAGCTGCTCCAGCACGGGCGTGCCGAGGTCGGCGTACGCGCGGGCGGCGACGAGCGAGCGGATGACGTCGGGAGCCGCGCGCACCCAGCCGATCCGCATGCCGGCCCAGAACGCCTTGCTCGCCGAGCCGACGGTCAGCACGGTGGAACCGGCCGGGTCGAAGGCGCAGACGGGACGGGGCATCTTTACGTCCGGGTCGAGGTACAGCTCGGACATGGTCTCGTCGACGACCAGGACGGTGCCCGCCGAGCGGGCCGCCTCCACCAGCGAACGGCGCTGGTCCTCGTCGGCGAGCGCGCCCGTCGGGTTGTGGAAGTCGGCGACGACGTAGGCGAGCCGGGGCGCCGCGTCGCGCAGCACCTGGCGCCAGCGCGCCATGTCCCATCCGGCCAGCCCCTCGGCCATCGCCACCGGCACGAGCCGGGCCCCGGCCTCGCGCATCAGCTGGAGGATGTTGGCGTAGGAAGGGGACTCGACGGCGATGCGCTCACCGCGGCCGGCGAACAGGTGGCAGATGGCGTCCATCGCGCCCATCGCACCGGTGGTGACCATGATCTGCTCGGGCATGGTCGGGATGCCACGCTCGGTGTAGCGCTCGGCGAGCATCTGACGCAGCGCGGGCAGGCCCGCCGGGTAGTCGCCGTGGGTGTGGGCGTACGGCGGCAGTTCCTCGAGGGCTCCCTGGATGGCCCTGGTCAGCCATGGCTCGGGGGCCGGCAGGGACGCGCAGCCGAGGTCGATCATGGAGCCGAGCGACTCGGGCGGCAGCGGTTCGAGGCCGCGGGCGGGCAGCGGGTTGCCCGCGGGAACGGCGGTCCAGCTGCCGGCCCCCCTGCGGGACTCCAGGAACCCCTCGGCCCGCAGGGCCTCGTAGGCGGCGGCGACGGTGGTGCGGCTGACGGAGAGCGAGAGCGCCAGCTCCCGTTCGGCGGGCAGGCGCGCGGCGACGGGCACCCGCCCTTCGAGGACGAGGAGCCGGATGCCGTCGGCGAGCGCGCGGTAGGCGGGCGGCTTGCGGGTGCCGGGGCCGGCGGGGCGCGGCTGCTGGGAGGTGAGCTGCCGGGCGAGCTGCGCCGCCCCCACCGCTGAGGTCCACTGAGACATGGAAGTCAGTCCACCTTCCTCGAATTGGCCATGGTTGAGCATTCTTCCGTAGCCACAGAGTGTCATGCGTCGGTCCACTACCACCACACAGGGGGACGCCATCGTGTCCGGACATCTCACCCGCAGGCTGCTCCAGCTGTACGTCGGTCTGTCGTTGTACGGGGTGAGTTCCGCACTCCTGGTGCGCGCCGGGCTCGGGCTCGAACCGTGGGGGGTGCTGCATCAGGGCCTGTCGGAGCTGACCGGAATCTCGATCGGCGTGGTGTCGATCATCGTCGGCGCCGTGGTGCTGCTGCTGTGGATCCCCATCCGGCAGCGGCCGGGGCTCGGCACGGTGTCCAACGTGTTCGTCATCGGGATCGCCATGGACGCGACACTTGCGGTCGTGCCCGATGTCCGCGGACTCGTGGCGCAGATCCCGCTTCTTCTCACGGGTGTCGTACTCAACGGTGTGGCCACCGGCCTGTACATCGCGGCCCGCTTCGGCCCCGGTCCGCGCGACGGCCTGATGACGGGTCTGCACCGCCTCACGGGCCGGTCGATCCGCCTGGTCCGCACGGCGCTGGAGGCCGCGGTCGTCGCCACCGGGTTCCTGCTCGGCGGATCGGTGGGCGTCGGCACGGTGGTGTACGCGCTGGCGATCGGGCCGCTGGCGCAGTCGTTCCTGCGGCTCTTCGCCATCCCGGGGGCGAACGAAGGCAGCACCGTGGTCGCCGGCTCGACACCGAGGCAGGCCATACTGCGGCGGTGAATCCGACACGCCACCCTTATCTGGACCATCCGGCGACGCTCGCCTTCGCCCATCGCGGAGGCTCCGCCGACGGCATCGAGAACACCACGGCCGCCTTCCGCCGGGCCGCCGACGCCGGATACCGCTACTTCGAGACCGATGTGCACACGACGGCCGACGGACGCCTGGTCGCGTTCCACGACGCGACGCTGGACCGGGTCACCGACTCGCGCGGACGCATAGCCGAGCTGCCCTGGAGCGAGGTGAGCCGGGCCCGGGTGGCGGGCCGGGAACCGCTGCCGCTGTTCGAGGAGTTGCTGGAGGAGTTCCCCACCGCCCGCTGGAACGTGGACCTCAAGGCGGAGTCCGCGCTCGAGCCGCTGGTGGACCTGATCCGCAGGACGGACGCCTGGGACCGAGTGTGCGTCGGTTCGTTCTCGGAGGGCAGGGTGGCGCGGGCGGTGCGCCGGGCCGGTCCGCGCCTCGCCACGTCGTACGGCGTCAGGGGCGTGCTGGGCCTGCGCCTCGCGTCCGTGGGGATACCGGCCGCCGTGCGCAGCGGCGCGGTGTGCGCGCAGGTTCCGGAGACCCAGGGCGGTATCCGGGTGGTGGACCGCCGCTTCGTGCGCGAGGCGCATGCGCGGGGACTGCAGGTCCATGTCTGGACGGTCAACGACGCCGGCCGGATGGCCGCGCTCCTGGACCTTGGCGTGGATGGCATCATGACCGATCATCTGGAGACGTTGCGCACGGTACTGACCGACCGTGGGGTGTGGGTCTGACCCGGAGCGCGTCCGGGACAGCAGGAGCGAGGGGGCGCGGATGACGGCCGGCACCCCCGACCGCACGGACGGCGCGGACAGCGCCCGCGAGCGAAGACGCGAGCAACGGGGCTGGTATTTCTACGACTTCGCGTGCTCGGTGTACTCGACGAGCGTGCTCACGGTGTTCCTCGGGCCCTATCTGACATCGGTCGCCAAGGCCGCCGCCGACGCCGACGGCTTCGTCCATCCGCTGGGGATCGCGGTGCGGGCCGGTTCCGTCTTCCCCTACGCGGTCTCGGCGTCGGTCGTCCTCGCGGTGCTGGTGATGCCGTTCGCGGGCGCGGCGGCGGACCGCAGTGGCCGCAAGAAGCCTCTCCTCGCCGTCTCCGCGTATCTCGGCGCCGCCGCGACGACGGGCATGTTCCTCCTGGACGGCGACCGGTACCTGCTCGGCGCCTTCCTGCTGATCGTGGCGAACGCCTCGCTCGCGGTGTCGATGGTCCTCTACAACGCGTACCTGCCGCAGATCGCCGAGCCGCACGAACGCGACGCGGTCTCCTCGCGGGGCTGGGCCTTCGGCTACACCTCGGGCGCTCTGGTGCTGGTGCTCGACCTCGTCGTCTACTCCGGCCACGAGTCCTTCGGGCTGTCCGAGGGCGACGCGGTGCGGATCTGCCTGGCCTCCGCCGGTCTGTGGTGGGGCGCCTTCACGCTCGTTCCGCTGCGCCGGCTGCGGGACCGCCGCCTCACCGTCGACGGGGAGGGGGCGGTCGGCTCCGGCTGGCGTCAGTTGCTGGCCACGCTGAAGGACATGCGCCGCCATCCGCTGACGCTGTCCTTCCTGCTCGCGTACCTCGTCTACAACGACGGCGTGCAGACCGTGATCTCGCAGGCCTCGGTCTACGGCTCCGAAGAGCTGGGCCTGGACCAGACGACGCTCATCACGGCGGTGCTCCTCGTCCAGGTCCTGGCGGTCGCGGGCGCGCTGGGCATGGGCCGGCTGGCACGGACGCACGGCGCGAAGCGCACCGTGCTCGCCTCACTCGCGGTGTGGACGCTCATCCTCGCCGCGGGCTACTTCCTGCCGGCGGGCGCGCCGGTGTGGTTCTACTGCCTGGCGGCGGCGATCGGGCTGGTGCTGGGCGGCAGCCAGGCCCTGTCGCGTTCGCTGTTCTCCCACCTGGTGCCGCGGGGCAAGGAGGCGGAGT
Source organism: Streptomyces sp. V4I23 (assembly GCF_030817975.1). Lineage (NCBI taxonomy): Bacteria > Bacillati > Actinomycetota > Actinomycetes > Kitasatosporales > Streptomycetaceae > Streptomyces > Streptomyces sp. V4I23. The sequence continues at coordinate 6,583,849 of NZ_JAUSZW010000004.1, read as the reverse complement.
ACTTCTCCGCGTACGAGATGAGCGACCGCGGGCTGAGCTGGCTGGGCCCGCTGGTGTTCGGTCTCGCGTATCAGCTGACCGGCAGCTACCGGGATGCCATCATCTCCTTGGTGATCTTCTTCATGCTCGGGTTCGTGCTGCTCGCGCGGGTGCCGGTGCGGCGTGCGGTGGCCGCCGCGGGCAACCCCGTTCCGGACCGGATTTAGACGCGGAGATGAAAGGCCGGTAGTGTACGCCTTTGGCCCGCCAGGCGGACCGTTACTGCGTGCTCAAGTAGCGAAGACGCTGGGTGACATCTGATGCCAGATGTGACAAACCGGGCACTGGTGGGTAGAACAAGGGGCGGCACGACGGGCGACGCATGACCCGCAACGGGAATCTTTACCGCCGACCGGACGTTGACCGGATGACGACGACAGCGACACCTGTCCTGTGGGCGACAAGCCCGGGAGGCACGATTCATGAGTGAGCGAGCTCTTCGCGGCACGCGCCTCGTGGTGACCAGCTACGAGACCGACCGCGGCATCGATCTGGCCCCGCGCCAGGCGGTGGAGTACGCATGCGAGAAGGGGCATCGTTTCGAGATGCCGTTCTCGGTCGAGGCGGAGATTCCGCCGGAGTGGGAGTGCAAGGTCTGCGGAAGCCAGGCGCTCCTTGTTGACGGGGACGGCCCCGAGGAGAAGAAGGGCAAGCCGGCGCGTACGCACTGGGACATGCTCATGGAGCGGCGCACCCGCGAGGAGCTCGAGGAAGTGCTGGCCGAGCGGCTGGCGGTCCTGCGCTCCGGCGCCATGAACATCGCGGTGCACCCGCGCGACAGCCGCAAGTCCGCGTAGGCGCGCCGAAGCGCGCGGTCACGCACGTACGGAGCCGCGGGCCGGCCACACCAGTGGTGTGACCAGCCCGCGGCTCCGCCGTTTTGTGCTGCCGGACCATTTCGTGCTGCCGGTTCCGCCGGGACGCAGGGGCCTCGCACCCGGCGCGGGTCGCGCCGCCCCGGCTGCGCTGCCCGCCGGCCGCATCCGGGGGCAGGTCCCCATGGCGTCGGCCCCCGCCCCGGCTCGGGGAAAGCGCGGGCGGAGGACGCGGCGTCAGGGGGTCAGCGGGGGCCTCGGGACATCCGGCTCGTCCGGGCGCCCCGCGCCCGGCTCGCGGATGACCTCTCCCTGGACCACCTTGCCGTCGGGGCGGTGGATCCTGACCTGCTGGAAGGCGTTGCCCAGCGTGCCCGGCGACGCCGCCCTCATCCGGCGTTCCAGCGAGCGCTCCGCGTACCGGCCGAGCCGGGTGCGCACGGGCGGCAGCAGGAGCAGCAGGCCCAGCGCGTCCGACACCACACCGGGCAGCATCAGCAGCAGGCCGCCGAGCATCAGCAGGCCGTTGCCTTCTCCGCCGCCCGTCGGTGCGGCGGCACCCGGCTGCTGTTGCAGCGTCTGCGTGAGGTTGGTGAACGCACGGCGTCCCGCCCGCTTGATCACCACCGTGCCGAGCACACCCGCGCCGGCCAGGAGACCGAGGACGGCGAAGCCGCCGGCCGCTCCGGCCACGAGGGTCAGCAGCCAGATCTCGAGGACCAGCCAGGCGGCGACGCCGAGAGGAGCGAGGGTGCGGGCGCGTGAGCGCCGGGGTGCGGTCGGGGTCGATGCGCCGGTCGTCATGCCCCCAGTGTGCCTGGGCGCCCGCCGAAGTGGCGCAAGGAGTGGATCAGGAAGCCTTGGGCTTCCGGCCGAGCAGCCGGTTCGCCCGGCTCCCCACGCCCCAGGCCGTGACCCGCCACAGCGCCTCGACCACGATGTCCCTGTTCATCTTCGAGTCGCCCAGTTCACGTTCGACGAAGGTGATCGGGACCTCGACGACGTGGAAGCCCGCGGCCACGGCCCGGCGCGCGAGGTCGACCTGGAAGCAGTAGCCCTGCGAGGCGACGTCGTCGAGCCCCAGACCTTGCAGCGTCTCGGCGCGGAAGGCCCGGTAGCCGCCGGTCATGTCACGGATGGGCACGCCGAGCAGCATGCGGGAGTACGTGCTGCCGCCTCGGGAGAGGAACTCCCGGTGCCGGGGCCAGTTGACGACACGGCCGCCCGGCACCCAGCGCGAGCCGAGGACCAGGTCCGCGCCCTTGAGCGCGGTGAGCAGCCGGGGCAGTTCCTCCGGCTGGTGGGATCCGTCGGCGTCCATCTCGACGAGGACGCCGTAGCCGTGCTCGATGCCCCAGCGGAAGCCCGCCAGGTACGCGGCGCCGAGCCCTTCCTTGCCCTTGCGGTGCAGAACGTGCACCTGCTCGTCGGTGGCGGCGAGCTCGTCGGCGAACTTGCCCGTGCCGTCGGGGCTGTTGTCGTCGGCGACGAGGACGTCGGCGTCGGGCACGGCGGCGCGCGCCCGCGAGACGATCGCCTTGATGTTCTCGGCCTCGTTGTAGGTCGGGATGATCACCAGGGTCCTGCCGAGCGGGCCGTACCGCCTCCCCTGGGGTCCGCCATGGGGAACCGCACCACCGTCGTTCACTGCTGCCCCTTAAAGTCCGTACGCAGAGCCCCACCATAGCGAGCGCGCGGAACGCACCGCGGGGTGGCGGCGGATCATGACGCAACGGATGACGGGCAGGCGCGTCGCAGAGTCGTGACGGGCCGCCGGAGCGGGGAGCGGGCCGCCGGACGGCGGTGGGCGGCAGCGGATCGGACCCGGCGTCCTTCGGGCCGACCTGGGGCCCGCTGGCTGCGGGTCGACCGAGAGCCGTTGTCTACTGAACGCCGGGCCCCACCCGGGTCGCACCTGCCGGCCGGCTGAAGCCTTCCCTCTGCCCCCGAGGCGCGGGCGCTGAACCTGGCTCCCAGTGGTGGTGCGCCGGTGCGGCACACCACCCCATGGCCCAGCGGCGTTCGACGACTGCGTGGAAGGTGCCGGTCGGACGTCCTGTGGTGGACCCGGCCGAACCTACCGGCCGGTGGGCGCTCGCTGTCAACAGTCGCGCCACCAGCGGGAATCGGCCGTATCACCAGGTCAGAGGCGAAGATCCGCAGGTCGAGGCCGAGCGGTCCGGGCATCGATCGGCGGTACGAAATGTCCGCACGTCACCCGTTCGGTCCCCCGAAGACGGTGTGGCCGGAGACCACCGTCCGCAGGCAGACGGGCAGGTCGTGGCCGGGCGTGAGGTCCGGCAGACCCGGGGTGCCCGAGCGCGGGTCGGTGGACCAGCGGGCCACGCGGTCGTCGGGTGCCTGGACGACGAGTTCGCCGGTGCGCCAGACCGCGTAGTCCGCCGGTGCTCCGGGCACCAGGACACCCGCGTCGTCGCGGCCGACGGCCCGCCAGCCGCCCCGCGTGTGGGCGGTGAAGGCGGCCCGGGCGGAGATGCGGTGCTCGGGGGTGCGGTGGAAGGCGGCGGCCCGGACGGTCCCCCACGGGTCCAGGGGGGTCACGGGACTGTCGGAGCCGAAGGCCAGGGGGACGCCGGCGCGCAGCAGTGCCGCGTACGGGTTGAGCGTGCGGGCGCGTTCGGCGCCGAGCCGCTGGGCGTACATGCCCGTCTCGCCGCCCCAGGCCGCGTCGAAGGCCGGCTGGACGGAGGCGGTGAGCCCGAACTCGGCGAAGGCGGCGATGGTTTCGGGGGTGAGCATCTCGGCGTGCTCGACGCGGTGACGGGCGGCGCGGACGCGGGCGAGGCCCAGCTTGTCCGCCGCGGCGCGGACGCCGTCGAGGACCGCGGTCAGGGCCGCGTCGCCGATGGCGTGGAACCCGGCCTGGAGGCCGGCCTCGGTACAGGCGACGACGTGGGACGCGACGGCGTCCGCGTCGAGGTGGGCGGCGCCGGTGTGGCCGGCGTCGGCGTACGGCTCGTGGAGGCAGGCGGTGTGCGAGCCGAGGGAACCGTCGGCGAAGAGGTCACCGGCGGCGCCCAGGGCGCCCAGGGCGCGCGCCCGCTCGACGTCCCGGTCGGCCCAGTAGCCGACCACGCGCGGGCCCGGCTCGTCCCGGGCGAGCTGCAGCAGGCCGGTGAAGTCGTCCTCGGAGGAGATGTCGGGACCGCCGCATTCATGGAGGGTTCCGATGCCGAGGGATGCGGCGTGCCTGAGAGCGGCGCGCTGCGCCTCGGTGCGCTGCTGCGGAGAGAGGGTCGCGTAGGCGGCGGCGCGTACGGCGTGGTGGGCGTCGCCGGTCAGCGGTTCGCCGTCTCGGAAGCCGGCCAGGGAGCGGATGCCCGGGACGCGGTCCAGAAGGGCCGTGGTGACGACGGCGGAGTGGACGTCGATACGGGTGAGGTAGAGGGGCCGTCCGCCGGTGAGCTCGTCGAGCTCGTCGCGCCGCGGCGCACGGGCCTCGGGCCAGCGCGCGGCGTCCCAGCCGTGTCCGATCAGGATGCGGTCGCCGGGACGGCCGTCCGCGTAGGCGCGGACGAGCGCGGCGGCCTCGGCGAGCGAGGCGGCGCCGGAGAGGTCGAGGCCGGTGAGCGCGAGGCCGGTCGCCGTGGTGTGCACGTGCGCGTCGGTGAACGCGGGGGTGACGAGGGCGCCTTCCAGGTCGACGACCTCGTCGACGCCGGAGGCGAAGGCGTCGGCCGCGCCCTCGGACCCCACCCAGGCGACATGTCCCTTCTCGACGACCATCGCGGTGGCGAAGGGGTCGGCGGGGCTGTGGACTTCTCCACCGCGCAGCAGCACGGTGCGGTGTTCGCTCTGGGGGGCGGTGCGCTCGGTCATGGGACCAAGCCTAGATACGCGGCGGGCGGGCCTCGTACGGGGTCGACAGGACGACCGTGGTGCGGCTGGAGACGCCGGCCAGGGAGCGGATGCGGCTGAGCAGGTGCTCCAGTTCGAGGGGCGTGGCGACGCGCACCTTGAGGATGTAGTTCTCGTCGCCCGCGACGCTGTGGCACGCCTCGATCTCGGGGACCCCGGCGAGCCGGTCCGCGATGTCGTCGGGGGCGCTGGGGTCGAACGGCTTCACCGAGATGAACGCGGTGAGCGGCAGGCCCACGGCCTCGGGGTCGACGACGGCGGCGTAGCCGCGGATGACCCCCCGCTGCTCCAGACGGCGGACGCGCTGGTGCACCGCCGAGGTGGACAGGCCCGTGGCCTTGCCCAGGTCGGTGTAGCTCATCCGCCCGTCCTTGACGAGCAACTCCACGATCTGACGATCCAGCTCCTCCATGCGGATCAACCTATTGCCCCGGGCCGCCTCCGGCACAGTCCGCAGCGGCCGCGAGGGGGCCTTACGACACCCATGTGACGAACGCCACAGGTTTGCGCCCCCGGTCCGCCGTGACCTCACGGTTACCTGCCCCGCGCGATGGGCATTGCTTGCTGTGGTCGAGGCCATCAGCGCCTGGTCGGCCCATCCGAGGGGGAGATTCTCCATGCAGAGCGTTAAGAACGACGGCCGTACCGAACTGGAGCCCGTCGATTCGGCCGAACAGGCCGACGGCGACGAGCTCGACGCGTACGACACCTTCGAGATGTACCGGGTCGTCTGCCCGGACTGCGCCCAGCCGATCGCGCTCCTGGCGGACGAGGACGTCCTGCCGGAGCACGCGCTGTGCCCCACCCCGTGGAACCCCTTCGGACTGACGGTGTGCTCGGGCACCGGCCGGTCCGCCGGGGACGCCCGGCCCGCGGACGAGTCGCTCGAGGCGCAGGAGCAGGACATGGCCCTGCTGCTGACGCTGCCCCAGGGGCTCGACTGGCGCACCCAGCCGTTCTCGCATGTCGGCGGTCCGGGGTCGCGGCCGCTGAAGGTGCCGCCGATGCGGCGCGCGGCCTGACTCCATACCCCTGACTCCGCGCCCCTGAGCGCGCGGGCCGCGCTGCCGCGGCCCGCCGCCATGTCACGGCGCGGACGTCATGCGTACGCCGTGGACTGGCGCTCGAATCGGCCCGGCGGTAACCCGCCGCGGGGCCCGGGCGTTGGCCCGGCATGACGCTGTACTCCACGACCGCGACGCGCGGCCGTCGGCGGCTTCTCGTGCCCGCCTATGAAGAATCGGTTCATCACCCGGCGGATCCGCCGATCTACCGCGAGCTGCTCACACTGTGGGCGAGCCGCGGCAGGACGCTGCCGGGGCGCCGCGACCCCGAGTGGAGCAGGCTCGCGGCGCCCCTGGCGTGGGAGGGGCGGGTCAGCGGGTCTCGGGCCCGGCCAGGTGACGGGCGATGACCATGCGCTGGATCTGGTTGGTGCCCTCGACGATCTGCAGCACCTTGGCCTCGCGCATGTAGCGCTCGACCGGGAAGTCCTGCGTGTAGCCGTAGCCGCCGAGCACCTGGACGGCGTCCGTGGTGACGCTCATGGCGGCGTCGGTGCAGAACAGCTTGGCCATGGCGGCCTGCCGCGAGAACGGCCGGCCCGCGTCCCGCAGCCGCGCCGCCGCCAGGTACAGCGCCCGCCCGGCCTCGATACGCGTCGCCATGTCGGCGAGCATGAAGCGCAGTCCCTGGAAGTCGGCGATCGGGCGGCCGAACTGCTTGCGGTCCGTCGCGTACCCGACGGCCGCGTCGAGCGCGGCCTGGGCCACGCCGATGGCGCAGGCCGCGATGCCCAGGCGCCCGGAGTCCAGCGCGGAGAGCGCGATGGCGAAGCCCTGTCCCTCGTCGCCGATGCGGCGTGAGTCGGGGATGCGGACGCCGTCGAAGTGCAGCTGGGCGGTGGGCGAGCCCTTCATGCCCATCTTCTTCTCCGGCAGGGCGGCGGTCAGCCCCGGAGCGTCGCCCGGGACCAGGAACGCGGTGATGCCGCGGGCACCCTCGCCACCGGTGCGGGCGAGGACGGTGCAGAAGTCGGCGACGCCGCCGTGCGTGATCCACGCCTTGGTGCCGGTGATCACCCAGTCGTCGCCGTCGCGCACCGCCTTGGTGCGCAGCGAGGCCGCGTCGGAACCGGAGGCGGGCTCGGAGAGGCAGTACGCCCCGAGCAGGCCGCCGCCGAGCATCGCGGGCAGGTGCTCGGCGCGCTGCTCCTTGGTGCCGTAGCCGGCGAGCGCGTGACATGCGAGGGAGTGGACGCTGACGCCGAGGCCCACGGTGAGGCGGGCGGCCGCCAGCTCCTCGAGCACTTGGAGGTAGACCTCGTACGGCTGGTCGCCGCCGCCGTACTCGGACGCGTAGGGCAGGCCGAGCAGGCCGGATTCGGACAGGAGCCGGAAGACCTCGCGCGGAAAGTGCCCGGCCTCCTCCTCCTCGGCCGCGCGGGGAGCGATCTCCCGCTCGGCGATGTCGCGGACCAGGGCGATCAGGTCCCTGGCCTCCTCGGTGGGCAGCTGACGGTCCACCGGCTGCGGGGCGCGGTCGGGCATTGCGGCGCTCTCCTCCCTGTCGGGCGCTGCGGCGTCGCGCGGGCAGGGTGAGGGCGCGTCGCCGGGTCTTCTGCCACGCCGATGGTCCCCTTCCGGATCACGAAAGAGGCTGGTTGGCGGCTGTTGGCGCGTTGAGTATGCCCGATCGGGCGGCTCCCGTCACGAGGTGCCAGGGAGCGGGTGCGGCGATGCCGCGATGTTGCCGGAGAGCGGCGAAATCGGTCCGCGGTCTTGACCGACGGGGGCGCGGACTAGAGCATGCCGAGCTGGGTGATCAGCATGGCGATCACGACCACGAGCGTCCAGCCGAGGACGTGCTCCAGCACCGACGACTCGTCGTCGGGGCCTCCGGTGCGGGTGCCGAGCCGGGCGCTGTGGGCGGTGGCGGCGGTCGAAGTCATGGCGGTCTCGTTCGGTCGGTGTGCAGGTGACGTCCCCCGTGACCCCACTACAGTGCCAGCCCCTCCGGGCCCCGGGGTAGAGACGTTCGTCACGCCCCCGGGGCCCGGTCGGCCGCCTCAGTGGATGCCGACCGCCTCGAGAGCCCGGCGCTGCGCGGGTGTGGCGGCGGCCGGCCAGTACACGTAGCAGACGCCGCCGGTGCCGGACACGACCTTCCCGCTCGCGTTGTAGCGCTTCGTGCGGAGCCAGATCTTCTCCCACTCGGCGCGCCGGTAGACACGCCGCACGGCCTCGTTGCTCGGCGACGCCGGATCACCTGCGATCACGTCGCCGTCGGCGGTGAAGCCGATCACCGTCATCAGGTGCCCCGCGGTCCCGTAGCCCGCTCCGGTCAGTTCCTCCTCGAGGAACGACTGCGACGTTATGGCCGGGATGCCGGCACGGATCAGGGTTTCCAGGTCGGTGAGCGAGGAGAGCCGGGTGACCACCGCGCTCATGTCGCGGTAGGTCGCCGCGTAGGCCGCGTTGAAGGGCCAGTTGCCGCAGCCCTCGTACTGGTAGTCGTAGGTGAAGCGGGCCGCGTGGCAGACCTGCGGATCCGCGAAGTCCGGGTTCACCCAGGCCAGGTCGTCGGCGGTCGGCCTGCGCCCCCAGTACTCGATGATCATCTGGGACGAGGTGGGGCTGCACCAGGCCTCGCCGCCGTTGTCGTACTCCGGGTACTGGCCGACGTGCGTGTTCTGCGAGTACCGCGGGACCACGAGCTCGCGGGCGAGGCCCGGCTCCGAGGCCGGTACGCCGAAGCGGTCCGGGATGTCCGAGGCCATCGCGCCGAGGCGCCACACGGTCGGGGTGAGGCGGGTGCCGGGCCTGCGGTAGAGCGTCAGCCGCAGCCGGTACGAGGTCAGGCGCAGCCCGCTCGCCGCGTCGTCGACGGCGAAGGTGTCGGTCCAGATGCTCGCCTTGCCGTCGCTCTGGTCGTCGACGGAGGTGCGGCGGATGTCCCCGTCGCCCGCGGCCCAGCGGCCCATCACGAACCAGGGCGTGTCCGTGCCGTCCGAGTAGGTGCCCGCGAGCTCCACCTGGAGCCAGGTCCCGGCGGGGGTGTGCGCGTTCCAGGAGGCGATGACCTCGGTCGCGGGCACCGCCGAGCGGTGCACCGGCGAGGTCCAGGTCGCGTACTCCCAGCGGGCGCCGCGCCCGCTGTGCGGATCGGTGTAGTCGACGGTGCCGGCGGGCGTGGTGATCACGACGCCGGGGCGTCGGCCGGAGACGGCGGCGGTGCCGGCCGGGTCGCCGCAGCGCCAGTCGGTGTAGGTGGACCAGAAGCGGTTGTCGACGAGCGGGGCCGCGGCGGCGTTCCGGCCGGAGGAGGGGGCGGCGCCGACCGGGCCGGCCATGGGTGAGGCGGCCGCCGGCCCGGCGGCGGACAGCGTTCCGGCGCTCGCGGCGGCCGCGATCGCGGCGCCCAGGACGGTTCTGCGCGAAGTAGGTCTGGCCATGGGACCCCCAAGTCAGGTGCGCGACAGTGGGCCAACTATCCCGGCTCGGGCGGGGCTTCGGCCAGCACTTCGGACCGCGTCGGCCGGGGCAATATTGGTCTGGTCCACTGGCATGACCTGCGGGGGCGCCCCGGCCGCGCCGTGACGGCTTCTACTCTTGCCCCATGGACGATCTCGACCGGCTCGCCGCGCGGCTGAGCGCACTGGCCCCTTCGTGCGGTCCGGTGCGCCTGATCGCGGTGGACGGCCACGCCGGTTCGGGCAAGAGCACGTTCACGGCCCGGCTCGCCGCCGCGTTCGGCGGGGACGACGTGCCGGTGCTGCACCTGGACGACCTCGCCACGCACGAGGAGCTGTTCGCGTGGACCGGCCGGATGCTGGACGAGGTGATCGCCCCGCTGTCCCGTGGACGGACGGCGCTGTATCACCCGTACGACTGGAATCTGAGGCGTTTTCGTCAGTCGCGTCCGCTGCCCGCGGCGCCCGTCGTCCTGGTCGAGGGCGTCGGCGCGGGGAGGCGGGCCCTGCGGCCCCACCTGGCCCGTCTCCTGTGGATGGACCGTGCGGCCGAGGACTCCTGGGCGCGCGGCAGGCGGCGCGACGGTGCCGGGCTCAGCGCCTTCTGGGACGGGTGGACGGCGGCGGAGATGCGCCATTTCTCCGCGGACCCGTCCCGTCCGCACGCAGACATCCTGGTGCGCGAGTGCTCCGAGGGTTACGAGTGGTCGGTGGTACCTGACGGGACAGCACGAACGGATGACGCGATCACCGAGGGTGATCGCCCTGGCCAGGCATACTGAGCAGTCGGGCCTCCCGCACAAGAGTGCCTCAACTCTGCTTGACCGACGGGGCGGACAGGTCTTACGTTCTCAATGTGCGGCTTTCCGGAGCCGCCGCGGACACGAAGCCCCCGGTTGTTCCCCCGTGATCGGGGGCTTCGTTCCGCCCTTCCCTCTCACCGTCGGCACTCTTCCGGCCCTTTCGCTCACAGTGGGTCACCGGCGCCTGGTCCTTGCGGCGCTCTTAGCGCAGCTCCCGCTCGCCGGTACGATGCACCCCGGTGGGCTCAATTCCCGTCCGCGGCATGGTCGTTGCGTACGCTGCCGGTGGGCGCCCCCTGGCGCGACAACACTGGTGCACGGTTTGTGGGGGGAGTGTGGGGGACCCTATGGACGACGGCACGCAGGGGGCACGGACTCCGGCCGAGCTCGCCTGGCTGCGCGGCGTGGACGCCTGCACCATGGGCGCCTACCCGCAGGCGGAGGAGGAGTTCCGCGCCGCTGTGCGGCTCGACCCGGGGATGGCGGACGCGTGGCTGGGGCTCCACGCCCTGCGCGTCGACACCACCACCGCCCTGCTGCGCATGTACCGCCACCGCGAACGGTTCGGCGAACAGCGCGCCCGCCACCGCCGCACGCTCAACTCCTGGTACTGGCTGGGCTGGTGGGTGCAGCCCGTGCTGGAGAGCCGGCGTGATCTCCTGCTGGCGCACGCCTCCCACTGGCTCGACGGCCGCCACGTGCCCGAGCTCGACCGGGCGCTGGCCGGGCTTCCGCCGGTGGACACCGACCCCCAGGTGCGCTTCCTGCACGCCTGCCGTGCCTACCTGGTCAAGGACTGGGAAGAGCTGGTCCGCCACACCGAGCCGCTCGTCGACGATCCGCTGCTGGGCATCGAGGCCGGCCTGTTCGGCGGGATGGCCCGGGTGCGGCTGGAGATGTTCCGCCAGGCGGAGCCCATGCTGTCCGCCGCGCTGATGCGCTGCCGCAGCGAGCAGCCGCAGCGCAAGGAGCTGAGGTACTGGCTGGCACGTGCCCACGAGGGCACCGGACGCAGCGCCGCGGCCATGCCGCTGTACCGGGCCGTGCACCGGATCGACCCGGCCTTCATGGACACCTCGGCACGGCTCGCGGCCATCGCGGAGTACGACGGCATCGACGGCTACGACGAGGCGGCGGGCCTGGCCGCCGTGTCGCTGACCGGCTTCGGCGCCGACGCCGCGGACGTCCAGACCGAGGGCGAGGGCCCGGTCGCCACCGAGCGCCTGCCCGGCGACCCGGGCAGCCAGCTGCCGGGGAACGGGCCGACGCCCTCGGACGGACCCCGGCGGCGCACGACCGTGTCCCCGCAGGCCACTCCCCCGCACTTCCCGTCGGGCCCCACCGACCCGGTGCTCCTGGCAGAGGCGCTGGCGGAGCTGGAGCGCATGGTGGGCTTGGAGCCGGTGAAACGGCAGGTCAAAGCGCTGTCGGCGCAGCTGGAGATGGCCCGGTTGCGGGCCGGTCAGGGCCTTCCCGTACGACCGCCCAAGCGGCACTTCGTCTTCTCCGGCCCGTCCGGCACCGGCAAGACCACCGTGGCCCGCATCCTCGGCCGGGTGTTCTACGCGCTCGGGCTGCTCGGCGGCGACCACCTGGTGGAGGCCCAACGGGCCGACCTCGTGGGCGAGTTCCTCGGCCAGACGGCGGTGAAGGCCAATGAGCTGATCGACTCGGCGCTCGGCGGGGTGCTCTTCGTGGACGAGGCGTACAGCCTCTCCAATTCCGGTTACAGCAAGGGCGACGCGTACGGCGACGAGGCGCTGCAGGTGCTGCTCAAACGCGCCGAGGACAACCGCGACCATCTGGTGGTCATCCTGGCGGGCTATCCCGAGGGCATGGACCGCCTGCTCGCGACCAACCCCGGCCTCTCCTCGCGTTTCACCACCCGGGTCGACTTCCCGTCCTACCGCCCGCTCGAGCTGACCGCCATCGGCGAGGTGCTGGCCGCGGAGAACGGCGACGTGTGGGACGAGGAGGCCCGTGACGAGCTGTGCTCGATCAGCGGCCATGTCGTCGAGCAGGGCTGGATCGACGAGCTGGGCAACGGCCGGTTCCTGCGCACGCTGTACGAGAAGAGCTGCGCGTACCGGGACCTGCGGCTGTCCACGTATCCGGGCACCTTGAACCGCGAGGACCTGTCGACGCTGCGGCTCCCGGATCTGATGCAGGCCTACGGGGAGGTCCTGTCGGGCCGCGGTCCTGCGGGCCGCGGCCCGCAGGAGCCTCCCCTCGGCTAAGGCGCTGCCTCCCGGTCGTGCCGGGGCGCCCGGCTCAGCTCACGAGGGCCGAGTCCGGGCTGGCGGACGTCCTCGGCGCCCGTGCCGGCACCGTGACGCGGTGGGCCGGGTCGCGGACCTCGCCCACCAGCTTCTCCAGCACGTCCTCCATGGCCACGAGGCCGAGCACCCGCCCGGACTCGTCGGCGACCTGCGCCAGGTGCGTCGCCGCGCGGCGCATCACGGTGAGCGCGTCGTCGAGCGGCAGCTCGGCGCGGAGCGTCGCCATCGGCCGCCAGATGTGCTGGGGCACGGGCCGCTCGCCGTCCTCCAGGTCCAGCACGTCCTTGACGTGCAGATAACCCATGAAGGGCCCGGTGCCCCCGGCGGAGACCGGGAACCGGGAGTAGCCCGTGCGGACGGTCAGCTCCTCCACCTGCCGCGCCGTCACCGACGGCGGCACGGTCACGAGTGCGGACCGGGCGATGAGCACCTCGCTCACCGGCCTGCTGCCCAGCTCCAGCGCGTCCTCCAGACGCTCCTGTTCCGCGGGCGCCAGCAGTCCGGCCTGGCCCGCGTCCTCGACGAGCTGTCCCAGCTGGTCGCTGGTGAAGACGGCCTCCACCTCGTCCTTCGGCTCGACCCGGAAGGCGCGCAGCACCAGCTTGGCGCAGGCGCCGAGCCCCGACGTCACCGGACGGCAGAGCCGGGCGAAACCAACGAGGCCGGGGCTGAGCCACAGCGCCGTCCGCTCGGGCGCGGCCATGGCCAGGTTCTTGGGCAGCATCTCGCCGATGACGAGGTGCAGGAAGACGACGACCGCCAGCGCGATCACGTAACCGAGAGGGTGGATCAGCCCCTCGGGCACACGGGCCGCGTGGAAGACGGGCTCCAGGAGGTGCGCGACGGTCGGTTCGGCGACGGCGCCGAGGGTGAGCGAGCAGACGGTGATGCCGAACTGGGCGGCCGCCATCATCTGCGGCAGGTTCTCCAGCCCGTGCAGGACCTGCCGGGCCCGCCCCGAGCCGTCGGCGGCGAGCGGTTCGATCTGGCTGCGGCGTACGGAGACGAGGGCGAACTCGGCCCCGACGAAGAAACCGTTCGCCAGGACCAGGAGCAGGGCGAACAGCAGTTGGACGGCGCTCATCGGGCGGCCTCCGTCAGCGCCGGTACGTCGGCGGTGCGCACGAGGCGCACGCGCTCGGCGCGGTAGCGGTCGACCTGGCGCACCGCGAGGCGCCAGCCGGGCAGTTCGGCCCGGTCGCCGGGGACGGGGATGCGGCCCAGCAGGTCGGCGACGAGGCCGGCGACGGTCTCGTACGGGCCGTCGGGCACGTCGAGACCTATCCGGCGCAGGGTGAGGACCCGGCAGCTTCCGTCGGCCTCCCAGGCCGGCCTGCCGTCCTCGGGCGCGACGGGCACGAGCTCGGGCCGGGCGTCGGCCTCGGCGTCGTGCTCGTCGCGGACCTCGCCGACCAGTTCCTCGACGATGTCCTCGAGGGTGACCACGCCGGCCGTGCCGCCGTACTCGTCGACGACGACGGCCATCGGCTGTTCGCTGCGCAGCCGTTCGAGGAGCTGCTGCACGGGCAGCGTCTCGGGAACGAGCAGCGGCGGTACGGCGATACGGGACACTCGCACGCGCCGGCGTTCCTCGGCCCGTACCGCGAGCGCGTCCTTGAGGTGCACCATTCCGACGATCTCGTCGATGCGCTCGTGGTAGACGGGGAACCGGGAAAGGCCCGTGGCACGCGTGAGGTTGAGGACGTCGGCGGCGGTGGCGTCCGACTGGAGCGCGCTCACCTTCACCCGCGGGGTCATGACATGCTGGGCCGTCAGGTGGCCCAGGGACAGGGTCCGTACGAACAGGTCCGCGGTGTCCTGCTCCAGCGCGCCGGCCCGAGCCGAGTGACGGGCGAGGGACACCAGTTCGCCCGGGGTGCGGGCGGAGGCCAGCTCCTCGGCGGGCTCGACGCCGAAGAGCCGTACGAGTCGGTTCGCCGCGGCGTTGAGCAGGGTGATCACGGGCCGGAAAACGGCCGAGAACAGCGTCTGCGGGCCGGCGACGAAGCGCGCGACCTGCAGGGGCCGGGACACCGCCCAGTTCTTGGGGACGAGTTCGCCGATGACCATCTGGACGGCCGAGGCGAGCAGCATGCCGATCACCACGGCGACGCCGGGGACGACGCCGTCGGGCAGTCCGGTGGCGGTGAGCGGTCCGTCGAGCAGCTGGGCGAGCGCCGGCTGCGCGAGCATGCCGACGACCAGAGAGGTGATGGTGATGCCGAGCTGGGTGCCGGACAGCTGGAACGACAGCTGCCGCAGAGCGGCGACGACCCGGCGGGCGCGCTTGTCGCCTTCGGCGGCGGCACGCTCGGCGTCGGGTCGCTCCACGGTGACGAGGCCGAACTCGGCCGCCACGAAGAAGCCGTTGGCGAGGATGAGAAGGAACGCTGCGGCGAGCAGCAGAAGCGGGATGATCATGCCGCCGCCTCCTGTGAGGGGGCGGCGCAGGTACTACCGGACGATCCGTCCATTGCCGGAGGGAGTCACTCCTCGGGTCGTAGGAAAGCCCCGCCGGCCGCTTGGGGCCGCACGGTGCGGGGCGGGGCGCACCTGGCGCCGCCGCCCACCAGAGTAATCAAGCCGGGGGCGGCGGGGGCAGTTGTGTGGGCTAGGGGGTGTCCGGGCGGGTGCCGTGGGTCTCGGCGAGGGCACGCAGGGCGCGCGCGTCGTCGATGGCCTGTGCCTTGGCGATGCCCGGCTGGATGCCGAGGGCCGGCAGGCTCGTGCCGTCGCTGAGGTCGAGGAAGACCCAGGGGTCACCGGGACGCAGGTTGACGCGCAGGATCTCCGGCCAGGCGAGCCGGCGCGTCCGGGTGAGGTTGACGACGGTCACGCCGTCCTCGTCGGCGACCACCTTCGGCCTGCTGAGCAGCGCCAGCACGCCGAAGAAGAGCAGCGCGGTGAAGATGAAGCTCACCCGCTCGGGACCGCTGAGGCGTTCGAGGAGGAGCGTGACGGCGATGAGAACGGTGCACATCACCGCGCCCACGGTGAGCAGGACGATCCGGGTGCGGGTCGGCCTGAAGGTGACCGGGAGCGCGGGGACGCGGGGTGTCGCGGTGGACATGTGTCGGGCCGTCCCTCAGAGCCGGCAGGCGTGGATGGCCGTGGTGAGGATGGCCCGCGCGCCGAGCGCGTACAGGTCGTCCATGATCCGCTGGGCCTCCTTGGCGGCGACCATCGAGCGGACGGCGACCCAGCCCTCGTGGTGGAGCGGGGAGATGGTCGGCGACTCGAGCCCGGGGGTGAGCGCGACGGCCTGCTCCAGGTTCTCGACGCGGCAGTCGTAGTCCATCATCACGTAGCTGCGGGCGACGAGGACGCCCTGGAGACGCCGCAGGAACTGCTGCACCTGCGGGTCCTCGGCGTCGGCTCCGGTGCGCCGGATGACGACGGCCTCCGAGGTCATGATCGGCTCGCCGATCACTTCGAGGCCCGCGTTGCGCAGGCTGGTGCCCGTCTCGACGACGTCCGCGATGACCTGGGCGACGCCCAGCTCGATCGCGGTCTCGACAGCGCCGTCGAGGTGGACGACGGAGGCGTCGACGCCGTTGTCGGCGAGGTGCTTGTCGACGATGCCCTCGTAGGAGGTGGCGATCGTCATGCCGCCGAAGTCCTGGACGCCCTTCGCGGTGCCGGGCTTGGTGGCGTAGCGGAAGGTGGAGCGGGCGAAGCCCAGCTGGAGGATCTCCTCGGCGTTCGCACCGGAGTCCAGCAGCAGGTCGCGGCCGGTGATGCCGATGTCGAGCTTGCCGGAGCTGACGTAGATGGCGATGTCGCGGGGGCGCAGGTAGAAGAACTCGACCTCGTTCTCGGGGTCGACGAGGACGAGTTCCTTGGACTCCTTGCGCTGCTGGTAGCCGGCCTCATGGAGCATCGCCGACGCAGGTCCGGACAGTGAACCCTTGTTGGGGACGGCGATGCGCAGCATGAGACGGGCTTCCTTTGTTCGCGTGGGTTGTACGTACGGGCGGGGCGGGCTCAGAGGTGGGCGTAGACGTCGTCGAGGGAGATCCCGCGCGCGACCATCATCACCTGGACGTGGTACAGCAGCTGGGAGATCTCCTCGGCGGCGGCGTCCTTGCCCTCGTACTCGGCGGCCATCCACACTTCGGCGGCCTCCTCGACGACCTTCTTGCCGATGGCGTGCACGCCCTTGTCCACCAGCTCGGCGGTGCGGGAGGTGGCGGGGTCGCCGTTGGCGGCCTTGTGCTGGAGCTCGGTGAAGAGCTCCTCGAACGTCTTCTTGGACATGGTGCTCCCACCCTACGCGGAAGTGGGCTCCCCTCAGCGCCAGGGTTCGGATACTGAACGCAGGATGGTCGCGGTGGCCACCGCGGCGGTGACCGCTTCGTGCCCCTTGTCCTCGTTCGACCCTTCCAGTCCGGCCCGGTCGAGCGCCTGCTCCTCGGTGTCGCAGGTCAGTACGCCGAAGCCGACCGGGACGCCCGTGTCGATGGACACCTGGGTGAGGCCCTGGGTGACGCCCTGGCACACGTACTCGAAGTGGGGAGTGCCGCCGCGGATGACGACTCCGAGCGCCACGATCGCGTCGTAGCCGCGGCCGGCGAGGACCTTGGCGACGACCGGCAGCTCGAAGCTGCCGGGGACCCGCAGGAGGGTCGGCTCGTCGATGCCGAGCTCGTGGAGGGCGCGCAGGGCGCCGTCGACGAGTCCGTCCATGATCTTCTCGTGCCACTGCGCCGCAATCACGGCGACCCGGAGGTCGCCGCAGTTCTTCACGCTCAGTTCGGGTGCGCCCTTGCCGCTCACGTACGTGTCTCCTTGATGCTCTGTGGCTGTCTTACTGGTTGTTGCAGGCGGACGTGCCGGCGGCGTCGAGCCAGGGCAGGTCGTGGCCCATCCGGTCCCGCTTGGTGCGCAGGTACCGCAGGTTGTGCTCGCCGGCCTTCACGGGCATCGGCTCGCGTCCGAGGACGGCGATGCCGTGCCGGATGAGCGCGGCGGTCTTGTCGGGGTTGTTGGTCATCAGCCGTGTGCTGCGCACCCCGAGGTCGGCGAGGATCTGCGCCCCGGCCGCGTAGTCGCGGGCGTCGGCGGGCAGTCCGAGCTCCAGATTGGCGTCCAGGGTGTCGCGGCCGCGCTCCTGGAGCTCGTACGCCCGCAGCTTGGACAGCAGTCCGATGCCACGGCCCTCGTGACCGCGCAGGTAGACGACGACGCCGCGGCCGGCCTCGGTGATGCGGTCCATGGAGGCCTCCAGCTGGGGCCCGCAGTCGCAGCGCAGCGAGTGGAAGATGTCGCCGGTCAGACACTCGGAGTGGACGCGCACGAGCACGTCCTCGCCGTCGCCGAGGTCGCCGTGGACGAGGGCGACGTGCTCGACGCCGTCGACGGTGGAGCGGTAGCCGTAGGCGGTGAACTGCCCGTGCGCGGTGGGCAGGTTGACCTCCGCCTCACGCTTGACGGTCGGCTCGGAGCTGCGGCGGTAGGCGATCAGGTCCTCGATGGAGATGATCGTCAGGCCGTGCTTGCGGGCGAACGGGACGAGTTCGGGCAGCCGCAGCATGACGCCGTCCTCACCGGCGATCTCGACGATCGCGCCGGCCGGGCGCAGCCCCGCGAGCCGCGCGAGGTCGACGGCGGCCTCGGTGTGGCCGGGACGGGTCAGCACGCCGCCGGGCTTGGCGCGCAGCGGGAAGATGTGCCCGGGCCGCACGAAGTCGGACGGGCCGGCCTGCCCGCCGGCCAGCAGCTGGAGCGTGGTGGCGCGGTCGGAGGCGGAGATGCCGGTGGTGACGCCGTAGGCAGGGCCCGCGTCGACGGAGACGGTGAAGGCCGTCTGCATCGACTCGGTGTTGTTGCCCACCATCTGGGGCAGCTCCAGGCGCTCCAGCTCGTCGCTCTCCATCGGGGCGCAGATGAGGCCGCGGCACTCGCTCATCATGAAGGCGATGATCTCGGGCGTGGCCTTCTCGGCGGCGATGACGAGGTCGCCCTCGTTCTCGCGGTCCTCGTCGTCGACGACGACGACCGGGCGGCCCGCGGCGATGTCGCGTATGGCCTGCTCAACGGGGTCGAGCGCGAGGTCCTCGAAGCTGTCGGCGGCGTACAAGGCGGGCAGGGCAGTCATGCTGCGACTCCTTCCAGGGCGGGCGCGGCACTCCGGCGCGAGCGCTGCCACCAGTCGTAGGCGCCCCAGACGACGAGGGCGAAGTAGATCACGTAGACGAGGCCGGAGAAGGCGAGGCCGCTGCTGAAGGCGAGCGGCACGCCGACGAGGTCGACCAGCAGCCAGGCGAACCAGAACTCGACCAGGCCCCGGGCCTGGGCGACCATCGCGACCAGCGTGCCGACGAAGATGTAGGCGTCGGCCCACGGGCTCCAGGACAGCGACGGGAACGCGGTGAACAGGCCGCCTACCGCGAGCGTGCCGAGCACCGCGCCGGCGGCGAGCCAGCCGCGCTCCTTCCAGGAGGCGAACCGGACGGCGATGGAGCCGTCCTGGGCCTGCCGGCGGCCGCGGGTCCACTGGTGCCAGCCCCAGGCGGCCACGCCGATGACCAGGAGTTGCTTGCCGACGCCGCCGCTGAGATGGGCGGAGGCGTACGCCCCGACGAGGATGACTCCGGACAGCAGCTGCGCGGGCCAGGTGAGGACGGAGCGGCGCCAGCCGAGGGCGAGCGCGACGAGCCCGATGGTGTTGCCGATCATGTCGGACCACATGATGTGCTGCCCGAAGAGGGTGAACGCCTCCGTGTTGAGCCAGCTCAGCGCGCTCACTTCGCGCTCTCCTTCGGGTCCGCGCCGAGCAGCCGCTCGACGTACTTGGCGATGACGTCGACCTCGAGGTTGACCGGGTCGCCGCTCTGCTTGACGCCGAGCGTGGTCAGCGCGAGCGTCGTGGGGATCAGGCTGATCGTGAAGTAGTCGGGGCCCGCTTCGACGACGGTGAGGCTCACGCCGTCGACGGTGATGGAGCCCTTCTCGACGACGTACCGGGCCAGCTCGGCGGGGAGGGAGATCTTCACGATCTCCCAGTGCTCCGAGGGGGTGCGCTCGACGATGGTGCCGGTGCCGTCCACGTGCCCCTGGACGATGTGGCCGCCGAAGCGTCCGTCGGCCACCATCGGGCGCTCCAGGTTGACGCGGGATCCGGTGGTGAGGGCCCCGAGGCTGGAGCGCTTGAGCGTCTCGGCCATCACGTCGGCGGTGAACTCGCCGTCGCCGGTCTCCACGACGGTGAGGCAGACACCGTTGACGGCGATCGAGTCGCCGTGCTTGGCCCCTTCGGTGACGACGGGTCCGCGCAGGCGGAAGCGGGAGGCGTCGCCGAGGTTCTCGACGGCGGTGACCTCACCCAGCTCTTCGACGATTCCGGTGAACACTCAAGCTCCCTTGGTGACGGTCGCGGTGATGCGCAGATCGGGCCCGATGCGCACGGTCTCGGTGACGTCGAGCCGCAACGCTTCGGCGATGGTGGTGATTCCGGCGTCGGCGAGGGCCGCGGGGCCCGCGCCGAGGAGTACGGGCGCGAGATAGCCGACGACGCGGTCGACGGCGTTCGCGGTGACGAAGGCTCCGGCGAGGGTCGGCCCGCCTTCGAGGAGGACGGAGCGGACGCCGCGCTCGTGCAGCCCGGCGAGCAGCGCAGGCACGGACAGCCCGCGCTCGGCGCGCGGCAGGCGCAGGACGTCGGGCAGGTCGCTCTCGGCGTCCTCGGCGATCGCGACGAGCGTGGGCGCCGCGTCGTCGAGCACGCGCGCGCCGGGCCGCACCGCCGCGGCGTCGCTGTCGACGACGACCCGCAGGGGCTGGGTCGCGCCCTCGACGCCGCGCACCGCGAGGTGGGGGTCGTCGGCCCGCATGGTGCCCGAGCCGACGACGACCGCGTCCGACTCGGCGCGCAGGCGGTGTACATCGGCCCGGGACTCCGGCGAGCTGATCCAGCGGCTGGTGCCGTCGGCCGCGGCGATGCGGCCGTCGAGGGTGGCCGCGTACTTCCAGGTGACGTGGGGGCGGCCGAGGCGTACGGAGGTGAGCCAGGCGGCGTTGCCCGCCTCGGCCTCGTCCTCCAGGAGCCCGTGCTCGACCCGGACCCGGGCGGCGCGCAGGGTGTCGGCCCCGCCGGTGGCCTGCGGGGTCGGGTCGGCGACCGCGTACACGACACGGGCGACACCGGCCTCGATCAGGGCCTGTGCGCAGGGGCCGGTGCGTCCGGTGTGGTTGCAGGGTTCGAGGGTGACGTACGCGGTGCCGCCGCGGGCCAGGTCGCCGGCGGCGCGCAGGGCGTGGACCTCGGCGTGCGGTCCGCCGGCACGCTGGTGGAAGCCCTCGCCGACGACGCGTCCGGCGGCGTCGGTGACGACGCACCCGACGACCGGGTTGGGGCTGGTGGAGCCGAGACCGCGGGCGGCGAGCGCGATCGCCCGTCGCATGGCGTCCGTGTCGGCTGTGGCCACCGGGTCCTCCTGCCTCATTCGGGCACGGACTCCGGGGCCTGTCGGTGACGACAGAGAGCGGGAAACAACACGGCACGGGGAACGCCGAGGCCGATGGCACAGGATCGCCGCGAACGTCGATCCGTACCCGTACGGCCGGCACACCCGTGAGGGTCGCCCGCCGCGCACTGCCTCCCATCCGGACTTTAACCGTCGGTCCAGGAATTTCACCTGGTCAACCGGCCGCTGGCTGCGGACGGGTCGCGGACTGTAACCGCCGGTTCGGAATTGCACCGACCCCGGAGTGCGCTGCTGCTGATACAGGGCCAGTGTGCCATGCCGGACGCTCGGCCATGCGGGTGAACGCTGTGGGCTGACTCACAGATGACACAGTCGCACGGAAAGGTCCAGACCTATTGACTCACTGGTCTAGTCCTCTTAATCTCTGCGTCACCTCCGCGGACCGGCCCGCCGGTGTGCGCACACCGGCGGGCCAAAGCATGTCATCCCCATGCCGGTTGAGCCGAGCCGAACTCCCCCTTGGGCGCCCCTGGCGGGGCGTCTCGGGACCCCCACCAGGAGGAACCGACCGTGCAGTCCCCCACCCACAGACGAGCATCGCTGCTCGCAGTCGGCGCAGCCGCCGCCGCACTGCTGGCCGGCTCGCTCTCGTCCGGCGTCTCCCAAGCCGCGTCCCCGGGAGTCCTCTCGACGCAGTCAGCCGGGGTGTACTCGACGTCCCAGTACGGCGGCATCGGCTACCTCAACACCGACTGGGCGTACCACTACTTCCGCGGCTCGATGCCGGCCGGCCGGATCAACATCGGGCTGCCGTACTACACCCGCGGCTTCAAGAACGTCCAGGGCGGAACGGACGGCCTGTGGGGCAGGGCGCCGTCGACCACCTGCCCGGCGGGCGCCGGCCTGACCAAGTGCGGTGACGGGGCCGTCGGCATCGACAACCTCTGGCACGACAAGGACACAGGCGGCAACGAGTCCCCCGCGGGCTCCAACCCGATGTGGCACGCCAAGAACCTGGAGAAGGGGATCGTCGGCGACTACGTCACCCGCTACGGCTTCCCCGCCGGCACGAAGCTGACCGGCGCCTATGTGCGCAGGTACGACGCGACGCTGGTCGCGCCCTGGCTGTGGAACGCCGACAAGAAGGTCTTCCTGTCCACGGAGGACGAGCAGTCGGTGGCGGCCAAGGCGGACTACGTCGTCGACCGCGGCATCGGCGGCACGATGGTGTGGGAACTGGCGGGCGACTACGGCTGGAACGCGGCGAAGGGGCAGTACGAAGCCGGTGACACCCTCACCTCCGCCATGTACGAGAAGTTCAAGGCGGCCCCGCCCTACGGCGCCGAGCGGTCGAACACCGCCCTGCCGACCGAGGCGGTCATGGTGGACGTGGACTTCGGGCAGTTCCCGCTGGGCGACTCCAACTACCCGATCAGCCCCAAGTTGAAGATCACCAACAACTCCGAGGCGACACTGCCGGGCGGGACGGAGTTCCAGTTCGACTACGGCACCTCGGCACCGGCGAACGCCAAGGACCAGTCCGGCTTCGGCACGACGGTCGTGCGCAGCGACCACAGCGGGAACAACGTGGGCGGCCTGGACGGCGACTTCCACCGGGTCTCGCTGAAGCTGCCGGCGTGGCAGACGCTGGCGCCGGGGGCGTCGGTGGAGCTGGACTTCGTGTACTACCTGCCGACGTCGACGCCGTCGAACTGGACGATGACGTTCGGGGGGAAGACGTACGCGCTCGCCGGGGACCTGGCGCGCGGGACGACGGTGGTGGAGCCGGGCGGCGGTACATCGCCGTCGCCGACCCCCACGCCGACGCCCACGCCGGGGGCGTGCACCGCGCCGGCGTGGTCCGCGTCGACGGAGTACGGCGGGGGGACGACGGTCTCCCACCGGTCGCACACGTGGAAGTCCAAGTGGTGGACGAAGGGGGAGGAGCCCGGTACCACGGGTGAGTGGGGCGTCTGGCAGGACCTCGGCGCCTGCTGACCCCTCCCAAGCGGCCCGGCGGCGGTCCCAGGCCCTTGCCGCCGCCGGGCCTTCCCGGGGGCGCTGCCCCGGGACCCGCGCCTCCAGCGTGGACGTGACTGGTGGCCGCGGCGTCCTCGTCGGCGCTCCGCCTCGAACCCCGCGCCTCGAACGCCGGCGAGGCCGCAACGCAGCCCGTCCGGAGGTCCCTCCCACGGCCGCCAGGCCGTAGGGGGAGGGCCGGGAGGGGAAAGAACCCCGCGCCGGCGTCACGCCCCCGCGAACAGTTCCCGTTGCGCCGCTTCATGAGCCAGTCGCAGAGCGCCGCTCAGGACCGCCGACCCGCCCAGCTCCCCCGCACGCACCTCCGTCCGCAGCGGTGACATCCTCGCGAGCCGCGCCTCCACGCGCGACGCCAGCGCCGCGCCGCCCGCGTGGCCCACCTCTCCGCCAAGGACCACGCAGCCCGGGTCCAGCACCGACACGACCGCCGCCGCGCCCACCGCGAGGCGGTCGGCGAGGGCGTCGAGGAAGTCGTCCCGGCCGTCGGCCACGGCGGCCGCGACCACCGCCGCGGCCCGTGGTTCCGGACCGCCGGCCGGAGCCGCGATCCCATGGCGCTCGCCCAGCACGCAGACCGCCGCCGACCCGGCCAGCGAGTGGAAACCGCCGCCGCAGTCGACCGCCGACGGCAGCCCCGCCGTCCCCGGCACGGGCAGGAAACCGATCTCGCCCGCTCCCCCGGACGCGCCCCTGCGCAGCCGTCCGTCGAGGAACAGGGCCGCGCCGACGCCATGGCCCAGCCAGAGGAAGGCGAACGTCTCCCGGTCGCGGGCCGCACCGGCGCGCTGCTCGGCCAGGGCCGCGAGGTTCGTCTCGTTCTCGACGACCACCTGTGCGGGGAGCCGCTCCTGGAGCGCGGTGACCAGACGCCGGTGCCAGGCGGGCAGCCCGCTGGACTCGCGCAGCTCTCCGGCGACCAGGTCGATCAGCCCCGGCGCCCCGATGCCCACGCTGTGCAGGCGGGCGGCGCCGGCTTCACGGACGGCGTGCTCCAGGAGCGCGACGGCCTGTTCGACGGCGGGTTCGGTGCCGGTGTCACCGTCGATGGGCAGCGTGGCCTCGGCCAGCGTGGTCCCGAGCAGGTCGGCGACCACGACGGCGACGCTCTGCGTGCGGACGTCGAGGGCGGCGAGATGCGCGCGGTCGGCGACGATCCCGTACAGGCGGGCGTTGGGCCCGCGCCGGTCCGCGCCCGCTTCGCCGACCACGCGGACGAGGCCGGAGCCCTGGAGCCGCTCCACCAGGTCGGCGACCGTCGGCCTGGACAGGCCGGTGAGGCTCTTCAGCTGACCTGCCGTCAACGGGCCCTCCTGCTGGAGGAGTTCCAGGGCGAGCCGGTCGTTGATGGCCCGGGCGGTGCTCGGGGATGCGGGCATGCCGGAATCCTTCCAGACGGCCCCGGCCGCTCAGGGACGAGGAGCACGAAATCCGTCAACTATCAGGAAGGGTCCCTGATAGTTTACGGCTCACGTACTCGGGGAGGGATATCCGCATGTCGAGGGAAATGGCCACGGAGCCGGGCCGGCTGAAGCGCGCCCGCGCCGCCGTCGCCGCCGTCTTCTGTGTGCACGGCGCCGTGACCGGCAGCTTCGCGACCCGCATTCCCTGGATCCAGGACCACGCGAGCGTAAGCGCGGGCCAGTTGGGACTGGCACTCGCGTTCCCGGCGCTCGGCGCGTCCGTGGCGATGCCGCTGGCCGGGGCGATCAGTCACCGCTTCGGGGCGCGGACCGCGCTGCGCGGACTGCTCGCGCTGTGGACGCTGAGCCTGGTCCTCCCGTCCCTCGCGCCGAACCTCTTCACCCTGTGCGCCGCGCTGTTCGCGTTCGGCGCGACCGCGGGCATGTCGGACGTGGCGATGAACGCCCTGGGCGTGGAGATCGAGAACCGCCTCGACCGCTCGATCATGTCCGGGCTGCACGGCATGTGGAGTGCGGGCGCGCTGATCGGCTCGGCGGGCGGCACGCTCGCCGCCCATCTGGGCAGCGACGCCCGCCTCCACCACGTGCTCGCGGCCGCGACGCTCACCGCGCTCGGGCTGATCGCCTGCCAGGGCGTACTGGACCTGCGCAGCACCCCCGACGAGGAGCCGCCGCCGCGCTTCGCGCTGCCGCCCAGGTCGGCGCTGGTCATCGGCGCGATCGGATTCTGCGCGGTGTTCGCGGAGGGCGCGAGCCTGGACTGGTCCGCGGTGTACCTGCGTGACGTGCTGGACACGTCGCCGGGGCTCGCCGCCGCGTCGACCACGGCCTTCGCGCTGACGATGGCGGTGGCGCGGCTCGCCGGCGACCGGATCGTCGACCGGTTCGGGCCGGTGCGCACGGTGCGCGTCGGCGGTGTGCTGGCGACGGCGGGCGGGCTGCTGGTGGTCGTCGCACCCCGGCCGGGGGTGGCGTTGTGCGGGTTCGGGCTGATCGGCCTGGGGGTCGCGGTCGTCGTGCCGCTGGCGTTCGCGGCCGCGGGCCGCAGCGGGCCGAACCCGAGCCAGGCGATCGCGGGCGTCGCCACCATCACGTACACCTCCGGGCTCATCGCGCCGTCGGCCATCGGCGCCGTCGCCGACGCGACCAGCCTCGTCGTCTCCTTCGGCCTGGTGACCGCGCTCGCGCTCGGGCTGGTGCTGGGCGCGGGCGTGCTGCGGATGGCAGGCCGGGAGAGCCTGAAGGTCGTCAGTGCGCAGGACGCACCAGTGCCCGGCCGGCGTCCCTGAGCCGCTCGCTCCAGGGCGCGGGCCGCAGGCTGCCGGCGTCCAGCCGGACGAGCACCCGCGAGCCGTGCGCGTACGTCGTCGTGCGGTCGCTCGGAGCGTCGCTCGCCACGGGTCCGGTGTCAGGGGCGCGCGGCGTCGGGGACACGGCCGCCTCCCTCCGGGCCGCGCCGAGGCGTTTTTCCCGGCCATTACGATGGCGCCCGATAGTTGACTACTGCATGAAGTGGAGCGACCCGTGGACCTCGGCGTGCGCTGGACCCTGCACGGCGACGGGCGGACCCCCGCTCCGGGTGCCGTCGTACGACCCGACGAGCGGCTGTCCTGGCCCCGTACCGCCGGCCTCGGCGCCCAGCACGTCGTCGCCATGTTCGGCGCCTCGTTCGTGGCGCCCGTGCTGATGGGGCTCGACCCGAATCTCGCGATCATGTTGTCCGGCATCGCGACCGTGATCTTCCTGCTCGCGACCCGCGGCAGGGTGCCCAGCTACCTCGGCTGCTCGCTCTCCTTCGTCGGTGTCGCCGCGACGATCCGGGCGACCGGCGGCGACAGCGCGACCGTGACCGGCGCGGTGCTCGTGGTCGGCGCGGCGCTGTTCGTCGCGGGCCTCGCCGTGCAGCGGTTCGGCGCGCGGATCATCCACGCGGCGATGCCGCCGATCGTCACCGGCGCGGTGGTCATGCTCATCGGCTTCAACCTCGCGCCCGTCACCGCGTCCACGTACTGGCCCCAGGACCAGTGGACCGCGCTGCTCGTCATGCTGTTCACCGGTCTCGCGGTGGTGTGTCTGCGCGGGTTCTTCTCCCGCATCGCGATCTTCCTGGGCCTGCTCTTCGGATACGCCCTCTCCTGGGCCCTCGACCGGATCTTCGGAAAGATCCACTCCCCCGTCGGCGGCGATGCCGTCGACCACTGGCGGCTGGACCTCTCCGGCGTGGCGAAGGCCGACTGGATCGGGCTGCCGTCGTTCCACGCCCCGAGCTTCGAGTGGTCCGCCATCCTCGTCGCCCTGCCCGTGGTGATCGCGCTCATCGCCGAGAACGCCGGGCACGTCAAGGCGGTCGGCGAGATGACCGGCGATCCGCTCGACGACAGGCTCGGCACCGCGATCGCGGCCGACGGCGCCGCGTCGATGCTCTCCACCGCCGTGGGCGGCCCGCCCAACACCACGTACTCCGAGAACATCGGCGTCATGGCCGCCACCCGCGTCTACTCCACGGCCGCCTACTGGGCCGCCGCGGGATTCGCGCTCCTCTTCGGCCTGTGCCCCAAGTTCGGCGCCGTCGTGGCCGCGATCCCCGGTGGAGTGCTCGGCGGCATCACCGTGATCCTGTACGGCATGATCGGGCTGCTCGGCGCCCAGATCTGGATCAACGCCGACGTCGATCTGCGCAATCCGCTCAATCTCGTGCCGGCCGCCGCGGGCATCATCATCGGCGTCGGCGGCGTCAGCCTGAAGATCACCGACACCTTCGAGCTCGGCGGCATCGCGCTCGGCACGATCGTCGTCATCACGGGCTACCACGTGCTGCGCGCCTTCGCCCCGGCGCACATGAAGGAGCGGATGAGGGAGCAGGAGCCCCTGCTGGACTCAGGGACCTCCTCGTACGACGCGAAGGACGCCGAGGACGCCCGGAGCGGGCCCGGAGCGGGTTCCTAGAGGCGCCTCGTCCTCCTTTCCGGGGAAGCCGCGGCCCGTCACCGCGCCGCCCGGCCGCGGCCTGGGACCCTGCCTCCATGGCGCAGAGTGAACAGCTCGCAGTGCTACCGGGCGACGTCCCGGCGGCGGTCGACTCGGTGGTGCGGCGGATGCTCGCGTACGGCTCCGCCTGGCCGGCCGGGGACGGCCTCGCGGTGTTCAACCGCGTCTATCTCGCGGTCACCCGGGAGATCGGCCGGCACATCGACGACGGCCTGTTCGCGGACCGGCGGGCCGCCGTCACGCTCGACGTGCTGTTCGCCCGCCGCTACCTGTCGGCGCTCGACGCGGCGTCGCAGGGGCTGCGCCCGCCGGCCTGCTGGCGGCCGCTGTTCCAGTACCGCCGCCATCCCGGCGTACGGCCGCTCCAGTTCGCGCTCGCCGGGATCAACGCGCACATCGGACACGACCTGGCGCTCGCCGTCGTCGACACCTGCCATGCGCTCGGCTGCGAACCGGCCGACCTGGAGGGCGCGTTCGACCGGGTCGGCGACGTGCTCGTGCTGCTGGAGGAACGCATCCGCGAGGACGTGATGCCCGGGCCCGACCTGTTGCAGATCGCCGACCCCCTGACGCATCTCGTCGGCTCGTGGAGCCTGGACCGCGCCAGGGAGGGCGCGTGGTCGGCTGCGCGGCTGCTGTGGGGGCTGCGTGATCTGCCGGACCTGGCCGAGGAGTTCACCGAGCGCCTCGACGCGGGCGTCGGTCTGGTGGGCCGCTGCCTGCTGACCCCCTGGCGTTGACGCGCCCCGGCTCCACGGGCACGCGGAGCCGGGGCGGCGGTTCAGTCCTCCGGCAGTTCGACGGGCGCGATCTCGTCGTAGAGGTCGCCGGGACCGGGGTTGGACGGGTCGGTGTACCCGCCGAGGTGGGTCATGACGCCCCAGACGGCGTTCAGCGCGGTCTGCACGGCGCCTTCGGCCCAGCCGGCCGTCCACGAGATGTCGTCGCCGGCGAGGAAGATGCCGCGCTTGTCCTCGGGCAGCCCGTCCTGCATGAAGTGGGTGAACAGGCGGCGCTGGTAGCGGTAGTGGCCGGGCAGGTTCGCCTTGAACGCGCCCATGAAGTAGGGCTCGTTCTCCCACGACACGGTCACCGGGTTGCCGATGATGTGGCTGCGGATGTCGACGTTCGGGTAGATCTCCCCGAGCGACTTGAGCATGACCTCCATCCGCTCGTTCGCGGACAGCGGCAGCCACTTCAGGCTGTCGTCGCACCAGGTGTACGACAGGCAGATCACGGCCGGCTTGTCGGGACCGTTGTCGAGCAGGTACGTGCCGCGGGTCATGCGGTCGGTGAGCGTCATCGACATCGTGTCGCGCCCGGTGATCTCGTCCTTGTCCAGCCAGAACGGCCGGTCCACGGGGACGAACAGCTTGGAGGACTCCATGTAGTGGGTCCGCTCCATCGCCGTCCAGTGGTCGATGGGGAAGAGCGAGTCGTCGCACGCGATCTTGGAGAGCAGCATCCACGACTGCGCGGTGAAGACGGCCGCCCGGTAGGTGCGGATGTCGCCGGAGGCGTCCGTGACCGTGATCCGGTTGCCCGCGGTGCGGTTCAGCCGGGTGACGGCGGGCCGCGGCTCGCCGTCGTGCAGCGACGACAGCGAGGTCCCGAGCGGCCAGTGGACGATCTTCTCGGGCTCGCGGTCCCACAGGCGCAGCGGGAGCTGCTGGCTGCCCTCGACGATGCCGCGGTGGTGGTCGTCGGCCTCGGAGTAGACGACGCGCAGGATCTCCAGGATGGAGTTCGGGAAGTCGGTGTCCCAGCCACCCGTGCCGAAGCCGACCTGGCCGAAGATCTCGCGGTGGCGGAAGGACTTGAAGGCCTCCGACTCGCACAGGAAGCCGTAGAAGGTCTGGTTGTCCAGCTTCTCGACGAGCTTCGCCCAGATCTCGCGGATGCGCGGTACGTCGCGCTCGCGCATGGCGCGGTTCATGTCGGAGAAGTCGGCGCCCTCCTCCAGACAGGCGTTCCAGGCGTCCATCACGTCGCGGTAGACCTGCGGCAGGTCGTCGATGGTCTCGGCGTAGTGCGACTGGCCCTTGAGGTCCACCACGGTGGAGGGGGTGCAGGGCGCGAGCGGGTTGGGGAACGGCTTGGTGGTCAGACCCACCAGGTCGATGTAGTGCTGCAGGGCCGTGGAGGAGGGCGGGAAGCGCATGGCGCCCATCTCGGCGCTCAGCTCGTCCGTGCCGGTGCCCTCGAAGCCCACGGTGCGCAGGCGTCCGCCGATGCGGTCCGCCTCGTAGACCACGGGCTTGAGGCCCATCTTCATCAGCTCGTACGCGGCGACGATGCCGGACAGACCGCCGCCGATGACAGCGACCTCGGCGCCGTGCTCGGTCGCGGGTATCTGGCCGAGCCCCGCCGGGTGGGCGAGGAAGTCGTCGTAGGCGTACGGGAAGTCCGGACCGAACATGGTGATCGGCGGCTGCTCGTCGCTGTGCTGGACGGCGGTGGTGGGCACCGTGGACGTCATGGGGTACGGACTCCTTGCACGGAAAACGATGAAGCGGGGGGAGGCGGGGAGGGGCCGGCGGTCAGACCAGGGAGCGGTAGAGGCCGGGCCGCCGGTCGCGCAGGTAGGGGTTGTTCTCGCGCGAGGCGGCGAGGAGTGCGGGGTCGACGTCGCCGACGACGAGTTCCTCGCCTCGTCCTGCGCGGGTGCGGACGGCGCCGTCGGGACTCGCGAGCGAGCTGAGTCCGACGAACTCGAACTCGCCCTCGGGACCGGTCCTGTTGACGTACGCGATGTACATCTGGCTCTCGAACGCCCTGACCGGAACGAGCGATTCAGCGACGAACTGGAAGGGGTGCATCTGGGCGGTGGGCACGAGGAGCAGGTCGGTGCCGGCCAGCGCGTGGGCCCGCACGTTCTCGGGGAACTCCACGTCGTAACAGATCAGCAGTCCGATGCGGATGCCGTCGAGCTCCGCCTGCACGACGGCGGTGTCACCGGGGGTGAACCACTGCTGCTCGAAGCAGCCGAAGAGGTGGGTCTTGCGGTAGTTCGCGAGGATTTCGCCGTCCGGTCCGATCAGCTGCGCCGAGTTGTGGATCAGGTCGCCGGCGCGCTCCGGGTAGCCGTAGTGGACGGCGATGCCGTGGCGCACCGCGATCTCGGCGACGGCACGGGCGCCGGGGCCGTCTGCGGGCTCCGCCAGCTTCGGCACGTCGTCGCCGATCGCGTACCCGGTGAGGAACATCTCGGGGCACACCAGCAGGCGCGCGCCGGCGGTCGCGGCGCGGCCCGCGGCCTCGTCGAGCGCCTTCAGGTTCTCGGCGACGTCACCGGGCCGTCCGGAGCTCTGGAGCAGGGCGGTGCGCAGCGACGGCATCGGCAGACCTCTGTCGTGAAGGGGGGCGGAGAAGAAGGTGTCGGTGAGACGTCAAAAACGGTACGTTTCCGGGCTCGGCGGGGACAAGACGCAACCGTTGCGGACCGATGGACGATCCGTTGCGTGGCCGGTGCCTCCCGCGGCGATTCGTTGCGCGGCTCTCGACCTGCGGCTACGCGGGCGCGCCCGACGAGAAGCGCCGCAGCAGCGGCGAGAGCACCAGCACCGACTTGGTGCGCTCCACGAAGGGCTCGCCCGCGATCCGTTCCAGCACCCGTTCGAAGTGGCGCATGTCGGCGGCGAAGACCTGGACGATCGCGTCCGCGTCACCGGTGACGGTGGAGGCGGACGCGATCTCCGGGTAGCGCTTGAGCCCGCGCTCGATGGCCTCGGGCGAGGTGTTGCGGCTGCAGTAGATCTCGATGAAGCCCTCGGTCTCCCAGCCGAGCGCCGCCGGGTCCACCCGCACGGTGAAACCGGTGATGGCGCCGTCCGCGCGCAGCCGGTCCACCCTGCGCTTCACGGCGGGGGCGGACAGGCCGACCATCGCTCCGATGTCGGCGTAGGAGCGGCGGGCGTCCTCGGCGAGGGCGTGGACGATGCGTTCGTCGAGATCGTTCAGTCGCACTGCGGGTGGATCACTTCTCTGCTGTGGCGAGTCGGGAGCGGCGAAGGCCGTACAGGAAGTAGAACACGAGGCCCGCGGCCATCCAGGCACCGAAGACCACCCAGGTCGCGCCCGGGAGGCTGATCATCATCCAGAGGCAGAACCCGAAGCCGAGCAGCGGCGTGAGCGGGAACAGCATCACCCGGAACGTCCGGTTCATGGTGGGCCGGGTGTAGCGCAGGATGACGACGGCCACGTTGACCAGCGCGAACGCGAAGAGCGTGCCGATGCTGGTGGCGTTGGCGAGCTCGCCGAGCGGGATCGTGGCGGCGAGCACCGCGCAGAAGGCGGAGACGATGAAGGTGTTGGCGCGGGGCGTTCCGGTGCGTTCGTCCACCTTGGCGAACGCCTTGGGCATGAGGCCGTCCCGGGACATGGCGAAGAGGATGCGGGTCTGGCCGTACAGCACGGCGAAGACGACGCTCGCGATGGCGACGACGGCGCCCGCCGCGAGCACCACGCTCCAGAAGCTGTGGCCGGTGACGTCCTTCATGATCTGGGCGAGCGCGGCCTCGGTGCCCTCGAAGTCCTGCCACGGCATGGCGCCGACGGCGATCAGCGCGACGAGGCAGTACAGGACGGTGACGATGAGCAGCGACAGCATGATCGCGCGCGGCAGGTCCCGCTTGGGGTTCTTCGCCTCCTCGCCGGCGGTCGACGCGGCGTCGAAGCCGATGTACGAGAAGAAGAGCGTCGCCGCCGCCGCGCTGATGCCGGTGACGCCGAGCGGGGCGAGCGGGGTGTAGTTGCCGGCCTTGATGCCGAGGAAGCCGATGCCGCAGAAGAGCAGCAGCGTCGCGATCTTGATGACGACCATGATCGTGTTGATGCGGGCGCTCTCCTTGGCGCCGCCCATCAGGAAGACCATGGCGAGCAGGACGACGATCAGCGCGGGCAGGTTGATGAAGCCGCCCTCACCGAGGGGGGCTGCGACCGCGTCCGGGATCGTGACGCCGATCGTGCCGTCGAGCAGTTCGTTGACGTACTCGCCCCAGCCGACCGCGACGGCCGCGACCGAGACTCCGTACTCCAGCACCAGACACCAGCCGCAGATCCAGGCGACGAGCTCACCCATGGTGGCGTACGAGTAGGAGTACGAGGAGCCCGAGACCGGGATGGAACCGGCGAGCTCGGCGTACGACAGGGCCGAGAACAGCGCGGTCAGGCCCGCGACGACGAAGGAGACCGCGACGGCGGGGCCGGCGAGCGGGGTGGCCTCGCCGAGCACGACGAAGATGCCCGTGCCGAGCGTCGCGCCGATGCTGATCATCGTCAGCTGCCACATGGTCAGCGAGCGGCGGAGCGCTCCGCCCTCCCCCTGACCGCCCTCGGCGACCAGCCGCTCGACGGGCTTGCGGCGCATGAGCCGCGCGCCGAGGCCGGGGCCGCGGGTGGGGTTCGGGGAGGACGGTGACTCGGTCGCGGGCGGCGCTGCTCCGTGGTCCAGCACGTCGGGGCTCCTTCATCGCTGCGGGGATCGGCGAGGGGGACCTCCGGCGGCCCGCAGGCGTGGAACCACGCAGGGGGAAAAGGACCGCCGAGCAGACGGTCACCGCCACTCCTGGTACGGGCCCTGAGCCTACGAGTCCGCAGCTCACAGCCGTAATGCACCGTTGTTGCGCATCAGCGGCCGATCATTGCGCGCTGACGCGGCACACGGGGAAACATTGCGCCCGGGTGAACGAGAAGATCACGGAAGGCGTCGCAGGGGGTGTGCGGCGAGACACTCCCATAGACGCGCGCGGACCGGGTAGACGAGCCGTTGATGAACGCACAGCGCCATGTGGTGATCGAGGAATCGCCGCATCCGGAGAGCAGACACACCGCGGGGGCCCGTACGGCCACGGCGGAGTTCCTGCTGCACCACTGCCCCTGGGCGGACCCGGACGCCGTGCTGCTCGTCGTCTCCGAGCTGGTCTCCAACGCGGTCCGGCACACGGCCGGCTGGTGGCGCCTGCACCTGACGGCGGGTGCGGACACGCTCGTCGTGCAGATCGAGGACTCCAGCCCGCTGCCGCCCGTCGCGCGCCCGCCCTCCTTCTCGGGCGAGGGCGGATTCGGCTGGCACATGGTGCAGCGGCTCGCGGGCCGCGTCGAGGTCTGCCCGCGGCCGTACGGGAAGACGGTCCAGGCGACCTGGATGCGTCCGTCGGCGGCAACCTGCTGACGCCCTCACGTACGCAAGGCACCCTGCTGACGCCCTCACGTACAGAAACGGCGTCCTGGTCTGCCAGGACGCCGTTTCTGCCGTGGGGGGAATATGGTTCGGGACGGGCGGCGGTGGTCCCGCCGCCCGTTTCCTGCGGTGGTGTCACTCCACCACGAGCAGCCCCTCACGCAGCCGCCCGGTGATCCGGGTCAGCAGCCGCGACACGTGCATCTGGGACACGCCCAGCTCCTCGCCGATCTCCGACTGCGTCATCTCCTCGCCGAAGCGCATGCGCAGGATCCGCCGGTCGCGGTCGTCGAGCTCCTCGATCAGCGGCTTGAGGGCCTGCACGTTCTCCGCCGTCTCCAAGTCCGCGTCGGGTGCGCCCAGGCGGTCGGACAGCGGTGCCGCGGCGTGGTCGGAGGCGTCGTCCATGGGCATGTCGATGGATCCGGCCGTGTAGCCGTTGCTGGCGACGACGCCCTCGATGATCTCCTCCTCGTCCAGCCCCAGGTGCTCGGCGAGTTCGGCGGTGGTCGGCGTGTGGTCCAGCTTCTGGGAGAGCTCGTCGACGGCCTTCGCCAAGTCGATCCGCAACTCCTGGAGCCGGCGCGGCACATGGACGGCCCAGCTGGTGTCGCGGAAGAACCGCTTGATCTCACCGACGATGTACGGGACGGCGAATGTCGCGAACTCGACCTCGCGGCTGAGTTCGAAGCGGTCGATCGCCTTGATCAGGCCAATGGTGCCGACCTGGACGATGTCTTCCATCTGCTCGGCGCGATTGCGGAAGCGGCCGGCCGCGTACTTGACCAGGGCCAGGTTGAGCTCGATCAGAGTGTTACGGACGTACTGGTACTCATGCGTGCCTTCTTCGAGCGAGTCGAGCCGCTCGAAGAAGACCTTGGAGATCTCGCGGGCGTCCTTGGGTGCAACCTCCCCCGGATTCCGCACATCCGGAAGATTCAGCTCCGCCATATCCGGGCGCTGGACTCCAGGCTGCGTGAGTTCGGTCGGGACCGTGCTCGCCGTGGACACTTCGTCCTCCCCTGCTCCGATGTCAGTGCGAAGGCGCGCCTACCCTCGATGTCCCCACCTATGCACGGGATTTCGGGGGAAGCGGAAAACCCGCGCGGGAACACGGCGTCCGGCCCCCGCGACTGGCGCGGAAGCCGGACGGTGCCGGCCACGCGGGCGCATCAACTCCAGCTGGCGTGCAGCGGCTTGCCCTCCGCGTAACCGGCGGCGCTCTGGACGCCGACGATCGCCTTCTCGGCGAACTCCTCGAGGGAGCCGGCACCGGCGTACGTGCAGGAGGAGCGCACACCCGCGATGATCGAGTCGATCAGGTCCTCGACGCCCGGGCGGGCCGGGTCGAGGAACATGCGCGAGTGGGAGATGCCCTCCTCGAACAGCGCCTTGCGGGCCCGGTCGTACGCGGATTCCTCGCTGGTGCGGTTGCGCACGGCGCGCTTGGATGCCATGCCGAAGGACTCCTTGTACAGGCGCCCGTCGGCGGTCTGCTGGAGGTCGCCCGGGGACTCGTACGTCCCGGCGAACCAGGAGCCGATCATCACGTTCGACGCGCCGGCGGCCAGCGCCATGGCGACGTCGCGCGGGTGACGGACACCGCCGTCGGCCCAGACGTGCTTGCCGTACTTCTTCGCCTCGGCGGCGCATTCGAGGACGGCCGAGAACTGCGGGCGGCCCACGCCGGTCATCATGCGGGTGGTGCACATGGCGCCCGGTCCGACACCGACCTTGACTATGTCCGCGCCGGCCTCGACGAGGTCGCGCACGCCCTCGGCGGCCACGATGTTGCCCGCGACGATCGGCACGTGCGGGTCGAGGCCCCGTACGGCCCTGACCGCGCTGATCATCGACTCCTGGTGGCCGTGTGCGGTGTCCACGACGAGCGTGTCGACACCGGCGTCCAGCAGTTGCTTGGCCTTGCCGGCCACATCGCCGTTGATGCCGACGGCGGCGGCGATGCGCAGCTTGCCCTGCGCGTCGACGGCCGGGGTGTACAGCGTGGCGCGCAGCGCGCCCTTGCGGGTGAGGACGCCGGCGAGCCTGCCGTCGCCGTCCACCGCGGGGGCGTAGCGGCGGTTGGCGCCGTCGAGCCGGTTGAACGCCTCGCGCGGGTCGATGTCCGCGTCCAGCAGCAGGAGGTCCTTGGACATGACCTCGGACAGCTGGGTGAAGCGGTCCACGCCGGCCAGGTCGTGCTCGGTGACGATGCCGATGGGGCGGTGCTCGTCGTCGACGACGACACCGGCGCCGTGGGCCCGCTTGGACAGCAGCGACAGGGCGTCGGCGACGGTCTGGTGCGGCGCGAGGACGATCGGGGTGTCGAGCACGTGGTGGCGCGTCTTGACCCAGGAGATGACGTCGGTGACGACGTCGATCGGGATGTCCTGGGGGATCACGACGAGTCCGCCGCGGCGGGCGACGGTCTCGGCCATCCGGCGGCCGGCGATGGCCGTCATGTTGGCGACGACCAGCGGGACGGTCGTACCGGTGCCGTCGGGGGAGGACAGGTCCACGCCCTGGCGGGAACCCACGGCCGAACGGCTCGGCACCATGAACACATCGTCGTACGTCAGGTCGTACGGCGGCTTCTGGTCATTGAGGAAACGCACGTGCTGAACATCCCAGTCGATCGGAGGATCCCCGGGCATTGCAGCCGGGGAAAACGCACGTACTTCATTCTCCCATGCCGGGTCCGTTGTCATGCCCCGGCGAAAGCTCCAGTGACGGCGCCGTGCGTCGAGCGGATCCTCCAAACGGCCGGTCACGGGGCCCGGCGGACCGCGCTGCGACGCACGGCCCGCCGCCCCGTCAGTCGTCCGGGTCCGCACGCTCCAGCGCCGGCCGCTGGCCCGCTTCCGACGTCAGCAGCTGGTCGGCCGCCGCGGTGTCCGTGACCAGGCTGGTCACGAGACCGGAGCGCAGCACCGCCGCGATCGCCTCCGCCTTGCGCTGGCCGCCCGCGATCGCCACGACCTCGGGAATGCGCCGGAGCCGGTCGGCCTCGACCGTGATGCACCGCTCCCCCAGGTCGCGCCCGACGCGGCGGCCCTGTGTGTCGAAGAGGTGCGCGGACATCTCCGCGGCCACGCCGAGCGAGGCGTAGTGCGCGCGCTCCTCGTCGGAGAGCATGTCGTGGACCGTCGAGATGCCCGGCTCCCAGGAGCCGATGGAGACGCAGGCGACGGTCACCTTGTCGAAGTAGTCGAAGGCGCGGGCGATCCCCGTCTGGTGCCGCAGCGCCGCCGCGGTCGCCGGGTCCGGCAGCAGCATCGGCGCGTAGATGGGGTGGGCCTCGCCGCCGGAGACCTGGGCCGCCCGCCGTACCGCCTCGACGGAGCCGCGCTCGGCGGTCCCCGCGTCGTAGACGCCCGTCAGCTGCACGACCGTGCACGGCGGCAGCCGGTCCAGCGCCGCCGCCATGTGAATCGTCGAACGGCCCCAGGCCAGACCCAGTACGTCCCCCTCGTTCACCAGCTCGCCGAGCAGGTCCGCGGCCACCTCGCCCAGGTTCTCCGGGTCGGGCGACTCGTCCGCCTCCGCCGGGGACTCGACGACGACCGCGTGCCGCAGTCCGTAGTGGGCGCGCAGCGCGTCCGAACGCTCGGCGTCGAGCTCGGCGGGCACCCGGATCTCGATCCGTACCAGATCACGTTCGAGGGCGGTCTCGAGGACCCGCGCGACCTTGAAGCGGCTGACGCCGAACTCCTCCGCGATCTGGATCTTGGACTTGCCCTCGAGATAGAAGCGACGCGCCATGGCCGCCGCCTGCACCAGCTCAGCGGGCCCCATCCGCAGGGCGGACCGTCCCGCCGGCCTAGCAGTCACCGCGATCTCCTCACTGCTGTACACACGTACACACACTCCCGGGTCCGGCCATCCTGTCAGATCCGCCGGTCCTTGATCAGCCCTGATGGGCCAACATCGGTTGAACAAGCGCGGCCATCGGAGCGCTCCTCAGTGGCCGCACGCCCAGGCGGCCGAGGCGGTGGCCGCCGACGCCTGGTCGCGGAGCATTCGCACAGCCGCGGCCGGGTCGTCCGCGTTGTAGACCGCGGAGCCGGCCACGAAGACGTCGGCGCCCGCCTCCGCGCACCGTTCGATCGTCGACGCCGACACCCCGCCGTCGACCTGGAGCCACAGCTCGAGACCGTGCTTGGCGATCAGCTCCCGCGTGCGGCGGATCTTCGGCAGCATGATGTCCAGGAACGCCTGCCCGCCGAAGCCCGGCTCCACGGTCATGATCAGCAGCATGTCGAGCTCGGGGAGCAGGTCCTCGTACGGCTCGATCGGCGTCGCGGGCTTGAGCGCCATGGAGGCGCGCGCGCCCTTGGCGCGGATCTCACGGGCGAGACGCACGGGAGCGGCGGCGGCCTCGACGTGGAAGGTGACCGAGCCGGCGCCTGCCTCGACGTACTGCGGAGCCCAGCGGTCGGGGTCCTCGATCATCAGGTGGCAGTCCAGCGGGGTGTCCGTCGCCTTGGCGAGCGACTCCACGACCGGCACGCCCAGGGTCAGATTGGGCACGAAGTGGTTGTCCATCACGTCGACGTGGAGCCAGTCGGCGCCGGCGACGGCCTCGGCCTCCTCCGCCAGTCGCGAGAAGTCGGCGGAGAGGATACTGGGATTGATCTGAACGGCCATGTGCCAAGCCTGCCATGTTCCGAGGCGCTTCCCCTCCCCGGGACGGTAGTCGGTACGGACCAGCCTCCCGCAGGATGCGCACAGCCCACCGCAATACCGGCCATTCGACCGGCCGTCCCGGATCCTCTGGAGCCCCTTGCCGGACGCCGAGCAGCGGATCGCACCCGAAGTGGTGGCCCCACCGGACCTCAGGTGAGGGCGCGGCGGACCCACCTCGCCGTGGCCCGGCCCGGCTGACAGGCCGGGCCCTGCCGCGGCTGACACGGGCCGGCCGCCCGGTGGCTACGCGGTGCGGCGCAGCAGCGCCAGGTACATCGCGTCGGTCCCGTGCACATGCGGCCACAGCTGGACGTCGGGGCCGTCGCCGAGCGCCGGGACGCCGGGCATCAGCGGCCGCGCGTCCACCAGCTCCGCCTCGGGCGCGGGGCCGCCGCGGCCGCGCAGCACGTCGTCCACGACGACCCGCGTCTCGGCGAGATGCGGCGAGCAGGTGGCGTACCCGACCACGCCGCCGACCCGCACGGCCCTCAACGCCTCGCGCAGCAGGCCCCTTTGGAGCGGCGCGAAGCCCTCCAGGTCCTCCGGGCGGCGGCGCCAGCGGGCCTCGGGCCGGCGGCGCAGCGCGCCGAGACCCGAGCACGGCACGTCGACGAGCACCCGGTCGAAGGACCCGGGGCGCCACGGCGGGCGCGTGCCGTCCGCCGCGATCACCTGATACGGGCCGGGGTTTCCGGTCAGCGCGCGGTCCACGAGCCGTGCGCGGTGCGGCTGCTTCTCGGAGGCCAGCAGCGTCGCGCCGCGACCGGCCGCGAGAGCGCCGAGCAGCGCGGCCTTGCCGCCGGGCCCGGCGCAGCCGTCGAGCCACCGTTCGTCGGAGCCTTCCAGCGGGGCGTTGGCCAGGGCGATCGCCACGAGCTGGCTGCCCTCGTCCTGCACGCCGGCCCGGCCCTCGCGCACGGCCGCGATCGCGCCGGGCTCGCCGCCCTCCGCGAGCCGGACGGCGTACGGGGACCAGCGGCCCGGCAGCGCCGAACCCTCGCCCAGCACGTCGAGCAGTTCACCGGTCGTCGTGCGGCCGGGGCGGGCGACCAGGGTCACCTCGGGCCGCTCGTTGTCGGCCTCCAGCAGGTCCT
This sequence comes from Streptomyces sp. V4I23, assembly GCF_030817975.1. Taxonomy (NCBI): domain Bacteria; kingdom Bacillati; phylum Actinomycetota; class Actinomycetes; order Kitasatosporales; family Streptomycetaceae; genus Streptomyces; species Streptomyces sp. V4I23. The sequence continues at coordinate 6,544,727 of NZ_JAUSZW010000004.1, read as the reverse complement.
CGATGCCGGCGCGGCCGCCGCCGAGCGCGTCCCACAGCGCGGAGACGACCCAGCGCGGGTGTGAGTGCACGACCGCGAGGTGGTCCTCGGCGTCCTCGTCGTACGGCGGGGCGACGCGCTCCACCCAGGTGTCCAGGTCGTCCTGCGAGATCTTGCGGAGCACGGCGTTGACGAACTTGGCCCGTCCGTCGCCGAGCACCACTCGCGCGAGCTCCACGCTCGCCGACACCGCCGCGTGCGTCGGGATCCGCGTCCCCAGCAGCTGATGCGCGCCGAGCGCGAGCACGTCGAGCACGGGCGGGTCGACCTCGCGCAGCGGCCGGTCGATGCAGGCCGCGATGATCGCGTCGTACGTGCCCTGGCGGCGCAGCGTGCCGTACACGAGCTCCGTGGCGAGCGCCGCGTCCCGCGCGTCGAAGTCGCCCTTGTCGCGGGCCTTCTTCAGCAGGGGCGGCAGGACCAGGTTCGCGTACGCGTCCCGCTCGTCGACGGCCCTCAGCGCCTCGAAGGCGAGGATCCGGACGGGATCCTTCTTGGGCCGGCGGTGCGGCTTGGGGGGACGGCGACGGGACTGCTCGCTCAAAAGGTGCTCCGCGTTCGAAGAGGGTTGAACCCTCCCACCCTACGTCGCCGCGCCGTGCCTCCCGGCAGGACGGGGCTACGCGCCGAGCCTCTCGCCCGGGGCGATGCGCACCCCGCGCGCCCAGTCCGCCGCCCGCATCGGCTTCTTGCCCTGGGGCTGGACCCAGAGCAGCTCGACGGCGTGCGATCCGGTGCCCGCGTAGACGTTGTTCTTGCCCGGGTCCAGCTCGCCGGGCGCCAGGTCCGTACGGTCGGGAAGCAGCGTGACCTGGATCAGCTTGAGCCGCTCGCCGCGGAAGAGCGTCCACGCGCCGGGGGCGGGCGTGCAGCCGCGGACGACGCGGTCGACGCGCAGCGCGGGGGCGGCGAAGTCCACGTGGGCGTCCTCGACGGTGATCTTCGGGGCCAGGGAGACCCCCTCGGCGGGCTGCGGCACGGGCTTCAGGGTGCCGTCCTCGATGCCGTCCATCGTCGCCGAGAGCAGCCCGGCGCCGGCGAAGGCCAGCCGCGTCAGCAGGTCACCGCTGGTGTCGGTGGGCCGCACGGGCTCGGTGATCACGCCGTACACCGGCCCCGAGTCGAGGCCCTCCTCGATCTGGAAGGTGGCGGCACCGGTCATCTCGTCGCCGGCGAGGATCGCGTGCTGGACGGGGGCGGCGCCGCGCCAGGCGGGCAGCAGAGAGAAGTGCAGGTTGACCCAGCCGCGGGCGGGCACGTCGAGTGCCGCCCTGGGCAGCAGGGCCCCGTAGGCGACGACCGGGCAGCAGTCCGGGGCGATCTCGCGCAGCCGCTCCAGGAACGCCTCGTCGCGCGGCCTGACCGGCTTGAGCACCTCGATCCCGGCCTCCTCGGCGCGCTGGGCGACCGGGCTGGCCACCAGGTGCCTGCCGCGCCCGGCGGGGGCGTCCGGCCTGGTGACCACCGCGGCGACCTCATGCCGTCCCGAAGCGATCAGGGCGTCCAGGGCGGGGACGGCTACCTCGGGGGTACCTGCGAAGACGAGCTTCATCGGTGGCTGACTGCCTCTCGGACGTGTGCGGTTCCTACTGGTGCGACGAGCAGCTCACCAGTCTATGGGGCAGGGCCGCAGGGGGCGTACGGGAGACCACGCGCCCTGTGCAAAAGCGCATACGCCCCGAAGCGTGACCAGATCGGCGGCTGGGGCGTTGGTCAAGAGAGATTGACCGAAGCGGGCCGCCCGGATGCGGCCCGACCCCTTTCAACGCCGGTTCGAGAGGCTTGTCAATGGCCGACCACGCAACCCATGACGCCCAAGCCCGGGCAAGTCTGCACCTGTTGGTGCGGGACATCGAGCGGGTCCGCCGGCAGGTGGACGCATTGCGCACGCTCACCGCCCAGCTGGGCAATGTCTACCGCCCGCGCCGCTCCGGCCCGTCCACGGGCTTCGTCGTCTACGGCAGGGCCCCGGCACCGACCGTCCGTCTCGCGCAGGAGCTGCGCGACAGCGTCGAGACGCTGGTGACCGCGGCCGTGGACTTCGACCGTTCGCTGGGCTTCTCCTGGGACGCGGTGGGCTCGGCGCTCGGGGTCACGAAGCAGGCGGTGCACCGCCGTTACGGTGCCCGCAGGGCGACGCCCCAGCCGGGTGCCGCGGAGCCCGAGCCGACGACGACCCGCACACTGCCGCCGATGCCGGCCGTTCCGGCCGCACGCTCGATGCCTCCGCAGCCGGCGGACCCGCGCCCGGGCGCGTTTCCCGGTCCGCGCAACGGCTGACGCCTGGTGGGGCTGACGTCCCCGCGCCCGCAGCCGCCCGCTCCCGAGGACCGGAGACCACCGCCGTGGAGGCGACCGACAGCCGCAACGGCCTCCACCGGCGGGAGGGGCCGGGGTGGGGTGCCGGGACCTGAGGCGTCGCGAGACGGCGTGGCGTCCGGCAGCCGGAAAGCAGTCCGGGCCCCACTCCCGAGGCCCCGGCCCGCCCAAGGGGGCGCTACGGCCCCCGCAGTGGGCCGCCCCTCAGCCGATGTCCGGCGGGTCGATCCTGATCCGGACCGGGTCCGTGCCACCACGGGCGAGGCGCGACGCCTGCGCCGACTTGAGAGCAACCGCCAGCGCCGCCCCCCTCCCCGGGGGCACCCGCAGCAGCGCCCGCTCCCAGCGCTCCCCCACCGGGGCCTCCCCGGGCCTGCGCGGCTGCCCGGCGTCCGTCACCGGCAGCGGGACCGGTCCCAACACCTCGGCCTCCTCGGGCAGTTCGGCGGCGAGCAGGAACGACGCGACCGCCTCCGGACGGCCCACCACCTCCGCCATCCGCGACACCGGCGGGAATCCGAGCTCCGCCCGCTCGGCGAGTTCCCGCAGCGCATGGCCGACCGGGTCCCACCGCACGAGCGCCTGGACCGGCCGCAGCGTCGGCTCGGCGACGACGACGACCGTGCCGCCCTCCTCCTGGCCCCGCACCAGCGAGGCCGCGGCGATCCAGCGGCGCAGCGCCTCCTCGCCCGCGCGGAGATCGGGCCGCCCGAGCATGGCCCAGCCGTCCAGCAGCAGCGCGGCCGCGTAACCGCCGTCCGCCACGGGCTCGGCGCCCGGCGTGGAGACCACGAGCGCCGGGCGCCCCGGCACGGCGTCCAGCACGTGGTCCCGGCCGGAGGTGCGCACGGGCACGGCGGGGAAGGCGCGGCCCAGTTCCTCCGCCGTACGGCGCGCGCCCACGATCCGGGCCCGCAGCCGGACCGAGCCGCACGCGACGCAGTGCCACTCGGGCTCCCCCTGCCCGCACCACGCGCAGCGCAGCTCGCGCTCGTCCGGTGCCTCCAGCGGCCCCGCGCAGTGCCGGCATCGCGCCGGCGTGCGGCAGCGTTCGCAGGCGAGCCGGGGCACGTAACCGCGGCGGGGGACCTGGACCAGCACGGGTCCGGTCCGCAGCCCGTCCCGTACCGCCTGCCAGGCGAGGCTGGGCAGCCGGGCCGCGCGCGCGGCCTCGTCCCGCGCGAGGTCCTGGTCGCCGACGGTGCGCACCAGGGGCGCCGCGGCCCTGACCCGCGCCCGGTCGGCGACGAGCGGCATCGCCCAGCCGCTCTCGACGAGCTGGGCGGCCTCGACCGTGCAGCTGGTGCTGCCCAGCAGGAAGGCGCATCCGTCATGGGTGGCGCGCAGCTCCAGGACCTCGCGGACGTGGGGGAAGGGGGCGTTGTCGTCGCTGTGGCTCGCGTCGCCGTCGTCCCAGACGACGACCAGCCCGAGGTCCCGCACCGGCGCGAACATGGCGGCCCGCGTGCCCACCACGGCCCGCACGGAGCCCCGGCGCACGGCGAGCCACTGCCGGTAGCGCTTCTCGGGCCCGGATTCGGCGGTCAGGAGGGCGTGGCGACCCTCGCCCAGCAGGGCCGTGAGGGCGGCGTCCACGCGGGCGGCGCGCCGCCCGTCGGGCACGACGACGAGCGCTCCGCGCCCGGACGCGAGCGTCGCGGCGACGGCGCGGGCCAGTTCCTCGGGCCAGTGCGGGCCGGGCAGCGCGGTCCACACGGCACGCGGGGCGCCGCCCGTCGCGAGGGCGTCGATGAAGGCGGCCCCCCGCCCGTACCGCTCCCAGGATCCGGCTCCGGGAGGCGCGGGCGGCGGCAGCGGCTCGGGCGACGGCTTGGCCTCCGCGCGTCCGTTCCTCGGCGGCACCGCGAGCTGCAGCACGTCGGCGAGGCTGCCCGCGTACCTGTCGGCGACAGCGCGGGCGAGGCGGAGCATCTGCGGGCCGAGGACGGGCTCGGGCGAGACGACGTGGGCGAGTGCCGCGAGGGGGCCGGTGTAGTCGGTCTCGGCCAGGCGCTCGACCAGGAAGCCGTCGATGAGCCCGCCGCCCTCACGGCGCCCGTCCCGCACCCGGTGCGCCCCCGCCCCGAAGCGTACGCGCACCCGCACACCGGGCTGTGCCGCGGCGTCGAGCTCCTCGGGGACGGCGTAGTCGAAGAACTGGTCGAGGTGCAGGACGCCCTTGTTGACGACGACCCGCGCGACGGGCAGCTCACGGGCGAGTGCGGCCCCCCGCCAGGTGCGCGGCTTGGCCTTGGGCACCTTGGCCTTGCGCACGGTCTCCCTGATGAGCGCAAGCTGCTCGGGCCCGCCCGCGGCGGACTCCTCCGGCTGCTCGTCGTCGCTGCTCACAGCCTCATTCCTACCAGAGCCCACTGACACCGCCCGGAGCCCGTCGACCGGGCCGACGGCCCCGGCCACGGCTCTGCGGACAGCCCGGACCGGTGCGCCCGGCCGCCGGACCCGCGGCCACCGCCGACGACCCCGGCCGGCGGCCCCTGCGTACCCCGCCCGGGGTGCCCGAGCACGCGCGAGGGCCCCGGACCGACACGGTCCAGGGCCCTTGGGAAAGCCGTCCGGCTACAGGCTCACAGCCCCGCCGCCGCGCGCAGCGCGTCGACGCGGTCCGTGCGCTCCCAGGTGAAGTCGGGGAGCTCGCGGCCGAAGTGGCCGTACGCCGCGGTCTGGGCGTAGATCGGGCGGAGCAGGTCGAGGTCGCGGATGATCGCGGCCGGACGCAGGTCGAAGACCTCGGCGATGGCCTGCTCGATCTTTTCGACATCGATCGTCGCCGTGCCGAAGGTCTCCACGAACAGACCGACGGGCTCGGCCTTGCCGATCGCGTACGCGACCTGGACCTCGCAGCGGGCCGCGAGGCCGGCCGCGACGACGTTCTTCGCCACCCAGCGCATCGCGTAGGCCGCCGAGCGGTCCACCTTGGACGGGTCCTTGCCGGAGAAGGCTCCGCCGCCGTGGCGGGCCATGCCGCCGTAGGTGTCGATGATGATCTTGCGGCCGGTCAGACCCGCGTCGCCCATCGGGCCGCCGATCTCGAAGCGGCCGGTCGGGTTCACCAGGAGGCGGTAGCCGTCGGTGTCGAGCTTGATGCCGTCCTCGACGAGCTGCTTGAGCACGTGCTCGACGACGAACTCTCGGATGTCGGGCGCGAGCAGCGAGTCCAGGTCGATGTCGGACGCGTGCTGCGAGGACACCACCACGGTGTCGAGGCGGACGGCCTTGTCACCGTCGTACTCGATGGTGACCTGGGTCTTGCCGTCCGGACGCAGGTAGGGGATGGTGCCGTTCTTGCGGACCTCGGACAGGCGGCGCGAGAGCCGGTGCGCGAGATGGATCGGCAGCGGCATCAGCTCGGGCGTCTCGTCGCACGCGTAACCGAACATCAGGCCCTGGTCGCCGGCACCCTGCTTGTCGAGCTCGTCCTCATCGCCCTCGACGCGCTTCTCGTACGCCGTGTCGACGCCCTGCGCGATGTCGGGAGACTGCGCGCCGATGGACACCGACACTCCGCAGGAGGCGCCGTCGAAACCCTTCTTCGAGGAGTCGTAACCGATCTCCAGGATCTTGTTGCGCACGAGGGTGGGGATGTCGGCGTACGCCTTGGTGGTCACCTCACCGGCGACGTGCACGAGGCCGGTGGTGATCAGGGTCTCCACGGCGACCCGGGACGTCGGGTCCTCCCGCAGAAGGGCGTCGAGAATCGTGTCGCTGATCTGGTCGGCGATCTTGTCGGGGTGGCCCTCGGTCACGGACTCCGAGGTGAAGAGACGGCGGGACACATCGCTCCCTGGGGTTGCAGCGGCTGCTGGCTGATCATTGACGGACCGGCAGGGGGCTGCGCCCCGCGACGTTCCGCTGACCAGTTTATCGGTCGCTTTCCATCGCCGGACAACCCGTCTCGCAGCTTGGGAGCCCCCTGACCTGTGGTCCATGGCCGAGACGCTACGACCATAGCGCCTGCGGACTGAGCGATTCGCCACATTTCGCTGGTTTCTCGCAGGCGGGCCGTCGCAGGAAATTCGCCCAGAGTTCGTCACACGGCCCGCCGGGCCCTCAGCCCAGCCGCGGGACGACGAGGTCCCAGACCGTGTCGGCGAGGGCCTCCTTGGGCCCGTACGGGACGGGGGTCTCGGCGCCGTCGGCGGCCAGGACGACTGCCTCGTTCTCCTCGGCCCCGAAGGTCCTGCGCTCCCCCACCTCGTTGACGACGAGCAGGTCGCACCCCTTGCGGCGCAGCTTGTCGCGTCCGTTGGCGAGGACGTCGTCGGTCTCGGCCGCGAAGCCGACGATCACCTGTCCGGGGCGGGCGCGGTCGGCCGAGATCTCGGCGAGGATGTCGGGGTTGCGCACGAGCGCGACGGTCGGCGCCTCGACGCCGTCCTTCTTCTTGATCTTGCCCGTGGCGTACTCGGCGGGCCGGAAGTCGGCGACCGCCGCCGCCATGACCACCGCGTCGGCGTCGGCGGCGGCCTTGAGGACCGCCTCGCGCAGCTGGACCGCCGTGCCGACGTGGACGACGTCGACGCCCGCCGGGTCGGGGATGCCGGTGTTCGCCTCGACGAGGATGACGCGTGCGCCCCGGGCGGCCGCGGTACGGGCCAGGGCGTAGCCCTGCTTGCCGGAGGAGCGGTTGCCGAGGTAGCGGACCGGGTCGAGCGGTTCACGGGTGCCCCCGGCGCTGACGACGACGTGGCGACCGGCGAGGTCGGGGGCGGTCACCCCGCGGGCGAGCACCCGTCGGCACACCTCGAAGATCTCGCCCGGCTCGGGCAGCCGGCCCTTGCCGGTGTCGACGCCGGTGAGCCGGCCGACGGCGGGCTCGATGACGACGGCGCCGCGGCGGCGCAGCGTGGCGACGTTCTCCTGGGTGGCGGGGTGCTCCCACATCTCGGTGTGCATCGCGGGCGCGAAGACGACCGGACAGCGGGCCGTGAGCAGCGTGTTGGTGAGCAGGTCGTCGGCGAGGCCGTGAGCGGCCTTGGCGAGCATGTCGGCGGTGGCGGGGGCGACGACGACGAGGTCGGCGTGCTGGCCGATGCGGACGTGCGGGACCTCGTGGACGTCGTTCCAGACCTCGGTGGAGACGGGGTGGCCCGACAGCGCCGACCAGGTCGCGGCGCCGACGAAGTTCAGGGCCGACGCCGTCGGCACGACCCGGACGTCGTGGCCGGACTCGGTGAGCCTGCGCAGCAGCTCGCACGCCTTGTACGCGGCGATGCCGCCGCTGACCCCGAGGACGACCCTCGGCCTGACACCCGCGTCCACTGCGTCCACTGCACGCCTCCCCGCACTCGGTTGGTTCCCCCATGCTGCATCACTCCGGGGCGACGGCCCTCCGCGCCCCCCGAACAGACCACAGGCCCGGCGGATGCTCCGCCGGGCCTGTGGTGAAGAACGATGCGTCGCGCCTACTGCGCCGGGCCCTCGATGGCCTCGGAGGTGAGCAGACCCGCGTTGATCTCCCGCAGGGCGATCGAGAGCGGCTTCTCGTGGACGTGGGTGTCCACCAGCGGACCGACGTACTCGAGCAGACCCTCACCGAGCTGCGAGTAGTACGCGTTGATCTGGCGCGCGCGCTTGGCCGCGTAGATCACGAGGCTGTACTTCGAGTCAGTCGCCTCGAGCAGCTCGTCGATCGGCGGGTTGATGATGCCCTCGGGCGCGGTGATGGAAGAGGACACTCTAGGCCTTCCGAAGAACGTGCAGAAAGATCGGACAAAAGATCAAACAACTGCCATCAAGGCTAGCAGCTCGCGGGCCACGTCCTCGACGGAGGTGTTGACCAGGGTCGTGTCGAACTCCGACTCGGCGGCGAGCTCGACCTTCGCGGCCGCCAGCCGGCGCTCGATGACCTCCGCGGACTCGGTGCCGCGGCCGGTGAGCCGGCGGACCAGCTCGTCCCAGCTCGGCGGGGCCAGGAAGACCAGCTGCGAGTCCGACATGGACTCCTTGACCTGCCGCGCACCCTGGAGATCGATCTCCAGCAGCACCGGCTCGCCCGCCTCCAGGCGGTCGAGGACCGCGCGACGGGGCGTGCCGTAGCGGTTGCCCGCGAACTCGGCCCACTCCAGCAGCTCGCCGTTGGCGACCAGCTTGTCGAACTCCTCGTCGGTGACGAAGAAGTACTGGACGCCGTGCTTCTCGCCGGGCCGCGGCTTCCGGGTGGTCGCCGACACCGAGAGCCAGACTTCGGGGTGGACCTTGCGCATATGGGCGACGACCGTGCTCTTGCCGACCCCGGAGGGGCCGGAGAGCACGGTCAGCCGCGGACGTACCTCTGCTGCCATGCAGCGATTATCCAGGTTCCCGGGGGTGCCCGGGAACGTCAGGCGGCGCCGCCGCCGAACTCGCGCTCCAGGGAAGCGATCTGGTTGGAGCCGAGACCACGGACCCGGCGGCTCTCGGAGATGCCGAGCCGCTCCATGATCTGCTTGGCGCGGACCTTGCCCACGCCCGGCAGGGACTCAAGGAGGGCGGAGACCTTCATCTTGCCGATGACGTCGTTCTCCTGGCCCTGCTTGATGACCTCGTGGAGGGAGGCGCCGGAGTGCTTGAGTCGATTCTTGACCTCGGCCCGCTCCCGGCGAGCCGCGGCGGCCTTTTCGAGCGCGGCTGCGCGCTGTTCAGGGGTAAGGGGCGGAAGAGCCACGCCTACGTCACCTCGGATGTCGAACTGTCGGATACGGACCGGTGAGGAACCTAGTCGCCCCACACCAGGCGAGCAACGAGCAACGCAGGACCCTTTGCGGGACGCCGCCTGCACGTTCGCTCTTGGACGGAGACTAGCGGCCATCACCGCTCCAGTCAGCGAGAACAGACGAAAAGTCCTGGTCAGCATCGACCGACCAGGACATTTCCGACATAACGACCAGCTTTTCGGCCGAGAAGTCCTGCATGGATGCGCACCCTTGGGTTCTCGGTGGTCACGCAGCGCGTGCGACCGGTACCCGAGAGCGCACGCGCACGCTCCTGACGTCCCGGGTCAGACCCCGGCCGACGCCACCGCCTCGCGCACCTCGTCCGTGAACCGCTCGGCGGCGGCCCGCAGCGCGGCCGCATCCGGGCCGTGCCTGAGCACACCGCGGCTGACGCTCGGCACGACGTTGCCGACGGCCGCGCCGAAGACGCCGGGGAGGTCCGCCGGGGTCGCCCCCTGGGCGCCGATGCCCGGAGCCAGCAGCGGGCCGTTGATGTCGAGGTCCACGCCGGCGTCGCCGAGCGTCGCGCCGACGACGGCGCCGACGGAGCCGAGCGGCTCGGCGCCCTCGTTCTCGGCGGCCATGTGCTGCAGCATCAGCTGCGCCAGGGACGCGCCGTTCGCCGCCGTGGAGCGCTGCACCTCAGCGCCCTCCGGGTTGGAGGTCAGCGCCAGGACGAAGACGCCGCAGCCGCTCAGCACGGCCTGGTCGAGCGCGGGCCGCAGCGAACCGAAGCCGAGGTACGGGGACACCGTGACGGCGTCCGAGAACAGCGGCGAGCCCTTGCGCAGGAACGTCTCCGCGTACGCGCCCATGGTCGAGCCGATGTCGCCGCGCTTCGCGTCCATCAGGACCAGCGCGCCGGCGGCCCGTGCCTCCTCGACGGCCTTCTCCAGGACGGCGATGCCGCGCGAGCCGAAGCGCTCGAAGAACGCGGACTGCGGCTTCAGGACGGCGACCCGGTCGGCGAGCGCCTCGACCGTGGTGCGGGTGAACCGCTCCAGACCGGCGACGTCGTCGTTCAGGCCCCAGGCGGTCAGCAGCGAGGCGTGCGGGTCGATGCCGACGCACAGCGGACCTCGGGTGTCCATGGCGTGGCGCAGGCGGGTGCCGAAGGGCTCCAGAGGACTCATGCGGTGACCTTTCGCGTCTCGGCGCCGACGGCATCGGCGAGGGTGGCGTACGGGCTGGCCGCGAGGCGGGCGGCGAGGCCCTTGTGGATCGCGCGGGCGTAGAACGGGCCCTCGTAGACGAAGGCGCTGTAGCCCTGGACGAGGGTGGCGCCGGCGAGGATGCGCTGCCAGGCGTCCTCGGCGTTCTCGATGCCGCCGACGCCGACCAGGGTGATGCGGTCCCCGACGCGGGCGTACAGGCGGCGCAGGACCTCCAGGGAGCGCGCCTTGACCGGGGCGCCGGACAGGCCGCCGGTCTCCCTGATCAGCTCGGGCGAGGACGTCAGGCCCAGGCCCTCGCGGGCGATGGTGGTGTTGGTGGCGATGATGCCGTCGAGGCCCAGCTCGACCGCGAGGTCCGCCACGGCGTCGAGGTCCTCGTCCGCCAGGTCGGGGGCGATCTTGACCAGGAGCGGGACGCGGCGGTCGGTGACCGTGCGGTCCGCCGCCTCGCGCACGGCGGTGAGCAGCGGGCGCAGCGACTCGGTGGCCTGGAGATTGCGCAGGCCGGGGGTGTTGGGCGAGGAGACGTTGACGACCAGGTAGTCGGCGTGGGCGGCCAGGCGCTCGGTCGACTGCACGTAGTCGGCGGCGGCCTCGGCCTCCGGGACGACCTTGGTCTTGCCGATGTTGACGCCGACGACGGTCCTGAAGACCGGCACCCGGGTGCGCAGCCGTTCGGCGACCGCGGCCGAGCCCTCGTTGTTGAAGCCCATGCGGTTGATCAGGGCGCGGTCCGGGACCAGCCGGAAGAGCCGCTTCCTGGGGTTGCCGGGCTGGGCCTCCCCCGTGACCGTGCCGATCTCGACATGGTCGAAGCCCAGCATGGCCATGCCGTCGATGGCGACGGCGTTCTTGTCGAAGCCGGCCGCGAGGCCGAACGGGCCGTGCATGCGCAGTCCGAGGGCCTCGGTGCGCAGCTCCTTGTGGCGGGGGGCGAGCACCGCGGCGACGAAGGTGCGCAGGACGGGGACGCGGGCCGCGAGGCGGATCCACCGGAAGGCCAGGTAGTGGGCCTCCTCCGGGTCCATGCGCTTGAAGACGAGGTGGAAGAAGAACTTGTACATGGGAAGTGGTGTCCTCATGAGGAGGGGGACACCGTTTCCGGTGTCCCCCTCATGGCTGCTAGTCGCGGGCCGCGGTCAGGTGTTCCGCGTGTTCCTGGAGCGATCGGACGCCCACGCCGCCGTGGTTGAGGGCGTCGATGCCCTGGACCGCCGCGGCGAGCGCCTGGACCGTCGTGAGGCACGGTACGGAGCGGGCCACCGCCGCCGTACGGATGTCGTAGCCGTCGAGCCGGCCGCCGGTGCCGTACGGGGTGTTGACGATGAGGTCGACCTCGCCGTCGTGGATGAGCTGGACGATGGTCCGCTCGCCGTCCGGACCCGGGCCCTCGGACTGCTTGCGCACGACGGTGGCGTTGATGCCGTTGCGCTTGAGCACCTCGGCCGTGCCGGACGTGGCGAGCAGCTCGAAGCCGTGCGCGACCAGCTCGCGCGCCGGGAAGATCATCGAGCGCTTGTCGCGGTTGGCGACGGAGACGAAGGCGCGTCCCTTGGTGGGCAGCGGTCCGTAGGCGGCGGCCTGCGACTTGGCGTACGCCGTGCCGAAGACCGAGTCGATGCCCATGACCTCGCCGGTGGAGCGCATCTCCGGGCCGAGGATGGTGTCCACGCCGCGGCCGTGCACGTCGCGGAAGCGCGACCAGGGCATGACGGCCTCCTTGACGGAGATCGGCGCGTCCAGCGGCAGGGTGCCGCCGTCGCCGTTCTTCGGCAGCAGGCCTTCCTCGCGCAGCTCGGCGATGGTCGCGCCGAGCGAAATGCGCGCGGCGGCCTTGGCGAGCGGGACCGCGGTCGCCTTCGAGGTGAAGGGGACGGTCCGGGAGGCGCGCGGGTTGGCCTCGAGGACGTACAGGATGTCGCCGGCCATGGCGAACTGGATGTTGATCAGGCCGCGGACGCCGACGCCCTTCGCGATCGCCTCGGTGGAGGCGCGCAGGCGCTTGATGTCGAAGCCGCCGAGGGTGATCGGGGGCAGGGCGCAGGCCGAGTCGCCGGAGTGGATGCCGGCCTCCTCGATGTGCTCCATGACGCCGCCGAGGTAGAGCTCATGGCCGTCGTAGAGCGCGTCGACGTCGATCTCGATCGCGTCGTCGAGGAAGCGGTCGACGAGCACGGGGCGGGTCGGGGAGATCTCGGTGGACTCGGCGATGTACGCCTCAAGCCGCGCCTCGTCGTAGACGATCTCCATGCCCCGGCCGCCGAGCACGTACGACGGGCGGACCAGGACCGGGTAGCCGATCTCGTCGGCGATGGCCTTGGCGCCGGCGAAGGTGGTGGCCGTGCCGTGCTTGGGCGCGGGCAGACCGGCCTCGGCGAGGACCTGGCCGAAGGCGCCGCGGTCCTCGGCGGCGTGGATGGCCTCCGGGGAGGTGCCGACGACCGGGACGCCGTTGTCCTTCAGCGCCTGGGCGAGACCCAGCGGGGTCTGGCCGCCGAGCTGGACGACGACGCCGGCGATGGGACCGGCGAGCGACTCGGCGTGGACGATCTCCAGCACGTCCTCGAGCGTGAGGGGCTCGAAGTACAGGCGGTCGGAGGTGTCGTAGTCCGTGGAGACGGTCTCCGGGTTGCAGTTGACCATCACGGTCTCGTACCCGGCGTCGTGCAGCGCGAAGGAGGCGTGGACGCAGGAGTAGTCGAACTCGATGCCCTGGCCGATGCGGTTGGGGCCGGAGCCGAGGATGATCACGGCGGGCCGGGTGCGCGGCGCGACCTCGGACTCCTCGTCGTAGGACGAGTAGAAGTACGGGGTCCGGGCGGCGAACTCCGCGGCGCAGGTGTCGACCGTCTTGTAGACCGGGCGGATGCCGAGCGCGTGCCGCACCTCGCGCACCACGTCCTCGCGCAGGCCGCGGATCTCGGCGATCTGGGCGTCGGAGAAGCCGTGTCGCTTGGCCTCGGCGAGCAGCCCGGGGTAGAGCTTCTCGGCGGCGGCGAGCTCGTCGGCGTACTCCTTGATCAGGAACAGCTGGTCGACGAACCAGGGGTCGATCTTCGTCGCCTCGAAGACCTCCTCGGGCGTGGCGCCCGCGCGGATGGCCTGCATGACGGTGTTGATCCGGCCGTCGGTCGGGCGCACGGCCTCGCGCAGCAGCTCGTCCTTGTTCCCGGGCTCGCCGGTGAAGGAGAACTGGCTGCCCTTCTTCTCCAGGGAGCGCAGGGCCTTCTGGAGCGCCTCGGTGAAGTTCCGGCCGATGGCCATGGCCTCGCCGACCGACTTCATGGTGGTGGTGAGGGTGGCGTCGGCGGACGGGAACTTCTCGAAGGCGAACCGCGGGGCCTTGACCACGACGTAGTCGAGGGTCGGCTCGAAGGAGGCCGGCGTCTTCTCCGTGATGTCGTTCGGGATCTCGTCCAGCGTGTAGCCGACGGCGAGCTTCGCGGCGATCTTGGCGATCGGGAAGCCGGTGGCCTTGGACGCGAGCGCGGAGGACCGGGAGACACGCGGGTTCATCTCGATGACGATGATCCGGCCGTCGTCGGGGTTGACGGCGAACTGGATGTTGCAGCCGCCGGTGTCCACGCCGACCTCGCGGATGATCGCGATGCCGATGTCGCGCAGGCGCTGGTACTCGCGGTCGGTGAGGGTCATCGCCGGGGCGACGGTGATGGAGTCACCGGTGTGGACGCCCATCGGGTCGAAGTTCTCGATGGAGCAGACGACCACGACGTTGTCGTTCTTGTCGCGCATCAGCTCCAGCTCGTACTCCTTCCAGCCGAGGATGGACTCCTCCAGGAGCACCTCGGTGGTCGGGGAGAGCGTGAGGCCCTGACCGGCGATGCGGCGCAGCTCGTCCTCGTCGTGCGCGAAGCCGGAGCCGGCGCCGCCCATGGTGAAGGAGGGGCGGACGACGACGGGGTAACCGCCGAGCGTCTCGACGCCCCCCAGGACGTCGTCCATCGAGTGGCAGATGACCGAGCGGGCGGACTCGCCGTGGCCGATCTTGCGCCGGACCTCCTCGACGACCTCCTTGAACAGGTCGCGGTCCTCGCCCTTGTTGATGGCCTCGACATTGGCGCCGATCAGCTCGACGCCGTACTTCTCCAGCACACCCTGCTCGTGCATGGAGATGGCGGTGTTGAGCGCCGTCTGGCCGCCGAGGGTGGGCAGCAGCGCGTCGGGGCGCTCCTTGGCGATGATCTTCTCGACGAACTCGGGGGTGATCGGCTCGACGTAGGTGGCGTCGGCGATCTCCGGGTCGGTCATGATCGTGGCCGGGTTGGAGTTGACCAGGATGACGCGCAGGCCCTCGGACTTGAGGACGCGGCAGGCCTGGGTGCCGGAGTAGTCGAACTCGGCGGCCTGGCCGATGACGATCGGGCCGGAGCCGATGACCAGGACGGACTGGATATCGGTGCGCTTAGGCACGCTCGGCCTCCATCAGGGATACGAAGCGGTCGAAGAGGTACGCGGCGTCGTGCGGGCCGGCGGCCGCCTCGGGGTGGTACTGGACGCTGAAGGCCGGCTGGTCGAGCAGCTGGAGGCCCTCCACCACGTTGTCGTTCAGGCAGACGTGGGAGACCTCGGCGCGGCCGTAGGGAGTGTCGGAGACCTTGTCGAGGGGCGCCTCGACGGCGAATCCGTGGTTGTGCGCGGTGACCTCGACCTTGCCGGTCGTGCGGTCCTGCACGGGCTGGTTGATGCCGCGGTGGCCGTACTTCAGCTTGTACGTGCCGAAGCCGAGCGCGCGGCCGAGCAGCTGGTTGCCGAAGCAGATGCCGAACAGCGGCGTCCTGCGCTCCAGCACCGCCTTGATGACGGTCAGGTCGGCGGTGGCGGGGTCGCCGGGGCCGTTGGAGAGGAACACGCCGTCGGGATTCACCGCGTAGACGTCGTCGGCGGTGGCGGTCGCGGGCAGGACGTGCACCTCGATGCCGCGCTCGGCCATGCGGTGCGGGGTCATGCCCTTGATGCCGAGGTCGAGGGCGGCGACGGTGAACTTCTTCTCGCCGATGGCCGGGACGACGTACGCCTCGGTGGTGGCGACCTCGGAGGAGAGGTCGGCGCCCTTCATCTCGGGGGCCTGCTGGACCCGGGCGAGCAGGGTGGCGTCGTCGGCCAGCGCCTCGCCGGAGAAGATGCCGACGCGCATGGCGCCGCGCTCGCGCAGGTGGCGGGTGAGCGCGCGGGTGTCGATGCCGCTGATGCCGACGATGCCCTGGGCGGTCAGCTGCTCGTCGAGGGAGCGGCGCGAGCGCCAGTTGGACGGGATGCGGGCGGGGTCACGGACGACGTAGCCGGCGACCCAGATCTGCTTCGACTCGTCGTCCTCGTCGTTGACGCCGGTGTTGCCGACGTGCGGCGCGGTCATGACCACGACCTGGCGGTGGTACGAGGGGTCCGTCAGGGTCTCCTGGTAGCCCGTCATGCCGGTGTTGAACACCGCCTCGCCGAAGGTCTCCCCCACGGCCCCGTAGGCACGGCCGCGGAAGGTGCGGCCGTCCTCCAGGACGAGTACGGCGGGAGCCTTGGCGGCTCCCCTGGTGGAGGTCGTCATCGTGCGGTGCCTTCCGTTGTCTTGATCATGGTGTTGAGGGTGTCGGCCCAGGTGCTCTGCTCGGCCGCGTGGTCGGAGCGGAAGCCGGAGTCGATGAGCTTGCCGCCGTGTGCCCAGGTGACGATCAGCAGACCGCCCTCGGCGAGGACTTTGCCCGCGATGCCCTTGTCGAGCCGGGCCTCGCGCAGTGCCTCCCTCGGTACGAAGAAGTCCTGCGCCCCGGGCCGTACGACATCCAGTCCGGCGTCCGTGAGCGTGAGCTCGACCCGGCTGCGCACGCCCAGGCCGTGGGCGACGATCCGGTCGAGCCACTGGCCGGCGGTCGTGGATCCGTGGTAGCGGCCGCTCATCGTCAGTTTCGCCTCGCCGGGCTGCTCCGGCACGGCCGGGAGCTCGGGGAGATCGGACTGGAGGCTGCCGCGCCATTTCCAGCCCTGGCGCATCAGCCAGTAGACGAAGGCGATGAAGAGCAGCAGTCCGGCGACCCAGCCGAGGCGGGCCGCCCAGTCGGTCACCTCCGCGGACTTCTGCTCCGCCGCCATGGTGATGAGTGCAGGTGTCACGCCAGCTTCCCGTCCACGACCGTCGCACGGCCCCGCAGGAAGGTGTGGGTCACGCGTCCCGGCAGCTCACGACCCTCGTAGGGGGTGTTGCGGCTGCGGGAGGCGAAGCCCGCGGGGTCCACGACTCCACGGTATGCCGGATCGACCAGCGTGAGGTTCGCGGGCTCACCTGCCGAGACGGGCCGGCCGTGCCCGGCCGCCCGTCCGATGCGCGCGGGCGCGTACGACATGCGGTCGGCGACGCCGGCCCAGTCGAGCAGCCCGGTCTCGACCATCGTCTGCTGGACCACGGACAGGGCGGTCTCCAGACCGACCATGCCCATGGCGGCCGCGGCCCACTCGCAGTCCTTGTCCTCGTGCGGGTGCGGGGCGTGGTCGGTGGCGACGATGTCGATCGTGCCGTCCGCCAGCGCGTCGCGCAGCGCCATGACGTCGCGCTCGGTGCGCAGCGGCGGGTTGACCTTGTAGACCGGGTTGTAGGAGCGCACGAGCTCGTCGGTCAGGAGCAGGTGGTGCGGGGTGACCTCGGCGGTGACGTCGATGCCGCGGGACTTGGCCCAGCGGACGATCTCGACCGAGCCGGCGGTCGACAGGTGGCAGATGTGCACGCGGGAGCCGACGTGCTCGGCGAGGAGCACGTCGCGGGCGATGATCGACTCCTCGGCGACGGCGGGCCAGCCGCCGAGGCCGAGCTCGGCGGAGACGATGCCCTCGTTCATCTGGGCGCCCTCGGTGAGCCGCGGCTCCTGGGCATGCTGGGCGACGACGCCGCCGAACGCCTTCACGTACTCCAGCGCGCGGCGCATGATCACGGCGTCGTCGACGCACTTGCCGTCGTCGGAGAAGACGGTGACGCCGGCCGCGGACTCGTGCATCGCGCCGAGCTCGGCGAGCTTCTTGCCCTCCAGACCGACGGTGACGGCGCCGATGGGCTGCACGTCGCAGTAGCCCGACTCCTTGCCGAGCCGGTAGACCTGCTCGACGACGCCGGCGGTGTCGGCGACCGGGAAGGTGTTGGCCATGGCGAACACTGCGGTGTAGCCGCCGCTCGCGGCGGCGCGGGTGCCGGTGAGGACGGTCTCGGAGTCCTCGCGGCCGGGCTCGCGCAGGTGGGTGTGCAGGTCTACGAGGCCCGGCAGCAGGATCTGCCCGCCGGCCTCGATCACCTGGGCGCCCTCGTCGGACAGCCCGGTGCCGATCTGCGCGATGGTGGCGCCGTCGATCAGTACGTCCTGGACCTCGCCGCCGAGTACCTTCGCACCGCGGATCAGGGTCTTGCTCATCGTCTTACTTCTCCTCGGTACGGGGGTTGGGGGCGTCGGATTCGTTGCCGCCGAGCAGCAGGTAGAGGACGGCCATCCGGATGGAGACGCCGTTGGCGACCTGCTCGATCACCGTGCAGCGGTCGGAGTCGGCGACCTCGGCGGTGATCTCCATGCCGCGGACCATCGGCCCGGGGTGCATCACGATGGCGTGCTCGGGCATCTTGGCCATGCGGTCGCCGTCCAGGCCGTAGCGGCGGGAGTACTCGCGCTCGGTCGGGAAGAAGGCGGCGTTCATGCGCTCGCGCTGGACGCGCAGCATCATCACGGCGTCGGACTTGGGCAGGGTGCTGTCCAGGTCGTACGAGATCTCGCAGGGCCAGGTCCCGACGCCGACGGGCACGAGGGTGGGTGGCGCGACGAGCGTGACATGGGCGCCGAGGGTGTGCAGCAGGTCGACGTTGGAGCGGGCGACCCGGCTGTGCAGGACGTCTCCGACGATCGTGATCCGCTTCCCGGCCAGGTCCTGGCCCAGCCCGGCGTCCCTGCCGACGAGTCGGCGGCGCATGGTGAAGGCGTCGAGCAGGGCCTGGGTGGGGTGCTGGTGGGTGCCGTCACCGGCGTTGATGACGGGCGCGTCGATCCAGCCGGAGTTGGCGAGGCGGTAGGGGGCGCCGGAGGCGCTGTGCCGTATGACGACGGCGTCGACGCCCATGGCCTCCAGGGTCTGGGCGGTGTCCTTGAGGGACTCGCCCTTGGACACGCTCGACCCCTTGGCGGCGAAGTTGATGACGTCGGCGGACAGGCGCTTCTCGGCGGCCTCGAAGGAGATCCGGGTGCGGGTCGAGTCCTCGAAGAAGAGGTTGCACACCGTGCGGCCGCGCAGTGCGGGGAGCTTCTTGATCGGCCGGTCGGCGACCCGGGCCATCTCCTCCGCGGTGTCGAGGATGAGGACGGCGTCGTCGCGGGTGAGGTCGGCGGCCGAGATGAGGTGGCGCATCATCTGGGTGTTTCTCCAGGTCTGTGGAGGTTCGTAAGACATGCGGGCGCGCAGCAGCGCACGCCGTACGAGGGGTGGGTCGTACGGAGGTGCTACCGCTCGCCGGCCGCGGCGGTCTCCCGCAGGCCGAGCAGCACGGTGTCGCGACCGTCCTCCTCGGCGAGCTGGACCTTGACCGTCTCGCGCAGCGACGTGGGGAGGTTCTTGCCGACGTAGTCGGCGCGGATGGGCAGCTCACGGTGGCCGCGGTCGACGAGGACCGCGAGCTGCACGGCGCGCGGGCGCCCGAGGTCGCCGAGGGCGTCGAGCGCGGCGCGGATGGTGCGGCCGGAGAAGAGCACGTCGTCGACGAGGACGACGAGGCGGCCGTCGATGCCGTCACCCGGGATCTCCGTGCGGGCCAGCGCACGGGCGGGCTTCAGCCGCAGATCGTCGCGGTACATGGTGATGTCGAGGGAGCCGACCGGCACTTTCCGGCCGGTGATGCCTTCGAGCTTGTCGGCGAGCCGGCGGGCGAGGAAGACGCCGCGGGTCGGGATGCCGAGGAGCACCACGTCGTCGGCGCCCTTGGCGCGTTCGACGATCTCGTGGGCGATGCGGGTCAGTACCCGCGCTATGTCGGGAGCCTCGAGAACGGGGCGGGCCGCATCGGAGTTCTGCGTGTCCATATGAAACGGACCTCCTTCTCCGCCTCACGGGACGGTTCTTAAAGGACGTCGGAATTGCGCCGTCCACGTTACCAGTGCTTGATAGGTGTACTGATCCGGGTAGGCCCGGCCCGTGGCCGAAACCGGTCCGGATCATTCGGCTTGACTCAGCCAAGTCACGCTGCGTAACCTCACAGTGAGTTACCAGTCGCGCGGCGGAGCCGCACGTTGTCACAGCGTCCGGGGAGCTATATGTCCAGCGAATACGCAAAACAGCTCGGGGCCAAGCTCCGCGCCATCCGCACCCAGCAGGGACTGTCCCTCCACGGCGTGGAAGAGAAGTCCCAGGGCCGCTGGAAGGCCGTCGTGGTCGGCTCGTACGAGCGCGGCGACCGTGCCGTGACCGTGCAGCGCCTTGCCGAGCTCGCGGACTTCTACGGCGTCCCGGTGCAGGAGCTGCTCCCGGGCACGACGCCGGGCGGGGCCGCCGAGCCGCCGCCGAAGCTCGTCCTGGACCTGGAGCGCCTGGCCCACGTCCCGCAGGAGAAGGCGGGCCCGCTGCAGCGCTACGCGGCGACGATCCAGTCGCAGCGCGGCGACTACAACGGCAAGGTGCTCTCGATCCGCCAGGACGACCTGCGCACGCTGGCCGTGATCTACGACCAGTCGCCCTCGGTCCTGACCGAACAGCTGATCAGCTGGGGCGTGCTGGACGCGGACGCGCGTCGTGCGGTCGCGCACGAAGAGAGCTGACCTCACTTTTTGAAAAAACGTCACGTCGTAGGGCGGGACCGGCTCCGACCGGCCCGCCCTTCGTCGTACGGGGCGCGCCCGGCCGACGAGGTGGCGAGCGGGGTGGGCGGGGTGGGCGGCCCTGGCCGCGGCTCAGTGGGCGGCGCCGGCCGTCCTTGCCAGCCGCGCCCCGGACCGCCTCCGGCCAGTGCGGAGACGCCGACCGTCGCGCCCGACAGCGGCCCTGGCCCGGGCGGGGCCGTACCTCGCGGACGGCCGGCAGGCCGGAGGCCGCGGCGGCTCGGCGGGGCCTGCGCTCGCCTCACGAACCTTCGCACGGAATCCTCACAGCGCCGACCCTTGGCGGAATCCTTTCGGTGCGCCGGCGGGGCGCAGGGTGCTCGGCGTGGCCGGAAAGCACCGGGCCCGGGGCAGAAGACGGTCGTCTTCTGCCCCGGGCCCGGTGAAGCCGGCCGCGCGGCTCAGTCGCGGCGGAGGCTCGGCTTGAGGTCCTTGAAGCGGCCCAGCAGGCCGTTCACGAACGACGGCGACTCGTCGGTGGAGAACTCCTTGGCGAGCTGCACTGCCTCGTCGATCACCACCGCGTCGGGCGTCTCGTCCATCCACACCAGCTCGAACGCCCCGAGCCGCAGGATGTTGCGGTCGACGACCGGCATCCGGTCCAGCGTCCAGCCGACCGCGTACGTGGCGATGAGCTCGTCGATGCGGTCCGCGTGCTCCGCGTAACCCTCGACGAGGTCCATGGTGTACTCGGCGACCGGCGGCTGACGGTCGTCCGAACGGGCGTGCCGGACCCAGTCCGCGAGGACCGTCTGCACGGACGCCCCGCGCTGGTCGGCCTCGAAGAGGATCTGGAAGGCCCGCTTGCGGGCCTTGTTACGGGCAGCCACGGTTAGCTGTTCACCCGGCCGAGGTAGTCGCCCGAACGGGTGTCGACCTTGATCTTCTCACCGGTGGTGATGAACAGCGGGACCTGGATCTCGTAGCCGGTCTCCAGGGTGGCGGGCTTGGAGCCACCGGTGGAGCGGTCGCCCTGCACGCCAGGCTCGGTGTGCTGGATGGTGAGCTCGACGGCGGCCGGGAGCTCGACGTAGAGCACCTCGCCCTCGTGCTGCGCGACGCTGGCCGTAAAGCCCTCGATGAGGAAGTTCGCCGCGTCACCGACCTGCTTGCGGTCGATCATCAGCTGGTCGTAGGTCTGCATGTCCATGAAGACGAAGTACTCGCCGTCCATGTACGAGAACTGCATGTCGCGGCGGTCGACGGTGGCCGTCTCGACCTTCACGCCTGCGTTGAAGGTCTTGTCGACGACCTTGCCGGAGAGCACGTTCTTGAGCTTGGTGCGCACGAAGGCCGGGCCCTTGCCGGGCTTGACGTGCTGGAACTCGACGACGGACCAGAGCTGGCCTCCGTCGAGCTTGAGCACCATGCCGTTCTTGAGGTCGTTCGTGGAAGCCACGGTTGCGGAATCTCCTGGACTGACGCTGGTGGACGACCCAGTGGCTGCGGAGGCGCGCACTAGAGCGCGAGCAGCTCCTTGGTCGTGATGGTGAGTAGCTCGGGGCCGCCGTCCGCCTCCTGGCGCACGACGAGCGTGTCATCGATCCGGACGCCGCCCCGGCCCGGGAGGTGGACCCCCGGTTCGACGGTGACCGGCACGCAAGCGTCCAGTTTACCCATGGCCGCAGGAGCGAGCTGCGGGTCCTCACCGATTTCGAGCCCGACGCCGTGCCCCGTGCGAGGGGCGAGGTCGTCGCCGTGGCCCGCGGCGTCGAGGATCTGGCGTGCCGCGTGATCCACTTCGCGGTAGGCCGCGCCCGGCAGCAGTGCCTCGCGGCCTGCGCGCTGAGCGGCGAACACGAGCTCGTAGAGCTCGACCTGCCAGTCCGCGGGAGTCGTGCCGATCACGAAGGTGCGGCCGATCTCGCAGCGGTAGCCGCGGTAGTTCGCGCCGAGACAGATGGACAGGAAGTCGCCCTCCTCGACACGGCGGTCGCTGGGGCGGTGGCCGGGCCGCCCGGAGTTCGGGCCGGTGGCCACGGACGTGGGGAAGGCGGGGCCGTCGGCGCCGTGATCGACGAGACGGCGCTCCAGTTCGAGGGCGAGATGCCGTTCGGTGCGGCCGACGAGGATGGACTCGAGGAGTTCCCCGACGGCCTGGTCGGTGATCTCGGCGGCGATGCGCAGACAGGCGATCTCGTCCTCGTCCTTCACGATGCGCTGCTGCTCGACGGCGAGACCGAGGTCGGTGATGCGCAGGCGCGGTGCGACGGACTGCACGGCCCGGTACCGGGCGACGGTCAGGTGGTGCTCCTCCACGGCCAGCGCGTCCGCCGAGGAACCGCCCGCCAGCTCGGCGGCGGCGACGGCCGGGTCACCGGCGGAGGTGGGGAGCACGGTCAGCCGCAGCTCCTCGTCGGGCCGCCCGTCGATGGGGTCGCCGGTGGGGGTGCGGGGGCACAGCAGGGCGTCCTCGTCGGGGCCGAGCAGCAGCACGGCGCCGGACGGGGCGGTGCCCGCGAGATAGCGGACGTTGGCGGGTCGGGAGATCAGGACCGCTGCGCTGCCGGCGGCTGCGCACCGGTCGCGCAGCCGACCGCGTCGGGCGCCAAAGACCTCGGACATTCTCCGAGCGTACGAGCCCGATGGCGGACCGGCCTGGTGACGCGGCCGAGCGGGGGTCCTTCCGGGCGCGGGGGCCGCGGGCACCGCCGCTGCGCGGGGCGCTTCCCCCACCCCGCCCCTTCCCGAAACCGGGGCTCCGCCCCAGACCCCGTGCCCCTACAGCCTGGCGGCCGCAACTTCAGCCCGGCGGGCGTTTCAAGGCGGCGGTCCCTCCGGCCTGGCGGCCGCGGACACAGCCGCTGCACGGGGCGCTTCCCCCACCCCGCCCCTTCCCGAAACCGGGGCTCCGCCCCAGACCCCGTGCCCCTACAGCCTGGCGGCCGCAACTTCAGCCCGGCGGGCGTTTCAAGGCGGCGGTCCCTCCGGCCTGGCGGCCGCGGACACAGCCGCTGCACGGGGCGCCTCCCCACCCCGCCCCTTCCCGAAACCGGGGCTCCCGACGGCCTGGCGGCCATGGGCGGTCCCGCTGCGCAGGGCACCATCCAGCCCCGCCGGCGATGGAGGCGCGGGGTTCGAGGCAGAGCCCCGACGGGGGCGTAGCTCGGGCAGGAGCGCAACCCGCCGAGCCTCAAGCCCGCGAGCGCGCCGAACCAAGCCCCGACAGGGCGCGGGCAGGGGCGGAGCCCGAGGGGGCTACCAGGTCGGGGGGCTGGCGATCGCGCGGGCCAGGACGTCGTCCAGTACGCGGGACGTCGTTTCCACGTCGTACTTCGAGTTGTCGATGATCGGCAGGCCCGAGCCGTACCAGCCCGCCATCCGGCCGTGGATGCCCGCGACCTCCTCGTCCGAGAGACGGCGGTTGCCCGTGCGCTCCGCGTTCCGTTCGAGGACGATCTCCAGGCCCGGCAGCAGCACCACCGGCAGAAGGCCGGGGCCCACATGGCGCTTCCAGCCGCCGAGGCCCACGACCGGGCGGTCGGGGAAGACCGCGTCGTCGAGGATGCAGGAGATCCCGTTGGCCAGGAAATTGCGCGCGGCGAAGCCGCAGGTGCGGCGGGCGAGGCGGTACTGAGCCTCGGAGTTGTCGTTCCAGCCGTCCTGGGGGTCGGCGAACCCGGAGCAGACCCACTCGCGGACGTCGTCGAGGCTGATGTGCGCCGTGGGCACACGGCGGTGCCTCGCCCAGTGGCGGGCCACCGTCGTCTTGCCCGCGCCGGCGGGGCCGATCAGCAGCACGGCGAGCATGGCCGTCCCCGTGCCGATGTCCGCCGGAGGCGGGTCGGGTATCGGAACGGGCTGCCCTGGCGGCAGTTGGACGTGGCCCGTCGTCTCACGGGACGGCGGCGCGGACGGGTGCTGCGGCGCGGCGGGCCACCCCGGCTGCGCGGGGCCGGACATCGGAGGAGGCGGGGGCGGTGGAGGCGGCGGCCCGCCGGGAGGGCCGGGAACCGGACCCGGGTGGTGGGCGCTGGGTGTCCATGCGGCCGGACCCTGCCCCGGGCGGTGGTGAGGCGGCAGCGGAGCCCCCACTGCGTGCTGCATCCGGTGCCACTCCGTCTCGTGCGACTGACGCTGATCCACCGAACGGTACCCTCCCGGAGCCGTTCGGATGTGCGACCGCCCCCGGCCGCTGTCGCCACAACGGCCGGGGGCGGCGAGAAGTGCCCGGGTCCCGGCGTCAGCCGTCCAGTTCGTCGGCCAGCGCGCGCAGCGCGAGCCGGTAGGAGCCGATGCCGAAGCCCGCGATGGTGCCGCTGGCGACCGAGGCGACCACGGACGTGTGCCGGAAGGCCTCGCGGGTGTACGGGTTGGAGATGTGCACCTCGATCAGCGGCGCGGTCCGCTGGGCCGCCGCGTCACGCATCCCGTACGAATAGTGCGTGAAGGCGCCGGGGTTGAGAACGACCGGAATCGATCCGTCGGCCGCCTCGTGGAGCCAGCGGATCATCTCGCCCTCGTCGTTGGTCTCCCGGACCTCGACGTCGAGACCGAGTTCCTTGCCGAGCGCCTGACACGTCTCCACGAGCCCGGCGTACGACGTCGCGCCGTACACGTCCGGCTCGCGGGAGCCCAGGCGGCCGAGATTGGGGCCGTTGAGCACCAGCGTCCGGCGGCTCATGCGGAGACCTCCCCGTACGCGGCGAGCAGCACCGCCGGGTCGGGGCCCTCGAGGACCGTCGGCTTGCCGAGGCCGTCGAGAACGATGAAACGCAGCAGGTTGCCGCGGGACTTCTTGTCGACCTTCATGGTCTCCAGCAGCTTGGGCCACTGGTCGCCGCGGTAGGTCAGCGGGAGCCCGACGGACTCGAGGACGGCGCGGTGCCGGTCGGCGGTGGCGTCGTCCAGCCGCCCGGCGAGGCGGCCCAGTTCGGCGGCGAAGACCATGCCGACCGACACGGCCGCGCCGTGGCGCCACTTGTAGCGCTCGTTCTTCTCGATCGCGTGGGCGAGCGTGTGGCCGTAGTTGAGGATCTCGCGCAGGCCGGATTCCTTGAGGTCGGACGAGACGACGTCCGCCTTGACCTGGATGGAGCGGACGATCAGCTCGTGCGTGTGCGGGCCCTCCGGCGTCCGCGCGCCCTCGGGGTCGGCCTCGATGAGGTCGAGGATCACCGGGTCGGCGATGAAACCGGCCTTGATGATCTCGGCCATGCCGCTCACGTAGTCGTTGACCGGCAGCGAGTCGAGCGCGGCCAGGTCGCAGAGCACGCCCGCCGGCGGGTGGAAGGCGCCGACGAGGTTCTTGCCCTCGGCGGTGTTGATGCCGGTCTTGCCGCCGACGGCCGCGTCCACCATGGCGAGCACGGTCGTGGGCACGGCGATCCAGCGCACGCCGCGCAGCCAGCTGGCCGCGACGAACCCCGCGAGGTCGGTCGTGGCACCGCCGCCGACGCCGACGATCACGTCGGTGCGGGTGAAGCCGGTCTGTCCGAGCGCCTTCCAGCAGTAGGCGGCGACCTCGGCGGTCTTGGCCTCCTCCGCGTTGGGCACCTGGATGGCGACGGCCTCGTAGCCCTGGTCGGCGAGGTCCGCGCGCAGTGCCTCACCGGTCTCGGCGAGCGCCTCGGGGTGGATGACGGCCACGCGCTGTGCCTTGGGCCCGATCAGCCCGCCCAGCTCGCCGAGGAGCTGCCGGCCGACCAGCACCTCGTACGGGTCGGTGCCGGCCGTGCCGCCGACCTGGATACGCGTCACTGCCTGGTCAGTCACTTCTTCTCCTGCCGGGGGTCCGGGGGTTGTCCCCCGGAAGATGCAGTCTCCTGCCGGGGGTCCGGGGTGTCGTCACCCGGAATTACCGTCTTCAGCTCCAGTGCGTCGAGGACCGCGCGGGCGACCTCGTCAGGTGTGCGGTCGTCCGTCGCGACGACAACGCGGGCCACTTCGGTGTACAAGTGGCGGCGTTCGTCCATGAGTTCGCGCCAGCGGCGCCGCGGGTTGACGGCGAGCAGCGGACGGGCGGTGTTGAGCCCGACGCGCCGCACCGCTTCGTCGACGTCCATCGACAGATAGGCGACGGGCAGTCCGGCCAGCAGCTCCCGGGTGCCCTCGTCGAGGATCGCGCCGCCGCCGAGGGAGAGGACGCCGGTGTGCTCGGCGAGCGCGGCGCGGACGGCCGCGCTCTCCAGCTCCCGGAAGTACGCCTCCCCCTCGTCGACGAAGATGTCCGCGATCTCCCGGCCCTGCGCGGCCACGATGTCGGCGTCGGTGTCCCGGAACTCGACATCGAGGAGCCCGGCCAGCAGCTCACCGACCGTGGACTTGCCCGAGCCCATCGGCCCGACGAGGACGATCAGTGGGGCGCTCACCGGATGTGGAGGTTGTCGAGGTACGACTGCACGTTGCGGCGGGTCTCGCCGACGCTGTCGCCGCCGAACTTCTCGGCGACGGCGTCCGCGAGGACCAGCGCGACCATGGCCTCGGCGACGATGCCGGCGGCGGGCACGGCGCACACGTCGGACCGCTGGTGGTGCGCGGCGGCCGGCTCGCCCGTGGTGACGTCCACCGTCCTGAGGGCGCGCGGCACGGTCGCGATCGGCTTCATCGCGGCCCGGACGCGCAGCAGCTCGCCGGTCGACATGCCGCCCTCCGTGCCGCCGGAACGGCCGGAGCTGCGGCGGATGCCGTCCTCGCCGGGCACGATCTCGTCGTGCGCCTGGGAGCCGGGCACCCGGGCGAGCTCGAAGCCGTCGCCGACCTCGACGCCCTTGATGGCCTGGATGCCCATGAGCGCGGCGGCGAGCCGGGCGTCGAGGCGGCGGTCCCAGTGGACGTGCGAGCCGAGCCCGACGGGCACGCCGTACGCGAGGACCTCGACGACGCCACCGAGGGTGTCGCCGTCCTTGTGGGCCTGGTCGATCTCCGCGACCATCGCCTTGCTCGCGTCGGCGTCCAGGCAGCGGACGGGGTCGGCGTCCAGGCGCTCCTCGTCGGCGGGCACCGGGACGACGCCGTACGGCGCCTTGGCCGAGGCGAGCTCGACGACGTGGGAGACGATCTCGATGCCCGTCGTCTCCTTGAGGTACGAACGGGCCACCGCGCCGAGCGCGACGCGCGCCGCGGTCTCACGGGCGCTCGCCCGCTCCAGGATCGGCCGGGCCTCCTCCAGCGCGTACTTCTGCATGCCGGCGAGGTCGGCGTGGCCGGGGCGGGGACGGGTCAGCGGCGCGTTGCGCGCCAGCTGGGCGAGCTCGTCGGGGTCGACGGGGTCGGCCGCCATGACCTTCTCCCACTTCGGCCACTCGGTGTTGCCGACCATGACCGCCACCGGGGAGCCCATGGTGAGACCGTGCCGGACGCCGCCGAGGAAGGTCACCTCGTCGCGCTCGAACTTCATCCGGGCACCGCGCCCATAGCCGAGGCGCCGCCTGGCGAGGTGGTCCGCCACCATCTCGGTGGTGATCGGCACACCGGCGGGAAGACCCTCCAGCGTCGCCACCAGTGCGGGTCCGTGCGACTCGCCCGCGGTCAGCCAACGCAACCTGCTCAACGGTGCTCCTCATGCTCGCGCGTGGAACTGCGACGGCGCGGCCTGGGGAAACCTCCCGGCAGGGGCCGGGGAGGCGCGGCCCTGGCCCGCCTCCCTCGATCCTCCCACGTCCGCGTCCGGCTCCCGGCCACCGGTCCACCTGGCGGACGCCCGTGGACAGCCGGCAGCGGGTCGTCAGTCGCCGTCGCGGCGCTGCTGCGGCGCGTACGACCCGAGGTAGTCCGCGCCGCTGGGCTGCTGCGGAGGTGCCTGCGGGGCCTGCTGCGCCGGGGCGTACTGACCGAGGTGGTCCGCGCCGCTGCCCTGGCTGCCGGGGGCCGTGGGTACGGGCTGCGGGTTGCGCGCCGCACGGCGCCGCGCGATCTTGCTGCGGACCGAGGACACCCAGGCGAGGACGACCAGCAGGATGATCAGGCACAGAATCGGGATCTGCAGCCAGTCGGGCAGGAACTGGACGATGCCTTCGAAGATGTTCCTGGCGATCGACGCCTGCGGCTGACCGGTTTCCATGGCCGGGCTCCCCCTGTGCTGTTGACGTGCTCCTGATCGAACGCGCAGATACTAGCGGGCTCCGAGCGCGCGTTCACCAGCGATACGCATCGCCCGCAGCGGCGCAGGCGAGCGGCCCGTCATCTGCTCGACCTGGAGCACCGCCTGGTGCACCAGAAGGTCGAGGCCGCCGACCACCGCGCCTCCCCTGCCGGACCACGCGGCCGCGAGCGCCGTGGGCCACGGCTCGTACAGCACGTCGAACAGCGTGCCCGGCCGCTCCGGCACCTCGGCCGCGAGGGCGTCGGTCGTGCCGGCGGGGGTCGTGGCGATGACCAGCGGAGCGCTCAGCGCCTCGGCGGCGGCGGACCAGTCGGCGACGCGGACGTCGACGCCGAGCCGCTCGCCCCAGCCGCGCATCTCGTCGGCACGGGCCGTGCTGCGCACGTACGCCGTGACCGGCCCGGCACAGATCTGCGCGAGCGCGGCGAGCGCGGAGGAGGCGGTGGCGCCGGCGCCGAGGACGGCGGCGGACTCGACCTTCTCCACACCGCGTTCCCCCAGTGCGGCGACCATTCCGGGGATGTCGGTGTTGTCGCCGAGGCGACGGCCGTCGCCGGTGAACACGACCGTGTTGACGGCCTCCACCGAGGCGGCGGTGTCGCTGACGCCGTCGAGCAGCGGGATGATCGCCCGCTTCAGCGGCATGGTCAGCGACAGACCCGCCCAGGAGGCGTCCAGCCCCTCCACGAACGCCGGCAGCGCCGCCTCGTCGACCTCGAACCGGTCGTAGGACCAGTCGTCGAGGCCGAGTTCGGCGTAGGCGGCGCGGTGCAGCACCGGGGACAGGGAGTGCGCGATGGGCGACCCGAGGACGGCCGCCCGGCGAGCCCCGGGCCTAGCTGTCATTGAACTTGTCCTTCAGCTTCAGGAAGTCGTCGTGCGTCTTGGCGAACTCCGTCTTGCTCATGCCGTCCGTGGCGACGAAGTACATCCAGCCGTCACTCGTCGGGTTGAGGGCGGCCGCGATCGCCTCGTTGCCCGGGTTGCTGATCGGCCCGGGCGTCAGGCCCTTCTGGGTGTACGTGTTGTAAGGGTCCTGGTTACTGTTGATCTCGTCCTCAGAGATGTCAATCTTGCTCTGACCCTTGAGGTAATTGAACGCCGAGTCGAACTGCAGCAGTTGGTTCGTCTCGGTGTTGGTCGGCTTGAGGCGGTTGTAGACGACCTCGGACATCTTGCGGAAGTCGTCGTGCGTCTTGCCCTCGACCTGGACCAGGCTGGCGAGCGTGAGCAGTTCCCAGGGGTTCTTGAGACCGAGGCCCTTGGCCTTCGCCTCCAGGCCGGCCTTCTCGTACTCCTGGTTGGCACGGGCGACCATCTTCTTGAGGACCGCCTCCGGCTTGGCGCCCTTGGCGACCGGATAGCTGGCCGGGAAGAGGAAGCCTTCGAGCGGGTCCTTGACGTCCGGGTGGTTCCTGGCCCAGTCCGGGAGGCCCAGGTTATCGGCCTCCTTCTCGGCGATGTCCTGCGTGGTGCCCGGCTTCAGTTCGAGGCGCTTGTCTATGTCCGCGTAGACCTGGACGTTGCGCCTGCCCTCGGCAATGATCAGGTTGTTGCGGCTGGCGGGGCTCAGCATGAGCTCCACGGCGCTCGCCGCCGACATCTCCTTCTTCAGGACGTACACGCCGTCCTGGATCGTGTTGCCCTTCGGGTTCTTCTCCTGGGCGGAGACGAAGGCGTCCACGCTCTTGACGACGCCGGACTCCTTGAGGATCTTGCCGATCTCGTAGCCGCCGGCGCCCTTCGGGATCTCCACCTGGACCGATCCGCTGCCGTCGCCCGCATAGTCCTCGGCCGCGCCGAACTGGTCCTGCCAGAACTGGTATCCGAGGTAGCCGACGCCGCCGAGGCCGCCGACGAGGACCGCCGCGACCACCAGGCAGGCCAGGCCGTTGCGGCTCTTCTTCTTGCCCTTGCCGCGCCGGTCGCGGCCCCCGCCGCGCGGCTCCTCGTCGCGTCCGTCGTCGCCGTCGTCACCGCGCCCGTCGTCACCGGTGAAGAAGGGGTGGGTCTCCTCCTGCGCCACCTCGTTGTCCCAGTCGGTGGCCGGTTCGGGCTCCGGCTGCCGGCGGCCGGGGGGCTGCGGCGGGGGATACGCCTCGGACCTGCCGTAGTAGTCGGCCTCCTGGGCACGGCCGTAGCCGGCGGGATGGCCCCCGTGGCCGCCCGCCTGATCGGCGCCGTAGGGCATGGCCGTCTGCTGCCCGGTGTCCCAGCCGCCGTCGTACGGCTGCTGGTAGGGGTCGTGCGCCTGCTGATGCTGGTACGCGTCGTGCTGCTGCTGGTACGCGTCGTGCTGCGTGCCGTACTGCTGCTGGTATGTGTCCTGCTGCCTGCCGTACTGCTGCTGGTACGTGTCCTGCTGCGCCTGGGGGTACTGCTGCTGCGTCTGGCCGCCGTACGGAGCGTGGCCGGCCGCGGCCGCCTGGCCTCCCCATTCCTGGTCCCCGTACAAGGGGTCCTCGGGATGCCACGGTTCGGAGCCGGGGCCCCGGCCATACTCAGTCATCGATCCCCTAGGGCCGCGAGACGGCGCGACACGATCCGCCTCTCTTGGGTGCGGCGGCTGTTCGAACACGCCGCATCGCGCGGAACGTTACCGTATCGCGATCAGACAACCACTTCGATGCCCTCTCCCGGAGCAATGCCGGACACCCGTTCGGACTCCAGAGCGTTCTGGAGGATCACCACAGCGGCAGCCTGGTCGATGACGGACCTGCCCTTTTTGGACTTCACACCCGAAGCGCGCAGGCCCTGGGTGGCCGTCACTGTGGTCATCCTCTCGTCCACCAGTCGTACTGGGACCGGCTTGATGCCCTGGGCGAGTGTCTGTGCGAAGCTGCGGACCTTCTTCGCCGCCGGTCCCTCACCGCCGCTGAGCGAGCGGGGCAGGCCGACGACGACCTCGATCGGCTCGTACTCCTCCACGAGTTGACGCAGCCGCCGGTGGGCGGCCGGGATGTCGCGTCCCGGCACGGTCTCCACCGGCGTGGCGAGGAGCCCGTCGGGGTCGCACGAGGCGACCCCGATCCGGGCGTCCCCGACGTCGATCGCGAGACGACGTCCTCTGCGCATGGTCATCAGGCCGTCTCGGCGACGAGACGCTCGACGGCGGCGACGGCGTCGCCGATGGCGTCCGGGTTCTGGCCGCCGCCCTGGGCGACGTCCGGCTTGCCGCCTCCGCCGCCGCCCAGCGTCTTGGCGGCCGTGCGGACCAGGTCGCCGGCCTTGAGGCCGCGCTCGCGGGCGGCCTCGTTGGTGGCGATGACGGTGAGCGGACGGCCGTTGGCCGTGGTGAACACGGCGACGACGGCCGGGCGGTCACCGGGGATGCGGCCGCGGACGTCGAGGACCAGCTTGCGCAGGTCGTCGGCGGAGGTGCCGTCGGGGACCGTGCCGGTCACCAGGGCGACGCCGCGGACGTCCTTGGCGCCCTCGGCGAGACCGGCGGCGGCGCCGAGCACCTTCTCCGCACGGAACTTCTCGATCTCCTTCTCGGCGTCCTTCAGCTTGCCGAGCATGGAGGCGATCTTCTCCGGCAGCTCCTCGGAGCGGCCCTTGACGAGCTCCTGGAGCTGGGCGACGACCGTGTGCTCCTTGGCGAGGAAGTTGTACGCGTCCACACCGACGAGGGCCTCGACACGGCGCACACCGGAGCCGATGGAGGACTCGCCGAGCAGCTTCACCAGGCCCAGCTGGGCGGTGTTGTGGACGTGCGTACCGCCGCACAGCTCCTTGGAGAAGTCGCCGATGGTCACGACGCGAACGCGCTCGCCGTACTTCTCGCCGAACTCGGCGATGGCCCCCTGCTTCTTGGCCTCGTCGATGCTCATGACCTCGGCGTGCACGTCGAGCTCGCGGGCGAGGACCTCGTTGATCTTCTGCTCGACGTCGGTGAGCACCGTGCCGGGGACGGCGTTCGGCGAGCCGAAGTCGAAGCGGAAGCGGCCCGGGGAGTTCTCCGAGCCGGCCTGGGCGGCCGTCGGGCCGAGGGCGTCGCGCAGGGCCTGGTGGGTCAGGTGCGTGGCGCTGTGGGCGCGGGCGATGGCCCGGCGGCGGCGTACGTCGATGGCGGCGTGGGCCGAGGCGCCGACGGTGACCTCGCCGACCTGGACGACACCCTTGTGGACGCTGACGCCCGGGACGGGCTGCTGGACGTCGCGGACCTCGATGACGGCGCCCGTGTCGATCCTGATCCGGCCCTGGTCGGCGAGCTGGCCACCGCCCTCGGCGTAGAAGGGGGTGCGGTCGAGGACGACCTCGACCTCGTCGCCCTCGGAGGCGGCCGGCGAGGAGACGCCGTCGACGAGCAGACCGACGACGGTCGACTCGCCCTCGGTGGAGCTGTAGCCGGTGAACTCGGTGGTTCCGGAGTTGTCGGCGACCTGGCGGTAGGCGGACAGGTCGGCGTGGCCGGACTTCTTGGCCTTGGCATCGGCCTTGGCCCGGTCCCGCTGCTCCTTCATCAGACGGCGGAAGCCGTCCTCGTCCACGCTCAGGCCCTGCTCGGCGGCCATCTCGAGGGTGAGGTCGATGGGGAAGCCCCACGTGTCGTGGAGCAGGAACGCCTTGTCGCCGGGGAGCACGGTGCCGCCGGCGGCCTTGGTCTCCGTGACGGCGGTGTCGAGGATGTTGGTGCCACCCTTGAGGGCCTTGAGGAAGGCGGCCTCCTCGGCGATGGCGACCGTCTCGATGCGCTTGCGGTCGGTGATCAGCTCCGGGTACTGCTGCCCCATCGTCTCGATGACGACGTCGACCAGGTCCTTGACGACCGGGCCGGTGGCGCCCATCAGCCGCATGTTGCGGATGGCGCGGCGCATGATGCGGCGCAGCACGTAGCCGCGGCCCTCGTTGCCGGGGGTGACACCGTCGCCGATGAGCATCGTGGACGTACGGATGTGGTCGGCGACCACGCGCAGGGAGACGTCGGAGCCGTGGTCGGCGCCGTAGCGGACGCCGGTCAGCTCGGTGGCCCTGTCCATGACGACGCGCAGGGTGTCGGTCTCGTACATGTTCTGCACGTCCTGCAGGATCATGGCGAGACGCTCGAGGCCGAGGCCGGTGTCGATGTTCTTCGACGGCAGGTCGCCGAGGATCGGGAAGTCCTCCTTGCCCTCGCCGGCGCCGCGCTCGTACTGCATGAAGACCAGGTTCCAGATCTCCACGTAGCGCTCGTCGTTGACGGCCGGGCCGCCCTCCTCGCCGAACTCCGGACCGCGGTCGTAGTTGATCTCGGAGCACGGTCCGCAGGGGCCGGGGACGCCCATGGACCAGAAGTTGTCCTTCTTGCCGAGGCGCTGGATGCGCTCGGCGGGCACGCCGATGACATCGCGCCAGATCTGCTCGGCCTCGTCGTCGTCCAGGTAGACCGTGATCCAGAGCCTCGAAGGCTCCAGGCCGTAACCGCCCTTGTCCTGGGGGCTGGTGAGCAGCTCCCAGGCGAGCTTGATGGCGCCTTCCTTGAAGTAGTCGCCGAAGGAGAAGTTGCCGCACATCTGGAAGAACGTGCCGTGCCGGGTCGTCTTGCCGACCTCTTCGATGTCCGGCGTGCGCACGCACTTCTGCACGCTGGTGACACGGGGAGCGGGCGGCTTGACCTCGCCGAGGAAGTACGGCTTGAAGGGGACCATGCCCGCGGGGACCAGCAGCAGAGTCGGGTCGTCCGCGATGAGCGACGCCGAAGGGACGACGGTGTGCCCGCGCTCCTCGAAGAAGCTCAGCCAGCGGCGGCGGATTTCAGCCGACTCCATCAGTGGTCCTCATTCCGGTTGTACGAAGTCTCGGGGCCCGAGGCTTCGGTGGTGTCCTTGTTCGTGCGGTACGAGTCTTTGGTCCTGCTGTGCAGGTACGTGATCGGTGCCGGCCGGTCGGGCTCGATCGCGGCCCGGCGCCCGGCTGCGGGGAGTTCACCGCCGGGTGCCGCGTTCAGTCCCAGGACCTCGCCCAGTTCGGCCTCGCGCTGGAGCATCTGCGCGCGGATGTCGACGGCGATGTCCTTGAGGCGGTGGCCCGCGTCGATCGCCTTGTCGGCCGCCTGGGCGGCGAGGCTCTCGGGGGTCAGCTGCTTGAGCTTGCGGTTGACCTTGGTGGTGGCCCAGACGCCGGCCGCGGCGCCCGCGGTGAACCAGAACGTGCGGCGGAACATGGCGCCTCAGCCCTTCCGCTTCTTGCGTCGTGCGGGCGGCACGGACCGGCCGACGATCACGGTGCGCCTCGTCTCCGGTGCCGGGGCGTCGTCGCCTCTGCGGCTGAGCGCCTGCCGTACGCCGTACCCGAAGGCGGCGACCTTGACGAGCGGTCCGCCGAACGTCGACGCGACGGTCGTGGAGAGCGCCGAGGCGTTGGAGGTGACCTCCTGGACGTCGCTCGCGATGGCGTCCACCCGGTCGAGCTGGGTCTGCGCGGCGCGCACGGTCGCGGAGGCGTCCGCCAGCAGGGGCACCGCCTGTTCGGTCACGTCCGCCACGAGTCTGGTGGTCGCTCTGAGCGTCTGCGCCAGCCTCACCAGCACCACGGCCAGGAAGGAGACCAAGATCGCCCAGAAGACGGCCACCAGAATCCCGGCAACCTCTCCACCGGTCACTGCGCACCGCTCTCTGCTGTCGTCTGGCACCTGAAAAGTCGTATCCCGACCCTATCGCGCCCCGGGTGGCACCCCATACCGCATTAGCGGTCGGCAAGGGGCGGCCATGAGGATCCGATTGTACGGAGCGCTTACGGCTCAGTGCGCTGCGTGCCCCATGCGACGATCCTCTCGCCCCGGCTCCTCCCCCGGCGACCGGATGCCCCCTCGGAGCGGTCTGCCCGCAGTCGGCCGACGCAAGGACGTGCGGCCGTTCCCGGTGCGGCAGCGCGATGCGGCCCGCGGCCCCGCACACGCGAAAGCCCGCCGGCTCCCCCACCGGAAACGGCGGGGAAGCGGCGGGCTGAGGCGCGGGGAGCTACTCCGCCGGCTGCCGCTGGGAGGACCCCAGGATCAGCGGGCGTAGTACTCGACGACCAGCTGCTCGTCGCAGATGACCGGGACCTCCTTGCGCTGCGGGTCACGGTCCAGGCGGAACGCCAGGGCCTTCAGGTTGACCTGCAGGTAGCGCGGGGTCTCACCGTCGGCGGCGAAGCCACCCTCGCGAGCGACCTGGAACAGGGCCTTGTCGCGGGAGCGCTCGCGGACCATCACGACGTCGTCGGGACGGACACGGAAGGACGGCTTGTCGACCTTGCCGCCGTTGACCTCGATGTGGCCGTGGACGACCATCTGACGGGCCTGGTAGATGGTGCGGGCGATGCCCGAACGCAGGACCAGGGCGTCGAGGCGGCGCTCGAGCTCGATGACGAGCGCGTCACCGGTCTTGCCCTCGGCCTTCTTGGCGCGGTCGTAGGCGCGCGCCATCTGGCGCTCGCTGATGTCGTACTGGGCGCGCAAACGCTGCTTCTCGAGCAGACGGACCTTGTAGTCCGAGTTCTGCTTGCGGCCACGGCCGTGCTCGCCCGGCGGGTAGGGGCGGGCCTCGAAGTACTTGACGGCCTTCGGCGTCAGCGCGATACCGAGCGCACGGGACTTCTTGACCTTGGGACGCGACTGGTTAGGCACGTTCTCCAGACCTCCGTTGTAGGTTAGGTTAGGCTCACCTTACTCAAGGAGATCGCATGTCTCGCCCTGGGAACACCAAGCGCATCACGGACAGCACGAAGAACGCCGACGCTTCGTCGAGCGTCGAGGTGACGGAGGTCCGATCAGCTCATGGTCAGCCGCGTCCCAGCGGGCTTGAAATCACTCGGATGCCGTCAGCAGCCGAGCGCACACGAACTCTCGTACAGAGTACATGCTCGGCGGTGCTGCTCGTTCCCGGAGTGGAGGGGGCCCGGCCCGACCAGCTGAGCCCGCAGGCCAGGACGTTCGGCTCGGACGGGGAGGTGTTCCTCCTCTTCCCGGCGGACTCCCCCGTCGTCCGGGCCGCGACCCACGCGCAGGACGACGAGCTCTCGGCCGTGCTGGAGATCATCGACGTCGCGCCGGTCGCCGTGCCCAACCGTATCCGCGGCCGCGCCTTGGTCTCCGGCTGGCTGACCTGCGCGCCCGGCCTGGCGGCCGAGCCCGGCGCCATGATGCTGCGCCTGGAGGTGGGCGAGGCGAGCGTCGACGACCTGTGGGGCGCGTCCGCCGTCGAGGCGGAGGAGCTGGCGCAGGCGTCCGCCGACCCGCTCGTGGCCCACGAGACCGAACTGCTCCAGCATCTGCACGCCGCGCACTTCGACCAGGTGCAGGCGCTCGCGGAACTGCTCGGCGAGCGCGGCACGGACACGACGGGCCCAGGACGGCAGGCGGTGCCGCTGGCCATGGACCGCTTCGGACTGCGCGTGCGGTTCACGGGGGAGCAGCCGTTCGACGCCCGCTTCGACTTCCCGGAGCCCGTGCGGGACATCACCGCACTGCGGCGCGCGATGCACACGCTCTTCGGGGCCGCCGCGCACTGACAGGCACGGTGCGGGCTACTTCGCGTCCCCGCGCAGCCGCTCGCGCACCTTCTCCACCACGTCCGCGTACCGCGCCTCGGCTCCGTAACGCGTGGGCTCGTAGTACCGGCGGCCGTGGACCGCGTCCGGCGCGTACTGCTGGGCGGCGATGCCTCCGGCGACGTCGTGCGGATAGACATAGCCCTGGGCGTGGCCGAGCTTCTGGGCTCCCTTGTAGTGGCCGTCGCGCAGGTGCGGCGGGACGGGGCCGGCGAGGCCGTCGCGGATGTCCTGCCGGGCGGCCTGGATGGCGAGCGTGGCGGCGTTCGACTTCGGGGCGAGTGCCAGGGCGATCGTCGCGTGGCTGAGGGTGAGAGCGGCCTCGGGGAAGCCGATCATGGCGACGGCCTGGGCGGCCGCCACGGCGGTCGGCAGAGCCGTGGGGTCGGCGAGACCGATGTCCTCGCTGGCCGAGATCATCAGCCGGCGGGCGATGAACCGGGGGTCCTCCCCCGCCTCGATCATGCGGGCCAGATAGTGCAGCGCGGCGTCCACGTCCGAACCGCGGATCGACTTGATCAGCGCGCTGGCGACGTCGTAGTGCTGGTCCCCGTCGCGGTCGTACTTCACGGCGGCGCGGTCGACGGTCTCCTCGACGGTCTCGAGGGTGATCTCCTCCTCGCCCTTGTCGATGGCCGCGCCGGCCGCCGCCTCCAGGGCGGTCAGGGCCCGCCGGGCGTCGCCTCCCGCGATGCGCAGCAGGTGCGCCCTCGCGTCCTCCTGGAGGGTGAGCGCGCCGCCGAGCCCGCGCTCCTCGGTGAGCGCGCGCTCCAGCAGGGCGGCGATGTCGTCGTCGGTGAGCGGCTCCAGGGTGAGCAGCAGGGAGCGGGAGAGCAGCGGGGAGATCACGGAGAAGTACGGGTTCTCCGTGGTGGCCGCGATCAGGGTGACCCAGCGGTTCTCCACGGCGGGGAGCAGGGAGTCCTGCTGGGCCTTGGAGAAGCGGTGGATCTCGTCGAGGAAGAGGACGGTCTCCTTGCCGAAGCCGCCCGCGGCCCGGCGGGCGCCGTCGATGACCGCCCGGACCTCCTTGACGCCCGCGGTGATGGCGGACAGCTCGACGAAGCGCTTGTTGGTCGCCTTGGAGACGACGTACGCGAGGGTGGTCTTGCCGGTGCCGGGCGGTCCCCAGAGGATCACGGAGGAGGCGCCCGCCGGGCCGGAGCCGCCCTCGCCGACGAGCCTGCGCAGCGGTGATCCGGGCTTCAGAAGATGCTGCTGGCCGACCACCTCGTCCAGGGTGCGCGGGCGCATCCGGACCGCCAGGGGGCTGCTGGTCGGGTCCTTCTCCTGGCGTTCTTCGGCTGCGGCGGTAAACAGGTCGGGCTCCACGTTGTGAAGCCTATGTCAGAGCACTGACACCGCCGGTTGGCCGGTCAGCCGGTCCAGAAGTCCCACCAGCGGGTCAGCACCAGCATCCCGATGATGCCGATGTGCAGCACCGGCAGCACCCACGTGAACTCGCCGAAGAAACTCCGCAGTCCGGCCGGCACGGGCAGCAGCCCGTTCCGCACGTTGTGCGAGGTCACGTACCAGAACATGACGATCGTGGCGACCCACGCCAGGCAGCACCACAGGCACAGCGCGTTGATCTCGTACAGCGACTGCTGCATCAGCCACGTGCAGAACCCGACCCCGAACAGCGTCCCCGCGTTCAGCCCCAGCCAGTACCAGCGGCGGTAGCGGGCCCCCGCCAGCAGGGCCATGCCGATCGCGATCACCATGGCGTACGTGACCAGACCGAGCATCGGGTTCGGGAACCCGAACACCGCCGCCTGCTCGCTCTTCATGATGTTCCCGCACGACACCACCGGATTCAGACTGCACCCCGGCGTGAACCCCGGGTCCTCCAGCAGCTTGAACTTGTCGATCGTGATCACCCATGCCGCCAGCAGCCCCGCAGCACCCGTGATCACCAGCATCCACGCGAACCCACGCCCCGCACCGACACGCCCGCGCTCGTCGTCCCCCGTCCCGGAGGACACGCCGTCAACCGCTGCAGTCGTCATATCGCCGTTCCATCGTTCGCCGGTCTGCTGGGCACCGCCATTCTGCCGCACCGCGCCCGGTTCTCTCCGTTCGCTCCGGATAAGGAACGCCCCCGGGCGATGGTCCCGGACCGGCACAACGGCGAAGGGGCCCACGGCAGTTGACGCCCCGGGCCCCTTCGCGTCGCGCGGTCAGCCGAGCTCGGCGCGCAGCCTGGCGACCACGCCGTCCAGCGCGACGGGCTGCTGTTCGCCGGACTCCATGTCCTTGAGCTGGACCACGCCCTCGGAGAGATCGCGCTCGCCCGCGACGAGGGCGTACCGGGCGCCGGAACGGTTGGCGTTCTTCATGGCGCCCTTGAGGCCCTTGCCGCCGTAGCTGAAGTCGGCGGCGACGCCGGCCTTGCGCAGCTCGGTCACCACGCCGAACAGCACACGGCGAGCCTCCTCGCCGAGCGGGACCGCGTAGACACTGGTGGCCTCGGGCAGGTCGAGTTCGACGCCCTCGGCCTCCAGTGCGAGGACCGTGCGGTCGACGCCGAGCGCCCAGCCGACGGACGGCAGCGCCGGGCCGCCGATCATCTCGGACAGGCCGTCGTATCGGCCGCCGCCGCCCACCGCGGACTGCGAGCCGAGACCGTCGTGGACGAACTCGAACGTGGTGCGCGTGTAGTAGTCGAGCCCGCGCACCAGCTTCTCGTCGTCCTCGAAGGCGACACCGGCCGCCGTCAGCAGCGCCCGCACCTCCTCGTGGTACGCCTTGCACGCGTCGCACAGGTAGTCGCGCAGCAGCGGCGCGCCCACCAGCTGCTTCTGCACGTCGGCGCGCTTGTCGTCGAGGACCCGCAGCGGGTTGATCTCCACCCGGCGGCGGGTGTCCTCGTCGAGGTCGAGGTCGCGCAGGAAGCCCTGGAGCGCCTCGCGGTACACGGGGCGGCACTCCTTGTCGCCCAGCGAGTTCAGCAGGATGCGGAAGTCGCGCAGACCGAGCGAGCGGTAGGCCTGGTCGGCCAGGATGACCAGCTCGGCGTCCAGCGCCGGGTCCTCCGCTCCGATCGCCTCGGCGCCGACCTGCGAGAAGTGCCTGTAGCGGCCCTTCTGCGGCTTCTCGTAGCGGTAGTACGAGCCCGAGTACCAGAGCTTCACGGGCAGGTTGCCGGCCTTGTGGAGGTTCGCCTCCAGGGCCGCGCGCAGCACGGAAGCGGTGCCTTCCGGGCGCAGGGCGAGCCGGTCGCCGCCCTTGGTCTCGAAGGCGTACATCTCCTTGGTGACGATGTCGGTGGACTCGCCGACACCGCGCGCGAACAGCTCCACGTTCTCGAAGCCGGGCGTCTCGATGTAGCCGTAGCCGGAGTTCTTCAGCGGGGCGGAGATCGCGTCGCGCACCGCGAGGTACTTCGCGGAGTCCGGCGGGATCAGGTCGTACGTGCCTTTGGGGGCCTGGAAAACACTCACGGAAGGTCTCGTCACATTCCTCGTCGGGGAGCGGGCTGTGTGCTCCCGAGGCCGGCCGCCACCTCGCGCAGATACGGGTTGGTGGCGCGCTCACGGCCGATGGTCGTCTGGGGACCGTGGCCGGACAGCACCACGGTCGAGTCGTCGAGCGGCAGGCACACCCGGGCCAGCGACTCGAGCATCTCGTCCATGTCGCCGCCGGGCAGGTCCGTGCGTCCGATGGAGCCGGCGAACAGCAGGTCGCCCGAGAAGAAGACGGACGGAACGTCCGCGGACTCGGGCATCCGGAAGGTCACCGACCCCTTGGTATGGCCCGGTGCGTGCGAGACGGAGAAGTCGAGGCCGGCGAGGCTGAGCGCGGCGCCGTCGGTCAGCTCCTTGACGTCGTCGGGCTCCCCGACGGTCAGCTCGCCCATGAGCGGCATGCCGATGGAGCGGCCGAGGGCCTTCTCGGGGTCGCTCATCATGTAGCGGTCGGCCGGGTGGATCCAGGCCGGCACGTCATGGGCGCCGCAGACGGGTACGACGGAGGCGACATGGTCGAGGTGGCCGTGCGTGAGCACGACGGCGACGGGCTTGAGCCGATGCTTCCTGAGCGTCTCCTCGACCCCCTGGGCGGCCTGGTGGCCCGGGTCGATGATCACGCACTCCTCGCCGGCGGCGGGGGCGACCAGGTAACAGTTGGTCCCCCAGGCCCCGGCGGGGAACCCGGCAATAAGCACGATCGTCCTCAGTTCGGTCGTCGAGAGGCATGCGGCGGATCGACGGGCGGCACTGCCGCGTCGATCACAGCAGTTCAGAGCCTACCGGCGCTGCTCACCACACAGCCAACCCGTATACGGTACGGGGCGAAGCCCGGCGGTCGGCACCACGCCACGTACACGGCACCTCGACGGACACGACGTTTTCGACGTTCTCGACCTACAAGGAGAAGACCCGGTGGTCAGCAGCGATCAGCGGCGGCGGCAGCTCGCCAGGGAGAAGTTCGAGCGCCAGCAGCAGCGTCGGGAGCAGGCGCGGAAGAAGGCGAAGCAGCGCAACGCGATCATCGCGGCCGCCCTGGCCGTCGTGGTCGCCGCCGGCGGCGCCGTCTACGCGGGGGCGGCCCTGAGCGACGGCGACAAGAACGACAGCGCCTCGTCGGACGCCTCGCCCAGCGCGACCCCGTCGCCGTCCGAGAGCAGCTCGCCCGAGCCCGCCATGTCGATCGACAAGAAGGCGAAGTACACCTTCGCCCTCAAGACGAACGAGGGCGACATCGCGATCGCGATGGACGCGGCGAAGACCCCGCGCACGGTCAACTCGTTCAAGTCGCTGGCGGACAAGGGCTATTTCAACGGCACCAAGTGTCACCGCCTCACTACGCAGGGCATCTTCGTCCTGCAGTGCGGCGACCCGAAGGGCGACGGCACCGGCGGTCCCGGCTACACGATCCCGGACGAGAACCTCACGGCGCTCGGCAAGGCGGGCGCCGACGGCACCGTGACGTACCCGGCGGGCACGGTCGCGATGGCGAACACCGGTCAGCCGAACTCGGGCGGCAGCCAGTTCTTCCTCGTGTACAAGGACAGCAAACTGCCGCCCACGTACACGCCGTTCGGCACGATGGACGACAAGAGCCTGAAGGCCGTACAGGCCGTGGGCAAGGCCGGTGTCGCGGGCGGTGCGAGCGACGGTGCGCCCAAGAAGGCCGTCAGCATCGAGAAGGCCACCGTCCCCAAGGTGTGAGCCGGGGAATTTCGGCCGCGCTGAGTGCGGACAGCCAGGCGGCCGGTCGCCTAGATTGGCGTTGTGCAGCGCGGGCCGGCTTCGCGTTGCTCAGGACGGGCGAGGCCCGTCCCAGGAAACTGTGGACGATGCCCGGGGACGAACTCCCTCGCGGGCATCAGGTTGAGGAGGCGCTGTGAGCAGCGACCCGTGGGGCCGCGTCGACGAGACGGGCACCGTGTACGTGCGTACTGCCGAGGGCGAGAAGGTCGTCGGATCGTGGCAGGCGGGCTCTCCCGAGGAGGCGCTGGCCTACTTCGAGCGCAAGTACGAGGGCCTGGTGGTCGAGATCGGCCTCCTCGAGCGGCGGGTGAAGACCACCGATCTGTCGACCAAGGACGCCATGGCGGCGATCGACCACCTGCGTCAGCAGGTGGACGAGCACCACGCCGTGGGGGACCTCGACGCCCTGCGCGTGCGTCTCGACGCACTCGTGGCGACGGTCGACAAGCGCCGCGAGGAGCGCAAGGCGCAGCGCGCGAAGCAGAGCGACGAGGCGCGCCAGGCCAAGGAGGCGCTGGTCACCGAGGCCGAGCAGCTGGCGCAGAGCGACCAGTGGCGGGCCGCGGGCGAGCGGCTGCGGGCACTCGTGGACACCTGGAAGGGCCTGCCCCGGCTCGACCGGAAGTCCGACGACGAGCTGTGGCACCGCTTCTCGCACGCCCGCTCGGCGTTCTCCAAGCGCCGCAAGGCGCACTTCGCGTCGCTGGACGCGCAGCGCGAGGATGCCCGTCAGACCAAGGAACGGCTGGTGGCCGAGGCCGAGGCCCTGTCCGGATCGACGGACTGGGGCCCCACCGCCGCCCGCTACCGCGACCTGATGGCGCAATGGAAGGCGGCGGGCCGTGCCCAGCGCGAGGCCGAGGACGACCTGTGGAACCGCTTCCGCGGTGCGCAGGACGTCTTCTTCGCCGCGCGCAGCGGTGTGTTCGCCGAGCGCGACGCCGAGCAGGCGGAGAACCTCAAGCTCAAGGAGGAGCTCGCGGCCGAGGCCGAGAAGCTGGTGCCGGTGACGGACCTCAAGGCCGCCCGCGCCGCCTTCCGGTCCATCAACGAGCGCTGGGAGGCCATCGGCCACGTGCCGCGCGACGCCCGGCCGAAGGTCGAGGGCCGGATGCACGCGGTGGAGCGGGCCCTGCAGGAGTCCGAGGAGAACGAGTGGCGCCGGACGAACCCGGAGGCGCGTGCGCGTGCCGCGGGTCTGACCGGCCAGCTGCAGGCGGCCGTGGACAAGCTGCGTGAGCAGATCGACACGGCGCGTGCGGCGGGCAACAACGCCAAGGCGGACAAGCTCGCCAAGGAGCTCGAGGGCCGTCAGGCGCTGCTGGACCAGGCGCTGAAGGGCCTGGAGGAGTTCGGCGGCTGACGCGCCGGCTTTGGGCTGACGAGGAGGGCCCCGGTACGCGATGCGTACCGGGGCCCTCCCGTACATCCGGCGCTTTCCGGCGGAGCCGTGCCCCTGCGCGGCAGCCGACGAGCCCGTGGGCCGACGGCTCAGCCGCGCAGGGCGAGCCGTCTCGGGGCTGTCGGCGGACCGCCGACGCGGACGCGGCCCGTCAGGGCCGACGCGCGGAGGTGACGCGGTAGACGTCGTAGACGCCCTCCACGCTGCGGACCGCCTTCAGCACGTGGCCGAGGTGCTTGGGGTCGCCCATCTCGAAGGTGAAGCGCGAGGTGGCCACCCGGTCGCGGGAGGTCTGCACGGCCGCCGACAGGATGTTGACGTGCTGGTCGGACAGGACGCGGGTCACGTCCGACAGCAGCCGGG
Organism: Streptomyces sp. V4I23; assembly: GCF_030817975.1. Classification (NCBI taxonomy): domain Bacteria; kingdom Bacillati; phylum Actinomycetota; class Actinomycetes; order Kitasatosporales; family Streptomycetaceae; genus Streptomyces; species Streptomyces sp. V4I23. Next base: position 6,501,100 of record NZ_JAUSZW010000004.1, on the reverse strand, counting down.
AGCGGTCCAGCGCCTCGACCTGGATGGCGACGAGGAAGACCGACGACTGGGTGGGCGCCCACTCGACGTCGAGGATCCGTTCGGGCTGCTGCGAGAGCGAGTCGACGTTGACGCAGTCCGCGCGGTGCACGGACACGCCGCTGCCGCGGGTCACGAAGCCGATGATCGGGTCGCCGGGGACGGGCGTACAGCAGCGGGCCAGCTTGACCCACACGTCCTCGACACCCTTGACGACCACGCCCGGGTCCGCGTTGTTGCGGCGCTTGCTGCGGCTGCGGGAGGGCGGGGTGGACTCGGCGATGTCCTCGTTGGCGGCCTCCTCGCCGCCGAGGGCCTGCACCAGCTTCTGCACGACGCCCTGCGCGGCCACATGGCCCTCGCCGATCGCCGCGTACAGCGAGGAGATGTCGGGGTAGCGCATCTCGTGTGCGAGGGTGACCAGGGAGTCGCCGGTGAGGATGCGCTGGATCGGCAGGTTCTGCTTGCGCATGGCGCGCGCGATGGCGTCCTTGCCCTGCTCGATGGCCTCGTCGCGGCGCTCCTTGGAGAACCAGGCGCGGATCTTGTTGCGGGCCCGCGGCGATTTGACGAAGCCGAGCCAGTCGCGGGAGGGGCCCGCGCCCTCGGCCTTGGAGGTGAAGACCTCCACCAGGTCGCCGTTGTCGAGGGTCGACTCCAGCGGGACGAGCCGGCCGTTGACCCGCGCGCCTATGGTGCGGTGACCGACCTCGGTGTGGACGGCGTAGGCGAAGTCGACGGGGGTGGCGCCCGCCGGGAGCGCTATGACGTCGCCCTTGGGCGTGAAGACGAAGACCTCGTTGCGGGACAGGTCGAAACGCAGGGATTCCAGGAACTCGCTGGGGTCCTCGGTCTCCTTCTGCCAGTCCAGCAGCTGCCGCAGCCAGGCCATGTCGTTGACGGTGTCCTGGCCCGCGGTGCCCTTGCCGGCCTTGGGGACGTCCGTACGGATCTTGGAGGCCCCGGCGACGGTCTCCTGCTTGTACTTCCAGTGGGCCGCGATGCCGTACTCCGCGCGGCGGTGCATGTCGAAGGTGCGGATCTGCAACTCGACGGGCTTGCCGTTGGGGCCGATGACCGTCGTGTGCAGCGACTGGTACATGTTGAACTTCGGCATCGCGATGTAGTCCTTGAACCGGCCGGGGACCGGATTCCATCGCGCGTGCACCGTGCCGAGGGCCGCGTAGCAGTCGCGGACCGTGTCGACGAGGACGCGAATGCCCACCAGGTCGTAGATCTCCGCGAAGTCACGGCCGCGGACGATCATCTTCTGGTAGACGCTGTAGTAGTGCTTGGGGCGGCCGGTGACGGTGGCCTTGATGCGCGCCGCGCGGAGATCCGCCTGGACCTCGTCGGTCACTATCGCGAGGTACTCGTCGCGCTTGGGCGCGCGCTCGGCGACGAGGCGCACGATCTCGTCGTACATCTTGGGGTAGAGGATCGCGAACGCGAGGTCCTCCAGCTCCCACTTGATGGTGTTCATGCCCAGCCGGTGCGCCAGCGGGGCGTAGATCTCCAGCGTCTCGCGGGCCTTCTTCTCCTGCTTCTCCCGCTTGAGGTAGCGCATCGTGCGCATGTTGTGCAGGCGGTCGGCGAGCTTGATGACCAGGACGCGCGGGTCCTTGGCCATGGCGACGACCATCTTGCGCACGGTCTCGGCCTGCGCGGCCTCGCCGAACTTGACCTTGTCCAGCTTGGTGACGCCGTCGACGAGCAGGGCCACGGAGTCGCCGAAGTCGCGGCGCAGCTGGTCGAGGCCGTACTCGGTGTCCTCGACGGTGTCGTGCAGCAGGCCGGCCATCAGCGTCGCCGGGTCCATGCCGAGCTCGGCGAGGATGGTGGTGACGGCGAGGGGATGCGTGATGTACGGGTCGCCGCTCTTGCGCTTCTGGCCGCGGTGCCAGCGCTCCGCGACCTGGTAGGCGCGCTCGATCTGGCGCAGCGTGGAGGTCTCGATCTTGGGGTCGTTGCTGCGCACGATCCGCAGCAGCGGCTCCAGCACCGGGTTGTACGGCGACGAGCGCTGCACGCCGAGACGGGCGAGACGGGCGCGTACCCGATTCGAGGAGCCGCCGGACCGCGACGTGGCGGGCGGCACGGGCTTGGGCGCGGAGACGGGCACCTGGCTCACGCGCTCGGGCGCGGCGGGCTGCGGCTGACGGTCCGGCTTCGGCTCCGGCTTCGGCTCGGGCGTGACGGGGGCTGCCGCGGCCTTTTCGGCCTTCTGGCCGGGCTGCGCGGCGGCGGACTGGGCCTCGTCTGGCAAGGGCACTCCTCGTGCGGTTCCGGGTCCCGGTCAGGCCCGGAAAGCCCATGGTATCGACCCGGCAGTCCAGGTGCGCACGAGGCGGTGGAGAGGCATGCGCCACAGGTGCCGCCTCGGACCACCGGGAACGGCGACGGGTGCCCCGGAACAGATCCGGGGCACCCGTCGTGTGCCGTGCGGCGGCCTCGCGGCCGGCCGTCAGAGCGTGATCAGCGCCTCCAGCGGCGCCCCGCCCAGGGCGCCGTCCAGCCGGTCACGTCCGCCGAGGAAGCCGAGCTCCATCAGGACCGCGATGCCCGCGACCTGCGCGCCCGCCCGCCGGATGAGCTCCAGCGAGGCCTCGGCGGTCCCGCCGGTGGCGAGGACGTCGTCGATGACCATGACGCGGTCTCCCGCGCTCAGGTCCTCGGCGTGCACCTCGATCTCGGCGGTGCCGTACTCCAGCTCGTACGCCTGTCCCAGCGTCGCCCCGGGCAGCTTGCCGGCCTTCCGCACCGGAATGAACCCGATGCCGGCGCGGACGGCGACCGGCGCCGCGAGGATGAAGCCGCGTGCCTCGAGGCCAACGATCTTCGTCGCGCCGTGCCGGACGCAGAGCTCGGTGAGCGCGTCCGTCAGCGCGGTGAAGGCGACCGGGTCGGCGAGCAGGGGCGTGATGTCCTTGAACACCACTCCCGGCTTCGGGTAGTCGGCGACATCGCGGATGCGGCTGAGCAGCAGCTCCCTGGTGTCGGCGGCGGTCACCGGCGCCTGCCCGAGGGACGGCCGCGCCCGCGGCCGCGCTGGCCGACGACGGCGCCGGCCGGCGCCGCGTCCTCCTGCACGTCGTCGTCGGCGTCGTCGGCGCCGTCGGTCTGCTCGGACTCCGGCGACTCGCCCTTGGCCGCGGCGGCCGCGCGCTTGGCGAGCACCCGCTTCTTCAGGGCCTTCATCTGCGGCTCGCGCTCCTTGAGGTCGGCGACCAGCGGAGTGGCGATGAAGATCGAGGAGTACGCACCGGCGGCGAGACCGACGAACAGCGACAGCGAGATGTCGTTCAGCATGCCGGCGCCGAGGACACCGCCACCGATGAACAGCAGGCCGGCGACCGGCAGCAGGGCGACGACCGTGGTGTTGATCGAACGCACCAGGGTGCTGTTGATGCTGCGGTTGGCGATCTCGCTGTAGGTCCAGCGGGTCTGCTTGGTGATGTCCTTCGACCCCTCCTTGAGGGAGTCGAAGACGACGACCGTGTCGTACAGCGAGTAACCGAGGATCGTGAGCAGACCGATCACCGTGCCCGGCGTGACCTCGAAGCCGACGAGGGCGTAGACGCCGACGGTGATGGTGATGTCGTGGATCAGCGCGACCAGGGCCGCGACCGCCATGCGCCACTCGAAGGCGATGGCCAGGTAGATCACCACGAGGATCATGAAGACGCCGAGGCCGGTCCACGCCTTGTTGGCGATCTGCTCGCCCCAGCTGGGCCCGACGAGCTCGGCGTTGATCCGCTCCGCGTCCACGTCGAGCGTCTCGGAGAGCTCGGCGGCGACCTTGTCGGCCTGCTGCGTGTCCAGCTCACTGACCTGGATGCGCATGCCGCCGGTGCCGAGCTCCTGGACGATCGCGGGGTGGCCGGAGGCCTCTTCCGCGGCTTCCTGGGCCTGGGCGACCGACACGCTGGTCTTCGGAGTGGTGAAGACGGCACCGCCCTTGAACTCGATGCCCATGTTGAGGCCCTGGACCACGACGCCGAGGATGGCCGTGATGGTGATCAGGATCGAGACGCCGTACCAGATCTTGCGCTTGCCGACGAAGTCGTAGCCGACCTCGCCCTGGTACAGCCTGGCACCGAGGTTTCCGAGTCGTGACATCTCACGCCTCCTTCGGGTCGGTGGGGGCGGAGATGCGACGGGAGCGGCGCAGCGGCGGCTTGGCGCCGAGCCGCTTCGGGTCCAGTCCGGACCACGGGTGGCCGCTCGCGAAGAACTTCTGGCGGGCGAGGATCGTCATGACCGGCTTGGTGAACAGGAAGACGACCACCACGTCGAGCAGGGTCGTCAGACCCAGCGTGAACGCGAAGCCCTGGACCTTGCCGACCGTGACGACGAAGAGCACGGCGGCGGCGAGGAACGACACGAAGTCGGAGACCAGGATCGTGCGCCGGGCACGCGGCCAGGCACGCTCCACGGCCGGACGCAGCGTGCGGCCCTCGCGGATCTCGTCCCTTATGCGTTCGAAGTAGACGATGAACGAGTCGGCGGTGATACCGATCGCGACGATGGCGCCGCAGACTGCGGGCAGGTTCAGCGCGAAGCCGATGCCCGGGCCGAGCAGAGCCATGATCGTGTACGTCAGGATCGCGGAAGCCATGAGGCTGAGGATCGCGATCAGGGCCAGGCCGCGGTAGTAGACGACCAGGTAGATCACGACGAGCGCGAGGCCGATCGCACCGGCGATCAGACCCGCCTGGAGCTGTTCACCGCCGAGGGCGGCGGTGACCGTGGTGACGCTCTGCTCCTCGAAGGACAGGGGCAGGGCGCCGTAGGACAGGATGTTGCCCAGGTTCTGGGCGGAGTCCTGGGTGAAGTTGCCGGTGATCTCGGCGCTGGCGCTCAGCGTCTGGTTCACCTGCGGGGCCGAGACCACTTCACCGTCGAGGACGATGGCGAACTGGTTCATCGGGGGCTGCTGCTGGGACAGGCGGCCGGTGATCTTCTGGAACTTCTTGGCACCGCTCTCGGTGAAGTCCATCGTGACGATCCACATGCCGCGCTGCTGGTCGAGCTGGCCCTTGGCGTCGTCGACGTCCTTGCCGTCCACCTCAGCCGGGCCGAGGATGTACTTCTCCCACTGGCCCACGCTGTTCTTGCCACAGGCGAGGGCGGTCTCGGTCGGCTTGACGCCGTCACCGAGCTTGCCGCGGGCCTTGGCGTCCGTGCAGTCCAGAGCGGTGAACTGCTTCTCCAGTGCGGCGGAGGCCGGGTCGCTGGAGGGCGTCGGCTCGGGCTTGTCCGAGGGCGCCGGGCTCTCGGACGTCTTCGGCTTGTCCGAGGCGGACGGCGTGGGGCTCGCCGCGGGGGCCTTGAGGCCCTCCGTCACGGCACGGCCCTGGGTGGTCGCACTGGCCGACGGGGAGCCGGAGGGGGCACCGGCCTTCGGCTTGTCCGTCGCCTTGTCGTCCTTGGGCTTGCCGCTGGACGACGCGCTCGGGGAGGGCTCGGGGGCTGCGGGGCCGCCGGCGGCGACGGTCAGCACGGGCCGGAAGAAGAGCTGGGCGGTGGTGCCGACCTGCTCACGGGCCTGCTCGGAATTCGTCCCCTTGGGGATGTTGACGATGATGTTCCGGTCGCCCTGGGTCTGGACCTCGGCCTCGGAGACACCCAGACCATTGACACGGCGCTCGATGATGCCGACCGCGGTGTTCATGTTGGTCTCGTTGACGGCGCTCTCTTTGCCGGGCTCGCTCTTCGCCTCGAGCGTGATGGTCGTACCGCCCGCCAGGTCGATGCCCAGACGCGGCGTGAGCTGCCCCGCCCAGAACATGCCACCCGTGAGCGCGACCATGGCGATCAGGATCAGAACCAGGGAACGCCCCGGCTTACCCTGAGCCCCCGCGGGCCTTCGGCCCCTGTTCGGTGCTGCCACCTTCTCGTTTCTCCCTGTCCAACCGCCTGCGCCGGGTGTGCGCCGAGGCGGCCACGAAGTGTTGTGGGGACCTGCCCCCGAAGGTCAGTCGGCACAACCGGGGGACCGCCCGGCGCCGGTGGGCGCCGCCGCGGTCCCCGATCGTGACTACTTCGCGTCGGCCTCGCCGTCGGTCTTGCCGTCCTTGGTGTCGGCGTCCTTCACCTCGGCGTCGTCCGCGTCCGTGTCGGCCTTCTTGCCGAGGTCGATCTTGTCGGAGTCGGTGGTCTCGTCGGCCGCGGTGTCGCCGCTCAGCGAGGACGCGTCGTCGGGGACGACGGTGGCGCTGTCGGTCTTGACATCGTCGTCACCGTGGACGATCCGGTTGTACTCGTCGTCGGCGAGGACCGCGCCGATGGCGTTCTTCGCGAACACCAGGTGCACTCCGGGGGCCGCCTCGAGGAGGACCGTGTCGTCGTTGACCTCCTTGACGGTCGCGTAGAGGCCACCGATGGTCCGCACTCCGGTGCCGGGCTGCATCTGGTCACGCATCTGCGCGGCCGCCTGCTGCTTCTTCTTGGCGGAGCGGGTCATCAGGAACATGGCCCCGATGAGCACGATGAAAGGGAGGAGGGTCAAGATATCCACGGCGGGGAATTCCTTCGCACGACCGCGCTGATGAACGGCCTGATCTACGGGGGTGGGCATGCCGACCCGGAAGGTCGGCATCGGCGGAGTCTAAGCGAGTCCGCATCACTGGAACAACGCCCAGCATCCCACCGTGGTTCCGCAGGGGACGACTCCCCTCGCCGTCACGCCCCGAACAGCCCCTGTTGTCCACTTGTGCCCTGCTGAGGCGGCACGAGCCCGAGGTGCGCCCAGGCCGCGGGCGTGGCCACCCGGCCCCGGGGGGTCCGGGCCAGCAGACCCTCGCGTACGAGGAAGGGCTCGGCCACCTCCTCGACCGTCTCGCGCTCCTCCCCCACCGCGACCGCGAGCGTGGACAGACCGACCGGGCCGCCCCCGAACAGCTTGAGCAGCGCCTGCAGCACCGCCCGGTCCAGCCGGTCCAGGCCGCGGCTGTCGACCTCGTACACGCCGAGGGCGGCCGCGGCCACCTCCCGGGTGATGAGGCCGTCCGCCTTGACCTGGGCGTAGTCCCGGACGCGGCGCAGCAGACGGTTGGCGATACGCGGCGTGCCGCGTGAGCGGCCGGCGATCTCGGCGGCGCCCTCCGCCTCGATGTCGAGGTCGAGAAGCTGTGCCGAACGGTGGATGACGCGCTCCAGTTCGACGGGCTCGTAGAACTCCATGTGCGCGGTGAAGCCGAAGCGGTCGCGCAGGGGTGGCGGCAGCAGACCGGCCCTGGTCGTGGCGCCGACGAGGGTGAACGGAGGCAGCTCCAGGGGGATGGCGGTGGCCCCCGGGCCCTTGCCGACGATCACGTCGACGCGGAAGTCCTCCATCGCCATGTAGAGCATCTCCTCGGCCGGCCGGGACATGCGGTGGATCTCGTCGAGGAAGAGGACCTCTCCCTCCTGGAGCGAGGAGAGGATGGCGGCGAGGTCGCCCGCGTGCTGGATGGCGGGGCCCGAGGTGATGCGGATCGGGGCGTTCATCTCCGCGGCGATGATCATCGACAGGGTGGTCTTGCCGAGGCCGGGTGCACCGGAGAGCAGGACGTGGTCGGCGGTGGCGCCGCGGGCGAGGGCCGCCTTGAGCACGAGGTCGAGCTGCTCGCGGACGCGCTCCTGGCCGACGAACTCGGCCAGCGACTTGGGTCGCAGGGCCGCCTCGACAGCCTGGTCCTCGCCGTCGGCGGCGCCGCCGACCAGCCGCGGTTCCGTCTCGGCGGTGGTCTCGTCGTCCCAGTTCACGTGGTGTCTGCCTTCTCGGTTCGTACGGTTGCGTGCGGGCGGGGGCGCTGCGCGGGGCGTTTTCCCCTCCCCGCCCTTTCCCGTACCGGGGGCTCCGCCCCCGGACCCCCGCGCCTCAATCGCCGGCGGGGCTGCGTATGCGGCGAGTAGGGGAACACCCCGCACGGACCTCAGCGTGCCCTGTTCAGGGTCTGGAGCGCGGCTCGGAGCAGGGGGCCCACCTCGGGCGCGGGGCCCAGGGACTCCGCCTGTGGCGCCACAGCCGTCACCGCCTCGTCCGCCTCGCGGGTCGCGTAGCCGAGGCCGATCAGCGCGGCGTGCAGCTGGTCGCGCCAGGACTGGCTGACCGGCGCACCGACCGCGGGCGTGGAGCCGACCGGCGCGCCGAGCCGGTCCTTCAGCTCCAGCAGCAGCTTCTGCGCGCCCTTCTTGCCGATCCCCGGCACCGCCGTCAGCGCCTTCTCGTCGCCGCTCGTGACGGCGACCCGCAGCGCGTCCGGTGTGTGCACGGCGAGCATCGCCTGGGCCAGGCGCGGGCCCACGCCGCTCGCGGTCTGCAGGAGCTCGAACACCTGGCGCTCGTCGTCGTCGGCGAAGCCGTAGAGCGTCAGCGAGTCCTCCCGGACCACCAACGACGTGGCGAGCCTTGCCTCCTGACCGAGTCTCAGCCCGGAGAGGGTGTTCGGGGTGCACTGCACGGCCATGCCGACGCCGCCGACCTCGATCACGGCCGTGGTCGGGGCGAGGGCGGCCACCGTGCCGCTCACAAAGGCGATCATGCGGTCCGGCCTTTCGTTGCGTGATGCGCGGCGACCGCCCGCTGCAGGCGGTTCTGCGCGGGGGCGCGCCAGATGTGGCAGATGGCGAGGGCGAGGGCGTCCGCGGCGTCGGCAGGCTTCGGCGGTGCGTCGAGCCGCAGCAACCGGGTCACCATGGCGCCGACCTGCGCCTTGTCGGCCCGTCCGGTGCCGGTGACGGCCGCCTTGACCTCGCTGGGCGTGTGCAGGGCGACGGGGATCCCGCGACGGGAGGCGCAGAGCATGGCCACGGCGCTGGCCTGGGCCGTGCCCATCACCGTGCGGACATTGTGCTGGCTGAACACGCGCTCGACGGCGACGAATTCGGGGCGGTGCTCGTCGAGCCACTGCTCGATGCCCTGCTCGATCGCGACCAGCCGGTGGCCCAGATCGGCGTCCGCCGGGCTCCGGACGACACCGACGCCACGCATCGTCAGCGGACGGCCGGCCACTCCCTCCACGACGCCGACACCGCACCGGGTCAGCCCAGGGTCCACCCCGAGAACGCGCACGCGTCCCACCCCTCCTTCGCTCAGCTGTTTGTGCAGGCTATCGGCTGCCACCGACAACCGCCGACAACGCGACGGGCCGACGGGGATGCCCCCGCCGGCCCGTCGTACGAGCGTGGATCAGGCGTCGACCTTCTCCATGACCTCGTCCGAGACGTCGAAGTTGGCGAAGACGTTCTGCACGTCGTCGCTGTCCTCGAGCGCGTCGATCAGCTTGAAGATCTTGCGCGCGCCCTCCTCGTCCAGCTCGACCTGCATGGTCGGGACGAAGTTGGCGTCGGCCGAGTCGTAGTCGATACCGGCCCCCTGGAGGGCGGTGCGGACCGCGACCAGGTCGGTGGCCTCGCTCAGCACCTCGAAGGACTCGCCGAGGTCGTTGACCTCCTCGGCGCCCGCGTCCAGGACGGCGCCGAGGACGTCGTCCTCGGTCAGCTCCCCCTTGGGGACGATGACGACGCCTTTGCGGTTGAACAGGTACGAGACGGAGCCCGGGTCGGCCATCGAGCCGCCGTTGCGGGTCATGGCGACCCGCACGTCGGAGGCGGCGCGGTTGCGGTTGTCGGTGAGGCACTCGATGAGCACCGCCACACCGTTCGGGCCGTAGCCCTCGTACATGATCGTCTCGTAGTCGGCGCCACCGGCTTCCAGGCCGGCGCCGCGCTTGACCGCGGAATCGATGTTCTTGTTCGGAACCGAGCTCTTCTTGGCCTTCTGGATGGCGTCGAACAGCGTCGGGTTGCCGTCGGGGTCACCGCCGCCGGTACGGGCCGCGACCTCGATGTTCTTGATCAGCTTCGCGAAGAGCTTGCCGCGCTTGGCGTCGATCACGGCCTTCTTGTGCTTCGTCGTAGCCCATTTAGAGTGGCCGGACATCTGCCTGTCTCCTTCGCGTAACCAATTCCTGCACGAACCCCAGAGATCCTACCGGGATCCTGTCAGGCCCCCGTGCGCACCATGTCGACGAACAGGCCGTGCACGCGGTGGTCACCGGTCAGCTCGGGATGGAACGAAGTCGCGAGCACCTTGCCCTGCCGTACCGCGACGATGTGGCCGTCGTGCTCGGCGAGCACCTCGACCTGGGCGCCGACGGACTCCACCCACGGGGCGCGGATGAAGACGCCCTCTACGGGACCGACGCCGGACACCTCGACGGTCGCCTCGAACGACTCGTTCTGCCGGCCGAAGGCGTTGCGGCGGACGATCATGTCGATGCCGCCGAGCGTCTCCTGGCCCGAGCGCGGGTCGATGATCTTCTCGGCGAGCATGATCAGACCGGCGCAGGTGCCGTAGACCGGCATGCCCGCCGCGATGCGCTCGCGCAGCGGCTCCAGCATGCCGAACAGCGTGGCGAGCTTGGACATGGTCGTGGACTCGCCGCCGGGGATCACCAGGCCGTCGACCTCGGCCAGTTCCTCGGGCCGCCGCACCGGCCTGGCCACGGCGTCCGCCGCGGCCAGGGCGATCAGGTGCTCCCGTACGTCGCCCTGGAGGGCCAGGACACCGATCACGGGCGTCGTCATTACCAGCCCCGGTTCGCGTAGCGCTCGGCCTCGGGCAGGGTGTCGCAGTTGATGCCGACCATGGCCTCGCCCAGGTTGCGGGAGGCGTCCGCGATGATCTTCGGGTCGTCGTAGAAGGTGGTGGCCTTCACGATGGCGGCGGCGCGCTTGGCCGGGTCGCCCGACTTGAAGATGCCGGAGCCGACGAAGACGCCCTCGGCGCCGAGCTGGCGCATCAGCGCGGCATCGGCCGGAGTGGCCACGCCACCGGCGGAGAACAGCACGACCGGCAGCTTGCCGAGCTCGGAGACCTCCTTGACGAGCTCGTACGGGGCGCGCAGCTCCTTGGCGGCGGCGTACAGCTCGTTGTTGTCGAAGCCGCGCAGCTTGGCGATCTCGTTCTTGATCTGGCGCAGGTGACGGACGGCCTCGACGACGTTGCCCGTGCCGGCCTCGCCCTTGGAGCGGATCATGGCCGCGCCCTCGGCGATACGGCGCAGGGCCTCGCCCAGGTTGGTGGCGCCGCAGACGAACGGGGTGGTGAAGGCCCACTTGTCGCTGTGGTTGACCTCGTCGGCCGGGGTCAGGACCTCGGACTCGTCGATGTAGTCGACGCCCAGGGACTGCAGCACCTGGGCCTCGACGAAGTGGCCGATACGCGACTTGGCCATCACCGGGATGGAGACCGCGTCGATGATCTCCTCGATCATGTTCGGGTCGGACATCCGGGCCACGCCGCCGTCCTTGCGGATGTCGGCGGGCACGCGCTCCAGGGCCATGACGGCCACGGCGCCGGCATCCTCGGCGATCTTCGCCTGCTCGGCGTTGACCACGTCCATGATCACGCCGCCCTTGAGCTGCTCGGCCATGCCGCGCTTGACGCGGGCGGTACCGGTCTCGGGGGTCTGCGGGGTGGTGGTGCTGGACACGGATGGACCTCACTCGATGACGACGTTGTGATGCGTCACCGATGGAACATCCGGGGACCAGTCCACATCAAGGGCCAATAGTCACCCCGTGGATCGTTTTGGGTGGGGCCGGTCCGCCGGCGCGGCCGGGCACCGTTCAGGCGGGCCGGTCCGCCAGCGCCGCGGGGGGCTCGTCGTCCATCTCGAACGCCAGGGGGAACGGGGCGTGGCCCGCGAGCCGGAACCAGCGCACCGTGCGGTGCCGGCGCAGGGCGCGCGCGGCGCGGACGGTGTCGTTGTGGAACCGGCGCGCCATGGGGACGCGGCGCACCGCCTGCGCGAGCTCGCCGGCGGCGTCCTCGCCTCCCGGTACCGCGCGCAGGGCCTCCATCTGCTCGGCCTCCCCGAACACCGCCCGCAGTGCGGCGCTGAGTTCGCTCTCGGCGACCTCGCGGTGCTCCTCCTCCGCCTGCCGCGCCTCGTGCGCGGCCTCGTACAGCACGATGGACGCGGCGGGGTCGAGCACCCCGGAGGTCGCGAGCTCCTGTGCGACCGAGGCGCGCCGCAGGAGCTGCGCGTCGAGCGCGGCCCGGGCGGCGTCGATCCGCGCGTGGAGCCGGTCGAGTCGCCCGGCGGTCCAGCTGAGGTACATGCCGATGGCCACGAGGGCGACGACGATCCAGATCAGGGTGCTCACGGGCGGCAAGGCTACCGGGCCGATGAGGGCGCCTCCTCACGCCCGAGGGGCTGTGGGGAGGGCGGCGGACCTGGCCGCGCTCCCGTGGTGGGCCCTGTCCGTGAGCCCGGCGCGCCCCTGCCCGGCCGGGCAGGGGCCTCAGCCCCGGGTCACCAGCCCCAGGCGGGCCCGCAGGCCCGGCCGGTCGTCCGTCGCCACCGACGCCGCGCCGTCCGTCACCGTCTCGTACACGGCGAGGATGTCCGCGCCCACCGTCGACCAGTCGAACCGCCGCACGTGCGCGCTGCCCCGCTCGCGCAGCTCCCGCCGCCGGTCCGGGTCGCCCAGCAGGCGGATCGCCGCCGAGGCCAGCGCGTCCGCGTCCTCGTTGGCGAACATCTCCCCCGCCGCGCCCTTGTCCAGCACCTGGGCGAACGCGTCCAGGTCGGAGGCCAGCACCGGCGCGCCCGCCGACATCGCCTCGACCAGGATGATGCCGAAGCTCTCGCCGCCCGTGTTGGGCGCCACGTACACGTCGACGCTGCGCAGCAGCCGTGCCTTGTCCTCGTCGCTGACCATCCCGAGGAACTCGACCCGGGAGCGCATCGCGGCCGGCAGGGACGCGACGGCCTCCTCCTCGTCACCGCGCCCCGCGACCAGCAGCCGCGTGTCCGGGCAGGCGTCGAAGATCGCCGGAAGCGCCTTCATCAGCACCGGCAGGCCCTTGCGCGGCTCGTCGATGCGGCCGATGAAGCCGATCGTGCCGTTCTGCCACTCCGCCTTCGGCTCGGCCTTCTCGAAGAAGCCGACGTCGACGCCGTTCGGGATGACGACCGCGTCACCGCCGAGGTGCTCCACGAGCGTGCGGCGGGCGTACTCGCTGACGGCGATCCGCGCGCTGATCTTCTCCAGCGCGGGCTGCAGGATCGGATAGGCCGCGATCATGGCCCGCGACCGCGGGTTTGACGTGTGGAACGTGGCGACGATCGGCCCCTGCGCGGCCCAGCAGGAGAGCAGGCCCAGGGAAGGCGACGCCGGCTCGTGGATGTGGATGACGTCGAAGGTGCCGTCGTGGAGCCAGCGCCGCACCCGGGCCGCGGACAGGAAGCCGAAATTGAGCCGGGCGACCGAGCCGTTGTACGGCACGGGCACGGCGCGGCCCGCGGAGACCACGTAGGGCGGCAGGGGTGTGTCGTCGTCCGCGGGGGCGAGGACGGAGACGTCGTGCCCGAGCCCGATGAGGTGCTCGGCCAGGTCCCTGATGTGGAACTGCACGCCACCGGGCACGTCCCACGAGTACGGACAGACGATGCCGATCCTCACGTCCTGTCCTCCCGCGGTTCGAGGTCCGAGAGCCACAGCCGCTGCAGCATGTGCCAGTCCTCCGGGTGCTCGGCGATGCCCTCGGCGAAGACGTCCGCGAGGGCCTGCGTCATGGAGGACGTCTTCTCGGCGCGCGTGCCTGACCGGGGGACCTCGACAGGCGGGTGGATGCGGCCCTTCATGACGGGCGTCTCGTCGTACCAGAGCGTCACCGGGAGCAGCAGGGCGCCGGTCTGCTGGGCCAGCAGCGCGGGACCTGCGGGCATGCGGGCCGTCTCGCCGAAGAAGGTCACCTCGACGCCGGAGGCGGACAGGTCGCGGTCCGCGACCAGGCAGACGAGGCCGCCGTCGCGCAGCCGCCGGGCCAGCGTGCCGAAGGCCGACCCGCCCGTGTGCGGCAGGACCTCCATGCCGAGACTCTCGCGGTAGGCGACGAACCGGTCGTACAGCGACTCCGGCTTGAGGCGTTCGGCGACCGTGGTGAAGGGGATGCCGAGGGCCCGGGTCACCCAGATCCCGGCGACGTCCCAGTTGGCGAGGTGCGGCAGGGCGATGACGACGCCCCGCCCCGACGCGAGGCCGTCCGTCAGGTGATGGATGTCCTTGGGGTCGAAGCTGAGCCGGGCGCGCTCCTGGTTCCAGTTCGGCAGCCGGAAGGACTCCATCCAGTAGCGCATGTACGAGCGCATGCCCGCCTTGGAGAGCTCGGCCAGGCGCTCGGCCCCCGCGTCGGGAACGACGCGTGCGAGGTTGGACTCCAGCCGCAGCACGCCCTTGCCGCGCCGCCTCCAGGCGGCGTCGGCGATGGTGCGGCCGAGTCCGGCGGCCACCGGCTCGGGCAGCTTCTTCACCGCGCCCCAGCCCAGTCCGTACAGGGCGTCGGTCAAACGGTCGCGCATCATGATGCCCCGGCCCCTTCCTGCTCGGCCCCGCCGGACCGGGCCCCGCCGGGCTGCCGGGCCTCGGCGGCCTCGGCTTCGGCGGACTCGCGCCGTACCGTGACGACCCGCTGCCCCAGCGTCACCAGGCTGCCGACGGCGACAATCCACAGCGCGATCGGCAGAAGGACGTCGATGCCGGGCACCCCGAACCCGTGGAGGCCGGCGAGGCCGGCGGCGACCAGCGAGATGACGAGCCGCTCGGCGCGCTCGACCAGTCCGTTGACGGCCACGGGCAGGCCGATCGACTCTCCACGGGCCTTGGTGTACGACACGACCTGGCCGCTCGCGAGGCAGAAGATCGCCACCGCGCAGAGCATGTTGTCGTCGCCTTTGCCCGCGTACCAGAGCGCGAAACCGCCGAAGATCGCGCCGTCGGCGACCCGGTCGAGCGTCGAGTCGAGGAACGCGCCCCAGCGGCTGGAGACGCCCGCCTGCCGGGCCATGTTGCCGTCGACGAGGTCGGAGAAGACGAACAGCGTGATGACGATCGTGCCCCAGAAGAACTCGCCTCTGGGGAAGAAGACCAGCGCTCCTGCCACGACTCCGGCCGTGCCGATCAGCGTGACGGCGTCGGGGCTCACCCCGCGGCGGAGCAGAAACGCGGCGAACGGTGTGAGAACACGCGTGAAGAATGCACGCGCGTACTTGTTCAGCATGGCCTTCCCGAGGGTTCGGTGGGCCGTGTGGCCCCTACGGCCACCGGCTGGCCCATCGTAGCCAGGACGGTGACGGCCCACGGGCCGGACCCGGACAGGTGCTGCGGCGTCCGACGTATGGACGCACCATGACGACAGTGGAAAGCTCGAAAGACCACCGCGGGCATCGCCGGAGCTGCCCCGGACGACGATTCGGGACATCGTCCCGGCTTGCCGCGCCCGCGGCTTTCCCTCCTCGCCGTGCAATCGATCGGGAGGCAAGATCATGGGCGACAAAGCGCATGCACACCCCGGAGCCGCCGGCAGAGCAGTAACGGCCGACCACCCCGCATCCGTACGGAATGTGGTGCTGGTCGGCCACAGCGGGTCGGGCAAGACGACGCTGGTCGAGGCGCTGGCGCTGACCGCGGGAGCGGTCAACCGGGCCGGCCGGGTCGAGGACGGCGCCACGGTCTCGGACTACGACGAGATCGAGCACCGTCAGCAACGTTCCGTACAGCTGTCCCTCGTGCCCGTCGAATGGGGCGGGTACAAGATCAATCTTCTCGACACTCCCGGATACGCGGACTTCGTCGGGGAGCTGAGGGCCGGTCTGCGAGCAGCGGACGCGGCCCTCTTCGTCGTCTCGGCCGCGCAGGAGGCCGACGCCGTGGCGGGCGCGTGCCGCGCGGTGTGGGAGGAGTGCGCGGCGGTGGGCATGCCGCGCGCCATCGTCGTGACGCATCTGGAGACCGCGCGCACCGGCTTCGAGGAGCTCACCGCCGTCTGCGGGCAGATCTTCGGCGGCGACGACCCCGATGCGGTCCTGCCGCTCCATCTGCCGCAGTACGGCCCCCAGCAGGCGGACGGTCACGCACCGGTCACCGGCCTCGTCGGACTGCTGACGCAGAAGATCTTCGACTACTCGTCCGGCGAACGGAAGGAGTCCCCGCCCGACCCCGCGCAGACCCCGCTGATCGAGGAGGCCCGCAACCGGCTCATCGAGGGCATCATCGCGGAGAGCGAGGACGAGACCCTCATGGACCGCTACCTCGGCGGTGAGGAGATCGACCTCAAGACCCTCGTCGACGACCTGGAGAAGGCCGTGGCGCGCGGCACCTTCCATCCGGTCCTCGCCGCCGCCCCCGCGGCCGACGGCGCCCGGCAGGGCCTCGGCACGGTCGAGCTGCTGGAGCTGATCACCGGCGGCTTCCCGACCCCGCTCGAGACGACGCCGCCCGACGTCACGACCCCCGACGGGACCCCGCGGCCCGCGATCACCTGCGACCCGGCCGGACCGCTCGTCGCCGAGGTGGTCAAGACCGCCTCGGACCCCTACGTCGGCCGTGTCTCCCTGGTGCGCGTCTTCTCCGGGACGCTGCGGCCCGACGAGACGGTGCACGTCTCCGGTCACGGGCTGGCCGACCGGGGACACGAGGACCACGACGTCGACGAGCGCGTCGGCGCCCTGTCCGCGCCCTTCGGCAAACAGCAGCGCCCGCTCCCCCACGCCATCGCCGGTGACCTGGCCTGCGTCGCGAAGCTGTCCCGCGCCGAGACCGGGGACACCCTCTCGGCCAAGGACGACCCGCTGCTGATGGCGCCCTGGACGATGCCCGATCCGCTGCTGCCGCTCGCCATCCAGGCGCACAGCAAGGCGGACGAGGACAAGCTGTCGCAGGGCCTGACCCGCCTCGCCGCCGAGGATCCGACGATGCGGCTCGAACAGAACCAGGACACCCACCAGGTGGTGCTGTGGTGCATGGGCGAGGCACACGCCGACGTCGCCCTCGAACGGCTCCGCAACCGCTACGGCGTCCAGGTCGACGTCGTGCCCCACAAGGTCCAGCTCCGCGAGACCTTCGCCGCCGGCTCCGCGGGTCGCGGCCGCCATGTGAAGCAGTCCGGCGGCCACGGGCAGTACGCGATCTGCGAGATCGACGTCGAACCCCTGCCGGCCGGCTCCGGCGTCGAGTTCGTCGACAAGGTCGTCGGTGGAGCGGTGCCGCGCCAGTTCATCCCGTCCGTGGAGAAGGGCGTACGCGCCCAGGCCGCGCGCGGTGTCGCCGCGGGCTATCCGCTCGTCGACGTACGGGTCACCCTGCGGGACGGCAAGGCGCACTCGGTGGACTCCTCCGACGCGGCCTTCCAGACCGCGGGCGCCCTCGCACTGCGCGAGGCCGCGGCCGAGGCGCGGATCAACCTGCTGGAGCCCGTGGCCGAGGTGCAGGTGCTCGTCCCGGACGAGTACGTGGGGCCGGTCATGAGCGACCTGTCCGGCCGCCGCGGCCGGGTCATCGGCACCGAACAGGCGGGCGGCGGGCGCACGCTGGTGCGCTCCGAGGTGCCGGAGATCGAGATCGGGCGCTACGCGGTCGACCTGCGCTCCATCTCGCACGGCACGGGCCGGTTCAGCCGGACCTACGCACGGCACGAGCCGATGCCGCAGCAGGTGGCGGACCGGATGCGCGAGGAGGCGAAGGCGAAGGCCTCCTAGCCGCTGGCCGTCCGCCGGCGCACATCGCCGGCGGACGGCCGTCCCGATGTCCACTGCCGCGACCGCCCGGCCCCCGATACGCTGAGGTGTCCAGCTCATCAGGTGTGCGGGGCGCGGCAGTTGGGAACAGGCCGCAGTGCGGACGCGTGCGGCGATGGGGGCGGTAGTGACAGACGGATTCGATTTCACACCCGGGGCTCAGGTCCCGCTCATGGGGTCGGCCGGGCAGACCGCGGCGACTCATGCGCTCGCCTCGGCGGCGTACCGCGACGGCCCGGTCGCCGAGATCCTCAAGGCCAACAGCGAGTGGCACAAGTCCGAGGTGACGCCGGGCAAGTTCTCCCTCTTCGAGCCGAACCTCGGTGAGGCCTTCTCCCGGGCGGTCCAGGTACGGATGCTCGGCGGCGCCCGCAAGGCGCTGATCCAGTCCTTCGGCACCGAGCCCCAGACCGTCGTGGAGCACTGCCTGGCCGCCACCCGCATCCGCAAGGAGCGGGACGCCAGGCTCACCGCCGTCATGGCGCTGTGCGGACTGCTCTTCCTGCCCGGACTCCTGCTGTGGATGGGCGTGTTCCAGCTGCGCCGCACCCTCGCCGGCGCGGCGAACAAGGGCGCCGGAGCCGTTGGCACCCTCCTGCTCGTGGGCCTCGGCATCATGGCCGTGGTCCTGCTGCTGCGGCTGCCGTTCACAGGGTTCTGGGGCTACTACATCCGGGGCATGATCGTCGCCCCGGTCGTCGGCTGGATGCTCGCGAAGAGGATCTGCGAGTCGACCGCGAAGGACATGCGCGCGCGATGGGACAGCCTCCTCTCCGGAGGCGGCGGCATCGGCGCGAAGGTCCCCGAGGCCGTGCCGGGAAATCCCGACGAGACCGCCCGTGAGCAGCTGCGCCAGGGTCTGCAGAAGCTCACCGCCGAGCAGCACTCCAACGTCGTCTTCTACGCGGGCCCCAAGGGAATACTGGGCATGGGCACCCGCTGGGGCAGCTGGCAGATGGCCGAGGAGCTCGTCCCCAGCGAACCGGGCAAGGAGATCAACCAGTTCCGCAGCTGGGACGTCATAAGGGCCATCCACGACAAGCTGAAGCTGCTGGAACGCGGCCCGCTGAACTCCGGCGGCTTCCCGACCCCGTCCGTCCGGCACTGGATCGTCTCCCCGGTCGGCGAGAACGCCGCGGCGGTCGCCAGGCCCGAGGGCCAGGACGTGGAGACCTTCCAGGTCAGGGGCCACGAGATACAGCGCATCTGCAACCACCAGCAGTTCGGCGGCGGCAACCGCCACTACCTGGGCGTGCAGTTCACGCTGTGGGACGGCCAGTTGGTCATCACCATGATGATCACGGTCACCGTGCTCCACGAGACCCTGCGCGTGGAGGTCACCGGGCACGCGCTCGGCCCGGTCCACTCCCTGTTCACGACCAAGCCCGAGCCCAAGACCGTCACCGTCAGCAAGACCGTCAAGTTCTGGGAGACCGTCGACCGCGTGCTGCCGCTGGTGGACGCGCCCGAGGTCGTACGCCTGGCGGTGCGGGCGCCCTTCACCTGGTTCCCGCCGCTGCTCGACTTCCTCGGCGGCAAGCTGGTGCTGCCGGAGCCGTTCGGACTGCGTCACGCCTGGGCCGAGAAGCCCTGGCGGCACCGGTTCATGGCGGACGACGCGATGCGCGCCGCCACTCCGGTGCTGCGCGTGGCTCACGCCGCCGCGATGAAGGTCCTGGCCGACAACGGCGTCAGCACGGAGAAGTTCGACAACCGCTCCATGGTCGTCAGCGGGTTCGTCCAGGACCCGACTCCGCGGAACGCGGACCTGTACGACGCGTGAGGCGGACGGCTCCGGCGCGGGGGCGGCTCCGGTGCGGACGGCTCCGGCGCGGGCGGCTCCGGTGCGGACGGCTCCCGTGCGGCTCAGAGGGGCCAGGCGGCGGCGAGCATCCGGCGGGTGTCGGCGAGGAGCTGCGGCAGCACCTTGGTCGAGCCGATGACGGGCATGAAGTTGGTGTCGCCGCCCCACCGGGGCACGATGTGCTGGTGCAGGTGGGCGGCGATCCCGGCCCCGGCGGCGCTGCCCTGGTTGAGGCCGATGTTGAACCCGTGGGCGCCGGAGGCCGCCCGCAGGGCGGTCATGGCCTCCTTGGTCAGCCGTGCGAGCTCGACGGTCTCGGCGTCGTCCAGCTCGGTGTAGTCGGCGACGTGGCGGTACGGGACGACCATCAGGTGGCCGCCGTTGTAGGGGTAGAGGTTGAGCACGGCGTAGACCGTCTCGCCGCGGGCGATGATCAGACCGTCCTCGTCGGACTTCGACGGGATCGAGCAGAACGGGCAGCCGTCGTCGGCCCCGGGGCCGGTCGGCTTGTTCTCGCCCTGGATGTACGCCATGCGGTGAGGCGTCCACAGGCGCTGGAACGAGTCAGGCGTCCCGACTCCGATCTGCTGCTCCGGCTCAGTCGTCATGCGTGCCAGCATATTCGCCGCTGAGGGCGGCATGCGGCGAGGGGCGGCCCCTTCCGGGACCGCCCCTCGCGTGCCTGCTCGGGTCAGACCTGGACCCGTCGTTCCACCACGTCGACGAGCTTGGCCAGGGCCTCCTCGCGCGGAATTCCGTTCTCCTGCGAGCCGTCGCGGTAGCGGAAGGAGACGGTGCCCGCGTTCATGTCCTCGTCACCGACGATGATCATGAACGGGACCTTCTGCTTCTGCTGGTTGCGGATCTTCTTCTGCATCCGGTCCGAGGACGCGTCGACCTCGACCCGCAGCCCCTTCTTCTTCGCGTCCGCCGCGAACTGCTGCAGGTACTCGACGTGCGCGTCACCGATCGGGATGCCGACGGCCTGGACGGGCGCCAGCCACGGCGGCATCGCGCCCGCGTAGTGCTCGAGCAGCACCGCGAAGAACCGCTCGATCGAGCCGAACAGGGCACGGTGGATCATGACCGGGCGCTGCTTGGTCCCGTCGGGGCCGGTGTACTCGAGGTCGAAGCGCTCCGGCAGGTTGAAGTCGAGCTGGACGGTCGACATCTGCCAGGTCCGGCCGATCGCGTCCTTGGCCTGGACGGAGATCTTCGGGCCGTAGAAGGCGGCGCCGCCCGGGTCCGGGACCAGCGGCAGACCCTGCTTCTCGGCCACCTGCCGCAGCGTCTCGGTGGCCTCCTCCCAGACCTCGTCGCTGCCGACGAACTTCTCCGGGTCCTTGGTGGACAGCTCCAGGTAGAAGTCGGTCAGACCGTAGTCGCGGAGCAGGTTGAGCACGAAGGTGAGCGTCGAGTCGAGCTCGTCCGCCATCTGCTCCTTGGTGCAGTAGATGTGCGCGTCGTCCTGGGTGAAGCCGCGGGCACGGGTCAGACCGTGCACGACGCCGGACTTCTCGTAGCGGTACACGGTCCCGAACTCGAAGAGGCGCAGCGGCAGTTCACGGTAGGACCGGCCGCGCGCGTCGAAGATCAGGTTGTGCATCGGGCAGTTCATGGGCTTGAGGTAGTAGTCCACGCCCTCGTCGAGCTGCATGGGCGGGTACATGCCCTCGGCGTACCAGTCGAGGTGGCCCGACGTCTCGAAGAGCTTCCCCTTGGTGGCGTGCGGGGTGTAGACGAACTCGTACCCCTCCTCCTCGTGCCGCTTGCGCGAGTAGTCCTCCATGACCCGGCGGATGATGCCGCCCTTGGGGTGGAAGACCGCGAGGCCGGAGCCGATCTGGTCCGGGATGGAGAAGAGGTCCAGCTCGTTGCCGAGCTTGCGGTGGTCGCGCTTCTCGGCCTCGGCGAGGAAGTCCAGGTACGCCTTCAGCTCGTCCTTGGACGGCCAGGCGGTGCCGTAGATGCGCTGGAGCATCGGGTTCTTCTCGCTGCCGCGCCAGTAGGCGGCGGCGTTGCGCATCAGCTTGAAGGCCGGGATGTTGCGCGTGGTGGGCAGGTGGGGGCCCCGGCAGAGGTCCTTCCAGCACAGGTCGCCCGTCTTGGCGTCCAGGTTGTCGTAGATCGTGAGCTCGCCGGCGCCCACCTCCACGTCGGCGCCGTCGTCGTGCGAGGCGGAGCCCTTGAGGCCGATCAGCTCCAGCTTGTACGGCTCGTCGGCGAGCTCCTCGCGGGCGGCGTCGTCGGTGACCACGCGGCGCGAGAAGCGCTGGCCGCGCTTCTGGATCTCCTGCATCTTCTTCTCGATGGCCTTGAGATCCTCGGGCGTGAACGGCTTCTCGACGTCGAAGTCGTAGTAGAAGCCGTCCTTGACCGGCGGGCCGATGCCGAGCTTGGCCTCGGGGAAGAGCTCCTGCACGGCCTGGGCCATGACGTGCGCGGTGGAGTGGCGCAGGATGTTGAGGCCGTCCTCGGAGGAGATCTCGACGGGCTCGACCTCCTCGCCGTCCTTGATCTCGTACGCGAGGTCCTTCAGCTCTCCGGCCACGCGGGCGGCGACGACCGTGCGCTCGCCGGCGAAGAGGTCGGCGGCCGTAGTGCCCGTCGTCACCACGCGCTCTTCCCGCTCGGAATCGCGTTGGATGATCACACGGACGTCTGACACCGGTCTCTCCTGACTGAAGGCGGATGCACGGCCTGGCACAGCACGCGCACCAGGAATCGTACCGAGCCGGAGCGACCACTCGCGAAACGGTTGCGGGGGCGGGCGTCAGTCCTCCTCGTCCCCCGCTTCCCCGAAGAAGTCCAGGTTCTCCTGGAGCGACTTCATCAGCCGGTCCCGCTCCGCCTCGTCGACCGGCACGGGGGTCACGCCGGAGGCGTCGGTCAGCCGCCGGAATCCGCCCCGGCTCTCCAGCCGGCCGATCAACCGGATCGGCATTCCGACCAGATGGGCATGGCCGGCCGTGCGGTAGGAGTCCTCGTCCAGCGCCACCCGCACATGCGGCACCTCGGCCCCGGCCAGCACCCGCAGCCGTACGGTGCCCGGGCCCCGTGGTCCCGAGCGGCGCATGCGGACGACAGTGCCGGTGATCCGCACGGGGACGGACGGCTCCTCCTGGAGGTAGCGGGCACCCGCCTCGCGCAGGGCGGGCAGGTCCCCCGCCGAGAACTCCACCGGCTCCATGCGGGCGGCGCAGCCTTGGGGCACTCCGGCGGCCGGGGACCAGTCGAGCGTGATGCGCGCTCCCTCCGAGCCGCGCACGAGCGCGATCACGGCCTCGGTCAGCTCGCGGCTGACGCCTGCCTGCACGGCGGTGTCGAACGCCTCCATGCCGCCCGCGGCCCGCCGGTAGTCGATGGCCTCGCGGGTGGCCTGGAGCGCGTGGGCGAGCCGGACGGCGACCGCGCGGCCGGTCTGCACGGGGACGAAAGCGGTGAGAGAACGGCCGCCGGGCGCCGGGCCCACGAGGACGCCTTCGAGCAGTGCCTGCGCCTGCCTGCGGTGACGGGCGCCGTAGTAGCCGGCGCGGCCCCGTGCGGCGAGGGCGCCGGCCAGCAGCATCTGGCGGGCGGCCGAGCGCAGCTGTTCCTGCGCGGTCCACGAGACGGTGCCGGACGGTCCCTGGGGGATGTCACGC
Source organism: Streptomyces sp. V4I23 (assembly GCF_030817975.1). Lineage (NCBI taxonomy): Bacteria > Bacillati > Actinomycetota > Actinomycetes > Kitasatosporales > Streptomycetaceae > Streptomyces > Streptomyces sp. V4I23. Next base: position 6,478,061 of record NZ_JAUSZW010000004.1, on the reverse strand, counting down.
AACCAGCGGATCTCGTCGCTGGGAACGGTGAGCCCGACGAGGACGTCGCGGGCCGAGGGGGCGGCGCTGCGGGCGAGTGCGGTGAGCGCTTCGCCGATGAGGTCCTCGCAGTCGGGGAAGGCGCGGCTCTCGGGTACGAGCAGGCTGGTGCCGCCGGCGACGGGGCCGGGCGGGGTCCAGCGCGTGTAGCGCCCGGCGGCCCCGCCGCGGCGCCGCCAGCCGTGGCGGTCGAGGAGGGCGCCGAGGACGGCCGGGTCGATCTGGGCCGGGTCCGGCTCCGCGGTGGCGCCCCAGGGGCCGGGCGGGTGGGCCGTGGGGTGGGGGCGGCTGCCGGGCTGGGGGAATCGGTGGAGGTGCTCGTCGAAGGGCCGGTGCGTCAAGGTCTTCCTCCCGCCCCGACGCGCGCCATGATCTCGCAGAGCGCGCGGTCGTCGAAGATCCGCGTGGTCGGGATCCGCACAGTGGTCCGGCGCCTGCCCGTCACCGGGTGGCCTGCCAGATTGGTCCAGTAGCAGCAGTGCCTGAGGTCGAGCCGGTCGTGGCTGGCGCGCAGCCACTCGTCCTGGGTGCGGGGGACGAGCATGACGACCAGGATCTTGTGCACCGAGACCGGTGTGCGGGCGAGCTTCACCAGATGGTCGTTGTCGAGGGTGAAGGAGAACGCGGGTCCCGGTGGGTGGGGCGGGATCTGGTAGGTGCACTTGAGCTGCACCTTGATGGTCACTTCGTCGTCGACCGTGTGCCGGGCCGAGCTGTGGCTGACGTGCCAGTCGATGCCGTTGTCCGGGAACGGCTGGGACAGTGAGCAGCCGGCCGCGGCGGCGACCGCGTGCAGATAGCCCACCTGGAGCGTCTCCATGCAGGCGGTGGTGGCGAGTGCTCCGCGCAACGGAACGGTCCGCTGGGGCTGGGGGCACCTCCCGCTTGCGGGGGACAGCCCTCCCGATTCGGGCTGGGCGAGCGCCATGGCAATTTCCTTCCCCGTCACCTGTGTTGTCACCGCGCGGCGTACGGCGCAAACAGCCCGGGTATCACCGATTCGGGCAGGGCCCTTCGCCCATCTGCCAGGCACGTGCGAGGAGTTCTGGGATGACGCACTGGTTCGACGGCCCGCTGGCCGCATTTGACACGGAGACAACCGGAGTGGACGTCGAGGCGGACCGGATCGTGTCGGCCGCGGTGGTCGTCCAGGACACGCCCGGCGGACGGCCGCGCATCACACGGTGGTTGGTGAATCCGGGCATCCCGGTGCCGCCGGCCGCCACCGAGGTGCACGGCCTGACGGACGATCACCTCCAGCGCAACGGCCGCTGGCCGGCGCCGGTGATGGAGGAGATAGCGAGGTCGCTGGCGGACCAGTGCGCGGCGTCGCGCCCGCTGGTGGTGATGAACGCACCCTTCGATCTGACCATCCTGGACCGGGAGTTGCGCCGTCACCGGGCCTCGTCGCTGGCGCGCTACCTGGAGAACGTACCGCTGTGCGTGCTGGATCCGCGGGTGCTGGACAAGCACCTGGACCGCTATCGCAAGGGGCGGCGGACGCTCACCGATCTGTGCGCGCACTACGACGTGGCGCTGGACGGGGCACACGACGCCGCGGCCGACGCGCTGGCGGCGATGGAGGTCGTACGGGCGGTGGGGCGGCGTTTCGCGTCGCGGCTGGAGCGGTTGTCCGCCGCGGAGCTGCACACGTTGCAGGCGGTGTGGCACGCGGCGCAGGCGCGGGGGCTGCAGGCGTGGTTCGCGCGCAGCGGTGTCCCGGAGCCGGTCGATCCGGCGTGGCCGCTGCGCCCGGACCTGCCCGCGGCGGCGTGACGGCCGGCGGCACGAACGCGTGAGGCCGGTCCGCCTGCTGACGGACCGGCCTCTCCCGGTGGGCGATACTGGGTTCGAACCAGTGACCTCTTCGGTGTGAACGAAGCGCTCTCCCACTGAGCTAATCGCCCGGGAACGCACTGAACCATACAGGGCGTCGCCGCCTTCCTTCAAACCGCTTCGAGGTAGGCGGCCAGACCGCGCCGTCCACCGCGCATCATCAGCGCGTGGTTGGCCCTGAAGACCGGGCGGCAGGGCACGGCGAGGCGCCTCATCAGCGGCTTGTGCACCTCGACCTCCTGCTCGAACAGGGCCCGCGTCCCGGCGCCGTGCTCCGTCACGGTCCAGCGCGACCAGCCCGCCAGGTCTCCGTCCAGCGCGATCTCCAGCACGCCGGCCGCCGGGTCCCGGCGGCCGGCGTGCGCGGTGACCCGGAGGTCGTACGGGAGGAAGGAGCGGAAGCGGACGGTGCCGGACTCCTCGCCCGTGAGGTCGACGGCGCGCACCTGCGGCCACCACCGCGGGTACTCCTCGGCCCGCTCCAGGACGCGGTAGACGGCCTCCGGGGCGGCGGGCAGGTCCCAGACGCTGCGGAAGCGGTAGCGGCACCAGTCCATGGCCCCAGTCTGGCCCGCTGCGACCGCCCCGGGCGTACTCACGGCGGATCTGAGTATCCGCGCCCATGTCCGGGCCTTGTGGCGGGCGCCACACTTCCGGCCATGGAGAACGTTCCGACACCCGCCGAGGAACTGGCGATCCTCGACCGCGAGCTGCGTCAACTGGACGCCCGCCGGACGCAGTTGCTGGCCCGGCGCAGCTGGCTGCTGGCCGCCCTGCGGCCGCCGGTCACCGCGTCCGCGCCGCCGCCCTTCCCGCCGTCGGGTTCCTGGCCGGCCGGTCCGCGGCCGCACGCCGAGGCGTCCCCGCCGAGCGTGCAGAACGTGCTGCTGACGCTCGGGGGCATCCTGCTGGCCGTCGCGGCGATCGCGTTCACGCTGGTCAGCTGGGGCCACATGGGCATCGGCGGCCGCGCGGCGGTGCTCGGCGCGGTCACGCTGGCGGCCCTGGGCACGCCGGCGGTCCTGCTGCGCCGTGGTCTCGTCTCGACGGCCGAGTCGGTGGGTGTTCTGGGGCTGGTGCTGATGGTGCTGGACGCGTACGCGGTGCACCGGGTCGCCCTGGCGGGCACCGACGGACTGGCGTACGCGGCCGGGGTGTCGGCGGTGCTGGCAGGGCTCTGGTCCGCGTACGGCCTGGCCCTGCCGCGGCTGCGCGCCCCGCTGCCGACGGCGCTGGTGACGGCGCAGTTGCCGCTGCCGCTGTGGGCGCTGGCCGGTGGTCCGGCCGCGCCCCCGATGGAGTGGGCGCTGCTGCTGACCGCGGCGGCGGACGTCGCGGTGGCGCTGTGGGGGCGGCCGGCGGTGGTGCGCGGGTTCGCGTGGGTGACCGCCTCGGTCACGGGCGGTCTGGCGATGCTGACCGGCCTGTGGCTCTCCGTGGCCGCCGGCTCGCCCGGGGAGGCGGCCGGTCCGGCGGTCCTGCTGCTCGCGGCCTCGGCGGTGGCGCTGTTCGCGGCGTGGCGTTCGCCGGCCGCCGCGCCGGGCGCGTCGGTGGTCGCCGGTCTGGCGGCGGTCGCGGCCGTCGGCGGGCTGATCCGTACGGCGGTCCCGCAGGGGTGGGCGGTAGTGGGCTACCTCCTGTGCGCGACGGCGCTCCTCGCGGTCGTCCGCACGTCCCTGCCCGACCGTGTGCGGCAGGGTCTCGCGCGGTCGGCGGGCGCCGTGCAGGCGGCGGCCGCGGTGACGGCGCTGCCTGCGGTGCTCATATCGCTCGCGGGCCCGGCCACGCGGATCACGGAGATCTGGTCGACGGCACCGGCGGGCACGCGGGAGGCGCTGTCCCTGGACGTGCCGCTCTCCGTTCTCCCGGCTGCCCCGCTGGTCCTCGCGGTCCTCGCGGCGACGGCGGCGCTGGTGGCGCGCCGCCTTCCGGCCGACGACAGCGCGTCGCAGGCCGCCACGGACCACGCAACGGCCGGTGCCCCTCCGTCGGCCGCCGCCGGCCGCGGCAGCGCGCTGGGCACCCTGCTCCGTCCCGCCGCGGCCTGCGGCTCCCTGGCCCTCTTCTGGGCCGCGCTGCTGGTCCTGCCCGTGGTCCTCGACGTGCCGTACGGCATCGCGGTCGGCTGGCAGCTGGTCCTCGCCGTGGCGCTCTTCGCCCTCGGCGCCGTACGGACCGCCCCGCTCGCGCACACCGCCCTGGCCTGCGGCCTGGCCGGCTCGGTGAGCGTGGCGCTGCTGTCCCTGGCGACGCGTCCGGCGACGTTCGTCGTGCTGGGGGTGCTGCCGGCGGCGCTCGTGGCCGCGGCGTTCCGGCCGCGCGGCCCGGGGCAGCAGGTGGCCGCCTGCGCGGCGACCGTGTTCGCGACCGGCCTCGCCGGGGCCTGCGCGGCCGCCGCCGGGCTGCCGCCGCACCGCGCGGCCCTCGTGCTGCTGCTCGTCCCCGCGGCGGCCGCCCTCGCCGGTGCACGCCTCGGCCGCCACTCCGTGGCCCTGCCGGTGGAGGCCACCGCGGCCGGCGCCGGCCTGGTCGCCGTACTGCTCGCCACTGGACACGTCCCCACCCTGGCCCTGGTGCTGGCCCTGTGCGGCGTGATCGCCGCGGGCACAGCGGTGCGGGCCGAGCGCCGCCCGGCCGCCGGGTACGTCGCCGCGGTGCTGTTCGTGCTCGCCACGTGGGTGCGTCTGTTCGCCTCCGAGGTGGCCTCGCCCGAGGCGTACACGCTGCCCGTCACGGTCCCCGCGCTCGTGATCGGCGCGCTGCGCCGCCGGCGGGACCCGCAGGCGTCGTCGTGGACGTCGTACGGTCCCGGTCTCGCGGCGACCTTGGTGCCGAGCCTGTTCGCGGCCTGGGGCGACGAGCACTGGCTGCGGCCGCTGCTGCTGGGCGTGGCCGCGCTCGCCGTCACCCTCGCGGGCGCGCGGCTGCGGCTGCAGGCGCTGCTGGTGCTGGGCGGCGCGGTGCTCGCGCTGGACGCCCTCCACGAGCTCGCCCCGTACGTGGTCCAGGTCGTCGACGCGCTCCCCCGCTGGCTGCCCCCGGCGGTGGCGGGTCTGCTGCTGCTCGCGGTCGGCGCCACGTACGAGCAGCGGCTGCGGGACGCGCGCAGGCTCCGGGAGAGCCTGGGCCGGATGCGCTGAACGCCGAAGGCCCCGGAGACTGGTGTCTCCGGGGCCTTCGGTCCGGGTGGGCGATACTGGGTTCGAACCAGTGACCTCTTCGGTGTGAACGAAGCGCTCTCCCACTGAGCTAATCGCCCGGGCGCACCGCAAACATTACCCCATGTCAGCGGGTCCCCAGGACCACTGCGGGGTCACTCGTCGATCTTCCACGGCATCACGATGCCGAACTTCCAGAGGTAGATGCCGACGAGCACGGCGATGATCACCAGGCCGACCGTCGTGAGGATGATGTTCCGCCGCCGGACCTTGGGGTCGAGCGCGCGCTGGGCGGCCTCGGTGACCTTGCGCTTGGTCCAGCGCAGCACCAGCTGGGCCCAGACGAACTCGGTGGCCCAGATCGCCATGCCGCCGAAGATCACGACCCAGCCGGGGCCCGGCAGCACGAGCATCGCCACGCCCGCGCCGACGACCGCGAGGCCGACGACGAAGACGCCGACCTGCCAGCTGATGTGCAGCGTTCTCGACCGCTTGATGAAGTGCGGCGCCCGCGAGCCGAGCTCCCGCTCGTCGTCCCTCGCCGCCTCCTGGGCCGGCTGCGCCGCGCCCGTCGTCACGTCCCCCGTCGCGGGGGCGGAGGCCGCGGCCGCGACCGCCTCGTCCCGCTCGTCACTCTGCGCGTTCATAACGCCCAACTTACCCGATCGAACACCATCACCGGATTGGCCGTATAACACAAAGTAATGCACGCCCGTACGAGCGACCCGAGGGATCACAAAACGGTCAGAGGGGTTTACAACGGCACCGTAGGTGGCATGTCGATTTCGCCGACGTGCGAATCCCCGAGCGCACACTGAGCGAAAGGCCCTGGCGCTTATGAACACCACGGTCAGCTGCGAGCTGCACCTGCGCCTCGTTGTATCGAGCGAGTCCTCACTGCCTGTACCCGCGGGCCTGCGGTATGACACGGCCGATCCCTACGCCGTGCACGCCACCTTCCACACCGGAGCCGAAGAGACGGTCGAGTGGGTCTTCGCCCGCGACCTCCTCGCAGAGGGGCTGCACCGCCCCACCGGCACGGGCGACGTACGAGTCTGGCCGTCCCGCAGCCACGGCCAGGGCGTCGTCTGCATCGCCCTCAGCTCCCCAGAGGGCGAAGCCCTCCTGGAGGCCCCGGCGCGGGCCCTGGAGTCGTTTCTCAAGCGGACGGACGCCGCGGTGCCACCGGGCACCGAGCATCGGCATTTCGACCTCGACACGGAGCTCTCGCACATCCTGGCCGAAAGCTGAGCCAGGCGAAAAGCCGCCCGGCGCCGTCCATCTCGGGGAGACGGCGCCGCGCGGAGAATTCCCATACAGCCGGCACCGGCGCCGTCGTCACGGAATCCACCGTGACGACGGCGCTGCTGCGATCCCGGCACGAACCGCTAGAGTCGGCGCAATTCGGCGGGCACCGGCCCGCGGCCGGCCAGGGAGCGAATCGTGCTGATCCCCCACGACACCCGTATCGCCCTCGACACCGTCGTCGATCTGGTGAACACCGCACCGGAAGGCGACCAGGAGGACGGACTCGCGGACGTCGCGGCGCTCGACGAGTTCGTACGGAGCCACCACGTCAGCGACGTGGGTGACCTGGGGCAGAAGGACCTCGCCGCGATGCAGGCCGTGCGGGACCGCTTCGCGGAGGTCTTCGCGGCGCGGGACAGCCGTACCGCGGCAGAACTGATCAACCAGCTCGTCGCGGCTGCCGGCACGACGCCGCAGCTCACCGACCACGACGGCTACGACTGGCACGTGCACTACTTCGCGCCGGGCGCCTCGGTGGCGGACCATCTCGCGGCGGACTGCGGGATGGCGCTGGCGTTCATCGTGGTCGCGGGCGAGCAGGAGCGGCTGCGGCGCTGCGAGGCGCCGGACTGCGGGCGTGCCTTCGTCGACCTCTCGCGCAACCGGTCACGGCGTTACTGCGACAGCCGCACGTGCGGGAACCGGCTGCATGTCGCGGCCTACCGGGCCCGCCGCAAGGAAGCCGCCGGCTGACGGGCGCGCGGCCCGCTCCTTCCGCACCCCGGACGTCTCCGGCCGCCGAGGGCACGGACGGGTCACAGCAGGAACAGGTCATGCACCGCGCCCATCAGCAGCAGCACGCCGATCACGCCGAGGAAGATCATGAGGGGCGGCTGGGAGAGCGCGAACAAGCAGCCGCGCGGCTCTGGGGTCGGTGCGGGGGCCTGGCCCCGGGAGGTATCGAGCATCTCGGGGCCGATCATGACGCAGCGCGCCACGGCGTGATCGACCAACACACCCCGAGGGCGGGGCAGTTCATCACATCCCGTGCAGCCGCGCGGCAGGACCCGGCGCCCGCGCCCGGTCCGGGCCCACGAGCCCTAGATGCCGTGCTTCTTCAGGATCGCCTCGATGTCGCTGAAGTCGTCGGCCGCGGTCGCCTTCGGCGCCGTGGACGGACGCGCACCGCCGAGGGCGGGCCTGGACGCGCCGGACTCGTCGGCGGAGCGCTGCTGCGCCGCGGCGGCTGCCTTGCGCTCCCGGCGACTGCCTCCGGAGCGCCGTTCGACGGCACGGGTGGTCATGAACAGCAGCCAGGCGCCGCCGAGCAGGCCGAAGCCGAGCCAGGCCGACGGGCTGAAGGCCGTGTCCACGAGCCACTGGACGGCCCCGGTCAGCACCAGGCCGACGGGAACCAGGGAGTACGCGGCGATCCGGGTCGCGGCGAGGAAACGCCTGCGGTAGGCCGTGATCGCGGCGATGCCCAGGCCCGCCGCGGACACCGCAGAACACATGGTCTCGGCAAGCATCCGGTCCTCCAGGCATCGGCGGGCACGAGGTGTTACGTCCCTTCCATCCTGCACCGTCCCCCTCACCGCGGGCCATGCCCGGCGGCGACCTCAGGGTGATCTCGGGGGCGGTCTCCTCCTGCGGTCCCGGTTGGGTGCGCCGGGGACCGGCTGGAAGACTGGCCCCATGAGCGACTCCACCACCGCCCGCCCCGTCGTCCTCGACGTCTGGTGCGAGCTCCAGTGCCCCGACTGCCATACCGCCCTGGAGGACCTGCGGGCCCTGCGCGCGCGGTTCGGCGACCGGCTGGAACTGCGGCTGCGGCACTTCCCCCTCGACAAGCACAAGCACGCGTTCTCCGCCGCGCAGGCCGCGGAGGAGGCGGCCGAGCAGGGGAAGGGCTGGCCGTACGCGGAGGCCGTTCTGGAGCGCACCGATGACCTGGCGGCGCGGGGCGAGCCCGTGCTGCTGGAGGTGGCGCGCGAACTCGGCCTGGACGCCGAGGAGTTCGACACCGCCCTGATCGACGGCCGGCACATCCTGATCGTCGACGCGGACCAGGCCGAGGGCAAGGCGATCGGGGTGACGGGCACGCCGACGTACGTCATCGGCGGCGAGCGCCTCGACGGCGGAAAGAGCCAGGAGGGGCTGCGCGCCCGGATCGAGGAGATCGCCGAGCGGCTGCTTAGGGAACGGACGGACACCCCGTAGCCCCCGCGGTCAGAGGAGCCGCTTGACGAAGTTGTGGTGCGTGGCCCGGTAGCCGAGGGACTGGTAGAGGCGCTGCGCCGGGGTGTTGCCCGCGAAGACGTGCAGACCGATCAGCGTGTTGCCGGCGGCGCGTGCGATGCGCTCGGCGAGCAGCATCAGGGCGCGGCCGTAGCCCCTGCCGCGGTGCTCCTCGGCCACCTCGACGTCGAAGACATAGGCTCCCTGCTCCCCCGGGCGCACCTCGTGCCGCGTCGCGACCCAGACGTGTCCCACCACGGTGCCCTCCGCGACCAGGCAGTACAGCTCGGCGCCCGGCGTCGCGAGACTTTCCGGCAGGAGGGTGCGGTGGAGGTTCTCCGAGCGGGTGAGGGCCTCCTCGCGCGGCACTCCCCTGGCGATCCACTCCTCGGCGTAGTGCGCGACCGCCTTGGAGCGCCACCCGTCGAACTCGGCCTCGTCCATGGGCCGCCCCTCGACCGCGCCGGGCAGCGGGGGCGGACCGTCCGGCAGCTCCTTGAGCATGGTGCGGCCGCGCTCGGTGTAGCCGAGGGCGGAGACCATGCGCAGGGCGGCGGTGCCGTCGGCCGGGACGGAGGTGCGGGCCTCGGTGCAGCCCCAGCCCCGCAGCACCTCCTCGGCGGCGAGCGCGGCGACGGTGCCGCGGCCGCGCCTGCGGTCCGCGTCGTCGACGGTCAGGGAGCGTACGTAGCCGACCGAGGGGCCGGCCCCGGCGTCCGTCGCGAGGAGGACGGAGCCGACCGGCCGGCCGTTCACACAGACGTCGTACGCCCGCGAGGCGGCGCCGGACTCATCGCGCTGTATCGGCCCGGTGGGCCGCAGGGTTGTGGTCATCGGGGACTTTCTACCTGCCCCGCGGCCGTCCGACACCACGTTTTCCGACGGGCCTGCTCCTACAGGGACTTGGGGTCCGGGTCGGCGGCCGCCCGCTCCTCGAAGACGCGCATCGCCTTCGTCGTCACGGGGCCGGGGGTCTGCCCGATCTCGCGGCCGTCGATGCGGACGACGGCCTGCACGTCGCGGAGGGTGGAGGTCAGGAAGACCTCCTCGGCCCGGCCGAGCACGTCGAGCGGCAGGTCCGTCTCCTTGGCTCCCGTCCACTCCACGGTCAGGGCGCGGGTGATGCCCGCGAGGCAGCCGGAGGAGACCGGCGGGGTGTGCAGTTCGCCGTCGAGGACGACGAAGACGTTCGAGCCGGTGCCCTCGCAGAGCTGCCCGACGGTGTTGGCGAACAGCGCCTCGGAGGCGCCCTGCTGGTGCGCCCGCGCCAGGGCGACGACGTTCTCGGCGTACGAGGTGGTCTTCAGGCCGGTCAGCGCGCCGCGCTCGTTGCGCGTCCACGGGACGGTGATCACGGCGGTGGTGTCGGGCCTGCGGCCGCTCTCGCCGAGGGCGACGACCAGGGTCGGACCGGCGTCGCCGCGGTCGGAGCCGAGCGGTGAGAGCCCTCCGGTGTAGGTGATGCGCAGGCGCCCGAGCGGCATCGGGTTGGCGTCGAGGACGACGGCACAGGCGCGGCGCACCTCGTCGTGGTCGGGCTCGGGCAGGCCGAGGCCACGGGCCGAGCGCGTGAGCCGTTCCAGATGGCGGGTGAGGGCGAAGGGCTGCCCGTGGACCGCCTTCACGGTCTCGAAGATGCCGTCGCCCACGGTCATGCCGTGGTCGAGGACCGACACCCGCGCGTCCTCGGCGTCCTTGAGCTCGCCGTTGACCCAGAGCTTCATCCAGCTGTCCTTCCGCTTGCCTCGTACGCACCCGACGCTACCGCGAGCAGCCGGGACGCCTTCAGTTCGGTCTCGTCCCACTCGCGCTCGGGGTCGGAGCCCCAGGTGATCCCGGCGCCGGTGCCGAAGCGCAGCGCGGGACCGTCCGGGGCCCGGCGGTCGATCCAGAACGTGCGTATGCCGACGGCGAGCTCGCCGGTGCCGCGGTCGGCGTCGACCCAGCCGATGCCTCCGCAGTACGGGCCGCGGGGAGAGGTCTCCAGCGCCTCGATGATCTTCAGCGCGCTGGACTTGGGGGCGCCGGTGACCGAGCCGGGCGGGAACGTGGCCGCCAGCAGCTCGCTCCAGCCGGCCTCCGGGGCGAGCTCGCCGCGCACGGTGGAGACGAGGTGGACCAGTCCCGGGTGCGGCTCGACCGCGCACAGTGCGGGCACGCTCACGCTTCCGGTGGCGCAGACGCGGCCGAGATCGTTGCGGACGAGGTCCACGATCATCACGTTCTCGGCGTGGTCCTTCTCGAGCAGGTCCTCGGCGGTCCGGCCGGTGCCCTTGATCGGTCCCGACTCGACGGTGCGGCCGGCGCGGCGCAGATACAGCTCGGGCGACGCGGTGGCGATCTCGACTCCGTGCGCGGGGAGACGGATCGTCCCCGCGTACGGGGCGGGGTTGCCGCGGGCCAGCAGCGCGGTGAGCTCGTCGACGTCGGCGCCGTCCGGGTCGGGCAGCGGCGCGGACAGCACCCGGCACAGGTTCGCCTGGTACACGTCGCCGGCCGCGATGTGCTCGCGGATGCGCCGTACGCCGGCGGTGTAGGAGGCGCGGTCCAGCGACGAGGTCCAGTCCCCGGCGGCCGGGCCCCGCCACCGTCCGGGCACGGGCTCGGGCACCGGTTCCGTACGGACGTCGCCGAAGCGGGCGCAGGTCAGCCGCCCCTCGAAGTCCGCGGCGACGGCCCAGAACCCGGAGGAGTCCAGAACAGAGGGGTCGCTGGTGACGTCCCGGAGGTCGGTGGCGACGAGGGGGCCGAAGCGGGCCAGAGGAGCGAGGGCGTGCACGTCTGTGAGTCTATGACCGGCGGGGATGGGGCGGGGAAGAGCGGCCGGTCGGCCGCCGCCGAGCCGCCGATGAGCTGCCGCGACGCGTACACACCTCAGCACGCTGCACAAACGCGTTTTTGTACTGGCCCAGGAATCCGCTAGAGTTCAACACGTCGCCGGGACGCGTAAGCGAAACGGAAACGACAGGCGGACGTGGCTCAGTTGGTAGAGCATCACCTTGCCAAGGTGAGGGTCGCGAGTTCGAATCTCGTCGTCCGCTCGAGAATGGGGGATCTTCCCGACCCCCCGCACTCCGGGTGGAGTGGCCGAGAGGCGAGGCAACGGCCTGCAAAGCCGTCTACACGGGTTCAAATCCCGTCTCCACCTCCATGGACGATTAGCTCAGCGGGAGAGCGCTTCCCTGACACGGAAGAGGTCACTGGTTCAATCCCAGTATCGTCCACTGGTCCGCAAGGATCCCCGCGCGATTAGCTCAGCGGGAGAGCGCTTCCCTGACACGGAAGAGGTCACTGGTTCAATCCCAGTATCGCGCACGCAGCACCTCGCAGTACGCCGCAGCAGTGCGGTGACCTGCGCGATTAGCTCAGCGGGAGAGCGCTTCCCTGACACGGAAGAGGTCACTGGTTCAATCCCAGTATCGCGCACCCTCAAAAGCCCCGGCCGTCTCGACGGCCGGGGCTTCGTCGTGTGCGGGGCGCGTCGTCCGCCGGCTGTTCCGTGCGTGGATCCCCGTCCGGCCGCCGGCCCGGACGCTTCGGGGGCGCCCGGGCCGGCGGTGAGGGCCGTGGTCAGCCGTGCGGAGGGACCCGCATCACGGAGCCGTTCAGGACGAGAAGAGCATCCGGCCGAAGCTGCGCTGACGGTAGTGCCCACCGTGGTGACCGCCGTGGTGCGGGGCTCCCCAGGCCGGCGCGGCCGGGGCGGGAGCGGCCGGGTACGCCTGCGGGGCCGGCGGCGGGGGCGGCGCCTGCTGCACCCACTGGGACTCCAGCCGGGTCAGGGACTCCAGCTCGCCGTAGTCGAGGAATATCCCGCGGCAGCCGCTGCACTGCTCGATCTGGACCCCGTTGCGGTTGTACGTGTGCATCGCTGCATGGCACTTGGGACACTGCATCGTCTGCTCTGCCTCTCGCCGTTCGGTCGACGTCGCCGGATGCATGCCCGGCGACGAGGACTTCACCCTATGACGAGGGTTCGCACGCCAACTCGGGCGGGAGTGTGCCGATTCGGGCACAAGTGTCGATCACCGCGCTTTCCACGTCGTCCGGTTGCCGGCCTTCGGCGGCGGACTTCGCGAGGGCGAGCGCGGCGGTCTGGACGGTGAGCGCCCGGGCGGGCACGTCGAGTTGGGGCCAGGGGTCGTCGCAGTGGGACGGGACCGCCGGGCCGTGCGCGGCCGTGTAGGCGCCGAGGAAGCGCTGCCAGATCTGTGGGGGCAGCAGGCCGGCCGCGTACCAGGCCGCGGGGCGGGCCAGGTCCCAGGCGGGGTCGCCGAGGCCGAGGTCGTCGACGTCGATGAGCAGCCAGGGGCCGTCGGGGACGGGGTGGCGTACGAGCTGGCCGAGGTGCAGGTCGCCGTGGCAGAGGGTGCGGGGGCCACGGTTCGGCGCGCCGGGGAATCCCTCGCCTCTGGCCCACGCGGGGAGGCGCTCCCAGGCGCGCCGGACCGCGGGCGCGGCGGGGTGGTCGCCCGCGGCGGCCTCCATGCGCGCCATGGCGGCCGCGGCCTTGGCGGGGCCGCGCATGGGTGGCAGCGGGCCGGGAAGGCCGGCGGTCTCGACGCCGTGCAGCCGGGCGAGGAGGACGCCCGCCTCCTCCCATGGGGCCGCGTCGGGGTCGGCGGGGTCGACGGGGACGCCGTAGGGCCAGGCCGTGACGGGGCGGAGCTGCGGGAGTACGCCTGCTGGAGGCGGCAGCGGCGGCAGGAGGATGCCCGCCAGCGCCGGATGGGCGGCCAGGGCGAGACGGGCGCGGTGGGCGACCGGGTCGGTCTCGGGGGCGTGCGCCTTGGCGACAGCCTCGCCGTGCCGTACGACGGTGCCGTCGGGGCGGTCGGCGAGCGTCTCGCCGTCCATGGGGGCGCCTCCGGCGCCGCAGGCCGGGCAGGGGGCGCCGCCAGGGGTGGCGCGGTGGGCGGCGTCGCGGGCGACGGTGGCCAGGATGCGGACGAGTAGGGCGGTCACGTCGTGGAGCGTAATCGCGCCGGGCCGCTGCACGGGGCTTGTCCCGCCCCCTGCCGAAACCGGGGCTCCGCCTCCGCACCCCCGCGCCTCGAACGCCGGAGGGGCTCGATGTCGCCCGACATGCGCGATGGCCGGTCAGCTCCCCAGCTGACCGGCCAAACGCTGCCGTCCGCCGCACCCCCGTCCCCACGGGGTTGTTGGCCGGATGTCCCCGACCCGGACCGCTCTTCCGGGCCCGGGGCGCTCTTCAGCGCCCCAGCATCACGCCCACGGACGACGCCTGTGTGACCACCGCATCCCAGCCGCCGAAGACGACCACCAGCAGTGCCGCGAGGGGAAGGACCATGGCCGTCGCCACCAGAGGGTGGCGCGTGCCGGAGGGACGGACGCCGAGCCCGGCGTAGGCCTTGCGCGATGCCGTGTCCGCCATGGTCCCTCTCCTGTCGTGGTTGGCAGCGGCGAGTGTCTGACCTCGGGGGACGAGTGCTGCACCCGCCGCTTGACATCAACATTAGGGAAACGGCGGGGCCCGGACGTCATGCCCGCGTACCGATTGCCGGGCCTCCCGGAGGATGAGCCGCCTCCCGGTCGTGTACTCCCCTGGGTGGAGATGCGGACCTACGACTTGGGGACTTCCCGGAGGGGACGCTCCCCATCGGCGTCGTCGTCGCGCGGAACCGGCTGCTCGACCAGCGCCAGCACGCGGTTGGCCATGAAACGCGCCGTGCGCACGACCGTGCCCGATCTGGTGACTTCGCTCACTTCCACCACCCCTCTGCGCACCGCCGTCTCCACCCGGCGGCCCGCCCGGCTTGCCACCACTTCGTACGTACGTGTCGTGTCTCCCGCGTCCACGACGATTTCCACCCGGTCGCCCTTCATTGATCCAATCCCCCTTCTGCGACTGACCGTTGAGATCGCGCACGGGTCCGGGGGGACGGATCCGGCCTCCCCTGACCACTCCTCAAGTTTCCCACCCGGCACTGACAATCGATCCGGGCGCGAGGGCGCGGCCTATGAGCACACCGGCGCGGCGGTACGTAAGCTGTGGCACGTCAAACGGACGACCGGGCAGCGGGGTGGGGCCTCCCACCGTAGGTAGGGGACGGACAATGGCGATGATGCGGCTCCGGCGCGAGGACCCGCGTGTCGTCGGCTCGTTCAGGCTTCACCGGCGGCTCGGCGCGGGCGGCATGGGTGTCGTCTATCTGGGGTCCGACCGCCGCGGCCAGCGGGTCGCGCTGAAGGTGATCCGGCCGGATCTCGCGGAGGACCAGGAGTTCCGGTCGCGGTTCGCCCGGGAGGTCTCGGCGGCGCGGCGCATCCGCGGCGGCTGCACGGCCCGGCTGGTGGCCGCGGACCTGGAGGCGGACCGCCCCTGGTTCGCCACGCAGTACGTCCCCGGCCCGTCCCTGCACGACAAGGTGGCCGAGGAGGGTCCGTTGCGGGCCGCCGACGTCGCCGCGGTCGGGGCGGCGCTCTCGGAGGGTCTCGTCGCGGTCCACGAGGCCGGCGTGGTCCACCGTGATCTGAAGCCGTCGAACATCCTGCTGTCGCCCAAGGGGCCCCGGATCATCGACTTCGGCATCGCCTGGGCGACCGGGGCGAGCACGCTCACGCACGTGGGCACGGCGGTGGGCTCCCCCGGCTTCCTGGCGCCCGAGCAGGTGCGCGGCGCCGTCGTCACACCCGCCACGGACGTCTTCGCGCTCGGTGCGACGCTCGCGTACGCGGCGATGGGCGACTCGCCCTTCGGGCACGGCAGTTCCGAGGTGATGCTGTATCGCGTGGTGCACGAGGAGCCGCAGCTGCAGGGCGTGCCGGACGCGCTGGCCCCGCTGGTGGCCGCCTGCCTGGAGAAGGATCCCGAGGAACGGCCGAGCACCCTGCAGCTGTCCATGCGCCTCAAGGAGATCGCCGCCAGGGAGGCACAGGGCCTGCACGACGTCCGGCCGCCCGTGCAGCGGGAGCGGGTGGAGATCGACCGGCCGACCTCGCGCTACACCGAGCGCACGGAGCGGACCGAGCGCCTGGAACGGCGCACGGGCGGCTCGTCGGCGCAGCGGCCGCAGCCGCCGTCCCGCACGGGCGGCGGCTCCCGGCCGCCGCAGGCCCGCAACACCGGGCGCGGCACGGGCCGTACGAACGGCAGGACGAACGGCCGTCAGAACGGGACGCGGCCGGGGGTGCGTACGACGTCGGCGGGCCGGCGGCCCGCCAATCCGCGGCTGCTGCGGCAGCGGATCGTCGTCTTCTTCGTGGTGACGCTGATCGTGGCGCTGGGCATCGCCGCCGCGCAGCAGCTGTAGGTCAGGCTCCGGGGCGCCCGGTCGCCACCGCGTAGAACGCGACCGCGGCCGCCGCGCCCACGTTGAGCGAGTCGACTCCGTGTGCCATGGGGATGCGCACCCACTCGTCGGCGGCCCTCAATGCCTTGGCCGACAGGCCCTCGCCCTCGGCGCCCAGCATCAGGGCGACCCGCTCCAGCCGGTGCGGGGCCGCCTCGTCGATGGAGGACGCCTTCTCGTCGGGGGTGAGGGCAAGCAGCTTGAACCCGGCCTCGCGGACCGCTTCGAGGCCCTTCGGCCAGCTGTCGAGGCGGGCGTAGGGGACCGAGAAGACCGCGCCCATGGACACCTTCACGGACCGCCGGTAGAGCGGGTCCGCGCAGTCCGGGGAGAGGAGCACGGCGTCCATGCCGAGGGCGGCGGCGCTGCGGAAGATGGCGCCGATGTTGGTGTGGTCGTTGACCGACTCCATGACGGCCACCCTGCGGGCCTCGCCCAGCAGGTCCCCGGCCGCCGGCAGGGGCTTGCGCTGCATGGAGGCGAGCGCGCCGCGGTGCACGTGGTAGCCGGTGACCCGTTCGGCCAGGCCCGGGTCGATGGCGTACACGGGCGCGGGGACCTCGTCGATCACGTCGCGCATGACGTCGACCCACTTGGCGGACAGCAGCATCGACCGCATCTCGTAACCGGCCTGCCGGGCTCTGCGGATCACCTTCTCGCCCTCGGCGATGAACAGTCCCTCGGCGGGCTCGCGCCTGCGCCGCAGTTCGACGTCGGTCAGGCCGGTGTAGTCGGCCAGGCGCGGGTCGTCGGGGTCGTCGACGGTGATGAGTTCAGCCACGGGGTGATACTGCCTTCTCGGTGGTGCGGTGCCAACGGCTCGCGCGGAGTTCTGTTACCGCGAGTTACTTGATCGGCGGGACGCCGACGCCGACGACATCGCCGATGACGATGACGGCCGGCGGCCGCACCTCGTTGGCCCGTACGGCCTCGGCGACCGTGGCGAGCGTCGCGTCGACGCGGCGCTGGGCGGCGGTCGTGCCCTCCTGCACCAGGGCGACCGGGGTCTCCGGCGCCTTGCCATGGGTGACGAGCGCCTGGGCGATGGCGCCGATCTTGTCGACGCCCATGAGGATCACGAGGGTGCCGGTCAGTTTGGCCAGGGACTGCCAGTCGACGAGCGACCGCGGGTCGTCGGGCGCGACATGCCCGCTCACGACGGTGAACTCGTGGGCGACCCCCCGGTGGGTGACCGGGATGCCCGCCGCCGACGGCACCGAGATCGAGCTGGAGATGCCGGGCACGACCGTGCAGGGGATGCCCGCCGCCGCGAGGGCCTGCGCCTCCTCCATGCCCCGGCCGAAGACGAACGGGTCGCCGCCCTTGAGCCGTACGACGGACTTGCCGGCCTTCGCGTGCTCGATGAGCGCGTTGTTGATGGCCTCCTGCGCCATGAAGCGGCCGTACGGGATCTTGGCCGCGTCGATCACCTCGACGTGCGGCGGGAGTTCGTCGAGCAGGTCGCGCGGTCCGAGGCGGTCGGCGATGACGACGTCGGCGTCGGCGAGCAGACGACGGCCGCGCACCGTGATCAGATCCGGATCGCCGGGGCCGCCGCCGACGAGGGCGACGAACGGGGCTCGGGTGCGGCGGTGCGGTGCGGCGATGCTGCCGTCGCGCAGGCCCTCGACGATGGCGTCCCGCACGGCCGCCGAGCGGCGCGGGTCGCGGCCGGTGAGCACGGCGACCGTGACGCCCTCGCTGCGGCCGGTGGCCGGGGTCCATGCGGTGGCGGCCTCGGCGTCGTCGCTGCGGACGCACCAGGTCTTGGTGCGCTCGGCCTCGGCCGAGGCGCGGGCGTTGGCGTCGGGGTCGCTGGTGGCGACGAGGGCGTACCAGGCGTCGGCGATGTCGCCGTCCTCGTACCGCCGCCGCGTCCAGGTGATCTCGCCCGACTCGGCCATCGCCTCGACGGACGGGGTCGCGGACGGTGAGACCAGCGTGACGTCGGCACCGGCCGCGACGAGGGCCGGGAGGCGGCGCTGGGCGACCTGGCCGCCGCCGATGACGACGACACGCCGCCCGGTCAGGCGCAGTCCGACAGGGTAGGCGGGGTGCTCGGCGGGCTCGGGCATGGCGGTGCGGCTCCTCGTGCGGGTGGTGCGTGTGCGGGGGCCGCTGCGGCGGTGAAGCGGCTGGTGGGGGCGCTGCTGGCACCAGGGTACGGTTCCGTGGCCCGGCGCCGTACCCGGCCCCGACCGCGCGCCGTGGCCCGGAAGCGTCCCTGTCGGTTCCGTGGCCGGGGGTGTGGCCGTTGCCGGCCGTGTACCCGGCCCGGGCGTCCCGCGGGACGCCCGGGCCGGTGCGCTACTTCTCCGTGACGCCGGCCGAGTCGAACGTGGCGACCTCGTGCATGGCGCGTGCCGCGCTCTGGACGACGGGAAGCGCCAGCAGCGCGCCCGTGCCCTCGCCGAGGCGGAGGTCGAGGTCGACGAGCGGGCGCAGGCCCAGCTTGTTGAGCGCGGCCACATGGCCCGGCTCGGCGCTGCGGTGTCCCGCGATGCACGCGGCCAGCGCCTCGGGGGCGATGGCGCGGGCGACCAGGGCCGCCGCGCCGGTGCTCACGCCGTCGAGGACGACCGGCGTGCGCAGCGACGCACCGCCGAGGATGAGGCCGACGAGTGCGCAGTGCTCCAGGCCGCCCACGGCCGACAGCACGCCGATGGGGTCGGCGGGGTCGGGCTGGTGGAGTTCGAGCGCGCGGCGCACGACGTCGACCTTGCGGGCGTGCATCTCGTCGTTGATGCCGGTGCCGCGGCCGGTGATCTCCGCCGGGTCGGCGTCCGTGTAGACGGCGATGAGGGCCGCGGACGTGGTCGTGTTGGCGATGCCCATCTCGCCGGTCAGCAGCGCCTTGTTGCCGGCGGCCACCAGGTCGCGGGCCGTCTCGATGCCGACCTCGATCGCGGCGACCACCTCGTCGCGGGTCAGCGCGGGGCCGGTGGTGAAGTCGGCCGTGCCGGGCCGGACCTTGCGCGGCAGCAGCCCCGGGGTGGCGGGCAGGTCGGAGGCCACGCCCACGTCGATCACGCAGACCTCGGCGCCGACCTGGTTCGCGAAGGCGTTGCAGACCGCTCCCCCGCCGAGGAAGTTAGCGACCATCTGGCCGGTGACCTCCTGCGGCCAGGCCGTGACGCCCTGGGCGTGCACGCCGTGGTCACCCGCGAAGATGGCGACCGCCGCCGGCTCCGGGATCGGGGGCGGGCACATCCGGGACAGGCCGCTGAGCTGTGCGGAGATGATCTCCAGCATGCCGAGCGCGCCGGCCGGCTTGGTCATCCGCTTCTGGCGCTCCCACGCCTCGCCGAGCGCCTTGGCGTCCAGCGGGCGGATGTTGGTGACGGTCTCCTGGAGCAGGTCGTGCGGCTCCTCCCCGGGCAGCGCACGACGGCCGTACGTCTCCTCGTGGACGACCCACGACAGCGGGCGGCGCTTGGACCAGCCCGCCTGCATCAGCTCGGGCTCCTCGGGGAACTCGTCGACGTAGCCCACGCAGAGGTACGCGACGACTTCGAGGTGCTCGGGCAGGCCGAGCGTACGGACCATCTCGCGCTCGTCGAAGAAGGAGACCCAGCCGACGCCCAGTCCCTCGGCGCGCGCGGCGAGCCACAGGTTCTCGACGGCGAGGGCCGAGGAGTAGGGCGCCATCTGCGGCTGCGTGTGGCGGCCCAGGGTGTGGCGGCCGCCGCGGGTGGGATCGGCGGTGACCACGATGTTCACCGGGGTGTCGAGGATGGCCTCGATCTTCAGTTCCTTGAACTGCTTGGCCCGCCCCTTGGGCAGCGACTTGGCGTACGCCTCGCGCTGGCGCTGGGCCAGTTCGTGCATCGTGCGGCGCGTCTCGGCCGAGCGGATGACCACGAAGTCCCAGGGCTGGGAGTGGCCGACGCTCGGCGCGGTGTGCGCGGCTTCGAGGACGCGCAGGAGGACCTCGTGCGGGATGGGGTCGCTGCGGAAGCCGTTGCGGATGTCACGCCGTTCGCGCATGACACGCAGGACGGCCTCGCGTTCGGCGTCGTCGTAGCCGGGCGCGGGGGCGGTCACGGCGTCGGCCTCGGGGGCGGTCGCGGGCGCGGCGGGCTCGGGGGTGCCGGGCGCGGCGTCGGCCTCGGGGGCGTTCTCGGCGGCGGGCTCGGGGCGGCCTTCAGCGGCACCGGCATCGGCGGCGACGGCATCGGCCGCGACGGGCTCGGCGGTGTCGCCCCCGGGCTCCGCGGTCTCGGCGTTCTGCGGCGCGGGGGTGTCCTCGGGCACGGGCGCCTGCTCGGTCGCCTGCTCCGGAGCCGCCTCCGCCGCGACCTCGGGGGCCGCTTCGGCCGAGGAGTCCGCCGGTTCGGGGGACGCTTCGGCCTCCTGTGCGCCGGCGGACTCGGCCTGTGCTGCCGGTGCCTCGGCGGCGGCGACCTGCTCGGTCTCCGCCGCAGCGGACTCCGGGGCGGTCACGGGCTCGGCCTCAGCGGGCTCGTCGGCCTCGGACGGCCCGGCGTCCTCCGTGGCCTGCGCCACAGGCTCTTCCACGCCGGCCTCCGTCGCGGGCTCGGTGCTCTCGGCGGCCGCGGCCTCCGCGGTGGTCTCCGTCGCCGCCTCCACGGCCTCCGCCGCTGTCTCCACGGGCTCCACGGCCTCCGCCGCTGTCTCCGCGGGCTGCGGCGGCTCGGAGCCGCCGGCGCGCGGAGCGGGCACGGTGGCTTCCTGCGCGGTCGCGTTCACGCTCTCCTCGGCGCCTTCGGCCGTCTCCGCACCGGCGTCGGCCTGCGCGGTCACCGGCTCGGCGACCGCCTCGGGGACGACCGTTTCTGCCGATGCCGCCGGGGCGTGCTGCGCCTGCTCGTGCGGCGGCTGCGGGTCCCAGGGCGCGCCGGGCTGCGGCGGGATGTCGCCGAGCTGAGGGCCCGGAAGCCCGGCAGCGTGCTCCTCGCCCGGAACGTCGAGGTATTCCACGCCCGTCGCGGCGGCCTGCGCCGGGGCGGGCCGTACGACCATCGGGTGCGGCGGGGTCCCCGCGGGTCCTCGGTCGGCGAGCGAGCGCACTACGCCGCTGTTGGGCTCGGGCACCGGCGGCCCCATGTGGAGCGGGCGGCGCGCGGGCGGCGGCGTCGGCATGGCGGAGGTGGCGGCCGCGGGCATCCGTACGGCTCCCAGGTCGACGGAACCGGAGTCCCGGCCGCCGGCCTCGTGGGCGCCGGTCTCGTGCGGCGTCTGCTGCGCCGCGGCCGCGTACTCCGGCGCGGGCGCGGCGACGGCCTCCTGCGGAGCGGCGTGGGCGGCCTCCCCGGCCGGGGCCGGGGCGTCGACCATGACGGGGGTGTGCGCGTCGGCGCCGGCCGGCGCGGCGTGGGCGCCGTGGGCCGCCTCGGGCACATGGTCGCCCGGCGCCACGCCGGGCACGACGGACATGGTGCCCTGGACCTGCGCCACCGGCTCCTGCGGCAAGCCCTCCTGGGACACCTGCTGCGACGGTGCGCCGGACAGCGGAGCGCCCTCGGCCCCGAGCGCGTGGACGTCCTGTGCGGGGGCGTCCTGCGCGTGGACCGGCGCTGCCTGCTGGAGTTCCGCTTCCTGGAACGCGGGCTGCTCCTGCGGCAGCTGCGCCTGGGAGTCGTGCGGCTGCGCCCCCTGCGCGTACGCGGCGGCGCCGGCCACCGGCGTGGGGGTGACCTCGACGAACTCGGGGGCGGGCGCCGGCTCGGGCGCCGCTTCCTGCCCGACGGGCTGCGGGACCCCGGGCGCGGCCGGGTACTCGTGCGTGGCGTACCCCGCCGCCTGGTAGTCCACCTGGTACGCGCCGCTTCCGTGCTGCGCAGCGGCGTCCTGACGGTCCATCGGCTGAACGGAGACGGGCGCCGCCGCGTACTGGTCGGCGGCGGGTGCTCCGTGCGCCTGTGGCGCCTGCGCCATCGGCACCTGCTGCGGGTCGCTCCAGGCTCCCTGGGCTCCCGGCATCAGCAGGAGGTCGTCCTCTTCGGAGGTGTGCTCGGAGGGTTCGAGGTAGGTGTACGCGCCGGGGGCGGGGACGCCCGGCTGCTCCACCATGCCTGCGTTCTCCGGCAGCCCCTCGCCCGGGATCTGGCCGGTGTCAGTCATGCGTTCCCCTCGCCCATCGGTTTGCTCCTTCGCCCATCGCCCGGGACGCCCGACCGGCACACCTGACGCCCGTGAACAACAACGAGCGTGTGCGCCGCGCGGCACGATCGACCCCGGACCCAAGCATTGTCGCCGTCGTTCGCCACCATGGCAGCAAGATCCGCCGCCGACCGCTGTGGGCTGCGCCACGTCGCGCGCCCCCCAGGTTCCGACGTACCACAAACGGGAGCCAAAGTGACTCCCTTTTCCGGACATTGACGAACCAATCGGCGAACGCCCGGCTGCGGTACAACGATCGGCCAGCCTACCTCCCACCGTCCGCGGCAGGAGGCGTGGGCCGGGGTTCGCCGAGAGCGGGCGGGTCTACGCGCGGGGCTCCGGGTGGCGGCCGCAGAGCAGGAAGACGACGGTGCGTTCGCGCTCCGTCCAGTCGGCGGTGTCCAGTTCGACGGCCTGGAGCAGCGCGCATTCGACGTCGTAGCCCCCGGCCGCCAGGGCCGCGCCGATCGCCTCCGCCTCGTCGCGGGTGGAGGCGTGGGTGACGATGCGCTGGGGCCTGCGGTCGGCGACCGCCGTGACGACGGGCACTCCCCCGCCCCCGATGCGTACGACGTCCGGTTCGGGCAGCCGTTCCAGTACGTGCGGGGCGCGGCCCTGGACGACCTGGAGCTGGACGCCCAGACGCCGTGCCTCGCTCTCGCTGCGGCGGCAGGCGTCCGGGTCGGCGTCGACCGCGATGACCGCGGCTCCGAAGCGGGCGGCCTCGGCCGCGAGCGCGCCGCCGCCGGAGCCGATGTCCCACACGAGGTCGCCGACGCGGGGGCCGAGACGGGCCAGCTGGGCGGCGCGCAGCCCCGCGTACTCGCC
The DNA here is from genome assembly GCF_030817975.1 of Streptomyces sp. V4I23. Lineage (NCBI taxonomy): Bacteria > Bacillati > Actinomycetota > Actinomycetes > Kitasatosporales > Streptomycetaceae > Streptomyces > Streptomyces sp. V4I23. Next base: position 6,455,278 of record NZ_JAUSZW010000004.1, on the reverse strand, counting down.
TTCACCGGCCTGCGGCGCCTGCGGGTCGGCGGGCGGCAGGGCCCAGCCGCGCAGCTCCGGCGGATAGCCCGGTTCGTGGCCGGCGATCCAGCCGGATCCGGTACCGGAGGCGGCGGTGAGGCGGCCTGCTCCGCCGATGACGATGACGACGTTGGGGTCGCGCCACACAAGGTCGGCGACCTTGTCGGAGGTGAGGACGGTGACCTGTTCGCGGGTGGTGCCCAGTTCCTCGCAGATGACGAAGGTGCGGTGCACTCCGTCGAGGAGGAGGGCGAGTTCGGCGGGGCCCGCGCCCGGGGAGGTGAGGACGGCGACCTTCGTGTGGGCCCGGCACACGTTGACGGCGCGGCGCAGTGTGCGGCGGTGGGCGACGACGATCCGGGCGTCGTCCCACGGCATGCCGGCCCGGGCGAAGGCGGTGGCCACGGACGAGACGGCGGGGACGACCTCGACCTCCAGGCCGTGCTCCGGCGCGCGCAGCGTGCGGACGACGCCGAAGAACCCGGGGTCGCCGTCGGCGAGCACGACCGCGCTGCCGCGGTGGCCCGCGATGCGCCGGGCGGCGAGGTCGACGCTGCCGAGGCGGATGCGTTCGGCGCGGGGCGGGACTTCGGGCAGGGCCAGGTGGTGGGCGGCGCCGGCGACCAGGGTCGCGGCCGACAGCGCGGACCTGGCCGCCTGGGTGAGCGGTGAGCCGTCCCAGCCGATCACCGTGACCCGGTCGGCCATCTCGTCAGTCTCCTGGAGTTGTTGCAGGTCGAGGGTGCTTCCGCGGATGTGCGACGCCTCGTGGGGTCGCCTCGTGAGCGTACCCGGAGCGGTTCGTGGGCGGTGAGGGTGTGCCTCCGTGCCCGGGAGGCGGGAGCCGGCGGCCTCAGTTCCAGTCGGTGTAGGAGGCGTAGCCGGCCTCGGCCAGGCGGTCGGCCTCCAGGTCCTCGGGGAGCAGGCTCCACACGATCAGGTCGGTGCGGACGTCGGTCCAGGCGCCGTCCTCCGTCTGGGCGCGCACTATCCAGGCGTTGCGCAGGACGCCTTCGCTGATGCAGCCGATCTTCTGGGCGACCTGCTGGGAGGCGGTGTTGTCGGCGGCCGTACGCAGCTCCATGCGCTCGAACCGCTGGTTGCGGAAAAGCCACTGGGCGACGGCGAGGACGGATTCGGTGGCGTAGCCCTCGCCGCGCGCCCAGGGCGCGGTGACGTAGGCGACCTCGGTGGCGAGCGTGCGCCAGTCGGTGTTCCGCAGGTGGACGGTGCCGACGAGCCGCTGGGTGAGGAACTCGGTCACGGCGAGGACGATGCCACGGCCCGTGGTTCGTTCAGCAGGAGCGATCCTGCGCACCCAGTCCTCGGCGTCCTGCGCCGTGTAGGGGTGAGGCACCGACGTCCAGGCCGTGGTCAGCTCGTCGTTCATCATCTCGGTGAAAGCCGGGATGTCGGCGTCCTCCAAGGGGCGCAGCACCAACCGCTCCGTGCTGATGGACACGTCCGGGAAGGTGTGAGTCATGCACTGCTCCATGCCAGGACCGTCGAAAGGGTCGTTGCCGTGTGGGCGTAGCCGTAAAGGCACAGCATGCAACATCGGCTGCCGGCTGTGCATGGCCGGGTGCAGGTACGACGCGGCCCCGCGCACCTTGGTAGGCGCCCGGGGCCGACGTCAAGTGGCGTGGCGCCGTGACTACTTGGCCGCGCCGGGGGCGGCGACGACGGAGCCCTGGTACGTGTCCTCGATGAACTTCTTCACCTCGGGCGAGTTCAGGAGCTTCGCGAGCTTCCGCACGCGCGGGTCGTCCTCGTTGCCGTCCTTGACGGCGAGGAAGTTGGCGTACGGGTTGCCCTCGGCCTTCTCCAGCACCAGGGAGTCCGAGGCGGGCTCGAGGTCGGCCTCGATGGCGTAGTTGCCGTTGATGACGGCGGCGTCGACGTCGTTCAGGGCGCGGGGCAGCGTGGCGGCCTCCAGCTCCTTGAACTTCAGGCCCTTGGCGTCCTGGACGTCGGAGAGCTTGGCGTCGTTTCCGGCGCCCGCCTTGAGGGTGATCAGACCGTTGTCGGCGAGCAGCTTGAGCGCGCGGCCCTCGTTGGTGGTGTCGTTGGGGACGGCGACGGTCTGGCCGGCCTTGATGTCCTTGATGTCCTTGGCCTTATTGGAGTAGAGGCCGAGGGGCTCGAGGTGGACGTTGACGACGGGGACGATGGTCGTCTTGTTCTTCTTGTTGAAGTCGTCCAGGTACGGCTTGTGCTGGAAGTAGTTCGCGTCGACCTGGCCCTGCTGCGTGGCGGTGTTCGGCAGGACGTAGTCCGTGAACTCCTTGACCTCCAGCTTGAGGCCCTCCTTGGCCGCGAGCTTGTCCTTGACGAAGTTCAGGATGTCGGCGTGCGGCGTCGGGGACGCGGCGACGACGAGCGCCTCGGACGCGTCGGCCTTGGCACCGGAGTCGGTCTGGGCGCCCGGGTCGGAGGCCGTGCCGCAGGCGGTGAGGCCGAGGGAGAGGGCGGCGGTGGCGGCGGCGGCAGCGGTGAGCTTGATGTTCTTACGCACGAAAAGTGCCTCTTTCTGATGGGTGGAACAACGCCCGGACAAGGAGTGCGGGCTGTTTGGGTGGACGTCCGCGGGTCAGCCCGCGGCGTGTCCGCGGCGGGCCAGCAGCCGCACGACTGTGTCGCCGACGAGCTGCACGACGGTCACGAGTGCGATCAGGATCACGACGGTGACGAGCATGAACTGCGTCTCGAAGCGCTGGAAGCCGTAGGTGACGGCCTTGGAGCCGAGACCTTCGCCGCCGACCGCTCCGGCCATCGCCGAGTAGCCGACGAGGACGATCACGGTGGTGGTGACGGCCGCGACCAGCGAGGGCAGCGCCTGCGGGAGCAGCACCTTGCGGACGATGGTGGGGATCGAGCCGCCCATGGACTGGACAGCCTCGACGAGCCCGTGGTCGACCTCGCGGACCGCCGTCTCGACGAGCCGGGCGAAGAAGGGGATGGCTCCGACGGCGAGCGGCACGATCATCGCGGTGGGGCCGATGAAGGTGCCGACGACCAGGGTGGTGAAGGGGATCAGCGCGATCAGCAGGATGATGAACGGCAGCGAGCGGCCGACGTTCACGATCACGCCGACGACCTTGTTCACCGGGGTGTTCTGCAGCAGTCCGCCCTTGTCGGTGAGGACGAGCAGCACGCCGAGCGGGAGTCCGCCGGCGACGGTGACGAGGGTGGACCACAGCACCATGTAGAGCGTGTCGAGCGTGCCCTGGGTGAGCAGGGGCTGCATCTCGGACCAGGTCACTTCGCGACCTCCTCGACGAGTGCGGTGGCCTGGGCCGGGATGGCGGCGGCGGTGTCCGCGTCGACGACGTCGACCTGGAGGCCTTGTTCGCGCAGGAAGCCGACGGGGACGACGTTCTCCTCGTAGCGGCCGGGGAGTTCGATGCGCATCCGGCCGATCTGCTTGCCGCCGACGGTGTCCATGGCGGCGCCGAGGATCGAGATGTCGACGTTGTACGTGCGCGAGAGCTGGGAGATCACCGGCTGGGTGGCGGCCTCGCCGTGGAAGGTGACGTCGACGACGGTGCTGTCGGGGCCGGAGGCGTCGCCGCTCACCGGGAACAGTTCCTGGGCGAGCTCGGAGCCGGGGGTCGCGAGCAGTTCGCTCACCGTGCCGGATTCGATGATCTTCCCCTTCTTCATCAGGGCGGCGGAGTCGCAGATGGTCTTGACGACGTCCATCTCGTGCGTGATGAGCAGCACCGTCAGTCCGAGCTGCTGGTTGAGGTCGCGCAGCAGCTGGAGGATCGAGCGGGTCGTCTCGGGGTCGAGGGCGCTGGTCGCCTCGTCGGACAGCAGCACCTTGGGGTCTCCGGCGAGGGCGCGGGCGATGCCGACGCGCTGCTTCTGTCCGCCGGAGAGCTGGCCGGGGTACGCCTTGGCCTTGTCGGCGAGGCCGACGAGGTCGAGGAGTTCGAGCGCCTTGCGGGAACGCTCGGCGCCGGACACGCCGAGGATCTCCAGGGGCAGTTCGACGTTGTCCTTGACGGTGCGCGAGGACAGCAGGTTGAAGTGCTGGAAGACCATGCCGATACGGCTGCGGGCCTCGCGCAGTTCCTTCGACGCGCGCCTGCCCCGGCCGGCGAGCGCGGTGAGGTCCTGGCCGTCGACGCTCACCGTGCCGGAGGTGGGGCGTTCGAGGAGGTTGACACAGCGGATGAGCGAGGACTTCCCGGCGCCGCTGCGGCCGATGACGCCGAAGACCTCGCCCTCGCGGACATGCAGGTCGACGCCGTCCAGAGCGGTGACTTCGCGGCCTCGCGATGAGTAGACCTTGGTCAGGCCCTTGGTGGTGATCACAGGGTTTCCGTCACTGTCGAGTGCGCGGCGCGGTGTCCGCCGGGCACGGGGCATTCGTTTCAGACAGCTCTTCGCGCTGCGGCCTTCTCGGCTGGTGGCCGGGGGCGAGGCGTGCGCGGGCAGGCTCGGTCCGGGGCGTTCTCCGTGGCTGCGGGGACGATCGGACGCGGCGCGGCTGTCGGTCTCGCTTCGGGGCGCGAGGCGGTCAGGGACCCTCAGAAGGCGCACATTCGACACATACAACGAGCACCGGGCGTCGTGATCGCCTCGGTCGCAAGGGTGCGGCTGCTCGTCGTGGTCATGGCTGCAAGTAAAGCAGACACACACGCGAGGAAACCGGCCGCGTCCGCTATGCGGACACAGCCGGCACGCTATGTGGACGCTTACGCTCCGGTCCGGATCGTCACGCCGGCCGCCGTCACCTGCACGGACACCGCCGACAGATCGGTCACGATCACGTCGGCGACCAGCTCGTCGGCGCGATGCGTTGTGGTCAAGGCCACGGTGCGCATGCCGGCGGCACGCCCCGAGGCCAGCCCGGCCGGGGCGTCCTCGAAGACGACACAGCGCGCCGGGTCCGCGCCGAGGCGCCGGGCCGCGAGCAGGTACGGCTCCGGGTCGGGCTTGCCGCGGGTGATGTCGTCGGCGGCGACGGTCGTCTTGGGCGTGATGCCCACCTCGTCGAGCCGCGCCTCGGCGAGCCGCCGGGTGGCCGAGGTGACGACGGCCCACCGCTCGGGCGGCAGCTGCGCGAGGAGCGCGAGCGTGCCGGGCAGTGCGACCACCGACCCGGCGACGTCCTCGACCTCCAGGGTCTCGATACGGGCGACCGCCTCCGGCACCGCATCGGCGGGCAGCAGGTCGGCGGCTATCTCGGCGGCGGGGCGGCCGTGCAGCTCGACGCGGGCGAAGTCCTCCGCCGTGATTCCGTACTCGTGCGCCCACTTGGTCCAGCAGCGGTCGACCGACTCCAGGGAGGAGACGAGGGTTCCGTCGTTGTCGAACAGCAGGGCTTCGGCGTGGATCTCCATGGCCACGACCCTAGGGCGCGGTCGCCGGCCCCTCGGGCCGGGGTCGCGCGCAGCGCGCCCCTCGCGCCGTAATACGCTCGAGCCCATGCTCGACGCCCTGACGATCGCGGTCGCCGTGACCGCGCTCGCCCTCGCCTCGTGGTGCGGATTCGCCGCGTACCGCGATCAGCCGACCAAGGACTGGCATTTCATCGGCATGGCCGTGGTGTCCGTCCTGGCGCTCGCCCAGCTGGTCGTCGGAGTCGTGCAGCTGGCGCGGGGCGAGAAGGCCGACGAGGGCACGGCCATTTTCCTGGCGTACCTCATCGGATCCGCGCTCGCGGTGCCCGCCGCCGGGTTCCTGTCCTTGGCGGAGCGCACCCGCTGGGGTTCGGCGACCGTGGCGGCCGGCGCCGTCGTACTCGCCGTCCTGGAAGTACGGCTCCACGACATCTGGGGAGGCTGACGATGGCCGGGCCCACGACGGAGACCGAGCGGACCAGGCTGGTGCGGGGTCCGGGGCTGCTGCTGGTGTGGCTGTACGGCGTGATGTCCGTCGGTGCCGTGTCGCGCTCCGTCTACCAGATCCTGACCGACTTCGGCAGCGCGCCGCTGGCGCACGTGCTCTCGGCCGTCGCCGCCGCGGTGTACGCGTTCATCACGTACACCCTGGTGCGCGGCGGGGAGACGGCCCGCAGGGCGGCGCTGGTGTGCTGCGCCGCCGAGCTCGCGGGCGTACTGATCGTGGGGACCTGGACGATGGCGGAGCCGTCCGCGTTCCCCGACTCGACGGTGTGGTCCGGGTACGGGATGGGCTACCTCTTCATCCCGGTGCTGCTGCCGGTGACGGGAATGCTCTGGCTGCGCCGTGCGCGCAGCCGGAGCGCGGCCGCCTAGGCGCTCGCGGCGAAGGCGCCGGGCGTCTGCTCCTTCTCCAGCGTGACCAGCGTCAGGCGCGGGCCGACCTCCTCCGTGGAGACCGGTAGGTATCCGCGGCTGCGGTAGAGGCGCAGGTTGCTCTCGCTGCGGTGGCCGGTGAAGAGCTGGAACCGCTTGGTGTCCGGGTCTCCGGCGAAACGCGCCTCGATCGCGTCGAGCAGCCGGCCGCCGAGTCCGTGGCGCTGCATCCGCGGGTGCACGATGAGCTTCGCGATCCTGGCCGTGCCGCTCTCGTCGACGCGGCCGCGCACGGAGGCGACCACCTCGTCGCCGAGCCTGGCCACCAGCGCGTGCCCCTGGGAGATCTCCTCCCGCAGGTCGGCGAGGGTCTGGGTCAGGGGCTCGATGCCGTAGTCGCCGTAGAGCTCGGCCTCGGTCTGGTAGCACAGGTACTGGAGTTTGAGGATGTGCTCCGCATCGTGCTCACCCGCCGCTGAGATGGTCACGCTCATGCCCATGTGCGCATGCCTCCCGCTCACCTGTCCGCCGGTTGTCTACCGCTCCTTTCCCCGATGTTCAGGAGCCGCAACCTCTGCCGCGAGCATTCTGCGCAGACATCCCAGGCAGCGGGAACGCATCGGCCCCAGACTCCCCTGTGACATTCCCAACGTCCCTGCGATTTCGCGGTAGGTGGGGTCCTTCGGGGACAACATCGCAGTCAGCAGCCGGGGACAGTTCCCTGGGGTGCGGGCGACGGCGGCGCGCAGCGCGCGCCGGCGCTCCGACCGCAGGGCGGCGGGCTCGGGGCCGCCGGACGGGTCGGCGGCGGGGCCGTCGGCGGGTTCGTGACGGTACGGCAGTTCCCGGGCGGCCGTACGGCGGGCACGGCGGGCCTCGGCGCGGACGGCCGCCTTGACCCAGCGGGCGACGTCCGGCGGCGGGCCGTCGTCGTCGAGCCGCTCCAGCAGCCGTACCCACACGGCCTGTTCGAGGTCACCTGCCTCCAGGGCGGTGCCGGGCGCCTCCGCGGTGGCCTCGGCGCTGACGAGCGGGCCGAGGACGCTGACGACATGGGCGGGGGTTTCGTCGAGAACCGTCATGCCCGGCCTGACGTCCGCCTGGGGGCCCGCGGTTTCGGAGAGCGGGCGCCATCACTCGTACGGGGGCCGTCGCCTGTGGCCGAAGCCGCCGGGGAGCGGCGATCGGCCGTCAACCGGACTCCGGTCGCCTGAGACCGACGGGAAGGACCCGGCAGCCCGTGACGGGCGGCCGGGTCCGCGGGGTCCGGGTGTGGCGTGACCGGACCCCGCCGGCGGGCCGGAGGCTCGTCAGGCGGTGAAGTCCGCCACCGCGAGCAGGCCCGTGTCCGGGTTGTCGGTGAAGATGCCGTCGATCCCGGTCGCCAGATACGCCTTGTACGCGCCGAAGACGTCCCCGTAGGCGTTGGGGTCGGTGCCGCGGCGGAAGTCGGCGGGCAGGAAGCTGTTCTCGTTGCGCATCGTGTACGGGTGCACCACCAGGCCCTCGGCGTGCGCGTCGCGCACGAGCGTCGTGGCCTCGGTCAGGCGGCCGTTCGCGTCCTTGGGGATGACGAGGTCGAGCAACGGGCCGATGCCCTGGGCGAATCCGGCGATCCAGACCAGCCCCTCGGGCGTGACCAGGTCGGCGACGGTGCGCGGGTCGCCCGACTCCCGGAAGTCCCACGGGCGGTCGTCGGGAGTCCACAGCAGGACGACGCGCGGCGTGCCCACGAGCCGCGCCATGCGCTCCATGCTGGTGGGCTCGAAGGACTGCAGGAACGTCGGCGAGTCCGCGCGATGGCGTCCGTAGCGCCGCAGCAGCTTGGCCAGGCGCTCCTCGAGACCGAGCCCGATGCCCCGGAAGTAGGTGGGGTGCTTGGTCTCGACGTGCAGCCACACCGGGCGGCCGCGGCGGCGGCCCTCGTCCTCGGCCCAGCGCAGCACCTCCTCGAAGGTGGGCACGGTCCAGCGGCCGTCGTAGAGCGTGTTCTCCTGGCGGGTGCCCGGTATGCGCTCCTTGGCGCGGAGCGTCTTCAGCTCGGCGAGCGTGAAGTCCTCGGTGAACCAGCCGGTGATGCTGACGCCGTCGACGGACTTGGTGGCCCTGCGCGAGGCGAACTCGGGGTGCTGGGCGACGTCCGTGGTGCCCGTGATGTCGTTCTCGTGACGGCATACGAGATGACCGTCCTTGGTGGGCACCAGGTCCTGCTCGATGACGTGCGCGCCCATGTCGAGGGCGAACTGGTACGCCCCGAGGGTGTGCTCGGGCCGGTAGCCGCTGGCCCCGCGGTGCGCGATCACGGCGGGCACGGGCAGTCCCTTGTACGTCGGGCCGCCGCCGGGGCGCTCACCGGCCTGTGCCGCGCCCGCACCTGCGCCGACGCCGAGAACGGCCGTACTCAGAACGGCGGCTCCCAGAATGGTTCGGCGTGCCGGACTGCTGCTCGCACCCTGTGTCATGAAACGTTCCTCCATGTGATGTCCCGCACCTGTCGAGCGTCGCCCGATCGTAGGCAGCCGCCCCTTACCCGCGGCAGACCCTGGGCGAACACCGCAAAAACGCGCGTCAACAGTGCGTATCACCTTCGTGAACCCGATGTGCGAGGGGCGCGACCCGCGAGTATCGTCCTCACCTGCACAGACTCACGCACCGCATGCAGCGACTGCGCCGGCCATCACCGTCCCGTCCCATGACACCGGAGGACCCGTTGTCCCGCTTGACGCTCATCAAGGCAGTGCTTGGGCCGTTCCTGCGCCTGATGTTCCGCCCCCGCGTGGAAGGCGCCGAGAACATTCCGGGGACGGGGCCGGTGATCCTCGCCGGGAACCACCTCACCTTCATCGACTCGATGGTGCTGCCCCTGGTGACCGACCGTCCGGTGTTCTTCATCGGCAAGGACGAGTACGTCACCGGCAAGGGCCTCAAGGGCCGCGCGATGGCATGGTTCTTCACCGGCGTCGGCATGATCCCGGTCGACCGCGACGGCGCCAACGGCGGTGTCGCCGCGCTGATGACGGGCCGCCGGGTGCTGGAGGAGGGCAAGGTCTTCGGCATCTACCCCGAGGGCACCCGCTCCCCCGACGGCCGTCTGTACCGGGGCCGTACGGGCATCGCGCGCCTGACGCTGATGACGGGCGCGCCGGTGGTCCCCTTCGCGATGATCGGCACGGACAAGCTCCAGCCGGGCGGCGCGGGCCTGCCGCGCCCGGGCCGGGTGACGGTCCGCTTCGGCGAGCCGATGGAGTTCTCGCGCTACGAGGGGATGGACCGCGACCGCTATGTGCTGCGGGCGGTCACGGACTCGGTGATGGCGGAGGTCATGCGGCTGTCGGGCCAGGAGTACGTGGACATGTACGCCACGAAGGCGAAGGCGGCCTGAGCCTGTCGGGGAGGGCCCGGGGCTCCGTCCCCGGGCCCTCCCCCTACGGCCTGGCGGCCGTGGGAGGGACCCCCACCTACGCCCTGCGGGCGTGGGGGACCCCCAGCGCCTCAATCGTCGGCGGGGCTGGATTCCACGGAGCGAAACAGCTCGCCCGGCGGCCCCCGTGCGTCAGTGCTCCACGCCGTCAGCCAGCTTCTGCCCCCGCAGCAGGAACCACGCCGCGGCCGACGTCGCCAGCAGGACCACCGCGCCCGCGCCCGCCGCCGCCCGCAGGCCGTCGACGAAGGCCTCCTGCGCAGCGGCCAGCAGCGCCGCCGCTTCGCCGTGGGGCAGGCGGGCGGCCGCCTCCACCGCGCCGCCCAGTGACTCGTGCGCCGCCGACGCGGTGGCCGCCGGCACTCCGGCCGGGGTGACGAAGCCGCTGTAGACGCCGGTCAGGACGGAGCCGAGCAGCGCGATGCCGAGCGCCGCGCCGAGTTCGTAGGCGGTCTCGGACACCGCGGAGGCCGCGCCCGCCTGCTCCTTGGGCACGCTGGAGAGGATCACGTCGGCCGTGACGGTGAACGAGAAGCCCGCGCCCGCGCCGACGACCAGCAGTGCCGCGCCCAGCATCGGATAGCCGGTGGACTGGCCCAGGAACGTCAGCGCGGCCAGTGCCAGGCCGACGGCGGCCAGACCGCCCGCGACCACCGACCGTACCGAGAAGCGCCGGGCCACGGTGCCGGCGACGAGTCCGGTGGCCACCGCGCCGATCGCGGCGGGCAGCTCCGCGAGTCCGGCCTCGAACGGCTGCCTGCCCTGGACCAGTTGCAGGAACTGGGACAGGAAGAACACCAGGCCGGACAGGCCCAGAATGGTCAGCAGGTCGGCGAGGACCGCGCCGGAGAAGCCCCGGTTCCGGAACAGCCGCATGTCGAGCAGCGGTGCGGGCAGCGTCAGCTGCCGGCGTACGAAGCCGTACAGCGCGGCGACGCCGATCACCGCCGCGGCGCCCGCGACCGGACTGGGGCCGTGGCTCGCCGCCTCCTTGATCGCGTACACGACGCCGACCATGCCCACGAGCGACAGGGCGACACTGGCAAGGTCCCACGGACCGGCCCCCGCGTTCCTGGACTCGGGCAGCAGCTTGACGCCGACGATGACCAGGACGGCCATCACGGGCAGGTTGATCAGGAAGACGGAGCCCCACCAGAAGTGCTCCAGCAGGAAGCCGCCGACCACGGGTCCGACGGCGGCGCCGGCCGAGGCCATGGCGCCCCAGATGCCGATGGCGAGGCTGCGCTCCTTCGGGTCGTGGAAGATGTTGCGGATCAGGGCCAGCGTGGACGGCATCAGCGTGGCGCCCGCGACACCGAGCAGCGCCCGGGCGGCGATCATCATCTCGGGGCTGGTGGCGTACGCGTTGAGCACGGACACGGCGCCGAACGCGACCGCGCCGCCGAGCAGGAGCCTCTTGCGCCCGATGCGGTCGCCGAGGCTGCCCATCGAGACGAGGAGTCCGGCGATGACGAAGGAGTAGACGTCACCGATCCACAGGAGCTGGTTGCCGGTCGGTTCGAGGTCCTCGCTCAGGAACGGGGTCGCGAGGCCGAGGACGGTCGCGTCGACCGCCACCAGCAGGACGGCCAGCACCAGGACGGAGAGCGCCAGCCACCGCCCGGGGCGGTACACGGTCTCGTCCGCCCTGGTCGTGGGCCGCAAGGTGCTGATCATGTCTTCACACTCCGTCGAGCTCCGCCGAGCAACAGCTCGGCGGTCATGTACTGGAAGTCCTTCTTGGCGACGCGGCCGTCCATGACGGCCCACGCGCAGGAGCCGATCAGCGCGTACAGCGCCTCGGTCAGCCATGCGGGCGGGAGATCGATGCGGAACTCGCCCCGCTCCTGGCCGCGCCGGAAGTACGCCGCGACCCGGGCGTCGAGCCGCGACCAGCCCTCGTTGACCTGGTCCCCCTCGAACAGCTGGCTCTCGCTGTAGAGGAAGGCCAGCAGATCGGCGGCGGGCTCCATCTCGGCGATCAGCCGCCGCAGGCCGTCGCTCGCGTCTCCCTCGTCGAGCCGCGCCCGGTCGAGCGCGCCCTCGAACTCCTGGATGCCGAACGCCTCGAGCGCGCGGACGAGTGCGTCGCGGCCGGCGAAGTGGCGGTGCAGCGTGGCACGGCCGATGCCGGCGGCCCGGGCGACCTCGTCCATGGTGGCGGTCGATTTCCGGGACAGCAGGGCGGCGGCGGTACGGAGTACCTGTTCATGATCCATGGCCATGAGACGATGATAAGCCATATGAGACATTAATGTATCATTCAATGCACGAGTGTCCCATCAGGCCGTAGGTCCAGGGCGCCTCCGTCGGGCCGTGGTGTCCGGCCCCTTCCGTGCCCGGTCCCGGACGAGGAGCCGGTGGACGCGGCGCGGGTCGAGCGGGTGCTGACGACGACCACGGCGGGAGCGGTGCAATCGCGCTGTCCGGCACGGACCTCGCCCGGATGCGGGACGCCGCTCGCTGTTGCCGGAGGCCTTCGCGGCCGAGGACCTCGACGCCGCGGTCACCGTGCCGAACCGGCTGCCGGCGCTCAACGCCGGTACACTGCGCCTGACTTCGCACGGCGGCACCGCGGAGGTCCCCCCACCCGGGCCGCGACGACGCCCCGTGGGGTGAGTGGTTCCTCGCGTCGTCGTGTCTCGCGCCGACCGTCCTGATCCGGGGCCCCCGGCGGTCACCCTCCGCACCGGCCGGAACGTCTTCACCGTCGTCGGCAGCGGCCCCGCCCATCGCTCCTGCTCACACCGCTGCGCCACCCGCGAACGCGTGGCCGCCCACCGGCGCGCCCGCGCCCGACCGCCCCGCTGACTTTCCCAAGGAGACGGCTGCCCGTGAAACCCCTGCTGCTGATCGACGTCGACGGCCCGCTCAATCCGTACGCGGCCCAACCCGAGCGCAGACCGGAGGGATACGGCACGCACCGGATGCGCCCGACCGGCTGGACGGACGGCAAACCGCTGCGGGTGTGGCTCAACCCCGGTCACGGCACCGAGCTGCTCGCCCTCGCGCGGTGGTACGACCTGGTGTGGGCGACGACCTGGAAGGGCGAGGCGAACGACTGGATCGGGCCCCGGCTCGGGCTGCCGGAGCTGCCGTTCGTCGACTGGCCCCAGATGCACGGAAGGGCGCCGCGCGGCACCTTCTGGAAGACGCAGTACATCCTCGAGTACGCGGCGGGGCGGCCCTTCGCCTGGGTCGACGACGACATCACGCCGTACGACCACGAGTACGTGGAGCAACAGCACCTCGCCGCCGCCCTGTTGCTGCGCGTCGACGAGCGGATCGGGCTGACCCGGCCGGACTTCGACGCGCTCGCGGACTGGGCGGCGGCGCTGTAGTGCTGCGGGCCGTCAGCGCTTGGCCTTGGCGGAGGCCCAGGCGTGCTGTATCACCAGATCGGCCTTGACCTCGTTGAGCTGGACGGCGACCGCCGAGGGGGCCGTGCCGCCGCGGCCGCTGCGGGAGGCCAGTGCGCCGGGCACGTTCAGGACGGTGCGGACCTCGGGCGTGAGGTGCGGCGAGATCTTCGCGAACTGCTGGTCCGTCAGCTGGTCGAGCTCGATGCCCTGCTGCTCGCACTCCTTGACGCACTCACCGGCGACCTCGTGTGCGACCCGGAACGGCACGCCCTGCTTGACCAGCCATTCGGCGATGTCGGTGGCGAGCGAGAAGCCGGCGGGAGCGAGTTCCTCCATGCGCTCCCGGTTGACGGTGAGCGTCGCCATCATCCCCGTGAACGCGGGCAGCAGGACCTCGAGCTGGTCGCAGGAGTCGAAGACCGGCTCCTTGTCCTCCTGGAGGTCGCGGTTGTAGGCGAGCGGCAGTGCCTTGAGCGTGGCGAGCAGGCCGGTGAGGTTCCCGATGAGGCGTCCGGACTTGCCGCGGGCGAGCTCCGCGATGTCGGGGTTCTTCTTCTGCGGCATGATCGACGACCCGGTCGAGAAGGCGTCGTGCAGGGTCACGAAGGAGAACTCCTTCGTGTTCCAGATGATGACCTCCTCGGCGATCCGGGAGAGGTTCACACCGATCATCGCGGTGATGAAGGCGAACTCGGCGACGAAGTCGCGCGAGGCCGTTCCGTCGATCGAGTTGCCCGCGGAACCGCGCTCGAAGCCCAGGTCCTTGGCCACCGACTCCGGGTCGAGCCCGAGGGAAGAGCCGGCCAGCGCGCCGGAGCCGTACGGGGAGACGGCGGTACGGGTGTCCCACTGGCGCAGCCGCTCCGCGTCGCGGGACAGGGACTGCACGTGCGCGAGGACGTGGTGCGCGAACAGAACGGGCTGGGCGTGCTGGAGGTGCGTACGGCCCGGCATGGCGACGTCCGGGTGCGCCTCGGCGAGGCCGACGAGGGCGTCCTGGAGGTCGGCGATGAGCCCCCCGATGATCCGGGCGTGATCCCGCAGGTACATCCGGAAGAGCGTGGCGACCTGGTCGTTCCGGGAGCGGCCGGCGCGGAGCTTGCCGCCGAGGTCCGGGCCGAGCCGCTCGAGGAGGCCCCGCTCGAGTGCGGTGTGCACGTCCTCGTCGGCGATGGTGCCGGTGAACTCCCCGGAGGCGACGTCCGCCTCCAGCCGGTCCAGGCCGGCCAGCATGCGCGTGAGCTCGTCCTCGGTGAGCAGGCCCGCCTTGTGCAGCACGCGCGCATGGGCACGGGACCCGGCGATGTCGTACGGCGCCAGACGCCAGTCGAAGTGGACCGACGCCGACAGCTTCGCCAGCGCCTCGGCGGGGCCGTCGGCGAAGCGGCCGCCCCAGAGCCGGACGTCACCGTTGTTGCTGCTCACAGCTGTTGCTCCTTGGGAGGGTTGTGATGTGCGGCCTCCCCCGGAGGTCGCCCGGGGGACACCGCCCCCGGCCTTGCCGGACTGTCCGGGGAGGCGGTCTGTACAACGCGTGCGGGTTACGCGAGGTCCCGTCACGACGCGTGCGGGTTACGCGAGGTCCCGTGGGCTACGCCCGCAGATCACGCCGCGCCGCGATCTTCTGCGACAGGCCGAAGATCTCGATGAAGCCCTGCGCCTTGGACTGGTCGAACGTGTCGCCCGAGTCGTAGGTGGCGAGGTTGAAGTCGTACAGCGACTCGTCGGACTTCCGGCCGGTGACGACGGCCCGGCCGCCGTGCAACGTCATCCGGATGTCGCCGCTGACGTGCCGGTTGGCCTCGTCGATGAAGCCGTCCAGGGCCCGCTTGAGCGGCGAGAACCACAGGCCGTCGTAGACCAGCTCGCCCCAGCGCTGCTCGACCTGCCGCTTGTACCGGGCGAGCTCGCGCTCGACGGTCACGTTCTCCAGCTCCTGGTGGGCGGTGATCAGTGCGATCGCGCCGGGGGCCTCGTACACCTCGCGGGACTTGATGCCGACGAGCCGGTCCTCGACCATGTCGATCCGGCCGATGCCCTGGGCGCCGGCCCGCTCGTTGAGCTGCTGAACGGCCTGGAGCACGGTGACGGGCTTGCCGTCGACGGCGACCGGGACACCCTCCTTGAAGGTGATGACGACCTCGTCGGCCTCCCGCGGCTCCGCCGGGTTCGAGGTGTACTCGTAGATGTCCTCGATCGGCGCGTTCCAGATGTCCTCCAGGAAGCCGGTCTCGACGGCCCGTCCGAAGACGTTCTGGTCGATGGAGTACGGCGACTTCTTGCTGGTGGCGATCGGAAGCTGCTTCTCCTCGCAGAAGGCGATCGCCTTGTCCCGGGTCATCGCGTAGTCGCGGACCGGGGCGATGCACGTGAGCTCGGGCGCGAGGGCGACGATGCCGGCCTCGAAGCGCACCTGGTCGTTGCCCTTGCCGGTGCAGCCGTGGGCGACGGTGGTGGCGCCGTGCTTCTTGGCGGCGGCGACGAGATGCTTGACGATCGCCGGCCGGGAGAGCGCGGAGACCAGCGGGTAGCGGTCCATGTAGAGCGCGTTGGCCTTGATCGCGGGGAGGCAGTACTCCTCGGCGAACTCGTCCTTGGCGTCCGCGACCTCGGCCTCGACAGCACCGCAGGCGAGAGCGCGCTTGCGGATGACGTCCAGGTCCTCGCCGCCCTGGCCGACGTCCACGGCGACCGCGACGACCTCGGCGCCCGTCTCCTGCGCGATCCAGCCGATGGCAACGGAGGTGTCCAGGCCGCCCGAGTAGGCGAGTACGACGCGCTCGGTCACGGGGTTCTCCTTACGGTGCGATCACTGACAGGTATAACTATGCAGAGTTCCGTATGTTTTGTCAATCGACCCGGAAAAGCGCTGGTCCCGGCCGCACAACCTCCCTAGGCTCGGCACCCACCACGGACGATCAGGGGGAGAACAGATGGGCTGGGGCAAGCGATGGGACACGTCGGCGGGCCGTGAAGCCGTCGGCCACCTGATGCGGGGACTCCCGGCGAGCCACGTCCTCGACTTCGACGACCCGGACTGCTGGACGGCCCTCGACCACGCGGTGCGCGAGCTCGGCCGGTACGGCAGCGAGCCGGCCGACCGGCTGAGGGCTCAGCCGGAGACCGCTCTGTGCCATCCGGACGGACGGGTGAGGGAGGCGGCCCTCGCCGCGGGAGGCAGCAGTCCCGCCTTCTGGCACCTCACCGTCATCAGGTGCGCCGACTGGGTCGAGCCGGTGCGGCTGCGGGCCCGCCGGATGCTCGCGGAGCACCTCCGGGCCGAGCCCGAGGCCGCGCTGCGCACCCTGACCCCGCTGGTACTGCGGGTCGGCCGCCGCGAGCTGGGGGTGTGGGCCCGTGAGCTGTTCGAGGAGACCCTGCGGGCCGCGCCGCACCTCGCGCTCGCCCGGCTCGGCGGGTTCGGCCGGGACACCGCCGCCCGGCGGCTCGTCGCCCGCGTCGTCCTGGACCACGGCCTGCTCGGGGCACGCGAGCTCGCGCGGCACGCGGCCGACGACCTGGACCCCGTCCTGTGGCGGTGGTGGTCGGACGCGGCGCTCGCCGCGATGGCGGCCGAGGGACCGGACGACGAGGCCGTCGACATCCTGCTGGGCGCCCATGCGCCGCTCGTACGGTCGGCCGGGGTGACCGCGCTGCGGCGGGCGGGCCGTGCGGACGAGGCGGCCCGTCACCTCACCGACCGCTCTCCTCTGGTGCGCGCCTGCGCCCGCTGGCTCGTGAGCGGGAGCGGCGGGGACCCGCACGCCGCCTGCACGGAGCTGTGCGCCGACCCCGGCGCGCTCGTGCCCTGGGCCGTGACAGGGCTCGCCGAGTGCGGCCGGCGCGAGGACGCCGCTCTGCTGCGCGGCTTTCTCACGCACCCCGTGGCGGGGGTGCGCGCCCAGGCGGTCGCCGGTCTGCGACTGCTCCAGGCGGTCCCCTGGGAGGACGTACACCCGCTGCTCGACGACCCGTCGGCGGCCGTGGCCCGCGAAGCGGCGCGCGCCCTCCTGCCGTTCGCGCGCCGGCTGCCGGCGGAGGCGCTCCTCGCGCGGCTGTCGCCCGAGCTGCCCGCGCACACGCGCCGGGCGGCCTTCCGGCTGCTGAAGGCGCACGGAGGTGTCACCCAACTGCGCGCCGCTGTCCGCCTGTTGTCCGACGCCGACCCCGGTGTGCGGCGGAACGCGGCAGCCACCGTGCAGGAGCGTCGCT
Organism: Streptomyces sp. V4I23; assembly: GCF_030817975.1. Classification (NCBI taxonomy): domain Bacteria; kingdom Bacillati; phylum Actinomycetota; class Actinomycetes; order Kitasatosporales; family Streptomycetaceae; genus Streptomyces; species Streptomyces sp. V4I23. Next base: position 6,438,035 of record NZ_JAUSZW010000004.1, on the reverse strand, counting down.
GGCTCGAGGAGCTGCCGTACGCGGACCTCCGCGCGGACGAGGGCGGTGTGCGGGCGGAGTTGGACGCGCTGCTCGGGCGGTGCACGCATCTGTTCAGCGACTACGTGATGAACGTGATGCGCGGCCACCTGGGTCTCAGGCTCTGAAACCACCGGTGGGCGCCGCACCGCACGGCGATAATTCCCCCATGGGAAAGACGCATGAGCACATAGACGGACGACTCCGTGCCTTCATCGAGGCCCAACCGCTGTTCTTCACCGCGACCGCGCCGCTGTCGGAGGACGGCACGGTCAACCTCTCCCCCAAGGGCCTGAAGGGGTCGTTCGCCGTCATCGACGAACGGACCGTCGCCTACCTCGACTTCGCCGGCAGCAATGCGGAGACGATCGCCCACCTCCGCGAGAACGGCCGCATCACGCTGATGTGGTGCGCCTTCCAGGGGCCGCCCAACATCGTCCGCGTGCACGGGCGCGGCGAGGCGGTCTTCCGCGACGACGAGCGCTGGGCCGGGCTGCTCGCGCACTTTCCCGGGATCGATCCGTCACCGCACGGGCTGCGCGCCGTCATCGTGGTGACGGCCGAACTGATCCGGGACACCTGCGGGTACGCCGTGCCGTTCATGACGTACGACGAGGACCGCGATCTGCACGGAAAGCGGTTCGCGCGCGAGGACGACGCGTCGCTGGACGCGTACTTCGCCAAGAAGGAGCACATCGCGGCCAGCATCGACGGCCTTCCGGGACTGCCGCTGCCGCTGCCGCCGCTGCCCCCGGTGAGCACGCGCTGAGGCACAGCGCGGCGCGGCACCCGGCCGGGGAGTGCCGCGCCGTATCGGTTCAGCGCTCCTTCTGCGCGAGCCGCAGCAGATGGTCCGCGAGAGCCTGCCCGCCGGCCGGGTCGCGGCTGATCAGCATCAGGGTGTCGTCACCCGCGATCGTGCCGAGGATGTCGTGCAGTTCGGCCTGGTCGATGGCCGAGGCCAGGAACTGGGCCGCGCCCGGCGGCGTACGCAGCACCACGAGATTCGCCGACGCCTCCGCGGAGATCAGCAGCTCAGCGGAGAGGCGCCGCATGCGCTCCTCCTTGGCGGACTCGCCCAGCGGCGCCTGCGGAGTGCGGAAACCGCCCTCGCTGGGCACCGCGTAGATCAGCTCGCCGCCCGTGTTGCGGATCTTCACCGCGCCCAGCTCGTCGAGGTCGCGGGAGAGCGTCGCCTGCGTGACGCTCAGCCCGTTGTCCGCGAGGAGCTTGGCCAGTTGGCTCTGTGAGCGCACCGGCTGGCGGTTGAGGATGTCCACGATCCGGCGGTGGCGGGCCGTGCGGGTCTGCGGTACGGCGGGGCCGCCGTGCTCACCGTTTTCGGCGTACCGGGCATCGGTCATCGTCGTCTCATTCTCCGGCTCGTCCTTCCCCGTTGCTCGCGTCGAGGATGCCCGGGAGCGCCTGGAGGAACGCGTCCACCTCGGCGTCGCCGATGATCAGGGGCGGCATGAGCCGTACGACATCGGGCGCGGGGGCGTTCACCAGGAACCCGGCATCCTGGGCCGCCTGCTGCACCTTCGGTGCGAGCGGTCCGGTGAGCACGATACCCAGCAGCAGGCCGCTGCCACGGACACGGGAGACGGACGGGTGCCCGAGACCCTCGATTCCGTCGCGCAGTTTCTCGCCGAGCCGCTTGACCGAGTCGAGGACTCCGTCGGCCGCGAGGGTGTCGAGGACGGCGAGTCCGGCGGCGCAGGCGACGGGGTTGCCGCCGAACGTCGTGCCGTGCTGGCCGGGCTTCAGCAGCTCCGCCGCCTCGCCGAAGACGACGGTCGCGCCGATGGGCAGTCCGCCGCCCAGACCCTTGGCCAGCGTGACGATGTCGGGCTCGACGCCCTGGTGCGCCTGGTGCTCGAACCAGTGGCCGGTCCGCCCGATGCCGGTCTGGACCTCGTCGAGGACGAGCAGGGTGCCGGTGGCCCGGGTGATCTTCCGCGCCGCCTCGAGGTATCCCTTGGGCGGTACGACCACGCCGTTCTCGCCCTGGATCGGCTCGATGATCACCAGTGCGGTGTCTTCGGTGACGGCCGCGCGCAGCGCCTCGGCGTCGCCGTAGGGGACGTGGGTGACGTCCGAGGGCAGCGGCAGGAACGGCTGCTGCTTGGCGGGCTGTCCGGTCAGGGCGAGGGCACCCATGGTCCGGCCGTGGAACCCGCCGGTGGTGGCGACCATGTGCCCGCGCCCGGTCAGCCGGCCGATCTTGAAGGCGGCCTCGTTGGCCTCGGCGCCGGAGTTGCAGAAGTAGACCCGGCCGGGCCGGCCGAAGAGCTGGACGAGCCGCTCGGCGAGCGCGACGGGCGGCTCGGCGACGAAGAGGTTGGAGACATGGCCGAGCGAGGCGATCTGACGGCTGACGGCCTCGACGATCGCGGGGTGGGCGTGGCCCAACGCGTTGACCGCGATGCCGCCGACGAAGTCGGTGTACTCGGTGCCGTCGGCGTCCCAGACCCTGGCGCCCTCGCCGCGGACCAGGGACAGCCTCGGCGTGCCGTAGTTGTCCGTCATCACGCCCTGCCACCGGTGCGTGAGCTCCTGGTTCGTCATGTCAGTCCCCCTGTCCGTCCGGCACGACCATCGTGCCGATGCCCTCGTCGGTGAAGATCTCCAGCAGGATCGAGTGCTGCACCCGGCCGTCGATCACACGGGCCGTGTTGACCCCGTTGCGCACGGCGTGCAGGCAGCCCTCCATCTTGGGGACCATGCCGCTGGAGAGGTCGGGCAGGAGCTTCTCCAGCTGGGTGGCGGTGAGGCGGCTGATGACCTCGTCGCTGTGGGGCCAGTCCTCGTACAGGCCCTCGACGTCGGTGAGGACCATCAGCGTCTCGGCGCCCAGCGCCGCAGCGAGTGCCGCAGCCGCCGTATCGGCGTTGACGTTGTAGACGTGTCCGTCGTCCTCGGAACGGGCGATCGAGGAGATCACCGGGATGCGTCCGTCGGCGAGCAGTGCCTCGATGGCGCCGGTGTCGATCCCGGTGATCTCGCCGACCCGGCCGATGTCGACGAGTTCCCCGTCGATGGTCGGCTGATGCTTGGTGGCGGTGATGGTGTGGGCGTCCTCGCCGGTGAGGCCGACGGCGAGCGGCCCGTGCTGGTTGAGCAGGCCGACCAGCTCGCGCTGGACCTGCCCGGCGAGCACCATCCGTACGACGTCCATGGCCTCGGGCGTGGTGACCCGCAGGCCGGCCTTGAACTCGCTGACCAGCCCGTGCCGGTCGAGCGCGGCGGAGATCTGCGGGCCGCCGCCGTGCACCACGACGGGCTTGAGCCCGGCGTGCCGCAGGAAGACGACGTCCTGGGCGAAGGCTGCCTTCAGCTCCTCGTCGATCATGGCGTTGCCGCCGAACTTGATGACGACGATCTTGCCGTTGTGGCGGGTCAGCCAGGGCAGCGCCTCGATGAGGATCTGCGCCTTGGGCAGGGCGGTGTGCTTCCTCGTGGTGCTCATGAGCTGTACGCGCTGTTCTCGTGGACGTAGTCGGCGGTGAGGTCGTTGGCCCAGATGACCGCGGACTCGGCGCCCGCGGCCAGGTCCGCGGTGATGCGCACCTCCCGGTAGCGCATGTCGACCAGGTCGCGGTCCTCGCCGACGGAGCCGTTCTTGCAGACCCAGACGCCGTTGATGGCGACGCCCAGCTGGTCGGGCTCGAAGGCGGCCTTGGTGGTGCCGATGGCGGAGAGCACCCGGCCCCAGTTCGGGTCCTCGCCATGGATGGCGCACTTGAGGAGGTTGTTGCGGGCGATGGAGCGGCCGACCTCGACGGCGTCGTCCTCGGTCGCCGCGTTGATCACCTCGATGCGGATGTCCTTGGAGGCGCCCTCGGCGTCGCCGATCAGCTGCCGGGCCAGGTCGTCGCAGACCGTGCGCACGGCGTCGGCGAACTCCTCGTACGCGGGCTTCGCGCCGGACGCGCCGGAGGCGAGCAGCAGCACGGTGTCGTTGGTGGACATGCATCCGTCGGAGTCGACCCGGTCGAACGTCTGCCGGGTGGCGTTCCGCAGTGCCTTGTCGAGGGTGGCCGCGTCCAGGTCCGCGTCGGTGGTGAGCACGACGAGCATGGTGGCGAGGCCCGGGGCGAGCATGCCCGCGCCCTTGGCCATGCCGCCGACGGTCCAGCCCTCGCCCTGCGCGACAGCAGTCTTGTGGACCGTGTCGGTGGTCTTGATGGCGATGGCGGCCTTCTCGCCGCCGTGCTCGCTGAGCTGGGCGGCCGCCTGCTCGATGCCGGGCAGCAGCTTGTCCATGGGGAGCAGGACGCCGATGAGTCCGGTGGACGCGACGGCGACCTCGCCCGCGCCGATGCCGAGGACATCGGCCGCCTTCTCCGCGGTGGTGTGGGTGTCCTGGAAGCCCTTGGGACCGGTGCAGGCGTTGGCGCCGCCGGAGTTGAGGACCACGGCGGTGACCTCGCCGCCCTTGAGGACCTGCTCTGACCACAGGACCGGCGCGGCCTTGACGCGGTTGGAGGTGAAGACGCCCGCGGCGGCGCGGCGCGGCCCGTTGTTGACCACGAGGGCCAGGTCCGGGTTGCCGTTCTCCTTGATCCCGGCGGCGATGCCCGCCGCCGTGAATCCCTTCGCTGCGGTCACGCTCACGGCGCAACTCCAATCGTGGAAAGACCCGTGCCCTCGGCGAATCCGAGGGCGATGTTCATGCTCTGCACCGCGCCGCCCGCGGTGCCCTTGGTGAGATTGTCGATGGCGCTGATGGCGATGACGCGCCCGGCCGCCTGGTCGTACGCCACCTGGATCTGGACGGCGTTCGATCCGTAGACGGAGGCGGTGGCGGGCCACTGCCCCTCGGGCAGCAGGTGGACGAACGGCTCGTCCGCCAGCGCCTTCTCGTACGCGGCGCGGACGTCGCCCGCGGTCGTGCCCGGCTTCGCCTTCGCCGAGCAGGTGGCGAGGATGCCCCGCGCCATCGGCGCGAGCGTCGGGGTGAAGGAGACGGTGACGCGCTCCCCGGCCACCGCGCTCAGGTTCTGGATCATCTCGGGGGTGTGCCGGTGGCTGCCGCCCACGCCGTACGGGCTCATCGAGCCCATCACCTCGGAGCCGAGCAGGTGCGGCTTGAGGGCCTTGCCCGCGCCGGAGGTGCCGGTGGCGGCGGTGATCACGGCCTCGGGCTCGGCGAGTCCCGCGGCGTAGGCCGGGAACAGCGCGAGCGAGACGGCCGTGGGATAGCAACCGGGCACCGCGACACGCTTGGACCCCTCCAGCGCGGCGCGGGCGCCCGGCAGCTCGGGGAGGCCGTACGGCCACGTGCCGGCGTGCTCGGAGCCGTAGAACGCCTCCCAGTCGGCGGAGTCGGCGAGCCGGAAGTCGGCGCCCATGTCGACGACCAGGACGTCGTCCCCGAGCTGCTCGGCGACGGCGGCGGACTGGCCGTGCGGAAGGGCGAGGAACACGACGTCGTGGCCGGCGAGGACGTCGGCGGTCGTCGGCTGGAGCACCCGGCCGGCGAGCGGCAGCAGGTGCGGTTGCAGTGCGCCGAGCGGCTGGCCCGCGTTGGAGTTGGCGGTGAGGGCGCCGATCTCGACCTCTGGGTGCGCCAGCAGCAGTCGGAGCAACTCTCCGCCCGCGTACCCGCTCGCCCCTGCCACTGCTGCTCGAACCGTCATCGAAAGCCTCCTCACCGATGGCATGACTATACGCAGCGATGCAGAACTATGCAATGACCTCTCGCGCGAGTAGATGTAATGAGCATCAAGGAAGTGTCGGAACTCTACAGAACAATCATCACCGACTCGGTCGATCGCCGCACACGGCTCGGCCTTCTGCACTTGGCAGGGTGGAGGCACAACAGACCGGAACACCCGCGACCGACCGGACCGGGTGTTGTCACTCCACTACAAAGGGGGTTCCCATGCCGGGAGGCATGAACCACGTGGCGGTCACGGGGCTGGGCGCGACCACCCCGCTCGGCGGCGACGTCGCCTCGACCTGGTCCGCGCTGCTCGCCGGCGAGTCCGGGATCACCGCGATCGAGGACGAGTGGGCGGCAGAACTGCCCGTACGGATCGCGGGGCGGCTCAAGGTCGAACCGGCCGAGGTCATGGAGCGGGTACAGGCGCGCCGCCTGGACCGCTGCGAGCAGATCGCCCTGATCGCGGCGCGCGAGGCGTGGGCGGACGCCGGACGCCCGGAGGTCGATCCGGAGCGGCTCGCCGTGGTGATCGGCACGGGTACCGGCGGCGCGCTGACCATGCTCGGACAGGACGACGTCCTGGAGTCGTCCGGCGTACGGCGCGTGTCCCCGCACACCGTGCCGATGCTGATGGCGAACGGCCCCGCCGCCTGGGTCAGCATCGAACTCGGCGCCCGCGGCGGCGCCCACACCCCGGTCAGTGCGTGCGCCTCCGGGGCCGAGGCGATCGCCATGGGCCTGGACCTGATCCGGCTCGGCCGGGCCGACGTCGTCGTGGCCGGCGGCACCGAGGCCTGCGTCCACCCGCTGCCGCTGGCCGGTTTCGCACAGGCCAAGGCGCACTCGACGCGCAACGACGAGCCGGGCCGGGCCTCGCGGCCCTTCGACGCCGACCGGGACGGATTCGTCATCGGCGAGGGCGCGGTGGTGGTCGTCCTGGAGCGGGCCGGGTTCGCCGCCGCCAGGGCCGCCCGTGCCCATGCCTCGCTCGCCGGGGCGGGCGTCACCTCCGACGCCCACCACATCACGGCCGGGCACCCGGAGGGCCAGGTCCGCGCGATGCGGCTGGCCCTCGAGGCGGCCGGAGTGGCGCCCGGGGCCGTGGGTCTCGTGCACGCGCACGCCACCTCGACCCCCGTGGGCGATCTGGTGGAGGCGCGGTCCGTCGCGGAGGCGGTCGGCACGCACCCGGCCGTCACCGCGACCAAGTCCATGACGGGCCACCTCTTCGGCGCCGCAGGGGCGATGGGCGCGCTGGCGACGATCCTCGCCGTGCGGGACGGGATCGTTCCGCCGACGCTGAACCTGGACCGGCCGGACCCGGAGGTGGAGCTCGACGTCGTCACGGGCGGGCCGAGGCGCGTCGGTCCCAAGGCGGCGCTGACGAACGCGTTCGGCTTCGGCGGCCACAACGCGTCCCTGGTGTTCACGCCCGCCGCATGAACGGTGCGGCCCGGCCGCCCCGGGCCGCACAACCCCGCCAGGGACGGTCCGGCGTCGCGCACTGGAATTTCTCGGCGGGGCGTGTCGATCCGGGGCCGGCCCGTTCGTGTAGAGGGTGAGAACGCGGCAGGACGCCGCGACCGCACCGAGGAGGCCACCATGCAGCAGTACCTGCTCAGCATCTACCAGCCCGACGGGGACCCGCCGCCGCCCGAGGTCCTGGACCCGGTCATGCGGGACGTCGAGGCCGTGATCGCCGACCTGAGGGAGGCCGAGGCCTGGGTGTTCTCCGGCGGGCTGCACCCGCCGGGCACCGCCACCGTCCTCACGCTCAAGGACGGCGAGGTGCTCACCACCGACGGTCCGTACGTCGAGGGCAAGGAGCATCTCGGCGGTTTCACCGTCATCCAGGCGCCCGACCTCGACGCGGCGCTCGCGTGGGGCCGCGAGCTGGCCCGCGCGATCACGCTGCCGATCGAGGTGAGGCCGCTCGCCCACGGCAGCGGCGGATGACGACGGGGCCGGCGGGGACGGGAGGCGCGGCGGCCGTCGAGCGGGTCTTCCGCGAGGAGTACGGACGCGCCGTCGCCGTCCTCGTCCGGGTCTTCGGCGACATCGACATCGCCGAGGAAGCGGTCCAGGACGCGTTCACCGCGGCACTGGAGCGGTGGCCGGTGGACGGGGTGCCGCCCGGCCCGGCGGGCTGGATCATCACCACCGGCCGCAACAGGGCGATCGACCGTCTGCGGCGGGAGGCGTCCCGGGCGGACCGGCACGCCCAGGCCGCGCTGCTGCATGCGCGCGAACGTCCGCTCGAGGAGGGTCCCGTGGAGGACGACCGGTTGCGGCTGATCTTCACCTGCTGCCATCCCGCTCTCGCGCCTGCCGCCCGCGTCGCCCTGACCCTGAGGCTGGTCGGCGGGCTCACCACGGCGGAGATCGCCCGCGCGTTCCTGGTGACCGAGTCCGCCATGGCGCAGCGCCTGGTCCGCGCCAAGGGCAAGATCCGCGATGCGCGGATCCCGTACCGCGTCCCGGACGAGGCCGAGCTGCCCGACCGGCTGCCGGCCGTGCTGTCGGTCGTCTACCTGGTCTTCAACGAGGGCTACAGCGCGGGCTCCGGCGACCGGCTGGTGCGCGAGGACCTGTGTGCGGAGGCGGTGAGACTGGGCCGGTTGCTGGCCCGTCTGATGCTGGACGAGCCCGAGGTGCTGGGCCTGCTGGCGCTGATGCTGCTGACGGAGTCCCGTCGCCCCGCACGCACCGGCCCGGACGGCGAGCTGGTGGTGCTCGCCGAGCAGGACCGTGGCCTGTGGGACCGGGACCTTATCGCCGAGGGCCAGGCGCTGGTGCGGCGGTGTCTGCGCCGCGGCAGGCCGGGGCCGTACCAGATCCAGGCGGCGATCAGCGCGGTGCACAGTGACGCGCGCGACGCGGCCACCACGGACTGGGGCCAGATCCTCCGCCTGTACGACCAGTTGACGGCGATCGCGCCGAGTCCGGTGGTGGCGCTCAACCGGGCGGTCGCCGTGGCCGAGGTGCGGGGCCCCCGCCCGGCGCTCGACCTGGTGGAGGCACTCGTCCCCACGCTGGGCGATTTCCACGTGCTGCACGCCGTGCGGGCCGATCTGCTGCGGCGGCTCGGACGCCGCGCCGAGGCGGCGTCGGCCTACGAAGCGGCGATCGCGGGCGCCGGGAACGCGGCGGAGGCCGCCTGCCTGGAGCGCAGACTCCGCGATCTCGGGCCGGTGTGAGGGACGGCCGTTTTCCCCATGACCTCGACCGGGGCGGAGGTTACCCTCTGCCCGTGCCGATACCTCTCAGCGAGTCCGCCCGCCTGATGTTCGACGAGCCGAATCCGGCGGTGCTCGCCACCGTACTGCCCGACGGCAGCCCGCAGACGTCGGTCGTCTGGGTGGGCCGCGAGGGCGACGCGCTGGTGATCTCCTCGCAGGCCGGCCGGCGCAAGGACCGCAACATCGCCCGCGACCCGCGCGTCTCGCTGACCGTGTACGACCGCAAGGACCCGCTGCGCTACGTGGAGGTGCGCGGGACCGCGACCGTCACGGAGGACCGGGGACGCGGGCTCGCGGTGCGGCTGGCAGAGGAGTACGAGGGTCCCGGCGCGGGGCAGGAGTACTTGGACCTCCCGCCGGAGACCGTACGCGTGGTCATCCGGATCACGCCGGAGCGGGTGGTGGGGACGGCGAGGTAGCCGTGTCCCGCCGGTCAGGCGGCCGCCTCCAGGCACAGGTGCCAGCGGCCCGGCTGTCCGGTGAGGGTGACCGTCGACAACGGGCGGACGTCGACGTTCCAGTACATCGAGGGATGGGCGCGCAGTGCGTACACGAAGGCCGCCCGCACCACGGACGGTTCGGCCACGGCCACGATCGCACGGCAGTCGTCCGCGGGCCGGGTGTCGAGCCAGCCGCCTATCCGCGAGATGAACGCGAGCAGCGGTTCGCCGCCGTGGGGGGCGCTGCGCGGGTCGGCGAGCCAGGCGTCGACCGCGGCGGGCTCGCGCGCGGTCACCTCGGCGAGCGTGCAGCCGCGCCAGCGGCCCATGTCGCAGTCGCGCAGGGCCGGCTGGGCGAGCGGGGCGAAGCCGAGCGCCTCGCCGGTCGCACGGCTGCGGGTGGTGGGCGAGCAGTAGCGCAGCTCGGCCGCGCTCAGCGGCACGAGCGCGTGCGCGGCGAGCTGCACCTCGTGCCAGCCCGCCTGGTCGAGCGGCCGGTCGTCGTCGAACCGCTCCGTGAGCAGCGGAGAGCTGCGCGCCGCGGCGATCAGGGTGACCCGGACAGTCATGGCGTGATGGTGATGGTCAATGCCTCGCAGGTCAAGGGGGTCACTCGAACATCAGGTTGAGCAAGTTGCCGGGGACGGCGAGCTCCGTGAAGCCCAGCCTCTCGTAGAGGCCGTGGGCGTCGTCGGTGGTGAGCAGGATGCGGCGCAGTCCCAGGGGCGCGAAGTGGTCGCGGACGGCGGTGACCAATGCGGTGCCCAGCCCCTCGCCCCGGGCGGACCGGTCGACGTAGACGTCGCAGAGCCAGGCGAAGGTGGCGTGGTCGGTGACCACCCGCGCGAAGCCGGCCATCTGCCCCGAGACCGTCTCGTACGCACCGAAGTTGACCGATCCGGCGATGGCCCGGTCCTGCTTCTCCCGGCTGCGCCCGAGCGCCCAGTACGCCTCGGTGGAGAGCCAGTGGTGGATCCGGTCCTCGTCCAGCCGGGCCGGGTCGGCGGAAATCGTGTACGCGCCATGCATCACCTCGGTCATGGCGGGAGCGTCGCACACGGGTCCGAGGGCTGTCATCGGAGTATCCCCGGGGCCTGCGGTCACCTCGTCAGCTCGCCGTAGGCGGTCTCCAGCCTGCGCACCCCGTCGGTGATCTCACCGACACCGGCGACGCCCGCGAAGCTCAGGCGGATGTGCCCGGCGGTCGGTTCGGCGGAGAAGTACGGGCGGCCGGGGGCCACCGCGACGTCGGCCCGCAGCGCTGCGGCGACGAGTGCGCTCTCGTCGACGGTGTCGGGCAGTCGCAGCCAGAGGTGATAGCCGCCGGAGGGGATGTGCGGCAGGGCGAGGTGGGGCAGGTGGAGCCGCAGCGCGGCCGTCATGGTGTCGCGGCGGACCTTCAGTTCGCCGGCCACGGCACGCAGGTGACGGTTCCACGCGGGCGCGCCGACGAGTTCGAGTGCGGCTTCCTGGAGGGGCCGGGGGACGAAGAAGGTGTCGACGACGTGGATGGCGCGCAGCCGTCCGAGCACGGGTCCGCGGGCGGCGAGCATGCCGACGCGCAGGCTGGGCGAGGTGGCCTTGGTGAGCGAGCTGACGTGGACGACGACGCCGTCGTGGTCGTCGGCCGCGAGCGGCCTGGGCAGCGGGCCCGCGTCCTCGTGGACGAGTCGCCGCGCGAAGTCGTCCTCGATGACGAACGCGCCCGCCTCTCGGGCCACACGCAGCACCTCGGGGCGGCGCTCGGAGGCGAGGACCGCGCCGGTCGGGTTCTGGAAGAGCGGCTGGCAGACGAAGACGCGGGCCCCGGTGGCGCGGAAGGCGGCGCCGAGCAGGTCGGGCCGCACGCCGTCGGCGTCCACCGGAACCGGGACCGGCCGCAGCCCCGCGGCACGGGCGATGGCCAGCATGCCGGGGTACGTGGGCGATTCGACGAGGACGGGCGAGCCGGGCGGGGCGAGCGCGCGGAGGGCGGTGGTGAGCGCGGACTGGCCGCCCGCCGTGACCAGGACGTCCGCCGGACCGACCGTCTCGCCGATCGAGCGGGCGAACCATTCGCGCAGTTCGGGCAGGCCGTCGGTGGGCGGTCTGCTCCAGGCTCCGGGGCGGCGGCCGGCGCGGGCGAGGGCCGCCGCCATGGCCCGTTCGGGCTGGAGGGAGGAGTGCAGGTAGCCGCCGTTGAACTCGACGACGCCCGGCGGGGGCACGGCCAGGGTGACGAGGACTCCGGACGCGTCGACGGTGCGCGGTACCGCCTCGGCGGCGGCGTCGGCGCTGAGGGTGACCTCCTGCCAGGAGGTGTCGCCGGCCGGCGGGGCGTCGGTGCGCGGGTGGGCACGGAAGGCCCCGGCACCGGGCCGCGTGACGACAAGTCCTTCGGCGACGAGCTGGGCGAGCGCGCGGGAGACGGTCACCGGCGAGACGCGGTAGCGCTCGACGAGCGCTCTGCTCGACGGCAGCTTCCCTCCTGGTGAGTAGCGGTCCAGTTCCCGCTTCAGCGAGTTCGCCAGTTCGGCCACACTGCTACGCTCTTGCATGACAGCACAGGATAGCGCTACTCCCACCACCACGATAGCGGTCAGCAGCGGCACGGTCCTCGCCGCGCTCGGCGTCCTCGCCTTCTCGCTGACGTTCCCCTCGACCGTCTGGGGCCTGGACAGCTTCGGCCCCTGGTCCCTGGTCGCCGTGCGCAGTGTCCTCGCGGCGCTCGTCGCGGGCGGGTTCCTGCTGGCGCTGCGCGTCCGCGTCCCGGAGCGCCGCCACTGGGCAGGACTCGCGGTCGTCGGCGGCGGGGTCGTCGTGGGCTTTCCGCTGCTGACGACCCTGGCCCTGCAGACCTCGACCACCTCGCACGCCGCGGTCGTCGTGGGACTGCTGCCGCTGACCACGGCGGTCTTCGCGGCCCTGCGCACGGGTCGCCGGCCGTCGCCCACGTTCTGGGCTGCCGCGCTCGCCGGAGCCGTGGTCGTGATCGCCTTCACCGTGCAGCAGAGCGGCGGGGCCCTGCACACGGGCGATCTGTACCTCTTCGGCGCCCTGCTGGTCTGCGCCGCCGGCTACACCGAGGGCGGCAGGCTCGCCTCGGTGATGCCCGGATGGCACGTCATCGGCTGGGCGCTGGTCATGTGCCTTCCGCTGAGCGTGGCCGGGTCCCTCGTCGCGCTCTCCGTCGAGCCGGTGCACCTCACCGCCAAGGGCGTGACCGGACTGGTCTGGGTGGCGGTCGGATCGACCTTCCTCGGGCTGTACGTCTGGTACCGCGGCATGGCCGAGATCGGCATCGCCAGGGCCAGCCAGCTCCAGCTCGCCCAGCCGCTGCTCACCCTGGTCTGGTCGGTGGCCCTCCTCGGCGAGACCCTCTCCCCCGAGGCCCCGCTCGCCGCCGTGGGCGTCCTCGTGTGCATCGCGGTCACCCAGCGGGCCCGGACCTGAGGTCCACGGCCGGGGACCTGAGGTCTACGGCCGGGGATGCGCGGCGCACCCCCGGCCGTAGACTCGAAAAGACCCACCAAACGGACCGGTTGCCGAGGAGGTCACTCCGGATGCAAGCAAACGAGGGCGACACGCTGCTGGTGCACGGCAGGACCGTGGGGCAGCACGACAAGCACGCCGAAGTCCTCAAGGTGCTGGGACCCGACGGCACTCCTCCGTACCGCGTCCGTTTCGACGACGGGCACGAAGCGGTGCTGTCCCCCGGGCCCGACTGCGTGGTCCAGCACCACGAGAAGTCCTGACCACACCGTCCCGGTCCGGGAGCGCGGGCGCCGGGCTCAGCCCCCCGTCCGCACCCGGGTCGGGTAGTGGTCCTCCACCACCTTCGTCATCGCCCCCAGGGGATCGGCCCTCACCTCCAGCGCGGAGAAGAAGCAGTGTCCGCCCACCTGCGGGTACCGCGAGGCGTACGTGAGGTGGCGGGAGAGTTCCGCGGGGTCGTGCCATGCCGCGGGCTGGCCCGGGATTCCCGCCTTGTACAGCGCCTCGCCGATGTACAGGTCGACTCCCGTGCCGTCGGCGACGGCCGACCACCAGGGCACGAGTGTCGAGTAGTCGGCGGCGGCGAAGCCCATGTGCCAGTACACCTGCGGGACGACGTAGTCGATCCAGCCCCGCCTGACCCAGGTACGGGTGTCGGCGTAGAGGTCGTCGTACGTCTGCACGCCCGCTGTCGTACGGGACCCGGCCGGGTCGGTGGAGGCGTTGCGCCAAACGCCGAAGGGGCTGATCCCGAAGCGGATGTGCTTCTTCTCGCTCCTGATCCGCGCGCCCATCTCCCGCACCAGCAGGTCGACGTTGGCCCGGCGCCAGGCGGCCCTGTTCGCGTATCCCGAGCCGTAGCGGGCCCAGGCCGCGTCGTCGTCGAAGTACTGGCCGGCGACGGGATACGGGTAGAAGTAGTCGTCGAAGTGCACGGCATCGATGTCGTAGCGGCGGACGGCGTCCAGTATGGCGTCCTCGACGAAGGCCCGGACCTCAGGCATGCCAGGGTTGTAGTACAGCTTCCCGCCGTACGGAACGATCCAGTCCGGGTGCTGCCTGGCCGGATGGCCGGGCACCAGCCTGGAGGGGTCCGCGTGGATCGCCACCCGGTACGGGTTGAACCAGGCGTGCAGTTCCAGACCGCGCCGGTGCGCCTCCCGCACCGCGGTACCGAGCGGGTCCCAGCCGGGATCCCGCCCCTGGACACCGGTGAGGTACTGGCTCCACGGCTCGTGCGGCGACGGCCACAGCGCGTCGGCCGTCGGCCGCACCTGGAACATCACCGCGTTCAGCCGGCGCTCCACCGCGGTGTCGAGGTGGGCCAGCAGCTCGGCGCGCTGCTCGGCCGCGCTCAGGCCCGGCACCGACGGCCAGTCGCGGTTGCCGACCGTCGCCAGCCACATCCCGCGGAACTCCCGCGTGGCCCGCTTCCCCCGCGCGGCCCTGCCCATCGGCACCCCTTCCCCCGCTGCCCCGGCCCCCTCCGAGGAGCGGGCGAAGGCCGCCTCCCCGCTCGTCGCGAGCGCGGCCAGTGCTCCGGCCGCCGCGACCACAAAACCTCTTCTCCTCAAATGCCCCATATGCCCACCCTTGTCGCTGACGGTAGCGATTGCCGTGTCCCGCAGAGCATGCCCGCCCCTGCGGCTCGGTCACCCACGCGTCCGGAGTAACGTCGGGGGGTCGGCGGGCGCCGGAACCGTACGGGGGACCTGCCGACCGAAGGACCAGCGAAAGGCATCAGGTGACGGACTCAATGGCCGACATTGCACGCGTCGGAGTGGTGGGCTGCGGCCAGATGGGCGCGGGCATCGCGGAGGTGTGTGCCCGCAGCGGCCTCGAGGTGAAGGTGGCCGAGACCACGGGCGAGGCGCTGGAGATCGGCCGCACCCGGCTGTACAACTCCCTGACCAAGGCGGCCGAGCGCGGAAAGATCACCGAGGAGGAGCGCGACGCCACCCTGGAGCGCCTCTCCTTCACGACCGACCTCGGGGAGTTCGCCGACCGCGATCTCGTCATCGAGGCCGTGGTCGAGAACGAGCAGGTCAAGACTGAGATCTTCCAGGTACTCGATCAGGTGGTGACCCGGCAGGACGCGATCCTCGCCTCCAACACCTCCTCGATCCCGCTGGTGAGGCTGGCCGTCGCGACCTCGCGTCCCGACCAGGTCATCGGCATCCACTTCTTCAACCCGGCCCCGGTGCAGAAGCTGGTCGAACTGATTCCGGCGCTGACCACCTCCGAGGAGACGATCAAGCGCTCCGAGGCCGTGGTGCAGCAGGTGCTGGACAAGCACCCGATCCGGGCGCAGGACCGCTCCGGCTTCGTGGTGAACGCCCTGCTCATCCCGTACCTGCTGTCCGCGATCCGGATGTTCGAGTCGGGCATCGCCAGCCGTGAGGACATCGACAACGGCATGGAGATGGGCTGCGCCCACCCGATGGGGCCGCTGAAGCTGTCGGACCTGATCGGCCTGGACACGGTCGCCTCGGTCGCCGACTCGATGTACGCCGAGTACAAGGAGCCTCTGTACGCCGCTCCCCCGCTGCTCCAGCGGATGGTCGACGCGGGCCGGCTCGGCCGGAAGTCCGGCTCGGGCTTCTACACCTACTCCTGACACGGCCGCAGGAGAATTCGAACAAGGATTCACACGGGGTGCGCGGGGCGTGCCCGCATATGCCATGCGCGCACGCTCCCGCCCTCCCGTCGGGGTGAGTTGACTCGGTCCCGTTCAGCAAGGGTCCGCGTACGACTACCCGAACAGGAGAAGCATCCGTGTCCACCGACCCTGATCACTTACTGGCCGTCGAGGAATTCGCCGAACTGCGCCGCAGCATCGACGTGGGACTGGCCCGTATCGACGGCCACCTGGCACTGCTGGCCCAGCGGGGCGACCAGATCGACCGGGAACTGGCCGACCTGACCGCTCGCGTCGGGGCGCTCGAACACGCCCGATGGCCCCTGCCCGCCGTGGCGGCGCTCACCGCGCTGGGGGCGCTGGCGGTCGCGGTGTGGCAGGCGGTGAGCCCCTAGGCCGTGGCCGGGGCCTCACCCCAGGCGCAGACCGGGGCCTTACCCCAGGCGCAGATGGTGGAGCATCAGCAGTCCGGCCGCCATGTTGGCGGCCGGGACCTCACCGCGGGCGATCATGTCGGGCACCAGCTTGAGCGGTACCCACTCGCGGCGTGAGGACTCGAAGTCGTCCTCGGGGTGGCCGATGTAGGTGGCGTCCTCGGCCCAGTAGAGGTGGTGCCGGGCATCGGTGAGGCCGTTGGACGGCTCGACGGTGAGCAGATGACGGAGGGGACCGGGACGCCAGCCGGTCTCCTCCTCCATCTCGCGCGCCGCCGCGTCGGCGACGCTCTCACCGTCCTCGACGACTCCCGCGGCGAGTTCCCAGCCCCAGCTGTCGGTGATGAACCGGTGACGCCAGAGCATCAGCACCTCGTTGGCCTCGTTGACCGCGGTCGCGACGGCGACCGGGCGCAGCCGAATCAGGAAGTGGTCCAGGTGACGGCCGTCCGGGAGGGCGACATCCGCCAGATTGACCCTGAACCAACGGTTCTCATACACAGTTCGTTCGCTTAAGTTCATCCACTGCACGCTTCTGCCACCTTCCGACAAGTCGATGGCAATATGGCAGCAGGGCCCGGCTCAGAGGGGAACGCGCAGCGCTCCGTCGATGAGGTGGGCCGCCTCGGCGGCATCGGCACAGCCACTGGTCACCAGATGCTCGCGCACGGTCCGCAGACGGTCCCGCAGCCGCTGCGACTCCATCCCCCGGACCCGCTCCACCATCCGTGCCGCCGTCCGCGCCGCGCGGTCCGCCTCGCCCTGGCGCAGTTCGATCTGGCTGAGCATCGCCAGCCGGTGCACCCGGCCGCGGTCGTGCGCGGGGGTGTCCACCGCGGTCGCCGCGTGCTCGCGGGCCGCGGCCAGGTCGCCCAGGCTCAACAGGGCTTCCGCCACCTGGACGTTGACCAGCCCCGGCTGGACGTAGCCCGTCTCGTCCGGCTCGTACCCCGGACGGATCCGCTCCGCCTCCGACTCGGCCCGGCGGATGCACCGCAGAGCGCTCGTGGCGTCGCCGAGGTGAGCGTATGCCTTGGCCTGCATCGCGTACAGGTCGGCCGCGAGCGCGGGAGTGATCTGGTGTCCGGCGGCACGCAGCGCGGCCTCCGCGAAGGCCACGGCCTGGCGGAAGTCGGACATGAACAGCGACTGGTTGACGAGCAGCGCGATCACGTACGCGCCAAGTCCCCGGTCGCCGCTGGCCTTCGCCAGGCGCAGCGCCTGGTGGAAGTAGCGCTGGGCGAGACCGTGCGCGTCGGAGTCGTACGCACAGATCCCGGCGACGGCGACAAGTCCGCCGGTCGCGCGGTGCAGTTGGCGGCCGAGGGTGTCGCTGTACGCGCCGCGCAGCAGCGGGGCGGTCTCTGCGTTGAGAAAGCCGACGACGCGGAAGCGGGTCGCGATCCCGCCGGCCTTGCGGTACATCAGCTCGTAGTGGGCACGGGCGGCCCTGAGCATCTCTATGTCGGCCATGCTCACGCACGTCAGGCCGGCGCGGGAGACGTCCGAGTCCTCGGGAGGGTTCTCCCATTCCCAGACCGGCATCACGGCCGGCGTTCCGGTGACGGCGGGCGCCTCGACGATGTGCGGACGCTGCTGTTCGTCGGAGCGCCACAGGGCCGCGGCGCGCTCCACGAAGCCGGACAGCGACGACCCCTGCGGCGGCGCTGGCTCGCCCGGTACGCCGAGGCCGATGTCGTCGAGCGTGACGACGCGGCGCAGCCGGACGGCGAAGACCTCGCAGATCAGATCCGGCACCTGCCCTCGCGGGCGCTGGCCCTTCAACCAGCGGGCGACCGCGGTGTGTTCGTAGCGCAGCGACAGTCCTCTGGCCCGGCCGGCCTGATTGACGCGCGCCGCGAGACCGGCGTGGGAGATGCCCGCTTCGTCGAGCAGGGCGTCGAGCAGAGTATTGGGCTGCATGGGCCCCTCCGGTGACTCGGTCCGCCTCAGCCTAGTAGAGGACGATTCGCACGGGGTGTGAAACAAGTGCCCCGTTCCGCACCGTGCGTGCTCTCCCGCCGCACACCGGGGGTCGGTTGACTGAACTGCCTCTCACAGAGGCGGCCGGGCCGCCGGCTCCCCCTCGTACAGTGCGGCGGCCCCCCTCGCGTCGTCTGCCCTGCTGATCTGCCCGACACTCCGCGGCAGGGCGGACGGCGCCGGCCGCAGCGGCAGTCCCCCTCCTGCCGGACACCGCGAGGCAGCACAGGCCCTGGAGATGGGAGGGTTCCGGGCGGGTGCCGGCGCAGTGCTTCCCCGACTGCGCCGGCACCCGCGCGCGCGGTCGTCACGCAGGTGACGAGGAGCGTCGCGGCGCCGGGGCTGGGGCTGGGCGGAAGCACGACGGGGCCCGGGGGCAGCGCCCCCGGGCCCCGGATCCCAGAGGCGTCACGCGCCCCGCAGTACCGCTCCCGTGCGCTCCGCCGCCAGCGACACCGCCGCGTCCCGCGCGGCCGACGCCTCGTCGACCGTCAGGGTGCGGTCGGGCGCGCGGAACCGCAGCGCGTACGCCAGCGACTTGCGGCCCTCGCCGATCTGCTCGCCGGTGAACACGTCGAACAGCCGGACCGCCTCCAGCAGTTCGCCCGCGCCCTCCCGCAGCGCCGCCTCCACGTCCACCGCGGGCACGTCGTCCGCGACGACGAGCGCCACGTCCTGCGTGGCCACCGGGAAGGTGGAGATGCTCGGTGCCTGCACGACACCCGTCGCCGCGCCCTCGACCCGGTCCAGGTCCAGCTCCATCGCGCAGGTGCGCTCCGGCAGGCCCAGGGACTTCAGCACGCGCGGGTGCAGCTCGCCGGCGAAGCCGACGGTGTGCTCCTCGCCGTCCACGGCGACCGAGAGGACGGCGCAGCGTCCCGGGTGCCAGGGACCGTACTGGCCCTTGCGGACGATGAGTTCGACACCTGCCTCGGCCGCCACGGTCCGGGCGGCCTCGACGGCGTCCGCCCAGCCCGCCGGGCGGCCCTTGCCCCACCAGCCGGCCTGCTCACGGGCGCCGGACAGCACGACCGCCGCGTGACGCGGCTGGTGCGGCAGCGCCGCGTTCAGCTCGGCGATCTGCTCGTCGGTCGGACGGCGGTCGACGGGCAGCTGGACCGCCCGCCGCTCCTGGCCGGTCGGCCGGAAGACCAGTCCGGTCTCGAAGAGCGCCAGGTCGTGGCTGCCCCTGCCGTCGTTGCGGCGCAGTGCGCCGAGCAGACCCGGCAGCAGCGTGGTGCGCAGCGCCGGCTCCTCGTCGGAGAGGGGGTTGACGAGCTTGACGACACTGCGGCACGGGTCGTCCGCGTCGAGGCCGAGCTGGTCGAAGACCTGCTCGGAGACGAACGGGTAGTTCGGCGCCTCGACGTACCCGGCACCGGCCAGCGCCCGGCCGATCCGGCGGTGCAGCCGCTGCCGGGCGGTGAGGCCGCGGCCGGACGGCGGCGTGGGCAGCGTGGAGGGCAGGTTCTCGTAGCCCTCGAGCCGGATGACCTCCTCGGCGAGGTCGTTCGGGTGGGCGAGGTCGGGGCGCCACGACGGGACGGTGACGACGAGCTCGTCCTGGCCCAGGACGTCGCAGCCGACCTCCTGGAGGCGGCGCACCACGGTCTCGCGCCCGTACGCGACGCCCGCCACCCGGTCGGGGTGGTCGGCCGGCATCGTGACGGTGCGCGGCGCGGCGGCCGCGGTGATCTGGGTGACGCCGGCCTCGGCGGTGCCGCCCGCGAGCAGCACCAGCAGGTCGACGGTCCGCTGCGCGGCGGCGGCCGCGGCCTGCGGGTCGACGCCGCGCTCGAAGCGCTTGGACGCCTCGGAGGACAGCTTGTGGCGGCGCGCCGTACGGGCGATGGCGACCGGGTGGAAGTGCGCGGCCTCGATCACGACCTCGGTCGTGCCGCTGATCCGGCCGGTCTCCGGGTCGGGCTGGGCGTCCGCGATCTCGGTGTTGGCCCCGCCCATGACGCCCGCGAGGCCGATGGGGCCGCGGTTGTCGGTGATGACGAGGTCCTCGGCGTCGAGGACGCGCTTGGTGCCGTCGAGGGTGGTGAGCTGCTCGCCGGGCTGGGCGCGGCGCACCCCGATCGGCCCGTCGACACGGGAGCGGTCGTAGGCGTGGAGCGGCTGGCCGAGCTCGAGCATCACGTAGTTGGTGATGTCGACGGCGAGCGAGATCGGTCGCATCCCGGCCTTCTGCAGCCGGCGCTGCAGCCAGATCGGGGAGCGGGCCTCGGGCTCCAGGCCGACGACGGTGCGCGCGGTGAAGCGGTCGCAGCCGACGGGGTCGGAGACCTGGACCTCGTAGCCGTAGGAGTTGGGCGCGGGCACGTCGAGCAGCGCCGGATCGCGCAGTGGCAGTCCGTAGGCGATGGCCGCCTCGCGGGCGACACCGCGCATGGACAGGCAGTATCCGCGGTCCGGGGTGACGGCGATGTCGAGGACCTCGTCGACGAGCTCGAGGAGCTCGATCGCGTCGGTTCCGACCTCGTGCTCGGGCGGCAGCACGATGATGCCGCCGCTGCCGTCGTCGCCCATGCCGAGCTCGTCGCCCGAGCAGATCATGCCGTGGGACGTCCTGCCGTACGTCTTGCGGGCGGAGATCGCGAAGTCACCGGGCAGCACCGCACCGGGGAGCACGACGACGACCTTGTCGCCGACGGAGAAGTTCCGCGCGCCGCAGACGATCTCCTGCGGCTCACCCGTGCCGTTGGCCTGGCCGACGTCGACGGTGCAGAAGCGGATCGGCTTCTTGAAGCCGTCGAGCTCCTCGATGGTCAGGACCTGGCCGACGACGAGCGGGCCCTTGAGCCCGGTGCCGAGCTGCTCGACGGTCTCGACCTCGAGGCCGGCGGAGATGAGCTTGGCCTGGACGTCACGGCCGGTCTCCGTCGCCGGCAGGTCGACGTACTCCCGCAGCCAAGAAAGCGGGACCCGCATCAGATCTCCATCCCGAACGGCCGGGTGAACCGGACGTCACCCTCGACCATGTCTCGCATGTCTTCGACGTTGTGGCGGAACATCAGCATCCGCTCGATGCCGAACCCGAAGGCGAATCCGCTGTACTTCTGGGGGTCGACACCGCAGGCGATGAGCACCTTCGGGTTGACCATGCCGCAGCCGCCGAGCTCGATCCAGCCCTCGCTGGAGCAGGTGCGGCAGGGCCGGTCCGGGTTGCCGACGGACTCGCCGCGGCACACGTAGCAGACCATGTCCATCTCGGCGGACGGCTCGGTGAACGGGAAGAAGTTCGGCCGCAGCCGGGTCTTCATGCCCTCGCCGAACAGCGCCTGGACCATGTGGTCGAGAGTGCCCTTGAGGTCGGCCATGGTCAGGCCCTCGTCGACGGCGAGCAGCTCGACCTGGTGGAACACCGGGGTGTGCGTGGCGTCCAGCTCATCGGTGCGGTAGACGCGGCCGGGGCAGATCACGTAGACCGGCGGCTCGCGGTCCAGCATCGACCGGACCTGGACGGGCGACGTGTGCGTGCGCAGCACGACGCCGGAGTCCGAGGTGCCGTCGGCGTCGGCGACGAAGAAGGTGTCGTGCTCTCCGCGGGCGGGGTGGTCGGCGGCGATGTTGAGCGCGTCGAAATTGAGCCACTCGGTCTCGACCTCGGGGCCTTCGGCCACCTCGTAGCCCATGGCCACGAAGACGTCCTCGATACGCTCCATGAGCGTGGTCAGCGGGTGGCGGGCACCTGCCGGGACGCGGTCGTGGGGCAGCGTGACGTCGACGGACTCCTCGACGAGCACCCGGGCGTCCCGCTCGGCCTCCAGCTCGGACTGGCGCGCGGCCAGCGCCTTGCTGACGGCGCCACGGGCCTGGCCCACGCGCTTGCCGGCCTCGGCCTTGGCCTGCGGCGGCAGTGCGCCGATCTCGCGGTTGGCGAGGGAGAGCGGCGAGGTGCCACCGGTGTGCGCGGTCTTCGCGTGGGCGAGCGCTTCGAGGTCGGCGGCGGCGGCGAAGGCGGCGAGCGCCTCGTCCCGCATGCGCTCGATCTCTTCCGGTTTCAGTGCCTCGACCTCAACAGGGTCGTACGACTTATTGGGTGCGGACATCTCTTCCCGTACTTCCGAATGGGCTGGCTGGGGACCCCGCACGTCGACCAGGGACGACCGAGGACGCAAAGGTGCCAAAGGCCGAGTCTAACGGGGTGCGGGGATGCGGATGAGCCCGTGGGCTGCCCGGCGGCCTCTACAGGAGGTGGGCCGGAGTGCCGACGGGCAGGATAAATCGGAACTCGGCGCCGCCGCCGGGTCCCCGGCCGACGGTGATCGTCCCGCCGTGCGCCTCGACGATGCCCTTGACGATGTAGAGGCCCAGCCCGGTGCCGCCGCGCTTGCTCCCCCGCCAGAAGCGGGTGAAGACACGGCCCATCGACTCCTCGGGGATGCCGGGACCCTCGTCGCTCACGGTGACTGCCGTGCCCTTCTCGTCGTCCTTCGCCGGTGCCGGCGCCACCTCGATGGTGACGGTTCCCTCGCCGTGGCGCACCGCATTTTCCAGCAGGTTGCCGAGGACCTGGTCGATCTTGTCGGGGTCGGCCCACAGATCCGGCAGCCCCGGCCGGATGCGGACGAGGAACCGGTCGGGCGCCTGGCCGGCGGCTGTGTGCGCCTGGACGTGGCGGGTGACGGCGGCGGCGATGTCGACGGGCTGGCGCCGGATCTCGAGCCGGCCGGAGTCGATGCGGGATATGTCGAGGAGCTCGGCGATGAGCCGGGTGACCCGGCCCGCGTCGGCGTCGACGGTCTCCAGCATCAGCCGCTTCTGGTCGTCCGTGAACCTCTCCCACTTGGCGAGCAGGGTCGCCGTGAAACCTTTGACGGAGGTCAGCGGGGAGCGCAGCTCGTGGGCGACGGTGGCGATCAGTTCGGCGTGGCTGCGTTCGGTGCGGCGCCGGGCCTCGGTGCCGCGGAGGCTGACGACGAGCCGGCGCAGCGGCCCGGTGGGAACGTCGCGCACGTAGCGGGCGGACACGAGGATCTCGCGGCCGCCGGGGAGCAGCAGGTTGCGCTCGGGCTGGCCGACCCGGGTGGAGAGTCCGCCGTAGGGATCGGTCAGCGTCCACCAGCGACGGCCCTTGAGGTCCTCCAGCGGCAGCGCACGCTCCAGCGGGGCGCCGATGGCGTCGGCCTTGGACACGGCGGTGATGCGCTCGGCGGCCTCGTTGAAGCAGACGACGCGGCCGGTCTCGTCGGCGACGACCAGCCCGTCGGGGAGGTCGTCGGGGTCGACGACGGACACGGCCCCGGACACCTCGGGACCGCCGGTGCGGCACAGGACGGCCTCCGGTGTCCGGTTCGGCCTGCTGGTCCCGACGGTCATGTCCCCGTACCCCACCTCTCCGCTGCCGAGTGGGCCCCGAGCCCGTCACCCTACTAGCTGAACGTGACGTGGCGGACCCCCTGAGCGAGTACTCCCTCAGCGGGTGGCGCCCCGGGCCCCGGCCCGCTGGGCGCGCGCCGAGGCATACAGACATACGGCGGCGGCGGTGGCCAGGTTCAGACTCTCGGCCTTGCCGTGGATGGGGACGCGTACGACGGCGTCGGCGAGGGCGCGGGTCTCCTCCGGCAGGCCCCATGCCTCGTTGCCGAAGATCCAGGCGGTGGGGCCGCCCATGGTCCCGGCGTCGAGCTCGTCGTCGAGGTCGTCGTCGCCCGCGCCGTCGGCGGCGAGTACGCGCACCCCGGCCTCCTTCAGGCCCCGGACGGCCTGTTCCACCGGAACGCCCACGGCGACCGGCAGGTGGAAGTGCGACCCGACCGACGCGCGTACGGACTTGGGGTTGTAGAGGTCGACGGAGGCGTCCGTGAGGACGACGGCGTCGGCGCCCGCGGCGTCGGCGCAGCGCAGCACGGTGCCCGCGTTGCCGGGGTCCCGTACGTGGGCGAGGACGGCGACGAGCTGGGGCCGGGCGGCGAGGATGTCCTCGAACGGCGAGTCCAGGAAACGGCACACCCCGACGAGCCCCTGCGGGGTGACGGTCTGGGACACCTCGGCGAGCACGGTGTCGGCGGCGTGGTGCACGCGGGCGCCCGCGGCGCGGGCGGCGTCGACGATGTCGGCGTACCGCTCGGCCGCCTCGACGGTGGTGAACAGCTCGACGAGGGTCGGTTCGCCGCCGGGGCCCCGGTGGGCGACGGCCTCACGGACGGCCTGCGGCCCCTCGGCGATGAACAGCCGGTCCTTCCCCCGGAAGTTCCGCTTGGCGAGCCGCCGGGCGGCGGCGACCCGCGGGGAACGCGGGGAGATCAGCTCGGGGGTGGGCATGGGCGCCTGGGGCTCTCTTCCTCGGTCGGCTGGGGGTCGGTCGCGGGGCTCGGTCAAACACACCGGACCCGCAGGCCCTGGGGCCTGCGGGTCCGGTCACGCTCGGTGCGGCCGTCAGGCAGCCTTGGGCGCGTTGACGTCGCTCGGCAGCGCCTTCTGGGCGACCTCGACCAGCGCGGCGAACGCGCCTGCGTCGTTGACCGCGAGCTCGGCCAGGATCTTGCGGTCCACCTCGATGTTGGCGGCCTTCAGACCCTGGATGAAGCGGTTGTAGGTGATGCCGTTGGCGCGGGCAGCGGCGTTGATGCGCTGGATCCACAGCTGACGGAAGTCGCCCTTGCGCTTCTTGCGGTCGTTGTAGTTGTAGACCAGAGAGTGGGTGACCTGCTCCTTGGCCTTGCGGTACAGGCGCGAACGCTGGCCGCGGTAACCGCTGGCCTGCTCGAGGATCGCCCGGCGCTTCTTGTGGGCGTTGACTGCCCGCTTGACGCGTGCCACTTGTTAACTCCTTGTAGCGGGGCCGTGGTGCGTGATCACACGGCCCGGAAACGAATAGGTCCCGGTCCCGGCGTCCCGTCCCCTGCGTCGGGGACGGAGGACGTCACTTGCCGAGAAGCTTCTTGATCTTCGCGGCGTCGCCCGGGGCCATCTCGGCGTTGCCGGTGAGGCGGCGCGTCAGACGGGACGACTTGTGCTCGAGCAGGTGGCGCTTGCCGGCGCGCTCACGGAGCACCTTGCCGGAGCCGGTGATCTTGAAGCGCTTCTTGGCACCGCTGTGCGTCTTGTTCTTCGGCATCGCGCCGTATCTCCTCATCAGTGGCGCTCCCCCGGTGCGGGCACCGGACTGCGGGAGCGTCAGATCTTCGTTGTGGGTTCCGGGCGGGACCGGGGGCCGCCTGTCCGGCTGGCCCCGCGGGTCACCCCTCGGAGGATGTGTCGGCCGGGGCGTCGGCGTCCTGCGAGCCCTGGCGCTCCGCCTTGCGTGCGGCCTGGGCCTCACGGGCCTCGGCCATGGCCTCGGTCTTCTTCTTGTGGGGGCCGAGAACCATGATCATGTTCCGGCCGTCCTGCTTCGGGTTCGACTCGATGAAGCCGAGGTCCTCGACGTCCGCCGCGAGACGCTGCAGAAGACGGAAGCCAAGTTCGGGGCGGGACTGCTCACGACCACGGAACATGATCGTGATCTTGACCTTGTCGCCCTGCTTGAGGAACCGGACGACGTGACCCTTCTTGGTGTCGTAGTCGTGCGGGTCGATCTTCGGCCGGAGCTTCATCTCCTTGATGACCGTGTGCGCCTGGTTCTTGCGCGCCTCACGGGCCTTCATGGCCGACTCGTACTTGAACTTCCCGTAGTCCATGAGCTTGCACACGGGCGGACGGGCGTTCGCCGCGACCTCGACCAGGTCAAGGTCGTACTCCTGCGCAAGCTCCAGGGCCTTGGCAAGCGGAACAATCCCGACCTGCTCGCCGCTGGGACCGACAAGTCGCACCTCGGGAACGCGAATCCGGTCGTTGATGCGGGGCTCGGCGCTGATGGATCCTCCTAAGTAGCACCACACGACCGCCTGGCAGACAGCCGCGTAACGTCTGTTTCGTCAGACCAACCGCGCCGGAACACGAAAAATGCCCCGGACGGGACACAGGCGGCTGCTCCATGAATACCGGAGCACCGCCGCGGTGGACCGCGGGGCGCACATCGGGCGACTCCATCGTCCGTACGGAACGATGGGCGCCGCCTGACCGGTGACCCGCCGCCCGGAGGGCGGCCAGGTGGGAGATCGGAGCCTCCACTTGTGGGCTGGGCACGCAGGTGTCCAGCCGGTCGTCACACAAGGTTAGCAGCTCCCGGGCGATGCGGCTAACCGGTGGCCGCGGCGGTGACCTGCGCGGCGGGGCATATCGTGTGCGTCATGAGTGACGCGACCTCCCCCCAAGAGCCCTCCGCCCAGGAGGCCCCCGACTTCGACGCCATGACCCGCGACATCGCCGAGGTCCCCGCGGTCGAGGTGATCGTCACGGTCGCCGTCAACCTGATGAGCGCCGCCGCCGTCAAGCTCGGTCTGACCGAGGACGGCGATGACCACAAGGACCTCGACGAGGCCCGCAAGCTGGTGCACGCGCTGGCCGGTCTGCTCGACGCGAGCACGACCGAGATCAGCTCCTTCCACGCGGCTCCGCTGCGCGACGGACTGAAGTCGCTGCAGCTCGCGTTCCGCGAGGCGTCGCTGGTGCCGGACGAGCCGGGCCAGGGACCGGGCGAGAAGTACACCGGCCCGGTCTACGGCTGACCTGTTCGGAGACCTACTCCCTGACGTAGAAGGGCCCGCCCGGAGGGGTGGCCCCGGCCGGCAGCAGTGCCAGGTCGAGGCCCCGCACCAGGCGGGCCCTCAGTACGTCGTCGGACGCCAGCGCCTCGGCGACACGTCGCCCCGCCTCGGCCGGGACCGCGTCCGGCGCGAGGACGAGCGCGAGGGTGCCGTCAGCGTCACGGCCGGGCCCCAGGTGCGCGCGCAGGACGGCGGGCTCGGCGGCCAGCCTGTCGCGCACGGCGGCGGTGACGGCCGGATCGGCGAGGGGGTCGGTGCTGGTGCGGCCCTCGGCGAGGGCGAGCAGGGCGTGTCCGGTCAGCTGGTACGGGACCGGGCCGGCCAGGTCGATGACGAGCGTGTCCGCCTTCTCGTGCGCCGCGGCCTGGAGCGCCTGGTGCAGCGGGACGGCGACGGGGCGGGCCTCGGGGTCCCACAGGGCGAGCGAGGCGAGCGAGGTGAACGCGGGCAGGGCGCGGCGATCACCGGCCGTCAGGGTGGGCACGGCCATGTCGCTGGTCTTCTCGCGACGCAGCCCGTTCTCGTCCTCCTCGACCTCGCCGAGGACGGCGACGACGGGGACGAGGAGCCGTGCGCTCCTGAGCGCCTCCAGCACGGGCCGTTCAGCGGTGCGGTCCTCGGCCCAGGCGGCGAGCGCCGCCTCCAGGGAGGGGTCGGCGGTGCCGTCGTCGTCGGAGAAACCGGGGTCCGGGATGTTCTTGAGCGCCACGCGTCGAGCCTAACGTCCTGCTCGTGACCGCCGGCGCGCGCCTCTCGTCAGGAAGGGGCCGCGGGCCGCGGCCTCCGCGGTCGCGGGTTGCGGCGGTCCCCGGCTCGCGCGTTGCGCGGCGGCCGATGGTCCCGGCTCGCGTCAGAAGGAGCCGCCGTGGCTCCGGCGGCCTCCGCTCCAGAGCACGACGGCCGCGGCGAGGGTGAGCACGCCGAGGCCGCCGGCCACGGGGGCGAGCCAGCCTGCCGGTTCGACGCCGTCCTCCTCCGGGTCGGGGCCCCGGCCGAAGTACCGCTCGTCGTAACCGGACGCAGCCGCCTTCAGGTCGCCGGGCCGCAGCCGCGCACCTTCGGTGATCGCCGCTGCCGGATCGACGAACCCGTAGCCCCGGGAGTCGTCGCGGCCGCCCTCGGGGGCGTTGCGGGCCGTGTCGCGCAGGAGCTTCTTGATCTGGGCCGGGGTGAGGTCCGGGTGGGCGGACCGGACGAGGGCGACGGCGCCGGAGACGAAGGCCGCGGCGGCGCTGGTGCCCCAACCCTGGTAGTACTTCCGGTCCGGGTCGGCCAGCACGATGTCGACGCCGGGGGCGCTGACCGTGGCGTACCAGCGGCGGGTGGAGAAGGAGGCGTGCGTCCCGAAACGGTTGACCGCCGTCACCGCGATCACGCCCGGGTAGGCGGCGGGGTAGGAGATGTGGTCGCCCTTCTCGCCGCCGTTGCCCGCGGAGGCGACGACGACGGCGCCCTTGGAGAGGGCGTACTGGACGGCGGCGTCCTCGCCCGCCTCGGGGTGGGCCGACTCGCTGTCGTCGCCGAGCGAGAGGTTGATGACGTCGGCACCTTGGTCGGCCGCCCAGCGGATGCCCTGGGCGAGGGCCGTGCCACGTGACTTGCGGGCCCGGTCACGCGCCTTGTCGCCGCCTTCGAGGATGACGCGGACGGGAAGGATCTTCGCCTCCGGGGCGATGCCCATCACGCCGGCCTCCTGGCCGGGGCCGTGCCCGTGGGCGGCGATGATGCCCGCCATCGCGGTGCCGTGACGGGCCCAGGGGCGGTCGCCGCGCTGGGCGCCGAAGCCGATGAAGTCCTTGCCGGGCAGCACGGATCCGGCGAGGTCGGGGTGCTGGTCGTCGACGCCCGTGTCCAGGACGGCGACCGTGATGCCCTCGCCCTTGGTCGTCTGCCAGGCCTGGTCGGTGTGGAGGGCGTCCAGGCTCCACTGCTGGGCGCGGATCGCGTCGGCGTGCGCGGGCGTCGCGGCGGGCAGCACGGCGAAGGCCGCGGCGACGAGTGCGGCGCTGAGGCGGTGGCGGCGCGGGTGGAGACGGCGAGGGCGCGGGACGCGCGGGTGGAGGCTCATTCGGTCTCCTCCGCGGCACGGCCGACGGCGGTCCGCAGGCCCCGTTCGATGCGGTCGGCGATGCCGGCGGCGTCGTGGCCGAGCCCGGACTGCGCGGGGGCGGTCGTCGCGCCGTCCGCCTTGGCCTCGTCGGCGGGCTGCGGGTCGGGGACGGGGCGGCCGTCGGCGAAACCGGAGACGGCGTAGACGACGACGGGCGCCTCGGTCACGACGTCGACGGTCCAGCTGGCACGCTGCTCGTCGCCGAATCCGGCAGCGACCGTGCCCTTGGCCGGCAGCGTGCGGGGCATCAGGTCGGTGCGCTCGCCGAGCCCTTCGGTGGCGAACCGGTTGTGGAGCGCGAGCATGCCGCCATGCTCGGCCTCGGTGAAGACGAGGCCGACCGTGGTGACGCTGCTCGCGGTCGCGTCGGTGTACGTGGCGCGCACGACACGGGCGCAGCCGACCGGCTCCAGCGTCTTGACGAGCAATGGGTCGAGCGCGGGTGCGCAGCCGCTGTCCGGGGCGACGGCGATCCGCGTCCAGACGCGATCGGCCCCGCCGGGTCCGGCGCCGTTGCCCTTGAGGGTGGGCGGGAACAGCTTGTCCACGGGGACGCTGTGCCACATGGCGCGCACCTTCCCGTAGGTGTCGCGCTCGGCGGTGTCGGCGCTGGAGTCGCCGGTGAGCCACAGGCCGGTCACGGCGCCGCCGATGAGCCCGAGCCCGAGGACGACGCAGGCGACGGCGCCGATGGTCCGCGCGGGGTGCCGGGTGCGTACGGGCCGCAGCCGCGTGGTCAGTTCGGTGGGGGCCTCGGGCGGGGCCCAGTGATTGGCGGGCGGGCGGGGCGCACCGGGCCGCGGCGTCATGTCGACGTGTCCGACGGGCCTTCGCCGCGGCACGGGTGGCACGACCGGCGGCTGCGCTGCGGGGGCGGGTACCCGCCGGGGTCCGGGCGCCGGGGCGGTGGGACGCAGGCGGGTGGTGGTCTCCTCCGGGATGCTCCCGTCCCCCGGCGGGGCCCAGGGAGCACCGGCGGTCGCGGGCGGCGTGGGGCGCTCGGGGGACACGGCGGGGCGGGGCGGACTCGTACGGAGCGTGTCCGGGGCGGATGCGGGCGGCGGGGTCGCCGGCCCGGCGGCAGGCGCGGGCGTGGCGGCCTGCGGTGGCGGCGCCGACGGCCCGGCGGGAGCGGGCACGGCCCGGGTGGCCTGTGGGGTCGCTCCCGTCGCGGGCGCGGCGGCGTCGCGAGCGGGGGGCGGCGTGGTCCGCTGCGGGGACACGCTCGGACGCGACGCGGGCGCCGGAGCGGCAGGCGCGGGCCGTGGCGTGCGCGGGGCGGACCCGGCACGGGAGCCGTCGCCCGAACGTTCGGCGCCAGGCGCGGTCATGCCGGGGCGCGGTGTCGCGGCCCCGGCGGCAGGCGGCTGTGCGGCGGGCGTGCCGGACGCGGCCGCGGGCTGACCGGGCTGACCTGATGGGGCAGCCGTGTCCGCCGCGCGAGGTGCGGTGCGCTGGGGCGCCACCGTCTGTGGCGCCACTGTGGGACCGGAGCCGCCGGACCGGTCCTGGGAGGGCACGGCAGGCCCGGGCGCGGCCGGAGCCGGTGTGGACGCCGGAGCGGTCGCGGCCACGGATACGGATGCCGGAGCGGGCGCCCCCGGCGCGGCACTGGGCGGCAGCGAGGAGGACGGGTCCGGGGTGGGCGGTTCGGGTGGGAGGAGCGCGTCGGCGATGCGGGAGCGGGGCGGGGGCTGGGCGCCGGAAGGGCGTTGTGCCTCCGTGCTCATTCCGCCCCCCGTTGCTCGACACGTACCACCGACGGATCACCGTTCGGGGCAGGCCTGTTCGCCACCTCGTGCAGGCCACTGTGCATGTCACTCTAACGGGCTGCGCTGGGCCGGACCGCCATGCGGCGGGGGGTCCGGGGGATCTGCCCAGAACATCCCCTACCCCGGGGTAATCCGGTCTGGCAAGCTCGGCCCATGACTCCCCGTCCCGCAGACCGGGCCCGCTACGACAAGGCCACCGCGCATCTGGACGCCCCTGTCGCGATCGTCGACCTCGGGGCGTTCGACGCCAACGCCGACGACCTCGTCCGCCGGGCCGCAGGCAAGCCGATCCGGGTGGCGAGCAAGTCGGTCCGGTGCCGGGCCCTGTTGGAGCGCGTCCTGGCACGCGACGGCTTCGCCGGGATCATGTCGTTCACGCTGGACGAGTCCCTGTGGCTGGCGCGGGCCGGATTCGACGACGTGCTGCTCGCCTACCCGTCAGCGGACCGGTCCGGTTTCGCGGAGCTCGCGGGCGATCCCAAGCTTGCCGGGGCCGTGACGGTGATGGTCGACGACCTCTCCCAGCTGGAGCTCATCGACCGGTCCCGTGGCGGCGGCAAGGAGGAGATCCGGGTCTGCCTGGAGCTGGACACGGCGCTGCACCTGCTCGGCGGCCGGGTGCGGATCGGCGCCCGCCGGTCGCCGATCCGCGAGCCCGCCCACATGGCCGAGATCGCCCGGTCCGTGGTGCGGCGGCCGGGTTTCCGGCTGGTGGGCCTGATGGCGTACGAGGGCCACATCGCGGGGGTGGGTGACTCGGTCGACGGTTCGCCGCTGCGGTCGCGGGCCGTACGGCTCATGCAGCGCGCCGCTCGGGTGGAGCTCGCCGCCCGCCGGGCAGCCGTGGTGCGGGCGGTGCGTGCGGTGGAGCCCGATCTGGAGTTCGTCAACGGCGGCGGGACCGGGAGCGTCCAGCACACGGCGGAGGAGGACGCGGTCACGGAGATCGCGGCCGGTTCGGGCCTGTACGTGCCGCGACTGTTCGACAACTACACCTCCTTCTCCGGGCGTCCGGCCGCATTGTTCGCACAGCCCGTCGTCCGCCGGCCGGGCGTGGGTGTCGTGACTGTACTCGGCGGGGGCTATCCCGCGTCGGGGGCGGCCGGGCCGGACCGGCTGCCGGTCCCCCACCTCCCGGAGGGCCTGCGTTACGACCCCAAGGAGGGGGCGGGCGAGGTGCAGACCCCGCTGATCGGGCACGCTGCCGACGATCTGCTGATCGGTGACAAGGTGTGGTTCCGCCACGCGAAGGCCGGTGAGCTGTGCGAGCGCTTCGACACCCTGCACCTGGTCGAGGGCGAGCGGGTGACGGGCACGGCGCCGACCTACCGGGGTGAGGGCCGCACCTTCCTGTAGCGGTCGGCATGACGGAGGTCAGTACGCCACGGTGAACCGCGCCCGCCGGTGCCGGGGCCGCTCCGCCTCGTCCAGCAGGGCCACGGCGAAGTCCTCCATGGATATGGCGGAGCGGCCCTCGTCGTCGACGAGCAGTTCGTCGCGGCCCAGCCGGTAGTCACCGGTGCGCTCGCCCGGCTCGAGCAGGGCCGGCGGGCTCAGATACGTCCAGTCCGCGTCGGACGCGAAGGCCCGGCAGGCATCGAGCTGCGCGGCGCAGGCGGCGGCGATCGGCCCCAACTCCGACGGAAAACCGGGCCCTTCGGCCAGGGTGAGCGGCCCCTTGCCGGGGAGCGTGAGCGATGCGGCGCCGCCGACGAGGAGGAGCCGTACGCCGGTGCGGGCGACTCCTGCGAGCAGCGCCTCGGCGGTCGCCACGAGCTCCCGCTCACGGCCGGGCGCCGGTCTCGTCGCACTGATCACGAGGTCCTGCCCGGCACTCGCGCGGGCGACGGCGTCCGGGTCGGCGGCGTCGGCCACGTGGGGTCGGGCCCGGTGGGGCAGGTCCGCGAAGCGATCCGGGTGCCTGACGACGGCGGTCACGTCGTGTCCCCGGGAGAGCGCCTCGGTCACGGTCCTTCGTCCGACGTTCCCCGCGGCTCCGAAGACGGTCATGCGCATGGCTGGGCTCCTTGCTGTCGTGCCCCCCGGCCGGTGGGGGTCGGGGTACCGCCGTGGCCGGTGGCCCCGGCCGAGGACGGGACGGGCTGAGGCACGGCGGCGGAAGCGGCTGCCGTACGAGGGGATGGCTGCCTCTGCGTCTGCGCGGCTATGAGGGCGGCGACGACGACGATGCCGCCGACGGCCTGGAGGCCGTTGAGCCGCTCGCCGGCGACGATCAGGCCGAGCACGGTCGCGACGAGCGGGCTCAGGAGCCCGAGGAAGGACACCGCGGTCGGCGGCAGTGCGCGGATCCCTCGGAACCAGAGCGCATAGGCGACGGCCGCGCCGATGAGTGACAGGTAGGCGTAACCCAGCACGTTCTGCGTGGTCAGGCCGGCCGGGGGCGGACCCTCGACGAGCAGCGCCACCGGGAGGAGCAGCAGTCCGCCGGCGACGAGCTGCCACCCGGTCGTGGCGAGCAGCGGTGCGGGCGAGGTCCACCGCTTGGCGAGCACCACGCCGGTGGCCATGACCAGGGCGCCGCCGAGGGCGGCGGCGACCCCGAGCGCGTCCAGCCGGGCGTCGGCCTGCAGGACGAGCAGGCTCACGCCGGCGATGCCCGCGACCCCCGCGAGCGCGGTGCGCCGGGTGAGCCGGTCCCCGAGGATCGCGGCGGACAGTCCTGCGGCGAACAGGGGCTGCACGGCGCCCACGGTGGCCGCGACTCCGCCCGGCAGCCGGTAGGCCGCGACGAAGAGGAGCGCGAGGAACACGCCTATGTTCAGCGCGCCGAGAACCAGTGCACGCCACCACCAGATGCCCCGCGGCAGCCGCCGCGTGACGGCCACGAGCAGCAGGCCCGCGGGCAGTGCGCGGATCACCGCGGCGAGCAACGGGCGCCCGGGCGGCAGCAGCTCGGTCGTGACGAGATAGGTGGTGCCCCAGATGGCCGGAGCAAGCGCGGTCAACAGCACGACGCCAAGTCGGCCGTTTCTCAATTGGTTGCTTAGCACTAAGCCAAAGTAACTCATCACTAAGAGATTCGCTAGACTCTTTTCATGGCAGACCACGTGGATCTCGTAGTGAGGCAGTGGGGAGCCCAGCGCCCCGACCTCGACGTGTCGCCCATGGCGGTGATCGGGCGCCTGACGCGGCTCTCCCGCCTCATCGCGTCGGAACTCGGGCAGACCTTCGCCGCCCACGGCCTGGACAGGGCCTCCTTCGACGTCCTCGCCACCCTGCGGCGCAGCGGGCCCGAGCACCGCCTCACGCCCGCGGCGCTGACGCGATCGGCGATGGTCACCTCGGGGGCCATCACCCAGCGCCTGGACCGTCTGCAGGCTCGCGGCCTGGTCACCCGCACCCCGAGCGCCTCGGACGGGCGCGTCGTGCACGTCTCACTCACCGACGAGGGTCTGGCGCTCGTCGACCGGGTGCTCCCCGACCATCTGGCCACCGAGAACCGGGTGCTGGGAGCGCTGGACGAGAGCGGCCGCCACACCCTCGCCGGTCTGCTGCGCGAGTTGCTGGAATCGCTCGGCGACACCGTCCCGGCGGACACCACGGGCTATGCCGAGACGCCGGATTATGAGAACGAGTTCTGCGAAAAACCGTCGCAGGACTTCGGTGAGGGGCCCCTCCGTATCGAGTACGCGGGGCACGGCGACGTGCGGCCGCGGCGCGGCGGCGGGCGCCCGAAGGTGATCGACGACGAGATGCTGGCCACCGCCCGCGCGCTGCGCGACCAGGGTGTGCCGGTCTCCGAGATCGCCGGCCGGCTCACCATACGGACGGGGAAGAACGCGGGCCGGCACCCCTCCGTCGCCTCGCTCTACCGCGCGCTCGCCGAGTGACCGTCACGCGGTCGCCCGATGCACCGTCAGCGCCCGTCGCCTGACGCTCCGTCATATCCCAGCGGGGGGGCACAGTCAGACTCCTCCCCGGTGCGCCGTGATGCGCTCACCCGGTGCGCCGGGCAGGTGCGTCAGCCGGGGCCGATGGTGCTGCCGACGCCGCCGCTGGTGGCGTCACCGATCGGGCGGATGCTGGACGCGATCCTGTCCATGTCGGCGAGCGGGGGTCCGTCCGGTCCGGCGTCGAAGGAGAAGCGCACGACGACCAGCGCCTCCGTGCCCGTGTGGGAGGGGAAGACGAGCGACTGCACATAGCCGCCGGGGCCCGCTCCCGTGACGACCCGCCAGCGCACGAGGTACCCGGAGCGTCCGGCGACGGCGAAGTTCTGCGACTTCACGACGGTGTGCGATGTGATGCCGCCGTGGATGCGGGTGCCGAGCGCGTCCTCGTCGTACGCCTCCTCGGCCGCCTTCTCGATGTCCTGTTCGGCCACGGCCTTCGGTGTGCCTGCGCCGCCGGACTGGGTGGCCGTCATGGAGGTCACCCGGCCGTGCCGGCAGATCGACGAACCGCCGCCCGGACAGTCGTAGGTCTCGTCCGTGTACATCGTCGTGCCGGAGCCGAGAGCGCTGCTCGACTTCTCCCAGCCCTCGGGGATGGGCATGGTGATGCCGTTGAGCTGGTCGACGAGCTCCGTGGAGTCCTCGTCGGCGGTCGCGGTGGGCGACGCGCTCTGCTCCGGCCCCGAGGTCGCCGGGACGGAAGCGGCCGTGGTGGCCGGCGCGGCGTCGGGCGTGCCCGAATCGTCGTCGGCGAGCAGCACGGCGCCGGTGGCGACCGCGGCGACGAGCACGGCGCCCGCGGCGGCCAGCGCCACGACCCGGCGCCTGCCACCGCCCGGGCCACCGGCCGCGAGGGGCTGGGGCACGGCGGGGGGCCCGAATCCACCGCCCTGGCCCTGTGACAGGGCACCGGAGCCGGGGCCGTACGCCGGCTGCCCGGGTCCGTGCCCAGGCATCTGCCCGGGTCCGTACGCCTGCGCCCCGGTGTCCGACGGCGCCTGGGCCGCGCGCGTGTGCGCGGCCCAGACCGAGCCGTCCCACCACCGTTCGGTGCCGGGCGCCTGCGGGTCCGGATACCAGCCGGGAGGGGTCGTCATGCTCATCCGGACACCCTATGCGCGGCACCGGCGGGCACTACACAGGGGTGACGTACGCCCCCGCGATGCCGCCGTCGACCAGGAAGTCGGTGGCGTTGACGAACGACGAGTCGTCGCTGGCGAGGAACGCCACCGCGGCGGCGATCTCCTCCGCCTCCGCGAACCGCCCGACCGGAATGTGCACCAGGCGGCGCGCGGCCCGCTCCGGGTCCTTGGCGAACAGCTCCTGGAGGAGCGGGGTGTTGACCGGCCCGGGGCACAGCGCGTTCACCCGGATGCCCTCCCTGGCGAACTGCACGCCGAGTTCGCGCGACATCGCGAGTACGCCGCCCTTGGACGCGGTGTACGAGATCTGCGAGGTCGCGGCGCCCATGCGTGCCACGAACGATGCGGTGTTGATGATCGAGCCCTTCCCCTGCTGCCGCATGTAGGGGATGGCCGCCTTGCAGCACAGGTAGACCGAGGTCAGGTTGACCTCCTGGACGCGCTTCCACGCCTCCAGGCCCGTCTCCAGGATCGAGTCGTCGTCGGGCGGCGAGATGCCCGCGTTGTTGAACGCGATGTCGACGCTGCCGTAGGTGTCGTACGCCGTCTTGAACAGCGCCTCGACCTGCTCGGCGTCGGTGACGTCGACGCGTACGAACGTCCCGCCGACCTCGTCGGCAGCCGCCTTGCCGGCGGTCTCGTCGATGTCGCCGCAGACGACGTTCGCGCCCTCGGCGGCCAGTCGGCGCGCGGCGGCGAGACCGATGCCGCTGCCGGCGCCGGTGATGACTGCGGTGCGGCCCACGAGGCGGCGGCAGATGGGGGTGTCAACGGTCATGGGTGCTCAGGCCTCCGTGCTGATGAAGACGTTCTTGGTCTCGGTGAAAGCGGTGAGGGCGTCGGGGCCGAGTTCGCGGCCGAGGCCGGACTGCTTGTAGCCCCCGAACGGCGTCCAGTAGCGGACGCTGGA
This sequence comes from Streptomyces sp. V4I23, assembly GCF_030817975.1. Taxonomy (NCBI): domain Bacteria; kingdom Bacillati; phylum Actinomycetota; class Actinomycetes; order Kitasatosporales; family Streptomycetaceae; genus Streptomyces; species Streptomyces sp. V4I23. The sequence goes on along the minus strand of NZ_JAUSZW010000004.1, from coordinate 6,401,693 downwards.
GTGGGAGTTGACGGACAGGTTGCCCGCCTGGACCGCCCGTGAGACGCGCAGCGCACGGCCCACGTCGCGGGTCCAGATCGAACCGGACAGTCCGTACTCGGTGGCATTGGCGAGCCGTACGGCGTCCTCCTCGTCCTCGAACGGAAGCACGGCGGCCACGGGCCCGAAGACCTCTTCGCAGGCGGCGGGCGCGTCGGGCGCGAGGTCGGTGAGGACCGTCGGCGGGAACCAGAAGCCGGGCCCCTCGGGGGCGGTGCCGCGGATCGCCTTCGCGTCGTCGGGGACGTAGGACCGCACCCGGTCCAGCTGGGTCCGGGAGATCAGGGGTCCCATCTGTGTCTTCTCGTCCGACGGGTCGCCGACGACCACGGACTCGATCGCGGGTGCGAGCAGGTCGAGGAAGCGGTCGTACACAGAGCGCTGCACGAGGATGCGGGTGCGGGCGCAGCAGTCCTGGCCGCAGTTGTCGAGGAACGACATCGGGGTGGCCGCCGCCGCGGCGTCGAGGTCGCTGTCGGCGAAGACGATGTTGGGGCTCTTGCCGCCGAGTTCGAGGGTCACCCGCTTCACGCGGTCGGCGCACTTGGCCATGATCTGCTTGCCGACACGGGTCGACCCGGTGAAGACGATCTTGGCGACGCCCGGGTGCTCGACCAGGGCGTTGCCCGCCACGTCCCCGGCGCCCGGCAGCACCTGGAACAGGTGCTCGGGAAGGCCCGCCTCCAGCGCGAGTTCCGCGAGGCGCAGCGCGGTGAGCGGGGTGGTCTCGGCGGGCTTGAGCAGGACGGCGTTGCCGGCGGCGAGCGCGGGGGCGGTGCCCCAGGCGGCGATCGGCATGGGGAAGTTCCACGGCGCGATGACGCCGACGACACCGAGCGGTTCGAGGACGGTGATGTCCAGGCCGCCGGGGACGGGGATCTGGCGGCCGTTCAGGCGTTCCACTCCCCCGGCCGCGTAGTCGAACAGGTCGCGGGCGTTGCCCGCTTCCCAGCGGGCGTTGTTGACGGTGTGCCCGGCTTCCAGGACTTCGAGGCGGGCCAGCTCCTCGACGTGGTCGTCGACGACCGCGGCGAAGCGCCGCAGCAGCCTCGCCCGGTCGGCGGGGGCGGCTGCCGCCCACTGCCGCTGGGCCGCGGCGGCGCGGGTGACTGCGGCGTCGACCTCGGCGGCCGTGGTCGCCGGGACGGTGCGCACGACCTCTTCGGTGGCGGGGTTCAGTACGTGGTGCTGGGCGGTCAAGGAGGGCCTCACATGCGTTCGAAGGAGCGGCGGAGCTCCCAGTCGGTGACCGCTGCGTCGAAGGCTTCGAGTTCGACGCGCGCCATGTTCCGGTAGTGGGCGACGACCTCGTCGCCGAAGGCGGCCTTGGCGATGGGGCTGTTCTCCCAGAGCTCGGCGGCCTCGCGCAGGGTGGTCGGGACGTGTTCGTAGTCGGCGGTGTAGGCGTTGCCCGCACACGCGTCGGGCAGTTCGAGCCGCTGCTCGATGCCGTGGAGGCCGGCCGCGACGAGACCGGCGACGGCGAGGTGCGGATTGACGTCGCCGCCGGGCAGCCGGTTCTCGAACCGCATAGAGCGGCCGTGTCCCACGACGCGGAGCGCGCAGGTGCGGTTGTCGTAGCCCCAGGCGACGGCCGTCGGGGCGAAGGTGCCGGGCTGGAAGCGCTTGTAGGAGTTGATGTTCGGCGCGTACAGCAGGGAGAAATCGCGCAGGGCGGCGAGCTGGCCCGCGAGGAAGTGGCGCATCACGGGCGACATGCCGCCCGGCCCGTCGCCCGCCATGACGTTGGTGCCGGCCTCGTCGATCGACTGGAGCGACAGGTGGATGTGGCAGGAGTTGCCCTCGCGCTCGTTGTACTTGGCCATGAAGGTGAGCGAGACGCCCTCCTGCGCGGCGATCTCCTTGGCGCCCGTCTTGTAGACGGCGTGCTGGTCGCAGGTGACCAGGGCCTCGTCGTACTTGAAGGCGATCTCGTGCTGACCGGGGTTGCACTCCCCCTTGGCGGACTCGACCGTCAGTCCGGCCACCGCCATCTCGTTGCGGATCCGGCGCAGCAGGGGTTCGATGCGGCCGGTGCCGAGGACGGAGTAGTCGATGTTGTACTGGTTGGCCGGGGTGAGGCCGCGGTAGTCGCGGTCCCACGCCTGTTCGTAGGTGTCCTTGAAGACGATGAACTCCAGCTCCGTGCCCACGTGCGCGGTGTACCCGTGCTCGGCCAGGCGCTCCAGCTGGCGGCGCAGGATCTGGCGGGGCGCGGCGGCGACGGGCGAGCCGTCGTTCCACGCGAGGTCGGCGACGAGCAGTGCGGTGCCCTCGTTCCACGGGACGCGGCGCAGCGTGGTGAGATCGGGGTGCATGGCGAAGTCGCCGTACCCCCGCTCCCAGGAGGACATCTCGTAGCCGTCGACGGTGTTCATCTCGGCGTCGACGGCAAGGAGGTAGTTACAGCCCTCCGTGCCGTGTTCGACGACCTCGTCGAGGAAGAAGGGTGCGGCGAACCGCTTGCCCTGGAGCCGTCCCTGCATATCGGGGAAGGCCAGGACGACTGTGTCGATCTCGCCGCTCGCGACGAGGGCGCGCAGCTCCTCGACGGCGAGTGGTGGTGTGCGGTCTGCCACGGGATTACGCCTCCTTGGGTCAGCCGGGAGTCATAAGGTATTGCTGAAGACCATTGCTTGGGAAGGGGAAACGGCGAGGTGGCGAAGACAGGCGGGACGACGGACGGGCCGGCCGACCGGCTCACCCCCGTGCTGCGCCCCGTGCGCGCGGGCAACGGCTTCGAGGAGGCGCTCGAGCAGATCCTCCAGCTGTTGCGGCTCGGGCTGGTCTCCGGCGGCGAGCGGCTGCCCGCGGAGCGGGAGCTGGCCGAGCGGATGGGCATCAGCCGGGTCACGCTGCGCGAGGTGCTCAAGGTGCTGACCGATCAGGGCCTGGTGGAGAGCCGGCGGGGCCGCTACGGCGGAACGTTCGTGCTGCACCGGCCGGACAGCCAGGGCGAGGACGAGCTGCGCCGGCGGCTCGCGGGTGTGGACGTGGACGACACCCTGCGCTTCCGCGAGGTGCTGGAGGTGGGCGCGGCCGGACTGTGCGCGACGCGCGGACTGACCGACGAGTGCGCCGAACGGCTGCGCACGGCGCTGGCGGCGACGCACGACGCGCCGCTCGCGGAGTACCGCAGGCAGGACACGCTGCTGCACCTGACGCTGGCCGAGCTGTCGGGCTCGCCCAGTCTGACCGCGCAGTACGCCGCGGTGCGGGCGAAGCTGAACGATCTGCTCGACTGCATCCCGCTGCTCGTGCGGAACCTGGAGCACTCGCAGCACCAGCACGCGGCACTCGTCGAGGCGGTCCTGGAGGGGGACGCGGACGCGGCGCGAGAGGTGATGCGGGAGCACTGCGAGGGGACGGCGGCGCTGCTGCGCGGCTTTCTGCCCTGAGAGGCGGGCGCGAGGGACGGCGCCGGCAGGGTGGCCGCGGGCCGGTCCACAGGGCGCTGGCGGGCGTCGGCCAGGGGGCCGAGGGCCGATCCGTAACCTCGGCTTTACCCGGAGGGCTTGCGCTGCCGCCGGAGTACCGCAAAGGTGTCCGCACAAACCTTTGACCTGAGCGACCTGAGCCAGGAGCGACCCATGGCTGAAGGCACCACCTCGCGCACCCCGTCCCCCGCGCCCTCCTCGGCCGAGCCCGTGGGGGACGCCTATCTGAACCGCCGCACCCTGCGCAGGGGCAGCGCCGGCTGGCTGCTCCTGACCGGTCTCGGCGTCGCGTACGTCGTCTCCGGCGACTTCTCCGGCTGGAACATCGGCCTCTCCAAGGGCGGCTTCGGCGGACTCGCCGTCGCCACCCTGCTGATGGGCGCGATGTACGCCTGTCTCGTCTTCGCCCTCGCCGAACTGTCCGCGATTCTGCCGACTGCCGGCGGCGGTTACGGCTTCGCCCGTCGAGCGCTCGGCACGTGGGGCGGTTTCCTCACCGGCACGGCGATCCTCATCGAGTACATCCTCGCGCCCGCCGCGATCTCGATCTTCATCGGCGACTACGTCGAATCCCTCGGACTGTTCGGCCTGGAGTCCGGCTGGCCGGTCTATCTCGCCTGCTTCGCGATCTTCATCGGCATCCATCTGTGGGGCGTCGGCGAGGCGCTGCGCTTCAGTCTGGTCGTGACGGCCATCGCCGTCGCCGCCCTGCTGATCTTCGCCCTCGGCGCGTTCACCGAATTCCACGCGGGCGGCCTGGACGACATCCCGGTCGACAAGGACGCCTTCGGCGCGAGTTCGTGGCTGCCGTTCGGTCTGCTCGGCATCTGGGCCGCCTTCCCGTTCGGCATGTGGTTCTTCCTCGGCGTCGAGGGGGTGCCGCTCGCGGCGGAGGAGGCCAAGGACCCGGTGCGCTCGATGCCGCGTGCGCTGGCGATCTCCATGGGCATCCTGGTCCTGCTCGCGGTGCTGACGTTCTTCGCCTCGACCGGCGCGCGCGGCTCGGCGGCCATCCAGGAGGCGGGCAACCCGCTGGTCGTGGCCCTCCAGGGGGACGGCGACCCGACCCCGCTCAGCCGCTTCGTGAACTACGCCGGCCTCGCCGGTCTCGTCGCCTCCTTCTTCTCCCTGATCTACGCGGGCTCCCGGCAGCTCTTCGCCCTGTCCCGGGCCGGGTACCTGCCGCGGTTCCTGTCGCTGACCAGCCGGCGCAAGTCCCCGTACCTGGGGCTGCTGATCCCCGGCGCGATCGGCTTCGCGCTGGCGGCGGGGACCGGAAACGGCGCGCGGATGCTGAACATCGCGGTCTTCGGCGCCACGATCAGCTACGCGCTGATGGCCCTCTCCCACATCGTGCTGCGCCGCCGCGAACCCGAACTCCCCCGCCCCTACCGGACTCCCGGCGGTGTCGTCACCTCGTCCGTCGCCTTCGTGCTGGCGCTGTCCGCGCTGGTGGCGACGTTCCTGGTGGACAAGGACGCCGCCTTCACGGCGCTCGCCGTCTACGCCGTGGCCCTCGCCTACTTCGCGTTCTACAGTCGGCACCGGCTGGTGGCGCAGGCTCCCGAGGAGGAGTTCGCCGCGCTGGCGGCGGCCGAGGCCGAGCTCGAACGGAAGTGAACGCAGTGCACGTGTCGCGTGGGTCCAAGCCGCTCATCGGTGTCAGCACCTACCTGGAGGCGTCCGCGCGGTGGGGTGTGTGGGACATGTCCGCCGCCCTGCTGCCGGCCGCTTATCCCCGGCTGGTCCAGGCGGCCGGCGGCCTCGCCGCGATGCTCCCGCCCGACGACCCGGCGGTCGCCGGATCGGTGGTCGCCCGGCTCGACGGCCTGGTCGTCGCGGGCGGCCCCGACGTCGAACCGGAGCGGTACGGCGCCGAACGCTCGCCCCGCACGGGCCCGCCGGCTCCCGAGCGCGACACCTGGGAACTGGCCCTGATCCGGGCCGCGCTGGCTTCCGGGACACCGCTGCTGGGCATCTGCCGCGGCATGCAGCTGCTCAACGTGGCGCTCGGCGGGACGCTGGTCCAGCACCTGGACGGCCACATCGGGCCGGACGGGGCGGTGGGCGTGTTCGGCGAACACGCGGTGAAGCCGGTGCCGGGAACGCTGTACGCGGGGATCGTGCCGGAGGCCGCGCCGGTGCCGACGTACCACCACCAGGCGGTGGACCGCCTGGGAGAGGGCCTGGTTCCGTCCGCGTACGCGGAGGACGGCACGGTGGAGGCGGTGGAGAGGCCGGGCGACGCGTGGGTGCTGGGGGTCCAGTGGCATCCGGAGATGGGCACGGACGTCCGGGTGATGTCGGCGCTGGTGGACGCGGCGGCGGGGTAGCGCTGCGCGGGGCCTTTTCCTCTCCCCGCCCCTTCCCGTAACCGGGGGCTCCGCCCCGGACCCCCGCGCCTCAAACGCCGGCGGGGCTGGATTTGCCCGCCCCCTACCGCGGCGCCCGCGTCAGCGAGAGCAGGTCGCGGGCCGGGCCCGCGGGGCGTTGGCCGTGGGGCCAGACGGCCCGCAGGTCGCGGTCGAGACGGACCCCCGCCACCGGGATGCGGACCAGGCGGCGCGACGCCAGCTCCTCCGTCACCGCCAGCTCACTGAGCACCGCCGGACCCGCCCCGCTCACCGCCGCCGCCTTCACCGCGGTCGTCGAGGCGAGTTCCAGGAGCGGGTCGGACAGCCCGCCGTACCGGGACAGCGCGGAGTCGAGGACCTGCCGCGTACCGGAGCCGCGTTCGCGCAGGACGAGCGGCGAGGCGGCCAGTTCCTCGGGGGTGAGGGCGGCGCGCCGCCGCCTCGCCCACGCGTGGGCCGGCGCGGCGACCACGAACAGGCGGTCGTGGCCGATGATCGCCCCGTCCAGCCCCTCCGGGACCGCCAGGCCCTCGACGAAGCCCAGGTCCGCCTCCCCGGCGAGCAGCCGCTCCGCGACCGCCGCGGAGTTCCCTGCGAGCAGCGAGACGGCCGTGCCGGGGCGCTCGGCGCGCAGCGCGATCAGCCAGCCGGGCAGGAGGTACTCGGCGATCGTCATGCTCGCGGCCACCCGCAGCCGTGAGTCACGACGCCCCCGCAGCGCCTGCGCCCCCGCGTCGAACGCCTCGGCCGCCTCGACGACCCGGCGCGCCCAGTCGGTCACGAGCGCCCCCGCCTCGGTGAGCCGGGAGCCGCGCGGTGAGCGGTCGACGAGGGCCACGCCGAGCTGGCGTTCCATGGAGCGGATGCGGCTGCTGGCCGCCGGCTGGGTGATGCCCAGCTCGCGGGCGGCACGCCCCAGGCTGCCGTGCCGGGCGACGGCGAGCAGCAGTTCGAGCGCTCCCAGGTCGGGCACGCGGTGGGCGAGCGGCACACGCTCCTCGTCACTCATAAGACCAGTTTATGAGGTGATAGGGAAATGGTCCCTGGTGGGCCGTGCGGCCAGGCGGGAGGGTGACGCCATGGTCACCGTCGCCCATCCCCGCAGCCGCCTGTCCGCCTCGCCCCGGCGACCGCTCGCGGTGCGGCTGCCGTCCGTCAGGGAGCTCGGCCCGAACTGGTACGCGGCGGTCATGGGAACCGCGATCGTCGGCACGGCCGGCGACGCGCTTCCGGTGCGCGTCCCGGGACTGCACACCGTGTGCGCCGCCGTGTGGGCGCTGTCGGCCGTGCTGCTGACGGTCCTGCTGGCGGCCCGTGCCGCGCACTGGGTCCGTCACCGTGACCGGGCCCGCGCGCACCTGCTCGACCCGGCCGTCGCGCCGTTCTACGGCTGTCTGTCGATGGCGCTGCTGGCGGTCGGTGCGGGCGCGCCGACGGTGGGCCGTGGCCTGGTCGGCGGCCACGCGGCCCTGCCGGTCGCGGCGGCGCTGTTCGCGGTGGGGACGGCCGTGGGTCTCGTGGCCGCCGTGGCCGTGCCGTACCTCATGGTCGTGCGCCACAAGGTGACCCCGGGCAGTGCCTCGCCCGTGTGGCTGCTGCCGGTCGTGGCGCCGATGGTCTCCGCGTCCTTCGGGCCGCTGCTGGTGCCGCATCTGCCCGCCGGCCAGGGGCGGGAGGCGCTGCTGCTGGCGAGCTACGCCATGTTCGGGATCAGCCTGCTGGCGACGCTGCTCATCCTGCCGGTCGTCTTCGCGCGGCTCGTGCACCACGGCCCGCTGCCCCTGGCACTGACGCCCGCCCTGTTCCTGGTCCTCGGTCCGCTCGGCCAGTCGACGACCGCCGTGAACAAGCTGGCGGACGTGGCCCCGCGCGCGATCGAGGCGTCGTACGCGCACGGTCTCGGCGCGCTCGCCGTCGTGTACGGCGTGCCGGTGATGGGCTTCGCGCTGCTGTGGCTGGCGCTCGCCGGTGCGATGGTGGTGCGCGCCGCCCGTGCGGGGCTGCCGTTCACGATGAGCTGGTGGGCGTTCACCTTCCCGGTCGGCACGTGCGTGACGGGGGCGCAGACGCTGGCCCGCCACACGGGACTGGTGGCCTACGAGTGGCTGGCGATCGTCCTGTACGTCTTCCTCGCCGTGGCCTGGGCCGTGGCCGGTGCCCTCACCGTCCGGGGTGTGCTGCGCGGGGAGCTGCTCGCAGGGCGGCGCTGAGCACCCCGGGGGCGTCGACCAGGGAGGGCCCGTACCAGGTCAGCGAACGCCCGTCGACGAGGGCGGCGGGCAGGGCCGGGAAGGCCTCGGGACCGTCGTCGGGGCCGAAGGCGTAGGGCTCGTCGGGCAGGACGACCAGGTCTGCGCCGCTCCCCCGCAGCTCGTCGAGCGGGATGCGCGGGTAGCGGTCGGCGTGGCCGGCGTAGACGTTGGCGACGCCGAGCCGGGCGAGCAGGTCCCCGGCGAAGGTGTCGCGGCCGAGCACCATCCAGGGCCTGCGCCAGATCGGGACGACGGCCCGCACGCCGACGACGGGCTCGATGGACGACCAGACCCGCCGGGCCTCGTCGAGCCAGCGCGGCCGGGCGAGGCCGCAGCCGTCGACGAGGACGCGCTCCAGCTCGCTCAGCGCCTGGTCCAGGCCGCGCACCTCGGTGACCACGACCTCGATCCCCGCCGCACGCAGCGCCGCGAGATCGGGCTCCCGGTTCTCCTCCTCGTTGGCGATCACGAGGTCGGGCCGCAGCGCCGCGACGGCCGCCACGTCGGGGTTCTTGGTGCCGCCGACGCGTACGACGTCGAGGCCGGCGGGCCTGCTGCACCAGTCGGTGGCGCCGACCAGCAACCCGGGCGCGGTCGCGGCGACGGCCTCGGTCAGCGAGGGCACCAGGGAGACGACGCGCACGCGGTCAGCCCCGCGGGTCGTTGTTCGCCGCGATGTGGTCGGCGACCGCGACGACGAGGATGCGGGTGTCCGCACTGGTGGCCCGCCAGCGGTGCCGCACGCCGCCGGACAGGAAGAGCGAGTCGCCGCGGCCGAGCCGGTGGGCGCGGCCCTCGGCCTCCACCTCGACGGCCCCCTCGGCCACGTACATCAGCTCGTCGTTGCGGTGCTGGAACTCGCCCTCGGTCTCGCGCTCGCCGCTGTACTCGGTGGCGTGCAGCTGGTGGCGGCCGCGCACCAGGGAGCGGACTCCCGGCGGCGGCGCGCCGGGGTGGGTGCTGTCACCGGCGCGTACGAGGTCGATGGTGCGGGCCGAGTCGGAGGCGGCGAGCAGCGTCTCCGCCGTGGTGTCGAGGGCGTCGGCGACGCGCTGGAGGGAGCGGATGCTGGGGCGGGCGCGCTCGTTCTCGATCTGGCTGAGGAAGGGCACGGACAGGCCGCTGCGGGCCGCGACGGCGGCGAGGGTCAGACGCAGTGCCCGGCGCCGTTTGCGCACGGCCGCGCCCACCCGGAGAGGCTCTTCCCTCTCCTTGGCGTCCTTCGCGTCCTTCGCGTCCATGGGCCGGGCTCCCCTCCCCTGGGTCCTGTATCACCATACGCAGCATTGGCCCATCCGTACTCATCGAGCGCTGGAGTAGCGCGATCACGGCGGTCACGGCCGAAAGGGGTGGGTCCCCTGCCGAGCGGCGGTGCGGCTCGGCAGGGGACCCACCCCTTTCGCGGGTGCGGCGGCGATGCGGCGCGGTTACCGCGGCTACCTCAGGGCCATGCGGTCGGCGATGCCCGGGTTCTTCTCCATCCAGGCCCCTTGAGGTAGTCGAGGGAGTCCACTCCTTCGACGTACCGTTCAGGGCGCGGTCGCGCTCTCCTTGCCGCCTGCGGTCTTGCCCGCCTTGCCTAGGGGGGCCCACTTGTCGGCGAGGCCGGGGTTGTCCTTCAGCCAGGCGCGGACGGCTTCCTGCTCCTTGCCCTTGCCGGTCTCCTGGATCTTCGCCTCGAGGTCCGTGAGCTGCTTCTCGGTCATGCTGAAGTTCTTCAGCCACGCGGCGACCTGCGGGTTGTCGGCGCCGAAGCCCTTGCGCGCGAGCGTGTGCACACCGTCGCCCTTGCCCCAGGAGCCCTTCGGGTCCTTGAGCTTCTTCAGGTCGTAGGTGCTGTACGCCCAGTGCGGCGACCACAGGGTGGTGACGATGGGCTCCTTCTTGTCGTACGCCCGCTTCAGCTCGGCGAGCATGCCGGGCGTGGAGCCGTCGACGACCTCGTACTCGCCCTCCAGGCCGTAGTCCTTCAGGACCTTGTCCTTGAGGAGGCCCATCATCCCGGCGCTCGGCTCGATGCCGATGATGCGGCCCTTGAACTGGCCCGACCTGCCCTTGAGGTCCTCCAGGGAGTCGATGCCCTTCATGTACGACGGGACGGACAGCTCCAGCGAGGTGGGGCCGTACCAGGTGCCCATGTCCTCCAGCTCGTCCTGGTACTTCTCCCAGTAGGAGGCGTGGGTGACGGGGAGCCAGGCGTCGGTCTGGAAGTCGATCTGGCCGCCGGCGAGCCCGGTGTAGAGCGAACCGGCCTCCAGCTGCTTGGTGTCGACCTCGAAACCTCGCTGCTCCAGCAGTTCCTTCCACAGGAACGTGGAGGCGATGCCCTCGTCCCACGGGATGTAGCCGACGGAGATCTTCTTGCCCTGGCCGACGTCCGCCGCGTCCGAGGTGTTCTGCGTCTTCGCGCCGCCGAACATGCCCATGCCGCCCGCGGCGAGCGCGAGGACGACGACGCCCACGACGGCCACGGCGGGCCGGGGGCGGTGGTTCCAGATCTTGACACCGCCGGCCATCGCGCGGGCCTTGGCGAGCGCGCGGCGTCCGAGCGGCGAGACCTGGCGGCCCAACGCACCGGTGATCCGGTCCAGGTACATGGCGAGGATGACGATGGAGATGCCGGCCTCGAAGCCGAGACCGATGTCGACGTTGCCGATGGCGCGGTAGACCGCGCCGCCGAGGCCGCCGCCGCCGACCATGCCGGCGATGACCACCATCGACAGGCCCAGCATGATGACCTGGTTGATGCCGGCCATGATCGTCGGCAGGGCGAGCGGCAGCTGGACGCGCAGCAGGGTGTTGCGCTGGGTGGTGCCGAACGCCTCGGCCGCCTCGACGAGTTCGCCGTCGACCTGCCGGATGCCGAGCTCGGTCATGCGGACGCCGGGCGGCAGGGCGAACACGATGGTGGCGATGATGCCGGGGACGACGCCGACGCCGAAGAAGATGATGCCGGGGATCAGGTAGACCATCGCCGGCATGGTCTGCATGAAGTCCAGTACCGGCCGTGTGACGGCGCTGACGGCCTTGGAGCGCGAGGCCCAGATGCCGAGCGGTACGGAGATCACCAGCGTCACGATGGTCGCGACGAGCACCAGCGAGAGGGTCGACATCGCGTCGTTCCACAGCTCGATGGAGTCGATCAGGGCGAAGCCGGCGAACGCGAGCACACCGGCGAGCAGACCGCGCAGCCACCAGGCGGCCACAGCGAGGACGCCGGCGAAGAGCAGGGGCTCGGGCGCGGACAGGGCCGCGTCGATCCCGTCGTACATCCCGGTGACGAGCGAGCTGATCGCGTCGAACAGCCAGGACAGATGGCGCTGGAGCCAGTCGACACCGCTGTCGACCCAGTCGCCGAGGTGAAGCCTAGGCACTGGCGACCGCCTTGTCCGCGGGGGCGGCCGTCTTCGCGGCTGCGGGCGTCAGCTGCGCGGGCACGTCGAGGGGCGTGCCCGGGTTCATCGGCTCGCCGAGGACCGCGAGCAGCCGCTCCCTCGGTACGACGCCGATGAGCGCGCCGTCGTCGTCCGTGACCGCGACGGCGACGCCGCTGGTGGAGCAGGGAGTGAACAGCTCGAGGATCGGGGTGTCGGCGCCGACCGTGGCGGGGGCCGCGGCCAGCACGTCCTTCGCGACGCGCATCTCCTCGCCGCTGTCCGTCAGGGTGCCGTACACGGTGTCCGCGTCGGCCATGATCGCACCGGCGGTGAGCACGCGGGAGCGGTCGACGTCCTGGGTGAAGGAGGCCACGTAGTCGTTGGCGGGCGTGACGAGGATGTCCTCGGCGGTGCCGAGCTGGACGATCCTGCCGTCGCGCATCACCGCGATCGAGTCGCCGAGGCGCATGGCCTCGTTGAGGTCGTGGGTGATGAAGACGATGGTCTTCCTCAGGCGCTTCTGCAGCTCCAGCAGCTGGTCCTGCATGTCGCGGCGGATCAGGGGGTCGAGCGCGCTGAAGGACTCGTCCATGAGCAGCAGATCGGCGTCGGTGGCCAGGGCACGGGCGAGGCCCACACGCTGCTGCATGCCTCCGGAGAGCTCGTCGGGCCAGGAGTTCTCCCAGCCGGCCAGGCCGACCAGTTCCAGTGCCTCGGCGGCCCGCTCGGCGCGTTCGGCGCGGGGGACGCCCTGCACCTCGAGGCCGTAGGCCGCGTTCTCCAGCACGCTGCGGTGCGGGAAGAGCGCGAAGTGCTGGAACACCATGCTGATCCTGGTGGAGCGCACGGCGCGCAGTTCGCGGGGGCTGAGGGCGGTCAGGTCCTGACCGTCGAAGAGCACGCGTCCGGCGGTGGGCTCCAGCAGTCCGTTGAGCATGCGCAGCAACGTGGACTTGCCGGATCCCGACAGACCCATGACGACGAAGATCTGACCGGGCTCGACGGTGAACGAGGCGTCGATGACCGCCGCGGTCGTTCCGTCGGCGCGCAGCTCGCCTCGGTCGGCGCCGCTCTCGAGCCGGGTCACCGCTTCGTCGGGTCGTCTGCCGAACACTTTGTACAAGTGCTCGGCCTGCAGCCTGGACACATACACCTCACGCGTAGAACGGGGAACGGCCCGCCACCGCCGTGAGCAGGCCGTGGAGCACTGCGGGGTCCGCCCGCTTGCCCGGTGCAATGGTTGAAATTGCGACGGGATTCGCTCCGCTTCCGCGCCTGCCCCGGCCCGAAAAGGGCAAACAGAAAGGTGATCCACTTCACGGCGGAGGTGTCTTGCGGGGGCGGCGGGTCGCTGTCAGTGGGGTACGGCATCATCTTCGATGTGACGCGACGCCTGATGCTCCTCGACACCGCTTCCCTGTACTTCCGCGCCTACTACGGGGTCCCCGACTCGGTCCGGGCTCCCGACGGCACCCCGGTCAACGCGGTGCGCGGGCTGATGGACTTCATCGCACGGCTCGTGCAGGACCACCGCCCGGACGACCTCGTCGCCTGCTGGGACAACGACTGGCGGCCGCAGTGGCGGGTCGACCTCATCCCGACGTACAAGGCGCACCGGGTGGCCGAGGAGCACGAGGTGGGCCCGGACGTCGAGGAGACGCCGGACACGCTGGATCCGCAGGTGCCGGTGATCCAGGAGGTGCTGGCGGCGGTCGGCATCGCCCGCGTCGGCGCCGACGGATACGAGGCGGACGACGTGATCGGCACGCTGACGGCGCGTGCCCCGGGCCCGGTCGACATCGTCACCGGCGACCGCGACCTCTTCCAGCTGGTCGACGACGCCCGCGAGCGGCGGGTGCTCTACCCGCTGAAGGGCGTCGGGACGCTGCAGGTGACGGACGAGGCGTGGCTGCACGAGAAGTACGGCGTGGACGGGCCCGGGTATGTCGACCTCGCCCTGCTGCGCGGCGACCCGAGCGACGGGCTGCCGGGCGTTCCGGGCATCGGCGAGAAGACGGCGGCCAAGCTGCTCGACACGTACGGCGACCTGGCCGGGATCATGGCGGCGGTCGACGACCGCACGTCGAAGCTGACGCCCTCGCAGCGCAAGCGCCTGGACGAGGCGCGGGAATACGTCGCCGTGGCGCCGAAGGTCGTCAGGGTCGCCTCCGACGTGCCGCTGCCCGAGTTCGACGCGTCCCGGCCGAGCGCACCGCGCGACCCGGGCGCGCTGAAGGAGCTGGCGGAGCGGTGGGGACTGGGCGGGGCGGTGGTACGGCTGCTGTCGGCGCTGGAGCGCTGAGGTGCCGAGCCCGCGGAAGTGTTAACTTAGGCAAGCCTAAGCATGCGCACACTTCCAGGGGAGAGCACCGTGGCAGAGCGACCGGCCCGCAAGGCACCGAAGGTCCACGAGGCGAAGGTCTTGCGCACCGAGCGACTGACGCCGCACATGGTGCGGGTGGTGCTGGGCCTCGACGCGTCGTCCTCGTTCGAGATCGGCGGCGAGTACACCGACCACTACGTGAAGCTCGTCTTCCCGGCGGCGGGCGTGCGCTACCCGGAGCCGTTCGACATGGAGCGGATCCGCGAGGAGTTCCCGCGCGACCAGTGGCCCGCCAACCGCACGTACACCGTGCGGTACTGGGACGCGGTGCACCGCGAGCTGACCATCGACTTCGTCGTCCACGGCGACGAGGGCCTCGCGGGGCCGTGGGCGGCGCGCGCCCGCGTCGGCGAGACGGTGCGCTTCCTGGGCCCGGGCGGCGGTTACGCCCCCGCGCCCACGGCCGACTGGCACCTGCTGGCAGGCGACGAGAGCGCGCTCCCGGCGATCGCCGTGGCGCTCGAGCAGATGCCGGCCGACGCGGTGGTGCACGCCTTCGTGGAGGTGGCCGGCCCGGAGGACGAACAGAAGATCGCCGCGCCCGGTGACGTGGAGATCACCTGGCTGCACCGCGGCGACCGCCCGGCGGGCGAGGCGCTGGTGGCCGCGGTGGCGGCGCTGGACTTCCCGGAGGGCGAGGTCAGCGCGTTCGTGCACGGCGAGGCGGGCTGCGTGAAGGAACTGCGCCGCCACCTGCGCATGGAACGCGGCGTCCCGCGCGAGCAGTTGTCGATCTCGGGCTACTGGCGCCTGGGCAAGTCGGACGAGGCGTGGCGCGCGATCAAGCGCGAGTGGAACGATCAGGTGGAGCGCGAACAGGAGCGGGCGGCGTAACCGAGGCCGGTCCGTACCCGCGCGCCTGCGCAGGGGCCCCGCGGAGGGTCGTGCCGGGGCCATGCGCCGCTTTTCCGGACCAAGAAAGTGATCACGTGGGCTGCGGGTCCTCACTAGAGTCGCCCGCATGCCTGATCTCTCCTACCTCGCCGCCGTCCGGGAGTCGTACGACACGGTCGCCTCCGACTACTTCGAACAGGTCAAGCCTCCGGCGGAGTTGGATCCGCTGTCCCGAGGGATGCTGAACGTGTTCGCAGAGGTGGTGCGAACGGCCGGTCTCGGGCCCGTCGCCGACCTGGGATGCGGGCCCGGCAAAGTCACGGCTTACCTTGCCGAGCGGCAAGTGCCTGCGTTCGGCATGGACCTCTCGCCCGCCATGGTCGAGCTGGCCCGTAAGGCCTACCCAGATCTGCGTTTCAGCGTCGGCTCGATGACCTCGCTCCCGATCGAGGACGACGACCTCGGCGGCATCCTCGCGTACTACTCCACCCACCACACCCCACCGGCGTTGTTGCCGGTGGTGTTCGGCGAGTTCCACCGCACTCTCGCGCCTGGCGGCTGTTTGATGCTGGCCGGCCACGTAGGGGCGGGCCAGCATCTACGTCCCACACAGGCATACGGCGGTCATCCGGTGTCCTACGAGTCCTACCTGTTGCCGCCTCATCGGATTGCCGAACTCCTGAAGCAGGCGGGGCTGGTCCTCACCGCACGTCTGGTGGAGGAACCCAGCGAAGGGGCTGAGAGGACTTTCGCCACCTTTCTCGCCCACAAACCCGAACGGCCTTGACGTTCGAAGCCGGGCGGTCCGCGTACCCGGGTCGTACCCCCGGGCTAGTCCACGTACCTCTTCGCCGAGCGGTGCGTCTGGGCCAGGCGTCGCAGGGACGCCAGCATCGCGTCGCCCAGGACCGTACCGACCACGACGCCCTCCACCAGGTCGTCCAGGCCCGCCCTGCCGGCCACGTACGCCAGGTCCGCGTCGGCCACCCGGTCGGCCGCGTCGGCGTAGTCGTCGAGAACCTCCGCGAACGCCCCGTGGCCCACGCGGTCCAGTGCCGCCAGCGTCTCGGACAGGGCCATGGCCGCCGGGTCGCCGACGTCGACCTGCCAGCCCCGCCGGGCGATCAGCCGTTCGACCTCGGCCCGCGCCCTCGCGAGTGACGCGTCGTCACCGCCCTGCGCGTACCGCGGAGTGATCCGGTGCGCCGCCTCCCCCAGCACCTTGTGCACCGACCTGTCCGGGTCGTCGACCGCCGCGACCACCTCCCGGATCGCCGCCACGGACAACCCTCCGATGTCGAGCAGCGCCCGGATCAGGCGCAGCCTGCGTTCGTGCCGGTCGTCGTAGCTCGCCTGGTTCGGGCTGCTCAACTCCCCTGCGGGCAGCAGCCCTTCCCGCACGTAGTACTTGATCGTGGGGACCGAAACCCCGGTCCTGCGGCTCAACTCACCGATGCGCACTACGCGTTCACCTTTCCGCCCTTGCCTTCACCGCACCCATCATAGATAGTCCCCCTATCGGATAGCGGACAGCTCTGCTATCCATAATCACCTTTGGGGGTCTCCATGTCCGCATGGACGTCGTGGCACAGGCCGCTGCTCGCGTTCGCCGCGTCGATGGCCGTGCTCGCCGTCGTCTCGGCCGTCGGCCTGGCCGTCGACGACCGGGTCGTCGCCGGCGCACCGGTCTGGTTCAAGCCGTTCAAGTTCTCGGTGTCGTTCGTCGCGTACGCGCTGTCCCTCGCCTGGATGCTGTCCCTGCTGCCCCGCTTCCGACGGGCCGGCTGGTGGGGCGGCACCGTCGTGGCCGTGACCAGCGGGATCGAGATGATCCTGATCACCGGCCAGGCGGCGCGCGGCAGGCGCAGCCACTTCAACAACGAAACGCCTTTCGACAAGGCCGTGTTCGACACCATGGCGGTGACGGTCGTCGTCCTGTGGGCCGCCACGCTGCTCATCGCCGCCCTGCTGTTCCGCGCGGAGCTCGCGGACCGCGCGTCCGCCTGGGCGATGCGGTGCGGCGCGGTGCTGGCACTGGCCGGCGCCGCTCTCGGCTTCGTGATGGCGCAACCCACCCCGGAGCAGCGGATACGGATGGAGCAGGGCACCGCCGATGTCGTCGGCGCCCATGGCGTGGGCGTCACGGACGGCGGCCCCTCGATGCCGCTCACGGGCTGGGAGACCACCGGCGGCGATCTGCGCATCGCGCACTTCGTGGGACTGCACGCCCTGCAGGTGCTGCCGTTCGCCCTGTTCCTGCTCGTCGCCCTCGCCCCGCGCTTCACCCGCCTCGCCGACGAGCGCGTCCGCCTCCGCCTCGTCCTCGTCGCCTGCGGGACGTACGCCGCCGTGTTCGCCCTGGTGACGTGGCAGGCCCTGCGCGGTCAGGCCCTGATCCACCCCGACGGGACGACGCTCGGCGCCGCCGCCGCGATCGTCGCCGCCGCTGCGGCGGGCACGTGGGCCGCCCTGCGCACGACGCCCTCGGCAAGTCCTCCTGTCGGAGTGAGCGACTCCGCGCACGACGGCAAGGAGCTCGTCGCATGACCCGCTCCCTCTTCGAGGTCTCCTTCTGGCCGGCGAGTGGGACCTGCTGCTCGGCCGGTGGATGTACCGGGAGGGCCGGCGCCTGGAGATCCACCCCCTGGTGATGAGCCCCCTGCCGGTACTGACCGTCCTGCTGTCCCCGATCGGGCTGCTCGCCTTCCTGGCGCTGCGCGCGACGCGCACCGCGCACGCGGCACGAAGCCGCGCCACCGCCCCGGCGGCGCGTCCTGACCCTCGGCGTCACGGCCGCAACGGCCGCTCCTATGCTGACGCGATGGAGCAGCCCCCCGCCCCCTCGCGCCTGGACCGTGCCGTCGGCACCGTCGTCGGTTCGGCCGTCGGCGACGCCCTCGGCGCGCCCTTCGAGTTCGGTGAACCGGGCGTGTACCGCGCCCGCTTCGGGGACGGGCCGGGCGAGATGCGCGGAGGGGGCGGCTGGGATCCGGGCGAGGCGACGGACGACACGCACATGGCCGTACTCGTCGGCGAGTCGCTGCTCGAGCACGGCGGGGTGAACGGCCAGGACGTCTTCGCGCGGTTCCAGATGTGGGCCGCCGGCGATCCCAAGGACATCGGGCTCCAGACGGAGCAGGTCCTCACCGGCGGGGACCCGTGGGACATGGCAGCGGCCCTGCATTTCCAGATGACGGGTCGCGCCGCCGGCAACGGAAGTCTGATGCGCGCCTCGACCTCCGCGGTCTTCTTCGCCGGGGCAGGCCGCTCGGCGACGATGGCCGCGGCACGCGAGCTCGCGGCGCTCACGCACGGCGACCGCGCCGCCTGGGAGGGCACAGCCGTGCTGCACGAGCTGATCCGCGTGGCCCTTGAGGGGGCCGACCCGCTGGCCGCCGTCCCCCAGGCGCTCGCCCAGGTGGATCCCGGCCACCGTGCCCGCTGGGCCGCGGTCCTCGCCCCTGACTGGCACCCTGGCCTCGCGACGGAGTTCAACGGCGCGGTGTGGCCCTGCCTCGGCTCGGCGGTCTGGGCGCTGCGCACCACGTCGTCGTTCGAGGCGTCGCTGGCGGCCGCGATCGATCTGGGCGGCGACACGGACACCGTCGCGGCGGTGACCGGCGCGCTGGCCGGCGCGGTCCACGGGATCGGGGCCGTACCCGCGCGCTGGACGCGGGCCCTGCACGTGCCGCTGCCGGGCTGGGGCAACCGGGTGCTACGGCTCGCCGAGCTCACCGAACTGGCCGGGTCGCTGGCCGGATTCCACGGGCGTGGACAGTCCGTCGGCCCCGGCGGATGATTGAACAAACAGTAGGAACAGGCACGAAAGGTGTGGTTCGCCATGTCTGAGCACCCCGACTGCGCCCTGGTCCGCAAGGGTTACGTAGCGTTCAGCGAAGGCGACATGGAGACGATGGGCTCCCTGTTGACGGCCGACGCGGTCTACCACGTCCCGGGCAACAACATGCTCTCCGGGCACCACAAGGGACGCGATGCCATTCTCGATCTCTTCCGCCGCATGGGCGAGGCGACCAACGGCACCATGCAGGTCCAGCTGGACGCGGTGCTCGCCGACGGGCGCGGACACGTCATGTCCTTCCACACGTCCCGTGCCGACCGGGGCGACCACGGCCTCGAGATCCGCCAGGGACTGTTCTTCACGATCGTCGGCGGCAAGGTCACCGACATCGACCAGTGCACCGAGGACATCGACGAGGAAGACCGGTTCTGGAGCTGAGCCGGGTGCGGCCGGGCCCCCCACCGTCGGGTGGGGGCCCGGCCCCTGGTCCCAGCCGAACGCTCCTGGTCTCAGCCGACCGAGCTGTAGGCCACGACGCCCCGCAGCAGCGCGTCGACCGCCTTGCGGGCGTTCTTCGCGACGGTGCTGTTCTCACGGGGCGCGGCCGCCGCTATCTGGCCGAGCACGTCGATGACCTGCTTGCACCAGCGCACGAAGTCTCCCGCGGGCATCTCCGCCTCGCGCAGCACCTCGTCGAGCCCCTTGTCGGACGCCCACTGGTGCGCGGCCCAGGCGAAGCCGAAGTCCGGCTCACGCTGCCCGACGCCCTCCGCCTGGTTGATCTTGAACTCCTCCTCCAGGGCGTCCAGCCGGCCCCAGATGCGGACCATCTCGGCCAGCGCGGTCTTCGCCCGGCCCGTCGGCACCTTGGGCGCCACCGCGTCGTCCGCCTGCCGCGCCTCGTAGACCAACGCGGATACACAGGCGGCCAGTTCGGCCGGGTTGAGCCCCTCCCAGACCCGGTCGCGCAGGCATTCGCTCGCCAGCAGGTCCAGCTCGCCGTACAGCCGGGCGAGCCGCTTGCCGTGCTCGGTGACCTCGTTGCCCCGCAGGTAGTCCATCTCGGTCAGCAGGGCGACGATCCGGTCGAAGGTCCACGCGATCGTGTTCGTGCGCCCCTCGATCCGGCGCTCCAGCTGGCGGGTGTCGCGATGGAGGCGGTGGTAGCGCTCGGCCCACCGGGCGTGGTCCTCACGCTCGTCGCAGCCGTGGCAGGGGTGCGCGCGCAACTCGGCGCGCAGGCGCGTGATCTCACGGTCGTCCGCCGCGGGCGACCGCGACTTGCGGTGCCGGTCGGGGACGATGTGACCGGCCTTGGTGCGCAGGGCGGACGCCAGGTCGCGTCGCGACTGCGGGGAACGGGCGTTGAACGACCTCGGGATGCGCATCCGCTCCAGCGCCTCGACGGGCACCGGGAAATCTATGGACGCCAGCCGCTTGACCTGGCGCTCGGCCGTGAGCACCAACGGGCGCGGCCCGTCGTGGTATTCGAAGCCGCCGCGGTGTCCGTTGGTCCGGCCCGCGGGCAGCCCCGGGTCCAGCACCAGCGCGAGGCCCGCGAACTTGCCGGTCGGGACGTGGATGACGTCTCCCGGCTTGAGCTTCTCCAGCGAGGCGGCCGCCGCCGCCCTGCGCTGGGCGGCGCCCTGCTTGGCCAGCTCCGTCTCGCGGTCCTTGAGGTCGCGGCGCAGCCGCGCGTACTCCTCGAAGTCGCCGAGGTGGCAGGTCATGCCCTCCCGGTAACCCTGCAGGCCCTCCTCGTTGCGCTGGACCTGGCGGGAGATGCCGACCACCGACCGGTCCGCCTGGAACTGCGCGAACGACGTCTCCAGCAGCTCGCGCGAGCGGTGCCGGCCGAACTGGTGCACCAGGTTGACCGCCATGTTGTACGACGGCTTGAAGCTGGAACGCAGCGGATACGTACGGGTGCCGGCGAGTCCGGCGAGCGCCTCCGGGTCCATGGCGCGCTGCCACAGGACGACGGCGTGCCCCTCGACGTCGATGCCGCGCCGGCCGGCCCGGCCGGTCAACTGGGTGTACTCGCCGGGGGTGATGTCCGCGTGCTGCTCGCCGTTCCACTTGACGAGCTTCTCCAACACCACCGAGCGGGCGGGCATGTTGATGCCGAGCGCCAGCGTCTCCGTGGCGAAAACGGCCTTCACCAGGCCCTGTACGAACAGCTCCTCCACGACCTCCTTGAAGGTCGGCAGCATGCCCGCGTGGTGGGCGGCGATACCGCGCTCCAGACCTTCGAGCCACTCGTAGTAGCCGAGGACGTGGAGGTCCTCGGTGGGTATGGCGGCCGTGCGCTGCTCGACGATCTCCCGCACCCTGCCGCGCGCCTCGTCGTCGTTGAGCCGAAGGCCCGCGTACAGACACTGCTGCACGGCGGCCTCACAGGCCGCGCGGCTGAAGATGAACGTGATGGCGGGCAGCAGTCCTTCGGCGTCCAGCCGGTCGATGACCTCGGGCCTGCCGGGCGTCCAGATGCGGCTGCGCTGGCGCCGCTCGCGCTCGCGGTCGGCCTCGCGGACCATCTTCCCGCGGCGCCGGTCGCGGGGGTTGTACGTGCGCTGGTTCTCCATGCGGGCCAGACGCACCAGGTCGGGGTTGACCTCGCGCCTGCTCCGGCCGCGGCCGCCGTGGTCGGTGCCCTCCTCGAAGAGGTCGTACATCCGGCGGCCGGCCATGACGTGCTGCCACAGCGGGACGGGCCGCTCCTCGGAGACGATCACCTCGGTGTCGCCGCGCACGGTGTCCAGCCAGTCGCCGAACTCCTCCGCGTTGGACACCGTCGCGGACAGTGACACGAGCGTCACGGACTCGGGGAGGTGAATGATCACTTCCTCCCAGACGGCGCCGCGGAAGCGGTCCGAGAGGTAGTGGACCTCGTCCATGACCACGTAGCCCAGGCCCCTGAGCGACTGGGAGCCCGCGTACAGCATGTTCCTCAGGACCTCGGTGGTCATGACGACCACGGGCGCCTCGGAGTTGACGCTGTTGTCCCCGGTGAGGAGGCCGACCTTCTCCGCGCCGTAGCGCCTGACGAGATCCGTGTACTTCTGGTTGGACAGGGCCTTGATGGGCGTGGTGTAGAAGCATTTACGGCCCTGCGCGAGGGCCAGGTGGACGGCGAACTCACCGACGATGGTCTTGCCGGAGCCGGTGGGTGCGGCGACGAGCACGCCCTTGCCCGCCTCCAGGGCCTGGCATGCCTCGATCTGGAACGGATCGAGGTCGAAGTCGTACAACGCGCGGAAGGGGGCCAGCGCAGTGGCCTCCTCAGCAGCGCGGACGCGTGCGGCGGCATAGCGCTCGGCGGGAGAGAGATCCTCGGTCATCTTGCTCATGAGCCTACCCGCCCCCTCTGACAGTGAGCGGATCTTTAAATGACGGGCGCACCTACCTCTGGGCCTACCCGCGCCGGGCGCCGTTTGCACACGAGGAGGGGCCGGGGATTCCCCCCGGCCCCTCACTGTGCGTGCGTCCATGACTACGGATCAGGTGACGTCGTCGTACCCGTTGAGCCGGTTCGAGCGGCCGCCGTCGGCGTCGCCGGTGGCCTGCTCGGGCAACGCGCGGGAGGCCGGGACCGTCTCGATCTCGCCGATCTCCGACGGGGTCAGATCGAGGTGGGACGCCTCGTCGTCGTCGAGCCCCGCATCGGGGTCGTTGCGGTGCCTGCGGCGGTCGTTGAGGAGCGAGAAGCCGACGGCGACGAAGTAGAGCAGGATGATCGGCCCGGACAGAGCCACCATGCCCAGCGGGTCGGTGGAGGGCGTGGCGATCGCGCCGAAGACGAAGATGCCCATGACGGCGCCCCGCCACCAGCCGAGCATGCGCCGGCCGGTCACGATGCCCGTCAGGTTCAGCATGATCAGCAGGAGCGGCAGCTCGAAGGAGAAGCCGAAGATCAGCACCATCCGGACGGTGAAGTCCAGGATCTTGTCGACGCTGAGCAGGTTCTCCGCCGGGGCCGGGGTGATGGAGAGCAGCACCTTCATGCTCACCGGCATGATCAGGTAGGCGAAGTAGACGCCAAGGGCGAACAACGGGGCCGCGGCGGCGGCGAAGTAGTAGCTGTACTTCTTCTCGTTCTTGTGCAGGCCCGGGGCGACGAAGGCCCACAACTGGTAGAGCCAGATCGGGCAGGAGACGACGATGCCCGCCATCAGCACCACCTTGACCGTCGTGGTGAACGGCGACAGCAGGTCGGTGTAGACGACAGTGGCGCACACGCCGCCGGTCTTCGGGCCGTCGTTCCCGCACTCCGGCACGGGCGAGGTGAGGAACTCCATCAGCTCCTGGCTGTAGGCCACCGCGACGGCCGAGGCAATGATGATCGCCAGCATGGCCTTCGCGAGCCTGTTGCGGAGCTCACGCAGATGGTCCGCGAGCGGCATCCGCCCCTCGGGGTCCTTCTCCTTCTCATTCGAGCGGGCAGACTTGAGCAACCCACGTCCTCATCTCGTGCGGCAGGCCACCATCGAATGGCCTTGGGTCAGCGCTGGGGGGTGTCGGTGGGCTCGGTCACAGGGCGAGCGCTGGTGACATCGCCGGGCGCGGCCTGAATCGTGCGGGGCGCGGTCTGACCCTGCGCCGGGTCCTTCGGCTCCGCGGGCGTCGCCGCGGGCTGGCCCTCCGACTTCATCGCCTTGGCCTCGCTCTTGAGGATGCGGGCGGACTTGCCCAGCGAACGCGCCATGTCGGGAAGCTTCTTGGCCCCGAACAGCAGAAGGATGAGCAGCGCGATGATGATGATCTCGGTGGGGCCGATCTGTCGGAACATAACTGTCTCTACCTTCTCACCGAGGCGGCTTGGGGCTCTTGGCTTCGGGCCACCTCGGACTGACGTCCGAAGCGACTCGGCAGCGATCGTAACTCGGACGGGTAAACGCAGGGCAATCCCTGTGCATACACCCATCAGCGGTCGGCGCCTCATCTCCGGTGCCGCCATCAGCAGCGTACCGCCCTGATCAGCCTCGCAGCAGGGTGCGTCCGTGATCTCCGGCCGCCTTCTCCGGGCGGCTCAGCGCAGCGTCTCCCCGTTCCGCGCGAGGGATGTCGCCGCCCGCTCCAGGTCCTCGGCCGCCCGGTCGATCCGCTCGGCGGTGCGGGCGACCTCCCGGCCCAGGCGCTGGGCCTCGACGAAGACCTTGATACCGAGGACCCCCAGGACGGCGACGCCGAGGAATCCGAGGGCGATGGCGAGCATGGGCCAGAACATGCGACGAGCCTAGACCGTCCTCAGCCGGTGCTGTGCAGGCGCAGGGTCCGCACGCCGCCGCCGGTCAGCAGCTCGACGATGCGCTCACCGGCCGGCTTGCGGACGGCGGAGCCGCACTCGGGGCAGGTGAACGAGTAGAAGGTGGTACGGCGGCTGCCGCCGATCGCCAGCCGCAGCGCGCCCGCGGACAGTTCGAAGCGCGCCCGGCAGTCGGGGCAGGCCGCCTTGAAGAGGACCGGCGCGACGGCGGCGGGGATCTGGGGGATCACAGTCACAGGCGCCGTACTCCTTCGTCCCGTCCGTCGTCCTGGCCGTCATAGGCGGCGAGCGCGTCCTGTGCCGCCGTCCTCGCGCTGGCCGCGAGCTCGGGCGGGGAGACGATCCGCCCGTCGCGGCCGAGCCGCAGTGCGAGCCTGCGCAGGGAGGCGGGCGCCGGTGTGCGCAGGGTGATGCGCAGCCCCCCGTCGGCGAGCTCCTCGGCGCTGTCGTGCGGGTAGTACTCGGCGACCCAGCGTCCGCCGGGGCCGACGTCGACGATCACCTCGGGGTCGTCGGCGGAGGGCTGCACGAGTCCTTCGGACAGGTCGCGCAGTTCGATCTCGGGCGGCGCGGCCGGGGCGTCGAGGAGCCGGATCTCGGCCACGCGGTCCAGCCGGAAGGTCCGGCGCGCCTCGGAGAGGCGGCACCACGCCTCCATGTACGTGTGGCCGACGGCGAAGAGGCGGATGGGGTCGACCTCGCGCTCGGTGAGCTCGTCGCGCGCCGGCGAGTAGTAGCGCAGCCACAGCCGGCGGCGCTCGGAGATGGCCCGGTCGACGTCGGCGAAGACGCCGCCCTCGGACTCGAAGGTCACCGACAGTCTGGAGCTCGCTCCGGCTGCCTCGCCGGCGGCGCCCTCGATCTTCGCGGTGGCCCGCAGCAGCGCGTCCCGGTCGCCCTCCCGCAGGCCGGGCAGGGTGGCGACGGCCCTCGCCGCCACGAGGAGCGCGGTCGCCTCGTCGGCGGCCAGGCGCAGCGGCTCGGCGGTGGACTCGCCGGACGCGTCGGGGTTGCGCCACCAGATGCGCTCGCCGTCGGTGTCGATGTCCAGCAGGTCGCCGCCGCGGAAGCTCGTCCCGCACATGGGCAGGACGTCGAGGTCGGAGATCAGCTCGTCCTCGCTGATGCCGAAGGCGCGGGCGACGTCGGCGATGCGCGCGCCGGGGCGCTCCCGCAGATACGTCACCAGCGACAGCATGCGCCGGGTCTGGTCGATGGCGTTCGCGGCCATGGTCCTCGAGTCCCCCTCAGCCCTTGGCCACGGCACGCAGCCGGTCCACCACGTCGGCCCGCAGATCCGCGGGCTCCAGCACGACGACGTCCGGGCCGAACTCGACGAGCCAGGCGTCCAGTCCGTGTCCGTACGGAATCTCCAACTCGTCCCAGCCGTCGCCGAGTTCCCGTACGGCCGTGGCCCGTGAGCGCAACGGGTAGCCGCAGCCGGACCGCAGCCGGATCCGGGCGGAGCGGGTCGCGGTCTCCCCCGCCCAGCTCTCGACGGTCTCCCGTACGGTGACGACGTCGGGCACGGGCACGGTGAACGCGCCGGACCGCGAGGAGCGGACCCTGCCGCTGATCCGGGACAGCCGGAAGACCCGCTCGGCCCCGCGCCCCCGGTCGTATCCGGCGAGGTACCAGTGGCCGCGCCAGCATTCGAGGGCCCACGGCTCGACATGGCGCTGCTCGGGCTGTGCGGCGTTGGCCTTGCGGTAGTCGAACAGGACCGGGCGGCGGTCGCGGCAGGCGAGCATCAGCGGCTCGAACGCGGACTCGTGGACGGGGATACGGGGTTCGAGGGCGCTGTGGTGCGCCTCGTAGGCGTCCTCGGTCTCGGGCATGCCGGCCGCGCGCAGCTTCTGCAGGGCGCCGCTCGCGGCGCCGGCGAGGCGGGCCTGCTGCCACACCTTGGCGGCCAGGCCCAGGGCGGCGGCCTCCTCGGCGTCGAGGGTGATCGGGGGCAGGCGGTTGCTGTCGCGGCGCGCGAGGTAGCCGATGTCGCCGTCGAGGGACTCCACCGTCTCGATGACCAGGCCGAGTTCGCGCAGATCGTCCTTGTCGCGCTCGAACATCCGGTTGAAGGAGTCGTCGGAGCCGGCCTCCAGGTACGCCTCGATGGACCCGCGCAGCTCGCGCTTGCTGAGCGGGCGCCGGGTCCCGAGCAGACACAGCGCGAGATTCATCAGCCGCTCGGCCTTGGCAATGGCCATCGACGCCCTTCACCTCATCTGATGGAGTCCTTACGCCCGTCGACCGTACCGCCCCGGGGTGTCCGGACAAAAGCGAGGGCCCGTGCCTGGGTCCCCGGACGCAGTCAGGGGAAGGCACGGGCCCTCGTCACGCTGTGCAGCGCTGCGGAACGCTCCGTCAGGCGGCGACCAGGTCGCAGACGAAGATCAGCGTCTCGCCGGGGGCGATGCGGCCGCCGCCGGCGCCGCGGTCGCCGTAGGCCAGGTGTGCGGGGATGGTCAGCTGGCGACGGCCGCCGACCTTCATGCCCTGAACGCCCTGGTCCCAGCCCGCGATGACCTGGCCGGCGCCGAGCTGGAACTGCAGCGGGGTGCCGCGGTTCCACGAGGCGTCGAACTCCTCGCCGGTGGAGAAGGCCACGCCCACGTAGTGGACGGAGACGGTATCGCCCGCCTTGGCCTCCGGGCCGTCGCCCTCCCAGATGTCCTTGATCTCCAGGTCGGCCGGCGGCTCGCCGCCCGGGAAGTCGATCTCGGGCTTATCGATGCTCACGGATGTCGCTCCTTGCGTTCTTCGTGCGAGTCAACCGGGACAGTCTTACAGAACTGCCAGGATGTCGACGGAGAAGACCAGCGTGGACTTGGCGGGGATGCCCTGCTGCTCCTGGTCCCCGTAGGCCATGTCCGGCGGCACGACCAGCAGGACGCGGCTGCCGGCCTTCTTGCCCTCCAGGCCCTTCTGCCAGCCCGGAATCACCTGCGCCAGCGGGAAGTTGACCGGCGCTCCGCCCCTGGCGTAGCTGCTGTCGAATTCCTTGCCGGTCTTCCACAGGACGCCCTTGTACTGGACGGCCACCGTGTCGCTCGCCTTCACCGCGGGTCCGGTGCCCTCGATGATGTAGTTGGACACGAGCTTGGCCGGCGCGTCCTTCTTGGGCACGGTGATGGAGGGCGCCTTGCCGTCGGTGTTGGTGCCGACCTTGGGCAGGTCGATGTTGTCCTGGGCGACCTCGCTGCCCTTGGCGGTGGCCGGCAGGCTGGTGCCCTTGACGATGTCCATCACGAACACGAGCGTCGCGTTGGCCGGGATCTCGCCCTGGCCCTGGGCCCCGTAACCGAGCTCCGGCGGGATGGAGACCTCGATCCGGCTGCCGACCTTCTGGCCTTCCAGGGCCTTCTGCCAGCCCTCGATGACACCGCCGCCACCGATCGTGACCGCGAAGGGCTCACCGCGGTCGAAGCTGTTGTCGAACGGCTTGTCGCCGTCCCACAGCTGCCCGAGGTAGTCGACCTTGGCGAGGTCGCCCTTCTTCAGGGCAGGGCCGTCACCCTCGCTGATGACGTTGACCTTCAGGTCCCCCGGCGGCTTGCCCTCGCCCTTGGCAAGGGTCGGCTTCTCGCCGAACTTCTTGCCGGCGGTGATCGTGGGCAGCCCGTTCGTCATCGAGACGGCAGAGGTGGAAGCGGAATCGGAGTCCTTGTCTTCGCTGCCGCAAGCCGCTGTCGACAACAGCAGCAGGGGCACGACGAGAAGGCCGGCAAGTCGGCGCACGTGTTCCTCAGATCTCTTACGACTCAGTAGTTGCGGACACTCTAGGGCGTGCCAAGGGCCCCGCACGAGGAACGTGCGGGGCCCGTGTGGCGTTCCGGCCGTCGGTGCTGACGCGTGCTACATACCGGCGATGAGCTTCTCCACGCGGTCGTCCACCGAACGGAACGGGTCCTTGCACAGCACGGTGCGCTGCGCCTGGTCGTTGAGCTTGAGGTGCACCCAGTCGACCGTGAAGTCCCGCCGCTGCTCCTGCGCACGGCGGATGAAGTCGCCGCGCAGCCGGGCCCGGGTGGTCTGCGGGGGCACGGACTTGCCCTCGAAGATCTTCAGGTCGTTGCAGATGCGGGCGGCCTGTCCCTTCTTCTCCAGGAGGTAGTAGAGCCCGCGCCGACGGTGGATGTCGTGGTACGCGAGGTCTATCTGGGCGACCCTCGGGTGCGACATGGTCATGTTGTGCTTGGCGCGGTAGCGCTCCAGGAGCTTGTACTTCATGACCCAGTCGATCTCGGTGCCGATGCGGTCGAGGTCCTCGGTCTCGATCGCGTCGAGCGTGCGGCCCCAGAGCTCGAGGACCTGGGCGACCGTGCCGGTGCGGATGCCCCGGCGGTCGACGAAGTCGACGGCCTTCTCGTAGTACTCCCGCTGGACCTCCAGGGCGGAGGCCTCTCGGCCGGAGGCGAGGCGCACCTTGCGCTGGCCGGTGATGTCGTGACTGACCTCGCGGATGGCCCGGATCGGGTTCTCCAGGGTGAGGTCGCGCATGACGGTGCCCGCCTCGATCATGCGCAGCACGAGGTCGGTGGCGCCGACCTTGAGGAGCATGGTCGTCTCGGACATGTTCGAGTCGCCGACGATGACGTGGAGACGGCGGTAGCGCTCGGCGTCCGCGTGCGGTTCGTCGCGGGTGTTGATGATCGGACGGGATCGGGTGGTGGCGGAACTGACGCCCTCCCAGATGTGCTCGGCGCGCTGGCTGACGCAGTAGACCGCGCCACGCGGCGTCTGCAGCACTTTGCCCGCGCCGCAGAGCAGCTGCCGGGTCACGAGGAAGGGAATGAGGATGTCGGCCAGCCGGGAGAACTCGCCGTGCCGGGCGACGAGATAGTTCTCGTGGCAGCCGTAGGAGTTTCCCGCCGAGTCGGTGTTGTTCTTGAAGAGATAGACGTCGCCCGCGATTCCCTCCTCGTGCAGGCGGCGTTCGGCGTCGACGAGCAGGCCTTCCAGAATGCGCTCGCCGGCCTTGTCGTGCGTGACCAGCTCGGTCACGTTGTCGCATTCCGGCGTTGCGTATTCCGGATGCGAGCCCACGTCGAGGTACAGGCGGGCGCCGTTCCGCAGAAAGACATTGCTGCTGCGGCCCCATGACACGACACGGCGGAAGAGGTAGCGCGCCACTTCGTCAGGTGACAGTCGGCGCTGTCCCCTGAACGTGCACGTGACGCCGTACTCGTTCTCCAGCCCGAAAATGCGGCGGTCCATGTCTGAACATTACGCCTCACGGCCTGAACTGAAACCGGGTTGGGCGGCCCCGTTTCGATCATTTTCCGATGAGTCCGGACCTGAGCCCGCAATGTCCTCGGTACGGCCCGCGACGGCGAGCACGCGCTGAGTGGCCGTCAGAACGAGCAGGGCGGCGAATCCGCCCGCGCCGGCGACGGCGAAGCTCCACGCGGTGCCGCCGATCTCGACGGCGGGGCCCGCGACAGCCGTGCCGACGGCCGCGCCGACGCCGAAGGTGGTCACCAGCCACGAGAACGCCTCGGTGACGGTGCCGCGCGGGGCGTGCCGGTCGACGACGATGAACGCGCAGGCGATGGCGGGGGCGAGGAAGACGCCGGCCAGCGCCGACAGCGCGGTCATCGCGACGACACCCGGAGTGAGCACGAGCGGCAGGTAGCCGAGGGCGAGCAGGGCGACGATGGCGCGCAGCCTGGACTCGGGCGCTCCCGCCCACTGCCGCGCTCCGTACACGGTGCCGCCGACGAGGGCGCCCAGACCGAGTGCGGCCATCAGCCAGCCGTAGACGGCCTCGCGGCCGTGGTCGTCGGCGTAGGCGACGCCGGCGACGGTGATGGAGCCGAGCGCGAGGCCCACGAAGAAGAACGCGCCGAGCAGGGCGAGAAGCCCCGGCGAGCGCAGGGCACCGAGCCAGTGCGCCTCGCGAGGGGCCGAGCGCCAGGCACGGGACGGCTGGGAGAGCACGACGGACAGGGCACCGGCGACGCCTGTCGCGTTGATGACGAGGAGCGCGGCGGCGGGCGACCAGACCGAGACCAGGAGGGTGACCAGCAGCGGGCCCACGGTGAACATGATCTCCTGCGCGACCGCGTCCATGGCGTAGGCCCGGTGCACGCGCTCCTCCTGGCCGAGCACGCTCGGCCACAGGGCCCGCAGTCCGCCCTCGAGCGGCGGCGTGAACAGTCCTGCCACGATCACCGCGGTGTACGCGAGGGGCAGCGAGCCGGTCCCGACGACGGCCAGCAGCAGCATTCCGAGCGCCGAGACGACGGCGGAGGGGAACTGGACCCTCGGCTGTCCGTACAGGTCGACGGCGCGGCCGAGCAGCGGCTGGCCCACCGCCGTGGCCAGCCCGTACACCGCGGCGAGGGCGCCGGCGAGGGTGTAGCTGCCGCCTTCGGCGCGTGTGAACAGGACGATGGCGATGTGGGCGGTGGCGGCGGGCAGCCGGCCCACGAGGGTGCCGGTCAGCAGCCGTGCCGCATGCGGCGCCCTGAGGATCTCTGCGTATCCGACGGCCATCCGGGACCCCTCTCCCCCGGACCTGCCGAGGTTTTACGTATAACTTTCTCGTCCATACGTACCATGTCGGCAGTCCGCGGGTCCACCGTGCCGCCACCCCGGACGCTCGCAGAACACACAGCGCGGCCGAGGACGGCACCGCATGGCACACCCGACCCCCGAGGGCCGTCCCGTCCCGGCGGAAGTGGGCTCCACCCGGCCCACCAGCAAGGACGTGGCCCGCGTCGCCGGGGTCTCACAAGCCACGGTCTCCCTGGTCCTGGGCGACAAGTGGCGCGGCCGCGTCTCCGAGCGCACCGCCTCTGTGGTGCGCGACGCTGCCCGGGAGATCGGCTACCGGCCCAACCTCGCCGCGCGCAATCTGCGTCTCGGACGCACGAGGACGGCGCTGCTCGTCGTACCGGCCCTCACCAACGAGTTCTTCGCCCGCGTCTACACCGGTGCGGCCACCGTCGCCGCCCGGCACGGCTTCGGCGTCGTCCTCTACCCGTCCCCCGAGGGCATCGGGCCCGCCAGGGACCCGTTCGCGTCCGCCCGCGCCGCTCTCGACGGCGTCATCGCCTCCTCGATGGCCGCCGATACCCTCGCCGCGATCCGCGGCAGCGACCTGCCGCTCGTGATGCTGGACAGCGACCCCTCGGACACCGGCGTCGCCGCCCACGTCAACCTGGACATCGCCGACGGCATGCGGCAGGTGACGGACCATCTGCTCGGGCTGGGGCACCGGCGTTTCGTCCATCTCGCGTCCGCCGTCGCCTCCTGGACGTTCGACGTGCGCGCGCGGGCGCTGCGCTCGGCCCTTGCAGACGTGGCCGACGCGGAACTGACGACGGTCGCGGCACCGCTCGACGTGGACTCCGGCCGCGCGGCGGCCGAGCGGGCCCTCACCGCGCCGGGCCCCAGACCGACCGCGCTGGTCTGCGACGACGACATCCTGGCCGCGGGCGCCTGCAAGGCGGTGCGCCGGCTCGGGCTGCGCGTCCCCGAGGACGTCTCGGTCACGGGCTTCGACGACCTCGCGCTGGCCACCGCGGTGGAGCCGGAGCTCACCACGGTCCGCCTCCCCGCGGAACGGATCGGCGAACGCGGCATGTCGGCGCTCCTCGCGGTGCTGGACAACCGGCCGCCCGAACAGGACGTCCTCCCCGTCGAACTGGCCGTACGCGGCTCCTCGGCGCCCCCGGCGCACAGCGGCCCGGCGTCCGCCGACGGCGCCGCGCGACCGGCCGCGGACGGCCGGCCGTCCGCCTGACCGATTCGCTGCGTCCGCTCTTGAGGCGCCGCGACGGGCCGTGGAACGATCGCGATCATGACCAGTGCGGCCCAGCGCCCGATCGACGCGACGCTGCTCGGCGGCGTACGAACTCCGGGCTCGGTGCACCCCGCGTCCGGCGGGCGTCTCGGCGTCCGGCACGAGGACCGGCTGGAGCTGCACGACCGCACGGCGTTCCTCGCGGGCGGACCGTCGCTGCTGCACTCCCTGGCGCTGCCCTGCCCGTCCCAAGCCACCCCGCTGCCCGACGGGTCGGTCGTCGCGGCCGAGAGCGCCAGGATCCGGGCGGTCGGCTCCGACGGGCACACCCGTTGGGCGCTCCCCCACCCCGTCTGGCACCACGGCTCACGCGACCCGCGGCCACCAGGTGCTCCGGTCGTCAGCCCCGACGGCCGGCTGGTCTGCGCCGTCGTGCCGACGCTCAAGCCGGACACCGAGGAGCGCGTGTACGTCCGGGACACGCTGCTGCTCCTGGACACCGCCACCGGCGCCGTCCTCGCCGAGCGGCCCGTCGGCTCGATCGCCTCCGACCTGACCGGCACCTGGCACCCCGACGGCCACCTGCTGGCGCTGTCCTGCTGGACGGCATGGGCGAGCTGGACGACCTGGTGGGTCGAACCCCGCCGTGACGGGCTCCACATCCGCGGCGGGGTCGGCATGCACGAGGTCGTCGGCTTCCTGCCCGGCACCAGCCGGGCCCTCACCCTGCGGCGCGCCGAACATATCGCCGTCAACGACGACCGTGACGAGCTCGCCGCGCACGACGCCGCGAGCGACGAGCAGACCGCGCTGTTCGACCTGTCCGCGCTCGCCGCGGACCCCGAGAACGACGAGTTCACCGCGGCCTGCCTGATCGACGCCGCCCATGTCCTCGTCGCGGGCCGGATCTTCGCCCGGTGCAGGCCGCCCGCCACCCGCCACTGGCTGTGCGACGCGCGGACCCTCGCGCCGCTGGGCAGGCTGCGCTATCCCCGCCGGGTCGGCACGGCCGTCACCGCGCTCGGCGACGGCACCTGGCTGACCCGTCACGGCGACGAACTCCACCACTGGGCACTCCCGCCCACCGTGCGCCCCGCAGGCCGTACCTGACCCCGTAAGGCCCCTCCGGCCCCCGGCACGGCCGTGCCCCGGACCGCACGGGCGGCCCGGGGCACGGGCGACAGGGGATGTCGAGCGCGCTACTCCGCGCCCTCCTCCGTGTCCTCGATGTCCGAAGGGGCGTCGGTGGGCGCCGTGGCGGCCTCCTCGGCCTCCAGCAACCGCGACAGCTGCCGCCCGATGATCCGCTTGAACTTCCGCGCCTGCGGCCTCGTACGGTCCAGAACCGCGACCTCCAGGCGCTCGGCGGGGATTTCCCGATCGCTGCCGTTGGCCTGGCTGGACAGGGCCTGGACGGCGAGCTTCAGCGCCTCGGCCAGCGACATCCCGTCGCGGTGCCGCTGGTCGAGGAAGCTGCTGATCTGCTCCGCGTTGCCGCCGACGGCGACCGAGCCGTGCTCGTCCACGATCGAACCGTCGTGCGGGAGGCGGTAGATCTGGTCACCCTCGGGGGACGCGCCGACCTCGGCGACGACCAGCTCCACCTCGTACGGCTTCTCACCGGCGCTGGAGAAGATGGTGCCGAGCGTCTGCGCGTACACGTTGGCGAGGCCGCGGGCCGTGACGTCGTCGCGGTCGTAGGTGTATCCCCGCAGGTCCGCATAGCGCACACCGCCGATGCGCAGGTTCTCGTACTCGTTGTACTTGCCGGCCGCGGCGAAGCCGATCCGGTCGTAGATCTCACTGAACTTGTGCAGGGCGCGGGACGGGTTCTCGCCGACGAAGACGATGCCGTCGGCGTACTGCATGACGACGAGGCTGCGACCGCGGGCGATGCCCTTGCGGGCGTACTCCGCCCGGTCGGCCATGGCCTGCTGGGGTGAGACATAGAACGGCGTCGACACCGGCTATCCGTCCCTTTCTGTCAAAGGCGAGTACATGGATCAGAGCAGCGCGGCACGCGGGCCGTCGGGGTGGGCCAGGCGGCCTTCGAGGATCGAACGGGCGATCTCGGAGGTCTCGGCCTCGGTGAGCCTGCGGAAGCCCTCGTCGGTGATGACCGTGACGATGGGGTAGATCCGCCGGGCCACGTCCGGGCCGCCCGTCGCCGAGTCGTCGTCGGCGGCGTCGTAGAGCGCCTGGACGACCAGCGTGGTGGCCTGCTGCTCGGTCTGGTCCTCGCGGTAGAGCTTCTTCATGGCGCCGCGCGCGAAGATCGAGCCGGAGCCGGTGGCCGCGTACCCCTGTTCCTCGGAGCGGCCGCCCGTGACGTCGTACGAGAAGATGCGGCCCTTGTCGCGGTCGATGTCGTAACCGGCGAAGAGCGGCACCACGGCCAGGCCCTGCATGGCCATGCCGAGATTGCTGCGGATCATCGTGGAGAGGCGGTTGGCCTTGCCCTCCAGGGAGAGCTGGACGCCCTCGACCTTCTCGAAGTGCTCCAGCTCCAGCTGGAACAGCTTGACCATCTCCACGGCCAGGCCGGCGGTGCCGGCGATGCCCACGGCCGAGTACTCGTCGGCCGGGAAGACCTTCTGCATGTCGCGCTGCGCGATCATGTTGCCCATGGTGGCGCGGCGGTCGCCGGCCAGCACCACGCCGCCGGCGAACGTCGTCGCGACGATGGTCGTGCCGTGCGGGGCCTCGAAGACTCCCTGCACGGGCGGCAGCGAGCGGTTGCCCGGGAGCAGCTCCGGTGAGTGCTCGCCGAGGAAGTCCATGAAGGACGAGGAGCCCGGCGTCAGGAAGGCTGCCGGCAGACGCCCGGTGCTACGAGGGTTGGCTTCCACGCGTTTCCTTCCGGGTAGGCGGCGGCCCGCCTCTGCACGCGCGGGCCGATCTTTCGAACTGTGCACGGACCTTACCCGCGCCGCGGCCGGTCATCCGTCCCGGTCCCCCCGGCTTTCGCCGACGGGAGCCGGGACGGACAACGGTCGTTACTCGCCGCCCTTTTGGACGAAGGAACGCACGAAGTCCTCCGCGTTCTCCTCGAGGACGTCGTCGATCTCGTCCAGTACGGAGTCGACGTCGTCCGACAGCTTCTCCTGGCGCTCCTTGAGGTCTTCGGCCGCCTGCGCGTCCTGCGTCTGCTCCTCGACCTCCTCAGTGGAACGCGTGGCCTTCTGCTGTCCGCCGCCGGTGTCCTTGGTCGCCATGTCCCTCACCCCGCTCGGTTTGCCCTGACGTGAGTTCGTTCGGTCAAGATCAGACCCTACAAGCCGGGTCCGACATCGGCCCCGCACTTTCGCTCAACGTCCGGGGACCACCTCGATGATTCCCGGACGGGAGGACTTTCAGCCCCCGGTCAGCCCCCCGACAGCACGCGGACCAGCTCTTCGGCCGTGCGGCAGCGGTCCAGGAGTTCCTTGACGTGATTACGTGTACCACGCAACGGCTCCAGCGTGGGCACTCGTTGCAGAGAGTCACGGCCGGGCAGGTCAAAGATGACCGAGTCCCACGACGCGGCCGCAACGTCGTCCGCGTACTGCTCCAGGCAGCGGCCGCGGAAATAGGCCCTGGTGTCCTCCGGAGGGCTGGCCTGGGCCCGCTCGACGGCCTGCTCGTCCAGAAGGCGCTTCATCTTCCCTCGGGCCGCCAGACGGTTGTACAGGCCCTTGTCCGGCCGCACGTCCGCGTACTGCAGGTCCACGAGGTGGAGGCGTGCCGCGTCCCAGTCCAGGCTGTCGCGGCGACGGTAGCCCTCCATGAGCTCCCGCTTGGCGATCCAGTCCAGCTCGCCGGACAGGCTCATGGGGTCGTTCTCGAGGCGGTTGAGCGTGTCCTCCCAGCGCGTGAGGACGTCCTTGGTCTGGTCGTCGGCGTCGGCGCCGAACCGCTCCTCGACGTACTTGCGCGCGAGCTCGAAGTACTCCATCTGCAACTGGACGGCGGTGAGTGTGCGGCCGCTACGGAGTGTGACGAGATGCTGGAGGCTCGGGTCGTGCGAGACCTGGTGCAGTGTGCGCACGGGTTGCTCGACCGCGAGGTCGACCGCGATGAATCCGTCCTCGATCATGGAGAGCACCAGGGCCGTGGTGCCCAGCTTGAGGTACGTGGAGATCTCCGACAGGTTCGCGTCGCCGATGATCACATGCAGCCTGCGGTACTTCTCGGCGTCGGAGTGCGGTTCGTCGCGGGTGTTGATGATCGGGCGCTTGAGGGTGGTCTCGAGGCCCACTTCGACCTCGAAATAGTCCGCGCGCTGGCTGATCTGGAAGCCGTGCTCGTGGCCGTCCTGGCCGATGCCCACCCGCCCCGCGCCCGTGACGACCTGGCGGGAGACGAAGAACGGCGTCAGATGGCGCACGATGTCCGAGAACGGGGTCTCCCGCTTCATCAGGTAGTTCTCGTGCGTGCCGTAGGACGCGCCCTTGTTGTCGGTGTTGTTCTTGTACAGATGGATGGGCTGCGCCCCGGGCAGCTGGGCCGCCCGCTCGGCGGCCTCGGCCATGATCCGTTCGCCGGCCTTGTCCCAGAGCACGGCATCGCGCGGATTGGTCACCTCGGGCGAGCTGTACTCGGGGTGGGCGTGGTCGACGTAGAGCCGTGCGCCGTTGGTGAGGATCACATTGGCCAGGCCGATGTCCTCGTCGGTGAGCTGGCTGGAGTCGGCGGCCTCGCGGGCGAGGTCGAAGCCGCGGGCGTCCCGCAGCGGATTCTCCTCCTCGAAGTCCCAGCGGGCGCGGCGCGCCCTGTGCATCGCCGCCGCGTAGGCATTGACGATCTGGGACGAGGTGAGCATGGCATTGGCGTTCGGGTGGCCGGGGACGGAGATGCCGTACTCCGTCTCGATTCCCATTACTCGCCGTACGGTCATGCGGCCCTCCTTGCCCGGCGGCGCTCCCCGCTGGGAGCGGCGCTCAGATACCGCTGGCTCTCCGGTGCGCGTGCGGTGCCCGTCCCCGCACTCCGCGACTCGGCGGTACCGACGAGCCTAGAACGCCGTCGCGTGGGTGGGGAGATCAATTCGGTCATTGCTCGGTGTGGTCCCACCTGGCCGGAAAGCATCCGGCTGCGGATACCCGCCCCCTGCCGTCGCGGGGGACCGCGGCATCCGCAGCCGGTACGCCTGCCTTACAGGTACTGACCGGTGTTCGCCACCGTGTCGATGGACCGGCCGGTGTCGGCGCCCTGCTTTCCGGTGACGAGGGTGCGGATGAAGACGATCCGCTCGCCCTTCTTTCCGGAGATCCGGGCCCAGTCGTCCGGGTTGGTGGTGTTGGGCAGGTCCTCGTTCTCCTTGAACTCGTCCACGCAGGCCTGGAGCAGGTGGGAGACGCGGATGCCCTTCTGGTTGTGGTCGAGGAAGGCCTTGATGGCCATCTTCTTGGCCCGGTCGACGATGTTCTGGATCATCGCGCCGGAGTTGAAGTCCTTGAAGTAGAGGACTTCCTTGTCGCCGTTGGCATACGTGACCTCGAGGAAGCGGTTCTCCTCGGACTCCGCGTACATCTGCTCCACGACCGACTGGATCATGGCGTGGGCCGCGGCCTCCTTCGATCCGCTGTGCTCGCCGAGGTCGTCGGCGTGCAGCGGGAGCGAGGGGGTCAGGTACTTGGCGAAGATGTCCTTGGCGGCCTCCGCGTCCGGACGCTCGATCTTGATCTTTACATCGAGCCGGCCGGGCCGCAGGATCGCGGGGTCGATCATGTCCTCGCGGTTGGAGGCGCCGATGACGATGACGTTCTCCAGGCCCTCCACACCGTCGATCTCGGCGAGCAGCTGCGGGACGATGGTGTTCTCCACGTCCGAGCTGACGCCCGATCCACGCGTGCGGAAGAGGGACTCCATCTCGTCGAAGAAGACGATGACAGGGGTGCCCTCGCCCGCCTTCTCCCGGGCACGCTGGAAGACGAGGCGGATGTGCCGCTCGGTCTCACCGACGTACTTGTTGAGGAGCTCGGGGCCCTTGATGTTGAGGAAGTAGCTCTTCCCCGCGGGCTGCCCGGTCACCTCGGCGACCTTCTTGGCAAGGGAGTTGGCGACGGCCTTGGCGATGAGCGTCTTGCCGCATCCGGGCGGGCCGTAGAGCAGGATGCCCTTCGGCGGCCGCAGTTCGTGCTCCTTGAAGAGGTCGGGGTAGAGGTACGGCAGCTCGACCGCGTCGCGGATCATCTCGATCTGGCCGCCGAGGCCGCCGATCTTGTCGTAGTCGACGTCCGGGACCTCTTCGAGGACGAGCTCCTCGACCTCGCTCTTCGGGATCACCTCGTAGACGTAGCCCGAGCGCGGCTCGAGCAGCAGCGCGTCGCCGGGGCGGATGGTGGTGTCCAGCAGCGGCTCGGCGAGCCGCACCACCCGCTCCTCGTCGGTGTGCCCGATCACCAGGGCGCGCTCGCCGTCCTCCAGGATCTCCTTGAGGGTGACGATGTCCCCGGCGCGCTCGAATTCCATGGCGTCGACCACGTTGAGCGCCTCGTTGAGCATGACCTCCTGGCCGCGCCGGAGGTCTTCGGCCTCGACGCTGGGGCTCACGTTCACCCGGAGCTTGCGGCCCCCGGTGAAGATGTCGCACGTGCCGTCCTCGTTCGCCTGCAGGAAGACACCGAAGCCGGCCGGCGGCTGCGCGAGCCGGTCGACCTCCTCCTTGAGGGCCACGATCTGGTCGCGGGCCTCACGGAGCGTGTTGGCGAGCCGCTCGTTCTGTGCGGACACGCCGGCCAGGTTGGTCTGCAGCTCGACGATCCGCTCTTCGAGAATCCTCGTATGACGCGGAGAGTCGGCGAGCTTGCGGCGCAGGACGGCGATTTCCTGCTCGAGATAGGCAACCTGGCCGGCTGGGTCTTCAGACCCCCGCCCCGGCCGGATGCCGCGGTTGATGTCGTCGTCGTGGGCTGCCACGGTCCTCACCTCCTCCAAGGGGAGCTGGACGCTTCCTGACCCTACCTGTGTGGGTGGTGATTGAAACCCCTAGATCACAAAGACGGAAGGGGTGTGTCCGATCTTCACCCTTGCGCTCTCCCTCGTGCCAGGGGAATACCCAGCAGATACCCACCCGGCAACATCGGAAAGCGGTCGGTTGTATCGTCGAAGCGTTCAACACCCGTCAGGGCTGGCGCGACTTGTATCACTTACTGCGCCCGACGAAGGAAACGGCAGGAGATATGACCGTGCAGCACGAGGTTCCCACCGACGGTGCCGCCGAGGCTCTCGAGGTCTGGATCGACCAGGACCTCTGCACCGGCGACGGAATCTGTGCGCAGTACGCCCCCGAGGTCTTCGAACTCGACATCGACGGCCTCGCATACGTGAAGTCCGGGGACGACGAACTGCTCCAGGACCCGGGCGCGACAACGCCGGTGCCCCTGCCGCTGCTGAACGACGTCGTCGACTCCGCCAAGGAGTGCCCGGGCGACTGCATTCACGTACGTCGGGTTTCGGACAGGGTAGAGGTCTACGGCCCCGACGCGGAGTGAGTGGTCACATACCGCGCGCTTCCGGCTGGACGGCTCGCACGAACTTCCCGCCCTGCCACCGCCATTCGACGTTCTCCCGCTCGTCGGGGCAGCAGCTGGGCACCTCCGGCGAGGAGTATCCGAGCAGAGTTGCCGTGATCGCTCCGTCACGTACGGCGAGCGAGCCGACGCTGAGTTTCTCTGCCGGCTGAACCAGCGTCGCCACGACGCGTGCCGCGGTCCCGCGGCCGGCCGCGAGGACGTACACGCCGCTGGGCGGGGTGCCCGAACCAGCGTCGCACCGGGCCGCCACCACGGTCTCGGGACCGCCGTCGCCGTCGAGGTCGCCGGTGGCCCGCTTGGTGACGACGCTGTCGACACCGCCGCATTCCAGGGGCATCTCGACGCCCTCCGGATCGGGGGCCGGCGTGGGGGCGGGTGCCGTCACGGTGCGTGATTCCGAGCCCTTCTGGGACGCCGTGGCGGCGTCGGGCTGGACGAAGCCGGCGGCGGCCACGACCGCGGCCATCGCCGTCGCGGTGGCCAGCCAGTGCACCGGGCGGGCGTGGGTGTGCGCGAGGTCCGGGACGGCTGCGGAGTTCTGCACGCGGGGAGTCTCCTGAGAGGCCAGGGCTTGTGGGGGTGGCCAGCATCGTGCCATACGTCACAAGGGACCGGAACAGGGGGGTCCGTAAGCCTCGGGTAAAGAGTCCGCGGTGACAGGCCCCGGGCGCAAAAGGCTCGCCGACGCGGGGTCAATACGACGGCGCCGCCGTCGAGTTCCGGCCAGGGCACGGGAACTCGGCGGCGGCGCCGTCGTGTTGTACGGGTGCGGTCAGCCCTTGTTGGGCCCTTCGTAGTCCTCGCCGTACGCGCCCTTGGCGGGACGGCGGCGGCGCATCGGGGGCTCCACGCCGTCGGCGAGACGGCGGGCTGTGACCAGGAAGCCGGTATGTCCGATCATCCGGTGGTCGGGGCGGACGGCCAGTCCCTCGACGTGCCAGTTGCGGATCATCGATTCCCAGGGCTGCGGCTCGGCGAAGCAGCCGATCTCACGGATGGACTCGACGGTGCGCGCGAGCTGGGTGGTCGTGGCGACGTAGCAGCACAGGATGCCGCCGGGGACGAGCGCCTTGGAAACGGCCTCCAGGCACTCCCAGGGCGCGAGCATGTCCAGGATGACGCGGTCGACGTCGGAGTCGGTGAGGTTGTCCTGGAGGTCGCCGACCGTGAGCTGCCAGGCGGGGGTGCGGGCCGCCGAAGTAGCGCTCCACGTTCTGCTGGGCGATCTCGGCGAAGTCCGCGCGGCGCTCGTAGGAGTGGAGCATGCCGTGGTCGCCGATGGCGCGCAGGAGGAAGCTGCTCAGCGAGCCCGAGCCCACACCGGCCTCCACGACGCGTGCGCCGGGGAAGATGTCGGCGAAGGCCAGGATCTGCCCCGCGTCCTTGGGGTAGACCACGGCGGCGCCGCGGGGCATGGACAGGACGTAGTCGGGGAGCAGGGGGCGCAGCGCGAGGTAGGCGACGTTTCCCGTGGTACGGACAACACTGCCCTCGGGAGCGCCGATCAGCTCGTCGTGCGGGAAGGAACCCTTGTGGGTGTGGAAGTTCTTCCCGGCCTCGAGCGTGAACGTGTAGTGGCGTCCCTTGGGGTCGGTGAGCTGGACCTGGTCCCCGACCTTGAAGGGCCCGCGACGGCGGGCGGCACCGGTCGGTTCGGACATGTGACCAGCCTACCGGGCCCCGGCCCCGCCCCGGACCACGCCCCGGGCGGCACAGACACTCGCCGTCTGCTCTGTTGCAGGTCGACGCACGCCTGAGCGCCCCGGAGGAGAACCGAGCCCCTATGAGGAAGAAGCCGGCCGCGCCATCGCCGCGACGAAGGCGCGTTCGACGTCCGCCGTGGACAGGACGCCGTAGATCTCGCCGGTCTCCTCCACCACCAGGTACTCCGTCGCGGGCGCGGCGCGGAGCCTGTCGAGCAGGGCCTCGCCGGCGAGCTCGGCGGGGACCATCATGTCCTCGGTGAGCTCCTGGGCCAGGCCGCTCACCGCGACCCAGGGGCGGCGGTGCTCGGGGACACCGACGATGGCGGCCTCGCGCACCAGGGCCGTGGGCTCCCCGTGGCCGTCGACGACGACGAGGGCGCGGGCCCCGGCCTCGTTGGCGCGGCGCAGCGCCTCGGAGAGCGGGGTGTCCGACTCGACGGGGACGGCGCGGCGGGTGAGCGCGCGGGCGGCGAGTTCGGGCAGGTGCTCGCGGAGCCGGGCCATGCGCAGGCTGTTGCCGGCGCCGGTCCAGATGATGGCGGCGAGGATCGCAGCGAGCAGCGCGTCGGTGACGGTCTCCATGCCCCCGATGTCCTCGGTGGCGTTGCCGAGGGCACCGGTGTGGGTGAGCAGCGGGAGGCCGATGAGGACGGCGACGGCGAGGGCGCGGCCGACCCAGGCGGCCGCGATGGTGCCGGTCATGGGCTTGCCGCTGATCTTCCAGACGACCGCGCGCAGCATGCGGCCGCCGTCGAGGGGCAGTCCGGGCAGCAGGTTGAACGCGGCGACGATCAGGTTGGAGATCATCAGTCCTGCGAGCAGCACGCCGGGCACGGTGCCGGGCTCGACGGCCGTCATGCCGAGATAGAACAGCCCGGCCAGGACGAGGGAGAGCAGCGGGCCGACGAAGGCGAGGACGAATTCGCGGCCGGGTGTCTCGGTCTCCTTCTCGATCTCGGAGACGCCGCCGAAGAACTGGAGCTGGATGCGCCGCACCGGCAGTTTGAAGCGGAGCGCGGCGACGGTGTGGGCGAGTTCGTGGACGAGGACGGAGGCGTAGAAGGCGACCGCGAAGAACAGCGACACGAGGTAGCGGGCGCCGCCCAGTTCGGGCAGGACGCGGTCCAGTTGACCGCCGAAGATCCACGTGATCAGTGCGGCGACGACGAACCAGCTGGGGGCGACGTACACGGGCACGCCGAAGGGGCGGCCCATGAGAATGCCTCCGCCCGGTTCGCCCGAGCCGCGCTTCCTGCCGCCGCCCGGCGCGGTCTTGCCCGCGTCGGACCGCGGCCGCTCGCGCTCGCCGCTCGTGTCGTCCTCGTTCACGGGGTCCCTTCGTCGCCGAGCCTCTTCGCAAAAGGTGTCGCTCGCTCGATCATGCACGCGCGAGGTCCTGTCGTCGATGGTATGCCGCTCGCTGTCAGTGGCGGGCCGTAGGGTCTGCGTCATGAGTACGAGCCAGCAGCCCGTCGGCGGGCCGTCCGCCGCTGCCGCCGAGCCCGGGTCCGACGCCGAGGCGGACGGTGCGGCGACCGCTGCCGTGGTG
This sequence comes from Streptomyces sp. V4I23, assembly GCF_030817975.1. NCBI lineage: Bacteria > Bacillati > Actinomycetota > Actinomycetes > Kitasatosporales > Streptomycetaceae > Streptomyces > Streptomyces sp. V4I23. The sequence goes on along the minus strand of NZ_JAUSZW010000004.1, from coordinate 6,359,430 downwards.
CCGAGGCCGGCCGCGGAGCCGATGTCCCTGTCGCCTTCCCGGGCGGGCGACTTCATGCAGTGCCCCCTGCTGTACCGGTTCCGGGTGATCGACCGGCTGCCGGAGAAGCCGAGCGAGGCGGCGACCCGCGGGACGCTGGTGCACGCGGTGCTGGAGCGGCTCTTCGACGATCCGGCCCTCCAGCGCACGGCTCCGCGGGCGAAGGCGATGATTCCCGGCCAGTGGCAGAGGCTGCTGGAGACGAAGCCGGAGCTGGGCGAGCTGTTCGCCGAGGACGCCGGAGGCGAGCGGCTTGCGCGCTGGCTGGGCGAGGCGGAGCAGCTGGTGGAGCGGTGGTTCTCGCTGGAGGACCCGACCCGGCTGGAGCCCGCCGAGCGGGAGATGTTCGTCGAGACGGAGCTGGATTCGGGACTGCGGCTGCGCGGGGTGATCGACCGGGTGGACATCGCGCCGACCGGCGAGGTGCGGATCGTCGACTACAAGACGGGCAAGGCACCCCGCCCCGAGTACAGCGAGGGCGCGCTGTTCCAGATGAAGTTCTACGCGCTGGTGATCTGGCGCCTGAAGAACGTGCTCCCCCGCCGGCTCCAGCTCGTGTACCTGGGCAGCGGTGACGTGCTGACGTACGACCCGGTGATGGCGGACCTGGAGCGGATGGAGCGCAAGCTGCTGGCCCTGTGGGAGGCGATCCGGCAGGCGACGCGGACCGGCGACTGGCGCCCGCGCCCGACCAAGCTGTGCGGCTGGTGCGACCACCAGGAGTTCTGTCCGGAATTCGGGGGCACTCCCCCGGTTTATCCGCTGAGCATTTCCCCGGCCGCGTCGGCCGAGGATGGTCAGGGCAGAATGGGCCCGGTCTAAAGAAGGAGTACCCGTGGCAATCCGCGTCCTACTGGTCGACGACCAGCCGCTGTTGCGCACCGGCTTCAGGATGATCCTGGAGGCTGAGCAGGACATCGCGGTGGTGGGCGAGGCCGGGGACGGCCTCCAGGCCCTCGATCAGGTGCGGGCACTGCAGCCCGATGTGGTGCTGATGGACATCCGGATGCCGCGGATGGACGGTGTCGAGGCGACCCGGCAGATCACGGGCCCGGGCCGGGACGGCCCGGCGAAGGTGCTGGTGCTGACGACGTTCGACCTCGACGAGTACGTGGTGGAGGCGTTGCGCGCCGGCGCCAGCGGCTTCCTCCTGAAGGACGCCCCGGCCAATGAGCTGGTGCAGGCGATCCGGGTGGTCGCGGCCGGCGAGGCGATGCTGGCGCCGAGCATCACCCGGCGGCTCCTCGACAAGTACGCCGATCATCTGCCGTCGGGCGAGGAGCCCGTGCCGGACACGCTGCACACGCTGACCGACCGCGAGGTCGAGGTGCTGAAGCTGGTCGCCCGGGGTTTGTCGAACGCGGAGATCGCCGCGGATCTCTTCGTGAGCGAGACGACCGTGAAGACGCATGTCGGCCATGTGCTCACCAAGCTGGGCCTGCGCGACCGCGTCCAGGCCGCGGTGTACGCCTACGAGAGCGGTCTGGTGCGCCCCGGCGCTCAGTGAGCGCGGGGCACGACGGGCAACGGCCGGTGTCCGTCGGTGGGTTCCACCGACGGACACCGGCCGTTCGCGTCTGCGGGTGCGCCGGTATCAGACGCCGCTGCCCCGGGCCAGCTCCCACAGCTGAAGGTCGGAGCTGGTGTTGAGCGCCCATTCGACACCCGTGATGTCGTCGTGGGCGGCGACGTACTGCTTGCCCTGCCACAGCGGCAGCACGGGCACGTCGTTGGCGACGATCTCCTGGATCTTCTTGAAGGCCGGGGAGGCCGCGGTGCGGTCGGCCTCGCGGCGCGACTGCGGGATGAGGCTGCGCGCCTCTTCGCTCACGTAGGGAGAGTTGAGGAAGTTGCCCTTGTCGAGGAACGGGGCGGTGTAGTTGTCCGGGTCCGGGAAGTCGGGGAACCAGCCGAGGCCGTAGACCGCGTAGTCGCCGCGCTTCTGGGCGGGGCGGAACTTGGCCCACTCGGTGCCCTTGATGGTCACGTCGAAGAGTCCGGTCGCGTTCAGCTGGTCGCGGAGCGTCTCGAACTCCTTGGCCGTGCCCGCGCCGTAGTGGTCGGTGGTGTAGTTCAGCTCCAGCTCGACGGGGGTGTCGATGCCCGCGTCGTTCAGGAGGGCCGCGGCCTTCTTGCGGCTCGGCTCGCCGTACTTGTTGTAGAACGAGTTGGTGTGCGCGGCGATGCTCGACGGGATGAGCGAGTAGAGCGGCTCGGCGGTGGAGCCGTACACCTGGCCTGCGATCTGGCCGCGGTCGATGACGGCCGCCATCGCCTGACGCACGGCCTTGTTCTTCACCGACGGGTCGTTCGTGTTGAAGGCGAGGTAGCGGATCTCCAGGCCGGGGACCTCGGTGAGCGTGATGCCCTCTTTGGGTGCGGTGGAGAGTTCCTTGATCTGCTCGGGGGACATCGCGCGGGTCATCATGTCGATCTCACCGGACTCGAGCGCCTTGCCCATGGCCTCGGCGTCGGGGAACGACCGCAGTTCGACCCGGTCGTTGCGGAGCTTGATGTCGCCCTTGTAGTTGGGGTTCTTGGTGAAGACGACCTTGGAGACGCGGTCCCCATCGGTCTCGCTCTCCATGGTGTACGGGCCGGTGCCCTCGACCTCGAAGCCCTCCCGGAGCTTCTTCCCGTCGTACTGCTTGGGGCTGACGATGGCGGCGACCGGCGTCGAGAGCTTGTACGGGAAGGTGGCGTCGGGCGTGGAGAGATGGAAGATGACCTCGTCGTCGCCCTTGGTCTCGATGGTGTCGATGTTCGACAGGAGGGCGGCGGTGCCGTTGTCGGCGTCGATGTCGAGCACGCGCTGGATGGAGAACTTGACGTCCTCCGCGGTCACCGGGGTGCCGTCGGCGAACTTCAGTCCGCTGCGCAGCTTGCAGCGGTAGCTCTCGCTCGCGGTGTCCGTGAACACGCAGGACTCGGCGGCGTCCGGGACGGGCTCGCCACCGCCGCGCGGCGGGTGCATCAGCGTCTGGACGGTCTGGCGCAGGACGTTCCAGGCGCCGGTGTCGTAGGCGTAGGCCGGGTCGAGCGGCGCGGGAGAGTCGGCGGTGGCGGCGAACTGGTCCGTGGTGCCCACGACGATGGCGTCACCGCCGCCCGACCCGCCGTCCGTGCTGCCGCAGGCGACGAGCACGGGCGCGAGCAGGCCGATCATGGCCAGCGGCACCAAAGTCTTACGGTTCATCCTGGACGTACTCCCTTATCCATCCGGCACTGTGATACAGCGTGTGTGCAAGTCACTCCACCGCTTCCACCCGGTCGGGGCGGCGCGATCGGGCCGGGGATACAGAGCGATCGGTCCTGTGTTTCCGACGGCTTGGTGGCCGGCGGGACACCACGGCGACGCGGTGAAGTTCTCGCGATGAGATTAGTCGGCGGCGCCAGGAAAGCGTGACCGGACCCGAGTTGGGGCGTAATCGCTGAGTGATCATCAACCCCTGGGCAGATGCGGTTCGCGCCTGGAGGATTCATGCGCTCCTCCCGCAAACCGGACAGCCCAAGACGCCCGATCCCGGTCGAACGGGGCATCGGGCGCCGGGCGCGGCCCACTGAGACGGCACACACAGTGACGAACGTCACCATGGGGAACGCACTCTCGATCATCGAACAGTCATCGCAAGAGTCACGGAAAAAGCGTGACCCGCCGCCCCGAGTTTCCCGGGCATTCGAGAAACACGGACAGTACACGCATCAGTGCGGTGAGGTGATCAGCGTGCGCAGGAAAAGCACATCGACTTCTTCGAGCGACTGAACGACGATTCGGCCCGCGGCGGGCGCGATCGGCGCCACCGACGGCACCGCGACGACCCGGCACCCGGCCGCTTCGGCGGCGGCCACCCCGGTCGCCGTGTCCTCGACGACCGCGCATCTCAAGGGGTCGGCGCCCAGCCCCTGGGCGGCCAGCAGGTACGGGTCGGGGTGCGGCTTGGTCCGCGGCACCTCGTCCCCCGCGACGGACAGGGCGAAGTACTGGGGGCCGAGGGAGGCCATGACGCGGTCGATGATGCGGCGGTGGGAGGCGGAGACCAGCGCCGTGGGCACGTTGTGCGCGGCCAGCTCGGCGAGCAGCCGCTCCGCTCCCGGCATCAGGGGCACACCGCGTCCGATCCGGTCCTCGAACTTGTCGTTGAGCAGCACGGTCAGCTCGGCCAGGCTGATGTCCGCACCCGTTGCCTCGATCAGGTAGCCGGCGCTGCGGGTCATGGGACCGCCGACGACGACGTCCCGCCATGTCTCGTCCAGCTGGTGCCCGAGATCCGCGAAGACCTCCACCTCCGCGTCCCACCAGAAGCCCTCGGTGTCGACCAGGGTGCCGTCCATGTCGAGGAAGACGGCCTGGAGCGCCGCCCCATCGGCCGAACGGGTCAGGGACGCGGGGACCGTGCTGGTCATGGGCACACCTCCGGAAGGGACGAGAAGGCCGGCCACCTGACCCTGCGGCTTTCCCGCACGGTCTGGTGACCGGCCTGCACTGGACCGACCAGTGTACGACTCGTCCGATCAGCGTGCGTTGAAATACTTTGCCTCGGGGTGGTGAATCACGATCGCGTCCGTGGACTGCTCCGGATGGAGCTGGAACTCCTCGGACAGCTGCACGCCGATCCGCTCGGGCTGCAGCAGCTCGGCGATCTTGGCGCGGTCCTCCAGATCGGGGCAGGCGCCGTAACCCAGCGAGAACCGGGCGCCGCGGTACTTGAGCGCGAACATGTCCTCGACGTCCGCGGGGTCCTCGCCGCCGAAACCGAGCTCGGCGCGGACGCGCGCGTGCCAGTACTCGGCGAGGGCCTCCGCAAGCTGGACGGACAGCCCGTGCAGTTCGAGGTAGTCGCGGTAGGAGTCGGCCTCGAAGAGCTTCGCGGTCTCCTCACCGATCCTGGACCCGACGGTGACCACCTGGAGGCCGACGACATCGGTCTCGCCGGACTCCTCGGGACGGAAAAAGTCCGCGAGGCACAGCCTGCGGCCACGGCGCTGGCGCGGGAAGGAGAAGCGCGTGCGCTCGGAGCCGTCCTCGTTCAGGAGGATCAGGTCGTCGCCCTTGGACACACAGGGGAAGTAGCCGTAGACGACGGCCGCCTCCAGCATGTTCTGCGTGTGCAGCTGGTCCAGCCAGCCGCGCAGGCGGGGCCGGCCCTCGCTCTCCACCAGCTCCTCGTACGACGGTCCGTCACCGGTGCGGGACTGCTTGAGCCCCCACTGGCCCTTGAAGAGGGCGCCTTCGTCGAGCCAGGAGGCGTACTCCTTGAGCGGGATGCCCTTGACGACGCGAGTGCCCCAGAACGGCGGCTCCGGTACCCGGTTGTCCGTGGCCACGTCGGAGCGGACCGCGCCCTCGGCCGGGGCCGCCTCCTCCACCACGGCGGAGGCGGTGGCGCGCACCCGGCGCTGCTTGAGCTCGGGCAGGACGGCGCCGGGCACACCGCGCTTGACCGCGATGAGGGCGTCCATCAGGCGCAGGCCCTCGAAGGCGTCACGGGCGTAACGCACCTCGCCCTCGTAGATCTCGTGGAGGTCCTGCTCGACGTAGGCGCGGGTGAGGGCGGCGCCGCCGAGGATGACGGGGTAGTCGGCGGCCAGCTTGCGCTGGTTGAGCTCCTCCAGGTTCTCCTTCATGATCACCGTGGACTTGACGAGCAGGCCGGACATGCCGATGACGTCGGCCTTGTGCTCCTTCGCCGCGTCCAGGATCGCGGCGACGGGCTGCTTGATACCCAGGTTGACCACGTTGTAGCCGTTGTTGGACAGGATGATGTCGACGAGGTTCTTGCCGATGTCGTGCACGTCGCCGCGGACGGTGGCCAGGACGATGGTGCCCTTGCCCTCGTCGTCCGTCTTCTCCATGTGCGGTTCCAGGTAGGCGACCGCGGTCTTCATCACCTCGGCCGACTGGAGCACGAACGGCAGCTGCATCTGGCCCGAGCCGAACAGCTCGCCGACGACCTTCATGCCGTCGAGCAGCGTGTCGTTGACGATGTCCAGGGCGGGCCGGTCCCGCAGCGCCTCGTCGAGGTCGGCCTCGAGGCCGTTCTTCTCGCCGTCGATGATGCGCCGCTTGAGGCGCTCCTCCAGCGGCAGGGCGAGCAGTTCCTCCGCCTTGCCGGCCTTCATCGACTTGGTGTTGACGCCCTCGAACAGCGCCATCAGCTTCTGCAGCGGGTCGTAGCCCTCGGCGCGCCGGTCGTAGATCAGGTCGAGCGCCGTGCTGACCTGCTCCTCGTCGAAGCGCGCGATCGGCAGGATCTTGGAGGCGTGGACGATCGCCGAGTCCAGGCCGGCCTTCACGCACTCGTCGAGGAAGACGGAGTTGAGCAGGATGCGGGCGGCCGGGTTGAGGCCGAAGGAGATGTTCGACAGACCGAGGGTGGTCTGCACGTCCGGGTGACGCCTCTTCAGCTCCCGGATCGCCTCGATGGTGTTGACGCCGTCCTTGCGGGACTCCTCCTGGCCCGTACAGATCGTGAACGTCAGCGTGTCGATGAGGATGTCCGACTCGTGGATGCCCCAGTTGCCGGTGAGGTCGTCGATGAGCCGCTCCGCGACCGCCACCTTGTGCTCGACGCTACGGGCCTGGCCCTCCTCGTCGATCGTCAGCGCGATCAGCGCGGCACCGTGCTCCTGGGCCAGGCGCGTGACCTTCGCGAAGCGGGACTCGGGCCCGTCGCCGTCCTCGTAGTTCACCGAGTTGATGACGGCCCGGCCGCCCAGCTTCTCCAGGCCGGCGCGGATGACCTCGACCTCGGTCGAGTCCAGCACGATCGGCAGCGTCGACGCGGTGGCGAACCGGCCGGCCAGCTCCTCCATGTCCGCCACGCCGTCACGGCCGACGTAGTCGACGCACAGGTCGAGCATGTGGGCGCCCTCGCGGATCTGGTCGCGGGCCATCTCCACACAGTCGTCCCAGCGGCCCTCCAGCATGGCCTCGCGGAACTTCTTCGAGCCGTTGGCGTTCGTCCGCTCACCGATCGCCATGTAGGCGGTGTCCTGCCGGAACGGCACCGTCTGGTACAGCGACGCGGCGCCCGGCTCCGGGCGCGGCTCGCGGACCGCCGGCCGGATGCCGCGCACCCGCTCGACGACCTGACGCAGGTGCTCCGGCGTCGTACCGCAGCAGCCACCGACGAGCGAGAGGCCGTACTCGCGGACGAACGTCTCCTGCGCGTCGGCGAGCTCGGGCGCCGTCAGCGGGTAGTGGGCGCCGTCCTTGCCGAGGACCGGGAGGCCGGCGTTCGGCATGCAGGACAGCGGGACACGGGAGTGGCGGGCGAGATACCGCAGGTGCTCGCTCATCTCGGCCGGGCCGGTGGCGCAGTTCAGACCGATCATGTCGATGCCCAGCGGCTCCAGCGCGGTCAGGGCCGCGCCGATCTCCGAGCCGAGCAGCATCGTGCCGGTCGTCTCGACCGTCACGGAGCAGATCACGGGCAGGCTGGAGCCGGTCGCGTCCAGCGCGCGGCGCGCGCCGAGGATGGCGGCCTTCGTCTGGAGCAGGTCCTGGGTCGTCTCGACGAGCAGCGCGTCGGCGCCACCGGCGATCATGCCCTCGGCGTTCTGCTGATAGGCGTCGCGCAGGGCCGTGTACGGGGCGTGGCCCAGCGTCGGCAGCTTGGTGCCCGGGCCCATGGAGCCCAGCACCCAGCGCTGCTGCCCGGTCGAGGCCGTGTATGCGTCGGCGACCTCGCGGGCGAGGCGGGCGCCTGCCTCGGACAGTTCGAAGACGCGCTCGGGGATGTCGTACTCGCCGAGCGCCGCGAGGTTCGCGCCGAACGTGTTCGTCTCGACACAGTCGACGCCGACCTCGAAGTAGGCCTCGTGGACGGAACGGACGATGTCGGGGCGCGTGACGTTCAGGACCTCGTTGCAGCCCTCGAGGTTCTCGAAGTCCTCGAGACTGGGGTCCTGGGCCTGGAGCATCGTGCCCATCGCGCCGTCGGCCACCACCACCCGGGTGGCGAGCGCTTCGCGCAGTGCGTCGATTCGAGTCCGGCTGTCAGCGGAAGGGGTCGGCGACGAGGCCATGGAATGTGCTCCCTGGGATGCGACGGCTGTCGGCTTTGCGTCTTCCGGTGGAAGGCGCACGCAGCCAGAGTAGCCGTGCGCCTCCTTCCTGCGGGGAGGTGTCCCACGAGGCGGACGGAACGGTGCCGTGCGGGGTTTCCGTGGGTAGCTCGACCGGGGGATACTCACTCCGCGATGACCAAGGTCGGCATGGGCCGATAGTGTTCAGCATTGTCGAACCACTACCAAGATCGTCGAACCGCAGTGAGAAGGGCCGATCCGATGGCGAAGAACATTCAGTCCCTGGAGCGTGCGGCCGCGATGCTGCGGCTGCTCGCCGGCGGAGAACGTCGGCTGGGACTGTCGGACATCGCCTCCTCACTGGAACTGGCCAAGGGTACGGCCCATGGCATTCTGCGCACCCTCCAGGCCGAGGGGTTCGTCGAACAGGACACCGCGTCCGGCCGCTACCAGCTGGGGGCCGAGCTCCTGCGGCTCGGCAACAGCTATCTGGACGTGCACGAGCTGCGGGCCCGCGCCCTCGTGTGGACCGACGACCTCGCGCGCTCCAGCGGCGAGAGCGTGCATCTCGGCGTCCTGCACCAGCACGGCGTGCTCATCGTCCACCACGTCTTCCGGCCGGACGACAGCCGGCAGGTCCTCGAGGTGGGGGCCATGCAGCCGCTGCACTCCACGGCCCTGGGCAAGGTGCTGGCGGCGTACGACCCCGTGGCGCACAGCGAGGCGCTCGAGGTCGACCGCAAGGCGTTCACCCCGCGGACGGTGACCGGGCTCGACGAGTTCGAGACCGTGCTGGACCACACCAGGGCGCGCGGCTGGGCGGCCGACGTGGAGGAGACGTGGGAGGGCGTGGCGGCTGTCGCCGCCCCCATCCACGACCGGCGGCGCATGCCCGTGGGCGCCGTGGCCATCACGGGCGCCGTGGAGCGCGTCTGCGACGGCACCAGGGAGCTGCGGTCCGAGCTGGTGGCGGCGGTGCGCGACTGCGCGCGGGCCGTATCGAGGGACCTCGGCGCCGGGCGGTTCTGATCGCCTTGGCGCATCATCGGTAACGATCCGGTTTTCGCCGGACACAACCCTTGACGTCGTGTTTACCAGGGGGCAAAACTGCCGTTCACCGGTCGGCAATGTCGAACAGCTAACGGCAATACGCGCTAGAGTGTGGCAACGCCAGACCGGGAGAACGCCCTCTGCTGAGGGCGCGGACCACCGGAGGGACCCGGGGTTCGCCTTCCCCTGGACGAAGGACAAAGGAGTCGCGGGTGTCCAACTCCGACATCTTCATCGGCGAGATCATCGGTACCGCCGTTCTCATCCTGCTCGGCGGCGGCGTCGTCGCCGCTGTCGTACTCAAGCGCTCGAAGGCGCAGAACGCCGGCTGGCTGGCCATCACCTTCGGGTGGGGCTTCGCGGTCCTGACCGCGGTCTACATGACGGGAGCCCTTTCGGGGGCCCACCTCAACCCGGCCGTCACCGTCGGCATCGCGATCAAGGACAACGACTGGGGCACCGTCCCCGTCTACCTCGCCGGCCAGCTGCTCGGCGCCATGATCGGCGCGGCGCTGGTCTGGATCGCCTACTACGGACAGTTCCACGCCCATCTCACCGACCCCGAGATCGTGGGCGACCCGGCCGACAAGGCGATCGAGGGCCCGCACGAGGAGGGCAGCGGCAAGGCCGGCCCGGTGCTCGGCGTCTTCTCCACCGGCCCGGAGATCCGCAATGTCTGGCAGAACCTCGCCACCGAGATCATCGGCACGGCAGTGCTGGTCCTCGCGGTGCTCACGCAGGGTCTGAACGACAGCGGCAAGGGCCTCGGCCCGCTCGGCGGACTGATGGTCGCCCTCGTCGTCGTCGGCATCGGTCTCTCCCTCGGCGGCCCCACCGGCTACGCCATCAACCCCGCCCGCGACCTGGGTCCGCGCATCGTGCACGCGCTGCTCCCGCTGCCGAACAAGGGCGGCTCCGACTGGAGCTACGCCTGGATCCCCGTCGTCGGTCCGCTGATCGGTGCGGCCGTCGGTGCGGGTATCTACAACATCGCGTTCGCCTGAGCCGTATCAGCAGCACGAGCCGTATTCATGACAGACATGAGCAGGAGCACCCCGTGACCGACGCACACACCACCGGGCCGTTCATCGCGGCCATCGACCAGGGCACCACCTCCAGCCGCTGCATCGTCTTCGACAAGGACGGCCGGATCGTCTCCGTCGACCAGAAGGAGCACGAGCAGATCTTCCCGAAGCCGGGCTGGGTCGAGCACGACGCCGCCGAGATCTGGACGAACGTCCAGGAGGTCGTGGCGGGCGCCATCGGGAAGGCCGGCATCACCTCCGCGGACGTCAAGGCCATCGGTATCACCAACCAGCGCGAGACGACGCTGCTGTGGGACAAGAACACCGGTGAGCCCGTCCACAACGCCATCGTCTGGCAGGACACCCGCACCGACGCGCTCTGCAAGGAGCTCGGCCGCAATGTGGGCCAGGACCGCTTCCGCCGTGAGACGGGCCTGCCGCTCGCCTCGTACTTCGCCGGCCCCAAGGCGCGCTGGCTGCTCGACAACGTCGAGGGCCTGCGTGAGCGCGCCGAGCGCGGCGAGATCCTCTTCGGCACCATGGACTCCTGGGTCATCTGGAACCTGACCGGTGGAGTCGACGGCGGCGTCCACGTCACCGACGTCACCAACGCCTCCCGCACCATGCTGATGAACCTGCACACCATGGAGTGGGACGACAAGATCCTCCAGTCCATGGAGGTGCCCGCGGCGATCCTGCCGGAGATCCGTTCCTCCGCCGAGGTGTACGGGCTGGCCAAGGGCGGCGCGCTGGACGGCATCCCGGTGGCCTCCGCGCTCGGCGACCAGCAGGCGGCCCTGTTCGGCCAGACCTGCTACTCGAAGGGCGAGGCCAAGTCCACGTACGGCACCGGCACCTTCATGCTGATGAACACCGGTGACGAGCCCGTCAACTCCTACAACGGCCTGCTGACCACCGTCGGCTACCGCATCGGCGACCAGAAGGCGGTCTACGCCCTGGAGGGCTCGATCGCCGTCACCGGTTCGCTGGTGCAGTGGATGCGCGACCAGATGGGCCTGATCAACTCGGCCGCCGAGATCGAGACCCTCGCCTCCTCGGTCGAGGACAACGGCGGCGCCTACTTCGTCCCGGCCTTCTCCGGCCTCTTCGCCCCGTACTGGCGCTCCGACGCCCGCGGTGTGATCGCCGGACTGACCCGGTACGTCACCAAGGCGCACATCGCGCGCGCCGTTCTCGAGGCCACCGCCTGGCAGACCCGCGAGATCACCGACGCCATGACGAAGGACTCCGGCGTCGAGCTGACCGCGCTCAAGGTCGACGGCGGCATGACCTCCAACAACCTGCTGATGCAGACGCTCTCGGACTTCCTGGACGCGCCGGTCGTGCGTCCGATGGTCGCCGAGACCACCTGCCTCGGCGCTGCCTACGCCGCCGGCCTGGCCGTCGGCTTCTGGCCGGACACCGACGCGCTGCGCGCCAACTGGCGCCGGGCCGCCGAGTGGACCCCGCGCATGGACGCTGACAAGCGTGATGCCGAGTACAAGAACTGGCTCAAGGCCGTGGAGCGGACCATGGGCTGGCTCGACGAGGAAAACTGACGAGGAGCAATGATGACCACCCTGCAGAGCGTCCCCGACCACGGGACGCGCCCGGCCTCCGGCTCGACGGTGTCCTCCTTCAAGGCAGCGAGCCGCGCCGAGACCCGGGAGCAGCTCTCCACGGCGACGTACGACCTCCTGGTGATCGGCGGCGGCATCCTGGGCATCTCCACCGCCTGGCATGCCGCGCAGTCCGGGCTGCGGGTGGCCCTGGTGGACGCCGGCGACTTCGCCGGCGCCACCTCCTCCGCCTCCTCCAAGCTCCTCCACGGCGGTCTGCGCTACCTGCAGACCGGCGCGGTGAAGCTGGTCGCGGAGAACCACTTCGAGCGGCGTGCCGTCTCCCGCCAGGTGGCGCCGCACCTGGCCAACCCGCTCACGTTCTACCTGCCGGTCTACAAGGGCGGCCCGCACGGTGCGGCGAAGCTCGGCGCGGGCGTGTTCGCCTACTCCGCGCTCTCCGCCTTCGGCGACGGCGTCGGTCACCTGCTCAGCCCGGCGAAGGCCGCGGCCGACGTACCCGAGCTGCGCACCGACAACCTGAAGGCCGTCGCGGTCTACGGCGACGACCAGATGAACGACGCGCGCATGGCCCTGATGACCGTCCGCGCGACCGTCGAGGCCGGTGCGACCGTCCTCAACCACGCCGAGGTCACCGGCCTGCGCTTCACCCGCGGCCGGGTCACCGGCGCCGAGCTCAAGGACCGCACCGACGGCACCGAGTTCGGTGTCGACGCCCGCCTCGTGCTCAACGCCACCGGTCCGTGGGTGGACCACCTGCGCCGCATGGAGGACCCGGAGGCGGCCCCCTCCATCCGCCTGTCGAAGGGCGCGCACCTCGTCCTCAAGCGCACCTCTCCCTGGAAGGCGGCGCTCGCGACCCCGATCGACAAGTACCGCATCACGTTCGCCCTGCCCTGGGAGGACATGCTGCTGCTCGGTACGACGGACGAGGAGTACGAGGGCGACCCGGGGGACGTCGCGGTCAACGAGAAGGACATCACGCAGATCCTGGACGAGGCCGCGTTCTCGATCCGCGACCAGCAGCTGTCGCGCGATCTGATCACGTACTCCTTCGCGGGTCTGCGCGTCCTGCCCGGCGGCCCCGGCGACACGTCCAAGGCCAAGCGGGAGACCGTCGTCACCGAGGGCCGCGGCGGCATGCTGTCGGTGGCCGGCGGCAAGTGGACGACCTTCCGCCACATCGGCCGCACGGTGATGCACAAGCTGGCGACGCTCCCGGGCCGGCCGCTCGCGGAGGACATGGAGCCGATCGCCCAGCTGCCGAAGAAGCTGCCGCTGCCGGGCATCGCCAACCCGAACGCGGTCGCGCACCGCCTGCTCGTCGACGGCGGCACGCCGGGCCCGCGCATGGCGGCCGACACCGCCCGCCACCTCGCGACCCACTACGGCTCCCTGTCCTTCGACATAGCCCGTCTGGCGAGCGAGGACCCGGCGCTGGCCGAGCGCGTCCACCCCGACGCGCCGGAGATCTGGGCGCAGGTCGTGTACGCGCGTGACCACGAGTGGGCCGAGACGGCGGACGACGTGCTGCGCCGCCGTACGACCCTGACGATCCGGGGTCTCGCGACGGACGAGATCCGCGGAAAGGTCGAGGACCTGCTCGGCAAGAAGTAGGAACCGGTACGAGAGGGGCGGCACACCGCGGGTGTGCCGCCCCTCTCGTCATGCGTTGAGCTCCTCCAGCGTCCTGCCCTTCGTCTCGACGGCGAGCAGGGCGACGACGGCGCCCACCGCCGCCACCGCCGCGAACTGCGCGAACACCATGGCCAGGCTGCCGCCCGCGCCGAGGATCGCGCCCAGGGCGACCGGCCCGAGGATGACGCCGAGCCGGTTGCACAGGCCGCCGAACGCGGCGCCCTTGGCACGGTTGCGGGTCGGGTAGAGCTCGGGCGAGTACAGGTAGAGCCCGGAGTTGACCGTGTAGAGGAAGAAGGTCGTGCCGGAGGCGAGGAGAGCGACCTGGAGGCCGGAGGTCGCACCGGCCAGAGCCAGCATGCCGAGGGTGACCGCGGTGCCGCCGAGTGCGGTCACGAGGGCGGGTCTGCGGCCCACCCGGTCGATCACCAGCGCGACGACGAGCGTGCCGAGCAGTCCGGTGACGTTGCCGAGCAGGGTGTAGCCGAGCGCGGTGCTCAGGTCGAGGCCGAAGTTCTTGGTGTAGAGGGACGGCAGCCAGGTGGAGATGCCGTGGTTGACGTAGTAGGCGACGAACCAGAGCGCGGAGACGACCGCCGTACGGCGCAGGTAGCGGCCCGAGAACAGTTCCCGCAGCCGGCCCCGCGACGTGTCCTCCTCCGACCGTACGGACGGCGCCGGGGCGGGCAGTGGCCCCCGCGTGGCCTCGGCGACCTCCGCCTCGATGCGCGCGATGACCTGCTCGGCCTCCTGCGTACGGCCGCGGGCCAGCAGCCAGCGCGGGGACTCGGCCACGTGGCGCGGGAGCAGGGCGGCGAACAGGACGGGTACGGCGCCGATGACGAACATCGCCCGCCAGCCGAGGGTGGGGACCACCCACACGGCGACGAGGCTGGCCGCCGCCAGGCCGGCCGGGAAGATCATCTCGTAGAGGAGTACCAGGCGGCCGCGGTTGTCGGAGCGTGCGATCTCGTTGATGTAGGTGGCGGCGACGGGGACGACGCCGCCGATACCGATGCCCTGGATCAGGCGGAAGAGGGAGAATGCCTCGATCCCGTCGGAGAGCGCCACGGCGAGCGAGGCGAGGCCCGTCACGGCGACGCCGAGGGCGACCGTGCGCACGCGGCCGATGCGGTCGCCGAGCCAGCCGGCCGCGAGAGCGCCGAAGAGCATGCCGATCGACGCCGCCGTCAGGGCGAGGGTGGCCCCTGCCGTCGTCAGGTTCCACTCCTTCCGCAGGACGGGGAGCGCGGAGGCGGCCAGCAGCTGGTCGAACGCCTCGAAGAAGGTGACGGCACCGATCAGGAAACGGACCTTGACGTGCCAGCGGGAGTGAGGAAGCCGCTCGAGTCGCGCGGCTATCGAGTAATGGACAGGCGGGTTGGCCACAGTCGTCATGAGGGTTCCTCCCGCGGACGGGGATCTGCGGAAACGGGCAGACAGCAGACTGCGTCAACTTACGCCACGTCCCCGGGGACGTGGCGTACGCGAGGGAAGGCCGTGACCGTGGGCGGCCGCAGGCGGCATAATCATCGATACATCGGATGTATGGAGGTCGCCCGTGGCTGTCACCGACGAGGCCATCGAGAAGATCAAGGGGATGATCGTCTCCGGCGCACTGCGCCCGGGCGACCGGCTCCCCAAGGAGAGCGAACTGGCCGCGGAGCTGGGCCTGTCGCGGAACTCGCTGCGGGAGGCGGTGCGGGCGCTGTCCCTGATCCGCATCCTCGATGTGCGGCAGGGCGACGGCACGTATGTGACGAGCCTGGACCCGCAGTTGCTCCTGGAGGCGCTGAGCTTCGTCGTCGACTTCCACCGGGACGACACGGTGCTGGAGTTCCTGGCGGTACGCAGGATCCTGGAACCGGCGGCCACGGCGATGGCGGCGACGCGGATCAGCGAGTCCGAACTGGCGGCGCTGGGCGAGCAGTTGGATGCGCTGGGGGCACAGCCGTCGGTGGAGGAACTGGTCGCGGCGGACCTGGAGTTCCACCGCGGCATCGTGCAGTCCTCGGGGAACTCGGTGCTGTGCTCCCTGCTCGACGGCCTCTCCGGCCCGACGACCCGGGCGCGCATCTGGCGCGGCCTGACCCAGGAGGACGCGGTGAGCCGCACGCTCCACGAACACCGCGCGATCCTGGCGGCCCTGCGGGACCGCGACGCGGAGGCGGCGCGGTCGTGGGCGACGGTGCATGTGGCGAGCGTGGAGCAGTGGCTGCGGTCGACTTTGTGACGGTTCCCCACCCCCTTCCCGAACCGGGGCTCCGCCCCGGCCCCCGTGGCCCTGCGCCCTGGCGGGCGCGGGCGCTCGGGGCTCCGCCCCGGCCCGTACCGCGCTTCGCGCGGTGTCCTGGAACTCCCTACGGCATGGCGGCCGTGGGGAGGCGCCCCCGGACGGGCTGGGATCGCCGCTGCGCGGCAGCCCAGCCGTCGGCGGACACTTCCCGTCCCGGACCTCGGGACCTCGACGGGGCGCCGGGCACAGGCAACGCCGCCGGCGTTCAAGGGGCTGGAACCCGACGAGCACTCCCGGCACGGACAGCCCTGTCCGCGTCTCACACGCGGAACCCGGGGCTGGAACCCGACGACTACCCCAGGCGCACACAGCCCCGCCCGCGCCCGGCGCGGAGCCCGATGGGGCGCCGGGCACCAGACAGCCCCGCCCGCGTCCGAGGCCTGGGGGCGGGGCTGGAACCCGACGAGTACCCCCGGCACATCCAGCCCGTCCGCGTCCGGCCCGAGCTGGGGGCGGAGCTCGGGACGGAGGCCGGGCCGAGCCCCGATGGGGGGCCAGGCACAGGCAGCCACACACGCGTCCGAGGCCCGGGGGCGGGGCTGGAACCCGACGAGTACCCCCGGCACATCCAGCCCGTCCGCGTCCGGCCCGAGCTCGGGACGGAGGCCGGCCCGAGCCCCGATGGAGGGCCAGGCACAGGCAGCCACGCGCGCGTCCCAGGCCGCGGGGCTCGGGGGAGCCACGACGGAGGCGGGGGCCGAGATCCGACGGGGCGCCCCCGTCGGCGTCCCAGGCCGCGGAGCTCGGGGCGAGGCCCGAGACGGGACGGGGGCCGAGCCCCGACAGGGCGACTGGCACAGGCAGTCCCCGTCCGTGCCCGGCGCGGAGTCCGGGGCGGAGCCCGACGAGTATGCCGCGCACATCCAGCCCCGCCGGCGGTTGAGGCGCGGGGGTCCGGGGGCGGAGCCCCCGGTTACCGACGTCAGTCCTGGCGTTCGCCGCTCGCGAAGCGGGAGATCACCAGGGCCACGATGATGATCGCTCCGTTCAGGAACTGGTTCCACAGCGCCGGCACCCCGCCCAGCGTCATCACGTTCACCACCAGCTGCAGCGTCAGCACACCCGTCAGCGCCCCGAACAGCGTCCCCCGCCCGCCCTTCAGGCTGATCCCGCCGATCACCGCCGCCGCGAAGACCTGGAAGATCCAGCCGTTGCCCTGTGTCGCCGCCACCGAGCCGTAGTGGCCCGTGTACAGCACACCGGCGAACGCCGCCAGCAGGCCGCCGACCGCCAGCACGATCCAGGTGATGCGGTCCACGCGGATGCCCGCCGCCCGTGCCGCCTCCGGGTTGCCGCCGATCGCGTACAGCGCGCGCCCGTGGCGCAGGTACGCCAGTGCCGCCCCGCCCGCCGCGAAAAGCACCAGGCAGATCCACACCGCGGCCGGCGCACCGAACCAGTCCGTCTTGCCGAGGTAGCGGAACGACTCCGGCACGTCCGTGATCGACTTGCCCTCGGTGATGCCGATGTGCAGGCCACGCAGCATCGTCAGCATCCCGAGCGTCGCGATGAAGCCGTTCACCCGCAGCTTCAGCATCAGGAAGCCGTTGGCCACGCCGATCGCCGTCCCGACCAGCAGGCAGACGGGGATGGCCGTCCAGACCGGCAGCAGTTCGAGGCCCGCGAACCGGCCGCCCCCGACCGGCAGGACGAGCCACATCGCGACGACGGGCGCGATCCCGATCGTCGACTCCAGCGACAGGTCCATCCGTCCGCAGATCAGGATGAGCGCCTGGCCCAGCACGAGCAGGCTCAGCTCCGAGGACTGCTGGACCACGCTGATGAGGTTGCCGGCGGTCAGGAACACCGGCGAGACGATGAAACCGATCACCATCAGCACCAGGATCACCGGCACGAGCGAGAAGTCGCTCCAGCGGATCAGCCGCAGTGTCCCTCGTGCGCCGCCGCCGGCTGCGGTGGCCGGCTCGTCGCCTGTCAGCGGCCGTATCGTCCCTGTCATCGCTGCTCTCCCACGCCTTCCATCGCCGCCACCAGCTCTCCGTCCGTCCACCCGCTGCCGAACGTCGCCACGACCCGCCCGTGGAACAGCGCGAGCACCCGGTCGCACACCCGCAGGTCGTCCAGCTCGTCCGAGATGATCACGGCCGCGCGCCCTTCGTCGGCCACCTTCCGTACGACGCCGAGAAGCGCGTCCTTGGACTTCACGTCGACGCCCGCGGTGGGGCGCACCGCCACGAGCGCGCTGGGATCTCGGGCCAGCGCACGGGCGACGACGACCTTCTGCTGGTTGCCGCCGGACAGCCCGGACACCGGTTGCGAGGGTCCCTGCGTCTTGATGTCCAGCGCGCTGATCATGGCGTCGGCGAACTCCCGGGTCCGCGAGGGCAGGACGGTCCCCCAGGGGCCGAGCTGGTCGGTCACGGTGAGCGTGGCGTTCTCGGCGACGCTGCGCCCGGGCACCAGGCCCTGGATGTGCCGGTCCTCGGGGATGTAGCCGATCCCGGCGTCCAGGGCGTGCGGCACGCTGCCGGTTCTCACCGGCCTGCCGCGTACGGTGAGACGGCCCGTGGTCGCCTTGCGCAGCCCGGCCAGCGTCTCCCCGAGCGCGGTGTTGCCGCTGGCGGCGGCGCCCGCGATGCCGAGCACCTCACCCGCCCGCACCTCGATGTCGACGGGTTCGAACGCACCCTCCAGGCCGAGCCCTTCCGTGCGCAGCACCGTCTCGGCCTCGCGCAGCGCGCCGACGGGCGCGTGCCAGGCGGAGGCGCTGCTCGTGGCGTCGCCGGTCATCGCCGAGACCAGGTCCGCCTTGGGCAGGTCGGCGACGGGCGCCGTGACGACATGGCGGGCGTCACGGTAGACGGTGACAGTGGCGCACAGGTCGTAGACCTCCTGAAGGTGGTGCGAGATGAACAGGAAGGCGACGCCCTGGTCCTGCAGCTCCCGCAGCTTGCCGAACAGGCGCTGGATGCCCGCGGCGTCGAGCTGGGCGGTGGGTTCGTCGAGGATGATCAGCCGGGCGCCGAAGGAGAGGGCCCGGGCGATCTCGACGAACTGCCGCTGCTCGACGCCGATGTCCTTCGCCCGCGCCCCGGGATCGACGTCCACCCCGTACGCGCCCAGCAGTTCGGACGCGCGCTGCCGCAGCCGCCGCCAGCCGATGAAGCGGCTGCCTTCCTCGAACCGGTTCAGGAACAGGTTCTCGGCGACGGTCAGGTCCGGGACGACCATCGACTTCTGGTAGACGCAGGCGACCTTGGACTGCCACGCCGCCGTGTCGCCGAAGGGGGGCGCGGGTTCGCCGTCGAAGGTCACCGTGCCCGCGTCCGGCCGGTGCAGGCCCGTAAGGACGCTGACGAGCGTCGACTTGCCCGCGCCGTTGCGCCCGACGAGCGCGTGGGACTCGCCGGGGGCCACGGTGAGGCGGACGCCGTCGAGCGCGACGGTGGGGCCGAAGCGTTTGACGATGCCTTGCGCGTGAACTGCCGCTGCTGCGGGCGCCGTTCGCATGGTCACTTCTCCAGCTGGTTGGCCCACAGTTCGGGGTTGTCCACGTTCTCCCTGGTCACCAGCGGTGCGGGGAGCTGGTCCTCGAAGCCGTTCGGGAGCTTGACGATCACGGAGTCGTGGTCGGTGGGACCTTCCTTGAACGTCTTCCCTTCGAGCGCCGCCTTGGCGTAGTACAGCGCGTACTTGGCGTACAGGTCGGCCGGCTGCGAGACCGTCGCGTCGATCTTCCCGGCACGGATGGCGTCCAGCTCCTCGGGGATGCCGTCGTTGGAGATGATCGTGATGTGGCCCGGCTGCCCCGGCGCCTTGAGGAGCTTCTTCTGCTCCAGCAGGGCGAGGGTCGGCTGCAGGAAGACGCCGCCGGCCTGCATGTAGATGCCGTTGATGTCGGGGTGGGCGGCGAGGGTGGACTGGAGCTTGGCCGAGGCCACGTCGCCCTTCCACTCGGTGGCGAGCTCGAAGACCCGGATGCCGGGGTAGTTCTTGTCCATGCAGGACTTGAACGCCTCGGAGCGGTCGCGGCCGTTGATCGAGGACAGGTCGCCCTGGAACTCGACGACCTTGCCCTTCCCCTTCAGCTGGTCGCCGAGGTACTCGCAGGCCTTCTCGCCGTACGCCCGGTTGTCCGCGCGCACCACCATGTAGACGCTGCCCTTGTCGGGGCGGGTGTCGACGCTGACGACCGGGATCTTCTTCTCCTCCAGCGTGTCCAGGGTCTCGGCTATCGCGCCGGTGTCCTGCGGGGCCATGACGACGGCCTTGGCTCCCTGGTCGGTGAAGACCTGCACGTTGGAGACGAGCTTTCCGATGTCGTTCTGGGAGTTGGTCAGGGACAGCGCGTCGACCTCCCCGCCCTTGACGCCCTTCTCGATGTAGCTCTGGTAGGAGTTCCAGAAGTCGCTGTCGCTGCGCGGCAGGTCGATGCCCACCTTGCCGGCGCCGGATGCGCTGTCCGTGCCCCGGTTGCAGCCGGCCAGGGCCGTGACGGCCAGAAGCACGGCGCAGGCCGCGGCACTCGTCGTACGCACTCTCATGGTCCCGTCCTTCGTTGGGTGTCGGCGGCTCAGGTGGCGGGTCGCAGGCGCAGTCCCTGCATTCCGCCGTCGACCGCGAGTGCCGTACCGGTGACGGCCGCCGCGGCGGGGCTTGCGAGATAGGCGATGGCCGCGGCGACCTCGGCGGCCGTGACCAGCCGGCCCGTGGGCTGGCGGGCCTCCAGCGCGGCGCGCTCGGCGGCGGGGTCGTCGGCCCGGTCGAGCAGCCGGCCGATCCACGGGGTGTCGGCGGTGCCCGGATTGACGCAGTTGACGCGGATGCCCTCGCGGACGTGGTCGGCTGCCATGGCGAGGGTCAGGGACAGGACGGCGCCCTTGCTCGCACTGTAGAGGGCGCGCCCGGGCAGACCGGCGGTGGCGGCGATGGAGCAGGTGTGCGTGACGGAGACGCAGCCAGGACGTTCGGCGGCCGCGGCGCGCAGATGGGGAAGGGCGTGCCGGGCGACGCGGACCATGCCCGTCACGTTGATGTCCAGCACGCGGTGCCACTCGTCGTCGGAGTTGTCCGCGACCGTGCCGACGGCGCCGACGCCCGCGTTGGACACGACCGTGTGCAGGGCCCCGAACTCGGCGGCCGCCGTGTCGACGGCCGTGCGCACGGCGTCGTCGTCGGTGACGTCGGCCTTCAGCGCGAGGACCCCGTCCGGCGCTCCGGACGGGTCGCGGTCCAGGACGGCGACGCGGGCGCCCCGGTCCCGCAGCAGCGCGGCCACGGCCGCGCCGATGCCGGACGCTCCCCCGGTCACCACCGCACCCAGTCCTTCGAAGTCCCGTGCGAAGTCCGGTCCTGCGGCGCTCATCGGCTGACCTCCGGTGCGGTGCGGCGGGCCTGCCAGACGGGCCCGTACGGATAACTGTGGGCGGCGATCGACGCGGGCAGCATGCGCGCGGAGAACCCGGGTGCGCGCGGCGCCGCGTACCGGCCGCCGACGACCACGGCCGGGTCGGTGAAGTGCTCGTGGAGGTGGTCGACGTACTCGATGACGCGGTCCTCCCAGGTGCCGGACACGGCGACGTAGTCGAACATGGCCAGGTGCTGGACGAGTTCGCACAGCCCGACCCCGCCCGCGTGCGGACAGACCGGGACGCCGTACTTGGCGGCGAGCAGCAGGATGGCGAGGTTCTCGTTGACCCCTGCGACCCGTGCCGCGTCGATCTGCACGAAGTCGACGGCCCCGGCCTGCAGGAGCTGCTTGAACACGACGCGGTTGGCGACGTGTTCACCGGTGGCGACCTTGACGGGCTGGCCCGCGCGGACGGCGGCGTGGCCGAGTACGTCGTCGGGGCTGGTCGGCTCCTCGATCCAGTGGGGCTCGTACGGTGCGAGGGCGGTCATCCAGCGGACGGCGTCGTCGACGTCCCAGCGCTGGTTGGCGTCGACGGCGATGCGTACGGAGGGTCCGACGGCGGCGCGGGCCAGCTTCATGCGCCGGACGTCGTCTTCGATGTCGCCGCCGACCTTCAGCTTGATCTGACCGAATCCGTCGGCGACGGCCTCCTTGGCCAGCCGGACGAGTTTCTCGTCGGTGTATCCGAGCCAGCCGGGCGACGTGGTGTATGCCGGGTAGCCGCGCTCCCGCAGCCGCGCGGCGCGCTCGGCCCTGCCGGGCTCGGCGGCGCGCAGGATGGCGAGTGCCTCGTCGCGGGTGAGGACGTCGGTCAGGTAGCGGAAGTCGACCAGTCCGACGAGTTCCTCGGGCGTCATGGAGGCGAGGAACTCCCATACGGGGAGCCCGGCGTGGGTGGCGGCGAGGTCCCAGGCGGCGTTGACGACCGCGCCCGCCGCCATGTGCATCACGCCCTTCTCGGGGCCGAGCCAGCGCAGTTGGGAGTCATGGGTGAGGTCGGTGTGCAGCGCGGCGAGTCCGGCGGCGGTGAAGGGTGCGGGGCGGCCGACCACATAGGGCCGCAGCGCCTCCACGGCGGCGGCGACGACTTCGTTGCCGCGTCCGATGGTGAAGCAGAATCCGTGGCCTTCGCTTCCGTCGCCGAGGCGCAGCACGACGTAGGCCGCGGAGTAGTCGGGGTCCGGGTTCATGGCGTCGGAGCCGTCGAGCTGTTCCGAGGTGGGGAAGCGGACGTCGTGGACCTCGAACTCCGTGACGGTCTGACTCATGCACGCACCCCCGGTGAGCGGAACATCGGATCTCCCTGATGGACATCCGATGTATAGCGCCGAACGGGCGCGCCAGTCCAGGGTCCGGACGGAAAATCCCCTCACAGCTCGGATGAATAAGCCTCTCGTCGTCCCCGCCCCCCGACATCTGCCCGGCTCCGGGATGTTCACCCGGGCGTGCAAGGGGGCTGCGGCGGGGCACCCGACAAGCCGTAAGGTTGGGACGTAATAAAGGGAACTTCGGAAGGAGGCCTGGGTGATCGAGCTCGAGGGGGTACCCGAGCTGATCGACCCGGTCATGGTGGCCGCGTTCGAAGGCTGGAACGACGCCGGCGACGCCGCATCCACCGCGGTCGCTCACCTGGACCGGGAGTGGAAGGGCGAGGTGTTCGCGGCGCTCGACGCCGAGGACTACTACGACTTCCAGGTCAACCGGCCCACGGTGTGGCTGGACGGCGGTGTACGGAAGATCACCTGGCCCACCACCCGGCTCTCCGTGGTGCGCGTCGGCGGTGACAAGCCACGCGACCTGGTCCTGGTCCGCGGCATCGAGCCGTCCATGCGCTGGCGTTCGTTCTGCAACGAGATCCTGGGCTTCGCCCACGAGCTGGGCGTCGAGATGGTCGTGATCCTGGGAGCGCTGCTCGGCGACACCCCGCACACGCGGCCGGTGCCGGTCAGCGGCATCACCTCCGACCCGGATCTCGCGCGGACGATGGACCTGGAGGAGACGCGGTACGAGGGGCCGACCGGCATCGTCGGCATCCTCCAGGAGGCGTGCACCCACGCCGGGGTCCCCGCGGTGAGCCTGTGGGCCGCGGTCCCGCACTACGTGTCCCAGCCGCCCAACCCCAAAGCCACCCTGGCGCTGCTGAACCGCCTGGAGGACCTGATCGGCCTGCGCATCCCGCTCGGCGAACTGCCCGAGGACGCACGGGCCTGGCAGCTGGGGGTGGACCAACTGGCCGCCGAGGACACGGAAGTGGCCGAGTACGTGCAGACGCTGGAGGAGGCGCGGGACACCGCCGAGCTGCCCGAGGCGTCCGGCGAGGCCATCGCCCGGGAGTTCGAGCGCTACCTGCGGCGGCGTGACGGCGGGCACGGCGGCCACGCGACCGACGGCGGCGAGGGCAGCTCGTACCTGCGCGACACCTCCAGCGGGCGCACGCGTCCGCCCGCGCCGCCCCGGCCGGAACCGGATGCGGCGGAGCCGGGTGACGAGCCGGGCGCCGAGCGGGAGCCGGACCGCGGGGACGACGGCGGCGAGGCGACCGGGTCGTCGGAGGACTGAGGGTCCGAGGACCTAGGGACACGACGAGGAGCGGGGTGGTGCCGCAAGCCGGTGCCACCCCGCCGCGCGTACGGCCGCTCAGCCCTGGTCGAGGGCGACCACGTCGTCCTCGGTGTCGGGCGTCGGCGGCACGTCGAAGCTGGATCCGCGGCTCGGACAGAGCCGGCGCTCACAACGGTCGGTCCTGAGGCCGGCGACTGAGCGGCGAGGGTCGCAGGGCAAGCGCCCGCGTGCCGGGCGGGCGACCGCCCGCCCGGCACGCCCGGCTCCGTCCCTAGAGCGCCACGCCCAGCAGAGCGTCGACCGCGCGGGACACCAGCCCCGGAGCGCCCTCGTCCGAGCCGCCCTCGGACTGCTGCAGTGCGGCCCAGCGGTCGACCGCGGCGAGCGCCGCGGGGGCGTCGAGGTCGTTCGCGAGCGCCTCGCGGATCTCCTCCACCAGGCTGTCCGCGGACGGGCCGTCGGGCCGGGAGACGGCCGCGCGCCAGCGCCCGAGCCGCTCGACCGCGTCGCTCAGCACCGTGTCCGTCCACTCCCAGTCGGCCCGGTAGTGGTGCGACAGGAGGGAGAGGCGGATCGCGGCGGGGTCCACGCCGTCACGGCGCAGCTTGGAGACGAAGACCAGGTTGCCCTTGGACTTGGACATCTTCTCGCCGTCGAGGGCGACCATGCCCGCGTGCACGTACGCCTTGGCGAAGGGGTGCTCGCCGGTGAGCACCTGGGCGTGCGACGCGCCCATCTCGTGGTGCGGGAAGGCCAGGTCGGAGCCGCCGCCCTGCACGTCGAATCCCATGCCGAGGTGATCGAGGGCGATGGCGACGCACTCGATGTGCCAGCCCGGCCGGCCGCGGCCGAGGCTGCCGCCGTCCCAGCTGGGCTCGCCCTCACGGGCGGCCATCCACAGCATCGGGTCGAGGGGGTTCTTCTTGCCGGGGCGCTCCGGGTCGCCGCCGCGCTCCGCGGACAGCAGCCGCATCGCCTCGGCGTCGAGCCGGGAGACCTCGCCGAAGTGCGGGTCCGCCTCCACGGAGAAGTAGACGTCGCCCTCGAGCTCGTACGCGGCGCCCGCGTCCCGGAGCCGTTCCACGAGGGGAACGATGCCCGGTATCGCCTCGACGGCGCCGATGTAGTGCTGCGGGGGCAGCATCCTCAGGGCGGTCATGTCCTCGCGGAACAGGGCCGTTTCGCGCTCGGCGAGCTCGGTCCAGTCATGCCCGTCGCGGATCGCGCGCTCGAGCAGCGGATCGTCCACGTCCGTCACGTTCTGGACGTAGTGAACCTGCCGCTTGGTGTCGAGCCACACGCGCTGCACGAGGTCGAACGCGTTGTAGGTCGCCGCGTGACCCATGTGGGTCGCGTCGTACGGCGTGATGCCGCAGACGTAGATACGGGCGACGGGACCGGGGTCGAGGGTCACCAGACCGTCGGTCGCGGTGTCGTGGATCCGGAGGTCGCGGCCCTTGCCGGGCAGGGCGGGGACCTCAGAAGCGGGCCAGGCATGCATGCCTCGAGCCTAACCGGACGCATGTTCCGCATACGAACCGGATCACTGCTCTTGGCCGGTTGGGCACTCTTGCGATCAGCTGGGAACTGTGCCAGAGCGACCCGCTACACCGGCGGCCAGGGAATCGCAGGCCACTCGCCCGACGGGACGGGATGGGCACCCGAGGCCAGCAGCGCCGCCACACGGGCCCGTACGGCGGCGACTTCGGCGGAGGTGAGCAATTCGGCCAGACGGGTGGCGAGCGGCGCCCCGTCCGTGAGCGCGGCGGCCACCGACGTGAGCGTCTCGGTCGCCTCGGCGGGCAGCGGCTCCCCCGCCCAGCCCCACAGCAGCGTGCGCAGCTTGTCCTCGGTGTTGAACGTCACCCCGTGGTCGATCGCGTACAGGGCTCCATCGACCGTGGGCAGCAGGTGGCCGCCCTTGCGGTCGCCGTTGTTGATCACCGCGTCGAGCACGGCCAGGCGGCGCAGCCGCTCGTCGTCGGCGTGGACGAGCAGGGCCGTGCGCCCCTCGCCGACATCGGCGAAGCCGACCGCCTTCCAGCCCTCGCCCGGCTCCTCGTCCTCGACGAGCGCGAGCAGCGCGGCCTCCGGGTCGGCCTCGATCCACAGCTGGACCATGCCCTGCCCGTAGGGGCCGTCCCGCAGCACGGTGGGCGGCACGAGACCCCAGCCGGTGGCTTCCGAGAGCTCGTACGCCGCCACCTCGCGCTGGGCGAGCGTGCCGTCGGGGAAGTCCCACAGCGGACGCTCGCCGGCGATCGGTTTGTAGACGCAGTAAGCCTCGTCGCCCTCGTAGGCCACGGTGCAGTAGAGCACCGCGTTGGACGCCTCACGGAGCCGTCCGCGCACGGTGATCTCGCCCTTCGCCAGGAGGGTGAGCACGTCGGCCGTGCTCACGCGCCCCGTCGGTATCCGTTCTGGCGCGGGCATACGTGTCCTTCCGGATCGAGCGGCAGGCTGCACAGCGGGCACGGGGGCCGGCCGGCGTTCACCACGTCCAGCGCACGCTTGGCGAACGCCCTGGCCTGGGCGCCGGTGAGCCGGACGCGCAGCATCGGGGGGCCGTTCTCCTCGTCCTGCAGCAGCCGCTCCTCGGCCTCCGCGAGGTCCTCCTCGGAGTCCGCGTCGAGCTCGACGAGCGCCTGCGCCTCGACGATCATGCGCTGTTCCTCGCCGTCCCACGCCAACGCCATCGTGCCGACGCGGAACTCCTCCTCGACCGGATTGTCGAGCGGCGCGGTGTCGGCGACGTCCGCGGGGGCCATGGCCGGCACGGGTGCGTTGCCCCCGGTGCGGCGCACCACCTCGTCCAGGAGCTCGTCGATCCGCTCGGCGAGCGCGGCGACCTGGGTCTTCTCCAGAGCGACGCTGGTGACGCGCCCTGCGGCGGAAGCCTGCAGGAAGAACGTACGGCGTCCAGGCAACCCGACCGTGCCGGCCACGAAACGCTCCGGCGGGTCGTAGAGGAACACCTGACGGGACACGTCCTGTCTCCCTTGGGATCGGTCTTCGGATCGGTCTTTCGGCCCGTCCACCCTACTGCGCGACGCGATCACGGTGCGCCCGCGCCGCCTCCGACGACGGCACGTCCGCTCTCCTCGCTCCTCTCCTCCTCGCCGCTCACGCGCGGCACGAGCGAGTTGAAGTCCCCTGTGTCGCCAAGGCGCAGCAGGAAGGGGCGGGTGCGGGTGTAGCGGATCGCGGTGACCGAGCAGGGCTCTACGTGGATGCGCTGGAAGAGGTCGAGATGCATGCCGAGGGCGTCGGCGACCAGGGACTTGATGATGTCCCCGTGCGAGCACATCGCATAGACGGCGCCGTCGCCGTGCTCCTGCTCGACGCGCGCGTTCCAGTCGCGGACGGCGTCGACGGCGCGGGCCTGCATGGCGCGCATCGACTCGCCGCCGGGGAAGGCGGCGGCGGACGGATGCTGCTGCACGACCTCCATCAGCGGCTCGTCGGTGAGTTCGCCGAGTTTGCGGCCCGACCAGTCGCCGTAGTCGCACTCGCCGATCCGCCCGTCGGTCTCCAGGGTCAGCCCGGGCCGCGCGTCGAGCAGCGGCTGCAGGGTCTCGCGGCAGCGCTCCAGCGGGCTGGAGACGACGGCGGCGAGGGGCACCCCGGCGAGGCGGGCAGGCAGGCCGGCGGCCTGGGCTGCCCCGCGTTCGTCGAGGTGGACGCCGGGCGTCCGGCCGGCGAGCACACCGGCGGTGTTGGCGGTGGAACGTCCGTGCCGTACGAGGATGAGCGTGGCCATGGCCGCAAGCCTACGGCGGTCCGTCCCGCATGCCGGGGTCTGCCGGGTGATCGGGCAGGAGGCATCCCCTGAGCGTGACAAAGCCCCCTGCGTGGGCGGGCCGTGTCAGCCCCGGTGCGGTGGGTATCCGCCTACCGCGTGGTTCGACGACGGGCCGCCGGACACAATCGTCTCCGGAGAAGTGAGACTGTGACGCAACCTCGGCCTCCTACTGTGCGGCCGTCGACCTGGAGAAAATGCTCGGATGATCGTAGATTGCGCCATCTACCGCGACGGACGCCGCACCGAGGGCCCGTCGGACTTCTCCGACGCCCTGGACGAGGCGCGGGCCACGGGGGACGCCTTCTTGTGGATCGGCCTGCACGAACCGACGGAGAAGGAGTTCGACCATGTCTCCGAGGAGTTCGGCCTGCACCCGCTGGCGGTGGAGGACGCGCTCAAGGCGCATCAGCGGCCGAAGCTGGAGGTGTACGACGACTCGCTGTTCGTGGTGCTGAAGCCGGTGGTCTACGAGCCCGAGAGCGATGCGGTCAGCGCCGGCGAACTGATGGTCTTCATAGGGGACTCGTTC
Organism: Streptomyces sp. V4I23; assembly: GCF_030817975.1. Classification (NCBI taxonomy): domain Bacteria; kingdom Bacillati; phylum Actinomycetota; class Actinomycetes; order Kitasatosporales; family Streptomycetaceae; genus Streptomyces; species Streptomyces sp. V4I23. The sequence goes on along the minus strand of NZ_JAUSZW010000004.1, from coordinate 6,331,507 downwards.
GTGGTGACGGTCCGCCACGGCGAGGGCGCCCCGCTGCGCGCCGTGCGCGAACGGCTGGAGGCCGAGCCCATGGTGCTGCGGCACGGGCCGACCGCGGTGCTCTACGCGATCAGCGACGCGGTCGTCGACCACTACATAGACGTGGCCGCCGAGCTGCAACTGGACCTGGAGGAGATGGAGGCGGAGGTCTTCGCCCCGGGCGGCAAGGACGCCAGGAACACGGCGGCGCGGATCTACACCTTCAAGCGCCAGGTGCTGGAGTTCCGCCGGGCGGCGGGGCCGCTGGCGGCGCCGATGACGCGGCTCGCGGGGGCCGGCGTGCCGTTCGTCGACGAGCACTCGCAGCCGTTCTTCCGGGATGTCAGCGACCATCTGACCCGGGCGAACGAGCAGGTGGAGGGGCTGGACCGGCTGCTGTCGGACATCCTGTCCGCCCATCTCGCGCAGATGGGCGTGCGGCAGAACGACGACATGCGCAAGATCTCGGCCTGGGCCGCGATGGCCGCGGTCCCGACGATGGTCGCCGGCGTCTACGGGATGAACTTCACCCACATGCCGGAGCTGCACTGGGTGTGGGCGTATCCGGCGGTCCTGCTGCTGATGGCGGGCGCGGTCGTCGGCCTGCACCGGCTGTTCAAGCACCGGGGCTGGCTGTAGGTCCGGCGTCGGACCGGTCAGACGGCGGGCGCGGGGGTGGGCGGCCCGTCGAGCGCTCCGCGCCGCTCCGGCATCGCGAGGGAGACCATGCGCCGCCAGCCGCCGAGCCGCTCGTACGCGTACACCCCGTGGATGCCCGCGGCGAGCGCCGCCGACTTGGCCGCCGGCCAGCGCAGCAGCCGGCCCATGTGGCCCATCACGGCCAGGCTGACGTCGCGGTAGACCGCGATCTCGTTGAGCGCACTCTCCCGCAGCACCTGCTGGATCCTGCGGCCGTGCCCGGCCGCGGCGAGGCGGAGCAACTCCTCGTGGCAGTAGGCCAGATGGTTGTTCTCGTCCGCGGAGATCATCGTGATGGCCCTCCCGACCTCCGGGTGGTCGCCGAAGTACGTGACGAGCGTGACCATCTGGTCGGCGGCGCGCTGCTCGGTGACCCGGCTGTGCGCGAGATAGACGACGATGTCCTCTTCGGTGAGCGGCTCGTCGCGGCGCAGTTTGTCGTGTGCGAGCCCTATGCCCCGCTTCTCGAGCAGCATCGTGTAGTCGGTCTCGGGTGGTACGGGGACAGGGTCCAGCCCCCGCTTCCTGAGGAGCGCGCCGAAGATCCGGCCGTGCTTGTCCTCGTCCGCGCCGTGGCGGGTGATCTTCGGTGCAAGATGACGCATGCTCTCGGGGACCAGAGCCGCGATGCGCGCGTTCTCCCAGCCGCCCTGCGTCTCGCCGCTGGCCGCGATGGAGCAGAACAACTGGTAGGTCTCGTCGCTGTCGACGATCTCCTGGAAAATGCTTCGGGCCGAGAGCATCGCTGCCACCTCCGTGAAGGCATCCGCAGAGAACGAGTCAAATGCGGGCCGCCGAACGCGGCAACAGGTGACGGGACCGACTCGTCCGAACGGGCGGTGGCACGCGGCGCCGCGGCAGTAACCGCCGCGCCGGTCGCGCGTTGTACCGCGTGACGGCCGTGGCGGGGAAGACCCCCGAGCCCCCACCACGGCCGCAGACTCCTCGTCAGGCGACGCCGGCGAGTTCCAGGGCCTCGGTGCCGGCGCGCAGCCCGGCGATGCGCTCGTCGAGCGTGAAACCGGCCGGGGAGAGGGTCAGGGTGGTGACCCCGGCGGCGGCGTAGGCCGTCATCCGGTCGGCGATCCGCTCCACGGAACCGAGCAGCGCCGTCTGGTCGATCAGCTGATGCGGCACCGCCGCGGCCGCGCCCGCCTTGTCGCCGGACAGGTACTTGTCCTGGATCTCGGCGGCCTCCTTCTCGTATCCCATGCGCTGGGCGAGCTGGTTGTAGAAGTTCTGCTTGCGGCTGCCCATGCCGCCGACGTACAGCGCGGTGTACGGGCGGAACATGTCGGCGAGACCGGTGACGTCGTCACCGACGGCCAGCGGCAGGGTGGGGCAGACATCGAAGCCGTCCATCGTCTTGCCGGCCTTCTCCCGGCCCGCGCGCAGGTACGTGACGGCGGTCTCCTCCAGGTGGTCGGCGGAGGGGAAGATCAGCAGGGCGCCGTCGGCGATCTCGCCGGTCTGCTCCAGGTTCTTCGGGCCGATCGCGGCGATGTAGAGGGGGATGTGCTCGCGCTGCGGGTGGACGGTGAGCTTGATCGGCTTGCCCGGACCGCCGGGGAGCGGGAGCGTCCAGTGCTCGCCCTCGTACGTCAGACGCTCGCGGGTCATCGCCTTGCGGACGATCTCGACGTACTCGCGGGTGCGGGCGAGCGGCTTGTCGAACTTCACGCCGTACCAGCCCTCCGAGACCTGGGGGCCGGAGACGCCGAGGCCGAGGCGGAAGCGGCCGCCGGAGAGCGAGTCGAGGGTGGCGGCGGTCATCGCCGTCATGGCGGGCTGGCGGGCCGGGATCTGGAGGATCGCGGAACCGACGTCGATGCGCTCGGTCTGGGCGGCGATCCAGCTGAGCACGGTGGGCGCGTCGGAGCCGTACGCCTCCGCGGCCCAGCAGACGTCGTAGCCGAGCCTGTCGGCCTCCTGCGCGACGGCGAGGTTGTCGCCGTCCATCCCCGCACCCCAGTAACCGAGGTTGATACCGAGCCGCATAACCGCTCCCTCTTACTGATCAGTAACGTCCCTGTTCCGGGGACTCTAGCGCGGGTGCCCGGGATACGGCAGGGGGAGGTTGTCCACAGGCTCTCTCGGCGTCGGCCCCTGGCCAGTAATCTCAGCGCCCATGGAGCAGAGGCATCTCGGCCGCACCGGCCTGCGCGTGTCCCGTATCGGACTCGGCACCCTCACCTGGGGCCGGGACACCGACGAGCACGATGCCGCCGACCTGTTGAAGGTCTTCTGGGAGGCGGGCGGGACGCTCGTCGACACGGCCGACGTCTACGGCGGCGGGGATGCCGAGTATCTGCTGGGCCGGATCGTGGAGCGGCTCGTGCCGCGCCGGGACCTGGTCATAGCGACGAAGGCGGGCAGCGTGCCCGATCCGGACCGGCGCTTCGACGGGTCGCGCGGGCATCTGCTCGCCGCGCTCGACGCGTCGCTGGAGCGGCTCGGGACGGATTACGTGGACCTGTGGCAGATCCACGCCTTCGACCCCGTCACACCGCTGGACGAGACGCTCCAGGCTCTGGACATCGCCGTCGCGAGCGGTCGGGCCCTGTATGCGGGGGTCTCCAATTTCTGCGGCTGGCAGCTGGCGAAGGCCGCGACCTGGCAGCTGGCGGCACCGGGGGTGCGGACGCGGCTGGCGAGCACGCAGATGGAGTACTCGCTGCTGCAGCGAGGGGTGGAGCGGGAGGTGCTGCCCGCCGCCCTGGACCTGGGCGTGGGGCTGCTGCCGTCGTCGCCGCTGGGGCGCGGTGTGCTGACCGGCAAGTACCGGACGGCCACGCCCGCCGACTCGCGTGGGGCGTCGGAGCACATGGCGCCCTTCGTGGAGCCGTATCTCGACGAGGCGGCGAGCCGGATCGTGGACGCGGTGGCGACGGCGGCGGACGGTCTGGCGGCGACGCCGCTGGAGGTGGCGCTGGCGTGGGTGCGGGACCGGCCCGGCGTGGTGGCCCCGATCGTCGGCGCGCGCAACGCGCAGCAGCTCACGGCGGCGTTGTCGGTGGAGGCGCTTAGTCTTCCTGACGAGATCTGCCAGGCGCTGGACGACGTGTCGGCGCCCGTGCACCGCTATCCCGACCAGGACTGGAGCACGCTGTGACCGCGCCCACCCCGGGGCGACCCCCCGGCCCCACACCCGCCGCGCCCGCCACGGCGGACCCGCAGCCCCCTGCTCCGGCGACCGCCGCGGCCGGGCCGCAGGGCACTGGCCCGGCGGCCACGGGGGCGCAGCCCCAGGGTGGCTCGGCCGACGCGGGCCCGCGGGCCGCCGGCCCGGCGGACGGGTCCGATGCACCGGACCCGGCGGGCGGGCCGGACACGGCGGGCGAAGGGGACGACGGCCAGAGCCCGGCAAAGGGGTCGGTCGCAGGCGCGGCAGCCGCCACGGGTGGCGACGCCGACGGGCCCGAGGCCGCGCTCCCGGCAGGCGACGCAGCCGCCGAAGGCGGTGCCCACGGCGCGGTGGACGAGTCGGCCTCGGGCCCGGCGACCGGGACGGGCGGCGACAGGTCCGATGCCCCGAACCCGGCGGGCGGTGGTCACGACGTGGGCGACGCAGCCGCCGACAGCGGCGCCGACGAGGACGGCACTCGCCAGGCTGCGGGCGGGCCGGGCACAGCGGCGGCCGACGGGGACGACGGCTCGAGCCCTGCGGACGGCGGCCACGGCACCGGTGCCTCAGCCGCTGAAGACGACGCCCAGAGCCCGGCGGGCGATGCCGCCGAGGGCAAGGACGAGGCCGAGGCGGAGATTGCCGCGCAGCGGGAACTGCGGGCGCGGATCGAGAAGCGGAAGGCCGAGCGAGGCGGGCCCATCGACAGTGGGACCAAGCTCAGCGGGAAGGCCGCCGATCTGCTCGCCGCCGTACGGGCAGTGGAGAGCGGCGACGCCGCCGGGACGGAGTTCTTCGACGCGGCGCCGCCCGTGCCCCGGCGTCCGGCGCCGGTGCCCGCACCCGCGCCCGCCGCGCCCGTCCGGGCTCCGGCGCGGGCGCCGAAGGTCACGCCCGAGACCCTGGCCGCCGTCCGGGCCGTGCTCGTGCGGGGCGGCGCGCCCGAGGCGCTGGCCGTCCGGGTCGCCGAGACCCTCGGCGAATCCGCCGCGGACCTGCTCGCCGACGACCCCTGGCAGCTGCTGTCCGTGCCCGGCGTCGGGCCGGAGCAGGCGGACGGCTTCGCGCGGGCGCTGCTCGGTGACGCGTGCGGACCCGGTGACGAGCGGCGCGCCTCGGCGCTCGTGGCCTGGCTGCTGGAGCGGGCGGCGCTCCAGGGGCACACCGCCCAGGACGCCTCCGCCGTGCGCGCCGCACTCGCCGAGCGCAAGGTGCCCGATCCGGAGCAGGCCGTCCAGCAAGCCGTCGCCGACGGTGCCGTCCTCGTCTTTCAGGAGGGCGTGGAGGACGAGCAGGACACCGAGCCGGTGACCGTCCTGCTGGGACTCGACCGTTACGCCATGGCCGAGGAGAGCCTGGCCGACGGGCTCGCCCGGCTCGTCAGGACCGGTCCGTCCGACGACTGGGAGGGCCCCGAGCTGGTCCGGGCCGCGGGCGCGCACGGGCTCGTCGTGCACACCGGCGGCGAGGCCGCCCGCGCCGAGCCGGTCGCCCTCGCGGCGAGGGCCCGTGAGCTCGGCCTGCGCACCGTCGTGGCCACGCACGGGGAGAACGGCAGCCGCAGGCTCGGTGCCGAGGCCGGAGCCGTCACGGTCGCGGCGCTGCTCTCGGGCGCGGCCGGACCGGGCCGGGACGAGGACGGCGCGCTCGCGCTCGACGTCCTGGTCGTCCTCGACGCGCCGCAGCTGGACGTGGAGACCGCAGCGATGCTCGTCGAGTCGATGCCCGACGGCAGCCGCCTGGTGCTGAGCGGCGACCCCGGCGTGCTCGGGTCGGCCGGAGCGGGCCGCGTGTTCGGCGACCTCATCGCCGCGCGCGTGTGCCCGCAGATCGCCTCGCGCACGCCCGACCCCGGCCCGCTCGGCGAGCTGGTGTCCGGCATCGGCGTCGGGGAGCTCAACCAGGTGCCGGCGCCGGAGAAGGAGATCGTGATCGTGCCGGTGCGGGACGCCGGGGAGGCCATCCACCGCACGGTGCAGCTCGTCGCCGACTCGGTGCCGCGGGCCATCGGCGTTCCGGCCGACCGGACGCAGGTGATCACCGTCGGCCACGGCGGCCCGGCGGGCACCCGCGCGCTCAACGCGGCCCTCAAGCAGCGGCTGAACCCGGGCCCCGGCCGGTTCGGCGGGTTCGACCCGGGTGACCGTGTCGCCTACGCCCAGGCGCCCGGCCGGACGCTGACCGGCACCGTGGTCTCAGCGGACGCGGAGGGACTGCGTCTGGACTGCGAGGGGACCAGGACGGTCGTCCCCAAGGAGCGGGTCGAGCCGGAGGTCCGCCACGGCTGGGCGCTCACGGCGCACCAGGCGGCGGGCATGCGCTGGCCGGCCGTGGTCGTGGTCCTGCCCGGGGACGCGGCGCAGATGTTGAGCAGGCCATGGGTCTACACCGCGTTCGGCCGCGCCGAGCGTCATCTGTCCGTCGTGCACGGCGTCGATCAGGCCCTCGCCCGTGCCGTGGCGGAGGTGCCGGGCGCGGAGCGTACGACCCGGCTGCACCCGCTGCTGGAGGGCCTGCTGGCGGCCCGGCCCGAGTCCTAGCACGGCCGCGGCCCGGGACGACGGCATCGCGTCGTCCCGGGCCGCGGCAGCGTGCCGGAGCCGCAGGGGCAAGGGCATGGCATCGGGCCGGACAGCGTCGAGAGGCGCCCGGCACCGAGACCGTCGTCACTCCTCCTGGTCGAGATCCTCCACCAGGTCCTCCTCGTCGAAGACCGAGCTGACGTCGAAGCGGCAGACGACCCGCTCTGGGTCCGCCTGGTCGAACGGGAGGTTCAGCCACTCCCCCGGTTCGGGCAGCTCGTCCGCGGCGGCCACCCAGAGCGTGGAGTCCCCCTCCTCCAAGCCGAACTCCTTGTGCCGCGATGCGATTTCGTCCGGTTCGTACTCCCCGAAGAGCACACCGAGCGCCGCGTGCACGCTCGCGCCGACGACCGGCGCGTTGTCGGGCTGGTCCGCCGCGTCCGGATCGAGATCGGCGATGCGCTGCGCCTGGGCGAGCAGCCGCTGCGGCTCCGCCACCGCGTAGTCGCGGCGGATCAGCACGGTGAGAGCGTTCGGCTCCTCGGGACCCGCGTACGGGGGCAGCGAGTCGTCGGCGCCGGGAATCTCGAAGGGTGTCACCTCGTCGTAGCGGTCGTAGAGCCTCTCGTCGTAGGCCTCCGCCGCCGCGGCGAGCGCGTTGAAGGCGTCGTAGACGGCCGGGTCGTCCTCACCCGTGCGGTTCTCGACCGCCGCGAGGTGACGGTCCAGTGCGGCTTTGACCGCCTCGGCGGCGGCACGTACCTCGGCAGCGGTGGGCTGCGCAGCATCAGACATAGTGCAGACGCTATCCGTACCGGGCCGCTGCCCGCACAATAGATGCGATGCCGGAATACGAATTCGTCGACGTGTACGTCCCTCGCGGGGTTTCCCGCAAGGAGGCGACCCGTCTGCTGACCGACCATGCCGAGTACGGACACTGGGAGTTGGACCGACTGACCCTGCACCGGGACGGCAGCCGCCGTGTGCGGCTGCGCCGGCGCATCATCCGACAGGTGCGCGCCACCTGGTGAGCGCACCGGCAACGGTCCGGGCCCGATCCGCGGGCGCAGACACGAGCCGGGCGCAGACGTAAGGAGCGGGCCTGCGGGCCCGCTCCTTCGTGTACCGCCTCAGCCGGACCGATCAGGCCGACGCGCGGGCCCGCCGGTAGAGGACCGCGCCCGCGAGCAGCAGTCCGACACCGGCCGGGGCGAGCACGTCGAGCGCGTCCATACCGGTCTCGGCCAGCTGGGCGCCCGTGACAGCCCGCGCACCGGGGGTGTTCGGCTCCTGCGGGTTCGACGGCGTGCTGGGGGTCGCCGGCGTCTCGGGCGTCTGGGGGTTGCCCGGCTGCTCCGGAGTCTGGGGGTTGCCCGGCTGCTCCGGAGTCTGCGGGTTACCCGGCTGCTCCGGAGTCTGCGGGTTACCCGGCTGCTCCGGAGTCTGCGGGTTACCGGGCTCGGCGGGCGTGGAGCCTTCGGAGCCGTTCCCGCAGTTCGCGGACGACGGGTTGAGAGCGCCGATGATCGTGACGCTGTTCCCGCACATGTTGACGGGCGCGGCGACCGGCGCCTGTACCTGGTTGCCCGAGAGGATGCCCGGTGAGTCGCTCGCCGTGCCGCTCGCCTGCGAGCTGCCGGCCTGGCTGCCCGCACCGGAGTCGCCGCCGGACACGTTGGCGCACATGTTGCCCACGGCGGGGTTGAGAAGTCCGATGACGTCCACGGTGTTCCCGCAGACGTTCACCGGAACGTGCACCGGCGCCTGGAGTGAATTCCCGGACAGTACGCCGGGAGAATTCGACGCTCCGCCGGTCGCCACCGAATCCGCCTGTGCGTAACCCCCGCCGAGCGCGAGTACGCCACTCGCGGCCGCTACGGAGATCAGACCTTTGCGCGTGACCTGTCGCATATGTTTCCTGCCTTCCAGCAGCTGTCAGAATGCCCCGGTGTGCTTCCCGGAGCTGGAAGAACCCGGGCGGCTCCGGAGTGCGGGCACGCACTCCCGAGCCGCCCGGAATCAAACCCGGGCCCTCCCGGGTCGAGTCACAGCGCTCAGAGGTTGGCGCATTCGTTGGCGAAGGCGGGGTTCAGCAGCCCGACGGCGTCGACCGTGTTGCCGCACAGGTTCACCGGCACGTGGAGCGGCACCTGGACAGCGTTGCCCGAGAGCACGCCGGGGGACTGCGCGGCAGCGCCCTGGGCACCGGAGTCGGCCATGGCCACGCCCGCGCCTGCGAGCACCAGACCGCCAGTGGCAGCCGCAGCAGCGACGACCTTCTTGATCATTATTCCTCCTTGTTGGCAATACGGCCCCAGCCGCGGACCGCATCACCTGTAACGAGGAGGGCGCATGGGGGCTACGAGTCGAAACCTCCATTCACTCTTTCCGGTCACCGCCGCACATTCGGGCGATTATGAGAGCTTCGTTCCATCCCTTCGGCGCGTTTTCGGCCGGCAGTGGTGTGTCAGCACTGGTCCAGGAATCGGTCGAGCACGCGGACCCCGAACTTCAGGCCGTCCACCGGGACCCGCTCGTCCACGCCATGGAACATGCCCGCGAAGTCCAGCTCCGGGGGCAGCTTCAGCGGCGCGAAGCCGAAGCAGCGGATACCGAGGTCGTCGAAGGACTTGGCGTCCGTCCCGCCGGAGAGCATGTACGGCACGGCCCGGGCGATCGGGTCCTCGGCCTTGAGCGCCACCTGCATGGCGTCCACGAGTGCCCCGTCGAAGCTGGTCTCCAGCGCCTTGTCGCCGTGGACGTCCTCGCGCCTGACCCGGGGGCCGAGCAGCCGGTCCAGGTCCGCGAGGAACTCCTCCTCGTAGCCCGGCAGGAAGCGCCCGTCGACGTGCGCGGTCGCCTGGCCGGGGATGACGTTCACCTTGTAGCCGGCGCCGAGCATGGTGGGGGCGGCGGAGTTGCGCAGGGTCGCCCCGATCATCTTGGCGATGCCGCCGAGCTTGGCGAGCGTGGCGTCCATGTCCTCGGGGTCGAGCGGGGTGCCGAGCGCGTCGGACAGCTCGTCGAGGAAGGAGCGGACGGTCTTGGTCACCCTGACCGGCCACTGGTGGCGGCCGAGGCGGCCGACGGCCTCGCACAGCTCGGTGATGGCGTTGTCGTTGTTGGTCATCGAGCCGTGGCCCGCCGTGCCGTCGACGGTCAGGCGCATCCAGTGCATGCCCTTCTGCGCCGTCTCGACCAGGTAGAGGCGCAGGTTCTCGTTCACGGTGAAGGAGAATCCGCCGACTTCGCCGATCGCCTCGGTGACGCCCTCGAAGAGGTCGGGGTGGTTGTCGACCAGGTGGCGAGCGCCGTACGTGCCGCCGGCCTCCTCGTCGGCGAGGAACGCCAGCACGACGTCGCGCGGCGGCTTGCGACCGCTGCGCAGCCTGTCGCGTACGACCGCCAGCGTCATCGCGTCCATGTCCTTCATGTCCACCGCGCCGCGGCCCCAGACGCAGCCGTCCGCGATCTCGCCCGAGAACGGGTGGTGCGTCCAGTCGGCGGCGTTCGCCGGGACGACGTCGGTGTGACCGTGGATGAGCAGCGCGGGCCGGGACGGGTCCTCACCCTCGATGCGCGCCACGGTGGAGGCCCTGCCCTTGTGCGACTCGAAGATCTGCGGCTCCAGCCCCACCTCGGCGAGCTTCTCGGCGACGTACTCGGCCGCGGCGCGCTCGCCGGGGCCCGAGTGGTCGCCGTAGTTGCTGGTGTCGATCCGGATCAGCTCACGACAGAGGTCGACGACCTCGTCCTCACCCGAGACGCCCCGGGCCGTGTTCGACTCGCTCACGCTGATTCCTCCCACTGTCGCTGCTGGTGGTCAGCCCTCATCCTCCCGCCATGCCGGTCATTGCCCAAGGGCGGCCTCCGGACGTCACGGGGCGTTCACGGAACCGGGGGTGTGATCGAGGGGGGCCGAATGTTTGCTATGGTTTTCCACGTCGGAACGGCCCAGGGCCGCGAGACAGACACCTTGTCCGGGTGGCGGAATGGCAGACGCGCTAGCTTGAGGTGCTAGTGCCCTTTATCGGGCGTGGGGGTTCAAGTCCCCCCTCGGACACCAGTGAGATCCCCACGGCGTGCCGTGGGGATCTTCGTGTCTTCCGGGGAGGTGCTGATGGGTTTCCTGCTGGTCGCGGGAGCGATCGTCTCCGAGGTGATGGCGACTCTGGCGCTGCGCGCCTCGCACGGGCTGAACAGACCGGGTCCGAGCGTGCTGGTGGTCGTCGGGTACGGCGCGGCGTTCGTGATGCTGGCGCAGGCGCTCAAGACCCTGAATGTCGGTCCCGTGTACGCGGTGTGGTCGGGGGTCGGGACGGTCGGGGCGTTCCTCGGCGGCGTCTGGCTCTTCGACGAACCCGTCAGGCCCGCGACGCTGATCGGGGTCGCGCTCGTCATGATCGGCGTCGCGGTGATGTACCTCGGCGGTGGAATGGAGCACTGAGGCGGGGACTTGGACGCGGTGGGCATACAGTCTCGTCGTGAGACGCAGAAACAGGGCCCCGCGGTCGCCGCTCCCCCAGCGCGACGGCATCGACCCGGTGCGGCTGCGGCTGCCCGCCGATCCGGACGGCCTGTGGGCCACCGTGCGGGACCATCTCGTGGAGCGGTACGCGAACGCCATCGGGACCGAGCAGGTCGACGCCATGCTCGACGAGGGCCGTATCGTCTCGGCGGACGGCCCGGTCACGGCCGGTGAGCCGTACGAGGCGGGGCGGTATCTGTTCTTCCACCGGGATTTCGCCGCCGAGGAGCGGGTGCCCTTCGAGGTGGGCATCGTGCACCGCGACGAACGCCTGGTGATCGCCGACAAGCCGCACTTCCTCGCCACCGTTCCGCGCGGCAGCCACATCACCGAGACCGCGCTGGCGCGGCTGCGCCGCGATCTGGGGCTGCCGGAGCTGCAACCGGCGCACCGGCTGGACCGGCTGACCGCGGGGCTGGTGCTGTTCGTCGTACGGCCCGGGGACCGGGGCGCCTACCAGACGCTGTTCCGGGACCGGCGGGTGCGCAAGGAGTACGAGGCGATCGCGCCGTACGACCCGTCGGTGGCCCTGCCCCGTACCGTACGCAGCCGGATCGAGAAGGAGCGCGGGGTGATCGCCGCCCGGGAGACGCCGGGCGAGCCGAACAGCGAGAGCCGGATCGAGCTGCTGGAGGCACGTGGCGCGCTCGGCCGGTACCGGCTGCTGCCGGCCACCGGCCGAACGCACCAGCTGCGCGTGCACATGAACGCCCTGGGGCTGCCGATCCTGTACGACCCGGTCTATCCGGAGGTACGGGAGCCGGGGCCTGAGGACTGCACCCAGCCGCTGCAGCTCCTCGCCCGTGCCCTGGAGTTCACCGATCCGGTGACGGGTGAGGCGTGCCGTTTCGAGAGCCGGCTGCGGCTGGCGGCGTGGTGATCAGTGGCGTGATCACAGGAGGACGACCGAGCGCAGGACGTCGCCCTCGTGCATCCGGGCGAAGGCCGCCTCGACATCGCCGATGCCGATGGTCTCCGTCACGAAGGCGCCGAGGTCGATGCGGCCCTGCTGGTGGAGGTCGATGAGCATCGGGAAGTCGCGGGAGGGCAGGCAGTCCCCGTACCACGACGACTTGAGGGCTCCGCCGCGGCCGAAGACGTCGAGCAGGGGCAGTTCGAGTTTCATGTCGGGGGTGGGCACGCCGACGAGGACGACCGTGCCGGCCAGGTCGCGGGCGTAGAAGGCCTGCCGGTACGTCTCCGGGCGGCCGACGGCCTCGATGACGACGTCCGCGCCGAAGCCGCCGGTGAGTTCGCGGATCGCCTCAACGGGGTCCGCGGAGCGGGAGTTGACGGTGTGGGTGGCGCCCATGGAGCGGGCGGTCTCCAGCTTGCGGTCGTCGATGTCGACCGCGATGATCTTCGCCGCTCCGGCGAGGTGCGCGCCGACGACGGCCGCGTCGCCGACGCCGCCGCAGCCGATGACGGCGACCGTGTCACCGCGGCCGACCCCGCCCGTGTTGACGGCGGCCCCGATGCCCGCCATGACCCCGCAGCCGAGCAGTCCGGCGACGGCCGGGGAGACCGCGGGGGCGACCTTGGTGCACTGACCCGCGGCGACGAGGGTCTTCTCGGCGAAGGCGCCGATGCCCAGGGCGGGTGACAGTTCGGTGCCGGAGGCGGTGAGCGTCATCCGCTGCCGGGCGTTGTGCGTGTCGAAGCAGTACCAGGGCCTGCCGCGCCGGCAGGCGCGACACCGTCCGCAGACGGCGCGCCAGTTGAGGATCACGAAGTCGCCCGGCGCGACGTCGGTGACACCGTCGCCGACGGACTCCACGACTCCGGCCGCCTCGTGGCCCAGCAGGAACGGGAACTCGTCGTTGATCCCGCCCTGCTTGTAGTGCAGGTCGGTGTGGCAGACGCCGCACGCCTGCACCTGCACGACCGCCTCGCCCGGCCCGGGGTCGGGGACGGTGATCGTCTCGACCCGCACCGGCTCGTTCTTCCCGGGTGCGATCACACCTTGCACCTGCTGGGGCATCGCAGGACCTGCCCTTCCTCGTGGCCTGTCACGGCGCGCGCCGCGATGGCTCGAACGGTATGCCGACGATGCCGCGGGAGAGGACGATTTCCGCCAGGCGCGTGGCGTCCGGCGACGCCGCCCGCGGGTGCGCCGGCCGGCCGTGGCCCATGTCCGCCGGGGGGACAACGGCGCCCGGCCCGGGTGCTGACGCGCTCGCGGCCGCCCCCGTGTCCGACGTGCGGCGCGGGCGGCGGATCAGGCCCCGAACGGGCGCATCACGGTGACCGGCCGCGGGACCGCCGGTCACCACGGTGGACGTACGACGGGCACTGGCAGACGGCGAAGGCCGGGCCCCGCGGGATGTCCCGCGGAGCCCGGCCTTCGCTGTGATCAGGCGCGGACGTCCTCGCGCTCGGCCGCGATGTGGCCGACGCGCTTGCGGACGACGTACCAGCCGCCGACCAGCGCGGCCGCGATCAGCGGCAGGCAGTTGACGGTGGTGCGGCCGATGCCGCCGTCCATCCACATCAGGACGAGGACGGAGGCGAGGAAGAACAGCGTGACGAGCTGGGTGTAGGGGGCCCAGGGCAGCTGGTAACCGGGGCGGGTGACCCGGCCGTCCTTGGAGCGGTGCCAGAACAGCAGCGAGCAGACCATGATCATCGCCCAGGTGCCGATGATGCCGATCGAGGCGAAGTTCAGCACGAGCTCGAAGGCCTCGCCCGGCATGACGTAGTTCAGGCCGACACCGAGGACACCGAAGGCGGCGGTGAGCAGGATGCCGCCGTAGGGCACGCCGCCCTTGTTCATCACGCCGGTGAACTTCGGCGCGGAGCCCGACATCGACATCGAGCGCAGGATGCGGCCGGTCGAGTACAGGCCGGAGTTCAGGCTGGACAGGGCCGCGGTGAGGACGACGAGGTTCATGACGCCGGCCGCGCCCGGGATGCCGAGCTTGTCGAAGACGGTGACGAAGGGGCTCTCGTCGCCGGAGTACGCGGTGTACGGCAGCAGCAGGGCGAGCAGCACGACGGAGCCGACGTAGAAGAGACCGACACGCCACATGATCGAGTTGATCGCCTTGGGCATGATCTTCTCGGGGTTCTCGGTCTCGCCCGCGGCGACGCCGCACAGCTCGACGGAGGCGTACGCGAAGACGACACCCTGGATCAGCAGCAGCATGGGCATGACGCCGCTCGGGAAGATGCCGCCGTTGTCGGAGATGGTGGCGAGGCCCGGGGTGTGGCCGCCGATGTCGTGCGAGGTCACGACGAGGAAGATGCCGACGAGCATGAACACGACGAGCGCGGCGACCTTGATGATCGCGAACCAGAACTCCATCTCGCCGAAGTACTTCACCGAGATCAGGTTCGCGGTGAGGACGACGGCGAGGGCGATCAGGGCGAGGACCCACTGCGGGATGTCGCTGAACATGGCCCAGAAGTGGGCGTAGGTCGCGGCGGCGGTGATGTCGGCGATCGCGGTGGTCGACCAGTTGAGGAAGTACAGCCAGCCGGCCGTGTAGGCGCCCTTCTCGCCCATGAACTCACGGGCGTAGGAGACGAAGGCGCCGGAGGAGGGCCGGTAGAGCACCAGCTCGCCGAGCGCGCGGACGACGAAGAAAGCGAAGACGCCACACACCGCGTACGCGATGAACAGGGACGGACCGGCGTTGGCCATGCGGCCGCCGGCGCCGAGGAAGAGCCCCGTACCGATGGCGCCGCCGATGGCGATCATGTTGATGTGACGTGACTTGAGGTCCTTGCGGTACCCGGCGTCACCGGCGTCTACGTGGGGGGTGCCCGTCGCGGCGGCGACAGGCGTGTCGGCCGCAGCCATGGTGCGGTCACTCATTGAGGTTGTTCGCCTTCGTGAGGGGGTGTGCGGTACCCGGCCTTGTGCGCCGGCGGCTCTGTGCGGTGTGCCGCGGCACGGCGTGGGTGCCCAGAGAGCCTGATGGCTCATAGTCAGGGCAACCCTGGGATTTTGGCAGTGGTCAACCTCACTCAGACATAGATCTGAGGTATTTCAGAGGTTTCGCCAATGTGAAGCAAGGATGCCATGCGGTTCAGGGTGCGAGGACATCCAGCTCTTCCAGGGCGCCGGCGGCGATCTCCCTGGTGAGCCTCTCCGCACGCGCCGCATCGCCTTCGCGAACGGCTTCGGCGAGCTGCACATGGAGCGTCACGGCCGCCGGGTCCGGGTCGTCGAACATCACGTGGTGGTGGGTCCGGCCCGCGAGGACCTCCGCGACGACGTCGCCGAGCCGGGCGAACATCTCGTTGCCCGAGGCGTTGAGCACGATCCGGTGGAAGGCGATGTCGTGCTCGAGGTAGCCCTCCAGCTGGTGGCCCCGGGAGGTGGCGACCATGCCGATGGCCTCCTGGGTGAGGGCGGCGCACTGCTCCGGGGTGGCGTTGACCGCGGCGAGGGAGGCCGCGACCGGTTCGATCGCGGAGCGCAGCACGGTCAGGGAGCGCAGCTGGCGCGGCCGGTCGGCGCCGGCGAGGCGCCAGCGGATGACGCGCGGGTCGTAGACGTTCCACTCCTCGGTGGGCCGTACGGTCACGCCGACGCGGCGCCGTGACTCCACGAGGTGCATGGACTCCAGGACCCGGACCACTTCCCGGACGACGGTGCGTGAGACGTCGAAGCGCTGGGCGACCTCGTCGGTGCGCAGGACGCTCCCCGCGGGGTATGCGCCCGCGGTGATCGCCAGGCCGAGGGTGTCGAGCACGTGCGTGTGAAGCCCTCGGCCTTCTGTGGTCATGGGCAAAGCCTACGGGTGGGCCACCGGCGGGAGCCGAGGGGACCCGGGAACAAAAAGTATGACGTTTGTGTCTCGGACTCTTGAATAAGTCGTACCTAATGGGTTTCAGTAGCGCGACGGACCGATGTCGGATGTCGAAGAAGACAGCGAGGCACGTAATGAGCACCCCTCACGTCGTTGTGGTGATGGGCGTGGCAGGCACAGGCAAGACCACGGTCGGCCCCCTGCTCGCCGCCGCCCTGGGCGTCCCGTACGCCGAGGGCGACGACTTCCATCCCCCGGCCAACATCGCCAAGATGTCGGCCGGCACCCCGCTGGACGACGACGACCGCCGGCCGTGGCTGGACGCCATCGGAGCCTGGGCCCATGAGCGGGCCGGACACGGCGGCGTGGTCTCCAGCTCGGCGCTCAAGCGCGTGTACCGCGACCGGCTCAGGGCCGCCGCGCCCGGAGTCGTCTTCCTGCACCTCACCGGCGACCGCGCGCTCATCGAGCGGCGCATGACGGAGCGCAAGGGGCACTTCATGCCGACCGCGCTCCTCGACTCCCAGTTCGCCACCCTCCAGCCGCTGGGTGACGACGAGGCGGGTGTCGCCGTCGACGTGTCCGGGACCCCCGAGGAGATCACCGAGCGGGCCGTCGCCGCGCTGCGCGCGCTCGGTTCCTGACCTCCGTCCCCGTACCCCCGTCCCCCTCCCACCGTCCCCTTCCGTGACAAGGAATCACCGTGACCAGTCTCAGCGTCGAGATGCTGGCAGCGGACACCGTCGAGCCGATCACCTCGGCGGGTAACGCTCAGCTGGGTATCGCCGTCCTGGCGGGTATCGCCGTCATCGTCCTGCTCATCACCAGGTTCAAGCTGCACGCCTTCCTGGCCCTGACCATCGGTTCGCTCGCCCTCGGCGCGTTCGCCGGGGCGCCGCTCGACAAGGCCATCGCCTCCTTCAGCACCGGCCTCGGCAGCACCGTCGCCGGCGTCGGCGTCCTCATCGCCCTGGGCGCGATCCTCGGCAAGCTGCTCGCCGACTCGGGCGGCGCCGACCAGATCGTCGACACGATCCTGGCCAAGGCGGGCGGACGCGCGATGCCGTGGGCGATGGTGCTGATCGCCTCGATCATCGGACTCCCGCTGTTCTTCGAGGTCGGCATCGTCCTGCTGATCCCGGTCGTGCTGATGGTCGCCAAGCGCGGCAACTACTCGCTGATGCGGATCGGCATCCCGGCCCTCGCCGGCCTGTCCGTCATGCACGGCCTGATCCCGCCGCACCCCGGCCCGCTGGTCGCGATCGACGCCATCGGCGCCAACCTGGGTGTGACCCTCGCCCTCGGCCTGGTCGTCGCCATACCCACGGTGATCATCGCGGGCCCGGTGTTCTCGAAGTTCGCGGCCCGGTGGGTGGACATCCCCGCGCCGGAGAAGATGCTGTTCTCAACCGGGGGTGCCCCCCAGACCCCCGCCCAACGCGCCTCCGACGACCTGGACAAGCGCCCGAGCTTCGCCGCCACCGTCGCCACCGTGCTGCTGCCGGTCGTGCTGATGATGGCCAAGGCGCTCGTCGACATCATCGTGGACGACCCCGAGAACGGCCTCCAGCGCGTCACGGACGTCATCGGCTCGCCGCTGATCGCCCTGCTCGCCGCGGTGCTGGTGGGCATCTTCACCCTGGGCCGCGCCGCGGGGTTCACCAAGGAGCGGATCGGCTCGACGGTCGAGAAGTCGCTCGCCCCGATCGCGGGCGTCCTGCTGATCGTCGGCGCCGGCGGCGGCTTCAAGCAGACGCTGATCGACATCGGTGTCGGCCAGATGATCCTGGACTTCTCCAAGGACTGGGCCATCCCGACACTGCTGCTCGCCTGGCTGATCGCGGTGGCGATCCGGCTGGCGACCGGTTCGGCGACGGTCGCGACGATCTCCGCGGCAGGACTGGTCGCGCCGCTCGCGGCCGACATGTCGACCTCCCACGCGGCCCTGCTGGTCCTCGCGATCGGCGCCGGTTCGCTGTTCTTCAGCCACGTCAACGACGCCGGCTTCTGGCTGGTGAAGGAGTACTTCGGCATGAACGTCGGCCAGACGATCAAGACCTGGTCGGTGATGGAGACCATCATCTCGGTCGTCGGCATCGTCTTCGTACTGCTGCTGTCACTCGTCCTGTAGCCACTCGGAGTGGTGGTCGCGGGCCCACTGGCGCTCGACCGACCCGGTGCGCATGCCACGGCGTGCCTCCGGGTCGGCGAGCGCCATTCCGATGTGTCCGGCCAGCACGATGCCGATGGCCAGCGACAGCCAGTCGTGCACGAACGTCGCGCCGGTGCGCCACACCAGCGGGGCGAGGTCCGTGAACCACATCAGCAGGCCGGTGCCGAGCATGACCAGGGCCGCGCCCGCGATCCAGGCCGCGTAGATCTTCTGCCCGGCGTTGAACTTCCCCGCCGGGCGGGACGGGAGCCGGTGGTCCCGGCGGCGTACGGCACGCAGCCAGGTGCGGTCGTGCGGGCGGAAGCGGTTGAGCCGGCGCAGGTCGGCGCGGAAGGCCGGGGACGCGAGGCCGAGCAGGAACGGCACCGGCAGCAGCACGCCGGCCCACTCGTGGACGGTGACCACGAGATGGCGGCGGCCGACGAGTTCGGCGATCTGCGGTACGTACAGGGCGGCGGCGGTCGCGACGCAGGTGAGCATCAGGGCGGCGGTGGTGCGGTGCACCCAGCGTTCGGCCCGGCTGAACCGGCGCACGCGGGTGGGCGGTTCAGACGGTGAGGGTGTCGCTGCGCCCGTTGGACCGGCCGACCCAGGCGTCGACGTCATAGCCGCGCTCCTCCCAGTAGCCGGGCCGTACACGGGAGGTGACGGTGATCCCGGAGAGCCATTTCGCCGACTTGTAGAAGTACATCGGCGCGACGTAGAGCCGGGCGGGGCCGCCGTGGGCGTGACTGAGCGGCTTGTCCTGCATGCGCAGGGCGACCAGGACGTCGTCACGACGGGCCTGCGGGAGGGTGAGGCTCTCGCTGTACGTGCCGTCGAAGCACGTGAACCGGACGGCCGTGCCCTCGGGTCGTACCCCGGCCGCGTCCAGCAGCAGCGACAGCCGCACGCCTTCGAACGGGGTGTCGGGCACGCGCCAGCCGGTCACGCACTGCACGTCGCGCACGATCCGGGTCTGCGGGAGGGCGCGCAGGTCGGCGAGCGTGTAGGCGGCGGGGCGTTCGACGAGGCCGTCGACGGTGAGGCGGTAGTTCGTCCCGTTCCGGCGCGGGACGGAGGAGGCGACCGAGTAGTAGCGGAAGCCGCCGCCGTTGGGCAGCAGCCCGGTGAGGCCGGTGGGGTCCTTGTCGGCGGCGGAGCCGAGGAACGACTCGAGCGCGCGCTGGAGTTGGGGCGCGGCGGCGACCGAGGCGGCTCCGACGCCGAGCATGCCGAGCACCAGCCGGCGGCCGAGGGGCGTGCCGGCCGTCCCGCCGTCGCGCTCGGCCGGCCCGGCGGGGCCGGTGTGCTCGGTGCGCTCCGCGTCACCGTCGTGTGAGGTCACCCTTCGATTCGAGCACGTGACCGGCGTGAGGGCCAGGGAACCGGGCGATACGTCAGACTTCCGTCACACCCCCGCCGACCGGGCGTCGCACGGCCCGTGCCCGTGTGCGCGGGAGCGCCGCCCGACCGGCCGGAGCAGGGACCTCCGTTTCCCCTCCCGGCCCTCTCGTGTACATGCCACCGCCTCTGCTACGTTCCCGGTCAGCCTCCCCCCACCACGGACAGGGCGATGTCCCGCCGAGGCGGCGCGGCCCCACGAGGGCGAGCCGGCCGCCGGGACAGAGCTCCTCTGAGAAGGAGTTCAGGTGGTCGTTTTTCTCCCACGTTCCCGCAGGCGCACCGCGATCGCCTGCGCGCTGGTCGCCGCCGCTGCGGGCGCGCTGCTTCCCCTCGCCCCGGCTTCTTCCGCCGCGGCGGCGGAAGACCAGGAGTTCAGGCCGCAGCTCGTGACAGTGGACACCCCCACCCGAGCGGACAGGAACAGACTGGCCTCCCTCGGGCTCGACCTGACCGAGCACGCGACGCACGGCCACAGCGAGGTCGTCCTGCACGGGCTCGGCGACGCGCTCGCGCTGCGCGCCGCCGGCTTCACCTGGCAGGCGCGCATCCCGGACCTCGTCCAGCGGGAGTCCGAGATCAACGCGGCCAACCGTGCCTACGCGGCCGCGACCGCCGCCTCGCCCCTGCCGTCGGGGCGTGACAGCTACCGCAGCCTGAACGACTACAACGCCGATCTCGACCGGCTCGCCGCAGCACACCCCGGCCTGGTCAAGAAGATCACGCTGCGGCACCGGAGCCTCGAGGGCAAGCCCGTGCACGGCGTGGAGATCGCCCACGACGTCACCGCCGCGCAGGACGGCCGCCCCGTCTTCCTGATGCTCGGCCTGCACCACGCCCGCGAATGGCCCTCGGGCGAGCACACCATCGAGTTCGCCCACGACCTGGTGAAGAACTACGGCAGCGACCCGCGCATCACCGCGCTCCTGAAGAAGGCCCGCGTCGTCGTCGTGCCGGTCGTCAACGTCGACGGCTTCCAGAAGTCCTACGACGACGGGCAGTTGATCGACCTGCGCCCTGTCGACGAGGGCGGCACCGGCTCGATCCTGGCCACTCCCGGGAACGCGTACAAGCGCAAGAACTGCCGGATCGTCGACGGGCTGTCCCCGCTCCTGAACGAGTGCGCCCTCGCGAGCAGCCCCGGCGGCTTCGGAGCGGGCGTCGACCTCAACCGCAACTACGGGGCGTACTGGGGCGGTCCGGGAGCGGCCGCCGAGCCGGTCCAGGCCACGTACCGCGGCGCAGCGCCGTTCTCGGAGCCGGAGACGCAGAACATCCGCGAGCTGATCAGCAGCCGTCAGGTGACCGGTCTGATCACCAACCACACCTTCTCCAACCTGGTGCTGAGTCCCGGCGGGGTCGCGCCCGACACGATCGGACCCGGCGGGCAGCCCGTCGGCGATCCGCCGGACGACGCCGCGCTGACGGAGCTCGGCGACCGGATGGCCGCCCAGAACGGCTACACGAGCCAGCACAGCTGGGAGCTGTACGACACCACCGGCACCACCGAGGACTGGTCGTACAACGCGACCGGCGGCTACGGGTACACGTTCGAGATCGGCCCCGACGAGTTCCACCCGCCGTTCCCGGAGGTCGTCGACGAGTACCTCGGCGCGGGCGAATTCGCCGGCAAGGGCAACCGTGAGGCGTACCTCCTCGCGCTGGAGAGCGCCGTGGACGCGCGGACCCACGCGGTGATCGGCGGCAAGGCGCCCGCGGGCGCGACCCTGCGGCTGCGCAAGACCTTCGCCACTCCCACCTGGTCGGGCAGTGTCTCGGACACCCTGGACACGACCATGACCGTCGGCCGGGGCGGCACGTACACCTGGCACGTGAACCCCTCCACCCGGCCCGTCGTCAAGGCCCGCCAGATCCAGGTGATCTCCTCCGAGCCCCTGAAGCGGCAGACCTACACGGGCACGACCGCACCGGCGCAGCGGACGGAGCAGGAGTTCACCGTCGACCGGGCCGCCGACGTCCTCGAGGTGAAGCTCGACTGGCCGACGCCGGACGATCTCGATCTGTACGTGCTGCGCAGGAACGCCGACGGCAGCCTCACCCAGGTCGGCAGCTCCGCCGGCTCGGTCGGCGAGAAGGAACGGGTGCTGCTCCAGGACCCGGAGCAGGGCACCTATGTGCTGCGGGTGGAGAACTGGGCCTCCGTCACGCCGTCCTGGACGCTCACCGCATCCCTGTACGACGCCACGGAGCAGCAGACGGGCGGCCTGATCGAGAACTGGACCCTGACGTGCGAGAAGAACGGACAGGTCCTGGAGCGCGTGCCCGTCGTCGTGGACCGGGGCCAGCAGGTCAAGGCCGATCTGAAGGCGTGCGCGCAGAAGTGGGGCCAGGGCTGATGCCGCACACCTCACCGGCGGCGGCCCGTTCCCCGCGGGGAGCCGCCCTGCTCCGGGAACGGGGCGTGGAGACCGCCCGGGGCTCGGTGCGGGCCACGTTCCGCTGACGGACCCGCGGGGCCGCACCGGGTGCCTGGTGCGGCCTCGCGTGATGCTTGTATGGCTGCCATGACTCCGGCAGGCAATTCCGCGGACGAGCTCCTCGACATCGTCGACGAACAGGACCGGGTGATCGGGCAGGCGCCGCGCGGCGAGGCGTACGCGCGCGGACTGCGGCACCGGTGCGTGTTCGTCCTCGTACGCGACGGGGAGGGACGCGTCTTCGTACACCGGCGGACCGCGACCAAGCTCGTCTTCCCCTCGCTGCACGACATGTTCGTCGGCGGTGTCGTCGGCGCGGGCGAGACGTACGACGACGCCGCCCTGCGCGAGGCCGAGGAGGAGCTCGGGGTGAGCGGACTGCCGCGCCCCGTACCGGTGTTCTCGTTCCTGTACGAGGGCGGCGGCGATCCCGCGCAGACCTGGTGGTCCTCCGTCTACGAGGTGTGCTGCACGCTCCCGGTGGAACCGCAGGCCGAGGAGGTCGCCTGGCACGGCTTCCTCACGGAGAGCGAGTTGGAGGAGCGCCTGCGCGAGTGGGAGTGGGTACCGGACGGCCTCGCCGCGTGGGAGCGGCTCAGGGCCCACCGGTCGGTGTGACGGCGCGGGTAGGGTGCCCGGCGTGAGCGACTTCGTACAGAGCCTGCGCCTGTGGTTCGCGCCCCGGCGGATCCGGGAGGAGGGCGAGACCCCCGACTACCGCTTCTCGCTCGCCAATGAGCGCACGTTCCTGGCGTGGATCCGCACGGCGCTCGCGCTCATCGGCGGCGGCTTCGCCGTCGACCAGTTCCTGCCGGATCTGCGCTGGGGCGTGCGGGCGGGTCTCGCGCTCGCGCTGATCGGGGCGGGCGCCATGTGCGCCGTGCGCGCCGTGAACCACTGGGTCCGCTGCGAGCGGGCGATGCGCCGTGGTGAGGATCTGCCGGTATCCCGTTTCCCCGCGCTGCTGGCGCTGGTGGTCGCGGTCGTGTCCGTCGCCATGGTGGTCGTCGTGTCCTGGGGTGACGTGTGACGGCGCCCGAGCGGGATCCGGGGCTGCAGCCCGAGCGGACCCGCCTGGCGTGGCGTCGGACCACCCTGGCCTGCACGGTGGTGGCGGTGCTCGCCGCCCGGCAGGCGAGCGGAAACGCGTGGCCTGCGGTCGGGCTGAGCCTGGCCGCTTGGCTGGGTTTCCTGGCCGTGGCGCACCGGCGCATCGGCGCGATGGACGCGGCCCGGCCGCCGACGCTGTCGTTGCGGGCCGCCGTCGCGGCGGTGGGCTGCGTCCTGGCGCTCGCGGCGTTCGCCGTCGCGGTCGTGACCTGAGGCTGCCCGTGCGCCGACGCCGCCGCGCGGGCCGGGGCGTGAGCGGGGGTTCGGTGCTCCACCTCGGTAGCCGTGGGCCGTGGCTCCGGGTGACCGGGGCCGGTCGCAGCGCGCAGGGTGCGGCAGGTGGCGGCACGCGTGCCGCCCGGCGGGCAGCGCGGCCCGGCGCCCGGCCCGGTCGGGGAGCGGACACTAGCCTGGAGGGTGCAGATCATTACAATCCGGACTTCAAGGGGAGTGTCATGACCGTCCTCCACCAGGAGCACCCCGCCCACGAGCACACGCACGGACCGTCCTGCGGACACACCGAGGTCCCGCACGGTGACCACGTCGACTACGCGCACGACGGCCATCTCCACCGCAAGCACTCCGGACACTGGGACGAATGCGAGCCCGGCGAGCACGTCTCGCACAGCAGCCACACCCATGAGCACGGCGCCGGATGCGGGCACCCCGCCGTGGTGCACGGCGACCACGTCGACTACGTCCACGACGGACACCGGCACGCCCAGCACGACGGCCACTGGGACGACCACTGATCCCCTGACCCACCCCGCCGCCCCCGGGCGGGAGCCAACCGGCAGGCGCGGCGGGTCATTTCGCGCCGACCAGCCCGACCGGGGGGAGTGGCGGACGCCGGCGGCCGCGAGGTGCCGGCCAGAAAGCACCGGCTGCATCCGATCCGGCCGCAGACCGATTCCGGCGACATCCGGATCACCGCCCCGACCGTCCGCCCGACGACCGGTTCACCGTGCACGTCGGGGACGTCGAGGTACGGCTGATCCACCCCCGCGGCATGGCCCACGCACCGGGTGACACGGTGGTTCCGGCCTGCCCCGCCTCGCCGGAACGCACCCGTCCCGCCTGCGTCCGCAGGCCGAACGCGCCCGCCTGCCGCGCATCTCAGCCCGGGGCGGGCGCGTTCTCGCGTGTGATCCACACATCGGTTCCACGGGCGCACTGGACGACATACCGACTGGTCGGTCATCATAAACGCGATCGTCAGGACGACACGACCAGGACCGCCTCCGGAGGTGCGCACCATGAGCCCAGCCCCACAGGGCCTTGATCCCGAGCAGCTGCGCGGACATCTCGACCGCGAGCGGCCGGGGCTGGTGAGCGGACCTCTCAGTGCACGCCTGATCCAGGGCGGCCGCTCCAACCTCACCTACGCGGTCACCGACGGCACCGGCCGCTGGGTCGTCCGCAGGCCCCCGCTCGGCCACGTCCTGGCGACCGCCCACGACATGAAGCGCGAGCACCGGGTGATCAGCGCGCTCGCAACGACCGAGGTGCCCGTCCCCCGGCCGGTGCTGCTGTGCGAGGACGAGTCGGTCATCGGATCGCCGTTCTACGTCATGGAGTTCGTCGACGGGACGCCCTACCGCACCGCCGAACAGCTCACCGCTCTCGGTCCCGCACGCACCCGCGACGCGGCGCTCTCCCTCGTCGACACGCTCGTCGACCTGCACGCCGTGGATCCCGAGTCGGTCGGGCTCGGCGACTTCGGGCGCCCCGAGGGCTTCCTCGACCGGCAGCTGCGCCGCTGGGGCAAGCAGCTGGACGCCTCACGCAACCGGGAGCTGCCCGGCATCGACGAGCTGCACGCCGCCCTCGGGCGCTCGCTGCCGCCCTCCCCCGCGCCCGCCGTCATCCACGGCGACTACCGCCTCGACAACGTCCTGATCGGCGAGGACGACCGGATCACGGCCGTACTGGACTGGGAGATGTCCACGCTCGGCGATCCGCTGACCGACCTCGGCCTGCTGGTGATGTACAGCCGCCCGCTGGAACTGCCCGGTTCCCCCATCAGCACCACCGCGGCCGCGCCCGGCCACCCCTCCCCCGACGAGCTGATCGAGCGGTACGCCGGGCGCTCCGGCCGGGACACCTCGGCGATCTCCTGGTACACGGCGTTCGCCTGGTTCAAGCTCGCCGTGATCCTCGAGGGCATCCACTACCGCTACACCCTCGGCCAGACCGTCGGCGCCGGCTTCGACCGCATCGGGGATCTCGTCCCCGTCTTCATCGAGCACGGCCTCACCACCCTCCAGGAAGGCTGAGTACCTCATGGACTTCGCATTCGACGCCCGCACGGAAGAACTCCGCGCCAGACTGCTCACGTTCATGGACGAGCACGTCTACCCGGCCGAGCAGATCGAGCACGAGCAGCGCGCGCGGCTGGCGTCACCGTGGGACACCCCGGCGATCGTCGAGGAGCTGAAGGCCGAGGCGCGCAAGCAGGGCCTGTGGAACCTCTTCCTGCCCGACGCGGAGCACGGCGCGGGCCTGACGAACCTGCAGTACGCGCCGCTCGCCGAGATCACCGGACGCAGCCCGCACCTGGCGCCGACGGCACTGAACTGCGCGGCCCCGGACACGGGGAACATGGAGGTCCTCGCCCAGTTCGGCAACGACGAGCAGAAGAAGCAGTGGCTGGAGCCGCTGCTCGCCGGGGAGATCCGCTCGGCGTTCGCCATGACCGAGCCCGAGGTCGCCTCGTCGGACGCGACGAACATCCGGACCCGGATCGACCGCGACGGTGACGACTACGTCATCAACGGCCGCAAGTGGTACATCTCCGGTGCGATGAACCCGAACTGCCAGATCTTCATCGTGATGGGCAAGACCGACCCTGACGGCGACGACATCCGCCGTCAGCAGTCGATGGTCCTGGTCCCGCGGGACACCCCGGGCGTCGAGGTCCGCCGCGCCATGCAGGTCTACGGCTACGAGGACCACTCGCACGGCGGCCACGCCGAGGTCGTCTTCACCGACGTGCGGGTGCCCGCGTCGAACCTGATCGACGAGGTGGGCAGCGGCTTCGCCATCGCCCAGGCGCGGCTCGGGCCGGGCCGTATCCACCACTGCATGCGGCTGATCGGCATGGCCGAGCGGGCGATCGAGCTGATGTGCCGCAGGGCGGTGTCCCGCGAGGCGTTCGGCAAGGCGATCGCCCAGCAGGGCGTCGTGCAGAACTGGATCGCGGACGCGCGGGTGACCGTGGAGCAGCTGCGGCTGCTGGTGCTGAAGACCGCGTGGCTGATGGACACGGTCGGCAACCGGGGCGCGCACACCGAGATCCAGGCGATCAAGATCGCGACGCCGCGGGCGGTCGTGGACATCCTGGACAAGGCGGTGCAGGTCCACGGCGCGGGCGGCGTGAGCCAGGACTTCCCGCTGGCGGAACTGTGGGCGGCGGCGCGGACGCTGAAGCTGGCGGACGGGCCGGACGAGGTGCATCAGCGGTCGCTGGCGAGGCGGGAGCTGAAGAAGTACATGTGAGGGGTGGGCGGGGTGGGGGTTTTCCCCCACCCCGCCCCTTCCCGTAACTGGGGGCTCCGCCCCCAGACCCCCTGACGGGGGAAGCGATAGGGGCTGACGCCCCCATCCCCCCGCCACGGCGGCAGCTCCGCGCCGCGGGCCGCCCGGACCGCGTGCTCCCCGGGAGCGCCGCGCGGACGCCCCGGCCGGAAAACCAGCCCCGTCGGCGAGAGAACCGCGGGCGTCGGGCCCAAGGCCCAACGGGAGCGCCGCGCGGACGACCGCAGCGCCCCGGCAGGGTCCGCGCAGTCAGGGGCGGAGCGCGCGAAGGAGGAGGTCCGCCAGGTGGTCCGCGACCTGCTGCTTCGTCAGGGGGCCGTCCGGGCGGTACCACGTCGACAGGTGGTGGATCGACCCGAAGTGGTAGTCCACCACCAGATCCGCCGGCGTCGCCGAGGAGAAGACGCCGCCCTGCTGCCCCTCCTCCACCAGCGCCCGGAACCGCTCGTGGTAGCGGCGCCGCTCGGCCCGCACCTGCTTGTGCTTCTCCGGGCTCAGGTGGTGCATGGAGCGGAAGAAGATCGCCGCGTCGTCCAGGTTGTCGATGGTGGTGACGACGACGTCCGCCGCAGCCTCGCGCAGCCGGTCCTCCACGGGCTCGTCCGCGTCCGCGAAGGCGTCCAGCCGCTCCTGCTGGACGCGCAGCACCCGGGAGTAGACCTCCTGCAGGAGGTCCTCCTTGGACCCGAAGTAGTGATAGAGCGCCCCCTTGGTGACGCCCGCCGCCTCCACGATCTCCTGGACCGAGGTGCGGTCGTATCCCTGCTCGGCGAAGAGGCGGGTGGCGGCGGCCAGCAGCCTCTGCGGTACGGGGGTCGCCTCCCCGTCCGTCGTCCTGGCCATCGCCGCCACCTGCCCTTCCTGCCGAAACATCTGTGTTCTAAACCCGGGAACGCAGTTCCCGCCTGAGGATCTTCCCACTTGTGGTCTTGGGGAGCTCCGGCAGGATCACTACTTCCCTGGGGTATTTGTAAGCGGCGAGCCGCTGCTCGCAGTAGGCGGACAGCTCGTCGGGCCCGAGGTCCGCCCCCGGGCGCAGGCTGACGTACGCCTTGACCGTCTCCCCGCGGTAGGAGTCCGGCACGCCGACGACGGCCGCCTCGCGGACCGCCGGGTGCGTGTAGAGGACGTCCTCGACCTCGCGGGGCCAGACCTTGAACCCGGAGGCGTTGATCATGTCCTTCTTGCGGTCGACGACGTAGAGCCAGCCGTCCGCGTCCATGAAGCCGATGTCGCCGGTGCGCAGTTCGCCGTCCGGGAACGCCTCGGCGGTGGCCTCGGGGAGTCGCCAGTAGCCGGGCACGACCTGCGGGCCGCGCACGGCGATCTCGCCCTGTTCGCCGAGGGGCACGTCGTCGCCCTTCTCGTCGACGATCCGCACGACGGTGTCGGGGCCGGGCAGGCCCACGGACAGGGTGCCGGAGGCCGGGTCGACCGGCGCCTCCTTCTCCGGGGGCACGGACGCACAGGGCGCGGTGCACTCGGTGAGCCCGTAGCCGTTGCGTATGTACGGCCCGAAACCGGCGCGGAACTTCTCCACCAGCGCGGGCGGCACGGGCGCGCCGCCCGAGGAGATCACGGCGAAGGAAGCAAAGTGCTCGCGGGTAGCAGCAGGATGCGCGGCCAGGGCCATGAACGCGGTCGACGGGCCGACCGTGTACGCCGGCCTGTGCTCGGCGAAGGCGTCGAGCACGACGCCCGCCTCGAAGCGGTAGGCGAGCGCGAGGGTGCCCGCGTTGGCGATGCAGACGGCGAGCTGGCAGACCATGCCGGTGATGTGGAAGAGGGGCGCGAGGGCGAAGTAGCAGGCACCTTCGGGGACGGGGTGGCCGGTGCGCTGGCGTTCGGCGTTGTAGGTGATGCCGCCGTGGAGGTTCATCGCCCCCTTGGGGGTGCCGCTGGTGCCCGACGTGTAGCTGATCAAGGCGACGTCCGCGGCGCCGAGTTCGCGTCCGGACGGCGCCGGGAGGCGCCGGCGGCCGACGGTGAGCAGGTCGTCGGCGTCCTCGGCCAGCGGAGCCCGCTCGAAGGAGAGGACCCGCTCGTCGTGCCGCGTCTGGAGGTCGAGCTCGCAGGCGGTGAGCACGACGCGCACGGAAGAGGCGGCGGCGCAGTCGCGCAGGTACGCCTCCCATGCCCGGTCGGAGCAGATCAGCGCGGTGGCCCCGGAGTCGGCGAGGACGTGGGCGACCTCAGCCGTCTTGTACATCGGGTTGAGCGGGACGACGGTCGCGCCGGCCTTCCAGGCGCCGAGCAGCGCGATGACGAACTGCGGGCTGTTCTGGAGCATGAGGGCCACGCGGTCGCCGCGGGCGACACCGCGCTCGGCGAGGTGGGCGGCGACGGAGTCGGAGAGGTCGTCGGTCTCCCGGTAGCTCAGCCGGCCGTCGAAGTAGGCGAGCGCGGGGTGTTCCGGCGCGCGGGCGACGGCCGCGCGGAAGGAGTGCACGACGGTCGGGGGCGGGGCGACGGGGGCCCGCTGGGCTTCGGTCAGCTGCCCGAGCCACGGCTGCGCGGCGTAGACGGAGCTCATCGGCCCACCTCCTCCCACTTCTGCTGGATGTGGTTCATTCCGGCGATCCAGCGGTCGGTCTCGGTGGCGCGCGCCGCGTAGAAGCCGGCGACCTCCGGGTGCGGCAGGACGAGGAAGCGGTCCTCTTCCATCGCGGCGAACAGGGCGTCGGCGACGTCCTCGGGCTCGATCGCGGTCGGCTTGAGGACGATGTCGCCGGCCGATCCGGTGGCGGTGAGCATGTCGGTCCGTACGCCCTGCGGGCAGATGGCGTGGACCTTGAGGCCGCGGTGGCGGTAGGTCAGGGAGAGCCACTCGGCATAGGCGAGCGCTCCGTGCTTGGTCACGCTGTAGGGCGCGGCCCCGATCATCGTGAGCAGCCCGGCGGCGGAGACGGTGGAGACGAAGCGGCCGCTGCCGCGCTCCAGCCAGTCGGGCAGCAGGGCGCGGCTCGCGCGGACGTGTGCCATGACGTTGACGTCCCAGGCGGAGGCCCAGACGTCCTCGTCCGCGAAGGCGTCGCCGCCCGAGCCGAGGCCGGCGTTGGCGCAGTAGACGTCGACGACGCCGCCGAGGGCGTCCCGGGCCTCGTCGACGACGTCCGAGGCGTCGCCGGGTACGGCGGTGCCGCCGATCTCGTCGGCGACGGCCTTGGCCTTGCCCGCGTCGATGTCGTTGACCACGACCCGGGCGCCCCCGGCGGCGAACCGGCGGGCAAGGGCGGCCCCGATACCGCCGCCCGCTCCCGTGACAACAACCCCTAGGCCCTGCACCGTGCTCATCAAGCTCCGCCTTTCGCAGCGTCCCGGCTGCCAGGCAGACTAACCGGTCGGTATGCCGACGTGGAAGGGGGCAGCTCGACGGCCGTGCCGGGGTCGTTCCCCCAGGGCGTCAGGAGCGCTAGCGTGCGTGGCCATGACAGACGGCGATCACGGAGGTAGCTCGATGAGCCTTTCCAGACGGGGTTTGCTGGCCGCCGGCGGCGCGGTGGGGGCCCTGGCCGCGACATCCGCCACGCCCGCCGCCGCCCATACGGGCCGCGGCCGGGTGCGCACCGGTTTCGAGCGGCTGGCCGCCGACGGGTACGCGCTCCTGGCCGGCGAACGGGTCGGCGTCGTCACCAACCCGACCGGCATCACGCGCGACGTCCGGCACATCGTGGACGTCATGCACGCCGACGACCGCGTGAACCTGGTCGCGGTCTTCGGACCCGAGCACGGCTTCCGCGGCACGGCGCAGGCGGGCGGCTCCGAGGGCCGCTACGACGACCCCGCGACCGGGCTGCCGGTGTACGACACGTACCTGAAGAGCGGCCGGCCGCTGGCCGACATCTTCACCGCGTCCGGTGTGGACACGGTCGTCTTCGACATCCAGGACGCCGGGGCCCGCTTCTACACCTACATCTGGACCCTCTTCGACTGCATGCAGGCCGCCGAGCTCGCGGGGAAGCGGTTCGTGGTGCTCGACCGGCCCAATCCGGTGACCGGCCGCGCGGCGCTGGGACCCGTGCTCGACAAGGCGTTCGCGACCTTCGTGGGCCGTGAGCCGATCGCGCAGGCGCACGGCATGACCGTGGCCGAACTGGCGCTGCTCTTCAACGGGGAGTTCCTCACGCGACCGGTCGCGCTGGAGACCGTGACGATGACGGGCTGGCACCGCTCCGACTTCTACGACGAGACCGGGCTGCCCTGGGTGCCGCCGAGCCCCAACATGCCCACCCCCGACACCGCCCTCGTCTACTCGGGCACCTGCCTGTTCGAGGGCACGAACCTGTCCGAGGGCCGGGGCACCACCCGCCCCTTCGAGCTCCTGGGCGCGGAGGGCGTCGACCGCCGCTGGGCCGAGGCCGTGAACGCACTGGACCTGCCCGGCGTCCGCTTCCGCGAGGCGTACTTCGCGCCCACGTTCTCCAAGTTCCAGGGCAGGACGATCGGCGGCGTCCAACTCATCGTCCACGACCGGGAGTCCTTCGACCCCGTCCGCACCGGCATCGCGCTGCTGGTGACGGCGAAGCGCAGCTGGAGCGGATTCGCCTGGCGCGCCGACAACTGGATCGACAAGCTGACCGGTTCCACCAAGGTGCGCACGCTCATCGACGCGGGGGCGGACACCGACGAGGTGGTGGGCGCGTGGCGGGACGAACTGGCCGCGTTCCGCGCGGTACGCCGGCGGTACCTGCGGTACTGAGCACGCGACGGGTGGGCACTGCCCCACCGGGAAGGGCCTGCCCGGACATGCGCACCGCGCCCCCGCACGGCCCGCGAGTGGCCGGGAGCGACCCGTCCGGCGAGGAGCATCGGCACCGCGTGGCCGGCCGAGCCCGTGCGGCTGGCCACGTCGTACGACGTCCTGATCCGTCCGCACCGGGTCGGGCGGCCGACCGGCTCCGACCGCTTCCGGGGTATGGCCGTTTCTCCCCTTGCGCAGGATCCTGTGGTGACGGGCCAAGGGGAGGGGCGGGCCATGTCGGGGACAGGTGTGCGACCGTACCGGGAGATCACTTTCGACGCGGACGGCGATGTGCTGGGGCCGTACGGCGCGCTCATGGAACAGGACGTCACCGACCTGGTGATGTTCGCCCACGGGTGGAACAACTCCCCGGGCACGGCCCGGCGGCTCTACGCGTCGTTCTTCGCTCCCTTCCCCAAGCTGGTGGCGCAGACCCCGCAGGCACGGCTGGGGTACGCGGGCGTCGTCTGGCCCTCGATGCGGTTCTCGGACGAACCGATCCCCGACGTCGAACCACCGGCCGCCGGCGCCCAGCCGTCGGGCCCCGGCCTGGACGGGGCGACCCGCGCGGTGCTCGCCGAGCTGTTCCCCGGGCATCGCGAGACCGTCGAGCGGCTCGCGTGGCTGCTGGACGAGCAGCCGGAGTCGCGGGCCGCCTTCGCCGAGTTCGGCAGGCTGGCCCGGGAGTTGGCGGCCACGCCGCCCGGCGGTATGGAGGCGGGCTTCGCCGAGGACCTGCCGCACGACGAGCAGAGCCCGCCCGCGGTGCTGTACGAGGACACGCTCACCCTGTGCCGCAGGCTGGCCGCCGCTCTGGAGGCGGAGTCCGGGTCGCTGTACGGCGTGCTGCCGTTCGGCGGCGGACTGCGCTCCGCGTGGCGGGGCGCGAAGGAGTTGCTGCGGCAGACGACGTACTACGCGATGAAGCGCCGCGCGGGGACGGTCGGCGAGCTGGGGCTCGGGCCGCTGCTGGGCCGGCTGGCCCGTTCGGCGCCGCGGCTGCGGGTGCACCTCGTCGGGCACAGCCAGGGGGCGCGGCTGATGGCGTTCGCGCTGCGGGGGCTGCCGGAGGGCGCGGACAACGTGAAGTCGGTGACGCTGCTCCAAGGCGCCCTGTCGCATTACGCGTTCGCGTGCGGCCTTCCGCACGCCCCGCACAGCGCGGGCGCGCTCGCCGCGGTGCAGGAGCGGGTCGACGGGCCGGTGGTCGCCTGCTACTCGCGGCACGACAGTGCGCTCGGCGTGTTCTACCCGCTGGCCTCGGCCCTCGCCGGGGACTCGGCGTCGGTGGCCGGCGGCGACCGGCGGTGGTGGGCGATGGGCCACGACGGCATTCAGGCCGTCGCGGGCACGCCGCGGCTGACGCTGGAGGAGGCGCTGCGCGACGGTCTGCCGGACTCGGGATGCGTCAGCGTGGACGCGGCGCAGGTGGTGCGGAGGGGCGGGCCGCCTGCGGGTGCGCACAGTGACATCTGCCATGAGGAACTGGCCCGGGTGGTGTTGTCGGCGGGGCGTGTCGGCCGCTGAAACAGGGGCGTGATCCGGTCGACATGACGCGTCCCGATTTTCGATGGAGCCGAAACGGGCACTCCTACGTCCATTCTTCAACGCCGATGTACCAGCGACGGAGGTGTCGACGCGATGGCCGGTTTCCGGAGTCTTGCGAGACAGGTGCGTGACGTGCGGTGTGACCTGGCGCTGCGGCGCTACTCACTGCGCAAGTGCCTGGAGAGGTTCGCCCCTTATGGGCATCGGGCCACTTGGAACCATCTGTGCGCGAGGCACAGCATCGAGCCCGAGGACAGGGCCCCCGATCCGGCGCGGCTGGTGGCCGCACTGGAGGAGTTGGAGCGGGCGCGGGCGGTATGGCTCGCGTACGAGGAGAACTTCGCGGACCGCCGTAAACGGGAGAAGCACGAGGGGCTGCGGCGGCCCGGACACATCGACGACTGGCACCGCAGGACGTGGGGCGGGAACGGGGTCGCGCGCTGCGACAGCCCCGGGATACATCCCTCGGAGCCGCTGGACGAGGTGCTGCGCAGACTGATCGGCGCGCTGGAGACGGAGCCCGGGGACGCGTGCCCGGTGTGCAGGGGAACGCACATCGTGTGGCGACAGGACCTGGAGCACGAGCCGTTCTTCGGCCCGGTCTGCACCGGCTGCGGGATCGTGGTGCCGCAGCCCGTCCTGACACTGGAGGCGGTGACCGCGGCGAAGCGCGCGGGGCGCAGGGAGCTCGCCTCGGTCGCCTGAGGGACGCCGGTCCCGGGCCGGCGGCCCCGGGACCTCTCCCTCATCACGCGGGGGGCGCCGCGTCCCAGACGGCGTCGGTGAAGCGCTGCTCGTACGGAAGGGCCAGCAGCCCGGTCTTGAACAGCAGCAGCGGGTCGGCGTCCTGGGCCCGCAGGCGCGCGGGGGCGTGCGCGAGGATCCACTCCTGGAGCTCCGCGACGGGCTCGTCGCGCGCGTAGTCGCACCACCACCTGAAGACGGCCGTGTCGTCGTTGAGGAGTTCGTCGATCCACCAGTCGACGAACAGGGCGAGGTACCGGTCGGCCGGCCCGCCGGGCGGCTGCGCGGCCCAGCGGGCGAGGTAGGGCGTCACGGTGCCGGCCGCGGTCGCACAGGCCTGGAACACCTCTGTCACGTACCAGTCGTCGAGTTCCGTGGCGAGGGTGTCGGCCCACCACGCGTCGAGGAACGCGCGGATCGCGTCGGCCTGTTCCGCGGGCCAGGTCCGCCAGCCGGAACGTCCGAGGCCGGTCAGGTCGTAGGCGTTGAACGCCGTCCACCGGCGCGCCGCCAGCTGCTCGGCGACCTGCGGAAGGATCCTGCGCATCGCGGCGGGGTGGTCGTCGAAGTGGTCCGGCACCTCGTGCGCGTAGATCCGCAGGGCCCGGTCGGGCAGGGCCACGTCGGGCACGCGCAACAGCGCCGTCTCCTCGGGGAGATGGCAGAGGCCGCAGCCCGTCTCGCGGGGGCTGGTCATGCCCGCGAAGACCGCGCGGACGCGGTCCACCGCCGCGGTGAGTGCTGGGGAGGCCATGTGCGCCACGTCCCGTCGAGGACTCCGTTCGCGGCTCGCGGCCGGACGAAGATCCGGACGTTACCAGACGGGAAATCCCGTGGCCCAGCGGGATTTCGGTGCCGAGAGTGGGGGTGCCGAGAACCACGACCGAGGAGCCCCGATGTCGACGCTGCGCGTCACCGCCGAAGTCCTGACCGTGCACGAGCACCCGAACGCCGATGCGCTGGAGCTGGCCCAGGTGGGCCTGTACCGCGCCGTCGTCGCCAAGGGCGTCTATCGCACGGGTGACGCCGCGGTCTACATCCCCGAGCAGGCCGTGCTCCCGGCCGCGCTGATCGACGAGCTCGGTCTGACCGGCCGGCTCGCGGGCGGCGAGGCCAACCGGGTCAAGGCGGTCCGGCTGCGCGGCGAGCTGTCGCAGGGCATCGTGTGCCGGCCGCGCGCGCTCGCGGACGTCGACCTGGCGAAGGCGGCCGCGGACGGCACGGACTTCGCGGAGCGGCTCGCCATCACCAAGTGGGCCCCGCCGATCCCGCCCCGGATGAGCGGCGACGTGGAGGCGGCACCGGATCTGCTGCCGTGGGTGGACATCGAGAACCTGCAGCGCTATCCGGGCATCTTCGAGCCCGGGGAGGCGGTCGTGATCACCGAGAAGCTGCACGGCTCGGCCTGTCTGGCGACGTACTCCACGGCGGACGGCGGACGGGTGCGGGTCTCGTCCAAGGGTTTCGGCGCCAAGGGGCTCGCCATCAAGAAGGACCCGGCGAACCTCTACTGGCGGGCGGTGCTCGGGAACGGCGTGCCCAAGATCGCGGCGCGCCTCGCCGAGCGGCTCGGTGCGAGCCGGGTCGGGGTGTTCGCCGAGGTGTACGGCGCCGGCGTCCAGGACCTCGGTTACGGCAAGGACGCCCGGGCGGAGAACGGGCTGGGCTATGCCGTGTTCGACATCTCGGCGGAGATCGACGGCCAGGTCCGCTGGCTGGACCCGGCAGCCGTGCTCGGCGGTGAACTGCCGGTCGTGCCCCGGCTGTTCACGGGTCCGTACGACGCGGACAAGGTGCTGGAGCTGGCGAGCGGCCGCGAGACGGTGTCGGGTCGGCGGCTGCATCTGCGAGAGGGCGTCGTCGTCCGCCCGGCGGTGGAGCGGTACAGCCCGGTCACCGGCGGGCGCGCGATCGCCAAGGCGGTGAGCCCGGCGTACCTGACCCGCAAGGGCGGCACGGAGTACGAGTAGGACCCCGCGCACGAGGGCGGGCCCGGCACGGGGTGCGGGCCCGCCTTCGCGTGTGTCAGGCCGGGTCGCCCTTGGCGCGCCGCCGCTCCGGCAGCAGGCGGGAGCCGGTCAACCGGTCGCCGAAGACGTCGTCCGGGTTGGACAGCACACATGTCTGCAACGAGAGGCAGCCGCAGCCGATGCAGTCCGTCAGATGGTCCCGGAGACGGCCCAACTGCTTGATGCGCTCGTCGAGTTCGCTGCGCCACGCCGCCGACAGGCGGGCCCAGTCCTCGCGGTCGGGGGTGCGTTCCTCGGGCAGTTCGGCGAGCGCGTCGCGGATCGTGGCGAGCGGGATGCCGACGCGCTGCGCGGCCCGCACGAACGCGACGCGGCGCAGCGCGTCCCTGCTGTAGCGACGCTGGTTCCCGGCGGTGCGGCGACTGCTGATGAGGCCCTTGGACTCGTAGAAGTGCAGGGCCGACACGGCCGCGCCGCTGCGCGCGGAGAGCTGGCCGACCGTGAGCTCATGGATCTTCTCGGGAATCTGTGGCACCCCTCGGAGCCTACTGGTCGTCCGTTGACAAGTGCGGCACTCCCCCACCATGCTGAGCAAGCGCTTAGACATGGGCTTTCGGAGATGTGAGAGGCAGGGAGCAGCAACATGGCAGAGCCGAGGATCTTCACCTCCCCCGAGGAGCTGCGCGCCGGGGTCGGCGAGCAGCTCGGACACAGCGACTGGCTGGAGGTCGACCAGAAGCGGATCGACCTCTTCGCCGACGCCACCGGCGACCACCAGTGGATCCACATCGATGCCGAGCGGGCGGCGAACGGCCCCTTCGGCACCACGATCGCCCACGGCTATCTGACGCTGTCGCTGCTGCCGGCCCTGGTGCCGCAGGTGCTGCGGGTCGAGGGCATGAAGATGGGCATCAACTACGGTGCCAACAAGGTGCGTTTCCCCGCCCCCGTGCCGGTCGGCTCGCGGCTGCGCGCCACGGCCGTCCTGCAGAACGTGGAGGAGGCGGGCGGCGGCGTACAGGTGACCGCCCTCGTCACCGTCGAGCGCGAGGGCGGCGACAAGCCGGTCTGCGTGGCGGAGTCCGTGTCCCGCTACTTCTTCTGAGCCCCCACCATCCGCAGCACGAGGTCGGCGTAGAACACGCCGACCTCGTCGGGCGTCCGCCGCCCCTGCGTGTTGAACCAGCGCGCCACGTCGATGCAGAGCGACAGCACGGCGACGGCGGTGCCGGGCACATCCGGCACGTCGAACTCGCCCGCGGCCACGCCCTCCTCGAGCAGGCGGCGCACCACGGCGTCGGTCTCGCGGCGCAGCTCGATGATCTCGGTGCGGTGGGCGTCGCCGAGCGCGTCCAGTTCGTACTGCACGACCCGCGCCGTGGCGTGCCGGCCGGCGTGCCAGCGGACGAAGGACCGTACGGCTTCGGTGAGCCGCTCGGTGGGCGTGCCCTCGCCCTCGTACGCCTCCGAGAGGATCTCCAGGGCCTTGTCGTGGCCGATCCTGCTGATCCGGTGGAGCAGCTCTTCCTTGGTCTTGTAGTGGATGTAGAGCGCCGCCGGGCTCATGCCCGCCCGGCCCGCGATGTCACGCGTCGTGGTCGCGTGGTAGCCGCGCTCCGCGAACGCCTCGACCGCGGCGATCAGCAACTTGCGGGCCGCCTCCGGGGTGACCTCGTCCCACGGCTTCTCGTCTTCGGCCGTCTGGTCCGCCGCACTCATCGCTCGTCCCTTCCCTGGTCAGGCGAACACCATACCGTGACAGTGAGCGGGCGCTTAGAGCTTCTGGAAGGGGTCGTGCTCGGCGAGGAGCTTCTCCAGCCTGGCCTGGTCGACCCGGCTGACGATCTGCCCGGCCTCCTGCCGGTCCCTGACCACCTTGGCGAGGGTGAAGGCCGAGGTGGTCAGATACAGGACGGCGATGCCGAGGAAGGCGCGCACCCAGGGGTCGGCGTCCATGGTGAAGATGCCGAGGGCGACCGCTCCGAGCGCGACGGCGAAGGAGGCGACGGCCTGGCCGTAGTACGCCGCGGTGTTCTGCTGCTTGACCGGTGTCTCACTCATGGGCACAGCGTCGCGCCCGGGCCGGCGGGCCACATGCGCGCTGGTACTCAGATCGCGTACTCACGTGCCGCCGGCGGCCCGGTTCAGAACGCGGAGACCCCGGTGAGCGCGCGGCCGATGATCAGCTTCTGGATCTGACTGGTGCCCTCGTAGAGGGTCATCACCCGGGCGTCGCGCAGCAGTTTGCCGACCGGGTACTCGTCGATGTAGCCGTAGCCGCCGAAGACCTGGAGGGCGTTGTTGGCGGCCCTGACCGCGGCCTCGGAGGCGAAGAGCTTCGCCTTGGACGCGGCGGTGGCGAAGTCCTCGCCGCGGTCGACGAGACCGGCCACCCGCCAGGTCAGCAGCCGGGCGGCGTCCACGTCGACGGCGATGTCGCTGATCAGCTCCTGGACCAGCTGGTGGTGCGCGATGGGCCTGCCGAACTGCTCGCGCTCACCCGCGTACCCGACGGCCGCGTCCAGCGCCGCCTGCGCGATGCCGACGCAGCCCGCGGCGACCGACATCCTGCCCTTGGCGAGCGCGGACATGGCAATGGAGAAGCCCTTGCCCTCGCGCCCGAGCAGGGCGCCGGCCGGCACCCGGACGTCCTCGAAGGCCAGCTCGGCCGTGGCCTGGCCGCGCAGTCCGAGCTTTCCGTGGATCGTGCGGCGGGTCAGTCCGGGCGTGTCCGTGGGGACCAGGAAGGCGGAGACGCCCTTGTGCCCGGGGGCGTCGCCGGTCCGGGCGAAGAGCAGCACGACATCGGCCCAGGTGCCGTTGGTGATGAACATCTTGGCGCCGTTGATCACGTAGTCGCCGCCGTCGCGCACGGCCCTGGTGGCCAGGTTCCCCGCGTCCGAGCCGGTGCCGGGCTCGGTGAGAGCGAAGCAGCCGACGGACTCGCCCGCCGTCAGGCCCGGCAGCCACCGGCGCTTCTGCTCCTCGGTGCCGTAGGCGGCCACGGTCTTGGCGACCAGTCCGAGCGAGACGGAGACGATGCCGCGCACTGAGGAGTCACCGCGGCCCAGCTCCTCGGTGACCAGGCAGTACGCGAGATGGTCGCCGCCGGAGCCGCCGTACTCCTCGTCGATCGTGAGACCGAGGAAGCCGAGTGCGCCGAGCTTCTTCACGATGCCCCGGTCGACGCTCTCGGCGCGGTCCCATGCGACGACGTGCGGGGTGATCTCGCGGGCGACGAAGTCCCGGGCGAGCTGCCGTACGGCCGCCCGCTCCTCGCCGATCTCCAGGTCCATGTGCGTCCACCCCACTTTAACTACCACTGCTAGTTTCTTTTCGGCAGGCCTACTATGTGCCGCATGGCCCGACCGCGCAAGCCCCTCCTCAGCAGAGAACGCATCGTCGAGACGGCGAGCGCGCTCGTGGACGCCGAGGGACTCGACGCGGTGTCCACCCGCCGCCTCGCCGCCGAACTCGGCGTGAGCGGCCCCTCGCTCTACAACCATTTCCGCAACAAGGACGAGATCCTCGACGCCGTCGCCGACGCCGTCAGCGCCCGGGTCGACCTGTCGATGTTCCGGGAGGACGACCCCCGCGACTGGCGCACGGCCCTGCACGACTACGCGGTCTCCTACCGGGCCGCGCTGACCGCCCACCCCCACACCGTCCCCGTGCTGGCCCGCGGCCCCGGACGCCGTCCGGCAGGCCTGAAGGTGGCCGACACGGTGTTCGGCGCGATGGTCCGCGCGGGCTGGCCCCCGGCCCAGGCCACCCATATCGGCGCCCTGATGCGCTACTTCATCACCGGCTCGGCACTCGGTTCCTTCGCCCGCGGCTTCGTCGACGACGCGACCGCGTACGACCCGGCCGACTACCCGCACCTGGGCCAGGCCCACCTGCTGGCCGACCGACAGGAGCAGGTGGACGAGGGCGCGTTCGAGACCGGGCTGCGGGCCCTGCTCGACGGTCTCGCGATCCAGTACGAGACGCTTCGGCCTTCGCCGAACCGTCGCTGACGCATCCTGGGAGGCATGACCTCCTCGCGTGATCTCGCCGCCTTCGCCGCGCTCCTCGCCGACGAGACCCGGGCCGGGATCTGCCTCGTGCTGCTCGACGGGCGGGCCTGGACCGCGGGAGAACTCGCGCGGCACACCGGGGTCGCCGCGTCGACCGCCAGCGAGCATCTCGGCAAGCTCGTCGCCGGCGGGGTGCTCGCCGAGGAGCGCCAGGGCCGGCACCGCTACGTGCGGCTCGCCGACGACCGCGTGGCGCACCTCGTCGAGGAACTGGCCGCGTACGCCGCGCCGGAAGGGCCGGCGCGGCCGGCACGCGGACTGCGCGAGTCGACCGTCGCCGCCGCCATGGCGCGCGGCCGCACCTGCTACGACCATCTCGCCGGCAGACTCGGCATTACGATCACCGGCGCCATGACCGAGCGCGGACTGCTCAGCCAGGACACCGGGTTCGCCCTCACGGAGCGGGGCGCGCGGTGGTTCGACGAGCTCGGGGTGCCGCTGGAGCGTACCGGGCGGCGCCCGCTCGTACGGGGCTGCCTGGACTGGACCGAGCGCAAGCCGCACCTCGCCGGGCTCGCCGGGGCACGGCTGTGCCGCCACGCCCTCGACACCGGCTGGTGCGTGCGGATCGGCTCGGAGCGGGCGGTGAAGGTGACGGCGGAGGGCGAGCGGGCTCTCGGCCGGCTGCTCGGCATCGAGCCCGGGATATTGCGGTGAGCGCCGAAGGGTCCGGGCCGTACGGTCGCCCCATGACGAACCCGATACGCCGCACGCAGCACGCGCAGTGGCCCGCTCTGGTCGCCGCGGGCGTCACCGTCGTGCTGTGGGCCTCCGCCTTCGTGTCCATCCGCAGCGCCGGCGAGGCGTACTCCCCCGGAGCCCTCGCCCTCGGCCGCCTGCTCGCCGGGTCCCTCGCGCTGGGCTGCGTGCTGCTGGTGCGCCGCGAGGGGCTGCCGCCCCGGGCCGCGTGGCCCGGCATCGTGGTGTCCGGGCTGCTCTGGTTCGGCGTCTACATGGTGGTGCTCAACTGGGGCGAGCAGGAGGTCGACGCGGGCACGGCGGCGATGGTCGTCAACATCGGGCCCGTGCTCATCGCCCTGCTCGGCGCGCGACTGCTGGGCGAGGTGCCGGCGCCGCTGACACTGGCGGGCGGTGCGCTGTGCCTCGCGGGGGTGGCGGTGTCGCGGTCCCGGCCGCGGACGGGGTCCACGGCCGGGATGCCCGTCACTCCGCGGGAGTCGGCTGCTTCACCTCCGGCGTCGCCGGGGCGGCCGCCTTCGCGGCCCGCGAGGCGAGAATCCTGATCGAGATCAGGGCGATCACTGCCAGCCCGATGATGTAGCCGGAGACGGCCATCGACGTGCCGGTGGCCTCCAGCAGCAGCACCATCATGAACGGCGCCAGGCCGCCGCCGAAGACCGCGGCGATCTGGTAGCCGAGCGAGGCGCCGGTGTAGCGCATCTCGGCGGTGAACAGCTCGGCGAACAGGGCGGCCTGGGGTCCGTACATGATGCTGAGGAAGCAGCTCGTGACGAACGTGCCGACGCCGAGCCACAGCAGCGAGGCCGTGTCGATGAGCAGGAACATCGGCACCGCCCACAGCAGCAGGCCCACCGCGCCCGCGGCGTAGATGCGCAGCCGCCCGATGCGGTCGGACAGGGACGCCGCCGCGGGGATCAGGACGAGCTGGGTGAGGCTGACGCACAGGGAGACGGCCAGCACCGCGCTGCGCTTCATCTCGAGCTCCCGGGTCGCGT
Source organism: Streptomyces sp. V4I23 (assembly GCF_030817975.1). Classification (NCBI taxonomy): domain Bacteria; kingdom Bacillati; phylum Actinomycetota; class Actinomycetes; order Kitasatosporales; family Streptomycetaceae; genus Streptomyces; species Streptomyces sp. V4I23. The sequence continues at coordinate 6,290,442 of NZ_JAUSZW010000004.1, read as the reverse complement.
AGTCGAGCACGCCGGTGATGATGATGTAGAACGTCGCGGTGTTGACGGCGAAGGAGCCGCCGGCGAGGAAGACCGTTCCGAGGTGGCTGCGCAGGATGGTACGCAGCGGCGAGCGCTTTTCGGTCTTCTCCTGTGCGGCGAGGGCGCGTTCGGCCTCGCGGAACGCGGGGGTCTCCTCGACGCGGGTGTGGATGTACCAGGCGAGGCCGAGGACGAGGAACCCGACGAAGAACGGGACGCGCCAGCCCCAGGAGGCGAAGGCTGCGTCGTCCGTGAGGGCGCCGGCCACGAGGAAGACGGTGTTGGCGGTGACCACGCCGATGGGGACACCGAGCTGGACGAGGCTGCCGTACAGACCGCGCTTGCCCTCGGGGGCGTACTCGGTCGCCATCAGCATCGCGCCGCCCCACTGGGCGCCGACGGCGATGCCCTGGACGACCCGGAGCAGCACGAGGATGACAGGTGCGGCGATGCCGATGGTCTCGTACGTGGGCAGCAGCCCGATTCCCGCGGTGGCGACGCCCATCAGCGTCAGCGCGAGGACCAGCATGGGCTTGCGGCCGCGCTTGTCGCCGAGCTGGCCGGCGATGATGCCGCCGACGGGCCGTGCGAGGAAGCCCACCGCGAAGGTGGCGAAAGCGGCGAGGACGCCGGCGGAGGAGCTGCCGGCGGGGAAGTAGAGATCGCCGAGGACGAGGGCGGCGGCGATGCCGAAGACGAAGTAGTCGTACCACTCGACGGCGGAGGCGAGAGCGGCGGCGGTGGCCACGCGCCGGCGGTTCGGGGTGGCGGGGGACGGGGGTGCGGTGTCCATGCGAGCACTCCATGGGTGCGGGGAGGAGGAGTGCCGGGACCGTACCGACCGGTGGGTATGTAGTCAACGGGTTGCGCAGAGATGGGTCCCGGCGGGTGTGGCGGGAGCGGGCAGCTCGAAGGGGCCCGGGGGCGGTGGTGCCCTCCGGGCGGGCTTTTCCCCATCCCGCCCCTTCCCGAACTGGGGCTTCGCCCAGACCCCCGTACCGCGCTCCGCGCGGTGTCCTACGAACTCCCCCTACGGCCTGACGGCCGTAGGAGGGACCCCCAAGACGGGCTGCATGCGCAGCCCACCGGCGCCCTTCGAGGCGCGGACTCAGCCGGCGGGCTCCTCCGGGGGCGCCCCCGGCGTCGGGAAAAGCTGGAGCGCACCACCCGAGCGCGCGTCCCGGCCGCCGCCCCGAAGCCTGCGCCCGGGCAGGCCGGGGCCGGGGGGGCCGGACCGAGAGGGACCGGGCCCGGGGCCGCGCCCGGCAGGGCGCAGAACCCGCCCGAGCAGGGCGAGGGGCGAAGCTCACGCGCGGGCAGGCCTCAGGGCCACGCGGCCCGAAACCCACGCCCGCCACGGCGCACAACCCGCCCGAACAGGGCGAAGGGCGAAGCCCCGAAACCCGGGCGCAGGGCCGGTGTCCCGGGCCGAAGCCCGAAGCCGGGCCACACGCAGAACCAGCGCCGAACGGGGCGCAGGGCGAAGCCGCGCCCGGTAGGCCGCAGGCCCATGGGTCCGGACCGAGACCGACCGGGGCCCGGGGCCCCGAAACTCACACCTGCCACGGCGCAGTACCCCCGCCAACAGGGCGAGGGGCGAAGCCCCCGAAACCCGCACCCGCGCACGCGGGATCCGCGCCCGGCAGGGCGCAGGGCCACGGGGCCCGGGCCGGAGCCCGAAACCCGCACCCGCCGCGGCGCCGACGCCGCCCCGAACAGGGCGAGGGGCCCCAAAACCCGCACCGGGCGGGCCGCAGGGCCGGGGGCCGGGCGGAGGCCGGTTCGGGGAGGGGTGGGTGGGGGGAAAGTCAGAACACCACCAGCGACCGCCCTCCACGGCCCTCGCGCATCGCCGTGAACGCCGCCGGGATGTCCTCCAGGCCGATGCGGTCCGTCACGAGCGCGCTCAGGTCGAGGGCGCCCTCGCGGATGTGGGACGCGAGGACCGGGAGGTCGCGCTCCGGGTCGGAGTTGCCGTAGACGCAGCCCGAGAGCGTCCGGCCCCAGTGGAAGAGCTCCAGGGCGTTGAAGGTGACCTGCTGGTCCTTGCCGCCGATGCCGACGACCGTGGTGCGGCCGCCGCGGCGGGTCGAGTCCCAGGCCGTGCGGATCGTGGTCGCGCGGCCGACGCACTCGATCGCGACGTCCGCGCCCCGCCCGCCGGTCAGCCGGCGCACCTCCTTCGCCGTGGTGTCGGACGCGACCACGTACTCCGTGGCACCCGCCCGGCGGGCCAGTCCCTCCTTCTCGGGCGAGACGTCGACCGCGATGACCGTGGCCGCCCCGGCGATCCGGGCCGCCTGGAGCGTGGCGAGGCCCACCCCGCCGACGCCGTGGACGACGACCGACTCCCCCTCGCGTACACGGGCGGAGTGGTGGACGGCCCCGTACCCGGTGAGCACGGCGCAGCCGAGGAGCGCCGCGTCGGTCAGGGACACGCCCTCGGGCGCGGGGAGCACGCAGTTCGCCGCGACGACGGTCTCCTCGGCGAACGCGGCGACGTTCAGCCCGGGATGCAGTTCGGTGCCGTCCGCGGTGACGGCGTGGACCCGTCCCGCGCCGGTCAGGGCGTCGGCACACAGCCAGACCTCCCCGATCGAGCAGGCGTGGCAGCTGCCGCAGGACGGCGCCCAGTTGAGGACGACGCCGTCGCCGGGTGCGACGTGGGTGACGCCCTCGCCGACGGAGACGACGGTGCCGGCGCCCTCGTGTCCGAGGACGGCCGGGACGGGCACGCGCATGGTGCCGTTGGACAGGGACAGGTCGGAGTGGCACACCCCGGCGGCGGCAAGGCGGACCCGGACCTGGCCGGGGCCGGGCTCGGGCAACGAGATCTCGGCGATCTCCAGGGGGGAGCCGACGGCGGGCAGGACTGCGGCGCGGACCACGATGATGTCTCCCGGCTCAGAACTGGAGGGACTTGGTCTGGAGGTACTCGGCGAGGCCGTGCGGACCGAGCTCGCGGCCGACCCCGGACTGCTTGTAACCGCCGAAGGGAGCACGAGGGTTGAACCGGCCGCCGTTGATGTCGACCTGTCCGGTGTCCATGCGGCGGGCGAACGCGACCGCGTCGGCCTCGTCCTGCGCCCAGACGGCGCCGGCCAGACCGTAGACGGTGCCGTTGGCGATGGCGAGCGCGTCGTCCTCGTCCTCGTACTTCAGGATCGAGACGACCGGGCCGAAGATCTCCTCCTGGGCGATGGTCATGCCGGGGGTCACGTCGGCGAAGACGGTCGGGCTGACGTAGTAGCCGGTCTCCAGCGGCGCGTCGGGGCCGCCGGCGACGACGCGGGCGCCCTCGGCGATGCCCTTCTCGATATAGCCGCGGACCCGCTGCTGCTGCTTGGCGTTGACGAGCGGGCCGACCCGCTCGCCGGGCACGTACTTGGCGACCGCGGCGGCGGCCAGCGCGACGGCCTCGTCGTACCGGTCCTTGTGTACGAGCATCCGGGTCCAGGCGCTGCAGGTCTGGCCGGAGTTGGACATCACGTTGGCGATGCCGACGTTCACCGCCTTCGCGAGGTCGGCGCCGGGCAGGATGACGTTGGCGGACTTGCCGCCGAGTTCCAGGGCGACGCGCTTGACCGCGGCGCCCGCGGTCGCGCCGATCTGCCTGCCCACGGCCGTCGAGCCGGTGAAGGACACGAGGTCGACGTCCTCGTGCGCGGCGAGTGCCTGGCCCGCGACCGGTCCGAGGCCGGTGACCAGGTTGAACACTCCGGCGGGTACGCCCGCGTCGTGGACGGCCTCGGCGAAGAGCTGTGCGGTCAGCGGGGTGTCCTCGGCGGGCTTGAGGACGACGGTGCATCCGGCGGCGAGCGCGGGGGCGACCTTGGCCACGATCTGGTGCAGCGGATAGTTCCAGGGCGTGATCGCGGCGACGACGCCGGCGGGCTCCATGAGGACGGTGGAGTTGCCGATCGTCTCCTCGAAGGAGTAGTCGGCGGCGAGTTCGGCGTACGAGCCGGCGACCAGCAGCGGCATGCCGGTGTGCACGGCCTGGGCGAGCGCGGGCGGGGCGCCGAGCTCGGCGGTGACAGTGGCGGCGATCAGGTCCTGGCGGCGTGCCAGTTCGTCACGCAGGGCCGTGAGCAGGGCGGCGCGCTCGGCGGGCGGGGTGGCCGCCCAGGCGGGGAACGCGGCGCGGGCCGCGCGTACGGCGGCGTCGACGTCCTCGGCGGTGCCGGCCGCCACATGGGCGATGACCTGCTCGTCCGCCGGGTTGACCACCGCGATGGTGTCGGTGGTGGCCGCGGGCCGCCACTGGCCGCCGATGTACATGCCGTCGTGAGCCTTCATCGCTCTCCTCCACGCTTCGCGGTCGTGTGCGCGCTCCAAACTAGCGCTGTTAGTTTTCGCGCGCCAGAGGCAGCGGGGCGTGTGGAGAGTAACGGGGAGGCGTGTCCGGCCGGCGTACGGGAGCGTCCCTGCCGACCACCGCTCGGGCCTGCGCGGACAGCGCGGGACCCGCGCCACACGTCAGGCCCGCCGGCCGGCAGACCCCGGGAGCCACACGGGCAGAGCCGCTCGCTCAGAAGCCGCTCGGGCAAAGGCGGCGCGGCAAGACCGTTCGGGCATGTGGCCGCCGGCTCCGCGGCGTCGGCGCATCGCACCTGTCCGGGGTTGTCGGCGGACAGGGCGGCTACGCGTGCCGGTTCCCGTGCTCGGCAGGGTGCCCGGGGCGTGACCCGGGCGTCGAGGGCTCCCGGGGGCCGGCGGGGCGGGGGCGGCGGAGGGCGGCCGCCGACGACAGCGCCAGCAGCGCCCCGGTCAGGACGAACGGCGTGGCGGCGCCGGCGAGGCCCGCGACCAGGCCGGCGCCCGCCGGTGCGGCCACCTGACCGAGGCGGTTGCCGGTCAGGCGCAGGGCGAGCGCGGTCGACCGCGCGTCGGCGGGCGCCGCCTGGACCACCGTCGTCATCGACAGCGGCTGGCCGGCGCCGAGGCAGAAGCCCAGCAGGATCAGCATCGCGGCGAGCGCCCACAGCGGAACGGGCAGCGCGATGCCCCCGCACAGCAGCCCGCCGACCAGGCAGGTCGTGGTCAGCAGACCCCTGCGGCCCATGAGCCGGATCATCGGGGTCATCACGAGCCGGCAGGCGATGGTGGCCGCGGCCCGCAGGCTGAGCAGCACACCGACGACGGCGGGCGCGATGCCCCGGTGTTCGCCGATCACCGGCAGGTACGCCGTGAGGATGTCGGTCGCGGAGAGCACCGCGAGACTGATGAAGATCCCGGCGGGGACGCCGCGGGTGCGCAGGATGCCGCGCACGGGCACCGTCGTGCGATCCGAGCGCGGCCCGGGCGGGGTGCGGTGCTCGATGCGCCACAGCGAGGCGAGGGACGCGGCGGCCACGGCCGCCGCGGCGAGCAGCGCGTATCCGCTCGTACGGGCCAGGTCGCCGCCGATCACGGCACCGGCGGCGACGGGCCCGACGAGCTGGCCGAGCGAGGCACCGATGGTGAAGTGGCCGAAGTTGCGGTCCTGTTCGGCGGGTGCGGACTGCCGGGCGACGATCGACTGGGCGCCGATGACGAAGCAGAGGTGGCCGAGCCCCATGACGCCGCTCCACGCGGCCATCGCCGCGAGGGAGCCCGCCGCAGCGCTGAGGGCGCATCCGCCGGATATCAGGACGACGCCGACGGGCAGCAGGGGTGCGCACCGCCCGTGGTCCGTCCGGCGCCCCAGCGGTACGGCGGCGAACAGGGGAAGCAGCGCGTAGACACCGGCGATGACGCCGATGGCGCGCTCGTCCGCGCCCAGCGACAGGGCGCGGTAGGAGACGGCGGGCCGCGCCATCGACACCGCGCCCTGGGCGAAGGAGAACGCGATGACGAGGCGCAGCAGCCAGCTCCGGGACTTTGTCACGTCAGATGATTCCGAAGAGGATTCCGGCGCCGAGGACCACCAGCGAGGTGAGCGCGGCCCACTTGACGGTGAAGCGGGTGTGGTCGCCGAACTCGACCTTGGCCATGCCGACCAGGACGTACACGGCGGGCACCAGCGGGCTCGACATGTGCAGCGCCTGGCCGACGAGCGAGGCCCGGGCGATCTCCAGCGGGGAGACGCCGTGGGCGGCGCCGGCCTCGGCGAGGACGGGCAGCACGCCGAAGTAGAAGCCGTCGTTGGACATGAAGTACGTGAGCGGGAGGCTCAGCAGGCCGGTGACGACGGCCATGTGCGGGCCCATGCCCTCGGGGATCGCTCCGACGAGCCAGTCGGCCATGTGCTCGACCATGCCGGTGCCGGTGAGGACTCCGGTGAAGACGGCGGCGGCGAAGACCATGCCGGCGACGTTGAGGACGTTGTCGGCGTGGGCGGCGATCCGGGCCTTCTGGTCGGACATCCGGGGGAAGTTGACCGTGAGGGCGAGGGCCGCACCGAGTAGGAAGAGGACCGGGATGGGCAGGAGCTCCATGATCATGGAGGCGAGGAGAACGACGGTGAGCCCGAGGTTGAACCAGTAGAGCTTCGGGCGCAGCGTGGCGCGGTGGGGGTCGAGTCCCTGGAAGCCCTCGTCGTCGTCCTCGGCGGCGTCCTTGCCGGCGGATGAGTTGCTCCCGCTGTCCGACGCCCCCGCACCGGAGCCGCGGCCGGCGGCCGGCTTCGTCCGGTCGCCGCCGCCCGTCTTCACCAGCACGGTCTCGGTGTGCGGCTCCAGGACCTCGTCCAGGGAGAGGAAGCCGAGGCGCTTGCGCTCACGACGGCCGAGGACGTACGCGAGGACCATCACGAACAGGAGGCCGACGCCGAGGGCCGGGATCATCGGGACGAAGATGTCGCCCGCGTCCAGTTTGAGCGCGGTCGCCGCACGGGCGGTCGGGCCGCCCCAGGGCAGCGTGTTCATGACGCCGTTGGCGGTCGCGGCGATACCGGTCATGACGACCAGGCTCATCTTGAGGCGCTTGTAGAGCGGATACATCGCCGAAACCGTGATCATGAAGGTCGTCGAGCCGTCACCGTCCAGCGAGACGATGGCGGCCAGGAGCGCCGTACCGATCACGATGCGCAGCGGGTCCGCCTTGCAGAAGCGCAAGATGCCTCGGACGATCGGGTCGAACAGGCCGACATCGATCATGACGCCGAAGTAGACGATCGCAAACATCAGCATCGCGGCCGTGGGCGCGAGATTGCCGACGCCCTCGAGGACGTAGTCCCCGAGGTGCGCACCCTTTCCGACGATGACGCAGAAGAGTGCGGGGATGAGGACCAGCGCCGCTATCGGCGACATCTTCTTCATCATGATCAGGACCAGGAAGGTCGCGATCATGGCGAAGCCGAGGATTGTCAGCATGGGGACACCTAACGTTCATCCTTGAACTCCACCGGGGCGGCGGTTCGGATGACGTTAGGTGTCGTCAATTGCCGTTAACAAGATGTTGACACGTGAGCAATACGAGCAAAACCCCAGGTCAGTCCATGGGTGCGACCTCGACGGGGAAGCCGTTGAGGACTGCCGTGCCCGACAGGGGGTCCAGCCGTGAGCCGTCGAGCAGCTGGTTGACGTTGACGCCGGGCCGGGCGGAGGCCACCGAGAGCCGGGTGCCCGGCCGGTCGTGACCCCAGCCGTGCGGCAGGCTCACGACGCCCGGGCGGACGTCCGCGGTGATCTCCACGGGTGCCTCCACCCGGCCGCCGTCCGCGGTGATCGCGGCCGTCGCGCCGTCCGTGAGGCCGAGACGGGCCGCGTCGTCGGGGTGGACGTGCAGGGTGCAGCGGTTGGAGCCGCCGCCCAGTGCCGGCACGTTGTGCAGCCAGCTGTTGTTGGAGCGCAGATGGCGGCGGCCGACCAGCACGAGCCCGTCGGGACGCCGGTCGAGGGCGCCGCGGAGCCTCGGCAGATCGGCGGCGATCGGCGCGGGCAGCAGTTCGATGCGCCCGCTGCGGGTCCTGAGCACCTGCGGGACGCGCGGCTGGAGGGGCCCGAGGTCGATGCCGTGCGGGTTCTCCAGGAGCTTGGCGAGGGTGAGCTCGTACGGGCCGAGGCGCAGCATCAGGTCCAGGCGGCGCTCGGCTCCGCTGCCGCCGGTGAGTTCGGCGGCGAGCTCGGCCGCGTCCTGGCCGTGCACGGGGGAGTGGGGGTCGGCGACGGCCTTGGCGAGGGAGCGCTGGACGACCATGTCATCGACGGCCGACGGTGCGGCGCCGTGCATGCCGCCGACCGCGAGGACCAGCCGGGCGTGGATCTCGCACTCGTCCATCAGCCCGTCCTCCAGGGGGACGGCGGCGGGCGTGTAGCGGACCTGGTTGCGTACGGCGAGGGCGTTGAAGGCGAAGTCGAAGTGGGCGCTCTGGGACGGGGGCGGCGGGGGCAGCACCACGTCGGCGTGGCGTGACGTCTCGTTCAGGTACGGGTCGACGCTGACCATGAAGTCCAGACCGCTCAGCGCCGCGTCGAGGCGGTCGCCGTCGGGGGCGGAGAGCACCGGGTTGGCCGCGATCGCGATGAGGGCGCGGATCCGCCCGTCACCCGGTGTCTCGATCTCCTCGGCGAGTGCGGCGACGGGGAGTTCGCCCTTGGCCTCCGGGTGTCCGCCGACACGGCTCGACCAGCGGCCGAGGGCGAAGCCCTTGCCGGGGCCGGCCGGGCGCGGGGCCTTGTCGGTGGCGGCGAGGGGAAAGAGTGCGCCGCCCGGCCGGTCCAGGTTGCCGGTGAGGATGTTGAGGACGTCGACGAGCCAGCTCGCGAGGGTGCCGTGCTCCACGGTGCAGCTCCCGATGCGCCCGTAGACGGCAGCGGACGGGGCGGCGGCGAGCTCGCGGGCGATCGTACGGATCTCCTCGGCGTCCATGTCGCAGGCGGCGGCCACGGCTTCCGGAGTGAAGTCCCGCACCGCGGCCTCGACGTCGCCGACCTGCTCCACGTGACCGGCGAGAGCGCCGAGGTCGGTCAGCTTCTCCTCGAACAGGACGTGGGCGAGGGCGGCGAGCAGGAGCGCGTCGGTGCCGGGACGGATCGCGACGTGCCGGTCGGCGAGCCGGGCGGTGCGGGTGCGGCGCGGGTCGACGACGGTGAGCGTGCCGCCGCGGCGGCGCAGTGCCCTCAGCTTGCCGGGGAAGTCGGGTGCGGTGCACAGGCTGCCGTTGGACTCGAGCGGGTTGGCGCCGAGGAGGAGCAGGTGGTCGGTGCGGTCCAGGTCGGGGACGGGGATGGCGACGGCGCTGCCGTAGAGCAGTCCGCTGGAGACGTGCTTGGGCATCTGGTCGAGGGTGGAGGCGCTGAAGACGTTGCGCGTGCGCAGGGTGGACAGCAGGACCGGCGGGTAGAGGCCGCCGGCCATGGTGTGCACGTTGGGGTTGCCGAGGACGACACCGACGGCGTCGGGTCCGTGCTGCTCGATCAGCGGTCGCATGCGGGCGGCGACGAGATCGAACGCCTCCTCCCAACTGGCCTCGCGCAAGCGCCCGTTCTCGCGTACGAGCGGGGTGCGCAGCCGGTCGGGGTCGGCGTCGAGCTCGCCGAACGAGGCGCCCTTGGGACAGATGAAGCCTTCACTGAAGACGTCGTCCCGGTCACCGCGCGCACCGGTGACCCGGGTGCCCTCGATGGTCAGGGTGAGCCCGCAGGTGGCCTCGCACAACGGGCAGATGCGCGGTGCGGTGCGGGCGCCTCGGTCGGCGGGCGGCGGGTTCGTCGCGGTACGAGTGGCAGGTGCGGTGCGGGACACGGGTCCTCCCCCGGGGCGGGCGGCACGGTGAGGTGCGGGCCCGTCGAGCATACCGACCGGTATGCATGGACGGGAGGGGGTGCGGCGTCCGGAAGCGAAGGGACCGCCCTCGGCACGGAACGCGGGCACGGGAAACCGAAGGGCACGGGAAACCGAAGGGCACGGGAAACCGAAGGGCACGGGAAACCGAAGGGCCCGCCCTTCACGCCCCCTGCCGAGGCGCGTCCAGCACATCCGCGAGGTACGCCCGCAGCAGCAGCCGCGTCTCCTCCACGATCCCCTCGTCCCCCGTCTCGCTCACCCGGAAGGCCAGCTGCAGCAGCGCGTCCGCCGCCTCGACCGCGACCAGGACCGCGCGCCGCAGCCGCGCGTCCGGCTCACGCCCCTGGTGGGCGGCGAGCAGGCGGACGAGCCGGTCGGCGACCTCGTCGTTGGGGCCGGTGACCGGGGCGCCGACCGGGACCTGGGCGCCGAAGTCGATCAGCGCGAATCCGGGGACCGCGCGCTTCATCGCCAGGTACTCGTCGAGCATGACGTCGACGGCGCCGCGCCAGTCCCCCGCCGGCAGCCGGACGAGGCGCCCGGCGACCCGCTCGGCGTACCGGTCGAGATTGCGGTGCCCCAGCGCCTCCACCAGCGCCCGTTTGTTGCCGAAGAAGCGGTAGACGGAGCCGATCGGGACGCCGGCCCGCGCCGCCACGCCGCGCGTGGACAGTTCCTCGTAGCCACAGGTGTCGAGGAGTTCGGCGCAGGCGTCCAGGATGCGCGCGAGACGGTCGGCGCTGCGCTGCTGCACGGGCGCACGGCGCAGAGGTGGCTGGGACACGCCGTCCATGATGCCGTCCCGTTGCCGTTGACGGGACAGTCCTGCAATCCTACGGTTGTCCATAGGAATGGGTTCGGGAACGGAAATCCCTCGGCACCAGGAGCGGGCGATGAGCGGTATCGACGAGACGCGCAAACTTGTGGAGGGACTCGGCGACGAGTCGTTCCTGTCCGGCTTCGGCAACGAGCACAGCTCGGAGGCGGTCCCCGGCGCCCTCCCCCACGGGCGGAACTCACCGCAGCGCGCCCCGCTCGGTCTCTACGCGGAACAGCTCAGCGGCACCGCCTTCACCGAGCCCCGCGCCCACAACCGCCGCTCCTGGCTGTACCGCATCCGCCCCTCGGCCATGCACCCCGCGTTCGTCCGCGCCGACAACGGCCGCATCCGCACAGCCCCGTTCACCGAGACGGTCCCCGACCCCAACCGCCTGCGGTGGAACCCGCTGCCGGAGCCCGCGCCCGGCACGGACTGGCTCGCGGGCCTGTGGACGCTCGGCGGCAACGGCGACGTGACCCAGCGCACCGGCATGGCCGTGCACCTGTACCACGCCAACGCCTCCATGGAGCGGGTGTTCAGCGACGCGGACGGCGAGCTGCTGATCGTCCCCGAGCGCGGCGGCCTGCTGCTGGTGACCGAGTTCGGCCTGCTGCCCGCGCGGCCCGGCGAGATCGCGCTGATCCCCCGCGGCGTCCGCTTCCGCGTGGAGCTGCTGGGGTCCCCCATGCCGGAGGCCAGGGGAGAGAGCGCCCGCGGCTACGTCTGCGAGAACTACGGACAGCCGTTCCAGCTGCCCGACCTCGGCCCGATCGGCGCCAACGGCCTCGCGCACCCCCGCGACTTCCTCGCCCCGGCCGCCGCGTACGAGGACGTCGAAGGCCCCGTCGAGGTGGTCAACAAGTTCTGCGGGAACCTGTGGACCGCGACGTACGGCCACTCGCCGCTCGACGTCGTCGCCTGGCACGGCAACCACGTCCCCTATGTCTACGACCTGCGCCGCTTCAACGTCATCGGCACGATCTCGTACGACCACCCCGACCCGTCCATCTTCACGGTGCTGACCTCACCGTCCGACACCCCCGGTCTCGCCGGCGTCGACTTCGTGGTCTTCGCGCCGCGCTGGCTGGTGGGCGAGGACACGTTCCGCCCGCCGTACTTCCACCGCAACGTGATGAGCGAGTACATGGGCCTGATCGAGGGCGCGTACGACGCGAAGGCCGAAGGCTTCGTCCCCGGCGGCGGCTCGCTGCACAACATGATGTCGGCCCACGGCCCCGACCGGGAGACCTTCGACCGGGCGAGCTCCGTCGAGCTGAAGCCGCAGAAGGTCGACAACGGCCTCGCCTTCATGTTCGAGACCCGCTGGCCGGTGATCGCGACCGAGCAGGCGGCGAACGCCGACCACCTGCAGAAGGGCTACGACACCGTGTGGCAGGGTCTTGAGCGCCACTTCCGGCCGTAGTACGGAGATGCCGTGACCTCCTTCGCCCCGGACTCGCTCGTCCTGAACCGCAAGCTGCCGCTGTGGTACCAGGTCTCGCAGTCGCTGCGCGCCTCGATACTGGGCCGTGCGCCCGAGGCGTCGCTGCGGCTGCCCACCGAGGAACAGCTCGCCCAGCACTACGGGGTGAGCGTGCTCACCATGCGCCAGGCGCTGAAGGAGCTCGAGGAGGAGGGGCTGATCACCCGCCACCGCAGACGCGGCACCTTCATCGAGCCGGGGGCGCGCAGGAGCGCGCCCAGGCGGCTGCTGGGCTCGATCGACGCGATCGTGGCCCAGCAGTCGGGCGAGCGCACCACGGTCCTCGGCCACGGTCCGCAGCCGGTCCCGGGTGAACTGGCCGAGTTCTTCCCGGACGAGGACGAGGTCGTGGTCTTCCGGCGGCTGCGCTGCGACGGCGACAGCGGCGAGCCCACGAACTGGGCGGAGAACGCGCTGCGCCCGGAATTCGCGGGGCGTGTGGAGTGCGCCGACCTGGAGCGCTGGCCGATGACGAAGGTCCTGCGGGACGTGCTGGGCGTGCGGATCAGCCGGATCACGGACACGGTGGAGGCGCGGCTGGCCGACCCGCAGACGGCGGAGCTGCTGCGGGTGCCGCTGCTCAGCCCGATCCTCCACTACACGGGGGTGACGTACGACGAGGACGGCCGGGTCGTCGACGTGGCCCGCATCCGCTACCGCGGCGACCGCTTCTCCTTCTCGGTGACCGTGGATGCCGCGGACTGAGCGGCTTCACCTGTCTTTACGAGGAGGTTCGGGCCTTCACGCCGGGGAGGAATCGTCTCCCGTCCTGGCGACGCAGAGCCTCGCGCCATCCCGCACCAACCGGGGCGCGGAACGCCCGCCCCTGCCGCCCGGCGAAGCCGGGCCGATCGAACACCCGTCCAGGGTGTCACTGGTTTCCTATACCTCGCAGCGCTGCCCGCGGTGCGGCCATACCGAGAAGGCCAACCGGCCCAATCGGGACCACTTTTCCTGTCGTCGGTGCGGCCTCGCTGGGCCCGCCGACGTCGTCGCCGGGGTCAACGTGCGCGACCGTGCACGCTCGGCGTGGGCATTCGTCACCATGCCCGTCCCCGCCACGGCCTGAACAGGCCCGGAACAGGGGAGATGCGACCCGTGACCGCCCTGTCGCAGGGGGCAGTCGGGAGCGCGACGAGGTGCGAACGACCGGGCAGTCAAGCGCGGTCGTTCACGGCCGAGAAGGTGACTAGCATGCGGACGGTGACTGCTCACACCGAGGACGACGCGCCGCTGCTCGACGACCTCATGCCCTGGTCCGTGGCGCCGCTGCGGCTGGGCCGGGGCTGGGTGATGGCGCCGGACGCCGCGTCCCTGCGGGCCCGCTGGGACGCGCTCGTACGGGCGGACGGCGCCGAGCGCGATGCCCTGTTCGGGCCCACCCGGGCGCGTACCGCGCACAGCGCGGTCGCGCAGTTGCCGGGGCAGTCGACCGGGACCGGGCGGATGGCCCGCGAGCGGGGCCGCTGCCCGGAACCGGTGCGCGTGCTGCACGGCGCGTTCGACGAGCAGTGGCTGATACCGGACCACCGGTTGATCGACACGGCCCGGCCGGAGTTGTGGCGGGTGCGGGACGAGCGGCAGCTCTTCGTCGTCGAACAGGGCCACGTCCCCAAGGCGGCGGGGCCCGCTCTCGTCGTGACGGCGCTGCTGCCGGACGGGCGCTCGCCGGCGGGCCGCCCGGGCCGGATCCGTCCCCTGTACCGCAGGCCGGGCGCGCGGGAGCCGAACGTCTCGCCGGGGCTGCTGGACCTCCTCGCGGACCGGTACGGGCACGGGGTGGCTGCCGAGGACCTGGTCTGCTGGGCCCTGGCGTCGGCCGTCGCCGGTCCCGCGGGGTGCGTGGTCCCGCTGCCCGCCGACGCCTCTGTGTGGGCGGCCGGGGTGGAGCTGGGCCGGCGGGCGATGCGGATCCAGCTGCGCGGCGCGCACGGCGGGGAGCGCCCCAGGCTGCCGGGCGGCCGGCGTCCCTATGTGCGGGCGGCTCTGCCCGCGCGGCCGGACGCGCTCGCGTACGACGCGGACGAGGAGACGCTGACCATCGGCGACGGCGGCCGTGTCGCGCCGGTGCCGCGCGGGGCGTGGGAGTTCGAGGCGGGCGGCGTCCGGGTGCTGGAGCTCTGGTTCGCACGGCGCACGGCGGGCGGCGAGCCGGGCTCCCTGGAGGCGGTGCGGCCGGCGTCCTGGCCGCAGGAGTGGACGTCCGAGCTCCTGGAACTGATCACGGTGCTGGCACTGCTGGCGGAACTGGAGCCGGAGCGCAAGCGGCTGGGCGAGGGCGCCCGGATCGGCTCGGCGGAGCTGCGGGCGGCGGGAGTGCTGCCGCCGCCGGGGCCGGCGCGTCGGCCGGCGTCGGTACTGGACCACGCGGAGGAGGGCCCGGAGGGCCAGTTCGCTCTGCTGTGACGTTCCCCGCACCCCGCCCCTTCCCCGACCGGGGCTCCGCCCCGGCCCCGGGAGCGATCCGGCGCCAGGGGCGCGGGGTTCGGGGGACAGCGCCCCCGGGAAGCGCGGCGGCGGCCGCGTCAAGGGGACGCCGTGGCCAAGTCGGCCCGGCGTTTTCATGATCCCCAGGGGTGACAAGATGGCGGTTACACATTAGACACGGCCTATGAGCCAACAGCCACTGCCCCTGGACGGCATCACGGTCGTCGCCGTCGAGCAGGCCGTCTCCGCGCCGTTCGCCACGCGCCAGCTCGCCGACCTCGGCGCCCGCGTGATCAAGGTCGAGCGCCCGGACGGCGGCGACTTCGCGCGCGGCTACGACACCGCGGCCCGCGGGCTCGCCTCGCACTTCGTCTGGTGCAACCGCGGCAAGGAGTCCATCGCCATCGACCTCAAGGACCCCCGCGGACTGGACATCGTGCACCGGCTCGTCGCGGACGCCGACGTGTTCGTGCAGAACCTCGCGCAGGGCGCGGCGGCCCGGCTCGGCCTGGACGCCGCGGCCCTGTGCGCGCGGCACCCGCGGCTGATCGCCGTCGACATCTCGGGCTACGGCTCGGGAGGCCCGTACGCGCACAAGCGTGCGTACGACATGCTCGTGCAGTGCGAGGCCGGTCTGGTCTCGGTGACGGGGACGGCGACCGAGCCGGTGAAGGCGGGCGTCCCGGCGGCCGACATCGCCGCCGCGATGTACGCCTTCTCGGGCGTGCTGGCGGCGCTGCTGCGGCGCGGTACGACGGGCCGTGGCGGCCCGGTCGAGATCTCGATGCTGGAGTCGCTGGCCGAGTGGATGGGCCACCCGCTCCACCACGGGATGCACGGAGGTGCGGCCCCGGCGCGCACAGGTGTCGCGCACGCCGTCATCTCCCCTTACGACGCGTACGACACGGCCGACGGCGGCCAGGTGCTCCTGTCGGTGCAGAACGACCGCGAGTGGCGCCGGCTCGCCGAGAATGTGCTGGAGCGACCGGATTTGGCGGACGACCCGGACTTCGCCACGAACACCGCGCGCACCGCGAACCGGGCGCGTACGGACGCGGTGGTGGCCAAGGCCCTGGTGGGGCTGACGACGCAGGACGCGATCGACCGGCTGGAGGGCGCGGGCATTGCCTGTGCGCGCCTGAACACCGTGACGGACGTGGCCGGACATCCGCAGCTGGCCGCCCGTGACCGGTGGCGCGAGGTCGACTCGCCGGCCGGGCCGCTGCGGGCGCTGCTGCCCCCGATCACGCTGCCGGGCGGGGCCCCGGCGCGGATGGGGGCGATTCCCTCGCTCGGCGAGCACACCGACGCGCTGCTGCGGGCCCTGGGGATGACGGATGAGGCCGCGGCGGCGCTGCGCCGGGACGGTGTGGTCGCCTGAGCGGTCGCGCGAGGAAGGGGGTGGGGCGTGGTCGGTCAGCCGCGGCTGCCGAACAGGGAGCGCCGCAGGCGCCGCAGCGGGGCGAACAGTGAGACGCGCGCGCTCTTGCTCCCGCGACCGTGCCGCACGTCGCGCGAGGTCAGCTCGCGCATCAGCAGGGTCGCCTCGGCGGCCTCGCCCTGCGGGACGGCAGGGCCGCCGAGCACCGAGAGGTGGCGGTCGAGACGCGAACTGGTCGCGACGCTTCCGCAGGTGATGGCAGGCACGCGGGCCCTGCTGCGAACTGTTATCTGATCCATGTCACTCCCCACCCGTACGAGACACCCGGCCCGGGCACATTAACCCTATCTCCCCGGCGGGACCGCCGTGTATCCCGCCTGCATGATTCACCACACTCGTACGGAGGTTGACGATTACTCTCCGAATACAGCTGATTCCAGGGGGAGTTGGGCGACCATGGCGACCCTCTCGGCAGGCCGGAGAACTGATGGCCGGTCAATCCGTTTCAGATCACAGGTAGTTGAGCTAGATTCGAGGGGTTTCCACCGTGTTGCGGCTCGCTTGCGGACAGGAGGCATGGCATGAGCGGACCACCGGGAACCGACCGGCTGATCGCGGAGCGCTACCGCCTGATCGGGCCGCTCGGCGAGGGCCGTACGGGCGTGGCGTGGCTGGCCCGCGACGAACTGCTGGGCCGCGACGTCGCGGTCAAGGAGGTCCGCGCTCCGGCCGGTCTCGACGCCACAGCGGCGCGCGAGCTGTACGGACGGCTGGAGCGGGCTGCGCGGGCCGCGGGCCGTGTCTCGCACCGCAATGTGGTCGCCGTCCACGACGTGGTCACCGACGACGGCCGCCCCTGGATCGTGATGGAACTCGTGCGCGGCCTCGCCCTGTCGGACGTACTGGAGGCGGAGGGACCGCTGCCGCCCGCGCGCGCCGCGCACATCGGCGCGGAGGCCGTCGCCGCCCTGCGCGCGGCGCACGCGGCGGGTGTGGCGCACCACGACGTGAGGGCGGCCAACGTCCTCGTCGGCAACGACGGCCGGGTGATGCTGACCGGTTTCGGCATGGCCCCGGAGTTCGCACCGGACATCGAGCCGGGCGCCGACGCCGACCTGTGGTCGCTCGGCGCCCTGCTGTACACGGCGGTCGAGGGCCGCTCCCCCGGCGCGGGCGAGGAGGTCCGGCCCTCGGAGCGGGCGGGCGCGCTGGCGCCGGTCATCTCGGGGCTGATGCGGCGGGACGCGGCGGAGCGGATGCCGGCGCCGGAGGCCGAGCACCGGCTGCGGCTGGCGAGCGCGGGCGGAGCCCCGCGTGCGAGCGCACCGCCGCCGTCGCAGCCCCCGGCGGGCCGGGGCGATGCCGAACGGGACGCGCACGCAGGCGGCACGGGACCGTCCGCGAGCCCGTCGCCGTCCGCCGACGAGCCGCGCCGTGCCGCGACGGTGCTGGCGGCAGGCGTGGTGCTGCTTCTCCTGGCGGTCGCGGCACTGCTCTGGGCGGTGCTGGGCGGGTGACGCGGCAGGCCCTGCCGGCGGGACGGCCGGGCAGGGCCTGCGTACGCACGGTGGGGGTGGACGCCGTCCGGCCCCTGACGCGCCGGGCGGAATTCCGGCTCAGGCGTGGGAGGCGAAGACGGGCAGATAGCCGCCGGACTGTCCGGACGTCGTGGGGTGGTACGACTCGCTCATGTTGAACCAGTTGACGCTGTGCAGCCAGGCGGCCCCTGAGCAGATCTCGTGGCCGGTGAACGTGCCGACGACACTGCCGAAGGTGTATCCGTGGTCGGCCGCGCGCTTGGCGGTCGCCGCGTTGAGGTAGTCGGCCGCCCCGTTGATGGCGGACCGCTTGGTCTCGCTCATACCGGCCGAGCAGCTGCCGTTGAGCTTGTAGAAACGCGGATAGCCGAGGACGACGACCCGGGCGGCGGGCGCCTTGGCCCGGATCGCCGAGTACACCTGGTCGAGTTTGCCGGGCAGGGTCGTGTCGACGTAGCGCTTGGCCTGCTCGATCCGGGCGAGACACTCGGCGTCGGAGCTCAGGACGCAGGTGGTCATCACATCGGAGAAGCCCGCGTCGTTGCCGCCGACCGTGAGGGAGACGAGGTCGGTCGCCGAGCTGAGCGGTCCGAGCTGACCGGCGGTCACATCACCGGTGCGGGCACCCGAGCAGGCGGTGAACGCGAACGACGAGGGCGCGTTGCTTGCGGCCCAGAGCCTGGGATACGCGCGGGTGCTGCGCTTGCAGTTGCCGCTGGTGCTGTCGTAACTGCCCGCTCCCACACCGGAGGAATAGGAGTCGCCGAGTGCCACGTAGTCCACGGCCTGGACGGTGGAATCGGCCTGCGCCGGGCCCGCTCCGGTGAGAGCGAGAACAGCGCCGAGGAGGAGTGAGGATGAGAGTGCCGCGACTCGGGACAGTTTCATGGAACCTCCCTTGAGCAGGATCTCTGCCTCAACTTTCGTAGCAGCGAAGAGACTTGACCGGAAGTGTCCATGCCAAAGATGTTACTGACGGGTCATCGGTCGAAAAGCGAAACGAGCGAGTGAAGGGAAGGTTCCGCCTCGGAACACCGCAACTGTCGCAAAAGAAGGGCCGGGACCGGCTGCTTTGGCCCGCCGGGCCGTGGGCCGGATACGCGGGGGCACCACGTGACGCCGCACCGGGCAAAACACGGTGCGGCGCCCCGGACCGTGCCGGATCATGGGCGTATGTCTGCCAACCCGTATGACGCCCTGCCGATCCGGCTCAACGTCGACGACAGCGATTCGCCGTCGGACGTCGTCGACGCGCTGTTCCTCGGCCGCTTCGCGGCGGGTGAGCAGCCGTACTCGCACAGTTCGACGATCGACCGCGTCAAGCCCGGCGCGACGCTGCTGCCGCCCTCGGCCTCCGTGCTGCGGTCGGCCCGTGACGACGACCGCAGCGCCACGCTCGCCGAGGGCGAGGGCTGGACGCTGCTCGTCTCGCGGTGGAACCGGGGCGCGGACGTCACGGTCACCGCCGTGAGTTCCGAGCTGGCCCAGAAGGTGCTCGACGAGGCGACGGACGGCGCGGCCGACGAGCCCGAACCGCAGCCGGAGAACGTGACCATGGGCTTCTGGTACGTCTCACCGCGGCGCGGTCCGCACCGCACGACCCGTCAGATCTCCGCCGGCACGTGGGAGGAGATCCGGCCCAACTACACGGCGCCGGTGGCCGACGCGATGGACCGGCTGATGAAGGTCACCCCGGACGACATCGCCGGCCGGCTGCTGCTGCTCCACGGCCCGCCCGGCACGGGCAAGACGTCGGCGCTGCGCACGCTGGCTCGCTCGTGGCGCGACTGGTGCCAGGTGGACTGCGTGCTGGATCCGGAGCGGCTGTTCAACGACGTCGGCTACCTGATGGACATCGCCATCGGCGAGGACGAGGGTACGGCCAAGGGCCGCTGGCGGCTGCTCCTGCTGGAGGACTGCGACGAGCTGATCCGCGGCGAGGCGCGGCACACGGCGGGCCAGGCGCTGTCGCGCCTGCTCAACCTGACGGACGGTCTGCTGGGCCAGGGCCGCAACGTCCTGGTCGGCGTCACGACCAACGAGGACCTGGAGCGCCTCCATCCGGCCGTCGTCCGCCCCGGCCGCTGCCTGGCCCGGATCGAGGTGGGCCCGCTGACGCGCGGCGAGGCGGTGTCCTGGCTCGGCACGGAGGAGGGCGTGGGGCGCGAGGGTGCGACGCTGGCGGAGCTGTTCGCGCTGCGCCGCGGGACGTCTCCGGCGTCGGTGCCGTCGCAGTCGGCGGGCGCGGACGCGGGGCTGTACCTCTGAGGGCGGGGCGGGGGCCGCTGCGCGGAGCCTTTCCCCACCCCGCCCCTTCCCGTAACCGGGGGCTCCGCCCCCGGACCCCCGCGCCTCAATCTCCCTCAGACTCCGTCCGGGGGTGCCCCCAGGGCGAGGCTGGATTTCGCTGCGCGAAATCAGCCCGTCTGGGGGTCCCTCCCACGGCCGCCAGGCCGTAGGGGGAGATTGAGGACACCGCGCGAAGCGCGGTACCGGGGCCTGGGGCGGAGCCCCAGTTCGGGAAGGGGCGGGGTGGGGAACCTCACTCCACCCGGTCGTACGCCGCGCGCAGGCCCTCGCGGGCGGCGGCCAGCGCCGCCTCGTGCGAGAGGCCGAGGCGGCGCACCTCCGCCGCGAACGTCGCCGCCGCCGCCGCGGCCTGGCGGGCCGCCGCGTCGCCCGCCGCCGCCACGAACGTGCCGTTGCGGCCGCGGGTCTCGATCACGCCGTCGCTCTCGAGTGCCCGGTACGCCTTGGCCACGGTGTTGGCCGCGAGGCCCAGTTCCTCGGCCAGGCCGCGGACGGTCGGCAGCCGGTAGCCCACCGGCAGCTCGCCCGAGCGGGCCCGCTCGGAGATCTGGGCGCGCACCTGCTCGTACGGCGCGTCGGCGCCTTCCGGGTCGATGGTGATGTTCAAGGTCACGGCGCGATTGTCCCCCACCGCACCGATATTGGGAGGCGCGGCGGCACGGCGGCACGTAGCGTGCGGCCCCATGACTGTCATCGTCCGAGATCTCCGTGCCGACAGCGCGGAGGACGCCGAGGCCGTGACCCGGATCCGGCGTGTGGTGCTTCCGTTCGACGTGACCACCCCCGAGTCGGTCCTCTTCGGCGTGCGTACCGCCAACCCGGCCAAGAAGTACCGCCTGCTGGTGGCCGAGCGGGACGGCGCCGTCATCGGCATGTCGCATGTCGGCATCGCCTACGACGCCGCCGAGCCCGGACTCGCGTACGCGAACCCGGTGGTCCACCCCGAGCACCGGGGGCAGGGCGCGGGAGGGCTGCTGCTGGGCACGGCCGAGGAGCATCTCGCCGGCGAAGGCGCTCGCTCCCTGTTCTCCTGGGTCGAGGACACCCCCGCGTGCCGGGCGTTCGCCGAGAAGCGCGGCTTCCGTCCGAGCCGCGCGGCGCACTTCCTGCGCCTCGGCCTGGCGGCCGGGACGCTGCCCGGCCTGCCGCCCCTTCCGGCCGGGGTCGAGCTGCGGACGGCTTCGGACTACGAGGACGACCCGCGCCCCCTGTTCCGCGCGGACGCCGAGGCGACGTCCGACGAGCCGAGCGACGTCGGTGCGGACTTCACCGACTACGACGACTGGATCCGTCACACCTGGGAGAACCCGCTGCTCGACCGCGGTCTGTCCACGGTGGTCGTCGTGGACGGCGAGATCGCCGCGTTCACCGCGGCCATGACCGACCGCGAGACCCGCTATCTGAGCGGCATGACGGGCACGATGCGTGCCCACCGGGGCAAGGGCTTCGCGAAGCTCGCCAAGACGGATTCGCTGCGCCGGGCCAGAGAGGCCGGTTTCACGGACGCGTTCACGAGCAACGACGCCGACAACGGTCCCATGCTGGCGGTCAACCGGTGGTTCGGGTACGAGATCTGCGCCTCGGAGGTCCGGCATGTCCGCACTCTCGGCTGAGGTCCGCCTGGTCAAGGCCGGGGCTACGAAGATCCGTTACCCGGCGGAGCTGCTCTCCGACGACGGCACGCATCTGGTGGTGCGGGCTCCGTGGGCCGCCCCGGGGGTCCGTGACTTCGGCTTCGTGCGGTTCGAGCCGGGGGATGTGTTCACCGAGCACTACTGGCGCGACCGGTGGTACTCGGTGAAGGAGGTCCGCACGGGCGCGGGCGTGCTCAAGGGCTGGTACTGCGACATCACCCAGCCCGCCGTGGCCGGCGGCGGTGAGGTGGTCGTCGAGGACCTGGACCTGGACCTGTGGGTGTCTGCGGACGGGCGGACGGTCCTGCGTCTCGACGAGGACGAGTTCGCCGAGAGCGGCCTCGCCGACCGGGACCCGCAGGCGGCGGAGGAGGCCGTGCGCGCTCTCGACGAGCTCGAACTCCTCGCCCGCGGCGGCTCCTTCAGCGACCTCCTCGGCTGACCGGCAGCACCACCGCCCGGTCCGGACTGTCCGCGTCGTACGCGACGGGGTCGCCGTCCTCGTGCCAGTGGACGACGAACCTCTCCCCGGCGCGGTAGGCCTCCAGCCCTGCCCGGCAGTAGGCGACCATGTCGCCGGGCAGGGCGTCCAGCCGGTGCCAGGCGATCTCGGAGCACTTGTCCGGCTCGCGGTTGTACGGCTCACCGGCCGCTTCGTGGTCCGCCTCGAAGAACCAGCCGGTGCGCGGCTGCCCGCCCGGGCCGCGGTGCTGCATGACCAGGGCGGCCCGCAGATCGCCGGGCGCCAGCTCGACGCCGATCTCCTCGGCCGCCTCGCGCACCATCGCGGCGCGCACGTCCTCGCCGTCCTCGACGTGGCCCGACGGTCCGTTCCACAAGCCGTCGCCGTAGCCCGTGTTCGCGCGGCGGGCGAGCAGCACCTCGTCCCCGCGGCGCAGCACCAGGTGCACGTCGATCACCTCGGTGTGCCGGCGGGGCGCTGCCGTGCACGCCACCAGCGCGTAGCGCTCGTCGTCGACGGCCCTGCCCCACAGGGCCGGGTCCTGCGACAGGGGTTCGTGGTGGATCCGCTCGGCCAGCGGTGCGAGGGCCTCGGTCAGCCGCTCGGCCGGCAGTCCGTCGCCGCCCCAGACGCCTTCGACGAGGACGAGCCGGCCGCCCGGGCGCAGGAGGGAGGCCCAGTGGCGCAGGACGGCCTCGGGATCGGGCAGCAGCCAGACGACATGCCGGGCGAGGACGACGTCGAACCGGCGCTCGCCGACCGGGGGCCGGTCCGCGGTGCCCTCGAGGATCTCGGCGCCTGTGCCGGCAAGCTTGGCCCGTGCCCGGGCGACCATGCCGGGCGAGAGGTCGACACCGGTCACCCGGTGGCCCTGCTCGGCGGCGAGGAGGGACAGACTGCCCGTGCCGCAGCCGAGGTCGAGCACGTCGGACGGGTGCGGCGGCAGCCACTGCCGGAGCCGCTCCGCCCAGGCACGCCGGACCACCGGGTCCGCGAGGCCATGGTCGGGCTCCTGGTCGAAGGTGCCCGCCATGGCGTTCCAGTCGATCGTCGTCATGGTCCGATCGTCGCAGCCGCCACTGACAACGGGCCCCTGGCGGGCTCCTGTTCAGGTCAGCGGCTTGCGGTAGTGGAAGCGGTCGTACTGCCCGTCGACCCGGCGCTCCACCAGTTCGTAGCCGTAGCGCTCGTACAGCTTCTGGTTCTCCCACATCTTCGCGTTGGTCAGCAGCCGCACCTCGGGCAGGCCGAGTTCCCGTGCGCGCGATTCCACGAAGGCCAGCAGGCGGCGGCCGAGGCCGGTGCCCTGGGCATCCGGATGGACGGCGATGTTGTCGAGACAGAGGTGGTCGGCCTCGGCCCTCAGGACCACGAGGCCGACCACCGGTTCCCCTGTCACGAACACCCGCCCCGCTGCCACGTCGGCCGCGTGGTCGGCCTCCATCGGGGCCGGTACGAGACCGATCCGCTCGATGTAGTGGTGATAGGCCGCGTCGGTCACGGCCTTCACCCGCGGAACGTCGTCGGTCAGTGCGTGGGGGTCCCCCCACGCCCGCAGGGGCGGAGGGGGAGGATGTCCGGTGTCATGCCGACACAGTACGGCGGCGGACGATCACCTTCTTCAGCAGCGGCCACGCCAGCAGGATCACGATCACCGCGTACACGGTCACGGAGAAGGGGGTGTTGACCAGGCCCGTGACGCTGCCGTCGCTGATCTGCAGGGCGCGGCGCAGCTGCTGTTCGGCGGCCGGGCCCAGGATGACGCCGATCACCGCGGGGAGCACGGGCAGTCCGTAGCGCCGCATGCCGAACCCGATGAGGCCGATGACCAGCAGGATCACCAGGTCGAGTGCCTCACCGCCGACGGCGTACGCGCCGACCGCGGCGAAGAACAGGATGCCCGCGTAGAGATACGGCCGCGGGATGCGCAGCAGCTTCGCCCAGACCGGCGCGAGCGGCAGGTTGAGCGCGAGCAGCAGCACCATGCCGACGAATAGGGAGGCGATCAGGCCCCACACCAGGTCGGGTTCGCGCTCGAAGAGCAGCGGTCCGGGCTGGATGCCGTACTGCTGGAAGGCGGCCAGCATCACGGCGGCGACGGCGGTGGTCGGCAGACCGAGCGTCAGCATCGACACGAGCGTGCCCGCGGCCGACGCGGAGGCCGCCGACTCGGGTCCGGCGACGCCCTCGATGGCGCCGCGGCCGAACTCGTCCTTGTGCCGGGACAGCCGCTTCTCGGTCACGTAGGAAAGGAAGGTGGGGATCTCCGCACCGCCGGCCGGGATCGCGCCGAACGGGAAGCCGATGACCGGCCCGCGCAGCCATGCCTTCCAGGTGCGCTTCACGTCGGAGCCGGCCAGCCACGGGCGTCCGACGGGGATGGGCTCGCCCGCCGTGCGGCGCAGGTGGGCGGCGACCCACAGGGCCTCGCCGATCGCGAAGAGACCGACGGCGACGATGACGACGTCGATACCGTCCGCGAGCTGGAGCGAGCCCAACGTGAGGCGCTGCTGGCCGGTCATCTGGTCCAGGCCGACGAGGCCGATGGTGAGGCCGATCAGCAGGGAGGCCAGTCCGCGGATGCGGGAGGAGCCGAGCACCGAGGTGACGGCGATGAAGGCCAGCACCATGATGGCGAAGTAGTCGGGCGCGCCGATGTCGACGGCGAGGCCGGCGACCGTGGGGGCGAGCGCGACGAGCAGGATCGTGCCGATCATGCCGCCCGTGAAGTGGCCGACGGCGGCGGCGGCGAGCGCCTGGGCGCCCCGTCCGGCCTTCGCCATCGGATTGCCCTCCAGCGCGGCGACGACGGCCGCGCTCTCGCCCGGGGTGTTGAGCAGGATGGAGGTGGTCGAACCGCCGAACATCGCGCCGTAGTAGATGCCGGCGAACATGATGAACGCGCCGGTCGGCTCCAGTCCGTACGTCACCGGCAGCAGCAGCGCCACCGCCATCGCCGGGCCGATGCCGGGCAGGACGCCGATCGCGGTGCCGAGCAGCACGCCGATCACGGCCCAGAGCAGGTTGACGGGCGTCAGCGCGGTGCCGAAGCCGTCGAGAAGGGAGTTCAGGGAATCCATCAGAGCACTCCCATCAGCGGGCCGCCTGGCAGCGAGACGCCGAGCAGGTTGTTGAACACGAAGTAGGTGACCACGGACAGGACCGCGGCGATGAGCGGATCACGGTCGTGGTGTCTGCTGCCGAGCGCGAAGGCGGAGCCCCAGAAGAGCAGCGCTCCGGCGACGGGGAAGCCGAGCGGGCCGATGAGCGCGGCGAAGGCGAGGAAGACGCCGCCGAGGAGCAGGACCGTGCGCCAGTCGCTCGGCTCGCTCAGGTCGATGTCCTCGCCGCCCTCGGCCTCGCCGCGGCCGCCGCGCAGGACGTCGACCGCGAGGAGGACGGCGACGACCAGCAGGCCGCAGCCGACGACGACGGGGACGGTCCTTGGTCCCACCGGTCCGCGCTGGGCGATGTCGACGTTCATGGTCAGCGCGTCGGTGAGGACGAGGACGCCGATGACGAGGAGCAGCAGGCTCACGCCGAGTTCGGAGTGCTCGCGCAGCCAGGAGCTGCGGCCGTCGGCGGTACGGGTGGTGTCGGGGGCTTCGGCGCTCACAGTCCCAGCTCCTTCAGCACCGAGTCGACCTCGTCGTCCTGCTCCTCGAGGAAGTCGCCGAAGAGATCGCCGGTGAGGAAGGCGTCGTCCCAGCCGTTCTTCTTCAGGGACTCCTGCCACTGCTTCGACTTGTGCATCTCGGTGACGAGCCGTATGAGCTTGTCGCGCTCCGCGTCGCTCAGTCCGGGCGGTGCGACGATGCCGCGCCAGTTGGTGAAGTCGGTGTCGAGACCGGCCTCGCGCAGGGTGGGGGCGTCCAGTCCGGGGACGCGCATCGGGCCGGTGACGGCCAGCAGCCGCAGCTCTCCGGACTTGATCTGGTCGAGGTACTCGCCGACGCCGGAGACGCCGAAGGCGACCTTGTTGCCGAGGATCGAGGCGAGCAGTTCGCCGCCGCCGTCGAAGGGGACGTAGTTGACGGACTTGGGCTCGATGCCGGCGGCCCGGGCCATGAGCATGGGCGCGAGGTGGTCGGGACCGCCGGGCGAGGAGCCGCCGCCGACGGCGAGCTTGCCCGGGTTCTTCTTCCATGCGTCGACCAGCTGGCCGATCGTCCTGTACGGGGAGTCCTTGGAGACCACGACGATGTCCTGCTCCTCGGTGAGCCGGGCGATCGGTGTGGTGTCGGCGAGGGTCTTGGGCGCCTTGTTGGTGTGCACGGCGCCGACGACGCCGAGCCCCATGGACATGGCGAGCTTGCCGTTGCCGTGCTCGCCGACGAGGCGGGTGAGCCCGACGGTGCCGCCGGCTCCGGGGAGGTTGAAGACCTCGATGCCGTGGGTGAGCCCGGCGTCCTCGGCGTTCTTGGCGGCGGTGCGGGCCGTGATGTCGTAGCCGCCGCCGGGGGTGTTGGGGACCATGAAACGCAGGCCGGGGATCTGCGTGCCGGTGTCGGTGCCGCCGTCCGTGGAGAGCAGCGGCGGCACGGCGAACACCAGGAGCACGGCCCCGAGCAGGGCGATGGAGGTGCGCAATCGCACGGGAGGCCTCTCATGAGCGGTGAGTAGGAGCTGTGAGGTGGCCCACATGTTGCCTGCGCGTTAAGAAGCTGTCTCTCTTCCGGAATCAACGGACGTTGTGGTCCTTGTGGTAGCGGCTTAGCGTGGCGGCGTGACCAAGGTGCTGGTGGTGGACGACGACTTCATGGTCGCCAAGCTGCACAGCCGCTATGTGTCCGCGACGGAGGGGTTCACGGTCGTCGGCGTGGCCCACAGCGGTGCGGAGGCGCTGCGCGCCGCGGAGCGGCTGCGGCCCGATCTCGTGCTGCTCGACGTGTATCTGCCCGACATGGACGGGATCCGTGTGCTGCGCGAACTGCGGGCGGCCGAGGCGGGCGACCCGGACCGGGTGAGCGCGGACGCACTGTTCATCACGGCCGCACGGGATGCGGCGGTGGTGCGGTCCGCGCTGCGGGCGGGGGCGCTGCACTACCTGATCAAGCCGTTCAACCAGGCGGCGCTCCAGGAACAGCTGCGGCACGTGGCGTCGCTGCGTTCTCGGCTGGACCGGCTGGACGAGGCGCGCCAGGAGGACGTGGACCAGATCTTCGGCACCCGCCCGCCGGGGTCGCGCGAGCTGCCGAAGGGGCTCGCCCCGCACACGGCGGAGCTGGTCGAACGCATCCTGCGCGACCACCCGGGCGACCTGTCGGCCTCGGAGTGCGCCGAGGCGGGCTCACTGTCCCGCGTGAGCGCCCGCCGCTACCTGGAGTACTTCGCGGAGACGGGCCGCGCAGAGGTGACGCTGCGTTACGGAGGCACGGGCCGCCCGGAACGCCGCTACCGCCGCGTGGGCTGATCCGCGGTTGTTCAGCAGGACGCCGCCGGTGGCTGGAGCGCGTGAGGTGCCGTGCCCGGCTCTCGCCGGGCACGGCACCTCACGTTCCTGAGGGGGGAGCTTCAGGTTTACGGAAACGACGTGGCGCCAGGCGTCGGCGCGTCGCGCTCCTCCCACGTGCCGCACTCGTCGATCACCGACCCAGTGCGCTCGCAGACAATGGTGTGCACGGTCCCGGCTGTGGTGATCACGTCGATGACGATGTCATTGCCATCGGTGGGGCCGACGTCGATGGACACTCCGCAGGCGCCCTCGGGTACGTCTCCTCCCTCATCGGAGAGGTCGTCCCAGTCGATGGTCCCGAGGGGAGTGAGCTCGTCTCCGACGTAGGCGATTCCGCCACTGGTCGCCGCGTAGAAGGCTCCGCCGCCGGCTGCTTCCTGGCGGACGGTGTCGATCTCGAAGCACCCGTCACCGTCACCGTCGTCCGGCCTGTCCTTGTCCTTGTCCTTGTCCCTGTCCCTGTCCTTGTCCCTGCCGGGTTCGGGGGCCGTCGTGTAGAGGGCTTCCAACCCGGTGGACGCAAAGGTCGGCACAGGTTCGGCGCTCAGGCCCTGAGCTGCCGCCGGTACCGCACCCATCGTCCCAACCAGCGCGACGGCGGCCAGCGAGGTGCCCGCGCCCATTGCCAGCCGCGTCGCCCACCGCGAACGGCGCAGCGGCGGCGATACGGCTCTGCCTCGAGCATGCATATAACGCTCCCTTGTCGATTGGCCCCGGAGACTTCCGGGGTACCGTTCCATTCTTTGCGGGCAACCGATCCCTTCCACTTCTGATGAGCTGTCCGAATGACCCCGGTTGAGCCGCATGGTTGACGGTGGGAACAGCAGCAGCCGGTGACCGTCTCTGCGAGCGCGCCCAGTCGCACGTCGACGTGCTCGTCCACTCCGGCCTGCGACTCTCGGGGACACGCTCTTTCTGCGAGCAGGGAGCCACACCAGGCGGCACGAGGCAGCTCTCCCGAGCATCGAACCCGGCAGCGCCCCTGCCGAGAGCACACAGGTCACGGTGGAGATTGATGGTGTCGCGCAGGCCGCCGGCCGGTCACCTGCTCACCCTCGCCAAGGACGGCGTCCCCGACGGGAGACATCTGCACCGTGAGGACAGCAACGGTCTGAGCGATGGATCCATCGGGTTGGTCTTGGAACGATGCGACGACGAAGACTGAGGGTCCAGACGATGACAAATCGTCATGCAGGTTGAAGGAGGGCCGCATATCAGATCATCCTTGCCACCATGAGTCTTGTCTCCACCTCCTTGGACGTGCCCTTCATGGGCGACTACGCCCACGACTGGGCCCTGGTCGATGTGGAGACCTCGGGGCTCATAGCTCGGCGAGACCGCGTACTGTCCGTAGCAGTGATCACGATCGGTCCGGACGGCGAGCAGACCGGCGAGTTCTCGACACTGCTCAATCCGGGGTGCGATCCGGGGCCGGTGGAGGTGCACGGGCTGACCGTCGAGCGACTGCATGGGGCGCCGACCTTCGACCAAGTCGCCGGGCGAATCGGAGCGATGCTCCAGGAGCGGGTCCTGGTCGCCCACAACGCCCAGTTCGACTACGACTTCCTGGCCTACGAGTTCGCCCGTGCGCGGATGTGGCTGCCGGTGTCGCAGCGGCTGTGCACACTGGCGCTGAATCGCCAGGTGGATCCGCCGACGGACGACATGAAGCTCGGCACCCTCGCCGCCCATTACGGCGTCCCCCAGCAGCGTGCTCACGATGCGCTGGACGACACCCGTGTGCTGGCCGGGATCCTGTGGGCATCACTGCGCGAGGCAGCGCGGCTCGATCTGCCCCTGCCGCTGGTGACCTGCCCGCCGCGGGCAGAGTCCCCGTTCACGCCGAAGCCGCCGAAGACTCCCTGCGCGTACCGCAATCCGGGACGGCTGGCTCCCGGCGGACCTCTCCAGCAGGGGATGAAGGTCGCGATCACCGGTGAGACCGCCCATGCCCGAGCGGAGCTGGTCGGGCGGGCGGTTGCCACGGGGCTGAACATGATGACCTCCGTGAGCCGGCACACCAGCCTGCTGGTCACCAATGAACCGGAGTCCGATTCGGCGAAGTCCCGACGCGCGCTCGCCGAAGGCGTGCCGGTCATCGACGAGCACACCTTCCTAAGGCTGTTGGCCGACGTACGGCCGGGGACGGCGCATGAGGCGACGGCCGTCGCTGTCGTCCCAGTGGCTGAGCCGGAAGCAGAACCAGTCGTCGGACCCGTGGAGCCGGTGCCGACCACAACCTCTGCCGCACCCGTTCCCGAAGCAGCAACCCTCCCTACTGCCGCCCTCGATGTGTCAGTACCCGCTCCGCGCCGAGCGGAGCCCTCCGCCGGCACCTTGGACAAGCCCCTGGCGGGGCGCCGCGTGCTGGTGCTCGGTGGTGCCCATGCCGATGCCGCGGCGACTCGTTCCCGCATCGTCGGGCTGGGCGGGTCCGCAGCGGTCAACCTGTCCGCCAGCGTCACCGACGTCGTGCTCCTGCCGGGAGGGGAGGGTGACCGGCGCATGAGCCGCATCACCGCCCTCGGGCTCCCCGTGCACGACCTCCCCTGGCTCACCGCTCCGACCGCCGCTTCCCCGGCCGAGGCGACTCTCCGGCTTCAGCAGCCGCACGTGATGCCGAGAGGCGGGGTCATCGACCTGCCCATGCCGCACGGCAGACCCGCGCCAGAGTGGTATGTCACCGCCGGCTGGGCCCCGCAGTCCGGCTACGAGATCGACGTCGTCGCCTTCCTCCTCGACGAGGACGAACAGGTCAACTTCGACGGAGACTTCGTCTTCTACG
Source organism: Streptomyces sp. V4I23 (assembly GCF_030817975.1). Lineage (NCBI taxonomy): Bacteria > Bacillati > Actinomycetota > Actinomycetes > Kitasatosporales > Streptomycetaceae > Streptomyces > Streptomyces sp. V4I23. The sequence goes on along the minus strand of NZ_JAUSZW010000004.1, from coordinate 6,260,414 downwards.
GAGCTCCGGAGAGCCCGGCCGGGACTGTGCGGCTGCTGACCGGCGGCCCGGCCGAACAGACCATCGCCCTCGATCTGGCTTCCCTGCCGCCCGCGACGCACAAGGTCGTCGTCGCTGCGGCCATCGACGGCGCCGCCACCTTCGGGACGGTCGGGGCGATCCAGATCGGCGCGGCTCCCGGCAGCAGCGGGGCCCCCCTTGCCCGGGCCACCCTGGATGCCGCCACCACCGAACGCACCATGCTGCTCGCGGAGATCTACCGCAGGGGCCCGGTCTGGCGCCTACGCGCCGTCGGCCAGGGCTACGACCACGGCCTCGATGTCCTGGTACGCGGATACGGGGTCGACATCGCCGACTGAACGACGGTGCCGGAGGCACTGGACGAGCACGGACGCGACGCCCTCGGTCCCAGCGGTCAGACGAGCCGAAGGGGCCCGGTTCCTGAGCCCCTTCTTAGCGTCACCTTAAGCAGAGCATAAGGATCGCCATTCCCCGCTCCCAGCAGGCGATTTCGCGGTGATCAGGGGCTAGCTTGCTGATCGCCGGGGCCGGTTCGAGCAGTCGGCGCCGTAGTCCTACGGGGGGCCGCACCGCCGGTTCGAGCCGGGCCCCGCCCCTCACGCCTCCGCCGCCATTCGAAGGAGAACGTCACCATGACCGCTCGCCGCAGGGCCGCCACGGTCGCCGCACTCGGTCTCGCCCCGGTCGCGCTGGCCGGCCTGGCCGCCGCTCCGGCGGCCGCCCACGGGTCGATGACGGATCCGGTCAGCCGGGTGTCCGCCTGTTTCGCCGAGGGGCCGGAGAGTCCGGTGTCGCAGGCGTGCAAGGCGGCGGTCGCGGCGAGCGGCACGCAGGCGTTCTACGACTGGAACGAGGTCAACATCGCCAACGCCGCGGGCAACCACCGGCAGCTGATCCCGGACGGCGAGCTGTGCAGCGCGGGCCGTGACAAGTACAAGGGACTCGACCTGCCCCGCGCCGACTGGCCCTCCTCGCCGCTCGCCTCGGGGAACCACACCTTCCGGTACAAGGCGACCGCTCCGCACAAGGGATCCTTCGAGTTGTACCTGACGAAGGACGGCTACGACCCGACGAAGCCGCTGAAGTGGTCCGACCTGGAGGAGAAGCCGTTCGCGAAGGTCACGAACCCCAAGCTGGAGAACGGCGCGTACGTCTTCGACGGCGTCGTGCCCAACCGGTCGGGACGGCACCTGGTCTACTCGATCTGGCAGCGCTCGGACTCCCCGGAGGCGTTCTACACGTGCTCCGACGTGGTGTTCGGCAAGGACAGCGGCGGTGTTCCCGCGCCGGCCGCCTCCGCGCCCTCGGACCAGGAGATCGCACAGGGCGCGGACAAGTCGACGGTGGACCACGGCGGTCACGGCGGTGACGACCACACGCAGGCGGTGGATGCGGCCGCTCCCGCCGAGAAGCCCGACGCGGCGCCGTCGCCCGAGCCCGCCGACAACGCCCCCGAGGCGAAGGGCGCCGGTACGCCGTCCGCCGCCCCGCAGCCCGCGGGCGAGAACCTCGCCGAGACGGGCGGCGACAGCAGCACCACGTACATCGCGATCGGCGGCGCCGCCGCTCTCGCCGTCGGCGCCACGGCACTGTTCGGGCTGGGCCGCCGCCGGCCCGCGGCGTCGGGCGGACGCCACAGCCGCTGACACTTCCCGAGGCCCGAGGCGGCCGTCCGCTCCCGCGAGCGGACGGCCGCCTCGTCCGTGGGTCAGCCGAAGACGGAGGCGCAGGTGGTGGGCTTGGCGTGCGCGGGGTCGAGGGCGTTCGCCACCTCGTGGTAGGCGATCAGGTCGAACACGCCGATCGCGACGTGCTCGGACAGGTCGACGGGACACAGGTCCTGGAGCAGGACGTTGCGGACGTTCGGCCCGCTGAGGAACTGCGACCCGTAGGGCGTGACGACCTGGTCGTAGCGGGTGGCGATGACCGTGTAGCGCACGCCGGGGACGGTGTCGCCGCCCGCGTTGAGCTTGGCGAGGAAGGCGGATCCGGCGACCTGGTCGGCGAGTGCGGGGGTGTACTCGGTCAGGAGGTCGGCGGCGCCCGGGAAGTACGGCAGGAGCTTGGTGAGCCCGCCCAGAGTGGTGCCGTGGTTGCTCGGCGCGATGCCGACGAGGGCGTTCACCTTGTCCGCGCCGCCCAGGTACTTGAGGTAGTAACGCGGCATCATGCCGCCCTGGGAGTGGCCGACGATGTCGGCCTCGGGCGCTCCGGTGGCGGCGAGGACCCGGTCGACGTAGGCGTCGAGTTGCTCTGCCGACTTGTCGACAGGACCGAGGCCGTGGAAGAAGGGCACGCCGGGGAGCTGCCCGTAGTCGAGGGAGAAGACGCAGTAGCCGCGCTTCACCAGGTACGGGGCGAGGGCGAGCCAGTTGTCGACGGAGTTGCCGAGGGTTCCGTGGACGAGGACGACGGGGCGGGGATGGGCGGCGGAGGGCTTGCAGGTGTCGTCGTTCCAGCCACTGGTGGGGGCAGTGGCGGTGATGTCGGCGGTTGCGGTGGCAGTGGGGACGAGAGCGACGGCGACGGCCAGCAGGAAGGCTGACAGTGGTCGGAGCGCACGTTTCCAAGGCAGCATCGATCGGTCTCCTTGCGGCTCAAGGGAGTTGCGATGGCTGAATGTGCTTGCCGTGCACACAACAACTTACGGACGGGTAACCGCACGGGGAAGTGACGCGTCGGTAAAGACTGACTCTTCGTCAATAGCGGTCGGCCACACGTCCGTAGCCGCCGAGCACCGCCGCCCGTCGCCTGTGCGGCCCGGTGTCCTACGCGGCCAGCGACCCCGGCAGGACCGCCCTCGGACCGAACCTGGCGCGGGCCCGGTCCGCCACGGCCTCGATCCGGCGCGCCCGTTCGTCGGCCGGGTCGAACGACAGCTGCCGGGCGGCGTGTTCGGCCGGCATCAGACCCTCGGCCCGCAGCGACAGCCCGCGCACCCTGGCCCGCTGCAGTCCGAGCGACGCGTGCAGGGCGTACGCGGCGCCGGTGAGTGCCGCGGAGTGAGCGGTCGGCTCGCGCAGGGTGCGGGTGCGGACGGTTGTGGACCGGTCGGCGTAGCGCACGGTGAGGCTCAGGGAACGGCACACCTCGTGCTCGCCGCGCATCCGCGTGCCGAGCTCCTCGGCGAGCGAGAGCAGCGCCCTGCGGTGCTGCGTCTGGTCCAACTCGTCGAAGGGGAAGCTCCGTTCGGCGGCGACCGAAGAGGAGAGGGCGCCCGGGACGACCGTCGTACGGTCGATGCCGCGCGCCCGCTCCCACACCTCACGGCCCGCCCGCGCGCCCAGGATCCGCTGGATCACGGCGAGCGGCGCGTCGGCGACGCGTCCGGCGGAGTCGAGGCCGTAGGCGCACAGGGTGCGGGCCGTCGCGCGCCCCACGCCGTCGAGCGCGGCGACCGGCTTGTCCGCCAGGAAGGCGGCGGTCTCGTTCTCCGCCACCACCAGGGTCGTACCGGGCACGGCCTCCCGCGCCGCCATCCGGGCGAGCATCGGGCCGGGGCCGGCGCCGATGACGCAGTCCACCCCGCAGTGCGCCAGCGCCCGCACCCGCAGCAGCGAGGCGAGCTCGGCCGTGTCCCGGCCGAAGTACCGTTCCGCGCCCCGGACGTCGACGAGCGCGGCGTCGGGCGGCAGCGCCTGGACGACAGGGCTGATGTTCCCTGCCACCCCGAGCAGGGCGGTCAGCATCGCCTCGCCCCCGGCCTCTTCGGACGCCGGGGGCAGCAGGAAACGTACGTGGAGGATCATCCGGCGCTCCCCGGGCTCTGGTGCCACAGCTTCCTTCCGGTGGCGGCCGTGTCACCGGCCGGCCGCAGGTCGGCCCACGGGTTCATCTCGTAGCCCGTCGGCAGCTGGATCCGGCGGCCGCCCGCGGCGTCGCCGTCCGGGTGCGCGGCCGGGGCCGCCAGCCGGGCCGCGACCGCGTCGAGGCCGCCGGTGCGGCGCAGCTCCGCCAGTTCGGCCAGGTTCCAGGCCGCCGCGCCCACCACGCTGAGGCTGCGCGGTCCGCGCCGCTGCACCACTCCGCGTACCAGCAGCAGCCAGGAGTGGAAGACGGTGTGGGCGCAGGCGGCGTGGCTGTCGTCGAAGAAGGCGAGGTCGACCAGGCCGGTGCCGTCGTCGAGCGTGGTGAAGATGACCCGCTTGCCGGACCGGATCGGCGGCGTCTGGGTGGCCGCCTTGGCGCCCGCGACGAGCACCGTCTGGCCGTGCCGTGCGCCGCGCAGCCGCTGCGCGGAGAGCACGCCCAGCTCGGCCAGGAAGGCGTGGTGATCCTCCATCAGGTGGCGGGAGGCGTCCATGCCGAGCACGCCCAGCTCTGCGCTGAGGCGTTCCGCGTCACCGAGGTCGGGCAGGCCGACGGAAGCGGTCTCCCGCCCCTGGGCGAGCGGGAGCTGACTGCCGTACGACGCCGTTCCCCGTCCGCCGCGGTGGAGTTCGGCGAGGTGCAGCAGCAGGTCACGGCGGTTGGCCCCGAAGGCGTCGAGGGCGCCGACCTGGGCGAGACGTTCGGCGACGGGCCGGCCGGGGCGGGCGCGCTGCCAGAAGTCCAGGAGCGAGGAGTAGGGCTGCCCGGACTCGATGCGGGACTTCTCGGCCTCGCTGATGCCGTGGACGTCCGCGAGGGCGAGCCGCAGGCCCCACCTCCCGGACGCCGTGCCACCCTCACCACCAGACACCAGTTCGATTCGATGGGCGGCGCCCGACCGGTTGACGTCCAACGGCAGCACGGGCACCCCGCGCCGCCGCGCGTCCGCCAGCAGCAGCCGCTTCGGGTACATCCCGGGGTCGTGCGTGAGCAGCCCGGCGAAGAAGGCCGCCGGGTGGTGCGCCTTGAGCCAGGCCGACTGGTACGTGGGCACCGCGAAGGCGACCGCGTGCGCCTTGCAGAAGCCGTACGAGCCGAACGCCTCGACGATCTCCCAGGTGCGGGCGACCACTTCGGGCCCGTACCCCTTGGCCCCGGCGCGCTGTGCGAACCAGACCTTGATCCTGCCCTGCGACTCGGGATCGGAGAGCCCGCGCCGTACCCGGTCGGCCTCGTCCCGGCCGCAGCCGGTCATGATGTCCACGATCTCGATGATCTGCTCGTGGAAGACGACCACCCCGTACGTCTCCTTCAGCGGCCCCTCCAGATCGGGATGCGGGTAGCGGACGGGCGCGCGGCCGTGCCGGGCCTCGATGAACGGCCGGACCATGTCGGCCGCGACCGGCCCCGGACGGAACAGCGAGATGTCCACGACCAGGTCGTGGAAGTTCTCCGGCTGCAGCCGTCCGACCAGGTCGCGCTGGCCCGGGGACTCGATCTGGAAGCAGCCCAGCGTCTCGGTGGACCTGATGAGCCGGTAGGTGTCCGGGTCCCCGGGCGGCAGGGAGTCGAGAGCGACCTCCTCCCCCGAGACCCGGCGCACCTCGGCGACCGCGTGCGCCATCGCCGACTGCATCCGCACGCCGAGGACGTCGAGCTTGAGCAGCCCGAGCCTCTCCACGTCGTCCTTGTCGAACTGCGACATGGGGAAGCCCTCGCCGCTCGTGGGCACCACGGGGGTACGGGCGAGCAGCGAGGAGTCGGAGAGCAGCACACCGCACGGGTGCATGGCGACACCGCGCGGCAGCGCGTCCAGCGCCTCGACCAGCTCCCACAGCCGTCCGCGCTGCTTCAGCTCCTTCGCGACCGGCTGGAGTTCGGGCAGTTCGTCGAGCGCGGCGCGCGCGTCGCGGGCCCGGATGTGCGGGAAGGATTTGGCGATCCGGTCGATCTCGGCCGGGTCCATCGACAGGGCCGCGCCCACGTCCCGTACGGCATGGCGCACCCGGTAGGTCTCGGGCATGGAGACGGTCGCGACCCGCTCCTCGCCGAAGCGGCCGATGATCGCGCGGTAGACGTCGAGGCGGCGGGCGGACTCGACGTCGATGTCGATGTCCGGCAGCACCCGCCGGCGCTTGGACAGGAAGCGCTCCATCAGCAGCCCGTGCTCGACCGGGTCGGCGTGCGCGATGCCGATGAGGTGGTTGACGAGGGACCCGGCCCCGGAGCCGCGCGCGGCGACCCGGACACCCATCCGCTTCACGTCGTCGACCACCTGGGCGACGGTCAGGAAGTAGGAGGCGAATCCGTGGTGGGCGATGATGTCCAGCTCGTGGTGCATCCGCTCCCAGTAGGCGCGCCGGCCCTCGTAGCCGCGCAGCACCATGCCGGCCGCGGCACGGGAGGCCAGCACCCGCTGCGCGGTGCGGTGCTCCGCGCCGACGAGGCGGGGCTCCGGGAAGTGCACGCTGCCGATCCCCAGGTCGTCCTCGGGGTCGACCAGGCAGGCTGCGGCCGTCTCCTCGGTCATGGCGAGCAGCCGGTGCGCGGTGTCACGCCGGAAGCCGGCCGCCTCGGCGACCCGCTCGGCGGCACGGGCCATGGCGGCCGGGTCCTTGAGCCAGCGTTCGCCGCTGTCGAGTTCTGTGCGCGGGTCCACGGGCACGAGCCGGCGGGCCGAGTCGAGGACGTCGGCGACCGGGCCCTGGCCGGGGTCCGCGTACCGGACGGCGTTGGTCAGGACGGCCCGTACGCCCTGGTCGGCGGCGAGGCCGAGGGTACGGGCGGCGTGCCGCAGCGACCCGGGGCCGGTGCCGGTGCGGCCGTGGTGGACGACCTCCAGGCACAGCCGGTCGCCGTACCGCTCGCGCCAGGGGCCGAGCAGCCCGGCGGCGCGGTCGGGCCGGCCGGCGGCGAGAGCGCGTCCGGCCTCGGAGGAGGGGCCGAGGAGCACGGTCAGTCCGTCGCCGTGGTTGTCCTGCCACGGCAGCAGCGGGCTCTCCCGGTCGGCCGCATGGGCGGCGGTGATCATCCGGCACAGGTCGGCCCAGCCCTGGCGGGAGCGGGCGAGGAAGACGGTCCGGGGCGCGGATTCGTCGATGAACGCGCCTCCGCGGACCGGTGTGCGGCGGCGTTCGGCGGGCCCCTCCCGGTGTTCGCGCTCCCCCACCGCGAGGTCCGCACCGAACAGCGGACGTACGCCCGCGCCGGTGCACGCCTCGGCGAAGCGGACCGTCCCCGCGAGGGTGTCGCGGTCCGTCAGCGCGAGGGCGTTCATGCCCCGCTCGGCAGCGCACTCGGCAAGCCGCTCCGGGTGGGAGGCCCCGTATCGCACGGAGAACCCGGAAACGGTGTGCAGATGCGTGAAGCCCGGCATCCGCACCTCCTGGATCAGCCTGTCTCACCTCCCCTGTCCTTTCCACCATAGACCAAATTTCGAACACCCGTACGACAGTCGTACGACACGTGACGACCGTGTCCGCCCCAGGCCGCCCCTCAGCCGTTCGACCCGGTCCCACCTGCGGGAACACCGGGTTCCGTCGGGCGTCGGGCCGCTTCCGGGGGGATGGCGCGGCGGGCCCGAAGGGGTACGGGAGCTCTCCCCCACCCCGCCCCTTCCCGAACCGGGGCTCCGCCCCGGACCCCAGCTGCCCGGCACCGCGCTTCGCGCGGGCCAGCTGACTGCCGGCGCCCCGGTCGGTGCGTCCCCGCCGAGGGGCACTCCCAGCTCCGCCGCGCGATTGAGGCGCGGCGCTCGGTCCAGAGCCGCGCCAAGGGGGACGCGAGGCCTGGGGCCACCACACGGGTGCGAGACGCCGGGCAGCCCCGAGAGGCGGACGCGGACGACGGACACTCCCAGCCCGCCGGCGATTGAGGCGCAGGGCCCGGGGCAGAGCCCCGACAAGAGCGCCGCGAGGGCCGGGGCAGAACAGCCCGGGGGCCGCCACACAGGCGGCCCCCGACGACGGGCGCTTCCTGCCCCGCCGGCGATTGAGGCGCAGGGCCCGGGGCAGAGCCCCGACAAGAGCGACGCGCGCAAGAAGCCGGCGTGGGGCTCAAGCGCAAGGGGCCCGGGGGCAGCGCCCCCGGGCCCCTGGTCACACCGAGGTCAGCCGATTTCCGCGCCGAACGTCGACAGCGCCTCCGTCACCGGCTGGAAGAACGTCTCGCCGCCCGACGAGCAGTCACCGCTGCCGCCCGACGTCAGACCGATCGCCGTGTCGCCCGCGAAGAGCGAACCGCCGCTGTCGCCCGGCTCGGCGCAGACCGTTGTCTGGATGAGGCCCTCGACGATGTCGCCGTTGCCGTAGTTCACGGTCGCATCGAGTGCGGTGACCTCACCGTCGTGGACCTGCGTCGTGGAGCCGCTGCGCTGTACCTGCATGCCGACGGTCGCGTCACCCGCCTTGGCGATGGCCTGCGCGCTGCCGTTGTAGAGGTTGACCTCGCTCGGGTGCGCGGTGTCCCCGTTGTACTTCACCAGCGCGAAGTCGTTGCCCGGGAACTGCGAGTCGACCATCGTGCCGATGGCCGCGCCGCCCGCCGCGTCCGACCACTCGCTGCCGGACTGGCCGCAGTGGCCGGCGGTGATGAAGTGCGGCTCGCCGTCCTTGACGACGTTGAAGCCGAGGGAGCAGCGTCCGCCGCCCGAGTGGATCGCGTCGCCACCGGCGACGAACGGCTTGAACTCGCCCGCCGTCCGCTTGAGTTCGGCCCTCGCGCCGAGGCCCTCGACGACCTCCTGCAGCTTGGTCAGCTCCGCGCCCTCGACCGTACGGTCCGCCGTGACCACCAGCTTGTTCGTGACCGGGTCGGTCGCCCAGGAGGTGCCCGGGATACGCGCCTTGTCGGACAACGTCTGCCGGGCGCCCGTCAGTTCGGCGAGCGTGTTCTCGACGATCCGGGCCTTTCCGCCCGCCTCGCGCACGGTCTGCGCGGCGTCCTCGGAGACCACGTTCACCACGAGAGCCTTGGCCTCGGCGTCGTAGTAGGCCCCGGCGCCGTCGGCACCCAGGTCCTCCGTCAGCGAGAGGGCGAGCGTCCCCGCCGCCGGCGCCGTCAGGGACTTGAGGGCGTGCTGCTCGGTGCTGTCACTGGCGTTCGCACTCTGGAACGTGACGGCCGCGGCGACAAGGGCGACGACGGCGCCGCCCGCAACTGCCGCTTTTCTCCTGGGTATATGCCGGTGCTTCACGACATGACCTCCTGTGGGGGCCGCGCCCGGACAAGTGGGGTGCCCGGACACGGAGGATGGGGCGCCCACTATTCCGAGGCGTCGCACTCGCACACAAGGCAGACCCTTGGACGGGCACACGACAACTCGCGTGATTTCACAGCCTCTTCACAGGGGCGGTACCCCGCCCACTCGCCGGCTCAGCTCACCGGCCGTGCGCGCGACCTGCTCGGCGATGCGCCCGCGCTGCTCCGCATCCACCTCGTCGGCCGGGAACGTCACCGCCACGCCCGCGATGGGATGGGCACTGTGGTCGAGCACGGGCGCGGCGACCGAGGAGAAGCCCCGCGTGACCTCGCCCTCCTCCGTCGCGTAGCCCCGGCGCCGCACCTCGACCAGGAGTGCGCGCAGGGCCGAGAGGGACCGGGGCCCGGCCTCGTTGCGCATCACGAAGGCGGACGGGTCCGGGAACAGCGCCCGGACCTGGGCCTGGGCGAGCCGGGCGAGCATCGCCCGGCCGCTGGCCGTCAGGTGCGCCGGCAGCCGGACGCCCACCTCCGTCACCAACGGGGCCCGGCCCGGCGCCCGTTCCTCGATGACGTAGATGACCTCGCGGCCGTGCAGGACCGCGAGGTGCGCGCTGTGTCCCGTGCGGTCGACCAGCGCGGCCAGCGGCACCCGGGCCATCCGTTGGAAGGGGGCCTGACGGCTGTAGCCGGAGCCGAGTTCGAAGGCGCTGACGCCCAGTCCGTAACGGCGTTCCTCGGCGAGGTGCACCACGAACCCCTCACGTACGAGCGTGTCGAGGAGGTGATACGTCGTCGAACGGGGCAGTCCCACGTCCCGGCTGATGGCCGCCGCCTGCACCGGACCGACCTGCCGGGCGAGGTGGCGCAGGACGGCCAGCACCTGCGCGGCGGCGGGAACGATCGACATGCCGCGACGCTACCGCGCCCCGGCCCGACGGGGCGTCCCCGGCGCGCTCGATCCCGTCTGGGATACCAGACCCGATGTCTTGGATACCAGACAAAACCTCACCGCCGGGCATGGTGGCACCGCTGTGACCTCGTGCTTCATGGAGGCATGGCAAATGTTCTCGTAGACGTCGGCGCGCTGTCCGCCGACGATGTGGTGTCCGTCGCCCGCCACGGGGCCCCGTGTCCCTGTCCCCCGCGGCACAGGACGCGATCGTCCACAGCCGCAAGGTGATCGAGGCCCTCGCCGGTGACACGACCCCGCACTACGGGGTGTCGACCGGCTTCGGGGCCCTCGCCACCCGGCACATCCCCACCGAGCTGCGCGCACAGCTTCAGCGCAGCCTCGTCCGCTCGCATGCCGCCGGCACCGGCCCGGAGGTCGAGCGCGAGGTCGTCCGCGCGCTGATGCTGCTCCGTCTGTCGACCCTCGCCACGGGCCGCACCGGCGTCCGGCTGGAAACCGCGCAGGCGTACGCCGCGCTGCTCAACGCCGGTATCACCCCCGTCGTGCACGAGTACGGCTCCCTCGGCTGCTCCGGCGACCTGGCTCCCCTCGCCCACTGTGCGCTCGCCGTCATGGGCGAGGGCGACGTGCGGGACGCCGACGGTGTCCTGCGCCCCGCGGCCGAGGCGCTGGCCGCGGCCGGCATCGAGCCCGTCACGCTGCACGAGAAGGAGGGCCTGGCGCTCATCAACGGCACGGACGGCATGCTCGGCATGCTGATCCTGGCCTGCCACGACCTGCGCCGGCTGCTCGCCACCGCGGACATCGGCGCCGCCATGAGCGTCGAGGGCCAGCTCGGCACCGACGCCGTCTTCGCCGCCGACCTGCAGGCTCTGCGCCCCCACCCGGGCCAGGCGGACAGCGCCGCCAACCTGCGGGCCCTGCTCGCAGGGTCGGCGATCGTCGCGAGCCATCGCGGTCCCGCGTGCACGCGGGTGCAGGACGCGTACTCGCTGCGCTGCTCCCCACAGGTCCACGGCGCCGCGCGCGACACCACGGCCTACGCCGCGCTCGTGGCGTCCCGCGAGCTGGCGAGCGCCGTCGACAACCCGGTGGTGACCCACGACGGGCGGGTGGAGAGCAACGGGAACTTCCACGGCGCCCCGGTCGCCTGTGTCCTGGACTTCCTCGCCATCTCCGTCGCCGACGTCGCCTCGGTCGCCGAGCGGCGCACGGACCGCTTCCTCGATGTGGCGCGCAACCACGGTCTGAACGCGTTCCTCGCCGACGACCCCGGCGTGGACTCGGGCCACATGATCGCCCAGTACACGCAGGCCGCCATCGTCTCGGAACTCAAGCGGCTGGCCGCGCCCGCGTCCGTCGACTCCATCCCCTCCAGCGCCATGCAGGAGGACCATGTCTCGATGGGCTGGTCGGCGGCCCGCAAGCTGCGCCGCGCCATCGACGGTCTGACGCGGGTCATCGCGGTGGAACTCCTCACGGCCGCCCGCGCCCTCGATCTGCGCGCACCGCTGGCGCCCTCCCCGGCCACGGCCGCCGTCGTCGCGGAACTCCGCCGCGACGTGCCGGGGCCCGGCACCGACCGCTACCTCGCACCCGAGATCGAGGCGGCCGTCCGGTGCGTCGCCTCCGGCCGCGCACTGAGCGCCGCCGAGGCCGTCACCGGCCCCCTCGCCTGACCCCTCGTCCGTTCCCCGCCCCGTCCCACGACGGCCCTGCGAGGCCGTCACCGAAAGGAAGAACATGTCGGAAGGCGCACGCCCCGTCCGCGCAGCGCACGGCGGCACTCTCACCACCCTGGGCTGGCAGCAGGAAGCCGCGCTCCGGATGCTCCAGAACAACCTCGACCCCGAGGTGGCGGAGCATCCGGACAAGCTGGTGGTCTACGGCGGTACGGGCAAGGCGGCGCGGGACTGGCGTTCGTTCGATGCGATGGTGCGCACGCTGCGGACGTTGAAGCAGGACGAGACGATGCTGGTGCAGTCGGGTCGTCCGGTGGGGGTGATGCAGACGCACGAGTGGGCGCCGCGGGTGCTGATCGCGAACTCGAACCTGGTGGGGGACTGGGCGAACTGGGAGGAGTTCCGGCGTCTGGAGCAGCTGGGGCTGACCATGTACGGGCAGATGACGGCCGGTTCGTGGATCTACATCGGGACGCAGGGCATTCTGCAGGGCACGTACGAGACGTTCGCGGCCGTGGCGGCGAAGAAGTTCGGCGGGACGCTGGCGGGGACGATCACGCTGACCGCGGGTCTGGGCGGCATGGGCGGCGCCCAGCCGCTCGCCGTCACCATGAACGACGGCGTGGCGATCTGCATCGACTGCGACCCCCGCGCGATCGAGCGCCGTATCGAGCACCGCTACCTGGACGTGAAGGCGGACTCCCTGGAGCATGCCCTCCAGCTCGCGGTCGAGGCCCGGGACCAGCGCAGGCCCCTGTCCATCGGTCTGCTGGGCAACGCGGCGGACCTCCTTCCGCGGATGCTGGCCGAGGGCGCGCCCGTCGACATCGTGACGGACCAGACGTCGGCGCACGATCCGCTGGCGTATCTGCCGGTGGGGGTCGACTTCGGCGACATGCAGTCGTACGCGGCGAAGGACCCGGCCGGGTTCACCACCCGAGCCCGTGAGTCCATGGCCCGGCATGTGGAGGCGATGGTCGGCTTCATGGACGCGGGCGCCGAGGTCTTCGACTACGGCAACTCGATCCGCGGCGAGGCTCAGCTCGCGGGCTACGACCGGGCGTTCGCGTTCCCGGGTTTCGTGCCCGCCTACATCCGGCCGTTGTTCTGCGAGGGCAAGGGTCCCTTCCGGTGGGCGGCGCTCTCGGGCGAGGCCTCCGACATCCACAAAACCGACAAGGCGATGCTCGAGCTCTTCCCGGAGAACGAGTCGCTGCGCCGGTGGATCACGATGGCGGGCGAGCGCGTCCACTTCCAGGGCCTGCCGGCGCGGATCTGCTGGCTGGGTTACGGCGAGCGGGACAGGGCGGGTGAGCGGTTCAACGACATGGTGGCGAGCGGTGAGCTGGCCGCGCCGCTGGCCATCGGTCGTGACCATCTGGACTGTGGTTCGGTCGCTTCTCCGTACCGGGAGACGGAGGCGATGCTGGACGGGTCGGACGCGATCGCGGACTGGCCGTTGCTGAACGCGATGGTGAATGTGGCCTCGGGTGCGTCGTGGGTGTCGATCCACCACGGTGGTGGTGTGGGCATGGGCCGTTCGATCCACGCGGGTCAGGTGTCGGTCGCGGACGGCACGAGGCTGGCGGGCGAGAAGGTCCGCCGGGTGCTGACCAACGACCCGGGCATGGGCGTCATCCGCCACGTCGACGCCGGCTACGACATCGCCGAGACCGTCGCCGCCGACAAGGGCGTCCGCATCCCCATGCAGGAGAACGACCCCGCGTAGCACCTCCCTCCGTCCGTCGAGGCCGGCGCTGCAGACGCCTCGGCCCCGCCCCGATTCTCACTTGGGAGTGGAAGACGGGGCGGCCCGGCCCCCGCCGCGCCGGAATTCCCACGGGTCTCGCATCCGAGAAGTCCGGGCGTCCGCGCTGGCCGGCGACGGGGCGGGCGGCGTGTGATGGGCCCGAGAGCAAGGAGAGCGACTGACATGACCTTCACCGTGGACGTGACCCCCCAGCCCTGGACCGGCCGTGACGACGGTCCGGGTGCCGACCTCGTGCGCTGGCACCACGTCGTCGCCCCGGCGGCGGACGGCGGCGGGGCCTGCGCCGGGCCGTGGCACGCCGCGTTCGTCGGGTTCCGCAGCGACGCGGGCGTCCGCAGGAACCAGGGCCGGCCCGGCGCGGCCGACGGACCGGACGCGCTGCGCCGGGCGCTCGCCCCGATGGCTCTGCGGCATCCGCTGCACGCGGTGGACGCGGGGGACGTCGAGGTCCGCGGCGACGACCTCGAGTCCGGGCACCGGCGCCTGGGCGAGGTGGTCACCGCACTGCTCGACCGCGGCGGCCGCCCGGTCGTCGTGCTCGGCGGCAGCCACGAGGTCGCCTACGGCAGCTACCTCGGTCTGGCGGGCAGCCGTGCCGTACGGGAAGGCGCCCGGGTCGGCGTCCTCAACCTCGACGCCCACTTCGACCTGCGCGACGACGCGCGCCCCAGCTCCGGCACGCCGTTCCTCCAGATGGCACGGGACGAGGAGGCTCACGGCCGCCGGCTCGACTACCGGGTGCTCGGCGTGAGCCGGCCCAGCAACACCCGCAGGCTCTTCGACACGGCGGACAGGCTCGGCGTCCGCTATCTGCTGGACACCGAGTGCGGCGTGCTGGACCGCGACCGGGTCGACACGTTCGTCGGCGAGTTCCTGGCGGACTGCGACCTGGTGCACCTGAGCATCGACCTGGACGTCCTGCCCGCCGCGGCGGCTCCCGGGGTGAGCGCGCCCGCCGCGTACGGCGTGCCGATGGAGGTCGTCGAGCGCGTGTGCGCAGCCGTGGCGGCGAGCGGCAGGCTCGCCGTGTGCGACGTCGCCGAACTCAACCCCGCTCTGGACATCGACGACCGCACGGCCCGCGCCGGCGCCCGGCTCGTCCACCGCATCCTGGACGTGGCGCCGCCCGCGGCATGACATGACCGCAGGCGGCCGGGCAGCGGGACGAGCCCCCACCGCGAAAGGCGGTTTCCAGTGGTCGTCGCAACACGTGATCACTGACGTGTGGCGGCGAGCAGTTTAGACAGACGCTCGGCTGGGGTTTCCCAGCCGAGCGTCTTGCGTGGGCGGCTGTTGAGTTCGGCAGCAACGGTGTCGAGGTGCTCACGGGTGTGCCGGGACAGGTCGGTGCCCTTGGGGAAGTACTGCCGCAACAGGCCGTTCGTGTTCTCGTTCGACCCACGCTGCCAAGGGCTGCCGGGGTTGCAGAAGTAGACCGGAATGCCGGTGGTGACGCTGAACGTGTGGTGACCGGCCATTTCGGAGCCCTGGTCCCAGGTCAGGGACCTCTTCAGGTGCTCCGGCAAGGTCTGGACAGTATCCGCCAGGGCGTCGCCGACAGCGACCGCGCCGCTGCCCTGGGGCAGGTGTACCAGCATGAGGTAGCGCGTGCTGCGCTCCACCAGCGTGGCGATGGCCGAGCGGTGGTCCTTGCCGACGATGAGGTCGCCCTCCCAGTGGCCGGGCACGGCCCGGTCGTTGGCCTCGGCCGGGCGGTCGCTGATCAGCACCATGGGGTGTGTGAACCGCTGCTGGCGGCTGTGGGCCTGGCGTTGAGGGCGGCGCATGGCGCGTCCTGTCCGCAGGGCCAGGGTCAGTTCCCGGCGGAGCTCTCCGCGGCCTTGGACGTAGAGGGCCTGGTAGATCGTCTCGTGGACCACGTGCATCTCCGGCCGGTCGGGGAAGCGCCTGCGCAGAGCGTGACAGATCTGCTCAGGGCTCCACCGCCTGGTGAGGTGGTCCTGGATGAAGTCGCGCAGCTCGGGGTTCTGACCGATCTTGCCGGGCTTGGGGCGCGGGCGGCGCTGTTGGGCCCGGCGCTGGGCGGCATGGGGCCGGTAGGCCCAGCGGAAGCGGTCGCCGCGCAGGGGCATGCCGTTTCGGCGTATCTCCCGGCTGACGGTGGACGGGCTGCGGCCCAGCTCGGCGGCGATGGCACGGACTGTCGCCTTCTCCCGGAACCGGTCGGCGATGTGGATCCGCTCGTCTTCCGTCAGGTACCGGGACGGCCCTGAGGCCACCCGCACGGCATTCGCGGGTGGCCTCGGACGCTTCTTCCGGCCCTCGGGCCGGCCGTTGCGCCACTCACGACCGGTCCGAGGGTTGACCCCGACTCGTCTGGACGCCTCAAGATTGCCGAACCCGAGCTGCATGAGCCGGAAGTATTCCTCCCGCTCCCGTTGCAGCTTGCGGGGCCCTTGCTCCTTGCGGCTCTTCCGGATCTTGAAGTCCATCGCATCCCCTGAACTGGGGTGTTGCGACGACCACTAGAACGGAAGAAATGCGGGCGGGGGCTCAGGCGTCTGCCCCTGGCAGGATCACCCGAGTCAGTAGACGCTGACTCCATAGGCGCTGAGCGCCTCGGTGACCGGCTGGAAGAACGTCGTGCCGCCGGTGGTGCAGTTGCCGCTGCCGCCGGAGGTCAGGCCGATGGCCCGGCTGCCGGAGTAGAGCGGTCCGCCGCTGTCGCCCGGTTCGGCGCAGACATTGGTGCGGATCATGCCGTAGACGATGTCTCCGCCGCCGTAGTTGACGGTGGCGTTGAGCCCGGTCACGCTGCCGCTGTGGGTGCCCGTGGTGGAGCCGCGACGGGTGACGGACATCCCGACCGTGGCGTTGGCCGCGCTGGTGATGTCGACGCTGCCGACGGTGCCCGGGTGGGACAACGACGTGTTGGAGTAGCGGACGATGCCGTAGTCGTTGCCGGGGAAGCTGGATCCGGCCGTCGGGCCGATGGTGGTCGTCCGCGAGGAGTTGGTGTACCAGGTGCCCGCGCCGTCGGTGCAGTGACCGGCGGTCAGGAGGTAGTAGGTGCCGCTGCCGCTGCGGACGTTGAAGCCGAGGGAGCAGCGCCAGCTGGAGGCGTAGATGGCGTCGCCGCCCGAGATGAGCTTGGAGAAGGTGCCCGGGGTGCGTTCGATGCGCAGGGCGCCGGCGTTGTTTCCGGCCTCGCGCTTGATCCGGGCGATCTCGGCCTGGGAAACGGTGCTGTCGGCGGTGACGACAAGGGTGTTCGTCGCCTTGTCGACGTGCCATGCGGTGCCGGCCACGTCCGCTTCGAGTACGGCGTCGCTCGCGGCGGAGAGCTGGCTCGCGCTGTAGGTCTGCGCCTGGTCGGCGCTGGCGGTGGCGGTGGGGACGGCCAGTGCCGCGGCCGCGATCAGGCCGGTCGACACGGCGAGCAGGCGGGTGCGTCTGCCGGTGGCGGTGCGGGGGATGGTGCGCTTGATCCTCACTTGTCGTTCCTCCCGAGGGGAAAGGGGGCCCTTTCGTGGGGTCGGGGCCCGGTGAGGCGCAGCCATGGAGCGCGGCGGCCCGTTCGAAAGCCGAACATGCCGTGCTCCTGACAAGCGCTGCTCGGGAGTATTCGCGGCGTCAACCAACGGCACAAGGGCGGCTTTCGGCCGCCGTGCACATGCACGGCGGCCCGCCCCGGCGGCGGTCTGCCGCCGGGGCTGGTCCTGCTCGGCTGTGCTCGGGTCGCCCCCTAGGACGGGTCAGCCGCCCGCGAGGTTCCGCTCACCGGCCTCGATCGCCACGGGCAGGGTGTGCCCGGCGGCGAGAAGGGACAGATGACCTCGACCCGGACGCCGGTGTGCTCCTCGTACGGACGGAAGCGCCCGGGCAGCACCCAGCGCGGGTCGTACGCGGTGGCCTCGATGCCCCGGAACGCCGTGCGGGGCGGGCGCGTCCGGGTCGAAGTCCCGTACGGCCCTAAGCCCTTCGCGGCGCATGACGACCAGACGCCGGTCACGTGCGCCACACGGGACCCGGGGATGGGCGCGTGGTCGGCGGCGAGCCGGACGCTGCCGGTGAACGGCTGTCCGTCGACGGTGAGGGCGTCCTCGGCGGTGGCGGTGAGCACCACCTCGTCCCCGTCCTCCGGCCATGTCCCCGGCACGGCCGGAATTCGACCCTCCGGGCGGTCGGAGAGCCTGGGGGCGCCTCCGCCGAAGGCAGGAGGAGGGTACCCGGGAGGGACAGCGGACCGTACGGCCCGGAGACCAGGGCGACGCGCTGCTCGGGCCAGGTGCGCCAGTCCCGCTCCCGCTGATCGTCGTGCCGGTTGCGCTCGTCCGTGCTCATGCGGTCACCCCTTCCACACCGGCTCGGCCAGACCCAAGTGCGAGCGCAGCGTCGGGCCCGCGTACCGCGTACGGAAGACCCCGCGCTCCTGGAGGAGTGGCACGACCCGGTCGACGAACTCGTCGAGGCCGCCGGGCGTGAGGTGGGGCACGAGGATGAAGCCGTCGGCCGCGTCCTCGGCCACGAACCGCTCCATCGCCGCCGCCACGCTCCGCGGGGTGCCGATGAACGACTGCCGGCTCGTCGTCTCGATGACCGTCTGCCGGATCGACAGGCCCTTGGACTCGGACAGGGCCCGCCACCTGGCCGCGGTCTCGAAGGGGTCGCCGTGCCGCACCCTGCCCTGGACCAGCGAGGAATCGGGGTCCGGGTCGATGTCGGGCAGCGGGCCGTCGGGGTCGTAGGCGGACAGGTCCCGGCCCCAGACGAGCTCCAGCGCGAGGATCGCGTTCTGCGGCGAGACCTGCTGACGGCGGATCCCGGCCGCGCGCTCCTGCGCCTCGGCGTCCGAGTCGCCGAGGACGACGGTGACGCCGGGCATCAGCTTGAGGTCGTCGGGACGGCGGCCGTAGCGGGCGAGCCGGCGTTTCACATCGGCGTAGAAAGCGCGGCCGGCCTCGAGTGTGCCGTGCCGGGTGAAGACGACGTCGGCGGCCGACGCCGCGAACTCCCGGCCCTCGTCGGAGTCGCCGGCCTGGATGACCACGGGCCGGCCCTGCGGCGTGCGCGGGAGGGGGAACTCGCCCTCGATCGCGAAGTGCCGGCCCGTATGGGCGAACGGGCGCTGCCGGCCCTCAGGAGTCCATGAGTCCCACAGCTTCCGCGCCACCTCGACGAACTCGGCGGCGCGGGTGTACCGGTCGGCCGGATCGAGGAAGCCGCCGCGCCGGAAGTTCTCCCCGGTGAACGCGTCGGAGGAGGTCACCACGTTCCACGCGGCCCGGCCACCGCTGAGATGGTCCAGGGCGGCGAGCCGGCGGGCCAGTTCGTACGGCTCGTTGAAGGTGGCGTTCACCGTGGCGGCGAGGCCGAGGTGCTCGGTGACGGACGCGAGCGCGTTGAGGAGCGTGATCGACTCGGGCCGCCCGACGACGTCGAGGTCGTGGATGCGGCCCTTGTGCTCGCGCAGGCGCAGCCCTTCGGCGAGGAAGAAGAAGTCGAACAGGCCGCGCTCGGCGGTGCGCGCCAGATGCTCGAACGACGAGAAGTCGATCTGGCTCCCGGAGCGGGGATCGGCCCAGACCGTGGTGCTGTTGACGCCGGGAAAGTGGGCGGCGAGGTGGATCTGCTTCCTGCCCGGGACGGTCATGAGGCTCCTTGGACGGATGCGTACCGGTTGGCCGGGCGGGCGAGGCCGAGGTGGTCGCGGAGGGTGCCGCCCGGGTAGAACGTGCGGAAAAGGCCGCGGTGCTGGAGCAGGGCGACGGTGCCGTTGACGACGCGTTCGAGGTCGCGACGGGGGTCGAGCGGTACGAGATGGAAGCCGTCCACGGCGCCGCCCCGGTGCCATGCGGCGATGAGGTCGGCCAGTTCCACCGGACCGCCGCTGAAGTGGGTGCCGGTCGGGGCCGGCCCGCCCGGACGCGGCTCCGCCCCGCTGAGGTCGACGGTGAGGGAGACGAGGACGCGCAGCTCCTGCGGGTGGCGTCCGTGGGCCGCGGAGCGGCGGCGGAGGTCGTCCCGGAACGCGGCGGCCTGTGCGGGGGTCGCGGCCCGGACGAGGACGACGTCGGCGTGGCGCGCGGCCGCCTCCCGGACCGCTTCCTCGGTGGCGTCGACCACGGTGACCGGGTGGCCCTGGGGCGGCCGGGGCACGATCGACGGGCCGCGGACGCTGAACGTGGCGCCTTCGAAGTCGACATGGTGCAGCTTGTCGCGGTCGATGAACCGGCCTGTCGACGTGTCGCGTATCTCGGCGTCGTCCTCCCAGCTGTCCCACAGCCGGCGCGCCGCCTCGACGACCTCGCCGGCCTCGCGCCAGGCGTCCTCGCGCGGCAGCGCGGGCCGTCGGCCGAGGAGGCGGGCCTCCGCCTCGGCGGTCGACACGTCGACCTTCCAGCCGGCCCTCCCCCGGCTCACCCAGTCCAGGGTGGCCACGGCGGCCTGTACGTGGAACGGCTCGGTGTGGGTGGTGGTGACGGCCGGCACGAGGCCGATCCGCCGGGTGGGCGGCGCGATGCGCGCGAGGACGGCGAGGGCGTCGGGACCGGACCCGGCGAAGGAGTCGGCGAGCGTGACGAAGTCGAGCAGCCCCTCCTCGGCGAGTCGCACCATCGCCAGACGGTGCTCGACGGCGGACCGGGAGCCGGTTCCGGCCGGTGCGGCGGCGGCCGGCTCCGGGCCGCCGATCTCGGCGGCGAGGTGCAGAGAGGGCGGACGGTCAACTGGCATGGTCGAGGGCCTCTTTCAGTGGTCCCGGCGCACCGCGGGCGGGCACGCCGGGTCGGGATACGACGGGTACACGGGGGCAGCGCCCGGTCCGGTGCGCGTCACGTCTTCGGTGCGCGTCACTTCTTCGGCCTCGGCAGGCCCGGGGGATTGATCTCGGACTTCTCCACCGCCTCGCCGGTCAGTCCCCAGCGCTTCAGGACCTTCGCGTACGAGCCGTCCCGGATGATCTTGTCGATCGCGGCGCCGTACGCCTCGACGAGCCCGCTGTCCTTCTGCGCGGCGCCGTTGGACACCCCGAGGGTGAGAGTGCCGCGCTTGCGCACCGCCTCGGGGAGCTTGGCCGCGGCGGCCTCGTTCTTCGTGGTGCGGACCCGGTTCTGGTCGGGTCCGAGGTTGATGCCCGCGACCTTGTTCCCTCTGGGCTCGACGACGTCGGTGGCGGGGTCGCCGGTACCGCAGGCGGTGAGCAGTCCGAGGGCGGGAGCTGCGGCGGTGGCGAGGTGCCGGATGATCACGGTGGTGCTCCTTCAGCGGATCTTGGGAAAAAAGGGGTTCACAGCACCTTGGAGAGGAAGGCGCGGGTGCGTTCCCGACGGGGGTTGTCGAGCACCTCGGTGGGCGGACCCGCCTCGACGATCCGGCCGTCGTCCATGAAGACGACGGTGTCGGCGACCTCGCGGGCGAAGCCGATCTCATGGGTGACGACGATCATGGTGGTGCCCTGCCGGGCCAAGTCCCTGATGACGTCGAGGACTTCGCCGACCAGTTCGGGGTCGAGCGCGGAGGTGGGCTCGTCGAAGAGGAGCAGTTTGGGTTCGAGGGCCAGCGCGCGGGCGATGGCGACCCGCTGCTGCTGGCCGCCGGACAGGCGGCGCGGATAGCTGTCGGCCTTGTCCGCGAGTCCGACCCGGGCGAGCAGCTTCCGCGCGGCCTCGGCGGCCTGCTTCCTGGCGCGGCCGAGGGCGGACACGGGCGCCTCGACGATGTTCTCCAGCACGGTCAGATGCGGGAACAGGTTGAAGTTCTGGAAGACGAAGCCGATGCTGGTGCGCTGCCGCAGCACCTCGCGTTCGCGCAGTTCGTAGAGCTTGTCGCCCTGGCGGCGGTAGCCGACGAGGGTGCCGTCGACGCTGATCCAGCCGCTGTCGACCTTCTCCAGGTGGTTGATGGTGCGCAGCAGGGTCGACTTGCCGGAGCCCGAGGGGCCGAGAACGACGGTCACCTCCCCCGCCCGGACCTCGAGATCGATGCCGCGCAGCACCTGGTGGGCTCCGAAGCTCTTGTGGACGGACCTGACCTCGACCATGGCGCTCATCGCGCGGCTCCCTTGGCGTAGTGGCGTTCGACGTAGTGCTGGGGGACGGAGAGCGCGGCGGTCAGCAGCACGTACCAGACCGTGGCGACCATGAGCAGCTGGACGACCCGGCCGTTGCGTCCGTAGACGACCTGTACCTGGTAGAAGAGTTCGCCGATCGCCATGACGGAGACGATCGAGGTGCCCTTGAAGAGGGAGACGATCTCGTTGGCGGCGTTGGGGAGGATCGAGCGCATCGCCTGCGGCAGCACGATCCGCCGCAGCTGCCGCAGTCTCGGGATGCCGAGTGCGGCTGCGGCCTCGAGCTGTCCGGTCTCGACGGCGAGCAGTCCGCCGCGCACGATCTCGGCTGCGTACGCGGCCTGGTGCAGGGCGAGTCCGATGACGGCGGCGCTCAGTGCGCCGACGAGCCCCATCGTGTCGAACGAGAGGAATCCCGGTCCGAAGGGGATGCCGATCTGCAGCGTCTTGTACAGGTACCGGGCGAAGACGTCCCATTCCCAGGCGGGGTTGGTGATCAGCCCGTGCAGGAACTGCGTGAGCACGACGGCGGTCGCGGCCACGGCGGCCCAGCGCCAGGGGTGGCGTACGGGAACGACGGTCAGGGCGGCCGCGTCCAGGGGCGGATCGGGGCGGACGGCTGTCTTCGGGGAATCGCTGGTAAGCGACATGGCGGTTCCTCGGGGGGACGTGCGGAGCTGGGGAAGGAGTCAGGCGGCGGGGCCGGCGGTACAGGAAAGGTCCCGCAGCAGGGTGAGCGCGCTGCGCGCGGTGGCGTCGTTCTGCCGGAACGCCGGCCCGCCGGTGCGCGGTCTGGTGAAGGCGCCGCCGCTGCGGGCGGTGGTGTGCGGCCCGAGCGCGAAGCGCCTGGGGTGCGGCAGGCCCCCGTGGGTGAGGACCCGGCCGTCGGCGGGGTCGACGGCGAGCAGCCCGGCAGGCGTGGCGTCGGCGCCGTCCTCGTACAGGGCCCTCAGCAGGGGACTGCGGGTGTGCTCGGGGGTGGGCTCGGGGAGCCGGGCCTCGACGAACGCCCGGGCCTCGGTCCACTCCCCCGGCACGCTCGCGCTGCCTGCGCGGAACAGACCGCGCTCCTCGTCCGTCTCGACGCGGATGTCCGCGCCGAGGAAGCGGACGATGCCGGCCCGGGACAGGGCGAGCAGCCGGCGCAGCCGGGGCCCGGGCGGTCCGGAGGCGAGGTAGCTGAAGAATCCGTGCCAGCGGGCGCCGTCCGCGCCCAAGTCGCCGAGTGCGGTCAACTGGCCGTAGACGGACAGCAGTCCGAGGAAGACGGCGAGGTCCTCGCTGTGCCCGGGGTCGTGCCGGCGTTCCAGGTCGGCGGTGATGTGGTCGCGCAGCGCGTCCTGGAGCGCGGCGGACGAGGCGTAGCGCCGCCCGGCGAGCGGCCGGTCGAGCGCGTCGAGGTCGAGCCGGTCGGCGGGGTCGGGCACGGCGGCGGCGACGAGTGCGTCGAGTGCGGCGCTGCCGGGCTCGGCGACGGCGTACTTCTCCTCGAAGTCGCTCCACTGCAGGGTCGTGACTTCCGGGCGGGTGGCGAACAGCCGGTGGTAGTGGGCGTACCGCAGCTCTTTGTCGATCAATGGCCACACGTCGCGCCGGAAGTCGGGCCGGTCGCCTGGTCGGTTCAGCAGTTCGGCGACCTGGCCGGGGCCGAAGAAGCGCGGCAGCGGAGGACGTTCGCCGTCGAGTCCGTAGCCGATCTTGGCGCGGTACGGGACCCCGCGCCGCGATCCGACGTGCAGGACGGGCTCGCGGCCGGAGGGGATGTACGCGCTGTTCTCGTACCGGCCGCCGCGGCCCTCGGTGAGCAGCACCATCAGGTCGACGAAGGCGAGTCCGAAGCCGCGCACCAGGACGGGCTCCCGGGCCGGCAGCGCGGACAGGTCGCTGTCGGCGGTGAAGTCCGGCGGCAGGTGCACGAGGTGGTGGCGGCGTGCGAAGTCGGCGAAGTGCCGCTGCTCGTCGTCGGGTCCGGCGTCGAGGTGGCCGAGGGTGAGCACGACGGCGTCGGCCTCGATCGGCTCGTCGCGCCCTTCGAGCACGACGCGCTGGCGGCCGTCGCGCGGGCCGTCGACGCGCAGCGCGCGGGTGCGGTGTTCGTGGACGGTGACCTGCGGCGGCAGTGCGGCCACGGCCTGCTCGTACACCCAGCGCAGATACGCGCCCTGCCGCTGCCGGCCGGGGAAGGTCCGGCCGTCCATGGCGGCCCATGCGGCGAGGGTGGGGCCGGGCCGGACCGGGCCTTCGAGGGGCACGGTGTCGTCGGTGAACATGGTGACGTCCTCGGCCATGGAGTTCATCCACAACAGCGGGGACTGGTCCTCGCGCCAGATCCGGCCGGCGCCGGGCGGGTAGGGGTCGACGAGGTGGAGGGCCAGGGGCCGGTCGCCGTACAGGGCCGGGACGTTGGCGGCGAGCCGTTCGAGGATGCCGGTCCCCCGCGGGCCGGCGCCCACCACGACCAGGGACGGCGTCATCGGACGCGGTCCAGGGCGCCGCGTGCGTAGTGCCGCTCGAGGTAGTGCTGTCCGACGCTCAGCAGCGAGGTGACGACGACGTACCAGATCGTGGCGACGAGCAGCAGCGGGATGACCTGGTAGGTCCGGTGGTAGACGAGCTGCACCGAGTACAGCAGGTCCTGCACGGCGATGACGCTGACGATGGAGGTGCCCTTGAGGGTGCCGATCAGCATGTTCCCGGCCGGGGGCACGATGGAGCGCATGGCCTGCGGGAGGACGATGCGGCGCAGCCGGCGCCATCGTCCGAGGCCGAGCGACTCGGCCGCCTCGATCTGGCCCCGTTCCACGGAGAGGATGCCGCCGCGCACGACCTCGGCGGCGTACGCGGCCTCGTGGAGGGTGAGGCCGACGACGGCGATGGTGACGGGGCCGAGCAGGTCGCCGGTCCGCACCCCGAGGATCTGCGGGTACAGGGCGCCGATGTTGAACCAGAACAGCAGCTGGACGAGGATCGGCGTCGAGCGCAGCAGCCAGATGTAGCCCCAGCTGACCTTGGAGAGCACCGGGTTGGCGGACAGCCGCATGACGGCGAGGAGGGTGCCGAGGACGAATCCGAGCACCATCACCACGGCGGTCAGCCAGAGCGTGAGCCCGAGGCCGCGCAGCACGGACGCGGAGGTGAAGTAGTCGCCGACGACGTCCCACTGGAACGCGTCGTTGCGTGCGACGGAGTTCGCGGCGCCGGCGAGCAGCAGGAGGACGACCAACGCTGCCGCCCACTGCCCGGTGCGGCGCACGGGCACGATGCGGGGCGCCGGCGAGCGGTTGCCGGACGGGGCGGGCGAGGACTGGGGAAGGGTGTCTGAGGACACGGCCATGCGAAGGCTCCGTGGATGCAGAGATCGAACACGGGGTGTGCCTTCACCGGACACGGCATGCGGGCCGCGCCCCTCAGCAGCGGTCCTGACGCGAGGCTAAGCGCTCGGTACGGACCGCTGTCAAGCCCGTCCGCACTGTGAGCGGCTGTTCCAGGGGCAGTTGACGGGGAAACGGATGCCTGTTCCACTTGGGCCATGCATTCGCAGCAGTGGCTGGTCACGCGCTCCCACATCGACTTCGGTCGCGTGTGGTCCTCTTCCTGTTGAGCCGACCCCCGCTGCTTCTTCCCGTCCGTGCTCCGCAGCGCCGTTTCGGCGCGCCGCGCGCACGCCTTCTCCCCGTGCCTTCACCGCCTTCGCCGTAACGCGGTCCCCTCACCGTACCCTTGTTCCGTTCTGCCTGGTCCGCGATCCGTCCGCGGATCCGGCGTCGTTCGGCCCGCTGCCGTTCGAGTAGCGCCTGGAGATACTTCTGTGAGCAGCAAATCCCATATCACCGCATTCGTCATGATCACCGCGCTCACTCTGGCGCTCACCGCCTGCGGTTCGGGAGACCCGGCCGCGACCGGTGCCGGAGCCGCGCCCGCCGGGCAGGGCTCGGGCGGCGCCGGCCAGGGCGAGATCCCCACCACCGATGTGGTCTCGGCCGTCGCGAAGGACGAGGCGGTGGCGAAGCTGCTGCCCGCGGACGTACGCGAGCGGGGCAGCCTCAAGGTCGCCTCCTCCGTGGGCAACCCGCCCGGCGCCGCCTATCTGCCGGACGGCCGGACGCTCGCCGGGCAGGACGTCGACTTCGCCGAGGCCGTGGCCCGGGTGCTCGGACTGGAGCTGGACCGCGAGGTGGCGAGCTTCGAGGCGATCCTGCCCGCGCTGGGCAGCGGCAAGTACGACGTCGGCACCGGCAACTTCGGGGTGACCGACGAGCGCCGCAGAACGATCGACTTCGTCACGTACATCAACGACGGCCAGGGCTTCGCCGCGCTGGAGGACAGTGAGCTGACGAAGGTGTCGTCGTTCGAGGACCTGTGCGGACTGAAGGTCGCCACCGGCGCGGGCACCACCTTCGAGGCGTCCCTGGAGAAGAACAGGAGCGTGTGCCCGAAGGCCGCCAAGAAGGCGTACGAGGTCCAGACGTACGCCGAGAGCGGCGCGCTGTGGATCTCCCTCCGGCAGGGCCGCAGCGATGTGGTGATGAGCACCATCAACGGCCTGCGGTACGCGGTGGCCCAGCAGCCGGGGACGAAGTTCCTCAACGAGTTCAAGCGGCTCGACGTCGGCTTCGCCTTCAAGAAGGGCACCCCGCTGGCGCCCGCCTTCGAGGCCGCGGTGAACAAGCTGAAGAAGGACGGCACGTACGACCGGATCCTGCAGAAGTGGGGCACGGCCGAGTCGGCGATCGAGCGGTCGCGGATCTCGCCGCCCGAGATCAGGTGACCCGCTCCGGGAGGGGGGCCGGGCCTCCGGCCCCCTCCCGCCGGGCATGCGTCGGCCGGCTTCCGACTACCGGCCGGCCGACGGATGCGTTCAGCAGTCGCAGCCGCACCCGTCGCAGCAGCAGCTGTCTCCGCAGTTGCCGCAGCAGTCACAGCAGCTGCAGCAGTCACCGCAGTTGCCGCAGTCGCACTGATTGCACAGCCCCTCGCGCCGCTCCCGGCTCCACGGGTCCTCGAAGGTGCCGCAGCACATCTGGCAGGTGCAGGCCAGGCCGGCCCACACCAGGCAGCCGGCTATGAGCCCCCGGCGGTCGCGCCGCGGCGGCTCGGGCGGCAGCGGTCCGCCGGGGCCGCCCGGACCGCCGGGACCGGGGGCGTACGGATTGCCGGGCCCATACGGACCGCCGGTGCCCGGCGCGT
This sequence comes from Streptomyces sp. V4I23, assembly GCF_030817975.1. Taxonomy (NCBI): domain Bacteria; kingdom Bacillati; phylum Actinomycetota; class Actinomycetes; order Kitasatosporales; family Streptomycetaceae; genus Streptomyces; species Streptomyces sp. V4I23. Next base: position 6,233,796 of record NZ_JAUSZW010000004.1, on the reverse strand, counting down.
ACGGACCGGGCTGGTGCGAGCAGGTCGTGGTGCCGAAGGACCGGTCGACGGAGTTGCGCAGTTCGTGCGCGAGCAGCACATGCACGAGCTTGTCGTCGACGAAGTCGGCGTCGCGCAGGGCGAGCCGGATGCCGTGCACGGCGTCGTCGGCGAGGCGGCGGGCCTCTGCGTGCGAGGTGCCCGTGGCCGTCAGCGGGTTCCAGGCGCCCGACGCGTCGTCAGCCTCCTTGTCCTCCACGGCGTCCAGCAGATGCGCGAGCCGTCCGAAGAGCCGGCCGGCCTCGGCGAGCGGCTCCTTGTTCTGCGGTCGGCCCGCGAGCACCGCGGTGTGGGCGAACGCCGCCGCAGTCGCCGTCTCGGTCGGCTCGGTGACCGTGAGCAGCGAGGTGCCCGGGCCGGCCAGCGCCTCGATCCCGGTCTGCCGGTCGACGGCGTCGACGAGGACGGCCGTGTCGAAGCCGAGTGCGGCGCCCGAGCGTGCGCCCGCCCTGTCCCAGCCCGCGGCGACGCGCCGGGCGGCAGCGGCCACCGGCCTGCGGGCCAACACGCCGTCCCTGTCGGCGACGTGGTCGCGGACCTTCGCCGAGGCGAGCACGAGGGAGACGGCCGCGGCGAGCCTCGCGCCCTCGCCCCGGGCGACGGGCGCGGTGCGCATGGCGCGCAGCGGGCAGGGCCCGGCGGTGCGGCGCTGTGCGGGGGTGCGTTCGGTCTGAGCCTCCGTCAGGACCGAGACGATCAGGCCGTCGTAGTTCGTCACGATGCGGGCGAACTGGCCGTGGTCGGCGCGAAGCGCCAGGCACAGCCCGCACAGGTGCGCCATCCACTCGGTCTTCAGCGCGTCACCGAGCCGGTGCGAGCATGGCCTGACTATTCCGAACAAGACGGTCCCCCGGGAGTCGTTCGACAGATCGGGGGCATCGTACCGACGGGCCGTTCACCCGAACGTCCCCAACGTCACCCGTCTGGTCCGACTTTTATATTTTGATCCCCTCATGGCCCCTGTGCAGCAGGAACCTTGACGAATCGCCACATCTTCTGCACCAGTACCGTCACGAATCCTCTGCGCGGCGGCTATCGACTTGGCGCGCGATCCGCATGATGGACGACCATAGGGGTGCGGAAACGACAGAGACCGCAGTGAGACCACTGCAGCAGCGGAAGGAGGCGTCCATGGGTTCGGTACGCAAGGCGAGCGCCTGGCTGGGACTCGTCGAGGACAACGACGGGCGTTACTACGACGACGAGTACACCGAGGGCGCGGAGACGGGTGACGCATGGGTCACCGACCCGCGGGTGCGCGTGGCCTCCGAATCCGCCCAGCAGGAGGGCCGTCGGATCGCCACGGTCTCCCCGGACGGCTTCCGGGACGCCCGGGGCATCGGTGAGCTCTTCCGTGACGGCGTTCCCGTCATCGTGAACCTCACGGCGATGGAGTCCGCCGACGCCAAGCGCGTCGTGGACTTCGCCGCGGGCCTCGCCTTCGGCCTGCGCGGCTCGATCGAGCGCGTGGCGACGCGGGTCTTCCTGCTGACCCCCGCCGACACACTGATCGTCAGCGGGGATCCCTCAGGTCGTTCGCAGGACGGTTTCTTCAACCAGAGCTGAGCGTGGGGGCACTCCCCCGGACTTCGTCCAGGGGCACCCCCACGCAGCGGTGGCTGGGGGAACTCGCAGGTCGGCCGTCTCCGGTGTCCGGTCTACCGGAAGGCGTCGAGGCCGGTGAGCGCCTTGCCCAGCACGAGCTGATGCATCTCGACGGTGCCCTCGTAGGTGAGCACCGACTCGAGGTTGGTCGCGTGCCGCATGACGGGGTACTCCAGGGAGATCCCGTTCGCGCCGAGGATGGTGCGTGAGGTGCGGCAGATCTCGATCGCCTCGCGCACGTTGTTGAGCTTTCCGAAACTGACCTGCTCCGGCCGGAGCTTTCCGGCGTCCATCCGCCTGCCCAGGTGGTGGGCGAGCAGGATGCCCTTGTGCAGCTCGACGGCCATGTCGGCGAGCTTGGCCTGGGTGAGCTGGAAGCCGCCGATCGGCCGGCCGAACTGTTCGCGCGTCTTCGCGTACTCCACCGCGGCCTCGAAGCTGGAGCGCGCGGCGCCCATCGCACCCCACACGATCCCGTAGCGGGCGTGGCTCAGGCAGCTGAGCGGTCCGCGCAGGCCGGTGACCCCCGGCAGCACCGCGTCGGCGGGCAGGCGCACGTCGTCCATGACGAGTTCGCTGGTCACGCTCGCGCGCAGCGACCACTTGTGCTTGATCTCGGGCGCGGAGAAGCCGGGGCTGTCGGTGGGCACGGCGAAGCCGCGGATGCCCTCGTCCGTCTGTGCCCACACGACCGCGACGCCGGCGACGGAGCCGTTGGTGATCCACATCTTGCGGCCGGTGAGCACCCAGTCGGAGCCGTCGCGCTTGGCGTACGTGCGCATGGCGGCCGGGTCGGAGCCGTGGTCGGGCTCGGTGAGGCCGAAGCAGCCGATGGTCTCGCCCGCGGCCATGCCCGGCAGCCAGCGCTGCTTCTGCTCCTCGGAGCCGTAGCGGTGGATCGCGTACATGGCCAGGGAACCCTGGACGGACACGAGGGAGCGGATGCCGGAGTCGGCGGCCTCCAGTTCCAGGCAGGCCAGTCCGTACTGGACGGCCGTCGCGCCCGCGCACCCGTATCCGTCGAGGGACATGCCGAGCGCGCCGATGGAACCGAGCTCCCGGGCCAGTTCGCGGATACCGGGGAGCTCGCCGCGCTCGTACCAGTCGGCGATGTGCGGCAGGACGCGGTCGGCCGCCCAGGAGCGGACGGTGTCGCGGACGGCGAGGTCCTCGGCGTCGAGCAGATCGTCGATGCCGAGCGGGTCGGCCGGGTCGAAGGGCGGAAGCTTCGAGGGTGCGGACATGAGGTGGCCTCCGGCGGCTCTCCCGCAGCTCGGCGCTGCGGAACACTGGTGACGGACTCTCGAAAACTAGCAACGCTAGTTACGACGGGAGCGACGTTACGGCCCAGTCTCGCGCGCGTCCAGAGCCACCGGCCCCCACGGCGTGGCCTCTGTCCGAAGCCGACGAGATCCGCAGCACCGACGCACCCGGGAACGGGCCGGGTCAGGCCGGGCTCTCGGGCCTGCGGCCGGCCGGGACGGGCTCTGGGGGGGCGATCGCCCGGCGGCCGGCGGGCGCCTCCGGGCGGCGGGCCGCCGGGACGTCCGCTTCGCGGCGCCCCTCCGCCGCGCACTCCATCACCCGCGGCAGCCGCAGTGCGGCGAACGCGCCGATGAGCAGGAGACCCGCGCTCACCAGGAGCGTGATGTGCAGACCGTTCACGAAGGAGTGCCGCGCGGTGGTGCGCAGCAGGTCGCCGACGGGGCCGCCGATGCGCTCGGCCTCCTGGTAGGCCTCGCCGAGCGAGTGCGCGGCGGCGGAGCTCGCGGACGCGGGCACCCCGGCGAGGGAGGCCACGGACGGTCCGTACGCCGCGTTCATCACGCTGCCGAGCAGCGCGATGCCCATGCCGGCGCCGAGCTGGTAGGAGGTCTCGCCGATGGCGGCCGCTCCCCCGGCCTGCTCGGGCGGCGCCTCGCTGAGCATCGACTCGTACGCGGCGAAGAGCGTGGTCTGCAGGCCGAAGCCGAGCAGGACGAAGCCCCCGGTGAGCAGCAGCGGCCGGTCGTGCTGCCCCATCAGGACGAGCAGCAGCACGGCGGCGGCCGTGAGGACGAAGCCCCAGCCGACCATCCGGCGCGGCCCGACGCGGCGCAGGGTGTACGAGCCCGTGGCGCCCGCGGCCATCGCCGCGAAGGTCAGCGGCAGCAGGCGCAGCCCGGTCTCCAGGGGGCTGAGCCCGAGGACCAGCTGGAGGTACTGGACCGCTATCAGCTCCAGGCCGACGAGCGCCAGCATCGCGAGGACGATGCAGCCGACGGAGGTCGAGAAGGCGGGCCGGGCGAACATGCACATGTCGATGAGCGGGTGCTCGCGCCGCCTCTGGCGCCGCACGAAGACCACGAGCAGGACGGCGCCGACGAGCAGCGGCCCCGCGGTCCTGATGTCGAGCAGCCCCTCGCCGGCGCCCAGCCGCTTGACCCCGAGGACCATTCCCAGCACGCCGGCCGCGGCCATCAGCGCGCCGAGCACGTCCCAGGGACCGTCGTGCCCGCCGCGGGACTCGGGCAGGAGCCAGCGGCCGACGGGCAGGATCAGGGCCATCAGCGGAATGTTGACGAGGAAGACCGAGCCCCACCAGAAGTTCTCGACGAGGAAGCCGCCGAGCACCGGTCCGGTGGCGGCGCCCACGGCGGCGACCGCGGTCCAGATGCCGATGGCCGTGGCCCGCTCGCGCCGGTCGGGGAAGACGGCCCGCAGGATCGAGAGCGTCGCGGGCATGATCATCGCGCCGCCGACACCCAGCAGCGCGCGGGCGCCGATCAGCACCTCGGGGCTGGGTGCGAAGGCGGCGACGGCGGAGGCCAGGCCGAAGAGGCCGTAGCCGATGAGCAGCAGCCGTCTGCGTCCGACCCGGTCGCCCAGCGTGCCGAACATGATCAGCAGCGAGGCGCAGACGAGGGGATAGGCGTCCACGATCCACAGCAGCTCGACGCCGCTCGGACGCAGGTCCTCCGTGACCGCGGGGACGGCGACGTGCAGGACGGTCGCGTCCAGGGCGACCAGCAGCAGGCTGACGCAGAGGACTATCAGGACGACCCAGCGGTTGGCACCGCCGCCGGCAGCGCGCAGGCGTGCCCCGGCCGTGGTCGTCACGGACATGTACGAACCTCCCAGTGAAGCCTCGCGCTCGGTGGACCGGCCGGGGGGACGGTGCTGGTGGCTGGTCCCGCAGGGCGGCCCGGCATCGACGGGCGAGTGGCGCCAGCGTACGCGAGTTCGCGCGCGGTGCGCGTGGTCGATCTCTCACCTCCGCTCAGGGCCGGGTGTGGCGTACGCCACTCCCTCCGGCGCCCGGGGCGGACACGGAGCCGTTCTGAACGGCACGGAAATTCCACGCACTGCCCCGGTGAACCATTTCCGGCGCCCGCCGTGAATGCCTCCGGGAAGACCGTCCGATAAATAGGGAACAAGGTCACCGGCTTTTCCTGGCGGGCCGTTAAATGAACGGGATCTGAGACAAACTCCACATCACATAGGCATCACGAAAGGAGTGGATCGACCTATCCGGCCACTCACTCCCTGTAACGTCGATTGGGTGCGTACCGACATCTTTGCCCGGCTGGACCGGGAGCCGGAACCGCCGAAGATTGAGATCCCGCGGATGAGCCGCACACGTCTCGCGCTCTTCGGCGGGACGTCCGCGTTCTACGCGGCCATCGTGGTCGCCGTACTGGCGTCGACGTGGCTCGTCGCCCTGGACTGGAAGCTCATGCTCTTCCGTCCCTACGAGCAGTGGCCCGAACAGCACGCGTTTCTCGACTACTTCGTCGTACTCGGCCAGCGCGGCCCGACGGCCGTCATGGTCGCGGCCTGGCTGGGCTGGCGCTCCTGGCGTCAGCACACCCTCCGGCCCCTGCTGGCGCTCGGCGCGGCCCTGCTGCTGCTGAACGTCACCGTGGGCGCGGTCAAGATCGGACTCGGCCGGCTGGGCCCCCACTACGCGACGCAGATCGGCTCGGCCGAGCTCTTCGCCGGCGGCGATATATTCCCTTCCGGACATACCGCCAATGCCGTGGTGACCTGGGGCATTCTGGCCTACCTCGCCACCACGCCCAGGGCCCGCCGGTATCTGTCGGCCCTGTCGGCCGTGGTCTCCCTCGGCGTGGGGCTGACCACCGTGTACCTCGGTACGCACTGGCTGAGCGACGTCCTGCTCGGCTGGGCCGCGGGCCTGCTGATCCTGCTGGGACTGCCCTGGTGCGAGCCGGTCATCGTCCGCGCCGAGAGGTTCATCCTGGGCCTGCGGGACCAGTGGCGCTCGCGCCGGACGCTGTCGCCCTCCCGGCCCGTCGCGGCGGGCGGCCCGCGACAGGCGGTGTTCCCGCTCCGGGTGCCCACGCCCGCGGCGGACGAGCCGTCACGGGAGCCGGTGGCCGTCGTCGGCGGGAGCCGGCCCGGTTCACCGGTCGGCACGAGGACGACGGCACACCCGGCCACGGCGCATCCGACGGCGACGCATCCCCAGCGCCCGCACACGGTGCGCTCCGAGCGCTCGCCGGTCACCCCCTCGGGCAGCAGACGCCCGCCGCACTCGCGGTCCGTCACGGGCGGCTGAGCGGGCGGGACGGCCACGGGAAAGGCCCCGGCACATCGGTGCGGGGCCTTTCGCGCGTCTGCCCTCGGGCGTCGGTCAGCCCTTCCAGCAGCGGATGACCACGTCGTCGCGCACCTCGAAGTTGAGCCGGCCCGCCACGTACTCCATCGTGATGATCGAGCCGGGGGGCAGCGCTCTGACGGTCGTCCAGCCGCGCTCGCGGGCCTGTTGCTCGGCCGCATGCGCGCCGAGGCCGACATAGGAATCGGGCGCGTCGTCGGGCTGCTCGGGAGGTGTCGGTATGGGTGCCATGCACTCCACCGTAGGCGGCAGCGGACGGTGACGGAAGGCGGGAAGTCGATCACCCCAGCAGCCCCGGATACCTCACCGGTCACGCTTCTGTCACAGGATCTCGACACCTGTCCGGAAGGGCTTCCGTGTGAGCCCGTTCACCCGAACGGGCGCTCCTCGCGCGTTCTCCTGATAATTCACCGAGCCATTGACGATCGAGCGGAATTCCCTCGCGGAATTACCGGAGCCATCGGCGGGCCGAATTGACACGGCAAGGAGCATTCACCACTCCCTCACAGAATCCCCATCATCTGTTCCCGCGCCGCGATCCGCCTCGTACGCCAGAGCGCGCGAGAGGCGGTCGCGTATGTCCAGGACGCGGTCGGACAGCTCCGGCGGCTCCACCACCTCGAAGTCCACGCCCATCAGCATCACGTGGATCACCAGCACGTCGAGGCCGGCGGCACCGGTGCGCAGCAGGCAGTGCGACGCGTCGACGGGCTCCAGCACCCCGTCGGACGGCCCGATCGTCTGCGCCGCCCGCTCGGCGGAGGTGTGGAGTCTGATGACCGCGCGGGCCGCGTACGCCTTGGTGGAGACGCCCTGGGAGACATAGGCGGCCAGGTCGTCGGCAGGCGGCGTGCGCGGGGCGAAACGCGGGCCGTGCGGCGGCTTCGGCGTGATCCGGTCCGCGCGGAACGTGCGCCAGTCCTCCCGGTCGACGTCCCAGGCCACCAGGTACCAGCGCCGTTCGGTGCACACCAGCCGGTGCGGCTCGACCGTGCGGCGGGTCGCGGAGCCGGCGTGGTCGAGGTACTCGAACCGCAGCCGTTCGCTGTCGCGGCAGGCGTTCGCGAGCTCCGTCAGGACGGACGGGTCGAGCCGGGCCTGCGGCGTCCGCAGCATCGGCACCGTGAAGGCGTTGAGCGCGCTCACTCGGCGGCGCAGCCGGCCCGGCAGCACCTGCTCCAGTTTGGCGAGGGCGCGTACGGACGACTCGCCGATGCCCTCGATGCCCTGGCCGGCCGCCGTGCGCAGGCCCACGGCGACGGCCACCGCCTCGTCGTCGTCGAGCAGCAGCGGCGGCAGTTCGGCGCCCGCGCCGAGCTGGTAGCCACCGCCCGTGCCGGGGCTGGCGTTGACGGGATAGCCGAGCTCGCGCAGCCGGTCCACGTCACGGCGCACCGTGCGCGGCGTGACGCCGAGCCGTTCGGCGAGGTCGGCACCCGACCATTCGCGATGGGCCTGCAGCAGAGAGAGCAGGCGCAGGAGTCGTGCCGAGGTCTCCAACATGCGGCCGAGTCTGCCAGCCCTTGCGGACAGGTTCTGTCCGCGGACGCTCCGCGTGCGCGCCCGGCGCGCGAGGGCGTCAGCCCGCTGCGGTGACGCGCACGCAGAGGTCGTTGTCGCCGGTATAGCAGGGCGCGGCCAGACCGCTCTCCGTGCGCTGCTTCGGATAGACGAAGATGCCCTTCTTGTCCCAGACGTCGTCGAGTATGCGGGAGATCCTGATGCCCTCGGCGTCCGCCGCGGGCCGCAGCCACAGCTCCCACAGCTGCTCCTTGCCGCCCGGTGAGCCGGCGATCGGCGCATACGGCAGCGTGAAGCCGAACGCGCGGCCCTCGCCGGTCACGGGCACCTCGTGCACCCGGCCGCCCGAGCTCAGGCGGGCCTCGGCCACCGCACCCTCACCGAGCGAGGCCCCGTACAGCAGTCCCTCCACGGACACCGCGCCCTGCCCGGGAGTGAGGCCGATGTCGCCGGCCTCCGCGTGCGGGGCGCGGACCCAGCAGCGGACCGCGAGCCCGCCCTGCGCCGTCGGATACGGGACCCGCACGTCGATCCGGTCCGCCTCGGGGACCAGGTCGACGAGGGCCCGCAGGTCGCGGACACCGGACTCGACGGGCTCCCCGGAGGCGGTGAGAACCTCCCACCGGCCCTCGGCCAGCTCGGTCACGGCCGCCAGCACCGCCCGCGCCCTGCCGTCGCCCGCGTCGGTCAGCGGCAGCCGCACCTCGTCACCGGAGCCGCCCCCGCCGATGCGCCGCAGGACGAGCGCGGCGCCCGCTGCCACCGCCTCGAAGACGATGTCGCCCGATGCCGCGGCGACGCAGTCAGCCCGCGGGGTCCGCCGTCCGCCGGCCGTACTGGACGTGCTCATGTGCTCTTCTTCCCTCGGCGGATCACGTCCGCGGCAACATAACGCAGGGAGTAGGCCCCGTCATAGAGCGCGCTTCTGCCGCGGTGCAGCGCCTCACGCACCGCGCCGCTCCCCTTGCGCTGCGCGCCGCGGGCGACGAGCTCGGCGAACAGCGCCTCGTGCCGCTCGGCGATCCGCACCGGGTCGAACCGCGCGGAGGCGGCGAGCGCCGCCTGTCCGGTACGCCGCCGGAGCACGTCGTCCTGGATGAGTTCGAGCAGCGCGGCGGCGAAGGCGTCGACGTCGCCGACCGGCACGAGCAGGCCGTCGGCACGGTTGTCGATGATCTCGCCCGGCCCGTGCGGGCAGTCGGTCGACACGACCGGGAGCCCGCAGCGCATGGCCTCCACGATGGTCATGCCGAAGGACTCCAAGGTGGAGGTGACCGCCGCGACGGAGCCCTTGACCCACTCGGGCTCCAGCGGGTTCACCGTGCCCATGAGGAAGACGTGGTTGTGCAGCCCGCGGTCCTCGATCAGGGCGCGCAGCGCCTTCTTCTCGTTGCCGGTCGCGTCCCCGCTGCCGTAGATCCGCAGCCGCCAGTCCGGGCGGACGGCGACCACCTTGGCGAAGGCCTCGACGAGCACGTCGTAGCGCTTGACGCGGGTGAGCCGGCCGGCCGCCACGACCCACTTGGCGCGGGAGTCCGCGGGCGCGACCTTCGGTGCGGGCACGCTGTTGGGCACCGCCTCGACACGGACGCCCGGCAGGTCGAGCCGCTCGCGGTAGGCGCGGGCGTCGGCCTCGGTGACGGTGGTGATCGCGTCCAGGACCGCGTAGCGGTGGCCGATCTCCCGGCGCAGCCGGTAACTGTGGCTGTCCAGTGTCAGGTGCTCCTGGGCGATCCGCACGACACCGCGCGGCGCCTGCCGGGCGATGTGCACGTTGAGGCCGGGTCTGGTGCCGATCACGACGTCGGCGTCCAGCGACTCGAGGTGCGCCCCGATCCGCAGGTCGGTGAGGCGGCTGTACTGCTTGTGCCGGCCGTCGCCGCGCGGGAAGACCTTCGCGGGCCGCTTCGCGAGCGGATCGTCGCCGTCGTAGGCGGGGCTCTTTCTGCGCAGGTCGACGAGGTGTTTCATGGTCACGCCCGCCGGGGCGCCCATCGTCGGCTCGTCGCGGTGGCGGAAGACGGAGACGATCTCGACGTCGTGCCGTTCGGCCAGCGCCTCGGCGAGGTTGAACGTCGTGCGGATCGTTCCCCCGATGCCGTAGGCATTGTGAAGCAGAAATGACAAACGCATACGGCGCCACGTCCCCCTGATGTTCTTCGCTCCCCCGGTCGGTGGGGGCCCCGGCTGAACTGTACTGGCCGGTCAGGGCCGGTACGGGATCCGGGGCGCCGTGAAGCGGTGGCCTGCGCCGGGCCCGTCCGGTGGCGATTCGGTGCCGCTTCACGCGTGACCCCTGCCGCATATCACCCGTTGACCCGTTATGAGCCGGGACCCGCCCGGCACACGTGATCAAGTCCGAGGAGCCTCCCGTGCCGCGCATGCTCGACGTCAGCGAGGACGTACGCGCCGAGATCGGCGACGAAGAAGCCGACCGGCTGCTCGCCGGCCACAACGCCCCGGGCAGCTACGACTGCACCTCCTGCCGCACCCCGGGCGACTCCGAGCAGGAACGCACCAGCACGGTGCTGTTCGTCGGGGAGGAGACCGCCGTTCTCGCCTTCGCCCACGCCACCTGCATCCCCTCTCAGGTCGTCCAGGTCGCCGAGGACCAGCTCCAGGGCGCCGTCCGGTCCATCACCGGCGAGGAGCCCCGGATTCCGGGCGCAGCCCCCGAGCAGGCGGTGCTCGGTGTCACCAGCGGTCTGATCCTGATCAACGGGGAGCTGCACCCCGCGCTCGTGGTCGAGCCGACCGCGCCCATCGCCCGTCCCGGCACCTCGGGCTCGGCCGGAGACGAGTTCCTCCCGCTCCTCCTCGAGCAGGGATTCCAGCCGGTCTCCGACGTGAACCAGGTGCCGGGGCAGCTGCCCGGCTGGTCGGTGCTGGTCGCCATGGGGCAGCTGCACGCCGTGCTCCAGCCCGGTACGGGAGGCGGCGGCCAGGTCGCCTGGTGGCAGGCCCATCAGCCGCTCCAGGTCACGGACGGCTGGCGTACGGCGGCCAACAAGACGCACACGGTGCTGGTGTTCGCCGCGCCGGTCGGCTCCATCGGTCAGCAGCCGCGCGAGGACCTGCTGCGCGACGCCCTGGAGAAGGCCGCGGCCAACGGTCGCCTGGTGGCCGCCGCGATGCCGCTCGCGGGCACCTGACCGTTCGGCGCCGATCCCCCGGTCGGCACGCCGCCCGCCGAGATGCCGCGACTCGGCCGAACCCGGAGCCGTGTCCGGGCACGCGGACGTCCGCCCGGAGAAGATTCCGCCCGGGCGCGCGTCCGTGTGCCCGGGCATTGCCCCAAGGGCCTTCGTCCCCCGGAAGAATGCAGCTGCTCCCAGCCCGCATCCGCAGGACTCCCGCGTCGTTGCAGGGTACGTGCACTCATACGACCCCTCCCGCCAGCCGTACCAGAGCCAGATTCCCGCGATGCGCCCGGCGCGTGACGGATCGGCGGGCCACTCGGCCACCCCGATCTACGACGCGCTGTACTCCGAGTACCTGAGGTCGTTCAAGGCGCTGCCGGGTGACCGCAGCGGCGAGGAGGACCTCCGATTCCGGGCCTTCGGGGCGATGGGACTGCACAGCAGCCGGGGCGGCTTCAGCGGAGACGGCGACCACACGGAGCACCTCGACACGTCCACGCAGCAGGGCAATTGGCAGCCGTACTACCAGGTCGGCCGGCACAGCACCCAGCCCGCCGCTCTGCCGCCGGGACCGCGCCGGGGGATGTGACCCGGCCCGCGACACGTCGAAGGGTGCCGTCGCCGAGGCGACGGCACCCTTCGACGTGTCAGGTCACTTCTTGCGGCCGCGCTTCTCGCGCACCCGCACCGAGATGTGGATCGGCGTGCCCTCGAAGCCGAACTCCTCGCGCAGGCGGCGCTCGACGAAGCGCCGGTAGCCGTGCTCCAGGAAGCCGGAGGCGAAGAGGACGAACCGGGGCGGCTTGGTGCCCGCCTGCGTACCGAACAGGATGCGGGGCTGCTTGCCGCCGCGGATCGGGTGCGGGTGGGCGGCGACGAGCTCGCCGAGGAAGGCGTTCAGCCGGCCCGTGGGGACACGGGTCTCCCAGCCGGCGAGCGCGGTCTCGATCGCCGGGACCAGCTTCTCCATGTGGCGGCCGGTGAGGGCCGAGACGTTGACCCGCGGCGCCCAGGCGACCTGGCCGAGCTCGGTCTCGATCTCCCGCTCCAGGTAGTAGCGGCGCTCCTCGTCGAGGGTGTCCCACTTGTTGTACGCGATGACCATGGCCCGGCCCGCCTCGACGGCCATGGTGATGATGCGCTGGTCCTGGACGCTGATCGACTCGCTCGCGTCGATCAGGACGACCGCGACCTCCGCCTTCTCCACGGCGGCGGCGGTGCGCAGGGAGGCGTAGTAGTCCGCGCCCTCCTGGAGGTGGACGCGGCGGCGGATGCCGGCCGTGTCGACGAACTTCCAGGTGACACCGCCGAGTTCGATCAGCTCGTCGACCGGGTCACGGGTGGTGCCCGCCAGCTCGTTGACGACGACGCGCTCCTCGCGCGCGACCTTGTTCAGCAGGGAGGACTTGCCCACGTTCGGGCGGCCGATGAGGGCGATGCGGCGCGGGCCGCCGACCACGTTGCCGAAGGTCTGCGCCGGGGCGTCCGGCAGGGCCTCCAGGACGGCGTCGAGCATGTCGCCCGTGCCGCGGCCGTGCAGCGCGGAGACGGGGTGCGGCTCGCCGAGACCCAGCGACCACAGGGCGGTGGCGTCGGCCTCGCCGCTCGGTCCGTCGACCTTGTTGGCGCACAGCACGACGGGCTTGCCCGCGCGGCGCAGAAGCTTGACGACGGCCTCGTCGGTGTCCGTCGCGCCGACCGTGGCGTCGACGACGAAGACGACCGCGTCGGCGGCCTCGATGGCGTACTCGGCCTGGGCGGCGACGGACGCGTCGATGCCGAGGACGTCCTGCTCCCAGCCGCCGGTGTCGACGACCTTGAAACGGTGGCCCGCCCACTCGGCCTCGTAGGTGACGCGGTCGCGGGTGACGCCGGGCTTGTCCTCGACGACGGCCTCACGGCGGCCGATGATGCGGTTCACCAGGGTCGACTTGCCGACATTGGGGCGGCCGACGACGGCGAGGACGGGCAGCGGGCCGTGGCCCGCCTCCTCGATCGCGCCCTCGACGTCCTCGACGTCGAAGCCCTCTTCCGCGGCGAGCTCCATGAACTCCGCGTACTCGGCGTCGCCGAGCGCTCCGTGGTCGTGCTGGTCGTTCATGAAGTCCGTTCCTCGTTCGTCACTGGGCCGCGTGTTCTGCGGCCCATTACTCAAGTCTGGCCTAGCGCCCGGTCAGGCGCTTTGCGTTTTCCAGGTGGGCGGTCAGCCGCTCCTGGATGCGTACGGTGGCCTCGTCCAGCGCCTTGCGCGTACGCCGTCCACCGCTGTCCCCGGCCTCGAAGGCGTCGCCGAAGACGACGTCGACCTTGCTGCGCAGCGGCGGGAGTGCCCGTATCAACCGTCCGCGGCGCTCCGTGCTTCCCAGTACGGCGACGGGCACGATGGGCGCGCCGCTGCGGACGGCGAAGTACGCGAGGCCCGCGCGCAGCGAGGCGAAGTTTCCCTCGCCCCGGGTGCCCTCGGGGAAGATGCCGAGGACGCCGCCGTTCTCCAGGACGCCCAAGGCGCCCGCGATGGCGGTGCGGTCGGCGGCCGTACGGTCCACCTTGAGCTGCCCGATCCCGGTCAGGAACGGGTCCAGGGGGCCGACGAACGCCTCTTTCTTGATCAGGAAGTGCACGGGCCGGGGGGCGGTGCCCATGAGCATCGGCCCGTCGATGTTGTGCGCGTGGTTCACCGCGAGGATGACCGGGCCGGCCGCGGGGACCCGCCAGGCGCCCAGGACGCGCGGCCTCCACAGTCCGTACATCAGGCCGATGCCGATGCCCCGCCCGACGGCCGCGCCCTTCTCCGAGGGGACGGTCACTTGGCGGCCCGCTTCTCCTCAACGAGGGTCACGACGCACTCGATGACCTGCTGGAGGGTGAGGTCGGTGGTGTCGACCTCGACCGCGTCGTCCGCCTTGGCGAGGGGGGAGGTCTTGCGGCTGGAGTCGGCCGTGTCGCGCTTGATGAGGGCCTCGCGGGTGGCGGCGACGTCGGAGCCCTTGATCTCGCCGCTGCGGCGGGCGGCCCGCGCCTCGGGCGAGGCGGTCAGGAAGATCTTCAGGTCGGCGTCGGGGAGGACGGTGGTGCCGATGTCGCGGCCCTCGACGACGATGCCCTTCTCGGCGGCGGCGGCGATGGACCGCTGCAGCTCGGTGATCCGGGTGCGCACCTCGGGCACGGCGCTCACGGCGCTGACCTTGGAGGTGACGTCCTGCGTACGGATGGGGCCGGCGGCGTCGAAGCCGTCGACGGTGATGGTCGGCGCGGCCGGATCGGTGCCGGACTCGATGACGGGCTTGTCGGCGGCGGCGGCGACGGCGGCCGGGTCGGCGACGTCGATGCCGTTGCTGATCATCCACCAGGTGATCGCCCGGTACTGGGCCCCGGTGTCCAGGTAGCTCAGGCCCAGCGCGGAGGCGACGGCCTTGGAGGTGCTCGACTTGCCCGTGCCGGAGGGGCCATCGATGGCGACGATCACGGATTCCACGGTGTCGGACACCTTTCGGGTTCGCGGGAGAGGGCGGCGGGAGTGCCGAAGGCCCCGCCACAAGGTTACCGAGTGCCGGGCGGCGTCTTTACCGGGCGGCGCCTTTGCCCACCTGCCCCGGGCCCGGGATGGGGGCGGCCCGGGATGGGGGCGGCCCGGGCCGACCGCGCGGTCCGCGCGGTCGGGCACCGCGCTACTGGCGGAGCGCCCAGCCGCGCTCGCGGAGGGAGGCGCTCAGGACCTGGGCCGCCGCCGGTTGCACCATCAGTTGCACGACGCCCGCCTGCTGGCCCGTCGCGTGTTCGATGCGGACGTCCTCGATGTTCACGCCCACCCGGCCCGCGTCCGCGAAGATGCGGGCGAGCTCGCCGGGCTTGTCGCTGATGAGGACCGCGACGGTCTCGTACGCCGCCGGTGCCGCGCCGTGCTTGCCGGGGACGCGGGCGCGGCCGGCGTTGCCGCGGCGCAGCACGTCCTCGATGCCCTCCGCACCGGTGCGCCGCTTGGACTCGTCGGCGGCCTGCAGCGCCCGCAGCGCCTGGACCGTCTCGTCCAGGTCCGCGGCGACGCCGGCCAGCACGTCGGCCACCGGTCCGGGGTTCGCGGAGAGGATGTCCAGCCACATCCGGGGGTCGGACGCTGCGATCCGGGTCACGTCCCGGATGCCCTGCCCGCACAGCCGTACGGCGGTGTCGTCGGCGTCCTCCAGGCGGGCCGCGACCATCGAGGAGATCAGCTGCGGGGTGTGCGAGACGAGGGCGACGGCGCGGTCGTGGGCGTCCGCGTCCATCACGACGGGGACGGCCCGGCACAGCGCGACCAGTTCCAGTGCGAGGTTCAGCACCTCGGTGTGGGTGTCGCGTGTGGGCGTGAGCACCCACGGGCGGCCCTCGAAGAGGTCGGCGGTGGCCGCCAGGGGTCCGGAGCGCTCCTTGCCGGACATCGGGTGCGTACCGATGTACGCCGACAGGTCCGCGCCCAGCGCCTCCAGCTCGCGGCGGGGCCCGCCCTTGACGCTGGCGACGTCGAGGTAGCCGCGCGCGACGCCCGCGCGCATCGCCTCGGCGAGCGCGGTGGCGACGTGCGCGGGCGGCACCGCGACGACGGCGAGGTCCACACGCCCCTCGGGCGGCTCGTCCGTGCCCGCGCCCAGCGCGGCGGCGGTGCGGGCCTGCGCCGCGTCGTGGTCGACGAGGTGCACCTCGACGCCGCGCCCCGCGAGAGCGAGCGCGGCGGAGGTGCCGATCAGTCCTGTTCCGATGACGAGCGCGGTTCTCACTGGGCCATGTCCTTGCGGTGTCCTTGCCTGGGTGACGCGGAGCGTGGTGCGGCGTCTGCGGGCGGCTGCTGCGTTCAGCCTAGTCAGCGCGCCCGGGCGGGGCCGCGACGACCGTTCCCCGAGACGCCCGTGCCCCGGCGCCTGCGCTACAACTGGCGCATGCTCTTTCATGTCGTGCCGGTGGACGAGTGGACCGCCGACGTCGCCGGCCCGTACGCCCCGGCCTCTCTCACGTCCGAGGGCTTCGTGCACTGCTCCGCGGACGAGTCCGCCGCGCTCGCCGTCGCGGACGGCCCGTACCGCGACGTGGCGGACCTCCTGGTGCTGGTCATCGACGAGTCGCTGCTCACCGCCGAGGTCCGCTGGGAGGGCTCCCGGGACATGCTCTTCCCGCATGTGTACGGCCCGGTCGCGCGGGCGGCCGTGACCGGGGTGCTCGCCGTACGGCGGGACGAGGACGGCCACGCCCGGGAGCTGACGCCCTGGGTCTGACCGCGCCGCGCCCTTCGGTGGGCCGGGGGACGGACATGCCTGCGCGGTTGCTTCACCAGAGGTGCCGGGAGCGCAAGGATGCTGGTTGCCCCG
This sequence comes from Streptomyces sp. V4I23, assembly GCF_030817975.1. Taxonomy (NCBI): domain Bacteria; kingdom Bacillati; phylum Actinomycetota; class Actinomycetes; order Kitasatosporales; family Streptomycetaceae; genus Streptomyces; species Streptomyces sp. V4I23. The sequence continues at coordinate 6,217,531 of NZ_JAUSZW010000004.1, read as the reverse complement.
GTGGTCGGGGCGAGGAACGTCCCGAACCGAAGGAGAGTGGCATGGACACGCGCCGAAGGTCGGTCCTGGCGGCGGGAGCGGCGGGAGCCGTCGCGCTGGTGGCGGGCTGCGCGGACGGCGGCGACGCCTCCACGCCCGCCCCCACGGAGGGGGCCGCGACACCGACGGACAACGCGCAGGCTTCGGCGCCGTCCGGCGAGGAACTGGCCAGGACCGCGGACATCCCGGTCGGCGGCGGAACCGTCTTCAAGGAGCAGGAGGTCGTGGTGACGCAGCCGGCGGCCGGGCAGTTCAAGGCGTTCTCCGCGATCTGCACGCATCAGCGGTGCACGGTGGGCTCGGTCAGCGACGGTCTCATCAACTGCCCCTGTCACGACAGCAAGTTCCGCATCGAGGACGCCTCGGTCGCGGCGGGCCCGGCGAAGCGGCCGCTGCCGGCGAAGCAGATCACCGTCGAGGGGGACTCCATCCTGCTCATGTGACCGCCGGCGCGGTGTCGTAGCCTCGCGCGCATGACTCCAGAGGCTCTCGTCCGCGATCACACGATCTACTCCTGTGTCATGGGGTCGCGGGCGTTCGGACTGGCGACGGAGTCCAGCGACACGGACCGCCGCGGGGTCTTCCTGGCCCCGACCGCGCTGTACTGGCGGTTCGTCAAGCCGCCGACGCACGTGGAGGGCCCGGCGGAGGAGCAGTTCTCGTGGGAGCTGGAGAGGTTCCTCGAACTGGCCCTGCGCGCCAACCCGAACATCCTGGAGTGCCTGCACTCCCCGCTCGTCGAGCACGCCGACGACACGGGCCGCGAACTGCTCTCCCTGCGCGGAGCGTTCCTGTCCCGCCGGGCGCACGAGACGTTCGTGCGGTACGCGGACGGGCAGCGCAGAAAGCTGGAGGCGGACATACGGCAGTACGGCACGCCCCGCTGGAAGCACGCCATGCACCTCCTCCGCCTGCTCACCAGCTGCCGCGACCTGCTGCGCACCGGCGAGCTGGTGATCGACGTCGGCGCCGACCGCGACCGGCTCCTGGAGGTCAGGCGGGGCGAGGTGCCGTGGGAGCGGGTCGAGTCGTGGATGACCCGCCTGTCCGAGGATGCCGACGCGGCGGCCCGCACCACCCCGCTCCCACCGGAACCGGACCGCGCCCGGGTGGAGGACTTCCTGGTGCGGGTGCGGAAGGCATCGGCGGGGTGAGGCGGCGCGTCAGTACGTCTCCTCGGCCCGTTGGACGGTCAAGGCGCCCGTGAGCGGGGTGCCCTCGGTGCCGCGGCGCACCCGCCGAAGGACCTCCATGGTGATGTCGGGGTCGTTCTCCATACGCGTCCTGGTCACGAGCCGGCTCAGGGCTGTGAACGCGGACGGCTCGTCCGGGAGCTCCGTCCTGTCCTGCGATGCGTCCAGCGCCGCGTGGAGCGCCTCGACGTCCGTCCGGACCCGTGCCTCGTCGAGGCCGACGGCCGACCCGTGCTCGGCCTCGGACTTCGCGGCGATCAGCTCCGGCACGTACCCCGGCGCGCGCACGTGGCCGAGCAGTGTGGGCAGATGGGCCTCGACCTCGCCGCTGCGCATCACGTGAATGCCGGTCAGCAGCGCGCGGAACGTGTACAGCAGCGGCTTGAGTTCGCCGGTCTTCTCGAACAGCCGCCACTGCGTCCGCGCGAAGCCGCGGTAGTGATGCGCGTGGTGACGTGTCAGTACGCCCGGTGCCAGCGACACGAGCTCCGCGTGCGCCTCGGTCGTGGCGACGACGAGCGGCGACAGCAGTTGCTCCAGCACATAGCCGTTGCGCCGCAGCATCAGCCGGACGAACTTGCGCAGGTCGTGCGTGACCAGGTCCATCTCGACGCCGTCGCGCTCCCACATCCGCGTGGTCGTCTCGTCCGGCTCGTGCAGTCCGACGAGATCGGCGATGGGCAGCAGATGCGCACCTCGCAGATCCACGTCCGAGTCCCGGGACGGGAATCCGTACAGGTGCGCCCCGGAGACCGTGGCGAAGACGAGGTGGCCGGGCTGCGGCGGCACGGCCGTGGCGAGGTCGGTCAGGTCGAGCTGATCGGTCATGGATCAAGCGTCCCAGAGCGCCCCGAGAGCCAGCAGCTCCTCCCCGTACTCGATCCGCTCCGCCCACTCGTCCGGCCACGCGTCCGCTCCCAGGTGCGCGCCCGCGAAGGCGCCCGCCAGGCAGGCGAGCGAGTCCGAGTCGCCCCTGGTACAGGCCGCGCGGCGCAGGGCCGTCAGGGGATCCTCGGGGAACATCAGGAAGCACAGCAGCGATGTCGCCAGCGCCTCCTCCGCGATCCAGCCGTCGCCGGTCGCCAGGCACGGGTCCAGCTCCGGCTCGGGGGAGCGCAGCGCGGCCGCCAGCCGTTCCAGGATCTGCAGGCACTCGTCCCAGCCGCGGGCGATGAAGGCCTCGGGCGTCGGGTCGTGGGAGTACGTCCACAGGTTGCCGAGCCAGCGCTCGTGGTAGCGGCCACGGTTCTCGTACGCGTACGAGCGCAGCTGTCCGACCAGGCCGGTCGGCTCCGCGCCCTGCGCCAACAGGTGCACCGCGCGCGCCGTGAGGTCGCTCGCCGCGAGTGCCGTGGGGTGCCCGTGCGTGAGCCCGGACTGCAGTTGCGCGGCGCCCGCGCGCTGGTCCTCGTCGAGGCCGGGTACGAGGCCGATCGGCGCGACGCGCATGTTGGCGCCGCATCCCTTGGAGCCGATCTGGCTCGCCGCCTGCCAGGGGCCGTCGCCGTCCAGCTCCCGGCAGGCCACCAGGCAGGTCCGGCCGGGGGCCCGGTTGTTCTGCGGCGAGTGGTACCAGTCGACGAACTCCTCGCGCAGCGGGCGCTGCAGACGGGAGGCGACCAGCCGCCCGCGCTCCGTGGCGGTGCACAGGGCCCGGCCGAGCGCGAGCGTCATCTGGGTGTCGTCGGTGACGACGGCGGGCTTCGGCAGTGCCATCTCCCGCCATGGGCCGCACTTGGCCAGGATCGAGGGCACGTCATCGAACTCGGTGGGGAAGCCCAGCGCGTCCCCGAGAGCCAGGCCGACGAGTGATCCCGTGGCGGCCCGCTTGGCGGTGGTCATGGCTGCCGTCCTTCCGGTCGCAGGAGTGGTGGGTGCAGCGCGGTGGCGGTGCCCGCCCGGTAGAGGGCGGCCGGCTTCCCCCGGCCGCCGGTGCGGCGCGGTCCGCCCTCGACGGCCTCGACGAAGCCGGGGGTGGCGAGGACCTTGCGCCGGAAGTTGGGCCGGTCGAGCTCGACGCCCCAGACCGTCTCGTACACCCGCTGCAGTTCGCCGAGCGTGAACTGCGGGGGGCAGAAGGCCGTGGCCAGGCAGGTGTACTCGAGCTTGGCGCCGATCCGGTCGTGGGCGTCGGCGAGGATGCGGTCGTGGTCGAAGGCGAGCGGTGTGGCCCGGCCGAGAGGTGTCCAGCGGGCGCGGGCGGCGTCGCCGCCGCCGCGTGGTTCGGGCAGGCCCGGGACGAGTGCGGTGAACGCGACGGAGACGACGCGCATCCGCGGGTCGCGGTCCGGTTCGCTGTAGGTGCGCAGCTGTTCCAGGTGCAGTCCGGCCGCCGTGTGCCGGGACAGGCCGGTCTCCTCGGCCAGTTCGCGGCGGGCGGCCGACTCGGCGGACTCGTCGGGCAGGAGGAATCCCCCGGGCAGCGCCCAGGCGCCGCGGTAGGGCTCCTGCCCCCGTTCGACGAGCAGGACGTGCAACTCGCCCTCGCGGACGGTGAAGACGGCGAGGTCGACGGTGACGGCGAAGGGCGGGAAGACGCCCGGGTCGTAGCCCTGCATCAGCGCCGCTCCGGCAGAGGGTCGGCGAGCTGCCAGCCCTCGCCGATCAGCGTGTCCACGGCGGCGACGGCCCGTGCGAGCCGCTGCTCGTGCGGCCCGGTGAGCTCGACCGTACGGCGGCCGGTGCGGGCCAGTTCCTCGCGGAAGCGGCCGGTCATCCACGGGCGCAGGTGCTCCCCGTCGCGCAGGCCGTCGTCCTCGAAGGCGACGCCCTCGTGGTCGGTGAGCAGCCACAGGTGCTGGGTGCGGGGCTCCGGGGCCACGGGGTAGGGCGCGCCCATGTACCGCTCGTGCCAGATCGTCGTCGCGAAGGCGTCGGTGTCGCAGAAGAGGACCGGGGAGCCGGAGCGCGCGGCCTCCTCCTCCAGCTCCGCCTGGCGGCGGGCGATCAGCGGGAACTCCTCGGAGGCGAACACGACGTCCGGCCAGTCGGCGCCGGGCCGTACGGCGCGCAGGGCGGCGAGTTTGCGCTCGCTGAACTCCCGCCCGTACTCGGGTACGTACCGGGTCCGCGCCCACACGCCGCCGCGCGCCCGGTAGTGCTCGGCGAGCGCCTCCGCCATGGTCGTGGTGCCGGTCGACTCGGCGCCGACGACGACCACGCGGCGGGCGAACGCGGCGCGCACGGGCGCCTCGAGGAAGTCCCAGCAGCCGACCGGGTCCTTGCGTACGGCCGTGCCGGAGACGGGGTGGCGGACGCGGTCGGGGTCGACGCACACGGACGTGGCGCCGAAGCGGCGGCCGAGTTCGTCGCCATACGCCTCCGAGGTGAAGACGGCGTCCACGGGCTCGGGGACGGCGGCGCGGAAGACGGCCATGTGGGCGTCCCAGACGGCGGGATCGGTGACGTCCACCGGGACGTCGTCCACGGCCCCGACGACGCGCACGTCCGGGTGCGCCTCGCGCATCCAGGCGACGCGGTCCGCGAGCGGCACGCTCTCCACGGAGGCGGCGCACACGAGCACGGTGAGCCGGTCGCAGCGGCCGGCCGCGGTGCGGACGAGATGGTGGTGACCGGCGTGCGGCGGATAGAACTTGCCGAGCACGAGTCCGTGCCGGAATCGGCTCATGCGGCGGCCTCCGCGGCCCGCTGCTGCCCGATGACCGCGTCACGCGACCAGTTGCGCAGGCCGATGACGCAGAGCGTCATGAAGCCGACGTACAGCAGGGAGGTCAGGTACAGCTCCTTGTACGCGTAGAGCGGGATGTAGACGATGTCGGCCGCGATCCACAGCCACCACGACTCCAGGCGCTTGCGGCACTGGCCGTAGGTCGCCATCAGGGACAGGGCGGTGGTCAGCGCGTCCCAGAAGGGGACGGTCGAGTCGGTGGCGCGGTCGAGCAGGAGTGTCAGCGCGAGAGTCCCCATCGCCCCCGCCGCGAGCAGCCACGTCCACTCGGTGCGGGTGGTGCGTCGCACGGGCAGCGTGCCGGAACCTGGTCCACCCCCGTGGGTCCAGGTCCACCAGCCGTACACGGCGAGGGTGATGAAGACGACCTGCAGGCCGGCGTCGGCGTACAGGCCCGCCTGGGAGAACAGCAGGATGAACAGGACGTTGTTGGCGATGCCGATCGGCCAGTTCGCGATGTGCTGCCGGGCGACGAGCCAGACGCAGAGCGCGCCGCTGCCGAACCCGAGGAACTCGGTCCAGCTCACCGGCGTGCCGAGCACGGTGAACAGCGGTTGCTGCAACGGTTCGACGATGTCCGCGAGACTCATGCCCGCCCCCTTAATAGTCAGGCTGACTATAAACGGCTCCGGGTGCGCGCCACAAGACGGCAGGAGCCCGCGACCGAGAACGGTCGCGGGCTCTTGCGGCGGTTTGCGCTGTTACAGACCGACTTCCTTCATCAGCATGCCGACCTCGGTGTTGGTCAGGCGGCGCAGCCAGCCCGACTTCTGGTCGCCGAGGGTGATCGGGCCGAAGGCGGTCCGCACGAGCTTCTCCACCGGGAAGCCCGCCTCGGCCAGCATGCGGCGCACGATGTGCTTGCGGCCCTCGTGGAGGACCACCTCGACCAGGTAGTTCTTGCCGGTCTGCTCGACGACCCGGAAGTGGTCCGCCCGGGCGTAGCCGTCCTCCAGCTGGATGCCGTCCTTGAGGCGCTTGCCGACCTCGCGGGGCAGGGGGCCCTGGATGGCGGCGAGGTACGTCTTCTTCACGCCGTACTTGGGGTGGGTGAGGCGGTGGGCCAGCTCGCCGTGGTTGGTGAGCAGGATGATGCCCTCGGTCTCCGTGTCGAGGCGGCCGACGTGGAACAGCCGCGTCTCACGGTTGGTCACGTAGTCGCCGAGGCACTGCCGGCCGTCCGGGTCCTCCATCGTGGAGACGACACCGGCGGGCTTGTTCAGCGCGAAGAACAGGTACGACTGGGTCGCCACGGTCAGGCCGTCGACCTTGATCTCGTCCTTCTCGGGGTCGACGCGGACGCCCTGCTCGATCACGATCTCGCCGTTGACCTCGACACGGCCCGCGTCGATCAGCTCCTCGCAGGCACGGCGGGAGCCCATGCCGGCGCGCGCGAGCACCTTCTGCAGCCGCTCGCCCTCCTGGTCCTCGAAGGTCTTGGGGGTCTTGATCTGCGGCTTGTTCTCGTACCGCTCGCGGTTGCGCTGCTCGGCGCGGGCCTCGTACTCGCGCGAGCGCGCGGGAGCGGTGCGGCCGCCGCCGCGCTGGGGGGACTGCTTCGGGCCGCCCTTGGCGCCGCCGCGGGCCGCGCCGCCGCGGCCCTTCTTCGGGCCCTCGGAAGGCGTGCCCACGTCGTAGCGGCGCTCCTCGGGGCGGGGCTTGCGGGGCCTGCCCTGCTTGTCGTCGCGGTTGTTGCCGGCACCCCGGGGGTTGCCGCGCCCGCCGCTGCTGCCGCCGCGGCTGCCGCTGTTGCCACCACGGCTCCCGCCGTTGTTTCCGCTGCTGTTCCTGCCGCTGCTGCTTCGCATCAAAGTTCCGTCTTGTCGTCTGCGTCCTCACGATCCGGTGCATCCGGATCGAACGACGGGAGCCCTTCCTGCGTCTCCGCCTCGATCGCGTCCGCCTCGGGGAGGAAGGGCGCGAGCTCCGGGAGCTCGTCCAGGCCGCGCAGGCCCATCCGCTCCAGAAAGTAGTTCGTCGTCCTGTACAGGATCGCACCTGTTTCGGGTTCCGTGCCCGCCTCCTCGACCAGACCCCGCTGGAGGAGGGTGCGCATGACGCCGTCGCAGTTCACTCCGCGCACCGCGGAGACCCGTGAACGGCTGACGGGCTGGCGGTACGCGACGACCGCGAGCGTCTCCAGGGCGGCCTGCGTGAGCCGGGCGTGCTGGCCGTCGAGGACGAAGCGCTCGACGGCCGCGGCGTGCTCGGGGCGGCTGTAGAACCGCCAGCCCCCCGCGACGAGCCGCAGCTCGAATCCGCGCCCCTGCACCGTGTACTCGTCCGCGAGCTCCCGCAGGGCGTCCGCGACGGCCCTGCGGGGCTGCTCCAGCACCTTCGCGAGGTGCTCCTCGGTGGCCGGCTCGTCGACGACCATGAGGACGGCCTCCAGCGCGGGCTTGAGCTCGCTCACTCCTTCTCCTCCACAACCTGGTCGAACTCGTCGGTGACGGTCACCGCCGCGGCCCCGTTCCCGGCCGCCCACGTGACCGTGAGCTCCCCGAGCGCCTCCTGCTGGTCCAGGACGAGGGCCTTCTCGCGGTACAGCTCCAGCAGCGCCAGGAAGCGCGCCACGACGGTCAGGGTGTCGTCGACGCCCTCGGTCAGCTCGCGGAAGGTGGCTCTGCCGCGCTCCCTGAGCAGGGCGACGACCACCTCGGCCTGCTCACGGACGCTGACGAGGGGCGCGTGGATGTGGTCGACGTACACCTGCGGCTTGGGCTTCGGCTGCATCGCTTTGACGGCGAGCCTCGCGAAGCCCTCGGCCCCGATGCTGATGACGACGTCGGGCAGCAGCTCCGCGTGGTGCGGCTCCAGCCCCACGGTCCGTGGGAAACGCCGGGCCTCGTCGTCGAGCCTGCGGTCGAAGATCTCGGCGATCTGCTTGTACGCGCGGTACTGGAGCAGCCGCGCGAACAGGAGGTCCCGCGCTTCGAGCAGCGCGAGGTCGGCCTCGTCCTCCACCTCGGCGGCGGGGAGCAGCCGGGCTGCCTTGAGGTCGAGGAGCGTCGCGGCGACGACGAGGAACTCGGTGGTCTGATCGAGGTCCCAGTCGGCGCCCATGGCCCGGATGTGCGCCATGAACTCGTCGGTGACCTTGGAGAGGGCGACCTCGGTGACGTCGAGCTTGTGCTTGGCGATGAGCTGAAGGAGGAGGTCGAAGGGCCCTTCGAAGTTCGCCAACCGCACGGTGAACCGCCCGTCACCGCCTCCCTCGGCCGACGCCTCCCTGACCGCCCCGTCGGAACCCTCCGCACCACCGGGAGCCATGCCCTCCGGGTCCGAGCCCTCCACCGCGGGCTCGCCCGCGTGGCGCGGCGCACGCGTCTGGGGGGCCGGGGGCTCGCCCCCGGTTTCGGGGAGGGGCGGGGCGGGGGAAACAACCCCTGCCGCACGCTCCCCCACCTCACGCAGCGCACGCGCCGGGGGCTCGCCCACGGGATCCGCCCCGGCCGGAGCCTCCGCCGCGGGCTCGCCCGCGGCGCGCGGCGCGGGCCCCGTGCCCGGGCCGCGGCCCAGCGCACGGCGGCGCGACGGGCGGGACGTGTCGTCGGTCGGGGGCATCGTGGTCCAGGACGGGGAGCGGCGCAGGCGGGCAGGCCCGCAGGCTACCGCGTCAGCGTCCGCGCAGACGCCGCACGAGGATGCTCGCGTCGCCGCGCTGCTCCAGGTCGGCCAGCACCACCGCCACCGCCTCGCGCACGATGCGCCCGCGGTCGACGGCCAGGCCGTGCTCGCCGCGCAGCACGAGCCGCGCGTGCTCCAGGTCCATCAGTTCCTCGGCCGAGACGTAGACCGTGATCTTCTCGTCGTGCCGTTCACGGCCACTGGGCCGGCGGTTGGCGCCGCGCCCACGTCGGCGCGTCGCGCCGGCCGTCGGCTCCTCGCCCGCCGGCGCCGGGCGGCCCTTGGCCGCGCCTGACGCCGCCTCCGCGGCCTCCGTGCCCCGGCTGCGTTCCTCGACGGGAGCCTCCGCCTCGGCAGCCGCGGAGTGCTCCTGCGAACGGGACGACGGCGTGCCGTCCGCCGCCGGGTCGCTCTCCCCCGCCGGCGCCGGCACCCGCGGCTCACCGTTCGTCTGCCTGCGCGGGGTCGACGCCTGCAGCGCCGTGCCCCCGGTCGTACGGAACAGCTCGTCGGCCCCGGGCAGACTCACTCGGCGTGACACCGGGCGAGCACCTCCCTGGCGAGCTGGCGGTAGGCGGCGGCGCCGACGGAGTTGGACGCGTACGTGGTGATCGGCTCACCGGCCACCGTGGTCTCCGGGAAGCGCACGGTCCGGCCGATCACCGTGTGGTAGACGTGGTCGTCGAAGGCCTCGACGACACGCGCCAGCACCTCGCGGCTGTGCACGGTCCGGGAGTCGTACATCGTGGCGAGGATGCCGTCGAGCTCCAGCTCGGGATTGAGCCGCTCCTGGACCTTCTCGATGGTCTCGGTCAGCAGCGCGACACCGCGCAGCGCGAAGAACTCGCACTCGAGCGGCACGATCACCTTGTGAGCCGCCGTGAGCGCGTTGACGGTCAGCAGGCCGAGCGAGGGCTGACAGTCGATCACGATGTAGTCGTAGTCGGACATCAGCGGCTTCAGCGCACGCTGCAGCGTCGACTCGCGCGCGACCTCGCTCACCAACTGCACTTCCGCGGCCGAGAGATCGATGTTGCTCGGCAGCAGGTCCATGTTGGGCACGGCGGTCTTGAGCAGCACCTCGTCCGCGGACATGCCGCGCTCCATGAGGAGGTTGTAGACCGTCAGGTCCAGCTCCATGGGGTTGACTCCGAGGCCCACGGACAGCGCGCCCTGCGGGTCGAAGTCGACGAGCAGCACCCGGCGTCCGTACTCCGCGAGTGCCGCGCCCAGGTTGATGGTCGACGTCGTCTTGCCGACGCCGCCCTTCTGGTTGCACATCGCGATGATCTTCGCGGGACCGTGATCGGTCAGCGGGCCGGGGATCGGGAAGTACGGCAGGGGGCGCCCGGTGGGGCCGATCCGCTCGCGGCGCTGACGGGCAGCGTCGGGCGCGAGGGTGGCCGCGTACTCGGGATCGGGCTCGTACTCGGCGTCGGGGTCGTAGAAGTGCCCTTCGGGGACTTCCTCGTAGGCGGCGAAGTGGGTGGACTCTCGGCCACTCTCGTTGCCGGCCATGGCGTTCACGTGTTGGCCGTCCATCATCTTCATCGTGTGGGGTGTCGTCATGTGCGTCGTGTGCTGGTGCGTCGCGAAGGGGCGGACAGCGACGGAGCCGACAGCCTCGAAACCGTTCGACGGGTCCTGGCCCGCAGAAGCCGTTCCTGGTTGACCACCCCCGGGAGTAAATATCGACTCATTCACAAGTCGTCTTACCTCCTTGGACGTGACCAGGAAACTTATCGATAGGTCAGCGTGGCACCATGCCGACGGTTGGCGACTCTATGGCGTGTCACCGGTCCGCAGCAACACAATCCGCCGGACCCGGCCCGATGTGTCGGCAATCGAACACCCTGCTGTCAAGAGCGCAGAGCCCTTTCCGCGTGCTCCCGAGCACAGGTTTCGTCGACGGGCGAAACGGCTAAAGGGTTACGTTCGAGGCGAGTTGAGCGAGCGCGGCGAACCGGGCCGGAACACGCGTCCGGCCGGACCTTGCGGCAAGGTCCGGCCGGATGCGTGACGTTGACGACGTCGGTTGACTCGTCAGCCGAGCAGCGCGCTCAGCTCGATGCTCTCGAGGCCGTGCGCCTCCGCGACCTCCGTGTAAACCACCTTGCCGTCATGGGTGTTGAGGCCCTTGGCGAGCGCGGCGTCGCGGCGGAGCGCCTCGACCCAGCCGTTGTTGGCCAGCGACACGATGTAGGGGAGCGTGGCGTTGGTCAGCGCGTAGGTGGAGGTGTTGGGCACCGCGCCGGGCATGTTGGCGACGCAGTAGAAGACCGAGTTGTGGACCTGGAAGGTCGGCTCGGCGTGGGTGGTCGGACGGGAGTCCTCGAAGCAGCCGCCCTGGTCGATCGCAATGTCGACAAGGACACTTCCGGGCTTCATCTTGGCGACGAGCTCGTTGGTGACCAGCTTCGGGGCCTTCGCACCGGGGATGAGGACGGCGCCGATGACGAGGTCGGCCTCGATGACCGCCTTCTCCAGCTCGTAGGCGTTGGAGACGATCGTCTGCACCTTGGTGCCGAAGATCCTTTCGGCCTCGCGCAGCTTGTTGATGTCCCTGTCGAGCAGGGTGACGTGGAAGCCCATGCCGACGGCGATCTGCGTGGCGTTCCAGCCGGAGACGCCGCCGCCGATGACCACGGCCCTGCCGGCGTGGGTCCCGGGGACGCCGCCGGGGAGCACGCCGCGGCCGCCGGCCGAGCGCATCAGGTGGTAGGCGCCGACCTGCGGGGCCAGACGGCCCGCGACCTCGGACATCGGGGCGAGCAGCGGCAGTGCGCGGTTCGCGGTCTCCACCGTCTCGTACGCGATGGCGGTGGTGCCGGACTCCAGGAGGGCGTCCGTGCACTCGCGGGACGCGGCGAGGTGCAGGTAGGTGAAGAGGGTCTGGTCCTTGCGGAGGCGGTGGTACTCCTCGGCGATGGGCTCCTTGACCTTCAGCAGCAGGTCGGCGGTGGCCCAGACCTCGTCGGCGGTGGGGAGGATCTGCGCACCGGCGGCGATGTACTCGTCGTCCGTGATCGAGGAGCCGACACCGGCGTTCTGCTCGACGAACACCTGGTGGCCGTTGCGCACGAGCTCGTGCACGCCGGCGGGGGTGATGGCCACCCGGAACTCGTTGTTCTTGACCTCGCGGGGGATACCGACCTTCACGTCGATCACGGTCCTTGGCTCAGGGGATGTTTCGGTCAATGCCATAGATACCCAGGCACACAGCGCGCACCGGGACACACCACGAGAAGACGTGGCGCAGCCAGTCTAATGAAGGATTTCCCGCTGTCTAGCCTTACAAAGCATCAATCCTCTTCGAGACCACTACGGATTTCGTAGGTGGAAGCCTCGGTTCCAAGCAGTCTTTCCGCAGTGAGCCTGTGCAGCCGCGCCGCGGCCGGATCACCGAGACGGTCGAGCGTGTCGGCCAGTCTGAGCTGCAGCGCGGCCTGCAGACGTACGTCCCCGGCGCGCCGCGCCCATTCCACGGCCTCGCGGCAGGTGTGCAGCGACTCCTCCGGCCGTCCCGCGTACTCCTGAACCCGGGCCACCTCGCTCAGCGCCCGTGCCTGGGCCGGGACGTCGCCGAGCCTGCGATATCCGGCGGCCGCCGCCCGCCAGCTGCGCAGCGCCTCTCCGTAGCGGCCCGCGTAGGTGTGGGCCGTGCCGAGGCGTCCGTACAGCCGCGCCGCGTCGGCCTGCTCTCCGCGCGCCTGGCGTTGCGCGAGCGCGCGCCCGTACCAGTCGGCCGCCCTCTGCCAGTCCCCCAGCTCCTGGTAGGCACCGCCGACGGATTCCATCGCGCGGCCGGTCGCATAGGGGTCATTCGCTGCCCGGCCCGCGTCCAGCGCGGCCCGGTAGCGGGTGAGTGCGTCCTCGGTGCGGCCGGTCCTGGCGTCCAGGTCGGCGAGGTTCAGCAACGCCGCGGCCCGCTCCCGGTGCAGACCGCGTCGCTCGGCGACGTCGAGCACCAGCCGGTGCAGTCCGTACAGGTCGGGCGCGGCGGCCTCCGTGCCCTGGTGCGCGGCAAGGGCTCTGACCAGGGCCGCGACCAGCCTGCGGGCCAGCGTGTCCAGCTCGCCGTCGTCGACGGCGAGCCGTGCGGAGGCCAGCAGCGCGGGCCGGTGCGCCCGCAGCCACGCGTCGGCCTCGCCGACGGAGGTGAAACGCAGCGCGCGGGGAAGGCCTGCCAGCTTCTTGCGGGCCGGTGACCCCTCGGGCTCGGTGACCGCGCGGCACGCCTGGAGACGGCGTACGGTCCGCTCCAGCATGCGGGCCCTGGCGAGCTGCACCTCGGCGGGCCGGTCGCTGACCTCGTACAGCGCGCGCAGCAGGGGGGCGAGACAGCCGGGCACCTCGAAGCCGTCCCCGGCGGTGTGCAGCAGACCGAGTTCGGCGAGACCGCCGAGGGTGGTCCGGGCGGCGACCACCGAGCAGCCGGCCAGGGCGGAGGCGGTGTGGGCGTCGGCGAAACCGGCCGGGGCCAGGGCGAGCAGTCGCAGTATCCGCGCGGCGGGCTGCGGCAGGGACTCGTAGACCAGGCGGAACGCGCGGGCCAGCGGCCGTACGCCGCGCGGCTGCTCGCCGTCGTCCGGCAGGGCCCGCAGCCGCTTGGCGGCGTCGGCGACCGACGCCCCGGGCCGGGCGGCCAGCCAGCCGCCGACCAGGACCAGCGCGGCGGGCAGCCCGCCGCACTCCTCGGCGACCGCCTCGGCGGCCTGCGGGTCCACCGTGATGCGGACCTCGCCGGTGAAGGCGGTGAGCAGTTCGATGGCGGCCTTGGCGTCCATGCCGCCGACGGTGCAGGGGCGCACGCCGGGGATGCCGGTGAGCGGCCCGTCGGAGACGGCGACGACCAGGCAGTCGGGGTTGTCGGGCAGCAGCAGGTCGACGTGCTCGGCGTCGTGGGCCTCGTCGACGAGGAGCAGCGCACGGCGTACGGCGAGGGCGTCGCGGACCAGCTCGGTCAGTTCGTCGTCACCGGCGCCGGGCGGCGAGGCGACGCCGAGGTCACCGAGCAGGTGCCGGGCGGCTTCCTCGAGGGGTACGGGCCGGCCGCCGGGCTCGGCAAGCCGGACCCGCAGAACGCCGTCCGGGTATCGGTCCGCGAGCTGCCGGGCGAGCTCCTCGGCGAGCGCGGTGCGCCCGGAACCGGGCCGCCCGGCGATGAGGAGGACGCGGGCACGGGCGGCCTTGCGGCCCGCGAGGGTGTCGAGTCCGGCGTGTTCGATGTCGGCGTGCAGTGACTTCAGTTCCCGCTGGCGGCCGAAGAAACGGTCACCACGGCCGGAGCGAACGGCATCCGCCCGGTCGGGGCCGCCCAAGTCCAGCGCCTGATCCGTCACGGGTCACGCTCCAGTCCGTCCGCGCACGAGCCGAGCCCGCCGGGGCTCCGCACGGGCGGTTCGAGCGTAGTTCACGCTCTGCGACGAACCGTGCGGAGCGGCCGGGGACGACGCCGCGATCGCTCGATCGGATCAACGGATCTTCATATTGGTGGGGTTGACGTACCCGCCAGCCCCGGCCTGGCCGGGACGGAGGCCGCGTCACGCCTCGAACGGGCGGGCCGGCCACGGGGCCTGTGCCTCGCGCAGCGCGTCGAAGCCCTCGCCCGCGCGCGCCGCCACCGCCGACAGGACACCGACGACCAGGCACGTGTTGTGCAGGTCCCCGGCGAGCACCCCGTGGACCAGCTCCTCCAGAGGCACCCGTGCCAGCTCCATGTCCGCCTCCTCCTCGGCGACCTCGAAGCGTTCGCCGTCCGCCGCCGACAGGTCGCGCGCCAGGAAGATCCGCACGGCCTCGTCGCAACCGCCCGGGGTGGTGTAGACGTCGGTCAGCACCCGCCAGTCCTCGGCCTTGACATGCGCCTCCTCGTACAGCTCCCGCTGGGCCGCGTGCAGCGAGTTCTCCCCGGGCACGTCCAGCAGGCCGGCCGGGATCTCCCACAGCTTGTGGCGCACGGGATGCCGGTACTGGCGCAGCACCAGCACCCGCCCCTCGTCGTCGAGGGCGAGGACGGCGACCGATCCCGGGTGGACCTGGTAGTCCCGCTTGACGACCGATCCGTCGGGCATGACCACGTCGTCGGTGCGGACGCTCGTCTTGTTGCCCCGGAACGGCGTCTCGGTCGCGGTGACCCGCCACACCTCGGGCGTGTCCTTGATGGTCATCAAAAGCGTCCTTCCACCACGCACAAACGGAAACCGGGGCACGGACCCGCAAGGTCCGTACCCCGGTCAACCGTATCGCCTGCGGTTACGCGCCCGACGTGCGCGCGGCCTGCTGCCGCTCCACGGCCGCCTTCACCAGACCGGCGAACAGCGGGTGCGGACGGGTGGGGCGCGAGCGCAGCTCGGGGTGCGCCTGGGTGGCGACCAGGTAGGGGTGCACCTCGCGCGGGTACTCGACGTACTCGACGAGCTTGTTGTCGGGGGACGTGCCCGAGAAGAGGATGCCCGCCTTCTTCTCCAGCTCCGCGCGGTAGGCGTTGTTCACCTCGTAGCGGTGGCGGTGGCGCTCCTCGACGTACGGCTGGTCCGCGTAGACCTCGCGCACGATCGAGCCCTCGGCGAGCTTGGCCGGGTACAGGCCGAGCCGCATGGTGCCGCCCAGGTCGCCCGCGCCCTCCACGTACGCCAGCTGCTCCTCCATGGTGGAGATCACCGGGTGCGCGGTGGCCGCGTCGAACTCGGTGGAGTTCGCGTCGGGGATCTCGGCCAGGTTGCGCGCGGCCTCGATCACGATGCACTGCAGGCCCAGGCACAGGCCGAGCAGCGGGACCTTGTTCTCGCGGGCCCAGCGGATGGCGCCGACCTTGCCGTCGACACCGCGCTCGCCGAAGCCGCCGGGGATGACGATCGCGTCGACGTCGCCGAGCTGCTTCTGCGCGCCCGCCTGCGTCTTGCAGTCGTCGGAGGTGACCCACTTGACCTTGACGCGGGCCTTGTTCGCGAAGCCGCCGGCGCGCATCGCCTCGGTGACCGACAGATAGGCGTCGGGCAGGTCGATGTACTTGCCCACCAGCGCGACGGTGACCTCGTGGTCGGGGTTGTGGACACGGTCCAGCAGGTCGTCCCACGTGGTCCAGTCGACGTCGCGGAACGGCAGGTCCAGCTTGCGCACGACGTACGCGTCCAGGCCCTCGGTGTGCAGCACCTTCGGGATGTCGTAGATCGACTTGGCGTCGATGGCGGCGACGACCGCGGCCTCGTCGACGTCGCACATGAGCGAGATCTTGCGCTTGATCGCGGTCGGCACGTCACGGTCCGCGCGCAGCACGATCGCGTCCGGCTGGATACCGATGTTGCGCAGCGCGGCGACCGAGTGCTGCGTCGGCTTGGTCTTCAGCTCGCCGGACGGGCCGATGTAGGGCAGCAGCGAGATGTGCACCACGAAGACGTTGTCCCGGCCGACCTCGTGGCGGACCTGGCGGACGGTCTCCAGGAACGGCAGCGACTCGATGTCGCCGACGGTGCCGCCGACCTCGGTGATCACCACGTCGACGTCGTCGGTGGCCATGCGGCGGATGCGCGACTTGATCTCGTTGGTGATGTGCGGGATGACCTGCACGGTGTCGCCGAGGTACTCGCCGCGCCGCTCCTTGGCGATGACCTGCGAGTAGACCTGGCCGGTGGTGACGTTGGCCGAGCCGTCGAGGTCGACGTCCAGGAAGCGCTCGTAGTGGCCGATGTCCAGGTCGGTCTCGGCGCCGTCGTTGGTGACGAACACCTCACCGTGCTGGAACGGGTTCATGGTGCCCGGGTCGACGTTCAGGTACGGGTCGAGCTTCTGCATGGTGACCCGCAGGCCCCGTGCCTTGAGCAGCGCGCCCAGGCTGGAGGCCGTGAGGCCCTTGCCGAGGGAGGAGGCGACACCCCCGGTGACGAAGATGTGCTTGGTCGTCATGGATTTGGGCGGCATCGCCAAGAGGGGGCTCCCGTGGTCGCGAGGTGGGGTGCGTGCCGGCGTCCGACCCGGATTCGGGGGTGCCGTCGCTGCGGTTTCGGGGCCTTCTCGTATCGGGACGGCCACCGGTCCACGGGGTACCAGGGTATCAGCGACGGGCCACGGCCGCTTCCGGCCACACCCGCCGACGCGCCCGGGACGCGTACGGGCCGTTCACCGCAGCCCGCCTGCCGCTCGCCCGTTCGGCGCAGTCATGTTGTCCGGACACCTGCGCGCATCACTTGCGTGCGTCGTATCCTGCTCGGACACTCGCTGCCGAGCCGGGCCGGTCGACCGGCACCACGGAGCCCCGTCACCCGGAAAATCCGGCACCCCCACACCATGCGGGTGGCGACGGTGCCACTGTGGTGTTTGGGGTCACCGCGGCTCGTCAACGACCCTTGACTGCAGTAAGCGCCCCGCGGGGCGGACGTGGCCGTTCGACTGGAGATGCACGTGGCCGGGCGCATCGAGGATTACGCACTCATCGGAGACATGCAGACCGCAGCTCTGGTCTGCCGGGACGGCACGGTCGACTGGCTGTGCCTGCCCCGCTTCGACTCGCATGCCATCTTCGCGGGGATCCTCGGCACCGAGGAACACGGATTCTGGCGGCTCGGGCCGGCGTACAGCGTGAACGACGCACCGCCGGCCGCCGACCGCCGCCGCTACCGCGGCGACTCGCTGATCCTCGAGTCGGAGTACGACACGCCCCGCGGCACGGTCCGCGTGACCGATTTCATGCCGCCTCGTGACGGTGCGCCCCAGCTGATCCGGATAGTGGAGGGTGTCAGCGGCCGGGTGCCGATGCGCTCCGAGCTGCGCATGCGGTTCAGCTACGGGCGCGTGGTGCCGTGGGTGCACAAGATCGACAACCGTACGGTCGCCGTCGCCGGGCCCGACTCCGTCTGGCTGGACACCGACGCGGAGACGTACGGCAAGGACCTGACCACCTACTCGGACTTCACGGTCTCCCCCGGCGAGCGGATCACGTTCACGATCAGCTGGCAGCCCTCGCACAGGGAGCAGCCGGCCCTGCCGGACCCCGAGGGCTCTTTGGACGCCACCGTCGACTTCTGGCGCGAATGGGTCGATCACTGCACCTACCACGGCCCCTACCGCGAGGCCGTCGTCCGCTCCCTGATCACGCTGAAGGCCCTGACGTACGCGCCGACCGGCGGGATCGTCGCCGCGCCGACGACGTCGCTCCCCGAGGACA
The DNA here is from genome assembly GCF_030817975.1 of Streptomyces sp. V4I23. Lineage (NCBI taxonomy): Bacteria > Bacillati > Actinomycetota > Actinomycetes > Kitasatosporales > Streptomycetaceae > Streptomyces > Streptomyces sp. V4I23. The sequence continues at coordinate 6,199,821 of NZ_JAUSZW010000004.1, read as the reverse complement.
TCGGCGGCGTACGGAACTGGGACTACCGCTACACCTGGCTGCGCGACGCGGCGATCACCCTGTCGTCGCTGCTGCGCACCGGATACCGCGAGGAGGCCCGCGCCTGGCGCGAGTGGCTGCTGCGCGCGGTCGCCGGCGACCCCGAGAACCTGCAGATCATGTACGGAATCGCGGGCGAACGGGAGCTGGGCGAGGCCGAGTTGGACTGGCTGCCGGGCTACGAGAACTCCAGCCCGGTCCGCGTCGGCAACGGCGCCGCGCACCAGCTGCAGCTCGACGTCTACGGCGAGGTCACCGAGGCCCTGCACCTCGCGCACATGACCGGCCTGGCGCGCAACGACTACGCCTCGCTGCTCCAGCTCAAGCTGATCCAGTACCTGGAGAAGCACTGGGACCAGCCCGACGAGGGCATCTGGGAGGTCCGCGGCCCGCGCCGGCACTTCGTGCACTCCAAGGTGATGGCCTGGGTCGCCGTCGACCGCACCATCAAGCTCATCGAGTCCGGCGACGCCGACGGACCGCTGGACCGCTGGCGCGAGTTGCGCGACGAGATCCACCGGGACGTCTGCGAGAAGGGCTACGACAAGGAGCGCAACACCTTCACGCAGTCGTACGGCTCGCAGGAGCTCGACGCCTCCCTGCTGTTGATCCCGCAGATGGGCTTCCTGCCGCCCGACGACAAGCGGGTCATCGGCACGATCGAGGCGATCCAGCGGGAGCTGTCGACGTCCGACGGCTTCATCCTGCGCTACCCGACCGAGGGCGCGGAGGAGGGCGTGGACGGCCTGCCGGGCGACGAGGGCGCGTTCCTCGCGTGCTCGTTCTGGATGGCCGACGACCTGGCGATGATCGGCCGGGTCGACGAGGCCCGCAAGCTGTTCGAGAAGCTGCTGGCCCTGCGCAACGACCTCGGGCTGCTCGCCGAGGAGTGGGACCCGCGGCTCCAGCGGCAGGTGGGCAACTTCCCCCAGGCGTTCAGTCACGTTCCGCTGATCGACACCGCCCTGCGGCTGACGGCCTCGGGCGCGTACGGAGGCTGATCCGTGTTGTTCCTGGTCGTGCCGCCCCTGTAGCGTCCGCAGCCATGGACACGCAGGGCGGCATCACCGTGCAGCGGGCACTGGAGCTGCACGGCCTCCGCAGCGGGCTGCCGGAGGTCCTGGCCGGAGCCGACCGGCTCGACCGCACGGTCCGCTGGGTGCACGCCGGTGAGGTGCCCAACATCGCCTCGCTCCTCAAGGGCGGCGAGCTGCTGCTGACGACCGGCCTGGGGCTCGGCACCAGGCCGGCCGAGCAGCGCGCCTTCGTGAACCGGCTCGCGGAACGCGGGATCGCCGCGCTCGTCGTCGAGCTGGGGTCGCGCTTCACGCGCCTGCCCGCCACGATCGTCGAGACGGCCCGCGCGGCGGGGCTGCCGCTGGTGCAGCTGCACCGCGAGGTGCCGTTCGTGACGGTGACGGAGGAGATCCACACCGAGATCGTCAACGGCCACTACGCGCTGCTGCGGCAGGCCGAAGAGGTGAACCGGCGGTGCACCGAGGCGCTGCTGGCCGGCGGCGGAGTCCCCCAGGTGCTCGGCATCCTCGCCTCGTTCACGGGCGACCCGGTCTTCCTGGAGACACCCGACGGGCAGCTGCTGTACGCGGCGGACACCCCCGGCGACGAGGCGGCCGTCGCCGATCCGCTCCAGGTGTGGGAAGGGCTCCGCGGCGGGCGCCAGGACGGGCCGCCGACGAACGCCGTCCTGGTGGACGTGCCGGGCGGCGGCCGGGGCACGGCCGCGGTGCGCGCCCGGCTGGTGCTGCTGGCGGTGTCGTCCCCGCTGCTGCCCGTGCACCGCATCGCCGCGGAGCGCGCGGCGGCATCGCTCGCGGTCGTCCTCATGCAGGCCCGCCAGGAGGAGGAGCTCGCGGCACGTGGCCGCGGCGACTTCCTGACCGACCTCGCCGAGGGCCGCATCGCTCCCGAGGACGCCCCGGCACAGGCCCGCGTGCTCGGTTTCAAGCCGGGCTCGGGGCCGCTGCTGCCGGTGGTGATGCGGCTCGCCGCCGAGCTGACGCCGACGGGCAACTGGGCCGTGCTCGCCCGGGCCGTCTCCGATGCGCTCGCCTCCCTCGGAGTGCCGGTCCTGCTCGGCGTACGCCCCGTGGAGGGCCGCGTCCCGCTCCTCGTCGGCCTCCGGGCGGAATCCGACCGGACGGCGGTCGCGGGCCGGGTCGCCGACGCCCTGCGCACGGGCGTCGAACGAGCGGGCCTCGGGAGGGCGGCGCATCCGCCGGTGGTCGTGGTGGGCGTGGCGGGGGGCTGGGCCACGGCGGGCGCGGGGCTGCGGCACGCGGCGGAGACCGCGACGGCGGCCCGAGGTCTGAGCGACCGCCCCTGGTACGACGCCCGTCGTCTGGACATCGACCTGCTGCTGTGGCGACTGCGCGAGCATCCGGACCTGGCGGCGTTCGTGGACCGCGCGATCGGCCCGCTGCGGGCGCACGACGTGACGTCGCGCCCGCCGCTGCTGCCGACGCTGGAGACGTATCTGGCCCACGCGGGCCGCAAGGCGGAGACGGCGCGCGAACTGCATCTCAACCGGCAGACGCTGTACAACAGGCTGGCGCGGATCGGGGAGCTGCTGGGCACGGACCTGGACGACCCGGAGACGGTGCTCTCCCTGAGCCTGGCCCTCCGCGCCCGCCGCCACGCCCCCTGACCCGGGGGCCGCCGCCCCCGTGCCCCCTTGGCAGGGCTCCGCCCCGCACCCCGCGTGCGACGCGCCTGTCGGGGCTCCGCCCCGAACCCCGCGACTCAAACGCCGACGGGGCTGGGTCTGCCCGGCGTACTTGTCGGAGCTCCGCCCCAAGCCCCGTGCCTCAAACGCCGGCGGGGCTGAATGCAGCCCGTCTGGGGGCCCCACCCACGGCCGCCAGGCCGTAGGGGGAGATTGAGGACACCGCGCGGAGCGCGGTACGGGGTCTGGGGCGGAGCCCCAGTCGTTGTCGCAGGAGCGGCGTAGCCAGCCCGTCCGGCGATTGAGGACACCGCGCGGAGCGCGGTACGGGGTGCGGGGCAGAGCCCCAGTTACGGGATGGGGGCACCTCCCACGGCCGCCAGGCCGTAGGGGGAGGGCGGGGTGGGGAAAGCGCCCCGCGCAGCGGCACCCCCCACCCGGCGCCGGCATCGGGGACACCGCGCGGAGCGCGACACGGGCCTGGGGCGAAGCCCCGGGAAAACGCGCCTCACCCCCCGCCCGCCACCTCGTCGTACACGCTCAGCATCTGCGCGACCGTGTCGTCCTCCGACGGCCACGCCCCCGCCTGCACCCGCCCCGCCCGCGCCAGCTCCTCCCGGCGCGCCGGATCAGCCAGCAGTCCCGACACCGCCGACGCCAGCGCGTCCGCGTCCCCGTAGGGGACCAGCACCGCCGCCTCGCCGACCAGTTCGGGCATGCCGCCGACCGCCGTCGCGACCAGGGGGACGCCCAGCCGCAGCGCCTCCTGCGCCAGCACCGAGCGCGCCTCCCAGCGGCTGGGCAGGACCACGACGTCCGCGGCCGCGAGGATCTCGGCCGCGTCGTCGCACCGGCCGAGCAGCCGCACCGGCAGGTCCTCGTCCTCGATGCGCCGCTGGAGCGCGGACCGCTGAGGCCCCTCCCCCGCGATCAGGAGCAGCGGCGCCGGGTCCAGGGCGCGCCACCGGCGGGCGGCGTCCAGCAGCACCCCGTAGCCGCGGTGTTCGTCGAGGCTTCCGACGGCGACCAGCAACGGCCGCTCCACGGCACCCAGTTCCGCGCGCTTCTTGTCCGGGCGGCCCGGCGGCACGCAGGCGCGGGGCGTCGCGAGCGGCGCGAGCCGGGCGTCGCGGGCGCCGCGCTCGCGCGCCCGGTCGACGAGCTCGGAGCAGGTGGCGAACACAACGGCCGCCGCCCGTACGGCCCTTCGTTCGACGAGCCGCAGGACCTGGCGCCGCGCGCCCTCACCGTGCCCGCGGGTGTGCCATGTGACGACGAGCGGCACGCGCTGCCCGCTCAGCGCGAGCGCGGAGCGCACGGCGGCGTGCAGCCCGTGCGCATGCACCACGTCCGCGTCGGCGCACGCCGTGCGCAGCGCGCCGACGGACAGCGGATCGCTCCGGCGCGGCACGGGCACGAAGTGCGCGCCGGCGCCCAAGTAGTCATATTTGTCGTCGAGTTCGGCGGGGGCGCACACCGTCACCCGCACGCCCCGCGCCACCAGCCCCGCGGCCAGCGACCTGACGTGCGCGCTGCTGCCCGCACTGCCGCCGCCCAGCACCTGGACCGTACGCAGCTCAGTCACGCGCCAAGGATGCCAGCCCGTACGGACGTTCCGGCACCGTCCTGATGTCGTGCCTGTGTCGGAACGGGGTCCTCGGTGACGGGATCACTCACATAGGTGAGTCGGCCGCGATCCTGCTGACGTCGGCTCCCCTTGCCGCCGCCGTGACGAGGGCCGCCGCGTGCAGGAGGAGTCCTGCGCGGCCGTTGCCCGCGACGACGGCCGTACCGAGCGCCGCGCCCAGCGCATGGGCGCCGGTGTCGCCGAGCATGGTGCGCTCGCCGAGGTCGTCCGTGACGACGGCGGCCGCGGCGCCGACCGGCGCGGCGGCGAGCGCGCCGGCGGCTCCCCGGCGCAGCAGGCCTGGGGCGCCGAGCCCCATGACGGCGAGGGCGGCACGCCCCGGTGCCACGTCGACGAGGTTGACGAAGTGCGCGGAGCCGGCGATCACCACCCCGGCGAGGAGCTTGTCGAGCGGGCGTTCCTTGAGCATCGCCCCGGCGACGAGCCCGGCGGCGCCGATCCCGAACAGTTTGACCGCCCCGCTGGTCACCTCGCCCTGGCGCAGGGCGCCCAGGTGGGCCCGGAAGCCGCGCCGCGGGTCGCCGGCGCCGGCGATGTCGTCGTACGCCCCGCACAGCCCGGCCACACCGACGGCGATCGTCGCGGCGCCCTGCGTGCGGGCGGGCAGGGCGCCGATCACGGACCCGACAGCGACGGCCGGTCCGGCGAACAGGTCGACGGTGCGTCCGGCGTAGTTCGTGCGCTCCCAGCGTGCGGAGCCGGGGGCCACGCGCCGCCGCAGCGCCGCGGTGACCGACCGCGTGGCGCCGAAGGCGGTGAGGAGGGCGGTGGTCCGGGCGGGGCTCCTGGTGTCCTGGCCTGCTCGCATGGGCCCCACCCTATGATCACGCGCGTTCGCCGCCGCGCCGCCCCGGTGCGCAGGGCACCGGGACACGCGGAGGTCCGGCACGTCCCGGGTCAGCCGTCGGCGCGGGCCGCCGCCAGCAGCTCCTCCGCGTGCGCCCTCGCCGTCTGCGAGTCCTCCTGGCCCGCGAGCATCCGGGACAGCTCGCGCACGCGGTCCTCGCCCTCCAGGACGGTGACTCCGGAGCGGGTCACCGAGCCGTCGTTGGTCTTCTCGACCAGCAGCTGCCGGTCCGCGAACGCGGCCACCTGCGGCAGGTGCGTGACCACGACCACCTGGGCCGACCTGGCCAGCTTCGCGAGGCGCCGCCCGATCTCGACCGCCGCCTTGCCGCCCACACCCGCGTCGACCTCGTCGAAGAGGTACGTCGGCACCGGGTCGGTGCCCGCGAAGACGACCTCGACGGCGAGCATCACCCGCGAGAGCTCACCGCCGGACGCGCCCTTGGCGATGGGCCGCGGCGGCGCCCCCGGGTGCGGCGCGAGCAGCAGCTCGACCTCGTCCACGCCGTACGGCCCGTACGCGACTGTCCGGCCGCCGACCTCGACGCCGTCCGGATCGTCCGTCTGCCGGATGGCGAACGAGACCCGGGCGTGCGGCATGGCGAGCGAGGCGAGCTCCTCGGTGACGGCCTCCGCGAACCGGGCCGCGGCCTCCGTACGGGCGTCCGTCAAGGTCTGTGCCAGCTCGGAGAGTTCACGGCGCAGCGCGTCCCGCTCCGCGACCAGCTCGCCGATCCTGTCGTCGTCGCCGTCGAGCTCGGTGAGCCGGGCCGCGCCCTGCTCGGCCCAGGCCAGCACGGCCGCGATGTCCTCGCCGTACTTGCGTGTCAGCTGGGTCAGGGCCGCCCGCCGCTCCTCGACCGCCGCCAGCCGCAGCGGGTCGGCGTCGAGGTTGTCCGCGTACCCGGCGAGCTCGCCGGCCACGTCGCCGAGCAGGATGGAGATCTCGCCCATCCGGTCCGCGAGCGCGGCCAGGGCCGGGTCGTGGGCCCGTACGGCGTCCAGCGCCCGTCCCGCCCCCGCGACCAGGGTGGTCGCGTCCACGGCCTCGGGGTCCTCGGGATTGCCCGCGAGGGCGGCGTGCGCGACGGAGGCGGCGGAGGCGAGGGCCTCGGCGTGCCCGAGCCGCTCGGCCTCGGCCGCCAGCTCGACGTCCTCGCCGGGCCGCGGCTCCACGGCCGCGATCTCGTCGAGTCCGAACCGCAGGAGATCCGCTTCCTGGGCGCGTTCGCGGGCACGTGTGGTCAGCTCGTCCAGCTCGCCGGCGACGGCGCGCAGCCGGCGGTAGGCGGCCGCGTACTTGGCGTGCGGGCCGGTGACGGCGTCGCCCGCGTACCGGTCGAGCGCCTCGCGCTGGCGCGCGGGGCGCAGCAGGCCCTGCTGGTCGGTCTGACCGTGGACGGCGACGAGTTCGTCGGCGAGCTCGGAGAGCATGCCGACGGGCACGGAACGCCCGCCCAGGTGGGCGCGCGAGCGCCCCTCCGCCGAAACGGTCCGGCTGATCAGCAGCGTGCCCTCGTCGAGCTCTGCCCCGGCCTCCTCGGCGCGCAGCGCGGCGGGGGCGTCGGCGGACACCCTGATCCGCCCCTCCACCACCGCCGACTTGGCGCCGATCCGCACCAGGGCGGGGTCGGCCCGTCCGCCGAGCAGCAGCCCGAGGCTCGTGACGACCATCGTCTTGCCCGCGCCCGTCTCGCCGGTCACCGCGGTGAACCCGGGCGACAGCTCGACAACCGCGTCGTCGATGACCCCGAGCGACCGTATCCGCATCTCCTCCAACACGGACACGACCTTACGAGGTCCGGTGGCCGCCGCGCGACGGACCCCGGCCACGCATTCACTCTCCCGGGCAACGCCGGAGCGCGCTCAGTGCGGTGCGCCTCGCCAACCCGACACCGGCAGCGCGAACTTGGCCACCAGCCGGTCCGTGAACGACGCGTGGTGCAGCCGGGCAAGCCGCACCGGAACGGCCCCGCGCCTGACCACGACACGAGCGCCCGAGGGCAGCTCCACGGTCCGGCGGCCGTCGCACCAGAGCACCCCGTGCGGGGTGTGCGGCTGGACCTCGACGGCGAGCGTCGAGTCCGGCGAGGTCACCAGCGGCTTCGCGAACAGGGCGTGCGCACTGATCGGCACCATCAGCAGCGCCTCGACCTCGGGCCAGACCACCGGTCCGCCGGCCGAGAAGGCGTACGCGGTCGAGCCCGTCGGGGTCGCGCAGACGATGCCGTCGCAGCCGAAGCCGGTCACCGGACGTCCGTCGATCTCCAGGACGACCTCGAGCATGCGCTCGGGCGAGACCTTCTGGACGGCGGCCTCGTTCAGCGCCCAGTCCCGGTGCACGATGTCGCCGTTGCTGTGCACGACGACGTCGAGGGTCATGCGCTCCTCGACCTCGTAGGCGCGGGTGACGACGCGGTCGACCACCTTGTCGAGGTCGTCCCGCTCGGCCTCGGCGAGGAAGCCCACGCGGCCCAGGTTGACGCCGAGCATCGGCACGCCGGAGGCGCGGGCGAACTCGGCGCCGCGCAGCAGCGTCCCGTCGCCGCCGAGCACGATGAGCAGCTCACAGCCGTCGAGCACTTCGGGCGTCGCGTCGGGCACGGTCTCGACGGACGCGGGCAGCGGCAGGTCCGCCGCCTCGGCCTCCAGCACCCGGACGTCGATGCCGTTGCGCAGCAGGCCCTGGACGACGAGTTCGGCGCTGCGGATCGCCGCGGGCCGGCCGGTGTGGGCGAGCAGGAAAACGGTGCGTACGCGGGTTCTGGCTGATGTCGTGGTCGCTGCTGTCGTGGTCAACGAGGTCCCTCCGCCACTGCTCGGTCGACGTCCGCCGGATCGAGCTCGGGCGCTCCGGCCCGGAGCCACAGAAAGTATTCGACGTTCCCGGACGGGCCGGGCAGCGGGCTGGCGGTGACCCCCCGTACGCCGAGGCCGAGTTCCCCCGCCCGCTCGGCCACAGAACGTACGGCCTCGGCGCGCAGTTCCGGGCTGCGCACGACGCCGCCGCTGCCGAGGCGTTCCTTGCCCACCTCGAACTGGGGCTTGACCATGAGGACCAGATCCGCGTCGGGCGCGCTGCAGCGGACCATGGCCGGCAGCACGAGCCCGAGCGGGATGAAGGACAGATCGCCCACCACCAGGTCCACCGGCACTCCGTCGATCGTCTCCAACGTCATTTCACGGACGTTGGTACGGTCCTTGACGGTCACGCGTTCATCGCTCTGCAAGGACCAGGCGAGCTGTCCGTAGCCGACGTCCACGGCGACCACGTGCGCGGCGCCGGCGCGCAGCAGCACGTCGGTGAAGCCGCCGGTCGACGCGCCCGCGTCCAACGCCCGCCTCCTCTCGACCTTCAGGCCGAGCGGTACGAAGGCGGCCAGCGCTCCCGCCAGCTTGTGGCCGCCACGGGACACGTAGTCCGGGTCGTCGTCGTCGGCGGCGACGACGATCGCCGCGCTCGTCTCGACCTGGGTGGCGGACTTGGTCGCGGTGTTGCCGCCGACGCTGACCCGCCCGGCGGCGATCAGCTGAGCGGCGTGCTCGCGCGAACGCGCGAGCTTGCGGCGTACCAGCTCGGCGTCGAGACGGCGGCGGGCGACTCCTGCCACGGTGGGTTCAGCTCCTGTGGTTGTGCGACGGGTCATGGGGGCGCGTGTCGAGCGCGGTCAGCGCGTCCCGCAGACCCCGGTGTACATCCTCGTACACCTCCAGGTGGCCGTCGGCAGCGAGGTGGTCGGCGTCGGCCAGCCTCTCCAGCAGGGCGTCCACCTCGGCGTGGCCGGTGGGCATGCGCGGCACGCCGAGCGGCGCGGGCGCGGCGGGGTCGGGCGCCGGCTCCGGCGCGGGTACGGGCCCCTCCCGGGCGGGCATGGAGTCGCTCATGCCCAGACGCTACCGCGAAGCCCTGCGGTACCGTCGATCACGATGGCCACGACGCAGGAGTGCCTCGGCGCGCTCAAGAAGCTTTCGGACAACCTGGCGACGGCGGACGGCGACGTACGCAGCGCGGCGGCGCTGGACCGCTCCCTCAGCTGCCACGTCACGGACCTGGACACGACGTTCACCGGCCGCCTCCGGGACGGCCGGATGGAGGTGACGGACACGCTGACGGGCCCGCCCCGGGAGAAGGCACAGATCCGCCTGGCGATGGCGGGCGACGACCTGGTGGCGATGGTCGACGGCGACCTGAACTTCGCGAGGGCGTGGGCGTCGGGCCGGGTCCGTCTGGAGGCGGGCTTCCGCGACATCCTCCGCCTGCGCGCCCTGCTGTAGCCGGACTCCTCCACGGCCCGGGGCTCCACCGGGCGACATGCTCAGGGGCTCCGCCCCGGCCGCCGGGCCGCGGGGCAGGGGCCGCCGCCTGGAGATCCGGTATGGGGCGCCGCGCAGGGCCGCCAGGCCGTAGACGCGTGCGCACCACCGCCCGGAGTGCGAGGGAAGCCGGGGGGCGAAGCCCCCGCTCCAGAACCAGGGTCTCCCACGGCCGCCGGGGGTTCAGGCCACCGCCCAAGCGCGGCACGGGCCCGGGGCGAAGCCCCATGGCCGCCGAGCCACGGCGGGTTCGGGCCACCACCCGAAGGCGGTACGAGGTTCCGGGGCGAAACCCGCAACTGGCGGCAACCACGGCCGCCAGGCCGCAGGGGTTCGGGCAACCGCCCGAGCGCGCCCGGGGCCCGGGGCGAAGCCCCGGTTCGGGAAGGGGTGGGGCGGGGTGAGGGACGTCCCGCACGGCGGTCCGCCCCGAACGCCTCACGCCACGGTCGCCGCGCGCCTGCGCGCCACCGGTACCACCAGCGGCGTCCCCGACTCCGGGTCCTCGATGACCTGGCTCCTGACCTGGAAGACCTCCTCCACCAGCTCCGCCGTGACCACCTCCGTCGGCGCCCCCTCCGCAACCACCTTCCCGTCCCGCAGCGCGATCAGGTGCGTGGCGTAGCGCGCCGCCTGGTTCAGGTCGTGGAGCACGGCGACCAGCGTGCGGCCCTGCGACTCGTGCAGTTCCGCGCACAGGTCCAGCACCTCCAGCTGGTGCTGGATGTCCAGGTACGTCGTCGGCTCGTCGAGAAGCAGCAGCGGCGTCTGCTGCGCCAGCGCCATGGCGATCCACACCCGCTGGCGCTGGCCGCCGGACAGCTCGTCGACGTACCGGTCGCCCAGCCCCCCGACCCCCGTCGCCGCCATCGACTCCTGGACGATCCGCTCGTCCTCCGCCGACCACTGCCGCAGCAGGCCCTGGTGCGGATAGCGCCCGCGGCCCACGAGGTCGGCGACCGTGATCCCGTCGGGCGCGATCGACGACTGCGGCAGCAGGCCGAGCGTCTTGGCGACCTTCTTGGCGGGCATGGAGTGGATGGCCTGCCCGTCCAGCAGCACCCGGCCCTGGGACGGCTTGAGCATCCGGGACAGGGCACGCAGCAGCGTCGACTTGCCGCAGGCGTTCGGGCCGACGATCACCGTGAAGGACCGGTCGGGAATCTCCACCGAGAGGTTCTCGGCGATGACCCGCTGGTCGTAGGCGAGGGTGACCGATTCCGCGGTGAGACGCTGCATGGTGGTCGTACTCCCGGCGTTGTGAGGGGGCTTCTGAGAGGACATGGGGGTCGGCGCGGCGACAGCAGGCGTCATATCCGGCCGGCCCTGCGCTCGGTGACGAGCAGCCAGAGCAGGTAGCAGCCGCCGAGTACACCGGTCACCACGCCCACGGGCAACTGGCGGTCGGTGAAGGTGTTCGTGGCCGCCCAGTCCGCCACGAGCAGCAGCGCCGCGCCCGTCACGGCCGCCGCGGCGAGGTTCGGACCGGGCGAGCGGGTCAGGCGGCGGGCCAGCTGGGGAGCGCTGAGCGCCACGAAGGAGATCGGCCCCGCCGCAGCGGTGGCCACGGCGATGAGCAGCACACCGCAGCCCATCAGCACGATCCGGGTGCGTTCGACGGGCACGCCCAGCCCGTACGCCGCGTCGTCGCCCATCTCCAGCATCCGCAGCGGCCTCCCGTACGCCAGGACCACGGGCAGCAGCACGGCGCACATGATCAGCAGCGGCCGGACCTGCGCCCAGTCGCGTCCGTCGAGGGAACCCGTCATCCAGAGCGTGGCGCGGGTCGCGTCGACCAGGTCGGCCTTGGTGATCAGGTAGTGGATGACCGCGGTGAGCATGGCCGCGACGCCGATGCCGACGAGCACCAGCCGGAAGCCTGGACGCCGCGCTTCCACGCGAGGAGGTAGACGAGGACACCGGTGAGGAGGCCGCCGGCGACCGCTCCGCCGGACACGGCGAGCGAGTCCCCGCCGAAGAGCACGATGACGGCGAGCGCGCCGACGGTCGCCCCCTGGCCGAAACTGATGACATCGGGGCTGCCGAGGGGGTTGCGGGACAGCGACTGGAAGATCGCGCCGCTGAGGGCGAGGGACGCCCCGACGAGGACGGCGACAAGCACCCGCGGCAGCCGCAGCTCCCGGACGATGAACTCCTGCGCGGCGGTTCCGTTCCCGAGCAGGGTGTCGACGACGTCGCGGAACGACACGGGGAAGTCCCCGCTGCCGATGAGGACGACGGCCGAGGCCACCGCGGCCGCCGCGAGCACGAGGACGACGGCCGATGCCCGCGGATCGACCCGGACGGAGAACCCTCCGGGCATGCGTATCGCTTTCACCGGGCTGTTCACAGCTGGGCCATCCTCTTGCGGCGTACGAGGTGGATGAAGACGGGCCCGCCGATCAGCGCGGTGACGATGCCGACCTGGAGCTCGGAGGGGCGCGTGGCGATCCGGCCGACGACGTCCGCGCCCAGCAGCAGGACGGGCGCGAGGACCGCGGCGTACGGCAGGATCCAGCGCATGTCGGGGCCGGTGACGGCCCGTACCACGTGCGGGATCATCAGTCCGACGAAGATGATCGGCCCGCACGCGGCCGTCGCGGCCCCGCACAGCAGGGTGACCGCGAGCATCGCGAGGACGCGGGTGCGGTTCAGATGGGCGCCCAGGGACCGGGCGGTGTCGTCGCCCATCTCCATGGCGTTCAGCGGGCGGGCGATCAGCAGCGACAGCACCGCGCCCACGGCGACGAACGGCACGACCTTCGTGACCGTGCCCGTCTCGGCCGACGCCAGCGAGCCGACGGTCCAGAACCGCAGCCGGTCCAGCGCCGCCGAGTCGAGCAGCTGCACGGCGTTGATGTACCCGTACAGGGCGGCCGTCGCCGCGGTGCCGGCGAGCGCGAGCCGTACGGGGGTGGCGCTGCGGCTGCCGCCGAGGACGTACACGGCGACGGAGACGACCGCGGCCCCGGCGAAGGCGAACCAGACGTAGCCCGTGAGGGAAGTGACGCCGAGGAAGCTGATGGCCGACACGACCGCGGCGGCCGCCCCCGCGTTGACACCCAACAGGCCCGGTTCCGCGAGGGGGTTGCGGGTCAGGGCCTGCATGACCGCGCCGGACAGGCCGAGGGCGGCCCCGACGACCAGACCGAGCAGCGTCCGGGGCACGCGTACGTCCCGGACGATGACGTCGTTCCCGGTGCCCGTGTTGTGGAACAGGCCGTCCCACACGTCGGCGACCGGGATCGCCTTGGCGCCCACGGCGATGCTCGCGACGCAGACCAGCAGCAGGACGACGACCGACACCAGCAGCCCGGCGGCACGCAGGGCGTGGCGCTTGGGGCTCTCGGCTGCGGGTATCGGCTCCGCGCTCTGTTTCGGGGGACTCTCGACCAACACCAGGTTAGGTTAGCCTACCCTCGTATAGCGGACTCCGACCGGTTCGTGCGGCGTCCTCGCCGAGCCCCGGGCCGGCCGCCCCGCCTCGATCGGCCCGGCGCCGGGCTACAACTCCAGCCGGGCCAGCACCTTCCCCGCGTCCAGCGCGCACGAGCCGTCCCCCGCGTACGTCCACGCGGCCCCGCACAGCGCCCGCAGCCCGTCCAGCGGCGCCCCCTCACCGTCCAGCACGAGCTCGTCGCCACGCACCGCCGCGCTCCAGCCCCCGCAGCCGAACTCCCCGTCCGCCTCGGTCACTTCGGGCTGCCCCGTCAGCATCCCGCGCAGATCGGCGTCCACGTACGTCGGCCGGTGCTGCGGAACGGCCGCCAGCAACTGCGCCGCGTCCGTCACCCCCGTCAGGACGAGCAGCGAGTCCACGCCGCCGTTGAACGCGCCCTCGATGTCCGTGTCCAGACGGTCCCCGACCACCAGCGGCCGCTCGGCGCCGGTCCGCAGAATCGTCTCCCGGTGCATCGGCGGCAGCGGCTTGCCCGCGATCTGCGGCTCGGCGCCCGTCGCGATCCGCACGACCTCGACCGCCGCACCGTTGCCCGGCGCGATGCCTCGGGCACTGGGAATCGTCAGATCGGTGTTGGACGCGAACCACGGCACGCCCCGCGCGATCGCGTAACAGGCCTCCGCGAAACGCCCCCACGCCAGATCCGGCCCGCCGTACCCCTGCACCACGGCCACCGGCCCGTCCTCCGCCGACTCCACCGGCTCGAGCCCGCGCTCACGCAGCGCCACCCGCAGCCCCTCGCCGCCGACGACCAGCACCCGGGAACCCGAGTGGACCTGCTCGGAGATCAGCCGCGCCACCGCCTGCGCGGACGTGATCACGTCCCCGGCCGCGGTCGGGATGCCCAGCTCCGTGAGATGCCCGGCCACCGCGTCCGGCGTGCGCAGCGCATTGTTCGTCACATACGCGAGATGCATCCCGCCGGCGCGGGCCGTCGCCAGCGACTCGACGGCGTGCGCGATCGCCTCCCCGCCCGCGTACACCACCCCGTCGAGGTCGAGCAGGGCCGTGTCGTACGCCTCGCTCAGCGCGACCGCGCTTCCGTCCGGCCGGTTCGTGCCCTGCTGACTCATCCGTATCGCTCCTCGCTCGGGTCCGCTCCCCCGATCATCGCTCATCCCCCGTGCACGCATACGATGCCCTGATGAACAACGAAGGTCCTGCGGCCAATGGCGGCCTGCACCTGATCCCGTTCCGCGGACTGCGCTACGTCCCCGAGCGGGTGGGCAGCCTCGCCGCCGTGACCTCGCCGCCGTACGACGTGGTCGTCAGGCCCGACGGACTGCACCACCTCGAATCGGCGGATCCGCACAACATCGTGCGCCTCATCCTGCCGCAGGCCGCCTCTCCCGAGGACCGTCACCGGCAGGCCGCCGAGACACTCTCCCGATGGCTCTCCGAAGGCGTGCTGGCCGCCGACCCGGAGCCCGCCCTGTACGTGTACGAGCAGCGCAAGGGCGATCTCCTCCAGCGCGGCGTCATCGGGGCGCTCGCCCTGTCCGAACCGTCCGACGGCGTCGTCCTGCCGCACGAGGACGTGATGCCGGAGGTCGTCGCCGACCGCGCCGCGCTGATGCGCACCACCGCGGCCAATCTGGAACCCCTGCTCCTCACCTACCGCAGCGGCGGCGAACTCTCCGGGACCAGTGCCGTCATCGAGCGCACCATCCTGGGCCCGCCGGTCATCGCCACCACCACCGAGGACGGCTTCAGCCACCGGCTGTGGTCGGTCACGGACCCGGCGGAACTCACCCAGGTCGAGGACGACCTGAGCCGCTATCAGGCCCTCATCGCCGACGGCCACCACCGCTGGGCCACGTATCTGCGCCTGCGCGCCGAGCACACGGGTTCGCCAGGCCCGTGGAACTACGGCCTGGTCCTGCTGATCGACACGGCCCGCTATCCGCTCCAGGTCCGCGCGATCCACCGGCTGCTGCGCCGGCTGCCGGTCGCCGACGCCCTTTCCGCACTCGACGGGTCGTTCCGCGTCCGCGGCCTCGACGTCTCCCTGGAGCAGGCACTCGGCACGCTCGCCGAGGCGGCCGCCGAGGGCAATGCTTTCCTGCTCGCCGGTGACGGCCGCTTCCACCTCGTCGACCGTCCCGATCCGGAGCTGCTCGCCGGCACGGTCCCCGGCGGCCGCCCGGAGGCCTGGCGCACGCTGGACGCGACCGTGCTCCACGCGACGATGCTGGACCGTATCTGGCGCATCCCCGACACCCCGGACCACATCAACTACATCCACGACACGCAGGCGGCGGTCAGCCAGGCCGAACGGGACGGTGGCACCGCCGTGTTGATGCACCCGGTACCCGAAGAGATCGTCCGCGAGCTCGCGCGCGAAGGTGTGACGATGCCGCGCAAGTCGACGTCCTTCGGCCCGAAGCCGGCGACGGGCCTGGTGCTGCGGAGCCTCGCACTCGACTGAGGTCCCACACGCGGGTGAGGGCGGTACCCGGCCGGGTACCGCCCTCACCTTTTCGCGGCTACTGTCTGCCCGCTACTCGGCGGACTTGTCCTCACCCTCAGCCTCAGTCTCGGCGTCGGCCTGCGCGGCGTCACCGGTGCCGTCCGGCTCCGACACCGGGGCACCGCCCTCGTCGTCGAGGTCCGGGTCCTCGGGGGTCTCGTCGAGGTCGTCCATCACGTCCACGAACTCGACGCCGTCGATCTCGGCGAGCCGGTCGGAGGCGTCGGTGGCGCCATCCTTGTCCGCCTCGAGCGCCTTGGCGAACCACTCGCGCGCCTCGCCCTCGCGTCCGGCGGCCAGGAGCGCGTCGGCGTACGCGTACCGCAGCCGCGCGGTCCAGGGCTGCACGGAGTTCGAGGCCAGCTCGGGGCTCTGCAGGGTCACGATGGCGGCGTCCAGCTGCCCCATGTCCCTGCGGGCTCCGGCGGCGACGAGCCTCATCTCGACCTGTCCGGCCTTGTCCAGCTTCTGCACCTCGGGCTCACCGGCCATCGCCAGCGCCCGCTCGGGACGGCCCAGACCGCGCTCGCAGTCGGCCATGACGGGCCACAGTTCCACGGTGCCGGTCATCCGCCGCGCCGCCCGGAACTCGGCCAGCGCCTCGGAGTACTTCTGCGTCGCGTACGCGGCGAAGCCGGCGGCCTCGCGCACTGCGGCGACGCGGGACGCGAGCCGCAGAGCCACACGGGAGTAGGCATAAGCCCGCTCGGGGTCCTCGTCGATCAGGTTCGCGACCATGACGAGGTTCTTGGCGACGTCCTCGGCGAGACCCTTCGGAAGGCTCTGCAGCTCCTGCCGCACGTCCTTGTCGATCTCGTCACCCGTGACGTCCTCGGGGATGGGCAGCCGCTTGACGGGCTCGCGGTCCGAACGGTCCCGGTCGTCACGCCGGCCGTAGCCACCACGGTCGTCGCGGCCACGGTAGCCACCACGGTCGTCGCGCCGGTCATCGCGACGGTCGTCACGGCGGGGACCGCGGAAGCCGCCGCCCTGGCGATCGCGGTCGCGGTCGTCACGGCGGAAGCCGCCACCGCGCTCGTCGTCGCGGCGGAAGCCGCCGCCGGGACGGTCGTCACGGCGGCCGTAGCCACCGCCGCCACCACCGGGGCGACCACCACGGTCGTCGCGCCGGTCGTCGCGCCGGTCGTCACGACGGTCGTCACGACGGTCGTCACGACGGAACCCGCCGCCCTGGCGGTCCCTGTCACGATCCCGGTCGTCACGACGGGACCCGCCGCCCTGGCGATCACGATCCCGGTCCCGGTCGTCGCGACGGAAGCCACCGCTGGGACGGTCGTCACGACGGCCGTAGCCACCGCCACGCTCGTCACGCGGCCGGTCGTCACGGGAACCGCGGTACCCACCACGGTCATCCCGCCGGTCATCCCGCCGGTCGTCACGGCGCAAGCTGCCACCGCGCTCGTCATCGCGACGGAAGCCGCCACCACGCTCGTCGTCACGGCGGAAGCCACCGCCGGGACGGTCGTCACGACGGCCGTAGCCACCGCCGCCACCACCGGGGCGACCACCACGGTCGTCACGCCGGTCATCGCGCCGGTCGTCACGACGGAACCCGCCGCCCTGGCGATCACGATCCCGGTCCCGGTCGTCACGACGGAAGCCACCGCTGGGACGGTCGTCACGCGGCCGGTCGTCACGGGAACCGCGGTACCCACCACGGTCATCACGCCGGTCATCCCGCCGGTCATCACGGCGGAAGCCGCCACCGCGCTCGTCATCGCGACGGAAGCCACCGCCGGGACGGTCGTCACGACGGCCGTGGCCACCGTCGCCACCACCGGGACGACCACCACGGTCGTCACGAGGGCCACGGTACCCACCACGCTCGTCGTCGCGACGAGGCCCGCGGTCGCGGTCGCGGTCGTCGCGGCGGAAGCCGCCGGCGGTGGGACGGCCGCCACGGTCGTCACGCGATCCGCGGTAACCCCCGCGCTCACCACGGTCGTTGTCCCGACGAGGACCACGGTCCCGGTCGTCACGACCGCCGCGGAAACCTCCTCTGTCACCACCGTCCCTGCGACGCGGCTCGCGATCCGGACGATCGTCGGGAGAGTTGGTGGACATCGGCGTGACTCCTGTCTTCGGGTACCACAGTCATTCTCGCGCAGTCGGCCATCGACCGCGCTTTGGCATATCAGCAAAACAAAAAGGACCCTTGGTCCAGCGTGAACGCTGGACCAAGGGTCCTTCAATGATTGTTCGGCGGCGTCCTACTCTCCCACAGGGTCCCCCCTGCAGTACCATCGGCGCTGAAAGGCTTAGCTTCCGGGTTCGAAATGTAACCGGGCGTTTCCCTAACGCTATGACCACCGAAACTCTATCGGGCCACCCCGCAGAGCGGGGTATCGGCACTTAGCGAACAAGCACACTCTTCAATTAATAAGTGAAACTGGTTCAACCGGTGCGACTGTTCGCAACCCGGGAACCACACAGTGGACGCGAGCAAATGAGGACAAGCCCTCGGCCTATTAGTACCGGTCAACTCCACCAGTTACCTGGCTTCCATATCCGGCCTATCAACCCAGTCGTCTACTGGGAGCCTTACCCTCTCAAGGAGGTGGGAGTCCTCATCTCGAAGCAGGCTTCCCGCTTAGATGCTTTCAGCGGTTATCCTTTCCGAACGTAGCCAACCAGCCATGCCCTTGGCAGGACAACTGGCACACCAGAGGTTCGTCCGTCCCGGTCCTCTCGTACTAGGGACAGCCCTTCTCAAGACTCCTACGCGCACAGCGGATAGGGACCGAACTGTCTCACGACGTTCTAAACCCAGCTCGCGTACCGCTTTAATGGGCGAACAGCCCAACCCTTGGGACCGACTCCAGCCCCAGGATGCGACGAGCCGACATCGAGGTGCCAAACCATCCCGTCGATATGGACTCTTGGGGAAGATCAGCCTGTTATCCCCGGGGTACCTTTTATCCGTTGAGCGACGGCGCTTCCACAAGCCACCGCCGGATCACTAGTCCCGACTTTCGTCCCTGCTCGACCCGTCGGTCTCACAGTCAAGCTCCCTTGTGCACTTACACTCAACACCTGATTGCCAACCAGGCTGAGGGAACCTTTGGGCGCCTCCGTTACCCTTTGGGAGGCAACCGCCCCAGTTAAACTACCCATCAGACACTGTCCCTGATCCGGATCACGGACCCAGGTTAGACATCCAGCACGACCAGAGTGGTATTTCAACGACGACTCCACCTGAACTGGCGTCCAAGCTTCACAGTCTCCCACCTATCCTACACAAGCCGAACCGAACACCAATATCAAACTGTAGTAAAGGTCCCGGGGTCTTTCCGTCCTGCTGCGCGAAACGAGCATCTTTACTCGTAGTGCAATTTCACCGGGCCTATGGTTGAGACAGTCGAGAAGTCGTTACGCCATTCGTGCAGGTCGGAACTTACCCGACAAGGAATTTCGCTACCTTAGGATGGTTATAGTTACCACCGCCGTTTACTGGCGCTTAAGTTCTCAGCTTCGCCGACCCGAAAGTCAGCTAACCGGTCCCCTTAACGTTCCAGCACCGGGCAGGCGTCAGTCCGTATACATCGCCTTACGGCTTCGCACGGACCTGTGTTTTTAGTAAACAGTCGCTTCTCGCTGGTCTCTGCGGCCACCCCCAGCTCACCGAGTAAATCGGATCACCGGTGATGGCCCCCCTTCTCCCGAAGTTACGGGGGCATTTTGCCGAGTTCCTTAACCATAGTTCACCCGAACGCCTCGGTATTCTCTACCTGACCACCTGAGTCGGTTTAGGGTACGGGCCGCCATGAAACTCGCTAGAGGCTTTTCTCGACAGCATAGGATCATCCACTTCACCACAATCGGCTCGGCATCAGGTCTCAGCCTTAATGTTGTGCGGATTTGCCTACACAACGGCCTACACCCTTACCCCGGGACAACCACCGCCCGGGCTGGACTACCTTCCTGCGTCACCCCATCACTTACCTACTACCGCCTTGGGTCAGCGGCTCCACCACTCCGACCTCGTCCGAAGACTCAGCCGGCGGCTTCACGGCCTTAGCATTAACGGGTTCAGTACTGGGCGTTTCAAAGCGGGTACCGGAATATCAACCGGTTGTCCATCGACTACGCCTGTCGGCCTCGCCTTAGGTCCCGACTTACCCTGGGCAGATCAGCTTGACCCAGGAACCCTTAGTCAATCGGCGCACACGTTTCTCACGTGTGTATCGCTACTCATGCCTGCATTCTCACTCGTGAACCGTCCACAACTCGCTTCCGCGGCTGCTTCACCCGGCACACGACGCTCCCCTACCCATCACAGCGGGCGTTGGCCCTCATGCTGCAATGACACGACTTCGGCGGTACGCTTGAGCCCCGCTACATTGTCGGCGCGGAATCACTTGACCAGTGAGCTATTACGCACTCTTTCAAGGGTGGCTGCTTCTAAGCCAACCTCCTGGTTGTCTCTGCGACTCCACATCCTTTCCCACTTAGCGTACGCTTAGGGGCCTTAGTCGATGCTCTGGGCTGTTTCCCTCTCGACCATGGAGCTTATCCCCCACAGTCTCACTGCCGCGCTCTCACTTACCGGCATTCGGAGTTTGGCTAAGGTCAGTAACCCGGTAGGGCCCATCGCCTATCCAGTGCTCTACCTCCGGCAAGAAACACACGACGCTGCACCTAAATGCATTTCGGGGAGAACCAGCTATCACGGAGTTTGATTGGCCTTTCACCCCTAACCACAGGTCATCCCCCAGGTTTTCAACCCTGGTGGGTTCGGTCCTCCACGAAGTCTTACCTCCGCTTCAACCTGCCCATGGCTAGATCACTCCGCTTCGGGTCTTGAGCGCGCTACTATGTCGCCCTGTTCGGACTCGCTTTCGCTACGGCTTCCCCACACGGGTTAACCTCGCAACACACCGCAAACTCGCAGGCTCATTCTTCAAAAGGCACGCAGTCACGAGATACAAGCAAGCTTGCATCCGACGCTCCCACGGCTTGTAGGCACACGGTTTCAGGTACTATTTCACTCCGCTCCCGCGGTACTTTTCACCATTCCCTCACGGTACTATCCGCTATCGGTCACCAGGGAATATTTAGGCTTAGCGGGTGGTCCCGCCAGATTCACACGGGATTTCTCGGGCCCCGTGCTACTTGGGTGTTCTCCAAACGAGCCGCTGATGTTTCAGCTACGGGGGTCTTACCCTCTACGCCGGACCTTTCGCATGTCCTTCGCCTACATCAACGGTTTCTGACTCGTCTCACGGCCGGCAGACCGTGAAAGGAAAATCCCACAACCCCGCATGCGCAACCCCTGCCGGGTATCACACGCATACGGTTTGGCCTCATCCGGTTTCGCTCGCCACTACTCCCGGAATCACGGTTGTTTTCTCTTCCTGAGGGTACTGAGATGTTTCACTTCCCCTCGTTCCCTCCACACTGCCTATGTGTTCAGCAGTGGGTGACAGCCCATGACGACTGCCGGGTTTCCCCATTCGGAAACCCCCGGATCAAAGCCTGGTTGACGACTCCCCGGGGACTATCGTGGCCTCCCACGTCCTTCATCGGTTCCTGGTGCCAAGGCATCCACCGTGCGCCCTTAAAAACTTGGCCACAGATGCTCGCGTCCACTGTGCAGTTCTCAAGCAACGACCAGCCACCCACCACCCCACCCCGATACAGGGCGAGTTCACTGGGGCCGGCATCCCGAAGGGCGAGCAACGCTCGCACCCTCAGACACCCAACAGCGTGCCCGGCACAGCCGATCCCTGGATGGTCGCGTTCCACGCTCCGAGGAGCAGTACTAGCGGTCACCAGTGACCGAGTGCGCCGAATAATCAACGTTCCACCCATGAGCTGACCGTGCAGAACATTTGTCTGCAATCGGTGCTGTGCTCCTTAGAAAGGAGGTGATCCAGCCGCACCTTCCGGTACGGCTACCTTGTTACGACTTCGTCCCAATCGCCAGTCCCACCTTCGACAGCTCCCTCCCCGAGGGGTTGGGCCACCGGCTTCGGGTGTTACCGACTTTCGTGACGTGACGGGCGGTGTGTACAAGGCCCGGGAACGTATTCACCGCAGCAATGCTGATCTGCGATTACTAGCAACTCCGACTTCATGGGGTCGAGTTGCAGACCCCAATCCGAACTGAGACCGGCTTTTTGAGATTCGCTCCGCCTCGCGGCTTCGCAGCTCTTTGTACCGGCCATTGTAGCACGTGTGCAGCCCAAGACATAAGGGGCATGATGACTTGACGTCGTCCCCACCTTCCTCCGAGTTGACCCCGGCAGTCTCCTGTGAGTCCCCATCACCCCGAAGGGCATGCTGGCAACACAGAACAAGGGTTGCGCTCGTTGCGGGACTTAACCCAACATCTCACGACACGAGCTGACGACAGCCATGCACCACCTGTATACCGACCACAAGGGGGCGACCATCTCTGGCCGTTTCCGGTATATGTCAAGCCTTGGTAAGGTTCTTCGCGTTGCGTCGAATTAAGCCACATGCTCCGCTGCTTGTGCGGGCCCCCGTCAATTCCTTTGAGTTTTAGCCTTGCGGCCGTACTCCCCAGGCGGGGAACTTAATGCGTTAGCTGCGGCACCGACGACGTGGAATGTCGCCAACACCTAGTTCCCAACGTTTACGGCGTGGACTACCAGGGTATCTAATCCTGTTCGCTCCCCACGCTTTCGCTCCTCAGCGTCAGTAATGGCCCAGAGATCCGCCTTCGCCACCGGTGTTCCTCCTGATATCTGCGCATTTCACCGCTACACCAGGAATTCCGATCTCCCCTACCACACTCTAGCCTGCCCGTATCGAATGCAGACCCGGGGTTAAGCCCCGGGCTTTCACATCCGACGTGACAAGCCGCCTACGAGCTCTTTACGCCCAATAATTCCGGACAACGCTTGCGCCCTACGTATTACCGCGGCTGCTGGCACGTAGTTAGCCGGCGCTTCTTCTGCAGGTACCGTCACTTTCGCTTCTTCCCTGCTGAAAGAGGTTTACAACCCGAAGGCCGTCATCCCTCACGCGGCGTCGCTGCATCAGGCTTTCGCCCATTGTGCAATATTCCCCACTGCTGCCTCCCGTAGGAGTCTGGGCCGTGTCTCAGTCCCAGTGTGGCCGGTCGCCCTCTCAGGCCGGCTACCCGTCGTCGCCTTGGTAGGCCATCACCCCACCAACAAGCTGATAGGCCGCGGGCTCATCCTGCACCGCCGGAGCTTTCAACCGCAGACCATGCGATCCGCAGTGTTATCCGGTATTAGACCCCGTTTCCAGGGCTTGTCCCAGAGTGCAGGGCAGATTGCCCACGTGTTACTCACCCGTTCGCCACTAATCCCCTCCCGAAGGAGGTTCATCGTTCGACTTGCATGTGTTAAGCACGCCGCCAGCGTTCGTCCTGAGCCAGGATCAAACTCTCCATGAATGTTTACCCGTGATCGGGTGACACATCCGAGAGCGGAACAACCGGTCGGAATAAGACCGGTCGTTCACAGCATCCTCGCTGTGATTGCCATCCCGCAAGCGGGATGGACTTTTTCAAAGGAACCTCGACCATCCGGAGATGGACGGGGTATCAACATATCTGGCGTTGATTTTTGGCACGCTGTTGAGTTCTCAAGGAACGGACGCTTCCTTTGTACTCACCCGCAGAACATCTTCTGGGGCTTTCCTCCGGGCGCTTCCCTTCGGTCTTGCGTTTCCGACTCTATCAGACTCTTTCGCGTCCGATTTCCCGGTCGGCGGGATCGCTTTCGGTTCTTCGCTTTCGCGTTTCCCTTTCGGCGTGGTCACTACTTTAGCTGATTTCCCCGGCGCCTCATAATCGAGTCGATCAGGTCGAATTTCGGCATGCCGAAATCGCACCCGTTCGGGTTCGTCGTCAGTAGTGGATGGCCGCTCCGGAGCTGCTGAAAAGCAGTGCCCCGTTCAAGCGGCTCGGGCTACGTTAGGCGTCTCGCCGTACCGAGTCAAGTTGCCCTGCGGCGCGGTGCGTGGGCCCGATACGGGCTCACCGTGCGGTCGCCCTCGATCCAGAAGCGCCACGGGTGGTACGCCCCTTCTCCGCCGACACCCGTCCGTGGGCCGTTGCGGACCTGGTCAGGGGAGGGAGGGCGGCCCTGGAGGAGGGTCAGCGGCGCGGCGGGGCCGTCGCAGAGGTCCGCCCCGTTGAGGGCGCGGTCGACGTCGAGCGCCGTGGCCAGACGGGCCGGGCCTTTGGCCAGTTCCTTGTCATGGCGGGCCGAGATACGTCGACGGCGAGTGAGCTCCGCGCCCACCTGGATCTCCCCCGCCCGCAGGAGGATTCCGCTCGCCTTGCCCTCGGGGCCGCACACCACGTTGAGGCAGTGCCACATGCCGTAGGTGAAGTAGACGTACGCGTGTCCGGGCGGGCCGAACATCACCTCGTTGCGGGCGGTCCGGCCGCGGTAGGCGTGGGAGCCGGGGTCGGACTCGCCCGCGTACGCCTCCACCTCGGTCAGGCGCAGCTCGATCGGGCCGTCCTCCGTCATGCGGATCAGCGTGCGGCCCAGCAGTTCGGGCGCCACTTCCAGGACCGGGCGGTCGAAGAAGGAGCGGGCCAGCGGCGTACGGTCGGAGCTCTCGATCATTGCTTCGAGCGTACCGGGGAACCGACTACGGTCGTCGGGCGTATGTAGGGGTCAGGACCTAGAAGGAGTGGACATGGGCTTCAAGAAGCTGCTCGCGAGCCTCGGCGCCGGTGGTGCGTCCGTCGAGACGGTGCTCACCGAGGAGAACGTCGTTCCGGGGGGAGTCGTCCAGGGCGAGGTGCGTATCCAGGGCGGTTCGGTCGATCAGCAGATCGAGGGGCTGTCCGTCGGCCTTCAGGCGCGTGTCGAGGTCGAGGGCGGTGACCAGGAGGTCAAGCAGAACGTCGAGTTCACCAAGCAGCGGCTCGGTGGCGCGTTCGAGGTCAAGGCCGGCGCGGTGCACGTGGTGCCGTTCGGTCTCGAGATCCCGTGGGAGACGCCGGTCACGTCGATCGCCGGGCAGCAGCTGCACGGGATGAACATCGGTGTGACGACCGAGCTGGAGATCGCGCGTGCCGTGGACTCGGGAGACCTCGACCCGATCAACGTGCATCCGCTGCCGTCGCAGCAGGCGATCCTCGACGCGTTCGTGCAGCTGGGCTTCCGTTTCAAGAGCGCGGACATGGAGCGCGGTCACATCCGCGGGACGCGGCAGCAGCTGCCGTTCTACCAGGAGATCGAGTTCTTCCCGCCGCAGCAGTACCGCGGGCTCAACCAGGTCGAGCTGACGTTCGTCGCGGACGACCGCGAGATGGACGTCGTCCTGGAGATGGACAAGAAGCCGGGTCTGTTCAGCGAGAGCAGCGACTCGTACAAGGCGTTCAAGGTCGGGCACCACGACTTCGCGGCGACCGACTGGGCCGCTTACCTGAACCAGTGGCTCGCCGACGTCGGTGGCCGTCGCAACTGGCTCTAGGCTCGGGGAAAAGACGCAGGACAGCCGAATCGGAGGTTTTGACGTGACCGAGCTGAAGCGTGCGCCGCTTCCGCACGACTTCCACCCGCCGGTGCCGTCGTTCACGGTGGTGAGCGACGACATCGAGCCGGGGTCGGTTCTGAAGGACGCCCAGGTCTACGCGGCGGGCAACACGTCCCCGCATCTGCGGTGGGAGGACTTCCCGGCGGAGACCAAGAGCTTCGCCGTGACGTGTTTCGATCCGGACGCTCCGACGGGCAGCGGTTTCTGGCACTGGGTCCTGTTCGACATCCCGGCGTCGGTGACCGAGCTTCCGGCGGGCGCGGGCACCGGGAAGTTCGAGGGGCTGCCCGAAGGCGCGGTCCAGGCCCGCAACGACTACGGGTCGAAGGACTTCGGGGGTGCCGCTCCCCCGGCCGGTGAGAAGCACCGTTACGTGTTCACGGTGTACGCGGTGGACAGCGAGAAGCTCGGACCGGACGCGGACGCCTCGCCTGCGGTGGTGGGCTTCAACCTGCGTTTCCACACGCTCGCCCGTGCGCACGTGATCGCGGAGTACGAGGGGCCCGCCGAGAGCTGATTGTTCGTTTTCCGTTTGCCCTGCCCTGGTCTTGGAGAGATCAGGGCAGGGCAGTTTTGTTGCCGGGGGCCGGGGGTTCGCTCTCCCGGAAGGCACAGATATTGCGTTGTCCATCTCGGCGCGCCCGGCGAGAGTTGATCCGAGCCCGATGCCCGCCGACGGGGCTGGGCCGGCGAACGGGAGGTGGGCGAGATGCGGGACACGTTGGTGCTGAATGCGAGCTTCGAGCCGCTGTCGACGGTGACACTCAACCGTGCGGTGGTGCTGGTGCTCCAGGACAAGGCCGTCGTCGAGCAGGCCCACCCCGGTCTCCGTGTCCGCGCGGCCGCCGTCGATCTTCCGGTGCCCCGGGTGATCAGGCTCTGCAGATACGTACGGGTGCCGTTCCGAAGACAGGCGCCGTGGTCACGGCGGGGTGTGCTGGTCAGGGACCAGCACCGGTGCGCGTACTGCGGCAGGCGCGCGACGACCGTGGACCACGTGGTGCCGAAGTCGCACGGTGGTGCCGACTCCTGGCTGAACACAGTGGCCTCATGTGCCGAGGACAATCACCGCAAGGCGGACCGTACGCCGGAGCAGGCGGGCATGCCGTTGCTGCACCAGCCGTTCGTGCCGTCGCCGGCGGAGGCGATGCTCCTCGGGATGAGGTCGGGTGAGCGGGCGGCCCTGCCGGACTGGCTGGCGGCGGACACCGCCGCTTAGCCCGCGACGGCGGCCGGCGTGCAGGCGCCGTGGTGTCTCGTGAGGGAGCCCGTCCCCGTACGGATCGGGGGCGGGCTCCCTCACGTGCCGGCGCTCAGCGCAGGAGCAGCTGCACGATGGCGCAGGTGCCGACGACCACGATGAACACGCGCAGTGCGGTGGGGTGCAGCTTGCGGCCGATCTTCGCGCCGAACTGGCCGCCGATCGCCGAGCCGACGGCGATGAGGAGGACGGCGGTCCAGTCGAAGTCGGCGACGAAGAGGAAGAACAGTGCGGCGATGCTGTTCACGATGGCCGCGAGGACGTTCTTGACGGCGTTGAGGCGCTGGATGGTGTCGTCGAGCAGCATGCCCATGAGGGAGAGGTAGATGATCCCCTGGGCCGCGGTGAAGTAGCCGCCGTACACGCTGGCGAGCAGCAGGCCGCCGAAGAGGACGGGCCCGCCGTCGGTCTTGGTGAGGGTGCCGTTGCGTGCGCGGCGGCGCTGGACGGCCGTCGAGATGCGGGGCTGGAGCACGACGAGGACCAGGGCGAGCGCGACGAGGACGGGCACGATCGTCTCGAAGGCGGTCGGCGGGAGCATCAGCAGCAGGACGGCTCCGCCGAGGCCGCCGATCGCGGCGGCGATGCCGAGGCGCATCACGAGGGGCCGCTGGCCCTTGAGTTCCTCCCGGTAGCCTATGGCGCCGCTGATGGAGCCCGGGATGAGCCCGAGGGCGTTCGACACCGTGGCGGTGACGGGCGGCAGCCCGGTGGCCAGCAGTACGGGGAAGGTGATCAGGGTCCCCGAGCCGACGATGGTGTTGATGGTGCCGGCGCCGATTCCGGCGGCGAAAATCGCCAGTGACTCCCAGATGGACAACGCCATCTCCTCCACGATCGGTGAGACGCCTCCCCGCCATCAAGGTCGAGGGGCCTCAACGATCATGCACGAAGGGACGCCGGCGTCAGTCGATGGGGGGCTGTTCGCGGCGCTCGGTGCCGTTCCCGTTGCCCGCCTTGCTCGGTCCGCCGCCCATGCCGGCCATCGGGTTGAAGTTTCCCATGGCTCCGGAGAGCCCCTTGAGGGCGTCGCCGATCTCGCTGGGCACGATCCAGAGCTTGTTGGCGTCGCCCTCGGCGATCTTCGGGAGCATCTGGAGGTACTGGTAGGCGAGGAGCTTCTGGTCGGCGTCTCCCGCGTGGATGGACTCGAAGACCGTACGGATGGCCTGGGCCTCGCCCTCGGCGCGCAGTGCCGCCGCCTTGGCCTCGCCTTCGGCGCGAAGGATCGCGGACTGCTTCTCGCCCTCGGCGGTGAGGATCTGCGACTGCCGGATGCCCTCGGCGGTGAGGATGGCGGCGCGCTTGTCCCGGTCGGCGCGCATCTGCTTCTCCATCGAGTCCTGGATGGAGGTGGGCGGCTCGATGGCCTTGAGCTCGACGCGGTTGACGCGGATGCCCCACTTGCCGGTGGCCTCGTCGAGGACCCCGCGGAGCGCGGCGTTGATCTCCTCACGGGAGGTCAGGGTCCGCTCCAGGTCCATGCCGCCGATGATGTTCCGCAGGGTGGTGACGGTGAGCTGCTCGATGGCCTGGATGTAGCTGGCGACTTCGTACGTCGCGGCCCGGGCGTCGGTCACCTGGTAGTAGATGACGGTGTCGATGTTGACCACCAGGTTGTCCTGGGTGATCACCGGCTGGGGCGGGAAGGGGACGACCTGCTCGCGCAGGTCGATGCGGTTGCGGATGGAGTCGATGAAGGGGACGACGATGTTGAGGCCCGCGTTGAGGGTGCGGGTGTAGCGTCCGAACCGCTCCACGATGGCGGCGCTGGCCTGCGGGATGACCTGGATCGTCTTGATCAGGGCGATGAAGACCAGCACCACCAGAATGATCAGGACGATGATGATCGGTTGCATCGCGTTCCCTGTGCCCTTCGCTGCCGGATGATTCTGCGATTTCTGCGGATCGAGCTGAGGTCGGATCTGACGGCCGTGATGATCAGTTTCCCAGAACAGAGGCTGTGCTGCGGGCAGTTCGGAAGGTTCGGCCCGTTCGGTCCGTTCGCTGGGGCGGTGGCTGCGGTGGCTGCGGTCGTCGTCGCGTGGAGTGCCGTCGCCGCGCTCACATCACGACGGCGGTGGCTCCGTCGATCTCGACCACGTCGACCTGCTGGCCCTGCTCGTAGGACATGGACGCGTCGAAGGAGCGGGCGGACCAGATCTCGCCGGCCAGCTTGATGCGGCCGCCGTTGCCGTCGACCCGTTCGACGACGACGGCCTGACGGCCTTTCAGGGCGTCGACACCGCTGGCGAATCGCGGGCCCTGCTGGGCTCTGTGTCGGGCCGCGATGGGGCGTACGACCGCGATGAGCGCGACGGACACCGCGGCGAAGACGAGGACTTGAGCCACCGATCCGCCGCCGAGCGCCGCGACGACGGCCGCGGCCACGGCTCCTGCGGAGAACATTGCGAATTCGGGCATCGCGGTCAGCACGAGCGGAATGCCCAGTCCGACCGCGCCGATCAGCCACCACACCCATGCGTCGATGTCCACGTGGTCATGGTAGGTCCGCCGGTCGCGGTCCGGACAGGGGGCGATGCGGGTCGCCCGTGCTTCTGCCCCTGTTTCTCAGGGAGTTCAGCCGAGCGGGAGGCCCTGCGCGGTCCAGCGCTCGCCGTTGCGCTCGACGACGAGCGGGAGGCCGAAGCAGTGGGAGAGGTTGCGGGAGGTCAGCTCGGTCTCCATCGGGCCGGCGGCGAGCACCTTGCCCTGCCGGATCATCAGGACGTGGGTGAAGCCGGGCGCGATCTCCTCGACGTGGTGGGTCACCATGATCATGGAGGGCGCGTACGGGTCGCGGGCGAGCCGCCCGAGACGGCGTACCAGGTCCTCGCGGCCGCCGAGGTCCAGGCCGGCGGCGGGCTCGTCGAGGAGGAGCAGCTCGGGGTCGGTCATCATGGCGCGGGCGATCAGGGTGCGCTTGCGCTCTCCCTCGGAGAGGGTGCCGAACCTGCGGTCGAGGTACTCGGTCATGCCGAGCCGGTCGAGGAAGGCACGGGCGCGCTGCTCGTCGACCTCGTCGTAGTCCTCGTGCCAGGTGGCGGTCATGCCGTACGCGGCGGTGAGGACGGTCTGCAGGACCGTCTGGCGCTTGGGGAGCTTGTCGGCCATGGCGATGCCGGCCATGCCGATGCGCGGGCGGAGCTCGAAGACGTCGACGCCGCCGAGCTGCTCACCGAGGATCCGGGCGCTGCCGCTGCTGGGGAAGAGGTAGCTGGAGGCGATGTTGAGCAGAGTGGTCTTGCCGGCGCCGTTGGGGCCCAGGATCACCCAGCGCTCACCTTCCTTGACCGACCAGGAGACGTCGTCCACCAGAGCGCGTCCGTCGCGGACCACGGATACGTCCACCAGCTCCAGTACATCGCTCATGAGCGCGTTGTCTCCCCATGCAATCGTCGAGGTCTTCGGGTGCGTGTGGGCGGTTTGTGCGCCTGTGGGCACAGCACCCAGGGAAAACCTACGCCACCTGCCGGGCGCTCCGGTCGCCCGGTCCCGTGCTAGGGGGTGTCCGCCGGGCACGCCTAGGCTGGGAGCATGCTTTCGGAACCGCGTTCAGGCCGCTTGGCGGCATGGGGAAACGCCCTTTTGGCCGGACTTGTTTCACCGGACGACGCCGTGCACGCGATCGTCGGCGACGATGCCGTGCACCGGGTGGAGGGACTGCCGGGCGAGGCCGGTCCGGTCGGGCTGACGCTCGCGCTCGGGCGGCTGCGGGCGCTGGGCGTGACCGGTTACCGGGTGGCTCTGCCCGCGCCCGGGCATCCGCTCGGGCTGAGCGGCCCGCCCGAGTTCAACGCGCGGGCGCTGGAGACCGAGGAGGCCGTCGTCGCGACGGGAGCGGCGTACGGGCTGGTGCCGGAGATCCGCGAGGCAGGTCCGGCCGGAGACGTGCACGTGGACGTTCTGTGGCACTGCCTTCCGGTGCAGGAGGCGCCGCCCGCTGACGTGCCGTCGCTCGGCGAGGCGGAGCGGGAGCTCGCGGAGGCGCTGCGCGAGGCGACGTCGGCGCTGACCCGTCTCGATGTGGCCGCGTCGGGGCCGGTGGCGGAGGCGGCGGTGGACGCGTACCGGGCGCGGTCGGAGCGCGGGGCGGCGGAGACACTGGCTCCGGGCTATCCGCCGCGTGCGGTGCGGGTGTTGGAGCTGGCGCAGCGGATCGGGCTGCTGATCTCGGTGGCATACGAGAACGGGCACGGCGGTGCGGTGAGCGCGGCGGAGATGGCGGCGCGGGGGGAGGCGCTGCGGCCGGTGGAGCGGGTGGCGCGGAGGGCGCAGGTGGCGGCGTACAACGCGTATGTGGAGGAGCGGCAGCGGGGGTGACGTGTCCTCCCGAGGCCGGGGCTCCGCCCGGACCCCGTGACGCCCTGCGCGCGGTGACTCCCGCGGCCCCGCGGCCGGGGAGCCGCCGCGTCCGGCCGACGGGCACATCGGCTCGCGGCCGTGGTCCGTCGGGCGGCCGGCCGCAAGCCGGGAGGCCGGGCTCAGGCGGCCGGCCGCCTCCCGAGGGGGCAGGAGCAGAGCCCCGGCCGCCCCGGGCCGGGGCATCAGGCACTCGGGCTCGTGGTGCCGGAGGCCGGGTCGAGGAGGCCGGACACGTTCACCGTGTGGCCCGAGACGTTCCACGGATGTGGACCGGACCCTGACCGTCCGATCAGCCGGTCAGTCCGTGCCGCACCGCCCAGAGCGCCGCCTGGGTGCGGTCGGCCAGATCGAGCTTCATGAGGATGTTGGACACGTGCGTCTTCACCGTCTTCTCGGAGAGCACCAGCGCCCTGGCGATCTCCCGGTTGGACCGGCCGTCGGCTATCAGCCCCAGGACCTCGCGCTCCCGCTCCGTGAGGTTGCCCCCGCGGCCCGTGCCGCCCGGTGAGTCGTCCTCGGACAGCAGCGCGCCCGCGACCTCCGGCTGGAGCAGGACATGGCCCGCGTGGACCGAGCGGATGGCGCCGGCCAGGGCCTCCGGGTCGACGTCCTTGTACACGTAGCCCGACGCGCCCGCTCGCAGCGCCGGGACCACCGTGCGCTGCTCGGTGAAGCTGGTGACGATCAGGACCTTGGCCGGGTTGGCGAGCTCGCGCAGCTTGCGCAGGGCTTCGATGCCGTCCATGCCCGGCATCTTCACGTCCATCAGCACCACGTGGGGCTTCAGCTCCTCGGCCCGCGCGACGCCCTCCGCACCGTCGCCGGCCTCCCCCACCACCTCTATGTCGTCCTGGACCTCGAGGAACGTGCGCAGCCCGCGCCGCACCACCTGATGGTCGTCGACCAGCAGCACGCGGATCTTCCTGTCAGCCACCGGGGACCTCCATCTCTACCGTGGTGCCCTTGCCGGGCGCCGATTCCACGCTGAGTCTGCCGCCGACGCCGCCCGCCCGGTCCCGCATCGACACGAGCCCGAGATGCCGCCCGGCCCTGCGCACGGTGCGGGGCTCGAACCCCTTGCCGTCGTCGGTCACGCTGAGCAGGGCGCCTTGGCCGCGGCGGACGAGCACGACGTCGACCCGGTCCGCGCCGGAGTGGCGCAGCGCGTTGTGCAGGGCCTCCTGGGCGACGCGCAGCAAGGCCTCCTCCTGAGCGGCGGGCAGGGCCCGCACCCCGCGGGTGTCGAAGGTGACCTTGGCCGTGTGCGCGCGGTCGAGAACCTGGATCTGGGTGCGCAGCGTATTGACGAGGCCGTCCTCGTCGAGGGCCGCAGGCCGCAGCTCTACGACGGCGGCGCGCAGCTCGTCGGCCGCCTCGGCGGCGAGCTCGGCGACCTGCTGGAGCTCGCCCTTCGCCCTGCCCGGGTCGCGGTCCACCAGGGCGGCGGCGGCCTGGGCGGTGAGCCGCAGGGAGAAGAGCTTCTGGCTCACCGCGTCGTGCAGCTCGTGGGCGAGGCGGGAGCGCTCCTCGGCGATGGTCAGCTCGCGGCTGCGCTCGTACAGCCGGGCGTTGGTGAGGGCGATGGCCGCGTGCTGGGCGAGGATGCCGAGCAGTTCCTCGTCGTCCTCGGTGAAGCCGCAGCCGCCGTCCTGCCTGGGGCAGCGCTTGTTGGCGAGGAACAGCGCGCCCATGACCTCGTCGCCGTCCTTGATGGGCAGGCCCAGGAAGTCGGACATCTCGGGATGGGCGGACGGCCAGCCCTCGAAGCGGGGGTCCTTGCGCACGTCGGCGAGCCGCTCCACCTTCGCCTCCTTCAGCATCGCGGCGAGGATGCCGTGCTGGCGCGGCAGGGGGCCGATGGCCTTCCACTGGGCGTCGCTGACGCCGTCGACGACGAACTGCGCGAAGCCGCCGTGGTCGTCGGGCACACCGAGCGCCGCGTACTCCGCGTCGAGGAGGTCGCGGGCGGAGGCCACGATCGTCTTGAGCACGTCGCGCACCTCGAGATGCCTGCTCATGGCAAGGAGCGCGGTGCTCACGGCGGCCAGGCCGGAGCTCGGTCGGTGACTCATGACCTCACCGTACCGGCGGGCTGTGACAGCGCGTATCGGCCCCGGGACCGCCCCTGCCTAGGCCGGGGGGCGTAGGCCGAAATGCCCCTGCGGGAAGGGGCCGCGGCACGAGGCGGCGGGCCCCTCCGCGTTCCTACGTTGGCGGCACCACACAGGAGCGGTACGGCGAAGGGGATGGGTCTCATGCCGGTTGCGGTGATCACAGGGGCGTCGAAGGGGCTGGGCCGCGCGCTCGCGGCCGGTCTCGCCGGGGAGGGCTGGGACCTGGTGCTCGGGGCCCGCACCGAGGACGTACTGAAGGAGAGCGCCCGGCAGGCCGGTGTCCACGGCGCACGCGTGGTGCCGGTGGCGGGGGACGTCACGGACGCCGCGCACCGTGCGGCGCTGGTGGCGGCGGCCGCTGAGCTCGGCGGCCTCGATCTGGTGGTGAGCAACGCGAGCGCGCTGGGAGCGGAGCCGCTGGTGCGGCTGGAGGCCCTGGCCCTGGACGGGCTGCGGGCGGCGCTGGAGACCAATGTGGTCGCGGCGCTGGGTCTGGTGCAGGAGGCGCTGCCGATGCTGCGCAGGTCGCCGACGGGGGCGGTGGTGGCGGTCAGCTCCGACGCGGCGGCGGAGGCGTACGAGACGTGGGGCGGCTACGGGGCGTCGAAGGCGGCGCTCGACCAGCTGGCCGCGGTGCTGGCCGTCGAGGAGCCGGGGCTGCAGGTGTGGAGCGTCGATCCGGGCGACATGGCGACGGACCTCTATACGGCTGCTGTCCCGGACGACGACGAGCCGCGGCCGTCTCCGCAGTCCGTGGTGCCCGCCTTCCTGCGGCTGCTCTCGCAGCGTCCGGCCAGTGGCCGGTACACCGCTGCCGCGCTGCTGGGGTCCCGATGAGGACGGTGCCGGAGGGAAGGGCCGTGCTGGAGGCGCTGAGGGTCCCCGAGGAACTGTCCGCGCGGGTGCCGGCGGAGGAGCGGGGTGCGGGGCGCGACGACGTACGGCTGCTGGTCTCACGCGGGACGCGGGTGTCGCACCACGCGTTCCGCGATCTCCCGGGGCATCTGCGGGCGGGTGACGTGCTGATCGTCAACACGTCGTCGACGCTGGCGGCGGCGGTGGACGGCCGGGTGGGCGGCGAGCCGGTGGTGGTGCACTTCTCCACGCAGGGGGACGACTTGCGGTGGGCGGTGGAGCTGCGGCGCCCGGACGGCTCGGGGAGCACGGCCCCGCGCCCGGGCGGGCCGCGCGGTGCGGTGGTCCGGCTGCCGGGCGGCGCGCACCTGGTGCTGGAGGAGCCGCTGGCGCCGGGGGCGCGGCGGCTGTGGTGGGCGTCGGTGTCGGTCGGCGTGACGGGGCTGCTGGCGCGGCACGGGCGGCCGATCCGCTACGGGTACACGGCCGGGGACCAGCCGCTCGCCGCGTACCAGACGGTCTTCGCGCTGCCTTCCGCCGACGGTTCGGGGTCGGCGGAGATGGCGAGCGCCGCGCGGCCCTTCACCGCGCCGCTGGTGGCGGAGCTGGTGAGCCGGGGGGTGCAGTTCGCGCCGGTCACGCTGCACACGGGCGTGGCGTCGACGGAGGCGCACGAGCCGCCGTATCCGGAGCGTTTCGACGTGCCGGCGACGACGGCGTGGCTGGTGAACGCGGCGCGGGCGGCGGGCGGCCGGGTCGTGGCGGTGGGGACGACGGCGGTGCGGGCCCTGGAGTCGGCGGCGGACCCGGCGGGGGTGGTGGCGCCCGCGGCGGGGTGGACGGATCTGGTGGTGACGCCGCGGCGGGGGGTGCGGGTGGTCGACGGCCTGCTGACCGGGCTGCACGAGCCGGCGGCGTCGCATCTGCTGATGCTCCAGGCGATCGCCGGCGAGGCGGCGCTGACCTGCGCGTACTCCGAAGCGCTGAGGAACCGCTATCTCTGGCACGAGTTCGGCGACGTCCATCTCGTGCTTCCGGACGACACCCCTCACTCACTGGATTGCTGAAGCAACACACGGTGAGAGGGTCACCTGCCCGATGTGAGCCCGCGCATAGGACGTAGGTCACTTACGAACCTCTTTAGTGCGTACATAAAGGGCGTGTGAGCGGGGACAGTGCGCATGAATCGGGCGTTTGGGATCAACGTGATCCACTACCGCGGATCGTACGTCACACCTTTGCCACCGGATTTTGCTGCCGCTAAGAATTGCCGACGTCGCTTCCGAACAGCGCAGAGCCGAACCGGCCTGGAGCGACTTTCCGCTATTCGAAGAGGTACGTCTGTATGTCCGCGTTCAACACCGCCGCTCTCCGTCGTCTCCGATCGCGCAAGGCCGCGGTCACCGGTGTCGCCGTCGCCGCTTCCGCCGCTCTGGCGCTGTCCCTGGCTCCCGCCGACGCCGAGGCCGGCACGACGACCGAGGTGGCCGCGGCCGCCCCCGTGGCCTTCAAGGTCAACGAGAAGCAGGCCGCCGCGGTGCAGGAGAGCATCGCCAACCAGCAGACCGCCTTCGAGGCCCAGTTCAAGGCCGCGCAGGCGAAGAAGAAGGCTGAGGCCGCCGAGGCCAAGAAGCAGGCCGAGGCGAAGAAGAAGGCCGAGGCCGAGGCCAAGAAGAAGGCGGAGGCCGCCGCGAAGAAGCGTGCCGCCGAGCAGGCCGCCGCCAGCCGGTCCGCCGCGCGCAAGCCCGCGAAGGTCACCTACCCGAACAACCTGGACGGCTGGATCCGCGAGGCGCTGTCCATCATGAAGAAGCACGACATCCCCGGCACCTACGAGGGCATCCACCGCAACATCATGCGGGAGTCCAGCGGTAACCCGCGTGCCATCAACAACTGGGACATCAACGCGATCAACGGTGTCCCGTCGAAGGGCCTGCTGCAGGTCATCAAGCCGACCTTCGACGCGTACCACGTCCCCGGCACCTCCTGGGACCAGTACGACCCGGTCGCCAACATCGTCGCCGCCTGCAACTACGCGGCCGACCGCTACGGCTCCATGGACAACGTGAACAGCGCCTACTGAGGCACTGCCACGAACGGCACCGCAACGAGGCGGTAGCAGACATACGCCGAAGGGCGCACCCCGCGCGGGGTGCGCCCTTCGGCGTCGTCAGTGGACGTGTGCCGTCACTTGCGCATGACCTCGGGCTCGTGGCGGCGCAGCAGGCGCTGGACCACGAAGCCGCAGATGACGCCGATGGCGAGCAGGATGGTGATGTTCATGCCCCACTGGCCGGCCGTGTGCTCCCACAGCGGGTCCAGGTCGGTGGGGTTCTTCGGGTCCCACGGCGGCATGAGGTGCGCCAGGTCGAGCGTGGTGCCGGCGCCGGCGATGGCCCAGCGGGACGGCATCAGCCAGGCGAACTGCTCCAGGCCGGGCGAGCCGTAGACCTGGAAGAGGATGCCGGTGAAGACGACCTGGACGATGGCGAACATGACCAGCAGCGGCATGGTCTTCTCGGCGGTCTTCACCAGCGAGGAGATGACCAGGCCGAACATCATCGAGGTGAAGCCGAGCGCGATGACGACGAGGCAGATCTCGACGGCCGGCGGCATGATCAGGCCCTCTTCGGGCAGCCTGCGGGTCGCGAAGCCGATGCCGCAGATGATGACGCCCTGCAGGGCGGTGATCAGGCCGAGGACGATGACCTTGGACATCAGGTACGCCGAGCGGGACAGGCCGGTCGCCCGCTCCCGTTCGTAGATGACCCGTTCCTTGATCAGCTCTCGTACGGAGTTCGCGGCGCCGGAGAAGCACATGCCGACCGCCAGGATCAGCATGATCGTGCCCGCGTCGCCGTTGAAGCGGGACCTGCCGTCGTCGGGGGCGGCCAGTCCGAAGTCGGCCGGGATGACGACGGAGACCAGGCCGAGGACGGCCGGCAGGATCACCATCAGGCCCATGAAGCCCTTGTCGGACGCGATCACCGACGAGTAGCGGCGGATCAGGGTCCACAGCTGGGAGCCCCAGCTCTGCGGCTTGGGCGGGTTCATCTGCTGCGGCGGCGGCATGTTGACCGCCTGCGGGGCGACGGCGTCGAGGTCGGCCGCGTACATCTGGTAGTGCTGCGAACCGCGCCAGCGGCCGGCCCAGTCGTAGTCGCGGTAGTTCTCGAACGCGGAGAACACGTCCGCCCACGTGGTGTAGCCGAAGAAGTTGAGCGCCTCCTCCGGCGGGCCGAAGTAGGCGACGGAGCCGCCGGGCGCCATGACGAGGAGCTTGTCGCACAGCTGGAGCTCGGCCACGGAGTGGGTGACCACCAGGACGGTGCGGCCGTCGTCGGCGAGGCCGCGCAGCAGCTGCATGACGTCGCGGTCCATGCCCGGGTCGAGGCCGGAGGTCGGCTCGTCCAGGAAGATCAGCGACGGCTTGGTCAGCAGCTCCAGGGCGACGGAGACGCGCTTGCGCTGACCGCCGGACAGGGAGGTGACCTTCTTGTCCTTGTGGATGTCGAGCTTGAGCTCGCGCAGCACCTCGTCGATGCGGGCCGCGCGCTCGGCCGGCGTGGTGTCCGCGGGGAAGCGGAGCTTGGCCGCGTACGTGAGCGCCTTCCGGACGGTCAGCTCCTTGTGCAGGATGTCGTCCTGCGGGACCAGACCGATGCGCTGGCGCAGCTCGGCGAACTGCTTGTACAGACTGCGGTTGTCGTAGAGGACGTCGCCCTGGTTGGCGGGCCGGTAGCCGGTCAGCGCCTTGAGCAGGGTGGACTTTCCGGAGCCGGACGGGCCGATGACGCCGATGAGGGACTTCTCGGGGACGCCGAAGGAGACGTCGCGCAGGATCTGCTTGCCGCCGTCGACCGTGACGGTCAGGTGACGGGCGGAGAAGGAGACCTCACCGGTGTCGACGAACTCCTCGAGGCGGTCACCGACGAGCCGGAACGCGGAGTGACCGACACCGACGATGTCGTTCGGGCCGATGAGGACCGTGGACGACTTGGCGATCGGCTGACCGTTGACGTACGTGCCGTTGTGGGAGCCGAGGTCGCGGATCTCGAAGCGGCCGTCGGGCGTCGCGACGAATTCGGCGTGGTGGCGCGAGACCTGCAGGTCGGAGACGACGAGCTCGTTCTCGAGCGCACGACCGATGCGCATCACGCGGCCGAGGGCCAGCTGGTGGAACGTCGTGGGGCTGCGGTCGCCGTGGACCGGCGGGGCGCCCTCGGCCTTCTGCACACCCTGCTGGTGCGGGACCTGGGCCGGCTGCTGCGCCTGCGGGGCCGGCGGTTGCTGCCAGCCCTGGTGGGCGGCCTGCGGCGCCTGGCCCTGCGGCCAGCCCTGCTGCGGGGCCGGGGCCTGTTGCGCGGCGGCCTGCTGGGCGGCGGCCTGCTGGGGGGCGGCGGCCTGGGCGCTGTAGGCGGCGGCAGCGGTGAGGCTGAGCCGCGGACCGTCGGTGGCGTTGCCCAGATGCACGGCCGAGCCGGCGCCGATCTCCATCTGGTGGATCCGCTGGCCCTGCACATAGGTGCCGTTGGTGCTGCCGTGGTCCTCAATGACCCAACTGCGCCCGCCCCAGCTGATCGTGGCGTGCCGCCACGAGACCCTGGCGTCGTCGATCACCAGGTCACCCTGCGGGTCGCGGCCGAGGGTGTACGACCTGGACGGATCGAGGGTCCAGGTCCTTCCGTTCAATTCCAGTACGAGTTCCGGCACTCCATGCCCCACTACTTGTCCCCCGAGCTACCCCCGTTGCCGGGAGTCTAGGGATGGCGAACATCGTGGGGAACTATTTCAGGCCGGGGTCCGTATCCGGAACTCGGGCCTTGTAAAGGCAGTGTTCGGTACGGAGTTGGGACCTTCGTGGCCTGTCGGGGACACCCCACGGGGCGGCACATCGTCCGCACTGCCCGCGGACGGTGTTCAACCGTGCGTAACCATGACGAACCGGGGTGTGAGCGGCGTCCGGGGCGCGAGTGTCCGGCTGGCGGGACAGGAGGTGGGATCGCGCCCGCCGCCCGATACGGTGGTAGCACCATGAGCGCATCGCAGCCCCCTCTCGGCACCGACATCCCGACCCTTCTCGTCAAGATCTTCGGGAAGGACCGTCCCGGTATCACGGCCGGGCTCTTCGAGACCCTCGCGGCCTACTCGGTCGACGTGATCGACATCGAGCAGGTCGTCTCGCGGGGACGCCTCGTCCTGTGCGCGCTCGTCACCGCGCCGACGGCCGGCGGCACCACGGAGGGCGAGCTGCGGGCGACCGTGCACAGCTGGGCCGAGGCCCTGAAGCTGCAGGCCGAGATCATCTCGGGTACGGGCGACAACCGGCCGCGCGGCAGCGGCCGTTCCCACGTGACCGTGCTCGGTCACCCGCTGACGGCCGAGGCCACGGCGGCCATAGCGGGCCGGATCAGCGGCATGGGAGCGAACATCGACCGCATCTTCCGGCTGGCGAAGTACCCCGTGACCGCCGTGGAATTCGCGGTGTCCGGCGTGGAGACCGAGCCGCTGCGCACGGCGCTGGCCACCGAGTCGCACGAGATCGGCGTCGACGTGGCCGTCGTGTCGGCGGGCCTGCACCGGCGGGCCCAGCGCCTGGTCGTGATGGACGTCGACTCCACGCTCATCCAGGACGAGGTCATCGAGCTGTTCGCGGCCCATGCGGGCTGCGAGGACGAGGTGGCCGCGGTGACGGCCGCGGCGATGCGCGGCGAGCTGGACTTCGAGCAGTCCCTGCACGCGCGGGTGGCGCTGCTGGAGGGCCTGGACGCGTCGGTCGTGGACAAGGTGCGTGCCGAGGTACGGCTCACGCCGGGGGCGCGGACCCTGATCCGTACGCTGAAGCGGCTCGGCTTCCAAGTGGGCGTCGTCTCGGGCGGGTTCACCCAGGTCACCGACGATCTCAAGGAGCGCCTGGGCCTCGACTTCGCATCGGCGAACACCTTGGAGATCAAGGACGGCAAGCTGACCGGCCGGGTCGTCGGCGACATCGTGGACCGGGCGGGCAAGGCGCGGCTGCTGCGCGCCTTCGCGGCCGAGGCCGGGGTGCCGCTGTCCCAGACGGTCGCGATCGGCGACGGTGCCAATGATCTGGACATGCTGAACGCCGCGGGGCTCGGGGTCGCGTTCAACGCCAAGCCCGTGGTCCGCAAGGCCGCGCACACCGCGG
Organism: Streptomyces sp. V4I23; assembly: GCF_030817975.1. Lineage (NCBI taxonomy): Bacteria > Bacillati > Actinomycetota > Actinomycetes > Kitasatosporales > Streptomycetaceae > Streptomyces > Streptomyces sp. V4I23. The sequence continues at coordinate 6,160,084 of NZ_JAUSZW010000004.1, read as the reverse complement.
TCAACGTGCCCTTCCTGGACACGGTGCTGTATCTGCTGGGCGTCACCCGCGAAGAGGTCGAGGCCGCCGACGACGGCACCGAGGAGCACTGAGCGCGCCCTGCGCGATACGGAGGCCCCGGCGCACGGTGTGCGCCGGGGCCTCGCCGTTCCGGGGCTCAGTCGTGCGGGGTCCAATAGTCGAGCAGCTTGCCCACACCGTGCTCCACCGACTTCCAGGAGCCGGTGAACGCGACGACGGCGAACGCCGAGGTCGGGAAGCCGTCCCGGGTCATCCGGGTCAGCGCGTCGCCCTCCGCACTGCCCGCGAGGGCGTCGGCGAGGGCGTGCATACCGGGGTTGTGGCCGATGACGAGCAGGTCGTCGACCTCGTCCGGGGTCTCGTTGAGCAGGGCGATGAGCTCTCCGAGGGAGGCGTCGTACAGCCGCTCCTCGTAGACCGTCTTCGGGCGGTGCGGCAGCTCGTGAACGGCGAGCTTCCATGTCTCACGGGTTCTGGTCGCGGTGGAGCACAGGGCCAGGTCGAAGGCGATACCGGTGTCGGCGAGCCTGCGGCCGGCCACGGGGGCGTCCTTGCGGCCGCGCTCGGCGAGCGGGCGATCGTGGTCGGACACCTGGGGCCAGTCGGCCTTCGCGTGCCGGAGGAGGACGATCCTGCGGGACTCGGAAGATCCGGGGGGAGTCCCCCCGGAGGACACAGCGGCGCTCATGCACCCCAGCTTCGCATGAAATGAGCCAATGGGCGCAGGGTGTTGACGCGCTCTCCCCTGAAGGGGAACGCGTCAGCGGACCAGGATCCGCAGGATCTGCCGCAGGAGGTCACCGGCCGCCGGATCGGCCCCGGCCGCGTGCGCGTCGCCGGGGACGGCGATGAGCGTCAGCAGTGCGGCGAAGGCGAGCACGGGCAGGACGAGGGCCCACCACGGCAGCCTGGCGACGACGCCCGTGGCCGGGGAGTGGGGCCGGGTGTGCGTGTGGGCCGCCATGGCCGCCTCCGTCAGGTCCGAGGTCGAGTACCTCGAACGTACGGATCATGAGGCGCCGCGCCCATCCGGTGACCCACCCACTTCACCCTGAGCCTGACCCCCTAGGGGTCGGTGGTGCGGGCACCACCCTTTTCGCTCGCCACTTATGCGGCCGGGACCAGCCCTGTCACGGGGCCGCGACCGTGGCGATGATCGCGATCACCACGCCGATGAGAAGCATCGCGCCGAAGACTCCGAGGAGCTTCTTCTGGCCGTTCTGGGGGTTCGGGTCGAGCACAGGCATGGGATCAGTCTCGCACCCGCGTCTCGTCCTCTATCGTCCGGTCCCGTCCCGCCATCACGCCCACGATCATCTGGGGCACCAGCAGGCCCGCCATCAGCCCCAGCGGCAGCGTCCAGCCGCCGCTGTGCTGGTAGAGCACGCCCACCAGCAGCGGGCCCGGGATGGAGATCAGGTAGCCGGTGGACTGGGCGAAGGCCGACAGCCGTACGACCCCGGCGCCCGTGCGCGAACGCATGCCGATCATGGTGAGGGCCAGCGGGAAGGCGCAGTTGGAGACGCCGAGCAGCAGCGCCCAGAGCCAGGCGCCCGCCACCGGCGCGAGGAGCAGGCCGAGGTAGCCGGCGAGTCCGCACACGCCCAGGGCGATGACGATCGGGCCCTGGCTCTTCATGCGGCTGGCCAGACGCGGGATGACGAAGGCGAGCGGCACGCCCATCACCATGGTGACGGCGAGCAGCACTCCCGCGGTGGAGGCCGAGACGCCCGCGTCGCGGAAGATCTGCGGCATCCAGCCCATCGTGATGTACGCGCCGGTGGCCTGGAGCCCGAAGAAGCAGCCGAGGGCCCATGCGGTGGGGCTGCGGGTCACGCGGGGCTCGGGGACGTCCTCGGCGCCTGCGGCACCGGCGGCGTACGGGCGTGCGCGGTCCCGGTCGCGCACCAGGCCGATCCAGGGCAGTACGGCCACCGCGGCGACCGCGGCCCACACCGCGAGCCCGACGCGCCAGCTGCCGCCCAGGGCCTGGGTGACGGGCACGGTCGCGGCGGCGGCGAGCGACGTGCCGAGCGCCAGGGCCATGGAGTAGAGACCGGTCATCGAGCCGACCCGGTCGGGGAAGTACCGCTTGACGATCACCGGCATGAGGACGTTGCTGACGGCGATGCCCATGAGCGCGAGCGCGCTGGCCGCGAGGAAGCCCGGCGTGCCGCCCGCGAACGGACGGACCAGGAGCCCGGCGGCGATGGCCGCCATGCCGGCGCAGACGACGGCGGCGGGTCCGAAGCGGCGGGCCAGCCGGGGGGCGGCGACGCCGAACACCGCGAAGCACAGCGGCGGTACGGACGTGAGCAGTCCGGCGACGCTGCCGCTCATGTGGAGCCCGACGCGCGCCTCTTCGAGGAGGGCGCCGAGGCTCGTGATCGCGGGCCGCAGGTTGAGGGCGGCGAGGACGATGCCGACGACGACGAGCCGGGTGGTCCACACCGCCCGCCGCGCCGCGGCCTCCGGCGCGGCGGCTTCCAGGGATGCGGCGGAGGAGGGGAGCGCCGTGGCGGCGTGGCGGAGGGTCCGGGTCTCGTCGGGCATAGGACCATCATAGAATCATGGGATGATTGGTTGTCCAATCCCGTACGAACCCGGTTTCCCCGCGGCCGGGTCCGCGTACGACCATGAGTGGGCGACTTCCACGACAAGGAGCACCATGGCGCTGTCCTCTCCCCGGCGTTCCGCGCTCTCGGACCAGGTGATCGCCGAGCTGCGGAACCAGATCACCTCGGGCGAGTGGCCGGTCGGCTCGCGTATCCCGACCGAACCGGAACTGGTCGAGCAGCTGGGCGTGGCCCGCAACACCGTCCGTGAGGCGGTGCGCGCACTCGCCCACAACGGCCTCCTGGACATCCGCCAGGGCTCGGGCACCTATGTGATCGCCACCAGCGAGCTGGCCGGCGTGATGCACCGCCGGTTCGCCGACGCCGACCCCCGTCATGTCGCCGAGCTGCGCTCCACGCTGGAGTCGTCGGCGGCCCGGCTCGCCGCCGAGCGGCGCACCGCGAAGGACCTGAAGCAGCTGGACACGCTGCTGGCCCGCCGCGAGGAGGCGTGGGCGTCGGGCGACGCGGAGCAGTTCGTCGCGGCCGACGGGACCTTCCACCTGGCCGTGGTGGCCGCCTCCCACAACGAGGTCATGACCGAGCTGTACGCGGACCTGGCGGACCTGCTGCGCGACTGGCTGCGCGGCGACGTCGGCGGCGAGCTGCGCGAGGAGAACTACATGGACCACGCGCGGATGGTGGAGGCGATCCGGGCCGGGGACGGCGAGGCGGCCGCCGCGGAGGCGGCGGGTTACCCGTTCATGTGCCTGCGGCGGCCCGCTGCGGCTGGTGGCTGATCCAGGCGGACCGAATCTCCTTCCAGCACCGCTGGGTGAGCTCCGCGTACCCGGCGGGGCGCAGCTCGACCGGCTCCGAGTCGGCGTCGACGTCCCACCAGCGTGCGCACTCGACGTGCAGCTGCACGCGGTCGGCGGCGGGATAGGGGTTGTGGCAGTAGGCGGTGACCTGGGATCCCTCGATCACCGTGCCGCAGTCGGCCCGGTAGTCGGGGGGCTGCTCCCGCGTGTGCTGCCGGGGGCTCTGCCGTTCCTGACGACTGCCGGTCTGGGACGCCGTCGGTGTCGCCCACAGCAGGACCGTCACTGTGGCGAGTACGGCGGCTTGACGCCAGTTCGTACGCACAAGCAGTACCCCCTCGGCCGAGCTGCGGCGCGAGCGCCGCAAAAGCACCACAAGGAAGAGTTGCCCCTCCAGCATCGCCGCGGCCCGGTCGCACCGCCCACCCGTGGGGCCGAACGGGCGACGCCCCGCCCCCCGCGCGGTGCGGGGAACGGGGCGTCGCTCTTGTACGTCGTGCCTGGTCAGGCGCCCATGATGTGCACGCCGCCGTCGACGTGGACGATCTCACCGGTGGTCTTCGGGAAGAAGTCCGAGAGCAGGGCGACGACACCGCGGCCGGCCGGCTCCGGATCGGACATGTCCCACTGGAGCGGGGAGCGCTCGTCCCAGACCTTCGCGAGGTCCGAGAAGCCCGGGATGGACTTGGCGGCCATCGAGCCGAGCGGGCCCGCCGAGATCAGGTTGCAGCGCACGTTCTGCTTGCCCAGGTCACGGGCGAGGTAGCGGCTGGTGGCCTCCAGCGCGGCCTTGGCCGGGCCCATCCAGTCGTACTGCGGCCAGGCGAACTGCGCGTCGAAGGTCAGGCCGACGACCGAGCCGCCGTTCTGCATCAGCGGCAGGCAGGCCATGGTCAGCGACTTCAGCGAGAACGCCGAGACGTGCATCGCGGTCGACACGGACTCGAACGGCGTGTTGAGGAAGTTGCCGCCGAGCGCGTCCTGCGGGGCGAAGCCGATGGAGTGGACGACGCCGTCGAGGCCGCCGAGCTCCTCGCGCACCACGTCCTCGACCCGGGCCAGGTGCTCGTCGTTGGTGACGTCGAGCTCGATGACCTTGGCCGGCTTCGGCAGCTTCTTGGCGATGCGCTCGGTCAGGGTGGGCCGCGGGAAGGCCGTGAGGATGATCTCGGCGCCCTGCTCCTGGGCCACCTTCGCGGTGTGGAAGGCGATGGAGGACTCCATCAGCACACCGGTGATCAGGACGCGCTTGCCCTCGAGAATTCCGCTCATGTGATCAGTGACCCATGCCCAATCCGCCGTCGACGGGAATGACGGCTCCAGTGATGTACGAGGCGTCGTCGGAGGCGAGGAAGCGCACGGTGGCGGCGATCTCCTCCGGCTGCGCGTAACGGCCGAGGGGTACCTGGGAAACGATCCCGGCGCGCTGCTCGTCCGTGAGCGCCTGGGTCATGTCGGTGTCGACAAAGCCGGGCGCGACGACGTTGAAAGTGATGTTGCGCGAGCCGAGCTCACGCGCGAGGGAGCGGGCGAAGCCCACGAGACCGGCCTTGGAGGCCGCGTAGTTGGCCTGCCCGGCGGAGCCCAGCAGCCCCACGACGGAGGAGATCAGGACGACGCGGCCCCTCTTGGCGCGGAGCATGCCGCGGTTGGCGCGCTTCACGACGCGGAAGGTGCCGGTGAGGTTGGTGTCCAGGACGGAGGTGAAGTCCTCCTCCGACATGCGCATCAGCAGCTGGTCCTTGGTGATACCGGCGTTGGCCACCAGCACCTCGACGGGACCGTGCTTCTCCTCGATCTCCTTGTACGCCTGCTCCACCTGCTCGGCGTCGGTGATGTCGCACTTGACCGCCAGGCAGCCCAGCTCCGCCAGGGCGGCCGGGGGCTCCCCCGAGCGGTAGGTGATCGCGACGTTGTCGCCGTTCTCGGCGAACGCGCGGGCGATGGCGAGGCCGATGCCCCGGTTTCCTCCGGTGACGAGAACCGAGCGGCTCAACGGATCACCCTTTCCCTATGCGGTCTGGTACGTCTGCAAACTATCGGTACGGCACGGCGTACGGAGAATCGGGGCCTGACAGCGCCTTCCACCCGTCGCTGTCGGATCCCTACAGAAACTCCCCGCAAAGCCGCCGCGCAAAGTCCCCTCGAAGGCAACGAGCCACCGTCCCTCCGAACTGGCTGGCGAGGGGCCCGTCCGGCGCGACATGATCGGGGCGACCACGTCTCGACGACAGGAGACATCCGTGCCTCATTCCATCGACGCGGCCTTCACGGCGCTGCCGCTGCGGGCGCTCGCCGACGCGGCGCTCGCCCGGGCGCGTGCGCTCGGCGCCGAGCACGCCGACTTCCGCCTGGAGCGCGTCCGCAGCGCCTCGTGGCGGCTGCGGGACGCCAAACCCGCCGGATCGTCCGACTCCACGGACCTCGGGTACGCGGTGCGGGTGGTGCACGGCGGCGCCTGGGGGTTCGCCTCCGGTGTCGACATGACCATGAACGCCGCGGCCAGGGTGGCCGGGCAGGCGGTGGCCATGGCGAAGCTGTCCGCGAAGGTGATCGCGGCGGCGGGCTCGGACGAGCGCGTGGAGCTGGCGGACGAGCCGGTGCACGCGGAGAAGACCTGGGTCTCCTCGTACGAGGTCAACCCCTTCGATGTGCCGGGCGAGGACAAGAGCGCGCTGCTCGCCGACTGGAGCTCCCGGCTGCTGCGGGCGGCGGGTGTGGCGCATGTGGACGCCTCGCTGCTGACCGTGCAGGAGAACAAGTTCTACGCGGACACCGCGGGGACGGTCACCACGCAGCAGCGGGTACGGCTGCACCCGCAGCTCACGGCGGTCGCCGTCGACGAGACGACCGGCGAGTTCGACTCCATGCGCACCGTCGCGCCGCCCGTGGGACGCGGCTGGGAGTACCTGACCGGCACCGGCTGGGACTGGAACTCGGAGCTGGAGCGCATCCCGGAGCTGCTCGCGGAGAAGATGCGCGCGCCGAGCGTCGAGGCCGGGCGCTACGACCTGGTCGTCGACCCGTCGAACCTGTGGCTGACGATCCACGAGTCGATCGGCCACGCCACGGAGCTGGACCGCGCGCTCGGCTACGAGGCGGCCTACGCGGGGACGTCGTTCGCGACCTTCGACCAGCTCGGAAAGCTGGCGTACGGCTCCTCCGTGATGAACGTGACCGGTGACCGGACCGCCGAGCACGGGCTGGCGACGATCGGGTACGACGACGAGGGCGTCGAGGCGCAGAGCTGGGACCTGGTCAGGGACGGCACGCTGGTGGGCTACCAGCTGGACCGGCGCATCGCGAAGCTGACGGGCCTCGGCCGCTCCAACGGCTGCGCCTTCGCCGACTCGCCCGCCCATGTGCCGGTGCAGCGGATGGCGAACGTGTCCCTCAAGCCGGACCCGGGAGGTCTGTCGACGGAGGACCTGATCGGCGGGGTGGAGCACGGGATCTACGTGGTCGGCGACCGGTCGTGGTCGATCGACATGCAGCGCTACAACTTCCAGTTCACCGGTCAGCGGTTCTTCCGCATCGAGAACGGCCGGCTGGCCGGTCAGCTGAGGGACGTCGCCTACCAGGCGACGACGACCGAGTTCTGGGGCTCGATGGAGCAGGTCGGCGGGCCGCAGACGTACGTGCTGGGCGGCGCCTTCAACTGCGGCAAGGCCCAGCCGGGCCAGGTCGCTGCGGTCTCCCACGGCTGCCCCTCCGCCCTCTTCCGGGGCGTCAACATTCTGAACACGACGCAGGAGGCAGGACGCTGATGTCGCAGAGTCACGTGACCCCGCCGCACGAGATCGTCGAGCGGGCGCTGGAGCTGTCGACGGCCGACGGTTGCGTCGTCATCGCCGACGAGCACTCCTCGGCGAATCTTCGCTGGGCCGGCAACGCGCTGACCACCAACGGCGTGACCCGCGGCCGTACGCTCACCGTCGTCGCCACGGTCGACGGCTCCGAGGGCACGGCGTCCGGCGTGGTCTCGCAGTCCGCCGTGACCTCCGACGACCTGGAGCGGCTGGTGCGCGCCGCGGAGGACGCCGCGCGGTCCGCCGGGCCGGCCGAGGACGCCCGGCCGCTGGTCGAGGGCGTGGCCCCCTCCCCCGACTTCACGGACGCGCCGGCGGAGACGTCGTCGGCGGTGTTCGCGGACTTCGCACCGGCGCTCGGCGAGGCGTTCGCCCGGGCCCGCGCGGGCGGGCGGGAACTGTACGGCTTCGCCAACCACGAGCTCACCTCGACGTACCTCGGCACATCGACGGGGCTGCGGCTGCGCCACGACCAGCCGACCGGCACGCTGGAGCTCAACGCCAAGTCGCCCGACCGTATGCGCTCGGCCTGGGAGGGCCGTTCCACGCGGGACTTCACGGACGTGGACCCGGCGGCTCTGGACGCCGGGCTGGCGGAGCGGCTCGGCTGGGCGGAGCGCCGCTTCGACCTGCCGGCCGGCCGCTACGAGACGCTGCTGCCGCCGACCGCCGTGGCCGACCTGCTGATCTACCAGATGTGGTCGTCGGCGGGCCGGGACGCGGCGGAGGGCCGTACGGTCTTCTCCAAGCCCGGCGGCGGCACCCGTATCGGCGAAGCGCTGTCCTCGCTGCCGATGACGCTGCGCAGCGATCCGCACGAGCCCGGGCTGGAGGCGGCACCCTTCGTGATCGCGCACTCGTCCGGCGACGACGCCTCGGTGTTCGACAACGGTCTGCCGCTGTCGCCGACGGACTGGGTGCGCGACGGGAAACTGGAACACCTGATCACGACCCGGCACAGCGCCGGCCTGACCGGGCTGCCGGTCGCACCGGGGACGGACAACCTGATCCTGGACGCGGGCGGCGAGCGCTCCCTGGCGGAGATGGTGTCATCCACCGAGCGCGGTCTGCTGCTGACCTGCCTCTGGTACATCCGCGAGGTCGACCCCGCGACGCTGCTGCTGACCGGCCTGACCAGGGACGGCGTGTACCTGGTGGAGAACGGCGAAGTCGTGGGCGAGGTGAACAACTTCCGCTTCAACGAGTCGCCCGTCGACCTGCTGGGGCGCGCGACGGAGGCCGGCCGGACGGAGAAGACGCTGCCGCGCGAATGGGGCGACTGGTTCACCCGGGCCGCGATGCCGGCGCTGCGGGTGCCGGACTTCAACATGAGCTCGGTCAGCCGGGGTGTGTGACCCGCCTAGACTGGCTCCCACCGATCCATTCACGTACGAGGAGACGGAAGAACCGTGACGGACATCGTCGACGAGCTGAAGTGGCGCGGGCTGATCGCCCAGTCCACTGACGAGGACGCTTTGCGCAAGGCGCTCGCGGCCGGTCCCGTCACCTTCTATTGCGGCTTCGACCCGACCGCGGCGAGCCTCCACGTCGGACACCTGGTGCAGGTGCTCACCGTGCGCCGGCTCCAGCTGGCCGGGCACCGGCCGCTGGCGCTGGTGGGCGGGGCCACGGGTCAGATCGGTGACCCGCGGCCTACCGCAGAGCGCACGCTGAACGATCCGGAGACGATCGCGCAGTGGGTGAACCGGCTGCGTGCGCAGATCGAGCCGTACCTCTCCTTCGAGGGCGACAACGCCGCGATCATGGTGAACAACCTGGACTGGACCGCGGGCATGTCCGCGATCGAGTTCCTGCGGGACATCGGCAAGCACTTCCGCGTCAACAAGATGCTCACCAAGGACTCCGTCGCCCGGCGCCTGGAGTCGGAACAGGGCATCAGCTACACGGAGTTCAGCTACCAGCTGTTGCAGGGCATGGACTTCCTGGAGCTGTACCGGCGGTACGGCTGCACCCTGCAGCAGGGCGGCAGCGACCAGTGGGGCAACCTCACGGCGGGCCTGGACCTGATCCACCGCCTGGAGCCCGACGCCGAGGTGCACGCGCTGGCCACCCCGCTGATGACCAAGGCGGACGGCACCAAGTTCGGCAAGTCGGAGACCGGCACGCTCTGGCTCGACCCGGAGATGACCACGCCGTACGCGTTCTACCAGTTCTGGCTGAACACGGACGACCGGGACATCAACCGGTACCTGCGCGTCCTCAGCTTCAAGAGCCGCGAGGAGCTCGAGGAGCTGGAGAAGCAGACCGCAGAGCGTCCGCAGGCCCGTGCCGCGCAGCGCGCGCTGGCCGAGGAGCTGACGACCCTGGTGCACGGAGCCGACCAGTGCGCAGCGGTGATCAACGCGTCCAAGGCGCTGTTCGGACAGGGCGAGCTCGCCGAGCTCGACGAGCCGACGCTGCGGGCGGCGCTGTCGGAGCTGCCTCAGGCGCGGGTCACCGAGCTCGCCCCGGTCGTCGACCTGTTCGCCGAGGTGGGCCTGGTCGCCAGCAAGTCGGCCGCCCGGCGCACGGTGAAGGAGGGCGGCGCCTACGTGAACAATGTGAAGGTCACCGCCGAGGACGCCGTGGCGACGCCGGAGGAGCTGCTGCACGGGCGCTGGCTGGTGCTGCGCCGCGGCAAGAAGAACCTGGCCGCGGTCGAGGTCACGGCGGGCTGACCGGACAGGACGGACGGCGGCGGCCGGGCGGCTCTGCCCTGGCCGCCGCCGTCGTCCGGGGATCCGGTTACGCCCTCGTCCCGTTGCGGCGTCGGCCCGTCACGCGCGCCGTTTCCTGCCGCCGCGGGCCGCGGTGTACGCCATGTCGCCCAGGAACACGATGACGATGGCCGCCGCGAGCTGAAGTGCGTGCCGGCCCCAGTCGATGCCAGGGGTCTCCTGGATGCCGAAGCCCCGGGCGACGGCGTTGCCGATGACGGCTCCGAGGATGCCGAAGATGGTGGTCAGCCAGAGGGGACTGTGCTGCTTGCCCGGGATGACCGCCTTCGCGATCAGGCCGAGCACGAATCCCACGATGATCGCCCACAACCAGCCCATGGCTGCCTCCTTGTACGGCTCCCGACGAGCAGTTACGCCTGCCAGTCTCGGCCCGTGGGCCGTACGGCGCATGTCGGAGACACCCATACGCGTCCCGGCGCAGACAGGGCACGCAGACCGGCGGCGCCCCGCTCTCGAAGGCGGCGCAGTCGCGGCGTACCGTTGATGTGGTCAGCGCGGGATGTCCGGGATCGTCCGGCGCGGGATTCGGGTGGTGGAGCAGATGCGCAGGCGGGGCGGCACGGAGGTCTTCCGGATCACGGGGGCCCGGCAGGGGCTCGCCGACGATGTCCGCGGTCGGCAGCGACGCTACGTGATCTCGATGTCGGTGCGCACGGTGTCCGTGATCCTGGCCGCGGTCCTGTGGAACGTGGAACGTCATGTGGCCGTCGTCGCCCTGGTGCTCGGCGTTGTCCTGCCGTACATCTCCGTGGTCATCGCCAATGCGGGCCGGGAGAACGCGCCGTCTCTGCCGTCGACGCTCGTCCCCCCGCCGTCGCGGCCCATGATCGAGCCGGCGCCCGAGGACTCCACGACAGCCGGCGGATCTTTCGCGCAGGAGCGCCCCAAGTCCGAACAGGGCTGATGACGACCGCCCGCGACGGGGTCCGCGAACCTCAGGAAAACCTCAGATCAATCATGAAGTTCCTGTGCCCGGGGGCCCGTTACCCGTGACATACTGCCTAGGCGCTCCGCATCCCCCGTCGGAGCGACGGACCGACGCCGGGCAGCTCCCCCCGTGGCTGCCCGGCGTCGCCATGCGGGGACAATGTTCGGGTGAGTGACGAAACCCCGATCTGTTCCGCCAAGGGCTGCCGCGCCGACGCCGTCTGGGTCCTCGCGTGGAACAACCCGAAGCTGCACACCCCCGAGCGCCGCAAGACCTGGCTGGCCTGCGAGGAGCACCGGGAGCACCTGTCGCAGTTCCTCGGCGTACGCGGATTCCTCAAGGACGTCGTGACCCTGGAGGACTGGGAGCGCGCGCAGCGGCCGGAGGGAGGATCAGCCGCCGATCGCTGACATGGGGCGCTCGGGCTGGAGGAACGAGGGGTCGTCCAGACCGGATCCGGCCTTCTTCCCCCACATCGCCAGCCGCCATATGCGGGCGATCTCCTCGTCCGGCGCGTCCGAGCGCAGCGCCGCCCGCAGGTCGGTCTCCTCGGTCGCGAACAGGCACGTGCGCACCTGGCCGTCCGCGGTGAGGCGGGTGCGGTCGCAGGCCCGGCAGAAGGGGCGGGTGACGGAGGCGATGACGCCGACGCGGTGCGATCCGCCGTCGACGACCCATCGCTCCGCGGGCGCGGAGCCGCGGGCGCTGTCGCCTTCGGGGGTGAGCGAGAAGCGCGTACGCAGAGAGGCGAGGATGTCACCGGCCGTGATCATCCCATCACGCTTCCAGCCGTGCTGGGCATCCAGCGGCATCTGCTCGATGAACCGCAGCTCGTAGTCGTTCTCGACGGCCCAGGCGAGCAGGTCGGGGGCCTCGTCGTCGTTGAGCCCCGGCATGAGGACCGCGTTGACCTTGACCGGGGTGAGTCCGGCGGCGCGGGCGGCCTCGAGGCCGTCGAGCACGTCGTGGTGGCGGTCGCGGCGGGTGAGGGTCTTGAAGACGTCGGGGCGCAGGGTGTCGAGGGAGACGTTGACCCGGTCGAGGCCGGCGGTCTTGAGGGCCTCCGCGGTGCGCTTGAGCCCGATGCCGTTGGTCGTGAGGGACATCTTGGGGCGGGGCTCGAGGGCGGCGACACGCTCGACGATGCCGACGAGGCCGGGGCGCAGCAGGGGCTCGCCGCCGGTGAAGCGGACCTCGGTGATGCCGAGGTCGGTGACGGCGACGCGGATCAGGCGCACGATCTCGTCGTCGGTGAGCAGATCGGGCTTCTTCAGCCACTGCAGGCCCTCTTCGGGCATGCAGTACGTACATCGCAGGTTGCACCGGTCGGTCAAGGAAACCCGCAGGTCGGTAGCCACTCGGCCGTAGGTGTCGATGAGCACTGTGGGCCCCCTCCCCATTCGCGGATCTGACTCTTCCGAGCCTACGTCAGGGCACCGACACCGCGTGTGGCCCATTTGGCACGAGGCGCGGCACGGCCGCGTCGTATGACTCTACGACGCGGCCGCTACGGCGAGGTGTCGGCGGGCTCACTCAGTGGGCGCCGACGCCGGTGAGGGACTTGACCTCCAGCTCGGCGTACTTGCCCTTGTCGGGCTCCTCCCCGGACAGCAGGGAGCCGATCCAGCCGAGCAGGAAGCCGACGGGGATGGAGATCAGGCCGGGGTTCTCCAGCGGGAACCAGGAGAAGTCGGCGTCGGGGAACATCGAGGTGGGCTTGCCGGAGACGACCGGCGAGAAGAGCACCAGGACGACCGAGGCCGTCAGGCCGCCGTAGATGGACCACAGGGCGCCCTGGGTGGTGAACCTCTTCCAGAACAGGCTGTAGAGGATCGTCGGCAGGTTCGCGGACGCGGCGACCGCGAAGGCGAGGGCGACCAGGCCGGCGACGTTCAGGTCGCGGGCCAGGGCGCCGAGCCCGATGGACACGATGCCGATGGCGACGGTCGCCCAGCGGGCCGCGCGGACCTCCTCCTTCTCGGTGGCTTGCCCCTTGCGGATCACGTTCGCGTAGATGTCGTGCGCGAAGGACGACGAGGAGGCGAGGGTGAGGCCCGCGACGACGGCCAGGATGGTGGCGAAGGCGACGGCGGAGATCACGGCGAGGAGGATCGCGCCGCCGGCCGAGTCGACACCGCCGATGTGCAGGGCCAGCAGGGGCGCCGCCGTGTTGCCCGCCTTGTTGGACGCGGTGATCTCCGCCGGTCCGACGAGCGCCGCCGCCCCGAAGCCGAGCGCGATGGTCATCAGGTAGAAGGCGCCGATGATGCCGATGGCCCAGTTGACGGACTTACGGGCGGCCTTGGCGGTGGGCACGGTGTAGAAGCGGATCAGGATGTGCGGCAGGCCGGCGGTGCCGAGGACGAGCGCGATGCCGAGCGAGATGAAGTCCAGCTTGGACGTCCCGGTGACGCCGTACTTGAGGCCGGGCTCCAGGAACGCCGCGCCCTTGCCGCTCTGCTCGGCCGCCTGGCCGAGCAGTTCGGAGATGTTGAAGTTGAACTTGAGCAGCACCAGGAACGTGATGAGCAGGGTGCCCGCGATGAGCAGGACGGCCTTGACCATCTGCACCCAGGTGGTGCCCTTCATGCCGCCGATGGTGACGTACACGATCATCAGCAGGCCGACGAGGGCCACGATGGCGATCTTCCCGCCGTCGCTGGTGATGCCGAGCAGCAGGGAGACGAGGACGCCCGCGCCCGCCATCTGGGCCAGCAGGTAGAAGATCGAGACGACGATCGTGGACGTGCCCGCCGCGGTGCGTACGGGGCGCTGGCGCATGCGGTAGGCGAGGACGTCGCCCATCGTGTAGCGCCCGGAGTTGCGCAGCGGTTCGGCGACGAGCAGCAGGGCGACGAGCCAGGCGACCAGGAAGCCGATCGAGTAGAGGAACCCGTCGTAGCCGAAGAGGGCGATGGCGCCGGCGATGCCGAGGAACGATGCGGCCGACATGTAGTCGCCGGAGATGGCGAGGCCGTTCTGGAAGCCGGTGAACTGGCGGCCGCCCGCGTAGAAGTCGGAGGCGTCCTTGGTCTGCCGGCCCGCCCACACCGTGATGAAGAGGGTGGCGACGACGAAAGCGGCGAACAGGGTGATGATGAGCGGCCTGTGCTCGGTGGTCGCGCTCGACGCCGCGAGCTGGAGCGTGGGGCTCATGCGTCGGCCTCCATACGGGACTTGATGGCGTCCGCCTTCGGATCGAGCTTCGCGGCGGCGTGCCGCGAGTAGAACCAGGCGATGAGGAACGTGGTCGCGAACTGGGCGAGGCCGAAGACCAGGGCGACGTTGATGTTGCCGAAGAGCTTCGTGCCCATGAAGCCGCCCGCGTAGTTCGAGAGCAGGACGTAGAGCAGGTACCAGGCGATGAACGCGACGGTCAGGGGGAAGGCGAAGGAGCGGTAGGCGCGGCGCAGTTCGCCGAATTCCGCACTCTCCTGCACCTGGACGAACGACTCTGTCGTGGGCTGGGCGGGGCTGGCGCCCTTACCGCCCGGGGGCGGCGGTGCATCGGTGGCCACGGAGACTCCTCGCGACGCGGGTTCGGTGGTGGTCATGGGGATGTTGCCTTGCGGGAGCTGTTTGATGTTGTTCCACTCCCTGACAACGGCACGGAGTACACGCCGAACCGGTTCACCTTCGGTCTTTTTCCTCCGCACTTCTTGTCCTACTTGTTGTCGTACATCTGCGCGGATCCATTGAAGAGCCGCCTTGATCAGCGATAGCTTCACCCGGCATAACCCGCCCATTCGCAAGGGGTGTTTGGGCGGTTTTTTCACGGATGATGTGGAGAACCCATGGCTCATCTGGGATCCAGACGTCGGCGCGCACTCGCGCTTCCCGCCGGTCTGGCGCTCACGGCCTCCCTCGGATTCCTGCCGGCGGGTACGGCGTCGGCAGCAATCACCGACGACGCTCCGGCAGCGGTCCAGGCGGACGGTCCGAAGCTGTCCTACGTGGTCAACGTCACGGGCGGTCACGGCACCTCGAAGGCCGTCAAGAAGGCGATAGCCAAGGCCGGCGGGTCGATAGTCCACGTGTACGACCAGATAGGCGTCATCGTCGTCCACTCGCAGAACCCTGCGTTCGCGGAGACGATCCGTCAGGTCCGCGGTGTCGAGTCGGCCGGTGCCACGCGCACCGCCCCGCTGGCCCCCGTGGCCGACACGGCCATCGAGTCGGAGCGCCCGCTCACCGCCGAGGAGGCCAAGGCGGCGGCGGGCCAGGCGGCGGCGGGCCAGGACGCGCTCGAGCCGCTGCAGTGGGACCTGCCCGCCATCAAGGCGGACAAGGCGCACGAGAAGACGCTCGGCAGCAAGAAGGTCACGGTCGCGGTCATCGACACAGGTGTCGACGACACGCACCCGGACCTGGCGCCCAACTTCGACCGCGAGGCATCCGTCAGCTGTGTCGGCGGTGTGGCCGACACGGCGGACGGCGCCTGGCGCCCGGGCCCGACGGAGAGCGACCACGGCACGCACGTCGCGGGCACGATCGCGGCGGCGAAGAACGGCACCGGCATCACGGGTGTCGCGCCGGGCGTGAAGGTCTCCGGCATCAAGGTCTCGCAGCCCGACGGCTTCTTCTACACCGAGGCCGTCGTCTGCGGCTTCGTGTGGGCCGCCGAGCACGGTGTCGACGTGACCAACAACAGCTACTACACCGACCCGTGGCTGTTCAACTGCAAGAACGACGCCGACCAGAAGGCTCTGATCGAGTCGCACCGGCGCGCCATCCGGTACGCGGAGAGCAAGGGCGCGGTGAACGTCGCCGCCGCCGGCAACTCGCGGATGGACCTCGCGTCCGACGAGCTCACCGACACCTCGAGCCCGAACGACACCACGCCGGTCGAGCGCAAGGTCAACCCGGCCGAGTGCCTGGACATCCCGACGCAGATCCCGGGCGTCGTCACGGTCTCCGCGCTGGGCGCGAAGAACCTGAAGTCCTCGTACTCCAACTACGGCAACGGCGTCATCGACATCTCCGCCCCCGGCGGCGACGCCACCCGCTTCCAGGCGCCCGACGCGCCGGCCGTCGACGGCCGGATCCTGTCGACCCTGCCGGGCGGCGGCTTCGGCTACAAGGCCGGTACGTCGATGGCC
Source organism: Streptomyces sp. V4I23 (assembly GCF_030817975.1). NCBI lineage: Bacteria > Bacillati > Actinomycetota > Actinomycetes > Kitasatosporales > Streptomycetaceae > Streptomyces > Streptomyces sp. V4I23. The sequence goes on along the minus strand of NZ_JAUSZW010000004.1, from coordinate 6,144,113 downwards.
TCCCCGCACGTCGCGGGTGTCGCCGCGCTGATCAAGTCGACGCACCCGTACGCGTCGCCGGCGATGGTGAAGGCCCTGCTCTCCGTGCAGGCCGACGACACCGCGTGCACCAACCCGTACGACATCGACAAGAACGGGACGGTCGACGCGGTCTGCGAGGGCGACGAGGACAAGAACGGCTTCTACGGTGAGGGCGTCGCGGACGCTCTCGACGCCGTTCGCCGGTAATCACCCCTGATCCACCGCTTTTCGGGGCCCGGTGCGGATGTCCGCACCGGGCCCCTTCAGGTGGCACTCGGTGCCATAGTGGCTGTATGGGTCAGACATCTTCGAGCGGTACGGCCGCTGCCTGGGCCGCGCTGGGCGGCGATCCCGCCCTGGTGGACCGCGTGACGTACGAGGGCCGGGGCGCGCTGCCGGCCCGTCTGCCGGTCATGGAGCTCGCGCGTTCCACCGTGGCCGTGTGCTCGCTGGCCGCCGCGGAGCTCGCCGCCCGCCGCACCGGCGGCCCCGTCCCCGCGGTCCGGGTGGACGACGGCGCCGTGACGGCGGCGTTCCTCAGCGACCGGCTGGTGCGGGTGGACGGGGCGGCCCCGGTGACGTTCGCCCCGCTGTCCCGCTTCTGGCGCGCGGCCGACGGGTGGGTGCGGACACACGCCAACTACCCGCACCACCGGGCCCGGTTGCTCGCCGCGCTCGGCCTGCCCGGCGACGCGGGCGAGGACGCCGTCGCGGCCGCCGTCGGAGAGCGGCAGGCACTGGACGTCGAGGAGACCGTGTACGCGGCGGGCGGCCTGGCCGTCGCCGCGCGCGGGCCGAAGGAGTGGGCCGGGCATCCGCAGGGCGCCGCCGCAGCCGCGCACCCGCTGCTGGTCGTGCGGCGCATCGGGGACGGCCCCGCACCGAGGGCGGCGGGCGGTTCGGCGGCGCTGCCCTGTGCGGGGCTGCGCGTGCTCGACCTGACCAGGGTGCTGGCGGGCCCGGTCGCGACCCGCACCCTGGCCCTGCTCGGCGCCGATGTGCTGAGGATCGACTCCCCCGGCCTGCCGGAGAGTCAGGAGGCCCACAACGACACGGGCATGGGCAAGCGGTCCACCCGGCTCGACCTGGCCGTCGCCGCGGACCGGGACACGTTCGGGGAACTGCTCGCCTCCGCGGACGTGGTGGTGACCGGCTACCGGCCGGGCGCCCTGGACCGGTTCGGTCTCGCACCCGAGGAGCTCGCGGCACGACGCCCCGGCCTGGTCGTGGCCCGGCTCTCGGCGTGGGGGCGGTACGGGCCGTGGGCGGGCCGGCGCGGTTTCGACAGCCTGGTCCAGGTCGCCTCCGGTATCGCGGAGACCGAGGGCGACGGGGAACGGCCGGGGGCACTTCCCGCGCAGGCCCTGGACCACGGCACCGGGTACCTGCTCGCCGCCGGAGTGCTGCGGGCGCTGACCGAGCAGCACGGGACGGGCGGCGCGAGGCTGGTCGACCTGGCCCTCGCGCAGACGGCCGCGTGGCTGGTGAACGGCCTGGAGAGGACCCCGGACACCGCCCCGGGCGAGTACGACGCCGAGCGGTGGCTCACCGAGACGGACAGCCCCATGGGCCGGCTGCGCCATGCCCTGCCCGCGGTCGCGTTCGACGGCGGCCCCCTCGACTGGGCCCGCCCGGCCGGGCTCTGGGGCACGGACACGCCCCGGTGGCGCGACTGACGTTCAGACCCCCGCCGCGTCCAGCAGCGTCCCGGCCGCGTACGTCACCGCCATGGCCAGCGCCCCGCCGGCGGTGTTGCGCAGCACGGCGGGGCCCGGCTGCGCCGCGCCCAGACGGGCGCTCCACCAGCCGGTGAGCCCCAGGGCCGCGAGCACCGACAGGACCGTGACGTACAGGCGGACCGAGGAGGGCGGCAGGACGATCGCGAGCAGCGGCAGCAACGCGCCCGCCGTGAAGGCGAGGAAGCTCGCGCCCGCCGCGTGCCAGGGATTGGTCAGCTCGTCGGGGTCGATCCCGAGCTCCACGCGCGCGTGCGCGCGCAGTGCGTCCCGTTCGGTGAGCTGTTCGGCGGCCTCCCTGGCCACCTCGCGGGACAGCCCGCGCTCGGCCAACAGCTGGGTGAGTTCGTCGAGTTCGGCCTTGGGCTGCTCGCGCAGCTCGCGCCTCTCGACGGCGAGGGCGGCCTTCTCCGAGTCCCGCTGCGTGGACACGGAGACGTATTCGCCCGCGGCCATCGACATGGAGCCCGCGAGCAGTCCGGCAAGGCCCGCGGTGAGCAGGGTCCCGCGCTCGTCGGTCGCTCCGGCGACGCCGACGACGAGGCCGGCGGTGGAGACGACTCCGTCGTTGGCGCCGAGGACCGCGGCGCGCAGCCAGTTGAGACGCGTGCCGAGTCCGCCGCCGTGCGGTTCGTCGTGCGCCTGCCGCGAAGTCTGGTCACTCATTCCGGGAGCGTCTCACCCGAGCCGTGAACCGCGCCCGGACAACCCGCCGGAACGGGACCGCAGATCGGGCGGCGCCCGGTGCGAGGCGCCGGGAGCACGGGGCCATCCTGCGTTGTCGGTCCCGGCCCGTATTCTCTGTGACCATGCTCGACGACCGTACGACCGCAGCGACGACGTGGCCGACCGCGTACCCCGAGGGATACGCGGTCGTCGACGTGGAGACCACCGGCCTGTTCCACTACGACCGGATAGTGTCCGCTGCCGTCTACCGCCTGGACTCCCGGGGCAACATCGAGGACCACTGGTACACCCTCGTCGATCCGGAGCGCGATCCCGGCCCGGTGGAGATCCACGGTCTGACGAGTGAGATGCTCCGCGGCGCGCCGCTCTTCGGTGACATCACCGGTGAGCTCACCGAGCGCCTGGAGGGCCGCGTCCTGGTCGCGCACAATGCCAAGTTCGACTGGGGCATGCTCGCCCGGGAGTACGCGCGCTCGGGGCGGACCGCGCCGACCCGGCAGCGTCTGTGCACCATCGCGCTCGCCAGGGAGCTCGCGCTGCCGCTGCCCAACTTCAAGCTGGAGACCCTCGCCGCGCACTACGGCGTCGTGCAGCAGCGGGCCCACCACGCGCTGGACGACGCGCGGGTGCTGGCCGAGGCGTTCCGGCCGAGTCTGCACTCGGCGGCGCGCGACGGCGTACGGCTGCCGCTGCTGGAGTGCCGCCCGCTGACCGAGTGGTCAGACACCCCGCCCGCCCCGCGCGTCGGCTACCAGCCGTCGTACGGGCGGAGCAGCTGGCGGCCGTCGCGCAGGCGTCCCCCGTGCCCCTACCCCAACCCGGGCAGGTACGAGCCGGGCGGGCAGCTGAAGCAGGGCATGCGGGTGGCGTTCTCCGGCGACACCTCCATAGAGCGCGAGTTGCTGGAGGACCGGGCCACCGAGGAGGGCCTGCACGTCGCCACGAGCGTGTCGCGGCTGACGAGCCTGCTGGTGACCAACGATCCGCACGCGTCGACGTCGAAGGCGGTCAAGGCCGCTTCGTACGGCACACCGGTCGTCGACGAGGCGGCGTTCACCCAGTTGTTGGGGCACGTGGTCCCGGCGGCGGGCACGGCCGCGGCCACGGGAGGCGTCCCGGCGCCGGGCCGCCCGGCGGGCCTGCCCGAGCAGGGCCCGGACCACGCGACGGAGCCGGAGACGGACCAGGGAGCGGAGCAGGGAGCGGAGCAGGGAATGCTGCCGGGCATGGCACCCGCATCGGAGTGAACCCCGCGCGACTCGCCCGCCGCCCGCTCGCCCCCCGCCCGCCTCGCGTCCCACCCTGTGGCGCATGGCACGTTGCGAGGTTTGCGGAAACGACTACGGCATGTCCTTCGAGGTGCACGCGCAGGGCGCGGTGCACGTCTTCGACTGCTTCTCCTGCGCCATTCACCGCATGGCGCCCATCTGTGAGCACTGCCGGGTCCAGATCATCGGCCAGGGTGTCGAGGCCGAGGGCCACTGGTACTGCGGCGCGCACTGCGCCCGCGCCGAGGGGAGGGCCGGCATCGTCGACAGGGTCTGACCCGTGCCCCGGCGGCCGGGACGGGGCGCCACCGGGACCCCGCGTCCCGGCGCCGGGGCACTACGGGTACGGTCGAAGCCGTGTACCGCTTCCTGTTGTCCCGGCAGTGGGTGATCCTCACCCTCATCGCCCTCGTCCTCATCCCCACGATGGTCGAGCTGGGCTTCTGGCAGTTGCACCGCCACGAGCGCCGCGTCGCGCAGAACTCCCTCATCGCCCGGAACGTCGACGCCGAGCCGGTGCCGGTGGCCGAGCTGACCTCCCCGGGGCACACGGTCCCGCGGGACGACTACTGGCGGCAGGTCACCGCGCAGGGCACGTTCGACCCGGCCCATGAGGTCGTCGTACGCCGCCGCACCAACGCCGACGACCGCGTCGGCTTCCATGTTCTGACTCCCCTGCTGCTGGCCGACGGCTCAGCGGTGCTCGTCAACCGCGGCTGGGTGCCGGCCGCCGCCGACCAGAAGGCGTTCCCCGAGGTGCCGGCCGCGCCCAAGGGCACTATCACCGTCACCGGCCGGCTCAAGGCGGACGAGACGACCGGTGCGAGCGGCATCAAGGACCTGGCGGGTCTGCCGCCGCGCCAGGTGATGCTGATCAACAGCGGGCAGCAGGCGAAGCTGCTGGACCGCCCGGTGCTCGGCGGCTATCTGGAGCAGACGGAGCCGAAGCCGGCCGCGGCCGGCCCGGAACAGATCCCCGACCCCGAGCACGACTCCATCGGCGCGCACATGGCGTATGCCGTCCAGTGGTGGCTGTTCGCCGCGGCCGTGCCCGTCGGCTGGGTGATTCTCGTACGGCGGGAGAAGCGGGACAGGGCGGCGGCGGTCGCGAACGGCACGCCGGAACCGGCCCACGCGGCCGCTTAGCGGCCAACCGGGCCGGGAACACGCCAGAGCGTGACCCAACGTATCGAGGACTACGCCCTCATCGGTGATCTGCAGACCGCGGCACTGGTCGGTGCGGACGGTTCGATCGACTGGCTTTGCCTGCCCCGGTTCGATTCCGCGGCCTGCTTCGCGGCGCTCGTCGGCAACGAGGAGAACGGGCACTGGCGCCTCGCCCCCAAGGGTGCCGCCCGGTGCACGAGTCGTCGATATGTCGATGAATCACTGGTACTGGAGACGGTGTGGCGGACCCGCACCGGAACCGTCAAAGTGCTCGATTTCATGCCGCAACGGGATGAAGCCCCCGATGTGATGCGCATCGTGGAAGGCGTCAGCGGCACCGTCGAGATGGCCTCCACCCTGCGGCTGCGCTTCGACTACGGCGACATCGTGCCCTGGATGCGGCGCTCCGACGGCCACCGGGTCGCGGTGGCGGGTCCCGATTCCGTCTGGCTGCGCAGCGAACCGCAGGTGCACACGTGGGGCCAGCAGTTCAGCACCTGCTCGGCGTTCACGGTCGGGGCGGGCGAGAAGGTCGCCTTCGTCCTCACCTGGCACCCCTCGCACAAGCCGCGCCCCGCTCTGGTCGACCCCCACGAGGCGCTGCGCCACTGCCTGGAGGACTGGGCCGAGTGGTCGTCCCGGTGCCGGTACGAGGGCCCGTACCGGGAGGCGGTCCTGCGCTCGCTGATCACCCTCAAGGCGCTCACGTACGCGCCCACGGGCGGCATCGTCGCCGCCCCGACGACATCGCTCCCCGAGGAGATCGGCGGTGTGCGCAACTGGGACTACCGCTTCTGCTGGCTGCGCGACTCCACCCTGACGCTCGGCGCCCTGCTCGCGGCGGGCTATCTCGACGAGGCCGCGGCCTGGCGCGACTGGCTGCTGCGGGCGGTGGCCGGCGACCCCGCCGACCTGCAGATCATGTACGGGCTCGCGGGCGAGCGCCGGATGGCCGAGACGGAGCTGGGCTGGCTCGGCGGCTACGCCGGGTCCGTCCCGGTCCGCGTCGGCAACGACGCGGCCTACCAGCTCCAGCTCGACGTCTACGGCGAGGTCATCGACTCGCTCTTCCTGGCCAGGGGGGCAGGCCTGCAGGCCGAGCGGCACGCGTGGAACATCCAGTTGAGCCTCCTCGGGTTCCTGGAGTCGAAGTGGCGCGAACCGGACGAGGGGCTGTGGGAGGTGCGCGGGCCGCGCCGCCACTTCGTGCACTCCAAGATCATGGCGTGGGTCGCGGCCGACCGCGCCGTACGCACCCTGGAGGCCGACCCGACGCTGCGCGGTGACGCCGCGCGCTGGCGTGCGATGCGCGACGAGGTGCACCGGGAGGTGTGCGAGAGGGGCTTCGACCCGGTGCGGAACACGTTCACGCAGTCGTACGGCTCGACGGGCCTGGACGCGGCGACGCTGCTGATCCCGCACGTCGGCTTCCTGCCCCCGGACGATCCCCGAGTCCTCGGCACGGTCAAGGCGGTGCAGGCCGAGCTCGGCAACGGCCCGCTGGTGCGGCGCTACAGCACGGAGGGCGTCTCCGTCGACGGCCTGCCGGGCGGCGAGGGCGCGTTCCTGGCGTGCTCGTTCTGGATGACGGACGCGCTGTGCATGACAGGGCGTACGGAGGAGGCACGCGAGATGTTCGAACGTCTGCTGGCACTGCGCAACGACGTGGGCCTGCTGTCCGAGGAATACGACCCGGTGGCCGGACGCCAGCTCGGCAACTTCCCCCAGGCGTTCAGCCATATCGGCCTGGTGCACACCGCCCTCGCGCTGGGTCGGCACGAGGCGGCAGGATAGGACCCATGGATCTTGGACTGAAGGACCGCGTCTACATCGTCACCGGCGCCTCCCGCGGGCTGGGCAACGCCTCCGCGCGGGCCCTGGTGGCGGACGGCGCGAAGGTCGTCATCACCGGCCGGGACGAGAAGACGGTCAAGGAAGCGGCTGCCGAACTGGGACCGACCGCGGTGGGCCTGGCGACGGACAACGCCGACCCGGCGGGCGCGGAGCGCCTGGTAGCGGCCGCCCGGGCGCACTTCGGCCGCTTCGACGGCATTCTCATCAGCGTGGGCGGCCCGGCGCCGGGCTTCGTCGCGGACAACACGGACGAGCAGTGGCAGTCGGCGTTCGACTCGGTCTTCCTGGGCGCGGTGCGGCTGGCGCGGACCGCGGCGGCGGAACTGAACGAGGGCGGCGTGATCGGCTTCGTCCTCTCCGGGTCGGTCCACGAACCGATCCCCGGCCTGACGATCTCCAACGGCCTGCGCCCGGGTCTCGCGGGCTTCGCCAAGTCCCTCGCCGACGAACTGGGGCCGCGCGGCATCCGCGTGATCGGCCTGCTCCCGTCACGCATCGACACGGACCGGGTGCGGGAGCTCGACGCGCTGTCCGGCGACGCGGAGGCGGCGCGCGCGGGCAACGAGTCGCGGATTCCGCTGCGGCGCTACGGTACGCCGGCGGAGTTCGGCGCGGTCGCGGCGTTCCTGCTGTCGCCGGCGGCGTCGTACCTGACGGGCGTGATGCTCCCGGTGGACGGCGGGGCGCGGCACGGGTTCTGACGGTCTCCCGAAGGGGACGCGGGGTGCGGGGGCGAAGCCTCCGCACCTTCCTCATGTCACGCGTTGCGCCTTGTGCTTCGACACCCGCAGCCTCGCCTCGGTCGGCATCGACGACAGCCCCGCCGACTCCCGCGCATGCGCCACCGCCTCGTCGGCCAGCCGGGACACCGTCTCGGCCGGGGCCGCGTGTGGCTCCAGTTGCAGGAGGACCCGCGCCTGCGGAGCCCTGCGGCTGCGGCCCGTCAGCATGACCCGTGCGTGGGAGACGCCCTCCAGCGACTCCGCCTCTCCCGTCATCACGCTCTCCAGCGCCCGGCCGCGCAGCAGCGCGCCCTCTCCGTCGCCGGTGTCCACGAGGACCTCGGCGAGGCGGGCGCGGCGCAGCTGTGCGAGAAGCCACCACAGCGCGAGCAGCAACAGCAGCGCGAGGACGGCGATGACGACCGGCCACCACCAGCCCTCGTCCCGCCACCTCATCCGGTCGGCATCGCTGAGCAGCACGTCATGCCGTCCGCTCCAGGGCCACCACGAGGGCACGGACAGCCCGGTCCCGACCGCCAGTACGGCGCCGCCCGCGCACACCAGCACCAGCCCGGCGAGGCCGAGCACGATCCGGTTGACCGTTCCGAGCATCCGTCTCACCCCTCGCCCCTCACCGCTTCCCGGCCGGAGGCCGGCCGACGTGTACGGCCAGGGCCGGAGGTCTGGCCAGGCCCAGTTCCTTGAGGCCGATTCCGAGCGCGGTGTCCAGATCGGCGCGTACGTCGTCGAGTTCGCGGAAGTGAGAGCGGGCACGCACCGTGGCCTTGGTGCGTCCCATCCGGACGCGTACGGACTGCACTCCGGACACCTCCATCGCGCGGTCGCGCAGCACGAGCGCCGCCGCCTTCCGGTCCAGCCCGGCCCGTACGTGCGCGCGGTCCCGCTGCATGGGCAGCACCCCGCGCAGCCCCGGCGTCACCGCGAGAACGATCAGCCAGACGCCGACGAGCACCACCGCTCCGGCGACCACGAGGACCGCAACCTCGTCGAGACGCCATCGGTCGAGGTGGTCGGCCAGGGCTCGCCGCCAGTACATGGCGGGCCGGTCTGCCCGTACGGCGGCGACGTCGTAGAGCAACAGCCCCGATCCCGCGAGGGCCACCAGGGCGAGCAGCGCGGCGGGGACGCGGCGCGCCGACCAGAAGCGCCCCGCCCTGCCGTGCTCCCCTTCCGCCGGGACCGGCGCGGGGTCGTAGGCCGCGGCGGAGGCGGACTGGTCCAGTTCGCGGACGGGCCGGTGGGTCTGTTCGGGCTCGGTCATCGAATCCTCCCCTGCGCCGATGAGTGCAGGCGCTCGACCTGCACCGCCACCTCGGGCACCTCCATCCCCGCCAATGTCCTTACCCGGTGGGCTACTTGACGACGCACCGCGCCGCACTGGCGGCCGATGTCACCTGGGTAGTCGAGTTCGAGGCTGATGCGGACCCGGGCCGTGTCGTGGTGCACGACGACCATCGCGTGGGGTGGCGAGACGCCCTCGGGCAGGCGCTCGAGCGCCTCCCGTGCCGCATGCGCGGCGATCTTGGCCACGACGCGGTCGGCGACAGTGGTCGCCCCGCGTTCGGCGGGGGCAACACGATCGGCCGCCACAGCGCGTCACCGAGGCCCTACGCCACGATCGCGACCCCGGAAGAAGTCCCCGACCTCCAGATCTCCCTCGAGCAGCCTGCCCACCACAAAACCGACCGCTCCCAATGCGGCGACCAGCAGAAACGCTCCGAATCCACCGAAGTACCCGGCGAATCCGAGCGCCATGCCGGCCACCATGCCGACCACGGCCATGCCCATTCTGAGCTCCTCTACTGGAGACGCTGCTCCGGCTCGTCCTCTTCCTCATCGGGCAGCTTGACGTCGCTCACGGCGATGTTGACCTCGACCACCTCCAGACCGGTCATCCGCTCGACAGCGGCGACCACGTTCTCCCGGACGTCGCGCGCGACGTCGGCGATGGCGACGCCGTAGTCGACGACGATCTCCAGGTCCAGGGCCGTCTGCACCTCGCCGACCTCGGCCTTGACGCCTCGCGTCACGTTGGACCTGCTGCTGCCGCCGGGAACCCGGTCGCGTACGGCGCCGAAGGTGCGGGAGATGCCGCTGCCCATCGCGTGGACGCCGACGACGTCCCGCGCGGCGAGTCCGGCGATCTTCTCCACGACACCGTCGGCGATCGTGGTGCGCCCGCGGACGCCGGGGTCGACCCGCTTGCCGATGGAAGTCCTGCGGGACGACGGCTCGCCGCCGGCCGTTTCGTTCCCCGTGCTCTGGGGCCGGTTGCGCTCACCTGTCTCGGTCATCGCGGTTCCTTTCGGGTGGTGGTGACCTCCCTTTGCCCACATTAAGTGCGATTTCCCCGTCTCGCGGCGTGGATGCGGCAGGCTGGAGGAATGACGACTGCGGAAGCGATGCGGCGGATGCGGCAGGTGCTGGGCCTCGGCAGGCTGGTGGCGCTCGGAGGGCCCGAGGACGGCACCTGGCTCGCTGAACGCGCGGCCGCGTCGGTGCTCGTCAAGGCCGCCGCGAAGGCGGTACGGGGCGCGGCCGTGACCCGGCTCGACGTGAGGCTCGCGGACCCCGCAGCGGCAGGCGAGCCCGCGGTGCCCCCGCCGCCGAGCGCTCTTCCGCCGGGGGCCCACCGGCTCGCGGCAGAGCTCGCGGTGTGGAGCGGGGAGCCGCTGCCGGCGGTGACGGCGGCCCTGCGGTCGGCGCTGGCCAGGGCGGCGGCGGACCGGCTGGGCCTGGTGGTCACCGAGGTGGATCTGCGAGTGGCAGCTCTGCCGGAAAGTCCCCTGCCACCGGCTCCGGCCCATGTCCCCTCGCCCGTGACGCCCTCGGACGCGGCGGGTGAGGCCGCCGCGGCGACGGCGGGCGTGGCGTGCCTGACGGCGGAACTGGGCGGCGGCGCCGTGCACACGGCCGCGGACCGGGTACGGGTCGAGGTCGCCACGGCCGAGGGATTCCGGGCGTTGGACGTGGGCCGTGCGGTGCGTACGGCGGTGTCCGCCGCACTCGCTGACGGCCGCCCGGTCGCGGTCCTGATCTCGTCGGTCGCCTGACGCCCCTGGGCAGTACGTCGCACACCGGCCGTTCCCGAGGGCTCGGCCGGTGTGCGACGTACGCGTGTGGTGCCCGGTCAGTCGCCGAGACCGGCGAGGTCCCGGAGCCTGCGGGCCTGGGCGGCGCGCTCGGCCGCGCACTGCTCCTCGAAGGAGCGTCCCGAGGCGCCCTGGAGCAGGGCCTTGGTCTCGATCACGGCGTCGCGGGGCGCGCCGACGAGCGCGGCGGCGAGGTCCCGTACGGCAGCGTCCAGTTCGGCGCCGGGCACGACGAGGTTGGCCAGGCCGGTGCGCTCGGCCTCCTCGGCGTGGACGAACCGGCCGGTCGCGCAGATCTCGAGCGCGCGGGCGTAGCCGACGAGCGACACGAGGGGATGCGTGCCGGTGAGGTCCGGGACGAGGCCGAGGCTGGTCTCCCGCATGGCGAACTGGACGTCCTCGGCCACCACGCGAAGGTCACAGGCGAGGGCGAGCTGGAAGCCCGCGCCGATCGCGTGGCCCTGGACGGCCGCGATGGTGACGATGTCACTGCGGCGCCACCAGGTGAACGCTTCCTGGAACTCGGCGATGGCCGCGTCGACCTCCGCGTCGCTGCTGCGCGCGAGGTCGATGAACGACGGCTCGCCCTCGAAGCCCTCAGGGGTGAAGGCCTGACGGTCGAGTCCCGCGGAGAAGGACTTGCCCTCACCGCGCAGCACCACGACACGCACGTCGCCAGGGAGTGACCGGCCGGCCTGCGTCAATGCCCGCCACAGCGCGAAGTCCTGGGCGTTGCGCTTGTCCGGCTTGGTCAGGGTCACCGTGGCAACGGCGCCGTCGACGGTGAGTCGCACACCGTCCTTGTCGAGCACAGGGTCGAGCGAAGTCATGGGACGCCTCCGGTTCGGTGCAGTGGTGCCTACGAAGATAAGCGACTGCACAGTAACCACCCGGACCGGTCGGACGACCGCCCGGGTGGCCACCGCGGAACCGATGGGCCGAAGGAGTCCTTACGACGGGCTGTGTCAGGCCGAGGCGGCCTTCTTGCCCCTCGTCGCTCCGCCGCGTCCACGCAAAACGACTCCGGACTCACTGAGCATCCGATGGACGAATCCGTAGGAGCGGCCGGTCTCTTCGGCCAGCGCCCGGATGCTCGCACCGGAGTCGTACTTCTTCTTCAGGTCTGCCGCGAGCTTGTCGCGCGCGGCGCCGGTCACCCGGCTGCCCTTCTTCAGAGTCTCGGCCACCCGTGCCTCCTCATGGGAAGTGCGCTCTGGACTTCTCATGATCACCCCTCACGGGCGTCCTGGCCACCCATTCGACAAGGTCAGTCCGGAACGCTTGGTCATGCGATATGCGGCCACCATGACCGGAATCAATCCCTCCGGTCGTACGAGAGGGAACGTATCGCCTGGCCGTTCGCGGAAATGCCTGGTCAGCGGGGCAGGGAGGGGTGCAGGCGGACCGGAGGGCGGGTGGGGGCGGCCGGCGAGCCGCCACGCCGGGGTACGAGACGCCCTCACGCAGATGATGGATCACGCGTAGGCCGAATGATCCATACGGAGTGGATCAACGGGCGCGCGGGGACACCCGCGCCGCTTGGCGAGCACGGAGGAGCGCCCGGAGGCGCCCGCGCGCGTCAGGCGAGCGCCACCAGGTCCGCGTAGTCCGCACCCCACAGGTCCTCGACGCCGTCCGGGAGCAGGATGATCCGCTCCGGCTCCAGGGCCTCGACCGCGCCCTCGTCGTGGGTGACGAGGATGACGGCGCCCTTGTACGTGCGCAGCGCGCCGAGGATCTCCTCGCGGCTGGCGGGGTCCAGGTTGTTGGTGGGCTCGTCGAGCAGCAGGACGTTGGCCGATGAGACGACCAGCGTGGCGAGCGCGAGACGGGTCTTCTCACCGCCGGAGAGCACCCCGGCCGGCTTGTCGACGTCGTCACCGGAGAAGAGGAACGAGCCGAGCGTCTTACGGACCTCGACGAGGTCGAGGTCGGGCGCGGCGGAGCGCATGTTCTCCAGGACCGTGCGGTCCGGATCGAGGGTCTCGTGCTCCTGGGCGTAGTACCCGAGCTTGAGGCCGTGGCCGGGGGTGACCGCACCGGTGTCGGGCTTCTCGACACCGGCGAGGAGACGCAGCAGCGTCGTCTTGCCCGCGCCGTTGAGGCCGAGGATGACGACGCGCGAGCCCTTGTCGATGGCGAGGTCGACGTCGGTGAAGATCTCGAGCGAGCCGTAGGACTTGGACAGGCCCTCGGCGGTCAGCGGCGTCTTCCCGCACGGTGCGGGCTCGGGGAAGCGCAGCTTGGCGACCTTGTCGGCGACCCGGATCTCCTCGAGGCCGGACAGCAGGCGCTCGGCGCGGCGGGCCATGTTCTGCGCGGCGACCGTCTTCGTGGCCTTGGCCCGCATCTTGTCGGCCTGGGAGTTGAGGGCGGCGGCCTTCTTCTCGGCGTTCTGCCGCTCGCGCCTGCGGCGCTTCTCGTCGGCCTCGCGCTGCTGCTGGTAGAGCTTCCAGCCCATGTTGTAGACGTCGATCACGGAACGGTTGGCGTCGAGGTAGAAGACCTTGTTGACGACCGTCTCGACGAGGTCGACGTCGTGGGAGATCACGATGAATCCGCCGCGGTAGGTCTTCAGGTAGTCGCGCAGCCAGACGATCGAGTCGGCGTCGAGGTGGTTGGTGGGCTCGTCGAGGAGGAGCGTGTCGGCGTCCGAGAAGAGGATGCGGGCGAGCTCCACGCGGCGGCGCTGACCACCGGAGAGCGTGTGCAGCGGCTGACCGAGGACCCGGTCGGGCAGGCCGAGCGCGGCGGCGATGGTGGCGGCCTCGGCCTCTGCGGCGTAACCGCCCTTGGTCAGGAACTCCGTCTCCTGGCGCTCGTACTGCTTGAGCGCCTTCTCCCGGGTCGCGCCCAGCCCGTTGGCGATGCGGTCCTCGTTCTGGCGCATCTTGCGGATCAGGACGTCGAGGCCACGGGCGGAGAGGATGCGGTCGCGGGCGAGGACGTCGAGGTCGCCGGTGCGGGGATCCTGCGGGAGGTAGCCGACCTCGCCGGAGCGGGAGATCGTGCCGGCGGCGGGGATGCCCTCACCGGCGAGGCACTTGGTGAGCGTGGTCTTGCCCGCTCCGTTGCGGCCGACGAGGCCGATGCGGTCGCCCTTGGCGATACGGAAGGAGGCGGACTCGATGAGGACGCGCGCGCCTGCGCGCAGCTCGATACCGGATGCGGTGATCACGGGGGAAATACTCCAGGGCGGTTGGACGGCGGAAGGGACGGGCGAGCGACGCTTCGACGCCGTCTAATGCACAAGGAGAATTGCCATACGGCTCAGTCTAACGGGGCATGGCAAGTGCTTTTCCGGCTGCGGCCGCAGCCCGGGCGATCGGTCCCGCGGGTCCGCGGCGCGCCGGGAGGGCCGCGACACAGTGGCGTCGAAAGGGCGTACCAGGGTCGACCTGGACGGCCCGGTGCGACACGTTCGGCTGAGCCTTTCCGCGCGGTGTTGACGTGCGGGGCCGACGCGGCCCGGGATTGTCGGTGGGCGGTGCCAGACTGAGACGCAGATCACCATCCTGTCGTCGAGCGAGTGAGGAGTGATCGGGATGACGCAGTCGCCGAGCATCTGTCCCACGCTGGTCTACAAGGACGCCAAGGCCGCGATCAGACAGCTCACCGAAGCCTTCGGCTTCACCGAACACGCGGTGTACGAGGACGAAAACGGCGGGGTGCTGCACGCCGAGCTGACGTATGGCAACGGCATGGTGATGCTGGGCAGCAAGGGCACCGGGAGTGAGTTCGACAAGCTGATGCAGGGGGCGGGCCCGTCCGGGGTGTTCGTCCATGTCGACGACGTGGACGCGCATCACGGCACGGCGGTCGAGCACGGCGCCGAGATCGTCATGCCGCCGACCGATCAGGACTACGGGGCACGGGACTACATGGCCCGGGACGTCGAGGGCAACATCTGGAGCTTCGGCACGTACACCCCGGGGGTGGCGGAATCGTCGTAGCCCGCGCCGCCCCCGGGGGTGCGTGTGCCGCGTGTCAGACGCCGCCGGTGTGCACCTGGAAGGCAGCCCTCCGGACTGCCTTGGCCAGGGCCGGGTCCGGGTGCGCGGCAGCGAGGGCGACGAGGACCTGGACCGTACGGGGGTGGCCGCCGACCCGGACCTCCTCGATGAGCGCCGGGACCGTGCCCTGGACCGCGGAATCGAGGTGGCGCAGCAGCAGTTGGGGCTCACCGTGGTCCGCGACGGCGGCTGCGGTGTCCACCCAGAGCCAGGTGGCTTCCTCCCGAGTGAGGACCTCGGCGGCGTCCTCGGGATCGGCCCCCTCGTACTCGGCGAGCCACAGCAGGGCGTAGGGGCGCAGGGACGGTTCGACGGCGGCCGCGCGGACCTCGGGCTCGGCAGGGGCGCCGACGACACGGAGCGCCTCGAAGGCCAGTCCGCGCAGCAGGGCGTCCTCGCCCCGCGCGACGGCGAGGAGCTCGGCGACCGCGCTGGAGACGGTGCGGGCGGCGAGCCAGGCGCGGTATTCGGCGCGTGCGGGGCCGGGGGTGAGACGGGCGCATCCACGGAGCATGTCCTCGGCGGACTGCTCGATGTTGCCCGCGGGGCTCTGCGCGGCGACGCAGATCTGCTCGAGTTTGACCCACACCGCCCAGTTGCCGAGGGGGGTGAGCGTGGCCTGGCCGCGCTCGAGAGTCAGGGCGCCGACGGCGGCGAGTCCTTCGAGGGCCCAGTCGAGCAGCACGGAGAGGGGGACGTCGTCGCGGTCGCCGTCGACAGGGGCCCCGGGCTCACCGGCGGTGGGCTGCGTGTCGCCGCGGGGGCCGTACGGGACCTCGCAGCGTTCCTCGCGCAGTTCGGCGACGCGCTGCTGCAGCAGATCGAGCAGGGCCGGTACGAGCACGGGGCCGGCCGAGAGCTGAAGGAGGGAGAGCACCTGGGGCACGGCCTCCACGACCTCGGCCACGACGGTGGGTGCGACGTCCTCGGGAGCGGGGTGCGCGAGCGACCATGCGTCGAACAGAGCGACCCAGCCGCGCAGCACGGCCATGTCGTCACGGTCCCAGGCGCGCAGCCGCCAACCGGGGCGTGCGGTGCCGCCGTGCAGTTCGATCAGGCCGGCGAGGCGGGCGCGGTCCCATCCCGCGCGGACCTGGTCCGGCGTCAGGTCGAGTGCGGCCGCGGCCCGTTCCCGCGCGCCGACGACGGGCGGGGCGGCGGCCGGGTCGCCGCCGGAGCGTCCTTCGGGCAGGGACGCGGCGGCTCCCGCGGCGGCCCAGCGGGCGATGCGAACGGCGTCGGCGAGGACCGCGCGGGCCTGTCGTGCCAGCTCGGCGGGGGCGGGCGTGCCCTCCGGCGGACGGGGCGCCGGACGGGTGCGCCGGGTCGTCACGGCCCGTCGTGCGGTGGCCAGGGATCGCGGGCGGACAAGACGGAGTCTGGAGTTGCGCGCCAATTGCTCATCAGGCTTTCGGGACGTCACGGGGAGCAGTCTTCCCGCTGACGGCCCGAAAGCCCAAACGGAAGGCGGGAGGCCGGGCCGGACACGGCTCTCGCCTGCGGTTACATGAGAGGGGTGAGAAAGCGGCGGAGGGCCTCTTCGTACGCCTTGGGGTCGGCGTTCCACATCGCGGCGTGCGGGGCGCCGGGCACGGTGTGCAGGCCGATCAGACCGGGGCGTTCGGCCGCGAGTCGCCGCGAGTACTGCCAGGGGGCGATGGTGTCGTCCGGCCCGTGGAAGATCAGCACCGGGACGCGGACGGCCGACGGGTCGGCGGCCTCGGCGATCCGGTCGCCGTGCGGGCCGGTGCGGCCGAGGGCGGCGCGCACGGCGAGGGGAAGCAGCGGGCCCGGGGTGTGGCGGGCGGCGGCCAGGGCGCGCAGGGTCGTCTCCCAGTCGAGGACCGGCGAGTCCAGCACGAGCCCGCTGATGCGGTCGCGCAGGCCGGAGTTGGCGGCGGCCCGCAGCGCCATCGCGGCGCCTGTGGACCAGCCGTGGACGATGACGCGCTCGGCGCCGTGCCGCACGGCGTGCCGTACGGCCGCGTCCAGGTCGCGCCACTCGGAGTCCCCGAGGTGGCTCAGGCCGTCCGGCGGGCGGGGAGCGCCCTCGTCGCCGCGGTAGGCGACGTTCAGCACGGGGAACTGCTGGTCGCGCAGGAAGGGGAGCAGGTTCAGCGGGTGCTCCCGGGTCGTGCCGATGCCGTGGACCGTGATCACCCAGGTGGAGCGCCTGCCGGGGACGAACCATGCCGGGAGGGCGCCGAGTTCGCCGGGGACGAGGACGTCGGCGTGCGGGATGCCGAGGGCGCCGGCCGGGTCGCCGCTGTGCACCTGCGGGGTGAAGCGGACCCGGCTGCCGGGGCGGAGGCCGCCTGCGACGACGCGTTCCAGGCGGCGTACCACGGTGTCCGCGGAGTGCGTGACGTCGTCGAGGACGGGACCGACGACGGCGTGGACGCCGGAGCCCTCCAGCCCGTACGTCCCCCGTCGCAGGGAGGCGAGGCTGCGCGTGAGCGTCACGCGGCCGGAACCGGTCCCGTGCACGGTGAGTCTCGGGTCGCCCGGGAGGGGGCGGGACGCTCCCAGGGCGGCGCTGCTCGCGTGGCGGCCGGCGGCGACCGTGGCCGCGCCGACGCCGATGAGTGTGGTGACGGCCGCTGCCGTCGCTGTAGCGGGGCGCACGGATCCAGTGTCGGCGGGGGCGGGCGGGGGTGCCAGTGGGCACGGCGGGGGCCGCTCGCGCGGGGGCGTTCCCCCGGCGCTCGAAGCGCCGGGGGACGGGCGGAGGGGCCGGTCAAGGGGCGTCGCGGTGGGGTTGGCCGTAGGTGTGGAGCCGGGCGGCCGCCGCCGAGAGTTCCGCTTCCGAGAGAAGGCGGGGGGTCAGCGACGGGAGCGAGGACGCCTTCAGCCAGACCTGGCACATCCATTCCAGCTGGGCCGTGCGGTCGTACGCCTGGGGCAGGGTCGCCCCGTAGGCGACGGTGCCGTGGTTCTGGAGGAGGCAGGCCGTGCGCTCGCGCAGGGCCATGAGCATGTTGCGGGCCAGTTCGGGTGTGCCGTACAGCGCGTAGGGCGCCACGCGGACCGGGCCGCCGAGTGCCGCCGTCATGTAGTGGACCGGCGGCAGCTCGGGCACCAGCGTGGAGACGGCGGTGGCGTGTACGGCGTGGGTGTGCACGACGGCCCCGGCCGGTGTGCCGCGGTAGACCTCCAGGTGCAGCGGCAGCTCGCTGGTGGGGGCGAGCGTGCCGATGACCTGATGGCCGTCGAGGTCGACGGCGACGGTGTCGTCGGGTCCGAGCCGGTCGTAGGGCACCCCGCTCGGGGTGACGAGCACGAGGTCGCCGACGCGGACGGAGACGTTGCCGGACGTGCCGACCACGAGACCCTCCGCCGCGGTTCTGCGGGCCGTCGTGACGACGTCCCGCCAGGCCCGTTCGATCGTGTCCGTCTCCGCGTGATCCGTCATGCGGAGATCCTGTCAGGCGCGCCTCTTCGGGCGACAGGCGACGGAGTGTGTTCGAGTGGATGCCCGGTGCTGTCGCAAGGGCCGAAAAGGGGCAAGCGGAATGCGCGGTACCTACTTACGGACACCGCAGAGCCGGGCCCAGTTCATCTTCCGTTCACCCAGGTTGCCTACGGTCGCCGAGTCAATGACGTCAAACGATTGCCTGGGTAAATGGAACACATCACGCTGCTGCTCGCGATTGTGATCGTGACAGCTCTCGTGTTCGATTTCACGAACGGTTTCCACGACACCGCCAACGCGATGGCGACGACCATCTCGACCGGCGCCCTGAAGCCCAAGACCGCGGTGGCCATGTCCGCCGTTCTGAATCTCGTCGGCGCTTTCCTGTCCGTGGAGGTCGCGAAGACGATCTCCAGTGGCCTCGTCGACGAATCAGGCATCTCACCTGAAGTCATCTTCGCGGCGCTCGTCGGCGCCATCCTCTGGAACCTGCTGACCTGGCTCATCGGTCTGCCGTCCAGCTCCTCGCACGCCCTGATGGGCGGCCTCATCGGTGCCACCGTCGCGTCCGTCGGTTTCGACGCGGTCAACGGCGGCGTCGTCGTCACCAAGGTGCTGATCCCCGCGGTCGCCGCGCCGCTCGTGGCCGGTCTCGCCGCGTTCCTGGCCTCCCGGCTGACCTACAAGATCGGCCGGAACGCCGACTCGAAGGCCACCTCCAAGGGCTACCGCGCCGGGCAGATCGCGTCCGCCGGTCTCGTCTCCCTGGCGCACGGCACCAACGACGCACAGAAGACGATGGGCATCATCACCCTGGCCCTGGTCGCCGGGAACGTCATCGCCCCCGGCTCCAACCCTCCCCTGTGGGTCATCGTCTCCGCCGGTGTCGCCATCGCCCTCGGCACCTACCTCGGCGGCTGGCGCATCATCCGCACCATGGGCAAGGGCCTGACCGACCTCCAGCCGCAGCAGGGCTTCGCCGCCCAGACCGGCGCGGCGAGCGTCATCCTCGCCTCCTCCAACCTCGGCTTCTCCCTGTCGACCACCCACTCGTGCTCCGGCGCGGTGATGGGCGCGGGTCTCGGCCGCAAGGGCGGTGTCGTGCGCTGGTCCACCGCGACCCGGATGTTCGTCGCCTGGGGTCTGACCCTGCCGGCCGCCGGTCTGGTCGCCGCGGGTTCGGAGTTCGTCACCCAGCAGGGTGACTGGGGCGTCGCGGCCGTCGCCGTCTTCCTGGTCGCGTCCTGCGCCGCGATCTGGTTCGTCTCCCGCCGCCAGGTCGTCGACCACACCAACGTCAACGACACCGAGGACCAGGAGCCCGCCGGCGTCGTCACCACCGCCATCGCGGCCGTCACCCCGCCGCCCGCGGGCGAGCTCAAGACCACCATCCCGGCCCCGGCCGAGCCCGAGCCGGCCCGTCCGGCCACGGTGTAAGGAATCATCAGCATGAAGATCGACTGGGCAGCTCTCGGCTCCGTGTTCGGCGTGAGCCTCGTCGCCACCGTCGCCCTGGTGGGCCTGTTCACCCTGGGCATCGTGGGCCTGACCAAGCACGAGGCGGCGGCCGCCGACGGCGGATCGGCCACCATGGTCCGCACCGGCGCCTACGCCTGCTTCGCCCTGTGCGCCGCGGCCGTGGCGTACGGCATCTATCTGATCGTCACCTGACTCCCCTTAGAGTCCTTTCGTCCGCTGACGACGCAGACCCGCCCGGAGCCGGGCCGGAGGCACCCCGCGTGCCTCCGGCCCGGCTCCGGCGCGTCCGGGGTGTGGGGCTTCGCACACTGTCCTTCCGCAGGTCAAGGGTGAGTTGACGGGCGTTCGCGGGCGTGGTGGACTGCCGGGGCCATCTACGGCGGCAGAAGAGGAAGTCCGGTGCGAATCCGGCGCGGTCCCGCCACTGTCACCCGGGAAGATCACACCCTGGGGAGCCAGGAACTCTCGCCGCCGGTCACGTCGAACCAGGGCGCGGACCCTGAGTGAGGACTTCTGCCATGCCCGGCTGCCGTTCAGCCCTCTCCGTCGGACCCCGCCTGCGGGATCACTGACCCCGTGCGTGCCGATCGCGTATTCGTGTACGGCGCCACCGCGGGCCTCGTCGTCGACCAGCTCGTCGGCGACCCACGCCGCGGGCACCCCGTCGCCGCCTTCGGGCGGGCCGCGGGCGCCGTCGAGCGACTGCTGTGGCGTGACCACCGGGGCCGGGGCGCCCTGCACACGGCCCTCTGCGCCGGCGGCGCCGTCGCCGTGGGCGCGCTGGCGTCCCGTGCTGTGCGCCGCTCCCCCGCCGCGTCCGTCGCTCTGACCGCCGCCGCCACCTGGGCCGTGATCGGGGGCACCACGCTCGGCCGGGAGGCGCGCCTCGTCGGCGAGGCGCTGGCCACGGGGGACGTCGAGGCGGCCCGCGCGCGGCTCCCCCATCTGTGCGGGCGTGACCCGCAGTCCCTCGACGAGCAGCAGATCGCCCGCGCCGTCGTCGAGTCGGTCGCCGAGAACACCTCGGACGCCGTCGTCGGCGCCCTGGTGTGGGGCGCTGTCGCGGGCGTTCCCGGGCTCCTCGGCTTCCGTGCCGTGAACACGCTGGACGCCATGGTCGGCCACAAGTCGCCGCGCCACCGGCGCTACGGCTGGGCCTCGGCACGCCTCGACGACGTGGCGGGCTGGCCCGGCGCACGGCTCACCGCGGCACTCGCCGCGATCGCGGGTCCCGACCCGCGGGGGGCGGTACGCGCCTGGCGGGCCGACGCGGCGAAGCACCCGAGCCCCAATGCGGGCCCGGTGGAGGCGTCGTTCGCGGGGGCGCTCGGCGTCCGGCTGGGTGGGACCCTGTCGTACGGGGGCCGCGTCGAGCACCGGCCGGTGCTCAACGGAACCGGGCGGGCCGTGGAGTTCGGGGACATCGGGAGGGCCGTGCGGCTGTCGCGGCGGATCGGCGTGCTGACGCTCGCGACATGCGCGGGCGCGCGACTGGCCTGGGGGGCCATGAGGGGGAGACGTACATGAGCGGCGGCGGACTGCTGGTCGCGGGGACCACGTCGGACGCGGGCAAGAGCGTCGTGACCGCCGGGATCTGCCGGTGGCTGGTGCGGCGGGGTGTGAAGGTCGCGCCCTTCAAGGGCCAGAACATGTCACTGAACTCGTTCGTGACGCGCGAGGGCGCGGAGATCGGGCGGGCCCAGGCGATGCAGGCGCAGGCGGCCCGTGTGGAGCCGACCGCGCTGATGAACCCGGTGCTGCTCAAGCCCGGCGGCGACCGCTCCAGCCAGGTCGTCCTGATGGGAAAGCCCATCGGCGAGATGAGTGCGAAGGGCTACCACGGGAACCGGCAGCGCGAGCTGTTCGAACCGGTCATGGCGTGCCTGGAGGAGCTGCGGGGCACGTATGACGCCGTGATCTGCGAGGGGGCGGGCAGTCCGGCCGAGATCAACCTGCGGCGCACGGACATCGTGAACATGGGCATCGCGCGGGCCGCGCGGCTGCCCGTCCTCGTGGTCGGGGACATCGACCGCGGCGGGGTGTTCGCACAGTTCTTCGGGACGACGGCACTGCTCGCCCCCGAGGACCAGGCACTCGTCGCCGGCTATCTGGTCAACAAGTTCCGCGGGGACGTGACACTGCTGGAGCCCGGACTCGACATGCTGCACGGACTCACCGGGCGGCGGACGTTCGGCGTCCTGCCGTACGCGCACGGGCTCGGCATCGACGAGGAGGACGGCCTGAGGGTGTCCCTGCGCGGCGCGGTCCGCGAGTCGGTCGTCGCCCCGCCGGTCGGCGAGGACGTGCTGCGGGTCGCGGTGTGCGCGGTGCCGCTGATGTCGAACTTCACCGACGTCGACGCGCTGGCCGCCGAACCGGGCGTCGTCGTCCGGTTCGTGGACCGGCCCGAGGAACTGGCCGACGCCGACCTGGTGGTCGTCCCCGGCACGCGCGGCACGGTGAAGGCGCTGGCGTGGCTGCGGGAACGCGGGCTGGCGCAGGCCCTGGTCCGCCGGGCCGCGGAGGGCGGGCCGGTGCTCGCCATCTGCGGTGGTTACCAGGCGCTGGGCGAACGCATCGAGGACGACGTGGAGTCGAAGGCGGGCGAGGTCGAAGGACTCGGGCTGCTGCCGGTACGGGTGCGGTTCGCGCGGGAGAAGACCCTCGCGCGCCCCGTCGGCGAGGCGCTCGGCGAGCGGGTTGAGGGGTACGAGATCCACCACGGCGTCGCCGAGGTGCTGGGCGGGGAGGGGTTCATCTCCGACGACCGAGGACACAGCCCGGAAGGCTGCCGGGTCGGGTCCGTGTGGGGCACGCACTGGCACGGCTCGCTGGAGAGCGACGGCTTCCGCCGGGCGTTCCTGCGGGAGGTCGCCGCGCAGGCGGGCCGCCGGTTCGTGCCGGCGCCGGACACGAGCTTCGGCGCGCTGCGCGAGGAGCAGTTGGACCGCCTCGGGGATCTGATCGAGGAGCACGCGGACACGGACGCGCTGCTGCGGCTGATCGAACAGGGCCCGCCTGCCGGGCTGCCGTTCGTCCCGCCGGGTGCGCCGTGAGGGGCGAGGCCGCCGGGAGCGCCTGCGGGGGGCTTGTTCCCCACTCCGCCCTCCCTCTCCGCCTGGCGGCGTGGGTGGTACCCCCCATCCCGAACCGGAGCTCCGCCCCAGACCCCGTTTCGGGGGCTCCGCCCCCAGACCCCCGCACCTCAACCTCCCCCTACGGCCTGGCGGCCGTGGGTGGGCGTCCCCCCCGGCGAAGCCAGCGGGAGTGCCCCAGCGGGGCTGGTTTTCCCCAGCAAAGGAGTGATCAAAGGATGAGCACCCCCTATCCGTTCACCGCGGTCGTCGGAATGGACGACCTGCGGCTGGCCCTCCTGCTCAACGCGGTCAGTCCGGCGGTCGGCGGCGTGCTCGTGCGCGGTGAGAAAGGGACCGCCAAGTCGACCGCCGTGCGGGCGCTCGCGTCGCTGATGCCGGATGTCGACGTCGTCGCCGGGTGCCGGTTCTCCTGCGCGCCCGCGGCGCCGGACCCGGCGTGCCCGGACGGTCCGCACGAGGGCGGGGCCGCATCGGCGCGGCCGATGCGCCTGGTCGAGCTGCCCGTCGGCGCCTCCGAGGACCGGCTCGTCGGCGCGCTCGACATCGAACGGGCCCTCGCCGAGGGCGTGAAGGCCTTCGAGCCGGGCCTGCTCGCGGACGCGCACCGCGGGATCCTGTACGTCGACGAGGTCAACCTGCTGCACGACCACTTGATCGACCTGCTGCTGGACGCCGCTGCCATGGGCGCCTCGTACGTCGAGCGGGAAGGCGTGTCCGTACGGCACGCCTCGCGCTTCCTGCTCGTCGGCACCATGAACCCCGAAGAGGGCGAACTGCGGCCCCAGTTGCTGGACCGCTTCGGCCTCACGGTGGAGGTCGCGGCCTCCCGGGACCCCGACCAGCGGGTGGAGGTCGTACGGCGCAGGCTGGCGTACGACGACGACCCGGCCGGTTTCGCGGCCCGCTGGGCGGACGAGGAGGCGGCGCTGCGGGAGCGGATCGTGGCGGCGCGGGAGCTGCTGCCGCGGGTGGTCCTCGGCGACGCGGTGCTGCGTCAGATCGCGGCCACGTGCGCGGCCTTCGAGGTGGACGGCATGCGCGCGGACATCGTGATGGCCCGTACGGCGACGGCGCTTGCGGCCTGGGCGGGCCGCGACGAGGTCACCACCGACGACGTGCGCCAGGCGGCGTTGCTCGCGCTGCCGCACCGCAGGCGGCGCAATCCCTTCGACGCGCCGGGCCTCGACGAGGACCGGCTCGACGAGACCCTGGAACAGTTCGGCGACGACGAGCCCGACCCCGATCCGGACCCCGATCCCGGTCCCGACGGAGGCGGCCCCGGCGGGGGCGGTCCCGACGGTGGCGGGGTGCCGCCGCAGGGCCAGGGCCCGGACGCCTCGTCCGAGCCCGCCGAGGCGGAGACGCCGCCCGCACCGGCCCCCGGCGCCGGGCGGGGTGAGCAGCAGCCGGTACGGGCCTCGGAGCCGTTCCGCGCGAAGGTGCTCAGCGTGCCCGGCCTGGGCGAGGGCGCGGCGGGCCGCAGGTCCCGGGCGCGTACCGACCACGGGCGGACGACCGGATCCCGCCGGCCCCGGGGCGCACTCACCAAGCTCCACCTGGCCGCCACCGTGCAGGCCGCGGCCCCGCACCAGCGCGCTCGCGGGCGCAGCGGTCCCGGCCTGGTGGTCCGCCGGGACGATCTGCGGCAGGCGACCCGCGAGGGGCGCGAGGGCAACCTCGTGCTGTTCGCGGTGGACGCCTCGGGCTCGATGGCGGCACGGCAGCGGATGAGCGCCGTCAAGGGCGCGGTCCTGTCGCTGCTGCTGGACGCGTACCAGCGGCGCGACAAGGTCGGCCTGGTCACGTTCCGCGGGAAGGACGCGGAGCTGGCGCTGCCGCCGACGTCGTCGGTGGACGCGGCCGCGGCACGGCTGGAGCAGCTGCCGACGGGCGGCCGTACGCCCCTGGCTGCGGGGCTGCTCAAGGCGCACGAGGTGCTGCGCGTCGAGCGCCTGCGCGACCCGTCGCGCCGCCCGCTGCTCGTCGTGGTGACGGACGGCCGCGCCACGGCTCGGGGTGCGGGCGACGCGTTCGCGCTCGCCCTGCGCGCCGCGCGGCTGCACGCCGCCGAAGGAACCGCGTCGGTCGTCGTGGACTGCGAGTCGGGACACGTACGGCTCGGTCTGGCCGGCGCCCTCGCCGGCGAACTCGGCGGCACCGCCGTCACCCTCGACGAGCTGCGCGCCGACTCGATCGCCGGTCTCGTCAAGGACGTCCGCTCCGTACACGCCATCAGCAGAAGGGCCGCCTAATGCCGCAGGGACAGCCGACCGTCGTACCGGACGACGGACTCACCACCCGTCAGCGCCGCAACCGCCCGCTCGTGTTCGTGCACACGGGCATCGGCAAGGGCAAGTCGACCGCCGCGTTCGGGCTCGCGCTGCGGGCCTGGAACCAGGGCTGGCCGGTCGGGGTCTTCCAGTTCGTGAAGTCGGCCAAGTGGAAGGTCGGCGAGGAGAACGCGCTCAAGGTGCTCGGCGCGAGCGGCGAGGGCGGCACGGTCGCCTGGCACAAGATGGGCGAGGGCTGGTCGTGGATCCAGCGCCCCACCGCCGAGGGCGAGCTGTCCAACGAGGACAAGGCGCGTGAGGGCTGGGAGCAGGTCAAGCGGGACCTGGCGGCGCAGACGTACAAGCTCTACGTGCTGGACGAGTTCGCCTACCCCATGCACTGGGGATGGATCGACACCGACGAGGTCGTCGATGTGCTGCGCGAGCGGCCCGGCACCCAGCACGTGGTGATCACCGGTCGCAACGCCCCGCAGAAACTCATCGACTTCGCCGATCTGGTGACCGACATGTCGAAGGTCAAGCACCCGATGGACGTCGGGCAGAAGGGCCAGCGGGGCATCGAGTGGTAGCACGTCTCGTCATCGCCGCGCCGTCCTCCGGCGCGGGCAAGACCACGGTCGCGACGGGCCTGATGGCCGCGTTCGCCGACCGCGGTCTCGCGGTCTCGCCGCACAAGGTCGGCCCGGACTACATCGACCCCGGCTACCACGCGCTGGCCACCGGGCGGCCCGGCCGCAACCTCGACGCGTACCTGTGCGGCACGGAGCTGATCGCTCCGCTCTTCGCGCACGGCGCGCGCGGCTGCGAACTGGCCGTCGTCGAAGGCGTGATGGGCCTGTACGACGGAGCCGCGGGCCAGGGTGAACTCGCGTCGACCGCACAGGTCGCGAAACTCCTGCGGGCACCCGTCGTGCTGGTGGTGGACGCGTCGTCGCAGTCCCGGTCGGTGGCGGCGCTGGTGCACGGGTTCGCGTCCTGGGACCCTCAGGTGCGGATCGGCGGGGTGATCCTGAACAAGGTCGCCACCGACCGGCACGAGCGGCTGCTGCGGGAGGCGCTGGAGGAGTCGGGGGTGCCGGTTCTGGGCGTACTCCGACGGGCGCCTGCGGTGGCGACGCCGTCGCGGCACCTCGGGCTCGTGCCGGTGGCCGAGCGGCAGGCCGAGGCCGTCGATGCCGTGCGGGCGCAGGCGGAGCAGGTGCGGGCGGGGTGCGATCTGGAGGCGCTGCTGGCCCTCGCCCGCAGCGCGCCGGTGTTGTCGCACGCTCCGTGGGAGCCGGATGTCGTGAAGCGGCCGCACGCCGGTGGTGGTGGGGTCGTGCCCACCGGTCCCGCCCTGCGGGACGATGGTCCCCACCCCGTCGTCGCCGTCGCCGGCGGGCCCGCGTTCACCTTCTCGTACGCCGAGCACGTCGAACTGCTGAAGGACGCCGGTGCCGAGGTCGTGACCTTCGACCCGCTGCGGGACGAGCAACTGCCGGACGGGACGCGCGGGCTCGTCGTCGGCGGCGGATTCCCCGAGGTGTACGCCCCCGAGCTGTCGGCGAACGAGTCGCTGCGCAAGGCCGTCGCCGAGCTGGCCCGGTCCGGGGCGCCGGTCGCCGCCGAGTGCGCCGGGCTGCTGTACCTCGCCCGTTCCCTGGACGGGAAGCCCATGTGCGGTGTGCTGGACGCGGACGCGCGCATGACCGGGCGGCTCACGCTCGGCTACCGGGAGGCCGTGGCCGTGGGCGACAGCCCGCTCGCCGCGGCCGGGACGCGCATGCGCGGCCACGAGTTCCACCGCACGGTGCTGGAGCCGGGGGCCGGGGCCACGCCCGCGTGGGGCATGGTGCGTCCGGAGCGCAGGGTGGAGGGCTTCGTGCACCAGGGCGTGCATGCCAGCTATCTGCACACCCACTGGGCGTCGCGGCCCGAGGTCGCCGCCCGGTTCGTCGAGGCCTGCCGGGCATGACGGGGGCCGGGTCATTCGGCGAGGCCGACCACCAGCCAGATGAAGCCGACACCGCCGATCGTGCACAACAGGGTGGAACGGGCGGGGTGTTCGTGGTGCGCCTCGGGCAGGATCTCGGCGGCGGCGAGGTAGAGCAGCGCGCCGCCGAAGAACCCGAGGTAGCTGCCGAGAAGTTCCTCAGGAAGAGTGAACAGCAGCGTGGACGCCGCGCCGACCACGGGCGCGAGCGCGTCGGCGACGAGCATGACGACCGCCTTGCGGCGGGTGTTCCCGTACAGGCTGGTGATCGTGTACGTGTTGAAGCCGTCGGCGAAGTCGTGGGTGACGACGGCGAGCGCGACGGTGGCGCCCATGCCGCCGCCCACCTGGAAGGCGGCGCCGAGGGCGATGCCGTCCATGAGGCTGTGGGTCACCATCGCCGCGGCCGCCGTCAGCCCCACCTGCGGTACGCGTCGTTCCCCGCCGTGCGCGGCCTGTCGTACGGCCAGCAGCCGTTCGACGCAGTGGGCCGTGAGGAAGCCGCCGGCGAACAGCAGCAGCGCCTGCGGTACGCCGAACACCGGCCGGCCCGCCGCCTCCGCCGCCTCGGGCAGCAGGTCGAGCCCGACGACGCCGAGCATGAGGCCGCCCGCGAGGCCCAGCACGAGGTGGCGGCGGTCGGTGACGCGGTGCGCCATCCAGCCGCCGAACAGCGTCATCAGGAACGCGCCGAGCGCGACGAACACCGCCATGCGCCCTTGCTAGCCCATCGACCCGCCCCCGTGCACATCGCCGCCGCACCGGATTGACTTCGCCGCCCCGCCTGTGCCCCGACTCCGAGGAGTGCCCCATGACCGGTCCGCCCGCTCTCGTCGTCGGCGTCGGCGCGTCGAGGGGTGTGCCCGTCGACGAGGTGGTGGAGCTCGTCCTGACGGCGCTGCGCGAGGCGGGCCTGGCGGCGGCGGACGTGGTGGAGGTCGCCACGCTCGATGTGAAGGCCGGCGAGCCGGGGATCGTGGGCGTGGCCGGGCGGCTGGGCGTTCCCCTGGTGGCGTACTCCGCCGCACGGCTCGCCGCCGTGCCGGTGCCCGGCCCGTCCGGGGCGGCGCTGGCGGCGGTCGGGACGCCGTCGGTCGCCGAGGCGGCGGCCCTGGCGGGCGGCGGCGAACTGCTGGTGCCCAAGCGCACGTCGTGTCCCGTGGGGCGGCCCGCGGGTGTGACGTGCGCCATCGCGCGGAGCTCCACGCGAACGTCCCCTGCCTCTGCCGGGATCCGGCGGCAGGAGACATGATGACCGTCGTGCGTTCTTCCACCCCCCACACATCGAGGAGACCCCTGTGAACCGTCTTCCCGTACCGCTGCGCGGCGGCCATGTACACGCGCACTGACGACCGGGGCCATCCCGAACACCCGGAGCGTTCCGAGCCGTCCGGGCACGACCTGCGCCACCACGGGGACGCCGAGGTCAGGGACGGCGGCTCGGACCTGGTCGACCTCGCGGTCAACGTCCGTACCGGCACGCCCCCGCGGTGGCTCCGGGAGCGCATCGCCGCATCGATGGACTCGCTGGCGGCCTACCCGGACGGGCGCGCCGCGCGGACCGCCGTCGCGGCCCGGCACGGGCTGCCGATGGAGCGGGTGCTGCTGACGGCGGGTGCGGCGGAGGCGTTCGTGCTGCTCGCGCGGGCGCTGCCGGTGCGCAGGCCGGTCGTCGTGCATCCGCAGTTCACGGAGCCGGAGGCGGCTCTGCGGGACGCGGGCCACGACGTGGGGCGCGTCCTGCTGCGGGAGGAGAACGGCTTCCGGCTGGATCCGAAGGCGGTGCCGGAGTCGGCCGATCTGGTCGTGATCGGCAATCCGACCAATCCCACGTCCGTCCTGCACCCGGCCGCGCAGATCGCCGAACTGGCGCGTCCGGGGCGGCTGCTGGTCGTGGACGAGGCGTTCATGGACGCGGTGCCGGGAGAGGTGGAGGCGCTCGCGGGCCGCACCGACGTACCGGGCCTCGTCGTGCTGCGCAGTCTCACCAAGACGTGGGGACTCGCGGGCCTGCGGATCGGGTACGTGCTGGCGGAGCCGGCCACGATCGCCGCGCTGGAGCGCGCCCAGCCGCTGTGGCCGGTGTCCACGCCCGCGTTGGCCGCTGCGGAGGCGTGCATGGGCGGCGCCGCGCTGGCGGAGGCCGAGGACGCGGCGCGCCAGATCGCCGCGGACCGCGCCCATCTGCTGGCCGGCCTCGCGGAGTTCGACGAGGTACGGGCGGTGGACAGCGCCGAGGGCCCGTTCGTGCTCGTCCGGGTCCGTCGTGCGCAGGAGGTGCGGGAGCGGCTGCGGGGGCTGGGCTTCGCCGTCCGGCGCGGGGACACGTTCCCGGGGCTGGACGGCGACTGGCTGCGGCTCGCGGTCCGGGACAGGGTGACGACGAATCGTTTCCTGCAGGCCCTGGACCAGGCCCTGGTCATGGTGGGCTGACGCACGGCCCGGCCTCCCGGTCCCGCCGGGCCCCTCCCCCTCGGTGGGGCCCGGCCGGACCGGAGCGGGTCAGCCCCGGGAGCCGGAGCGTCGGCGCGACAGGACGATCGTGGCCGCGCCGGCGGCGAGCAGCAGACCGGCGCCGCCCGCGATGTACGGGGTGCTGGAACTGCCGCCGGTCTCCGCCAGGTTCTCCTCGGGCTCCTTCCCGGTCTGCGGCGCGATATTGCCGTCCGGGGCCTTCGACGGCTTCTCCGTGGGCTTCTCCGTGGGCTTCTCCGTGGGCTTCTCGGACGGCTTCGTCGGGGCGTCGGGCGCTTCGCAGGCCGCTTCGACGAGGGTCACCTCGCCGGTGACCGCGGCGACGTTGAGGTCCAGGGGGTCGACCGACACCGTGAGGCGCAGGGCCGTCGCCGCGGCCGTGCGGGACGTGGTCTGCGTCTTCGACAGATCGAGGGTGACCTCGCCGACGCCGGGCACCGCGACGCGCGTCTGTCCGCCCGCGCCGAGCGTCACCTTCTTGCCGAGCACCTTGACGTGTCCGAGCACGTTGGAGGTGGCGACGGGCTTGCTCCCCGCAGCGCACACGGCCTCGGAGGTGGCCTTCTCGACCTCGACGAGCGACAGCAGGGGCAGTCCGGGCACGTGCACGCGGGCACGGACCAGGTTGCTGTACGCGGCGGCCCTGCCGTCCTCGACAGTGGCCCTGGCCGTGGCCACGTCGGCACGCAGCACCTGGAACGGACGCCCCTCGTCGACGCCGTCCAACCGGACGCTCAAGGCGGTCTTCTCGGCGCTGCCGGGGGCCCGCACCTCGTTGAGAGTGGCCTTGAGCGGGACGTGCGCGGTCTTGTCGATCAGGGAGACGTCGAGAGCGGTACGGAGGACGACCGCCTCCGCCTTTCCGTCGCCGCCGGTGGCGTGCGCGGGTGTCGCGAGGGCCAGCGGCACGGCGGCCAGTGCGGCGGCGGCCGCCCCCGCGACGGCCTTGCGTGCGGGCACACGGGCGGCGGGCAGGCGGAAGGTGTTGCTGTTCACGGTGGTGGAACCCCCACAGGAGACATGGCGCCACCGCGTCCACGGGGACACGTGGACGCGGTGGCGAAGACACCCGCATCCTTTACGCACGGAGAGTGAACTGACAGTCAACCGAGGCGAGTTCACCCTAAAGTGAGGTTTCCGCGTCAGTATTCGATTCTTGGGGCACGGGTGTTCCTCGTGGCCCCGCCCCTCACCTCCCGCGTGAGATGCGCCGGTCCACCGACCGGCGCACGGGAAAGTGCTTCAACGAGTGCGGCACGGCCGGGTCACGCCGGGTCAACACGCCGCCCGGGGGCGGCCGGCGGGACCGCGTCAGCCGACGACCCGTCCGTTCAGCACCACCCGCCGCGGGCCCGCGAGCGCCCGGACGTCGGCACGCGGGTCCTCGTCGTACACGACCAGGTCCGCCGGGGCGCCCTCCTCCAGCGCCGGGCGGCCGAGCCACTCCCGCGCGCCCCACGTGGTCGCCGACAGCGCCCGGACCGGCGGGATACCGGCCTTCACCAGCTCGGCGACCTCGTCGGCGACCAGCCCGTGCGCCAGCGAGCCGCCCGCGTCCGTGCCGACGAAGACGGGGATCCCGGCGTCGTAGGCGGCGCGCACGGTGTCGTACCGGCGCTCGTGCAGCCTTCGCATATGGGCCGACCAGCGCGGGAACTTGCTCTCGCCGCCCGCCGCCAGCGCGGGGAACGTGCCGATGTTGACCAGCGTCGGGACGATCGCGACGCCGCGCTCGGCGAACAGCGGGATCGTTTCCTCGGTGAGTCCCGTCGCGTGCTCGATGCAGTCGATGCCCGCCTCCACGAGGTCGCGCAGCGAGTCCTCGGCGAAGCAATGGGCCGTCACCCGCGCGCCCAGCCGGTGCGCCTCGGCGATCGCGGCCTCCACCGCGTCGCGCGGCCAGCAGGCGGTCAGGTCGCCCGCGTCGCGGTCGATCCAGTCGCCGACGAGCTTGACCCAGCCGTCGCCGCGCCGGGCCTCGTGGGCGACGTAGGCCACGAGGTCGGCGGGCTCGATCTCGTGGGCGTAGTTGCGGATGTAGCGGCGGGTGCGCGCGATGTGACGGCCGGCCCTGATGATCTTCGGCAGGTCCTCGCGGTCGTCGATCCACCGAGTGTCCGAGGGGGACCCCGCGTCGCGCAGCAGCAGGGTGCCCGCGTCCCGGTCCGTGAGCGCCTGCTTCTCGCTGGTCGCGGCGTCGACCGGGCCCTGGTGGTCGAGTCCCACGTGGCAGTGGGCGTCGACGAGTCCGGGCAGGGCCCAGCCGTGCACGGTGACCGCCTCGGCGCGAGGACGGTCGTAGGTGATGCGGCCCTCCACGACCCACACCTCGTCCCGTACGTCCTCGGGTCCGACGAGCACCCGCCCCTTCACGTGCAGCACCGTGTCATCGCTCATGCCCAGCACTGTACGAGGCGTACAAAGGCGGGCGCCCAGGGCCTCGGTAGGCTCGGCGGGAGGCCCGGGCGCCGGGCCGGCACCGCTGATCGAAGAGAGCTCGCCGTGACACACCCCCTGCTCGACCTGGCCCCGCTGACCGCCTCGCGCTTCGCCTCGATCGAGCGCAGGGTCGCCGCGCTGCTGGGCACCGGCCAGGACGTGGTGATCATGCAGGGCGAGGCGCTGCTGCCCCTGGAGGGCTGCATCCGGGGCGGCGCGCGGGCGGGCTCGACCGCGCTGAACGTGGTGACCGGCCCCTACGGGCAGACCTTCGGCGACTGGCTGCGCGACTGCGGCGCCCGTGTCGTCGACCTCGACGTGCCGTTCCACACCGCCGTGACGGCCGGGCAGGTGGAGGAGGCTCTGGCGGCGCACCCGGAGATCGACTTCGTCTCGCTGGTGCACGCCGAGGCCGCGACCGGCAACACCAACCCGGTCGCGGAGATCGGCGAGGTGGTCCGGGCGCACGGTGCGCTGTTCATGCTGGACGCGGTCGCCTCGGTGGGGGCGGAGCCCCTGCTGCCGGACGCCTGGGGCGTGGACCTGTGCGTGATCGGTGCGCAGAAGGCGATGGGCGGCCCGGCGGGCGTGTCCGCGGTGTCGGTCAGCGAGCGCGCCTGGGAGCGCATGGCGGCGAACCCGGCCGCGCCCCGGCGTTCGTACCTGTCGCTGATGGACTGGAAGGAGCGCTGGATCGACGGCGGGCGCCGGGCCCTGCTGCACGCGCCCGCCCAGCTGGAGATGCTGGCGCTGGAGGCGTGCGTCGAGCGCATCGAGGCGGAGGGGCTCGATGCGGTGATGGCGCGGCACGCCTCGGCCGCGGCGGCCACGCGCGCGGGCGCGCTGGCGCTCGGCGGCGGTCTGACCCCGTACGTCCACGAGGTGAAGGACGCGGCTCCGGTCGCGACGACGCTGCGCGCGCCGGACGGCCTGGACGCGCGTGATCTGGTGGCGGCGGCGCTCGCCGCCGATCCCTCGCTGCCGCTGATCGCCGGTGGAGGGGCGCTGGCGAAGGAGATGATCCGGGTCAACCACTACGGTGTGGACGCGGCGCGCGGTGTCGTGCAGTCGTCGCTCGCGGCGCTCGGCGGCGCGCTGGCCGAGCAGGGCCGCCAGGTGGACCTGGAAGGTGCGCGGCGGGCGGTCGGCGAGAACTGGTAGCACCTGCCCGCCCCTCATCCCGTAAAACATATTCACAGCAGGACCCGTAAATGCGGGGAGCAAATTCAAGTGAACAGCTCCCCGCATTCTGCTGCCCCCGATCTCCGCATCTAAACGCACGGATTCCGATCGACTTCCAGAGGCGATTCGCGGGGGTGTCAACGTGGTTACGGACATGTGACCGACCCCACATCGGACGCGATTTGCCCGCTTAAATACGGGCAAACCAGCGCGATCGCCCGGCGATCGGCGGGACGGCTCGCGCCCGCGCGATAACACAGAAGGCCCTCCGACCCAACCCCCCGGCCCGATGCAATCTCGGAATTTGCTCGGTAAATTCAATTCGCATGACCGCCGCACAAGAAGACCTTGTACGAGCCCGAGAAGAATTGACCGATTCACCGGACCTGCTGGAGATCGACACCCCGCGAGTGGAGGACGGAGCCGCGATCTGGCGCATCGCCCGCGACTCCGAGGTCCTGGACCTCAACTCCTCGTACAGCTATCTGCTGTGGTGTCGCGACTTCGCGGCCACCTCCGTCGTGGCACGCGGCCCCGACGGCGAGCCGATCGCCTTCGTGACCGGCTACGTGCGGCCCGACCGTCCGGAGGCGCTCGTCGTCTGGCAGGTCGCCGTCGACCGCGAGCACCGCGGCCGGGGGCTGGCCGGCGTCCTGCTGGACGCCCTGACGGCCAAGGTCACCGGCGGCCGCGGGGTGCGCGAGATCGAGACCACGATCACGCCGGACAACACGGCGTCCGACCGCCTGTTCACCTCCTACGCCCGGCGTCACGACGCGGAGCTGCGCCGCGAAGTCCTCTTCGACGGCGGCCTGTTCCCCGAAGGAACGCACCAGCCGGAAGTGCTCTACCGCATCGGCCCCCTCGCCGCCTGACCCCCACCCCCATGGAGACCGCTGTGACCATCACCCCGCCCGCCCTGAGCGTCTTCGAGACCCTCGAATCCGAGGTGCGCAGCTACTGCCGCGGCTGGCCCGCCGTGTTCGACCGCGCGCAGGGCAGTTACCTGCACGACGAGGACGGACACACCTACCTGGACTTCTTCGCCGGCGCCGGATCGCTCAACTACGGGCACAACAACCCCGTCCTGAAACGGGCGCTGATCGACTACCTCGAGCGGGACGGCATCACGCACGGCCTGGACATGGCGACGAGCGCGAAGCGCGCCTTCCTGGAGTCGTTCCAGAACGTGGTCCTGCGCCCGCGCGACCTGCCGTACAAGGTCATGTTCCCCGGCCCGACGGGCACCAACGCGGTCGAGGCCGCGCTGAAGCTGGCCCGCAAGGTGAAGGGGCGCGAGGCGATCGTCTCGTTCACCAACGCCTTCCACGGCATGTCGCTGGGCTCGCTCGCCGTCACGGGCAACGCCTTCAAGCGCGCCGGCGCCGGCATTCCGCTGGTGCACGGCACCCCGATGCCGTTCGACAACTACTTCGACGGCCAGGTCCCGGACTTCCTGTGGTTCGAGCGCCTGCTGGAGGACCAGGGCTCCGGCCTCAACAAGCCGGCTGCCGTGATCGTCGAGACGGTCCAGGGCGAGGGCGGCATCAACGTGGCCCGGCCCGAGTGGCTGCGCGCGCTGGCGGACCTGTGCGAGCGCCAGGACATGCTGCTGATCGTCGACGACATCCAGATGGGCTGCGGCCGCACGGGCGGGTTCTTCTCGTTCGAGGAGGCCGGGATCACCCCGGACATCGTCACGCTGTCCAAGTCGATCAGCGGCTACGGACTGCCCATGTCGCTCTGCCTGTTCAAGCCCGAGCTGGACATCTGGGAGCCGGGCGAGCACAACGGCACCTTCCGCGGCAACAACCCGGCGTTCGTGACGGCCGCGGCAGCGCTCGGCACCTACTGGGCCGACGGGCAGATGGAGAAGCAGACCATCGCGCGCGGCGAGCAGGTCGAGCGCGCGCTGCTCGCGATCGTCGACGAACTCGGCGGCGAGGGCGTCGGCTTCCGCGGCCGCGGGCTCGTGTGGGGCATGGAGTTCGACGACAAGGCACGCGCCGGCAGGGTGTGCGCCCGCGCCTTCGAGCTGGGACTGCTCCTGGAGACGTCGGGCCCCGAGAGCGAGGTCGTGAAGCTGCTGCCGCCGCTGACCGTCTCCGCCGACGAACTGGACGAGGGCCTGCGCATCCTGGCGCGCGCCGTCCGCGAGACCGCCTGACCACCGCAGAGACCAGAAAGGCAACGACTCACCGTGATCGTCCGATCGTTCAAGGACATCGAGAACACCGACCGCCATGTGAAGGCCGCGTCCGGCACCTGGGAGAGCAAGCGCATCGTGCTCGCCAAGGAGAAGGTCGGCTTCTCGCTGCACGAGACCGTGCTGTACGCGGGCACGGAGACGTCGATGTGGTACGCGAACCACATCGAGGCCGTCCTCTGCGTGGAGGGCGAGGCCGAGCTGACCAACGACGAGACGGGCGAGACCCACTGGATCGAGCCGGGGACCATGTACCTGCTGGACGGTCACGAGAAGCACACCATGCGCCCCAAGACGGACTTCCGCTGCGTCTGCGTCTTCAATCCGCCCGTGACCGGACGGGAGGACCATGACGAGAACGGCGTGTACCCGCTGCTGACGGAGGAGGGCTGAGACA
Organism: Streptomyces sp. V4I23; assembly: GCF_030817975.1. Taxonomy (NCBI): domain Bacteria; kingdom Bacillati; phylum Actinomycetota; class Actinomycetes; order Kitasatosporales; family Streptomycetaceae; genus Streptomyces; species Streptomyces sp. V4I23. The sequence goes on along the minus strand of NZ_JAUSZW010000004.1, from coordinate 6,108,581 downwards.
TGACCACCGCACCCGCACGCACCGACCTGTACCCGACCCGTGGCGCGACCGAGGTGACGACCCCGCGAAAGGACCCGGTCGTCTGGTCCGCTCCGGGCACACCCGGCCCGATCGCCACGGCCGACCTGATGGGCTACGAGCGCGACGGCTTCCTCGCCGTCGACCAGCTCATCCGTGACGATGAGGTGGCGCTCTACCGTGCCGAGCTGGACCGGCTGATCGCCGACCCGGCGGTACGGGCCGACGAACGCTCCATCATCGAGCCGCAGTCCCGGGACGTGCGGTCGGTGTTCGAGGTGCACCGGCTGAGCGAGGTCTTCGCCGCGCTGGTGCGCGACGAACGGGTGGTGGGCAGAGCCCGTCAGATCCTCGGCTCGGACGTGTACGTCCACCAGTCGCGTATCAACGTCAAGCCGGGCTTCGGCGCCTCGGGCTTCTACTGGCACTCGGACTTCGAGACCTGGCACGCCGAGGACGGACTGCCGAACATGCGGACCGTGTCCGTGTCGATCGCGCTGACCGAGAACCTGGACACCAACGGCGGCCTGATGATCATGCCGGGGTCGCACAGGACGTTCCTCGGCTGCGCAGGTGAGACGCCGAAGGACAACTACAAGAAGTCGCTGCAGATGCAGGACGCCGGGACGCCGTCGGACGAGGCGCTGACGCGCTTCGCCGACGCCCACGGGATCCGGCTGTTCACGGGCCGCGCCGGTTCGGCGACCTGGTTCGACTGCAACTGCATGCACGGGTCGGGCGACAACATCACCCCGTATCCGCGCAGCAACGTCTTCATCGTGTTCAACAGCGTGGAGAACGCGGCGGTGGAGCCGTTCGCCGCTCCGGTGCGGCGGCCGGAGTTCATCGGGGCCCGGGACTTCACCCCGGTGCGCTAGCCGGACACCCCGAGCAACGGCGGGGCCGGTCTCCTCCCCCTCCGGAGACCGGCCCCGCCCGCGTGTCCGGCCGCTCAGACGAGGGCCGGGTAGTCGATGTAGCCCTGGTCGCCGCCGCCGAAGAAGGAGGACGGGTCGGGGGTGTTGTACGGCCCGCCGGCCCGGAGACGGGCCGGCAGGTCGGGGTTGGCGAGGAACAGGGCGCCGTACGAGATCAGGTCGGCGACGCCGTCCTCGATCAGGGCCAGCTCCCCCGGGCCGGTCGGGCCGTCGGTGGCCGCGTTGAGCACGACCGTGCCGCCGAACACCTTGCGCAGCGTCTGGACGAACTCCCGCTGGTCGGGGGTCGCCTCGATGAGGTGCAGGTAGGCGAGTCCGAGCGGTTCGAGCCGCTGGACGAGGGCGGTGTAGACGGCCTCGGGCTCCGGCTCCTCGATGTCGTTGTACGGGTTGGAGGGCGAGAGCCGGATGGCCGTGCGCTCGGCGCCGATCTCGTCGGCCACGGCCTTGACCGCCTCCACGGCGAAACGGATCCGGTTCTCGTCGGAACCGCCCCACTCGTCGGTGCGCAGGTTGGTGTTGGGCGCCAGGAACTGGTGGATCAGGTAGCCGTTGGCGCCGTGCAGCTCGACCCCGTCGAAGCCCGCCTCGACGGCGCCTCGCGCGGCGGCGGCGAAGTCGGCGATCGTCGCCCGTACCTCCTCGGTGCTCAGCTCCTTGGGCGTGACGAAGTCTTTCGGGCCCTCGTGGGTGTAGACCTGGCCCTGCGCGGCGACGGCGGAGGCGCCGACCGGAACGAGGCCGTCGGGCAGCAGCACGGGGTGGCCGATGCGGCCGGCGTGCATCAGCTGGGCGAAGATCGTGCCGCCCGCGGCGTGCACGGCGTCGGTGACCTTGCGCCAGGCGGCGATCTGTTCGCGGCTGTGGAGCCCGGGGGTGTCGGGATAGCCCTGGCCGACGACGGAGGGCTGGATGCCCTCGGTGACGATCAGGCCGGCGGAGGCGCGCTGCGCGTAGTACTCCACCACGGACGGCGTGGGCGTCAGGCCGGGGCCGTGGGCGCGGCTGCGGGTCATCGGCGCCATGGCGATGCGGTTGGCGAGCTGCCTGCCGCCGAGGCGGATCGGGTCGAATGCGGTGGTCATGATCGTCCCCAAACTTATGTGGTCGGCCAACTAACGAGTGCGACGTCACTGTACCTCATTCATTGGCCGACCAAGGTAATATCTGTGACAGCATCGTGAACACGGGCCGGACCGGCCCGCAGCCGCAGCCCCCAGGGGGTGTCCGAGGAGGTCGCCATGTCCGCCGCGCCCGAGACGCAGGGCTACGCCGCCTGTGCGGAAGCGCTCCCCCACGCCGCACGCGGCGGCCCCGTGAGCCACGCGCTGTCCCGGGTGGCGAGGCTGCACCGCATCGCCGCGGGAAAGCTGCTCAGGGAGCTGGACCTCTACCCCGGCCAGGAGTTCCTGATGATGCGCCTGTGGGGCGCCGGCCCGGTACGGCAGTCGGAGCTGATCAGGGAAGTGGGGCTGGACCCCTCGACGGTCACCAAGATGCTCCAGCGCCTGGAACAGACGGGCCACGTCAGCCGCAGCCCCGACCCCGCCGACCGCCGCGCGGTCGTCGTCGAGGCGACGGAGCGCAGCTGCGCGCTGCTCGCGGACATGTCGGCGGCCTGGACCGCGCTGGAGGAGCAGACGCTGGCCGGCCTGGACCCGGACGAGCGCAGCGAACTGGCCCGCCTGCTGGGCAAGGTCGAGGCCGGCCTGTGCACCGAGACGGCGGACTGCGGAGAAGCAAAGGCGTGAGGGCCGCGCGCTAGCGCGGGCCGATGCGCTCCAGCGCGCGGTCCACGTCCTCGCCCGTGTTGTACAGGTGGAACGCCGCCCTCAGCCGGCCCGCCCGCGCCGAGACGACGATGCCCGCCGCGGCCAGCTCCGCCGCGCGGGGGCCGAGGCCCGGGACCGCGACGATCGCCGAGTCGCCCGGCACCGGTTCGTGCCCGAGGGACACGAGGCCCGCCCGGAAACGCCGCGCCAGCGCCACCACGTGCGCGTGCACCGCGTCGATGCCGATCTCCTCCAGCAGCGCGAGCGACTGCTCGCCGCCGTGGTAGGCGAGGAAGGCCGGGGGCTCGTCGTAGCGGCGGGCCGAATGTGCGAGCTCGTCGATCGGGCCGTACGTCGTCTCCCACAGCCGTTCGGCCGCGAACGTGCCCGCGTGCATCGGCGCCAGCGCGTCCTGCGCCTCCTGCGTCACGGTCAGGAACGAGACGCCCCGCGGGCACAGCAGGAACTTGAAGCCACCTGTGACGGTGAAGTCCCACTCCCCCGCGCGCAGCGGCAGCCAGCCCGCCGACTGGCTGGCGTCCAGCAGCGTACGGGCGCCGTGCGCCGCCGCGGCCGACCGTACGGCGGCCATGTCGGCGATCCTCCCGTCCGCCGACTGCACCGACGAGAAGGCCACCAGCGCCGTCCCGGGCCGCACGGCCTCGGCCAGCGCGTCCAGCGGCGCGTACCGCAGCTTCAGGTCGCCGCGCACCGTGAACGGGGTGATGACGGACGCGTACTCCCCCTTGGGAAAGAGGACTTCGGCGCCCGGCGGCATCGACGCGGCGATCAGCCCGACGTGCACCGAGACCGAGCCGCCGACGGCGACGCGTCCCTCGTCCACGCCGGTGAGCCGGGCGAACGAGCGGCGCGTGGCGTCCACCGCGCCCGACTCCCCCGAGCCGCCCGGGCGCCCCTCGGCCAGCTCCTCGGCGAGCCGGGTCACCGCACGGACCGTGCGGCGCGGCAGCAGCCCGCACACCGCGGTGTTCAGGTAGGTCGACGCGGGTGCGAACTCGCCGCCGCCGAGGGCGTGAAGTCTCTCCATGGGGCCACCCTCCGATGATCGGGACGCCTGGTCAACAACGCCCCGGGCGCCGGCCCCGGCCGGTACGGTCGTGTCATGCCCGCACTCACTCCGGCCGTCCAGCGCCTCCGTGCCGATCACGCCCCCGCCCTCCTCGCGTTCGAGCGGGAGAACCGGGACTACTTCGCCGCGTCGGTTCCCGACCGGGGCGACGACTACTTCGCGCGGTTCGACGAGCGGCACGCGGCGCTGCTCGCCGAACAGGCGACCGGACTGTGCCACTTCCACGTCCTCGTCGACGAGGACGGGCGGGTGCTGGGGCGGGTCAACCTCGTCGACGTGGCCGACGGCAGAGCCGAGCTCGGCTACCGCGTGGCGAAGAGCGCGGCGGGCCGCGGCCTGGCGACCGCCGCCGTGCGAGAGGTCTGCGCGCTGGCGGCGGCGGAGTACGGACTGACCGAGCTGCGCGCGGTGACCACGGTGGACAACGCCGGTTCGCGCGCGGTGCTGGCCCGTACCGGCTTCACGGCCACGGGCGATCTCGTGGTGGACGGCCGGCCGGGCATCGCGTTCGTACGGCCCCTGTAGGAGCCGCGCGCGGCACCGGGGAAGGCCTCAGGGGGAGGGGACCTCACAGGACCCGTCGGCGTCGCAGGCCGGGGAGTCGTCGGCGCCGACCGGGGTGAGCGCCCGGCCCTGCCACGCCTGCTCCAGCGCCTGCGTGAAGACCTCCGCGGGCTGCCCGCCGGAGACGCCGTAGCGCCGGTCGATGACGAAGAACGGCACCCCGGTCGCGCCCAGCTCGGCGGCCTCGCGCTCGTCGGTCCGTACGTCGTCCGCGTAGGCGCTCTCGTCGGCCAGGACCGCGCGCACCTCGTCCTCGTCGAGCCCCGCCTCGACGCCGAGCGCGATCAGGACGTCGGCGTCGAAGACCGACCGCTCCTCGGCGAAGTTGGCCCGGTAGGCGAGGTCGAGGAGCTCGTCCTGGCGACCGCGGGCCTTGGCGAGGTGCAACAGGCGGTGGATGTCGAAGGTGTTGCCGTGGTCGCGTCCCTCGGTGCGGTAAGCGAGGCCCTCCGCGCGGGCGTTGGAGGCGACGTGCTCCTCCATGGCCCGCGCCTCCTCTCGGGTGCGCCCGTACTTCGCGGCGAGCATGTCGATCACGGGGGCGGTGTCGCCCTTGGCGCGGCGCGGGTCGAGCTCGAAGGAGCGGTGCACGACCTCGATCCCGTCGCGGTGCGCGAAGGCGGCGAGCCCCTTCTCGAACCGGGCTTTGCCGATGTAGCACCAGGGGCAGGCGATGTCGCTCCAGATCTCGACGCGCATGTCTTCTCATCACTCCAGGTCGTGCGGCTCGGGGCATGCGGAGGCCACCTCCGCGCCAGAGTCAACGCTCACGGACGCCTCCCCATTCCGGACGAGGCGCAGGAGCGGAGGGCGGGTCTCCGCTACGCCCCGTCGTCGGGCCGCAGCACCAGCTCCAGCAGCCCCGGGAATCGTGCGTCGAACTCCTCGCGGCGCAGGCGGTTGACCCGCTTCGGGCCCTGGTCTCGCTGTTCGACCAGGCCCGCCGCACGCAGCACCGTGAAGTGGTGGCTCAGGGCCGCCTTGCCGACCGGGACGTCGAAGCTGCCGCAGCTGCGGGTCCACACCGGGGAGCCGGCCATTTCGCGGACGAGCCGGAGGCGGACCGGGTCCGCGAGGGCGGCGAGGGCCGTCAGGACGGACACGTCGTCGGGGTGGGTGTGCACCGGCGCGGGACGGTGACCGGCGGTGGGCGACTGGTCCGGCATGCCGTTCCCCTCCATCCTCTTGCCGAGTGTTCGACCGCGATCTTACACTCCGAGTGTTCGCTTTCCGTTGAACACTCGTCTCGTCGAAGGGTGGCACCCCGCCATGCGTACGATCCGGATCACGGAGTTCGGCGGCCCCGAGGTACTGCGGCTCGTCCAGGCGGAGGTCCCCGAACCGGGGCCGGGACAGATCACCGTCGACGCCGCCTACGCGGGCGTGAACTTCGCCGACCTCAAGGCCCGCTCCGACGGCTATCGCGTCCCGTCCCTGCCGTTCGTCCCCGGCCTTGAGGTCTCGGGCCGCGTCCGGGCCGTCGGCCCCGGCGTCGAGGGATTCCTGCCGGGGCAGGCCGTCGCCGCGCTCACCCCGTCCGGCGCCTACGCGGACGTCGTCGTCGCGGACGCGGCCACGGCCTTCCGGCTGCCCGACGTCATCGACCCGCGCACGGCGGCGACCCTGCCCACGGTGCTGCCGACCGCGCACGCCCTGCTGCACGAGGTCGGCCGGCTGCGGGCCGGGGAGAGCGTGCTGGTGCACGGCGCGGCCGGCGGCATCGGCACCGTCGCGGGACAGCTGGCCCGCGCGGCCGGCGCGGGAGCGGTGTACGGGGTGGTGTCCTCGCCCGCCAAGGCGGAGCACGCCCTCGCGCACGGCTACGACGAGGTGTTCACGGGCGGCGACTTCGCCGCCGACGCGCTGCGCGTCACGGACGGACGCGGCGTCGACCTGATCCTCGACCCCGTCGGCGGCGACACCCTCCGGCGCGGCCTCGGCGCGCTGGCGGCCTTCGGGCGGCTGGTGTCCTTCGGCAACGCCTCCGGGGACGAGCCGTGGCAGCTCGGCCAGGCCGACCTGATCGGAAGCGGTCGCTCCGTGGCCGCGTTCTCCGTCCTCGCGCTCGCCCAGTCCTCCCCCGGCACCCTGCGCCTGATCACCGAACGCGCCCTGAGCCGGGTGTCGGACGGCACCGTGAGGCTTCCGGTGACCGCCGAGTTCCCGCTCGCCGAGGCCGCGGCCGCGCACACGCTGATGGGCGGACGCACCTCGACCGGCAAGCTGCTGCTGCGCATCGCCGACTAGGTCCGCGGGGCACAGGCCCCAGGGGCTTCCCCCCGCCGCATCCACCTCACTGCAACCGCAAGGATTCCCATGAATGTTCTCGTCGTCGGAGCCGGTGCCACCGGAGGTCTCTACGGCGCGCGCCTCGCTCAGGCCGGCACGGACGTGACCTTCCTCGTCCGTCCGCGGCGTGCCGAGGTCCTGCGCGAGCGCGGGCTGCGTCTCACCGGGGCGGGCGAGGACGAGGTGATCACTCCCCGGCTCGTGACGGCGGACGGGCTGTCCGGTCCCTACGACCTCGTGCTGCTGTCCGTGAAGGCCACCGCGCTGAGCGGCGCCCTGGACGATCTCGCGCCCGCGGTCGGAGCCGGCTCCGCCGTGGTCCCGCTCCTGAACGGAATGGCGCATCTCGACGAGCTGAACGCCCGCTTCGGCGCCGGCCGGGTGCTGGGCGGTGTCGCCAAGGTCGCCACGACCCTCGACGGCCGGGGGGACATCGTGAGGCTCGCGCCGCGCGCCCTGCTGAACCTCGGCGAGCAGGACGGCCGCCCGTCCGCCCGCGTGGACGCCGCGCGCACCCTGCTGCGGGACGCGGGAGTGGACTCGGATGCACCCGCGGACATCATCGCCGCGATGTGGCACAAGTGGGTGTTCGTCAGCACCGTCGGCGCGCTGACCTGCCTCATGCGCGGCACGGTCGGCGACATCAACGCCGTCCCCGGCGGTCACGAGCTCGGCCCGGCCGTCCTGGCCGAGGCCGCCGCCGTGTCGGCGGCGGCCGGCTTCCCCGTACCGGACGACGAACTGGCCTTCACCAAGGAGACGGTGACCCGCAGCGGCGTGCCGTTCTCGTCGTCCCTGTACCGGGACGTGGTGGCCGGCCTTCCCACCGAGGCCGAGCACGTCCTCGGGGACCTGGTCGCCCGTGCCCGCGCGCACGGCGTGGCCACGCCGCTCCTCGACCTGGCGGCGCTCCACCTGCGCGTCCACGAACACCGGCTGAACGGTTAGCCGTTCAGCACCAGCCGCAGCACCAGGTGGTTCCCGGAGCGGGGTTCGTCAGGATCCGGGGACCAGCCCTGGCGGGCGTAGAAGCGCTGGGCGCGGGTGTTGTGCGCGAACACCTCCAGGCGCACCGTCGTCACACCTGCGCGCCGCCACGACGCGACGCAGGCGGCGTGCAGTTCGGTGCCGATGCCCGCGCGCCAGCGTGCGGGGTCGACATGGAACTGGGTGAGGTGCATGACGCCGTCGATCTCGCGCGAGGCGGCGACGCCCGCGACCGTGCCGTCCCGCTCGGCGCACAGCACGGCGCCGCGCCCTATGCCCGCCTCCCAGCCCCCTCGCATGCGGGCGTGTTCGGCGGGGCTGTCGAACAGTTCGTCGGCGATGTGGCCGCGGTAGTAACTGGCGCGCGCCTCGGCGTGCAGGGCGGCGATGGCGTCGAGATCGGCCGGTACGGCGTTCCTGATCATGTGCCGGGGGACGCGGACGGCTCACGCGCGGTTGCGGGGCGCGGTGGCGACCGCCGATGCGGCTGCCCGCCCGGGGCGTCCTCGGCCGCCCGCAGGGCGCCGGGCTCGGCAGGGGCGCCGAGCCCGGCTGTCCGGGACCATGTCCGAAATCAGCCCTCCGGGAGGGTGCTCAGTGCTCGGGGCGGCCGTCGACGCGCCGGGGCAGGCCGAGCGGGTTGTCGTCGCGAAGCTCCGGCGGCAGCAGCGCCTCGGGGGTGGTCTGGTACGTGACCGGGCGCATCCAGCGCTCGATCGCGGTGCCGCCGACCGAGGTCGAGGTGGACGTGGTCGCCGGGTAGGGGCCGCCGTGGTGCTGGGCGGCGGCGACGGCGACACCGGTCGGCCAGCCGTTCACGAGGACGCGGCCGGCGAGCGGGGTGAGTTCGGCGAGGATCGCGGCGCCGTTGCCGTTGCCCTCGGCCTCCTCGCCGGACAGGTGGACGGTGGCGGTGAGGTTGCCGGGGAGGCGGGACAGGACCGCGGTGACGTCGTCGTGGCTGTCGTAGCGGGCGACGACGGTGACCGGTCCGAAGCACTCCTCCAGGAGGATGTCGTGCGCACCGTCCGCGGCGAGCCGCGCGACGGGGACGGTCAGGAAACCGGGGCTGACGGTGTGCTCGGAGGCCGCGCCGGGGGTCACGGGGGTGTCCACGTCCGGCAGGGCGGCGCGCTCGGCGACTCCGGCGACGAAGTTGTCGCGCATGCGGTGGTCGAGCAGGACACCCGCGGCGGTGTCGCTCACCGCGTCGGTCAGCGTCTTGACGAGCTGGTCGCCCGCCGGCCCCGCGGGCGCGAACACCAGACCGGGCTTGACGCAGAACTGCCCGACGCCGAGCGTCATGGAGCCCGCGAGGCCGGTGCCGATCTGTTCGGCGCGCTCGGCGGCGGCCGCCTCGGTGACCACGACCGGGTTCAGCGAGCCGAGTTCGCCGTGGAAGGGGATGGGGACGGGCCTGGCCGCCGCCGCGTCGAAGAGGGCGCGGCCGCCGCGTACGGAACCGGTGAAGCCCGCAGCCGCGACCAGCGGGTGCTTCACCAGCTCGACGCCCGCGTCGAAGCCGTGGACCAGGCCGACGACCGTCTCGGGGAGGCCGTGCTCGGCCGCCGCCCTGCGCAGGAGGGCGGCGACCAGTTCGGAGGTCGCCGGGTGGTCGGGGTGGGCCTTGACGACGACGGGACAGCCCGCGGCGAGGGCGCTCGCGGTGTCGCCGCCGGGCACGGAGAAGGCGAAGGGGAAGTTGGACGCGGCGTAGACGGCGACGACCCCGAGCGGCACCTTGTAGCGGCGCAGGTCGGGAACCGGCGGGGTGGCGGTGTCGTCGGGGTGGTCGATGATCACGTCGAGGAAGGCGCCCTCGTCGACGATGTCCGCGAAGGCGCGCAACTGGTAGCAGGTGCGGGCCAGTTCCCCGGTGAGGCGTACGGGGCCGAGCGCGGTCTCGGCGTCGGCCGCCTCGACGAGCCGGTCCCCCGCGCCGTCGAGGACGGCCGCGGCGGTGCGCAGGAAGGCGGCGCGGACCGTGCGGTCGGCGAGTGCGGCGCGGGCGGCGTGCGCGGCTCGTACCGCGGTGTCGACCTCCTCGGCTGTGGCTTCCACCGCAACCTGTTCGCGCTGCTTCCCGGTTCGGGGGTCGACACTCCAGACTTGTGCTGCTGCCACCGCGCATTCCTTCCCGGTCTCTGCCATCCCCCAGGATTTGTTCGGTATTCTGAACAGTGTTCCTGGTGATGAATCTTCTGGGGACTCTATTTCCGGGCGTTCCGCGGGGTCAAGGCGTTCCGCGCGGTCAGGACGGGCGCCGGAGAGCGGTCGAGAGGGGCGAAGAGCGATGTCAGCAGTCGATTCCGGTGGAGCGCAGGTCAAGTCCGCGGTGCGGACGGTCGAGTTGCTCGAGTACTTCGCCGGCCGCCCGGGCATGCACTCCCTCGCCGCCGTCCAGGAGGCCGTGGGCTATCCCAAGTCCAGCCTCTACATGCTCCTGCGCACACTGGTCGAGCTCGGCTGGGTCGAGACCGACGCCACCGGCACCCGGTACGGCATCGGTGTGCGGGCCCTGCTGGTGGGCACCTCCTACATCGACGGCGACGAGGTCGTGGCGGCGGCCCGGCCCACCCTGGACCGGCTCTCCGACGACACCACGGAGACGATCCACCTCGCCCGCCTCGACGGCACCAACGTCGTCTACCTCGCCACCCGGCAGTCGCAGCACTACCTGCGCCCCTTCACGCGCGTCGGCCGCCGGCTCCCCGCGCACTCCACCTCGCTCGGCAAGGCGCTGCTCGCCACGTACAGCGACGAGCAGGTGCGCAAGATGCTGCCGGAGACGCTCGCGTCGCTGACCGAGCACACGATCACCGACCGCGAGAAGCTCATCGAGGAGCTGCACGTCGTCCGCGAACGGGGCTACGCGGTCGACCGCGAGGAGAACACCCTCGGTCTGCGCTGCTTCGGCATCGCGATTCCCTACCGCACGCCGGCGCGCGACGCGATCAGCTGCTCGGTGCCGGTGGCCCGGCTCACGCCCGCGCACGAGCAGATGATCAAGGATGCCCTCTTCGACGCCCGCGACCGCCTGACGCTGGCGACCAGGCGCCTGTGACACACCGGGCGGCGCGACGACCGGGTGACCCGGTGGGCGGGGCGGCGTCCTGTCCGTGCCCGGTCTCCGCCGTACGGCGCGTCCTCTCCGAAGACCGGTCTCCGCCGTGCGGCGGAGGCGGATCGTCGCGACGCAGGAGGTGTCCGGGCGCCCGCGCCGGGAGTGTGGGGGTCATGACACCGACATCGCTCCCGGCCGACGCCGACACCCTCCGTCCCGTACGGCGCAGCCCGCTGCGGTCCGCTCTGCGTGCCGTCGCGATCGCCGCCTGCCTGCCGTACCTGGGGCTCAAGATCGCCTGGATCTCTGGCAGCCGCATCGGCATCCCCGAGGGCAGCATCCTGCTGGAACACCCCGCGCTGATCGCCGTCGTCAACAGCGTCACCGTGCTGATGGACGCGGCCGTGGTCGTCCTCGCGCTGCTGCTCACACAGCCGTGGGGCATGCGCGTGCGCGCCTGGCTGCTCGGCGTCCCGATGTGGGGCGCGACCGGGCTGCTCACGCCGATCATGATCGGCTTCCCGGTGCAGCTGGCGGCCTCCGCGGCGGGCGGCACCACGACGCAGGACGCTGGCGAACCGTTCCTGGACGGCTGGGTGTTCAACGTCGTCTACGGCGGTTTCATCCTCCAGGGCCTCTCTCTCGGCACGCTCTTCCTGCTGTATGCCAGGGACCGCTGGAGCCACCTGTGGCAGGGGCGGGTGTGGGACCTGCCCTCCGCCGTGACGGGCCGGCCGGTACGCGCCCTGACCGCGGCCGGCGCCCTCCTCGCGCTGTTCCCGGCCGTCATGCACGTGATGTGGGCGGCCGGATCGACCGTGGCACTGCCCGCCGCCCGCGTGGCGCAGCGCACGAGCGACTTCTCTGTCCTGGAGGGTGTGCGCGTCGCCTTCGTGGCCGTCGCCGTCGCCGGAACGCTGCTGCTCGCGTTCCGTGCCGCCCCCGCACTGCCGGTGAAGCTGCCGCTCGGCGCCGCCTGGATCGGGGCGAGCGGACTGGGCGCCTGGGGCGCCTGGCTGGCCACGACCGCCGCGATGCCCCAGCCCGATGACGCCGAGCAGACCACGGCCCTGCTGACGCTGACCTACGCCGGGGAGATGATCTCCGGCCTGCTGCTCAGCGCCGCCGTCGCCCTGCTGCTGCGCAGGCGCGGCGCGTGAGCGACCCGCGCGCGGCGGGCCGCGGAAGGAGCACCGGCGGGAGGGGGTCCGGCGGGATGTGGCGCGTCGTGCTGCGGGGCCTGTTCGGGAGGCGGGCGCGGCTCCGCTGGGTCCATCTCGTGCTCGGCGGCGCGCTGTTGATGCCGTTCTGGCTCGTCGGGACGACCGTGGTCGGGCCGCTGGGCGAGACGGGAAACCTCTTCACGACCTCGCTCGTCGTGCAGTTCGGTGCGTACCTCGTCGCCCTGCCGCTCGCCGCTGTCGCCGCGCTGCTGCCGCTGGCCAGACCGCTGTCGGTGGGCGTGGCCCGGGCGCTCACCGGGGTGCCCGCCGAGCTGTTCGCGGACGGACCCGCGCACACCTGGGCCGCGCGCCTGCGCACCTCGGCCTGGCTCACCCTGCACCTGGGCATCGGCGCGCTGGTCAGCGGCGCGTCGCTCGCGCTGCCCCCGTTCGCGGTCACGCTGATCGTCGCGCCGCTCAGCCGCTCGGTGCAGGACTTCCTCCATGTGCCGTGGTCGATGCGCCCGTTCGACCGTCTCCTGCTGCTGCCGCCCGCGGGGTTCGCCATGCTTCTCGCCCTCGCCGCGTGCTCGGCGGGGGCCGGGGCGCTGCTCGCGCGCCAGGCGCCGGTACTGCTCGGCCCGACCCCCGCCGACCGGCTCGCCGCGGCCGAGCAGCGGGCCGCCGAGCTCGCCGAACGCAACCGCCTCGCCCGCGAGCTGCACGACTCGGTCGGCCATGCCCTCAGCGCGGTGACCCTGCAGGCGGGCGCCGCACGCAGGGTGCTGGATCGCGACGTGGAGTTCGTCCGGGAGGCGCTGACCGCGATCGAGGAGACGACGAGGCGCACCGTCGGCGAACTCGACGCCGTCCTCGGCCTGTTGCGGCAGGACGGCGAGGGAGCGGACCGCGCCACCGGTCCGACGCTGGACACGCTGGACGGTCTGGTGTCCCGCAGCGGGGTGCGCGTCGCCGTGCACACCGAGGGCGATCCGGCCTCGGTGCCCGCCCACGTCTCCCGCGAGGCGTACCGCATCGTCCAGGAGGGGCTGAGCAACGCCCTGCGGCACGCCGAGGCGGTCCCGGTGTCCCTGCGGATCGCCGTACGCGGCGAGGAGTTGGAGATCACGATGGAGAACCCCCTGCCCGACCGGGCCCCCGTGGCGCGCCCGGGCGGCGGACGCGGCCTGCGCGGCATCACCGAGCGCGCCGCGCTGCTCGGCGGCCGGGCGGGTGCCGGGCCGCAGGGCGCGGTGTGGCGGCTGTCGGCCCTGCTGCCGCTGGGAGCCGGCCGATGAGCGCGGTCCGCATCGCCCTCGCCGACGACGAGCGGATGGTCCGCACGGCGCTGCGCGTCATCCTCGACGCCGAGCCCGGCCTGGAGGTGGTGGGCGAGGCGGCCACCGGCGCCGAGGCGGTGTCGATGGTGCGCGAACGGCGGCCGGACGTGGTCCTGATGGATGTGCGGATGCCGGAGATCGACGGCATCCGGGCCACCGAGCAGATCCTCGGCACGATGGACGCGCCGCCGCGGATCGTGGTGGTGACGACCTTCGAGAACGACGCGTACGTGTACGACGCGCTGCGCGCGGGCGCGTCCGGGTTCCTGCTCAAGCGTGCCGCCGCCGAGGAACTGGTGCAGGCGGTGCGGCTGGTCGCGAGCAGCGATTCGCTGCTGTTCCCCGCGGCGGTGCGTTCGCTGGCCGCCGAGTACGGCCGCCGCGCTCCGGCGGACCTGCCCGCCTGGGCGGGCCGGCTGACCGAGCGGGAGGCGGAGGTGCTGCGGCTGATGGCCACGGGCCTGACCAACGCGGAGATCGCCGGACGGATGGGCGTGGGCGCGGCCACGGTGAAGACGCACGTGGCCTCGGTCCTCGCCAAGACGGGTGTGCGGGACCGTACGCAGGCGGTGATCGCGGCGTACGAGTCGGGGTTCATCTCACCGCGGTGACCGGACGGCGGGGCCGGTTCCTGAGAGAGCGCCGCATGAGGAAGTCCTGAGAAAACGGCATACGCGGAACACCGGCCGGTCCGCCGCTCGTCCTCCCACGGGATGAACAAGACGATCAGGCGCGCCGCCGTCTTCAGCCTGCTGCTGGTCCTCGCCCTGCTGGTGCGGGCGACCTGGGTGCAGGCGTACGAGGCGAAGGCGCTCGCGAACGACGAACGCAACCGGCGGAAGGTCATCGCGCAGTACGCGCAGCCGCTCGGTGACATCATCGTGGCCGGCTCCCCGGTCACCGGCTCGGAGAGGACGGACAGCGGCGATCTCGCCCACCGGCGCACGTACACCGACGGCGCGCTCTACGCGGCCGTCACGGGTTACAGCTCGCAGGCGTACGGGGCGACCCAGCTGGAGGGCATCTACTCCGGTGTCCTGGACGGCACCGACGACCGTCTGAAGAACCCCCTGGACGCGCTCACGCGCGCGCACCAGGAGCCGGGTGACGTGCTCACGACGATCGACCCGGCCGTGCAGAAGGCCGGGTTCGAGGCGCTCGGCGACGCCAAGGGCGCGGCCGTCGCGATCGACCCGGAAACCGGCGAGATCCTGGGCATGGTCAGCACGCCCTCGTACGACCCGTCGTCGATCAGCGGCACGAACGACGGCGACACCTGGCGCACACTGACGGCCGACGAGGACAAACCGCTGGTCAACCGCGCGCTGCGGCAGCCGCTGCCGCCGGGCTCGACGTTCAAGCTGGTGGTCGCGGCGGCCGCGCTGGAGGACGGCCTGTACGCCTCGGTGGACGAGCGGACCGAGAGCCCGGACCCGTACCGCCTGCCCGGCACGGTCACCGACCTCGAGAACGAGAACCCGTCCGCTCCCTGCGAGAACGCCACCATCCGCACGGCGCTGCAGTACTCGTGCAACAACGTCTTCGGCAAGATGGCGGTGGACCTGGGGCAGGACAAGGTCCGGGCGATGGCGGAGAAGTTCGGCTTCAACGACGACGAGCAGGATGTGCCCGTGCGGGCGTCGGCCAGTGTGTACCCGAAGGGGATGAACGAGTCCTCGACCGCGCTGACGGGCATCGGCCAGTTCGACGTGACCGCGACGCCGCTGCAGATGGCGCTGGTGTCCTCGGCCATCGCCGACGACGGGGTGCTGGCCTCGCCGCACATGGTCTCGAAGGTCGTCTCCGCCGATGGCGACACCCTCCGGTCCTACGAGGACGGTGAGGCGCGGCGGATCGTGTCGTCGTCGACGGCGGAGCAGCTGCGCAGCGCGATGGTGACGGTCGTCGAGGACGGCACCGGCTCCAACGCGCGGATCCCCGGCGCCGAGGTCGGCGGCAAGACCGGCACCGCCCAGCACGGCGAGAACAACAGCAAGACGCCGTACGCCTGGTTCACCTCCTACGCCAAGTCCTCGGACACGGGCAAGCAGGTCGCGGTGGCCGTGGTGATCGAGGACTCGGGCGCGGAGCGCTCGGAGGTCAGCGGCAACGGCCTGGCCGCTCCGGTCGCGCAGAAGATGATGGAGGCGGCGCTGAGGTAGGCGCCGGAACGTCAGCCGACGCCCAGCAGCTGCTCGCCGTCTGCGCGCCGGCGCGGATCGATACAGGGCGTGGTGCGTCACGTCCGCGAGGGCTGTGACGGGGGCTCGCGGAAAAGACGCCTCCTACGGCGACTGCCCCATGTCGCGGGAGGGCCTCAGGTGTCACCGTGACCGCGGGGGCCGAGCGGCGGCCGGGAAGCGGAGGGCGTACGTGCGCTGGACGGGGGGAGCGGTGCTCCGTGACCGCACCGCGAGGCTGTATCTGTCCGGAGTGGTCGTCTCCGGTTTCGGCTCGTCCGCGATGTGGCTCGCCGCCGGAATCTGGGTCAAGTCGCTCACGGGGTCCGACTCCCTGGCGGCGCTCACGACGTTCATGATGTGGGCGCCGACGCTGATCGGCCCGCTGCTCGGCACCGTGGCCGACCGGTTCCGCCGCCGGCCGCTGCTGATCTGCTCGAACCTCGCAACGGCCGTCCTGCTGCTCCCGGTGCTCGCCGTGGACTCGGCGGAACGCGTGTGGATCCTGTTCGCGGTACTTGTCCTGTACGGGGCGGGCTCGGTGGTGCACGACGCGGCCGAGGCCGGGCTCATCGCGGCCGCCGTGGACGGCCGGCTCCTCGGCGACTTCAACGGCCTGCGGACGACCGCGAACGAGGGCATGAAACTTTTCGCGCCGCTGACGGGCGCGGCGCTGTTCACCAGCTTCGGGGGCCCCTCGGTGGCGGTGCTGGACATGGTGTCGTTCGCCGTGGCGGCGGGGATCTTCGCGCTGCTGCGGGTGCATGAGGAGAAGCCGGTACGGCGGGCGGCCGGGGACGGACTGCTCGAAGGGGCGCGCCGGGTGTGGGGTTCGCCGGCGCTGCGGCCGCTGGTCCTCGGCGGTGCGGCGGCGATGGGGCTGGCAGGCCTGAACGGCGCACTGGTCTTCGCCGTGGCGGACACGGTGCTGGACCGCTCCCCCGCGTTCGTCGGCGTGCTGTACACGGCGCAGGGTGTGGGCTCGGTGCTGAGCGGGCTGCTGGCGGGACCGCTGCTGCGCAGGCTCGGGGAGCGGGGCTTCGCGGCAGCCGGTGTCGCGGTGTTCGCGACGGCGGCCGCGCTGCGGATGCTGCCGTACGACGCGGCGGCCCTGGTGTGCAGCGCGGCGATCGGCCTGGGGCTGCCGTCCGTGCTGATCGCGGCGATGACGGCGGTCCAGCGGGAGACGCCGGACACCGTCGTGGGCCGCACGGCGGCGACGGCGAGCACCCTGATGTTCGTCCCGAACGCGGTGACACTCGCGGTGGGCGCGGGGCTGGTGGCGTTCCTCGACGTCCGCGCCCTGCTCCTCGCGATCGGCGCCCTCGGCCTCCTCACGGCCCTGCTCCTGACCCGCCGAACCCAGTACCCCAGTGCGGCTTCGTGATCTATGGGCGGGACCGATGGCGCTCGGGCGTCGCCAGGTCAGGGCAGCGTCCGGGTCAGGGTCGTCACGACGTAGAAGACAACGACCCAGAACACGGTCACCGCGGCCACGCCGCCGATGATTGCCGTCGCAGCGGCTTCTTCGAGCTTTTTGTGTTCATTTGCTCAAGCCCGTCGGCGCCGAACGGTATACGGGGAGCCGGCTGTAGATCCGTTCCGGCGTCAGGGGCAGCGCACGGTAGCGGACGCCCGTGGCGTCATGGAGCGCATTGGCCAGCGCGGGGGCTACCGGGTTGATGCAGCATTCCGCCATCCCCTTCGACCGCATGGGCCCAACGGAATCCGACGAGTCCACCAGGAGCACGTCGGTGCGGGGGATATCGGCGTACGCGGGGATGCGGTAGTTGCGGAAGTTCGGGTTGACCATGCCACCCTCCGCGTCGACCTGGTAGTTCTCGGTCAGCGCGAAGCCGATTCCCTGGGCGACACCGCCTTCGACCTGTCCCCGGACCTGCGCGGGGTTGACGACTCCGCCCGCGTCGGTCGCCTGAACGCTGTAAAGGACACGGATCTCACCCGTCACCCGGTGGACGGCGATCCGGAACCCCTGCGTATTGAAGGTGACGCTTCGGGGCGAGCCGTAGGCCTTGCGGGCGGCGGTGAACCGGATTCCGCGCGCTCGGGCCAGTGCGACGAGCTCGGCCAACGACACGCGCTGCTCGCCGCAGACGACGCCCTCGTCGTCCGTGGAGCACATCACCACATGGACACCCGTGTGCGCGGCAGCGAATTCCAGGATGCGGTCACGCACAGCATTGGCCGCTCGAAGCACTGCGTTGCCCGCCACAAAAAGCCCCGCACTCGCAAAGGCGCCGGTGTCGAATCCCGTGCGGTCGGTGTCGGACTGCACCAGGCGAATCCGCGACGGCGTCGTGCCCAGCTGGTCGGCCGCGATCTGGACATGGGCGGTCGAGGTACCCTCGCCGAATTCCGCTGTTCCGACGGCCACCTCGTACATGAGGTCGTCACCAAGCGTGACCCAGGCCTCTGAGATGTGTTCGGTCGGGGGCGCGGTCGCGTGCAAGGAACTCGCGACGCCGGCCCCGACGAGCCATTCGGGCCCGGGGGACGGCTCACCGGCTGTACGGGCCATGGCCTCGTCCACGAGATCGATGCACTGCGCGAGCCCGTCCTCGGTGAACGTCACGTCGTCGGGCCCGTCATGCATGGCGACGAGCGGATCACCCGGTCGCACGATGTTGCGTCGTCGCAGTTCGAGCGGATCGATGTGCAGTGCGAGTGCCAGTTCATGCATGGCCGATTCCATGGCGAACGCCGGTTGCGTCATCCCGTAACCGCGCAGTGCCCCGCTCGGAACGGTGTTCGTATAGACGGAGAACCCGTCGTACTTCTTGTTGGGGCAGCGGTAGAGCATGACCGCGGCGCCGCCTGCGTACAGCGTTTCGCCGCCGTGGTTGCCGTAGGCGCCGGTGTTCGACACATTGTGGACGTGGATCGCCGTGAGCGTTCCGTCCGCCTTCGCACCGAGCTTGACCGTCACTGTCATCGGATGCCGTGGCGAGGCCGTGGTGAACTCCTCCTCGCGGGTGTACTCGAGGCAGACAGGTCGCCCGGTGTCCAGGGTGGCGAGCGCGACCAGATCCTCCGAGATCACTTCCTGTTTGCCGCCGAAGCCACCGCCGACGCGTTTGCAGAACACGCGGAGCTGGTCCGGGCGCAGCCGGAACAGATACTCGAGTTTGGCTTTCGCGATCGAAGGCGACTGCGAACTGGTGCGGACGTGGAGACGACCGTCCTCCATCCAGGCAATCGATCCGTGCGTCTCGAGATGCGCGTGTTGCACTCGGGGTGACGAGAACGTGCCTTCGTGGACCACGTCGGCTTCGGCGAACCCTGTGTCGACATCGCCGATGTGCGAGTGGACCTCGAGCAGGATGTTGCGCACGGGATCGCGGACGAATGGATCGTACGTACCGTGCAGTTGGGGCGCCCCCTCGGCCATCGCCTCTTCGGGGTCGAATACCGCCGGCATCGACTCGTACTCGACGGCGACCCTTCGGCAGCCCTCTTCTGCCGCCCCGACGGTGTCGGCCAGCACCGCAACAACGCGTTGGCCGACGAAACGGACCGTGTTGTCGAGGATGAAGGTGTCGTCCGGATCGACAAGATGGTCGGTGTGGATCGCCGTGGTAAAACGCCTGCGCGGCACATCTTCCCAGGTGTAGACCCGATGCACACCGGGAACCGCGAGTGCGGCGGTCTTGTCGATCGAGACGATCCGGGCATGCGCGTGTGGTGAGTGCAGCACTTTGAGGTGCAGCATGCCTTCGATATGGGTGTCCATCGTGAACTCGGCGCGACCGGTTACCACGTCGTTCGCTGCCGGCGCGCTGACGCTCGCCCCGACAGCCTTTCCCGGCGCCGCTGCCTCTACACCGACGAGGCCCTTCACGGCATCCTCGATCCCCCGATAGCCGGTGCAGCGGCAGAGGTTGCCGTTCAGCGACCGTGGCAGGTCCGCTTTCTGGGCCTCGGTGAACGTCGCCGACGTCATGATCATCCCTGCGGTACAGAAACCGCACTGGAACCCCGGGGCGTCGCGGAACTGCCGCTGCATCGGATGCAGGTCGCCGGGTGATCCGAGCCCCTCGATCGTCGTCACCTCATGGCCGTCCGCGCGGAAAGCGGGGGTGATGCAACTGTGTACCGGAATGCCGTCCAACCACACCGTGCACGCGCCGCAATCGCCTGCGTCGCAGCCCTTTTTGACACCGTAGTGGCCGAGCGAGCGGAGGAAGGTGCGCAGGCACTGGCCGGGGTCTGGTTCTTCGTCGAAGGCTTTGCCGTTCACGATGCAGGTCATGCCGACCCCCCGGCCATGAGTTCGCGACGCATCTCTTCGGCGAAGTGCTTCGTCAGGTGGCGACGGTGGCCCGGGGTCCCGTTGGGATCGGCGAACCAGACGTCGGCGGGGATGGCGTCGATGCTCTCCTGCAGAGTCCGGGCATCGGGCATGGTGTCGAAAGCAATGCGCACAGGCCGTGCGGTGCCGGCTGTGACGGTGAGCAGCAGGTCGCTGGTCCCCGGCGTCTGCGTACCGATGAGGAATACGGTCGAACGGCCGAGGCGGGTCAGCGTGAAGCGGCGGTGCGCGGTGCGTTTGCGCAGGGCGCGCGCCGGAATATCGATGCGCCGAAGGACTTCTCCGGGAGTAAGAATGTTCCGATGGTCTCCGGTCACGAAGTCGAGGGCATCGACGATACGCGTGGACCCGTCAGGGGCCCACAGCTCGTACGTCGCCTCGAGTGCGACGGTCAGCGTGATCAATGGGCCGGCGGGCAGAGACATGCAGATATTGCCGCCGACGGTCGCCGAGTTCCAGACTTTGAACGAGGAAAGGAACGCCTCGCAGCTTCTCGCGAAAAGGGGGCCCGCGATCCAATCACCTTGCAGCTCGAAGGCATGCAGGTCGCGGATGGTGCATGTTGCGCCGATTTCGAGGCCCGCGCCGCTCGGGACCAGGGGATCCCAGCGCAACGCTGTCAGGTCGATCAGGCGGCGCAGGCTCGGCTGTTCGGCGGAAAACAGCCACGTTCCGCCTGCGAGCCAGGCGTCACCCTCGCGCCAGTCCATGCCTGGCCGATCGGGCGGCCGCCGGATGACTTCGGTGATGGTGTTGAGGTCCATGGGAACTGATCTCCCGCGGAAACGAAATGTCGGCCGCTGCGGCCGAACTGCTCGAACTCGGACCGGCGGGCGCATCAATTCCATTCGAGGATATCGCAGAATGGGCCGGCCTCGCCAAGTCAGGACCTCGGTGTGAAGGGCGCGCGCTCGTCCGGCCGGAGGTGGCCGGCACCCTCGCACGCGCATCAATGCGAACGTGGGTAGCATTTTCCATCGGGCCGATACCTTCCCATGCGACCTGATCCGCCCGGAGCGTGGGCGCGTCAGGTCGCGTCAGGTGAGGTCGGCCAGGGCGGTGCGGACCGCCGTCAGGTCCGCGTCCGACGCCAGCCCCGCGTGGTACAGGCGCAGTTCGGTCGCCCCCGACGCGGCCGCCCTCGCGGCGTCCGCCGCGAGGGTCGCCGGGGAGCCGCCCATCCCCGCGACGACGGTCAGGTTCGCCGCGAGCACGGCGCCGTCCGGCGCGTGGCGCGCGAACGGCTCCAGCAGGCCGGGACCCTGGGCGCACGGCACCACCACACCGTCCGCCACCGACAGGATGTGCGCCGCGTCGACCCCCGCGTTGGCCCCGCAGTGGTGCGCCACCGGGTCGGCGTGGAGCAGGACCTGGAATCCGGGCGGCGCCGCCGCGCGCACCGCGGCGATCGCGGACTCCTGGAACGTACGGGCCGTGTGCGTACGGAACTGAAGGACGGGCGTGGCCAGTTCGGGGCCGAGAAGGCGGTCGCCGGGCGGCGCCGCACCCCGCCAGACCGGTTCGAGCGCCTGCCGCACGGCCCGGGCCAGTCGGTCCGGCGCGATCCCGCGGTCCGCGTAACCCTGTCGGCAGAACGGGCAGAAACAGAGCGACATGAGGTACTGCGCCGCGTCCCCGAGCCCCACCCCCGCGATCTTGTCGTGCGCGTGCAGGTGCGCGAGGCCGTACCAGCCGCAGGACTCCAGCTCGGTGCCGCGCGCGCCGGGCCGCGGCGCCGCCTCGGCCGCGAGGGCGACGAGGTGGTCGCGCACGGCGGGCTGCGCGATGCAGGGCGCCCAGGGATAGCGGTCGCCGTAGGCGTTGACGACGGAGGTGTCCGGTTGCTCCGCGCCCAGGCGGGAGTTGTGCGCCAGGACCACCCAGCTGTGGACGTCGAGGCCGGCGTCCGCGAGGGCGGCCGCCGCCTCGCCGAACGCGTCGCCCGGAGCCCAGTCCCCGGGCCCGTAGGGCCGCAGCCCGCGCCCCGCCCAGTACGCCGGGTCCGGCGGGTAGAGGACGGCCGCGTGCGGGGCGGTGACGATCCGGTGACGCGGGTGGCGCGGGGTCAGGGCCCGGGTGGAGTGGTAGGCCGCGGCGAGCGTCACCTGCCGGACGCCGAGGTCCACGATGCGGGCCGCGGCGTGGGGGTCGCCGGTCACGTCCCAGGGGTAGAGGAACGCGGAGGCCCTCACGCCCGCTCCTCCAGCAGCGCGCGGCCGCGCGCGATCAGCGCCGCGAGCGCGGCGACGTGGTCGGCGGAGGGTTCGGACAGGGGCGGCCGGACCTCGCCGACGGCGAGCCCCTCGAGCCGTACGCCCGCCTTGACGAGCGAGACGGCGTAGCCGGGGCCCTGGTTGCGCAGTTCGACGAGGGGCGCGAAGAAGCCGTCGAGCAGCCGGTTCACGGTCTTGGCGTCGCCGCTCGCCAGGGCCCGGTGGAAGGCGACCGCGATGTCGGGGGCGAAGGCGAAGACGGCGGAGGAGTAGAGGGGGACGCCGATGGCGTGGTAGGCGGGCTCCGTGAGCTCGGCGGTGGGCAGCCCGTTGAAGTACAGGAAGTCGCGCTCGGGCACCTCGGCACGCACCGCGCTCACGATGCGCTGCATCAGGTCGAGGTCGCCGTGGCCGTCCTTGAGGCCGATGATCCGCTCCACTCGGGCGAGTTCGACGACGGCCCGGGGGGTGAAGACGGCGTTGTCGCGCTGGTAGACGATCACGTCGAGGGCGGTGGCGGCGGCGAGCGCGGTGTAGTGGCGCACGAGACCGTCCTGGCCGGCCACGACGAGGTAGGGCGGCATGGCGAGCAGCCCGTCCGCCCCCGCGTCCTCGGCGATGCGCGCGTACTGGACGGCGAGCGCGGTGCCGTATCCCGTGCCGGCGAGGACCGGGGCCTCTCCGGCGCTCTCCTCGACGGCCGCCTCGACGCACAGACGGAACTCGTCCGGGGACAGGGCGTGGAACTCCCCGGTGCCGCAGCAGGCGAAGACCGCGGCGGCACCGGCGTCGATGCCGCCCCGCACATGGGCACGGAACGCACCGAGATCGATGCCGCCGTCCGGCGCGTACGCGGTGACGGGGAAGAACAGCGGGCCCCGACCCCGGCTGAGCCGGGCTGCGAGGGCGTCGGCGGCGAGCGGATCTGAGGTCACGGGCGCTCCCTGGGCCGTGCACCGAGCCCGACAGCTCCGTGCATCATTATGTTCGATGTCCATATTTCTGAACGCTGCCACGCTAGGACAGCGAAAGTGCGCCGGTCAAGACGCCAACCCGCGACCCAGGGACGCGATTGCGCTCGTCACGAGCGACTTGACGCTGCACGCGCGGCCTCCCTAGCGTGTCCACGCATGTGAATACCGCCCACGCATCTGAGCATTCGAGGAGAACCGCCCATGCCCGCTCCCCGTACCGTCCTGCTCACCGGCGCGGCCGGCGGCCTCGGCACGCTGATGCGCGGACTCCTGCCCGCCTACGGCTACGAACTGCGCCTCCTCGACATCGCGCCCGTCGAGGGAGAGCCGGACGCCGTCGTCGCCGATCTCGCCGACACCGAGGCGCTGCGGGAGGCCGTACGGGGCGTCGACGCGATCCTCCACCTGGCGGGCATCTCACTGGAGTCGTCGTTCGACAAGATCCTCAAGGCCAACATCCAGGGCACGTACCACCTCTACGAGGCAGCCCGCGAGGAGGGCGTGCGCCGGGTGGTCTTCGCCTCCAGCAACCACGCGGTCGGCTTCACCCCCCGCCCCCTCCAGGACGCGCCCGTCGGCCCGGAGGCGCTGATCCCGGTCGCGACACCCCACCGCCCCGACACCTTCTACGGCCTCTCCAAGTGCTTCGGCGAGGACCTCGCCCAGCTCTACTGGGACCAGCACGGACTGGAGACCGTCTCCGTGCGCATCGGCTCCTGCTTCGAGGAGCCGACCTCCGTCCGGATGCTGTCGGTGTGGATGAGCCCCGCCGACGGCGCCCGCCTCTTCCACGCCGCGCTGACCGCCGAGAACGTCGGCCACACGATCGTCTACGGCTCCTCGGCCAACACCCGCCTGTGGTGGGACCTGTCGACGGCCCGGGCGCTGGGCTACACACCGCAGGACGACTCGGAGGAGTACGCCGCCGAGCTGGTGGCCGAGCAGGGCGAACTGGACCCGGACAGGCGCGACCACGCCTTCCTCGGCGGCCACTTCGTGACCGACCCGCCGGTGTGGCCGCGCTGAAATCGGCGTGCGGTGCCGGGCCGGTGCCCGCCGGGATGTCGGTCATGGCCAAACCTTTCGGATTCGTCCACACCGAGCGCGCCGACGGCACCGTCGTGATCACCCACCGCGGCCGCACCGCCGGCACGCTGCGCGGTGACCGCGCCGCCGCGTTCCTCGCCGAGGTGACGGCCGGGGACGCCCAGCTGGTCATGGCCCGCTGGACGGGCGCGTACAAGTTCGGCAACGAGCGGGCCGCGCGCAACCACCCCCGTAACCGGTGACGACGGTAAGGGAACGGTAAAGCGGTCTCGCTCGTTACCCCTGGCATGACAGCTATGACCCCCGGCTCGAACATTCCCCTGGCCACCGCCCGTGTGGCGGTGGACGTCGCCGCCCCGGTGCGGCTCGACGTATCGGGCCTGCTGCTCACCGCCGACGGCAAGGTGCGCTCCGACGACGACTTCATCTTCTACAACCAGCCGCAGGGCCCCGGCGTCACCTACCGCTCGGGCGGGGGCACCGCCCCGGACGCGATCGTCGTGGACACCGCGGCCGTCCCGCCCGGCATCGAGAAGATCGTCGTGACGGCCAGCCCGGATGCCGCGGGACAGACCTTCCAGGGCATCGAGCCGACCGCGACCATCCGCAACGCGGACGACGGCAGCGCGATCGCCACCTTCACGCCGCCGCAGCTGGGCGCCGAGACCGCGCTGGTGGTCGTCGAGATCTACCTGCGGAACGGCGCCTGGAAGGCCCGCGCGGTCGGCCAGGGCTATGCGAACGGCCTGGCCGGCATCGCCACCGACTTCGGCGTCTCGGTCGACGAGGAGCCCGCGGCCGCCCCGGCCCCCGCGCCGGTGCCCGCTCCCGCTCCGGCCCCCGCCGCGCCCCCCATGCCCGCCCCCGCGGCTCCCGACCCGCGCATCGCCGCCGCCGCACCGCCGCCGCCGGCAGCGCCGCCCGCCCCCGCCGCACCGGCCGCCACCGGGAAGATCAACCTCGACAAGGGCCGCGTCAGCCTGCAGAAGAACCAGACCGTCTCCCTCGTCAAGGGCGGCCGCCCGCTGCTCTCGCAGGTGAAGATGGGCCTCGGCTGGGAGCCCGCGTTCCGCGGCAAGGACATCGACCTCGACGCCTCGGTCATCGCCTACGGCCCCAGCCGCAATCACCTGGACAGCTGCTACTTCGGCAAGCTGTCCATCCTGGGCGGCTCCATCAAGCACTCCGGCGACAATCTGACCGGCGAGGGCGCAGGGGACGACGAGGTCATCGTCGTCGACCTCGGCCGGCTGCCCGCCGACGCGACGGGCCTCGTCTTCACGGTGAACTCCTTCTCCGGGCAGAAGTTCACCGAGGTCGCCAAGGCCTACTGCCGCCTGATCGACGCCGCCACCGGGGAGGAGCTGGTCCGCTTCGACCTCACGAGCGCCGAGCCGCAGACCGGCGTGATGATGGCCAAGCTGATCAAGCAGTTCTCCGGGGAGTGGGAGATGACCGCGATGGGCGACTTCGTGAAGTCCCGCACGGTGCGCGGCATGGTCAAGCCGGCGGCACAGGCTCTGTGACGCCCGCACCACCGGGGACGTCCTCGCGGCGTCCCCGGCGGCCGCTCACCTCCAGGGCCAGTCGGCCGACATCCCCTGCTCGATGAGGGGCACCATCCGGAAGGCGGCATCGGTCAGCCCGCCGAAGGTGTGCCGGTTGGCGCCGCCCGAGGGACCGTGGCCCACCTGGTAGCCCGCCAGGTTCCAGGTGTAGACGGGGACACGGGCCGGGACCTGGGCGGTGGGATCGCCGCAGTGGTGGTACGCGGCCTGCTCGTCGGTGACGATCAGTACGCGGTCGTGGCTCCGGTAGTGCGCCCGCACGGCTGCGGTGGTGTTGGTGCCGCCGAGCATGCCGAAGCGCTCCAGCACCTTCAGCACCGACTCACCCTTCGTGTACGCCACCGGGCTGTGGCCCGTGCCGAACTGGACGAGGTCCGCCTTCTCGGCGCGCATCGCGACGGCCGTGCCGAAGATCGCCGCCGCGTCGGCGCGGCTGAGCTCCGAGCGGTCGGACAGCGGCGACCACATCGACCCCGAGCGGTCGACGAGTACCAGCGTCCGCCCCGGCAGCGCGGGCACGTTCGCCAGCGAGTGTCCGAGGGCCACCTCCAGCGGGTACGCCCAGCGGAGCGACGGGGCGTGCTGGTACGCGGCGAGGTAGCGGAAGGGGAACTGCCGTGACCCGGCGACCGCTTCGGGGTCCGAGATCCGCGCCGCGACCTGTGCGGCCACTTCGTCCGAGACACCGGCCTCGTTGAAGTTCCGGAGGTTGCGGACCAGTGCCATCGGCCCCATGGAGGGGATGACGGCCTCCCAGGCCGCCGCGTCCATCGGTCCCTGGAGCCAGCCCGCCAGCGCCTCCCACGTCATGCCCGCCGCGGCCAGGCGCTCCGCACCGCCGGGCGCGACGACGGCGGCCCGCCGCTCCCCCACGGGCAGCTCCATCAGCTCCTGGTGCGCCGTGAGCACCGGCAGTGAGGCGGGCGGCTCGGCGCGGTCGGCGTGGTGCCTGCGGTCGAGCGCGTACCGGAACAGGTCGCCCTGCCAGGGCTTCGCGGGATCCGGCGAGGCGTGCACCAGATTGAGCACGTCGCCGAAGCGGTACCCCTTGCTCGCGGTGTCGTACTTGAGCAGCGACCGGGCCCCGTACAGCCGCCGCACGGCGTCCGCGACACCGCGCTTGACGGGCTTGGGCACGGTGCGGCCGTACCGCGACGTCCAGTACGCGAGCAGTTCGCCGGGCTCGCCGGCGCGCTGCAGCACGGAGTCGACGACCCGGCGGTTGTACCCGCCCCGGGTGGCGCCCGCCGCGAGTCGCGCGTGCACGAACTCGGCGGCGCCCACGATCGACGCGGTCCGCATGTGGGCGCGGCTCCGCAGCCAGCCGAGCAGCTCGGCGGTCCACTGCGGGTCCTCGACGGCGAGCCTGCGCACGAGCGCGGCGAACCGGTCGTCGCGGTCGCCGGCCGCCTCGTAAAAGGTCCGCTGGCCCACGAAGTCGGCCAGCGCGAGCAGATAGAGCTCGGAGTGCGGGTCCCGCTGGAACCCGGCGGCTCCCTCGTACGTGCGAAGGACGGGAAACGCGGCCGGGGCGGGCCGACTGGAGCGCACGTGGGAATGCGGTGCGGGTTCCTCGTCCAGATAGAGAACGCGGCCGCCGGGGCCGACGTAGGAATACGGTGCGGCTTCCATGCGGGCCGCGGCGCTGTTGAAGCGAGTGATAGGAAATCCCCCCGAATTTCCGGAGATGTACACCGGGCGCACGGGAAACGGGCGCCTCACGAAACTGCGCCTCCCGAGATCCAGGATGGCAGCGGCGTCTTTTTGTCAGAGGAAGTAGCCGCGGCCGGCGCACCGGGAGGTGCAGCTCGTGGTGACGACTCTAGAAAACGGGACGCCGGGCGCGCCACGTATTTTCCGGCGCAGGGAATCATGAGGGCTGACGCCCCCTACCCCCGGGGCGGCGGCTTCGCGCCCCTTCCCGAAACCTGGGGCTGCGCCCCGGGCCCCTGCCGGGCGGAAGGCGCACCTGGGGCCAACGCCCCCACACCCCCCGCCGCTTCGCGCCACGGGGCTTCTCCCCTCCGCCCTCTGCCCGGAACCGGGGCTCGGCCCCAGCCCCTGCGGGGCGGGGTAGAACACGGGACTGCCGCCGCGGCGCCTCCGGCGCCCCGCCCCTCCCCCACCTGAGGACTGCGCCCCAGCAGGGGCGGGGACTCATGGGGGCTGACGCCCCAGACACCCGGCCGCGGCGGCTCCGCGCCGCGTGCCCCGAGACGGGCCGCGGCCACCGTCCCCGCGGTACCACCGGCTTCCACCATCGCCTCCACCGGCGGGGGTTGGGGACCGCAACGTCCGGTACCCGCACGGACGTCCGCGAGG
Source organism: Streptomyces sp. V4I23 (assembly GCF_030817975.1). NCBI lineage: Bacteria > Bacillati > Actinomycetota > Actinomycetes > Kitasatosporales > Streptomycetaceae > Streptomyces > Streptomyces sp. V4I23. The sequence continues at coordinate 6,080,722 of NZ_JAUSZW010000004.1, read as the reverse complement.
ACTGGGAGACCCCGGGTGTCAGTGGGACGAGCGGGACTTGAAGGCCGCCTTGCGGGCATCCTTCGCCACCCGCTTGTCCCCGTGCAGCCTGCCCATCGCCTCCAGCACGTCCGCCGTCCGCGGATGCGCCACCCGCCACGCCGCGTCGAAGAACCCGCTGTGCTGGCCGACCAGGCCCTCCACCAGGCCCTGGAGCTCCTCGACCTCGCCGTCCGCGTCCAGTTGCGCCGCGATGGTGTCGATCGCGAGCCAGAAGATCATCGATTCCGGCGGCGGCGGCACGTCGGACGCGCCGCGCTCAGCGAGCCACACCCGGGCCAGGCCGCCGAGTTCGGCGTCGTCGAGGACCGCGCGGACCTCCGGTTCGGCGTGCGGGCCGACCAGCGTGAGGGCCTGCTGACAGTGGAGGCGGCGCAGCGGCGCCCCGCCGTCGGCACCGCGGGCCGCGGCGAGCAGGTCGCGGGCGGCTGCGGCTGGTGCGCGCCGGGCCAGCCACTGCTCGGTCTCGGCACGCGCGGCGGGCTCGGGGAAGTGCGTGAGCCGGTCGAGCAGGACCTCCGCGCCCTTGTCCGCGAGTTCCCCCACGGCGGGTGCGTCGACGCCCGCCTCCAGCATCCGGGCCCGGATGCCGTACAGGCCGAGCGGGGTGAGCCTGACCATCCCGTACCGGGAGACGTCCTCGTCGTCGGCCGGGGTCTGGGTCGCCGCGTCCTCGGTCTCCTCCGCCATCAGCGCCTCGTCGACCGGCCGGTACTCGACGAGCCCGATGGGCTCCAGCAGACGGAACTGGTCGTCGAGGCGCATCATCGCCTCGGAGACCTGCTCCAGCACGTCGTCCGTCGGTTCCCCCATGTCCTCGGGCACGATCATCGACGCCGCGAGCACGGGCAGCGGGACCGGATGGTCACCGGCGCCGCCGTCGGAGACGGTCAGCAGGTAGAGGTTGCCGAGGACGCCTTCCAGGAACTCGGCCTCCGCCTCCGGGTCCCAGCCGAGCGCCTCGAAGTCGACTCCGCCGTCCGCCCCGACGACGTCGGCGATGTCGTCGAAGAAGGGCGCGCTCGCGTCCGCGAGGACGACGTCCAGGGCGTCCAGCCACAGGCCGAGCACGTCCTGCGGCGAACCTCCGGTGACCAGCGCCAGGTTGGCCCCGGCGCCGGCGCCGCCCGCGACGTCGTCATCGGCGACGTCGCCGCCGGTCGCGTCACCGGCACCGGCACCGGCACCGGCACCAGCGGCGGCGGCGTCGGCGTCGGCGTCGGCGTCGGCGTCGGCGTCGGCGGCATCATCGGCGTCCTCGACCTCGACGAGCCCGGTGTCGACGGCCACGCGCCACGCCTCGCTCGCGTACGCGGCCCCTTCCTCGTCCCCGGCGAGGCCCAACACGGCGGCCGCGTCGGGCAGTTGCTCGTCGACAAGTTCGCCGCCGGCGCCGACCCGCGTCCCCGGGCCCGCCCAACGGGCGAGCCTGACGGCCCGCGCGAGCAGCGGGGCGCCGAGCGCGGCCCGAGCCAGCTCCGCGTCCGAGTGCAGCCGGACCGGCGGAAGGGTGGGGCGGTCTTCGGGCATGTGCTGGTTCTCCTCCGCGGCGTACGGGATCCGGGGCAGGCTCACGGGCCCCCGGACGTAAGGGACCCGGACGCAGGGGGACCCGGGCGGTGCCAGCGTAGACGCATTCGAGGAGGTTTCGCGGCGCACCGGGAAGAGGCGACCTCCAAGGGTGCCTGTGGGGCACATGGTGCGACTGGGACGCCCCCGGCCGTGGAAAGCCGTCACGCCGCCGTGTTCACCCACGCGCCCGCCCCCGTACATCCGGCGACTCTTGACAACTGCCCTGTCGAGCCAAGAGATTGACGCGCGTAGAACACGCAGGACCCCGCCGGCGCCGCCGGCACCCCTCATCCCTCACACCTCCGGAGAAACCCCGATGCCTTCCTCCGTCGTACCGAGAACGCCCGCCGTCGCCGCTGTCGTCGCCGCCGCGCTGGCCGCCGGCCTGCTCGCCGGTTCCACCGGCGCCACCGCGGCCGAGACCGCCCAGGCGCGGATCCACGACATCCAGGGCACCACCCGGACGTCCCCGCTCGTGGGGCGCCAGGTCACCGATGTGCCGGGCATCGTCACGGGCGTTCGGACGTACGGCTCCCGGGGCTTTTGGTTCCAGGACCCGCAGGCCGACGACAACGACGCCACCAGCGAGGGCGTCTTCGTCTACACCGGCTCCGTCCCGACCGTCGCCGTCGGCGACCAGGTGCTGGTCTCGGGCACGGTCGGCGAGTACATACCGGGCGGCACCAACTCGGGCAACCAGTCGCTGACGCAGATAGCCAGGCCGGCCGTCACGGTGGTCTCGCGGGGCAACGAACTCCCCGCGCCCGTCACGGTCTCGGCCTGGTCCGTCCCCGGCGCGTACGCCCCCGACGGCGACCCGGCGGCCGGCAACAGCATCAACGCCCTTCCCCTGCGGCCGCGTACGTACGCCCTGGACTACTACGAGTCACTGGAGGGCGCCAACGTCCGCATCGGCACGTCCCGCGTGGTCGGCGCCACCGACCCGTACGCGGAGCTGTGGGTGACGGTCAAGCCGTACGAGAACGACAACCGCCGCGGCGGCACGGTCTACGGCTCGTACACCTCGCAGAACACCGGGCGCCTGCAGATCCAGTCGCTGACGCCCCTCGCCGAGAAGCCGTTCCCCAAGGCGAACGTCGGTGACGTGCTCGCCGGCACGACCGAGGGCCCGCTGGACTTCAACCAGTTCGGCGGCTACACCCTGACCGCCCGCACCCTGGGGACGGTGACGGACCGCGGCCTCGAGCGCGAGAGCACGCGCCCGCAGCGGAACGGCGAACTGGCGGTGGCCACGTACAACGTGGAGAACCTGGACCCGTCGGACCCGCAGTCCAAGTTCGACGCGCTGGCGAAGGCCGTCGTCGAGAACCTCTCGTCGCCCGACATCCTCGCGCTGGAGGAGATCCAGGACGACAACGGCGCGAAGAACGACGGCACGGTCGCGGCCGGGCAGACGCTGAAGAAGTTCACGGACGCGATCGTCACGGCCGGCGGTCCGGCGTATGCGTGGCGGTCCGTGGACCCGCAGAACAACAAGGACGGCGGCGAGCCCGGCGGCAACATCCGTCAGGTCTTCCTGTTCAACCCGGACCGGGTCTCCTTCACCGACCGCGCGGGCGGCGACGCCACGACGGCGACCGGTGTCGTGCGCGAGCACGGCCGGGCGGCCCTGACGCTCTCGCCCGGCCGCGTCGACCCGGCGAACTCCGCCTGGGAGAACAGCCGCAAGCCGCTGGCCGGCGAGTTCACCTTCCGCGGCCGCACGGTCTTCGTGATCGCCAACCACTTCGGCTCCAAGGGCGGCGACGAGGGCCTGACCTCGCACCACCAGCCGCCGAATCGTTCTTCCGAGGCCAAGCGCCTCCTCCAGGCGCAGTCGGTCAACGCCTTCGTCAAGGACATCCTCAAGACCGACCGCAGGGCCGACGTCGTGGTCCTCGGCGACATCAACGACTTCGAGTTCTCGGCGACGACGAAGGCCCTGACGGACGACGGCGCCCTGCACCCGGCCATCACGTCCCTGCCGCGCTCGGAGCGCTACTCGTACGTTTTCCAGGGCAACAGCCAGGTCCTCGACCAGATCCTGACGAGCCCCTCGATCGACGACTTCTCGTACGACAGCGTGCACATCAACGCGGAGTTCGCGGAGCAGAACAGCGACCACGACCCGCAGGTGCTGCGCTTCCGCCCGTAAGGAGCAGCCGCCGGTGTGCGGGCCCCGCGGCCCGCGCACCGGCCGGCACCGCTGTGACCAGGCACACCGGGGACCGCTCAGCGCTGCTTCACTTTCACACGAAGCAGATGTAACTGGAGCTTTACCGGCCCTGCGGCCACACTGCGGACATGTCATCTTCCCGCCCTTTCGGCTGCGCCCTGTGCGCCATGGTCACGCCCTTCACCGACGACGGCGCCCTGGATGCCGACGGCGCGCGGAAGCTCGCCGCCCGGCTGGTCGACGACGGCTGCGACGGACTGGTGCTCTCCGGCACCACCGGTGAGTCCCCCACGACGTCCGACGCCGAGAAGGCGGCCCTGGTGCGGGCGGTGGCCGAGGAGGTCGGCGACCGGGCCGCGATCGTCGCGGGCGTCGGCACCGCGGACACCCGCCACACCGTGGAACTGGCGCGCGAGGCCGAACGGGCGGGCGCCGACGGGCTGCTCGTGACCGCCCCGTACTACAGCCGCCCGCCCCAGCCGGCGATCGAGGCGCACTTCCGCCGGGTGGCCGACGCCGTCGGTGTTCCGCTGATGCTGTACGACATCCCCGGCCGCACGGGCGTGCGCATCGAGCCGGAGACGATGCTGCGGCTGGCGGACCACCCCCGAGTCGCGGCGGTGAAGGACTGCGCGTACGACCTGCTGGGCAGCACCAAGGTCATCGCCGGCAGCGGGCTCGCGTACTACTCGGGCTGCGAGGAGATGAACCTGCCGCTGTACGCGGTGGGCGGCGCCGGATTCGTCTCGACGGTGGCCAACGTCGCCGCGCCCCATCTACGCGCGGTCCTCGACGCCTACGACGCCGGGGACACCGCCCGGGCCGCCCGGCTCAACCAGCTCGCCCTGCCGCTCTCGGAGTCGATGATGGCCTCGGGGCTGCCGGGCACGGTGACCGCCAAGGCGCTGCTCGGCGCGCTCGGTCAGCCGGCCGGGCCGGTCCGTGAACCGCTGCAGCCCGCCGGCCGCGAGGCGACCGACGGGCTGCTGGAGGCGTACCGGCGGCTGGAGCGCGCGGCCGGTCAGCCGACTGCGTAGATGCCGCCGAGCACGGCGACGTCTTCGAGCACGTCCTCGAGGAGGAACCCCGAAGATCAGTTGTGGCTGTGGAGCACCTCGTTGAGGCCGCCCCAGACCGCGTTGTTCGGGCGGGCCTCGACGGTGCCGGTGACCGAGTTGCGGCGGAAGAGGATGTTCGACGCGCCGGACAGTTCCCGGGCCTTGACGATCTGGCCGTCGGGCATCGTGACGCGCGTGCCGGCCGTGACGTACAGGCCGGCCTCGACGACGCACTCGTCGCCGAGCGCGATGCCGACGCCCGCCTCGGCGCCGATCAGGCAGCGCTCACCGACGGAGATGATGACGTTGCCGCCACCGGACAGGGTGCCCATGGTGGAGGCGCCGCCGCCGATGTCGGAACCGTCGCCGATGATGACGCCCGCGGAGATACGGCCCTCGACCATCGAGGTGCCGAGGGTGCCGGAGTTGAAGTTGACGAAGCCCTCGTGCATGACGGTGGTGCCCTCGGCGAGGTGCGCGCCGAGCCGGACCCGGTCGGCGTCGGCGATCCGCACGCCCTTGGGAGCCACGTAGTCGGTCATCCGCGGGAACTTGTCGATCGAGGTCACCTGCAGGTGCAGCCCCTCGGCGCGGGCGTTGAGGCGCACGGTCTCGAGCTGGTCGACCGCGACGGGGCCGAGGCTGGTCCAGGCGACGTTCGCGAGCAGCCCGAAGAGGCCCTCCAGGCTCTGACCGTGCGGCTTGACCAGCCGGTGGGAGAGCAGGTGGAGGCGCAGGTACGCGTCGTGGGCGTCCAGCGGCTTGTCGTCGAGCGAGGCGATGACCGTGCGGACGGCGACGACCTCGACCCCGCGGCGGGCGTCCGGGCCGATGGCCCGCGCGGCGCCGTCGCCGAGGAGCTCCACGGCACGCTCGGCGGTCAGCCGCTCGGTGCCTGCGGGGCCGGGCTCGGCGGTGAGCTCGGGGGCGGGGTACCAGGTGTCGAGGACGACGCCCTCGGCGGTGACGGTGGCCAGGCCTGCGGCCACGGCACCGGTGGTGCGCTGAGCAGTGGTGCTGTCGGACGAGTCAGTCATGACAGGAAACCTAACCGGCCGGGGCCCGCATCGGCGAACCGGTCTCAGGTGCCGGGCGTCCGCGTCGCGCGGGACGGGACGGGGAAGAGGGGGGACAGGGCGCTCGGGGGCGGAGTCTGTCACTCCGGCGGCCCCGGCTACCTTGTTCGTCCGGACGGCCGCCGCGGCGGCCGTCCCGCCGTCATCTGACATGGGGGGACTTCAATGGCTTACGGAAACACGCCTTATCCGGGGGGCAACACGCCTTACCCGGGGCCGCCCGCGTGGGGCGCCTGGGCACCGCCGCCGCCCAAGCCGGGGGTGATACCACTCGGGCCGCTCGGCCTCGGCGAGATCCTCGGCGGGGCGTTCGCCACGATCGGCCGGCACTGGAAGCAGCTGCTCGGCTTCGCGCTCGCCGTCTACGGCGTCGCCCTTGCGGTGTTCGGCGGGGCGCTCGCGCTCGCCTACCTGTCGATGAAGGAGGAGCTGCACCGGCTGCTGGACTGGTCCGGGGAGAGCGCACCGGGCAGCGACCAGGTCGTACCGCTGGTGGCGACCTTCGCGGGCGTGTACGTCTTCGGCATCGTCGTGCTGCTGGTGGCCAACGCCGTCGTCTACGCCTCCTGCCCCGCGGTCCTGCAGGACGCGGTGCTCGGGCGCCCGTCGAGCATCGGGATCATCTGGCGCCGGGTGCGGCCGCGGGTCGGGGCGGTGCTCGGCACCGTCGTGATCACCGCGCTGATCGCCGCGGTCCCGCTGGTGCTGATGACCCTGGCCTTCATCGGCATGATCGTGACGATGATCGCGCTGGCCGTCGACGGCTCGGGCGAGTGGGGCTGGCTGGCCCTGGTCGGCTTCCTCGGAATGCTGGCCACCGGGCCCGTGGCGATCTGGCTGTGGGTGCGGTTCAGCTTCGCGCCGGCCGTCGCCGTCTTCGAGGGGCAGGGCACCATCGGCGCGATGACGCGCTCGGCGCAGCTGGTGCGGGGCGCGTGGTGGCGGGTGTTCGGCATCTCGCTGCTGGCCTTCGTGATGGCGGCCGCGGCAAGCTACCTCATCCAGCTGGTGTTCCAGCTGCTGAGCCTGATCCCCACCGGACCGGCCTCCCTGTCGGACGAGGCGGCCAACGGCGGTGTGGCCGTCACGATCGTGCTCACGACGATGGTGTTCGGACTGCTGACCACGCTGGTGGGCCAGATCCTCACCTCGGCCTTCCCGCAACTGGTCGTCGCTCTGCTCTACGTCGACCAGCGCATCCGCAAGGAGAACCTGGCGCCCGCGCTCGCCGAGGCCGCCGGGCTGCCGCCGCAGCAGCCGCCGGCCGCGTACGGGGCCTGAGACGCGGAGCCCCGCGGCCCGGGGAGCCGGGCCGCGGGGCTCCGCGCAGCGTGCGCGCTCACAGGAACTGCATGCCGTATCCCGTGCACGTGGGCCGGAAGTCGTCGGGCCCGTCGGCCAGGGCGTTCATGGTCATCTGGAGCGTCGGGTCGTCGTTGAACAGCCCCATGTGGCCGGCCCTGTCGTCGGGGCACAGGTCCTGCAGGACGATGTTGTTCACGTTCTTGCCGGTCAGGGCCTGGGTGGCGTACGGGGTGACGACCTTCTCGTACCTGGTCATGATGACGGTGTACTCGGGTCCGTCCGGCACCCGGTCGCCGTCGGCCCACATCTGTCTGGTGTAGTCGCTGGTGCGGGTCTGCTCGACGACGCCGGGGAACCGTGCCGTGTTCGACAGGCCGGTGCCGAAGCCCATGAGGTTCAGCTTGTCGCCGAGGTCCACGATCCCGTTGAGGTCGGTGCCGTGGGAGCTGGGGGCCCAGCCGACATAGTCGTCGACCTTCTTCGCGCCGCCCATCTTCTTCATCCACCACATCGGCACGCTGCCGCCGAGCGAGTGGCCGACGATGTCCACTTTCCCGGCACCGGTCGCCTGCTGGACCCGCGTCACGAAGGCGTCCAGCTGCGCGGCCGATTCGCGGTTGGAGCCGAGCCCGCCGACGCGCTGGAAGGACAGCGGGGTGAAGCCGTAGTTCATGGCGTAGACGCAGTAGCCGTTGTTCTTCAGGCGCGGGGCGGCCTTCACGAAGTTGGCGCCGATGTTGAAGAAGGTGCCCGGCAGGAGGATCACCGGGTCGGGATGCTCGGCGCCGGGCCTGCACGACCAGTCGTTGGCGCCCGGCACGGCCCCCGGGGAGACCGCGTAGTTCCACAGCGCCTGCGGGACGCCGCCCTCGCGCAGCGGTTTCTCCTCGGCCGCCTGCGCCGGGGCGGCGGCGCAGGTGACGACGGCGGCCGCGGACACGGCGGCTGTGGCCAGTGCGGTGCGCAGGCGACGGGCGGACCACTCGATCCCTGACATCGGTTGCTCCTGTGGGGGGTCGATCAGCCCGTCCCGGGGCTGATGTCGGCGGAGTCGTACGGGGCACGGGGATGCCCGGGAGCAGCCTGCCGCGAGTTCGGCGCGCCCCGTCCCGGGCGGCGTCCAAACAATCCGCCGGGGGCTTGTGAGCCGTCACAACACCCTCCCGGGGTACTCGCCCGTCGCCCGCGCGTCGGCATTGACACCCCGCGCGTCCTGCGGCGACCTTTATTACCGGTAAGTAAGGTCAGCGGCGTCGACGAGGTCGCCACCGTGGACAGTGAGGGGTACGTGACCATGGACCGTGAGGCGTACGTGCCGCTCGCCTTCGGCGGGGTTCCGGTGCACCAGCGCCTGGCCGGATCGGTGGACGAGCTGGCCGCCCGTGTCCTCGCACGCCTCGTCGACCATGTGCCCGTCTACGGCACACTGCCGGCCGAGCAGTTGCGCAGTGAGACCCAGCGGGTCATCTGCCAGGGCATACGCGCCTTCATCGGCGTCCTGCGCACCGGCGAACTGCCGGACGAGACGCAGTTGCAGGTCCTGCGGCAGTCCGCCGCCAAGCGGGCCGAGGAGGGCGTTCCGGTGGAGGCGGTGATCAGCGCCTACCACGTGGGGGCGCAGGAGTGCCTGGAGCGGATGTCGGCGCACGCGACGCCCGAGGACCTGTCGCAGGTGAGGACCGCGAACCAGCTGGTGCTGCGGTTTTTGGAGCGGATGACGGCCAACGTGGTGGCGGGTTACTTCGCGGAGCGCCAGGCGGCCGCGGGCGAGGAGCAGTCGGCCCGGCAGGCGATGCTCACGGCCCTCGTCGACGGGGAGGACGTACGGGTGACGGCCGCCCGCTGGGGCATCGGGCTCCCCGCCTGTTATCTGGTCCTGGCCCTGGCCGTGGGCACCCACCCCGACGAGCGGGCCCCGGGGGTCAGTCCCGTGATCGCCAGGCAGCGGAAGCTGCGGCGGCTGCGGGTGGAGCTGGAACGCCACGCCGAGGGCCAGGTGCTGTCGGCCCTCACCGGCGACGGCGGGCTCGCGCTCATCCCGTACGGCACGGACGTCGCGCTGCTGGCCGACCGGGACTGGAACCGGCTGGCCACCGCGGTGTCACACATGAGCCGCGTGGCCGGGGTCGACATCGTGGCCGGCGCGGCGGCGGCCGCCCCGGAGGACGTGAAAGCGGCGGTCCGGCTGGCGGAGGAGGTGCGGCGGGTGGCGGTGTCGGCGGGCCGGGAGCCGGGTGTCCACCGGCTCGGGGACGTGCTGCTGGAATACCAGCTGATGCAGCCGGGCCCGGCCCGCGACGCCCTGGCCGAACTGATGCGCCCGCTCGCCGACCGCCCCGAACTGCTCGGCACGCTGCGCGCGTTTCTGGACAGCGGACTCAGCCGCCAGCTGACCGCCGAGCGGCTGCGCGTGCACCCGAACACGGTGGACTACCGGCTGCGCCGCGCGGCGGAGGCGACCGGGCTGGACGCCACGTCGGGCGCCGACATCATGCGGGTGCGCGCGGCGCTCAGCGCCTACGACGCGCTGAGTGCCCGGCCGGGGGCGGCGGACGGGGCCGCGGACGGCGGCACCGAGGCGCGATGACGTGACGCCCTGGCGTCAGTCGAGCAGGGTCTTCTTCGGCCGCAGCACGCAGAACTCGTTGCCCTCGGGGTCGGTGAGGACCACCCAGGTGATGTCGTCCCCCTGCCCGACGTCCGCACGCCGCGCTCCGAGCGCGATGATCCTCTCGACCTCGGCACCCTGGTCGTCGGGGGTGAGGTCGATGTGCAGCCGGTTCTTCACGGTCTTGGTCTCGGGCACGGTGAGGAACACGATTCCCGGCAGCGCGCTCGGGTCGGCCCCGATGACGATCTCCTCGGGATCCTCGTAGACGATCTGCCAGTCGAGGACCCGCGTCCAGAACCGGGCGAGCGCGGCGGCGTCATGACAGTCGATCGCGATCTGGTACAGAGAAACGGCCATGCCCTCCAGTCTGCTGGGGGGTGCCCCCTGCTCGCAGAGCTCGGGGGAGGGCATGGCCGTTCCCGGGAGATCGCCCGGATCAGACGTTGAAGCCGAGCGCGCGCAGCTGCTCGCGGCCGTCGTCCGTGATCTTGTCCGGACCCCACGGCGGCATCCAGACCCAGTTGATCTTCAGCTCGCTGACGATGCCGTCCGTCGCGGCCTTCGCCTGGTCCTCGATGACGTCCGTCAGCGGACAGGCCGCCGACGTCAGCGTCATGTCGAGGGTCGCGACATTGGAGTCGTCGATGTGGATGCCGTAGATCAGGCCCAGGTTGACGACGTCGATGCCCAGCTCGGGGTCGACGACGTCGTACAGCGCCTCGCGGATCTCTTCCTCGGAGGCAGGCTTCAGCGCCGCCCCAGCGTTCTCGGTCATGCCGTCTTCCTCTCGGCGTCGGTGCCGTCGCCCAGCGCCTGGGCGGTCGCGTCCTTCCACGCCATCCAGCTCAGCAGCGCGCACTTCACGCGAGCCGGGTACTTGGAGACACCGGCGAACGCGACCGCGTCCTCCAGCACCTCCTCCATCGCGTCGTCCGGCTCGATCTGGCCCTTGGACTGCATCAGCTCCAGGAAGGTGCCCTGGATCTTCTGCGCCTCGGCGAGCTCCTTGCCGACGAGGAGCTCGTTCAGCACGGAGGCGGAGGCCTGGCTGATCGAACATCCCTGGCCCTCGTACGACACGTCCGCGATGCGCGACCCGTCGTACTTCACCCGCAGCGTGATCTCGTCACCGCAGGTGGGGTTGACGTGGTGCACCTCGGCGTCACCGTCCCGCAAGCCCCGGCCGTGCGGGTGCTTGTAGTGGTCCAGGATGACGTCCTGGTACATCGAATCCAGCTTCACGACCAACCCCTACCCGAAGAAGTTCCGTACGTGCTCCAGGCCGTCGACCAGGGCGTCGACCTCGGCCGGCGTGGAGTACAGATAGAACGACGCCCGCGTGGTCGCAGGAATTCCGTACCGCAGGCAGACCGGCCGCGCGCAGTGGTGGCCGACCCGGACCGCGATGCCCTGCTCGTCCAGGACCTGGCCCACGTCGTGCGGGTGGATGTCACCGAGCGTGAACGAGATCGCGGCGCCGCGGTCCTCGGCCGTGGTCGGGCCGATGATCCGGAGGTCGGGCACCTCCAGGAGCCGCTTCACCGCGTACTCGGTGAGCACGTGCTCATGCTGGGCGATCTTGTCCATGCCGATCGAGGTGAGGTAGTCCACGGCCGCGCCGAGGCCGACGGCCTGCGCGATCGGGGGCGTACCCGCCTCGAACTTGTGCGGCGCGGGAGCGTACGTGGACGAGTGCATCGAGACGGTCTCGATCATCTCGCCGCCACCGAGGAACGGCGGCAGGTCCTCCAGCAGCTCCTGCCGGCCCCACAGCACACCGATGCCGGTCGGACCGCACATCTTGTGGCCGGTGAAGGCCACGAAGTCGGCCTGCAGCGCCTGCACGTCCAGCACCATGTGCGGGGCGGCCTGCGAGGCGTCGATCAGGACCAGCGCGCCGACCTCCTGGGCGCGGCGGACGATCGCCTCGACCGGGTTGACGGTGCCCATGATGTTGGAGACCAGCGTGAAGGAGACGATCTTCGTCTTCTCGGTGATGACCTCGTCGATGTTCGACAGGTCGAGCCTGCCGTCGTCGGTGAGGCCGAACCACTTCAGCTTCGCGCCGGTGCGCTGCGCGAGCAGCTGCCACGGAACGATGTTGGAGTGGTGCTCCATCTCGGTGATGACGACCTCGGTGTCGCTGTCCACCCGGTAGGGCTCGTCGGCCCAGCCGAGCATGTTGGCGACGAGGTTGAGCGCCTCGGAGGCGTTCTTGGTGAAGATCACCTCGTTGCGGCTCGGCGCGTTGATGAAGGCGGCGACCTTGTCGCGCGCGCCCTCGTACAGCGCCGTGGCCTCCTCGGCCAGCACGTGCACGCCGCGGTGCACGTTGGCGTTGTGCTGCTCGTAGTACTCGCTGAGCACGTCGATCACCTGGCGCGGCGTCTGGGATGTCGCCGCGTTGTCCAGGTAGACGAGCTTCTTGCCGTCGTGGAGCACCCGGTCGAGGATCGGGAAGTCCTTGCGGATCGCCTCGGTGTCGAGGAGGCCCGGCAGATGTGTCACGCGGATACGCCACCCTTCGTGTAGGACTCGTACCCCTCGGCCTCCAGCTTGTCGGCCAGCTCGGCACCGCCGGACTCGACGATGCGGCCGCCGGAGAAGACGTGGACGAAGTCGGGCTTGATGTAGCGCAGGATGCGCGTGTAGTGCGTGATCAGCAGGGTGCCGACCTCGCCGGTCTCGCGGACGCGGTTGACGCCCTCGGAGACGATGCGCAGGGCGTCGACGTCGAGACCCGAGTCGGTCTCGTCGAGGATCGCGATCTTCGGCTTGAGGAGCTCCAGCTGGAGGATCTCGTGGCGCTTCTTCTCACCGCCGGAGAAGCCCTCGTTGACGTTGCGCTCGGCGAAGGCCGGGTCCATGTGCAGACGCTCCATGGACTCCTTGACCTCCTTCACCCACGTGCGCAGCTTGGGGGCCTCGCCGCGGATGGCGGTGGCGGAGGTGCGCAGGAAGTTGGAGACCGAGACGCCGGGGACCTCGACCGGGTACTGCATGGCGAGGAAGACGCCGGCGCGGGCGCGCTCGTCGACGGACATCTCCAGGACGTCCTCGCCGTCCAGGGTCACGGTGCCACCGGTGATCGTGTACTTGGGGTGGCCCGCGAGGGAGTACGCGAGGGTCGACTTGCCGGAGCCGTTCGGGCCCATGATGGCGTGGGTCTCGCCCTGCTTCACGGTCAGGTCGACGCCCTTGAGGATCTCCTTGGTGGCGTTGTCGGCCTCGACGGAGACGCGCAGGTCGCGGATTTCAAGCGTTGCCATGGGGACTTCAGTTCTCCTGTGTGACGGAGACGAGAACATCGTCCCCTTCGATCTTTACGGGGTATACGGGCACAGGGCGCGTCGCCGGAAGGCCGGACGGCTTGCCGGTGCGGAGGTCGAAGGCCGATCCGTGCAGCCAGCACTCGATCTGGCAGTCCTCCACCTCGCCCTCCGACAGCGAGACGTTCGCGTGCGAGCAGATGTCGTAGATCGCGAACACCTCGCCCTCGGTGTGGACGATGGAGACCGGCGTGCCGTCGAGTTCCACCCGCTTCGGGGTGTCCTCCTCCAGCTCGCTCAGCCCACAGGCTCGGACGAAGGCCATCAGACGGAAGCCTCCAGCTCGGCCTCGATCTTGGCGATGAGGCGCTCCTCGACGTCCGGCAGACCGATCTGCTGGACGAGCTCCGCGAAGAAGCCGCGGACGACCAGGCGGCGGGCCTCGGCCTCCGGGATGCCGCGGGCCATCAGGTAGAAGAGCTGCTCGTCGTCGAAGCGGCCGGTGGCGGAGGCGTGGCCGGCGCCGGCGATCTCGCCGGTCTCGATCTCGAGGTTCGGCACGGAGTCGACGCGCGCGCCGTCCGTGAGGACGAGGTTGCGGTTCATCTCGTACGTGTCGGTGCCCTCGGCCGCGGCCCGGATGAGGACGTCGCCGATCCACACCGCGTGGGCGTCGTCGCCCTGGAGAGCGCCCTTGTACACCGCGTTGGACTTGCAGTGCGGGGTGTTGTGGTCGACGAGGAGGCGGTGCTCCTGGTGCTGGCCCTTGTCGGTGAAGTACAGACCGAAGAGCTCGGCCTCGCCGCCGGTGCCGGCGTAGGCGACCCGCGGGTGGAGGCGCACGAGGTCGCCGCCGAAGGTGACGACGACGGACTTGAAGGAGGCGTCGCGGCCGACCAGCGCGTTGTGCTGGGCGACGTGGACGGCCTTGTCGTCCCAGTCCTGGACGGAGACGACGGTGAGCTTGGCGCCGTCGCCGAGGACGTAGTCCACGTTGGCGGCGAGCACCGCGTCGCCGGTGTGGTCGATGACCACGACGGCCTCGGCGAACGCGCCGAGCTCGACGACCTGGTGGCCGAAGGCGACACCGCCCTCGCCGTGCACCGCGATGCGGATCGGCTCGGCGAGCACGGTCTCCTTGGGCACGGTGACGACCGAGGCCTGCTCGAAGGAGGAGTACGCCTGGGCGGCGACGCGGTCCACCGGGGTGCCCGCCTTGCCGAGCCGCGCGTCGTCGCGGCCGACGGTCTCGACGACGACGCCGTCGGGGACGTCGATCGCGACCTTGACGCCGGTGCCGGTGGCGACGGCGGTGCCGTCGTGCAGTCCGGCGAGGCGCTCCAGGGGAGTGAAGCGCCACTCCTCCTCGCGGCCGTGCGGAACCGGGAAGTCCGCCACGTCGAACGACGGGGGCGCACTCATGCGGGTGGCGACGGTCGATTCGGCGGCCACCGCGATCGAGCCGGCGGTGGTGGAGCCCACCGGGATATTCTGAGCCTCAGCCATGGCTGTCGGTCTGCTCGCTTTCTGCGTTCAGTGCGTGTGCTCGCCCGCGGGGCCGCCGCGGGCCGGAGCCTGTGGCTCCGGCTGCGGCCGGTCTGCCCGGGGTCCGCTCACGGGGCTCACCGCGTGAGCCCCAGGGACGTGATCGGGTCGGCGGGGCGCCTCAGCCCACCGCGCCTTCCATCTGCAGCTCGATCAGCCGGTTGAGCTCCAGCGCGTACTCCATGGGGAGTTCCTTGGCGATCGGCTCGACGAAGCCGCGCACGATCATCGCCATCGCCTCGTCCTCGGACAGACCGCGGCTCATCAGGTAGAAGAGCTGGTCCTCGGAGACCTTGGAGACGGTGGCCTCGTGGCCCATGGAGACGTCGTCCTCGCGGACATCGACGTACGGGTAGGTGTCGGAGCGCGAGATCGTGTCGACCAGCAGCGCGTCGCAGAGCACGTTGGACTTGGAGCCCGGGGCGCCCTCGCCGATCTCGATCAGACCGCGGTACGAGGTGCGGCCGCCGCCTCGCGCCACCGACTTGGAGACGATGTTCGACGAGGTGTTCGGGGCCATGTGGACCATCTTGGCGCCGGCGTCCTGGTGCTGGCCCTCGCCCGCGAAGGCGATGGACAGGGTCTCGCCCTTGGCGTGCTCGCCCATGAGGTAGACGGCCGGGTACTTCATCGTCACCTTGGAGCCGATGTTGCCGTCGACCCACTCCATCGTCGCGCCCTCGTACGCCACGGCGCGCTTGGTGACCAGGTTGTAGACGTTGTTCGACCAGTTCTGGATGGTCGTGTAGCGGCAGCGGCCGCCCTTCTTGACGATGATCTCGACCACGGCGCTGTGCAGCGAGTCCGAGGAGTAGATCGGAGCGGTGCAGCCCTCGACGTAGTGGACGTAGGCGTCCTCGTCGACGATGATCAGCGTCCGCTCGAACTGGCCCATGTTCTCCGTGTTGATACGGAAGTAGGCCTGCAGCGGGATGTCCACGTGGACGCCCTTGGGGACGTAGATGAACGACCCGCCGGACCAGACCGCCGTGTTCAGCGACGCGAACTTGTTGTCACCGACCGGGATGACCGTGCCGAAGTACTCCTGGAAGAGCTCCGGGTGCTCCTTCAGCGCGGTGTCGGTGTCGAGGAAGATGACGCCCTGCGCCTCCAGGTCCTCGCGGATCTGGTGGTAGACGACCTCGGACTCGTACTGGGCGGCGACACCGGCGACCAGGCGCTGCTTCTCCGCCTCGGGGATGCCGAGCTTGTCGTAGGTGTTCTTGATGTCCTCGGGAAGGTCCTCCCAGGAGGCGGCCTGGGCCTCGGTGGAGCGCACGAAGTACTTGATGTTGTCGAAGTCGATGCCCGACAGGTCCGAGCCCCAGCTCGGCATCGGCTTCTTGTCGAACAGCCGCAGACCCTTCAGCCGCAGCTTCAGCATCCACTCCGGCTCGTTCTTCTTCGCGGAGATGTCCCGGACGACGTCCTCGTTGAGACCGCGCTTGGCAGCGGCGCCGGCCTCGTCGGAGTCGGCCCAGCCGAATTCGTACTTACCCAGACCCTCGAGTTCGGGGTGGGCAGTCTCCGTGGGGAGAGTCATGCGGGGTTCCTCCCGGCCGTGCTTGCAGATGCTGGTGATGTGGTGGTCTGTGCGGCGCCGCTCTGGGGAGAGCCGCGCGGGATGAACGTCGTGCAGACGCCGTCGCCGTGGGCGATCGTGGCGAGCCGCTGCACGTGCGTCCCGAGGAGCTTCGAGAAGAACTCGGTCTCCGCCTCGCACAGCTGCGGGTACTTCTCGGCCGCGTGGGCGACCGGGCAATGGTGCTGGCAGAGCTGCTCGCCGACCGGCGCGGTACGGGCCGTAGCAGCGTACCCGTCGGCGCTGAGAGCCTTGGCCAGCGCTTCGGTGCGCTCCTCGGGGGCCGCGGCCTCGACGGCGGCGCGATAGGCGTCGGCCTGGGCCTCGATCCGGTCCCGGGCGAACGCGGCGACGGCCGACTCTCCTCCGGCGTGCTGCTCGATCCAGCGCAGGGCGTCGACGGCCAGCGTGTCGTACGACTGGTCGAAGGCGTCGCGGCCGCAGTCGGTCAGGGCGAACACCTTGGCGGGGCGCCCGCGCGTGCGCGCGCCGTAGACGCGCTGCTCGCGTGCCTCGACGACATTGTCGGAGACGAGCGAGTCGAGGTGACGGCGGACGGCTGCCTGCGTGAGTCCGAGACGGCCCGCGAGGTCGGCCACGGTGGACGGGCCGTGGTCCAGGATGGACCGCGCGACGCGGTTGCGCGTGGAGCGCTCACCGGTCGCGAGTTCCTCGTGGGGAGCCTCGCCTACGTTTTTCACAACGCCATTGTTGCGTAATTCCTCAGAGAGTGACAAGCCGCGTCCGGATCACCGCACGGTGCCGTGCGTCACTTAGGTATACCTAATCTGACCTGCGGAAATGATCACTCGGACGCCTGCTTCGCAGGTCCGCCGGGGTGCTCGCGCCCCGCCCCCTCCGCCGCCGGAGGGACCGCCGTCCGGCCCCGCGCGACCACCGCCCGCGTGAACGCGGCCGCGTCCCGGACGGCCGCGCCGCCCTGGTCGTTGTTGAAGAACGCGTACACGTCCGCCCGGTCGGGCCAGGCGTCGGCCAGCCGGTCCGCCCAGGACGCGAGCGCCTGCCGCCCGTACCCCGGCCACGGCCTCGCCCGGCCCTCGTGGAAGCGCAGATAGCCCCAGTCGGCCGTCCGCCACAGCGGGGTCACCGGCCGCGAGCCGCGGTCCGCCCAGCACAGGGCGGCGCCCCGGGCCGCCAGCACCCCGGCGATCTCGTCCGTCCACCACGAGTCGTGGCGCGGTTCGACGGCCACGCGCACCCCGCGCGGGAAGCAGGCGAGCACGGCGTCCAGCGCCCGGGCGTCGGCGCGGAGCGTGGGCGGCAGCTGCAGCAGGACGGGCCCCAGCCGCTCCCCCAGCGCCTCGGCGCGGCCCATGAGCCGCTCGACGGGCTCCTCGGGATCCTTCAGCCGCTTGATGTGGGTGAGGAACCGGCTGACCTTCACCGCCATGACGAAGCCGTCGGGCGTGCGCTCACGCCATTCGGCGAAGGTCCTGCGCTCGGGCAGCCGGTAGAAGGCGTTGTTGTTCTCGACGGTCACGAAGCGGCGCGCGTACTCCTCCAGCCAGAGCCGCTGGGGCACGCCCTCGGGATAGAGGACGCCGCGCCAGTCCCTGTACTGCCACCCGGAGGTGCCGATGAGCACGGGCATACGGTGATCCTTCCCCGTTCCGGCCGCCTCACCGTGGCCGGCCCGGTCAGGGAAAGCCACGGCCCCGGTCAGGCCGGCCCGTGACCCGGCCGCGGCCGGTGCGCGTCGGCGGGGTCCGGGGCCGCGGCCCGAGCGGTCCGGGCGGGTCCTTAGACTTCCCGCATGAGCAACGAGTCCGCCGTCCAGATCCGGGGCCTGGTCAAACGGTACGGATCGAAGACCGCGGTGGACGGCCTGGACCTCGACGTCGCCACCGGATCCGTGACCGCCGTGCTCGGCCCCAACGGAGCCGGCAAGACCACCACGGTCGAGACCTGCGAGGGCTACCGCCGCGCCGACGCCGGCACGGTGCGCGTCCTCGGCCTCGATCCCGTCGCCGACGCGGCCCGGCTGCGCCCCCGGATCGGCGTGATGCTCCAGTCCGGCGGCGTGTACTCGGGCGCCCGCGCCGACGAGATGCTGCGCCACATGGCGAAGCTGCACGCCCACCCACTGGACGTGGACGCCCTGATCGAACGGCTCGGACTCGGCAGCTGCGGCCGCACGACCTACCGCCGCCTGTCCGGCGGCCAGCAGCAGCGGCTCGCGCTCGCCTTGGCCGTCGTCGGCCGGCCGGAGCTCGTGTTCCTCGACGAACCGACCGCCGGGCTCGACCCGCAGGCCCGCCGGGCCACCTGGGAGCTGGTGCGCGAACTGCGCGCCGACGGCGTCACCACCGTCTTGACCACGCACTTCATGGACGAGGCCGAGGAGCTCGCGGACGACGTCGCGATCGTCGACGCGGGCCGGGTGATAGCCCGGGGCACCACGGAGGAGCTGTGCCGTGGCGGCGCCGAGAACACCCTGCGCTTCACCGGTCGCCCCGGGCTCGACCTCGGCTCGCTCCTCAAGGCGCTCCCGGACGGCACGGCAGCCGCCGAGCTGACGCCGGGCGC
The DNA here is from genome assembly GCF_030817975.1 of Streptomyces sp. V4I23. Lineage (NCBI taxonomy): Bacteria > Bacillati > Actinomycetota > Actinomycetes > Kitasatosporales > Streptomycetaceae > Streptomyces > Streptomyces sp. V4I23. Next base: position 6,061,942 of record NZ_JAUSZW010000004.1, on the reverse strand, counting down.
GTACCGGATCAGCGGCCAGGTCGACCCGCAACTGCTGGCGACGGTCACGACCTGGTGCGCCCAGCACGGCGTGATGCCGGACGGCATCTCGGTCGAACGCCACACGCTGGAGGACGTCTTCCTCACGCTGACGGGCAAGGAGCTGCGCGGATGAGCGCCGGTACGTACACGCCGAGGCCGGGCGCGGCGCCGCTGACCCGCATGATCGCGGCGCAGGCCGCCTTCGAGACCAGGATGCTGCTGCGCAACGGCGAACAGCTGCTGCTCACCGTGGTCATTCCGTCGCTGCTGCTGGTGCTCTTCTCGACCGTCGACATCGTCGACACCGGCGACGGCGAGCCCGTCGACTTCCTCGCCCCCGGCGTCCTCGCGCTCGCCGTGATGTCCACGGCCTTCACCGGCCAGGCGATCGCGACCGGTTTCGAGCGGCGGTACGGGGTGCTCAAGCGGCTGGGCGCCTCGCCCCTGCCGCGCTGGGCGCTCATGTGCGCCAAGACGCTCTCGGTCCTGGTCACCGAGATCCTGCAGATCGTGCTGCTGACCGTGATCGCCTTCGCGCTCGGCTGGTCCCCGCACGGCAACCCGTTCGCCGTGCTCCTGCTGCTCGTCCTCGGCACCGCGGCCTTCTCCGGGCTCGGGCTGCTGATGGCCGGGACGCTCAGGGCGGAGGCGACCCTGGCCGCCGCGAACCTCGTGTTCCTGCTGCTCCTCGTGGGCGGCGGCGTGATCGTTCCGCTGGACAGGTTCCCGGGCGCCGTCGCCTCCGCCCTCGCCCTGCTGCCGATCTCGGCGCTGTCCGACGGACTCCGTGACGTTCTGCAGAACGGCGCGGGCATGCCCTGGGGCGATCTAGGAATCCTCTCCGTATGGGCACTGCTCGGACTCGGGGCGGCCGCCCGGCTCTTCCGCTGGGAGTGAGGCGCGCGCCAGGATGCTCCCGTCGGGACCCGCACGACTGGAGGTCTGGATGGAGCGGACTGCCGCACTGCGGCTGGATGCCGAGTGGGCGAAGATCAGGGCCGGCCGGCCCGGCGCCTCGCCCCGCGCACGCGAGCGCATGCTGACGGATCTCATCGCCGCCCTCGCCCCGCACGCGGCGGACGATCTGTCCCTGACCGCCAGACTGAGCCTTCGGTACGGCGATCTGGCGCGGCACCACTTCGACACCGGCAGCCGCACGGACGCGCTGGCCGCGGTCGACCAGGCCGTACGGCACTGCGCGGAGCCCGCGCGGCACGACGACGAGCACGCCCGCTGGTACGCCAGGGCCCTCATCAGCCAGGCCGTCTACCTCGCGGAGCCGCTCAGCGACGAGCTCGGGCTGCCGCGCTACGCCTTCCGTCCGCACGGTGAGCAGCCGCCGGCCGAGGACCGGCTCGCGGGCCTCGCCGCCGTCGAGGCCACCCACCGGGCCATCGCCGTGTGGGAGGGCCTCGACCGGGACGAGCCGCGCAACCGGGAGGGGCTCGCCCAGGCGTACGCCTTTCTCGGCGACCGGCTGGAGGAGCTCGGCCGGCCGGTGGACGCGGCGGAGTGGGCGGTACGGGCCGAGCGGGCGTTCCACGCCGTGTGGACGCCCGAGCCGGCCGAGCGCGCGCACGCGGCCGTGCTGGGCCATCTCGGGGACCAGCTGGAGCGCAGGCTGCGGCGCTGCCCCTTCGAGGGTGGACTCACGCAGTTGCACAAGCGCGAACTGCTGCCCGAGCGGCTGGTACCGCTCGCGGTCCTGGCCGCTCGGATCGAGGGCGTGGCCAAGGACGCGATCGCGGAGGGGCTGGCGCTGGAGCGGACCGAGGTGCGGCGCATCCTGCGGGCCCGCTCGTGGCGGGCGGTGTGGCGGTTCGACCTGCGCGCGGACGACGGGACGTGGACGCCGTTGGCGTGTCCGTGGCGCGGGACGGACGCGGTGACGGACCGCACGGCGGATGCGGTCGCCGCCGATCTGACCGATGCGTTCCAGCACTCGCCGGACCGGCCGCCGGACGGGGTGCCGTGGCGGTTCGCCCTGTGGTGGGAGGAGGAGGACCACCTGGACGGGGCACGCTTGCGGATGACGTTCCCGCCCGCGCCCGACCCCTCGTGAATCGGTGCACAAGCCCCCGCCTACGATAGGGCCCGTGCAGACCCCCCTCGCCTATATCGCCCAGCGCTGGACACCGTCGCCCACAATCCTGCGACGTGCGGCGCTCTCCGCCGTCCTGATGACCGTGCTCATCGTCGTCACGGGCGGTGCCGTCCGGCTGACCGGCTCCGGTCTGGGCTGCGACACCTGGCCCAAGTGCACGGACGACAGCCTCTTCGCCACGCCCGAGCAAGGCCTCCACGGCGCGATCGAGTTCGGCAACCGGATGCTGACGTACGTGCTGTCGGCCGCGGTGGGCTGGGCGATCATCGCGGTGCGGTCCGTCAAGCCGCGGCGCCGGGGGCTGACCCGGCTCGCGTGGCTGCAGTTCTGGATCGTCCTGGGCAACGCCGTCATCGGCGGCATCACGGTCTGGGCCGGCCTGAACCCGTGGTCCGTCGCCGGGCACTTCCTGCTGGCCAACGCGCTCCTGACGGTCGCGACCGTCACCTGGGTGCGCACCGGCGAGGGGGACGCGGCGCCGCGTCCTCGGGTGCCGCGCCCGGTGCGCAAGCTGTCGTGGGCGATCGTCGCGGTCTCCGCGGTGCTGATCGTGCTGGGCACGTTGGTGACGGGCTCCGGGAAGCACGCGGGCGACAGCAGCGACGTGCCGCGTATGCCGTGGGACTGGGCGGACGCCGCGCACGTCCACGCGATCGCGGCGTGGGTGGTGTGCGCGCTCGCCGTGGCGATGTGGCTGGTGCTGCGGGTGGTGGACGCCCCGGACGACCTCAGGGCCCGTGCACGCGACCTGCTCCTGGTGGTGCTGGCGCAGGGCGCGATCGGTTACGTCCAGTACTTCACCCACGTCCCCGAGATCCTGGTGGGCGTGCACATGCTGGGCTCGTCGCTGATGTGGATCGCGGTGCTGCGACTGGCGCTGAGCCTGCGGGAGCGGGAGTCCTCGGACGCGGCGACGCCGTCCCGGCCGGACGGCGCGCTGTCCACCGTGTGACGCGCCGACGCCGCGGGGGCGTCACCCGGCGGTGAGCCCGTAGACCCGCCGCGCGTTGCCCGCCGCGAGCATCCCCGCCACGCGCTGCGCGTCGGACCGCGCCCACGCGCCGTCCTCCACCCAGCCTCCGAGCACCCGGCTCATCGCGTCGCGGAAGATGTGGGCGCCCACCACGTGCAGTTCCGGCAGGCCCCGCGCCCCGCTCGAGAACAGCAGTTTCCCGAACGGGGCCAGCTCCAGGATCTCGGCCAGCACCCCGGCCGCCCGCGCTCCCGTGCGGGTCACGGCAGGCCCCAGATCGGCGTACACGTGCGGGTACTCGCTCGCCAGGCGGGCGGCGCTGCGGTGGTGCGGGTAGCCGTGCAGCAGCACCAGATCGGTGCCGAGACCGGCTGTCGCCGCCGCGAACCCCGCGAGCAGCACCGGGTCGCCGACGCCCAGGTGCATCTGCACCGGCAGGCCCGACGCGATCGCGATCCACAGGAGATGGCGCAGCAGCACCGGGTCGGTCAGCGGGTCGCCCGCCTGACGGGCGGCGATCCAGGCGTCCGCGGCCCCGCGCACCTCCCCCGCCCCCGGCGGCTCCGGATCGCGTGCGGCGCCGCCCGACGCGGCGGCGACGGTGGTGAAGGCGACGGCGGAGCCGGCCGCCCCGTGCACCGCCTCGGCGAGGTTCGCGAGGAAGGACTCCACCGTGCCCGAGGTGTCGGCGACCTGCTCGGCGAGCAGTTCGAGGCGGACGATCTCGCGGGCGTCCGCCGCGCCAGCCGCGGCGACCTCCCCCGGCCCGGCGAGGTCCCCGGGAGGACCGGTGTCGACCAGGTAGGTGTCGATGCCGGTGCCCCGGAGCAGCCGTCTGCCCGCCTCGATCGCTCCCAGCTCGCGTCGGCGGGCCAGGTAGTGGGCGGGCGGGCAGTGGGGCTCGAGCCCGAGCAGGGGCGGGCACCAGCGCCGCACGGCGAAGCCGGTCTGGCTGTCGAAGAACGTGGTGCCCGCGGCCGGCGTCCCGGCCCCGGGGCCGAGCAGTGCCTCGAAGGTGCCGAGGCCCAGTTCCGTACGGAGCACCCCGTGGCAGTACTGGTCGACCAGACGCACTGAGGACGCGGCGTCGATCATCGGGAGCTCCCTGTCTAGGACCGTGCTTCCACAGTCCTAACGGGTGAGCCCCGTGCGAGGTGTTGCTCAGCGGCCGGACGGGCCGCCGACCTGGATGCCCGCCATGCGGGTCCACTCGTACGGGCCGGTGCGGACCTTCGCCGCGAAGTCGCCGTCGAAGGACTCGTGGAGCGTGATCCCGGACTTCTCGGCCGCGCTCACGGCGACGGCGTGACTCGGCGCGACGAGGTCGCCCCAGCCGCCGTCCTCGCCGACGAGCACGATACGGGTGCCCATCTGCCCGATGTACGCGAGCTGGCCCTCGGCGCCGCCGTGCGCCTCGGAGAACGACCGGATCTGCTTGGCGAGCTTCGCCGCCTTGCGCTCGGCCTTCGCGGCCTGCTTGGCGTCCTGCGCGCTCTCGTCAATCTGGGTGTCTGCCATGGCCAGGATGCTACCGGCGGGTAGATCGCTTGGCGACTGCGGGGCGACGTGGTCTGCCCCACGCCGCGCGGACGCGACCTAGCGCAGGAAGGGGTCCACCGCCACGGCCACGAAGAGCAGCGACACATAGGTGATCGACCAGTGGAACAGCCGCATCTCCTTGAGCTTGCCGCCCGTCGCCCCGCTCTTCGCGCGGTTCTGCAGCGCGTGGGCCTCCCACAGCCACCAGCCGCCGGTCGCCAGCGCCACGGCCGTGTAGAACCAGCCGGTGTAGCCGAGCGGGGTCAGCAGCAGCGAGACGGCGACCATCACCCAGCTGTAGACCACGATCTGCCGGGCGACGACCTTGTTCCCGGCGACGACCGGGAGCATCGGGACGCCGACGCGGGCGTAGTCCTCCTTCACCTTCATCGACAGCGGCCAGTAGTGCGGCGGCGTCCAGAAGAAGATGACGAGGAAGAGGATGACGGCGGCCCACGACATCGAGTCGGTCACGGAGGACCAGCCGATCAGCACGGGCATGCAGCCGGCGATGCCGCCCCAGACGATGTTCTGCGCGGTGCGGCGCTTGAGGATCATCGTGTAGACGACGACGTAGAACAGCAGCGCGCCGAGTGACAGGGCGGCGGACAGCCAGTTGACGAGCAGCCCGAACCAGAGCGTGGAGATCACGGCGAGGGCGAGGCCGAAGACCAGCCCCTCGCGCGGCGACACCATGCCGGTGACCAGCGGGCGCTGGGACGTGCGGTCCATCAGGGCGTCGATGTCGCGGTCGATGTACATGTTGAGCGCGTTGGCGCCACCGGCGGAGAGGTAACCGCCGAGGCAGGTCGCGAGCACCAGCCACAGGTCCGGCACACCCTGCTCGGCCAGGAACATCACCGGCACGGTGGTGATCAGCAGCAGCTCGATGATCCGCGGCTTGGTCAGCGCCACGAATGCCTTGACGCGGGCACCGAACGGCCGATGGCCCCCCGGGCTGGGAGTCAAGACGACCCCTGCGGGTCGGGACTCGACGGCCGTCACGCACACCCCTGACAGAGAAAATCCCAGCAAGCCTCCGGGAGGACCTCCCATGTCCGAAGGGCGATGGGGGCGTGAAGACCCGTGAAGACTTGCGCGTACCACGCCACTCTAGACGTTGCCCACAGGCCGATCTTCGCCGGGGTGGGCACGTGTTGAGTCCGTCCCCGACGCCTCGCGTATACAGGCCCGACAGGCGAACGGCATGCCGGACCCGCACTCTGACAATGTCCGACCCATCTCGTGAGACGCGCTCTCGCAGAAGAGCGCATTGCTGCGAAGGTAGGCTCGACAGCGCCCGGTGCACCCCTCGTCACCGGGATTCGACATGTGGAGAGGAGCCCTGACCCAGGGTGAGCACCAAGCCGACCACCACAGACCTCGAGTGGACCGCAGTGGACCAGCGGGCAGTCGACACCGTCCGCGTCCTGGCCATGGATTCCGTACAGAAGGTCGGCAACGGCCATCCGGGTACGGCCATGAGCCTGGCGCCGGCCGCGTACACCCTCTTCCAGAAGGTGATGCGGCACGACCCGGCGGATGCCGACTGGACCGGGCGCGACCGGTTCGTGCTGTCCGCGGGCCACTCGTCCCTGACCCTCTACATCCAGCTGTACCTGGCCGGCTTCGGCCTGGAGCTGGACGACCTCAAGGCGTTCCGCACCTGGGGCAGCAAGACCCCGGGCCACCCGGAGTACGGGCACACCACCGGTGTCGAGACGACGACCGGCCCGCTCGGCCAGGGTGTCGCCAACGCCGTGGGCATGGCGATGGCCGCCCGCTACGAGCGTGGTCTGTTCGACCCCGAGGCCGCCCCGGGCACCTCGCCGTTCGACCACTTCGTGTACGCGATCGCCGGTGACGGCTGCCTCCAGGAGGGCATCTCGGCGGAGGCGTCCTCGCTCGCGGGTCACCAGAGGCTCGGCAACCTGATCCTGCTGTGGGACGACAACCACATCTCGATCGAGGGCGACACCGAGACCGCGATCTCCGAAGACACCATGAAGCGGTACGAGGCCTACGGCTGGCACGTGCAGCGCGTGGAGCCGAAGGAGAACGGCGACCTGGACCCGGCCGCCCTGTACGCGGCGATCGAGGCCGCCAAGGCCGTCACGGACCGGCCGTCGTTCATCGCGATGCGCTCGATCATCGCCTGGCCCGCCCCGAACGCGCAGAACACCGAGGCCGCGCACGGCTCGGCGCTGGGCGAGGACGAGATCGCGGCCACCAAGCGCGTCATGGGCTTCGACCCGGAGCAGCACTTCGAGGTCTCCGACGAGGTCATCGCGCACACCCGGGGCGCGCTCGACCGCGGCCGCGAGGCGCGCGGCGAGTGGGAGAAGGCGTTCGCCGCGTGGCGCACTGCCAACCCGCAGCGCGCCGCGGAGTTCGACCGCATCCGGGCCGGCGAGCTGCCCGAGGGCTGGGAGGAGAAGCTGCCCGAGTTCGAGACGGGCAAGGGTGTCGCCACCCGCGCCGCCTCGGGCAAGATCCTCCAGGCGCTGGGCGCGGTCGTGCCCGAGCTGTGGGGCGGCTCGGCCGACCTGGCCGGTTCGAACAACACGACCATCGACAAGACGTCGTCGTTCCTGCCCGCGGACAACCCGCTGCCGGAGGCCGACCCGTACGGCCGCACCGTGCACTTCGGCATCCGTGAGCACGCCATGGCCGCGGTCATGAACGGCATCGCGCTGCACGGCAACACCCGCATCTACGGCGGCACCTTCCTGGTGTTCTCCGACTACATGCGCAACGCGGTGCGCCTGTCCGCGCTGATGCACCTGCCGGTCACCTATGTGTGGACGCACGACTCGATCGGTCTCGGCGAGGACGGCCCGACCCACCAGCCGGTCGAGCACCTGGCCTCGCTGCGCGCCATCCCGGGCCTGAACATCGTGCGCCCGGCCGACGCCAACGAGACCGCGATCGCGTGGCGCGAGATCCTCAGGCGGTACACCAAGGAGTTCGGCGTCGGCGCCCCGCACGGCCTCGCGCTGACCCGCCAGGGCGTGCCGACGTACGAGCGCAACGAGGACGCGGCCAAGGGCGGCTATGTGCTGTTCGAGGCGGACGGCGGCGAGCCGCAGGTCGTGCTGATCGGTACGGGCTCCGAGGTGCAGCTGGCCGTCGAGGCCCGCGAGCAGCTCCAGGCCGCCGGTGTGCCGACCCGGGTGGTCTCGATGCCGTCCGTCGAGTGGTTCGAGGAGCAGGACCAGGGGTACCGGGACGCGGTGCTTCCTCCGTCGGTCAAGGCGCGCGTCGCGGTCGAGGCCGGTATCGGCCTGACCTGGCACCGCTACGTCGGCGACGCAGGACGCATCGTCTCGCTGGAGCACTTCGGTGCCTCGGCCGACGGCAAGGTCCTCTTCCGCGAGTTCGGTTTCACCGCGGACGCGGTCGCCGCCGCCGCGCGGGAATCGATCGAAGCCGCCGCGCGCTGACGCCGGTATACGACAAGTAGGAGATGCAACTCTCATGACAGACGCACTCAAGCGCCTCTCCGACGAAGGCGTGGCGATCTGGCTGGACGACCTGTCCCGCACCCGGATCACCTCCGGCAACCTCGCCGAGCTGATCGACCAGCAGCACGTCGTCGGTGTCACCACCAACCCGTCGATCTTCCAGAAGGCGATCTCGGAGGGTCACGGCTACGACCAGCAGCTGGAGGACCTCGCCGCCCGCAAGGTGACGGTCGAGGAAGCCATCCGCATGATCACCACGGCGGACGTGCGCGACGCGGCGGACATCCTGCGCCCGGTCTTCGACGCGACCGACGGCCAGGACGGCCGGGTCTCCATCGAGGTCGACCCGCGCCTGGCGCACAACACCAAGGCGACGGTGGCCGAGGCCAAGCAGCTGGCGTGGCTGGTGGACCGCCCGAACACGCTCATCAAGATCCCGGCCACCAAGGCGGGTCTGCCGGCGATCACCGAGGTCATCGGCCTCGGCATCAGCGTGAACGTGACGCTGATCTTCTCGCTGGAGCGTTACCGCGAGGTCATGGACGCCTACCTGGCCGGTCTGGAGAAGGCCAAGGAGCGCGGCCTGGACCTGTCCAGGATCCACTCGGTGGCGTCCTTCTTCGTGTCCCGCGTGGACACCGAGATCGACAAGCGCCTGGACGCCCTGGGCACCCCCGAGGCCAAGGATGCCCGCGGCAAGGCCGCTCTGGCCAACGCCCGCCTCGCCTACCAGGCGTTCGAGGAGGTGTTCGGCAGCGACCGCTGGGCCGCGCTCGACAAGGCGCAGGCCAACAAGCAGCGTCCGCTGTGGGCCTCGACGGGTGTCAAGGACAAGGCGTACAAGGACACGCTGTACGTCGACGAGCTGGTCGCGCACGGCACGGTCAACACCATGCCGGAGGCCACGCTCGACGCGACGGCCGACCACGGCCAGATCACCGGCGACACGGTCCGCGGCACCTACGAGCAGGCCCGCGCCGACCTCGACGCGGTCGAGAAGCTGGGCATCGCCTACGACGACGTCGTCCAGCTCCTCGAGGACGAGGGCGTCGACAAGTTCGAGGCGTCCTGGAACGACCTGCTGAAGTCGACCGAGGCCGAGCTCAAGCGCCTCGCACCGTCGGAGGGCTGACCTACCTTGTCCGGTATTGGCGGAGCCAACCCGCTCCGTGATGCTGCAGACCGACGGCTCCCGCGTATCGCGGGGCCGTCGGGCCTGGTCATCTTCGGCGTCACCGGGGACCTGTCCCGCAAGAAGCTGATGCCCGCCGTCTACGACCTCGCCAACCGGGGGCTGCTGCCGCCGGGCTTCTCGCTCATCGGCTTCGCCCGTCGCGAGTGGCAGGACGAGGACTTCGCCCAGGAGGTCCACGACGCGGTCAAGGAGCACGCGCGCACGCCGTTCCGTGAGGAGGTCTGGCAGCAGCTGAGCCAGGGCATGCGCTTCGTGCAGGGCACCTTCGACGACGACGACGCCTTCGAGCAGCTGAAGTCGACCATCGAGGACTTGGACAAGGTGCAGGGCACTGGTGGGAACTTCGCGTTCTACCTGTCCGTGCCGCCGAAGTTCTTCCCCAAGGTCGTGCAGCAGCTGAAGAAGCACGGCCTCGCGGACCAGACGGAAGGCTCCTGGCGCCGCGCGGTCATCGAGAAGCCGTTCGGTCACGACCTGGCCTCCGCCAAGGAGCTCAACCAGGTCGTCCACGAGGTCTTCCCGCCCAACGAGGTCTTCCGGATCGACCACTACCTGGGCAAGGAGACCGTCCAGAACATCCTGGCGCTGCGGTTCGCGAACACGCTGTTCGAGCCGATATGGAACCGCTCGTACGTGGACCACGTGCAGATCACGATGGCCGAGGACATCGGCATCGGCGGCCGCGCCGGCTACTACGACGGCATCGGCGCCGCCCGTGACGTCATCCAGAACCACCTCCTCCAGCTGCTCGCGCTGACCGCCATGGAGGAGCCCGCCTCCTTCGACGCGGACGCGCTCGCGGCCGAGAAGACCAAGGTGCTGGGCGCGGTCAAGCTGCCCAAGGACCTGGCCGCCAGCACGGTCCGCGCCCAGTACGCGGCCGGCTGGCAGGGCGGCGAGAAGGCCGTCGGCTACCTCCAGGAAGACGGAATCGACCCCGCGTCGAAGACCGACACGTACGCCGCGATCAAGCTGGAGATCGACAACCGCCGCTGGGCGGGCGTCCCCTTCTACCTGCGCACCGGCAAGCGGCTGGGCCGCCGCGTCACCGAGATCGCGGTCGTCTTCCAGCGCGCCCCGCACTCCCCGTTCGACTCCACGGCCACGGAGGAGCTGGGCCAGAACGCCCTGGTCATCCGCGTGCAGCCGGACGAGGGCGTGACCCTGCGCTTCGGTTCCAAGGTGCCCGGCACCTCCATGGAGGTACGGGACGTCTCGATGGACTTCGCCTACGGCGAGTCGTTCACCGAGTCCAGCCCCGAGGCGTACGAACGCCTCATTCTCGACGTCCTGCTCGGCGACTCCAACCTCTTCCCCCGGGTCGAGGAGGTCGAGCTGTCCTGGAAGATCCTCGACCCGATCGAGCAGTTCTGGGACACGAATGGCAAGCCCGCGCAGTACCCCGCGGGTACCTGGGGGCCCACCGAGGCGGACGAGATGCTCGCACGAGACGGACGGAGCTGGCGCCGGCCATGAAGATCGACCTCACGGACACCACGGCCAGCAAGATCAACAAGGCGTTGGTGCAGGGTCGTCGCGCGATCGGCACTCCTGCCGTCGGCATGGTGCTCACCCTCGTCATCGTCACCGACGAGGAGAACGCCTACGACGCGCTCAAGGCCGCCAACGAGGCGTCGCGTGAGCACCCCTCGCGCACCCTCGTCGTCATCAAGCGCGTCTCGCGCTCCCCGCGCGACCGCGCCAAGGCACGGCTCGACGCGGAGGTCCGCGTCGGCGCCGACGCCGGTACCGGCGAGACGGTGATCCTCCGCCTGTACGGAGAGGTGACCGACCACGCGCAGTCCGTGGTGCTCCCGCTGCTGCTGCCCGACGCGCCCGTCGTCGTCTGGTGGCCGGTGAACGCGCCGACCGACCCGGCGTCCGACCCGCTGGGCGCGCTGGCTCAGCGTCGCGTGACCGACACGTACGCGGCCGAGCACCCGGTGCACGAGCTCACCGCCCGCGCCGATGCGTACAGCCCCGGTGACACCGACCTGTCCTGGACCCGGATCACGCCGTGGCGCTCGATGCTCGCGGCCGCTCTGGACCAGGTCACCTGCAAGGTGACGTCGGTCGAGGTGGAGGGCGAGGAGTTCAACCCGAGCTGCGAACTGCTGGCCATGTGGCTCGCGGACCGGCTGGACGTCCCGGTGAAGCGGTCGCTTTCGGCGGGTCCCGGCCTCACCTCGGTCCGGATGGAATCCACCTGCGGGCCGATCGTGCTGGACCGGCCGGACGGGTCGCTCGCGACCCTGTCCATCCACGGCCAGCCCGACCGCGCGGTGGCGCTCAAGCGGCGTGAGACGGCAGAGCTGATCGCGGAGGAACTGCGGCGGCTCGACCCGGACGACACGTACGCGTCGGCGCTGCGGTACGGGGTGCACCGGCTGAGCGATCCGGTGGCGGAGGTGGCTTCGGCGGCCGAGGCCGCCCCGGCCGAGCAGGCCGCCCCGGCCGAGCAGGCCGCCCCGGCGGAGAAGAAGGCGGCGCCCTCGAAGAAGGCCGCTCCGGCGAAGAAGGCGGCGGCGAAGTGAGCGCGCCGCAGCTGGTCGTGCACCGCGACAAGGAACTGATGGCGCAGGCCGCGGCGGCCCGGCTGATCACGAGGATCGTGGACGCCCAGGCCGCCCGCGGGTCGGCGTCGGTGGTCCTGACGGGCGGCCGCAACGGCAACGGCCTGCTGGCCGCGCTGAGTTCGTCCCCCGCGCGGGACGCGATCGACTGGTCGCGGCTCGACCTGTGGTGGGGCGACGAGCGCTTCCTGCCGGACGGCGACCCGGAGCGCAATGTCACGCAGGCCCGTGAGGCCCTGCTGGACAGGGTCCCGGTGGACCCGGCGCGGGTGCACGCCATGCCGGCGTCGGACGGGCCGTACGGCTCGGACGTGGACGCCGCGGCCGCGGCCTACGCGGCCGAACTGGCCTCGGCGGCCGGGCCGGAGGACCACGGACCGGTGCCGACGTTCGACGTGCTGATGCTGGGGGTGGGACCCGACACTCACGTGGCGTCGCTGTTCCCCGAACTGCCCGCGGTCCGCGAGACGGAGCGCACGGTGGTCGGCGTCCACGGGGCGCCGAAGCCGCCGCCGACGCGTGTCTCGCTCACGCTCCCCGCGATCCGCGCGGCGCGCGAGGTGTGGCTGCTCGCGGCGGGCGAGGACAAGGCGAAGGCGGTCCAGATCGCGCTGTCGGGCGCGGGCGAGATCCAGGCGCCGGCGGCGGGAGCGTACGGCAGGGCCCGCACGCTGTGGCTGCTGGACGCGGCGGCGGCGTCCCAACTACCGCGCGCGCTGTACCCACCGGCCTCGGCCTAGCCCCGGGCCCCGCACCGCGCTTCGCGCGGTGTCGCGGCCATGGGAGAGCCCCCGGACGGGCTGGATTCGCCGCAGCACGGCAAGTCCAGCCCGTCGCCCCGCCTCAGCCCCGTCGGCGTCGCGGCACGGCGGACGCTTCCAGCCCCGCCGGCGATTGAGGCGCGGGGCCGGGGCAGAGCCCCGCAAGCACGCCGCACTCTCGGGCCGCGCCCCCGTCAGCCCGGCCCGCCGCGCAGGAACGGCTCCAGCACCCCCGGCACCGCCTCCGCCGCGAACACCAGCCCCTCCCCCTCCCCCGCGTCCCGCACGTCGTACGCCCCCGCGCCCGCCGCCGTCGTCGCCGTCAGCGTGATCAGGCCCGCGCGACGCTGGAAGACGGACTGCCGGACGGTCCAGCCGATCACCCCCGACCTCTGCAGCGCCACCGTGCTGCGCCGTACCGTGCCCGAGCGGGTCAGCAGGTACGCCCCCGCGATGCCGTGGCCCAGGCTCCGGTACGCGTCGAGCGCGAGCAGCAGCGACACCGGGACCGCCGCAGCCGTCCAGCCTGCCGCGATCCACACCAGCACCGGCGTGAGCCACCACCCCAGCAGCGCCAGGACGAGGGCCGGGAGCAGCGCCCCTGTCAGGGCCCAGCGCAGCCGCCTGCCGCGGGCGGCGGGGGGATGCGGTGTCAGCGGCGACGCGGCGGTCGGGACGACGGGCTCGCGCAGCACGCGCGCCGCCACCTCGTCGGCGAGCGCCCGCGGCACCGCCGGCAGCAGGGTCCGGCGGTCGGCGTGTTCGTCCTCGCCGTCCTTGACGAGCCCGGTGGCCACCGCGTCCAGGCGGGCCGCTCCGATCAGCCGCACGCCCAGCGGCTCGACGAGGTCGACCCCGCGCAGGCGCCGTTCCTCGATCGACGTCGAGCGGGCGGTGAGCAGGCCCCGCCGCACGTGCAGGGTCCCGCCCGGTTCGCGCTCCAGACGGTAGTTCCACCACATCTCGGTCCAGAGGCCCAGCGCGCCCACGACGCCCGTGACGATCGCCGCACCGGCGAGCACGACGATCATCCAGACCAGCGGGGTGTCCCGGAAGCGTCCCCATATCCAGTGGATGACCTCGGCCTGGGCACCGAACCACTCGCTGACCTGCAACACGGCGCCGGCCGCCGCGCCGCCGAGCAGCGGGGCGACGAAGGAGACCGGCGCGTACCGGATCCAGGCGGGGTCGAGGGCGGCGAGGACGCCGTCGGCCGAGGGGTCCGCCGCCGGCGCGGCGGTGCGGGCCAGCAGGTGCGTGCGCAGCCGTTCGGCCTCCGCCCGGGAGACGGCGTCCAGTTCCAGCGTGGACTCGCCGCCGCCGGTCTGTTCGCCCGTGCCTATCCGTACCCGGACGAGGCCGAGGACGCGCAGCAGGACGCCGGCGGTGAGGTCGACGCTGCGGATGCGCTCGCGGGCCAGGGAGCGTCGTTTGACGAGCAGCAGGCCGGTGTGGAGCTCGGCGCGTTCGGGTCCGACGCGGTAGCGGGTCCGGCGCCAGCGGACGTAGTCGGCGCCGGTGGCGACGGCGACGAGCAGGACGGCGCCGGCCAACACCCAGCCGAGGGCCTGCCACAGCGGTATGCCGCCCAGCAGGCCGAACAGGGCGGGCAGTGCGGCTCCGCCGGCGACGCCCGCCGTCACCAGGGCGCTGACGAGGACCGTACGCCCGTCCATCCGGCGCCACTCGCCGTCCGGCCCGCCGGGCTCGCTCATGTCGCGTCCCCGGGCGTCGCCTGGGTGATCCGGGTCAGCCGCTCGGCGAGGTCCGCGGCGAGCTCGTGGTCGAGCCCCTCGATCCTGATCGCCCCTTTGGAGGAGGCGGTCGTGACGGTCACCGTGGCGAGCCGGAACGCCTGTTCCAGCGGCCCACGGACCGTGTCCACTGTCTGGATACGGGACATCGGGGCGATCCGCCATTCCTGCCACAGGGCGCCCGTGCGCACGTACACCGCCTCGTCGGTGACCTCCCAGCGATGCACCCGGTACCACCAGGCGGGGAGGAACGCGGTGCCGGTGAGGCCCATGACGGCCACCGCGGCGGCCGGTCCCCACAGCCAGGCGCGTGCGGGCTCGATGACCGCGCCCAGGACGCCCATGACGGCCACGGGGACGGCCGTCGTCAGCAGGCACTGCGTACGCCACCAGCCGACGACGCGTTCGTTCAGCCGGTTCTCCGGCGGCCGCAGCCGCACCGCGTTCTCCCCCCGCATCGGCTCAGCGGCCGCGCAGTGCCCGGTACCGGGCGGCCAGCGTGGCGGTCGAACTGTCGAGCTGCTCGCCGCCCCTGCCCTCCGTCAGGACGGGCTCGATCTTCTTGGCGAGGACCTTGCCGAGTTCGACACCCCACTGGTCGAAGGAGTCGATGTTCCATACGGCGCCCTGGACGAAGACCTTGTGCTCGTACAGGGCGATGAGCTGGCCCAGCACGGAGGGGGTCAGCTCGTCCGCGAGGATCGTGGTGGTGGGGTGGTTGCCGCGGAAGGTCTTGTGCGGCACCAGCTCCTCCGGGACACCCTCCGCCCGCACCTCCTCGGGCGTCTTGCCGAAGGCCAGGGCCTGCGTCTGCGCGAAGAAGTTGGCCATGAGCAGGTCGTGCTGCGCGACCAGACCGGGCTGCAGGTCGCCGACGGGCCGGGCGAAGCCGATGAAGTCCGCCGGGATGACCTTCGTGCCCTGGTGGATCAACTGGTAGTAGGCGTGCTGGCCATTGGTGCCGGGCGTGCCCCAGACGACGGGGCCGGTCTGCCAGTCGACGGGGTTGCCGTCGCGGTCGACGGACTTGCCGTTGGACTCCATGTCCAGCTGCTGGAGGTACGCGGTGAACTTGGACAGGTAGTGCGAGTACGGCAGGACCGCGTGCGACTGGGCGTCGAAGAAGGCCCCGTACCAGACGCCCAACAGTCCGAGCAGCAGCGGCGCGTTGGCCTCGGCGGGGGCGGTGCGGAAGTGCTCGTCGACGAGGCGGAAACCGTCCAGCATCTCCCGGAAGCGGTCCGGGCCGATGGCGATCATGAGGGAGAGACCGATGGCGGAGTCGTACGAGTAGCGGCCGCCGACCCAGTCCCAGAACTCGAACATGTTCGCCGTGTCGATGCCGAAGTCGGCGACCTTCTCCGCGTTCGTCGACAGGGCGGCGAAGTGCTCGGCGACGGCCTCCTGGCCGGCGCCCAGCTCGGTGAGCAGCCAGTTGCGCGCGGAGGTGGCGTTGGTGATGGTCTCGATCGTGGTGAAGGTCTTGGACGCGACGATGAACAGCGTCTCGGCCGGGTCGAGGTCGCGCACGGCCTCGTGGAGGTCGGCCCCGTCGACGTTGGAGACGAAACGGAACGTCAGGTCACGTGCGGTGTAGGAGCGGAGCGCCTCGTACGCCATCGCGGGACCGAGGTCGGAGCCGCCGATGCCGATGTTGACCACGTTCCGGATGCGCTTTCCGGTGTGGCCGGTCCACTCGCCGGAGCGGATCCGGTCGGAGAAGGCGGCCATCTTGTCGAGCACGGCGTGCACGGCGGGGACCACGTTCTCGCCGTCGACCTCGATGACGGCGTCGCGCGAGGCGCGCAGCGCGGTGTGCAGGACCGCGCGGTCCTCGGTGGTGTTGATCTTCTCGCCGCGGAACATGGCGTCGCGCAGCTCGAACACTCCGGTGGCCCCGGCCAGCTCGCGCAGCAGCGCCAGCGTCTCGTCGGTGACGAGGTGCTTGGAGTAGTCGAGGTACAGATCACCGACCTGGAGGGTGTACCCGCTGCCGCGCCCGGCGTCGGCGGCGAAGAGCTCCCGCAGGTGGGTGTCGCCCAACTGCTCGCGGTGCTTGCCGAGAGCGACCCATGGCGACATCTGGTGGAGCCTCGTAGGACGTTCTGCGTTCATCTCGGACATCAGCCCACTTCTTCTCGTACCTGCCTGCATGCCCCGCTGCGTCTCCAACCTAATTGATCAGGCGGGCGGATGACGTGTCAGCGGGACGCGGGACGGCGAGAAGCGGCCGGGCCAGGGCTCGGAACGACGAAGTCCGGCCGGCACCCCTCGGTGCCGGCCGGACTCAACGTCTAGATCTCGCCCCGCAGTTTGGCGAGCGCCTCCGCGAGGATCGCCTCGCCGTCCGCGTCGCTGCGCCGCTCGCGCACGTACGCGAGGTGCGTCTTGTACGGCTCGGTACGCGGCGGGTCCGGCGGGTTGTCCCGGTCCTGGCCTGCCGGGAACCCGCACCGCGGGCAGTCCCAGGTGTCGGGGACCTGTGCGTCACTGGCGAAGCTCGGCTGCGTCTCGTGCCCGTTGGAGCACCAGAAGGAGATGCGGAGGCGCGGTGCGGACTCGCCCCGCTCTGCCTCGCCCATCGGCCCCGCTCCGACCCGGCTCCCCCGGATCGCGTTGCCACTTGCCACGGTCGTAACTCCCTGCGTGATGGTGCTGCACAGCGTCTCACAGCGGCTGCGCCGCGAGTGCCCCAGTCTACGTAAGGCCCAACGCTCGTCCAGTGTTTGGAGTTACACCCCAGGCCGGGACGGGAAAAGAGACGGGTCAGCTGTCCAGCTTCACCAGCAGGCCAAGTACGACAATGCACGCGAACCACAGCAGACCGACCACGACGGTGATGCGGTCGAGGTTGCGCTCGGCGACCGACGAGCCGCCGACGGACGACTGCATGCCGCCACCGAACATGTCGGAGAGGCCGCCGCCCTTCCCCTTGTGCATCAGCACCAGCAGCATCAGCAGCAGGCTGAAGACGATCAGGGCGATCGAGAACCCCATAACCACGGCTGGACCAACTTCCTCGGACTGATCAGGACTGACACCGATATGTACTGCGGGGGCCGGGCTCGCCACGCGGCGGAGCCGCAGAGTGGCACTGTGAGCCTCGGCCCCCGCAAGGGTACGCCGGATCCGCGCTAGCGCATACTCACCGGTCGCTCACCTGTCGCTCACTGGTCGCGGAAGCGGACGATCTTGACGAACTCGTCCGCGTCCAGCGCCGCGCCGCCCACCAGGGCGCCGTCGACGTCGGGCTGAGCCATGATCGCGGCGACATTCCCGGCCTTCACCGAGCCGCCGTACTGGATGCGGACCTTGTCGGCCAGCTCCTGGCCGTACAGCTCCGCGAGACGGCCGCGAATGGCCCCGCAGACCTCCTGCGCGTCCTCGGGCGTGGCGACCTCGCCGGTGCCGATGGCCCACACCGGCTCGTACGCGATCACGATGGACTCGGCCTGCTCGGCCGGGACGTCCTTCAGACCGCCGTCGAGCTGGGCGAGCGTGTACTCGACCTGGTTGCCGGCCTTGCGGACGTCCAGGCCCTCGCCGACGCACAGGATCGGGGTCAGGCCGTGCCTGTACGCGGCCTTCACCTTGGCGTTGCAGATCTCGTCGGTCTCGGCGTGGTACTGGCGGCGCTCGGAGTGGCCCACGGCGACGTAGGCGCACTTCAGCTTGGCCAGCATCGGGCCCGAGATCTCGCCCGTGTAGGCGCCGGAGTCGTGCGCGGAGATGTCCTGGGCGCCGTACTTGATCTTGAGCTTGTCGCCGTCGACCAGGGTCTGCACGGACCGCAGGTCGGTGAAGGGCGCCAGGACGGCGACCTCGACGGCGTCGTAGTCCTTGTCATTGAGCGCGAAGGCGAGCTTCTGGACGTGGGCGATGGCCTCGAGGTGGTTGAGGTTCATCTTCCAGTTGCCCGCCATCAGCGGGGTGCGAGTGCTCACAGGTTTTCAGTCCTCCAGTGCGGCGAGGCCGGGAAGCGTCTTGCCCTCGAGGTACTCGAGGCTCGCGCCACCGCCGGTCGAAATGTGGCCGAATGCGTTCTCGTCGAAGCCGAGCGTGCGCACGGCGGCGGCCGAGTCGCCGCCGCCGACGACGGTGAAGGCGGAGCTGTCGACGAGGGCCTGGGCGACCGCGCGGGTGCCGCCCGCGTAGTCGGGGTGCTCGAAGACGCCCAGCGGACCGTTCCAGAAGACGGTCTCGGCATCGGCGATCTTGGCAGCGTACAGCTCGCGGGTCTTCGGGCCGATGTCGAGGCCCTCCTGGTCGGAGGGGATCTTGTCGGCGTCGACCGTGATGAAGTCGGCCGGGGCCTTGGTCTTCAGGTCGGGGAACTCCGAGGCGGCCAGGACGTCGACCGGAAGGACGAGCTCGACGCCGTTCTTCTCGGCGCGCTCCATGTACTCGGTGACGGTCGGGATCTGGTCCTCCTGGAGGAGGGAGATGCCGACCTCGTAGCCCTTGGCCTTGAGGAAGGTGTAGGCCATGCCGCCGCCGATGAGCAGACGGTCGGCCTTGCCGAGGAGCTGGTCGATGACCGCGAGCTTGTCGGAGACCTTGGCACCGCCGAGGACGACGACGTACGGCCGCTTCACCTCGTCGGTGAGCTTCTTCAGGACGCCGACCTCGGTGGCGATGAGGTAGCCGGCGGCGTGCGGCAGCCGGGCCGGGAGGTCGTAGACGGAGGCGTGCTTGCGGTGCACGGCGCCGAAGCCGTCGCCGACGTAGAGGTCCGCGAGGGCGGCGAGCCGGTCCGCGAACGCGCCGCGCTCGGCGTCGTCCTTGGAGGTCTCGCCGGCGTTGAAGCGGAGGTTCTCGAGGACCGCGACCTGGCCGTCGGCCAGGCCCGCCACGACCGCCTGGGCGGACTCGCCGACCGTGTCGGTCGCGAAGGCGACGTCGGTCCCGAGCAGTTCGCCGAGCCGCGCCGCGGCGGGGGCGAGCGAGAAGGCGGGGTCCGGGGCGCCCTTGGGGCGGCCGAGGTGCGAGGCGACGACGACACGCGCGCCGGCCTCGGCGAGCTTCGCGATCGTCGGCTGGACGGCGCGGATGCGCCCCGTCGTCGGTGATGGTGGTGCCGTCGAGCGGGACGTTGAGGTCGGCGCGGACGAATACCCGCTTGCCCGTGACCCCGTCGGCCAGCAGCTGGTCGATGGTCTTCATGTTCTGCGACTCCTCGAAGGGCTCTGCACGCGCGGCAGGGCTCGGGCGCTGCGTCGCGCTGCCCGAGCCCTGCCACTCACATCTTGGTGCTCTCGTTGCAGTTCGGATCAGAGAGTACTGATCAGAGCTGGTTGCCGACGAAGACCGTCAGGTCGACGAGGCGGTTGGAGTAGCCCCACTCGTTGTCGTACCAGCCGACGACCTTGACCTGCTTGCCCTGGACCATGGTCAGGGAGGAGTCGAAGGTGCAGGAGGCCGGCCAGTTCACGATGTCCGAGGAGACGATCGGGTCCTCGGTGTACTCCAGGACGCCCTGCAGCTGGCCCTCGGCGGCCTTCTGGAAGGCGGTGTTGATCTCGTCCTTGGTGACCTCGCGGTCCAGCTCGAGGACGAGGTCGGTGACGGAGCCCGTGGGGACCGGGACGCGCATGGCGATGCCGTCCAGCTTGCCCTTGAGCTGCGGGAGGACCAGGGCGGTGGCCTTGGCGGCACCGGTCGAGGTCGGGATGATGTTCTCCGCGGCGGCACGGGCGCGGCGCAGGTCCTTGTGCGGGAAGTCCAGGATGCGCTGGTCGTTCGTGTACGCGTGGACCGTCGTCATCATGCCCTTGACGATGCCGAAGTTCTCGTCCAGGACCTTGGCCATCGGCGCCACGCAGTTGGTGGTGCAGGAGGCGTTGGAGATGACGTGGTGGTTGGCCGGCTCGTACTTGTCCTGGTTGACACCCATCACGATGGTGATGTCCTCGCCGCTGGCGGGGGCGGAGATCAGGACCTTCTTGGCGCCACCGGCGATGTGCTTCTCGGCGTCGGCCTTCTTGGTGAAGATGCCGGTCGACTCGATGACGATGTCGACGCCCAGCTCGCCCCACGGGATGTCGGCGGGGTTGCGCTCGGAGAGCACCTTGATGGTGTGGCCGTCGACGGTGATCGTGTCGGCGGTGTGGGACACGTCGGCCTTGAGACGGCCGAGAATGGTGTCGTACTTCAGCAGGTGGGCCGTGGTCGCGGTGTCACCCAGGTCGTTGACAGCCACGATCTCGATGTCTGCACCCTGCTCCAGCAGCGCGCGGAAGTAGTTACGACCGATGCGGCCGAAGCCGTTGATGCCTACGCGGATCGTCACGAAACCGATCTCCTCGTTGGTACGCCGGGTTTCGACGCCGGCGAGCTTTATTTGGGATGTCCCCGACCGCCTACGACCCTACCTCTCCGGAGTGCTCGTGGTGACATCCAGAGCGGGCCGTGTACGGCAAGGCGGTCCGTACCCACCAGTAGGGGTACGGACCGCCGCTTTTCCGGCCGTTTTTTGATCGGGTCACGGCCCGGATCCGGCCGCTCCGACTGTGTCAGCGCCGCAGTGCGGCGAGCGCCCTGCCGATGATCCGGGCCCGGTCGGCCGCGGAGGGCACGTGCTCCAGTCCGAAGCCGATCAGCACGCTGTCACGCGCGGTGACCGCCGCGGCGGACGGGTGCAGGTCCTGGCTGCGTGTCCAGTTCCCGCGCAGAGCGGGGCTGCCCTGCGGCGGTCCCGCGACGGCCCAGGGTCCGAGCGAGGTCTCGAAGCCCTCGGCGCCCTGCTCGCCGCCCGCCGTCACCAGCCGGGTGTCGTCGACGAAGACGCCCCGGCCGCCGTCGCCGGGGTCGGTGATGTACGAGACGGCGACCTCGATCTTCTTGCCCGCATAGGCGCTGAGATCGAACGAGGCGGCCCGCCAGCCGTCGGAGGCCCCGGTGAACGAGTTCCAGGCGCCCGTGGAGCCCCGCGCCGTGCATCCGCCGGGACCCACGGTGAGGTAGTGCCGCAGGAAGGGGTGCATGGCGACGTAGAAGCCGCCGTCGCACTGGGTGGGGACGGTGGTGGAGGTGGAGCCGTTCGCGTCGGGCAGCGTCGTCCAGTCGTCCTGGCCCACGGTGTGGACCTCGAAGACGGCGTTGTCGTAGCCGGGCTCGGTGTTGTAGCTCAGGCGCAGATTCAGCGCGGGCGCGTCGGCCGCGCTCGTGCCGCTCAGGTCGAGCGTGCGCGTGAGCCGCATCCAGGAGGCGTTGCGGTGGCTCGCCGCCGCGTACCAGTCGCCCTCGTACGGCGAGAAGGGCATCTTCACGCCGGGGTAGTCGCCCGCGGCAACGCTGCTGAACTGCGGGAACTTGTCGGACGGCAGGGTGTCCGAGGTGATCGTGTACGCACCGGCCGCGTCCAGTGGGTTGCCGGGCGCCCCGGCGAGCGCTCCCGAGGCCCCCGCGAGGCGGCCCGCGCCGAGGAAGCCGCCCGCTCCGGCGAGCGAGGCACGGCCCGAGGCGCCGAGGTAGTACTGGGAGAAGTCGTCGCTCAGCGCGCCGCCGAGGTCGGCGGCGCCGCCGGCCCGCTCGCCGGTGGTGACGAGCTTGCCGCCCTCGTTGAGGTAGGCCCGCACGGCCTGCGTGGTGGCCCAGGTGGGCGCCTTCGCCCTGGTGTACCAGACGACCGTGTCGAAGTGGCCGAGCACCGCGAGCGGATGCGGGGTGCCCTGCGTGGCGACGTCCCAGACCGCGCTGCGCTGCTTGTTGTCGGCGAGCGCCCCGGTGTAGACGGCGGTGTGCTGCGCGGGTGCGCTGCCGCCCTCCTCGGCGATCACGAGGGTCGAGGCGCGCGGCCGTTCGGCGATCCGGTAGGTGAAGTGCTCGCTGGAGGTGCGCTTGCCCTCCCTCGTACGGCCGGTGAACCAGACCTCGACCGTGTCGCCGACGTCGCCGTCCCGGATGCCGGCGCGGTACTCGTCGAAGCGGATGTTGTCGTCGCCGCCGAAGGTCTCGCCGCCCTTCCAGGGCCGCAGCACCTGGTTGTGCGTACGACCGCCGTTGACGCGGTACTTGAGCTGCTTGCCCCGTAGCGACTTACGGGCGACGACGGACACTTCCTGATCCCCGCCGAGGGCGTAGGAGGTGGTGAAGGTGTCGGGGGTGAAGTCCGCCGCGTCGAGCCCGAGCGAGGAGGACGGCCGGTCGGGGTGGGCGGCGGTCTCGGCGACGGAGAGCGCGAACGGGATGTTCTTCGCGAACTCCTGCTGGATCAGCTTCTCGTCGTCGGGGAAGGTGAAGACGGAGGCGCAGTCGGCCGCGTTCCAGGGGTCGTTCGGGTCGATGCGGGACGCGGTGGCGCAGGTCGACATCTCCGGGGTGTACATCATCATCCCGTTGACGTTGGCCGCGTGGCCGTCGGCCTCGCCGTTGGTGGTGTACAGCTCGGAGGAGACCTGGGGGCGGTAGCCGGGGACGGCCGGGTTCTCGGGGGTGCCGGCGAGCGCCTTGTAGAGCACGTCGTCGGGCGTGGGTGTGGCGACCTGCCAGCCGACTCCGTAGAGGATCAGCTCCGCGGCCGAGTGGTAGTTGATGCCGTACTCGAAGCCGATGCGCTTCTGGAAGGCGTCGATGGCCCGGGTCTCGGGCTCGGACGCCGGGCCGGTGCCGCGGTAGGTCTCGTCGAACGGGTCGGGGGACGAACCCTCGTTGTCGTAGCCCCACTTGTAGGCGAAGTTCCGGTTGAGGTCGACGCCGTCGCCGGGCGTGATCTTCCCGTCGCCGTTGTTGTCGCGCATGTTCTTGCGCCACTGGCGCTCGGCGGTCCCGGTGAAGGTGTGGTCGTAGCCGTCGGGGTTGGCCGAGAGCACGAACCACAGCTCGGTGGAGTCCACGATCTTCGTGATCCGCGGGTCCTTGCCGTAGTTCGTGAGGTAGTGGTGCATCAGCCGCCGGGTCATCTCCGGCGTGATCCATTCCCGGGCGTGCTGGTTCGACATGTAGAGCGTGGCCGGCTTGCTGCCGTCCCGGTGCTTCGCGGCGCCCTTGGAGATCTTGAGGGCGAGGATGTCCTGGCCCTTGACCGTCTTGCCGATGCTGACGGCCTTGGTGAGGCCGGGATGGGCGGCGGCGGTCGCCAGGATCTCGCTCCTGAGGCCGCCCTCGCCGCTGTACGGCCGGTAGACGCCGTCGCCCGCCTTGGCGACGCGCCGCTCGGCCTCGGCGGGGACGGTGTGCTCGGTGATGCCGACGCCCTGCGCGCGCAGTTCGTCCGCCTGCCGTTCGGTGAGGTACAGCTCGACGGTGGCGGAGCCCTTCTTCGGCACCTGCTCGGTGAGTTCGTGCCCGTCGGCGCCCGCCGCGAGGATCAGCGGGACCTGCGCCCGGGTGACCTTCGCATGCCACACGGAGAGTTCGTCACCGTCTCCTCCCCCCGGTTCGGCCTGCGCGATCGGCGCCGCCGACAGTCCCGCGACGAGCAGTGAAGCCGCTGCGAGGATCGATCTCGCCCTGCGTCTCATGCGCCCCCCTTGCTGTTGTCTGCCCGATGAGTGAACACGCGCCAGGCTCATGACTCTCCATGATCATGTCAATAGGGCATCGGGATGCCCGGGACGGTCTGCGGAAACGCCGCTGCCGACGCCCGAACGGGCGTCGGCAGCAAAGCTCTTGAGCTGCATGCCGGGGAGGGCTCAGCCGACGAGCCCGTCGGCCATCTCCTCGGTCAGATTGGACTCCGTACCCGGAATGCCGAGGTCCTGAGCCCGCTTGTCGGCCATCGCCAGCAGCCGCCGGATACGGCCGGCGACCGCGTCCTTCGTCAGCGGCGGGTCGGCGAGGGCGCCCAACTCCTCCAGGGACGCCTGCTTGTGCTCCATGCGCAGCCGGCCCGCGGCGGCGAGATGCTCGGGCACCTCCTCGCCGAGGATCTCCAGGGCGCGCTGCACCCGGGCCCCGGCCGCGACGGCGGCGCGGGCCGACCGCCGCAGGTTGGCGTCGTCGAAGTTCGCCAGGCGGTTGGCGGTGGCCCGCACCTCGCGGCGCATCCGCCGCTCCTCCCACGCCAGCACCGACTCGTGCGCCCCGAGGCGGGTCAACAGCGCGCCGATCGCGTCACCGTCCCGGACGACCACTCGGTCCACGCCCCGCACCTCGCGGGCCTTGGCGGCGATCGAGAGCCGGCGGGCGGCGCCGACCAGTGCCAGGGCGGCCTCCGGGCCGGGGCAGGTGACCTCCAGCGAGGAGGACCGGCCGGGCTCCGTCAGGGAGCCGTGCGCGAGGAACGCACCCCGCCAGGCGGCCTCGGCGTCGCACGTGGCGCCGGAGACGACCTGGGGCGGCAGGCCGCGGATCGGGCGGCCGCGGCCGTCGACCAGGCCGGTCTGCCGCGCGAGCTGGTCGCCGCCGGCCACCACCCGTACGACGAAACGGGAGCCGCGGCGCAGCCCGCCGGGGGCCATCACCATCAGCTCCGAGCTGTGGCCGAAGATCTCCAGGATGTCGCGCTTGAGGCGGCGCGCCGCGATCCCGGTGTCGAGCTCCGCCTCGATCACGATGCGGCCGCTGACCAGGTGCAGACCGCCCGCGAACCGCAGGATCGCCGAGACCTCCGCCTTTCTGCAGCAGGTCCGGGTGACGGGAAGCCGGGAGATCTCGTCCTTCACCGCTGCCGTCATCGCCATGGGCCGATCCTTCCATGCATCCGAAAAATACGGTCGTACGCGGCAGCCAACAGCTCCGGGTCATGCTTCGGAGCGCCTCCCCCGGAGACTTCGCCCTGGGAGGGGCCCCCGACCGAGGCCACGGGCGCCAGCTCGACCGCGGCGCCGAGCCGCCTGGCGGCGTCGTCGAGGGACTCGCGGTCGGGCACGGCGGCCTCGTCGGCCAGCACCACGTCCAGGGCGAGTTTAGGCGCGTGTCGTCCCAAAACCTCCAAATGACGCTGCGGGGAGAAGCCTTCTGTTTCGCCCGGCTGCGGCGCGAGATTGAGGGAGAGGACCCGCCGCGCCTTGGTCTCGACCAGGGCATCGAGCAGCTCGGGCACGAGCAGGTGCGGGATGACCGAGGAGAACCACGAGCCGGGCCCGAGAACCACCCAGTCGGCGTCCAGGACGGCCTCGACCGCTTCCGGGACGGCGGGCGGGTCGTTCGGCACGAGGTGCACGGACTGCACCTCGCCCGGGGTGAGCGCGACGGTCGCCTGGCCGCGGACCGTGGACACCTCGTCGGGGCGCGCGGGGTCGTGCCCGCGCACGAGCGCCTGGAGTTCCAGCGGGACGGCCGACATGGGCAGCACCCGGCCCTGGGCGCCGAGCAGCTTGCCGACCAGGTCGAGGGCCTGCACATGGTCGCCGAACTGCTCCCACAGCGCCACGATCAGCAGATTGCCGACCGCGTGCTCGTGCAGGTCGCCCTTGGACTGGAAGCGGTGCTGGATGACGCGGGCCCAGGTCTGGCCCCAGTCGTCGTCGCCGCACAGGGCCGCGAGCGCCTTGCGGAGGTCGCCCGGCGGCAGCACGCCGAGCTCCTCGCGGAGCCGGCCGCTGGAGCCGCCGTCGTCGGCGACGGTGACGACCGCCGTCAGGTCGCCGGTGATGCGGCGCAGGGCCGCGAGCGACGCGGACAGGCCCATGCCGCCGCCGAGGGCGACGACCTTGGGCTGCGCGCCGCGCTTCCGTGTCGACACGGTACGCGTGGACCTGCGCACCCGCCGCAGACGGAGGGTTCGTCCGGTCACTCGCGCCCCATGTCCCGGTGCACGACCACGGTCTCGACTCCGGCGGAGGACAGGCGGGCCGCGAGCTTCTCGGAGGTGGCGACCGAGCGGTGCTTGCCGCCCGTGCACCCCACCGCGATGGTCACGTACCGCTTGCCCTCGCGGCGGTAGCCGGAGGCGATCAGCTGGAGCAGCTCGGTGTAGCGGTCCAGGAACTCCTTGGCTCCGGGCTGGTTGAAGACGTAGTTCGACACCTCTTCGTTCAGGCCGGTGAAGGGGCGCAGCTCGGGGACCCAGTGCGGGTTGGGCAGGAAGCGCATGTCGACGACGAGGTCGGCGTCGACGGGGAGTCCGTACTTGAACCCGAACGACATCACCGTCGCCCGCAGCTCCGGCTCCTCCTCGCCCGCGAACTGGGCGTCCATCTTGGCGCGCAGCTCGTGCACGTTGAGGCTGGAGGTGTCGATCACCAGGTCGGCGTCGCCGCGCAGCTCGCGCAGCAGGTCGCGCTCGGCCGCGATGCCGTCGACGATCCGGCCGTCGCCCTGGAGCGGGTGCGGGCGGCGGACCGACTCGAACCGGCGCACGAGGGCGTCGTCGGAGGACTCCAGGAAGACCGTCCGGCGGGTGACCTGCTTGGCGTCGAGGTCGGCGAGGGACTCGCGGAGATTGTCGAAGAAGCGCCGTCCGCGCACGTCCACGACGACGGCGATGCGGGCGACATTGCCCTGCGAGCGGGCGCCGAGCTCCACCATGGTGGGGATCAGCGCGGGGGGCAGGTTGTCCACGACGAACCAGCCCAGGTCCTCCAGACACTTCGCCGCAGTGCTGCGACCGGCTCCGGACATGCCGGAGATGATCACCAGCTCCGGGATGGCCACGTCCGCCGCGGCGTCGGCGGGCTCGGCCGTATTGCCCGTACTCACGTCTGCTGCTCCGTCTCCGTCGTGCTCGGTCATGTCGTTCTGCCCCCGTCGTTCTCTTCCATGATCTCTCCTGTCGCCGTATTCACGGCGGGTGCGGCCGGAGCCGACTGCGCAAGGGCCACGACGACCGACTCGGCCGTCTTGCGGCCCATGCCGGGGACCTCGCAGATCTGCTCGATTGTCGCCTGCCGCAGGCGCTTCACCGAGCCGAAATGCTTGATCAGAGCCTGTTTGCGGGTGTCCCCGAGGCCGGGCACGGCGTCCAGCGGGCTGGTCCTGATCCGCTTCGTCCGCTTGGAGCGCTGATAGCGGATGGCGAAATCGTGAGCCGTGTCACGGACCCGCTGGAGGAGGTAGAGGCCCTCGCTGGACCGGGGCAGCACGACCGGGTCGTCGTCGTGCGGCAGCCAGACCTCTTCGAGGCGCTTGGCGAGGCCGCAGACGGCCACGTCGTCGATGCCGAGCTCGTCAAGGGCTCGCTGAGCGGCCGCGACCTGCGGCTTTCCGCCGTCGACGACGACGAGCTGGGGCGGGTAGGCGAACTTCTTTGGGCGGCCGTCGTCCTCGGGGGCCTGGCTCCCGGGGTCGTCGCCGCCGATCCACTCCCCTGTCCTGTCCTTCTCGGCGAGATACCGCCTGAACCGCCGGGTGATCACCTCGTGCATGGACCGGACGTCGTCCTGGCCCTCGAAACCCTTGATCTGGAAGCGGCGGTACTCGCTCTTGCGCGCGAGGCCGTCCTCGAAGACCACCATCGACGCCACCACGTCCTCGCCCTGGAGGTGGGAGACGTCGAAGCACTCGATGCGCAGGGGCGCCGAGTCGAGACCGAGGGCCTCCGCGATCTCCTCCAGGGCCCGCGAGCGGGTGGTCAGATCGCTGGCGCGCTTGGTCTTGTGGAGGCCGAGGGCCTGCAGGGCGTTGCGCTGCACGGTCTCCATGAGCGCCTTCTTGTCGCCGCGCTGCGGGACGCGCAGCGACACCTGCGACCCGCGGCGGCCGCTCAGCCACTGGGTGACGGCGCTGTCGTCCTCGGGCAGCGCGGGGACGAGGACCTCCTTGGGCACGGCGTCGCCGCTCTCCTCGCCGTACAGCTGCTGGAGGGCGTGCTCGACCAGGCCGGCGGTGTCGACGTTCTCCACCTTGTCGGTGACCCAGCCGCGCTGGCCGCGCACCCGGCCGCCGCGGACGTGGAAGATCTGCACGGCGGCTTCCAGCTCGTCCTCGGCGAGGGCGATCAGGTCGGCGTCGGTCGCGTCGGCGAGCACGACGGCGTTCTTCTCCAGGGCGCGCTTGAGCACCTCTATGTCGTCGCGCAGCCGGGCCGCCTTCTCGTACTCCATCTCCTCGGCGGCCGCCGTCATCTGCTTCTCCAGGCGGCGGATGTACGTGCCGGTGCGGCCGGCCATGAAGTCGCAGAACTCCTCGGCCAGTTCGCGGTGCTCCTCGGGGGTGACCCGGCCGACGCACGGCGCGGAGCACTTGCCGATGTAGCCGAGCAGGCAGGGTCGGCCCTTCTGCACGTGGTTCCTGAACACGCCCGCGGAGCAGGTGCGCACGGGGAAGACGCGGAGCATCAGGTCGACGGTCTCGCGGATCGCCCACGCGTGCCCGTACGGACCGAAGTAGCGCACGCCTTTCCGCTTGGCGCCGCGCATGACCTGGACCCTTGGGAAATCCTCGTTCAGCGTGACCGCGAGATACGGATAGCTCTTGTCGTCGCGGTACTTGACGTTGAACCGGGGGTCGAACTCCTTGATCCAGGAGTATTCCAGCTGGAGCGCCTCGACCTCGGTGGAGACCACCGTCCACTCGACGGAGGCGGCGGTGGTGACCATGGTGCGGGTGCGCGGGTGCAGATTGGCCAGGTCCTGGAAGTAGCTGGCGAGGCGCTGGCGCAGGCTTTTCGCCTTGCCGACGTAGATCACCCGGCGGTGCTCGTCGCGGAACCTGTAGACCCCCGGCGAGTCGGGGATCTGTCCCGGCTTGGGGCGGTAACTGGAGGGGTCTGCCATGCCGACCACCCTACTGGCGGCAGGTGACAGCGTGGTCATCTCCGGGGGGACATGACCAGCGCTGAGCGGGACGCCGCGGGCCGGACGAGGGCGGGCGCGGAAACCGGCCGCGACGGCGGCCGGGGGCCTCGTTCCCGGCCATGAGCCCTGCATCCATCCTTGTCGCGGGAAGATCAACACGCTTCAATGCGGAGTGACGCGGCGCTGTGATCGGTACGGCCCGGATGTGAAGACCTCCGTCCCTCCCCGCCCGGAAGGCCGCCGCCCACCCCCAGCGGCAGCCACCGCTCCGTGATCGTTCACCGCACGCCATGAGCCCCCGGAGGAGTCCATGGGCCACACCGAGGCAGACCTGGCACAGGTGCTGACCACCGGCCCGTTCCACCTGGCCCTGCGCGCCGCCCTCGCGACGCGCGGCCTGCCGCTCCAGCGCGTCCAGCACCACCTCGCCCACCGGGGGATCAAGGTCGGGGTGACCAGCCTCAGTTACTGGCAGCAGGGCGCGCGCCGCCCGCAGCGCCCCGAGTCGCTGCGGGCCGTGCGCGCGCTGGAGGACGTGCTGGAGCTGCCCGCGCAGTCACTGGTCCGGCTGCTCGGCCCGGGGACGGACAGCGCCCCCGCCGGCGCGCACCGTCCCGGGGCACGTTCCTACCGCTCGCTCGCGGAGGCCGCCGGCACGGCGGAACGGCTGTTCGCCGGTCTCACGCCGCCCGGGGACGGCGGACTGCACACGGTCGGACACCAGGACCGGGTGCGCATCGACGCCGACCGGCGCCTCGCGGGACGCGACTCCCACCACGTCGTCCGCGCACAGCGGGACGGCGTCGACCGCTATCTGGCCGTCCACCAAGGCGATCCCGGCTGTGACCCGGCGCGCGTGCGGGTGAGCGCGCTGGAGAACTGCCGGACGGGCCGGGTGCGGTGGGACACCGACACCCGCGTGGTGGTCGCCGAGCTCCTCTTCGACACCCGGCTGCGCGCCGGAGAGACGTACGTCTTCGGTTACGGCTTCGAGGACGGCACCGGCGGTCCGGGCAGCGAGTACGTGCGCGGATTCGGCTTCGCGGGCGGGCAGTACCTGCTCCAGGTGCGGTTCGACGAAGGCGCGCTGCCGGTGCGCTGCCACCGGTTCGCCCATGCGACGACGGGTGCGCCGCGGGGAGCCCGGACGCGTCTCGCGCTCAGCGGGCGCCATCGCACGGTGCACCTGGTGGAGCAGGGGGTGCGGCCGGGGATCCTCGGGATCGACTGGGACTGGGACTGACGGCGCACGGACCAGTCCGGGCCGGGCCGGACCAGGGCCGACCTGTGGGCCGACCGCGCGTGGGGCCGGGGCCGGGCGATGCGTACGGGTCCGGGCGTCGGAGCCGTCGTCAGGCGTCGGGGCCGGCGACGAGCCTGCCGCCCTCCGTCCTGACCGGGACCTCCGGCAGCGGCACGGTGGCCGGGCCCACGAGCGCCTTGCCGGTCGTCACGTCGAAGCGGCTGCCGTGGCAGGGGCAGTTGCCCTCCGTGCCCTCCAGCTTGTCGAGCACGCAGCCCGCGTGCGTGCACTGGGCGCTGAACGCCTTGTACTGCCCCTTCGCCGGGCAGTGCACGACCAGTCGCTGTTCGCGGTAGAGCTTGGCCCCGCCGACCGGGACGGCGTCGGCGGCGCCGAGGTCGACGGGCGCGGTGGGCGTCGGGTTCTCCGCGTGGCCGACCTTGGACTCGGTGGAGCAGGCGGCGACGCCCAGCCCGGCGGCCCCGGCGAGGGCAGCGCCCTTCAGGACGGTACGGCGGGCGGGCGGCTGGCCGGGCATGGGAACTCCACTGTTCAGAGCGTCGGGTGCGTCCGAGGGCGCGTGTCGGTGACAGAAACGACGATACCGGCGGAGATCGGCGGTGCCCGGGGCGGGCTCCCTGGTCGGGCGCGCGGGCATCGGCTACGTTCTGGCCCGTGATCGTCGTCGCCGGTGAGTCCTTGATCGACCTGGTCCCGCAGGGGGCCGCCGCTCCCCTGCCCGCGCTGCTGCCCCGCCTCGGCGGCGGGCCCTACAACACGGCGGTGGCGCTCGGCAGGCTGGGCTCCCCGGTTGCGTTCTGCTCTCGGGTGTCGACGGACGCTTTCGGCGAGGCACTGCTGGGCGGGCTGCGCGCGGCGGGTGTCGACGTCTCCCTGGTCCAGCGCGGCCCGGAGCCGACGACGCTGGCGGTGGCCGCGATCGGCTCGGACGGTTCGGCCGGGTACGGCTTCTACGCGCAGGGCAGCGCGGACCGCCTCTTCGAACTGCCCGGCGCTCTGCCCGAGGCCGTGCGGGCGCTGACGCTGGGCACGTGCTCGCTGGTGCTGGAGCCGGGCGCGACCGCGTACGAGGCGCTGCTGCGGCGGGAAGCGGCGCGCGGGGTCTTCACACTGCTCGACCCGAACATCCGGGCCGGTCTGATCCCCGACGCGGACGCCTACCGGGCGCGGTTCGCGGGGTGGCTGCCGTTCGTCTCGCTGCTGAAGCTCTCCGAGGACGACGCCGAGTGGCTGGGCGGCGTGCCCGAAGGGCCGGAGGCGGTGGTGCTGACCCGGGGCGGCTCGGGGCTGACGGTGCGGACCCGCGCCGGTGTCGAGGTCTCGGTCCCGGCCGCGCCGGTGACCGTCGCGGACACCATCGGGGCGGGCGACACGGTGAACGCGGCGCTGCTCCACGGGCTCGCGGCCCGGGACGCGCTGTCACCCGCCGCGCTGTCCGCGCTGGACGCCGCGGCCTGGACCGAGGTGCTGACGTTCGCGGCGCGCGCGGCGGCGGTGACGTGCTCCCGTACGGGTGCGGAGCCGCCGTACGCCTGGGAACTGAGCCAGGGAACAGCCGCAGATCCTGCGCCGGGTCATTCGAGCCCCGCCGGCGCCTGAGGCGCGAGGTCCGAGCCACGGGTGTCTGGGACGCACGGGCCCTTGGTGCTTGAAGGCGTTCTTCCGGAGCCGGAACCCCGGAAGAACGCACCCGCAACGGCGGGGCCGCCCCGTCAGGCGCGACGGGCCCGCGCCGCCGTCGCCGTCTTCTTCGCCGCCACCTTCCGCGCGGGCTTCCGCGCCGCCGGCACCGACACCGCGTCGCTGATGCGCTCCGCGTCCAGGATGTCCCGCAGGAACTTACCGGTGTGGCTCGCCGGGACGCCCGCGACCTGCTCCGGGGTGCCCTCGGCGATGACGAGTCCGCCGCCGCTGCCGCCCTCGGGGCCCATGTCGACGACCCAGTCGGCCGTCTTGATCACGTCGAGGTTGTGCTCGATGACGATCACCGAGTTGCCCTTGTCGACGAGGTTGGACAGCACGTTGATCAGCTTGCTGATGTCCTCGAAGTGCAGACCGGTCGTGGGCTCGTCCAGCACGTAGACCGTGCGCCCGGTGGAACGCTTCTGGAGCTCGGAGGCCAGCTTCACGCGCTGTGCCTCACCACCCGAGAGCGTCGGAGCGGACTGGCCGAGCCGGACGTACCCGAGGCCGACCTCGTGGAGCGTGCGCAGGTGGCGGGAGATCGTCGGGACGGCCTCGAAGAAGTCCAGCGCCTCCTCGATCGGCATGTCCAGCACCTCGGCGATGGACTTGCCCTTGTAGTGGACCTCCAGCGTCTCGCGGTTGTACCGCGCCCCGTGACAGACCTCGCACGGGACGTACACGTCCGGCAGGAAGTTCATCTCGATCTTGATCGTGCCGTCGCCGGAGCAGTTCTCGCAGCGGCCGCCCTTGACGTTGAAGGAGAAGCGGCCGGGCAGATAGCCCCGGACCTTCGCCTCCATCGTCTCGGCGAAGAGCTTGCGGACGTGGTCGAAGACGCCGGTGTACGTCGCCGGGTTCGACCTCGGGGTGCGGCCGATCGGCGACTGGTCCACGTGCACGACCTTGTCGACGAGGTCGTCGCCGTCGACGCGGGTGTGCCGTCCCGGCACCGACTTGGCACCGTTCAGCTCGCGGGCCAGGTGCGTGTAGAGGATGTCGTTGACCAGGGTCGACTTTCCGGAGCCGGAGACACCGGTGACCGCGGTGAGAACGCCGAGCGGGAAGGACACGTCGATGTCCCGCAGATTGTTCTCCCGGGCGCCGTGCACGGTGAGCCGGCGCGTCGGGTCCACCGGGCGGCGCAGCTCGGGCGTCGGGATGGACCGCTTGCCGGAGAGGTACTGCCCGGTCATGGACTCCTTGTTGGCCAGCAGCTCCTTCAACGGGCCGGAGTGGACGACCTTGCCGCCGTGCTCACCCGCGCCGGGGCCGATGTCGACGACCCAGTCCGCGACCTTGATCGTGTCCTCGTCGTGCTCGACGACGATCAGTGTGTTGCCCATGTCCCGCAGGCGCACCAGCGTCTCGATGAGCCGGTGGTTGTCCCGCTGGTGCAGGCCGATGGACGGCTCGTCCAGCACGTACAGCACACCGACCAGGCCGGAGCCGATCTGGGTGGCGAGCCGGATGCGCTGCGCCTCGCCGCCGGAGAGGGTGCCTGCCGCACGGTTGAGGGAGAGGTAGTCGAGGCCGACGTCGACGAGGAAGCGGAGCCGCTCGTTGACCTCCTTGAGGACGCGCTCGGCGATCTTCTTGTCGCGGGCGCCCAGCTTGAGGCGGCCGAGGAACTCGGCGCACTCGCTGATCGACATCGCGGAGACCTCGGCGATGGACTTCTCCATCACGGTGACCGCGAGGACGATCGGCTTGAGGCGGGTGCCCTCGCAGGTCGGGCAGGGGACCTCGCGCATGTAGCCCTCGAAGCGCTCCCTGCTGGAGTCGCTCTCGGCCTCGGAGTGCCGCCGCTTCACGAACTGGACGGCGCCCTCGAAGGCGGGGGTCGTGTACGCGCGCTCCCGGCCGTACCTGTTGCGG
The DNA here is from genome assembly GCF_030817975.1 of Streptomyces sp. V4I23. Lineage (NCBI taxonomy): Bacteria > Bacillati > Actinomycetota > Actinomycetes > Kitasatosporales > Streptomycetaceae > Streptomyces > Streptomyces sp. V4I23. Next base: position 6,028,115 of record NZ_JAUSZW010000004.1, on the reverse strand, counting down.
TAGCGGACCTCGACCTGGGTCTTGTGGCCGAACAGCAGGGCCTTCTTGGCGCGCTGCGGCAGACCGGCCCAGGGCATGTCGGTGGAGAAGCCGAGCGCCTGGGCGAGCCCGCCGATCAGGCGCCCGAAGTATTCCTTGGTGTGGCCGTGCGACCAGGGGTGGATCGCGCCGTCGTCGAGGGACCTCTGCTCGTCGGGGACGATCAGCTCGGGGTCGACCTCCATGCGCGTGCCGATGCCGGTGCAGTCGGGGCAGGCGCCGAACGGCGAGTTGAACGAGAAGGAGCGGGGCTCGAGCTCCTCGAAGGACAGGTCGTCGTAGGGGCAGTACAGGTGCTCCGAGTACATCCGCTCGCGGTCGGGGTCGTCCTCGGGGAGGTCGACGAAGTCGAGCACGACCATGCCGCCGGAGAGGCCGAGCGCGGTCTCGACGGAGTCGGTCAGCCGGCGCTTGGCGCTGTCCTTGACGGTGAGGCGGTCCACGACCACCTCGATGGTGTGCTTCTCCTGCTTCTTCAGTGTGGGCGGCTCGGCGAGCTGGATCGTCGTGCCGTCGACCCTGGCACGGCTGTAGCCCTTGGTCTGGAGGTCGGAGAAGAGGTCGACGAACTCGCCCTTGCGCTCGCGCACCAGCGGCGAGAGCACCTGGAAGCGGCTGCCCTCGGGCAGCTCCAGGACCTTGTCGACGATCGCCTGCGGCGACTGGCGCGAGATGGGACGGCCGCACTCGGGGCAGTGCGGCTTGCCGATGCGGGCGAACAGCAGACGGAGGTAGTCGTAGACCTCGGTGATCGTGCCGACCGTGGAGCGCGGGTTGCGCGAGGTCGACTTCTGGTCGATCGAGACGGCCGGCGACAGGCCCTCGATGAAGTCGACGTCCGGCTTGTCCATCTGACCGAGGAACTGCCGGGCGTACGAGGAGAGGGACTCGACGTAGCGGCGCTGCCCCTCGGCGAAGATCGTGTCGAACGCGAGGGACGACTTGCCCGACCCCGAGAGCCCGGTGAAGACGATGAGGGAGTCGCGCGGGAGGTCGAGCGAGACGTTCTTCAGATTGTGCTCGCGCGCGCCACGGACGATGAGACGGTCGGCCACGCCGGTCCGCACCTTTCTTGAGAGAAGCGGGGGCACGGCCCCCGTCCCAGACTGTTCCAAGCCTAGGGGGGCCGCCAGATGGATGAATGCCTGACTTTCAAGGATGCCTCCACCGAGCGTATAGCACGCGCATTCGATTTACGGACGCCTGCCGATTCCTTCACCCGAACGAGAACCGAGGGCTAGGGTCTGCCTCGTGATCGATCCTCTGAACGACCTGCGCTCCGTACGTGAAGCGACCGACCGGCTCCTCACCGCCGTCGCCGCACTGGACAACGCCGCCGTGGCACGGTCGTCACGGCTGCCGGGCTGGACCCTCGGCCATGTACTGGCCCACATCTCCCGTAACGCCGACGCGCTCGTGAATGTTCTCCAGGGCCGCCCGATGTACGTCAGCGGCGAGGCGCGCAACGCCGACATCGAGCGCGACGCACCCCGGCCCCTCGCAGTGCAGCTCGACGACCTGCGGGAGAGCGCCGCACGCTTCCAGGACGCCGGCTCCGTGCCCGCGGACTGGGACCGCACGGTCGAGCTGCGCAACGGCATCACCGACCGGGCGGCACGGGTGCCGTTCCGCCGCCTGATCGAGGTGGAGCTGCACCACGTCGACCTGGGCATCGGCTACGAGCTGGAGGACCTGTCGAAGGAGTTCACCCAGCGGGAGACCGACTTCCTCGCCCAGCGCTTCCGCGGCGCCGCGAAGGTCCCGCCCACGCGGGTCCGCACCACCGGGGGCGAGTGGCGCACGGGTGGCGACGAAGGACCCGAGGTGACGGTGTCCGGGCCGCCTGCGGACGTGCTGGGCTGGCTCGCGGGACGGCGGGACGGCGCGGCGCTGGAGCTGTCGGGAGGACCGCTGCCCGTACTGCCCCCGCTATAGGCTGAGACGTATGACTTACAGCGGAGTGGTGAAGGTCGGCGGGCCCGCGGACGTGCACGAACTGACGGACCTGATGATCTCCAAGGTCGCGGTCGGCCCGATGGACAACAACGCCTATCTTCTGCGCTGCCGGGCCACCGGCGAGCAGCTGCTGATCGACGCCGCCGCCGAGCCCGACACCCTGCTGCGGCTCATCGGCGACGACTCGATCGCGTCGGTGGTCACCACGCACCGCCACGGCGACCACTGGCAGGCACTCGCCGAGGTGGTCGCGGCGACGGGCGCCCGGACGTACGCGGGACGCCACGACGCCGAGGGGATCCCGGTCCCCACCGATGTCCTGGTGGACGACGGGGACACGATCCGGGTGGGCCGCGTCGAACTGACCGCCCGTCACCTCGTGGGCCACACCCCGGGGTCGATCGCGCTGGTCTACGACGACCCGCACGGGCATCCCCATGTGTTCACCGGGGACTGCCTCTTCCCGGGCGGTGTGGGCAACACCCATGACGATCCGAAGGCGTTCACCGATCTGCTGAACGGTGTCGAGGAGAAGCTCTTCGGCCGGCTCCCCGACGAGACGTGGGTCTACCCGGGCCACGGCAAGGACACGACGTTGGGCGACGAGCGCCCGAAGCTTCCGGAGTGGCGCGAACGCGGCTGGTAGTACCCGGCCTTCCCGCTCAGGCCGCTCAGGCCGTCGGCTCGGGTGCGGTTCCGGGCGGCTCCGGCGCCTGAGCGGGTGCGGTACCGGGCAGCTCCGGCGCCTGAGCGGGCACGTGCGGGGCGGCTGCGGGCGCGGCGAAGCCCTCTGCGACGCGCCCCGGCAGCGGCCCCAGGCCCAGCAGGCCGGTGACCGCCGCGGTGGTCAGGGCGTGCCAGGCGGCGGCGCCGCGCAGCATGGCGTGGTCACCGCCGGACACCGGCAGTGTGCAGACCTCCGAACCCGCGGTCCGGGCACGGGCGGCGAGAGCCCAGGTGTCGGCGGGGTCGGTCACCCGGTCCCGGTCGCCGTGCAGCAGGACGACACGCCGGCCCGCCAGGTGATCGACAGGTTCGTCCGCAGGGCACCAGGGCGCGAGCCCGACCACGGCGGACACCAGGGGGTGCCCGGCGACGCGCAGGGCTGCCCGGCCCCCCATCGAATGGCCGACCAGGACGACGGGTACGGGACCCGTCACCCGGGACAGCTCCTCCAGAGCTCGCGTCGCGTCCCGCGCCGCGTCGGCGCGCTCCCCGTTCCAGCCGCGGTGGACGTAGCGCACCCGGCCGAGGGCGATGGCGTGGCCGACGGTGGCTCGTGCGAGGGACCTGGCGAAGGGACGCATCCGGACCGCGGGCAGATTGACGACCGGCGGCGGCTCCAGGGCGTCGGCCCGGCCGCCGTGCAACAGCAGGACGGCACCCCGGGGCGCTTCGACGGCGCGCAGCGGCACCAGGGCGGAGGACGCGGTCTGGTCTCGGCGTGCGGCTATGGCTCTCACGTCCTCGGCGCTCGGGGCTGTCGCACGCCACGGTATGCGGAGCCGGAGACAGCCGTGGAGGCGGCACCGACCCTGCGGAAATCCCCGGCACCCGGCGCGCTCACCCCAGCCCCGGGGTCCGCGGAAAGGGACCGGTCCGGATGCGGGATACACAGCCGGCCGGGGCGAGGGCTTTCGTCCTCGCCCCGGCCGGGCTGTCACCGCGGATGACCGGGCCTGGTGGGTCAGGCGTCGATGCTGTCCTTCTCGGCACGATCCTCGCCGGCGGCCTGCCCGGACTCGGCCGCTTCCCGCTCGGCCTGCTTCCTGGAGGCGATCAGGCTGGTGATCGTCGTGACGACCAGCACGCCGCAGATGACGGCCAGCGAGAACGGGATCGAGATCTCGGGGACGTGCACCCCGCTCTCGTGCAGCGCGTGCAGCACCAGCTTGACGCCGATGAAGCCGAGGATCACCGACAGGCCGTAGCTGAGGTGGACCAGCTTCCTCAGCAGTCCGCCGATGAGGAAGTACAGCTGGCGCAGACCCATCAGCGCGAACGCGTTGGCCGTGAAGACGATGTACGGGTCCTGGGTCAGACCGAAGATCGCGGGGATGGAGTCCAGCGCGAAGAGCACATCGGTGGTGCCGATGGCGAGCATGACCACCATCAGCGGGGTCAGGACGCGCTTGCCGTTGTTCCGGATGAACAGCTTCGTGCCGTGGTACTTGTCGGCGACGCCGAACTTCTTCTCGATGGACTTGAGGAGCCTGTTCTCCTCGAACTCCTCCTCTTCCTCGTCCGAGCGCGCCTCCTGGATGAGCTTCCAGGCGGTGTAGATGAGGAAGGCGCCGAAGAGGTAGAACACCCACGAGAAGCTGGCGATGATGGCGGCGCCGGCGGCGATGAAGATCGCCCGCAGCACGAGGGCTATCAGTACACCGATCAGCAGCACCCGCTGCTGGAGGTGGGAGGGCACCGAGAACTTCGCCATGATCAGGACGAAGACGAAGAGGTTGTCGACGCTCAGCGACTTCTCGGTGATGAAGCCCGCGAAGAACTCGCCGGACGCCTGGCTCTCGCCGAACACGAGCAGGCCCACGCCGAAGAGCGCGGCCAGCACGATCCAGACGACCGTCCAGATACCGGCTTCCTTGATCGACACGTCATGGGGCTTTCGCCCGATGAAGAAGTCGACCGCGATCAGGGCGCTGAGACCGAGAATGGTCAGCACCCAAAGGGTCATGGAAACGTCCACTGTGCCTCCGGCTTCGTACGGCTACTGATCAGCGTCGTCGCTGCCGGAGGTCTCCTCCACCCCGTGCGGTGTCGTGCCGCACCACGGGCCGGCGCCCCGGGACCTTCTCTGTCGGTCCGTACTGACGGGCACGCCGCGAGTCGGGAGTACTCCCCTCCGCCCAAGGAACAGTACAGGAAAGACCAAGGAAAGGTAAAGCGAAGGGTAAAGCGGCTACCAAGTGCCCAGGTCAGCGGCCCCACGATCGGCGGGCGTCGGCCACCTGGTCCAGCACCTGACGCAGCACGGCACTGCCCGGCGGCACGGGCAGCGGTTCGTACGTCCACGCGTGCCGCACCCAGGGGTCGGCGAGGTGGTCGTCGGGCACGGGCGTGATCCGGAGGAGCGAGCGCCACAGCGGATCCAGCACCGGGCCGTAGGCGGAGGCGTCCTCGCGGTCGGCGACCATCAGCAGATGGACTCCGACAGCCGGTCCCTCATCGGCGAGGTACCGCAACTGGGTGACCGCCCGGTCGTCGAAGCCGTGCGGGAAGTCGTTGACGATCAGGAGCTGCTCGGCCCGGTCGAGATCCGGCGGCAGGGAGTCGGCCGCGTCACCGCGCAGCGCCATCGTCACCAGGTCGACCCGCTGGGTCAGCCGGGCGAGGACGGAACTCACGCCCTGGGCTCCTGCCGCCGGCGGCCCGGCGAGCACGCCCGAGCCCACCAGCGGGGCCAGGGACCCGGCCGCCGCCCCCGCGGGGTCGATCACATGCACCGAGAACTCGCCGGGCGGATACACCGCGACGAGCCGGGCCGCGAGCGCGACCGCCGTGTCGGCGGCCTGCCGGCGCAGCACTCCCTCGTCCAGCGCCATGGCCGCGTCCGAGCTCGACCGTCCGCTGTCCACCCACAACCCTCGCTCCAACGGAAGCCGTACGAGCAGCGGGAGGCGCAACTCGGGGCTCTCGGGCAGGTGGATGTCCCCGATACGCAGCGCCATGGGGATCTCCATCGGGACGCGGTAGGCGTGCCAGACCGGGTTGTCCCAGCGCGCGAAGGCCGGTGGCAGCGCGGGCTCGACGACCTCCGCCTCGGCGGTGAGCTGGGCCAGATCGCGGTCGAGGACCTGCCGGGCCTGATCGGTCAGCTCCTCGCACTTGGCGCGGGCCGCGGCCCGCGCCGCGTCCCCGCCGCTGCCGATGCGGCTGCGCGGGTCGGACAGGACCTGGTCGAGCTCCTTGTCCATGCGGTTCTCGGCGAACTCGACCGCACTGCGGTACGCGGCGACGGTCCTGGCCAGGTCCTCGAACATGCCCCAGATCTGGTTGTAGAGGCGCTCCTCCATCGACCAGCCCGTGGCGTCGCCCGCGACGGGCGCGGAGGGGCGGCCGGGCTCCGCCGGCGGTGCGGCCGGGGGCGGCGGCGGGGCCGCCGACTGACGCCGGGGGTGCGTGTAGTCGACCGGGCCGCTCGGGACCTGCGGCGCGTCCGGCCCCGGGGTGTGCTGCGGGCCCGCGGAGGCCGCCGCGGCCTGGGCCGCGGGCACGGACAGCCCGTCGGAGAGCGAACGGCCGCCGGACGGCGTCGCGTCGGGGGCGGAGGACTGGTCGGGTGCGGCGGGCGCGGCCGGACCCGCCTCGGCGCTCGTGGCCAGCCGCGCCGGTTCGGTGCGGGGGGCCGGGAGGGCCACGGTCGCCTGGATGCCGGCGGCGACCTCCCGGGCGCGGATGAGGCCCTGGTCGGCGAGGAGGTCCGCGAGGCCGCCCTCGTAGCCCTGGCCCACCGCACGGATCTTCCAGGCGCCCTGGCGCCGGTAGACCTCGACGGCGACGAGCGCGGTCTCGGTGTCGAGGCCGGTGATGGTGAAACTGGCGATCTCGTCCGCGTCGTCGCCGACGACGGCGACGAAGGGCGCCGCAGTGGCGCCGAAGCGGTCGGGACCGCCCCCGCCCGCGAGCGCGAGGAGCACGTTGATCTGCTGCACCGCCTCGGGCACGGCGTCCAGCTGGAGCGTGAACCGGGGCGACCGGTCGGCCTGTCCCGGCACCTCGACGCCGGGCAGCGCGCGGGCGCCGGGATGGGCGACCCACTCCTCGCGCCCTGTGCCGCGGTCGTCGACGTAGCTGGCGCAGGCCACGACCGGATGACCGGCCGACACCCGTACCTCCAGCCGGGTGTGCGGCAGGGGGTGGTTCTGCCCCCGGACCAGCTCGGCCGTCATCGCTCTGTCCCCTCGGTGTTCTGCGGTACGCGTGGTGTGTGCGTCGGATGTCGTGCGGCGTCGCCGGTGCGCGGGCGGCCGGCGGTTCGCGTCGTGCGGTGCAAGCGGTGCAGCTCCCGGCGGCGATGCCTCCGGGAGCTGCGGGTCCGTCGATACGGTCCGGGCCTGCGGTGAACGTCTACAGGTGCGGCAGGATCGCCGGCATCAGGTCCTGGAACGTACGGCCGTTGGCCGGGTTGCCCAGGGCGGTCATCTGCCAGCCGCCGCCCGCGCGGTGCACCTTGGCCATGATCTGCGCCGTGTACTGGCCGCCGCCGTCGAGCGTGTAGCGGGCGAGCTCCTGGCCGTTGGTCTCGTCGACGATGCGGCAGAAGGCGTTCTGCACCTCCTGGAACGTCTGGCCGGTGAAGGAGTTCACCGTGAAGACGATCTGGTCGATGTGGACCGGTACCCGCTGCAGGTCGACGAGGATCGCCTCGTCGTCGCCGCCGGAACCGGCGCCGCCCACCAGGTTGTCACCGGTGTGCTTGACCGAGCCGTCGTCGCTCACGAGGTGGCGGAAGAAGACCACGTCCACCGGCTGCTTGTCGGCGAACAGCACGGCCGACGCGTCGAGGTCGATCTCGCGGGTGCGCGAGCCGAACAGACCGCGGCGCGGGGCCGCCTGCCAGCCGAGCCCCATCCGCACAGCCGTGAGGGTGCCCCCGTCGCTCTTCTGCAGGCTGATGGCCTGGCCCTTGGTCATGTTGACCGTCACGCGCTGTCCCCTTCTTGAGAATTGCCACCGCCCAAATGTGCGGTTGACCTGCACCCTACGCAGTCGGGACGGCGGAGCAGGACCGTCCGCCCGATTTTGTGTCGGTCTTGCAACACAGCGTCCGCTGCCGTCTCAGGCGAGGCCCGCCTCCTTCATCTGGCGGAGCTCCTTCTTCAACTCGCTCACCTCGTCGCGCAGTCGCGCGGCCACCTCGAACTGCAGCTCCGCCGCGGCCGCGCGCATCCGCTCGGTCATCTCCTCGATGATTCCGGCCAGTTCGGCCGCGGGACGGTCGCTGACCACCTCGCCCTTCCTGGCACCCGACGTACCGAGCGCGGGCACGGGGGCCTTGACGGCCTTGCCCGCCTTGTCGGCCTTTCCCTGGCGGTAGCCGGTGCCGAGCAGTTGCTCGGTGTCGACCTCCTCGCGCGCGATCGTCGCGACGATGTCGTTGATCTTCTTGCGGAGCGGCTGCGGGTCGATGCCGTTCTCCGTGTTGTACGCGATCTGCTTCTCGCGGCGGCGGTTGGTCTCGTCGATGGCCTTCTCCATCGCGGGCGTGATCTTGTCCGCGTACATATGGACCTGGCCGGAGACGTTGCGCGCCGCGCGGCCGATGGTCTGGATCAGGGAGGTGCCGGAGCGCAGGAAGCCCTCCTTGTCCGCGTCCAGGATGGCCACCAGCGAGACCTCGGGGAGGTCCAGGCCCTCACGCAGGAGGTTGATGCCGACCAGGACGTCGTACTCGCCGGCGCGCAGTTCACGCAGCAGCTCGACGCGGCGCAGGGTGTCGACGTCGCTGTGGAGGTAACGGACCTGGATGCCCAGTTCGAGGAAGTAGTCGGTGAGGTCCTCGGCCATCTTCTTGGTGAGGGTGGTGACGAGGACCCTCTCGTCCTTCTCCGTGCGCAGCCGGATCTCGTGGACCAGGTCGTCGATCTGGCCCTCGGTGGGCTTGACGACGACCTCCGGGTCGACGAGACCCGTGGGCCGGATGATCTGCTCCACGAAACCGTCGCCGCGCGAGAGCTCGTAGGCGCCCGGGGTGGCGGACAGGTAGACGGTCTGGCCGATCCGCTCCTTGAACTCCTCCCACTTCAAGGGGCGGTTGTCGAGTGCGGACGGCAGCCGGAAGCCGTGGTCGACGAGCGTGCGCTTGCGGGAGGCGTCGCCCTCGTACATCGCGCCGATCTGCGGGACCGTCACATGGGACTCGTCGATCACGAGCAGGAAGTCCTCGGGGAAGTAGTCGAGGAGGGTGTTGGGCGGGGAGCCGGGCTCGCGGTCGTCGAAGTGCATCGAGTAGTTCTCGATGCCCGAGCACGAGCCGATCTGGCGCATCATCTCGATGTCGTACGTCGTGCGCATGCGCAGCCGCTGGGACTCCAGCAGCTTGCCCTGCTTGTCGAGCTCCGCGAGGCGCTGTTCCAGCTCGGCCTCGATGCCGTTGACCGCCTTCTCCATGCGCTCGGGGCCGGCCACGTAGTGACTGGCGGGGAAGACGTACAGCGACTGGTCCTCGGTGAGGATCTCGCCGGTGAGCGGGTGGAGGGTGGACAGTGCCTCGATCTCGTCGCCGAACATCTCGATGCGGACGGCGAGCTCCTCGTAGACCGGGAAGATCTCGATGGTGTCGCCGCGGACCCGGAAGGTGCCGCGCTGGAACGCCATGTCGTTGCGCGTGTACTGGATGTCGACGAAGCGGCGCAGCAGCTGGTCACGGTCGATCTCGTCGCCGACCTTGAGCTGGACCATGCGGTCCACGTACTCCTGCGGGGTGCCGAGGCCGTAGATGCAGGAGACGGAGGCGACCACGACGACGTCGCGGCGGGTCAGCAGCGAGTTCGTCGCGGAGTGGCGCAGGCGCTCGACCTCCTCGTTGATCGAGGAGTCCTTCTCGATGTAGGTGTCCGACTGCGGGACGTACGCCTCGGGCTGGTAGTAGTCGTAGTACGAGACGAAGTACTCCACCGCGTTGTTCGGGAGGAGCTCGCGGAACTCGTTCGCCAGCTGGGCGGCCAGAGTCTTGTTCGGCGCCATCACCAGGGTGGGGCGCTGAAGCCTCTCGATCATCCACGCGGTGGTCGCCGACTTGCCGGTGCCGGTCGCGCCGAGCAGGACGACGTCCTTCTCGCCCGCGCGGATACGCCGCTCCAGGTCGGCGATGGCCGTCGGCTGGTCGCCGCTGGGTTGGTAGGGGCTGACGACCTCGAAAGGCGCCACCGTACGTTCGATCTTGGAAACGGGCCGCATGGAATCCACCGTACGACCCGCCACTGACAGCCGGGGGTGAACCGCTGCGGACGCCGGGTCCACGCAGGGTCCCGGCCACCGGCCGGAGCCGCTGCGACCAGCAGCTTTGCCCGTGGTCCGGCGCCTGCCGGCCCCGCGGAACCGCGCTCAGCGGCTGTCGTGGTCCGCGAAGCGCCGGCGGCGGCCGCCGTCGGCGGCCCAGGAGGGCCGGGCGGCGCCCCGCCTGCGCCCCTGCCCGGGCCGGGACTCCCGCGCGCCGGCCCTCGTCGCGGGCGGGCCACCCGTGTTCCGGCTCGCCCAGCACCAGGAGCGGGTCGAACATCACCACGACGGCGGCGAGCAGCAGGAAGACCGCGGGGCCCACGAGGACGGGCGCGAGCACGCCGACCGGGGAGTCGCCGGCGGTGGTCAGGTCGATCGTGGGGTGCAGATGGACACTCACCGCCGCCATCCCGACGTAGTGCATCCCGCTCACCGCGATGCCCATCACGAGGGCGGCGCCGAGACTCGCCAGGAAGCCGTGCACGGACACCGCCGCCCACAGCGCGGCGGTCGCCGCGACGACGGCGATCACCACGGAGAGCGCGACGGTGAGGGTGTCGTACTCCAGGACGGCCTGCAGTCTCATTCCGGCCATGCCGAGGTAGTGCATGGACGCGATGCCGAGTCCGGTGAGCGTCCCGCCCGTGACCAGCGCCATCAAGGTCGCGCCGCGGTAGCCCACGATGAAGATCCCGATGCCGACCATGACGACGGCCACGGCGAGGCTCGCGAAGGTGGTCGGCCTGTCGTAGCCAATGGGGGCCTCCTGGACGGTGAACCCCATCATCGCGATGAAGTGCATCGTCCAGATCCCCGAGCCGATGGCCGTGGCGCCGAGCGCCAGCCACGCCGCCTTGAAGCCGCGGCCGTGGCGCACGGACCGCGTGGTGCAGCGCAGGCCCAGGGCGCCGCCCAGGCAGGCCATGAGATAGGCCGCCACCGGGGTGACGAGGCCATAGCCGAAACCGTCCACCGTGCCCTGCATCCCCTGCGCCCTTCGCCCCGTGTGATCCCCTGTGCCCGGTGCCCCCTGCCCCCTCCGCGATCCCCGCGATCCCCCGATCCCCCGATCCCCCGCGCATCCGGGAGCGAACGTCCGGTTGTGGGCGAGAGTACGGCCCGGGGAACGGGATGCAAACGCCGGGGCGGCGATTTGTCGACATGCGAGACACGGGTGGTTCCCAGCGCGCGGTCCGTTCAGGTTGTGGCCATACTTCGCCTGTCCCGCGTTGGCCGACAACTGTCACCCTCGGCCCGTCCGTGATCCGACGACGTGAGGAAATCCCCCGTGCACGCACGCCCCGTCGCAGCCCTGGCCGCCACTGCCCTCGGAATCGCCGTGTTCCTCGCGCCCGGCTCGGCCTCCGGCACCCCGGAAGCCGTGGCGCAGCAGGACGAACCACTCGTGATCGCCCATCGGGGCGCCTCCGCATACGCGCCCGAGAACACCCTCGCGGCGGTCGACCTCGCGGACCGGATGGGCTTCGTCTGGGTGGAGAACGACGTCCAGCGCACCAAGGACGGCGAGCTCGTCGTCGTCCACGACGACTCACTCGCCCGGACCACCGACGTGGAGCAGGTCTTCCCCGACCGCGCGCCCTGGAAGGTCAAGGACTTCACCGCCGCCGAGATCGCCCGCCTCGACGCGGGCAGCTGGCGCGGCGCCGAGTGGGCCGGGGCGCGCGTGCCGACGCTCAAGCAGTACCTGAACCGCGTCGACGAGAACAACCAGAAGCTCCTTCTGGAGATCAAGAAGCCCGAGCTGTACCCGGGCATCGAGAAGGACACCCTCCGGGTGCTCGGCAAGGAGGGCTGGCTGGACCGCCGGCACGTGGCGGGCCGGCTCGTCATCCAGAGCTTCGGCGCGGACAGCGTGAAGGCCGTTCACCAGCAGCGGCCGGACCTCACCACCGGCTTCCTCGGTACGCCGGCGGTCGCCGATCTGCCGGCGTACGCGGCGTTCACCGACCAGATCAACCCCACGCACACCTCGTTGACCGCCGAGTACGTGGCCGCCGTCCACGCGCTCAAGGGCGCGCACGGCAAGCCGCTGCGGGTCAACACCTGGACGGTGAACGACGCGGCGGGCGCGGCGCGCGTGGACGCCTTCGGGGTGGACGGGATCATCACCAACAACCCGGACGTCGTGCGGAACGCGGTGAGCTGACGTCCGCTCCCGGACGGACTGTCAGTGCCCGGTCGTACCGTGGTCCGCATGAACACCACCGGCAGGAACACCCTGGAGTGGAGCGTCGTCGCCACGGACATCGGGCCGCTGCTGCTCGCCGCGACCGGCGACGGCCTGGTGAGCGTGGTGTTCCACGCGCGGCCCGCGATACGGGACCGGGCGCTGAAGCAGCTGGCGGACCGGCTCGGTGCGCCGCCCGCCGAGACCGGGACCGGGCGTCTCGCCGAGCCGATGCACGCGTACTTCGAGGGCAGGCTGCGGGATTTCGATCTCCCGCTGGACTGGTCGCTGTCGGCGGGTTTCAACCGCCAGGTGCTGCGAGAGCTGCCGGCCGCCGCGCCGTTCGGGACGGTCGTCGGTTACGGCGATCTCGCGGCACGGGTCGGCCAGCCGGGCGCGGCCCAGGCGGTCGGGGCGGCGATGGGCTCCAATCCCCTGCCGGTCGTCGTGCCGTGTCATCGGGTGGTGGAGAGCGACGGGGGGCTGGGCGGCTTCGGCGGGGGCCTGGAGACGAAGCGCAGGCTGCTGGCGCTGGAGGGCGTGCTGCCGGAGCCGCTGTTCTGACCGGGCGCCGTCGCGGTTTCGCACCGGCGCGGCCGCTGGCACACTGCGTCAGTGACCACCAGCCCTGACGCTCCTGACATATCAGAGACCCCGGTGATCGGGGCGGCCGAGCTCCCGGCACTGCGGCGCCGTGTCAACGCCGTGCTGATCGCCAGCCAGATCCTGGGCGGCCTCGGAGTCGCCACCGGAATCGCGCTCGCCGCCGTCCTGGCGCAGGAAGTCAGCGGTACGGAAGCCCTGTCCGGCCTCGCCCCGACCGCGACCGTGGCCGGGACCGCGCTGCTCTCGGTACCGCTGGCCGCCCTGATGACCGCCCGGGGGCGGCGGCCGGGCCTGGTCCTCGCGTATCTCATCGGCGCGCTCGGTGCGGGTGTGGTCGTGCTGGCGGCCGTCGCCGGCAGCTTCCCGCTCCTGCTGCTCGGCATGGCGGGCTTCGGCGCGGCCTCCTCGGCCAACCTGCAGGCCCGGTTCGCGGCCGCCGACCTGGCCGAGCCGGAGCGGCGCGGGCGGGCGATCTCCACGGTGGTGTGGGCGACGACGATCGGGGCTGTGCTGGGGCCGAACATCGCCTCGCCCGCCGGACGCAGTGTGTCCGGCATCGGTATACCGGCGGCCGCGGGCCCTTTCCTGTGGGCGGCGGGCGTCTTCCTGGTCTCGGCGGTGCTGGTCCTGGTCCTGCTGCGGCCCGACCCGCTGCTGACCGCCCGCGCGCTGTCGCCCGCCGACCGCTCTCCCGAGGGACGTTCGCTGCGTGCGGGGGTGCGGGCCGTGCAGGACTCCCCGATGGCGCAGCTGGCGCTGGTCACGGTAGCCGTCTCGCACACGGCGATGGTGTCGATCATGTCGATGACCCCGGTCGCGCTGAGCCACCACGGTGCGGGGATCCAGCTGATCGGCCTGGTCATCAGCGGGCACATCGCGGGCATGTACGCGTTCTCGCCGCTGATGGGCTGGCTGGCGGACCGTATCGGGCGGCTGGCCGTGATCGGACTGGCGGCCGGCCTGCTCAGCACGGCCGCGCTGCTGGCCGGTACGGCGGGACCGAGCCACGGCCGGACGGCGCTCGGTCTGTTCCTGCTGGGCCTCGGCTGGTCGGCGGGTCTGGTCGCGGGCTCCACGCTGCTGACGGACTCCGTGCCGCAGCCGGCGCGGGCGGCGGTCCAGGGCCTGTCGGACCTGACGATGAACACGACGGCCGGTCTGGGCGGGGCGGCCGCGGGTCTCGTGGTCGCGCAGGCCGGATACGGCTGGCTGAACGCGATCGCGGCGGTGCTGCTGCTGCCGATGGCCGCGCTGGCGGTACGGCGGGCGATGACGCGGGCGTGAGCGGGCGGCGGGGCGAGACGGGGGCCCGTGCCGAAGGCCGGGACCGGCCAGACGTGGCCCGGGGACAGCCCGTACGCCACCGTGCCGTCGTCCAGCCACGCCGCCCGGTCGTCCACGCTGCGCGGCTCGAGACGGTCGCGTAGAAGCGGTTGTCGTCGCGAGCGAACAGGTCGGACGGGAGCACGCGGCGCACGGCCAAGGCACCCGTGCGCCCCGCGGCCCACGTTTGGGCGGCCCGCCGCCGTGCCAGGGATGGGGACATGGTGAAGACCGCGATAACGGTGTCCGAAGAGGTACGGGAGGCGCTCGACGCCGGCGCGCCCGTCGTCGCCCTGGAGTCGACGATCATCGCGCACGGACTGCCGCGCCCCCGCAACCTGGCCGTGGCCGAAGAACTGGAAGCGCTGGTACGGGCCGAGGGAGCCGTGCCGGCCACGATCGCCGTGCTCGACGGGCGGGCGCACATCGGCCTGGGGAAGGCCGAGTTGGAGCGCGTCGCCGGCGATCCGGACATGCGCAAGCTGGGCCACCGCCATCTGGCCCCCGCCCTCGCGACCGGGGCGAGCGGGGCGACGACGGTCTCCGCCACGGCGTTCCTGGCCGACCGGGCGGGCATCCCCGTCTTCGCGACGGGCGGGCTGGGCGGTGTGCACCGCGGCTGGACCGAGACGCAGGACGAGTCGGCCGACCTGCGACTGCTCGCGCAGGTCGGCCTCACCGTGGTCTGCGCGGGCGTCAAGTCGATCCTGGACGTCCCGGCCACCCTCCAGCGACTGGAGACGCTCGGGGTGGGCGTCGTCGGCTACGGGACCGACCGGTTCCCCGGCTTCTACCTGACGTCCTCGGGCGAACCGGTCGACTGGACCCTCCGCACGCCCGAGGAGGTCGCCGCGGTGATGCACGCCAAGGACCTGCTGGCCGAGCCGTACTCCGCCCTGGTCGTGGCGAATCCGGTGTCCGTCGAGGACCAGTTGGACCCCGCGCTGCACGACCGGGTGCTCGCACGGGCGCTCGGCGAGGCGCGGGAGGAGGGCGTCACCGGACAGGCCGTCACCCCCTTCCTGCTGGAGCGGCTGATGCGCTACACCGAGGGGGCCTCGCTGGAGGCCAACCTGGCGGCGGTGCGGGGCAACGTGCGGCTCGCCGCACGCATCGCAGCGGCGTACGCGTGACGGGCGGCACGAGGGCTCCCGGCCGGACGGGAGAGGCGGACGGGACCGGGCCGGTGGACGGCTCGCCGGGGCTGCTCGTCGTCGGGGACGTCGTCACGGACGTCGTGGCACGTCATCGGACGCCGCTCGCGCGGGGCACGGACACGGCCGCCCGTATCCGTATCCTGCCGGGTGGTGCGGGGGCCAACGTCTGTTGCTGGGCCGCCCTTTGGGGCTGCGCCGACGTGCGGCTGCTCGCCCGCGCGGGCGAGGCGGACGTGGCGTGGCACGCCGAGCGGCTGACGGCGGCGGGCGTGCGTCCGCTTCTGGTGCCCGACGCCGAGGCGCCGACCGCCACCGTCGTGGCCCTCGTCGACGAGGGCGCCGAGCGCACCTTCCTCACGGACAGCGGCGCGGTGTTGCGTCTGGGCCCCGAGGACTGGGCGCCGTCGCTGCTCGACGGGGTCGGGCATCTGCACCTGTCGGGCTACCTCCTGTTCTCCGCCACGAGCAGGCGGGCCGCCGGCCTGGCGATGCGCTCGGCACGGGAACGGGGCATCCCGGTGAGCGTGGACCCGGCGTCGGCGGGCTTCATCGCCGAAGTGGGCGTCGAGCACGTGCTGTCGGCCCTCGACTGCGCGGACGTCCTGTTCCCCAACGCGGACGAGGCCCGCCTCCTCACCGGCCTGCCCGACTCGGCGGACGCGGCGGCGAAGCTCAGCCGGATCGTGCCGCTCACGGTGGTGACGCTGGGCGGACGGGGCGCCCTGGTCGCCGAGTCGGGCCGGGTCACGGCACACGTCCCGGCCGAACCGGCCGAGGCGGTGGACACGACGGGGGCGGGGGACGCGTTCACGGGCGCCTTCCTCGCCGCGCGCCTCGCGGGAGCGGACGCCGCCACGGCAGCGGCGGAGGGCTGCCGGGCCGGTTCCAGGGCGGTGACGCTGGTCGGCGGTCGCCCGTGACGGAGTGGTCTCAGGGCAGTCCGCCCCAGGCGGGGTGGCGCGGATCGTCGGCGCGTACGAGGACGTCGGCCGATTCGGCGGGACGGACCTCGTCCTCGTACCGCGCGTACGCCGGCAGCGTCCAGCGCTCCCGCTCGTCGGTGCGGCGCTCCAGCGCGCCCGGCGAGAGCCGCAGATGCGCGGTCAGGTCGAACGGGAACCAGTGGCCGAGCAGGAACGGCCCGTGCAGCACCAGCACACCGCCCGCGGGCAGTCGGACAGGCGCCGACCTGGTCGCGCGGTCCGTCGCCGGGTCCCACAGGTCCGGCAGCACCCGCCCGCTGCCGCCCGCCTCCAGAGGCCCGAAGACCTCGCGCCACAGCGCGCCCGTGTCGAACCAGGAGCCGTAGTACGCGTCGGGGTCCTCGCGACCGTACTCGTAGCGCAGCGACGCCGGCCGCAGAAAACCGCCCGTGCCGACGACGAGCACGCCGCGTCCGCGCAGCCGGAGCACGTCGCCGATGCGCTCCGCCAGTTCACCGGGCCGGGCGGCGGGTGCGCCGTCGACGCCGACGCGCAGCCAGGGACTGCCGTCTTGAGCGGTGGTCGTCAGCACCCGCTCGGCCACGGCCTCCGCGAGCCGCTCCCAGGTGATCGCTTCCAGTCGCACGGCCCCATCATCACCCGGGCGAGAACCGGACCGTCGGCGCGGTGGCGACATCGTGCGACGCGGCAGCGGCGTGGCCGGCTCCGTCTCCCTCAGGCCCCCGGCACCCCGACGAGCGCCGCGTCGCCCTCCGCCTTGATCCGGCCGGCCCGTACGCCCTCCTCGACCGTCAGGTCCCCGCTGCCGATCGCGACGCAGGTCTCGGCGTCGAGGGTCAGGCACACGTCGGGCGCGTCGGCGGGCCCGTCACCGTACGGGGAGGTCTCTGCCTCCCCCGGCCGCAGATGGAACACGCCCTCGTCCAGCCGCACTTCGACCACCCCTGCCCTTCCCCGCGCCTGGAGAGCGCGCAGCAGCGGGATGGCGAACCAGTGCGCGCGGACGGCGTCGGTGGGTCTGCGCTCGGCGAGGGCCGGTGCGCCCCATCCGGCCAGCGCGGTCAGGACGGGCAGCAGGCCCCGTCCCCGTTCGGTCAGCTCGTAGACGTACGCGGCCGACGGCGGCGGCAGCCGGCGCCGGGTCGCCAGGCCGTCCCGTTCCATGTCCTTCAGCCGGGACGCCAGGACGTCGGTGCTGACACCCGGCAGGTCGGCGTGCAGGTCGGTGTAGCGGCGGGGACCGGCCAGCAGCTCCCGGACGACGAGCAGCGTCCAGCGGTCGCCGACCGCGTCCAGGGCGCGGGCTGCGGCGCAGTACTGGTCATAGCTCCGGCGGCGCGTCTCACGTGGCATGCGACGCAGTCTAGACATGTCGTTGGACTTTCCAAGCTCGTACTTGGTAAAACCAAGTACACCATTGAGCCCGGGAGGCACGGCATGGAGTTCCGGCAGTCGAGCAAGCTCAGCGAGGTCTGCTACGAGATCCGCGGTCCGGTGATAGAACACGCCAACGCGCTGGAGGAAGCGGGCCACAGCGTCCTGCGGCTGAACACCGGCAACCCCGCGCTCTTCGGCTTCGAGGCGCCGGAGGAGATCGTCCAGGACATGATCCGGATGCTGCCCCAGGCCCACGGGTACACCGACTCGCGCGGCATCCTCTCGGCCCGCCGCGCAGTCGCCCAGCGCTATCAGGCCATGGGTCTCGCCGATGTCGACGTCGACGACGTCTTCCTCGGCAACGGCGTCTCCGAACTGGTCTCGATGGCCGTCCAGGCGCTCCTGGAGGACGGCGACGAAGTGCTCATCCCGGCCCCGGACTTCCCGCTGTGGACCGCCGTGACCACGCTCGCGGGCGGCACAGCGGTGCACTACCTGTGCGACGAGGAGTCCGACTGGTACCCGGACCTCGACGACATGGCGTCCAAGATCACCGATCGTACCCGGGCCGTCGTCATCATCAACCCGAACAACCCCACCGGCGCGGTCTATCCGCGCGAGGTCGTGGAGGGCATCCTCGACCTGGCCCGCCGCCACCAGCTGATGGTGTTCGCCGACGAGATCTACGACCGGATCGTGTACGACGACGCGGTGCACCACCCCGCCGCCGCGCTCGCCCCCGACCTCGTCGTCCTCACCTTCGGCGGCCTGTCCAAGACGTACCGCGTCGCCGGTTTCCGCTCCGGCTGGCTCGTCGTCTCCGGCCCGCGGCAGCACGCCCGCAACTATCTCGAGGGCCTGACGATGCTGGCCTCGATGCGGCTGTGCGCCAACGCGCCCGCCCAGTACGCCATCCAGGCCGCACTCGGCGGCCGGCAGTCCATCCACGAGCTGGTGGCGCCCGGCGGCAGGCTCCACGAGCAGCGCGACCGTGCGTGGGAGAAGCTGAACGAGATCCCGGGCGTCTCCTGCGTCAAGCCCAAGGGCGCGCTCTACGCCTTCCCCCGGCTCGACCCGAAGGTCCACCCGATCCACGACGACGAGAAGTTCGTCCTGGACCTGCTGCTGCGCGAGAAGATCCAGGTCGTCCAGGGCACGGGCTTCAACTGGCCCCGCCCCGACCACTTCCGGATCCTCACCCTGCCGCACGCCGACGACCTGGACGCCGCGATCAGCCGCATCGGCCGCTTCCTGAGCGGCTACCGCCAGTAGGCCGAGGGGGACGACTGCTGCACGTGACGGCCGGACCTTTCTCTTGACGCCGTTGTCCACTGCGATGATCTGATGGGTTCCGCCACCGGGCGAAGCCGGCCACCACGGCCCGCGCCCGCCCCCACGATTCACCGCAGCTCTGGAGCGCGCACATGTGGACAGCCGTCATCGCCGTCATCGGCACTCTGCTCGGATCGGTGGCGACGCACCTGTTCCAGCGCCAGACGGCCGAGCGCAGCGCCGCCCTCGCCCGCGCGGAGCAGCTGCGCCAGGAACGGATCACGGCGTACAGCGCCTTCGCCGGGGCCCTCGTCGACTACCGGCGCGGCCAGAACGACCGCTGGCACCGGGCGAAGGAGGCCCCGGGCAGCGCCGCCGCCGAGGAGGCGCGCATCGACTCGTACCGGCTGCGTTCCAGCGCCCATCAGGCGCTGATCCGGGTGCAGTTGGTGTGCGACGACACGCAGGCGCTGGACCTGGCCGCCGCCGCCTTCGAGGTCACGAACTGCATGCACGAGGCGCCGGACGAGGCGGACCGCGCGCAGCGTTCGGAGCAGGCGCGCGAGACGCTGTCCGAGTTCATCGGCGCCGCGGCGCCCGGCGTGCGCTAGAGGATCCGGCCCGGACGGCGGGTGGCGACGCGGCCCGCCCGGTCGCTCCTCAGACCCGCGCCGCCGGTTCCGCGAGCGTACGGACGGGGCTGCCGGCGAGGTAGGCGGCGATGTCCTCGACCGCCTGCCGGAAGTACCCCTCGTAGTTGCGCCGCGTGACGTATCCGAGGTGGGGCAGGCCCACGAAGTTCGGCGCGGTGCGCAGCGGGTCGTCGGCCGGCAGCGGCTCTTGGGCGAACACGTCGGAGCCGGCGCCCGCGATCCACCCCTCACGCAGCGCCTGCACCAGGGCCGCCTGGTCGACGATCGCGGCCCGCGAGGTGTTGACCAGGTAGGCGGTGCGGCGCATCCGCCTGAGCTCACGGGCGCCGATCAGCCCGCGTGTGCGCTCGGAGAGTTGCAGGTGCACCGAGACGAAGTCCCCCGCCTCGAGGAGCTCTTCGAGCGATGCCGCCCGCTCCACGCCGTGTTCCGCTGCCCGCTCGTCCGTGAGATTGCGGCTCCACGCCACGACGTCCATGCCGAAGGCCTGACCGACCCGGGCGACCTTGGCACCGATCTTCCCGAGACCGACCAGGGCGAGCCGGCTGCCGTGCAGATCCGTGCCGAGGGTGGACTGCCACGGTCCGCCCTCCCGCAGCGCCGTGCTCTCCGCCGTCACATGCCGGGCGAGCCCCAGGATGAGCGCCCAGGTCAGCTCGGCGGGCGGCTCGGAGTTGCTGGCCGTTCCGCAGACGGTGACGCCGTGGCGCGCCGCCGCTTCGACGTCGATGGACGCGTTGCGCATGCCCGAGGTGATCAGGAGCCTCAGCCGCGGCAGCCGTGCGAGCAGCGACGCGGTGACAGGTGTCCGCTCGCGCATCACGACGAGGATCTCGCAGTCGCCCACTTCGGCGGCGAGAGCCTCTTCCGAGGTGAAGTGCTCCTGGAGGGAGCGGACTTCGACGGAACCGGGGAGTGAGGACCAGTCGGCCAGGGTGAGCGCGACGTCCTGGTAGTCGTCGAGCACGGCACAGTGAAGCGTCATGGGAGCGGAGCGTACCTGCTGGGTACGCTGCCGATATGGGCCTGGTGGTCGTCCAGCCGCTCAGGGGCAGGCACTGCGGGGAGTGCCGTCAAGGGCCGCTGGAGATGCATGTGCTGGAGTCCGGTGTCCCCGTCTGCCTGGACTGCGCCGATCTGGGGCACCTGGTGTATCTGCCGCGGGGCAGCGCGGCCCTCACCCGCCGGGCGCGCGAAGGCAGTTCGCTGTTCGCGGTCGTGGTCCGCCTCAACCGCCGCCACAGCCGTTACGAGCGCCAGGGACTGCTGGTCGAGGAGGCGGCGCTCGCCCGCGCGGAGTCGGCCTGTCTGGCCGACGCGGAGGCGCGTGCCCGTCGGCGTGCCCGGGACGCCGAGCGCCGGTCGGCTGAGGACGTGCGGTTCACCGCGGCCCTGACGGCGGAGATCCTGCGGCTGTTCCCCCTGTGTCCCCCCGAGCGGGCCGCCGGCATCGCGGCGCACGCGTCGATGCGCGGCAGCGGCCGGGTGGGGAGGACCGCGGCCGGCCGGTCTCTGGACGAAGGAGCGGTCACGGCCGCGGTCAGGGCGTCGGTACGGCACCTCGACACCGAGTACGACGCCCTGCTCGCGGCCGGAGTCGACCGCCACCAGGCACGGGTCCGGGTGGCGGCGGACATCGATGCCGTCCTGGAGTCGTGGCGAGCCTCATCGGGAGGGGCACGCCGGACTGCGGACAGTGGTGCGGAGCGTCAGACCTGGGCGGGGCGGAAGCGGCGGTAGAGCACCACACCACCGAGCACCATGGCCGCGCCCGCCGACGCGGCGAACGCCGACGTGGCGGCGCCGGTCTCTGCGAGCGACCCGCCGGCCGCCTTCGGGGCGAAGGCCCGTTCGGACGGCTTCTGCGACCGGTCGGCCTTCGGCGGCGTTGCGGCCTTCACGGGCGGCTTGCCGGACACGTTCGTCGAGGTGTTCCCGTCGGCCGGGTTGCCGATGCCGACGACGTTCACGGAGTTGCCGGTGACGTTGACCGGGACCTCGACGGGCAGCTGGACGCCGTTGCCCGACAGGATGCCCGGCGAGCCTGCGGTGTCGCCGTCGGCGACGGCACCGCCGGAGCTGTGCGAAGCGCCGCTCTGCGCGCCGGACTGCCCGCCGCCCGAGGGCGAGCCGTTGGCACAAGAGTTGCCCGCCGCCGGGTTGAGCAGCCCGACGACATTGACGGTGTTGCCGCAGACGTTGACCGGGACGTCGACGGGCAGTTGCACCGCGTTGCCGGACAGTACGCCGGGTGATCCGACGGCGGCGCCGTCCGCGTTCGAGTCGGCGTGCGCATAGCCGGTGGCCATGGCCAGCGCGCCACCCGTGAGCATCACGGTGGCCAGGCCCTTTCGGTGAACCTGCCTCATGGGCTCCCTGCCTTCAGGAAAGAATCGCGGGGCACTCGCCCGCACCGGAATTAACGTCACGAGGCCCCATCGGTTCTGCCGTTTGAGGTATTCACCCGTTCGGGCGCGTGAGGCTTCGAACGCACGATGCCCCACGGCCCGCGCGCCGGTGGGTCAGGTGTCGTACCGCTGGATGCCCTGCCCTTCCTTGCGACGCGTCAGCTCAGGCCGCTTCGCGGGGAGTTCGGCGGCGACGACGGGAACGCCGCCCAGCGCCGGTGGCCGGCGGTCCCTCATGAGCTCCCGGCCGCTGTCATGGGTCATCGGTGCAGCCGGAGATCACGAGATCGGCCGGCCGCTGCGGCGATCCGGGCGAGGGCTGCCGGCCGGTGTTCCGGACATCGGTGTTCCTTCCGCGACGTAGGGGCGGCGGCCCCGGTCCGACCTCACCGCGCCACCGTCGAGGGGCCCTTGCGCTCATGCGGGTGGTTTCCGGACGACGTAGGTGATCCACCCGCCGCGGCACCGGGCGCGCTTGCCACAGTGAGGCCGTCCGCCGCCGGGCCGTGCGGCGCCGCGCCTGCGGCTCCGGCCCACGGCGCGGCGGCCCTGTCGCCGCGGTCCGAACCGAACGAAGGGATCATCCGTTGTCCACCCCGAACCCGTCGCGCCCCCACGCCCGCTCCGTGAAGCACCGGACGCTGCTCACCGCCCTGGGCACCGTCATCGCCGTACTCGCCGTCGCCGCGCCCACCGCCCGGGACGGACTCGACGGCGAGCGGACCGTGTCCATCGCCTCCTCCGCCACCACCCAGGTGCAACGCGGCGAACGCTACGTCGAGACACGGCTGTTCTTCGGCACCGAGCGCCCCGACGGCGGCCCGGCCGTGACGGACGCGCAGTTCATGTCCTTCATCGACAGCCATGTGACGCCGGGCTTCCCCGACGGTCTCACCATCCAGGAGGGCAGCGGGCAATGGCGCGACTCCAACGGCACGATCGAGCGGGAGCGTTCGTACGAACTGACCCTGCTCTACCCGGCCACCGAGGCGCGTCAGCGTGATCCACTCATCGAGGCCGTACGCGAGGCGTACGTGAAGGCGTACGCGCAGGATGCGGTGGCGCGGCTCGACGAACCGACTCTTGCGGACTTCTGAGCGCGGGGCCGGGTGACGGCTGGAGGGGGATCATCCGCCCACCAGTGTCGTGAGAGCTCCGACGGGGTCCGTGTCGGGGGTGCCGCGAGGCCACCAGTCCTCACGGTCGGGGTCCGACTCGTAGCCGTACCAGAGTCCGTCGCGCCCGAGGCGGAGCTGGAGGGACCGCGAGGAGAGGTGGTTGCGCCAGGGGCGGAAGTGCGGGAAGTCGGCCGCGGCGAGGGCGGGCCTCGCCCGGTCGAAGGGTCCGGCGGGCGGGTCCCAGGGCTCCTCCAGCACGCGCAGCGCGGCCAGTCCTCCCTGACGCCAGGCGGCCACGGCCCTGGCCAGGTCGGTGGGGGTGCGGTCGGCCGCTGCGGCGAGGTCGCGGTAGAGCGCGCGGGTGGAGGCGGTCAGCCCGGAGCCGGGGTGCGCGGCGGCCAGGCGGACCGCGTCCTGCCAGGGGGTGAGCCGGGCGACGGGGTCCTTGCCGGTGGCGAGGAGGGTGTGGGCACGGGCCGCCGCCTCACCCGCGAGGAGGTCGAGGGCGAGCGGGTCGGGGGCGCCGGGCGCGTGCGGATAGGCGGGCGGACGGCCGGGCCGGGCGGGAAGCGGGAACGGCGCGGGCAGCGATGGCCGCGCCCGCTCGGCGACCGCCTCGCGGGCGGGCACGGTGGTGACGGGGGCCTCGGCCGCTGCAGCGGCGCGTTCTGCCGCGGAACGGGTCGCGTTGCGGTGGGACAGGGCGGAGAGGATGTCCCGCTCACCCCGGCCGCGCATCAGGAAGAGGACGAACGGGTCCTCGTCGAGCAGTCTGGCCGTCTGGTAGCACAGGGCGGCCGCGTGCTTGCAGGGGTAGCCGTTGTCGGGGCAGGAGCAGTCGGGGATCAGGTCGCCGGGTGTGGGCAGCAGGTCGGCGGCGTCCGCCAGGGCGTGGGGGACGTCCTTGTCGAGCAGGGCGGCGATGTGGTCCGGGCGTGCCGAGGCGGCGGCGAGGAAGTCGTCCCAGTCATCGTCGGCGAGGGTGCGCAGCCGGATCTCGGTGCGGTACGGGCGCGGTCTGCTGCCGTGGACGTACGCCGTGACCCGGCCGGGGGTGACGGTGATCGACGCGACGTTGCCCCGGCCGGCGTAGGCGCGGCCGCGCTCCAGGCGGGCGCGGTCGAGGGCCGTGTCCTCGAGTGCCTCCACCCAGGCGTTGCCCCACCAGGTGGAGGCGATCTCCTCGCCCTGGACAGGATCGAGGGCGGGGAACGTGCGGCGCAGGTCGTCGTGGCGGGGGTCGGTGCGGGCGGTGGACCTGTGGCCGGGGCGTGGCAGCATGGGCGGGCTCATGAGGGCCTCCTCAGCGAAACCAGGTCGGCGAGCTCGCGGTCGGTCAGCTCGGTCAGCGCGGCCTCGCCGGAACCGAGCACCGCGTCCGCCAGGGCCCGCTTGGAGGCGAGCATTTCGGCGATCCGGTCCTCGACGGTGCCCTCGGCGATGAGCCGGTGGACCTGCACGGGCTGTGTCTGGCCGATGCGGTAGGCCCGGTCGGTCGCCTGCTCCTCGACCGCCGGATTCCACCAGCGGTCGAAGTGGACGACGTGCCCCGCTCTCGTGAGATTGAGCCCGGTGCCCGCCGCTTTGAGGGACAGGATGAACACCGGCGCCTCGCCCGACTGGAAGCGGTCGACCATCCGCTCCCGCTCCGCCACCGGGGTGCCGCCGTGCAACAGCTGGCTCGGGATCGCCCGGGCGGCCAGATGCTCCGAGAGCAGGCGGGCCATGGCGACGTACTGGGTGAAGACGAGGACGGAGCCGTCCTCCGACAGGATGGTCTCGAGCAGTTCGTCGAGGAGGGCGAGCTTGCCGGATCGGCCCGAGAGCCTGGGCGAGCCGGTGCCGTGGCCGTGCCCCGGGGCGTGTTCCTTGAGGAACTGGGCGGGGTGGTTGCAGATCTGCTTCAGCGCGGTCAGCAGCTTCATCACCAGGCCGCGGCGGGCCATGCCCTCCGCGCCCTCGATGGCCGCCATGGCCTCGCGCACCACCGCCTCGTACAGCGACGCCTGTTCGCGGGTGAGCGGGACGGGGTGGTCGGTCTCGGTCTTCGGCGGCAGCTCCGGCACGATGCCCGGGTCGGACTTCCTGCGGCGCAGGAGGAACGGCCGCACCAGGCGGGCGAGGCGCTCGGCCGCCTCCGCGTCCTCGCCGTTCTCGACGATGCGGGCGTGCCGGGCCCGGAACGCCTTGAGCGGCCCGAGCAGGCCGGGCGTCGTCCAGTCCAGCAGCGCCCACAGCTCGGAGAGGTTGTTCTCCACGGGCGTGCCGGTGAGGGCGATCCGCGCGGGCGCGGGAATCGTGCGCAGCGCCTTGGCGGTCGCGGAGAAGGGGTTCTTCACGTGCTGGGCCTCGTCGGCGACGACCATGCCCCAGGGGTGGCCGGCGAGCAGCTCCGCGCTGGTGCGCATCGTGCCGTACGTGGTGAGGACGAAGCCGCCGCCGGAGGCCGGCAGGGTGCGGTCGGCGCCGTGGAAGCGGCGCACGGGGACGCCGGGCGCGAACCGCGCGATCTCCCTCTGCCAGTTGCCGAGGAGGGAGGCCGGGCAGACGACAAGGGTCGCCTCCCTGCGCGCTCTCCGCAGGTGCAGGGCGATGACGGTGACGGTCTTGCCGAGGCCCATGTCGTCGGCGAGGCAGCCGCCGAGGCCGAGCGAGGTCATCAGGTCCAGCCAGGCGAGGCCACGCAGCTGGTAGTCGCGGAGGGTGGCGGCGAGACCGTCCGGTGGGCTCACGGGGTCCGAGGCCGCGGTGAGCCGGTCCCGCAGTGCGGCGAGTGCCCCGGTCGGCACGGCCTCGACCGTCTCCCCCTCCACCTCTGCCGTACCGGTCAGTGCCACGGCCAGCGCGTCGACCGGCTCCAGCAGCCCCAACTCGCGCTTGCGCGCCTTGCGGACGAGGTCGGGGTCCACCACCACCCACCGGTCGCGCAGCCGCACGATGGGCCGGTGGGACTCGGCCAGCGCGTCCATCTCGCCCTCGGTCAGCGGGTCGCCGTCCAGGGCCAACTGCCAGTTGAACCTGAGCAGTTCCTCGCTGTCGAAGAACGGTGTGCCGTCGGTCGCCGAGCCGGGCGCGGGCCGCACGACGGCGGCCGCACTGAGCGACCGCGCGAGCTCCTTCGGCCAGTGCACTTCCACACCTGCCGCGTCCAGACGCGCGGCCCCGGGTCCCAGCAGTTCGTACAGCTCGTCCTCGGTGAGAGGAAGGACGTCCGGCACGTCCATCTCCAGCAGCCGTGTGAGCGGCGCCCAGACACGAGCGGCGCGGCGCAGCGCCAGCATCGCGTCGATCCGTGCCCGCGGCCCGAACTGCTCGTCCCCGCCGCCGGCCCACAGCCGGGCCGCGTCGATGACGAGGGTCGGGTCGGCGAGGCTGTGCACCTGCACCAGCGCGGCCCCGGCGCTGCGCCGGGCCCCCTCCTCCTCGGCCAGGTCGAAGAGCTCGAACGCGGAGAGGTCGAGGCGCAGCGACACCCGTACGCCCGCGTCCATGCCCGCGGCGGCCTCCGCCGCCCACTCACGCGCGCCGGGCAGATGCTGCGCTCCGGCTGCGGCGAACGGCGCGCCCGCGGCGTGCGCGGCAGCCGGTGTGCGCGGCAGCGTGTCGGCGACCGCGTCGAAGAACTGCCGCACCAGCGCCTCGGGCTCGGGCAGGGACAACGGCCGCATCCCCGGGACGGGGGTGGCATGCGCCTCGTACGGCATGGCGGCCGCGATGGCACGCAGCTGGGCGATGTCGTCAGCGTCGAGCGGACCGGCCCGCCACGCGTCGTGGTCCGTCGCGGTCAGGCCCGGCATGACGCGGCCACGCGCCACGAGGTGGAGCGCGTGCAGGGCGGCGGCGCCCCAGCAGGCGGCTGCTGGGTGGGCGAGGGGGTCGTGGCGGGCCTGCATGAGCAACGGGACCGCATCCGCGACGGAGAGCGTCCGCGCGGGGACGGTGCGGCTCCGGACTCCCTCACCGCCCGCGCCGTTCGTGCGGCTGTCCTCCTCGTCCACGCCGACGACGGTGAGCTCGCCGTCGGCGCCGGGGACTTCCGCGCCGTCCGGATCCCAGAAGGCGACCCGGCCCTCGCGGGGCAGGGCCCCGGGCAGGAAGACTGCCGCGCAGCGCAGCAGCGGGCGCGCCAGGTCAGGGGGCGTCTCGGTGAAGAGCGCAAGGTTCGGGGCCATGGGTCACCTCCTCCCGCAGGTCGGCAGCAACGTAGGAGTCACTGGACTACGACCTTACGGGCGGGGTCTGACAATCGACGCCGCTGCCGGCCTGACCTGCGCGTTCACCGTGAAGCGCGGGCGTCGTGCCCCGGGCGCCGGGGGCCGCAGCCGGTACCGCGACGGGCCGCACCCACCGGAGCCCGTGCCTGCGCTCAGCCGGCAGCGGTGTGCGTCGTGGGCGGCGGGGCCTCGCTGCCGAACGGCTCCTCGGCCGGCGGAGCGCCGCGCTGCTCCTGGACCTGTCCCTCCGTCGGACCGGCCACGTCGGTCGGCTCCTCGGTCGCACCGGGCACGGGGAGCCCGCCGCGGACGCCGGGGGCAGCGGAGAGGTCGGAGGCGTCAGAGCCCTCGGGCGCACCCGACCCGCTCGCCACGTCCAGCGGGACAGACTCCGGCGCGGTGCCGCCCGCCGTCACCTCCGGCTTCGGCGCAGCGGCCTGGTCCGCCGGACCGGGCTGCTGAGCACGCTCCAGGAAGCGCAGCAGCTCCACGGGGAACGGCAGAACCAGCGTGGAGTTCTTCTCCGCCGCGACGGCGACCACGGTCTGGAGCAGTCGCAGTTGCAGGGCGGCGGGCTGCTTCGACATCTCCCCCGCGGCCTCAGCCAGCTTCTTCGACGCCTGGAGCTCGGCGTCCGCGTTGATGACCCGGGCCCTGCGCTCGCGGTCGGCCTCGGCCTGCCGCGCCATCGACCGCTTCATGGCCTCCGGCAGCGACACATCCTTGATCTCCACGCGGTCGATCTGGACGCCCCACCCGACGGCGGGGCTGTCGATCATCAACTCGAGCCCCTGATTGAGCTTTTCGCGGTTGGAGAGCAGATCGTCGAGGTCGCTCTTGCCGATGATGGAACGCAGTGACGTCTGTGCCATCTGCGACACCGCGAAGCGGTAGTCCTCGACCTCGACGACGGCGTTGACCGCGTCGACGACCCGGAAGTAAACGACCGCGTCCACGCGCACTGTCACGTTGTCCCGGGTGATGCCCTCCTGGGCGGGGACCGGCATGGTCACGATCTGCATGTTCACTTTGTACATCCGGTCGATCGCCGGAACGATCAAGGTGAACCCCGGCGACCGCACTTCCCTGCGCAGCCGCCCGAGCCGGAGAACCACGCCCCGCTCGTACTGCTTGACCACCCGGGCGGCCGCCATCGCGTAGGCGACGCATCCCGTCAGGGCGGCAGTGCCGGCCACCACCAGCTCCTCGACCATGGGGGCACCCCCTGTCGTCGGGCCGCAGATTGCATTACCACCGTATGACCGTTATGCCCCGAGGACGAGCACTCATCCACGGGTGCCGGCCGACGGCCTGCGCAGCACGGTGGCGACCAGCCACGCCGTGCGGTCGCGACGGACGCGCGCCACGATCGCGAGGAGAACGAAGAAGATCACGGGGGTGATGGCGTACTGGCCGTCGAACACGGTGATCTGGGTGACGAAGGCACCGGTCATCAGGCCCATCAGGGCGATCGCGGAGACACCGGAGAGGACGGGGATCACGAGCGCGACGGCCCCCGCGAGCTCCAGAGCACCGACCAGGTACATGTACCAGTCGCCGTACCCGATCTTGTCGAAGCTCTCGGTCGCCGAGGCATGGGCGACGAGCTTCGGCGCCGCGCCGGCGATCGCGAAGAACACGGCGAGGACGATCTGCAGGACGCGGACCGCGATGTCCGTGCGGCGGCCGGTCGTCGGGGAGGCGGCAGCGCTGGTCGTGGTGGTCGTCGTGACGGACATCGTGATCTCCTCGGTGAGGCGTGTGCATCTGTCACCGGGTCTGACTGTTTCCGCCCCCAGGACTCATCGCCGTCGCCCCGAGTTCTCGGCCCGCCGCGTTGACATCTTTTCGCCGAGCGGGTGCACGCTGGAGGTGGAGATGCGACTGCCATGCGTACTGGGAACGAACCGATCACCGCGCGAAGCCCGCTGCGTCTGCGGCTCTGGCTCGGCATCTGGGGTCTGATCTGGACGGCCTCCGGCACCGCTGCCTTCGCCTGGGCGGGCCGTCCGGGCTGGGCGGTCGCGTGCGGCGCGTTGTTCCTGGTCGTCGCCGTGGATGTGGTGATGATCGTCCGGCACATCCGGCAGGGACCGCACTATCAGCCCGGGCGGGACGTCCCTCCGTACGAACCGGACCACGGCTGACGTACGGTGCCGGCGGCGCTGCGGACAGGCGCCGGCAATCAGCGACCTGGGTCAGGAATCGCCGTCGAAGCGGGCTGCCCGGAGATACTCCGGATTGGGGTCCAGCGCCGCCGCCAGACGGAAATGCCGCTTCGCCTGCTCGGGCCGTCCGGAGCGCTCGAAGGTGCGGGCCAGTGCGAAGTGGGCGAAGGCGTTGTCCGGCTCCCGCTCCAGGACGAGCTCGAATTCGAGCTCGGCGGGCCGCAGTTGCGCCGCTGCGAAGAAGGCCCTTGCGCGCAGCAGCCGGGCGGCGGTGTTCTCCGGGTGGGCGGCGATCACGGAGTCGAGAAGCTTCACGGCGCCGCGCGGATCTCGCGCGGCCAGCAACTGCTCGGCCGCGCGATAGTCGATGACATGCGTCTCCGGGTTGCTGTTGGGCACGCTGCGATCCTTCCCCTTGCTGTCCGGTTCCAACACCGCCTGAGGCAGCGGTATTCCGGACAGCGCGCGGGCGGCGGCTACCGCTCGGCGGACGCCCTGCGGGTGAGGTCGTCCCACACCTTGCGGACCTGCGGTTCCAGCTCCTCGAGCGGCCCGTCGTTCTCGATCACGAGGTCGGCGATCTCCCGCCGCTGTTCGCGGGTCGCCTGCGCCGCCATCCGCGCCCGCGCATCGGCCTCGCTCATACCCCGTAGCCGTACCAGCCTGTCGAGCTGGGTCTCGGGCGCCGCGTCCACCACGACGACCAGGTCGTACAGCGACGCCAGTCCGTTCTCGGTGAGCAGCGGTACGTCGTGGACCACCACGGCGTCCGGCCCTGCGGCGGCCTCCAGGTCACGGGAGCGTGCGCCGACCAGCGGGTGGACGATCGCGTTCAGGGTGGCGAGGCGCTCGGGGTCGTTGAAGACGATCGCCCCGAGCCGGGGCCGGTCCAGCGTGCCCTCGGGCGTCAGGATCTCCGCCCCGAAGGCTTCGACGACGGCGGCGAGCCCCTCAGTGCCGGGCTCGACCACCTCGCGTGCGATCTTGTCGGCGTCCACGAGCACCGCGCCGTACGAAGCGAGAAGCCGGGACACTTCGCTCTTTCCGGCGCCGATTCCACCGGTGAGGCCCACTTTCAGCATGCGCGCAGCCTACGCGAGCGCCGCGTTCCTCCCCCTCGGGCCCCCGCCCCGGCTACGCGTCCCCCTCCCGCTCGGCGAGGAACCGCTCGAATTCGCGGCCGATCTCGTCGGCGGAGGGCAGCTCGACCGGCTCGGCGACCAGGCTGCCCCTGGTCTCGGCGCCGGCCATCGCGTCGTACTGGTGCTCAAGTCCCTGGACGAGCGCCACGAGCTCCTCGTCGCCCTCGCCGATCTGCCTCTCGATCTCCGTCTGGGTGCGGTGCGCCTCGGTACGCAGCGAATGCGCGACTCCGGGGAGGACCAGACCGGTCGCGGCGGTGATCGCCTCGAGCGCGGTGAGCGCGGCGTCCGGATAGGCGGAGCGCGCGACGTAGTGCGGGACGTGGGCTGCGACGCCGAGCACGTCGTGGCCCGCCTCCATGAGGCGGTACTCGATGAGCGACTCGGCACTGCCCGGCACCTGGGCCTCGTCGAAGGGGCTGCGGTGGCCCGGCATGAGGTCCGTGCGGTTGCCGTGCGGGGTGAGGCCGACAGGACGGGTGTGCGGGACGCCCATGGGGATGCCGTGGAAGTTGACCGAGAGGCGTACGCCGAGCCGTTCGACGATCTGCCTCACCGCCACCGCGAAACGCTCCCACTCGACGTCCGGCTCGGGCCCCGACAGCAGGAGGAAGGGCGCACCCGTGGCGTCCTGGACGAGCCGCACCTCCAGCGAGGGCGTGTCGTAGCCGCTCCAGCGGTCGCGGCGGAAGGTCAGCAGCGGGCGGCGGGCACGGTAGTCCACCAGCCTGTCGTGGTCGAAGCGCGCCACCACCTGATGGGGAAGCGATGCGAGCAGGCTGTCGACGATCTGCTCGCCGGTCTCGCCCGCGTCGATGTAGCCGTCGAAGTGGTACAGCATGACCAGGCCGGCCGACTCCTGCGCAAGCGCCATGTCGACGACCGCGAGGCCCTTCGGCTCCCATTCGTACAAACCCTGCGGATCAAGCACGATTACCGCTCCTCCTCGTGTCCGTGAGGAAGAACGTCTGTTGGCGCCCGGTCATTCCCGCTCCGCCTGCGAAGGGCGCTCTGTGTCCGGTCAGTTCACGGCACACCGAGAACGCCTCCGCTTCTGGTACAGACCTTGACACCCCCTGTGGCCGTCCCTAGCGTCTGCGGGCAATACCTGTTCACGAACACGCCCATCGTCCATGTACGAGAACGCTCTTACTCCGGTCCCCCACGGGAAGGCACCCCCCATGCGTACCCGAAACCTCCTCCCCGCGCTGATGGCCTCCGCCATCGCCGCCGGGGGTCTGTCCCTGCTCGCCGCGCCCGTCGAGGCAGCCACGGTCATCAACGTGGATACGGCGGCCGAGCTCAAGGCCGCCCTGACCGCCGCTCGTCCGGGCGACACGATCCAGCTCGCCGACGGCACGTACACCGGAAACTTCAAGACCACTGTGGACGGCTCCTCCAGCGCCCGGATCACCCTGACCGGCTCGTCCAGGGCCGTGCTCAGGGCCGGCGGCGGCTATGGCCTGCACCTCAACGGCGCGTCGTACTGGACGGTCAAGGGCATCACCGTCACCGGCGGCCAGAAGGGCATCATGACGGACACGGCGGACGGCGTGGTCATCGACTCCGTGACCGTGCACGGCCTGGACATGGAGGGCGTCCACTTCCGCAGTTCCAGCCGCAACGGCGTGATCAGGAACTCGCGGATCTACGACACCGGCAACGACGGCCGGGGCATGGGCGAGGGCGTCTACGTCGGCTCGGCGGGCGGCACCTCGGACAGGAGCGACAACGCCCAGATCCTCCACAACACCATCGGCCCGGACGTCGGCGGCGAGGCCATCGACATCAAGGAGGGCACGACCGGCGCGAGGATCATCGGCAACACCTTCGACGGCCGGGGCCTGACGGGCGCCCATTACGACGACTCCTGGGTCGATGTGAAGGGCAACAAGGTCCTGGTCGAGAACAACACCGGCAAGAACACCACCAACAACGGCTTCGAGACCCACACCCAGCAGTCGGGCTGGGGGTGCGGCACGGTCTTCCGCGGCAACCGCTCCAACCTGACAGGTGCCACGGGCTCGAAGCAGCTGGCCATCAACGTCACCAACCACAGTACGAGCTGTCCGACCACGGTGTACGCGAGCAACACCGTCACCGGCGGCAAGGGACTGACGAACATCCCCGTCACCCCGTAGGCTCCGCCGCTCGTCCGAACCGGGTGGTCCCGGGAACGCGGCAAGGCCCGCCCCCCATGGGGAGCGGGCCTTACGTCAGCCGTTCAGCAGCGCGGGGTCAGAGCCTCAGCTCTGGCCGCCGGCCAGCTTCTCGCGCAGGGCGGCCAGCGCCTCGTCCGACGCCAGGGCGCCGGAGTTGTCGTCCGACTCCGAGGAGTACGAACCGCCGGTCGGCGCGGCGGCCGGAGCGGCGGCGCCACCCTCGGCAGCAGCGGCCTCGTCGGCCTCGCGGGACTTGATGACCTGAGCCTGGTGCTGCTCGAAGCGCTGCTGCGCCTCGGCGTACTGGGTCTCCCACGCCTCGCGCTGGGCCTCGTAGCCCGGCAGCCAGTCGTTGGTCTCCGGGTCGAAGCCCTCGGGGTAGATGTAGTTCCCCTGGTCGTCGTAGGACGCGGCCATGCCGTACAGGGTCGGGTCGAACTCGACCGAGGCCGGGTCGGCACCGAAGGACTCGTTGGCCTGCTTCAGCGAGAGGCTGATGCGACGACGCTCGAGGTCGATGTCGATGACCTTGACGAAGATCTCGTCGTTGACCTGGACGACCTGCTCCGGGATCTCCACGTGGCGCTCGGCCAGCTCGGAGATGTGGACCAGACCCTCGATGCCCTCGTCGACGCGGACGAACGCACCGAACGGAACGAGCTTGGTGACCTTACCCGGGACGACCTGACCGATCTGGTGGGTCCGGGCGAACTGCTGCCACGGGTCCTCCTGCGTCGCCTTCAGCGACAGGGAGACGCGCTCGCGGTCCATGTCCACGTCGAGAACCTCGACGGTGACCTCCTGGCCGACCTCGACAACCTCGGACGGGTGGTCGATGTGCTTCCAGGACAGCTCGGAGACGTGGACGAGACCGTCGACGCCGCCCAGGTCCACGAAGGCACCGAAGTTGACGATCGAGGAAACGACGCCGGAGCGGACCTGCCCCTTCTGCAGGGTGGTGAGGAAGGTCTGGCGAACCTCGGACTGGGTCTGCTCGAGCCAGGCGCGGCGGGACAGGACCACGTTGTTGCGGTTCTTGTCCAGCTCGATGATCTTGGCCTCGAGCTCCTTGCCCACGTAGGGCTGGAGGTCGCGGACACGACGCATCTCGACGAGGGAGGCCGGCAGGAAGCCACGGAGGCCGATGTCGAGGATGAGACCACCCTTGACGACCTCGATGACGGTGCCGGTGACGATGCCGTCCTCTTCCTTGATCTTCTCGATGGTGCCCCAGGCACGCTCGTACTGGGCGCGCTTCTTCGAGAGGATCAGGCGGCCTTCCTTGTCCTCCTTCTGGAGAACCAGGGCCTCGATCTCGTCGCCGACCTTGACGACCTCGTTCGGGTCGACGTCGTGCTTGATCGAGAGCTCGCGGCTCGGGATGACACCTTCGGTCTTGTAACCGATGTCGAGCAGGACCTCGTCCCGGTCGACCTTCACGATGACGCCGTCGACGATGTCGCCGTCGTTGAAGTACTTGATCGTCTCGTCGATCGCGGCGAGGAAGGCTTCCTCGTTACCGATGTCGTTGACCGCAACCTGCGGGGTGGTGGCGGTGGTCTCGGTGCTGCTCGTCATGTGGGAAAGGGCTCCGGTACGGACATTGAAGTCGTAGGTACTGCTACGCCGAGAGCCCGTATCGCAGCTGCAGAAGACCGGACAGCCTAGGAAGCGCCGACCAGGATTCCGGAGGCGCCTCGTGAACCGAGGGGACATACATACAGATGCGAGCGCGACCTGCTCCGTCTGAGGCGCGCAGGCCCGCAGCGCAACTTGTAGCATACGGGGGCAGCCGGACACGGTCAATGCGCGAAGCCGCACACCCGGGGCGGAACGCCGCATACCCGGCACAACTAATGTTTGCCGAGGCCACAATGGCCTCGTATCGAGCCCTCCGACCGGCGCGGTACGCAAACTACAACGACGGTGACGATGAGCCAAGAATTCGAACCGGAAGCCACCCGCCGTGACGCCGGGGACGCGGAGAGCAGCCGGGCAAGCCGTGGCTGGTGGGACCGGAACGCCGACGAGTACCAGCAGGACCACGGCGCCTTCCTGGGCGACGACCGCTTCGTCTGGGGCCCCGAGGGGCTCGACGAGGCGGAGGCAGGACTGCTCGGGCCCGCCGGGTCGCTGAAGGGACTCGACGTCCTGGAGATCGGGGCCGGCGCGGCGCAGTGCTCGCGCTGGCTGGCCGCTCAGGGCGCGCGGCCCGTGGCCATGGACCTCTCCCACCGCCAGCTGCAGCACGCTCTGCGCATCGGAGGGGACGTCCCGCTCGTGGAGGCGGACGCAGGGACGCTCCCCTTCCGGGACGGCTCTTTCGACCTGGCCTGCTCCGCCTACGGCGCGGTGCCCTTCGTGGCCGACCCGGTGCGGGTCTTCCGCGAGGTCAGGCGGGTGCTGCGGCCGGGCGGGCGCTGGGTCTTCTCGGTGACGCACCCGATCCGGTGGGCCTTCCCCGACGAGCCCGGACCCGAGGGGCTTTCGGTGGCCGCCTCGTACTTCGACCGCACTCCGTACGTCGAGCAGGACGAGGCGGGCCGCGCCGTCTACGTCGAGCACCACCGCACGCTCGGCGACCGGGTGCGCGACGTGGTCGCGGGCGGCTTCCGGCTGGTGGACCTGGTCGAGCCGGAGTGGCCGGCGTGGAACAGCCAGGAATGGGGCGGCTGGTCGCCTCTGCGGGGGAACCTGATCCCGGGAACCGCCATCTTCGTCTGCGAGCGGAACGAGGCGGAGGCTCCGCCGGTCACAGGCTGAGGGACTGAGCGGTCGGCCGGGGAGGCAGCAAGCGCACGACGGGGCGACTGCGGGCGCCCTCGGCCGGCCGACAGCGGCTGCACCGGTCCATGGCGGCGGCGCCGGTCCGAGGCCGCGGCTGCCGCCGGACCGCCCGCTCACCAACCGCGGTCATATGAACGCATGAGCGGCGCTGCCTGTGGACAACCCGGAACGGCGCGCGGCGGTCCGTACGAGACTGATGGCGTGATCCGAACCGAAGCTGTCGACCGCCTTCCCGTCCGCCATGCCGTGCCCGAGCTGCTGACCGCGCTCGACGAGCGCGGCACGGCCGTCCTGCACGCCCCGCCGGGCACCGGCAAAACGACGCTCGTGCCGCTGGCGCTCGCGGGATTCATAGGGAACGGCCCTCAGCGCCGGGTGCTGGTCGCCGAGCCGCGCAGGATGGCCGTGCGGGCCGCGGCGCGCCGCATGGCGTGGCTGCTGGGGCAGGAGCTCGGCGACGGCGTCGGGTTCTCGGTCCGCGGTGAGCGGAGGACCGGTCCCCGCACGCGGGTCGAGGTGGTCACCACGGGCGTGCTGCTCCAGCGGCTGCAGCGCGACCCGGAACTGCCGGGCGTCGACGTGGTCCTGCTCGACGAGTGCCACGAGCGGCATCTGGACGCGGACACCGCGCTCGCCTTCCTGGTGGACGTGCGGGCGACGCTGCGCCCGGAGCTGCGTCTGATCGCGGCGTCGGCGACGAGCGACGCGGAGGCGTGGTCCGAGCTGCTGACGCGGCTCGACGGCTCGGAGCCCGCGCCTGTGGTCCGCAGCGAAGGTCAGGGACACGGGGCAGAGGTCCGCTTCGCGCCGCCGCCCGCCGGTGTCCGCCCGGCGCACGGCACGTGGGTCGATCCACAGCTGCTTCGGCATGTGGCGGCCACCGTGCGGCAGGCGCTCGACCGTCACGAGGGTGACGTCCTCTGCTTCCTGCCGGGCACGGGCGAGATCGCGCGCACGGCCGGGATGCTCGACGGAGTGGACGCCGAGGTCCTGCAGCTGCACGGACGGGCGCCGACGGCCGTGCAGGAAGCGGTGCTGCGCGGGGGCGTCCGGCGGCGGGTGGTGCTGGCGACTTCGGTCGCCGAGTCCAGCCTGACCGTGCCCGGTGTGCGGATCGTCGTCGACTCGGGCCTGGCCCGGGAGCCGCGGGTCGATCACGCACGGGGGCTGGGCTCGCTGGCGACGGTGCCGGTGTCCGTGGCCGGGGCGACGCAGCGGCTGGGCCGGGCGGGCCGGGAGGCGTTCGGCACGGTGTACCGCTGCTGGTCGGAAGCGGACGACGTCCGGCGACCGCGCCACCCCTCCCCTGAGATCAAGATCGCCGATCTCGCGTCCTTCGCGCTCCGGACAGCCTGTTGGGGCGACCCGGAGGCAGGCGGTCTCGCCCTGCTGGACGCGCCTCCGGCAGGCGCGATGGCCGCGGCGCGGTCGGTTCTGCATGCCATCGGCGCCGTGGACGACAGCGGCCTGGCGACGGAGCGCGGGATGCGCATGGCACGGCTCGGCGTCCATCCCCGGCTGGCGCGCGCTCTGCTCGACGGTGCACCGGAGGTCGGCGCGCGGCGCGCGGCGGAGATCGTGGCGGTACTGAGTGAGGAGCCGCCGCGCGAGTACGGCGACGACCTCGCGGCGGCGTGGCGTACGGCGCGGCGCGGCGGCGACGCCTACGGCGCACGCTGGCGGGCCGAGGCGGACCGCCTGATGTCGTCGCTGTCGGCGGCGGACCGCCCGGAGCCGGGGAGGGCGACCGAAGAGGCCGGCGGCCAGGCGGGCGGGAGGCGGGCAGCGGGGCAGACCTTCGTCGGCCTCGGCACGGCCGGAGGCGAGTCTGCGGCCGGAGGCCCAGCCGGAGCCGGAGCCATGGGGCAGGACGCCGCCGCGGGGCTCGTCGCTGCCCTCGCCTTCCCTGAGCGGGTGGCGAAGGCGCGCGGTGAGCGGTCGTTCCTCATGGTCTCCGGCACTGGGGCCGAGGTCGGCGAGTCCTCGGGCCTGCGGCGGGCTCCGTGGCTGGCCGTCGCGGTCGCCGATCGGCCCGCGCATGCGGCCTCCGCGCGGGTGCGGCTGGCGGCGGTCGTCGACGAGGAGGCGGCGCGTGCGGCCGCTTCTCATCTGCTGTCGGAACAGGAGGAGGTGCACTGGGAGGACGGGGACGTCGTCGCCCGGCGAGTGGAGCGTCTGG
Organism: Streptomyces sp. V4I23; assembly: GCF_030817975.1. Taxonomy (NCBI): domain Bacteria; kingdom Bacillati; phylum Actinomycetota; class Actinomycetes; order Kitasatosporales; family Streptomycetaceae; genus Streptomyces; species Streptomyces sp. V4I23. Next base: position 5,990,466 of record NZ_JAUSZW010000004.1, on the reverse strand, counting down.
GGGCGGTGGAGCTGTCCGTACGGCCGCTGGGGGACGCCGATCCGGGCCTCGTGCGACAGGCGCTGCTGGACGGGCTGAGCCGGGAAGGGCCCGCTCTGCTGCACTGGACCCGTGAGGCGCACGGGCTGCGGGAGCGGCTTGCGTTCCTGCACCGCGTGCTGGGGGCGCCATGGCCGGACGTCTCGGATGCCGCACTGGTGGAACGGGCCGGGGACTGGCTGGAGCCCGAGTTGTCCCGGGCCGCGCGGCGGGGGGACCTCGGCCGCATCCGGGCCGGCGAGGCCCTGCAGCGTCTGCTGCCGTGGGCGACAGGCGACGCGGCGCGACTGGAGGAGCTGGCGCCGGAGCGGATCGAGGTGCCGAGCGGGTCACGCATACGGGTCGAGTACGGCGGCGAGCAGCCGGTGCTGGCCGTGAAGCTCCAGGAGTTGTTCGGTCTGCGGGAGACACCGAAGGTCGCTGGCGTGCCCGTGGTGGTGCACCTGCTGTCCCCCGCAGGGCGGCCTGCCGCGGTCACGGCGGACCTGGCCTCGTTCTGGCGGGACGGGTACCGCTCCGTGCGGGCGGAGCTGCGGGGGCGCTACCCCAAGCATCCGTGGCCCGAGGACCCGGCGACGGCCGAGCCCACTCGGCACACGAAGGCCCGGGCGGCGCGCTCGTCGCCCGGGACGCGGATGTGATTCAGGACCGGATCGGGCGGAGGACGCAGCTCAGGCCGAGCGGGCGGCCAGGGCGGGTCAGGAGGTGCGGGCGGGTGCCGCGTCCGCTGTCGTGGTCGCCAGAGCGGGGCCGTGAGGCCGGCGGCCCCGGGCCTCGAGGATCAGGGCCAGTGTCATCAGGCCGCCGCCCAGCGTGAGAAGACCCCACGGAAGACGGGAGGTCATCAGGAGCACGAGCCGGCGCTGGGAGCTCACAAGCTCGACCGTGTGGTCGATGTAGTCGTCGCGCATCTTCACGTGGCCGGCGAAGGCCGTGACCTTCTCGCGGCCGCCGAGGAGGGTGCCGCCTCGCAGTTCTTCCTTGTGGACCTCCTCGCCGGTCACGGGCGCACCCGTGACCGGCTCCACCCAGAACATGCGCTTGGTGGTGTACCAGCGGGTGGTGCCGGTCTGCTTCTCCAGGGTGGTTGCGTCCACGCCGGGGATGGGCATCTTCTTGGGGTAGGGCACCTTCGTCCACGGGATGGTCTGCTCGAAGTAGTAGACCTCGAGGCCGCGGAAGGTACGGGTCCCCTTGTAGTGGATGGGAGCGGAGGTCCGGGCCTGGGCGTCGAAGTAGGTGTAGTCCCGTTTCTCTGTGAGGAAGGGCCACTTGAACTCGATGCCCTCGCGTCGCACCGCGTCCCCGTCGACGGACTCGCCGGTGGCATGCACGGGTTCCTGGCTGTGGGCGTCGAAGATGTAGCGCTCGGGGATCTGGGAGACCATCTGGCCGTCGGGGCCCTGGACGTAGGAGAGCGAGTCCCAGACCACCACGTCGCGGCCCGCGCTGCGTTCGATCCGCTCGGACTCCTCCACGTCGCCCTTGAGGGTCTGGACGATGGTGACCTTCTCGACCTCCTTGGCCGTGAGGGTGCCGTAGTCGAGGAGGGTCGCCGGCTTCGCCTCGAGCACCATCTCCTGGTACTGCCCGGCGGGGATCTTGGCGAGCCGGGGAAAGGCGTACCAGCGCAGCAGGGGGGCGAGGGCGGCGAAGAAGACGGCGAGGGCGAGGAGTACGAGTCCGGCTCTGCGGCGCATGGCCCTCTCCCTACTTCTTGGGGCCGGGGACGGTGGTCAGCAGCGGCTTGGGCGAGGTCTCACCGGCGGGTGCGCCGATCGCCGTCACGGTGAGGACCAGGGCGAACGCGGCGGCCAGTCCGATGGCAGCGGCGGCGAGGGCGCGCATGCTCGGCCTCCCGGATGGTCTGATCTGATGAAGCGTCAGGGGTGGGGCACCGTAGCAACGCGGCCGTGAGATGAGAACAGCCGGTGACAGGAGAACAGGAGGAAAACACATGCGACCGCCCCTCGGCCCGAGGGGGCGGAGGGGCGGGGCGGGGCGGGGCGGTGACGACCATCGGGATCAGCCGGTGGGCGTCGGGGACGGGGAGGGAGACGACTCGGCCGGGGCGACGACCTGCAGTTCGATGTCGAGGGACCCGCCGCCGGGGCTGGTGAGGCGCAGGCGGTAGGTGCCCTGATTGCCGTCCGCGTAGATCTTCGGGAGCGTCAGGAGGCCGTTGGCATCGGCCTTCAGGCCGGTGAGAGTGCGAAGGGGGTTGTCCTGGGCGTCCTTGAAATAGGGGCCCTTGTCGTTCTCGGCCGGGTCGTCGGCGGACCTGATCATCGTGGCGGTCATCTCGACGCCGGCGGCCGCCGCACCCCTGCAGGTGGCCTTGACCTGGATGGCGTGCGCGAACTCGGCGCCGGGCTCGGCCGTCTGGGCCTCGCTGCCAGTCCTCACGATCGTGTCCGCGATCCGCTCGGTCACGGTGGCGATGAAGTCGCGGGGAGCCAGGTCGCGCCCCTCGACGGTGGCGCGGACGGTGAAGGTGCCGGTCTTCTCTCCCGCGCGCAAGGCCGGGGCGGTGACCGTGCCGTCCGCGGCGGTGAGCAGGACGACGCTGGTCCTGCCGTCCGGGAAGCGGGTGTCGGTGTCACCGATGACGGAGAACCGTACGGCCTCCCGTGCCACGCCCTCGCCACGGGAGTTCTCCACCCGGACCTTGGCGCGCGCGGCGAAGTCCTGACCGGCCGTCGCCGTCATCCGTCCGGTGCCGGCGTCCTCGATGTGTGAGACGGGCGCGGGGGTGGGGGGCGGCGTCGGCGTGGGCGTGCCGCCGGTGCCCCCACCGGGCGGGGTGGGCCCGGGAGTCGGCGTCGTCCCGGGCTCCGAGGGCTTGGATGGGGGAGTCGGCTTGGGAGTCGGCGTCGGGGTGGGCAGCGGGCCGGCGCTGTCGGGTCCGTCGCCGCCGGGCAGCACTCCGGTGCCGTCCGGGACCTCGTGGGTGCCGCGCTTGTAGTACTCGAACCACGACATCACCGTGCGCAGGTACTCCCGCGAGTGGTTGTAGCCGAGGATGGCCCTGTCCAGATCGTCCTGGACCGTCAGGTCCCGGCCGCCGTGGCAAAGGTAGCGGCCGGCGGCGAGCGCGGCGTCGTAGATGTTGTTGGGGTCCTTGCGGCCGTCGCCGTTCGCGTCCTGGCCCCAGGTGGCCCAGGTGGAGGGGATGAACTGCATGGGGCCGACGGCCCGGTCGTGCACGGTGTCGCCGTCGAAGGCGCCGTTGTCGGTGTCCGAGATGTTCGCGAAACCGACGCCGTTCAGCACCGGACCCAGAATCGGGGTCAGCGTCGTACCGTTCGCGTCCACCCGCCCGCCGCGCGCCTGACCGGACTCCACCTTGCCGATGGCCGCCAGCAGCTGCCACGGAAGACGGCACGCGGGATCGGTCTCGGCGAGGGTCTTCTCCGCCTGCTTGTAGGCGGCGAGGACGGTCGCCGGTATGCCCGCCTCACCCGGCCCGGTCACCAGAGCATCGCCCGAAGTACCCGGACTGTCAGGGGCGTTCAGGGGAGGGAGGTCCGTGTAGTACGGGGAGTTGCCGGTCACCGGCGTCCCGGGCGGAGGGGTGGCGTCGGCCGCCTCCTGGCTCCCGCCCGACGTGGCGGGCGCGACGCCCGGCGCCTGGGAGGCGGAAAGTGCGGCCACTGCGGCCGCGGCGACGGCGGTTGTCGTAGCCCCCCTGCGCAGTCGGCGGCCGAATTGCGCTGCCATAGGTATGGTCCCTCCCCGTCGGCGGCTGCTCGCGCTCCCCTGCGCGAAGTCTCTCGCGACCCTAGTGCAACTCCGCGCGCCGTAAAACCGTCACCTGACCGGTATTCACCCGTTCGCCACCTACCTGTATTCCGAATTCCGGATCCGATGTGCGCAAGGCGGTGCAAGGAAATCACGCATAATGGGCGGGATCGATCACCAGCGGTCGTCACAGGGGACTGACACCATGCCATTCACCTTGAGCCACGCCGCGGCAGTGCTGCCGGGCATCCGGACGGACGGGACGGCGCGCGGACCGCTGTTCGCCTCGGCACTCGTCCTGGGGTCGTTCGCACCCGACATGACGTACTTCGCGGCGAGTTTCGTACCGGGCGCGATGACATTGGGGGGCATGACCCACAGGCCCGTGGGTGTGCTCACGGTCGACGTCGCCATCACCGCGGTGCTGCTCGCGGCCTGGCTGATGGTGCGCGATCCGCTGGTCGCGCTCCTGCCGGACAGCTGGCGGGCCAGGGTGCACACGGTGCTGCGGGGGCGCGCCTGGGGCGACCGGCCTCCGCTGGTCGCCACAGTCTGGTTCTACGTCTCGGCGGTGCTCGGTGCGACGACGCATATGGTGTGGGACGCGTTCACCCACTTCGACCGGTGGGGCGTGCGGCAGGTGCCCGTGCTGAGCGAGGTGGTCGCCGGGCTCCCGCTCTACACGTACGCGCAGTACGGGAGTTCGGCCGTGGCGCTTGTCGCGCTGACGTGGTTCCTGGTGTCGGCCCTGCGCCGCGCGGAGCCGGCGCTGCCGCCCGGCCACGCACTGCCGCGACTCGGCGGCCGCGAGCGCCGCATCGCCGGGGCGGTGCTGGGAGTGTGCGTGCTCGCGGGGATCGTGCACCGCTGTGTGCGCTGGTACGCGCACTGGGGCCGCGTCGAGACACCGCTCCACCTGATCCCGACGGTGTGCTTCGGTGCGGGGGCCGGGCTTGCGGTGGGTCTGCTGCTCTACGGGGCGGCGATTCGCGTCCGTACCCGCGGGTGAGGCCGGCCGCCCCGGGGGCCCGAAGGCCCCGGGGCAGCTCTCCCGGAAAGCTCAGTGGGCGGCGGACTCCCAGTCCGGGCCGACGCCCACCGAGACGTCCAGCGGCGCCCGCAGGGACACCGCCGAGGCCATCTCCCGGCGGACCAGTTCCTCGACCTGCTCCCGCTCGCCCGGGGAGACCTCCAGCACGATTTCGTCGTGGACCTGGAGCAGCAGGCGGGAGCTCAGCTTCGCCTCCGTCAGCGCGCGGTCCACGTTCAGCATGGCCACCTTGACGATGTCCGCCGCCGTGCCCTGGATCGGCGCGTTCAGCGCCATCCGCTCGGCAGCCTCCCGGCGCTGCCTGTTGTCGCTGTTCAGGTCGGGCAGATAGCGGCGGCGGCCCAGCATCGTGGCCGTGTAGCCCGTCGCCCGCGCCTCGTCCACGACGCGGCGCAGATAGTCGCGGACGCCGCCGAACCGCTCGAAATAGGTGTCCATCAGGACACGCGCCTCGGCCGGCTCGATGTTCAGCTGCTGGGAGAGACCGAACGCCGAGAGACCGTAGGCGAGCCCGTACGACATGGCCTTGATCTTGCGGCGCATCTCCGCGTCGACGGCGGACCGCTCCACCGCGAAGACCTGGGAGGCGACCGTGGTGTGCAGGTCCTCGCCGGAGGTGAACGCCTCGATGAGGCCCTCGTCCTCCGACAGGTGCGCCATCACGCGCAGCTCGATCTGGCTGTAGTCCGCGGTCATGAGGGACTCGAAGCCCTCGCCGACCACGAAACCGCGGCGGATCGCGCGGCCCTCGTCCGTCCGCACCGGCACGTTCTGCAGGTTCGGATCGGTGGACGAGAGGCGGCCCGTCGCGGCGACGGTCTGGCTGAAGGTGGTGTGGATGCGACCGTCGGACGCGATGGTCTTGATCAGGCCCTCGACCGTGGACCGCAGCCGGGCCTGCTCACGGTGGCGCAGCATGATGACCGGCAGCTCGTGGTCGGTCTGGGCGGCGAGCCAGGCGAGCGCGTCCGCGTCGGTGGTGTAACCGGTCTTGGTCTTCTTGGTCTTGGGCAGGTTCAGCTCGCCGAAGAAGACCTCCTGGAGCTGCTTGGGCGAGCCGAGGTTGAACTCGTGGCCCACCGCGGCGTGCGCCTCCTTCACCGCCTGCTGCACGGCGCCGGCGAACTGCTGCTCCATCGCCTCCAGGTGCGCGCGGTCGGCGGCGATGCCGTGCCGCTCCATCCGCGCGAGCAGCAGGGAGGTGGGCAGCTCCACGTCGTGGAGCAGGTCGGTCGCTCCGACCTCCCTCAACTTCTCGCCGAACGCCTCACCCAGATCGAGGACCGCCCTGGCCTGTGCCATCAGCGCGTCGGCCTCGGCCTGCTCGTCGGCGCCGAAGGCCAGCTGCCCGTCGGCCGCGGCGGGCGCGAGCTCACGGTGCAGGTACTCGACCGACAGGGCGTCCAGCGCGAAGGACCGGCGCCCGGGCTTGACGAGATAGGCCGCGAGCGCGGTGTCCATCGTGACGCCGGCGAGCTCCCATCCGTGCTCCGGGAAGACCCGCAGGGCCTCCTTCGCGTTGTGCATGATCTTGGGGCGGGACGCGTCGGCGAGCCACGCGGTGAACGCCTTCTCGTCGGGCTCGTCCAGCTGCGTCGTGTCGAACCAGGCCGCCTTGCTGTCGGCGGCGGCCAGGGCGATCTCGCTGACGCTGCCGACGCCCAGCGCCCAGCTGTGGACGGTGGCCACGCCGAGCGGCTGATGACCGTGCTGGTCCAGCCAGTACGCCAGCTCGCCCGTGCCCAGCACGCTGCCGTCGAGCTCGACCCCGGCGGCGGGGGCGGGGGCCTCCTCCGCCTCGGCGCCCGGGTCCACGGCGAGCAGGCGGTCGCGCAGGCTCGGATTGCGGATCTCCAGGACCTCCAGGAAACCCTTGAGCGCGGTGCGGTCGTAGGGAGCGCGCTCCAGGTCGGCGACGGACTTCGGCAGCTCCACGTCGCGCACCAGCTCGGTGAGGTGGCGGTTGAGCTTGACCGACTCCAGGTGGTCGCGCAGCGCCTGGCCGACCTTGCCCTTGACTTCGTCGGCGCGCTCGACCAGCTCGGCGAACGAGCCGAACTGATTGATCCACTTCGTGGCCGTCTTCTCGCCGACGCCGGGGATGCCGGGCAGGTTGTCCGACGGGTCACCGCGCAGGGCGGCGAAGTCCGGGTACTGCTGAGGGGTGAGGCCGTACTTCTCCTGGACCTTCGCCGGGGTGAAGCGGGTCAGCTCGGAGACCCCCTTCGTGGGGTACAGCACGGTCACATGGTCGGAGACCAGCTGGAAGGAGTCCCGGTCGCCGGTGACGATCAGCACCTCGAAGCCCTCGGCCTCGGCCTGCGTGGCGAGCGTGGCGATCACGTCGTCCGCCTCGAAGCCCTCCACCGCGAACCGGTGCGCGTTCATCGTGTCGAGCAGCTCGCCGATCAGCTCGACCTGCCCCTTGAACTCGTCCGGGGTCGTCGAGCGGTTCGCCTTGTACTCGGGGAAGTCCGCCGAGCGCCAGGTCTTGCGGGACACGTCGAAGGCCACGGCGAAATGCGTGGGCGCCTCGTCGCGCAGCGTGTTCGCCAGCATCGAGGCGAAGCCGTAGATCGCGTTCGTCGTCTGGCCACCAGCGGTCGTGAAATTCTCCGCGGGCAGCGCGAAGAACGCCCGGTACGCCAGGGAGTGCCCGTCCATGAGGAGCAGGCGCGGTCGGTTGTCTGCCGTCTTCTTCGATGCCGTCTCAGCCACGGACCCGATCCTGCCACGGACCACTGACATTCCCGACCCGCGGCTGTCGGCACCCGGTCCTGCCGGGCCTGGGCCGCTGTCGGTGGTACGTGAAAGGATCGGTCCGTACAGCAGGAACGACGCTCGAAGGAGAGCGCGATGCCCAGCAAGCCGCCCGCAGGTGACCCGGTCCAGGACGCGCCCGAGGTCGCAGCGCCGCAGCACGCGGCTGCGGGCCTGCCCGCCATCGGGCACACGCTGCGCATCGCCCGGCAGCAGATGGGTGTGCGCCGCACCGCGCAGACACTGCTGCAGGTCAACCAGAAGGACGGTTTCGACTGCCCCGGCTGCGCCTGGCCCGAGGGCGACAAGCGCCACGTCGCCGAGTTCTGCGAGAACGGGGCGAAGGCCGTCGCCGAGGAGGCGACGCTGCGCCGGGTGACACCGGACTTCTTCGCGGCGCACTCGCTCGCCGATCTCGCGAGCCGCAGTGGTTACTGGCTGGGCCAGCAGGGCCGTATCACCCAGCCCATGTACCTCCCCGAGGGTGCCGACCGGTACGAGGCGGTGACCTGGGAGCGGGCGTTCGCGATCATCGCCGAGGAGCTGGGCGCGCTGTCGTCCCCGGACGAGGCGCTCTTCTACACCTCGGGGCGCACGAGCAACGAGGCGGCGTTCCTGCTGCAGCTGTTCGCCCGCGAATTCGGGACGAACAACCTGCCCGACTGTTCGAACATGTGCCACGAGTCGTCCGGCTCCGCGCTGACCGAGACGATCGGCATCGGCAAGGGCAGCGTCTCACTGGAGGACCTGCACCAGGCCGATCTGATCATCGTGGCCGGTCAGAATCCCGGTACGAACCATCCCCGGATGCTCTCCGCACTGGAGAAGGCCAAGGGCTCGGGCGCGAGGATCATCTCCGTCAATCCGCTGCCCGAGGCGGGCCTGGAGCGGTTCAAGAACCCGCAGACTCCGCGCGGCATGGTCAAGGGCGTCCCCCTGACCGATCTGTTCCTGCAGATCCGCATCGGCGGCGACCAGGCGCTCTTCCGGCTGCTCAACAAGCTGATCCTGGAGACGGAGGGCGCGGTCGACGAGGAGTTCGTCCGCGAACACACGCATGGCTACGAGGAGTTCACCGCCGCCGCGCGGGCGGCGGACTGGGCGGACACCCTCGCCGCGACCGGCCTGGGGCGCGAGGAGATCGAGCGTGCGCTCGCCATGGTGCTGGAGTCGAAGCGCGTCATCGTGTGCTGGGCGATGGGTCTGACCCAGCACAAGCACTCCGTGGCGACCATCCGCGAGGTGGTCAACTTCCTGCTGCTGCGGGGCAACATCGGCCGTCCGGGCGCGGGCGTGTGCCCGGTGCGCGGCCATTCGAACGTGCAGGGCGACCGCACGATGGGAATCTTCGAGCGTCCCTCGGAGGCGTTCCTGGACGCGCTGGAGAGGGAGTTCGGCTTCGCGCCGCCGCGCCACCACGGGCTGGACGTCGTCCGCTCGATCGAGGCGCTGCGCGACGGCCGGGCCAAGGTGTTCTTCGCCATGGGCGGCAACTTCGTGGGGGCGACCCCGGACACGGAGGTCACCGAGGCGGCGATGCGCCGGGCGCGGCTGACCGTGCACGTCTCGACGAAGCTGAACCGCTCGCACGCCGTCACCGGCCGGCGGGCGCTGATCCTGCCGACGCTGGGCCGCACCGACAAGGACGTCCAGGCGGGCGGCCGTCAGCTGGTCACCGTCGAGGACTCGATGGGCATGGTCCACGCCTCCCGCGGGAATCTGCCGCCCGCGAGCCCGCATCTGCTCTCCGAGCCGGCGATCGTCGCCCGGATGGCGCGCGCGGTGCTGGGGCCGGCGTCGACGACGCCCTGGGAGGAGTTCGAGAAGGACTACGGGACGATCCGCGACCGGATCGCCCGGGTCGTTCCCGGCTTCGAGGACTTCAACGAGAAGATCGCCCGGCCGGGCGGTTTCACCCTCCCGCACGGCCCGCGCGACGACCGCCGCTTCCCGACGGCGACGGGCAAGGCCCACTTCACCGCGGCCCCCGTGGAGTATCCCGAGGTGCCCGAGGGCCGGCTGCTGCTGCAGACCCTGCGCTCGCACGACCAGTACAACACCACGATCTACGGTCTCGACGACCGCTACCGCGGCATCAAGGGCGGCCGCCGCGTGGTGCTCGTCCACCCGGAGGACGCGCGCGAGCTGGGCCTGGCGGACGGTTCGTACGCCGATCTGGTCGGCGAGTGGAAGGACGGCGTGGAGCGCCGGGCCCGCGGCTTCCGGGTGGTCCACTATCCGACGGCGCGCGGCTGCGCCGCCGCCTACTACCCGGAGACGAACGTGCTGGTGCCGCTGGACTCCACGGCGGACACCAGCAACACCCCCGCCAGCAAGTCCGTGATCGTGCGTCTGGAACAATCTCCGTCCGCCTAAGCGTTTGCTCAGGCAGTCAGGGAAAACGCCGTACGACGATCGGAGCCGGCCCATGGGCGAGCAGACCACCGTGAAGTTCCCGCAAGAGGTCATCGACGAGTACGCGGAGCTCGGTATCGACCTGCCCGCGCTCTTCTCCGCCGGGAGCCTCGGCAACCGCATGGGCGTGCAGATCGCCGAGGCGTCGGCCGAGCGGGTCGTCGGCACGATGCCCGTCGAGGGCAACACGCAGCCGTACGGACTGCTGCACGGCGGCGCCTCCGCCGTGCTGGCGGAGACCCTGGGGTCGGTGGGCTCGATGCTGCACGGCGGCTCCTCCAAGATCGCCGTGGGCGTCGACCTCAACTGCACGCACCACCGCGGAGTGCGCTCGGGCCACGTCACGGGCGTGGCGACGCCGGTGCACCGGGGACGCTCGACGGCCACGTACGAGATCGTGATCACGGACGAGCAGGACAGGCGGGTGTGCACGGCGCGGCTGACGTGCCTCCTGCGCGACGCCCAGGGCTGACCACCGGCACCACGCGCGGCCGCCGCCCCGGCCGCCGCCCTCCGTCCCTCCGCCGGGCGGGCGCCGCACACCGCCGGCGCCCGCCTGCGCCGCTTTACGGCCCAAGGTCACGCTTTGCGGATGCATCGGCGTTCCGGACCGTTGTGTCACCGATGGTTACGGCTTAGCGTTTGCCCATGGGCATGAAGCCGCGCAGCCGGGCCATGTACGCCGTCGGCGCCCTCCTGTTCTCACTGGCCGCGGCCGCCTGCTCGACCGCCCCCTCCCCCGGCCACCCGCGGACCCCAACTCCCGCACCACGAACCAGCTCTCCTGCCCAGATATGCACAAGTCTCGTCTCGTACTGGGCCAAAGAGATGCTCAAGGGCGGCAAATGGGCCGGAATCGACTGGGAACAAAAGGGGCTCTCCAATGATCAGTACGCCCTCCACGAGAAAATCGTCGCCGCGGCCCGCGCCGAGGAAAGGCGCCAAGGGCGTCGGAAGGCCCTGGAACTGATCGACCGCCAGGCCGAGCGGGACTGCGCGGAGCAGAACGGAGCGACGGGCAGTTCCGAGAACTGGCGACCGCCGAGGTGAGCCCCGCGCCGGATTACACGAAGAAGCGTCCGGAATTCGGACAATGGCTGATTACTCAGCGCTGCAATGTCCGATCGGTTCACGCCCCCGACACGCCTCCGCAACATGATCAACATCTCCATGATCGTCACTTTGAGTAACGGAGATCGTGTCCGGAATTCGGTTTCACCCTCACGCACCCCCGTGGCCCCGTTCTTCGAGTAACCCGAGCAAACTCCGAACGGGCGTCAGCACCATGGACCACCTAAGCACCTTAGCGGAACTGCAGATTCTCACCATGTGGGCATTCCGTGCCGTATCCAAACGCCCGATCTGTCCATACTCCCCCCACAGATCTTTGGCCTCGGCATAACAAGAGCGTCACATCCTGAGTTCCCGTCTCCCGGGCTCCCTCACCTCCGCCTAGAGTCACCGCCAGTCACCGCGCCGAAGGGCGCGCCTTCAGAAGGCCGTGGATCCCCCAGTACGGCCCGGCGACAAAACGGCACCTCAGCAGAGGGGGCCGCGCCAGGGAAAGGATTAATCGTGCGACACCGTTCCTTGCTCATCCTCACCACCGTGGTCACCACGGGAGCGCTCACCCTCTCCGCCTGCGGCTCGCGCGACGACAACAAGGGCGGTGGCGAGAGCAGCGGCAAGACCACCGTCGTCATCGGTGTCGACGCGCCGCTCACCGGCTCCCTGTCGGCGCTCGGTCAGGGCATCAAGAACTCCGTGGACCTCGCGGCCAAGACCGCCAACAAGAACAACGAGGTCCCGGGCGTCGAGTTCAAGATCGAGGCTCTCGACGACCAGGCAGTCCCCGCCTCCGGTCAGGCCAACGCCACCAAACTGGTCGGCAACAAGGACGTCCTCGGCGTCGTCGGCCCGCTGAACTCCGGCGTGTCCCAGTCGATGCAGGGTGTGTTCAACTCCGCCAACCTCACCCAGGTCTCGCCGGCCAACACCAACCCGGCGCTGAGCCAGGGCGACAACTGGGCCAAGGGCGAGAAGAAGCGGCCGTTCGCCACCTACTTCCGTACCGCCACCACGGACGTCATCCAGGGCAAGTTCGCCGCCCAGTACCTGTACAACGACGCCAAGAAGCGCAAGGTCTTCGTCGTCGACGACAAGCAGACCTACGGCGCCGGCCTCGCCGCGATCTTCTCCGCGGAGTTCGAGCGCCTCGGCGGCAAGGTCGTCGGCACCGACCACGTCACCGTGAAGGAGACCGACTTCTCCTCCACCGCCGACAAGGTCAAGGGCAAGGGCGCCGACTCCGTCTACTTCGGCGGCCAGTACCCCGAGGGCGGCCTGCTCGCCGACCAGGTCAAGAAGGCCGGGGCCAACGTCCCGACCATGGGTGGCGACGGCATCTACGACCCGGCGTTCATCGCGGCCTCCGGCACGGCGAACGACGGCGACCTCGCGACCTCCGTCGGCTACCCGGTCGAGAAGCTCCCGACGGCCAAGAAGTTCATCGAGGACTACAACGCCGGCGGCTACAAGGACCCGTACGCGGCCTACGGCGGCTACTCCTACGACGCCGCGTGGAGCATCATCCAGGCGGTCAAGGCCGTCGTCGCGGCCAACGACGGCAAGGTGCCGGCCGACGCCCGCAAGAAGGTCACCGAGGCCATGTCCAAGGTCTCGTTCGACGGTGTGACCGGCAAGGTCTCGTTCGACGAGTTCGGCGACACCACCAACAAGCAGCTCACCGTCTACGCGGTCAAGGACGGCAAGTGGACCGACGTCAAGTCCGCGACCTTCGAGGACTGACCAAGTACTGACCCACGACGGACCGGCCGCGAGCCGCTCCGCCGGCCCCCCACCGAATTGAACACAGCCGCGCGAGGGCGCAAACAGCGCCCTCGCGCGGACTCATATCCGACACGCTCATCGGAGGCCCTGCGGTGAACGAACTGCCGCAACAGCTGGCCAACGGCCTTGCCCTCGGCGCCCTTTATGGTCTGATCGCCATCGGGTACACCATGGTCTACGGCATCGTCCAGCTCATCAACTTCGCCCACGGCGAGATCTTCATGATCGGGGGCTTCGGCGCCCTCACCACCTACATCTGGCTCCCCAGCGGAACGAGCCTGCTGGTGGCGATACCGCTCATGATCATCGGCGGCGCCATAGCCTCCGTCGCCGTCGCCACGGCCGCGGAGCGCTTCGCCTACCGGCCGCTCCGCAACGCACCCAGGCTCGCCCCCCTCATCACCGCGATCGGCCTGTCGATCGCGCTCCAGCAGCTGGTCTGGGGCTTCTACCCGGACGCCAAGGAAGCCCGCAGCTTCCCGGAGTTCACCGGGGAATCCTTCAAGATCTTCGACAACCTCGCCATCCAGCGCGCCGACGCCTTCGTGCTGATCCTCGCGCCGCTGTGCATGCTCGGCCTCGGCCTCTTCGTCTCCAAGAGCCGCAGCGGACGCGCCATGCAGGCCACCGCCCAGGACCCCGACACGGCGAAGCTGATGGGCATCAACACCGACCGCATCATCGTGATGGCGTTCGCCATCGGCGCCGCGTTCGCCGCGGTGGCGGCGGTCGCGTACGGCCTCGACCGGGGCCAGATCAACTTCGAGATGGGCTTCATCCTCGGCCTCAAGGCGTTCACCGCCGCCGTCCTCGGCGGCATCGGCAACATCTACGGCGCCATGGTGGGCGGCGTGGTGCTCGGCCTCGCCGAGGCGCTGTCGATCGCCTACATCGAGGAAATCCCCGGCATGCAGCAGCTCGGCGGTGGCGCCTGGTCCAACGTCTGGGCTTTCGTACTCCTCATCGTCGTGCTGCTCGTCAGGCCCCAGGGTCTGCTCGGTGAGCGCGTCGCGGATCGGGCGTGAGAACGATGACCACGAACACCACTGAGACGACCCCAGTCATCGCGATCCCCACGCCCGTCGCACGCGCGGTCACCGTGGCCGGCGCCGCCGCGACCATCGCCTCCACCTTCCTGGCGTGGACCTGGACGGCGGCCTTCCCTGGCGACCTCACCGTCACCGGCTATCCCGGAGGACTCCAGGTCCTGACCCTGGTCGGCGGAATCCTCACCCTCCTGTTCACCGTCGCCGGCTACGGAATACGCGGCCTCCGTTGGCTCACCCCGTCGGGCAGCAACAACACGGTCGCGCTCCTCGCCCTCGGCACACTCACCACGACGTGGTACACGATCACCGCGATCACCGTGCAGCTCGGCGGCCTCGTCAATGTGGAACCCGGCGGCTTCGTCGCGGCCGTGGCTACGCTCATCACCCTCGTCGGGGCCCTGGGGCTTCCGCTCGACCGTCGCACCAAGGAGTCGATGCGCCCCCTGCGCCGACGGGCCATCATCATCATGGTCGTCTTGGGCGTCGGCGTCCTGGCCGTGCTCTACCAGATCTACCGCTGGATCCGGCTGGGCAAGGCGGACCGCCCACTGCCCAAGGCCAAGGAGCTGCCCTCCTGGGCCGAGATCCTGGTCATCGTCGCCGCGTTCGCGGTCGGGCTGTACGTCATCACCTACGGCATCGACACCGAGTACGCCGAGCTCTTCACCGGCTACCTGATCACCGTCGGGTTCGCCGTCGCCGCGCTCTTCAAGGCCGGTCTCGTCGCCCGGCTCTCGGCCGTCACGGCCAAGTACCGCCAGGTCACGGTGATCTCCGCCTTCGTCGCCGCCGCGGCCTTCCCCTTCACCCAGAGCACCGACCAGTACACGCTCGTCGCGGTCAACATCCTCATCTTCGCGACCGTGGCTCTCGGTCTGAACGTCGTCGTCGGCCTCGCCGGCCTGCTCGACCTCGGATACGTCGCCTTCCTCGGCGTCGGCGCCTACACCGCCGCCCTCGTCTCCGGATCGACGGCCTCCGCCTTCGACGTGCACTTCCCCTTCTGGGCGGCCGTCCTCACCGGCGCCGTTGTGTCGCTGATCTTCGGCGTCGTCATCGGTGCCCCCACCCTGCGGCTGCGCGGCGACTACCTCGCCATCGTGACGCTCGGCTTCGGTGAGATCTTCCGCATCGTCATGCTCAACCTCGACGGCACCTCCGGCCCGCAGGTCACCAACGGCCCCAACGGCATCCCGAACATCCCGGACCTGGAGTTCTTCGGGTTCAACTTCGGGCAGGCCCACACGGTGCTCGGATTCGAACTCGGCGCCTACGCCAACTACTACCTGCTGATGCTGCTCGCGACGGTCCTCGTGGTCCTCGTCTTCCGCCGCGCCGGCAGCTCCCGCATCGGCCGTGCCTGGGTCGCCATCCGCGAGGACGAGACGGCCGCCACCGCCATGGGCATCAACGGCTTCCGCGTCAAGCTCATCGCGTTCGCCCTGGGTGCCACGCTCGCCGGCCTCGCCGGCACCGTGCAGGCACACGTCCAGCACACCGTGGTCCCCGAGATGTACCAGTTCGCCGGCCCCGTGCCGCCCAACTCGGCCTTCCTGCTGGCCGCCGTCATCCTCGGCGGCATGGGCACCATCAGCGGACCGCTCCTCGGCGCCACGCTGCTCTACATGATCCCGGCCAAGCTGCAGTTCCTCCAGGACTACCAGCTCCTCGGCTTCGGCATCGCCCTCATCCTGCTGATGCGCTTCCGCCCGGAGGGTCTTATCGCCAACCGGCGCGCCCAGCTCGAGTACCACGAGACCGATCAACTCGACGTCCCGGACAAGGGACTCCCCGACTCCGGCGTCGGCGTCGCCAAGGCGGGGGCGTGAAGGACATGACCACCACCAACACCACCACGCAGACGGTCCTCGAGGCCAGCGGTGTCACCATGCGCTTCGGCGGCCTCACCGCCGTCAAGTCCGTGGACCTGACCGTCCGTTCGGGCGAGATCGTCGGCCTCATCGGCCCCAACGGCGCCGGCAAGACGACGTTCTTCAACTGCCTCACCGGCCTGTACATCCCGACCGAGGGCACCGTCTCCTACAAGGGCACCGTCCTGCCGCCCAAGCCGCACCTGGTCACCAAGGCGGGCATCGCCCGTACCTTCCAGAACATCCGGCTGTTCGCCAACATGACCGTCCTGGAGAACGTCCTGGTCGGCCGGCACACCCGGACCAAGGAAGGTCTCTGGTCCGCCCTCCTGCGCGGACCGGGCTTCAAGAAGGCGGAGGCCGCGTCCCACGCACGGGCCATGGAGCTCCTGGAGTTCATCGGCCTGGAGCACAAGGCCGACCACCTCGCCCGCAACCTGCCCTACGGCGAGCAGCGCAAGCTGGAGATCGCCCGCGCGCTCGCGAGCGACCCCGGTCTGCTGCTCCTCGACGAGCCCACCGCGGGCATGAACCCCCAGGAGACCCGGGCCGCCGAGGAACTCATCTTCGCCATCCGGGACATGGGCATCGCCGTGCTCGTCATCGAGCACGACATGCGCTTCATCTTCAACCTCTGCGACCGCGTCGCCTGTCTCGTCCAGGGCGAGAAGCTCATCGAGGGGACACCGGCCGTCGTCCAGGGCGACGAGCGCGTCGTGGCGGCGTACCTCGGTACGCCGTTCGAGGGCGAGCCCGGTGAGGCGGAAGCGGCCGAGGTCGCCGCCGCCGAGGCGGAGGCCAAGCCGGCGGCTGACGCCGCCGGGGCCGATGCGCAGGATGCCGCGGACCGGTCCGCACCGGAGGAACCCACGTCGGACGAACCCGACACGGACGACACCGCGTCGGACGACTCCGCCGACGACACATCCGCCGACGGCGACGACTCCCCCACCGCTCCCGCGGACGACGAAACACGTACCACCGGCAAGGAAGGAGAGGCGAAGTGACCGCACTCCTCGAAGTCGAGGACCTGAGGGTCGCCTACGGCAAGATCGAGGCCGTCAAGGGCATCTCCTTCTCCGTCGAGGCCGGACAGGTCGTCACCCTCATCGGCACCAACGGCGCCGGCAAGACCACGACCCTGCGCACGCTGTCCGGACTGCTCAAGCCGTCCGGAGGGAAGATCCTGTTCGACGGGAAGCCGCTCAGCGGCATCCCCGCGCACAAGATCGTGTCGCTGGGCCTGGCCCACTCCCCCGAGGGACGGCACATCTTCCCCCGCCTCACCATCGCCGAGAACCTCCACCTCGGAGCGTTCCTGCGGAGCGACAAGGACGGGATCGAGAAGGACATCCAGCGTGCCTACGATCTCTTCCCGATCCTCGGCGAGCGCCGCAAGCAGGCGGCGGGAACGCTGTCCGGCGGTGAGCAGCAGATGCTCGCCATGGGACGCGCGCTGATGTCGCAGCCCAAGCTGCTCATGCTCGACGAGCCCTCCATGGGCCTCTCCCCGATCATGATGCAGAAGATCATGTCGACCATCTCGGAGCTGAAGGCCCAGGGCACGACGATCCTCCTCGTCGAGCAGAACGCCCAGGCCGCGCTGTCGCTGGCCGATCAGGCCTACGTGATGGAGGTCGGCAAGGTCGTGCTCTCCGGCACCGGCCAGGACCTGCTCCACGACGAGTCGGTCCGCAAGGCCTACCTCGGCGAGGACTGACTCCCGGCAGACGGAAGGGCCCGCACCCCCGAGGGGGTGCGGGCCCTTCCCGCGTCCCGCGGCTACTGCCCCTTGGCCGCCTTCTTCTCCTCCGCGTCCTCGATGACCGCCTCCGCGACCTGCTGCATCGACAGGCGCCGGTCCATCGACGTCTTCTGGATCCACCGGAACGCGGCCGGCTCCGTCAGCCCGTACTGCGTCTGCAGGATGCTCTTGGCACGGTCGACGAGCTTGCGCGTCTCCAGGCGCTGGGAGAGGTCGGCGACCTCCTTCTCCAGGGCCTTCAGCTCCGTGAAGCGGGAGACCGCCATCTCGATCGCCGGCACGACGTCGCTCTTGCTGAACGGCTTGACGAGGTACGCCATGGCACCGGCGTCGCGCGCCCGCTCGACGAGGTCGCGCTGCGAGAAGGCGGTGAGCATGAGGACCGGGGCGATGGACTCCTCGGCGATCTTCTCGGCCGCCGAGAATCCCGTCGAGGACCGGCATCTTCACATCGAGGATCACGAGGTCCGGGCGGTGCTCACGGGCCAGCTCGACGGCTCGCTGGCCGTCACCGGCCTCGCCGACGACCGCGTACCCCTCTTCCTCGAGCATCTCTTTGAGGTCGAGCCGGATGAGGGCCTCGTCCTCGGCGATGACGACGCGGGTCGTCAGCGGCGGTACGTGCGACTTGTCGTCGTCATCGGCGATCGGCTGGGGCGACTCGGGGGCGGTCACGGGGCTCCTTGGGGCGGGTCAGGTGCTGCTCCTCCTGAGCCTACCTAGCTGCGGTAGGGTGTTGCTCAGCCGGATCGAAGTATCCGCGCCTTTCTAAGGCCCCAGTACTCCAATTGGTTAGAGAGGCCGCTCTCAAACAGCGGACAGTGTGGGTTCGAATCCCACCTGGGGCACTTTCCCTTAGATCCGAAGGTCGAGCGGAACTCGCGAAAACTCACGAGAACGTGTGATCAGGGCGAGGACTCTCCCCAGGTCACCATGCCATGACGCGAGACTCGCCTACATGTACGACGTGGAAACACGCAGACGAGTCCTCGCACTCGTCACTCAAGGCCGCAGCCTGAATTCCGTGAGCAGGGAGACCGGGGTATCCCGCGCGGCCATCCGCTCGTGGCAAGTACGCCTCTCCCCTGTCCACAAGACCACGCCGTGTCCGCGCTGCCGCGATGTTCCCGGCCTGCCGGACGACCCCCCTCGTTACGCGTACCTTCTCATGGACGCGCACGTCGGGCCGAAGTACTGAACCTCAGGCGAGGCCCTCGCCGATGCGGTGCACCCGGACCAGGTTCGTCGAGCCGGGGACGCCCGGCGGGGAGCCGGCCGTGATGACCACGATGTCGCCCTTCTGGCAGCGGCCGATCCTCAGCAGCTCCTCGTCCACCTGCGCCACCATCGCGTCGGTCGACTCCACGTGCGGGCCGAGGAAAGTCTCCACGCCCCACGTGAGGGTGAGCTGCGAGCGCGTGGAGGGGTCCGGGGTGAACGCGAGGAGCGGGATCGGGGAGCGGTAGCGCGACAGGCGGCGGACCGTGTCGCCGGACTGGGTGAAGGCGACGAGGAACTTGGCGCCGAGGAAGTCCCCCATCTCGGCGGCCGCGCGGGCGACGGCGCCGCCCTGGGTGCGGGGCTTGTTGCGTTCGGTCAGGGGCGGCAGGCCCTTGGTGAGGACGTCCTCCTCGGCCGCCTCGACGATGCGGCTCATGGTCCTGACCGTCTCGACGGCGTACTTGCCGACGCTGGTCTCGCCCGAGAGCATCACGGCGTCGGTGCCGTCCATGACGGCGTTGGCGACGTCGGAGGCCTCGGCGCGTGTGGGACGGCTGTTGTCGATCATCGAGTCGAGCATCTGGGTGGCGACGATGACCGGCTTGGCGTTGCGCTTGGCGAGCTTGACGGCCCTCTTCTGGACGATGGGCACCTGCTCCAGCGGCATTTCGACGCCGAGGTCGCCGCGGGCGACCATGATGCCGTCGAAGGCGGCGACGATGTCGTCGATGTTCTCCACGGCCTGGGGCTTCTCGACCTTGGCGATGACCGGGATGCGCCGGCCCTCCTCCGCCATGACGCGGTGGACGTCGTCGATGTCGCGGCCGCTGCGGACGAAGGAGAGGGCGATGACGTCCGCGCCGATGCGCAGGGCCCAGCGCAGGTCCTCGACGTCCTTCTCGGAGAGCGCGGGGACGGAGACGGCGACACCGGGGAGGTTGAGCCCCTTATGGTCGGAGACCATGCCGCCTTCGGCGACGACGGTGTGCACGCGGGTGCCGTCCACCTCGGTGACCTCGAGGGCGACCTTGCCGTCGTCGACGAGGATGCGCTCGCCGCGCGTGACGTCCGCGGCCAGTCCTTTGTAGGTGGTCCCGCAGATGTGGCGGTCGCCCTCGATGTCCTCGACGGTGATGGTGAATTCGTCGCCGCGTTCGAGCAGTACGGGGCCTTCCCGGAAACGCCCGAGACGGATCTTCGGACCTTGAAGGTCGGCGAGGACGCCCACGCTGCGGCCGGTCTCGTCGGAGGCCTTCCGCACGTGCCCGTAACGTTCCTCGTGGTCGGCGTACGTGCCGTGGCTGAGGTTGAAGCGGGCGACGTCCATTCCGGCTTCGACCAGGGCCTTGATCTGGTCGTATGTGTCGGTGGCGGGCCCCAGGGTACAAACGATCTTTGCTCGGCGCATGCTTCGAGCCTATGGCTTACCGACCGGTAGAGAATTGGCCGGGCATGACTGCTCAACAACCTTTGCGTGAAGCGTTATTGACAACTGTTGAATTGTGCGCAGGGGTGCTCCGATGAGCGCTCGCCACTTCATGAAAATGTGCTCGTCTAGAACTCCGGCGGGGTCATGGTGAAACGCGCGTTCACCTGTGCGCTCACCGTCTGGCGCTGCGGTTCGAGATCCAGTGCGGGTGCCATTTCGGTCTGGGCCGCCTCGAATGCCGCCGCCCGCATTCCGCCGGGTGCGGCCGGCATGCCGTACGGCACGGGGTTCTCCGCGCCGATGTCGGCGAGTTCCACCAGGGCCGAGAGCCGGCTGCCGAGCGCCGCGGCGTATTCGCGGGCGCGCTGCACCGCGTCCCGTACGGCCTCGCGGCGGGCCTCGCCGTGCGCGGGCGAGTCGGGGCGCAGCGACCACCAGGGGCCGCTGACCCGGGTCAGCTCCATGTCGGC
The DNA here is from genome assembly GCF_030817975.1 of Streptomyces sp. V4I23. Classification (NCBI taxonomy): domain Bacteria; kingdom Bacillati; phylum Actinomycetota; class Actinomycetes; order Kitasatosporales; family Streptomycetaceae; genus Streptomyces; species Streptomyces sp. V4I23. The sequence goes on along the minus strand of NZ_JAUSZW010000004.1, from coordinate 5,969,805 downwards.
GAGCCGGGTGGTGAGTTCGCCGAGGGCGGTGAAGTCGGTGAGCGTGGCGGTGATGTACACGCCGCCGTGGTAGGCGCGGACCCTCTCGCCGCGGCCGTGCTGGGCGAGTTCGGGGCTGATGGAGAAGGCGCCGGTCGCCAGTTTCTCGACGGCGTCGCCGTACGACTTGATCAGATCGAGCACGGCGTTGTTGCGCCGGGTCAGGTCCTCGAGGGCGGTGCGCCGGTCTTTGCCGCGGGCGCTCACCTGGACGCCGATCCTGGCGATCTCGGGGTCGAACTCGAGCCTGGCCTCGCCGCGCACGGAGACCCTCGGCGCCTCGGGTGTGCCGTACGGGACTGCGCTGTCGCTGGTCATGCGGTCTCCCTCACTGTTGTGGTCGAACCCTTTCGCACGGGACGGTCCTACGCCAGAATCTACGCGCGTTGTGCACATGATCGAGGGAGACGAAATGCCGCTGAACCGTAGGACGTTCCTGGAGCGGTCGGCCGCCGCCGGGGCCGGTGTGGCGATCGCCGGCAGCGCCGCGGCACCCGCCGTGGCCGACGAGCCGGGACGGGGGCACGGCCACGGACGTCCGCCGAAGCGGTACTCGTTCACCGTCATGGGGACGACGGACCTGCACGGCAATGTCTTCAACTGGGACTACTTCACCGACAAGGAGTTCGACGACAAGGCGCACAACGACGTGGGCCTGGCGAAGATCTCGACGCTGGTGAACCGCGTCCGCGAGGAGAAGGGGCGCCGCAACACGCTCCTGATAGACGCCGGCGACACCATTCAGGGCACCCAGCTGTCGTACTACTACGCCAAGGTGGACCCGATCACCGCCGAGCGCGGCCCGGTGCACCCGATGGCGCAGGCGATGAACGCCATCGGCTACGACGCCGCGGCGCTCGGCAACCACGAGTTCAACTACGGCATCCCGGTGCTGCGGAAGTTCGAGGAGCAGTGCGACTTCCCGCTGCTCGGTGCGAACGCGCTGGACGCGAAGACGCTGCGTCCGGCGTTCGCGCCGTACAGCATGCACCGGCTGCGCACCCCGCACGGGCGTGACGTGCGTGTCGCGGTCCTCGGGCTCACCAACCCCGGCATCGCGATCTGGGACAAGCAGAACGTCAGCGGGAAGATGGTCTTCCCCGGCCTGGAGGAGCAGGCGGCGAAGTGGGTGCCGAAGCTCCGGTCGATGGGCGCCGACGTCGTCATCGTCTCCGCGCACTCGGGCTCCAGCGGCACCTCCTCGTACGGTGACCAGCTGCCGTACATCGAGAACGCGGCGGGTCTGGTCGCCGAGCAGGTGCCGGGCATCGACGCGATCCTGGTCGGCCACGCGCACACCGAGATTGCCGAGTACTTCGTCGCCAACAAGGAGACCGGCAAGCAGGTCGTGCTCTCCGAGCCGCTGAAGTGGGGCCAGCGGCTCACGCTGTTCGACTTCGACCTGGTGTGGGAGAAGGGCCGCTGGACCGTCGAGAAGGTGGGCGCGCAGGTCCTGAACTCGAACACGGTCGCGGAGGACGAGGGGATCACCCGGCTGCTCGGCGACGAGCACAAGAAGGTGGTCGCGTACGTCAACCAGGTCATCGGCACGTCCACCGTCGCGATGTCGACGGCCGACGCGCCCTGGAAGGACGAGCCGATCATCGACCTGATCAACCACGTGCAGGCCGAGACGGTGAAGGCGGCCCTGGCGGGCGGCCAGTGGGCGGCGCTTCCGGTGCTGTCGCAGGCGTCGTGCTTCTCCCGTACGGCCGCCATCCCGGCCGGTGACGTGACGATCCGGGACGCGGCCGGGCTCTACCCGTTCGAGAACACCCTCGAGGCCCGGCTGATGACGGGTGCGCAGCTGAAGGAGTACCTGGAGTTCTCCGCGCGCTACTACGTGCAGACGCCCGCGGGCGCTCCGGTCGACACGTCGAAGCTGACGAACGCGGGCGGCACGCCCGACTACAACTACGACGCCGTGTCGGGCGTGACGTACGAGATCGACATCGCGAAGCCGGCCGGTTCGCGGATCGTGAACCTGTCCTTCGAGGGCCGTCCGATCGACCCGGCGGCCCGGTTCGTGCTGGCCGTCAACAACTACCGGGCGAGCGGCGGCGGCAACTTCCCGCACATCGCCCGCGCCCAGCAGCTGTGGGCGAACTCCGAGGAGATCAGGAACACGATCATCTCCTGGGTGCAGGCGAAGGGCACGGTCGACCCGGCGTCGTTCGCCTCGGTGGGGTGGAAGCTGACGCGGGACGGCGCGCCGGTCTTCTAGCCGCTTTCGGACGGGGGAGCCGCGAGGCGCTCAGCGTCCCTGGGCCAGGCGGGCCGGCTGCGGCTGCTGGCCGGGGATGCCGGGCGCCTCGCGCCGTTCGAGACCGAAGCTGGTGAAGGCGGTGCGGCGTGGCAGGGGGTAGGGCTCTTTGCCGGTGAGCGAGTTGAGGATGGACGCGCTGCGCCAGGCGGCGAGGCCGAGGTCGGGGGCGCCGACGCCGTGGGTGTGGCGCTCGGCGTTCTGCACGTAGACCGTTCCCGTGACGGGGGGGGCGAGCTTCATCCGGTACTGCTCGTCGACGACGGGACGGCCGGCGCCGTCGCGGCGCATGTACCGGTCGAGACCGGCGAGCAGCCGGTCCAGCGGCCGTTCGCGGTAACCGGTGGCGAGGACGACGGCGTCGGTGACGAGCCGGGAGCGGGTGCCCTGCTGGAGGTGCTCCAGGTGCAGTTCGATCTTCGTGGTGGCGACGCGGCCGGCGGTGCGGACGGTGACACCGGGCGTCAGGACGGTTTCGGGCCAGGCGCCGTGCAGGGTGCGACGGTAGAGCTCGTCGTGGACGGCGGCGATGGTGTCGGCGTCGATGCCCTTGTGGAGCTGCCACTGGCGCGGGACGAGGTCGTTGCGGACCTGCTCGGGCAGGGCGTGGAAGTAGCGTGTGTAGTCGGGCGTGAAGTGTTCCAGGCCGAGCTTGGAGTACTCCATGGGCGCGAACGCCTCCGTGCGGGCCAGCCAGTGGATCCTCTCGGCCCCGGCGGGCCGGGCGCGCAGCAGGTCGAGGAAGACCTCGGCCCCGGACTGGCCCGAGCCGACCACGGTGACGTGTTCGGCGGCGATCAGGGCGTCGCGGTGGTCGAGGTAGTCGGCGGAGTGGATGACGGGCACACCGGGCGCGTCGGCGAGGGGCCGCAGCGGTTCGGGGACGTACGGCTCGGTGCCGATGCCGAGCGCGATGGCACGCGTGTACGCGCGGCCGAGGGCCTCGGCCTCGCCGTCGGCGTCGAGCTGGGTGAAGTCCACCTCGAACAGGGCGCGTTCGGGGTTCCAGCGGACGGTGTCGACCTGGTGGCCGAAGTGGAGTCCCGGCAGGCTCTCGCCGACCCAGCGGCAGTACGCGTCGTACTCGGCGCGCTGGATGTGGAACGTTTCGGCGAAATAGAACGGGAAGAGCCGCTCGCGTGCGCGCAGGTAGCTGAGGAACGACCAGGGGCTCGCCGGGTCGGCGAGCGTGACCAGGTCGGCGAGGAACGGGACCTGGAGGGTGGCGCCCTCGATGAGCAGGCCGGGGTGCCAGTGGAAGGCGGGCCGCTGCTCGTAGAAGGCGGTGGCGAGGCCGCCCGGTACGCCGTGGGCGAGCGCGGCGAGGGAGAGGTTGAACGGGCCGATGCCGATGCCCACGAGGTCGTGGGGGCGGTCGAGGGCGGCCGCCGCCGTGGCGGCCTCGGGAGCGGGCGTGGCGGTCATCGGGGGGTGCTGCCTTCCACGAGTGCGAGCAGGGCGTGCAGGTGGGCGGGGGTGGCGTGTGGGTTGAGCAGGGTCGCCTTGAGCCAGACGCGGCCGTCGGCGCGGGCCCGGCCGAGGACGGCGCGGCCGCCGGTGAGGAGGGTGCGGCGGATACCGGCGGTCTGCTCGTCGGTGGCGCCGGCGGGGCGGAACAGGACCGTCGACAGGGTGGGCCGCTCGTACAGCTCCAGACCGGGATGCTTCTCGACCATGTCGGCGAGGTCCTGCGCGGCGGCGCAGACCCGGTCCACGAGTGCGCCGAGTCCGGTGCGCCCGAGGGCCCTGAGGGTGACGGCGATCTTGAGGACGTCGGGGCGTCGGGTGGTGCGCGGGGAGCGGCCGAGGAGGTCGGGCAGGCCGGCGTCCGTGTCGTCCTCGGCGTTGAGGTACTCGGCGGTGTGCGCGAGGGGGGCGAGGCGGGCCGTGTCGGACACCGCGACGAGTCCGGCCGCGACGGGCTGCCAGCCGAGTTTGTGCAGGTCGAGGGTGACCGATTGGGCGCGGTCCAGGCCCGCGACGAGGGGACGCAGGGTCCGGCTGAACAGCAGGGGTCCGCCGTAGGCCGCGTCGACGTGCAGCTCGGCGCGATGCCGTGCCGTCAGGTCGGCGATCTCCGGGAGCGGGTCGATGCGGCCGGTGTCGGTGGTGCCCGCGGTGGCGACGACCAGGACGGGACCGGGCAGTTCGGTCAGGGCGGCGTCCAGGGCGGCGATGTCGTGGACCGGGACGGTGACCGGGCCGGGCAGGCCCAGCAGCCAGGCGGCACGGCGCACGGAGTGGTGGGCGGAGTCGGCGCAGACGACCTGGAGCGGGGCGCTGTGGCGTTCGCGGGCAAGGAGGAGGGCGAGCTGGTTGGACTCGGTGCCGCCGGTGGTGACGAGGGCGTCGGGGGCGGGGGCGTGCGGGTAGACCTCGGCGGCGAGGGCCCGGGTGACGGCGCTCTCCAGCGCGGAGGCGGCCGGTGCCTGGTCCCACGAGTCCATTGACGGGTTGAGCGCGGAGGCCGCGAGGTCGGCGGCGACGGCGAGTGCGAGGGGCGGGGTGTGCAGGTGGGCCGCGCACAGGGGGTCGGCGGGGTCGGCCGAGCCGTGGGCGACGGCGCGGACGAGGGTGTGGAGGGTCTCTTCGGGGCCGTGGCCCTGGTCGGGGAGGGCGTCTTTCAGTGCGTCGCGGACGTGCTCGGCGACGGCATCCGGACCGCCGCGGGGCAGCGGCCCGCCGCGCGCCTCGGCGCCCTCTTGGAGGGCGCCGAGCACGGCGCCGACCAGCGGCCGCAGGGCGTCGGGTCCGGCGGGCCCGCCGGCGAGGGGTGGGAGCGGCGGGGTGGGCATGCGGGTCCTTCGCGACGGATCGGGGGCGGGGCGGGGCGCGCCCGGCAGGCTCAACGATCCGGAGCGGAAGGGGTATTGGGTGCGAAGTGGGGGCGGGCGGGTGGCGCCGGCGGCGGGCTGTTCCCCACCCCGCCCTCCTCCCACGGCCTGGCGGCCGTGGGAGGCGCCCCCGTCCCGAAACCGGGGGTTCGCGGCGGAGCCCCGACGGGGGCGCCGCCCGCCCCCGGCGTCACTCGCCGCGGATCCGCAGGGCCCGCGACAGGTCGTCCAGCTGGTCCACCAGCTTGCGGCGGAGGGCCGGGATCGGGGACGCCTCGCGCAGGCAGTCCTCGCCCAGGGCCAGCGCCTTTGCGTCCACCGCGTGGAGCGGGAAGGCGTACCGGCCCGCGGCCTCCGCGATCGCCGGGCCGCGGCGGGCCGCGAGGGCGACGGCGTCGGGGTAGTAGCGGGGGACGTACTCCCGTACGAGCGCGGCCTGTTCGGGCTGCCAGAAGCCCTGGGCCGTCGCCGTGAACAGGTAGTTCGACAGGTCGTCCGACGCGAACAGCCGGGACCAGGCCTCCGCCTTCGCCTCCGCCGTCGGCAGGGCGGCGCGGCAGCGGGCCGCGCCCTCCTGGCCCGTCGCGCTCGGGTCGCGGTCCAGTTCGGCCGCGATCTCCTTCTCGCCGACCGCGCCGAGGACGGCGAGGCGGGTGAGGATGCGCCAGCGCAGCTCGGGGTCGAGTTCGGGGCCGCCGGGGACGCTGCCGTCGGCGAGCCACTCCTGGATCGACGCGGGCTGGGACGCGGCGTCGATGAAGTGGCGCACGGCGGTCAGGCGCAGGCCGGGGTCGCTGCCGTCCTCGGTGTGGCGCAGCAGGGCCCGGCAGGTGTCGGTGAGCGTGGCGAGCGCGGCGGGGCGCTGCTCCGCGGGCAGGTAGCAGTCGGCGATCTGTCCGGCGGCGAAGGCCAGGACGCCCTGGACGACGGCGAGGTCGGTCTCCCGGGGGAGGTGGGCGCGGGCGGCCTCCAGGTAGGCGGTGGGCGCCAGTTCGCCGTCGCGGACCATGTCGCGTGCCGCGTTCCACACGACGGCGCGGGTCAGCGGGTCGGGGATGCCGGAGAGGGAGCGGAGCGCGATGGCCCAGGACGCGGCGTCGAGGCGGACCTTGGCGTAGGTGGTGTCGCCGTCGTTGAGGACGACGAGCGAGGGGCGGCACCCGGGGTGGACGTCGTGCTCGGTGAGCGGTACGTCCACGTCGAAGCGGTCCCGCAGGACCAGGCGGCCCGGCTCGATCGGGTCGGCGTCGAAGGCGCCGACGGTGATGCGGTGGGGGCGGCTGCCGTCGCGGTCGATGCCGAGCGTCCAGCCGCCCCCGGTCTCGGTGACGGTCGGGGTGAGCGTGTCGACGCCGGTGGTGCGCAGCCACACGTCGGCCCAGGCGTGCACGTCCCGGTCGGTGGCCTGGGCGAGGGAGTCGATGAAGTCGGCGAGGGTGGCGTTTCCGAACCTGTGCCGCTTGAAGTGGATGTTGATGCCGGCGAGGAAGTCCTTCTCCCCCAGCCAGGCCACGACCTGGCGCAGCGCGGAGGCGCCCTTGGCGTAGGAGATGCCGTCGAAGTTCAGCATCGCGGACGCGGTGTCGGGGACGGCGTCCGGGTCGGGGGCGACGGGGTGGGTGGAGGGCCGCTGGTCGGCGTCGTAGCCCCATGCCTTGCGGGCGATGCCGAAGTCGACCCAGGTGTCCGTGAAGCGGGTGGCCTCGGTGAGCGTCTGGTAGCCCATGTACTCGGCGAAGGACTCGTTGAGCCAGATGTCGTCCCACCACCTGAGGGTGACGAGGTCGCCGAACCACATGTGGGCCATCTCGTGGGCGATGACCATGGCGCGGGTCTGGCGCTGGGTGTCGGTGACGGCGGAGCGGTAGACGAATTCGTCACGGAAGGTGACGAGCCCGGGGTTCTCCATGGCGCCCGCGTTGAACTCGGGCACGAAGGCCTGGTCGTACGAGTCGAAGGGGTACGGCTCCTCGAACTTCTCGTGGTACCGGTCGTAGCACTGGCGGGTGATCTCGAACAGCTCGTCCGCGTCGGCGTCGAGGTAGGCGCCGAGCGAGCGGCGCACATGGAGGCCGAAGGGCAGCCCGGCGTGCTCGGTGCGGATGGAGTGCCAGGGGCCGGCGGCCACGGCGACGAGGTAGGTGGACAGCAGCGGTGTGGGGGCACAGGTCCACCGGCCGTTGCCGTCGTGGGTCGCGATGCCGTTGCCGAGGACGGTCCAGCCCTCGGGCGCGGTGACGGTGAGGGCGAAGACGGCCTTCAGGTCGGGCTGGTCGAAGGCGGCGAAGACGCGCTGGACGTCCTCCATGAACAGCTGCGTGTAGACGTACCGCTCGCCGTCGGTGGGGTCGGTGAAGCGGTGCATGCCTTCGCCGGTGCGGGAGTAGCGCATGCTCGCGTCGACGCGCAGTTCGTGGTCCCCGGCGGTGAGGGCGGTCAGCGCGTAGCGGTTGCCGTCGAGCGCCGCGGGGTCGAGCGGCTGTCCGTCGAGGGTGAGGGAGCGCAGCTGTGCGGGCTTGAGCTCGACGAAGGTGTCCCCGGCCGCGCGCGCGGTGAAGTGGATGACGGTGCGGGAGTCGAAGGTCTCCTCGCCTGTCGTCAGATCGAGGTCGATCGTGTAGCGGTGTACGTCGATCAGCTGGGCTCGGGTCTGCGCTTCGTCGCGCGTCAGTACGGACATGGGGGCCATGCTGCCCGATGGCCCCGGGAGGGCACAGGGGGGCGTGTTCCGCTGTCAGCGCACACTGTGCGCCCCGTGCGCGGAACACCGCGCGCCCGGGTGCGGGGCCCCGGCCCTACTCCTCCTGCGCCGGCGGCGGCCCGCCCGCGATGGTCTCGTGGTGGCGGATCACCTCGGCGATGATGAAATTCAGCAGTTTCTCGGCGAACGCGGGGTCCAGCTTCGCGCTCTCCGCGAGCTGGCGCAGCCGCTCGATCTGGCGGGCCTCGCGGGCCGGATCGGCGGGCGGCAGATGGTGCTCGGCCTTGAGGTGGCCGACCTGCTGGGTGCACTTGAAGCGTTCGGCGAGCATGTGCACGACCGCCGCGTCGATGTTGTCGATGCTCTCGCGCAGGCGGGTCAGTTCGGCGCGCACGTTCGCGTCGATGTCCTTCGTGGTCATGGTCATGGAGCTTACGTCCAGGTGCCGACGATGGTCGGGGGGTGTTCAGGGTCCGGGACGCGGTTGCTCCAGCCGCCGGGGACGTTGCGTCTCTGCTGTTCGCGGAAGCGGATCGGTGCGAGGCCCACCCGGCGGGTGAACAGCCGGGAGAAGTAGGCCGGGTCCTCGTAGCCGACCCGGCGGGACACGGCCGCCACGGGCAGGTCGGTGGTCGCGAGGAGCTCCTTGGCGTGGCCGAGGCGGATGGCGAGGAGGTAGTCCTTCGGGCTGCATCCGGCGCCGCGGCGGACGACGGTGCGCAGCTCGGCGGGGGTCATGCCGTGGCGGGCCGCGTGCTCGGCGACGGACAGGGGCTGGAAGGCGTCGCGGGCGAGCGCGGTGAGGACGGGGTCGCCGTCGGCATTGGTGTCGGCGCGGGCGCGGCGCAGGGCGACGAGCAGTTCGTGGACGGCCGCGCCGGTCTCCACCTCCAGGAGCGGGTTGCCGCGGCGGGCGGCGCGGGTGATGCGGCCGACGGCGGCGCGGGCGCCCGCGGCGTCGGCCAGGGGCACGACGGGCCGGTCGGGTTCGATGTAGCCGAGCTCGGTGTAGGTGGCGGTGGCGGGCCCGGTGAAGTCGACGAAGCTCTCGTCCCAGCCGGCGGCGGGGTCGGGCCCGTAATGGTGCGGGACGCCGGGCGTGAGCCAGATCAGGGCGGGCGCGGTGACGCTGGTGCGCCGTCCGTCGGCGCCGCGGTACCAGCCGCTGCCGGCGCTGATCACGACGGCGACGTGGTGATCGAGGGTGCGCGGACCCACGGTGGGCAGCTGCCCGTGCTGGAGGCCGACGCCGAGGCACACGAGGCCCAGCCGGTGATGGACCGGCCTCGGGGTGAAATATCGCATCCAGGTGTGGTACATGCCGTTTCCGCTCCCTCCCCCAGGACCCTTCCGCCGGATCACCCGATCGGGAAGGCCGCCGCTCGGGCCCCAGTCCAAGAAAGGCCGATCTTTGTCCATGGACCGGCCGCACGCCAGACGGCGATCGTTCCGAGATGAACGAGCGAAGGACGAACGGGGGGCCGGTGCCCGAGTTCACGGTGGGTGACAGGGACTTCCTGCTGGACGGCCGGCCGGTGCGGCTGCTGTCGGGCGCGCTGCACTACTTCCGGGTGCACGAGGGGCAGTGGGGGCACCGGCTGGCGATGCTGCGCGCGATGGGACTCAACTGCGTCGAGACCTACGTCCCGTGGAACCTGCACGAACCGGAGCCGGACCGCTGCTCGGACGAGGGGGCGCTCGGCCGGTTCCTTGACGCGGCCCAGGAGGCGGGCCTGTGGGCGATCGTCCGCCCGGGGCCGTACATCTGTGCCGAGTGGGAGAACGGCGGGCTGCCGCACTGGCTGACCGGGCGGCTGGGGCGCCGGGTGCGCACGTCGGACGCCGAGTACGAGGGTCACGTGGAGCGCTGGTTCACCCGGCTGCTGCCGCAGGTGGTGCGGCGCCAGCTGCCGGAGGGCGGGCCCGTGGTGATGGTGCAGGTCGAGAACGAGTACGGCAGCTACGGCTCGGACGTCGACCACCTGCGGTTCCTGGTGGAGCTGCTGCGCGGCTGCGGTGTGACGGTCCCGCTGTTCACGTCCGACGGGCCGCAGGACCACATGCTGACGGGCGGGTTGGTGCCGGGGGTGCTGGCGACGGTGAACTTCGGGTCGGGGGCGGCCGAGGCGTTCGCGGCACTGCGCCGCCATCGGCCGAGCGGGCCGCTGATGTGCATGGAGTTCTGGTGCGGCTGGTTCGACCACTGGGGCGAGGAGCATGTCGTCCGGGACGCGAAGGACGCGGCGGGGGCCCTGCGGGAGATCCTGGAGGCCGGCGCTTCGGTGAACGTATACATGGCGCACGGGGGCACGAACTTCGCGGGCTGGGCGGGTGCGAACCGTTCGGGACCGATGCAGGACGAGGCGCTCCAGCCGACGGTGACGTCGTACGACTACGACGCACCGGTCGACGAGGCCGGCCGGCCGACGGAGAAGTTCTGGCGCTTCCGCGAGGTGCTCGCCGCGTACCACGACGGTCCGCTGCCGGACGTGCCGCCGCCGCCCGCCTCCCTCGGCGCTCCCGCGCGTGCGGTCCTCGACGCGTGGGCGTCGCCCGATGACGTGCTGGAGGCGCTCGGCGGCCCGGAGTGGTCGGGCCCGCTGCCGCCGACGTTCGAGGAACTGGACGTGGACCGCGGCCTGGTGCGCTACCGGTTCGACGTTCCCGGGCCGCGCGGGCCGTATCCGCTGCGGGTGTCGGGCCTGCGGGACCGGGCCGTGGCGTACGTCGACGGGGAGCGGGCCGGGGTGCTGGACGGGGAGGACGCCACGCTGCCCGAGCCGGTGCCGGGTCCGGCCGCGGTCGAGCTGTGGGTGGAGTCCTGGGGCCGGGTGAACTACGGGCCCAGGACCGGCGAGCCGAAGGGCGTCACGGGCGGGGTGCTGCACGAGCGGCAGTATCTGCACGGGGTGCGGGCGCGGGGTCTGCGCCTGGACGCCTTCGAGGCGGCGGGCGCGGTCGAACGGCTGCCGTGGCGGGACGCGCCCCCGGGCGAGGGGGCGAGAGGGTTGTTCCGGGGCGTCGCCGAGGTGGCGTCGCCGGGTGACGCCTGGCTCGAACTGCCCGGCTGGACACGCGGGTTCGTGTGGGTCAACGGATTCGGCCTCGGCCGTTACCGGTCGGACGGTCCGCAGCAGGCGCTGTACGTGCCCGGCCCGGTGCTGCGCGCGGGCGGGAACGAGGTGTGGGTGCTGGAGCTGGAGGGCTGCGCGGCCGGCCGCGGGGTTCTGCTGGGCTGACGGCCCCGGAGCAGAGGAACGGACGGAGGCGGGGAGGGGCGGGCCCGCCGGCCCGCCCCTCCCGGTGCGCCGTGTGCGGTTCGCCTACAGCGAGGCGGCCGCGGACTTGATGGCCGAGGCGAAGGTCGACACCTCGGTGTAGACACCCGGGTAGCCGGCCCTGGCGCAGCCGTAGCCCCAGCTCACGATGCCGACCTGGATCCAGGCGCCCGCGCTGTCCCGGCGGAACATCGGGCCGCCGGAGTCACCCTGGCAGGTGTCGACACCGCCCTCGTTGTAGCCGGCGCAGATCTCCTCGCCCGGGATGAGTTCGTCGTACGCCCGCGCGCAGTCGGCGTCCGAGACGAACGGGACCTGCGCCTTGAGCAGGTAGCGCTGCTGCGGGCCGCCCTCACGGGCCGCGCCCCAGCCGGCGACGGTGAACGTGCCGCTGTTGTACGCCGTCGTCTCGGCGATCTTCAGCGTCGGCAGGTCGATCGGCCGGGCGAGCTTGATCAGCGCCCAGTCCTTGCCGGAGCCGTTGTAGCCGGGGGCCTGCAGGACCTTGGTGGAGCGGACCTTGATGGCGCTGGGGCTCTGCAGGTCCACGGCTCCCGCGGTCGCGGTGATGCTCGTGTTGTTGCCGGAGCCGCTCACGCAGTGGGCGGCGGTCAGGACGATGTCCTTGGTGTAGAGGGCACCGCCGCAGCCCATGGAGAGCCGGACCATGAACGGGAACTCGCCCTGCGCGGCACGGGTGCCGCCGACGACGGGCGGGGTGGCGGCCGACGCGGATGTGGGCTGGAGGCTGATCGCGGCGAGCATGACGGCGCCGGCGGCGGCGCATCTCTTGAGCACGCTCAGAAGCTTCAACGGACTGCCTTCCGTGGGGGGTTGGGTGTACGCCCTGGATCCGAGCGCATGCGGCAGTGCGGGGGATGACATGCGCCCGACAAGTCGTGTCCCGGATTATGGGCACCCGGTTGCGGACCCCACAAGGCGTGCATTCCGGCCATTGATCCGGCCCCGGGCCTCGAGTGCGGACCGTGGCCCGGCCGTAGAGTTGAAGGCGGCCGACTGTCGTGCATGGGGGTACGGGACGTGGCGAACGGCAGCGAGGTGGTGCACGGCTTCCCGCACCTCGACACGGTGCGGTCGGCGGTCACCGCCCTGTACCGCCGGCTCTCACCCGAGGGCGTGCACTCCTACGCCTCGAGCGTGCTGCCGGCCGACGTGGCCTTCGACGACCGGGAAGACCTGCATCTGGGCGCCCAGCGGGTCGCCGGCGCCCTGGTGCGGCACCTGGGGCTCCCCGACGCCCGCATGATCGTGAGCTTCCGCGAGATGCATCACGCGGCCGGCGTCGAACTGGCCGCCGGGCCCGAGTACTTCATCGAACTGAACGACCGCTTCCGCACGCACCGGCGCGACATCGGCGCCGCCCTCGCCCACGAGATCACCCATGTGCTGCTGCACCGGCTCGGGCTCTCCTTCCCCGGCCTGCGCGACAACGAGATCCTCACCGACACGGTGACCACCTACCTCGGCGCGGGCTGGCTGCTGCTGGACGCGTTCCGCGAGGACGGCGTGTCCAGCCAGAAGCTCGGCTATCTCACCCCGGAGGAGTTCGGGTACGTGCTCGCGGGACGGGCGCTGACCTTCGGCGAGGACCCCTCGCCGTGGTTCACCAGCGCCGAGGGCTACCGCGCCTACACCGCCGGACGCGCACAGGCCCTGCGCGACGCCCGCCGCCCGCCGCTCACCACGGCCGGCCGCCTCGCCCGCCACCGCTATGCGAAGGACCGCCGCCACGCCCTGGAGGACCCCTCGCGACAGCACGCCGGAGAGGGCGCGTACGTCTTCGAGCCGGCCCCCGGAGGGATGCGGGTCTCCTTCCCGTGCACCACGTGCCACCAGCGCATCCGGGTGCCCGTACGGGGGCGGGTACGCGCCAGGTGCGGCCTGTGCCGGACGATTCTCGAATGCGACACCTGACCCGCCCTCCGTAGGGTCGTGCCATGGACGAGAGTCACGTGGACGAGGGCCGCACGGGTGGGGAAACGGCGGACGCGGAGCGGGCGGCGGACGCACGCGCCCTCTTCGCGGCGGTGTACGACGGCGCCGACGACGCCCTGGTGCGGCTGCTGCGTGCGGGCGTACCCGCCGAGACCGTGGACGAGGACGGGCAGACGCCGCTGTACCTGGCGGCCGTGGCGGGCGATGCGGGCATCGTCCGGCTGCTGCTCGCCGCGGGCGCCGACCCCGACCGGGCGAGCGGTCCCGAGAGCGACGACCTGCCGCTGTGCGGGGCGGCGGTCGGCGGGCACACCGAGGTGGTGCGGGCCCTGCTCGCCGCGGGTGCCACGCCGGACCGGCGGGAACTGCTCGGCTTCACCGCGCTGACCTGGGCGGTGACCCAGGGGCACGCCGGGACGGCGGACGCGCTGCTGGAGCACGGCGCCGACCCCGATCTGGCCTGTCCGAGCGGAGAGCCGCCACTGGTCGTGGCGGCCAGACGGGGGTCGCCGTCGACCGTGCGGGCGCTGCTGCGGTACGGCGCGAGCGCGCGGCCCGAGGCGCTGGCGGAGGCCCGTCGGTGGCTGACCCTGGACGTGGAGCAGCACCTGCGGGAGGGGCTGCTGGCCCACGATCCGGGAGCGGAGACCGTCTCGCGGCGCGTCGCCGAGGACGGCGGGGCGACGGTCGTGGTGGAGGTGCTGCGCGACCGCAGGCCGGCGGCGGGCAACGAGCAGCAGACCGGGCACGGGGCCATCGCCACCCTCCTGGAGGAGGAACTCGGCATCCTCACCCCGTACGCGAGTCTCGCCGAACGGGCTCTGCGCGAGGGCGACCCGGACCGGGACGACTGGATCGAGTCGGTGACGGCGCTGTGGCGGCGCGGCGACGAGGAGACGTTCCAGGCCGCGGCCGCGTGGTGCGGGAGCGACGATCCGCTGCACCAGGCGTTCGCCGCGGACGTGCTGGGCCAGCTGGGGTTCGCGTACACCGGCACGGACGGAGCCGGCGGCGACACCGCGCGGGAGGAGGAGGACGGCGACGCACCCCGCTCGGGCAACGCCCGGCACGCGGACGGTATCGCGCGGCCGTTCGCGGCGCGGGCGTTGCCCCTGCTGCGCGAGCTGTCGCGGGAGGCGCGCGACCCCGAGCTGATCCAGGCGGCGGTCACGGCGCTCGGGCACCACGCCGACCCGTCGGCGCTGGACGACGTCCTGCGGCACACCGGGCACCCGGACGCGGCGGTACGCCACCGGGTGGCGCTGGCGCTGTGCGGACTGGTTCCGGGTGACCACGCGGAGGCGGTCGCGACGCTGATCGCGCTCAGCCGGGACGCGGCCCGTGAGGTCAGGGACTGGTCCACGACGGCGCTGGCCGAGCTGGACGCCGACACCCCGGAGATCCGCGAGGCACTGGCGGACCGGATCGACGACCCCGACGCGGACACCGCCGCGGAGGCGGCACGCGGGCTGGCGATCCGTCAGGATCCGCGCGCCGAGGGCGCGCTGGTGAGGCTGCTGGCCGACGGGGACCCGGAGAGTCCCGCGCACGGTACGGCGACGGACGCGGTGCGCCACATCAGGGACGACCGGCTGCGGCGGCGCCTGCAGGCGACGGTGCCACGGCGGCCGTAGGGCCGGCGGGACACCCGCGCAGGCTCACAACAGCCGGAGCCTGCCCGGCGCGCGTTCCTCGAAGACGTCGACGATCCAGTCGAAGACGGTGGGGCCCGCTCCGGCGCGGGCGCGCGCGAGCCGGTCGAGGACCTCGGCGCGGTTGTCGGGATGCGCACGTCCGGCGCGCAGTCCCAGCTGCCGTACAGTCTCCTCCCGGCCGAGGGCGCGACGGGAGAGCTCGTGGTGGTGCCATTCGACGACGAAGTCGCCGTCGTCGGGGGTGCCCATGCCGCCGCCGAGGCAGTCGGCCAGGGCGTCCAGGCTGCGGCCGAAGTATCCGCCGGGGCCGTTCACGGCTTCGCCGATCACCGTCCAGAAGCTCTCCAGGTCGGTGACCTCCGCCCCGTCGATCACGTAAGTGGTCGTCACGGGGCGGAGGATACCGGTGGCGGGCTGCCGTTCAGCGGTCAGCAGCCGTGGTCGACGAGGTCGAAGGACTCGTAGTGGTCGGCGGTGTAGTAGTCCTCCTGTGCCGCCTCTCCGGTGACGATCCGCCGCGCGCCGCGTGTGGGGGAACCGGGCGTGACGACGGTGTACTCGTGGTAGTAGCCGGACGACTGCGACGGCAGGATGCTTTCGCGGTTCTGGAAGACGGTGCCGTCCTGCTCGTAGGGGAAAGGCCCGCCCTGCTCGATCAGGTCGAGCGTGTCGTGCGCCTGGGAGGGCAGGGCGGAGTAGCAGATCTCGCCGACCGCCGCGGGGGACGCGGGGGCGGCGGTGGCGGCCTGGCCGCCGAGGAGAAGGGTCGAGACGAGGGCGGCGACACCGCCGGCCGCGGCTATTCGTGGGGGGATTCGCATGGCAACCATTGATGCGCGTAGACCCGGCCGCGTCAACGACAACTAAGTTGAATTTCCCGGGAGTCAACGGGATCCGGGCTACCTTCCCGCGAGCCTTCACGCGTCGTCCGCGGGGCGGTCGCGAACCCCGCACAGCATCACCGCGCCCCGCACACCGGCCTCGGCTCGGCCGCCTGCGCGAGGTGCCTCCTGCGCGCTTGCGCACCCGTCGGTGCTCCGCCCCCGAACCCCGCGCGCCTCACACGCCGGCGGGGCTGGATGTTCCAGCCCGTCCGGGGTTCCCTTCAACGGCCGCCATGCTGCAGGGAGTTCGAGGACACCGCGCGAGGCGCGGTGCAGGAGCCCGGGGCGGAGCCCCGGTCCGGGACGGGCCCCTCCGCACGGCCGCCAGGCCGCAGGGGGGAGGGCGGTGCGGAAACGGCCCGTCAGGCCCCCGCGCCGCCGCCCCCGCGACGCGCGCGGCCACGCCCGCGCCCCTCGCCCTGCGCACGCGCATGGCCACGGCCACCCGGCTCGCCCTGCGCACGCGCACGACCGCGGCCGCCCGTCTCGCCCTGTGCAGGTCCGCGACCACGGGCCCGCGTCGTCGGGGAGTCGTCGCGCTGCGCCCGCGGGACGTCCGTGCGGTGGCGCGGCGCGGGGCGGCGCCGGCGGGACGCCGACGACGGCTTCGCGGCCGGCGCGGGCGGCTGCGGGACCTCGATCGTGACCGGCACACCCGACGGCTCCCGCGCCCCCGTGAGGCGCACCAGTTCCTCGTCGCTGGACTTGATCCTGGCCGTCCGCGGCTGTATGCCCGCGTCCGCCATCAGCCGCGTCATCTCGCGGCGCTGCTCGGGCAGCACCAGCGTCACGACACTGCCGGACTCACCCGCACGGGCGGTGCGACCGCCGCGGTGCAGATAGTCCTTGTGATCGACGGGCGGGTCCACGTTGACGACCAGGTCGAGGTCGTCGACGTGGATGCCCCGGGCCGCCACGTTCGTCGCGACCAGCGCGGTGACCTGACCGTTCTTGAACTGGTCCAGCGTGCGGTTGCGCTGCGGCTGCGAACGGCCGCCGTGCAGGGCCGCCGCGGGCACGCCGCTGGCCAGCAGCCGCTTGGCGAACCGGTCGGCGGCCCGCTTGGTGTCGACGAAGAGGATCACCCGGCCGTCGCGGGCAGCGATGCGTACGGCGACGGCCTTCTTGTCGGTCTCGTCGGCCACGTGCAGCACGTGGTGCTCCATCGTCGTCACCGCACCGGCGGACGGATCGACGGAGTGCACGACGGGGTCGCTGAGGTACAGCCGCACCAGCCGGTCGATGTTCTTGTCCAGCGTCGCGGAGAACAGCATCCGCTGGCCGTCCGGCTCGACCTGCTTCATCAGCGACGTGACCTGCGGCATGAAGCCCATGTCGGCCATCTGGTCGGCCTCGTCGAGAACCGTGACGGACACCTGGTCGAGGCGGCAGTCGCCGCGTTCGACGAGGTCGATCAGCCGGCCGGGCGTCGCCACGAGCACCTCGGCGCCGCGCCGCAGCGATCCCGCCTGCTTGTTGATCGACATTCCGCCGACGACCGTGGCGAGCCGCAGCTGCACGGAGGTCGCGTACGGGGCGAGCGCGTCGGTGACCTGCTGCGCCAGTTCGCGCGTCGGCACGAGGACGAGCGCCAGCGGCGCCTTCGGCTCGGCGCGCCGGCCCGCGGTGCGGGCGAGCAGCGCGAGCCCGAAGGCGAGCGTCTTGCCCGAGCCGGTGCGGCCGCGGCCGAGGACGTCCCGTCCGGCCAGGGAGTTCGGCAGGGTCGCCGCCTGGATGGGGAAGGGAGCGGTGACGCCCTGTGCGTCCAGGGTCTTGAGCAGGGCGGCCGGCATGTCCAGCTCACCGAACGCCTGGACGGCAGGCAGCGCCGGGGTGACGGTTTCCGGCAGCGTGAATTCCTGCGGCGCGGCCGGCCGGCGGGCGGCGGACTTCGCGGCGCCCTTCGCCGGGGCCTTGGCACGCGAGGTGGCGCGGGTGCCTGCCGGTCGCTTGCTTACCGGACGTTCGGAGCGGTTCATGGGCAGTGCCTTCCTGGTCCCTGTGGACAGAACGAGCCGGGGCCCGCACCGTGCGGTGCGGGCCCCGGCCGAGGTGTACGTCCAGCGATCAGGCCGGGACGATGTTCTCCGCCTGCGGGCCCTTCTGGCCCTGCGTGACGTCGAAGGTGACCTTCTGGCCTTCCTGGAGCTCGCGGAAGCCCGAGGTGGCGATGTTCGAGTAGTGGGCGAAGACGTCGGCGCCGCCGCCGTCCTGCTCGATGAAGCCGAAGCCCTTTTCCGCGTTGAACCACTTCACGGTGCCAGTTGCCATGTCATTCTCCTAAAACGGGGCAAGCCGAGAATCCACACTGCGCGGACTCCCTGTCGCTGCATTGACCCCATCCGGAGAGTGCCGGAAACAAAACATGCGCCTGACGAAGCATTCCCGTCAGGCGCACACAAAGTTCATGGGTACCAAAACTGCAACGCCTTCACCGTAGCACGTATCGGCGGCGAAGGTCGGGATTCCTCGGGCAGAATCTCTCCATGGACATGGACACGACGAAGAACACCGCCCGTACGATCTGGTCCCTGATCGAACCGGTCCACGCCGTCACCTACTTCGCGCCCGAGTCCCACGCCGCCTTCGAGGAGGCCGGGCTGCGCGGATTCTGGCGCGGCTATTTCGCCGGGCGCGCCGCGCCGCTGGGGCCGGTCGGCCCGGGGCCGGTGGTGGCGGCGTTCTTCTCGTTCGCCCCCGCGATGGTGGCCCGCGCGCTGCCGTCCGTGTGGGACCTCATCTCCCCCGCGGACGCGCTCACCGTACGCCGCTCGGGGGCGCGGGAGGCGCTGCGCCGCCTGCTCGCCGGCCTGGAGACGGAGACCGCCCGGGCCGCGGAACTCCTGACCCCGTACGCCCGGGACCTCGGCGTCGCGGGCCGTCCGCTGGCCGCGGCGAACGCCGGTCTGCCCTGGCCCGACGACCCGGTCGACCGGCTGTGGCACTGCGCCACGCTCCTGCGCGAGCACCGCGGGGACGGGCATGTGGCGACGCTGGTGGCAGCGGGGCTCGACGGCTGCGAGATCCTGGCGCTGCGGGCGGGTATCGACCTGCCGCGCTCCGAACTCCAGCCGCACCGCGGGTGGTCGGACGCGCAGTGGTCGGCGGCCTGCCAACGCCTGGCCGACCGCGGGCTGTTGGGACCGGACGGTACGGCGACGGACGCCGGCCGCGAGGTCCACCGCGCGGTGGAGGCGGCGACGGACGCGGCGGCGGTGGGGGCGGGGGCGGCCGATGAGCTGCTGAAGACGCTGACGCCGCTGTCACGGGCGTGCGCGGGTGCGCTGCCCTTCCCGAACCCGATGGGCCTGCCGGCGGCCGGGACCTAGCCGAAGGCTCCGCCCCGGACCTCCGCGCCTGCATCAGGTGCGCACGGCGATACCGTCCAGCACCATCGACAGGTACTGGCGGGCGATCTCCTCGGGGCTGTGCTGTCCTCCCGGCCGGTACCAGGACGCGGCGACCCACACGGTGTCGCGCACGAAGCGGTAGGTGAGCCGGACGTCGAGGTCGGCGCGGAAGACGCGTTCGGCGACCCCGCGCTCCAGCGTTCCGAGCCAGGCCTTCTCGAACCTGGCCTGGGATTCGGTGAGATAACCGAAGCGCGGCTGCGCGGCCAGGTGCCGGGACTCCTTCTGGTAGATGGCGACGGCCGCCCGGTGCCGGTCGATCTCGCGGAACGATTCGGTGACGAGCGCCTCGATGGTCTCGCGCGGTCCGAGGCCGGCGGCGAGCACGGCGTCGTATCCGGCCCACAGCTCCTCGAGGAAGGTGGAGAGGATCTCGTCGAGCATCGACTCCTTGGAATCGAAGTGGTAGTAGAGGCTGCCGGCGAGCATGCCGGCCTCGTCGGCGATGCGGCGGACGGTGGTCGCGTTGTAGCCGTGTGCGGCGAACACCTCGGCCGCCGTGGCGAGGAGTTCGGCGCGCCGCTCGGGCGGGGCCGGGTTCACCTGGTTCTTCTTCGTCGGGGGCACGCGTCCATTGTCGTCCCGCCCGTCCGTCCCGTTGCGCATGCCGGCTGCTGACGGAGACGACCTCGCCGGTCAGGTACGCCCGACGAGCCGGACCTGCGACGTGCGGGGCAGCCCGCCGGTGTGCCGGGCACGGGTGCTGTCCGGCTGAGACGCCGGTCGGCGACGCCGCATCGTCCGGAACTCCGCGCCGGTCAGCGACGCCGGATCGTCCTGACCTTCGCGCCCGGCCGCCAGGTCCGCACGACGAGTTCGTCGCCCTCGACACAAGTGCGCACCACCTCGCCGAGCTCGGCCCGGAAGAGGTGGAAGGGCTCGGGCGGCTTGGCCTCGGCGGCGAAGCGCGCCACCTCCTCGGGGTCGGTCACCTCGACCGCCCGCCCGGAGACGCGCACGTCACCGCCGTCCATGGAGTCGTCGGCCCCCGGATTGGCGTGCAGGGCGAAGCGCGGATCGCGCTGGAGATCCTGCGCCTTGCGGGAGCAGGGCATCATGCCGAGCCACAGCTCACCGAAGCGGAAGTCCACCTCCAGGCCGGTCAGGCGGGGCGATCCGTCCTTGCGCAGGGTGGCGAGCACATGGTGCCTGTAGTGCTCGAAGCGGTGCTGGACGGTCTCGGCGAAGGCGGGCTCGGCGGTCCGGAAGGCGGACCAGGGGGCGAAGGTCATGACCCCATCCCATCAGGGAAACCGGACATCTTCTGTCGGGTTTTGAACCGCGTCATCCGTACGGATCGCGTTCGGCCCGGCGGCCTGGAACGCCCGGCGGGCAGCGGTCCGCCCCAATGGGGGCTCAGGCGGCCGGGACGCGGATCGTGACCACCGCCGCGTCGCCGTCCGTCCGCAGGACGCCCGCACGGCCGTCCACCACGGCCGCGTCGTACCGTTCGAGCGTGACGCGCCCGGCTTCGGGGCGTCCGGCCTCCAGCACCGTCGTCCCTCGCAGGGCCACGACCACGACGACCGAGCCGTCCGGGACGACGAGGGGCAGGCTGCCCCGCACGACCGCGGTGACGACCTCGGCGCGGTCGCGGCGGTGCATGACGTTGAAGTTGACCACCGGGCCGCCGAGGAGCCGGCCTTCGGTGGCGCGGTCGCCGGGGAAGTCCCGGGGCACGAACCGCTCGTCGACGAGCAGCCTCTCGCCACCGGCGGTGAGGTCCATGCCCGGGCCCTCCACCACGGTGAGCGTGCGGTCCACCCCGGGGAACGCGGAGAAGGGACCGTCCGCCGCGACGTCGGCGAGGCTGATCCGCCAGTCGAAGGCGTCCATCGGCGCGCCCTCGGGCGAGGCGGCGATCTCGCTGGTCACGCCGCCGCCGTTCTTCCACGGCACGGCGGTGCGGCCCGCGGCACGCAGGACGCGCACGGTCACCGGACGATGCCCTGGGCGCGGGCGGCGGCGAGCCACTGCGGGAACTCCCCGACCAGCCGGTCGTACAGCTCGGCGTCCGGCACCTGGCGCGGGTCGGACCCGGCGTGGAAGAAACCGGCGTTGTCGACGGGACGCCTGGCGGGGACGGCGAGTTCGTCGAGCCTGCGCAGGAAGTCGAACTGCGAACTGCGCTTGTTGCCGAAGCCGATGAACTGCCAGAACAGGGGCAGCCGTGCCGCCTTGCACAGGTAGCGCTCGGCGGCGAGCTTGTTGATCGGGCCGCCGTCGGTCTGGAAGACGACCAGCGCCGGGGCGGTGGACCCGCTGTCGATGTAGTGGTCGATCACGGCGTCCATGGCCAGGTGGTAGCTGGTCCTGCCCATGTGGCCGAGGCCGGCGACGATCTCGTCGACCCGGCCGTGGTGGCGGTCGAGGGCGATGTCGGTGACGGCGTCGACGTCCGTGGAGAAGAACACGACGGGGACGCGGCCGTCGTCGTCGAGGTTGGCGGAGAGCCCGAGGACCTGGTCAGCGAGCGCCTGGACGCTGCCGTCCTCGTAGTACTCCCTCATGGAGCCGGAGTAGTCGAGGACGAGATAGACGGCGGCGCGCTGCCCGTGCAGCCCGTGCTTGTGGAGACTGACGCCGGCGGACTTGTAGAGGCTCACGAGCGCGGGAGCCCGCTCCTCGACCTTGCGGAGGCTGATGGCCGGGCCCGGGGTGGTGCCGGCGAGGGCCATGCGGCGCTCCGTTCGTCGTGCCGTGCGAGGGCGCAGGTGCGCGGGGAGATCGTGCCGAGGGTACCTTCCCGGCGTCCGCACCCCAATCCCGTTGACCTCGAGCAAGGTTGAGGGATCAGGGTGATGCGCATGACCGAGCCACGCCGTCCTTCCCGTCCCGTACTCGTCCTCCTCGGCTCCCTCGTCCCGCGCACAGCCCCGCCGGCACCGGCGCCCGGGGGCCGAGCCCGGCAGGTGGGGCCCGCGGGGGCAGCCCCCTCGACGCAGGGGCCCGGGGCAACCGCCCCGGGCCCGGACGCACCGCGGCGCCTGCCCGTCCGGTCGGGGACAGGGGCAGGCGCCGCGATCAGTTCCGCACGCCGTTGTACGGGACGATCAAGGGATCCGCGTCAGACCGTCAGCGCTCGGTCCGTCGGGCGGATCGGGGCGGGCAGTTCGCTCGCCCCCGTCAGGTAGCGGTCCACTCCGCGCGCCGCCGAGCGGCCCTCGGCGATCGCCCACACGATCAGCGACTGGCCGCGGCCCGCGTCGCCCGCCACGAACACACCGTCGACGTTCGTCGCGAAGTCGGCGTCGCGCGCGATGTTGCCGCGCTCGTCGAGCTCCAGGCCGAACTGCTCGACCAGACCGTTGGCCCGGTCCGTGCCGGTGAAGCCCATGGCGAGGGTGACCAGCTGCGCGGGGATCTTCCGCTCCGTCCCCGGCTTCTGCTCCAGCTTGCCGTCGACGAACTCGACCTCGACGAGGTGGAGGAACTGGACGTTGCCGTCCTCGTCGCCCTCGAAGTGGGTGGTCGAGACGGAGTAGACCCGCTCGCCGCCCTCCTCGTGCGCCGAGGTGACCTTGTAGAGCATGGGGAAGGTCGGCCACGGCTGCCCCGCCGACCGCTCCTCGCCCGGCTTCGGCATGATCTCCAGCTGCGTGACGGACGCCGCGCCCTGCCGGTGGGCCGTGCCGACGCAGTCCGCGCCGGTGTCGCCGCCGCCGATGACGACGACGTGCTTGCCCTCGGCGGTGATCGGAGGAGCGACGAAGTCGCCCTCCTGCACCTTGTTGGCGAGCGGCAGGTACTCCATCGCGAAGTGGATGCCCTTGAGCTCCCGGCCCGGAACGGGCAGGTCGCGCGAGACGGTCGCACCGGCCGCGATGACGACCGCGTCGTACCGCCGCCGCAGCTTCGCGGCGTCGATGTCACGGCCGATCTCGACCTCGGTGCGGAACTTGGTGCCCTCCGCGCGCATCTGCTCGATGCGCCGGTTGATGTGCACCTTCTCCATCTTGAACTCGGGGATGCCGTACCGCAGCAGGCCGCCGATGCGGTCGGCACGCTCGTACACGGCGACCGTGTGGCCCGCCCGGGTCAGCTGCTGGGCGGCGGCCAGGCCCGCCGGGCCCGAGCCGATGACCGCGACGGTCTTGCCGGACAGGCGCTCCGGCGGCTGCGGGGTCACGTCACCGGAGTCCCACGCCTTGTCGATGATGGAGACCTCGACGTTCTTGATGGTGACGGCGGGCTGGTTGATGCCCAGCACGCACGCCGCCTCGCAGGGAGCGGGGCACAGACGACCGGTGAACTCCGGGAAGTTGTTGGTCGCGTGCAGCCGCTCGGACGCGGCGGACCAGTCCTCGCGGTAGGCGTAGTCGTTCCACTCGGGGATGAGGTTCCCGAGCGGACAGCCGTTGTGGCAGAACGGGATGCCGCAGTCCATGCAGCGGCCGGCCTGCTTGCTGATGATCGGCAGCAGGGAGCCGGGCTGGTAGACCTCGTTCCAGTCCTTGACGCGCTCCTCGACCGGACGGGTCTTGGCGACCTCGCGCCCGGTGGTCAGGAAGCCCTTGGGGTCAGCCATTGGTCGCCGCCTCCATCATCTTCTCGGTGGTCTCCTGCTCGGAGAGACCGGCGAGCTCAGCGGCGTCCTTGGCGGCGAGCACTGCCTTGTACGTGGTCGGGATGATCTTGCTGAACCGGTCCGCGTTCGCGGTCCAGTCGGCGAGAAGCTTCTCGGCGACGGTCGAGCCCGTCTCCTCGTGGTGGCGGCGCACGACGTCGTGCAGCCACTGCTTGTCGGCGTCGGACAGGGCCTCGATCGCCTCCAGGTTCCCGGAGTTGACGTTGTCCCGGTCGAGGTCGATCACGTACGCGATGCCGCCGGACATACCGGCCGCGAAGTTGCGGCCCGTCTCGCCGAGCACCACCGCGTGGCCGCCGGTCATGTACTCGCAGCCGTGGTCGCCCACGCCCTCGGAGACGACGGTCGCGCCCGAGTTGCGGACGCAGAACCGCTCGCCGGTGCGGCCGCGCAGGAACAGCTCACCGCTGGTCGCGCCGTACGCGATGGTGTTGCCGGCGATGGTCGAGTACTCGGCGAGGTGGTCGGCGCCGCGGTCCGGGCGGACGACGATCCGGCCGCCGGACAGGCCCTTGCCGACGTAGTCGTTGGCGTCGCCCTCCAGGCGCAGCGTGATGCCGCGCGGCACGAAGGCGCCGAAGGACTGGCCCGCGGAGCCCGTGAACGTGATGTCGACGGTGTCGTCGGGCAGACCAGCGCCGCCGAACCTCTTCGTCACCTCGTGGCCGAGCATGGTGCCGACGGTGCGGTTGATGTTGCGGATCGCGACCTGCGCGCGCACCGGCTGGGCGTCCTCGGCACTCGCCGCGTTCAGCGCGTCGGCGGCCAGCTCGATGAGCTCGTTGTCCAGGGCCTTCTCCAGGCCGTGGTCCTGCTCGGTCAGCTGGTGGCGCACGGCGCCCTCGGGCAGCTCGGGCACGTGGAAGAGCGGGGCGAGGTCGAGGCCCTGCGCCTTCCAGTGGTTCACGGCACGCGTGGTGTCGAGCAGTTCGGCGTGGCCGACGGCCTCCTCGACGCTGCGGAAGCCCAGCTCGGCGAGGATCTCGCGGACCTCTTCGGCGATGAACCGGAAGAAGTTCACGACGAACTCGGCCTTGCCGGAGAACCGCTCGCGCAGCACCGGGTTCTGCGTGGCGATGCCGACCGGGCAGGTGTCCAGGTGGCACACGCGCATCATGACGCAGCCGGAGACGACGAGGGGCGCGGTCGCGAAACCGAACTCCTCGGCGCCGAGCAGCGCGGCGATGACGACGTCGCGGCCGGTCTTCAGCTGGCCGTCGGTCTGCACGACGATCCGGTCGCGCAGGCCGTTGAGCAGCAGCGTCTGCTGGGTCTCGGCGAGGCCGAGCTCCCAGGGGCCGCCCGCGTGCTTCAGCGAGGTGAGCGGGGAAGCGCCCGTACCGCCGTCGTGGCCGGAGATGAGGACGACGTCCGCGTGCGCCTTGGAGACACCCGCGGCGACCGTGCCGACACCGACCTCGGAGACCAGCTTCACGTGGATGCGCGCGGCCGGGTTGGCGTTCTTGAGGTCGTGGATCAGCTGGGCCAGATCCTCGATGGAGTAGATGTCGTGGTGCGGCGGCGGCGAGATCAGACCGACGCCCGGGGTGGAGTGCCGGGTCTTGGCGACCCACGGGTAGACCTTGTGGCCGGGCAGCTGGCCGCCCTCGCCGGGCTTGGCGCCCTGGGCCATCTTGATCTGGATGTCGTCCGCGTTGACCAGGTACTCGCTGGTGACACCGAAGCGGCCGGAGGCGACCTGCTTGATGGACGAGCGGCGCTCGGGGTCGTACAGGCGCTCTGGGTCCTCGCCGCCCTCACCGGTGTTGGACTTGCCGCCCAGCTGGTTCATGGCGATGGCGAGGGTCTCGTGCGCCTCCTTGGAGATGGAGCCGTACGACATGGCGCCGGTCGAGAAGCGCTTGACGATCTCGCTGACCGGCTCGACCTCGTCGATGGAGATCGGCTCACGGTCGCTCTTGAAGCCGAACAGGCCGCGCAGCGTCATGAGCCGCTCGGACTGCTCGTTCACGCGGTCCGTGTACTTCTTGAAGATGTCGTACCGCTTGTTGCGCGTGGCGTGCTGCAGGCGGAAGACCGTCTCGGGGTCGAACAGGTGCGGCTCGCCCTCGCGGCGCCACTGGTACTCGCCGCCGATCTCCAGCGCGCGGTGCGCGGAGGGGACGCCGGAGGCCGGGTACGCCTTGGCGTGGCGGGCGGCGACCTCCTTGGCGACGACGTCGAGACCGGCGCCGCCGATCTTGGTGGCGGTGCCGTTGAAGTACTTCTCGACGAACGCCTCGTCCAGGCCGACGGCCTCGAAGACCTGCGCGCCGCGGTAGGAGGCGACCGTGGAGATGCCCATCTTGGACATGACCTTGAGGACGCCCTTGCCGAGGGCGTAGATCAGGTTGCGGATGGCCTTCTCGGGCTCGATGCCCTCGATGAACGTACCGGCGCGCAGCAGGTCCTCGACGGACTCCATGGCCAGGTACGGGTTGACCGCGGCGGCGCCGTAGCCGATGAGCAGCGCAACGTGGTGCACCTCGCGGACGTCGCCGGCCTCGACCAGCAGACCCACCTGGGTGCGCTGCTTGGTGCGGATGAGGTGGTGGTGCACGGCGGAGGTGAGCAGCAGCGACGGGATCGGCGCGTGCTCGGCGTCCGAGTGCCGGTCGGAGAGCACGATCAGGCGCGCGCCGTTCTCGATGGCGGCGTCCGCCTCGGCGCAGATCTCCTCGATCCGGGCGGCCAGCGCGTCGCCGCCGCCGGAGACCCGGTAGAGGCCGGCGAGCGTGGCGGCAGTCATGCCCGGCATGTCGCCGTCGGCGTTGATGTGGATGAGCTTGGCCAGCTCGTCGTTGTCGATCACCGGGAAGGGCAGCGTGACGCTGCGACAGGACGCGGCGGTCGGCTCCAGCAGGTTGCCCTGGGGGCCGAGCGAGGAGTACAGCGAGGTGACGAGCTCCTCGCGGATGGCGTCCAGCGGCGGGTTGGTGACCTGCGCGAACAGCTGGGTGAAGTAGTCGAACAGCAGCCGCGGGCGCTCGGAGAGGGCCGCGATCGGCGAGTCGGTGCCCATGGAGCCGATCGGCTCGGCGCCGGAGCGGGCCATCGGTGCGAGGAGGACGCGCAGCTCCTCCTCGGTGTAGCCGAAGGTCTGCTGGCGGCGGGTGACCGAGGCATGGGTGTGGACGATGTGCTCGCGCTCGGGGAGGTCCTCGAGCTCGATCTCGCCGGCCTCGAGCCACTCGGCGTAGGGGGCCTCGGCGGCGAGGGCGGACTTGATCTCGTCGTCCTCGATGATGCGGTGCTCGGCGGTGTCGACGAGGAACATCTTGCCGGGCTGCAGGCGGCCCTTGCGGACGACCTTCGCGGGGTCGATGTCCAGCACGCCCACCTCGGACGACAGGACCACGAGTCCGTCGTCGGTGACCCAGTAGCGGCCGGGGCGCAGACCGTTGCGGTCCAGCACGGCGCCCACCTGCGTGCCGTCGGTGAAGGTGACGCAGGCCGGGCCGTCCCAGGGCTCCATCATCGTGGAGTGGTACTGGTAGAAGGCGCGACGGGCCGGGTCCATGGAGTCGTGGTTCTCCCACGCCTCGGGGACCATCATCAGCACGGAGTGCGGCAGCGAGCGCCCGCCGAGGTGGAGCAGCTCCAGGACCTCGTCGAACGAGGCGGAGTCGGAGGCGTCGGGGGTGCAGACCGGGAAGATCCGGTCCAGGGCGCCCTCGCCGAACAGTCCGGTCGCGAGCTGGGACTCACGGGCGCGCATCCAGTTGCGGTTGCCCTTGACCGTGTTGATCTCGCCGTTGTGCGCGACGAAGCGGTACGGGTGGGCCAGCGGCCAGCTCGGGAAGGTGTTCGTGGAGAACCGGGAGTGGACGAGCGCGACGGCCGTGGCGCAGCGCCGGTCGGACAGGTCCGGGAAGAAGGGCTCCAGCTGGCCGGTGGTCAGCATGCCCTTGTAGACGATCGTGCGGGCGGAGAGGGAGGGGAAGTACACCCCGGCCTCGCGCTCCGAGCGCTTGCGCAGGACGAAGGCCTTGCGGTCCAGCGCGATGCCGCTGCTCTCGCCGTCGGCGACGAAGAGCTGGCGGAAGGCGGGCATGGTGGCGCGGGCGCCGTTGCCGAGGAGGTCGGGCGTGACGGGGACCTCGCGCCAGCCGAGGACGTTCAGGCCCTCTTCGGCGGCGATCGTCTCGATCCGCGAGACGGCCTGGGCGGAGCCGTCGGCGGGAAGGAAGGCGATGCCGACGGCGTAGGAGCCGGCCTCGGGGAGGTCGAACCCGGCGACCTCGCGCAGGAAGGCGTCCGGTACCTGCATCAGGATGCCGGCGCCGTCGCCGGAGTCCGGCTCGGATCCGGTGGCGCCGCGGTGCTCGAGGTTCCGCAGTACGGTCAGCGCCTGCTCGACCAGCTCATGGCTGGCTACACCGGTGAGGGTGGCCACGAACCCGACACCGCAGGCGTCGTGTTCGTTACGGGGGTCGTACATCCCCTGGGGGGCGGGGCGACCGTCCATGGGCGACCAGGCGTCGGAACGCATCGGCTCTCCCGTCGTCGTCGTGGCATGTGCAGTGCCGAGGGACGACGTTGGCCCTCCGCGAAATTTCGTGCAGGTTACATGATGGAGTGCTTCTCGGAAAGCGGATAGCTCATTCCAGCATGCGGACACCGCGCCAAGCGGTGAAGGGTGGGTCACAGCCGAGGAACCGGACAGATCGGGATTCGGAGGACCATCGCAGGAGCGGGCTTCGTTGCCCGCAGCGCCTACGGCTCATGCCCCGCGATTACAGCATTGAAACCGCCGGGTAACGGCTACTTATGTAGCTCTGTGCATAGTGTCTCATCCCGAGCCCTGTTCGAGGAGAGGACGTACGTCACAGGGTCCGTGACGGAGCCCGAAAATGCCACCGCACCGGCCCTTGACTTGGGCCGGTGCGGATGATTCCGCATGGTCGGGGTCAGACCGCGCCGCCGATGAGCATGCCCAGACCGTAGGTGACGGCCGCGGCGGCCCCGCCCAGCGCGAGCTGGCGCAGCCCGCTGTACCACCAGCTGCGGGCGGTGACCCGGGCGACCAGCGCGCCGCAGGCGAAGAGCCCGACGAGGGCGACCAGCACGGCCGGCCACAGGGCGCTCGCACCGAGCAGATACGGCAGGACCGGCAGCAGCGCGCCGAGCGCGAACGACCCGAAGGACGAGACGGCGGCGACGGTGGGCGACGGCAGGTCGTCGGGGTCGATGCCCAGCTCCTCGCGGGCGTGTATCTCCAGCGCCTGGTCGGGGTCCCGGGAGAGCTGCATCGCCACCTCGCGGGCGAGCGCGGGCTCGACGCCGCGGGCGACGTAGAGCGCGGCGAGCTCCTCCATCTCGTCGACCGGGTGCTTGCGCAGCTCCCGCCGCTCGACGTCGAGTTCGGCCTGGACCAGCTCCCTCTGCGAGGCGACGGAGGTGTACTCGCCCGCGGCCATCGAGAACGCTCCCGCCGCGAGTCCGGCCAGTCCCGTGATGACGATGGTCTGCTGCGAGACCGCTCCGCCCGCGACGCCGGTCATCAGGGCGAGGTTGGACACGAGCCCGTCCATCGCGCCGAACACCGCCGGGCGCAGCCAGCCGCCGTTCACGTCACGGTGCGTGTGATTGTCGCGGTGCGCCTCGTGAAGCGTGGCCTCGGTTTCGATGATGGACACAGCTCTCCCCTCTCCGGCAGCGGACCCGACGGGCCCGCGCCCCCTCAACACCCACGAAAATACGCAGGATGTAAGGGGCGCGCCAGCAAGGCAGGCTTTACTTACCCGGACCGGGAGGGTGCGGCAACCCGGGTGACAGAAACGTTTCTCTGGCTGTTTCGCGGGCGGGGCGTGGCAGACATCCGGGAACAGGCTCGCGCGCGCGAAAGGGCCCCTTCCATGGAGTTGCTGACCGAGTCGTATACGGCCGCCCCGGTGGTCACGGGCGAGGCGGCCGCCGCCGCGCCTCCCGCCGCGGACCTGCACGACCGCGCGCGCGGCGCGCTGCTCGGCCTCGCGGTCGGCGACGCGCTCGGCGCGCCCGCCGAGAACCTGCGGCCCTCCGAGATCCGCCGCCGCTGGGGCCGGATCGAGGGCTTCGTCAGCGACGACCCCGCGGGCACGGACGACACCGAGTACGCGATCTTCTCGGGCCTGCTGCTCGCCCGGCACGGCTCGGAGCTGACCGTCGCGCACGTCGAGTCGGCCTGGCACGAGTGGATCGCGGACCTGGACGAGGGCCCCTTCCGCGGGGCCGGCTTCAGCGAGCGGGGCACGCTGGAGAACCTGCGCCGCGGACTCGCCGCCCCGATCTCGGCGCAGCACCGGCACGCGTGGAGCGACGGCCTGGCGATGCGGGCGGCGCCGTTCGGCGTCTTCGCGGCCGGGCAGCCCGAGGAGGCGGCCCGGCTGGTGACGATCGACGGCAGCGTCAGCCACGACGGCGAGGGCATCTACGGAGGCCGGGCGGTCGCGGCCGGGGTCGCGGCGGCGATGGGCGGGGCGGGCCCGGCCGGGGTGATCGGGGCGGCGCTGTCGGTGGTCCCCATGGACTCGTGGACGGCCCGCTCGATGCGCCGCGCGGTCGTGGCGGCGGGCCGCGCCTACCCGGACGTGCTGTCCATGGAACGGGCGATCCGCTCGACGGTGGTGATCGGCGGCTACCCCTGGACCGACCTGGCCCCCGAGGCGGTGGGCCTGGCCTTCGGCGCGTTCGCGGCGGCGCGCGGGGACTTCCGCCGCTCGGTGCTCACGGCGGTGAACATGGGCCGCGACGCGGACACGACGGCGGCGGTGGCGGGCGCGCTGGCGGGAGCGGTGTCCGGGGCGGGGGCGATCCCGGACGCATGGTCGTCGGCGATCGGCCCGGTCCGCGGCACCTGCCTCCCGTCCATGCGCGGCCACCACGTCCTGGACGTGGCGACGCTCCTGACCCCGCCCCCGGCCCGATGACACCCCGGCCCGACAGCCCCCGCGGCGAGCAGCGGGCCCGGGCCCCCGGGGACGGTCAGGGCGAGGACGGGCCGCCGGCGCGCAACCCCCGGGGCTCGGGGAACCATCCCGTCGCGGACGCGGCGCCGGCGGCGGACGCGAAGCCCCCGGGGCCCGGGGGCCGGCTCGCGGGGGCGTCCGAAGGAGCGCCGTCGGCGACACACACCAGGCGCCCGGGGCCCCGCGGCCGGCTCGGCGCGGACGCGCCGTCGGCGGCGCACACCGCCCACGCCCCCCGGCGGCCCGGCGGCCCCCTCGACACGCACCCACCCGAAGACCCGCTGCCGGCAGCGCACGCAACGCACTCCCCGGGGTGCGGGGGCCGGCTCGGTGCGGGCCCGGCGGGGAGGCCACGGGTGTCCGGGGGCCCGACCCCGGTTTCGGCAAGGGGCGGGGTGGGGGAAAGCCACGCGGCGCCGCCCGCCACCCCCACCTCCCCGCGCCCCGTCGAAGGGCTGCTCCTCGGGCTCGCCGCCGGTGACGCCGCCGGCTGGCCCGCCGCCCGGCACCGCGCCGGCCGCATGCCCGAGTGGACCCGTCGGCTCACCCGCGAGCTCGACACCTTCGCCGAGTACAACGCCACCACCACCCTCCCCGTCCCCATCGCCCTCAACCAGCCCCCCGAGCCCCTGCGGCTCGGCCCCTCCGACGACGCCGAATGGGCCGCCTTCGCCGCCGGGACCGTGCTCACCGCCTGCGGGGACCACTTCCGCGGGCTCGCCCCCGGCCGCCGCCTGCGCGCCGCCGTGGACCTGGCCTGGAACTCCCTCGCCAGCCAGGTCGCCGCGGCCGCCGACCGCGCCGTCGAGGTCGAGTCCGCCGTACTCCCCCTGCGCGCCCGCATCTCCGTACGCGCCGGGCTGGGCAACCTCGCGACCGGACTGCGCCCGCCCGCCACCGGTCACGACAACCCGCACTACTTCGACGACGCGGCCTGCGTACGGGCCGCCGTACTCGCCGTCGTGCACCCCGGCGACCCGGCCGCGGCCGCTGAACTCGCCGAGTTCGACGCCCGCTACACCCAGGACGGCGACGGCGTGCACGGCGCCCGCGCCATGGCCGCCGCCGTCGCCGCGGCGCTCGGCGGCGCGTCCGTCGACGCCACGGTCGGGGCCGCCCTCGCCCAGCTCCCGGAGTCCACCGAGATCGGCCGCAACGCGCGCCACGCGGTCGAACTCGCCCGCGAGGCCGACGGCGCGTTCGAGCTCGTGCCCCTGCTGGAGCATCAGATCGTCGACCACGTCTACAGCTACGGCATCGCCGCGGCCGAGACCGTCCCCGTCGCGCTCGCCGTCACCACCGCAGCCCGCGGCCGGGTCGCCGAGGCCGTGCCCGCCGCGGCCTGCCTCTCCCGTGTGGCCGACTCCGCCCCCGCGCTGGCCGGCGCGCTCACCGGCGTGCTCGGCGGCGGCGACTGCGTACCCGGCACGTGGCGCGACACCTGCCGCACCCTGGCGGGCTGCGCCCTGCCCCACCTCGCCGGCACCGACCTCGTCGAACTCGCCGGTCTGCTCGACGACGCGCTGTAGGGCAGCCGAGGGGCCACGGCCGAATCCGGGCGCGCGGTGCTCCGCCAACCGTCGCACCAGGGGGACAATCCGGGCATGACGACAGCGACGGCGAACACGGCGACCGCGGCGACCGCGGCGACCGCGACGAGCGGGACGAGCGGGACGAGCGCGACCCCGGCAGAGCGGACGACTCCCCCGCCCCCCTCACTCGACGACCGGTTCACGGGCAGCCTCGTCGGCGCCGCCGTCGGCGACGCGCTCGGCGGCCCCGTCGAGGGTTACAGCCCCGAGCAGATCGTCGAACGGCACGGCGGCCGCATCGACGGCATCGTCGGGCCCTGGAACGGCGACGAGTGGCGCACCGCACGCCCTCTCGCCCCGTACCACAAGGGCAACGGCCACATCACCGACGACACGTTGATGACCCACGCCCTGGTCCGGGTCTACGCCACCGTCCGCGACCACCTCGACGCCTACGCCGTGGCCGACCACCTCGTCCCGGACCTGATCTCCAACACCCGCTGGATCCCCGAACTCGAAGCCGAGACCCTCCCCCTGCACCGGGTCTTCCTCGCCGAGAAATGGATCGTCCACCGCCTGCACTACGGGCACAACGACCCGCGCGAGGCGGGCGTCGGCAACATCGTCAACTGCGGTGCCGCGATGTACATGGCCCCGGTCGGCCTCGTCAACGCGGCCGATCCGACGGCGGCTTACCACGAGGCCCTCGACATCGCCGGCGCGCACCAGTCCTCGTACGGCCGCGAGGCGGCGGGCGTCTTCGCGGCCGCCGTCGCCGCGGCCTGCCTGCCGGAGGCGACACCCGCCACCGTGGTCGACGCGGCGCTCGCCCTCGCCAAGGACGGCACCCAGGCCGCCATCGAGGCCGTCGCCGAAGCCGCCGCCGGGCACTCGGACTTCGAGTCGGCGCTCGGCCCCCTGCGGGCCGCGGTGGCCCCGTTCGACACCGTCGGTCCCGACTACCGCTCCCCCTCCCTGGGGGCCCGGAGGCCGTCCCGTCTGCACGCGGTCGAGGAGCTGCCGATCGCCCTCGGCATGCTGCTGGTCTGCGACGGCGACTTCCGCCGTACGGTCCTGTCCTGCGTCAACTACGGCCGGGACTGCGACTCCATCGCGACGATGGCGGGCGCGATCGCGGGCGCGCTGCACGGCGAGGCGGCGGTGCCGCGGGAGTGGGCGGAGCGGGTCGCCGAGGCCAGCCGCGTGGACCTGCACGCGCCCGCCCTGGAGCTGACGGCCGTGGCCCGCGAGATCCACCTCCGGGACCTGGCCCGCCGCCGTGCCCACGAGGCGGCGTTCGCCGAGCTGACGGACGCGCGATGACCGGTCTGCTGCGTCTGTCCTGGGTGCAGCCCGAGGACCTCGTCGGGCACGAGCTGCGGCAGGCGGAACAGGACGGCCGCGACACGACGGCCGTCCGCGCCCGCTGGCTGGCCGCCGGCGGCATGCTCGCCCCGCCCCGCGCGGGCGCCTCCCCGGCCCCGCGCCCGGAACTGAGGACGCTCGCGGAAGCGCTGCTCGACGAACTGGCCATGCTCCCCTCGCCGTCGGCGGACGACGAGCCGACGGACTGGCCGTCGGTCGTCGCGGCCTGCCCGGAGTGGCCCGCACCCCACCCGGCAGGCACCGCACCCCGTCCGGCGGGCCCTTCGGTCCGCGACGCCGACGGGCATCCGTCCGCCGGGGCAGCGCGCCCGGCCGTGGACGAGCACGCCCTGCACGCCGCCTGGCTCGGCCGAGCCGTCGGATGCCTGCTGGGAAAGCCCGTCGAGAAGCTGCCCCTCCACGCCATCCGCGACATCGGCCGCGCCACCGGCAACTGGCCGCTCACCACCTGGTTCACCGCCAGGGGCCTGCCCGCCGAACTCGCCGCCGCCCACCCGTGGAACCGGCGCAGCGCCGCCACCTCACTCGCCGAGAACATCGACGGCATGCCCGAGGACGACGACCTGAACCACCCCCTCCTCGCGCTGGTGCTCCTCCGGCGCCACGGCCGTGCGTTCACCACGGCGCAGCTCGGCGCCCTGTGGCTGGACGAGCTGCCCGCCGGACGGACCTTCACCGCCGAACGCGTCGCCTACCGCAACCTCCTCTCCGGCATCGAGCCGCCGCTCACCGCCACCTTCCGCAACCCCTTCCGCGAATGGATCGGCGCCGCGATCCGGGCCGACGCGCACGGCTGGACCAACCCCGGCGATCCCGCAGCCGCGGCCGAGCAGGCGTACCGCGACGCCGTCCTCACCCACACCGCGAACGGCGTGTACAGCGCGATGTTCACCGCCGCCGCCATCGCCGCGGCAGCCGGCGGCACCGCCGACGTGCACGAGGCGATCGCCGCCGGCCTGACCGTCGTCCCGCCCCGCTCCCGACTCGCCCGCGCCGTGCGGTTCGGCGTCCGGGCGGCCCGTGCGGAAGCCGACTTCGACCGTGCCGTCGACCTCGTCCACGCGGCCTACGGCTCGTACCACTGGGTGCACGCCCTGCCCAACGCCGCTCTGCTCGCCGCAGCCCTCACCCACGCCGACGGCGACTTCACCGGCTCCATCTGCCGTGCCGTCTCCGGCGGACTCGACACCGACTCGAACGGTGCGACGGCCGGTTCGCTCACCGGGCTGCTCGCCGGTCACCCCGACCGGCTGCCGGACCGCTGGACGGCCCCGCTGAAGAACCGGCTGTCCACGTCCGTCGCCGGATTCGACGGCACCGGCTTCGACGCCCTCGCCCGTCTCACGCTGAAGGAGGCACTCCGCCCATGACCGGCATCGTGGTGCTCGGCAGCACCAACATGGACCTCGTCGCCTACGTCGCGCAGGCCCCGAAGCGGGGAGAGACCGTCACGGGACGGGAGTTCCGTACGATCCCCGGCGGCAAGGGAGCGAACCAGGCCGTGGCCGCCGCCCGCGCGGGCGGCGACGTCACCATGATCGGCGCCGTGGGCTCCGACGAGTTCGGCGACGTGCTCCGTCACACCCTCGACGCGTCCGGCGTCGACATCGACCTCCTGCGCACCGCGGAGGGCCCCTCGGGCACCGCGCACATCGTCGTCGACGACGACGGCGGGAACTCCATCGTCGTCATCCCCGGCGCCAACGGCACCGTGACCGGTCTCACCCCCGGCGACGAAGCCCTCATCGCCACCGCCGGCATCCTCCTCCTGCAACTCGAACTTCCGCTCAGCGCCGTGCTCGACGGCGCCGAGGCCGCTCACCGGCATGCCGTACGCACCGTGCTCACCCCCTCTCCCGTACAGCCGCTGCCGCGCGACCTCCTCGCCGTCACCGATCTGCTGGTCCCCAACGAACACGAGGCGGCCACGCTCACCGGAGTCGCGGACCCGCACGGAGCCGCCGAGGCCCTGCTGCGGCAGGTCCCCGAGGTCGTCATCACCCTCGGCGCGGCGGGCTGCCTGTACGCCGCCCGCGACGCCGACCCCGTCGCCGTCCCCGCACCGCAGGTCACCGCCGTGGACACCACCGCGGCGGGCGACACCTTCGTCGGGGCCCTCGCCGTCGCCCTCGGGGAAGGCAAACCGGTCCCCGAGGCCCTGGCATGGGCCTCCACCGCCGCCGCCCTGTCCGTCCAACGCCCAGGAGCGTCCACCTCCATGCCGTACCGTCCCGAGATCGACGCCGCCTCATGACCCCGCCCTCCGCACCGGACACCCTGTCCGCTCCCCTGGCCGGCCTCCGCGTCCTCGACCTGGCCACCCTCTTCGCCGGTCCGCTGTCCGCCACGCTGCTCGGCGACTTCGGCGCCGAGGTGATCAAGGTCGAGCACCCCACCCGCCCCGATCCGTCCCGTGGCCACGGTCCCGCCAAGGACGGCGTCGGGCTGTGGTGGAAGGTCCTCGGCCGCAACAAGCGCAACGTCACCCTGGACCTGTCCACCCCCGGCGGCCGGGCCACGCTGCTGCGGCTCGCGCGGACCGCCGACGTGGTCGTCGAGAACTTCCGCCCGGGCACCCTGGAGAAGTGGGGCCTCGGCTGGGAGGAACTGAACGAGGCCAACCCCCGTCTCGTCCTGACCCGGGTCACGGGCTTCGGCCAGTTCGGGCCGTACTCCCGCCGGCCCGGCTTCGGGACGCTCGCGGAGGCGATGAGCGGATTCGCCGCCGCCACGGGCGAGCCCGACGGCCCGCCCACCCTGCCCCCCTTCGGCCTCGCCGACTCCGTCGCCGCGCTCGCCACCGCCTACGCCGTCATGACCGCGCTCGCCGCCCGTACCACCACCGGCCGTGGCCAGGTCGTCGACATGGCGATCATCGAGCCGATCCTCGCCGTGCTCGGGCCGCAGCTGCTCTGGTACGACCAGCTCGGCTATGTCCAGCCGCGCACCGGCAACCGCTCCCGCAACAACGCCCCCCGCAACATCTACCGCACGGCGGACGGCAGTTGGCTCGCCGTCTCCACCTCCGCCCAGTCCGTCGCCGAACGGGTCATGCACCTGGTCGGCCGTCCCGAGCTGGTCGACGAACCCTGGTTCGCCACGGGCAGCGGCCGCGCCGAGCACGCCGATCTGCTCGACGCCGCGGTCGGCGGATGGATCGCCCGGCACACCCGCGCCGACGCCGTGGCAGCCTTCGAGAAGGCCGAAGCGGCGATCGCCCCGGTCTACGACATCCGCGACATCGTCTCCGACCCCCAGTACCAGGCGCTCGGGACGATCACCGAGGTCCCGGACCCGGAGCTCGGCCCGCTGCGTATGCAGAACGTCCTCTTCCGGCTCTCCGACACCCCCGGCGCCATCCGCTGGGCCGGCCGGCCGCACGGCGCCGACACCGAGGAGGTCCTCGCCGAACTGGGCCTCACCCCGGCCGACATCACCGCACTCCGCACCGAAGGAGCGCTATGACCTTCCCCCTGACCTGGCTCTATGCCCCCGGAGACCGCCCCGACGTCGTCCACAAGGCCATCGCCTCCGGCGCCGACGTCGTCATCGTCGACCTCGAGGACGCGGTGGCCCAGGGCCGCAAGGACTACGCCCTCGCCGCCACGGCCGAACTGCTCGCCTCCCACCTGCCCCTGCCGGTCCATGTCCGCATCAACTCCCCCCTGGACGTCGAGACCCTCGCAGGGCTGCCCGGTCTGACAGCTCTGCGTGTTCCCAAGGTCGCATACGCCACTGACATCCAGCAGGTCGCGGCCGCGGCACCGGGCGTCCCCCTGTACGCGCTGCTGGAGTCGGCGCTCGCCGTCGAGCACGCGTACGCCATCGCCACGGCCCACGACGCGGTCCGGGGCATCGCACTCGGCGAGTCCGATCTCCGCGCCGACCTCGGCGTACGCGGCGACACCGGCCTGGACTGGCCGCGCACCCGCACGGTGGTCGCGGCCCGCGCGGCCGGGCTCACGCCTCCGACGCAGTCCGTGTTCCCGGACATCGTCGACCTCGACGCGCTGCACGCCTCGTGCGCCCACGGCCGTTCCCTCGGCTTCCTGGGCCGCGCGGCCATCCATCCCCGTCAGCTGCCGGTCATCGAGCGCGCGTACCGGCCGACGCCGCAGGAGATCGAGGCAGCCGAGGAGATCGTGAAGGCGGCCGCGTCGGACGCGGGCGCGATGGCCCTGCCGGACGGGCGGTTCGTCGACGCGGCGGTCGTGGCGGCGGCGCAGCGCACGCTGGACCTCGCGGCACGGGACTGGGATCCCTGACGGGCCCCGCGGGCCCGACGCCGGGAAACGCGAAGACCGCCGGAGGCATCGCCTCCGGCGGTCTTCGTCACGGGTCGGTCGTCAGCCCTTGCCGGCCGGCCTGGCGTCCGCGTCCGCACTCGCGGGGTCCTCGCCGTCCGGCGCCCCGGCGGCGTCCGTGGGCGTGTCCTTTGCCGCGTCGTCGGTGACGCCGTCCGCCTCCGAGTCATCGGCGCTCGAGGGGTCGGAGGCCGCGGACTCGGGATCGGCGTCCCCCGACGGCTTCGCCAGGTCCACCGCACTGGGCTCCACGATCTCCTCGCGGCCCGGACTCAGCCGGGACGAGACCACCATGTAGACGACGGCCAGCAGGAAGACCACGATCGAGGTCCACACGTTGAGCCGCAGGCCCAGCACGTGGTGCGCCTCGTCGACCCGCATGTACTCGATCCAGCCGCGGCCCACGCAGTACGAGGCGACGTAGAGCGCGAACGCCCGGCCGTGGCCCAGCTTGAAGCGGCGATCGGCCCAGATCACGAGCAGCGCGACGCCGATGCACCACAGGGACTCGTAGAGGAACGTCGGGTGGTAGAGGCCCGCCTCGCGGTTCGGCCCCTCGGTGATCTTCAGGGCCCAGGGGACGTCGGTCTCCCTGCCGTACAGCTCCTGGTTGAACCAGTTGCCCCAGCGGCCGATGGCCTGCGCGAAGGCGACCGCGGGTGCGAGGGCGTCGGCCCACGCCGGGAGCGGGATGCCCCGGCGGCGGCAGCCGATCCAGGCGCCGACGGCGCCGAGCGCGATCGCGCCCCAGATACCGAGGCCGCCCTCCCAGATCTTGAAGGCGTCGACCCAGTTCTCACCCTCGCTGAAGTACAGCTGGTAGTCGGTGATCACGTGGTAGAGCCGGCCGCCGACGAGGCCGAAGGGCACGGCCCACACGGCGATGTCGGCGACGGTACCGGCCTTGCCGCCCCGGGCGATCCAGCGCTTGTTGCCGAACCAGACGGCTACGAAGACGCCGATGATGATGCAGAAGGCATAGCCGCGCAGCGGAAGCGGTCCGAGATGCACCACTCCGGTCGACGGGCTGGGAATGTAGGCGATGTCCATGGCAGCACCGACGCTACCGTGCCGGGTGGGACGTACGGCAACCCACCCGGCAACGTATGGGTAACGAGCGCGCGCCTCCCGGTCGTGCGCCGGGGCCGCGGACCGGCGGAGGCGGTCAGGAGGCCGGCGCGCCGGGGGACGCCCCGGTGGGCCGCTGGGTGCCGGGCTTCTTGCCCTTGTTGGCCTCCTCGACCCACTTCTTGAAGTTGGCCACGGAGATCTGCTCCTTGCCCTTCTGCGGGAAGATCGACTCCCCGTTGAGCTGCACGGTCGGCGTGCCCGAGAAGCCGCCCTTCTGGAAGGCCTCGTCGGACTTCCGGACCCAGCTGTCGTGCTTGCCGTCCTCGACGCAGCTGCGGAAGGCGGGCGTGTCCAGGCCCTCGACCTTGCCGGCGAGCTCGATGAGCCTGTCGTTCTCCGCGAAGGCGTCGTCCGGCTCCGGCGGCTGGTTGACGAACAGCACGTCGTGGTAGGCGGTGAACCTTCCGGCGTCCTGGGCGCAGGCCGCCGCGTTCGCCGCGCGCAGCGAGCCGCTGCCGCCCATGTTGCCGTCGATGAGGGTGGCGAGGCGGTACTCGATCCTGATCTCGCCGGCCTGCTCCAGCTCGTGGATCGTGTCCCGCAGGGCGTTCTCGAACTGGGCGCAGGCCGGGCAGCGGAAGTCCTCCCACACCGTCAGTGTGGAGGGCGCGTCGCTCGCGCCGACCGGGATCGCGAGCTGCTCCTCTCCCTGCGCACCGCTCGGTGCCGAGAGCGGACCGGCCTCAGCCGGGCCGTCCTCGTCCTTGCCGCTGTTCGCCGCGATCAGGCCGACGACGGCGGCCAGGCCGAGGACGCCGACCACGGCCGCGGCCACGATCAAGGTCCGCCTGCGCTTCTCGCGCGCCCGGTCCTGTGCCCGTTCCTGCTGGAGCCGCTCGCGTGCGGTCCGCTTACGTTCTTGGTTCTCGCTCACAAACCGCAAACGAACCGGGGAGGCGTCGGCTCGCCTCCCCGGTCCCACATCCACCCGTACGAGCTACGCGCTGCCGCGCACTCCACGGGCGAGATCGCCCGCCAGTTCCCGTACGGCGTCGACGGCCGCCGTCTCGTCCGGCGCGTCGAGCATGCGCTTGACGAAGGCGGAGCCGACGATCACGCCGTCGGCGAAGGAGGCGACCTCGGCGGCCTGCTGCGGGTTGGAGACGCCGAGTCCGACGCAGACGGGCAGGTCCGTGGTGGCACGGGTGCGTGCCACCAGGTCCTGGGCCTGGGCGCCGACCGACTCACGGGTGCCTGTGACGCCCATCAGGGAGGCCGCGTACACGAAGCCGGAACCGGCCGCCGTGATCTTGGCGAGGCGCTCGTCCTTGCTGCTCGGAGCGACGACGAAGACGGTGGCGAGGCCGTGCTTCTCCGCGTGCTCCCTCCACAGGCCCGCCTCCTCGAACGGCAGGTCGGGCAGGATGCACCCGGCACCGCCCGCCTCGGCGAGCTCGGCGGTGAAGCGCTCCACGCCGTACCGGTCGATCGGGTTCCAGTACGTCATCACGAGCACCGGCTTGCCCGTGGCGGCGTGGGCCTCGCGGACCGTGCGCATCACGTCGGCGATCCGGACCCCGCCGCGCAGGGCGATGTCGTCGGCGGTCTGGATGACCGGCCCGTCGAGGACCGGGTCGCTGTGCGGCAGACCGACCTCGACGACGTCGGCGCCGCCGTCGAACGCGGCCTTGACCGCCTCGATGCCGATCTCGACGGTCGGGAAGCCGGCGGGCAGGTACGCGATGAGCGCCGCCCGGTCCTCGTTCCTCGCCGCCGCGAGCGTGTCGCTCAGAAGCCGGATGTTGCCGCTCACTTCGCGTCCCCCTGGATCTCGGCGGCGCCGTTGTCGGCGGAGGCGTCGGCCTCGACCTGGGCGTCGGTGTCGTACAGCCCGAAGTAACGGGCGGCGGTGTCCATGTCCTTGTCGCCGCGGCCGGACAGGTTGACCACGATCAGTCCGTCCTTGCCGAGCTCGCGGCCGACCTCGAGGGCACCGGCCAGCGCGTGCGCCGACTCGATGGCCGGGATGATGCCCTCGGTACGGGACAGCAGCCGCAGCGCCTGCATGGCGGCGTCGTCCGTGACCGCGCGGTACTCGCCGCGGCCGGTGTCCTTGAGGTACGAGTGCTCGGGGCCGATGCCCGGGTAGTCGAGCCCGGCCGAGATCGAGTACGGCTCGGTGATCTGGCCCTCGTCGTCCTGGAGGACGTAGGAACGGGAGCCGTGCAGGATGCCGGGCTCGCCCGCGGTGAGAGTGGCCGCGTGCTCCCCGCTCTCGATGCCGTGCCCGGCGGGCTCGCAGCCGATCAGGCGGACGCCCGTGTCCGGGATGAAGGCGTGGAAGAGGCCGATGGCGTTCGACCCGCCGCCGACGCAGGCGACAGCGGCGTCCGGGAGGCGGCCGGCGCGCTCCAGGATCTGGCGCCGGGTCTCGACGCCGATGACCCGGTGGAAGTCGCGCACCATCGCCGGGAAGGGGTGCGGGCCGGCGACGGTGCCGAAGAGGTAGTGGGTGTGGTCGACGTTGGCGACCCAGTCGCGGAACGCCTCGTTGATGGCGTCCTTGAGGGTGCGGCTGCCGGACTTCACGGCGACGACCTCGGCGCCGAGCATCCGCATGCGGGCGACGTTGAGCGCCTGCCGCCGGGTGTCGATCTCGCCCATGTAGATGGTGCATTCGAGCCCGAACAGCGCACACGCGGTGGCCGTGGCCACACCGTGCTGACCGGCGCCGGTCTCGGCGATGACGCGGGTCTTGCCCATGCGCCGGGTGAGCAGGGCCTGACCGAGCACGTTGTTGATCTTGTGCGAGCCGGTGTGGTTGAGGTCCTCGCGCTTGAGGAAGACCCGCGCGCCGCCGGCGTGCTCGGCGAAGCGCGGCACCTCGGTCAGGGCGCTGGGGCGGCCGGTGTAGTTGACCATGAGTTCGCCGAGCTCGGCGGCGAAGGCGGGGTCGGACTTGGCCTTCTCGTACTCGACCGCGACCTCGTCGACGGCGGCGACGAGGGCTTCGGGGATGAACTTCCCGCCGAAGTCGCCGAAGTAGCCGGCGGGGCTGGGGACGTGACCCTCGGGGTCGGGGATGAAGTAGTCGCTGGACATGGCGACGCTGCTCCTTGTTTCGGGGCGCGTGGCCCCGGGACGTGTCGGGTGGGATGCGGCTGCTGTGCGCCTGCGGCGGGCCCTGTCCCCCACCCCGCCCTTCCCGGAACCGGGGGCTCTGCCCCCGTACCGCGCTTCGCGCGGTGTCCTCGATCTCCCTCTACGGCCTGGCGGCCGTGGGAGGGACCCCCAGACGGGCTGACAAAGTCAGCCCCGCCGGCGATTGAGGCGCGGGGGGGGGGAACCGGGGGCAGCGCCCCAGGTCAGCGGGAAGGGGCCGGGTGGGGAAGGAAACCCCGCCGACGCGCCCCGCGCCATCGCATCCCGTTGACCTGACCCGGCTCGTCGCCGATGACGTACCGCACCCGTCGCCCGTGCACCCGCCGCGCCGGCGCCCGGCAGCCGCGCGGCCGGCAGCCGCGGGCCAGGCGCGCGTACGGGCCGTGCGCCGGGGTCACCGTCGCCGCGGGCACGCCGACGGCGCCCGGACGCGAGCCCGTGGTGGCACGGCGGCGGCGGACGGCGGTCATCTCGGGCTCAGTCCCGCCCGTGCCGCAGCGCGGGGTGGGCACCCGCCGCCACCAGGTCGGCGACGGCCGACTTGGGGTCGCGACCGGTCACCAGGGACTCGCCGACGAGCACGGCGTCCGCGCCCGCGTTGGCGTAGGCGATCAGGTCGTGCGGACCGCGCACGCCGGACTCGGCGATCTTGACGATGTGCGC
The DNA here is from genome assembly GCF_030817975.1 of Streptomyces sp. V4I23. Lineage (NCBI taxonomy): Bacteria > Bacillati > Actinomycetota > Actinomycetes > Kitasatosporales > Streptomycetaceae > Streptomyces > Streptomyces sp. V4I23. The sequence continues at coordinate 5,927,129 of NZ_JAUSZW010000004.1, read as the reverse complement.
CGGGATCTCGGGGGCGACCCGCTCGAACGTGGAGCGGTCGACCTTCAGCGTCTTCAGGTCACGGGCGTTGACGCCGATGATCTTCGCCCCGGCGTCCACGGCGCGCTCGACCTCGTCCTCGTCGTGCACCTCGACCAGCGGGGTGAGGCCGATGGACTCGGCACGCTCGATCAGGGAGACCAGCGCCTCCTGCTCCAGCGCGGCGACGATCAGCAGCGCCAGGTCGGCGCCGTACGCGCGCGCCTCCCACAGCTGGTACGCGGTGACGATGAAGTCCTTGCGCAGCACCGGGATGTCGACCCTGGCCCGTACGGCCTCCAGGTCGGCGAGCGATCCGCCGAAGCGGCGCTGCTCGGTGAGCACGGAGATGACGGCCGCGCCGCCCGCCTCGTAGTCCGCGGCGAGTCCCGCCGGGTCGGCGATCGCGGCGAGCGCGCCCTTGGAGGGGCTGGAGCGCTTGACCTCGCAGATCACCTTGACGCCCTCACCACGCAGGGCGGCCACGCCGTCCTTGGCCGCCGGAGCCTTGGCGGCGCGCTCCTTGAGCTCCTCGAGGCTGACACGCGCCTGCCGCTCGGCCATGTCGGCGCGCACACCTTCGATGATCTCGTCGAGCACACTCACGCGAGCGGCCCCCTTCCGGGACGGTGATGGTTGAGGATCAGCCAACTCGATGGTATCCGCAGGAGCGCCCGGGGTCCTCATCCGGTCGGCCGCTGTCCCACTACCTGGGACTTCATGGGGCGAGCGCCGATCCGAACGGGAGGTTCCGCACCACGCTGAAGATCAGCAGGACCGCGCCCATGACCCACCACCAACCGGGGGCGAGACCGATCCGCAGCGGCCTGCCCTGAACGGCGCGAACCAGCCACAGGACCCACACGGCGGCGAAGACGGCGTAGCCGACGACGGCGGCCGCGTTGGCGCCGAGGGCGGTGCCCAGATCGCCGTGGATGAAGGCGTGGGCGCTGCGCAGGCCGCCGCAGCCGGGGCAGTAGACGCCGGTGAAGCGGAGGAGGGGGCAGACGGGGTAGTGACCGGGCTCGTTGGGGTCGACGGTGCCGACGTAGGCGAAGGCGGCGGCGACGCCGGTGAGGACGGCGAGGGGCGCGGCCACGCGCCGTGCCGTCCCCTGCGGCGCGGGACGGCCGCCCGCGGGCACCGCGCCCGGTCCCCACCGCGTCGCACCGGCCTCGGCGCGCTCGGGCCAGGTGCCGGCCGCCGTCGCGTACCCACGCGCGGCATGACCCCCGACGCCCACGGACGCCGGGTCCGACAGGGCGCCGCGTTCGTCCGCCCCGTGGCTGGGCGCCGGAAGGACTCCGGCGCCCGCAGGCGGTGCGTCCGCTCCGGAACGGGGGTGCCCGCCGTGTGCCGGCACCGACGGCCGGCCCCCGAGCCCCGACCCATCCGGCCCTGACATCCGCCCGTCCGCGGCGACCGCGCGCCCGGGCGCAGAGCGCCCCGGCGCGTCCGGCCCGGTGCCGGCCGGCGAAGTGCTGCCGGCCGCGGACGCGTCGTCCGTCGGCGCCTGGGGGGCCGGTCGGGGCGGGGGGCCGGGGACCGGGGGCGTCGGGGTCATTTCGTGATTCTCGCCGTTCCAGCAGAACGGCGCAGCCCGGTCGTGCCGTGCTGCGCCGTTTCGTGTCGGATCGTCACCGCGTCAGGCGGTCGCCCGCTCCTGCGCGGCGGCGCGGTTACGGGCCTGGACCACCTCTTCCGGCTCCTTCGGCGTGCCGAGGCCGGCCCTCTTCATGGCGCCGCCCGCGATCGCGCCGAGCGCGATGAGGGCCGAACCGGCCCAGAAGCCGACCGGGCTGTTCGCCACCATGAAGACGCCTGCGACGCAGAAGCCGATGAAGGAGATGGTGACACCGGTCCAGGCGGCCGGGGTGTGTCCGTGGCTGCTGCCCGCCATGAGTTGCTCCTCGTGTGTGATGCGCTGTCGTGAGCTGGTGCTCGTGCTGAGCCGGACGCTCGCAGTCATTGTCCCGTACGACAACACGCGCGGTGAGCTGGGGTCACCCTTCGCGCGTCGGGTCCTCGCCGCGGTCCAGGGCCTTCCAGAGGTCCTCGGGCCGGTCGGGGTCCACCACGGCCGCCTTGCGGGGACGCGGTGTGCCGTCGCGCTCGTAGCGGCCGGACATGGCGGGCCACTGCCTGCCGTACCGCAGCGCCAGGACACCCGCGAGCAGGATCAGCAGGCCGCCGGCCGCGGTCACATAGGGCCAGGCCGTGTGGGTGAGCGCGTCGGCCGTCGCGGCGGCGTCGCCCGTGGTCCGCGCCGCCTTCTCGTCGAGCGCGTCGCTGTCGGAGGCGCCCAGCAACGCCGCCAGCGCCGCACCCGCGCCGCTGAGCGCGAGGAGCCCGGAGACGACGACGCGGCCTGCGCTGCGGACGGCGAACACGGCGACGAGGGCGGCGAGTCCGACGATCGCGAGGGCGGTGGGCACGCCCGTGACGTCCCCGCCGTCGGCGTCGAGCGAAACGGTTCCGCCGCCGACCGAGGCGTGGCCCTCGGCCCAGATCTGTCCGGCGGCGAGCAGGACGACGGTCGCGCCGACGGCGCCGAGGAACAGGGCCGCGGCGAGGCTGCGGCGGCTGCCGCTCGGGGCCGCCGCGGCGGCGCGGGGCTGGGGTACGGGTACGGCACTCACGCGTCCACTATCCCTTACCGCCCGGCCGCGCCGTTCAGCCGGTTGGCGGTGTGGACGGCGCGCAGCACCGCCGCCGCCTTGTTGCGGCACTCGGTGTCCTCGGCGACCGGGTCGGAGTCGGCGACGACACCCGCTCCGGCCTGGACGTACGCCGTGCCGTCGCGCAGCAGCGCGGTCCTGATGGCGATGGCGGTGTCGGAGTCGCCCGCGAAGTCGAGGTAGCCGACGGCACCGCCGTACAGCCCGCGCCGCGAGGGCTCCAGCTCGTCGATGATCTGCATCGCGCGGGGCTTGGGCGCCCCCGACAGGGTGCCCGCGGGGAAGCAGGCGGTGAGGACGTCGAAGGCGGTACGGCCCTCGGCGACCTTGCCGGTCACGGTGGAGACGATGTGCATGACGTGGGAGTACCGCTCGATCGACATGAAGTCGACGACCTCGACGCTGCCGGGCTCGCAGACGCGGCCCAGGTCGTTGCGGCCGAGGTCGACGAGCATCAGGTGCTCGGCGCGCTCCTTGGGGTCGGCGAGCAGTTCCTCCGCGAGGTCGTGGTCCTCCTGCGGGGTGGCGCCGCGCGGGCGGGTGCCGGCGATCGGGTGGAGCATGGCGTGCCCGTCCTCGACCTTGACCAGCGCCTCCGGACTGGAGCCGACGACGTCGAACCCCTCGAAGCGGAAGAGGTACATGTACGGCGACGGGTTGGTGGCCCGCAGGACCCGGTAGACGTCCAGCGCGCTCGCGGCGCACGGCGTCTCGAACCGCTGGGAGGGCACGACCTGGAACGCCTCGCCGGCCCGGATGCGCTCCTTGATGTCCTCGACGGCGTCCTGGTAGTCCCGCCCTCCCCACAGCGCCGAGAACTCGGGCAGCTCCGAGGGCGGCAGGGCGGCGGGCGCGGAGGCGAGCGGCCGGGCGAGGTCGGCCTCCATGGCGTCGAGGCGGGCGACGGCGCCCGCGTACGCCTCGTCGACCCCGGTGGCGAGGCAGTTGTGGTTGATGGCGTTGGCGATCAGCAGGACGCTGCCGTCCCAGTGGTCCATGACCGCGAGGTCCGAGGTGAGCAGCATGGTCAGCTCGGGCAGCTTCAGGTCGTCGCGCTCACCGGGACCGATCTTCTCGAGCCTGCGCACGATGTCGTAGCCGAGGTAGCCGACCATGCCGCCGGTGAAGGGCGGCATGCCCGACGCGAGGTCGCGTGGCGTATGGAGGGTCTGCACGGTCTCGCGCAGTGCGGTGAGCGGGTCGCCGTCCGTGGGGACGCCGACGGGCGGGACGCCGAGCCAGTGAGCCCGGCCGTCGCGTACGGTGAGCGTGGCGTCGGAGCGTACGCCGATGAACGAGTAGCGCGACCAGGAGCGGCCGTTCTCCGCGGACTCCAGGAGGAACGTGCCGGGGCGCTCGGCGGCGAGCTTGCGGTAGAGCCCGACGGGCGTGTCGCCGTCCGCGAGCAGGCGACGGCTGACGGGGATGACACGGCGGTCGGCGGCCAGCTTGCGGAAGGTCTCGAGATCCATGGCGGCAGACCCTACTCGCCGAGGGGCAGGACATCGGCGTCGAAGCAGGTCCGGGCGCCGGTGTGGCAGGCGGCGCCGACCTGGTCGACCTTGACGAGCACGGTGTCGGCGTCGCAGTCCAGGGCGACGGACTTCACGTGCTGGACGTGGCCGGAGGTGTCGCCCTTGACCCAGTACTCCTGGCGGCTGCGGGACCAGTAGGTGCAGCGGCCGGTGGTCAGGGTGCGGTGCAGTGCCTCGTCGTCCACCCAGCCGAGCATCAGCACCTCACCGGTGTCGTACTGCTGGGCGATGGCGGGGAGAAGGCCGTCGGCGCTGCGCTTGAGGCGGGCGGCGATGGCGGGGTCGAGGCCACTGGCGGGGACACTGCTGGTCATGCGCCCATTGTGCCGTGCCGTGGGACGGCCGGGACGGTGCGTCCACTGGGCGGACCCGGCGGAGCCGCCGTACGCTGGCGGGCATGTCGACCCATGCGAAGCGCGAACGACTTCTGCTCGCCGATGTGTTGGAGGCGGCGGGGCCGGAGGCCGCGACCCTGTGCCACGGCTGGACGACCCGGGAGCTGGCGGCGCACGTGGTGATGCGCGAGCGCAGGCCGGACGCCGCGGGCGGGATCCTGATCAAGGCGCTCAGGGACCGTGCGGAGCGGATCCAGGCGGAGTTCGCGGCGAAGCCGTACGACGAGCTGGTCCTGATGATCCGTACAGGGCCGCCGCGGATGTCCCCGTACGCCATCAAACAGGTCGACGAGGCGGCGAACACGGTCGAGTTCTTCGTCCATGCCGAGGACGTGCGGCGGGCACAGCCGGACTGGGCGCCGCGTGATCTGGACAAGGTCTTCGAGAACGTGCTGTGGTCGCGCCTGGAGAAGGGCGCGCGGCTGCTCGGGCGCAGGTCGCCGGTGGGTCTGGTGCTGCGCCGGCCGGACGGGCGGACGGCGGTGGCGCATCGCGGTACGCCCGTGGTGACCGTGACCGGCGAGCCCGGCGAGCTGCTGCTGTTCGCCTTCGGCCGCCAGGACGCGACGCGGGTGGACCTGGAGGGCGACATGGACGCGATCGCGCGGGTCCGTGAGGCGCAGCTCGGGGTGTAGGAGCCCGGCGCACCTGCGAGAGGGTCCCGCACGTGTCCGGCCCGGTGCGGGGGCACACCCGCATGGGGGCGCGGGACGTGCGGACGTGCCGAAGGGGTCCCGGGACGTTCTCCCGGGACCCCTTCGGTTCGGGCTCAGCGGACCGGGTGGCCCGCCGCCCGCAGGGCGTCCTTGACCTGGGAGATCCGCAGGTCGCCGAAGTGGAACACGGAGGCGGCGAGCACCGCGTCCGCGCCCGCGTCCACGGCCGGCGGGAAGTCGGCCAGCTTGCCGGCGCCGCCGGACGCGATCACCGGGATCGTCACGTGCTTCCGCACGGCCGCGATCATCTCGGTGTCGTAGCCGTCCTTGGTGCCGTCGGCGTCCATCGAGTTGAGCAGGATCTCGCCGGCGCCCAGCTCGGCCGCCCGGTGCGCCCATTCGACGGCGTCGATGCCGGTGCCCTTGCGGCCGCCGTGCGTGGTGACCTCGAACGACCCCGCCGCGGTCCGCCGTGCGTCGACGGACAGCACCAGCACCTGGCGGCCGAACCGCTCGGCGATCTCGCGGATCAGCTCGGGGCGGGCGATCGCCGCGGTGTTGACACCGACCTTGTCGGCGCCCGCGCGCAGCAGCTTGTCGACGTCCTCGGCGCTGCGCACGCCGCCGCCCACGGTGAGCGGGATGAAGACCTGTTCGGCGGTGCGGCGCACCACGTCGTAGGTGGTCTCCCGGTTTCCGGACGAGGCGGTGATGTCGAGGAAGGTGAGCTCGTCGGCGCCTTCGGCGTCGTACAGCTTGGCCATCTCGACGGGGTCGCCCGCGTCGCGCAGGTTCTGGAAGTTGACGCCCTTGACGACCCGGCCGGCGTCGACGTCCAGGCAGGGGATCACGCGGACCGCGAGGGTCATGCGGCACCTCCTTCGGTTGCGGTGGGCCGGTACGCCTCGACCTCGACCTCGACGACCAGCGAGGGGTCGACGAAGCCGGAGACGATGAGCATCGACGCGGCCGGACGGACCGTGCCGAACAACTCCTTGTGCGCGCGGCCCACTTCGTCCACGTCCCGGGCATGGGTGATGTACATACGGGTGCGCACGACGTCCTCGGCGCCGAGGCCGAGTTCCTTCAGGGCGTCGATCGCCACCCCGAACGCGGTCATCGTCTGCTCGAACGGTCCGCCCGCGGAGATCTCGCCGCCGACGACGGAGGTGCAGCCGGAGACGAGGACCAGGCCGTTGGGCAGCTGGACGGCGCGGGAGTAGCCGAAGGACTCCTCCCACGGACCGCCCGAGCCGATCCGGCGTACGGCTTCCGTCATGCGGACACCGCCGCCAGGGCCTCTTCCAGGGTGAACGCCTTGGCGTACAGCGCCTTTCCGACGATCGCGCCCTCGACGCCCTCGGGCACCAGGGACGCGAGGGCGCGCAGGTCGTCGAGGGAGGAGACGCCGCCGGAGGCGACGACGGGCTTGTCGGTCGCGGCGCAGACGTTCCGCAGCAGCTCCAGGTTGGGGCCCTGGAGCGTGCCGTCCTTGGCGATGTCGGTGACCACGTACCGTGCGCAGCCCTCGGAGTCGAGGCGGGCCAGGGTCTCGTACAGGTCGCCGCCGTCGCGGGTCCAGCCGCGGCCGCGCAGCGTGGTGCCCCGCACGTCGAGGCCGACGGCGATCCTGTCGCCGTACTCGGCGATGACCTTGGCGACCCACTCGGGGGTCTCCAGCGCGGCGGTGCCCAGGTTGACGCGCCGGCAGCCGGTGGCGAGCGCGGCCGCGAGGGAGGCGTCGTCACGGATGCCGCCGGACAGTTCGACCTTGATGCCGTGACCCGACAGGCTCCCTGCGACCTCGGCGATCAGGTCGCGGTTGTCGCCGGTGCCGAAGGCGGCGTCCAGGTCGACGAGGTGCAGCCACTCGGCGCCCGCACGCTGCCAGGCGAGGGCGGCCTCCAGCGGGGAGCCGTAGGAGGTCTCCGTACCGGACTCGCCATGGACGAGGCGGACGGCCTGGCCGTCGCGGACGTCGACTGCGGGGAGGAGTTCAAGCTTCGGCATCAGAGCGTCTCGATCCAATTGGTCAGCAGCTGGGCGCCGGCGTCGCCGGACTTCTCGGGGTGGAACTGGGTGGCCCACAGCGCGCCGTTCTCGACGGCGGCGACGAAGGACTCGCCGTGCGTGGCCCAGGTGACCTTGGGCGCGCGCATGGCGGCGTTGGTGGCCTCGAAGTTCCACTCGTGCACCGCGTAGGAGTGCACGAAGTAGAACCGCGCGTCGTCGTCGACTCCGGCGAAGAGCTCGCTGTCCGCGGGCGCCTCGACGGTGTTCCAGCCCATGTGGGGCACGACCGGGGCCTTCAGCGGCCCGACGGTGCCGGGCCATTCGTCGAGGCCGTCGGTCTCGACGCCGTGCTCGATGCCACGCGCGAACAGGATCTGCATGCCGACGCAGATGCCCATGACGGGCCGGCCGCCGGAGAGCCTTCGGTCGACGATCCAGTTGCCGCGGGCCTGGGTCAGGCCCTCCATGCAGGCGGCGAAGGCGCCGACGCCGGGGACGAGCAGCCCGTCGGCGTTCATGGCCTTGTCGTAGTCACGGGTGATCTCGACGTCCGCGCCGACGCGCGCGAGGGCGCGCTCGGCGGAACGGACGTTGCCGAAGCCGTAGTCGAAGACGACGACTTTCTTCTGTGCGCTCATGCTGCTACTCCCAGATTCCCTGAATCCGCAGGACGCCGGCGACCAGGCACATCGCGGAGGCCGCGGTCAGCAGCACGATGGGCCCCTTGGGCATCTTCTGTCTGGAGAAGGAGTAGACACCGCCGGCGAGGAACAGCCCGACGACGATGAGGATGGTGGACAGGCCTGTCATCGTCTTAGAGCGCGCCCTTCGTGGAGGGAAGAATGCCGGCGGCGCGCGGGTCGCGCTCCGAGGCGTAGCGCAGGGCGCGGGCGAGGGCCTTGAACTGGCACTCGACGATGTGGTGCGCGTTGCGCCCGTACGGGACGTGGACGTGCAGGGCGATCTGCGCCTGGGCGACGAAGGACTCCAGGATGTGCCGGGTCATCGTCGTGTCGTAGGTGCCGATCATCGGCGCCATGTTCTCCGGCTCGGTGTGCACCAGGTACGGGCGGCCCGAGAGGTCGACGGTGACCTGGGCGAGGGACTCGTCCAGCGGCACGGTGCAGTTGCCGAAGCGGTAGATGCCGACCTTGTCGCCGAGGGCCTGCTTGAAGGCGGCGCCGAGCGCGAGGGCGGTGTCCTCGATGGTGTGGTGGGTGTCGATGTGCAGGTCGCCGTCGGTCTTGACGGTCAGGTCGAACAGGCCGTGCCTGCCGAGCTGGTCCAGCATGTGGTCGAAGAAACCGACGCCGGTGGCGACGTCGACCTTGCCGGTGCCGTCGAGGTCTATCTCGACGACGACCGAGGTCTCCTTGGTGGTGCGCTCGACCCGTCCAGTGCGGCTCATGAGCTCTGCTCCTTCTTCAGTGCGCGAACCGCATCGAGGAACGCGTCGTTCTCTTCGGGCGTACCGGCGGTGACCCGCAGCCGGCCCGGTACGCCGTTGTCACGGACCAGCACGCCGTGGTCGAGGATCTTCTGCCACATCGCCTGCGCGCCGCCCTCGCCGTCGAAGCGCCCGAACTGCACGAAATTGGCGTCGGAGTCGGTGACTTCGTAGCCGATGGCGCGCAGCTCCGCGACCAGCCGGTCCCGCTCGGTCTTCAGCTGCTCGACGTACCCGAGGAGCGTATCGGTGTGCTCCAGGGCGGCCAGCGCGGTGGCCTGGGTGACGGCCGACAGGTGGTACGGCAGACGCACCAGCTGGACGGCGTCGACCACAGCGGGGTGCGCGGCGAGGTAGCCGAGGCGCAGCCCGGCCGCGCCGAACGCCTTCGACATCGTGCGGGAGATCACCAGGTTCGGCCGGCCCTCGATGAGCGGCAGCAGGGAGGGGTGGTGGCTGAACTCCACGTACGCCTCGTCCACCACGACGAGGGACGGCTTGGCCGCCTGCGCGGCCTCGTACAGCGCGAGGACGGTGTCGGCGTCGACCGCGGTGCCGGTGGGGTTGTTGGGCGTGGTGACGAAGACGACGTCCGGTCGGTGCTCGGCGATGGCGGCCCGCGCCTTGCCGACGTCGATCGTGAAGTCGTCGCCACGGGGGCCGGAGATCCAGCCCGTGCCGGTGCCCCGGGAGATCAGCCCGTGCATGGAGTAGGACGGCTCGAAGCCGATGGCGACCCGCCCCGGGCCGGCGAAGGTCTGCAGCAGCTGCTGGATGACCTCGTTGGAGCCGTTGGCGGCCCAGACGTTGGCGAGCGCGACCTCGTGGCCGGTCGTGCGGGTGAGGTAGCGCGCCAGCTCGGTGCGCAGCTCGACCGCGTCCCGGTCGGGGTACCGGTTCAGCCCGCGCGCGGCGTCGCGCACGCGCTCGGCGATCCGCTCGACGAGCGGCTCGGGCAGCGGATAGGGGTTCTCGTTGGTGTTCAGCCGGACGGGGACGTCGAGCTGGGGCGCGCCGTAGGGGGACTTGCCGCGCAGCTCGTCCCGGATCGGCAGGTCGTCCATGCCGATGTTCTCGCTCACTGTCCCGGCACCTTCCACCCGAAACGGGCCTTCAGGGCGGCCCCGTGCGCGGGCAGGTCCTCCGCCTCGGCCAGCGTCACGACGTGGTGGGCGACCTCGGCGAGCGCGTCGCGCGTGTAGTCCACGATGTGGATGCCGCGCAGGAACGACTGCACGGACAGGCCCGAGGAGTGGCAGGCGCAGCCACCGGTGGGCAGGACGTGGTTGGAGCCGGCGGCGTAGTCGCCGAGCGACACGGGCGCCCACGGACCGACGAAGATCGCGCCCGCGTTGCGGACACGGGCCGCGATGTCGCCGGCGTCGGCGGTCTGGATCTCCAGGTGCTCGGCGCCGTAGGCGTCGACGACCTTGAGACCGTCCTCGACCGAGGAGACCAGGACGATCGCGGACTGCCTGCCGGCCAGCGCGGGCCTGATCCGGTCCTCGACGTGCTTGGTGGCCGCGACCTGCGGCTCCAGCTCGCGCTCGACCGCGGCGGCGAGCTCCTCGGAGTCGGTGACGAGCACGGCCGCGGCCAGCGGGTCGTGCTCGGCCTGGCTGATCAGGTCGGCGGCGACGTGCACCGGGTCGGCGGTCGAGTCGGCGAGGATCGCGATCTCGGTGGGGCCGGCCTCGGCGTCGATGCCGATGCGGCCGGTGAAGTACCGCTTGGCCGCGGCGACCCAGATGTTGCCGGGGCCGGTGACCATGTTGACCGGGGGGCAGGACTCGGTGCCGTACGCGAACATCGCGACGGCGGTGGCGCCGCCCACCGCGTACACCTCGTCGACGCCGAGCAGCGCGCAGGCCGCGAGGATGGTGGGGTGCGGAAGGCCGCCGAACTCCTTCTGCGCGGGGGACGCCAGCGCGAGGGACGGGACGCCGGCCTCCTGCGCGGGCACCACGTTCATGATCACGGAGGAGGGGTAGACGGACCGGCCGCCGGGTGCGTAGAGCCCGACGCGGTCGACGGGGACCCACTTCTCGGTGACGGTGCCTCCGGGGACGACCTGCGTGGTGTGGTCCTTGCGGCGCTGGGCGCGGTGGACGATCCTGGCGCGCCGGATCGACTCCTCCAGGGCGGCCCTGACCTCGGCGTCGAGCTCGTCCAGCGCCCGGGTGAGAGCGGCGGCGGGCACGCGCACCTGGTCGAGGACGACCCCGTCGAACGTCTCCGCGTACTCGATCAGCGCCGCGTCGCCACGATGATGCACGTCCTCGCAGATCGGCCGCACCTTCTCCAGGGCGGCTTCCACGTCGAAATCGGCACGGGGCAGCAGGTCGCGCAGAGCGCCGCCCTCCGGGAGGGCGTCGCCGCGCAGATCGATTCGAGAGATCACGGAACCAATTCTCTCAGACCGGATCCGGCGGTTGTTTTCCGTATCAGTCACTGATACGGGCATGGCCGTAACCCGGCCCCCACCGCTCCCGGAGGCCAAAAACAGCCACCCCAGTCATCTCCGGCCGACCATCACCACTAGCGTTCAGGCCGTCACTCAGCGGGAAGAACAGCTGTACGAGCCAACGAGCGGAGGAGCGGCAGTGACCGAGCCGCTTGACGACGGGCCCCCGGAGGGACTGAGCCCGGCCGAGCAGAACATGTGGAACGCCTTCAGAAACGGAAGCACGCACGACCTCAGCGACACCGATCCCCTGCTGAACGACCCGTTCTCCCCGCGCCCCTGGGGCCCCGAGCGCAGCGTCCGCGCGTCCATCGTGGCGCGGCTGCTGCTGAGCGGGCCGTCCGCCCGGCCGGGGCGGGTCGCCGCGCTCAAGCTGCGCGGCGTCCAGATCACCGGCACGCTCAAGCTCGCCGGAGGCAGCATCGGCCCCTACGTCGAGCTCAACGGCTGCCGCTTCGAGAACGAGCTGCTGATGCCCGAGGCGCACTTCACCACCGTGCGCCTGGTCGGCTGCGCGATTCCGCGCATCGAGGCGGCCCGGCTGCGCACGGAGGGCGATCTGCACATGCCGCGCTGCCGGGTGGAGCACGGCATCCGGCTCACCGACGCGCAGATCGGCACGGACCTTCTGATCAACCAGATCCATGTGCGCCCGGACCGCCGCGGGCGTGCCATCACCGCGGACGGCCTGTCGGTCGCCCAGGACTTACAGGCCGAACTGATCGAGACGTACGGGGAGTTCAGCCTGCGCGGCGCGAAGATCGGCGTCTCGCTCAGTCTGCGCGGCAGCCGGCTGCGGGCAGCCGCCGAGCGCCGCGCGCTGAACGCCCCGCAGCTGAGCGTGGAGCGCACGCTGTACATGACAGGCGCCTGGGTGAGCGTCGCCACCGGCAACCAGGGCGCCACTCCCCCGTTCGGGATCAACACCGCGGGCGCAGCGGTGCGCGGCTCGCGGCTGCAGCCCTTCGAGTGCTACGGCGGGGTGCGCCTGGACGACGGGCGGTTCGGCGACGCGGTCGACCTGAACCGCGCGCGGTTCGTGCTGAGCCCGCACGAGGAGCTGTCGCTGCGCCGGATCACGACACCGGAGCTGCGGTTCAACGCGGAGCGTCCCGAGGAGGGCCGGGTCGTGCTGAACGGCGCCAAGGTGGTGACGCTGATCGACCTGGCGGCGAGCTGGCCGGGGCCGGGCGGTCTGGCGATGGGCGGCTTCGTCTACGAAAACCTCGTCCCGTACGAGGAGTTCCCGTTGTCGCGCCGGCTGGAGTGGGTGACCTCGGCGACGCCGGAGTACTCCCCGGAGCCGTACGAACGGCTCGCGACCGTGCTGCGCAACAGCGGCGAGGACGCGGACGCCCGCGAGGTGCTGCTGGCCAAGCAGCGCCGGCGGCGGGAGACGCTGCCGCTGGCCGCGAAGCTGTGGGGCTACTTGCAGGACTGGACCGTGGCGTACGGCTACCGGCCCGGACGGGCGGCGCTGTGGATGGCGGTGCTGTGGGCGGCGGGCACCATCGCCTTCGCGCAGGTGGCCCCGGATCCGATCAAGAAGGAGGAGCACCCGGAATGGAATCCGGCTCTGTACGCGCTGGATCTGCTCATTCCGGTGATCAATCTCGGCCAGGACGGCTATTGGAGACTTGACGAGCACTGGCAATGGGCTTCGGCGGCGCTGGTGCTTCTCGGGTGGATTCTGGCGACCACGGTGGCGGCGGGAGCCTCCCGTCTGCTGCGGCGCGGATAAGGCGCGGAGCGGCGTTTCTTTTACCGTGTCTTGACCGGCCCCCGAGCAACCTTTCCGCCGCTACCAAAGATTCACAGGTGGGCTCTGGCGCCGCGCTCACCTGCGGTTTTCAATGGTCCGCACCATGTCTTTCCTTCGCGCCCTGACCCGTGCCGCGCGCATGATCCGTCATACGCCCGGGCTGTCCGACGGCCTCGTGCCCGACGACGCGGTGCTGCTCGACGCCCCCGACGAGCGGCTCGGTCCCGCGCTCGTCGCGGCCGCCGAGGGCGAGTACGAAGGGGCCGCGAAGCTGCTCGCGACCACACGGGAATCAGCCGAATGGGAGAACCGCGACCGGTACGTGTCGCGGCTCGCCGCCTTCGCCAGGAACCGGGACGAATGGCTCGGCAGCTGGCTGGGCGCGTCACCCCGCGACGCGGACGCCCTGCTCGTGAAGGCACAGCTCGCGGTCGCGCGGGCATGGGAGTCGCCGGCGCGCGCCGAGCGGCTGCGCGAGGTCGGCCCGCTGATCGACGCGGCGGCGGACGCCGAACCGAACGACCCCGTGCCGTGGCGCATCGCGCTGGACCACGCCCGCGGGACGCACGCGACGCACACGGCGTTCGAGTCCCTGTGGGAACGGGCCATCCGCCGGTCGTCGCACCACTACGGCTGCCATGTGGCGGCGCTGAAGTACCTGTCCGCCCAGTGGTACGGGTCCCACCGCGAGTGCTTCGACTTCGCCGAGGAGGCGGCGGCCGACGCGCTGCCGGGTTCGCTGGTCCAGGCGCTGCCGGTCCGAGCGGCGTTCGCCCAGCTGCTGACCGGCGAGCCGACCACGTCGGTCCAGGAGGACCGGATCGACGCGGCGGCGGATCTCGCCATCGTGCTGTCCGCGGACTACGCGGCCGGGGACCCCTGGCCGGCCGAGGTCCGCAACCTGCTCACGTACGTGCTCGTGGCGCGGGGGCGGTGGGCGGACGCGCTGGCGCAGTTCCGGCTGATCGGCCCCTACGCGACCTCCCTTCCCTGGACGTCGGTGACGGACGATCCGCTGGGTCAGTTCCTGCGGGCGCGGGACGGGGTGCGGATCGAGGTCGCGTCCACGATGCCACTGCGCGGGCGCGGGCGCGGGGCCCGCACCCGCGCCCATTACTCTTGACCGCTGTGACCACCGCTCGCCTCCCCCTCTTCCCGCTGAACTCGGTGCTGTTCCCTGGCCTCGTGCTGCCCCTGAACGTCTTCGAGGAGCGTTATCGCGCCATGATGCGCGAACTGCTGAAGACGGACGAGGAGGAGCCGAGGCGCTTCGCCGTCGTCGCCATCCGGGACGGGCGGGAGGTCGCGCCGACCGCGCCCGGCATGCCCGACCCCACGACGCTCGTCGAGCGCGGACCCGCCGCCGGTTTCGGGTCCGACCCGATCCAGGCGTTCCACCGGGTGGGCTGCATCGCGGACGCGGCGACGATCCGGGAGCGGGAGGACGGCAGCTTCGAGGTCCTGGCGACCGGTACGACCCGGGTGCGGCTGCTGTCGGTGGACGCGAGCGGTCCGTTCCTGACGGCGGAGCTGGAGGAGCTCCCGGAGGAGCCGGGTGACGGCGCGGGCGCACTCGCTGAGGGCGTGCTGCGGGCCTTCCGCAACTACCAGCAGCGGCTGGCGGGTGCGCGTGAGCGGACGCTCTCGACGGGGGCGGAGCTGCCGGACGAGCCCTCGGTGGTGTCGTACCTGGTCGCCGCGGCGGCGGTGCTGGACACCCCCACGAAGCAGCGGCTGCTCCAGGCGCCGGACACGGCTACGCGGCTGCGCGAGGAACTGAAGCTGCTGCGGGGGGAGACGGCGGTGCTGCGGCACCTTCCGTCGTTGCCGATGGTGGACCTCACGAGGCAGCCGACGAGCCCCAACTGACGGGAGGGACCACTCAGGTGGCGAAGAAGCAGAAGAAGCAGTCGGGCGGCACGGGTGGCACTCCGGCGACGGTTGCCCTGACGGCCGCGGGCACGCCGTTCACGCTCCACGCGTACGACCACGACCCGTCGACGCCGTCGTACGGCGAGGAGGCGGCACAGGCGCTCGGTGTCCCGGCCGACCGCGTCTTCAAGACCCTCGTCGCGGACGTGGACGGCGCCCTGACGGTGGCGGTGGTCCCGGTCGCGGGCCAGCTCGACCTGAAGGCCCTGGCGGCGGCGGTGGGCGGCAAGCGCGCGACGATGGCGGACCCGGCGGCGGCGGAACGCACGACGGGCTACGTGCGCGGCGGCATCTCTCCTCTGGGCCAGCGCAAGCGCCTCCCGACGGTCCTGGACGCGTCGGCGTCGTCCCACGAGACGATCTGCATCTCGGCGGGCCGCCGCGGGCTGGAGGTCGAGCTGTCCCCGGAGGCGCTGGCCGACCTGACGTCGGCGACAGTGGCCCCGATCGGGCGCGCCTAGCTTTCTCGGGGCTCGGCCCCGAACCCCGCGCCTCACACGTCGGCGAGGCCGAGTTCCCGGCCCCGAGCCCCTGTCGTCGGCGGGGCGGTCTCGCCGCGCGGATCAGCCCCGTGCGGGACACGGCACTTCCTGGCTTCCTTCCGGACGCCCCCACCCACGCCGCCAGACCCGGCGGACAGGGGCGGCTCGGGCCAGGCCCGCGGGGTCCGGGGGCGAAGCCCCTGAGCACAACGCCCACCGGGGCGCAGGACCCCCGATCCGGGCCGAAGCCCAGCCCCCGCCCGCCTGGGCGCAGGACGACAGGGATCCGGGGGGCGGAGCCCCAGTTGCGGGAAGGGGCGGGGTGGGGAACTCAGGACGAGCCCGGCCACGGCCCGTGCGGGTCGAGCTCCGGCTCCGGGTCATGCGGCGCGAAGAGGCTCGTCAGCCCCAGGTGCACCGCCATCGCCGCCAACGGCCACGCCAGCAGCGCGTTCTTCGCGCCCAATTCCAGATACGCGTCGAACGTCACGCCCTCGCCCGCCTGGCGCGCGTGTTCCACCACGTCCTGCGTCGGGCCGAACCAGACGCCCACGCCCCAGCCGAGCAGCGAGGCCAGCAGGCCGCCGAGCGCGAGGGCCAGCACCAGGACGATTCCGCCGCGGCGGCGATACAGGAAGACGGCCGCCGCGCTCAGCGCGCCCAGCCCGGCCGCCAGCAGCACAAACGTTCCGTCCGCGCCGATGGCCTCCTCTCCCTCCGTGTCCTTGAGGAAGACGCCGCTGTCGTTGGAGACCAGCGGCACCCGCGGCGCCAGCCACAGCCACAGCAGACCGAGCACCACACCGAGCACCGTCACGGCCACCAACACCACGGCGCCGTCCTTGAGGTCCTTCCTCAGGTCGTCCGTGTCCGGCCCGTCCTTCGGGGCCGGCCCGTCGCCCGTCCAGGTCGCACCCGCGGGGACAGGGCCGGTGGGCGGCGCCTGCCAGGGGTTGTCGCCCGAGGGCTGCCGGTTCGGCCGGTGAGGAGGAGTCAGCGGTGCGGTCACACCGCCATCGTGCCAGGCCCACACGAGTGACGCCTCACCGGACTGCCGCCCGCCGGTACGCCCACGTCGCCACCGCCAGCGACACCACGCCGACGGCCGCGCAGACCGCCAGGTCGAGGCCGACCGCCGCCCAGTCGGGACGCGCGTCGAAGGTACGGGCGAGCGCCTCGACGCCGTACGTGGAGGGCAGCAGGTCGCGCGCGTACGAGATCGGTCCCGGCAGCCGGTCGGCCGGGAGCACCCCGAGCAGCAGTGCCGCCGACATGCCCAGCTGGCCGAGCAGCGTGGCCAGCTCCTGGCGCGGCGCGAGCAGGCCGAGGGCCGCGCCCAGGCCGGCGAGTGCCGCGCCGGACAGCGGGATCACCGCGGCCAGCACCCACAGGTGCGTCAGCGGCAGCTGGAAGAGCACGCTGCCCGCGACGGCCGTCACGACGGTGCCCGGCACGGTGAAGGAGGCGTACGCCCCGGCCGCCCCGAGCACCACCGCCGCGGGCGGCACCGGCAGTGTGGCGTAGTGGTCGAGGCCGCCCCCGGCACGCAGCTGCCCGAAGTACTGCGCGAGCAGGTTCAGCGCGACGAAGGCGACGACGAGCACGCTCGCGCCGGCGACGACCGCTTTCGCCTCGGTGCCGCCGTCGACGACCCCGCGCATCAGGACCATGATCCCGACGGACTGGAAGGTCGCGACGAACAGCAGCGGGATCCGGGCGACCCGCGCCCGGGACAGCTGCGCGCGGTACACCGCGGCGAGCGCCGGCAGCAGTCGCGCCCGTGGCGCGAGCGGTGCGGCGTCCTCCGGGACGGGGGCAGCCCCGCGCACGGTCCTCGCCGATGCGGCGGAGATGATGCTCACGCCTTGACCAGCCCCTTCGTCGCGTTCCCGCCGAGTGCCAAGTACACGTCCTCCAGACTCGGGGTGGCCAGGGTGAAGTCGTCGAGCGCCGCGAACGCCGCGCCGCCCGTCACCGCGGCGACCGCGGCCCGCGCCTCCTCCGGCGCGAGGCGCAGCACCCAGCGGCGGCCCGACTCCTGTGCGAAGTCCTGCAGCGCGGCGACCTCGGGGACATCGAGCGGCGCCCGCTCGCGCCACACCAGCTCGACGCGGACCTCCCCCGCTACCCGCTCCTTGAGCCCGGAGGGAGTGTCGCAGGCGATGACGCGGCCCTGGTCGAGAACGGCGACGCGGTCGAGGACGGTCTCGGCCTCGATGACGTTGTGGGTGACGAGGAGCACGGTCGCGCCGTGTTCGGCGCGACGGCGGTCGACGGCCGCCCACACGGCACGCCGGGCGACGGGGTCCATGCCGGTCGTCGGCTCGTCCAGGACGAGGACGGGCCGCTCGCCGACAAGGGTCGCCGCGAAACAGGCGAGGCGCCGCTGGCCGCCGGACAGCTTCTTGAGGGGGCGCGCGGCGAGGGCGGTGAGTCCGAGCTCGTCCAGGACGGCGTCGCGTTCGTCGCGTGCCTGCCGTACGGTCAGCCCGCGCAGCCGCCCGGTGGTCTCGGCGGCGAGGGCGACGGTGAGTTCGTCGAGGGCGGTGGACTCCTGGCCGAGGTAGCCGACGAGCCGGGCCGCCCGCTCGGGATGGCGCACCAGGTCGTGGCCGAGGAGCTCGACGCTGCCGGAGTCGGGGCGCATGAGCCCGGTGAGCTGGCGGACGAGGGTGGACTTGCCGGCGCCGTTGGGTCCGAGCAGGCCGAAGATCTCGCCGCGCCGGACGTCGAGACTGATCCCGTCGGTGGCCCGCACCTCGGGTGTCCCGGGCGTGCCCCTCCTGCCGCGCGCGGCGGGGTACGTCTTGACCAGATCCCGCACCACGCACACCGTACTCACGAGGTACGAGACTACGGGGTCCGGCCGCCCCGGATGCCCTCGGGCCCCGACTGCTCCCCCGTCGGGGCGTGCTCGGCGGCCGTTCTCACGTCGATCTCGCGCCAGAATCCCGCGCGGATGGCATAGCGGTCGTGCTCGTCGATCTGGTCGTCCTTGTGGGCGAGAAGTCCGAAACGCGCCGCATAGCGCAGCAGTTCACCGTCGATGCGGTGCGGGATGCGCGGGTACATGCTGGACAGGTTCTGCACGTGGCCCGCCTCGGGCAGCCGCTCCATCCAGCGGCGCGCGAAGACCTGGCCCACTTCGAAAGGGTCGCCGCCGACGGTGGTGATGTCCTCCTCTCGGTCGGCCCAGCGCTGCTCGGCACTGGTGAGCTGGGCGAGAGTGGGCAGGGACGCGCTCTCGGGCGGTTCGCCGAGGGCTCCCTGGCCGGAGCGGTCGATCCAGCCCTTGTCGGAGGACCAGCGCAGGGTGGCGTTCGCGGGGGTGGCCGGCGCGTGGTGCAGGCCGGGGGCGCGCAGTCCGGCGAGGTCCTTGGGCGTGGGCACGCCCTTGGAGGGGGCGGGTGCGGATGCGGTGCCGGTCGCGGCGTCGGCGGACGCGGTCGGTGTGCCGTTGCGTGGGGTGGTGTCCGCCGCGCGCTCGTCGGAGGCGGCGAGCGCCGACTCGGGCAGCGGCGCGGACAGGATGGCGGCGATCTCGGGGCGGGGCACGGGGGCCGGGGCGCAGATGCCGCTCAGCTCCTTGGCCCGTACGGCGCGGGTGATCCAGGCCCGGTCGAGCACGCGGCGTTCGTCGGCCTCGGCGACGAGGTCCTCGGACTGGTTGTAGTCGCCGTCGGCGGCCTGGACGGCCCACAGGTGGACGGCGACGCCGTGTTCCTTCGCGGACATCAGACCGGGCAGGAGGTCGCCGTCGCCGGTGACGAGCACCACGTCGGAGCAGGCGCGGTTCCTGGCCAGTTCGGTGAGTTCGGCGTGCATGGCCGCGTCGACGCCCTTCTGCGCCCAGCGGCCGTCGCTGCGGGTCAGGGCACCCAGCCGGACGGTGACGCGCGGCATCACGCGCAGCCTGCGGTGCTCGGGCTGGGGCACCCGGTCGGGGGCGCCGTCGAACCAGTAGATGCGGAGCAGCGGGCGTTCGGTGTCGGCCTCGGCGAGGTCGCGCAGGCCTTGGATGAGGGCGGAATGATCGACGGTGATCCGCGACCGCGCCGGTTCTCCCGCGAGAAGGCTCGCGGCGGCGCCCAGCAGATATCCGGCGTCCACCAGGACGACGCAGCGGTCCACGCGTTCCACCCTCTTTCGGGGACTCTTTCGGCGACGTTCCCGGGAGCCCTTCCGCAATCACCGCATTTCCGGTGGCCGTCGGGAACTCGGAGGTCGAGAAAGGTCCGGATCAGGGATTGTTCCGGGTTTCCTTCGAGTCTGCCCGACTGCCGCAGGGTTGACGTCCGGAACTCGATCATCGGCGTGGCGGATCGGGCGGGTCCAGGACTCCGGCGGGCGATTACGGTCCGCAATGATCCAAAATGCGCGGGTTGTTCGGCTATGTGAGCCTGACAGCGGCCCTGGCCCCTAGAACCCACAGGAGGCACCCACCATGGCCAAGAACAAGAACCGTGAGCGCAGTCAGAAGTCCTCGCCGGCGGAGCGCGGCCACCAGGAGGCCACCAAGTCGTCCATGGAGGCGCAGGCCGAGCAGCGCGCGGCGCAGGTCACGCCGTCCGATGTCGCCCACAAGGGCCGGCAGAAGCGCTTCGGCCACAACTGACGGACTTGATGGGCAGAAGGGGCGCGCCCGTGACGACGGGCGCGCCCCTTCTGCGTGCCGGGAGGCGGCTGAGGCGGGTGCCCGGCTAGGGGCCGGACACCCCCTAGCCGGCCAGGCAGGACGGGCCGAGCAGCACCTTGAGGTCACCGAACAGAGCGGGATCGGGCTGGACCCGGTGCCGGTCGAGCCGGAGCACCGTGGTCTTGCGCGGACCCTGGAGCTTGATCCGCACCTCGGTGTTGCCCTTGTGGTGGCTGAGGATCTCGCCGAGGCGGCTGACCATGGGCGGGGTGACCTTGACGGTCGGGATGGTCACGACGACCGGCGCGTTGGTCCCGGCCGACGACAGGTCGGGGACCATCAGCTCCATGGCGACGAGCCGCGGGACGTCCTCCCGCTTGTCGAGCCGCCCCTTGACGAAGACCACGGTGTCCTCGACGAGCTGCGTGGACACGAGCTGGTACGTCGCCGGGAAGAACATGCACTCGATGGAGCCGGCGAGGTCCTCGACGGTGGCGATCGCCCAGGCGTTGCCCTGCTTGGTCATCTTGCGCTGCAGGCCGGAGATGATGCCGCCGATGGTGACGACCGCGCCGTCCGCGTGCTCGCCGCCGGTCAGCTGGGAGATCGCCGCGTCCGTCTTGTCGCTGAGGACGTGCTCGATGCCGAACAGCGGGTGGTCGGAGACGTAGAGGCCGAGCATCTCCCGCTCCTGCGCGAGCAGGTAGGACTTCTCCCACTCGACGTCGGAGAACTCGACGTCGAGTCCGAAGCCGGGCTCGCTGCTCTCCTCCTCGCCCATGCCGCCGAAGAGGTCGAACTGCCCCTCGGCCTCCTTGCGCTTGACCGCCACCACGTTGTCGATCATCGGCTCGTGGTGCGCGACCAGGCCCTTGCGGGTGTGGCCCATGGTGTCGAAGGCGCCGGCCTTGATGAGCGACTCGATGGTGCGCTTGTTGCAGACGACGGCCTCGACCTTGTCGAGGAAGTCGGGGAAGGAGCTGTACTTCCCCTTGGCCTTACGGGTCTTGATGATCGACTCCACCACGTTCTGGCCGACGTTGCGCACGGCGGTGAGGCCGAAGAGGATCACGTCGTCGCCCTGGGCGGCGAAGTTGGACATGGACTCGTTGACGTTGGGCGGCAGGACCTTGATGCCCATGCGCCGGCACTCGTTCAGATAGACGGCCGACTTGTCCTTGTCGTCCTTGACCGAGGTGAGCAGCGCCGCCATGTACTCGGCGGGGTGGTTGGCCTTGAGGAACGCCGTCCAGTAGGAGACGAGTCCGTACGCGGCGGAGTGGGCCTTGTTGAAGGCGTATCCGGCGAAGGGGACCAGCACGTCCCACAGGGCCTGGATGGCCTCGTCGCTGTAGCCGTTCTTCCGGGCGCCGGCCTGGAAGATGGTGAAGTTCTTCGCCAGCTCGTCGGGCTTCTTCTTGCCCATGACGCGGCGGAGGATGTCGGCCTCGCCGAGCGAGTAACCGGCGATGATCTGGGCGGCCTTCTGGACCTGCTCCTGGTAGACGATCAGGCCGTAGGTGACGTCCAGGACCTCCCGGAGCGGCTCCTCCAGCTCCTTGTGGATCGGCGTGATCTCCTGCTGCTTGTTCTTGCGCAGGGCGTAGTTGGTGTGCGAGTTCATGCCCATCGGGCCCGGGCGGTAGAGCGCGGACACGGCGGAGATGTCTTCGAAGTTGTCGGGCTTCATCAGCCGCAGCAGGGACCGCATGGGGCCGCCGTCGAACTGGAAGACGCCGAGGGTGTCACCGCGCTGGAGCAGCTCGAAGGTCTTCGGGTCGTCGAGCGGCAGGGCGAGCAGGTCGATGTCGATGCCCTTGTTGGACTTCACCATCTTGACGGCGTCGTCCATGATCGTCAGGTTCCGCAGGCCGAGGAAGTCCATCTTCAGCAGGCCGAGCGACTCGCAGCTCGGGTAGTCCCACTGGGTGATGGTGACGCCGTCGGTGTGCCTGACCCACACAGGGACGTGCTCGGTGATGGTCTCGCTGGACATGATCACGCCGGCGGCGTGCACGCCCATCTGCCGGACCAGGCCCTCGACGCCCTTGGCGGTGTCGATGACCTTCTTCACGTCCGGCTCGTTCTCGTACATCCCGCGGATCTCGCCGGCCTCGCTGTAGCGGGGGTGCGAGGGGTCGGTGATGCCGTTGAGGTCGATGCCCTTGCCCAGGACGTCGGCGGGCATGGCCTTGGTGAGCCGGTCGCCCATCGCGTACGGGTAGCCCAGCACGCGGGCGGAGTCCTTGATCGCGTTCTTCGCCTTGATCTTGCCGTACGTGCCGATCATGGCGACCTTGTCGGCGCCGTACTTCTCGGTCACGTACCTGATCACCTCGACGCGCCTGCGCTCGTCGAAGTCGATGTCGACATCGGGCATGGAGACGCGCTCGGGGTTGAGGAAGCGCTCGAAGATCAGACCGTGCGGGATGGGGTCGAGGTCGGTGATGCCCATGGCGTACGCGACGATCGAACCGGCTGCGGATCCTCGGCCAGGGCCCACCGCGATGCCCTGGTTCTTGGCCCACATGATGAAGTCGGCGACGACGAGGAAGTACCCCGGGAACCCCATCTGGATGATGACGTCCATCTCGTACTCCGCCTGGCGCTGGCGGTCCTCGGGGATGCCGTCCGGGAAACGGCGGTGCATGCCGCGCTGGACTTCCTCCTTGAACCAGGTGACCTCGGTGTGGCCCTCGGGGATGTCGAACTTCGGCATGAGGTCGCGCTTCTCGAACATGCCGGTGGTGTCGACCTGCTCGGCCACCAGGAGGGTGTTGCGGCAGCCCTCCTGCCAGGCGTCCGAGGAGTCGATCGCGTACATCTCGTCGGTCGACTTCAGGTAGTAGCCGGTGCCGTCGAACTTGAAGCGGTCGGGATCCGAGAGGTTCTTGCCGGTCTGGATGCACAGCAGCGCGTCATGGGCGCCGGCCTCGTGGGCGTACGTGTAGTGCGAGTCGTTGGTGACCAGCGGCGGGATGCCGAGCTTCTTGCCGATCTCCAGCAGTCCGTCGCGGACGCGGCGCTCGATCTCGATGCCGTGGTCCATCAGCTCCAGGAAGTACCGGTCCTTGCCGAAGATGTCCTGGTACTCGGAGGCGGACTTGAGGGCCTCGTCGAACTGGCCGAGGCGCAGCCGGGTCTGGAGCTCTCCGGAGGGGCAGCCGGTGGAGGCGATCAGGCCCTCGGACCACTGGGAGATGGTCTCCTTGTCCATACGCGGCCACTTCTGCAGCCAGCCCTCCGCGTACGCGTCGGAGGAGAGGCGGAAGAGGTTGTGCAGGCCGGTCGCGTTCGCGGCCCAGATCGTCTTGTGGGTGTAACCACCCGAACCGGAGACGTCGTCCCGCTTCTGGTGCGGCTGGCCCCACTGGATCTTGCGCTTGTTGCGGCGCGACTCGGGAGCGACGTACGCCTCGATGCCGATGATGGGGGTGACCCCCGCCTTCTTCGCCGAGTGGAAGAAGTCGTACGCCCCGTGGAGGTTGCCGTGGTCGGACATGGCGATGTGCGTCATGCCCATCTCGTTGCAGGCATTGAACATGTCCTTGAGCCGCGCGGCACCGTCCAGCAGCGAGTACTGGGTGTGGACGTGGAGGTGCGTGAAGGGCGGCTTGGTCACGGTGGCGGGCCTCCGGGCTGCAGTCTTCTGGGGGGCGACCCCCAGACCCCCGCTTTGGGGGACAGCGTGGAAGTCTACGTCGCGGGACTGACACTTCGCGGGCACTCCTGCGTACCGTCATGCGTTGGACGGGGCGGAAAAGCTGTCCCGTTTGTCATGCACCAGGAGGCACTCCGCGATGCCGGTCCCGCAGCCCACCGCCGAGCAGCGCGGCGAGGAGATCCTCGCCGTCTTCGACACCGCTTT
This sequence comes from Streptomyces sp. V4I23, assembly GCF_030817975.1. NCBI lineage: Bacteria > Bacillati > Actinomycetota > Actinomycetes > Kitasatosporales > Streptomycetaceae > Streptomyces > Streptomyces sp. V4I23. Next base: position 5,903,243 of record NZ_JAUSZW010000004.1, on the reverse strand, counting down.
CGGCGAGCTCCTGGCCGCCGACCCGGCCGCCTTCAAGGTCAAGTTCCGCAAGATGGCGGCCTCCGCCTTCGCGTTCTACCGGGGCACGGCCTGCCTGTTCTACAGCGACCTCCAGAGCGAGCGGCACGGCGGGCCCTTCCTGGACGAGCGCACCGGCCGGGTGTGGATCCACGGCGATCTCCACGCGGAGAACTTCGGCACCTACATGGACGCCAACGGCCGCCTGATCTTCAACGTCAACGACTTCGACGAGGCCTATGTCGGCCCCTTCACCTGGGACCTCAAGCGCCTGGCCGCCTCGCTCGCCCTGATCGGCTACACCAAGGCGCTCGGCGACGAGCAGATCACCGACCTGGTGCGGATCTGTGCCGCCGCCTACCGCGAGCGCATCCACGCCCTCGCGACCGGCGCGAAGAACGAAGAGGTCCCGCCCTTCACCCTCGACACCGCCGACGGCCCCCTGCTCGGGGCGCTGCGCACGGCGCGCTCGCTCACCCGCTTCTCGCTGCTGGACTCGATGACGGAGATCCGCGACTTCGAGCGCCGGTTCGCCGCGGGCGGCGGCTCGATCGAGCTGGACGCGGCCATGAGGTACAAGGTGCTCGCCGCCTTCGACGGCTACCTGGAGACGCTGCCGGAGTCGAGCCTGACCCGGCCCGACTCCTACCGGGTCAAGGACGTGGTGGGCCGGCGCGGCATCGGCATCGGCTCGGCCGGCCTCCCGTCGTACAACATCCTCCTGGAGGGCAACAGCGACGCCCTGGAGAACGATGTCGTGATCTACATGAAGCAGGCGCAGACGCCGGCCGTCTCCCGGCACATCACCGACCCCGCCGTCCGCGGCTACTTCCAGCACGAGGGCCACCGCACGGTGATCTCGCAGCGCGCGCTCCAGGACCACGCCGACCCGTGGCTGGGCTGGACGGAGCTGGACGGCTCCGGCCAGCTGGTCGCCGAGGTCTCTCCGTACGCGGTGGACCTGGACTGGTCGGACATCGACGACCCGGCGGAGATCGCCGCCGTCGTCGCCGATCTCGGCCGGGCGACGGCGACGATGCACGCGGCGGCGGACGACGAGAGCGGGCACTCGTTGGTGCCGTTCTCCACCGAGCGCGCCATCGACGCGGCGATCGCGGCGGACGAGGACGGCTTCGGCGACCTGCTGGTCTCCTTCGCGCACGACTACGGCGCCCGGGCACGCGCCGACCACCAGATCTTCGTGGACCTGTTCCGCAACGGCAGGATTCCTGGCCTGCGGGCTCTTTAGGGATCTCTTACAGCGGCGCGTGGCACACTCACCGGCGATGGACATATCAGGGACGCGGCTCAGAGCGCTGCGGGCGGCGGTCTTCACGGCACTGGTCGTGACGCTGTCCGCCGCTTCCCATGTGCTGCTCTCGTTCCCATGTGCTGCTCTCGCAGGCCCCGCTGCCGCTGGCCACCGTCGCCGTGCTCGCGGCCGCCGTCTTCGCCGTCGCCTACGCGCTGTCGGGCGAGGAGCGCGGTTTCGGGCGGATCGCCGCTCTGCTGATCCCGCTGGAGCTGGCCGCCGACACGGTCTTCACCGCGGGCCAGCACGCGTGTTACGGAGCTGCCGGCGGCCCGGTCACCGGGTCGCTGCGCTCGGTCGGCCTCGACGTGCTGTGCGGCGGCAGCGTCGGCGCCCGGCTGCCGGGCGTCGCGCCGGGCGCGGAGGCAGGCGGCCTCGGCGGCGTGCTGGACTCGCCCGACCCCGCCGTGCCCTGGCTGCTGCTCGCCGCCCATGTCTCGGTGGGGCTGCTCGCCGCGGCCTGGCTGCGGCGGGGCGAGGCGGCGCTCGCCGCCCTGCTGCGTTCGGTGGGGACCTTCGCCTTCCGTCCGCTGCTGCTCGCGGCCGCCGCGCTGTGCGGCAGCGAGGGCGCTCCGCGCACGACGGGCCGCCGGGGGCACCGCGAGCCCCGCTCCTCCCGTGCGCGCCTGCTGGTGCACTCCGTCGGACGGAGGGGACCCCCGCGTCCGGTCGCGCTCTGCGCGTGAACCGCGCTCTGCGCGCCCGGCCGGAAGTCCCCTGTGCCACCCCCGTCCCCATGGAGTGAATGATCATGAGCAAGCGCAACAGCCAGGCCAACAAGGCGGCGGCCCGTGAGCGGCTGCGTCTGGAGCGCGAGCGCCAGGCCAAGAAGGACAAGCTGCGCCGGCAGCTGATCGTCGCCGGCACCGGCGTGCTGGTCCTGGCGATCGCCGGCGGTGTCGGCTTCGGCATCATGCAGGCCAACAAGCCGTCCCACTGGGAGGCGGCCGCCGACGCGACCAGCGTCACCGCCCCGAAGAACACCGAGGGCAAGGACGGCACGAGTGTCGTCATCGGCAAGGCGGACGCCAAGAAGACGCTGGAGCTGTACGAGGACTCCCGCTGCCCGGTCTGTGCGGTGTTCGAGCAGGCCGTGGGCGAGACGGTCGACAAGGACGTCGAGGCCGGGAAGTACAAGATCAAGTACATCGGCGCCACGTTCATCGACAAGACCGACAACGGCGAGGGATCGAAGAACGCGCTGAGCGCGCTCGGCGCCGCTCTCGACGTGAGCCCCGACGCCTTCATGGCGTACAAGTCGGCGCTGTACTCGGAGAAGTTCCACCCCGAGGAGAGCGACGACAAGTTCGCCAAGGACGCGTACCTGCTCGAGGTCGCCGACTCGGTGCCCGCGCTGAAGAACAACAGCGAGTTCAGGAAGAACGTCGAGAACGGGACCTTCGACGCCTGGGCGATGAAGATGTCGAAGACGTTCGACGACAGCGGCGTGGGCGGCACGCCGACGCTGAGGATGGACGGCAAGAAGATCACCGCCGAGGGCAGCGACAACGCGCCCATGACGGTGGAGCAGTACACCACGGCGATCGACAAGGCCCTCAAGGGCTGAGCACACCCGCGGCGGGGCCGCGGTTGACCGTTTCCGAACGGGCGGGCGAACTTTCCGAGTTCGCCCGCCCGTTCGGCGTACCGATCAGTAGTCTGATCGGCCGTGACCAGTCGAATCACCTCAACTCCCAGTCGCCGCACGGTCGTCAAGGCCGTTGCCGCCACCGCTGTCGCCGCTCCCGCACTCGCGGTCGCAGCGGCCCCCGCCACCGCGGCGGACCAGACCCCCTCCTTCCTCCACGGCGTCGCCTCCGGCGACCCGCTGCCCGACGGCGTCCTGCTGTGGACGCGGGTCACGCCGAGCGCGGACGCCGTGCCCGGCTCCGGCAGGGGCGCGGACACGCGGGTGGACTGGGAGGTCGCGGAGGACAGGGACTTCGGGCGGGTCGTCGCCCGGGGCAGCGACACCTCCCGGGCCGCCTCGGACCACACCGTCAAGGCGGACGTCCGGGGTCTGCGTCCGGCGAGCACCTACTGGTTCCGGTTCAGGGCCGGTTCCGCCGTCTCCCCGGTCGGCCGCACGCGTACGGCTCCGGCCGCCGGCGCCGCCGCGGCCGGTGTGCGCTTCGGCGTGGTCTCGTGCGCCAACTGGGAGGCCGGCTGGTTCTCCGCGTACCGCCATCTCGCCGCCCGCCCGGACCTCGACGCGGTCCTGCATCTCGGCGACTACATCTACGAGTACGCCACGGGCGGCTACCCGGCCGAGGAGTACGTCGTGCGGCGGCACGAGCCGGGACACGAGATCACCGGCCTCGCCGACTACCGCCTGCGGCACGCCACCTACAAGACGGACGCCGATCTGCAGGCGCTGCACGCCGCGCATCCGGTGATCGCGATATGGGACGACCACGAGTTCGCCAACGACACCTGGTCGGGCGGTGCGGAGAACCACACGCCGGGCGCCGAGGGCGCGTGGGCGGAGCGGGTGGCGGCGGCCAAGCAGGCCTATTTCGAGTGGATGCCGGTGCGCGCGTCCACCGAGGGCACCGTGTACCGCAGGCTGCGTTTCGGCAAGCTGGCCGATCTGCACCTGCTGGACCTGCGCTCGTTCCGCTCACAGCAGTCGGGCATCGGCAACGGCGACGTGGACGACCCGGACCGCACGATCACCGGCCGGGCACAGCTGGACTGGCTGAAGGCGGGCCTGGCGTCCTCCGACGCCTCCTGGAAGCTGGTCGGCACCTCGGTGATGATCTCGCCGGTCGCCTTCGGCTCCCTGCCGGCGCATCTGCTCGGGCCGCTCGCCGAGCTGCTGGGGCTGCCGCAGGAAGGGCTGGCGGTCAACGTCGACCAGTGGGACGGCTACACGGACGACCGCAAGGAACTGCTGGCCCACCTGACGCAGCACAGTATCCGGAACACCGTGTTCCTCACGGGCGACATCCACATGGCCTGGGCCAACGACGTGCCGGTCAGGGCCGCCACGTACCCGTTGTCCGCGTCCGCGGCGACCGAGTTCGTGGTGACGTCGGTGACCTCCGACAACCTGGACGACATCCTCCATGTGGCGCCGGGCACGGTCTCGCTGGTCGCGCAGGCCGCGATCCGGGCGGCCAACCGCCATGTGAAGTGGGTGGACATGGACGCGCACGGCTACGGGGTCCTGGATGTGACCGCCGAGCGGACGCAGATGGACTACTACACCATCTCGGACCGGACGAACCGTGACGCAACGTCGTCGTGGTCGCGCTCCTACCGCACCCTCAGCGGAACACAGAAGGTCGAGCGCGTGAATCAGCCGGTGCGCTGACGTAGACGAGGGGCTGTTTTCAGTCACTCGTCACACTGTTAACAGAAGATCACATCACTACGACGGGTGGTGAGTTCCGCACCCATGAATGCGGACACACCACCCGTCGTCGTCACGCACTTCGTTACGCGCCGATCTCACGGGCCGGACGTGGCCGAAACCTTTCTCCCCGATGTCCGCAATGACCCAACGATTGATTGGGCTTGATCGATCCTCATCAAGATCTGACATGCACCCGTAATCTCCCCGCGGTGGCCAGGAAAGGCCCCCTCTACAACCCCCCGCGAGGAGACGTCATGCGTGCTCTTGCCCGTATATCCCCCCGTCTGCGCCACCGCGCAGTCGGTACGGCGATCATGGCCGGAACCCTGGCCATCGCGCCGCTCTCCGCCCCCGGCAGCGTCGCCGCCCCTAAGTCCGCCGTCACCGCCGCCACTTCCGCCGAGGAGTGCGTCGAGGGCACCCACGAGCACGAGAGCGCCACGGCCCGCGAGACGCGTCCCGGTGCCGGCCACGTCAACGAGCCCAACGAGGTCACCGAGGCCAAGGCGAAGGCCATGGACGCGGACCTGAAGAAGAGACTGGAAGCGGCGCGCACGAACGCCCGCGGCCTGTCCACCGCCGCCGCGGTGAACATCCCGGTCTACTTCCACGTCATCCACGACGGCGACAAGGGCAAGCTGACGAGCGCCCAGATCAGCAGCCAGATGGCGGTCCTCAACTCGGCGTTCGCCGGGCATGGCACCGGAAACGTCGACTCGGGCTTCCAGTTCACGCTGGCCGGCACCGATTACTCGAACAACCCGGCCTGGTACAACCTGGCCTCCGGCTCCACCGCCGAGAAGGAGATGAAGTCCACCCTCCGCCAGGGCGGCGCCGGCGCGCTCAACTTCTACACCGCCAACCTCAGCGGCGGCCTGCTCGGCTGGGCGACCTTCCCGACCTCGTACAGCTCCAACCCGTCGATGGACGGTGTGGTCGTCCTCGACGCCTCGCTGCCCGGCGGCACCGCCGCCAACTACGACGAGGGCGACACCGCCACCCACGAGGTCGGCCACTGGATGGGCCTCTACCACACCTTCCAGGGCGGTTGCAATGGCAACGGCGACTACGTGAGCGACACCCCGGCCGAGAAGAGCGCCGCGTACCAGTGCCCGACCGGCCGTGACACCTGCGCCAGCAAGCCCGGTGTGGACCCGATCCACAACTTCATGGACTACACGTACGACGCGTGCATGTACCAGTTCACCTCGGGCCAGGTGCAGCGCATGAAGGACCACTGGACGGCGTACCGCGCCGGCTGACACGTCTCCCGCACGGGCACGGTGCGGCAGGTCCGCGGCACCGTGCCCGACGCCGGGTCAGGTCAGGTCAGGTCATCAGAGTGTGTCGAGGAAGCCGAGGGCGGTCCGCCAGGTCCGCTCTGCGGCTTCCTCGTCGTAGTCGGGCAGATCGGGGTCCGTGTACAAGTGGCCCGCGCCCGCGTAGCGGTGGATCTCCACCTCCGCGCCCGACCGCCGCATCTGCAGGTACCAGGTGTTCAGCCAGTCGTCGGGCTCGAAGGGATCGGGGTCCGCGACGTGCAGTTGGACGGGCAGGCCGTCCGCCGACGCGCCCTCCGCGATGTCGGAGGTGCCGTGGAGCAACAGCAGCCCGCGCGCCTTCTCGTCGCCCAGCGCGAGGTTCTGCGCGATCGCGCCGCCGAGTGAGAAGCCGGCGTACACCAGCCCCTGGTCGGAATGGGGAGCGGCGGCGTGGATCGCCCGCCGCAGCAGCTCGTCCGTGCCGATCCTCTCCCTGAGCTCCCTGCCCTCCTCCACGGTCTCGGCGGTTTGCCCGTCGAACAGGTCGGGCACGCGAACCTCGTGCCCGGCCGCACGCAGCCGGTCGGCGGCCGCGTGCACCGCCGCGCGCAGACCGAAGGTCGAATGGAAAAGGATGATGTTCATCCGGCCATCCTCCCAGCCGGCCTTCGCCTCACGGAGTCAGGAGACATGGAGAACGTACTGCGCCCGTTGACCGTCGTCGGCGGATCGGTGGTGCTGACGCTGCTCGTCGGCTGGGCCGTCGACCGGCTGCTGCGCCGCGTGGACGACCGCCACCCCGAGACCCCGCTGTGGGGCATGCTGCGCCGCTGCCGCCTGCCGTTGCAGGTCGTGCTCCTCGGAGGACTGCTGCGCGCGTCGTACGGCGAGATCCACCAGCCGCTCGTACGGGACCGCAGCGCGGGCATCGGGCACATCCTGTCCCTGGTGCTGATCGGGGCCAGCGCGTGGCTGGTGACCCGGATCGTGTCGGCCGCCGTGGAGTCGACGTACGCCCGCTACGCGTCCTCGACGAGGGACCCGGCACGCGTCCGCCGGGTGCGCACGCAGGTCACGCTGATCATGCGCATCGTCACCGCGGTCGTGGCCGTCGTGGCCGTCGCCGCGATGCTCCTGACCTTCCCCGGCATGGAGAAGGTGGGCACCTCGATGCTGGCCTCGGCGGGCATCATCGGCATCGTCGCGGGCGTGGCCGCGCAGTCGACGCTCGGCAACCTGTTCGCCGGCTTCCAGATCGCGTTCGGCGACATGGTGCGCATCGGCGACACCGTGGTGGTCGACGGCGAGTGGGGGATGGTCGAGGAGGTGACGCTCACCTTCCTGGCCGTGCGGACCTGGGACGAGCGGCGGATCACGATGCCCGTGTCGTACTTCACCAGCAAGCCGTTCGAGAACTGGTCCCGCGGCGGCGCGCAGATGACGGGCACCGTCTTCTTCCACCTGGACCACTCGGCGCCGGTGGCGCTGATGCGGGAGAAGCTGCTGGAGATCCTGGAGGACTGCCCCGCCTGGGACCGCCGCGACTGGAGCCTCGCCGTCACGGACACCACGCCCAGCACGATCCAGGTGCGGGCCGTGGTGACGGCGAAGGACGCCGACGACGTCTGGACGGCCCGGTGCACGGTGCGTGAGCAGATGGTGGCCTGGCTGTGCGAGAAGCACCCGTACGCGCTGCCGCGCATCGCGACGTCGGCGGCCTCGCTGCCGCCGTCGGACCAGTGGCCCGCGCACTCCTCCGCACCGGTGCCCGGCCCCGTCCCCGTACAGGACGACTCCCCGCGCACGGGCCGCGGCTGACGCCCCGGCCGCTGCGTCCGTGGCGCGGCGGCTGTCCCCACGGCAGGGACGTCCCTACCCTGGGCGCGTGACCTCTGTGCCGCGGCGCCTCGTCTGGGCGGTCGAACAGCTGGACGTACGGCCGGACGACCGTGTGCTCGAGATCGGCTGCGGCCCCGGCGTCGCGCTCGATCTGGTTGCCGGGCGGCTGACCACCGGCACCGTCACCGCGATCGACCGCTCGGCGCACGCCGTCGACGCGGCCCGCCGGCGCAACCGCGCGCACATCACGGACGGCCGCGCCGAGGTGCGGCAGGTCGCCCTCGCCGAACTGCCGCCCGGCGGGGACCGGTTCGACAAGATCTTCGCGGTGAACGTCAACGTCTTCTGGACGTGCGCCGCCGAGCGCGAAGTGGCCCTGTTGCGCGGCCTGCTGGCCCCGGGCGGCACGCTGTCGCTGTTCTACGAGCCCCCGGAGCACGGCAGGGCGCGCGAGCTGGAGGGCATCCTCCTGCCCAAGCTCACCTGGCCGGGTGCGACCACGGTGATCTCGACGGGCCGGACGGAGGGATCCACGCTGCTCGGCGTCCAGGTCACCGTGGTCTGACGAGGTCACTGCGGCCCGGCCCGGAGCGGCGGAGGCTCACCGCAGACTGTGCACGTCCAGGTGCCGCAGCACCCGGTCCACGATCTCCGGGTCCGCGCCCGGTTCGTTGCGCGCCGAGAGCACCGCGTGGCGCGCGGCCGACATCATCTCCCGCTGGATGCGCCGCACCGTCGCCATCCGCTCGGTCCGCTTCGCGAACCAGTCGCGCCGCTCGTCGTCCACGATGTCCGGGCTGATCCGTGCGCCCATCTCGACGGCGCCACGATGGAGCCGCTCGCTGACATCCTCGGGCAGGTCCTCCTCGGCCTCGATCTCCTTGAGCCGGGCCCTCGCCGCCCGCGCCGCCCGGACGGCGAGGCTGCGCTCCAGCTCACGCTCGGCGCCGGTGTCCGCGCGCACCCCGAGCCGCCGGACCAGCCACGGCAGGGTCAGGCCCTGGCAGACCAGGGTCGCCATGATGACGGCGAACGCGATGAAGATGATCACCTCGCGCATCGGGAACCCCGTGCCGTGGTCCGTCTCCAGCGGGATCGCGAGGGCGAGGGCGACCGATGCCACGCCCCGCATCCCCGCCCAGCACAGGACGACGGTCTCCCGCCAGCTGGTGGGCACGTCCTCGTCGTAGTCGCGCAGGTGGTGCATCCGTTTGGCGAGCCAGGCCGCGGGCAGCAGCCACAGCAGCCGTACGCCGACGACGACCGCGACGACCACGGCGCTCCAGCCGAGCAGCCGCCCGAGCCGCCCGTCGGCGGTACCGAAGACGTTGTGCAGTTCGAGGCCGATGAGCCCGAAGGCGACCCCGGTGACGAGGGTGTCGACGATCTGCCAGAACGTGCTCCCGGCCAGCCGGCCCATCACGTCGTCCGGGTCCGCGGTGCGCTCGGCGAGGAACAGCGCGGTGGTCAGGACGGCGAGGACCCCGGAGCCCATCAGCTCCTCCGCCAGCACATAGCTGACGAACGGCACCATCAGCGAGAGGCCGACCTGCAGGGTCGCGTCGCCGAGCAGCCCCATCAGCTTGTCCGAGAGCCAGCCGAGCACGAGCCCCACCGCCACGGCGACCACGGCCGACAGCACCAGCTCCCCCGCGGCGACCCCCCAGGAGAACTCGCCGCTCACGGCCGCCGCGATCGCCACGTGGTAGAGCACGATGGCCGTGACGTCGTTGAACAGCCCCTCCCCCTCCATGATCGACACCAGTCGGCGCGGCAGCCCCAGCGAGCCCGCGACGGCCGTGGCCGCCACGGGGTCGGGAGGCGCGACCAGCGCGCCGAGCACGACCGCCGCGGCGATCGGCAGGCCGGGGACCACGGCATGGGCGACGGCCGCGACCGCCGCGGTCGTGACGAACACGAGCGCGACGGCGAGCAGCAGGATGGGCCGGGCGTTCGCGGTGAACTGCCGCCAGGAGGTGCGCTGGACGGCCGCGTACAGCAACGGCGGCAGCAGCAGCGGGAGGATGAGATCGGGCGGCACGTCGACGTTCGGTACGAACGGCAGCAGGGCCAGCACGATCCCGGCGAGCGTCATCAGCACCGGCGCGGGCAGCCCGAGCCGCTGTCCCAGCGGCACGGTCACCACGGCGCCGAACAACAGGGCGAACAAAAGGGCCAATTGGTCCACGATGGTCCTCCGCCGGCCTGGAACCTTGAGGATCAAGGTCTCAACCCTGACACGGGGACCGGCCGGGCCGCTTACACGGCTAGCCCGCCGGGGTGCTCAGGAACGCAGGTCGCGCCGCATGGACCGGTGCGGTATCCCGGCGTCGAGGAACTCGGCGCCGTACGCCTCGTAGCCGAGCCGCTCGTAGAAGCCCAGCGCGTGGGTCTGCGCATGCAGGTCGACCGCCGCGAGGCCCCGGTCGCGCGCCGCGTCCTCGATGGCGCGCACCAGCGCCACGCCCACGCCGAGCCCGCGCGCGTCCCTGGTCACCGCGAGCCGACCGAGCGAGCCGACCGTGAGGTCGCCGCCGGTCCGGTCGGCGGCGGCCGCGCCGTGCAGCAGGCGGCCGGTGCCCAGCGGCACACCGTCCGCGCGGACCGCGAGGACGTGGACGGTGCCGGCGTCCTCGGCGTCGTGGGCGTCGTACTCGATGTCCTCGGGCACCCGCTGCTCGGCGACGAAGACCTCCTTGCGGACGGCGAAGCACGCCTCACGGTCTTCGGGGCCGGCCGCGACCCGCACGGTGTACGCGGTCACGCACTCTCCGCGGCGATCGTCTCCAGGGCCTGCTGGAGGTCGTCCGGGTACTTGCTCGCGAACTCGACCCACTGCCCGTCCGAGGGGTGCTCGAACCCGAGCCGCACCGCGTGCAGCCACTGCCGGGTCAGGCGGAGGCGCTTGGCCATCGTGGGGTCGGCGCCGTACGTCAGGTCACCGACGCAGGGGTGGCGGTGCGCCGCCATGTGCACCCGGATCTGGTGCGTGCGGCCGGTCTCCAGCTTGATGTCCAGCAGCGACGCCGCCCGGAACGCCTCGATGAGGTCGTAGTGCGTCACCGACGGCTTGCCCTCCGCCGTGACCGCCCACTTGTAGTCCAGGCTGGGGTGCCGGCCGATGGGGGCGTCGATGGTGCCGCTCAGCGGGTCGGGATGGCCCTGCACGAGGGCGTGGTAGCGCTTGTCGACCGTACGCTCCCGGAACTGCTGCTTGAGCAGCGTGTACGCCCGCTCCGACTTGGCGACCACCATCAGCCCGGAGGTGCCGACGTCGAGACGGTGCACGATGCCCTGGCGCTCGGCGGCTCCCGAGGTGGAGATGCGGTAGCCCGCCGCGGCGAGTCCGCCGATCACGGTGGTCCCGGTCCAGCCGGGGCTCGGGTGCGCGGCGACGCCGACCGGCTTCATGATCACGACGATGTCGTCGTCGTCGTGCACGATCTCCATGCCCTCGACGGGCTCGGCCACGATCTGCACCGGCGCGGGCGCCTGGGGCATCTCCACCTCGAGCCAGGCGCCGCCGCGCACCCGCTCGGACTTGCCGACGACCGAGCCGTCGACCTGCACCTTCCCGGCTGCGGCGAGCTCGGCCGCCTTCGTACGGGAGAACCCGAACATACGGGAGATGGCGGCGTCGACGCGCTCGCCCTCCAGGCCGTCGGGTACGGGCAGGGTGCGGATCTCGGGAAGGGTACTCACCCGTCGAGTATGCCTTGTCAGTCCTTGTGGACGGTCCCGTCGGGGTCCAGGCCCCGGAACGACAGCAGCACGATGAGCACACCGCCGCAGACGATCGCGGAGTCGGCGAGGTTGAAGACGGCGAAGTGCGCGGGCGCGATGAAGTCGACGACCGCGCCCTCGAAGACGCCGGGCGAGCGGAAGATCCGGTCGGTGAGGTTGCCGAGCGCACCGCCGAGCAGCAGGCCGAGCGCGATCGCCCAGGGCAGGCTGTACAGCTTGCGCGCCAGCCGGATGATCACGACGATCACGCTCGCCGCGATGAAGGTGAAGATGATGGTGAAGGCCTCGCCCATGCCGAAGGCGGCGCCGGGGTTGCGGACCGCCTCGAACTTCAGCAGATCGCCGATGATCTCGATCGGCGCGTGGTGCTCCAGCTTCTCCACCACGATGATCTTGCTGACCAGGTCCAGCAGATAGGCCACGAGGGCCACTGCGAAGAGCGCGACGACCCTGCGCCTGCCCTGGGGCTTCTCGGCAGGTGCCGCCGCCTCGTCGTCAACATCTGGCGTACCGATGATGCGCTCCGCCTCTGCCACGTGAGTCCCTCAACCTAGGTGCCTGACTGAGGACGAGGGTACGGCACACGGGTGCGCCACACGGGTGCGGTGTCAGCTCCGCCGCTCCTGCTTCTGCTTGCACTCGACGCACAGGGTCGCGCGGGGGAACGCCTGCATACGGGCCTTGCCGATCGGTTTGCCGCAGCTCTCGCAGAGACCGTAGGTCCCCGCGTCCAGCCGCTGCAGCGCCCGCTCGGTCTGCTCCAGCATCTCCCGGGCGTTGGCGGCGAGCGCCATCTCGTGCTCGCGCGTGATGTTCTTCGTGCCGGTGTCGGCCTCGTCGTCGCCCGCTCCGTCGCCGGAGTCCCGCATGAGCCCGACGAGCGCGGTCTCGGACGAGGTGATCTCGGCGGTGAGGCGGGCCGCCTCGCCCGCGAGCTCCGCCCTCGCCTCGGCGACCTCCTCGGGGGTCCAGGGGTCCTCGCCGGGCCGTACCGCCAGCTCACCGGCCGGGGTCGCGGCCGCCGCACGGGCGGTGGGCACCGCCACCGCGCTTCCGGCTCCGCCCGACACCCTGCCCGCGGTCTTCTTCGCTGCCACCGTCCTGGCTCCTGTCTGCTGTGCGGCCTCGGCCGCGGATGCGGCTTTCTTCGTGGCCTTCCTGGCCGCCGGCCTCTTGGCGGCGGCCTTCTTCCCCGACACGTCCCCGCGCCCGCCGGGCTCCTCCCCGACGCCTGCCTCGCCGCCCGTGCCGGCCGGGGCTTTGCCCTTGCCGGCACCGGGCCCGGCGGTCGCCTTGCGCCGCGCGGCCGTGCCGCCGGACCCCGCGGGCTCTTCGCCTTGAGCGGCAGCACGGGCCTTACCGGCACCGGCGACCGCCTGCGCACGCCGGCCCTTGCCTGCACCGACCCCGGCGGCCTTGCGCCGCGCAGCCGTGCCGCCCGACACCGCAGGCTCTCCGCCGCCGGCGGCCGCACGAGCCTGTCCGGCACCGGCGGCCTCACCGGCCACCGCCGTGCCGCCCGCCGCCGCAGGCTCGTCACCCGCCGGGACCGCCCGCGCACGCCGGCCTTTGCCTGCACCGACCCCGGCGGCCTTGCGACGCGCAGCCGTGCCGCCCGACACCGCAGGCTCTCCGCCGCCGGCGGCCGCAGCGGCCTCGGCGGCCCTGCTGTCCGCGGTGTCCGCCGCCTTCCCGGCGGTCGAGCGGAACGTGGTTGCCTTGGCCTCGGCAGCTGCCTGCGCTCGCCCGCCCCGCGCGGCCGACTGTCCGGCAGCACTCTTCTCGGCGGCGGCCTTCTTGGCGGCCGGGCCGGTCGCGGCCGACCCGGCCTCCGCTGCCGCACCGGCGGTGGCCTTTCCGGTCGTGGCCTTTCCGGTCGTGGCCTTGCGCGCCGCCTTTTTGGCGGGGGCCGCCTGCTCGGCAGCCCCACCACCGGCGGTGGTCTTCGCGCGCGCGGCCTTCCGCGCCGCCTTCTTGCCGACGGCCTCGGCCGGCTCGGCCGCATCCACGCCGCCGGCGGCCTTGCCGCGTGCGCGCTTCACCGGCTCCGGGTCCCGCGTACGCGGTGCCTTTCCGGCGGCAGTGGCTGCCTTCTTCCCGGCCGGCCCGGCCGACCCGGCCGCCCGCTTCGCGGCCCTGGTGCCGGGCGACGGGGACTCGCCTGCCTCCGGCGCGGCCTGGGCACGCCGGGTCGTCCGGCCGGCCGACCCGGCCGCGGTCGGCTTCTTCGCAGGCGCGGCCTCATCCGCGACGGCTCCCGCCGGCTCGGGGACGCGTTCCGCGGGGGTCTTCCGGGGCATGCGTCGCCCCGAGCGCGCCGTCCGGGACGTGGCGACGGAACGCGCTGACGCCGTCTTCTCGGCGGTCTTCTTCGCCACCATCACCGCGGCCCCTTCACATATTGTGATCTTGCTCGCGAATCGTGCTGGGACGATAAATCGACACCAGCCCTGCGGCAACGGGGCACGCCGCCGGTTCGGCCCCGCCCCGGGCTGCGAGGAGCCGGGCCTGCATCCGTTGTGCCCAGCTCCCCGCCCCGTAATCCGCTCCAGCGGCACGCCCCGCCCGCGGAACCGTCCGTATGGCCATTCGGGTCAACGGCACCACCACGCCACGGCGCTGCGAAAAGCGGTCGGCCGCCCCTCGCCGCGGCCCGTACACTGGGCGGAGCGAAAGGCGTGGATGGGGACGAGTAGCGGCGTACGCAGCCATGAGCGACCCGGGGACGGTGAGAGCCCGGGGGCGAGCGCGACGTGAAGCATCACCCCGGAGCCGCCGGAAGAAAGCCAGCAGGCGAGTAGACCCGGCGTCGCGACCCCAATGAGGGGGCGGTGACCTGTGCACCGCCAAGGAGGGTGGTACCGCGGAAGCCGCGCGAGCATCGGCTTTCGTCCCTCCGGACGGAACGACGAACAGTCCGCCGGAGGAGACGATGACACCGCCGCAGTACCGCCAGGTGCCCGCTCAGGTAGACCTGCCCGCGCTCGAGCACGCCGTGCTCGACTTCTGGCGCGAGAGCAAGATCTTCGCGAAGAGCCTGGAGCAGTCCGAGGGCCGTCCCGAGTGGGTGTTCTACGAGGGCCCGCCCACGGCCAACGGCATGCCCGGTGCCCACCACATCGAGGCCCGCGTCTTCAAGGACGTCTTCCCCCGCTTCCGCACCATGCGCGGCTACCACGTCGCCCGCAAGGCCGGCTGGGACTGCCACGGTCTGCCCGTCGAGCTCGCCGTCGAGAAGGAGCTCGGCTTCTCCGGCAAGAAGGACATCGAGGCGTACGGCATCGCGGAGTTCAACGCCAAGTGCCGCGAGTCGGTGACCCGCCACACGGACGCGTTCGCGGAGCTCACGACCCGCATGGGCTACTGGGTCGACCTCGACGACGCGTACCGCACGATGGACCCGGACTACGTGCAGTCCGTGTGGTGGTCGCTCAAGGAGATCTTCGGCAAGGGCCTGCTGGTCCAGGACCACCGTGTCGCCCCCTGGTGCCCGCGCTGCGGCACGGGCCTGTCGGACCACGAGCTGGCGCAGGGCTACGAGACGGTCGTCGACCCGTCCGTCTTCGTGCGCTTCCCGCTGACCTCCGGCCCGCTCGCGGGCGAGGCCGCACTGCTGGTGTGGACGACGACCCCATGGACGCTGGTGTCCAACACCGCCGTCGCCGCCCACCCCTCCGTCACGTACGTCGTCGCGACGAACGGCGAGGAGAAGCTGGTCGTCGCCGAGCCGCTGCTGGAGAAGGCGCTCGGCGAGGGCTGGGAGGCCACCGGGCAGACGTTCACGGGCGCGGAGATGGAGCGCTGGACGTACCAGCGCCCCTTCGAGCTCGTGGAGTTCCCCGAGCCCGCGCACTACATCGTCAACGCCGAGTACGTGACGACCGAGGACGGTACGGGTCTGGTCCACCAGTCCCCCGCATTCGGTGAGGACGACCTCAAGGTCTGCCGCTCCTACGGCCTGCCGGTCGTCAACCCGGTCCGCCCCGACGGCACCTTCGAGGAGGACGTCCCGCTGGTCGGCGGCGTCTTCTTCAAGAAGGCCGACGAGGCGCTCACGGCCGACCTCCAGGCCCGGGAGCTGCTCTTCAGGCACATCCCGTACGAGCACAGCTACCCGCACTGCTGGCGCTGCCACACCGCCCTGCTCTACTACGCGCAGCCGTCCTGGTACATCCGCACCACCGCGATCAAGGACCGGCTGCTCGCGGAG
Organism: Streptomyces sp. V4I23; assembly: GCF_030817975.1. NCBI lineage: Bacteria > Bacillati > Actinomycetota > Actinomycetes > Kitasatosporales > Streptomycetaceae > Streptomyces > Streptomyces sp. V4I23. Next base: position 5,887,500 of record NZ_JAUSZW010000004.1, on the reverse strand, counting down.
AACGAGGCGACCAACTGGTTCCCGGACTCCGTCAAGCAGGGCCGGTACGGCGACTGGCTCAACAACAACATCGACTGGGCGCTCTCCCGCAACCGCTACTGGGGCACCCCGCTGCCCATCTGGCGCTGCGCGGACGACCACCTCACCTGCGTCGGCTCGCTCGCGGAGCTGTCCGAGCTGACCGGCACGGACCAGTCGGGGCTGGACCCGCACCGCCCGTTCATCGACGAGGTGACGTTCGCCTGCCCGCAGGACGGCTGCGGCCGGACGGCGACGCGCGTGCCGGAGGTGATCGACGCCTGGTACGACTCGGGCTCGATGCCGTTCGCGCAGTGGGGCTACCCCTACAAGAACAAGGAGATCTTCGAGAAGCGCTACCCGGCGCAGTTCATCTCGGAGGCGATCGACCAGACGCGTGGGTGGTTCTACACGCTGATGGCCGTCGGCACCCTGGTCTTCGACAAGTCGTCGTACGAGAACGTGGTGTGCCTCGGCCACATCCTCGCCGAGGACGGCCGCAAGATGTCCAAGCACCTGGGCAACATCCTGCAGCCGATCCCGCTGATGGACCAGCACGGCGCAGACGCGGTCCGCTGGTTCATGGCAGCCGGCGGCTCCCCCTGGGCGGCTCGCCGCGTCGGCCACGGCACGATCCAGGAGGTGGTGCGGAAGACCCTCCTCACGTACTGGAACACGGTCGCCTTCCAGGCCCTGTACGCCCGTACGTCGAACTGGGCGCCGTCGGCGGCGGATCCGGCCCCGGCCGAGCGCACGGTCCTGGACCGCTGGCTGCTGTCCGAGCTGCACGCGCTGGTGGACCAGGTCACACAGGCCATGGAGGCGTACGACACCCAGCGCGCCGGCAAGCTGCTGTCCGCGTTCGTCGACGACCTGTCGAACTGGTACGTGCGCCGGTCGCGCCGCCGCTTCTGGCAGGGCGACAAGGCCGCGCTGCGCACGCTGCACGACGTGGTCGAGACCGTCACCCGGCTGATGGCGCCGCTGACCCCGTTCATCACCGAGCGGGTGTGGCAGGACCTGATCGTCCCGGTGACGCCGGACGCCCCCGAGTCGGTGCACCTGTCCTCGTGGCCGGCCGCCGACCTGGACGCGATCGACCCGACGCTGTCGTCCCAGATGGCGCTGGTGCGCCGGCTGGTCGAGCTGGGCCGCGCGACGCGGGCCGAGTCCGGTGTGAAGACCCGCCAGCCCCTGTCCCGCGCCCTGGTGGCGGCGGCCGGTTTCGAGTCCCTCTCCCCCGACCTGCACGCGCAGATCACCGAGGAGCTGAACGTCTCCTCGCTGGCGTCGCTGTCGGAGGTCGGCGGCTCGCTGGTCGACACGACGGCGAAGGCGAACTTCCGCGCCCTCGGCAAGCGCTTCGGCAAGGGCGTGCAGGACGTGGCCAAGGCGGTCGCCGCGGCGGACGCGGCGGCGCTGTCCCTGGCACTGCGCTCGGGCGAGGCCGCGCTGGAGGTCGACGGCGAGACGATCACCCTGTCCCCGGAGGAGGTCATCATCACGGAGACCCCCCGCGAGGGCTGGTCGGTGGCGTCCGACTCGGGCGCGACGGTCGCCCTCGACCTGGAGATCACGCCGGAGCTGCGCCGGGCGGGCCTGGCGCGTGACGCGATCCGCCTGATCCAGGAGGCGCGCAAGAACAGCGGCCTGGACGTCGCGGACCGGATCGCGCTGCGGTGGAGCTCGACGGACGCCGAGGTGTCGTCGGCGCTGGCGGACCATGCGTCGCTGATCGCGGACGAGGTGCTGGCGACGGACTTCGCGGAGGGTGAGGCGGATACGTCGTACGGCTCGCCCTTCGAGGACGAGGGCCTGTCGCTGACGTTCCGCCTGCGGAAGGCGTAGCGCGCGGCGCGCGAGGGGCCCGGCAGCGCAAGCGACGCTAGCGTCGCGCAAGCTGCCGGGCCCCTTCGTTTCCGGCGGCTCCGTGCCTGGGGCAAGGTCGGAGCCCGGGGCTTCCCCTGCCCGCCCTCCCCTACGGCCTGGCGGCCGTGGGTGGTGCCCCCATCTTCGTACCGCGCTCCGCGGTGTCCTCCCTGCCGGACGGGCTGCACAGCGCACACGCAAAGGGCCGGGCCCGGAGCGCATACGCACTCCGGGCCCGGCCCCGCAGTCTGCCGACGGCTACGCGCGCTGCGCGCGCAGCCCCGTCAGTTGTCGTCCTCGTCGATCAGGAAGCCCCGCATCGGCGACGGCGCCTGCTGCATCGGCTGCGGCGCCTGCGGCCGCACCGGTGCCATCGGCTGGGTCATCGCCGGCGACATCTGCTGCTGACCGCCGTACGACGGGCCCGACGGCGACGGGCCGTGGCCGCCCATCGTCTGGTTGCTGCCGTAGGACGGCGCGCTCGCACCGGCCGGAGCCATGGAGGGCGCCGGGGACGGCGGCAGCGACGCGGTCGCCGGGGTGCGCGGCGGTGCCAGCGAGTCGTCGGCCTGGGTCTCCAGCTGACGCAGCTGGCTCTCCAGGTACGACTTCAGACGCGTGCGGTACTCGCGCTCGAAGCCCCGCAGGTCCTCGACCTTGCGCTCCAGCGTGGCGCGCGCGGACTCCAGCGAGCCCATCGCGACGCGGTGCTTCTCCTGGGCGTCCCGCTCGAGGGCGTCGGCCTTGGCCCGGGCGTCACGCTCGAGACCCTCGGCACGCGAACGCGCCTCTCCGACGATCTTGTTGGCCTCGGAACGGGCCTCGGCGATCGCCTGGTCGGCCGTCTGCTGGGCCAGCGAGAGCACGCGCGCGGCGCTGTCGCCACCGGGGCCCTGACCCATCGGGCCGCCCTGCGGGCCGCCGTGACCGCCCATGGGGCCGCCCATCGGGCCACCCATGGGACCGCCCTGCATCGGACCGGGGCCCATGGGGCCGCCGGGACCCTGCGGGCCGCCGTGGCTGGGACCGGCCGGCAGCTGAGGAGCACCACCGGGCAGCTGGGGCGGACCCATCTGCGGAGGCTGCTGCTGGACCGGCGGTCCGGATATGGCAGCGGGCACGGGAGCGCCCGGACCGCGGCCGTCCTGCGGCTCCGGCGGCTTGCGCATCCCCTGCTGCTGGTTCTGCGCCGCCGCACGGGTCGCCGCGGCCAGCTTGGCGCGCAGGTCCTCGTTCTCGCGGAGCAGGCGGGTCAGTTCGGCCTCGACCTCGTCGAGAAAGGCATCGACCTCGTCCTCGTCATAGCCTTCTCGGAGGCGGACGGTCGTGAACTGCTTGTTCCGCACGTCCTCGGGGGTCAGCGGCATCTCTTCTTCACCTCTACGTAGTCGTCGGCAGTCGGCAGGACCGTATCGCTCACATCGAGTTCCCCACTCCACGAACGATGGAGATCAGGATGTAGACGATGATCATCAGAACGAAGAAGGACAGGTCGAGTGCCACGCCCCCGAGACGCAACGGCGGGATGAACCGCCGCAGAAGCTTGAGCGGTGGATCGGTGACAGTGTAGGTGGCCTCCAGAACGACCACCATCGCCTTACCGGGTTGCCATGAACGGGCGAACTGGAAGACGTAGTCCATGACAAGCCGGAAGATCAGGACAACGAGGAAGCACATCAGCGCGATGTAGACCACCTGTAGTGCGACGCTCATCCCGCGCTTCCCTCTCCCCTGGATCCCATCTCAGCCGGCCTCTCGGCCGGGTCGTTCCCGGTGTCGTTCTCAGCTCTGGTTGAAGAATCCGCCCTCTGCGATGCGGGCCTTGTCCTCCGCCGTGACATCGACGTTAGCAGGAGACAACAGGAACACCTTCTGCGTCACCCTCTCAATGCTGCCATGCAGACCGAAGACGAGACCCGCGGCAAAGTCGACAAGTCGCTTCGCGTCGGTGTCGTCCATCTCCGTCAGATTCATGATCACAGGCGTGCCCTCGCGGAAGTGTTCCCCGATGGTACGGGCCTCGTTGTAGGTCCGCGGGTGCAACGTGGTGATGCGGTAGGGCTCCCGCTCGGACACGACCTTGGGCATGATCACCGGTGCGTTCTTCTCCAGGTTCGGACGTTCGGGTGTGATGGATGCCACGGGCGCGATACGCGCCGGGCGTCCGCTCTCGACAGGCAGGGGGGCGGGCTCGCGCTGGGCGGGCGGCGCCGTCACCCGGACCGGTTCCTCCCGCTCGACCTGGTGCGGGGGCTGATGCCGCCGGTGCTCCCGCTCCGGCTCCGGCTCGGGTTCGAAGTCGTCATCGGGGTCGAAGCCCCGGCCGTCGTACCCATCGTCCTCCACGAGGCCGAGGTAGACCGCCATCTTGCGCATCGCGCCGGCCATTCTCTGAGTCCTCCGCTCTGTGGTGGATCGGCTTGCGTCACCAAGTGCCCGCGATCCACTGGGTCAGTCCGCTATGGGCGAAATGACCATATTTTCTACTGTGGTCCGACTTGCTTCGCGACGTTACCCGAGCCTGGGTCGGACTCCGAGTACCGCCGTACCGACGCGCACATGTGTCGCTCCGGCCGCCACGGCCTGTTCAAGGTCCGCACTCATGCCTGCTGACACCATGTTCGCAGCCGGATGGGCCACGCGCAGGCCGGATGACAATTCCATCAGCCGCTCGAACGCCGCCTGTTGCCGTCCCGCGTACGGTCCGGCGAGCGGCGCGACGGTCATCAGTCCGTCGAGCCGCAGTCCTGGTGAGTCCGCGATCGCCGCCGCCACCCCCTCGACGCCGTCCGGCGCGACGCCGCCCCGGGCGCCCTGCTGCCCCGACTCGGCGTCCAGCGCCACCTGCACGAGGCAGCCGAGTTCGCGCTCGGCGCGCTCGGCGGCCGCCGACAGGGCGGAAACGAGCTTGAGCCGGTCGACAGACTGCACGACATCGGCATAACTCGCGACAGAACGGACTTTGTTGGTCTGCAACTGACCCACGAAGTGCCAGTGCAGGTTCAGATCCGCACAGGCGGCGGCCTTCGGCGCCGCGTCCTGGTCACGGTTCTCCGCCACATGACGCACCCCCAGTTCATGGAGGAGGCGAACATCACTGGCCGGGTAGGTCTTGGTGACCACGATGAGGGTCACCTCCTCCCGCTCGCGGCCGGCGGCCGCGCAGGCTGCGGCGATCCGTTCCTCCACCTTCGCGAGATTGGCGGCAAGTTCGGTTCTGCGGTCGGTCATGCCTGTTCCCGGTCCTCTTCTTCCCGGCCCTCGAGCCAGACGTATCCGGCGAGCCGTCCGGTGGTCCGGTCACGGCGGTACGAGTAGTGGTCGCGCGACTCGAGGGTGCAGACCCGCGATCCGCGCAGGTCCCTCACTCCGAGTGCGGTCAACTGGGCGTGCACCGCGGCGGTGACGTCGACGGCCGGGGTGCCCCAGCTGGTCTCGGACCAGGCGGCGGGTTCCGCTTCGGCCACTTCTGCCCGCATCTGCTCGGGTACTTCGTAGCAACGACCGCATACGGCAGGTCCGGTGCGGGCGATGATCCGTTCCGGTTCGGCGCCGAGCGAGACCATCGCCTCGACGGTCGCGGGCACGACGCCGGCGACCGTTCCGGGCCGGCCCGCGTGCGCCGCGCCCACGACGCCCGCGACCGGGTCGGCGAGCAGAACGGGCGTGCAGTCGGCGGTGAGCACCGCGAGGGCGAGTCCGCGCCGGGCTGTGACCACACCGTCAACCGGCGGGATCTCCGCGTCCCCCCACGGTGCGTCGACCCGGGCCACGTCCCTGCCGTGGACCTGGTTCATCCAGACGACCCCGGCCGGGTCGAGTCCGAGTGCCCTCGCGGCGATCGCGCGGTTGGTCCGCACGGCCTCGGGGTCGTCGCCGACCGCGCCGCCGAGGTTGAGCTCCTCGTACGGAACGGCGCTCACCCCGCCCCACCTGTCGGTGAAGGCGAAGTGCGCGCCGCTCTCGTCTATCGCGTCGTGCTGCACTGTCACTTCAGGAAGTCCGGAACATCCAGCTCTTCGGCCTGGGTGTCGTACGGACGGGCCGAGGGCACCTGCGGCGAGGCCGGCGCCGTGAGGTCCTGCGCCACGGGGGCCGGCTCGGCGGGGGCCTGGGGCTCCTCGCGTACGGGCACGGTGCCGAGGCCGCTCGCCGGGCGCGAGCTCTCGGTGCGCTGCGGGGCGGCGGGCTCCTCGCGCTTGGCGGACGCGGAGCCGATCACGTTCTCCCGGCGGGCCGGGGGCTGACCGCCGTCGAAGCCGGCCGCGATGACGGTCACGCGGACCTCGTCGCCCAGGGCGTCGTCGATGACGGCGCCGAAGATGATGTTCGCCTCGGGGTGGGCGGCCTCGCTCACCAGCTGGGCGGCCTCGTTGATCTCGAAGAGGCCGAGGTCGCTGCCGCCGGAGATGGACAGCAGCACGCCGCGGGCGCCGTCGATGGACGCCTCCAGCAGCGGCGAGGAGATCGCCATCTCGGCCGCGGCCACCGCGCGGTCGTCGCCGCGGGCCGAGCCGATGCCCATGAGCGCCGATCCGGCCTCCGACATCACGGACTTGACGTCGGCGAAGTCGAGGTTGATCAGACCCGGGGTGGTGATGAGGTCGGTGATGCCCTGGACACCCGACAGCAGCACCTGGTCCGCGGACTTGAACGCGTCGAGGACGCTCACCTGGCGGTCCGAGATGGACAGCAGCCGGTCGTTGGGGATGACGATGAGGGTGTCGACCTCTTCGCGGAGCTCGGCGATGCCGTCCTCCGCCTGGTTCGCGCGCCTGCGGCCCTCGAAGGTGAAGGGGCGGGTGACGACGCCGATGGTCAGGGCGCCGAGCGAGCGGGCGATGTTGGCGACGACGGGCGCGCCGCCGGTGCCGGTGCCGCCGCCCTCGCCCGCGGTGACGAAGACCATGTCGGCCCCCTTGAGGACCTCCTCGATCTCTTCGCGGTGGTCCTCTGCCGCCTTGCGACCGACTGCCGGGTTGGCTCCGGCGCCGAGGCCTCGGGTGAGTTCACGGCCCACGTCGAGCTTGACGTCGGCGTCGCTCATCAACAGCGCTTGCGCGTCCGTATTGATCGCGATGAACTCGACGCCCTTGAGACCGACCTCGATCATTCGGTTGATGGCATTGACACCACCGCCGCCGACACCGATGACCTTGATGACTGCGAGGTAGTTCTGCGGTGCTGCCACGTCGAAGGCCTCTCGCCTCGATTTACGTGTCGCCGCCTCGCGGGGCTGCGCTGCGACGACTGATGTCGAATGGGGACGGCCCGACCAGCTTGCTGCCGACCCGAACCCTAACGGTGAAGTTTAGGGTTACCAGTGTGTCTGTTCCCTTGACTCTTCCGAACAGGACACTAAGTCGACAAGTGGCGCACGTTCAACGAACACGCCGAACCTCCCGTTTTTCTTTTCACCCTATGTGATCACGCGCAGCCGTGACCAACCAGGGTGCTGGCCTGCACATATGCGCGTCAACTCCCCGATACCGCAGGGGCGGTGGGGGCGCTCACGTCGAAGTGGCGTGCGGCGGGCGCTGCTTTCATCAGCGCCACGAGTGTGCGAGCCTTCGCCTCGCCGTCCTCGGCGCTCCCCCACACCACGGTCCGATCTCCCTTGAGCTCAAGGGAGATGTGATCGTATGACCGCACCGTGAGGGTGGTCAGGTCGCGGGTGACCCGGTGGGGCAGATCGCCCCGGACCCGTACGGCCTCCGCGAGCAGCCGGTCGGCCCCGAAACGCTTGAGGCTCGGGGATGCGGCCGTCGTCAACTCCAGTCGCGGGACCCCCTTCGGGGCCGTCTCGACGGTGGCGAACCGGACGCTCTCGGCGTCCACTTCGATAAACTTTCCGCCCTTTTCGAGCACCAGGACCGGTCGCCGCTCGGTCACCTGCAGACCGATTCCGTGCGGCCACGACCGCACGACCTCGACCGCGCCGATGCGGGGCAGTTCGCGCAGCAGCCGCGCCTCGATGGCGTCCGTGTCGACGGCGATCAGCGGGGCGCCGAGAGGCACCGCCGCCGCCTCCTCCACCTGCTGGGGTGTGAGCACCCGGGTACCGGTGGTCGACACGTGTTCGGCGCGCAGCCACTTCGAGCCGTACAGGAGCCAGATCGCCCCGCCGGCGAGGAGGACGGCGGCGACGGCGACGGCGAGAGCGCGCGGGCCGGGCCTGCGTGACCGGCCGGCGCCGTCGTCCGGGCGGGGCGGGCGGACCGGTCCCTCGGACCCGGCGGATCCGTCACGGGGGTTTCGTGCACCGCGTTCGGCGGTGGTCGGTCCGGCCACGCTCCCTGCCTTCTCACGCCTGGCGGCGTGCAGCAATCGCCTCGTACACCATGCCGACGAGGAGGTCGTCGGCGTCCCGGCGGCCGAACTCGGCGGCCGCGCGCGACATCTCGTAGAGCCGGTGCGGATCGGCGAGCACCGGGAGGACGTTGCCCTGGACCCACTCGGGGGTCAGCTCGGCGTCGTCGACCAGCAGTCCACCGCCCGCCTTCACCACCGGCTGGGCGTTCAGCCGCTGTTCGCCGTTGCCGATCGGCAGCGGGACGTATGCGGCGGGCAGGCCCACGGCGGAGAGTTCGGCGACGGTCATCGCGCCCGCGCGGCAGAGCATCATGTCGGCCGCGGCGTACGCGAGATCCATCCGGTCCACGTACGGTACCGGCACATAGGGCGGCATCCCGGGCATGTTGTCCACGTGCGGCAGTTCGTTCTTGGGGCCGACCGCGTGGAGGATCTGGATGCCGGAGCGCTGGAGCACCGGAGCGATCTGCTGGATGACCTCGTTGAGGCGCCGGGCGCCCTGCGAGCCGCCGGACACCAGCAGCGTCGGCAGGTTGGGGTCGAGACCGAAGGCCGCGCGGGCCTCGGGACGCACCCGGGCGCGGTCGAGGGTCGCGATGGAGTGGCGCAGCGGGATGCCGATGTAGCGGGAGTTGCGCAGCTTGCTGTCGGGCGTCGCGACGGCGACCCCCGCGGCGTACCGCGAGCCGATCTTGTTGGCGAGGCCGGGACGGGCGTTGGCCTCGTGGACGACGATCGGCACGCCGAGGCGCTTGGCCGCGAGGTAGCCGGGCAGGGCGACGTAGCCGCCGAAGCCGACGACGCAGTCGGCCTTGGTGCGCTCCAGGACCTGCTCGGCCGCCTTGATGGTGCCGCGCAGCCGTCCGGGGACGGTGATCAGCTCGGGGGTGGGCTTGCGCGGCAGCGGAACGGCGGGAATGAGCGCCAACTCGTAACCCCGCTCGGGGACGAGCCTGGTCTCGAGTCCGCGCTCCGTGCCGAGGGCTGTGATCCCCACGGTCGGGTCCTGCCTGCGCAGGGCGTCCGCGAGGGCGAGCGCGGGCTCGATGTGGCCGGCGGTCCCCCCGCCGGCGAGTACGACATGCACCGAAATTCACCGCTCTCCGGACGGACGCTTCTTGACGCGCCGTCTCATCGACTTCCATCTCACCCCGGGCCTCCGCGTGGCCAGGGCCGCTTTCGCGGCGGGATCCTGTCGCGCGAAGGCGATCAGGAGCCCGACGGCGAACATCGTCGGCAGCAGGGCCGACCCGCCGTAGGAGAACAGCGGGAGCGGAACGCCGGCGATCGGCAGCAGACCGAGCACCGCACCGATGTTGACCACGGCCTGGGCCGTGATCCAGGTGGTCACACCTCCCGCTGCGTACCTCACGAAGGGGTCCTCCGTGCGTCCGGCAACGCGGATACCCGCATAGCCTAGAGCCGCGAACAACGCGAGCACCGACAGCGTCCCCGCCAGGCCCAGTTCCTCCCCGGCGACGGCGAAGATGAAGTCGGTATGCGGTTCGGGCAGTTGGCCCCATTTTTCCACACTTGCACCGAGACCGGAACCAAACCATCCGCCGGAGGCAAGAGCATAGATGCCGTGCACGGCCTGCCAGCACTCGCCTTTGGGTCCGAGGTCGGACGCGCCCATGCACTCGAGCCGTGACATGCGGTTCTCGTTGGTCCTGATCAACAGCAGACCGACGAACACGGCGATGCCGAGCACGCCCGTGAACAGACGCGTGGGAGCCCCTGCGAGCCACAGCAGGCCGAACAGGATGGCGGTCAGGATGATCGCCGTGCCCATGTCGCCACCGAGCATGATCAGGCCGAGGAGCAGGAACGTGACGGGGACGAGCGGGACGAGCAGGTGCTTCCACTGGGTCAGCAGCCGCCTCTCCTGCTTGCGGGCGAGCAGGTCGGCGCCCCACAGGATGAGCGCGAGCTTGCCGAACTCGCTGGGCTGGAGCTGGAAGGGGCCGCCGAGGTAGATCCAGTTCTGGTTGCCGTTGACCGCATGCCCTATCCCGGGGACCTGCACGAGGATCATCAGGAACACGGCGGCCAGCAGCAGGGGGTACGACAGGGCGCGGTGCAGTTTGACGGGCATGCGGGAGGCGAGGAACAGCAGGCCCGCGCCGATGAGGGCGGCGACGAACTGCTTGCGGAAGAAGTACGAGGCGGGGAGGGAGTACTCCAGCGCCTGGATCATGGACGCGGAGTAGACCATGACGAGGCCGAGCACCGTGACCAGAAGGCTGCTGCCGAGGATGAGGTAGTACGCGGTCAGGGGTCGGTCCCAGGCCCGCCGCGCCTGCTCGTACAGCCGCCATGGACCGCGGGGTCCGCCGCCGGGCGCCTTGGGGATGCGGGAGCCCCCACCCGGCCGGATCAGTCCCGCCCGGGGAGCGTCGGCCCGGCTGCGCAGCGCGATGCCGGCGACGGCGGGGACGGGCCCCGCGAGGCCCGGCCACCACGCCGTCGCGATGCGCCGCCGGACCTGGTCCAGCGGCGCGGTCCGGACGCGGCCGTCGGCCATGGGACGGGTGCCGGGAGGGCGCGGGGCGCTGCCCCGCGGGGGTACGGACTCGGTGGTGCTGGGCGGCATCGTCGCTGTCCCCTCCAGTCGTGCCCGGCGGCAGCCGGACCTGGCGGCTGTCAGCCGTGCTCGGCGGCGAGTGCGCGGACCGCTTCCGCGAAGGCCTCGCCTCGCTCGTTGTAGTTGGTGAACATGTCCATCGAGGCGCAGGCGGGGGCCAGCAGAACCGTGTCGCCGGGCCGGGCGAGCGAGGCCGCCTCCGCCACCGCCGCGGACATCGCCCCAGTGTCGGTCCGGTCGAGGTCGACGACCGGGACCTGTGGGGCGTGTCGCGCGAGGGCGTCTCGGATCAGGGCACGGTCGGCGCCGATCAGCACGACACCGCGGAGGCGAGCCGCCGACCTGGCGACCAGCTCGTCGAACGTGGCGCCCTTCGCGAGTCCCCCCGCGATCCACACGATCGGCTCGTAGGCGGCCAAAGACGCTTCCGTGGCATGGGTGTTGGTGGCCTTGGAGTCGTCGACGTACGCGACGCCCGCGACGTCCGCCACGTGCTCGATGCGGTGCGCGTCGGGGCGGAAGGCGCGCAGACCGTCGCGCACGGCCGCCGGGGCCACGCCGAAGGCGCGGGCGAGTGCCGCGGCCGCCAGCGCGTTGGCGATGTTGTGCGGCGCGGGCGGGTTGACGTCGGAGACCTCGGCGAGCTCCTGCGCCTGCTTCTGCCGGTTCTCGACGAACGCGCGGTCCACCAGAATGCCGTCGACGACGCCGAGTTGGGACGGCCCCGGCGTGCCCAGCGTGAAGCCGATGGCACGGCAGCCCTCCTCCACGTCCGCCTCGCGCACCAGGTCCTCGGTCGCCGGGTCGGCGGCGTTGTAGACGCAGGCGACCGTGTTGCCCTCGTAGATCCGGCCCTTGTCGGCGGCGTACGCCTTCATGGAGCCGTGCCAGTCGAGGTGGTCCGGCGCGAGGTTGAGGACCGCGGCGGAGTGGGCGCGCAGCGAGGGCGCCCAGTGGAGCTGGTAGCTGGAGAGTTCGACGGCGAGCACGTCGTACTGCTCGTCGCCGGTCACGACGTCGACGATCGGGGTGCCGATGTTCCCGATGGCGGCGGTCCGCAGACCGGCGGCCGACAGGATGGAGGCGAGCATCCGCGTCGTGGTCGTCTTGCCGTTGGTGCCGGTGACGGCGAGCCACGGCGGCGCGTCGGGGCCGCGCAGCCGCCAGGCGATCTCGACGTCGCCGACGACGTCGACGCCCGCCTCGGCCGCCGCCTCGAAGAGAGGGCTGGAGGGTTTCCAGCCGGGCGAGGTGACCACCAGATCCGTGCCCTCGGGCAGCGTCTCCGCGTCGCCGAGGCGCACCGTGATTCCCAGCTCGGCCAGTTCCGCGGCGCGCGCCCGGTGCGCGTCGCTGTCACCGCCGTCCACGACGGTGACGGCCGCGCCGAGGCCGGCCAGGGCGCGGGCGGCGCTGATGCCGCTCACCCCGAGGCCGGCGACGGTGATGTTCCTGCCCTGCCACTCGCTCACTTGTCGGCTGCCCATCCGGCGTAGAAGAGGCCCAGACCCACGATGACGCACATGCCCTGGATGATCCAGAAGCGGACCACCACAAGGACTTCGGACCATCCCTTGAGTTCGAAGTGGTGCTGCAGCGGCGCCATCCGGAAGACCCGCTTGCCGGTCATCCGGAACGAACCGACCTGGATCACCACGGACATGGTGATGAGGACGAACAGTCCGCCGAGGAGGGCGAGCAGGAACTCGGTGCGCGAGCAGATCGCCAGACCCGCGAGCGCGCCGCCGAGCGCGAGCGACCCGGTGTCGCCCATGAAGATCTTGGCGGGCGAGGTGTTCCACCACAGGAAGCCGAAGCAGGCTCCCATGAGGGCGGAGGCCACGACCGCGAGGTCGAGCGGATCTCGTACCTCGAAACAGGCATTGGGATTGGTCAGGGTCTCCGCATTGGCGCAGGACTCCTGGAACTGCCACAGGCCGATGAAGGTGTACGCGCCGAAGACCATCACCGACGCGCCCGTGGCGAGGCCGTCGAGGCCGTCGGTCAGGTTCACGCCGTTCGACATCGCGAGGATCATGAACAGCGCCCAGACCACGAACAGCACGGGTCCGATGGACCACCCGAAGTCGGTGATGAACGACAGCTTGGTGGAGGCCGGGGTGTTGCCGCGCTTGTCGGCGAACTGGAGGGACAGCACCGCGAAGGCGATGCCGACGATCAGCTGTCCCGCCATCTTCGCCTTGGCCCGCAGACCGAGCGACCGCTGCTTGACGATCTTGATGTAGTCGTCGAGGAAGCCGACGAGGCCCATGCCGGCCATCAGGAAGAGGACCAGGACACCCGAGAAGGTCGGGTCCTCACCGGTGATGACCTTGGCGAGCGCGTACGCGATGAGCGTCGCCAGGATGAAGGAGATGCCGCCCATGGTGGGCGTGCCCTTCTTGCTGCCGTGCGTACGGGGGCCGTCGTCGCGGATGAACTGCCCGTATCCCTTGCGGGCCAGCAGTTTGATCAGCAGCGGGGTACCGATCAGGGTCAGGAAGAGACCGATGGCTCCCGCGAACAGGATCTGCCTCATCGGACGGCACCCTCACCCTCGGAGCTGTCGAAGCCCTCGAGCAGAGCCTGTGCGATCCGCTCCAGACCGACCGACCTGGAAGCCTTCACCAGCACGACGTCTCCCGGGCGCAACTCTTTGCGCAACAGGTCGACCGCCGCCTGCGCGTCGGACACGTGCACCGACTCCTCACCCCACGAACCCTCGTTGTATGCGCCCAGTTGCAACCAGGACGCTTCCCTGCCCCCGACCGCGACGAGCTTGCCGACATTGAGCCGGACGGCAAGCCGTCCGACCGCGTCGTGCTCGGCGAGCGCCTCGTCCCCGAGCTCGGCCATCTGCCCGAGCACCGCCCACGTGCGACCTCCCTTTGCCCGTGCGGCTTCGCCCATGGCGGCCAGTGCCCGAAGCGCGGCACGCATGGACTCGGGGTTCGCGTTGTAGGCGTCGTTGACGACCGTCACGCCGTCCGGACGCTCGGTGACCTCCATCCGCCAGCGGGAGAGGGTGCCCGCCTCGGAGAGCGCGAGGGCGATCTCGTCCACAGGCATGCCCAGCTCATGGGCGACGGCGGCCGCGGCGAGCGCGTTCGACACGTGGTGCTCACCGTACAGCCGCATGGTCACGTCACTGCACCCGGTGGGTGTGTGGAGCGTGAAGGAGGGCTGTCCGTGCTCCGTGAGCCGGACATTCTCGGCACGTACGGCGGCGTCGGCGGCCTCTCCGAAGAGCAGCACACGGGCCTCGGTGCGCGACGACATGGCGCGGACCAGCGGGTCGTCGGCGTTGAGGACGGCGACGCCGTCCTTCGGCAGGGACTCGACGAGTTCACCCTTGGCCTGGGCGATCTGCTCGCGGCCGCCGAACTCGCCGATGTGCGCGGTCCCCACGTTGAGGACGAGGCCGATCCGGGGCGGGGTGAGCCCGGCGAGGTACCGGATGTGGCCGATTCCGCGCGCCCCCATCTCCAGCACGAGGTGCTGGGTCTCCTCGGTGGCGGTCAGCGCGGTGAGGGGCAGGCCGATCTCGTTGTTGAGGGAGCCCGGGGTCCAGACCGTGGGCGCCTTGCGCTGGAGCACCTGGGCGATCAGGTCCTTGGTGCTCGTCTTGCCGGCGGAGCCGGTCAGCGCGACGACGTGGGTGCCGAGCCGTTCGACGACGGCGCGGGCGAGCGCGCCGAGGGCCCTTTGGACGTCGTCCACGACGATGGCGGGCGCCTGGACCGGGCGGGTCGCGAGGACGGCCACCGCGCCCGCGTCGACGGCCTGGCGCGCGTAGTCGTGTCCGTCGACGCGTTCGCCCACGAAGGCGACGAAGAGGCTGCCTGGTTCGATCTCACGGGAGTCCCGGACGACGGGGCCGGTGACCTGGACGGCCGGATCCGGTATGTCGTACGTCTGCCCGCCGACGATTTCGGCGATCTCGGCGAGGGAGAGGGCGATCACTACTTCATCCCTGACTGTTCTGGATTGCTTCGCGCAGTACCTGGCGGTCGTCGAACGGGCGGACCACTCCGGCGATGTCCTGGCCCTGCTCGTGGCCCTTGCCGGCGACGAGGACGGTGTCGCCCGGCTGGGCACGGGCGACGGCGGCCGCGATGGCCGCGGCGCGGTCGGCCTCGACCAGGACGTCGCCGCGCTCGTGGATCGGAACCTCGGCGGCGCCGGCGAGCATGGCGGCGAGGATCGCGAGGGGGTCCTCGGAGCGCGGGTTGTCGGAGGTCAGTACGGCGGTGTCGGCCAGGCGCGCGGCAGCGGCGCCCATCGGTCCGCGCTTGGTCACGTCCCGGTCGCCGCCGCAGCCGAGGACGACGTGCAGCCGGCCCTCGGTGACCTTGCGCAGGGAGCGCAGGACGGATTCGACGGCGTCCGTCTTGTGGGCGTAGTCGACGACGGCGAGGTACGGCTGGCCCGCGTCGACGCGCTCGAGCCGGCCGGGCACACCGGGGACGGCGGCGATGCCGTCGGCGGCGGTCTGGGGTTCGATTCCGGCCACGGCGAGCGTGACGATCGCGGCAAGCGTGTTGGCGACGTTGAACGGGCCGGGCAGCGGCGCCTCGGCGCGCACCCGCTCGCCCTTGGGACCGACGGCGGTGAACGTCGAACCGACGGCGGTGACTTCGACGTCCTCGGCGCGCCAGTCGGCGTCCGGGTGCCCCTCGGCGGAGAAGGTGGTGACCGGCACGGTCGCCTCCCCGGCCAGCCTGCGGCCGTACTCGTCGTCGAGGTTGACGACGCCTTCCCGGCTGCGGCGCGGCGTGAACAGCTGCGCCTTGGCCTGGAAGTAGTCCTCCATGCCGGAGTGGAACTCCATGTGCTCGGGGCTGAGGTTGTTGAAGACGGCGACGTCGAAGACGCAGCCGTCGACCCGGCCGAGCACGAGGGCGTGGCTGGAGACCTCCATGGCGACCGAGTCCACCCCGCGTTCGCGCATGACGGCGAACAGGGCCTGGAGGTCGGTGGCTTCCGGGGTGGTGCGCTCGGACTTGATGCGCTCGTCGCCGATGCGCATCTCGACCGTGCCGATCAGCCCGGTGGCGCGGCCGGCCGCGCGCAGGCCGCCCTCGACGAGGTAGGCCGTGGTGGTCTTGCCGGAGGTGCCGGTGATGCCGATCTGGAGCAGGCCCTCGCCGGGCCGGCCGTAGATCTCGGCGGCGAGTTCGCCCATCCGGCCGCGCGGGTTGTCGGTGACCAGGACCGGCAGTCCGGTGGCCGCGGCGCCTTCGGCGCCCGCCTCGTCGGTGAGGATCGCGGCGGCCCCGAGGTCGGCGGCCTGCGCAGCGAAGTCGGCTCCGTGGAACCGGGCGCCTGGCAGGGCCGCGTACACGTCACCGGGGCGCACCGCCCGCGAGTCGTGGGTGATGCCGGTGATCTCTCCCCGGGCCTGCGTCTGCACCCCGAGCCGGGCGGCCAGGTCCCCGAGGTCTGTCGGGCGAGGCCGCGTCGGGCGGGGCGCCCCCGGGTGGTGTTTCGCGGGGTCGTCCTGCTGGGTGGTTCGGTACTGATCAGCGTGTGGCACGGCGGTGAGCGTACCGGGCTCGGGCGGCCAGGGGGAAAAAGAGGGGGCGTCCCCGGCTCGGTTCCCGGGTCGCGGGGTGATCGTTGTCACTGGTGGTTCCTCCGGTCACTCGCCGGGGTCGAAGGTCACGGGCAGTCGTGCGGGGGCCTTGCCGGTCGGTGCGACCTGCAGGGTCTTCAGCGCGAACTCCATGACCTTTTGGTAGACGGGGCCGCAGATCTGGCCGCCGAAGTAGCTGCCCTTGGTGGGGTTCTGGATGGCGCAGTAGACGGTGATCTCCGGATCGTCGGCGGGGGCGAAACCGGCGAAGGAGGCGGTGTAGCCCTTGTAGCGGCCGAGTTCGGGGTCGACGCGGTTGGCCGTTCCGGTCTTTCCGGCGACGCGGTATCCGGGGATGCGTGCCTTGGTGCCGGTGCCCTCCTCGTCGTCGACGACGGATTCGAGCATGGTGGCGAGGGTCTTCGCGGTCTTCTCGCTGACCACGCGGTTCTTCCCCGGCTCGGGAGCCGCCGTGAAGTGCCCGTCGGGCCCCCTGGTGCCGCGGACGAGTGTGGGCTCGATGCGTACGCCGCCGTTGGCGATGGTCGAGTAGACGGAGGCGGCCTGCATCGCGTTGATGGACAGGCCCTGGCCGAAGGGGATCGTGTACTGCTGCGAGGTGGACCAGTCGGCGGGCTCGGCGAGGATGCCGGCCGTCTCGCCGGGGTAGCCGAGGCCGCTGGTGCTGCCGATGCCGAACTTGCGCAGGTAGGAGTGGAGCACCTGGTTGGCCTCGCGCTGGGTCTTCCCCAGCTGTCCGGTCGCGAGGATGGTGCCGATGTTGCTGGACTTCGCGAGGACGCCGTTGAGCGTGAGGTACCAGGTGGGGTGGTCGATGTCGTCCTTGAAGAGCCGGTCGCCGCGGTGCAGGCGGTTGGGGACGACGACATGGGTGCCCGGAGTGGCCTTCTTCTCCTCCAGCACGGCGGCCATGGACATGACCTTGGCGGTGGAGCCCGGCTCGTACGCGTCCTGGAGGGCGGCGTTGCCCATGGCGGCGGCGTTGGCCTGACCGAGGTCGTTCGGGTCGAAACCGGGGGCGTTGGCCATGGCGAGGATCTCGCCGGTGCGGGTGTTCTGCACGATCACATAGCCGCGGTCGGCCCGGGACTTGCCGACCTGGTCCTCGATGGCCTTCTGGGCGGCCCACTGGATGTCCCGGTCGATGGTGAGCTCGATGTCCGAGCCGGGGACGGCGGGCACCTCGCGGGAGCCGGCGGTCGGGACGCGCCGGCCGCCGGACTGGGCGTAGGTGACCGTGCCGTCCTTGCCCGCGAGCGTCTTGTCGAGCATGGACTCGATGCCACCGCCGCCGCGGCCCTCGCCGTTGACGTAACCCAGTATCCCGGCGGCGAGATCGCCGTTCGGGTACACGCGCTTGCTGCTGGGCTCCTGGAAGACGCCCGCCAGGACATTGGCGCCGCGGCCGCCCCTGCGCTTGTCGGCGGCGGCCTTCTGTGCGTAGACGCTCTTGAGGTCCTTGATCTGGTTCCACACCTGCGGGGTCTGGCGGCGGGCCAGGACGGCGTAGCGGGACCCCGGCTTCCTGAGCTTCTCGGCTAGCCGGGCGGCGTCGGTCTGGAGGATGGGGGCGAGCAGCGCGGCTGCCTGTTCGGGCGCGTCGGGGGCCTTGCTCTCCTTCGGCGTGAACATCTTGGGGTCCGCGGTGATGTCGTGCGCGTCGACGGAGGTGGCGAGCGCGATCCCGGCCCGGTCGGTGATCTCGCCGCGCTCGGCGGCGAGTGTGTAGCTGAAATAGCGGTTCTTCTCGGCCTTGGCGGCGTAGGCGCTGGCGTCGACGGCCTGCACCTGGAGCAGCCGCACGACGAAGGCCAGCATCACGAGCGTGAGGCCCAGGCTGACCAGCCGCAGGCGGGGCCGGGGGCTGCCCAGCGTGATGGTGCGCGGGGCGGGGCCTACGCCGCGGGGCGCTGGGCGCCGGGCGGGCCGGGCGGGCCGGGCGGGCCGGGCGGAGGGCGGAGCGGAGGGACGCCGGGCGGAGCCCGGCACGCGCCGCCGCGGGGGCTGCTTGGAGGGCACTGCGTCACCTGCCGGTGGTCGTCGGGTTCGGCTGCGGGGACGTGCGGGACGGGCCGGCGGCGGGGTCGGTCCCCTGAGGGGCGCCCTGTGGCGAGGACGACACGGGGGACGACGCGGCCGGGGCCGGCACGGTCGGGGCGGAGGGGGCCGGGGACGCCGGGGGCGCGGCCGTGGGCGACGCCGAGGGCGTGACGGAGGGGTCCGCCGTCCCGGGGACCTGCTGCGGTTGCGGGTCGGGCGAGGGCAGGGCGGTGGCCTTGCCGGGGACGCCGCGGACCTTGCCGTCCGGGCCGAGGAAGGCGGGGCTGCCGCCGGGGACCATGCCCAGCTCGCGGGCGCGGCGCTCGAGGGCGTCGGGGGCGGAGTAGCTGTCGACGTCGCGCTGGAGCGCCTGCTGCTGGTCGGTGAGCTCGGTGGTCTTCTTCTTCAGCTCGCTCAGCTCGAAGGAGCCCTGGCTGAGGGAGGAGTTGAGCATCAGCAGGGTGATCAGCCCGCCGGACAGGAGCAGCACGACCAGCAGGACGAAGGGGGTGCGGGCGGCGGTGCTCGGCCCCGACGGCATCAGCCGCGTGAGCCGTGCGGCCCTCCCTTTCAACTGCTTGGCCGCTGTGCTCAAGGTGTCCTCCGCATCGCTTCCGTGCCGCCGTTCACCCGGGTGTGCCGCTCAACCGCGCCTGTGGGCCCCGCTCACGCGACGTCCTCGCGGATGCGCTCCGCCGCTCTCAGACGCGCCGGTGCCGCGCGGCGGTTCTGGGCGACCTCTTCGTCGGTGGGCAGTTCGGCGCCGCGGGTCAGCAGCTTCAGCCGTGGCTGGTACTCCTCCGGGACGACGGGCAGGCCGGGGGGCGCGGTGTTGGCGGCGCCGGCCGCGAACACCTGCTTGACCAGCCGGTCCTCGAGCGAGTGGTACGACAGGACCGCGATGCGCCCGCCGACGCCGAGCGCGGCGACGGCGGCGGGAACGGCGCGCTCCAGCACGCTCAGCTCCCCGTTGACCTCGATGCGCAGCGCCTGGAAGGTGCGCTTGGCCGGATTGCCGCCGGTCCGCTTGGCGGCCTGCGGCAGCGCGTCGCGGATGAGCTCGACGAGCCGGGCGCTGTTGCTGAACGGCTCCTTCTCCCGCTCGCGCACGATCGCGGACACGATCCGCTTGGCCTGCTTCTCCTCGCCGTACGCGCGCAGGATCCGCACGAGCTCGCCGGCCGGGTAGGTGTTGAGCACCTCCGCGGCGCTCATCCCGGTCGTCTGGTCCATGCGCATGTCGAGCGGGGCGTCCTGGGCGTACGCGAAGCCGCGGTCGGCCTCGTCCAGCTGCATGGAGGAGACGCCGAGGTCGAAGAGGACGCCGTCGACGCGTGGGACGCCGAGACGGTCGAGGACGCCGGGCAGCTCGTCGTAGACGGCGTGGACGAGGGTGGCGCGGTCACCGAATCGGGCGAGCCGCTCGCCGGACAGCCGCAGGGCCTCCTTGTCCCGGTCCAGGGCGATCAGCCGTACCTCGGGAAACTGCCTCAGCAGGGCCTCACTGTGTCCGCCGAGGCCGAGGGTGCAGTCGACGACGACCGCACCGGGCCTCTGCAGGGCCGGGGCCAACAGGTCCAGGCACCGCTGGAGCATCACCGGGACGTGTCGGGTCTGGCTCATGCGCCCTCTCAGGTCCGGCGCGGGCGGGGCAGGGCCGGGCCGTGCGTACGCCGCGCACGCGGGGAAGTGTGGGGAAATGTGCGGGATGCCACCGAATGTGCTGGTGGCGTCCGTGAACTGCGCGTCACTTTAGTCCACTGGTACGCCCGGTCAATCAACCGGCCAGCGCGTCGCACCCGCCTCGATTGCCCGCTTGTGGGTTACCTCACAACAAGGCTCGTTGACGTTCTTTGTCCGGCCTCACAGCGGGCTCGCACGCCGCGTGACCGTTACCTTCGAGCCATGTCGACTTCTGCCCAGCAGTCCCCCGCCGAGGCCGTCCGCGCCGGCGGAACCGTCACCGACCGTCTCGTCGAGGCGAACCAGCGCTACGCCGCCGACTTCCGCGACCCCGGAATGGACGCCCGTCCGGTCCTCCAGGTCGCGGTGGTGGCCTGCATGGACGCCCGGCTCGACCTGCACGCCGCGCTCGGCCTGGAACTCGGTGACTGTCACACCATCCGCAACGCGGGCGGCGTGGTCACCGACGACGTCATCCGCTCGCTCACCATCAGCCAGCGCGCCCTCGGCACCCGCAGCGTGATACTCGTCCACCACACCGGCTGCGGTCTGGAGAGCCTCACCGAGGACTTCCGGATCGAGCTGGAGGAGGAGGTCGGCCAGCGACCGGCGTGGGCGGTCGAGGCGTTCCGCGACGTCGACCAGGACGTGCGGCAGTCGATGCAGCGGGTGCGCACGTCGCCGTTCCTGCTGCACACGGACGACATCCGCGGCTTCGTCTTCGACGTCACGACGGGTCTGCTCAGGGAGATCGACCCTGCTGCGTGACCGGTCGGCCACCCGATAAATGGGTCAACCCCGGCATATCCCTCTCAGTTGTCCACAGGCGAGTGACACGGCACGGTGACGCCAACAAGAATGCGGGTGTGACGCCGTCCGGAACTTTCCGGAGGCGGTGTCCGTGTTTCGGGGTGGGCCGTGCCGTGTCGTGCGCACAGGCCCTATGAACGGGCCGAGGAGGGCCGGGTGACGACCTATGACGATCGAGCGAGCCTCACGGATCTGACCACGACGGCGGAGCGTGTCCGCAGGTCGGTGGAGAGCGTGATCGAGGGCAAGCCTGAGGTCGTACGGCTTTCTCTGACAGTGCTGCTCGCCGAGGGACATCTGCTCATCGAGGATGTCCCCGGCGTGGGCAAGACGATGCTGGCCAAGGCGCTGGCGCGCTCCATCGACTGCTCGGTGCGGCGCATCCAGTTCACGCCCGACCTGCTGCCCTCGGACATCACCGGTGTGTCGATCTTCGACCAGCAGCGGCGCGAGTTCGAGTTCAAGCCGGGCGCGATCTTCGCGCAGATCGTGATCGGCGACGAGATCAACCGCGCCTCGCCCAAGACCCAGTCCGCGCTGCTGGAGTCCATGGAGGAGCGCCAGGTCACCATCGACGGGCACAGCTACGAGCTGCCCGACCCGTTCATGGTGGTCGCCACGCAGAACCCGGTGGAGATGGAGGGCACGTATCCGCTGCCGGAGGCCCAGCGCGACCGCTTCATGGCGCGCGTGTCCATCGGGTACCCGAGCGCGGCCGCCGAGCTGCAGATGCTCGACGTGCACGGCGGCGTCTCGCCGCTGGACGACCTCCAGCCGGTGGCGCACGCCCACGACATCGTGAAGCTGATCGAGGCCGTGCGCGCGGTGCACGTCGCCGAGTCCGTCCGCAGGTACGCGGTGGACCTCGTCGCGGCGACCCGCAGCCACCCCGACCTGAGACTAGGCGCGTCCCCGCGCGCCACCCTGCATCTGCTGCGCGCCGCCAAGGCGTCCGCCGCCCTCAGCGGCCGGGAGTACGCCCTGCCGGACGACGTCCAGGCGCTCGCCGTGCAGGTGCTGGCCCACCGTCTGCTGCCCACCGCCCAGGCCCAGCTCAACCGGCGCACCGCCGAGCAGGTCGTCCTGGACATCGTGCAGCGCACCCCCGTGCCCACGACCGGCAGCGCCGACGGCGCCTACGTGACGGGCCCGGCGGGTCAGCCGCCGCTGTACGGGCAGCAGCCCGGCGCCCGGCGGCTGTGATGCCCGCCGCTCCCCCGGGCCCGGAGGGCGAGGACAAGGGCGGAGTACGGGCCGCGCTCGGCGGGCTCACCACGCGCGGCCGCTCCTTCCTCGCCGCCGGAGTGGCCGCCGCGGCCTGCGCGTACGTGCTGGGCCAGAGCGATCTGCTGCGGGTCGGGCTGCTCCTGGCCACCCTCCCGCTGATCTGCGTCGCCGTGCTCTACCGCACCCGCTACCGGGTCGCGGCGAGCCGCCGGCTGTCCCCCTCACGGGTGCCGGCCGGCGCGGAGGCGCGCGTGCATCTGCGCATGGACAACGTCTCGCGGATGCCGACGGGTCTGCTGATGCTCCAGGACCACGTGCCGTACGTGCTCGGCCCCCGGCCCCGGTTCGTGCTGGACCGGGTCGAGGCGGGCGGCCGCCGCGAGGTGTCCTACCGGGTGCGGTCCGACCTGCGGGGACGCTATCCACTCGGCCCGCTCCAGCTGCGCCTGAGCGACCCGTTCGGCATGTGCGAACTGACGCGTTCCTTCAGCGCGTTCGACACGCTGACCGTCATCCCTCGCACCGAGGTGCTGCCCGCCGTGCGGCTGGCCGGCGAGGCGTCCGGCTACGGCGACGGCCGCCAGCGCACGCTGGCGCTGGCCGGTGACGACGACATCATCCCGCGCGCCTACCGCTACGGGGACGACCTGCGCCGGGTCCACTGGCGCTCGACCGCGCGCTACGGCGAGCTGATGGTCCGGCGCGAGGAACAGCCGCAGCGCGCCAGGTGCACGGTGCTGCTGGACACCCGCCGGATCGCCTACCAGGGCGCGGGCCCGGACTCGGCCTTCGAGTGGGCCGTCTCGGGAGCCGCGTCCGCGCTGGTGCACCTCATGGAGCGCGGCTTCGCGGTCCGGCTGCTGACGGACACGGGCAGCTCGGTGCCGGGCGCCGGAGCCGACGGCTTCGCCGGCTCCCAGGAGTCCGCGGACTCCGCCGGGCTGATGCTCGACACGCTCGCGGTCGTCGACCACTCCGACGGGGCGGGCCTGTCCCGCGCGATCGACGTCCTGCGCGGCGGCGACGGTGGCGGCGGCGAAGGACTGCTCGTCGCCTTCTTCGGCGACCTCGACGAGGAACAGGCGGCGCTCGCCGCCCGGATGCGGCAGCGCAGCGGCGCCGCGGTCGCCTTCGTCCTGGACGGAGGGACGTGGGTGACCGGCGGCGCGGTGCCGGGTGCGGTCGACGAGCGGCTGCGGCAGCTGCGCGAGGCGGGCTGGACGGCGCTGCCCGTGCGGCCGGGCACACCGCTGACCGATCTGTGGCAGCAGGCGGGCCGGGAGCGTACCCAGGCTCCCGGCGGTACGAACGGGTTCTCGGGGGGTTGGTCATGAGCGGTCGGGCGCGGCTCGCCCTGTGCTCCTACGCCGCCACGCTGATGGCGGCGGGAGCGCTGCTGCCGCTGGTCGATCCGGCCGGCTGGATGCTGCAGGCGGCGTTCCTGCTGGCGCTGCAGAGCGGCGTCGGCGCGCTGGCCCGGCGGGTGCCGCTGGCCGGAGCGCTGACGATCGGCGTGCAGGCGCTGGTCACCCTGCTGGCGCTCACCGTGGTGTTCGTCCGCGAGGCGGCGATCCTCTGGCTGATTCCGGGCCCGGAGGCGTTCGCCCGGTTCGGAGACCTGTTCGCCGCGGGCTACGACGACGTGAGCCGGTACGCGATCCCCGCGCCGGCCACCGACGGCATCCGGCTGATGCTCATCGGCGGGGTGCTGGTGATCGGTCTCGCGGTCGACGCGCTGGCCGTCACGTACCGCAGCGCGGCCCCGGCCGGTCTGCCGCTGCTCGCGCTCTACACGGTCGCGGCGGGTCTGTCCGACGGCGGTGCGGGCTGGCTCTGGTTCCTGCTGGGGGCCTCCGGCTATCTGCTGCTCCTGCTGGCCGAGGGCCGCGACAGGCTCTCCCAGTGGGGACGCGTGTTCGGCGGACCCCCGCCCAACCGGGCGCGGCCGGGCGGCCCGCTCGAGTCCGGCGGCGCGGCCCACGCCCCGGTCCGCACCGGCCGGCGCATCGGCGTGGTCGCGCTGGGCGTGGCCCTCGTCGTACCGGCCGCGCTGCCCGCTCTGGACGGCGGCCTGTTCGACGGGACGGGCAGCGGTCCGGGCCGGGGCGGGAGCGGCGGTGGCACGATCTCCGCGGTCAACCCGCTGGTCTCGCTTCAGGACAGCCTCAACCAGCCGCAGGACCGCGAGGTCCTGCGCTACCGCACCAACGCGCCCGACACCCAGGGCATGTACCTGCGCATCGTCGCCCTCGACCGCTTCGACGGCACCGCGTGGCGCTCCTCCGAGCGCAAGGTGCAGGGCGTGCCGGATCGGCTGCCGGAGCCGGACGGGCTGAGTCCGGCGGTCGGTGTCACCGAGATCAAGACGAACCTCTCGGCCGCGGGTTCGTACAAGCAGAGCTGGCTGCCGATGCCCTATCCGGCGACGAAGGTGGCCATCGGCGGGCGCTGGCGTTTCGAGCCGGCCGGGCGGACCCTGGTCGGCGACCGCGGCCAGACGACGGGCGGCGTGCAGTACTCGGTGAACAGCCTGGTCATACGGCCCACCCGGGAGCAGCTCGCGCAGGCGATGGCGCCGCCGTCGGAGCTGAAGCGCGAGTACACCCAGGTGCCCGACGTCCTGCCGGAGTCGGTCGAGGAGACCGCACTGCGGGTGACCAAGGGCTCCGCCAACGACTTCGAGCGGGCGACGAAGCTTCAGGAGTGGTTCGCCGAGGACGGCGGCTTCACGTACAACACGCAGGTCCGCTCGGGTACCGGCGTCGCCGCGATCAGCCGCTTCCTGAAGCAGAAGGAGGGCTTCTGCGTCCACTTCTCGTTCTCGATGGCCGCGATGGCCCGGACGCTGGGCATCCCGGCGCGGGTCGCGGTGGGCTTCACGCCGGGCAGCCCGCAGTCCGACGGCACGATGTCGGTCGGTCTGCGCGACGCCCACGCCTGGCCCGAGCTGTACTTCGAGGGCGTGGGCTGGACCAGGTTCGAGCCGACCCCGACCCGCGGCTCGGTTCCGGAGTACGCGCAGGAGCAGGCGCCGTCGGGCGGTGCCACCGACCCGGCGCGGCCGGAGGCCGGTGACACGGCCGAGCCGTCGGCGCAGCCGGTCGCCCCGGACACCTGCCCGGAGCATGAGCGCCGTCTCGGTGAGTGCGGGGCGGCCGCGCCGCGCGACATCGAGCCGGAGACGGACGCGGGCTTCCCGTGGCAGGCGGTGCTCCTCACGGTCCTGGGCGTGGTCGCGGTGCTGGTCCTGCTCCTGCTGCCGCTGCTGTGGCGGATCACCACGCGGACGCGGCGGCTGAGCGTGGCGGGCCAGGCGCCGCCGAAGTCGGGTCGGAAGGGCTCCGGGGCCGTCGATCCCGTCGGTGACGGTGCTCCCGCTCCCGCAGGCGCCGGTTCCGTGGCGCCGCTGGACGATCCGGCGGGGACGCTGGCGGTCTGGCAAGAGATCACGGACACGGCCTGGGACCTCGGCATCCTGCCCGACGAGTCGCAGACGCCGCGGAAGGCCGCGGCCCGCATCGTCCGGCTGGGCAAGCTGACGGACGAGCCTGCGGCGGCGATGCACCGCACGGCCCGGGCGCTCGAACAGGTCCTGTACGCCCCCGTTCCGCGCCCGGCCACGGGACTGGCGGACGACGCCCACCTCATCCGCGCGGGCCTGCGGGAGGGCGTGAACCGGCGGACCCGGCTGCGGGCGCTGCTGCTGCCCCGGTCGTCGGTACGCGTGATCTGGGCGCTGTCGTCCCGCTGGGAGTCCCTGCGCCCCCGCTTCGCCCTCCCCGACTGGCTGACGCGCTTCCCCCGCCCGACCCGCCAACGGGGCTGAGCCGTCGCCTCTCGGACGAAGAGGAGGCCTGGGCCCTGGATTTCGTCGGGGGTCAGGCCTCCCGCAGACCTCGGCTCAGGCTGGGGTCCGGGGCGGCCGCGGGCCCTTGGGCACCCTAAGGGCCCGCGGCCGCCCCCTGAAGGCGTCGGCACGGGCCAGACCTCTGGGCCTGGGCCAGGGCCAGGTCACCCGCGGGCCTCGGCTCAGACTCGGCCCTGCGGACTCGCGGGGCAGGCACCCGAGGGCATCGGCGCAGACCAAAATGCGGTGCACGCACGGATGAGGGGCGACGCTCTGCGCGTCGCCCCTCATCCGTGCGTGCAGGTCCGGCAGCCGCCGGATCACTGGCCCTGTTGCTCGTCCCGGCGGCGCTGCCACCGCTGTTCGATCCTGTCCATCATCGACCTTCGCGGGTGGGACTGCCGACGCCCGGCCGAACCTCCGGGAGCCTGCTGCTCGCCCGGCTTGGGCGCCTTGCGCCACCCGGTGACCGCGAGAACCGCGCAGCCGAGCATCACGAGGAAACCCACGACGCTGATCCAGATCTGCTGCGCGACCATTCCGGCCATGAGGAGCGCGATACCCACCAGGAAGCCTGCGACTGCCTGGTAGACCCGTCGCCGGGTGTACGTACGCAGCCCGCTTCCCTCGAGCGCTGTAGCGAACTTGGGATCTTCGGCGTACAGCGCTCGCTCCATCTGCTCGAGCATTCGCTGCTCGTGCTCCGAGAGCGGCACGGAGTCCTCCTCGTCGTCGGTCGCGGGGGCGACCGGTATGCGGCCCTTTCAGGATAGGCAGGGATTCGCCCCCGTGAAACCCGCCCTCTCACCAAACCAGTCCGGGCCGCCATGCCCGATCGAAGCTACTGAGGCGTTGATTCCCCAACCTCCGATCCGTCATGCCGGACGGTGTCCCCCGATCATACGGGGCGAAGCCCACGATCGGGGGTCTGTGCCGTAGTCCATCTGCGGCTGCGCCGCTGATCAGCCGCGCTTCTCTCCCAGGACGTGCAGCTGGGTGGCCACGGAATGGAAGGCGGCGAGTTCGGCGGCCGCCTCCTCCAGCTTCAGGAGCGCTTCCAGGGCCCCGGGCTCCGTGTCGACCAGGACCCCGGGGACCAGGTCGGCGAAGATCCGCACGCCGTGGACGGCGGAGACCTCCGCTCCGGCACCGGCGACCAGCTCCGTGAGCTGGTCGGCGGTGAACCGGCGCGGCACCGGGTCGCCCGCACCCCAGCGCCCGTCGGGGTCGCTCAGTGCCTGGCGCGCCTCCGTGAAGTGACCGGCCAGCGCCCGGGCCAGGACCGCCCCGCCGAGTCCGGCGGCGAGCAGGCTGATCGCGCCGCCCGGACGCAGGGCGTCCACGGCGTTGCGCACGCCCTCGGCCGGGTCGTCCACGTACTCCAGGACGCCGTGGCACAGCACGGCGTCGAAGCTGCCGCGCTCGACGACGTCGAACACGCCGTGGACGTCTCCCTGAACGCCGCGCACCCGGTCCGCGACCCCGGCCTCGGCCGCCCTGCGCTCGAGGGCGAACAGCGCGTTCGGGCTGGGGTCGACGACGGTGACGCGGTGGCCGAGGCGGGCGAGGGGCACCGCGAACTTACCGGTGCCGCCGCCGGTGTCGAGGACGTCCAGGGAGTCCGTACCGACCGCCTTGACCCGGCGGTCGATGGCGTCCCTGAGGACTTCCCACACCACGGCGGTGCGGAGCGAGGCGCGGGAGGGTCGCGATGGGGTCTCCCCACCGGAGGCAGGGGAAGGATCCGGCACGGCAGTTGACTCCTCGGGCGATGTGCTGGTGAGACGCCGTCCACCCTATTGCCTCCACCGGTCCGGCAGCGCTCCGTCCCGTCTCACGGCTCCTCCCGGCTCATGACCCCTCCCTCCCGGCCGGTCCCGCCGGCCCGCCGGTCGCACCGGGCCGCTGCACCGCCTGTGACCGCTCATGCGGGTGCTCCGCCCTCGGCTGGGGCAGCACCGGCTGCAGCACCAGCAGCCGCTCGACGAGACGCAGGAACATCGCGGCGTCGCGCAGCAGGTCGTCGGCGTCACGGGTGCTCGCCGCGCCTCGTATCCCCGCCTCGGCCCGGGCCCGGCGCTCCGCCCCCGAGGCGAAGAGCAGGCTCCACTCGGCCAGCTCGGGCGCTATCTCGGGCAGGACCTCCCAGGCGCTGCGGATGCGCTGCCGGCGGCGGGGGTTGGTCTCCGGTCGGCCACGGGCGGCGAGCACGGCGGCGGCAGTGCGCAGGGCGGCGAGATGGGCTGTGGCATAGCGCTCGTTCGGCACGTCCAGGACGGCGGCCTCCTCGAGACCTGCGCGCGCCTGGGCGAGCAGATCGAGGGCGGCGGGCGGCGCCGAGGCCCGTCGCAGGACGGGGTGGACGTCGTGGGCGGGACCGGTCAGTGAGGGGGCAGGGCCGGTGGCGCGGCGCCGGGACGCGGCAGCTGCGGAGTGGCTGGCCATGACGAGCCTCCTGTCGTCGTGTGACGGCACTGTGGCCGTATGTGTCCATCGTGGGGGCCACCACTGACAGTCGGCCCCGACCTGGGACTTTGCCTCGATCACGGGTTCGGGGTACTTTTGAACTGACCAGTCAGTTCAAAGAATGGGCGGCAGTGGGCGAACAGGGAGTGGGGGCCGTGGAGAGCCCGCACGGGGCGGCAGTGGCCGCCGATGGGTTCGGACTCAAGGGGCCACGCGGCTGGGCCTTCCGCGGGGTCGGCATCGAGGCCGCGCCCGGGTCGCTCGTCGCGATCGAAGGCCCGTCGGGGTCGGGGCGCACGTGCCTGCTGCTCGCGCTCACCGGCCGGATGCGCCCCTCCGAGGGCCGTGCCGAGGTCGGCGGGCTGGAGCTGCCGCGCAGGATGGCCGCCGTGCGGCGGATCAGCGCGCTCGGACCCGTGCCGGGCGTCAGCGATCTCGATCCCGCGCTGACCGTCGCCGAGCACCTCCGTGAGCGCGCGCTGCTGCAGCGCCGCTTCGACGGCTCGCTGCGCGCGCTGCTGCGTCCGCGCGCCGAGCGGGCCGCAAAGGCGCGCGGCCGTGTCGACCGCGCCCTGGAAATGGCGGGGCTGGACATGGCCACGCTCCCCAAGCAGGAGCGGACGGCCGTGCGCGACCTGGAACGGCTGGAGGAGCTGCGCCTGTCCGTCGCGCTCGCGCTGATCGGCCGCCCTCGGCTGCTCGCCGTCGACGACATGGACCTGAAGCTCTCGGACGCCGACCGCGCGGAGGCGTGGGCGCTGCTGCGCACGGTCGCCGGGGGCGGCACCACCGTGCTGGCGGTGTGCAGCCAGGCCCCCCAGGACGCGACCGTCGTCCGCACGACCCCTGCCCAGGCCGGGGACGGGCCGGGCGCGGCGGGGGCCCCGGCCGAGAAGTCCTCGCCCATGCCCGGCACCACCCGCGCGGCCACTGCCGACGGCTCCGCCGAGGTCGCCGACGCCGCCGCGGGCACGCCGGGCGCCGCCGCTGTGGCACAGGCCCAGGCCGGGGACGCCGGCGAGCCCGCCGAGGCCACTCACGCCGCCGAAGCCATGCCTCGCGGCGATCACAAGGACACGACCGAGGAGGGGGCGGCCGATGCGCTCGCCGAAACTGGCCGCGCTTGAGCTGAGGCGCTTCGGCAGGGGAAAGCTGCCGCGCGCCGCTCTCGTCGCCGTACTGCTGCTGCCGCTGCTGTACGGAGCGCTGTACCTGTGGTCCTTCTGGGACCCGTACAGCCGTCTCGACAAGATCCCCGCCGCCCTCGTCAATGACGACAGGGGCGCGACCGCCGACGGCAAGAAGGTCCGTGCCGGTGACGAGATAACGGAGGGCCTGCGCGACAGCGAGGTCTTCGAGTGGCACGAGGTGAGCGACGCCGAGGCCCGCGAGGGCGTCGAAGACGGCACGTACTACCTCTCGCTCACCATGCCCGAGGACTTCAGCCGGCGGATCTCCTCCAGCTCGGGCGACTCTCCCGAGACGAGCGCGCTCCGGGTCCGTACGAACGACGCCAACAACTACATCGTCGGGCAGATCTCCCGCACGGTGTTCTCCGAGGTGCGTACGGCCGCGTCGACGAACACCTCGCGCGGCTTCCTGGACCGCATCTTCATCTCGTTCTCCGACATCCACGACGCAACCGCCGAGGCGGCCAGGGGCGCCGACAAGCTGAAGGACGGTGTCGGCAAGGCGAAGAAGGGCTCGAAGGACCTCGCCGACGGCCTCAAGGACGCGAAGGCCGGCAGCGGGAAGCTCGCCGGAGGCATCACCAGACTGAACAAGGGCGCCGGCGAGCTGGAGACCGGTTCCCGGCAGGTGGCGGCGGGCACCCAGGAGCTGGCCGACAAGGTCAACGGCATCGCCGCCGACGTCCGTCCGTACCTCAAGGACAACGGCAGGACGATCGGCGACACCGCCCGCCTCGTGGCGGACTCCTCCCGCGCGGTGCGCCACAACCTGGACATCCTCGCGAAGCACGCCCCGGCCACGGCCCGGCTGGCCCACAAGTCGGCCGACGAGCTGAGCGAGATGTACCGCACGCGCTGCGAGGAGAACCCGCTCCCCGACCCCAGCTTCTGCCCCGCCCTGAAGCGCGCCGAGGTCACCGCGGCCGACGTGGCGGCGATCGCCGACGACGTGAACGCGCTCGTCGCCGACAACAACGGCGATCTGAAGGCGATGACCGGTCACCTCAAGAAGCTCGAGAAGCAGGCGGACGACCTCGCCGCCCGCTCCCCGGAGCTGGACGAGGACCTGGAGTACGCCGTCGGCAAGATCAACGAGCTCAACAAGGGCGCGCACAAGGTGGCCCGCGGAGCGGACCAGCTGCACACCGGCCTCACCACCGCGAAGACCGGTTCCACGGATCTCGACGCCGGCGTCGGCCGGCTCAAGAAGGGCGCGGGCGAACTGGACGGCGGGCTGTTCCGGTTGTCCGGAGGTTCCAAGGATCTGGCGGGCGGGCTGCACGACGGCGTCGGCAGGATTCCGGACTACGACGAGAAGGACCGCGACCGGCGAACGGAAGTCATGGCCGACCCGGTCCAACTGGCCGCCCAGTCGCTGCACAAGGCGCCCAACTACGGCACCGGCTTCGCGCCCTACTTCATCCCGCTGTCCCTCTGGGTGGGGTCGATGGTCGCGTACATGATCATCCAGCCGCTGAACCGGCGGGCGCTCGCCGCGGGCGCCTCCGCCTGGCGGATCGCGCTGGCCGGCTGGCTGCCGGTGGCCGCGATCGGTCTGCTCCAGGTCGCCGCCCTGATGTCCGTGCTGCACTGGGGACTTGGGCTGCGTGCCGCGCGGGCCGCGGGCACCGTCGCCTTCCTGGCGCTGGTCACCTGCTGCTTCGCCGCGATCATCCAGTGGCTCAACGCCCGCTTCGGCGCGGCGGGCCGGATCCTCGTCCTCGCGGTGCTGATGCTCCAGCTGACCAGCGCGGGCGGCACCTACCCGGTCCAGACGAGCCCGGCGTTCTTCAGCGCCGTCCACCCGTTCCTGCCCATGAGCTACGTCGTGGAGGCGCTGCGCCGGCTCATCACGGGCGGCGGGCTCGGCCCGGTCTGGCAGGCGAGCGTCGTCCTCACCGCCTTCACAGCGGGCGCCCTCGCACTCACCGCGGTCTCCGCCCGGCGCAAGCAGGTGTGGACACTCGACCGGCTGCACCCGGAGCTGAGTCTGTGACCGCGGTGCGACCTGTGAGAATCGACGCCATGGACAGCACGAGCACCAGACGCCGGGCGACGCGTGCCAAGCTCTACGAGGCCGCCGTGACCCTCATCGCCGAGCAGGGGTTCTCCGCCACCACGGTGGACGAGATCGCCGAGCGCGCCGGGGTCGCCAAGGGCACGGTGTACTACAACTTCAAGAGCAAGACCGAGCTCTTCGAGGAGCTGCTCCGCTTCGGTGTCGGCCTGCTGACCTCCTCGCTTCAGCGGGCGGCGGACGAGACGGCCGAGCGCGGCGGCACCAAGGTCGAGGCGCTGGACGCGATGATCAGGGCCGGTCTGGTGTTCATCGACCGCTACCCGGCCTTCACCCAGCTGTACGTGGCCGAGCTGTGGCGCACCAACCGGGCCTGGCAGTCCACCCTGCTCGTCGTCCGG
Source organism: Streptomyces sp. V4I23 (assembly GCF_030817975.1). NCBI lineage: Bacteria > Bacillati > Actinomycetota > Actinomycetes > Kitasatosporales > Streptomycetaceae > Streptomyces > Streptomyces sp. V4I23. Next base: position 5,855,440 of record NZ_JAUSZW010000004.1, on the reverse strand, counting down.
CAGGAGGCGGTGGCCGTCGTGGAGAGGGTGCTGCGGGAGGGCGTCGAGGCGGGTGAGCTGAGCGACGAGATCGACGTCCCGCTCACGGCCGCCGCTCTGGTCGGGATGGTGCTGGTGGCGGCGCTCGACTGGCAGGCGTTCCAGCGGGAGCGGTCGCTCGACGACGTGCACGGGGCGCTGTCGCTGCTGCTGCACGGACGGGTGAGCGGACGACGCGACTGAGCGCGAGGGCCCGGGCCGGATGTTCCGGCCCGGGCCCTCGCGTACGTCCCCCGTGTCCCCCGTTCCTCCCCCTGTCCCCCGTTTCCCCTGTCCCCCGCGTCCCCCGTGGTCCGGAGAGCCCGTCCCCCGTCGTTCCCCCGTGGTCGTGGGCTCTCCGGCGTTCTCCCCGTTCCGGCAGGGGTGCCGCGCCGTTCCGAAGCCCCGTGTCGTCGGTGCCGGCGCCGCGCCCCTCCCGTGGTCCCCACTCTTCCGTCCGCGCAGGTGGGAGCCCATCCGCGCGGGTACTCATCTCAGCACCTAGGTACGGATACTCAGCCCTGTGTGCTCATCCCCACCCGGCACCGCCTCGGCCTGGTCACGATCACGTCCGTGTCCGTACTCCCCCTCGGCTTCACCAGCGGCTGGGCCGGCGGGATCAACGCTGGGCATCGTCACAGCGGCCGAAGCGCAGGGCGGCCGCGGGTGTGGTCCACAGGCCACGGGAATGAGTGTCGGCGGCGGTCGATAAAGTCGGCCGCATGGCACGAATTGCGGTGATCGGCGCCGGCATGGGCGCGATGGCGGCTGCTGCCCGGCTGGCCACGGCGGGCCACCGGGTGACGGTGTACGAGCGGTCGGCGACCCACGGGGGTTCGGTGGGCCGCCTCGAGCGCGACGGCTTCGCCTTCGACACCGGGCCCGGCCTGCTCCACCTGCCCGCCGTGTGGCGCGATCTGTTCGTCAAGACGGGCAAGGAGCCGCTGGAGCGGTGCGTCGAGCTGGTCCAGGTCGATCCGGCGAGCCGGCACGTCTTCCCCGACGGCACGGACGTGTCCCTGCCGAACGCCTCACGGTCCGGCATCGTCTCCGCGCTCGACGCCGCCCTGGGGTCCGGTGCCGGTGAGCGCTGGGGCGAGTTCCTCGGGCGGGCCCGCGAGACATGGGAGCGTTCACGGCGGCCGCTGCTCGAGGAGCCGCTGCCCGCCGACCGCTCGCCGCTCTCCCGGGATCCCTATCCGGCACTGCGCCGCGGCCTGTTCCGGCGTCCGGCCCGCACGCTCGGCGAGATCGGCGAGCGGGAGCTGCGCGATCCGCGCCTGGCGGCTCTCCTGGGCAGCCATGCGGTGGCGTACGGGCTGGACCCGCGCACCGCGCCGGCGTCGGCCGCCGTCCTGCCGTACATGGAGCAGACCTTCGGCTCGTGGTACGTGAAGGGCGGCCTGCGCGCGCTCGCGGACGCGGTGTACGAGCGGTGCCTGGCCCGGAAGGTGGAGTTCGTCTTCGGGGCGGCGGTGACCGGCGTGCGGGAGAAGGACGGCCGGGCGGCGGGCCTGGAGCTCGCTTCCGGCGGCCCCGTCGAGGCGGATGTGGTGGTCTGCGGCGCTCTGCTGCCGTCCCTGTTCGAGGAGCACATCGGGCGGCCGAGCCACCGGGAGGAGTGGCCGCACTGGCAGCCACGGGTGCGGACCGGGCGGGTGAGCGTGCACCTGGCCCTGCGGGGCGGTCGGGAGGCCGCTGCCGTGCACCGCACCGTGGTGCACGCGCCGGACCCGGCGGCCGAGTGGGACGCGATCGCGGCCGGGCGCACTGCCCCCCGCCCGACGGTGACGGTCCTGCGGCCCGACGACCCGCTGCTGCGGCCGGACGGCGACCACGAGAGCGTCACGCTGGTCTCCACCGTGCCGAACGGCCTGCACGGCGGGCAGACCTGGGCGGAGGCCGCCGAGCATGCCGCCGACCGGATGGTGGAGGCGGCCGGGGCCGCGGTGCCGGACCTGCGCGAGCGGATCCTGTGGCGCGAGGTGCGCAGCCCCGAGGACACCCGGCACGCCACCGGCACGGACCGGGTCCCGGCCCCGGCGCTCGCGGGCGCGTCCGGCGCCTTCCTGCCCGCGGCGAACGCCGGGGACCTGCCCGGCCTGTACGTCGCCGGGGGCTGGGCGCACCCGGGCGGCGGGCTGGCGCATGCGGGGATGTCGGGGGCACTGGTGGCCGGGCTGATCGTGGAAGGCGCGGAGTTCCGCGGTTCGCAGTGAGACGGAGCGTGCGACAGGGCCGGAATGACCGCCGGCCCGTGGCCGCGCGGGCGACTCAGTAGCGGTACTGCTGCTCGTTGTGGCCGGATCCCGCGTCGTAGCCGTACGGCGACGGCTGTTCCTGCGGCATCGGGGGGATCTGCTGGTCGCCGTCGCGCTGCTGGGGGACCCAGAGCCCGCCCGGCGGCGTGTCGCCGTAGTGCTGCGCGTACGGATCGGCGTAGGGCTGCTGCGCGCCGTAGGCGTCGTAGCCGCCGTAGGAGGCCGCGTACTGCTGTCCGCCCGCGTACGGGTCGGAGTACGCCGGGTACTGCTGGCCGGATCCGTAGTCGTAGTGGCTGCCGTCGGCGGGCTGCTGGGGCTGGCCGTGGTCGCCGTACGCGTCGTAGCCGGTGGGGGCGGCGCCGTACGGGGCGTAGGGCTGATGCGGTTCCTGTTCCTGCTGCCGTGCCGCGTAGGCCTCTTCGGTGTATATGCCGTACTGACCGGTTTCGTCGGGCAGCGGCTGGGGTTCGTAGACCTCGGGCGCCTCGGGGGCGTACGGCGGCTCGGAGGGCTCGTAGGAGAGGTCCGAGACCTCCAGCGTCGGCTCGCGTTCGGTGTCCGCCGGGGCGGACCTGCGGCGCCTGCTGACCCCCGGACTGCCGCCCAGCGCCCAGCCCGTGGAGAAGCCGCGCCGGAAGGAGAGGGTGACGTACGTCTGACCGACGGCGAAGGCGGCCGCACCGAGCGCGATCACCACGACGGAGGGCAGCAGCACGCCCACGACGACGCCGAGGAACCCTGCGAAGGCCAGAACGCGCCAGCGCAGTCGCGCCTTGTACTGCAGCAGCACCTCACCGAGCAGCCACAGCGCGACGATGCCGAACGCGATGTAGAGGACCGTCCAGCCCATGCCCGCCCCTCTCCTGCGGCCGCCGCCCGGGGTTGTGGCGGGTGTGGCCGGTCACGACTGCTGGTGCAGTCCGAGATTCTCGTGGATCTCGAGCGTCGCCGTGGAGTTGTTGAGCGTGATGAAGTGCAGTCCCGGGACACCCTCGGACAGCAGCCGTGCGCAGAACTCCGTCGCGAACTCGATGCCAGTGGAGCGTACAGCGGCCGGATCGTCCTTGACCGAGAGGATCCGGTCCCGGAGTGATTCGGGGAAGGCGGCGGTGCTCAGCTGCGGGAGCCGCTCCAGCATCTTCACGCTGGTCACGGGCATGACCTCGGGGATGATCGGGGTCTCGCAACCCGCCGCGGCGAGGCGGTCGCGGAGCCGGAAATAGTTTTCGGGCTCGAAGAACATCTGCGTGATGGCATAGTCGGCGCCCGCGCGGCACTTGTCGACGAAGTGCCGGATGTCCGTGTCCCAGTCGGTGGAACGCGGGTGCATCTCCGGGAAGGCCGCGACGCCGACGCAGAAGTCGCCGGACTCCTTGATGAGCCGGACCAGTTCGGCGGCGTATGTCACGCCCTCGGGGTGCTTGCCCCACTCGCCCATCGGGTCGCCGGGCGGGTCGCCGCGCAACGCGAGGATGTTGCGGATACCCGCGTCGGCGAACTGGCCGACCATGTTGCGCAGTTCGGCGATGGAGTGGCCGACGGCGGTGAGGTGGGCGACGGGGGTGAGGGTGGAGTCGGCGGCGATCTTCTGCGTCGCCTTCACGGTGCCGGCGCGGGTGGAGCCGCCGGCGCCGTAGGTGACGGAGACGAAGTCGGGCGCGACCGCCTCGACCCTGCGCAGCGCGTTCCAGAGGTTCTTCTCGCCCTTGTCCGTCTTGGGCAAGAACTCGAAGGAGTACGTCGTCTCGCCTGTCGCGAGCATGTCGCGCACGGTGCGTGCGCGATCCGTCCTGGTGGAAGCAGTGCCGAGGGCCATACGGGCAGGTTAGCCAGGCCCAGCGGGTCACCCAACCAGATCAGGGGATTTTGTCGCCTTTTGTCCGTCTAGTGTCCACACTCTGGACACTCGTGAGACGCCCGGGCGGTGCCGACGGCCTTCGGTGCCCGGGCCCGCCCGCCCGGTCAGGCGCTGCGCTCCCTGATCCGCTTCGCCAGATCGGCGGCCGCCGCAGCAGGATCGTCGGCCTCCGTGATCGCCCGTACGACCACGACCCTGCGCGCCCCCGCGTCCAGCACCTCGTCCAGGTTGGACGCGTCGATGCCGCCGATCGCGAACCAGGGCCGGTCGCTCCCGAGCGAGGCCGCGTAGCGCACGAGACCGAGGCCCGGGGCGAAGCGGCCGGGCTTGGTGGGGGTGGGCCAGCAGGGGCCGGTGCAGAAGTAGTCGACGCCCGGCTCGGCGGCGGCCGTGTCCACCTCGGCCTCGGCATGCGTCGAGCGGCCGATGAGCACCCGGTCGCCGAGAATCGCCCGCGCGGCGGGGACGGGCAGGTCGCCCTGGCCCAGGTGCAGCACGTCCGCGCCAATGGCGTGGGCCACGTCCGCCCGGTCATTGACCGCGAGGAGCTTGCCGTGGCGCCGGCAGGCGTCGGCGAAGACCTGGAGGTGCTCCAGCTCCTCGCCCGCCTCCATGCCCTTGTCGCGCAGCTGGACGATGTCGACGCCGCCGGCGAGCACGGCGTCCAGGAACGCCGCCAGGTCGCCCTGGCGCTTCCGGGCGTCCGTGCACAGATACAGGCGGGCGTCGCCGAGCAGTTCGCGAGCCGTGGACATGATGCTTCCCCCCGCTGGATGGGTGATGAGCGGCGCGCGGGTGCGGGACGGAGCCGTTCGGCTCCCGCCCGCACCGCGCGCTTCGATGGTTCGTACGAGGCCGTCCTGTCAGGACGGGGACGTCGCGACGGACGTCAGACGGCGAGCGCCTGAGCCCGGCGCTTCACCTCCGTGCCGCGATTCTCGCTCAGGGCCTGCGCCGGGGTCCCCGGCAGGGTCGCGTCGGGAGTGAACAGCCACTCCAGCATTTCTTCGTCGGTGAAGCCGTCGTCCCGCAGCAGCGTCAGGGTCCCGGAGAGGCCCTTGACCACCTTGTTGCCGTCGATGAAGGCGGCAGGCACCTGCAGTGTCCTGTTCTCACCACGGCGGACGGCGATCAGCTGGCCCTCCTTGACCAGCTGCCGCACACGCGTCACCTCGACATCGAGCATTTCCGCGATGTCGGGCAGGTGGAGCCAGGCGGGGACGAGAGCATCAATTTTTGCGTCAATCTCGGTCACAGGAACAAGCCTGCCATCTTGGACTGACAGCCGGTAGCCGACTCCTACGCGGTCGCCGCCTTCAGGGGGACGGACGGGTCGGCGGCCCGGCCCGGGTCCAGCCGCGCGCCCGACGCCACGAGCCTGCGGCCCTGTGCCAGGTCACGCGGCCTGTCGACAGCGAGCAGCGCGACCAGCACGCCCTCCCGCAGCCACAGCACCGACCAGTCGGCGTCCACGGCCGGGTCGCCGCGCCACAGCAGCGTGTCGCCCGCCGGGTGATGGCCCGCGTACTGCACGAAACGCCCGAACTGCTCCGACCAGAAGTACGGCACCGGGTCGTACACCTGCGGCTCCGGGGCGGCCCCGAGGATGTTGGCCGCGACCGTGCGCGGACCCTGCAGCGCGTTGTCCCAGTGGTGGACGAGCAGCCGGGTGCCGTAGCGGCCCGAGGGGTAGGAGGCGCAGTCCCCCACGGCGTACACGTCGGGCGCGGAGGTACGCAGATGCCGGTCGGCGACGACTGCGCCGTCCTGGCCCAGCTCGATGCCGCTGCCGACAAGAGCGGCGGTCGCGGGCCTGGCGCCGATGCCGACGACGACGGCGCCGGCCGCGATCCTGCGTCCCGATCCGGCCAGCACCACCGTGCCCGGCTCGACGGCGGCAACCCGCTCGCCGGTGAGCAGCTCGGCACCCGCCTCGGCGTACCAGCGGGCCATGGGCGCCGCGACCTCGGCGGGCAGCGACCCGGCCAGCGGACGGTCGGCCGCCTCGACGACGGTCACGGCGCAGCCCGCCTCGCGCGCGGCGGTCGCGAACTCCGCGCCGATCCAGCCGGCCCCGACCACCACGATGTCGTGCTGCCGCGCGAGCACGGGCCGCAGCCGGTCCGCGTCGTCGAGCGTGCGCAGCAGATGGACGCCCGGGACGCCCGCGGCCCCGGGCAGGGCGACGGGTTCGGCACCGGTGGCGAGGACGAGGACGTCGTACGGGACGGGTCCGGCGGCGGTGTCGACCTCGTGCGCCCCGGGGCGTACGCCGGTCACCTCACAGCCCAGCCTCAGGTCGACGTCGAGCGCGTCGAAGTCGATGTCGAACGCGGAGCCCTCCGCCGTGCCGAGGAGGATCGCCTTGGAGAGCGGCGGCCGGTCGTACGGCTGGTGCGGTTCGGCGCCGATGAGGGTGACCGGTCCGGTGAAGCCCAGTTCGCGCAGGGCGACCGCGGTCTGCACCCCGGCCATGCCCGCGCCGACCACGACGACCCGTCGCCCGTCCCCGGCCTGCTCGTGCGTGTGCTCGCTCACCGGGCCACCTTAAGCTTCTGACGCATCATCAGGCAGCAGTTGCTCGACGACGCTGGTCCCGCTGCCCTCCTGCGACTCCCACTCCCAGGTCTCCTCCAGGCGCGCCCGCCCGTCGGGGAGTTCGACGACGGTGGACAGGCAGTGGCCGCTGGACGTCCCGCCGTCCGTCTTCAACTGGACATAACGGAAGTCCAGCCGGTCCCCCTCACGCGTGCCCACGAGGTGGCCGCGTACCACGTCGCCGCCCTCGTACTCGGCCCAGATCCGCCCCTGCCGCTCGTGGTAGAGGAACCGGGTGCGGGTGCCGACCTGGCCCGGGGCCTGGTCGGCCACCGGCGCGAGCACCAGTCCGTCGAGCGAGATCGCCACTGCGTCCACCTCCTGCGCACCCGCGCCGGGGGACGGCGGCTCCCTTACTGCGCGCCTGGGCGTGGGGTTAGGGTGGCCACCGTAAGGCACTCGCGGGAGCCCGGACGCACCGGGCTGAGAGGGAGGCTGGCCGGCCTCCGACCGTACGAACCTGATCCGGGTCATGCCGGCGAAGGGAGGGGCTGGACGCCCATGTCTCGTACACCAGACGCACCCGACGTCCTCGTCGTCGGGGGCGGGATCATCGGCCTGGTCACGGCCTGGCGCGCGGCGCAGCGCGGGCTGAGCGTGACCGTCGCCGATCCGGAGCCCGGCGGCGGGGCCGCGCGGGTCGCGGCGGGCATGCTGGCCGCCGTCACCGAACTCCACTACGGCGAGCAGACACTGCTCGGCCTGAACCTCGAATCGGCCCGGCGCTACCCGGCGTTCGCCGCCGAGCTGGAGGCGGCGAGCGGGCTGTCGGTGGGCTACCGCGCGTGCGGCACCCTCGCCGTCGCCCTCGACGCCGACGACCGCGCGCACCTGCGGGAACTGCACGCCCTGCAACGCCGTTCGGGCCTGGAGTCGGAGTGGCTGACCGGTCGCGAGTGCCGCCGCCTGGAGCCCATGCTCGCGCCGGGGGTCCGCGGCGGTCTGCGCGTCGACGGGGACCACCAGGTGGATCCGCGGCGGCTCGCCGCGGCGCTGGTCATCGCCTGCGAGCGCGCCGGGGTCGGCTTCCGCCGCGCCTGGGCCGAGCGGCTGCTCGTCGTGCACGACCGCGCCGCGGGTGCGGTCCTGGACGACGGAACGGAAGTCGCCGCCGGCCAGGTGGTGCTGGCGGGCGGCAGCCTGAGCGGCCGCCTCGGCGGGGTGCCGGACGACGTCCTGCCTCCCGTACGGCCGGTGAAGGGCCAGGTCCTGCGGCTGACGGTGCCGGGCTCGTACGCGCCGTTCCTGTCCCGCACGGTCCGCGCGGTGGTGCGCGGCAGCCACGTCTACCTGGTGCCGCGCGAGAACGGCGAGCTCGTGGTCGGCGCGACCACCGAGGAGCTGGGCTGGGACACGACCGTCACCGCCGGCGGCGTGTACGAACTGCTGCGGGACGCGCACGAGCTGGTGCCCGGCATCACCGAACTGCCGCTGACCGAGACGCGCTCCGGGCTGCGCCCCGGCTCCCCCGACAACGCGCCGATGCTCGGATTCACCGAGCTGCCGGGGCTCTTGCTCGCGACCGGCCACTACCGCAACGGCGTGCTGCTCACGCCCGTGACCGGCGACGTGCTCGCCGACGCGCTCACCAGCGGGCGGCTACCGGACCTCGCCGGCCCGTTCAGCCCCCGCCGGTTCGCCCCCGCCGGCGCACGCGTACGACAGGAGCAGCCCGCATGAACGTCTCCGTCAACGGCGAGACCCGCGAGCTCGCCGACCGCACCACCCTGGACACCGTGGTGGCGGCCCTCACGGCGGCCCCCTCGGGTGTGGCCGCCGCCGTCAACGAGACCGTCGTCCCGCGCAGCCAGTGGGCGGGCACCCGGCTCGGCGACGGCGACCGAGTCGAGATCCTCACCGCCGTGCAGGGGGGCTGAGCGCCATGGCCGACGACCGTCTCACCATCGGCGGCACCACCTTCACGTCGCGACTGATCATGGGTACGGGCGGGGCGCCCAGCCTCGACGTCCTGGAACGCTCGCTGATCGCGAGCGCCACGGAACTCACCACGGTCGCGATGCGGCGTCTCGACCCGACGGTGCAGGGCTCCGTCCTCTCCGTCCTGACCAGGCTGGGCATCCAGGTCCTGCCGAACACGGCCGGCTGTTTCACCGCCGGCGAGGCCGTTCTGACGGCGCGGCTCGCGCGGGAGGCGCTGGGAACGGACTGGATCAAGCTGGAGGTCGTCGCGGACGAGCGCACGCTGCTGCCGGACGGCGTGGAACTGCTGGAGGCGGCCGAGACGCTGGTCGACGACGGTTTCACTGTCCTGCCGTACACCAACGACGACCCGGTGCTGGCGCGGAAGCTGGAGGACGTGGGCTGCGCGGCGATCATGCCGCTGGGCTCGCCGATCGGGTCCGGGCTCGGCATCCGCAACCCGCACAACTTCCAGCTGATCATCGAGCAGGCGGGCGTCCCGGTGATCCTGGACGCGGGCGCGGGCACGGCGTCGGACGCGGCGCTGGCGATGGAGCTGGGCTGTGCGGCGGTGATGCTGGCGTCGGCGGTGACGCGGGCGCAGGAGCCGGTGCTCATGGCGGAGGCGATGCGGCACGCGGTGGAGGCGGGCCGCCTGGCACACCGGGCGGGCCGCATCCCCCGCCGCCACTTCGCGGAGGCGTCGTCGCCGACGGAGGGCCGGGCGTCCCTGGACCCGGAACGCCCGGCGTTCTGAGTCCGACGGGGGTCGGGGCCGTCTTCTGGGGCTGTCCCGGCCCCTGCGCCTCACACGCCGGCGGGGGCGTGGTCCGCTGCGCGGGCATGTTCCCCCGCCCCTCCCGAACCGGGGCTCCGCCCCGCCCGCGCCTCAAACGCCGACGGGGCGGGAATCCGCTGCGCGAAGCCGACGGGCCCGAGGGCTGCCCCCATGCGGGACGGGGCAGCCCACGGCCGCAGGCCGCAGGTGGAGGTTGCGGGCACGATCGCCGACCGTACGGGGCCGGCTTGGCCCAGTCGGGGGCGGGCTTGCCCGATGCGGGGCGGGGGTATCCACGGCGCCCGGCCGCAGGGCAGATCGAGGGCACGGCCGCAGGCGGGCGGGGGCCTGGGCCTGCCCCAGTTCGGGACGGGCGTACCGCCCACGGCCGCCGGGCCGTAGGGGAGGGCCGACGGGGAAAGTCCCCTGCAGGTTCACGACAACCGTCACAGGTGCGCTGCAAGCGGTTCCGGCGCGGACAGGGCGAACGGTCCCGCCTCGTAGAATCGCCGGGTGGACACGACCCTCTCAGACCCCCTCGTCGGGCAGGTGCTCGACGGCCGCTATCGCGTCGACGCGCGTATCGCCGTCGGCGGCATGGCCACGGTCTACCGGGCCGTCGACACCCGGCTCGACCGGGTCCTCGCGCTCAAGGTGATGCACCCCGAGCTCGCCACCGACGCGACGTTCGTGGAGCGGTTCATCCGCGAGGCCAAGTCCGTGGCCCGGCTGGCGCACCCCAATGTCGTCGGGGTCTTCGACCAGGGGGCCGAGGGCGCGTACGTCTATCTGGCGATGGAGTACGTCGCCGGCTGCACCCTGCGCGACGTCCTGCGCGAGCGCGGCGCGCTCCAGCCGCGGGCCGCGCTCGACATCCTGGAGCCCGTGCTCGCCGCGCTCGGCGCCGCGCACCGGGCCGGTTTCGTGCACAGGGACATGAAGCCCGAGAACGTCCTGATAGGGGACGACGGCCGGGTCAAGGTCGCCGACTTCGGGCTGGTCCGCGCGGTCGGCTCGGTCACCAACACCTCCGGCACCGTGCTGGGCACCGTCTCGTATCTCGCGCCGGAGCAGATCGAGTACGGCACGGCCGACACCCGCGCCGACGTGTACGCGTGCGGTGTCGTGCTGTACGAGATGCTCACGGGCGGCAAGCCGCACTCCGGCGACACCCCTGCCCAGGTGCTCTACCAGCACCTGAACGAGGACGTCCCCGCTCCCTCCGCCCTCGTACCGGGCCTCGCCGTCGAGCTCGACGACCTCGTGGCGAGCGCGACCGCCCGCAACCCCGACATCCGGCCGCACGACGCTGTCGCGCTCCTGGCGCAGGCCCGTGAGGCGCGTGCCGCGCTCGATGACGAGCAGCTGGACGCGGTGCCGCCACAGGCCCGCGGCGAGGGCGCTTCAGCGGACACCGCCCCGGAGGACGCGCCCACGGACGTGATCCTCCGCGCGCTGACCCGCGAGGAGCCCGGGGTCCACCACACCGCACGGCTGACCATGCCGCCGTCCTCCTCGCGGCCGCCCGAGAGGCCCGGTCCCGCCCGAGGCCCGCTCGCCCGCCGCGGCGTGCTCGCCCTGGTCGTCGTGGTCGTCGCGTTCCTCGGCATCGGCGCGGGCGTCTGGTACATCAACTCCGGCCAGTTCACCCGTGTCCCGGCGCTGATCGGCAAGACGGAGAAGGACGCCCGCCGGCAGCTCGACCGGGCCGGTCTCGAAGCGGGCAAGGTCCGCCACGACTTCAGCGAGACGGTTCCCCGCGGCTCGGTGATCAACAGCGATCCCGCCGCGGGCGAGCGCATCCGCGGGAACGGCTCGGTCACGCTGATCGTCTCGCGCGGCCCGAAGATCGTGAAGGTGCCGGACGTCGCCGGCAGGCCGCTCGCGGAGGCGGAGCGAGAGCTGCGCAGGGTGGGCCTGGCGCCGGGTGTGGTGACCAGGGAGTTCGACGACACCGTCCCCCAGGGCTCGGTGATCAGCACCGATCCGGAGCCGGGCAGCAGCCGCAGCCCGGACAGCGCGGTGTCGCTCGTGGTCAGCAAGGGCGCGCCGATCGACGTCCCGGACGTCACCGGGGACTCCGTGGAGGACGCCACCGCCGAGCTCGAAGAGGCCGGCCTGAAGGTGAAGGTGGCCGCCAGGCGGATCAACTCGCCGCACGAGGCGGGTGCGGTCGCGCGGCAGTCCGCCGCCGAGGGCACTCGGCTCGCCGCCGGTGACACGATCACGCTCACGGTGTCCAAGGGACCGCGGATGGTCGAGGTTCCGGACGTGGTGGGCGACAGCATCGAAGACGCCACCGCGGATCTGGAGGCGGCGGGCTTCGTGGTGGACGTGGAGAAGAGCTTCCCGTTCCTCGGCGAGGCGGTCGAGAGCCAGTCGGTGGCGGGCGGCGACGAGGCCCCTGAGGGCAGCACGGTCACCATCAAGATCAAGGGACTTTAAGTGCTCATGCGCAACCCCGTCGGCGGCCACGTCCCCGTGGCCGGCGGCCTGGCCACGACCGGCCTTGCCTACGCGCGGGAACTGGAGGCGGAGGCCGTGCAGGTCTTCGTGGCCAATCCGCGGGGCTGGGCCACGCCCGTCGGGAATCCCGCACAGGACGAGAAGTTCCGCGCGGAGTGCGCTGCCGACGGGCTCTCGGCCTGGGTGCACGCCCCCTATCTGATCAATTTCGGCTCGCACACCGAGGCCACCGTCGAGCAGTCGGTGATCTCGCTGCGTCACTCGCTGCGCCGGGCGCGGCAGATCGGTGCCCGGGGTGTCGTCGTGCACACGGGTTCGGCGACTGGGAGCACCTCCCGTGCCGGAGGCCACGGGGGAGGCCGCAGCCGCGAGGTGGCCCTGGCGCAGGTGCGGGAGCGGATGCTGCCGTTGCTGGACGAGCTGACGCACGAGGACGACCCGTATCTGCTGCTGGAGTCCACGGCGGGCCAGGGCTCGTCGCTCTGCTACCTGGCCTCGGACTTCGGACCCTACTTCGAGGCGCTCGACGCACACCCCAGGCTGGGGATCTGCCTGGACACCTGCCACATCTTCGCGGCGGGGCATGATCTGGCCGCTCCGCAGGGTGTAGCGCGGACGCTGGACGAGCTCGTGGCGACGGTCGGGGAGGGCCGGCTGAGGCTGATCCACGCCAATGATTCGAAGGATGTGGTGGGGGCACACAAAGACCGTCACGCGAACATTGGCGCGGGACACATCGGCGAGGAGCCGTTCCGCGAGCTCATGGCCCATCCCGCCACCGACGGTGTGCCGCTGATCATCGAGACACCGGGCGGCAAGGAGGGGCACGCGGCGGACGTGGCGCTGCTGAAGAAACTTCGCTGACGGCTTTTCCGAGAGCCATTGAGGAATACCCCTAGGGGGTATACGGTTGTTTCTGTCGGCAGGAACCGCTACCTGACGTTGGGGGCATCGCCATGCAGCACGAGACGCACGCACACCACACCGGGCACGATCACGCGACCCACGGCCAGGCCGCCCAGGACCCGCACGGCGGCCACCACGACCACGCCGCCCACCACGGGCACGACCAGTCCGCTCACGCCCACCACGGCGGTGGCAAGGTCAGCTGGTCCATGGCGGCCAAGGCCACGCTGCACTGCCTCACGGGGTGCGCCATCGGCGAGGTCCTCGGCATGATCATCGGTACGTCCCTGGGCTGGGGGAATGCCCCCACCATGGCGCTGGCCATCGTCCTGGCCTTCTTCTTCGGCTACTCGCTCACCCTGTGGGCCGTCGTGCGCGCGGGTCTGGGCCTGAAGGCCGCGATCGGTGTGGCGCTGGCGGCCGACACGCTGTCCATCACCGTCATGGAGATCGTCGACAACGGCGTCCTGCTGCTGGTGCCCGGCGCGATGGACGCCCACCTGGCGGACGGACTGTTCTGGGGCGCGCTCGCCTTCGCGTTCCTGATCGCCTTCCTGGTCACGACCCCCGTGAACAAGTGGATGATCGGCCGCGGCAAGGGCCACGCGGTGGTCCACCAGTACCACCACTGACGCCGCCGCCCCGCGGCGTCCAGGACGGCCCGGAGTCCTCAGAACTCGGGGCCGTCTCCCGGTTCCTCCTGGTAGGAGTAGCGCTGTTCCTTCCAGGGGTCGCCGACGTTGTGATAGCCGCGCTCCTCCCAGAAGCCGCGGCGGTCGGCGGTCATGTACTCCACGCCACGGACCCATTTGGGCCCCTTCCAGGCGTACAGATGCGGCACGACGAGCCGCAGCGGGAAGCCGTGTTCGGCGGTGAGGAGCTCACCGTCCTTGTGCGTGGCGAAGATCGTGCGTTCCGCGACGAAGTCGGACAGCCGCAGATTCGCACTGAAGCCGTACTCGGCCCAGACCATGACATGGGTGACGGCAGGCGCCGGCGGGGCGAGCTCCACGATCGTACGGGCGGACACACCCCCCCATTCGGCCGCCAGCATGCTGAACTTCGTCACGCAGTGCAGATCGCCCACGACGGTACAGAAGGGCAGCGCCGAGAACTCCTCGTGGTTCCAGCAGCGCTTGTCGCCGTCCGCGGTGGCGCCGAAGACCCTGAACTCCCAGCGGTCCGGCTTGAACTTGGGGACGGGGCCGTAGTGGGTGACCGGCCAGCCGCGCTGCAGTCGCTGTCCCGGCGGAAGCTCGGACTCCTCTGGTGCGCGGTATTCCCGGCTCTCCGGCTGACCCATGCCTCCAATGGTGACAGACCGGGAGGGGTGGTCATGACCAGGTCTGGGCCGATTCGGGCAACTCCTACTAAGGAGGCACTTACTGGACGACCCCTTGCCTCGATGCAAGGATGCGCCCACCTGCCCAGTCATACGCGCGGAAGGAGCCTCTGCGATGCAGGGCGACCCCGAGGTCATCGAGTTTCTCAACGAGCAGCTGACCGCCGAATTGACCGCGATCAACCAGTACTTCCTGCACGCGAAGATGCAGGAGAACTTCGGCTGGACGAAGCTCGCCAAGTACACCCGGGCCGAGTCCTTCGACGAGATGAAGCACGCCGAAGTCCTCACCGACCGCATCCTCTTCCTGGAGGGCCTGCCGAACTACCAGCGCCTGTTCCACGTACGGATCGGGCAGTCGGTCACCGAGATGTTCCAGGCCGACCGGCAGATCGAGGTCGAGGCGATCGACCGCCTCAAGCGGGGCATCGAGGTCATGCGCACCAAGGGCGACATCACCTCGGCGAACATCTTCGAGTCGATCCTCGCGGACGAGGAGCACCACATCGACTACCTCGACACCCAGCTGGAGCTGGTCGAGAAGCTCGGCGAGTCGCTCTACATCGCCCAGCTGATCGAGCAGCCGGACAGCTGAGGGCGGCGTCCGCGCACATCCGCGCGCGGGCCCGGCGGACTCAGGCGGCCTCGTCGAGAGCGGGACGGGTCCCCGCCGTCGGATCGGCGGCCAGCACGGCGGCACTGCTGCCGTTCTCCAGCAGCTCGCGGCGGGGGCACGCCCCGCGGCCGAGCAGCCCCTGTATCCGGCGCACGCACGAACCGCAGTCCGTCCCGGCCTTGGACACGGACGCTATCTGGCGGGGGGTGCAGGCACCGGCCTCCGCGTGTTCCTTGACCTGCTTCTCCGTGATGCCGAAGCACGAGCAGACGTACACGCGGTTCACCTCCCGGAAGATCGAACGGGATCGATAAGGGGCGCCGTCCCGATTGATCGGTGAGGCTAACCTAACCTTACCCGCCGCCCGCGGGTCGCAAAAGCCCGGGATACGACCGTGGGGCGCGGATCACATCGATCCGCGCCCCACCGTCGTCGGGCCGTCACTACTGGTCGCGGTACATCTCCGCCACCAGGAACGCCAGGTCCAGGGACTGGCTGCGGTTGAGCCGCGGGTCGCACGCCGTCTCGTAGCGCTGGTGCAGGTCGTCGACGAAGATCTCGTCGCCGCCGCCCACGCATTCGGTGACGTCGTCGCCGGTGAGCTCGACGTGGATGCCGCCCGGGTGGGTGCCGAGCGCCTTGTGGACCTCGAAGAAGCCCTTGACCTCGTCGAGCACGTCGTCGAAGCGCCGGGTCTTGTGGCCGGACGCCGCCTCGAAGGTGTTGCCGTGCATCGGGTCGGTCACCCAGGCCACGGTCGCGCCCGACGCGGTCACCTTCTCGACCAGCTCGGGAAGCTTGTCGCGGACCTTGTCGGCGCCCATGCGGACGATGAACGTCAGCCGGCCGGGCTCGCGCTCCGGGTCCAGGCGGTCGATGTACGTCAGCGCCTCGTCGACCGTCGTCGTCGGGCCGAGCTTGATGCCGATCGGGTTGCGGATCTTCGACGCGAACTCGATGTGCGCCCCGTCCAGCTGGCGGGTGCGCTCACCGATCCAGACCATGTGGCCCGAGGTGTCGTACAGCTGCCCGGTCCGGGAGTCGACCCTGGTCAGCGCCGACTCGTAGTCCAGCAGCAGCGCCTCGTGGGAGGCGTAGAACTCGACCGTGCGGAATTCCGCCGGGTCGGTGCCACAGGCCTTCATGAAGTTCAGCGCGTTGTCGATCTCGCGGGCGAGCTGCTCGTAGCGCTGGCCCGACGGCGACGACTTCACGAAGTCCTGGTTCCAGGCGTGCACCTGGCGCAGGTCGGCGTAGCCGCCGGTGGTGAAGGCGCGCACCAGGTTCAGCGTCGACGCGGACGCCTGGTACATGCGCTTGAGCCGCTCCGGGTCCGGGACCCGGGCCGCCTCGGTGAAGTCGAAGCCGTTGACGGAGTCGCCCCGGTAGGTGGGCAGGGTGACGCCGTCGCGGGTCTCGGTCGGCTTGGAGCGGGGCTTGGAGTACTGCCCGGCGATCCGGCCGACCTTGACGACCGGCACGGAGGCGGCGTACGTCAGCACGGCGCCCATCTGGAGCAGCGTCTTGAGCTTGTTGCGGATGTGGTCGGCGGACACGGCGTCGAAGGCCTCGGCGCAGTCGCCGCCCTGGAGCAGGAACGCCTCGCCCTTGGCGACGGCTCCCATCCGGGCGCGCAGCTGGTCGCACTCGCCCGCGAAGACGAGCGGCGGATACGACTCGAGGTCCGCGATCACATCGCGCAGAGCCTCGGCATCGGGGTACTCGGGCTGCTGCGCCGCGGGCAGGTTTCGCCAGGTGTTGCCACCGGTAGCGGTGGTCTTAGCGTTCACGGTCACGCCGTCAACAGTACGTGGTCGGGAGCGCTGTCCATGTCGCCGCTCAGCAGATGAGACGCCCCGGGCCCATCGTTGTCATGCCCCGGTGTTAGCCTCAGGCGCTTGCGACCGGGCGGGGAGCCGCGGTCGCCATCACTTCGGAGCCCGCAGGGGTGGGCCTTGAGCAGGGGTGGGGCGTGAATCCGAGACATCGGAGAAACCGTAAGAAACGATCGATCCTGTACGGAGTGGCCGCCGCCGTCGTGGCGTCGGCCGTCGCCGGCACGGTCGCCGTCGCGTCGCCGGACCTGCTGGGCGGGGACGGCGAGACGGCAGCGGTGGCACCGGGGGCTCAGCTCCAGGCCGAGTTCGCACAGGCCGCCGAGGAGTTCGACGTTCCCCAGAGCGTGCTGATGGCGGTCTCGTACCGCCAGACGCGCTGGGAGTCGCACCGCGGCGAGCCGAGCGTCACCGGCGCGTACAACGTCATGGGGCTGACCAGTGTCCAGCCGGGGGACGTCGAGCAGCACGACGCCAAGGAGCGCCTGGCGCACCTGAACGCGAGCGGCAACCCGGAGATCGAGAAGACCTTCGACGCCGAGAAGGCGCTGGCGGCCCTGCCGAAGGAGACGGTCGACACCGACGACCCCCGTCTGCACACGCTGGACGAGGCCGCCGAGCTGATCGACAGCTCCGAGGAGTCCGTGAAGGCGGACGCCGGGACAAGCATCCGCGCGGGCGCCGCGCTGCTCGCCGAGTACCAGAAGGAGGCCACGGGCGACCTGCCCGAAGAGGCCGACGAGTGGTACGCGGCTGTGGCGCGCTACAGCCAGTCGCCCGACAAGAAGGGCGCCGACCTCTTCGCGAAGCGCGTCTTCGAGTCGATCCGGAAGGGTGAGCAGAGGCTCACGACGGACGGCCAGCAGGTCACCCTGCCGGCCGACCCGACCGTGACCCCGGTCAAGCCGTCGAAACTGCCGCTGGCGACGACCGTGAGCACGACGGCGACTCCGACGCCCGAGTGCCCGGCCGGCCTGAACTGCAACTACATCCCTGCCGAGGTCCCGAGCACCGGCCAGCGCAACTACACGCTGGCGAGCCGCGCGGTGAACGGCTTCGACATCCGCCGGATCGTCGTCCACGACACCGAGGGCAGCTACGCCGGCACCATCAGCGCCTTCCAGAGCTCCACGGCCAGGGGCAGTGCGCACTACCTGATCCGCGCCTCCGACGGTCTGGTCACCCAGATGGTCGAGAACAAGAACATCGCCTGGCACGCGGGCAACTGGACCGCGAACATGCACGACATCGGCATCGAGCACGAGGGCTACGCCATCAAGGCGGGCAGCTGGTACACCGAGCCCCAGTACGAGTCCTCCGCGGCCCTGGTGAAGTTCCTGGCGGCCAAGTACGGCGTCCCGATCGACCGTGAGCACATCATCGGCCACGACGAGGTGCCGGGACAGCTGGACGCCAAGGTCGCCGGCATGCACTGGGACGCCGGTCCGTACTGGGACTGGAACCACTACATGTCGCTGATGGGCGCTCCCACCGGTGCCGGCGGCGCGGGCGGACCGCTGAAGGCCGGCCAGCTGGTGCGTGTCGTGCCGCCGTTCACCACGGCGAACCAGCCCACGCTGACCTACGGCGGCGCGACCAAGCCGGTCGACCCCCGCCCGTCGAACTTCCTCTACCTCTACACGTCGCCGTCCACGTCCTCGGCCACGATCACCGACCCCTACTTCCCCTCGTACCTGTGGTCCGAAGGGCCGAACTGGGGGAACAAGGCCGTCGCCGGCGGCACCTACGTCGTCGCCGAGGCGCAGAAGGACTGGACCGCGATCTGGTACGCCGGAAAGAAGGCGTGGTTCCGCAACCCCGGCGGCCAGTACGCGGCGCCTGTCACCGGTGGAACGCTCGTGAAGCCCATCACCGGAGCCAAGCTGTACGGGCGGTCCTTCCCGGAGGCGTCGGCCTACACCGGCACCGGTCAGACGGCCCCGACGGACAACCCCAACTACCTGTCCAAGTACACGGTCGCGACGGGTCAGGCATACGCGAAGGCCGGCGACGCGGTCCTCGGTGACGACTACTTCGGTTCCTCGCAGGTCCGGGTCGTCGGCAAGACGGACACCTACATCCCGATCCGCTACAACCACCGCCTGGCCTGGGTGAAGTCGACCGAGGTCACCGAGGCCACGCCCACGGCTCCCGACGCCGGCACCACCCGGTTCAACGTCCTCGGGCGGGACTCCGGCGGCAATCTGTACCAGTACCAGGGCACCGGCAGCGCCTCCGCGCCGTTCTACGCCCGGTACCGCGTGGGCGGTGGCTGGCAGCAGTTCAACGCCCTCACCAACCTCGACACCCTGCGTGCCGACGGGACCGGCGACATGGTGGCCCGGGACTCCTCCGGCACGCTCTGGTACTACCGGGGCAGCGGCAACAAGAACGCTCCGTTCCTGACGAAGCTCAAGGTCGGGACGGGCTGGGGGCAGTTCAACATGCTCGTCGGCACCGGTGACCTGACCGGTGACGGCAAGGCCGACATGATCGCCCGTCAGAGCTCGACCGGCAGCCTGTACCTGTACCGGGGCACGGGCGACCCGGCGGTGCCGTTCCTGACGAAGCTCAAGGTCGGCGACGGCTGGGGCAAGTTCAACGCCCTGGTCGGCACGGGCGACCTGAACGCCGACGGCAAGAAGGACATCGTCGCGCGCGACGGCGCCGGTGCGCTGTACCTGTACAAGGGCACGGGCAGCGCGACGGTCCCGTTCGCCGCACGGACGAAGATCGGCGACGGATGGGGACGGTTCAACACCCTCGCGGGCACCGGGGACCTCACCGGTGACGGCAAGGCCGACATGATCGCCCGCGAGTCGGCGGGCGCCCTGTACCTGTACAGGGGCACCGGCGACCCGGCCGCCCCGTTCGCCGCGCGGACGAAGATCGGCGACGGCTGGCAGATCTACAACCTGCTGATCTGACCCGTACGGCATCCGCAGGCACCCCGCCCGCGGCGCGGCGGCCGTCCTCATCGTGGGACGTGCCGCGGCGCCGCGGGCGGATGCGTTAGGGTCGGCGTCATGTTCGCGCAGCAGATCCAGAACTGGTGGTGGACCGCACATCGGCGGCCCACCTCCTGATCGCGCGCAGCACCGGATCGAGAAGGCCGCCCGAGGGGCGGCCTTCGGCGTTTGCGGACCAGCGGCCGTTCCTCTCCCACCCGGAAGGAACCCCCGCATGACCGACAGCCTCATCAGCCGGCTCCTGGACGACGACTGCCCGCCGTTCGCCGTGCTGCACCGCCGTACTCCCGGCCGTGACCACGGCACCGTCGAGGTGCTGATCGGGGACGTCCACGACGTCGAACGCCTCGCCGCTCTCCCCGGGGGCGAGCGCCCCGCACTCGCGCTGGTCCCGTTCCGGCAGATCGCGGAGCGCGGCTTCGACGTACGCGACGACGGGACGCCGCTCACCGTGCTGGTCGCCGACGAGAGCCACGAGCTCGCGCTGGACGAGGTCCTCGCGGCGCTCCCCGCGCACTCCGTACGGGTCGAGGGCGGGGCCTTCGACACCGGCGACGAGGAGTACGCGGACATCGTGCGCCGGGTCATCGAGGACGAGATCGGGAAGGGCGAGGGCGCGAACTTCGTGATCCGGCGCACCTTCACCGGACGGATCCCCGGCTTCTCGCGCGCCGACGCCCTGGCCCTGTTCCGGCGTCTGCTGGCCGGTGAGCGGGGCGCGTACTGGACCTTCGTCGTCCACACGGGCACCCGGACCCTGGTGGGCGCGAGCCCCGAGGTGCATGTGCGGATGACCGGCGAGGGGGGCGAGCGCGAAGCGCTCTCGTTCGAGGATGGTGGTGGGAGACGGGCGGGCGGGACGGTCGTGATGAATCCGATCAGCGGCACGTTCCGGTATCCGCCCGAGGGCCCGAGCGCCGAGGCGCTGCTCGGCTTCCTCGACGACCGCAAGGAGCGCGAGGAGCTGTCCATGGTCGTCGACGAGGAGCTGAAGATGATGTGCACCGTCGGCGACATGGGCGGTGTCGTCGTGGGGCCGCGGCTCAAGGAGATGGCCCATCTCGCCCACACCGAGTACGAGTTGCGGGGGCGTTCGTCCCTCGATGTGCGCGAGGTGCTGAAGGAGACGATGTTCGCGGCGACGGTCACGGGTTCGCCGGTGCAGAACGCCTGCCGGGTCATCGAGCGCCACGAAGTGGGCGGCCGAGGGTACTACGCGGGCGCGCTGGCGCTGATCGGCCGGGACGGCACGGGCGCGCAGACCCTCGACTCGCCGATCCTGATCCGCACCGCCGACATCGACCCGGGAGGAGCTCTGCGGGTCCCGGTCGGGGCCACACTCGTGCGGCACTCGGACCCGCTGGGCGAGGTGGCCGAGACGCACGCCAAGGCGGCGGCCGTGCTGGCCGCCCTGGGGGTGGTGCCGGGGCGCGCGGAGGAGCCGGCCGCGCGGCCCCGGCTCGCCGACGACCCGCGCGTACGGGCGGCGCTGGACGCCCGGCGCGCGGACCTCGCGCCGTTCTGGCTGCGGATGCAGGAGCCGTCCGGGCGGCTGTCCGGGCATGCCCTGGTCGTCGACGGCGAGGACACGTTCACGTCGATGCTGGCGCACCTGCTGCGTTCCTCGGGCCTGGAGGTGTCGGTGCGCCGGTACGACGAGCCGAGTCTGCGGGAGCGGGTGCTCGGTCACCGGGGGCCGGTGGTGCTGGGGCCGGGCCCCGGTGATCCCGCCGACGCGGGCGACCCGAAGATGCGGCTGATGCGGCAGCTCGCCGCCGATCTGCTGCGCGGGCACCGGGACGGGCCCGCCCGTCACCCGACCACCGCCCCTCATCGAGGTCCTTCGGACCACACCTTCCTGCTCGGGGTGTGCCTCGGGCACGAGCTGATCGCGGCCGAGCTGGGTCTGGACATCGTCCGCAAGGACGAGCCGTACCAGGGCGCTCAGGAGCGGATCGACTTCTTCGGACGGGCGGAGACGGTCGGCTTCTACAACAGCTTCACCGCGCGCTGCGACGATGCGGGCGCGGCGGCCCTGCTCGCGGACCGCGGGGTGGAGGTCGCCAGGGACACGGCGACGGGGGAGGTGCACGCCCTGCGAGCACCGCGGTTCGCGTCGGTGCAGTTCCACCCGGAGTCGGTGCTGACGCTCGACGGCGCCTCCCTCGTCACCGAACTGCTCTCGGCGGTCCCGGCCCACCTGGCCTGAGCGGCCGGCGGCGCCGCGGGGACGTGCCCGTCCTCGCGGCGCCCGGTCCGGCGGGGGCTCAGCCGAAGAAGACGCCGACCTCCTCGTAGAGCGCCGGGTCGACCGTCTTGAGCTTGGCGGTCGCCTCGGCGATCGGCACCCGCACGATGTCGGTGCCGCGCAGCGCGACCATCTTTCCGTAGTCGCCGTCCCGCACCGCGTCGATGGCGTGCAGCCCGAACCGGGTGGCGAGCCAGCGGTCGAAGGCGCTCGGGGTGCCGCCGCGCTGGACGTGGCCGAGGACCGTGGTGCGGGCCTCCTTGCCCGTACGGCGCTCGATCTCCTTCGCCAGCCACTCCCCCACCCCGGAGAGCCGGACGTGGCCGAAGGAGTCGAGGGAGCCGTCCTTGAGGACCGCGTCGCCGTCCTTGGGCATGGCTCCCTCGGCGACGACCACGATGGGGGCGTAGCTGGCCCGGAAGCGCGAGGTCACCCAGGCGCAGACCTGGTCGACGTCGAAGCGCTGCTCGGGGATGAGGATGACGTTCGCCCCGCCCGCGAGACCGGAGTGCAGGGCGATCCAGCCTGCGTGCCGGCCCATCACCTCGACCACCAGGACGCGCATGTGGGACTCGGCCGTGGTGTGCAGCCGGTCGATGGCCTCGGTGGCGATGCCGACGGCCGTGTCGAACCCGAAGGTGTAGTCGGTGGCGGACAGGTCGTTGTCGATGGTCTTGGGCACGCCGACGCACTTGACGCCGTACTCCTCGTACAGCCGAGCCGCGACGCCGAGCGTGTCCTCGCCGCCGATCGCGACGAGCGCGTCGACCTCGTGCTTGGCGAGGTTCTCCTTGATGCGGCGGATGCCGGTCTCTTCCTTGAGCGGGTTGGTGCGCGAAGAGCCGAGGATGGTGCCGCCGCGGGGCAGGATGCCCCGGACGGAGGGGATGTCGAGCGGGACGTGGTCGCCGTCGAGCGGTCCGCGCCAGCCGTCGCGGTAGCCGACGAACTCGTACGCGTACTCCTGGACGCCCTTGCGGACGAGGCCGCGGATGACCGCGTTGAGGCCGGGGCAGTCGCCGCCTCCGGTCAGTACTCCGACACGCATGGAACTTCCCTTCGCCTGGGATGGGCCCTAGGACCGTCACGCTAATGGTGATCCAGGTCACTCAGGGATGGGGCGAACGGACAATTCCTGTGCTTCTCGGGGAGGTTGAGGGCGGGCATTCACCCGTACGGGTAGCACGGCGGGGGTGACGGTGACTCAGGCGTCGTCGAGACCAGCCTCGATCGCGTACCGCACGAGCTCCACACGGTTGTGCAGCTGGAGCTTGCCGAGGGTGTTCTGCACGTGGTTCTGCACGGTGCGGTGCGAGATGACGAGGCGTTCGGCGATCTGCTTGTACGACAGCCCCTTGGCGACCAGCCTGAGCACCTCGGTCTCCCGGTCGGTCAGCTGCGGCGCCTTCGGGGCGTCGGCGCCCGGTGAGGGGGCGGGGTCGGAGGCGAGGCGGCGGTACTCGCCGAGGACGAGACCCGCGAGGCCCGGCGTGAAGACGGGGTCGCCCGCGGCGGTGCGGCCCACGGCGTCCGTCAGCTCCTCGGTGCTCGCCGACTTCAGCAGGTAGCCGGTGGCGCCGGACTTGACCGCCTCGAGGACGTCGGCGTGCTCTCCGCTCGCGGACAGCACCAGCACCCGCAGGCCGGGCAGGGCCGCGACGAGCTCCTTGCACACCTGCACGCCGGGCAGCTCGGGCAGGTTGAGGTCGAGGACGAGGACGTCGGGAGCGGCGGCCTTGGCGCGGCGCACGGCCTGCGCGCCGTCCCCTGCCGTGGCGACCACGTCGAACCCGGCCGCCGCCAGATCGCGCGCGACCGCGTCCCGCCACATCGGATGGTCGTCGACGACCATCACCTTGATCGGCTGTTCTCCGGTCATTTCTCCGCCTTCCCCCGTGGGATTCTCAACTCGACTTCCGTGCCCTGCCCCGGGACCGAGACCAGCTCGGCCGTGCCGCCCAGGTCCCGCAGGCGGCCGCGGATGGACAGGACCACTCCCATCCGTCCCTCCCCCTCGGCCTGCGCGAGCCTGCCCTCCGGGATGCCGGGGCCGTCGTCCCGGACCGTGACGATCACCTCGTCCGGCCAGTCCTCGACCAGGATCCACGCCTGGGCGTCCGTGCCGGCGTGCCGGCGCACATTGTCCAGAGCGGCGCCGGCGGCGGCCGCGACCTCCGCCGCCGCGTGGGCGGGAAGCAGCACCGGGGCGCCCGGCTCCGAGAGCGTCACGCGCGAGCTCACGAAGGAAGCGAGCAGCGTCCGCACGTCGCACGGCTCGTCCGGGTCCTCGGGGAGGCGGCCGGCCAGGGCGGTGCGGGTGCCGCCAGCGGCCGGCGCCGCGTCGTCCGCGGGACCGGCGCTCCCGTTCGACGGAGCACCGTCCGCCACGGAACGCGGCGACGGGAGCAGGCCGCCCGCGACCAGGCTGCGCAGGGCGACCTCCTGCTCGCCCGCCATCCGGCCCAGCTCGGCGGCCTCGCCGCCGAGCGCGGTGCCGCGCCGCTGCACCATCGCCAGCACCTGGAGCACGCTGTCGTGGATGTCGCGTGCCAGCCGCTCGCGCTCGCGGGTCGCGGCCTCGATCTCCAGGGCGCGGGCGAGGGTGCGCTCGGAGGCGCGGGCGACCTCGACGACGTAGCCGATGGCGATGGAGGCGACCCAGACGAGCAGCACGTTGTGGAAGGTGTCCCGGCTGGGCTGGCCGCGCTCGATGATGTTGGCCACGGCGACGAGTGAGGAGGCGAACCCGGCCCAGCGCCAGCCGCCCTTGATGGCGAAGGCGAGGACGGAGCCCGCTGTCCATATCGACGGCAGCGTGGGGCCGTCCTGCGTCTGCGCCTGGGCGTCGGCCAGCGGGGTGAGCAGGATGCCGGTCAGCGCGAGGGTGAGATCGGCGATCAGGAATCCACGCGTGCAGCGGGCCGCGTTCGACACCTTGGGGAGCGTGGCGAGGGTCCAGACGACCATCACCGCGAGGAAGCCGACCGCGACGGCGGGGCGTTCGAACTTGTCCTGCTGGAACACGAACAGCAGCACCGCGTAGACCATCGTCAGGACGCGGTAGCCGGCCAGCGCACGCCACAGCGGCAGCTCGACCGACATCCGTACGACGCGCTCGCGCCTGGCCATCTCCCCCACCCCTGAAGCCGTGTCCGGTCGGCTAGGCCGCCGGACGCTGCGCCTTCTTCGCCTTCTCCGCCTCGGCCCTGGCGGCC
This sequence comes from Streptomyces sp. V4I23, assembly GCF_030817975.1. Lineage (NCBI taxonomy): Bacteria > Bacillati > Actinomycetota > Actinomycetes > Kitasatosporales > Streptomycetaceae > Streptomyces > Streptomyces sp. V4I23. The sequence continues at coordinate 5,830,407 of NZ_JAUSZW010000004.1, read as the reverse complement.
TTCTCGGCCTTCTCCGCGTCGGCGATCTGCCGCTTGGCGGCCGCCGCGTAGATGTCGACGTACTCCTGGCCGGACAGCTTCATGATCTCGTACATGACCTCGTCGGTCACCGAGCGCAGGATGAAGCGGTCGCCCTCCATGCCGTAGTACCGGCTGAAGTCCAGCGGCCTGCCGATCCGGATGCCCGGGCGCATCAGCTTGGGGACGATCTTGCCGGGCGGCTGGATCTTCTCCGTGTCGATCATCGCGACGGGGATCACGGGCGCGCCGGTCGCCAGCGCCACGCGCGCGAGCCCGCCGGGCTTGCCGCGGTAGAGCCGGCCGTCCGGGGAGCGGGTGCCCTCCGGGTAGATGCCGAACAGACCGCCGGACTCGATGACGTCGATGCCGGCCTTGATCGCCGCCTCGCCCGCGCCGCGGGCGCCGGAGCGGTCCACGGGGAGCTGGCCCACGCCCTTGAAGAACGCGGCGGTCAGCCTGCCCTTGACGCCGGGCGAGGTGAAGTACTCCGCCTTGGCGATGAAGGTGACCTTGCGGTCGAGCACGGCGGGGAGGAAGAACGAGTCCGAGAAGGACAGGTGGTTGCTCGCGAGGATCGCGGGGCCCTCGGCCGGAATGTTCTCCAGGCCCTCCACCCAGGGCCTGAAGGCGAGCTTCAGCGATCCCCCGATGGAGAACTTCATGGCACCGTAGATCAACTCGAAATCCTCCTGTGTGTTCTCGAACAGACCTTAACCCCTGGTGACCCCCCGTCCCCCGTTCCGGTGCCGCTCGCGCCGTGACGGCCCTGGTCGGTGTCGGTCCGGTCGCGTACCGTGAAGTACACCTGCGGGCCTCACACGCGCCCCTCGTCCAACACACGTGCACACCTCACGAACAGGAGACCCCGGTGCCGGTCCTTCCTGGAGCCGAGCCTTTCCGCCACGAAGGCGGCGAGGTCGGCGTCCTTCTCTGTCATGGATTCACCGGTTGCCCGCAGTCGCTGCGCCCCTGGGCCGAATACCTGGCGGAGCGCGGACTCACGGTGTCCCTGCCGCTGCTGCCGGGACACGGCACACGCTGGCAGGACATGCAGGTGACCGGCTGGCAGGACTGGTACGCGGAGGTGGACCGCGAGCTGCGCTCCCTGCTGGAGCGGTGCAGCCGCGTCTTCGTCTTCGGCCTCTCCATGGGCGGCGCGCTCACCCTGCGCCTGGCCGCCAAGCACGGGGACGCGGTCCGCGGCATCGCGCTGGTCAACCCGGCGAACAAGGTGCACGGCGCGATGGCGTCGCTACTGCCCGTGGTACGCCACCTCGTGCCGTCCACGAAGGGCCTGACCAGCGACATCGCCAAGCCGGGGGTGCAGGAGGTGGGGTACGACCGGGTGCCGATGCACGCCGCGCACTCGGTGCGGCAGTTCTTCCGGCTCGTGGACGGCGAGCTGCCGCAGGTCACCCAGCCGATGCTGCTGATGCACAGCCCCGACGACCATGTGGTGCCGGCCGCGGACTCGGCGCGGATCCTGAGCCGCGTCTCCTCGACGGACGTCACGGAGATCCTGCTGGAACAGAGCTACCACGTGGCGACGTTGGACCATGATGCGGAGCAGATCTTCGAGGAGAGTTACGCGTTCATCGGCCGGCTCGCTCCGGAGGCCGGGACCACGGGGTCCCCCGCGACGGAGTCCCTGGGAGGGAGCACGACCGGTGGCTGAGCAGCACGATGCGGACCGCGAGCCGCAGCCGATAGACGAGGAGGCCGCGTGGGCGGCCATCGTCGCGGGGTACGGCGAGGAGCCGGCGGACCCGCCGGGCGCCAAGCCCTTCAAGTCCGTCGAGGACCTGGCGGGCCTGGAGAGCGGGGTGAACGAGTCGCCGTCGTCACGGCCTCCGGAGGACCCTGCCGACGACAAGCCCGCGCTGGGCAGCTCGGTCACCTTCGCGCCGGGGGTCGGGGGCGGCGGCCCCCGCGACTACAAGGTCGCCGAGCCGAGCGACGACGACTTCGACGAGAGCGACGAGGGCCATTTCGTCCCGCCGGAGCCGCCGCCGCTTCCGGAGGCGGACGTCACGGCGAAGTTCGCGTGGCTGGCGGTGGTGGGCGGCCCGGTGCTCATGCTCGTCGCGGTCCTGCTGCAGTGGGACATGACGTGGTGGCTGACGACGCTGTGCATCGGAGGCTTTCTGGGCGGGTTCGCGACGCTGGTGGCGCGGATGTCGTCGGGCGACGACGACGACGACGACCAGGACGACCCGGGGCGGGGCGCGGTGGTGTGACGGGGGCGTTTGAGCCTGGCGGCCGTGCGCGCTATCCCCTGTCCCGTAACGGGCTCCGCCCGGACCCGGTACCGCGCTGCGCGCGGTGAGGCGCTCGGAGGCCCGGGGCTCGGCCCGGCGGCCATGAGCCTGGGCGGGTGCGTGGCACCTGCGGCGGGCTTGTTCCCCACCCCGCCCCTTCCCGTAACCGGGGCAAGCCCCGGACCCCGGACCGCGCTTCGCGCGGTGTCCTCAATCGCCGGACGGGCTGCATACGCAGCCCCGCCGGCGTTTGAGGCGCTGGGGTCCCCCCGGCCGCCAGGCCGTAGGGGGAGGGTCCGGGGGCAGCGCCCCCGGTTCGGGAAGGGGCGGGGTGGGTGGGGTGGGGAAACGGCCGCAGGCAGCACGCGCACGCCGGGGCACCGCGCCCCCGGGGCCTACGACGCCGGCAGCCGCAGGGCCGCCAGGACCGGGAGGTGGTCCGAGGCCGCTCGGAGGTCCGGGTCCGTCACGCCGGGCAGGCCCCGCGGGACGCCGCAGCCCAGCACCTCCACCCCCCGCGTCGCGAAGATCGCGTCGATCCGCTGGTGCGGATCCGCCGGCGTCGACGTGTGTTCGTCTCCCCAGGGGCGCACCGCCCAGCAGTCCTGCAGCGAGTCGGCGAGGCGGCCGAAGCCACGCCCGCCGGGGCGTTCGTTGATGTCGCCCGCGGCGACCGCGTGCGGCGTGCCCATCGCGGCCAGCCGGTCCAGCAGCATCCCCGCCTGGGCGTAGCGCTCGTCCGTCTGCAGGCTCAGGTGGCAGCTGACCACCCCCAGCCGGGCCCCCGCGAACCGGACGACCGCCGTGGCGAAGCCGCGCCGGTGCCGGCCTCGGGTCAGCGGCAGCAGGACGTCCTCGGTGCGTTCCACGGTCGCCCGCAGCGAGCACAGCAGCAGCGGCCCGGCGGCCGTCGCGCCGCCGGACAGCATCACCAGATCCGTCCTGGCGGCGAGCCGCGCCGCGTGCTTGCGCCAGCGGAAGAAGCGCGGGGCCTCCTGGACGAGGACGAGGTCCGGCTCGCAGGCGCGGATGACCCGGGCCAGTGCCTCCTCGTCGTCGCGCATCGACCGGATGTTGTAGCTCAGCACCCGGATCACGGCCGAACCGTCCGGTTCGGTACGGGAGTTGGGAAGGGCGGGCAGCATGCTGATGGCCATGTGGATCAAGATACGACGGTGCCCGCCGCAATCCCACGAGGACGCGACGGGCACATGGCCGTACGGGCTCAGCCCTGGCGGGCCAGGTCGGCCGCGCCCACCAGGCCCGCCTTGCCGCCCAGTTGGGCGGCGAGGACCTGGGCGTGCGGACGCCACTGGCCGCCGATGAGCCAGCGGCGGAAGGACTTGCGGATCGGGTCGAGCACCAGGTCGCCCTCGTCCGAGACACCGCCGCCCACGATGAAGGCCGACGGGTCGAACAGCGAGGCCAGGTCGGCCAGACCCGCTCCCGCCCAGCGCGCCAGCTCACGGAAGGAGTCGACGGCGACCGGGCAGCCCTGCCGCGCGGCCTGGCTGATGTGCTTGCCCTCGATGCCCTCGATCGTGCCGTCGCCGAGACCGAGCAGGACGGTCGCGTTCTCCGGGGTGGCGTTGGCGCGCTGCTTCGCGTAGCGCACGAGGGCGCGGCCCGACGCGTACTGCTCCCAGCAGCCCTGGCTGCCGCAGCCGCACAGCAGACCGTCGGGGACGACGCGGATGTGGCCGAACTCCGCGGCGACGCCGAAGCGCCCGCGGCGCAGCTTGTTGCCGATGATGATGCCGCCGCCGAGGCCGGTGCCGAGGGTGATGCAGATGACGTCCTCGTGGCCCTGGCCGGCGCCGAAGCGGTACTCGCCCCAGGCCGCCGCGTTGGCGTCGTTCTCGACGACGACGGGGAGGCCGACGCGCTGTTCGACCTTGTCCTTCAGCGGTTCGTGGCGCCAGTCGATGTTGGGCGCGAACAGGACGGTGGCGCGCTTGTCGTCGACGTATCCGGCCGCACCGATGCCGACGGCCTCGATGTCGTGCCCCTGGCCGGCTCCCGCGACGGCCGCGCAGATCGCGTCCACGATGCCCTCGGGAGTCGACGGGGTGGGCACGGTGTGCGTCTCGAGAATGGCGCCCTCTTCGTCGACCACGCCCGCTGCGATCTTCGTGCCGCCGATGTCGACGCCGATGGTGAGTCCCATGTGTCCCTCAGTATTCGGTCGAGCCCCGCTACGCCAACCGTACCCGAGGGCGGGCACACGCTGGTCAGTCCAGGTCGATGTGCTCGCTCGGCCCGGGCCCGTCGTCGCGGGGGTCGTCGGTGTCCTTGGCGGTGTGGGAGCGCTGGGTCCAGCGGCGCTCCTGGTTCTCCACTACGGAGCGGTAGGCGGCCAGGAGCTCGCCCCCGGCGGCCGCGAGATGGTCGAAGACCTGCGGGTTTCGCTCGATCACGGGCTCCACGGCGGCCTTCGCCTGGTTCACGAACTGCTGCACGGCGTTCTGTGCGGCCATGCCGGGCAGCGACGTCTGGAAGGCGGTGACCTTGTCGGCGACGACGTCGAAGAGTTTGCGGAGTTCCTCGGCCGCGGAACCGGGCGGCGCCCCGTACTGCGCGCTGCGACGGGCCTGCTCGGCCTTGAGGTCCTCCTCGCACGCCGTTGCCCAGGCGTCTGCGTCGGCGTCGGTGTCGGGACGCTCCGTGGCATCGCTCATGGCGTACTCCTGCGGCAGGGCTGAGGGGTTCGTGTACTCGACGTTACCCGAACGGCGGTACCGCGTTCATCGTGCCCGCGGCCACAAGGCGGGGTCCGGCGTGAACCGCACGCTCAGGGTGTCGTCCTTGAGTCCCGCGCCGGCGACCGTGCAGCGGCGCAGCGCGGACGGCAGCGGGAGGATCCGGCGGAACGGTCCGACGGTGATCAGGAGTTCATCCCCCCGGCGTACGAGGGTGAGCTGCTCCTTGACGGCGCCGGGCAGGCCGAGGTGCCAGACCAGCGTGCCGTCGTCGGCGGGCTCCGGCTCCTTCGGGATCTCGCCGTCCCGGTCGTGCCAGATGGTGTCGGTGTCCGCGAGCGGGGTGATCCACTCCTGCCGGCGCACGGCCTCCTCGTACACGTTCTCCACCCGCCCCGGGCCCGGCCGGGGTCCCTCCCGGTCCCCGTGCAGGGCCGCCACGAGTCCGTCGAGGTCGTAGCCCTCCGGGTTCTCGGTGAACGCGTGCGCGAAGGAGCAGCGGTTCGCCTCCTTCTGCAGTCGTGCGAGGTCGTCGAGGCCGCGGGGGTCCCGGCCCAGGTGCGGCAGCAGGCAGACCGAGCCGGCCGGTATCCAGGTGGCCACCCATTCCTTCCTGCACCGCTCCTGCTGGGCGGCGAGCGAGGCCACGAACGGGTCCTCGGCCCCTTCCGGGACGCAGCGGTTGGCCACCACTGTCTCGACACGGTGGCCGAACAGGCCCAGTCCGGCGCGGGCGGTGCGCAGGGCGTCCGCGGCCGCGGGGCCCGGCTCGGCGACGAGGGTGAGGGCGGTGTTCCCGGACTCGATCACGGACTGGACGCCGGCCAGTTCCGTGTCCCAGCGCTCGGCGGTCTCGTACAGCCACTGTGCGGGCATGGGCACGCCGGCGAGCTGGGCGAGCATGGGGCGCAGCGCGCGGGCGGCCTGCCGTTCGGCGGGCAGCAGGCGGCGCAGGTAGCGGCGCAGCTGCTCGGGCAGGGCGAGCAGCGCGATGGTCTCGCGCAGCGGCGGCATGTCGACGACGAGGACGTCCCAGTCGCCGCGGGAGGCGACGGTCAGGGCCCGCAGCAGTGCGAACTGGTCGCTGCCGGGAAGTTCGGTGAGCTCCTCGTCCTCGAGCCGTGCCGCTCCGAGCAGGTCGAGTCCGGCCGAGGCGCGCTCCTGGAGGTCGAGGAACTCGGCGCGGAAGTCGGCGCCGGCGTCGACGAGGCCGGCCCACAGTCCGTCGGCGATCCGCGCCGGACGGGCGGGCGTGCCGGTGACCGGGACGCCGAGGACGGCGTCCGCCTCCGCGGACAGCAGGAGCGTGCGGCGGCCCGTCGCGGCCGCGGCGAGGGCCGTGGCCGCCGCGACGGTGGTGCGGCCCGCGCCGCCGAGCCCGGTGACGAGGACCCGGCGCATCAGGCTCCCGCGCCGCTCTCGACGCGCTTCTTCAGGCCGGCCAGGGCGCGGTCGATGATGACCTTCTCGGCCTTGCGCTTGATCATGCCGAGCATGGGGATCTTGACGTCGACGGTGAGCTGGTAGGTGACCTCGGTGCGGTCGCCGCCGCCGACGGGGGCGAGGCTGTACGAGCCGTCGATGGAGCGCAGCATCTGCGACTTCACCAGGGTCCAGCTGACCTCGTTCGCGCCGTGCCAGGTGTACGCCAGGGTGTGGTCGTCCTTGATCGCGCCCGCGTCGAGGACCAGGCGGACCTGCTCGGCGCGGCCCTCGGCGTCGGTGGCGAGCACCTCTGCCTCCTTCACCTCGCCGGTCCACTCGGGGTAGCGGGCGAAGTCGGAGATCACGCCCATGACATCGGCCGGCGCCGCATCGATCGTGATGCTCGAGCTGGTGTGTTCCGCCATCGCTGCGGCTCCTCAACAGTGCGGTGATGACCGGGGTGGTGTGGTGGTGAGCAGGCTATCGCGAGCGGAACGCCCGGCGGCGGCGGGCCCGGCCGACGGCGCGGGGCATGCCGCGCGGTGCGGGCGCACCGGCTCGCCGGCCGGTCACCAGGTCAGCGACCAGGGCCGGCCGGTGGACGCGAAGTGCCCGACGTTCACGCACTCCGTCGCGCCGATCCGCATCCGGCGGGCGAACGGCTGGTGGACGTGGCCGAAGAGGGCGTAGCGGGGCCGGGTGCGCCTGATCGCCTCGAGCAGGGCCCGGCTGCCGCGTTCGAAGCGGCGGGCGACGGTGTCGTACGCCAGCTCGGGGACGTCGGGCGGGATGTGGGAGCAGAGGACGTCGACCTCACCCAGGGCCTCGACCTTGGCGGCGTAGTCCTCGTCGGAGATCTCGTAGGGGGTGCGCATCGGGGAGCGCAGTCCCCCGCCGACGAAGCCGAAGACGCGGCCGCCGATCTCGACCCGCTCGCCGTCGAGGACGGTGGTGCCGGGACGGGCGAACTCCGGCCACAGGGCGGGGATGTCGACATTTCCGTATGTGGCGTACGTCGGCGTGGGGAAGGCCGCGAAGATGTCGGCGTACTGGCGGCGCACCGCGGACTCGATGGCGCTCTCGCGGTCGATGCCGAGCTCGGCCCAGAGCCTGCGGCCCAGGTCGCGGGCCTCGTCGAAGCGGCGGGCGGTGCGCAGTTCGACGATGAGGTCGGCGTTCTCGACACCGAAGAGGTCGGGGAAGATGCCGCGCGAGTGGTCGGCGTAGTCGAGGAAGAGCACCAGGTCGCCGAGGCAGACGAGGGCGTCGGCTCCGTCGCCCGCGATGGCGAGATCTCCGGCATTGCCGTGCACGTCGCTGACCACGTTGACTCGCATGCCTCGCATGGCGATCACCCTAGAGCGCCCTGCGGGACGCGGGTAGAGGGGGCGGAGCTGCGGTTACTTTCGGGGCAGGGACGGAGTGGAATAGTCTGCCCGGTGTCCAGCCATTGCCGTGTGACGCAGGGAACATTGGCCGGGAACCCCTATCGGGAACTGCGTACTGATGGGTAACGTCCGGGCAGTCCAGTCGTGCTCGCCCCCCCACGAGCACCTGCCCGATCTTGGACCGCAACCGGTGCATCACACAGAGCCGTGGCACCGGCGCCCGATGAGGAGCAGCAGTCTTGCGCGAGTTCAGCCTTCCGGCCCTGTACGAGGTCCCCACGGACGGCAATCTGACGGATCTCATCCGCCGCAATGCCGCGCAGCACCCCGATGTCGCGGTCATAGGCCGCAAGGTCGCCGGTACGTGGACGGACGTCACCGCCACCCGGTTCCTGGCCGAGGTGGTGGCCGCCGCCAAGGGCCTGATCGCCGCCGGCATCCGGCCCGGCGACCGCGTGGCGCTGATGTCCCGCACCCGGTACGAGTGGGTGCAGCTGGACTTCGCGATCTGGAGCGCGGGCGCGGTCACCGTGCCCGTGTACGAGACCAGCTCGCCCGAGCAGGTCCAGTGGATCCTCGGCGACTCCGGTGCGGTCGCGGTCGTCGTCGAGAGCGACGCGCACGCCGCCGCCGTCGAGTCGGTACGGGGGGCGCTGCCGGAGCTGCGGCACGTCTGGCAGATCGAGAAGGGCGCGGTCGACGAGCTGACCGCGGCCGGCGCGGACGTCTCCGACGACCTGGTCGAGGAGCGCGGCGCGACCGCGAAGGCGGACGACCCGGCGACCATCGTCTACACCTCCGGCACCACCGGCCGCCCCAAGGGCTGTGTGCTCACGCACCGCGCGTTCTTCGCCGAGTGCGGCAACGTGGTGGAGCGCCTGAAGCCGCTGTTCCGTACGGGTGAGTGCTCGGTGCTGCTGTTCCTGCCCGCCGCGCACGTCTTCGGCCGGCTGGTCGAGGTGGCCTCCGTGATGGCCCCGATCAAGCTCGGCTGCGTGCCGGACATCAAGAACCTCACCGACGAGCTGGCCTCCTTCCGGCCGACGCTGATCCTCGGCGTGCCGCGCGTGTTCGAGAAGGTCTACAACTCGGCGCGTGCCAAGGCGCAGGCCGACGGCAAGGGCAAGATCTTCGACAAGGCGTCGCAGACGGCGATCGCGTACAGCCGCGCGCTGGCGACGCCCTCGGGCCCCTCTATCGGTCTGCGGGTCAAGCACAAGGTCTTCGACAAGCTCGTCTTCAGCAAGCTGCGCGCGGTGCTGGGCGGCCGCGGCGAGTACGCGATCTCCGGCGGCGCGCCGCTGGGCGAGCGGCTCGGACACTTCTTCCGCGGCATCGGCTTCACGGTGCTCGAGGGCTACGGCCTGACCGAGTCGTGCGCGGCGACCGCGTTCAACCCGTGGGACCGGCAGAAGATCGGCACGGTCGGTCAGCCGCTGCCCGGTTCCGTGGTCCGGATCGCGGACGACGGCGAGGTGCTGCTGCACGGCGAGCACGTCTTCTCGGGCTACTGGAACAACGAGGCGGCCACGGCGGAGGCGCTGGCGGACGGCTGGTTCCACACGGGCGACATCGGCACCCTCGACGAGGACGGCTACCTCGCGATCACGGGCCGCAAGAAGGAGATCCTGGTCACCGCGGGCGGCAAGAACGTCGCCCCGGCGGTGATAGAGGACCGTATCCGGGGGCACGCGCTGGTCGCGGAGTGCATGGTCGTCGGCGACGGCCGCCCGTTCGTGGGCGCGCTGGTCACGATCGACGAGGAGTTCCTGGCCCGCTGGGCCGCCGACCACGGCAAGCCGGCCGGTTCGACGGCGGCGTCGCTGCGGGACGACACGGACCTGCTGGCGGAGCTCCAGAGGGCGGTGGACGACGGCAACGCGGCGGTGTCGAAGGCGGAGTCGGTACGGAAGTTCCGCGTGCTGGCCACGCAGTTCACGGAGGAGGCGGGGCACATCACGCCGTCGCTGAAGCTGAAGCGGAATGTGGTGGCGAAGGACTTCGCGGACGAAATCGAAGCGATCTACGCCTCCTGACGAGGGCGCCTTGCCGCCGGGCCCCCGCCCGGGGGCGCGCCTGTCGGGGCTCTGCCCCAAGCCCCGCGCCGCGAACTCCCCCTACGGCCTGGCGGCCGTGGGAGGCCCCCAGCGGGGCCGGGTTTGCCCGGCGCACCATTAGGCCTCCGCCCCTGACCGCGCGCCTCAGACAGCGGCGGGGTTGGGTTTGCCCGGCGCGACCCGTGCAGATCCGCACCCCGCTTCGCACGTCAATCACCCTGCGCGGCCCGGCCGTTGGGGCTCTGCCCCGAACCCCGCGCCTCAGACTCCTCCCACGACCTGGCGGCCGTGAGGAGGCCCCCCAACGGGGCCTGAATTGCCCGGTACGCCATTGGGGCCTCCACCCCTGACCGCGCGCCTCAGACAGCGGCGGGGTTGGGTTTGCCCGGCGCGACCCGTGCAGATCCGCACCCCCGCTTCGCACGTCAATCACCCTGCGCGGCCCGGCCGTTGGGGCTCCGCCCCGAACCCCGCTCCTCGAACTCCGCTACGACCTGGCGGCCGTGGGAAGTGCCCCCAGTGGAGCTGGTTGTGCCCGGCGCAGCCAGCAGCGCTGGACAGCGGCAAAGCAGCCACTCCACCGTTCGAGGACACCACGCGAAGCGCGGCACAGAGAGACCGCCGCGCAGCGGCAACTCAGCCTGTCCGGAGCCCCCTCCCACGGCCGCCAGGCCGTAGGGGGAGATTGAGGACACCGCACGGAGCCCGGTACAGGTCCGGGCGGAGCCCGGTTCGGGATGAGGTGGGGCGGGGTGGGGGAAACGAAGCGCCCGCGCCTCAGAGCAGCGCCCTCAGCCTCTCCGCCAGCAGATCCCAGCGCCACCGCTCCTCCACCCATGCACGGCCCCGCTCCCCCATCCGCCTCCGCAGCTCCGCGTCGTCGAGCAGCGTCGTGATCCGTTCCGCCGCGTCCTCGGGTGAGCCACCGCGCACCACCCAGCCCGTCTCGCCGTCGAGGACCGCGTCCGGCGCGCCGCCGGAGTCCCCGGCCACCACCGGCAGTCCGGTCGCCGACGCCTCCAGGTAGACGATCCCGAGACCCTCCACGTCGAGGCCGCCCCTGCGCGTACGGCACGGCATGGCGAATACGTCGCCCGCCCCGTAGTGCGCCGGGAGTTCCGACCACGGCACGGCGCCGGTGAAGCGCACCGAGTCGGCGACACCCGTCTCGGCGGCCAGCTTGCGCAGGTCCTTCTCGTACGGGCCGCCGCCCACGATCAGCAGCACCGCGTCCGGGACCCTCGCCAGGATCGCGGGCATCGCGAGGATCAGCGTGTCCTGCCCCTTGCGGGGCACCAGACGCGAGACGCAGACGACCACGGGCCGGTCGCTCAGCCCGAGCCGGCCGCGGATCTCGTCGCCGCCCGAGCCGGGGTGGAAGGTCTTCTCGTCGACGCCGGGCGGCAGTTGGACCATGCGCCCGGCGGCCTCCGCCGTCAGCGCCCGGGCGATCCGCGAGCGGGTGTACTCGCCCAGATAGGTGATCGTGTCCGTGCCCTCGCCGATCCGTCGCAGCAGCTGCCGCGACGCGGGCAGCTGCGCCCAGCCCGCCTCGTGTCCGTGCGTGGTGGCCACGATCCGTCGCGCGCCGGCCCTGCGCAGGGCCGGCGCCATCAGGCCGAGCGGGGCCGCGGCACCGAACCACACCGACTCGCAGCCGTGCTCCCGCAGCAGTTCGACGGCCCGCCGGGTGACCCGCGGCGTGGGCAGGAGCATCGTCGTACGGTCGCGTACGACGGTGAACGGCTGCTCCGCGTCGAAGGCGGCGGTCGCCTCCGCGCCCTCCCGCCCGCGCTTCCAGGTGGAGGCGTAGACGACGAGCTGCCCGGGGTCGAGCCGCAGCGCCATGTTGTGCAGGAATGCCTGGATGCCGCCGGGCCGCGGCGGGAAGTCGTTCGTCACGATCAGCGTCTTGTGCATCGCCGCCGACAGTACCGAACGGTCTCCTCCGCGTCCCGCACGGCCCCGCGCGGCATGATGGGCAGCCACTGCCGACGAAGGGGACGCGATGCCGAAGGCGGCGGCACGGGGCTCGGGCGCCCCGCTCGCGGTGTGGGTCCTGACCCGTACGGCGCTGCTGCTGTGCGTCCTCAAGGTGATCACGTTGCCCGGGCCCGATGTCACGAGCGACGTCTCGGTGATCTACCAGGGCTGGCACGAGGTGCTGCGCACCGGGACGTTTCCGCGGGACGACGTCACCTGGCAGTACCCGCCCGCCGCCGCGCTCGCCGTCCTCGCGCCCGGTCTCGTGCCGGGCCTCGGCTACGCCACCTCCTTCTTCGTCCTCGTCCTGGTGTGCGACCTGCTGGTCCTCGGGCTGCTGCGGTACGCGGAGAGGGGCGGGACCGAGCGGCGCGGCACCTGGGTGTGGGTGGTGGGCGTGCCCCTGCTCGGGCCGACCGCCTACGCCCGCTACGACCTGATGGTCACCGCCGTCGCCGTCGCCGCTCTGCTGGGGGCACCTCCCAGGCCGGAGGCTCTGGGGGAAGGCCGCAGCCGGCCGTGCGCCCTGGGGGCGCTCGCGGGCTTCGGCGCGCTGCTCAAGGTGTGGCCGGTGCTGCTGCTCGTGGGCGTGCCGCGCGGGCGCGCGGCGCGGCGCGCCTGGGGCACGGCGGCGGCGACGGGCGCGGGCCTGGCGCTGGCGTTCACCGCCGCCCTGCCGGGCGCACTGGACTTCCTGACGTACCAGCGCGACCGGGGCACCGAGGTCGAGTCACTGGGCGCGCTCGTCTTCCATGTCGCCCGGCACTTCGGCTGGCAGGGACAGGTGCTGCTGAACTACGGCTCGGTCGAGTTCGTCGGCCCCCATGTCCCGCTGGTCAGCGGGCTCTCGCTGGCGCTGAGCGTCCTCGCCCTCGGCTGGCTGGTGGTGTGGCGCCTGCGGGCCAGGGAGTGGGACCCGGCGACGCCGTGCGACGCCGCGTTCGCGGCCGTTCTGCTGTTCACCGTCACGAGCCGGGTGATCAGCCCGCAGTACCTGGTCTGGCTGGTGGGGCTCGCCGCGGTGTGCCTGGTGCGGCGCGAGACCCGGATGGTGCGGCCCGCGCTGCTCACACTCGCCGCGACCGCGGTCACGGCGCTGGAGTTCCCCGTGTGGTTCGCGCACGTCGTGGCGAGTGACCGCGTCGGCATCGCGCTGCTCCTCCTGCGCAACGGACTGCTGGTGGCCGCGACGCTCGTCGCCTGCCGGCGCCTGTGGCGGGCCACCGTCCCGGCCCGGCAGGCGAGGGGCGTCGCCGTCAGCCCAGGCGCTCGCGCAGATGGTTCTGCCACCGCGCGGTGAACTCGTCCGCCGTGACGCCCAGCACCTCGCCCAGGGCCCGTTCGACCGCGCCCTCCCGGTGCTCCGCCTCGCCGACGGTCCGGTAGAACTCCCTGAGCTCGTCCTCGCCCCAGCGGTCCGCGATCAGGTCGCAGGCCAGCCAGCCGCCCTCGTAGGCCCGTGCCAGGGCGTCGGCCTCCCCGCCGAACGCGAAGCCCTCGTCGTCGGGCAGGGCCCCGGGAACGTCGCCTCCGCGCACCGCGTCCCGCAGCTCGGGCGCGGTCTCCTCGGCCGTGCGGCCCGTTCCCCGGTAGGCGACCCAGTCGGCGAAGCCCTCGGAGAGCCACATCGGGGTGGCGGCCGAGGTGTCGGCGCGGGTCGCCACATGGGTGGTCTCGTGGGTGAGGACGATGCGCCGCCCGAAGTCGCCCAGCAGGCCGTACGCCTCCGGGTTGACGATCACCCGGTCGGCGGCCGAGCCGTCCTCGCGGCCCGTCTCGCCCGTGGTGACCGCGGCGATGCCCCGGTATCCGGCGGCCGGGGCGCCCAGCAGCCGGCCCATGGCCTCGACGGACGACGGGACGAGGACGACCACCCGGCCGGTCCACTTCGACGGCCAGGCGTTCCTGACGGCGGGCACGGCCCGGTCGGCGGCCGCCGCGAGCTCCCGCAGCCGCTTGTCGTCCTGGCCGACGCCGAGGACCAGGCTGTGGCTGCCCCGCACGACGCGCACGTCGCCCTGCTGCCACAGCTGCTGCGGGGCGCCCGTGCCCGGCTCGTCCGCGACCACGTACCAGCGGCCGTCGCGCTCGACGAGCTCCAGGATGCGGTCGGCCGCGACGGAGGCGCTGTCGTAGCCGTCGACGCGGTAGTGCAGCTCGGTGTCGGCGACGGCACGGTCCCCCTGATGGCGTACGCCCTTGATGCGGTACTCCCAGGAGTGGAAGGGGATGTCGGCCATGTTGGCGAACTCCCTGCCCTGCCGCTCCCGCAGGGCCGTCGCGCCGGGGTCCAGCGTCGCCAGATAGCCGGTGCGGTCCCCCTCGACGACGGCTTCGCCCCTGTCGTCCAGGGTCTGCTGGATCGCGTCCACGGTGGGGTCCACCGGCCTCTGGGCGATCGTGCAGGCGGACGCGAGCACGAGCACGGCGAGCCCGAGGCCCGCCGTGCGCCCTGCCGGTGTGCGCTGTGCGCGCCCCTGACCTGCCACCCTGCCGATCGTACGGAACGCACGCCGGAACGGTACGGGGAGTGCGGCGTCAGACCCGGGTGACCGCGTGCACGGGCATCATGCCGACGGGGTCGTAGCGCACCGTCGCGCCCGGGTAGGGGGCGTGGACCACCTGGCCGTTTCCCATATACATCCCGACGTGGCTGGCGTCGCCGCGGTAGGTGACGATGTCGCCGGGCCGCGCCTCGGACAGCGGGACGCGGCGGCCCGCGTTCGCCTGCGCCTGCGAGGTGCGCGGCAGGCCGACCCCGGCCTGTGCGTACGACCACTGCACAAGGCCCGAACAGTCGAAGCCCGAAGGGCCGTTGGCGCCCCACACATAGGGCCGGCCGACCGCACCGCGGGCGGCGAGCGCGGCGAGGGCCGCATGCGCCGAGGCGGGTGCGAGGCCCGTCAGCTCCGGCAGGGCGCCGTCGCGGCCCGCTCGCGAGGCGCGGTCGAAGTCGGCGCGCTCCTCGTCCGGCAGGGCGTTCAGCAGCCTGCGCGCCTCGGAGAGCTTGCGCTCGACGACGCGTTTGTGGCGGGCCACGGCGGATCGGCTGCGTTCCAGTTCGGCGAGGTCCCTGGCGGCCTCGGCCTGTTGCTGCCCCAGGTCGCGCTGTTCGCCGCGCAGGTCCTCCAGGGCGGCCGACTGGCGTTCGCCGACGCGGTCCAGGACGGCGGCGTGTTCGAGGTAGGTGTCCGGGTCGGCGGACAGGAACAGCTCCACCGCCGGGTCGAGTCCGCCGGAGCGGTACTGGGCGCCTGCCACGGAGCCGAGTGCCTCGCGCATGCGGTTGATGCGCTCCTGGCCGCGGGCGACGCTGTCCTGGGCTCGCGCCACGCGTTCGCGCAGCCGCTCGACCCTCTCGCCCGCCTCGTTGAAGCGCTCGGTGGCCTTCTCGGCCTCCTCGTAGAGCTGGTCGACCTCGGCCCGGGTGGCCTGGGGGGACTCCTGGGGATCGGCGCCCGCGGGCGCCGCTCCGAAGGCCGCGGCCGCCGTCGCCGCCGCGGCGGACAGGGCGGTGATCCGGGCACTCGCGGTGAGACCGGTCTGTGAGGGTCGGCGGTGGGACACCACGTGCCGCGCTCCCTTCCGCACACTTCGCAGAGCTCGAAGGACTGGGAATCTTGCGCGGCAGAGAGTAGCCGTGCGGCCCCGAGGCGGCCAACGCCGACTGCGAGCACACACAGTGACGCCCCGCCGGAGAGCACAGGTCACCGGCGGGGCGGAGTGTCAGCGGGTTATGACGGAATTCCCCCGTTCGGCCGGGTGTGAAAGCCCGTCGAACGATTCGTCATGGTTGCGCGCGGGTCAGATACGCACGCCGAACATGTACGGCATGTTGTTGATGGACTCGTACCGCACGCTGGCACCCGGCTTGGGCGCGTGCAGCACCTGCCCGTTGCCGGCGTAGAAGCCGACGTGGTGCAGGTCGCCGTAGAAGAAGACCAGGTCGCCCTGCTGGAGCTGGCTCTGCGAGGAAATGCGCGTACCGGCGCTGGCCTGGGCCTGCGAGGTGCGCGGTATGGAGACACCGGCCTGTGCGTACGCCCAGGAGGTGAGGCCGGAGCAGTCGAAGGAGCTCGGGCCGGAGGCGCCGTAGACGTACGGCGAGCCGATCTTGGACTGGGCGGCCGAGAACGCGGCGGCGGCACGCTGCGATGCGGGGACGGCGTTGCCGAGGTCGGCGCGCGCACTGGCGCGGTTGGCGCGGGTCTCGTCGGCGGCGAGCGCGGCGCGCTCGGCGGCGGTGAGGGTGTTGAGCAGCTTCTGCGCGGCGGCGAGCTTGCCCTGGACTTCCTTCTTCTTGGCGCCGAGCTCCTGACGGGTCTCCGCCAGGTCCTTGAGCTTGCCCTGGGCCTCCTGGCGCTGCTGCGCGAGCGCGCGCTGCTTGGCCTGGATCTCCTGGATCGCCTCGGTCTGCTTGGCGCCGAGCTGGTCCAGCGCGGATGCCTTCTCGAGGTAGGTGTCCGGGTCGCCGGAGAGGAAGAGCTGGACCGAGGGGTCGATGCCGCCGGAGCGGTACTGGGCGCTCGCGACCGAACCCAGGCTGTCCCGCAGGGTGTTGAGCTCTTCCTGACCGCGCGCCACCTTGTCCTGCAGCGCGTCGATCTGGTCGTCGAGCTTGTCCTGCTTCTCCTTGGCCCCGTTGTACTGCTCGGTGGCGTGCTCCGCCTCTTCGTAGAGCTTGTCGACCTTCGCCTTGACCTCGCTCTTGCTCGGCTTCGGTTCGGCATGGGCGGTCTGGGCGGTCAGCGCGACAGCGGCAGCGGCGGTCGCGGTGAGCACGGTCACACGGGTGCGGCTCGGCTGCTTGGGACGACGGTGGGACGCCACGGAGGCGAGCTCCTTCTTCCTCAGCCGCCTACCGGGCTGTGGGGGGTTCAATCCCCGGCGTCCGCACATCGGATCCCTTGGGGGAAAAGGGGCGAACTATGCGAACTCGGCGGTTCCTTCGCTGTCGTCCCGGGTGGACGATCAACCGCGCGAAGGTTCGAGGCCCGACCCTAGTGACCTTCTTGTGATCAGTTCAAATCCTCATCGGAAAAACTCGGCCGCCGCGCGCATTCTTTACTCACATCACACGCGTAGTAATGGTCACTTGACACACCGTCCCAGCAGTACCGATTCAATTCGGTCATTTGCGACGGGAGTTACGACAGCCGCGAAAGCCGCTTCAGCAACAAGACGGACGGGACCGGGCGGGCACCCGCCTTGGCCACGCCGTCGGCGACCTCGCGGTCGGTCGACACGACCACCACCGGCCGGCCCGGCGGCTCCGCGCGCACCAGCTGACGGATCAGCTCGTCCGCGGTGACCCCCGGCTTGGAGAACAGCACCCGCACCCCGCGCGGCGGCGCCAGCAGCACCGGCGCGGCCAGTTCGGCGCCGTCGAACACACAGGTGACCTCCGCGCCGGTCTGCGCGGCGAGCACCGACAGCCCGCCGAGCAGCCGCAGCCGCTGCTTCTCCAGCGGCATCGTCGGATAGCCGGTCTTGGTGACGTTGTAGCCGTCGACGACGACGTGCGCCTGGGGCAGCGCCAGCAACTGGTCCAGCAGCGCGGGGTCGGTCTCCGAGAGGGCACGGGCCGCGATGTCCTTGGGCGACATCCGCCCCGGCTCGACGGCGTCGACCGTGTCGGCGGGATGCACCCCGGCGGGCGGCAGCGCCAGCTCGCGGCGCAGCCCCTGGGCCGCGTCCAGCACGGTGTCGAGCAGCAGCCGCAGCCGCATGTCCTCGATGGAACGCCCCTCGCGGGCGGCCCGCCGCCCGGCCTCCACCGCCGCCTCGGCCTCGGCCAGGCGGGCCTTGAGCCGGCGGCTCTCGCTCTCCGCCGCCGACACCTGGGCCGCGGCCTGCGCCCTGATCGCGTCGATCTCGGCGACCGTACGGCGCAGGGCGGCCTCGCCGCGCTTCACATCGGCCTGCGCGCTGCGCAGCTTGCGCCCCAGGGAGTCGTTCTCCTTGCGGGCGCCGTCGAGCTCGGCGCGCAGCCGCTCGGTCTCGGCCCTGATCTGGCCGCGCGCCGCCGCCAGTTCCTCGCGCAGCCGCTCCAGTTCACGCCGGCCGGCCTCGTCGGCGCGCTCGGCGTCCGCACGCTGGGCCTCCTCGCCGGCCGCGGCGACGAGTTTCACCCATCCGGTGGGGCGCAGCACGTACGCGGCGGCGGCCACGTCGACCGGGTCGGCGGCGGCGGGCGGGGCTCCGGACTCCAGGGCCCGGGCGAGCTCGGGCTCCGCCTTGGCCAGCCGCTCGGCGATCCGCTGCCTGAAGAGCGTGTCGCTCTCCAGCGCGGCGGCCATCGCGTTGCCGGCGAACTTGCCCCGGCGGGTGGGGGTGAACCGGGCGTACTGCCTCAGCTGCGGCGGCAGCTCGGCGACGGTCAGGCCGCCGAACGCGTCCGAGACGAGCGCGACGACGCGGCGCCGCACCCCTTCGGGCAGCGGGCGGTCGAGCGCCTCGGCGGCGTCACCGGCCGCACCGGCCGGCTCCGCGCCACTCGCGGGCTGCTCCACGATCCGTCACCCCTACCACCCTTGCGGGCCGCTCTCCCTCAGGAAGCGGCGCCCGGCCTGTCCACCAGCTCGATCTGGTCCACCGCGTTGCACCAGCGGCAGCGGACCGACTCGATGGTCTCACTGACCACCTCGCGCTCCTCGACGGTCGGCTCGCCGGCAAGGTCCAGATGGACGTACTCGACGACCTTGGACGAGCGCGTCACGTCGAAGCGTGTGAGGTTGCCGCAGAGTGTGCAGCGCCACCTGGTCTCGGCGGTAGGCCAGGGAACCGTCGTCATCGTGCCGTCCTCTTCCGTCGTGCGGGTCCTGTGCCGCGGTGCGCCCTCGAACTGCGGATGTACTGCCTGTAACCCTACGGGCATGGGGGCACCCGATGCTCACGCGGACCGGAGCTCGAGGGAGGGCGCCGTGGTCACGGCGAGGCACTCTGTACCGTTCGGTCCCGCTACGCCATGCTCTGTCCATGATCAGTAGGTGGGGCAGGGCACGGGACATGGTCCGGGAGGCGGCGAAGGGGCCGGTCGTCACCTACGGCCTGATCGCACTGTGCTGCGCGATCTTCGTCGTCAGCCCGGTCTCCGGCCTCGACCCCTCCCACGGGCTCGGCGACGCCCTGCTCGCGGCGCAGGAGGCGTACTTCGAACGCTGGGGCGTGATCCCGGCGGACCTCCTGACCGGATCGCCCCGCGCGCTCCTGACGCCCTTCACCGCCCTGTTCATCCACGGCAGCTGGCTGCACCTGCTGGGGAACATGCTCTTCCTCTACGTCTTCGGCACGATGGCCGAAGAACGCATGGGGCGTGCGGAGTTCGCCCTCTTCTACCTGGGCGCCGGCTACGTGGCCCTGCTCGCGTACGCGGTGGCCAACGCGGAATCCGCGCAGACGCTGGTGGGCGCGTCCGGGGCGATCTCGGGAGTGCTGGGCGCGTTCCTGTTCCTGTTCCCGAAGGCGCGGGTGACGAGCCTGTACCCGTTCCTCTTCTTCCTGCCGCTGCGATTCCCGGCGTGGGCGGTGCTGATCTTCTGGTTCGTCCTTCAGTGGCTGGCGGCCCAGAAGGCGCGGCAGCGGCCCGGGGGTCGCGTACCTGGCGCACCTCGCGGGGTTCTCGGCGGGCTTCCTCTACGCCTGGGGCCGATTCCGGGGTGGGACTAGAGTGAGGACATCTGCAGCGGCCACCGAGGGAGAAAGCCAACCGTGATCACCGCGATCGTGCTCATCAAGACCAGTGTGGACCGCATCCCCGAGATCGCCGAGTCGATCGCGGCGCTGGACAGCGTCAGCGAGGTCTTCTCCGTGACCGGCACGTACGACCTGATCGCCATGGTGCGCGTGGCGAAGCACGACGACCTGGCGGACGTGATTCCGGGCCGCATCAGCAAGATCCCGGGCGTCGAGGCGACGGACACGCACGTGGCGTTCCGCACGTACTCGCAGCACGATCTGGAGGCTGCGTTCGCGATCGGCCTCGACGCGTAGCGCTTGGGGGCACCTCCCATGCCCGCAGGGCTATGGGGGAGGGCGGCGCACCCGGCTGCGCCGCCCCCTGACTCAGACCGCGGGGACGCAGCGGCCGTCCTCCGTGCGGTACGTCCACTTCGCGCCCTCGCGCACCAGCTCCCGCACCGCCCCCACGAAACGCTCCACATGCTCGTCCGGCGTGCCCGCGCCGAAGCTCACGCGGATCGCGTTCAGCGACTGCTCCCCCGGCTCCGCCTCCGGCGCACCGCACTCGCCGACCTCCTGCGGGTCGCTGCCGAGCAGCGTGCGCACCAGCGGGTGGGCGCAGAACAGGCCGTCCCGGACGCCGATCCCGTACTCCGCCGACAGCGCCGCCGCGAAGTGCGAGCTGTTCCAGCCGTCCACCACGAACGAGATGACGCCGACGCGCGGCGCGTCGTCGCCGAAGAGCGACAGGACGCGGACCTGCGGCACCTCCGCCAGCCCCTCGCGCACCTTCGCGATCAGGTGCTGCTCGCGCTCGACCAGCGTGTCGAAGCCGGCCTCCGTGAGCGCCTTGCAGGCGGACGCGATCGAGTAGACGCCGATCACGTTCGGCGAACCGGCCTCGTGGCGCGCGGCCGTCGTGTGCCACTCGACGTCCACGCCGCCGTCCGCGCGCCGCGCCACCTTCCGCGACGCGCCGCCGCCCGCCAGGTACGGCTCCGCGTCCTGGAGCCAGTCGGCGCGGCCGGCCAGCACGCCGGAACCGAACGGCGCGTACAGCTTGTGCCCCGAGAACGCGACCCAGTCGACGTCCAACTCCCGTACGGACACGAGGTGGTGGGGCGCGAGCTGGGCGGCGTCCAGCACGATGCGCGCACCGTGCGCATGGGCAGCGGCGGCGAGTTCCTTCACGGGCCACAGCTCACCGGTCACGTTCGACGCACCGGTCACGCACACCAGCGCCGGACCGTAAGGGTCGCGCTCGGCGAGCGCGTGCTCCAGCGTCCGTACCGCCTCTTCCGGGGTGCGCGGCGCATTCAGGTACGTCACGCGCGCATCACTCCACGGCAGCAGCGACGCGTGGTGCTCGGTCTCGAAGACGAAGACCTGGCAGTCGGTGGGGAGCACGGCGGCGAGCAGGTTCAGCGAGTCCGTGGTGGAGCGGGTGAAGACGACCTGGTCACCGTCCCGGCAGTCGAGGAAGGAGTGGACGGTGGCCCGGCTGTTCTCGAACAGGTCGGTGGACAGCTGCGAGAGGTATCCGGCGCCCCGGTGCACGCTGCCGTAGTAGGGGGCGTACGCGGCGACGTCGTCCCACACGCGCTGGAGCGCCGGGGCGCTGGCCGCGTAGTCGAGGGCGGCGTACGTGACCTCGCCGCCGGTCACGAGCGGGACGGTGACGTCCCGGCCGAGGACGGGCAGCGGCGCGGAGCAGCAGGGGTCGCAGTCGGCGGCGGCAGCGGCGGAGGCGGTGGCGGCGGCGGAGGCGGTGGCGGTGGCGGCGGCGGCGACAGGGCGTGCGGACATGACGGTATCTCCCGGCAGGAAAAGGCGAGTTGGCTTCGACAGGCCCCGCGACGGCGCAACAGCGCAGCTGTGCAACGGCGTACGGGGAAAGACCTCGACGCGCGGACATCCCGCACGGAGGTGTGGTGAAGAAGGGGCGGAACGCCCTATCGCATTCGCTTGCTCACGAGACAGCTCCTCGAGGACCAGGACCCCAGGGCTGGAAGGGGTCCGCGCTTGCCACAGACCTCGCTGCCTGCGGCCTGGTCTTCACCCGGGGCACCCCGCCACGGACGGAGGGTTGCCGGACAGCGGGCCGGGGCCGTAATCGCTGTCACTCATGACCTTGGAGAGCATCCTGCCATACGTCTCGGATGGCGCAAGGCCGCGGTCCGCATAGTGGACCGCGCCCTTGCCGGACTCACCCGTGGTGCGTCGTTCCGCCGGACGTCACGCGTTGCTCGCCGTCACCCAGCGCTCCAGCGCCGCCCGCGCCGCGCCCGAGTCGATCGACTGCGCCGCCCGCGCGATACCGGCCGCCAGCTGTTCGTTCAGCGTGCCGTCGGTCGGCTCCAGCGCCGCCAGCGCTGCCGCCGAGTTGAGCAGGACGGCGTCCCGCACCGGGCCGGTCTCGCCGCCGAGCAGGCGGCGCGCCACGTCGGCGTTGTACGAGGCGTCGGCGCCGCGCAGGGCCTCCACGGGCACCAGGTCGATACCGAGGTCCCGCGGGTCGAACGCCTCCTCGGTCACCTCGCCGTCCCGGACCCTCCACACGCGGGACGTCGCGGTCGTGGTGAGCTCGTCCAGCCCGTCGTCGCCGCGGAACACCAGCGCGGAGGAGCCGCGCTCGGCGAGGACGCCGGCGACGATGGGCGCCATCCGGGCGTCGGCGACGCCGGTGGCCTGGGCCCTGACCTTGGCCGGGTTGGTGAGCGGGCCCAGGAAGTTGAAGACGGTGCGGATGCCGAGTTCCTTGCGGGCCATGGCGACATGGCGCAGTGCCGGGTGGAACTTCACCGCGAAGCAGAAGGTGATCCCGGCCTCCTCGGCGACCTCGGCCACGCGCTGCGGGGTCAGCTCCAGATTGACGCCGAGCTTCTCCAGGACGTCCGAGGCCCCGCTCGCCGACGAGGCGGCCCGGTTGCCGTGCTTGACCACCTTCGCGCCCGTACCGGCGACGACGATCGCGGACATGGTGGAGATGTTGACCGTCTTCGCGCCGTCGCCGCCGGTGCCGACGATGTCGACACTGGGGCCGGGGACCTCGATGAGGTTGGCGTGCTCGTACATGGTCCGTACGAGGCCCGAGATCTCCTCGACGGTCTCGCCCTTGGCCCGCAGGGCCACCGCGAAGCCGGCGATCTGCGCGTCGGTGGCCTCGCCGCTGAGGATGCGGTCCATGGCCCACGCGGTGGCGTCGGCACTCTGGTCGCGGTTGTCGAGGAGGGCGTTCAGCACGCTCGGCCAGGAGTGGGCCGCCACGCTGTCGCCGCCAACCGGGGTCACAACGTTCATGGTCCACTCCTGGGTCCACAAGCCGATAAGGATGGCACCCACCCTATCCAGCCCCGGGGCACAGCGAAGGGCCCCGTCCATTCGATGGACGGGGCCCGCGCTGTGGCGACCGACAGGTCAGGTGATCAGTGGTGGCCGTGGCCGCTGGTGATCTCCTTGTACTCGTCGACCGTGGGCTTGGCGACCTGGTTGTCGCCGCCGTAGTAGCCCTTGCTGAGCTTGACGCGCAGCTTCTCCATACGGCCGATCTTGCGGCGCACACCGTTCTCGTCGACCGTCGGGCCGATCTCGGCGGGCTTGTACTGCTCGTGCGCGGTCAGCTTGTACCGGTCGGCCTGCGACAGCGGCTCGTGGATCTCGACGAACTCACCGTGCGGCAGGCGCTTGATGATGCCGGACTCGCGTCCGTGCAGCACCTTCTCCTTGTCACGCCGCTGCAGACCCAGGCAGATCCGCTTCGTGATGATGAAGGCGAGAACCGGTCCGACGAAGTAGGTGATCCGGACGAACCAGGTGATCGAGTTGATCGACAGGTGGAAGTGCGTGGCGAAGATGTCGTTTCCACCGCCGAGCAGCATGATCACATAGCCGGTGACCCAGGCGACGCCCAGGGCGGTACGGGTCGGCGCGTTGCGCGGGCGGTCCAGGATGTGGTGCTCGCGCTTGTCGCCGGTGATCCAGGACTCGATGAACGGGTAGACGGCGATCGCCCCGAGGACCAGACCGAAGAGGACCAGCGGGATGAACACGCCCAGGACGAGCGTGTGACCCCACAGGTTGATCTCCCAGCCCGGCATCACACGGATCAGACCCTCGGCGAAGCCCATGTACCAGTCGGGCTGGGCACCGGTGGACACCTGGTCCGGGCGGTACGGGCCGAGCGCCCACACCGGGTTGATCGTGAACAGGCCGGCGATGATCGCGATGACACCGAAGACCAGGAAGAAGAAGCCTCCGGCCTTGGCCATGTACACCGGCAGCAGGGGCATGCCGACGACGTTCTTGTTCGTGCGGCCGGGGCCCGCGAACTGCGTGTGCTTGTGGTAGAAGACCAGGATCAGGTGCGCCACCACGAGGCCGAGCATGATGCCCGGCAGCAGCAGGATGTGGATCGAGTAGAACCGGGCCACCATGTCGTGGCCGGGGAACTCGCCGCCGAACAGGAACATCGAGATGTACGTGCCGACGATCGGCGTGGACAGGATCGCGCCCTGCGTGAAGCGGACACCGGTGCCGGAGAGCAGGTCGTCGGGCAGCGAGTAACCGGTGAAACCGGTGAACATGCCGAGGACGAACAGCAGGAAGCCGAACAGCCAGTTGATCTCACGCGGCTTGCGGAACGCGCCGGTGAAGAACACGCGCATCATGTGCACGAACATGGCGGCGAGGAAGATCAGCGCGGCCCAGTGGTGGATCTGCCGGATGAGCAGACCACCGCGGACGTCGAAGCTGATGTCCAGGGTCGAGGCGTACGCCTCTGTCATGCGGATGCCCTGCATCGGCACGTACGAGCCGTGGTACTCGATCTCGTTCA
Organism: Streptomyces sp. V4I23; assembly: GCF_030817975.1. Lineage (NCBI taxonomy): Bacteria > Bacillati > Actinomycetota > Actinomycetes > Kitasatosporales > Streptomycetaceae > Streptomyces > Streptomyces sp. V4I23. The sequence continues at coordinate 5,806,062 of NZ_JAUSZW010000004.1, read as the reverse complement.
TGCTCGGGTGGAAGAACAGCGTCAGGTACACACCCGTGAGGATGATGATGATGAAGCTGTAGAGCGCGATCTCACCCAGCATGAAGGACCAGTGGTCCGGGAAGATCTTCCGCATGTTGGCCTTGGCCAGGGAGTAGATCCCGAGCCGGCCGTCCGCCCAGTCGGCCACCCGCTCGCCGGCGGGCGCCTTCTTCTGCGTATCCGTCTGTGTACTCATCCGCGCTCCCAGAAGGCAGGACCGACAGGCTCTTCGAAGTCGCCGAGCGCCTCGAGGTTGCCCTCGGCGTTCACACCGATCCGCAGCTGCGGAAGGGGGTGACCGGCCGGGCCGAAGATGACGCGGGCGCCGTCGGAGAGGTCGAAGGTGGACTGGTGGCACGGGCAGAGGACGTGGTGCGTCTGCTGCTCGTACAGGCTGACCGGGCAGCCGACGTGGGTGCAGATCTTCGAGTAGGCGACGATGCCGTCGTGCGACCACTCGAGCTCGCGCTTGTCCTTGATGTCCTCCGGCTGAATGCGGACGAGCATCAGGGCGGCCTTGGCGATCTCGGTGTTGAACTCGTGGTCGCTCTCCTCCAGGCCCTCGGGCATGGCGAAGGTCAGCGACCCGACCGCGACGTCCTCGGGACGGAGCGGCTCGTTCGTGTTCATGTTGATGAGGGTCTTGCCCTTGGCCCACAGCGTGTGGCGGAGCTTGTCCTCGGGCAGCGGGCCGAGCTCGCGCAGCAGCACCACACCGGAGAGCGGCACCATGGCCAGCGCGCCGAACATGGTGTTGCGGATCAGCTTGCGGCGGCCGATCGCGGACTCACGCGCACCGTCGGCGAAGTCCGACATGACCTTGGCCTTGACCTCGGGCGCGGCCTCGATCGCGTGCCGGTCGTCGGCGACCTCGACGTCGGACATCAGGGTGCGCGCCCAGTGCACGGCGCCGGCGCCGATGCAGAAGAGCGCGAGACCCAGGGTCACACCCAGCGCGAAGTTCAGCGCGCTGATGTGACCGAGCGGCCAGATGTAGACGATCGTCTTGACGTCGAAGATCACGAACGAGGCGATGAAGCCGATCGTGGAGAGCATCGACAGCGTGAACAGGAAGGCGACGGTGCGCTCGGAGCGCTTGGCCGCACGCTCGTCGATGTCCTGGACGCGCGGCTTGTGGGCCGGCAGTCCGGGGTCGGCGAACGGGTCCTCGTCACGCTGTGCGACGGCCGTGCCGCCTCCGTGAGCCGCGTCGTGCGCGGTGCCCTGCCCTGCCGGCAGGTTCTCTTCTGAATTCTCTTGGCTACTCATGACTTCTTGGCCTTAGCGGTGTGGGCCGCAACCCAGACGGCAACAGCGATCAGCGAACCCAGACCGAAGATCCAGCCGAACAGACCCTCGCTCACGGGGCCGAGGCCACCGAGGGCGAAGCCGCCGGGGGTCGGGGTCTCGTCACCGTTCACGGAGTTGACGTACGCGATGATGTCCCGCTTCTGCTGCTGGGGCATCGTGGTGTCGGGGAAGGACGGCATGTTCTGCGGGCCGGTCTGCATGGCCTCGTAGAGATGCTTCGCGCTGACGCCTTCGAGGCTCGGGGCGTACTTGCCGTCGGTCAGGGCGCCGCCCTCACCGGTGAAGTTGTGGCACTGCGCACAGTTGGTGCGGAACAGATCGCCACCCTTGGCGATGTCCGCGCCCTCGGGGCTGTAGTCCTTCTCGGTCGGCGTGATCGGGCCGGCACCCAGGGAGGCGACGTACGCAGCGAGCTGGTCGATCTCCTTCTGGGTGTAGATGACCTTCTTCTTCGGCACCTGCGCGCCGGGCTGCTGGGCGGGCATGCGTCCGGTGCCGACCTGGAAGTCGACAGCGGCGGAGCCGACGCCGACCAGAGGCGGGCCGTCGGAGGTGCCCTGACCGCCGGTTCCGTGGCAGCTGGCGCAGCCGACGGTGTAGAGCTTCTGGCCCTCCTTGATGGCGAGGGACTGGGCGGTTACATCGGCCTGCGCCTTGTCCGCGGGTGCGAACGCGGCGTACAGCCCCCCAGTGGCCGCCAGCGCGAGGAGTAGGACGACGACCGCCGCCAGCGGATGGCGTCGTCGTGCGGAGAGCTTTTTCACGGATTACCCCGGTGTCAGGATCTTCTGCGTCGATGCTTCTGGACTATGTCTGCTTCAGGCGGCTTCCGCTCGGTGCGTGCCGCCCGCGCCGATTACTTGATCATGTAGATCGTGGCGAAGAGGCCGATCCAGACGACATCGACGAAGTGCCAGTAGTAGGACACGACGATGGCGGCGGTTGCCTGCTCGTGGGTGAATCTCCTGGCCGCGTACGTCCTGCCGAGAACCAGCAGGAAGGCGATGAGACCGCCCGTCACGTGGAGGCCGTGGAAGCCGGTGGTCAGGTAGAACACGGAGCCGTACGGGTCGGACGAGAGGGAGAGCCCCTCGTGCTTGACCAGCTCCGTGTACTCGAAGACCTGACCGCCGATGAAGATCGCACCCATCACGAAGGTGATCACGAACCAGGTGCGGAGCTTCTTCACGTCGCCGCGCTCGGCGGCGAAGACGCCGAGCTGGCACGTGAGGGAGGAGAGCACCAGGATCGTGGTGTTCGTCGCCGAGAACGGGAAGTTCAGCGCATCGGCTTTCTCTGCCCAGAACTCGGCACCCGTCACCGATCGCAGGGTGAAGTACATCGCGAAGAGGGCCGCGAAGAACATCAGCTCGGAACTCAGCCAGATGATGGTTCCGACGCTGGTGAGGTTCGGCCGATTGACCGACGGGTGCGCGTGCCCGGTTTCTACTGTCGTTGCTGTCGCCACGCCGACATTATGTCGGTCGCTTATCCCGCCCTCACTCCGGGGGGTGCCGTTCGGTGTGTCAGTGGCACTTGTCCAGCCCGAACGGCCCATCGAAGCCATGTCCGAACCGGTGTTGACAGCCAGTCGGGAGGAGTAGCATCCGCGCCACAAGCTCTGTTCGTACGAGGCGGAGGAACCATGCAGTCGAGCGCCACGGTCCTGGTCTACAGCGACGATGCCAATACCCGCGAGCAGGTCAGGTTGGCAACGGGTCGCAGGCCGGCCGCCGACGTGCCGCCGGTGCGGTTCGTGGAGTGCGCGACCATGCCCGCCGTGCTCAAGGCGCTCGACGAGGGCGGCATCGACGTGTGCGTGCTGGACGGCGAGGCCGTTCCCGCGGGCGGCATGGGCGTGTGCCGGCAGATCAAGGACGAGATCTTCGACTGCCCGCCCGTGCTGCTGCTCATCGGCCGCCCGCAGGACGCCTGGCTGGCGACCTGGAGCCGCGCTGAGGCGGCGGTGACGCTCCCGGTGGAGCCGGTGGAGTTCGCCGAGGCGCTGGCGTCGCTGCTGCGCCGCCGGCTCTCCCACCACGCCGCCTGAGCGGGCCGCCGGCGCCGCCCGAGCTCCGGACGCAGAACGGGACCACCTTCTAGACAGCCGGCCTGAGGCGGGCGGCTACGGCGGCGCTGCCGGTCTCCTGGGGCGTGCCACCGGTCAGGGCGCTGCCCTCGCGCCACTTGTCCCAGGACAGGTTCCAGTCGCCGAAGCCGTTCCCGAAGGTGTCCATTATGTCGCCGTAGCTGTTGACGACCTCGACGATGTCGCCCTCCCGGACCGTATTGAAGAACCAGGCGGCGTTGGCGGTGGACATCCCGGTGCAGCCGTGGCTGACGTTGGCGAAGCCCTGTGATCCGACGGACCAGGGCGCCGCGTGGACGTATTCACCGCTCCAGGTGACGCGGGTCGCCCAGTAGACGGGCAGGTCGTACGACTCCGAGCTGCCATCGGCGATGCCGATGGTGGTGCTGCGCATCCGGACGAACGACTCCTTGCCGAGCACGACCTTGATGCCGTTGCGCGTGGCGAAGCCGGGCTTGCCGGTGGTCACCGGCATGGTATTGATCACTTCTCCGTTGCGCTTGACCACCATGGAGTGCGACGCGGCGTCGGTTATGGCCTCGATGCGGTCGCCGATGGTGAGCCTCAGCGGCTCGGAGCGGCCGCCGTAGATCTTGTTCTCGACCTTCACCCCCGCGAGGTTGCTGGTCGCGTTGACGACCGTTCCTGTGGGCCAGTAATCCTTCGGGCGGTAGTGGAGCGTCTTGTCGTCCACCCAGTACCAGGAGCCCTCCACGGCGGGCTTGGAGCTGACCTTCAGGGCGCGTTCGACGACCCGCCTCGCCTCGTTGCCCTTGACGGCCGTGCTGAGCTTGGCGGTGACCGGCTGGCCCACGCCGTACGTGCCCGACTTCGGGCCGAACTCGGCGGTCAGGAAGCGTTTGGCGGGCTTCGTCTCGAAGGTGAGCACACGCAGGCCGGGCGCGCCGTCCTCGTCCTCCGTGGCGACCCGCATCGTGTAGCGGGCGCCGGCGGCGAGGGGCGCGGTGGAGCGCCAGCGCAGGCCGTCGGCGGCGAGTTCTCCGGCGAGGTAGCGCCGGGCGTCGTCGGTGACGGTGACGTCGGTGATGCGGCCGGTGCGGCTCTTGGTGGTGACCTCGAGGGGCTTGTCGGGGTCCACCTTGTGGTCCCCGGCGTCGGCGTTGAAGCTGACCTGCCGCGCCGCGTCGTAGGGCTGTGCGGCGAGGGGATGGCCGTCGGGCTCGCCGCACGCTGTCGCGACCACCCCGAGGGTCACGACCACCAGAGTGCAGCTGAGAACGGTGCGGAAGTGCGGCGTGTGGTTCATGAGCACACGCTATGAACGCTTGTCACCAGCGGCGCGCTGGATGACTCCAAACGAGGGGCCCGGATCCGCCTCCTTTGGAGTGAAGGGGATCCGGGCCCGACGTGTCGCGCTTGACGCGGCGTTACTGGTTCTGACTCTCGCCGCGGTAGTACTCGAACACCCAGCCGAAGACGCCGATCAGGATCAGCGGCAGGGAGAAGTACAGGAGCCACCAGCCGATGGCGACGCCAAGGAAGGCGAGCGCACCGCCGATCGCCAGCGAGAGCGGCTGCCAGCTGTGCGGGGAGAAGAAGCCCACCTCGCCGGCCTCGTCGGCCACATCGGCTTCCTTGTTGTCCTGGGCCATGGCGTCCACCCGCCTGGCCGTGAAGGCCAGGTAGTAGCCGATCATGACGCTCAGGCCGAAGGCCAGGAAGAGCGCGGTGGTTCCGGCAGGCTCCTTCGACCACACGCCGTACAGGACGGCCATGGCCAGGATGAAGACGCTCAGCCAGAGGAACATCTTGCCCTGGATCTTCACTTGCTCTCCTCCTTGCCACCGGCCGTCACGCCGGCCGGGATGCCGCCGTGCTCGAGCTGGTCGAGAGCCGCGATCTCCGGGTGGTGCAGGTCGAACGCGGGAGATTCGCTGCGGATGCGCGGCAGCGTGAGGAAGTTGTGCCGCGGCGGCGGGCAGGACGTGGCCCACTCCAGCGAACGGCCGTAGCCCCAGGGGTCGTCGACCTCGATCTGCTTGCCGTACTTCGCCGTCTTCCAGACGTTGTACATGAAGGGCAGGATCGACAGGCCCAGCAGGAACGAGCTGATCGTGGAGATCGTGTTCAGCGCGGTGAAGCCGTCGGCGGCGAGGTAGTCCGCGTAACGCCGCGGCATGCCCTCGGCACCGAGCCAGTGCTGCACCAGGAACGTGCCGTGGAAGCCGATGAACAGCGTCCAGAACGTGATCTTGCCGAGCCGCTCGTCCAGCATCTTGCCCGTGAACTTCGGCCACCAGAAGTGGAATCCGGCGAACATCGCGAAGACCACGGTGCCGAAGACGACGTAGTGGAAGTGCGCGACGACGAAGTACGAGTCGGAGACGTGGAAGTCCATCGGCGGGGAAGCCAGGATGACGCCGGTCAGACCACCGAAGGTGAAGGTGACCAGGAAGCCGATCGTCCAGAGCATCGGAGTCTCGAAGGACAGCGAGCCCTTCCACATCGTGCCGATCCAGTTGAAGAACTTCACACCGGTCGGGACCGCGATGAGGAACGTCATGAAGGAGAAGAACGGCAACAGCACGCCGCCGGTGACGTACATGTGGTGCGCCCACACCGTCACGGACAGACCGGCGATCGCGATGGTCGCGCCGACCAGACCGATGTAACCGAACATCGGCTTGCGGGAGAAGACCGGGATGATCTCCGAGACGATGCCGAAGAACGGCAGGGCGATGATGTACACCTCGGGGTGGCCGAAGAACCAGAAGAGGTGCTGCCACAGCAGGGCGCCGCCGTTGGAGGCGTCGAAGATGTGCGATCCGAACTTGCGGTCCGCCTCCAGGGCGAACAGCGCGGCCGCCAGGACCGGGAAGGCGAGCAGGACCAGCACACCGGTCAGCAGCACGTTCCAGGTGAAGATCGGCATCCGGAACATCGTCATGCCGGGAGCACGCATGCAGATGATCGTGGTGATGAAGTTGACCGAGCCGAGGATCGTGCCGAAGCCGGAGAAGGCCAGGCCCATGATCCACATGTCGGCGCCGACGCCCGGCGAGCGGACGGCGTCCGACAGCGGGGAGTAGGCGAACCAGCCGAAGTCGGCCGCACCCTGCGGGGTGAGGAAGCCGGCCACCGCGATCAGCGAACCGAAGAGGTACAGCCAGTACGCGAACATGTTCAGCCGCGGGAACGCCACGTCGGGCGCGCCGATCTGCAGCGGCATGATCCAGTTCGCGAATCCGGCGAACAGCGGCGTCGCGAACATCAGCAGCATGATCGTGCCGTGCATCGTGAACGCCTGGTTGAACTGCTCGTTCGACATGATCTGCGTGCCGGGACGGGCCAGTTCGGCGCGCATGAAGAGCGCCATCAGGCCACCGATGCAGAAGAAGACGAACGAGGTGACGAGGTAGAGCGTGCCGATCGTCTTGTGGTCGGTGGTCGTCAGCCACTTCACGACGACGTTGCCGGGCTGCTTGCGCCGGACCGGCAGCTCGTTCTCGTACGAGTCTTCATCTGCCGCGGCGGCACCCTGGGGTTCGTTGAGGATGCTCACAGTTGGTTCTTCTCCGCATTCCTGGCCGGGTCCGTCTGCTCAATGCCCGACGGGATGAAGCCGGTCTGCCCCTTCTCGGCAAGCTCCTTCAGGTGCTGCTGGTAGCGCTCCGGGGAGACGACCTTGACGTTGAAGAGCATCCGGGAGTGGTCGACGCCGCAGAGCTCGGCGCACTTGCCCAGGAAGGTGCCCTCCCTGTTCGGGGTGACCTCGAAGACGTTGGTGTGGCCGGGGATGACGTCCTGCTTGAACAGGAAGGGGACCACCCAGAAGGAGTGGATGACGTCGCGAGAGGTCAGGATGAACCGGACCTTCTCCCCCTCGGGGAGCCACAGCGTCGGGCCCGGGTTGCCCGTCTGCGGGTTCCGGGTGCCGGGGATACCGGCGTCGTAGACGCCCTCGGCACCCTCGGGGAAGCTCTCCTGGTACTTGTCCGGAACGGCGTCGAGCTCCTTGGGGACCTCGACTCCGGTCTTGGCGTCGCCGTCGACGTTCTCGACGTAGTTGAAGCCCCAGCTCCACTGGTAGCCGACCACGTTGATGGTGTGGGCGGGCTTTTCCGAGAGGGCGAGCAGCTTCGACTCGTCACGCGCGGTGAAGTAGAAGAGCACCGAAACGATGATGATCGGGACCACGGTGTACAGCGCCTCGATCGGCATGTTGTACCGGGTCTGCGGGGGGACCTCCACCTTGGTGCGGCTGCGCCGGTGGAAGAACATGCTCCACAGGATCAGTCCCCACACCAGCACGCCCGTGGCGAGCGCTGCCGCCCACGAGCCCTGCCAGAGGGAGAGGATCCGCGGGGCCTCCTCCGTCACCGGGGTGGGCATGCCCAGCCGGGGGAAGTCCTCCCAGTTGTATGAGCAACCGGAGGCGGTAGCCAGGATCAGGCCCGCAGTCAGCACCTGCGGCAGCTTCCGCCGCATCGGGCGCCGCGACGTGGGGGTACCACCCGCGCCTTGGCTGCGGGGGAGGTCGGAGCCGTTGGGACTCACGTAGCGCCTTCCCGAGAGTCTCGGCCCGCGCGACCGGCTGCGGCCGTCTCGCTGGTCGGTCGCCGGCCCTGACGCGGGCAGGGGTTTGGATGTTTATGCGGACCAAACCCTACTGGACGCCATTTGGGGTCGCGCGGGGAGGGTGCCCAACGCGCCGTCCGACACCCCGAAGGGATGGAAAGCCCAGCCCGGAGGCCCGGAATGCCCCGCTCCGGCCCCCATCTGACGTCCCCTCTCCTGTCCGGAGTTAGCGTGAGTACGTGCCCTACTTCGATGCCGCATCCTCCGCCCCCCTGCACCCCGTCGCACGGCAGGCCCTGCAGGCCTCGCTCGACGAGGGCTGGGCCGACCCGGCCCGGCTCTACCGCGAAGGGCGGCGGGCGAGGCTGCTCCTGGACGCCGCCCGGGAGGCGGCCGCGGAGGCCGCCGGATGCCGCCCGGACGAGATCGTCTTCACTCCATCGGGGACGCACGCGCTGCACTCCGGGATCTCCGGCGCGCTCGCCGCGCGTCGGCGTGTCGGCCGCCACCTCGTGGTGTCCTCCGTCGAGCACTCCGCCGTGCTCCACTCGGCGGCCTCGTGGGAGTCGGCGGGCGGATCGGTGACGGAGGTGAGGGTGGACCGGCTCGGCTCGGTGTCCGCCGACGAGTTCGCCGCCGCCCTCGGCGCCGGGACGGCACTGGCCTGTCTCCAGTCCGCCAATCACGAGGTGGGCACCGAACAGCCGGTCGGCGCGGTGGCCGGCGCCTGCCGGGACGCGGGCGTGCCGCTGCTGGTGGACGCGGCGCAGTCCCTGCCGTGGGGGCCCGTGGAGGGCGACTGGTCGCTGCTGGCCGCGAGCGCGCACAAGTGGGGCGGGCCGGCGGGGGTCGGGCTGCTCGCGGTGCGCAAGGGTGTCCGGTTCGCCCCGCAAGGTCCCGCCGACGAGCGGGAGTCGGGGCGCGCGCCGGGCTTCGAGAACATCCCGGCGATCGTGGCGGCGGCGGCGTCGCTGCGCGCGGTCCGCGCGGAGGCGGCGGAGCAGGCCGTACGCCTGCGGGCCCTGGTGGACCTGATCCGCACCCGGGTGCCGGAGCTCGTGCCCGACGTGGAGGTGGTGGGCGACCCGGTAGCGCGGCTCCCCCATCTGGTGACCTTCTCCTGTCTCTATGTCGACGGGGAGACTCTGCTGCACGAGCTGGACCGGGCGGGTTACTCGGTGTCGTCCGGTTCGTCGTGCACGAGCAGCACGCTGACACCGAGCCATGTGCTGCGGGCGATGGGGGTGCTGTCGGAGGGGAACGTCCGGGTGTCGCTGCCGCTCGGTACGACGTCCGAGGAGGTGGACGGCTTCCTGGAGGTGCTGCCGCGGGTGGTGTCGTCGGTCCGCGAGCGGCTCGGCGCGCCGGTGCCCTCGGCGGTGGAGCCGTCCGGCTCGGACGCGTCGCTCGTCGTGGACGCGCTGGGCAGAAGGTGCCCCATCCCGGTCATCGAACTGGCGAAGGTGATCGGCGACGTGCCGGTCGGCGCGACGGTGACGGTGCTCTCGGACGACGAGGCGGCCCGGCTGGACATCCCGGCGTGGTGCGGGATGCGGGGCCAGGAGTACGTGGGGGAACGGGAGGCGGAGCGGGGCGTGGCGTACGTGGTGCGGCGTCTGTCGTAGCACGGCGGCGGGGCGCCTGCGGCGGGCTGTTCCCTGCCCTCCCCCTGCGCCTGGCGGCGTGGGGACTCCCACTCCCCGAAACCGGGGCAAGCCCCGCACCCCGTACCGCGCGGTGTCCTCAATCGCCGGACAGGCTGATGCAGCCTCGCCGGGGCACCTCCCACGGCCGCCAGGCCGTAGGAGGAGATCGAGGCGCTGGGGTCCCCACGCCCGCAGGGCGTAAGAGGTGAGTCCGGTGGAGGTACCCCCACGCCCGTAGGGCGTGGGGGGAGGAGCCCCGGGGGTCAGGACAGGTGGGCGTGGACCTCGGCGGCCGCCTCGTCGCCGTACGCCTTCGTGAAGCGCTCCATGAAGTGCGCGCGCCGCAGCGTGTACTCCTGCGTGCCCAGCGTCTCGATCACCAGCGTCGCCAGCATGCAGCCCACCTGCGCCGCCCGCTCGTGATCCACACCCCACGACAGGCCCGACAGGAAGCCGGCCCGGAACGCGTCACCGACGCCCGTCGGGTCGATCTTGGCCTCCTCCTCCGGGCAGCCGACCTCGATCGTCTCCTTGCCCGCCGCCTCGATGCGGACGCCCTGGGAGCCGAGCGTGGTGACGCGGTGGCCGACCCTCGCCAGGATCTCCGCGTCGGTCCAGCCGGTCTTGGACTCGATGAGGCCCTTCTCGTACTCGTTGGAGAACAGGTACGCGGCGCCGTCCAGCAGTATCCGGATCTCGTCACCGTTCATGCGCGCGATCTGCTGCGAGAAGTCCGCGGCGAACGGGATGCCGCGGGAGCGGCACTCCTCCGTGTGGCGCAGCATCGCCTCGGGGTCGTCCGCGCCGATCAGGACCAGGTCCAGGCCGCCCACCCGGTCGGCCACGGACTTGAGCTCGATCTGGCGGGCCTCGCTCATCGCGCCCGTGTAGAAGGAGCCGATCTGGTTGTGGTCGGCGTCCGTGGTGCACACGAAGCGGGCGGTGTGCAGGACCTCGGAGATGCGCACCGAGGCGGTGTCCACGCCGTGGCGGTCGAGCCAGGCGCGGTACTCGTCGAAGTCCGAGCCGGCCGCGCCGACCAGGATCGGCCCGGTGCCCAGCTGGCCCATGCCGAAGCAGATGTTCGCCCCGACACCACCCCTGCGCACATCGAGGTTGTCGACGAGGAAGGACAGGGAGACCGTGTGCAACTGGTCCGCGACCAACTGGTCGGCGAAGCGGCCGGGGAAGGTCATGAGGTGGTCGGTGGCGATGGAGCCGGTGACTGCGATACGCACGGTGAGGCGCTCCTGGGGCGGGCTGGCAGTGTCAGTCCACGCTACCGGGTCCCGGACCCTTTCCACGTGCGGAAACTACCCGATAGTAGGGCTTTTTTCCGTCAGTCCCAGGTGCGTACGGTGCCGCTATGACGAAGCACATCGCCGCGCGCGAGTCGCGGGAGTCCGAGATGAGTCTCGACCAGCTGCGCGGCGACTGCGCGCGCATGGCGCCGCACTGGGTCGTCCCCGCGGTGAAGGCGCCCGCGCCCGTGCACCACTCGCTCATCCACGGGGTCGTGGTGCCGCCCGCATCGGCCCGGCTCGTGGACGCGATGTCCGACTACGGCGACTGATCCGGCGACTCGGCCGAGCGACGCGAGGGAACCACACGCTCCCCCGCTCCGTCCCATCCGTGCCCTCCGCAGCAGGAGGCACGAGACAAGGAGCGATGCGGTGAGCAGCACGGACAAGACGCACGACGGCCACCGCCACCGGCGTTCCCCGCTCGTCGTCGCCTCGGTGGCGGCGGCGGTGCTGGTCGCCGGCGGAGGCGGGGCGTACGTCGCGACCACCGGCGTGGGCAGCGGCAGCGACACGGCGGCGGACGCGAAGAGCGAGGCCGGCAAGGGCGGGCCCGCTCCGCTGCTCTCCCTGGACATGCCGGGGAGCGTCGACGGCGGTACGGGCTCCATCGCTCCTGGCGAGCCCGACCCGAACGGCGGCGGCGTGGTCTACCGGGCCGCGGGCGACCTGCCCGAGGGGCCCGAGCGGGCAGCCGTGCACCGGGCGGCCGGCTCGGTGACGGAGGCCGAGGTCGCGCGGCTGGCGAAGGCGCTCGGTGTGGCGGGTTCACCGCGGCAGGCCGGTGCGGCCTGGAAGATCGGGTCCGACAAGGAGGGCGCGGGCCCCCTGCTCCAGGTGAACAAGGACGCTCCGGGCACCTGGACGTTCGCCCGCTACGGGGCCGCGCGCGGCGACGACTGTCTGAAGGGCAAGGACTGCCCGGCGGGCGGCTCCGTCGCGCCGGGCGAGCCCGGACCGGCGGTCGACGAGGCGGCGGCGAGGAAGGCCGCGGCGCCGGTGCTGGCCGCGGTCGGCCAGGCCGACGCGAAGCTCGACGCCCGCCAGCTGATGGGCGCGGTGCGGGTGGTGAACGCGGACCCGGTGGTGGGCGGCCTGCCCACGTACGGCTGGACCACCGGCATCCAGGTCGGCGCGGACGGCCAGGTGGTGGGCGGCAGCGGCCAGCTGAAGAAGCCCGTGAAGTCCCACAGCTATCCGGTGATCTCCGCCGACGAGGCGGTGAAGGCGCTGAACGAGGCCGGAAAGGGCGGCCCGATCGGCATCGGCGGCTGCGCGACACCCGTACCGCACAAGGACGACATGCGCACGGGCGAGCAGCCCGCCGCTCCGTGCGAGCGGGCGGGCGACGCGCCCGCGCCGCAGGAGCTGACCATCGAGAAGGCCGTCTTCGGTCTGGCGGCGCAGTACGTGGACGGGCGGCAGGCGCTGGTGCCGTCCTGGCTGTTCCAGGTGGCGGCCAAGGGCCAGGCCGAGCCGTTCACGGTCACGCATCCCGCGGTGGAGCCGGCCTATCTCAAGGCCGCGGAGCCCCCGCAGAAGGACATCACTCCGAGCGACCCGGAGAAGAAGGTGCCGTCGCCGCCGGCCATCTCGTACAGCGCCGACGGCAGGACGCTGAAGGTGACGTTCTGGGGCGGCGTCTGCAGCGACTACGAGGCGCGGGCGACCGAGAGCCCCGACGAGGTGAGGGTCGAGATCGTCGAACCGAATCCGGACCCGGACCGGGTGTGCATCGCCATGGCCAAGGAGCTCACGGAGTCGGTGACGCTGGACGCGCCCCTGGACGGCCGGAAGGTCGTGGACGCGAGCACCGGCAAGGCGCTGCCCCGCAAGGGATAAGCGACCGGAGAAAGCAGCGCCTGCGTACGGCGAAGGCGGCGGTCCCGGAATCGGAGCCGCCGCCTTTCGCCGTGCGAGGACGGGATGTCTCAGCTGAACGAGTCGCCGCAGGCGCAGGAACCCGTCGCGTTCGGATTGTCGATCGTGAAGCCCTGCTTCTCGATGGTGTCGACGAAGTCGATCGACGCACCGCCCAGGTACGGGGAGCTCATGCGGTCCGTGACGACCTTCACGCCGCCGAAGTCCTTGACGACGTCGCCGTCGAGCGAACGCTCGTCGAAGAACAGCTGGTAGCGCAGACCGGAGCAGCCGCCGGGCTGAACAGCGACGCGCAGGGCCAGGTCGTCACGGCCTTCCTGGTCCAGCAGGGCCTTGACCTTGGCCGCGGCGGCGTCGGACAGGAGGATGCCGTCGCTCACGGTGGTGGTCTCGTCCGATACGGACATCTGCTTCTCTCCCGGGTAGTACGGAGACTGCTTGCCGACGGGTGCAACCGGCCGGGTCCCGGATTCATTCCGGGCGAGCCCTAGTCTTTCCCTTTCATGCTCGCACACCTGGTCGGCGCAAGGCACCGGCCTGTGGAGAGGGGGTGCGTCACATCGACGCTATGGACATCGTCAAAGTGACGTGAACCGGTTATGATAGATAGCGTCAAATAGACGAGAAGCCCTCTGTCAGACGAAGAAAGGGTGCGTGTCGTGACCACCGCCCCAACCCGCCCCGAGCTCGACGTCCAACCGACGCCGCTCGCCCTTCTGCTGCTCGGCCGCGAGGCCGACCCCCGCAGCGAGCGCGGCGTCGAGTGCCCCGGCGACCTGCCCTCGCCGTCCGACCCGGACCTGGTGGAGCGCGCCCGCGCGGCCAAGGAGAAGCTCGGCAGCAAGGTCTTCGTCCTGGGTCACCACTACCAGCGTGACGAGGTCATCCAGTTCGCGGACGTCACCGGCGACTCCTTCAAGCTGGCCAAGGACGCCGCGGCGCGGCCGGAGGCCGAGTACATCGTCTTCTGCGGTGTGCACTTCATGGCCGAGTCGGCGGACATCCTGACCACCGACGACCAGAAGGTCGTGCTGCCCGACCTGGCGGCCGGCTGCTCGATGGCCGACATGGCCACGGCCGAGCAGGTCGCCGAGTGCTGGGACGTGCTGACGGAGGCGGGCATCGCCGAGCAGGTCGTTCCCGTGTCGTACATGAACTCCTCGGCGGACATCAAGGCGTTCACCGGCAAGCACGGCGGCACGATCTGTACGTCGTCGAACGCGAAGCGGGCGCTGGACTGGGCCTTCGAGCAGGGCGAGAAGGTCCTCTTCCTGCCGGACCAGCACCTGGGCCGCAACACCGCCGTCCGCGACATGGGGATGTCCCTGGACGACTGCGTGGTCTACAACCCGCACAAGCCGAACGGCGGACTCACGGTCGAGCAGCTGCGGGACGCGAAGATGATCCTGTGGCGCGGGCACTGCTCGGTGCACGGCCGCTTCTCGCTGGACTCGGTCAACGACGTGCGCGAGCGGATCCCCGGCGTGAACGTGCTGGTGCACCCCGAGTGCAAGCACGAGGTCGTCGCGGCCGCGGACTACGTGGGCTCGACCGAGTACATCATCAAGACGCTGGAGGCGGCCCCGGCCGGCTCGAAGTGGGCCATCGGTACGGAGCTGAACCTGGTCCGTCGCCTGGCGAATCGTTTCGCGGACGAGGGCAAGGAGATCGTCTTCCTCGACAAGACGGTCTGCTTCTGCTCCACGATGAACCGCATCGACCTGCCGCACCTGGTGTGGGCGCTGGAGTCGCTGGCCGAGGGGAATCTGGTCAACCGTATCCAGGTCGACAAGGAGACGGAGAGCTTCGCGAAGCTGGCGCTGGAGCGGATGCTGGCGCTGCCGTAGCCGTTCGCCCGTACGCCGAGGGGCGCCCCGCCGGATGGCGGAGCGCCCCTCGGCGCGTTTCCGGTGCCCCGGGCCGCTGCCCTCCGGACCCGTTCAGGTTCGGCGGCGGTCCCTGCGCCCGGCGGGGGCGGGCTACTCCACCCGCGGACGTACCAGGCCGGACTCGTACGCCGTGACCACCAGCTGGGCCCGGTCGCGGGCGCCGAGCTTCGCCATGGCCCGGTTCACATGGGTCTTGACCGTGAGCGGGCTGACCTCGAGACGGTCGGCGATCTCGTCGTTGGAGTACCCGCCGGCGACCAGCACCAGCACCTCGCGCTCGCGGCCGGTGAGGGCGGACAGCCGCTCGGAGTACGCGCCGGGCTCGGCCGGGTCGTCCGAACGGCCTCCCTGCGCAAGGAACTTCGCGATCAGTCCTTTGGTCGCCGCCGGGGACAGCAGCGCGTCTCCGGCGGCGGCGACGCGGATCGCGTTCAGCAGCTCCTCGGGCTCGGCGCCCTTGCCGAGGAACCCGGAGGCGCCGGCGCGCAGCGACTGGACGACGTACTCGTCCACCTCGAACGTCGTCAGCATGACCACCCGTACGTGCGACAGGTCCGGGTCCGCGCTGATCATGCGGGTCGCGGCGAGCCCGTCCGTGCCGGGCATGCGGATGTCCATGAGGACGACGTCGGCGCGTGCGGAACGGGTGAGGGCGACGGCCTCCGCGCCGTCGGCGGCCTCGGCGACGACCTCCATGTCCGGCTCGGAGTCCACAAGGATCCTGAACGCGCTGCGCAGCAGCGTCTGGTCGTCGGCCAGCAGCACCCGGATGGTCATCGGTCCTCCCCCGCGCGGGCCGCCCGCGCATGCAGGGGCAGTATCGCCTGCACCCGGAAGCCGCCGCCGTAGCGGGGGCCCGCGGTCAGGGCGCCGCCGAGCGCGATGGCCCTCTCGCGCATGCCGATCAGTCCGTGGCCGCCGCCGTCCGACGGCGCCGGGCCGTCGGCGCCGTTGTCGATCACGGTCACCTCCAGCGTGGAGCCGACCCGCACGACGCTCACCTCGGCCTTGGCCTCCGGGCCCGCGTGCTTCTGCACATTGGTCAGCGACTCCTGGATGATCCGGTACGCGGCGAGGTCGACGGCCGCGGGCGGCGTGACGCCGTCGTCGGCGCGGGCGAGCTCGACGGGCAGCCCGGCCTGACGGAAGGTGGCGACCAGTTGGTCGAGGACGGCGAGGCCGGGGGCCGGTTCGGTGGGCGCCTCGGGATCGCCGGACTGGCGCAGCAGGCCGACGGTGGCGCGCAGTTCGTTGAGCGCGGAGCGGCTGGCCTCGCGAACGTGGGCGAGGGCCTCCTTCGCCTGGTCGGGCCGTTTGTCCATGACGTGGGCGGCGACGCCGGCCTGCACGTTGACCAGGGCGATGTGGTGAGCGACGACGTCGTGCAGATCGCGGGCGATGCGCAGCCGCTCCTCGGCGACGCGGCGCCCGGCCTCCTCCTCGCGGGTCCGCTCGGCGCGCTCGGCCCTCTCCCGTATGGCGTCCACGAAGGCACGGCGGCTGCGGACCGCGTCGCCGGCGGCGGCCGCCATGCCGGTCCAGGCGAAGATGCCGAGGTTCTCCTGGGTGTACCAGGGCGTGGAGCCGAAGGACATCGCGGCGCCGGTGAGCACGGCCATCGTCAGCAGTCCGACGCGCCAGGTCGTGGGCCGGTCGGTGGTGGACGCGACGGTGTAGAGGGCGATGACGGCGCTCATCGCGACGGGCGCGGCGGGGTCGCCGGCCACGAGCTCGACGACGGACACGAAACCGGTCACGCCGAGCACGGCCATCGGCTCGCGCCGCCGGAAGACGAGGGCTCCCGCCGCGACGACCATCAGGACGGCGCTGCGGACCTCGGGGGTGCGGGTGCCGAAGGTGGGGCCGTGGGGGCCGTGCGGGTCGGCGAAGGACCCGGTGACCATGCAGATGAGCACGGCGACGGCCAGCGCGGCGTCGAACGCCAGGGGGTGGGCGCGCAGCCAGTGCTGGGTCCGGGAGACCCGGTCGGCGAGTGAGGTCACGTCCGGTTACGTTACGGGGTGGGCGGGCCGGTCACCCGGGACTCGGCCCCGGGACCCCACACCCCACGACGCGCTTACGGAGCCGCGAGTGGCCCGTCAGTCCGGAGGCTCCACCGGGGCCGGGTTGTCGGAGGGCGCCGTACGGGGGGACTCCGGCTCCGGGGGCGGGGGGATCAGACCGTCGTCGCCCAGCAGCTCCCGGACCTCCTCCAGCGTCGCGTCCGGCGTGGGAAGGATCAGCTCGGACGGCTCCAGGGAGGCGTCGGGCACCGGCTCGCCGAGCTCGCGGACCTTTTCGAGCAGGGCGTGCAGCGTCCGGCGGAAGCCGGTGCCGTCACCGCTCTCCACCTCCGCGAGCAGCTCGTCGTCGAGCTTGTTCAGCTCCGCGAGGTGGCTGTCCGCCACCTCCAGCTGTCCCTCCCCCATGATCCGTACGATCATGACGAGTCCTCGTCTCGTGTGGGACTACTGCTTGTCGAACTTCGGGGTGCTCTGCTGCTGCGGCGTCGCGTCCTGACGGCCCGCGCCGCCCTCGATCGCCTGCTGCTGCGCCGGGCCGCCGGCCAGCTCGGCCTTCATGCGCTGGAGCTCCAGCTCGACGTCCGTGCCACCGGAGAGACGGTCGAGCTCGGCCTGGATGTCGTCCTTCGCCAGGCCCGACTGGTCGTCAAGGGCGCCGGAGGCGAGCAGCTCGTCGATCGCGCCCGCCCTCGCCTGGAGCTGCGCGGTCTTGTCCTCGGCGCGCTGGATGGCGACACCGACGTCGCTCATCTCCTCCGAGATGCCGGAGAAGGACTCCGCGATCCGGGTCTGCGCCTGGGCCGCGGTGTACGTCGCCTTGATCGTCTCCTTCTTCGTACGGAAGGCGTCGACCTTGGCCTGCAGCCGCTGCGCGGCGAGCGTGAGCTTCTCCTCCTCGCCCTGCAGCGTCTGGTGCTGGGTCTCCAGGTCGGTCACCTGCTGCTGGAGCGCCGCCCGGCGGGAGAGCGCCTCGCGCGCCAGGTCCTCGCGGCCCAGCGCCAGCGCCTTGCGGCCCTGGTCCTCCAGCTTGGCGGACTGGCCCTGGAGCTGGTTGAGCTGGAGCTCGAGGCGCTTGCGGGACGTGGCGACGTCCGCGACTCCGCGGCGGACCTTCTGCAGCAGCTCCAGCTGCTTCTGGTACGAGTAATCGAGGGTTTCGCGCGGGTCCTCGGCCCGGTCAAGGGCCTTGTTCGCCTTCGCGCGGAAG
The DNA here is from genome assembly GCF_030817975.1 of Streptomyces sp. V4I23. NCBI lineage: Bacteria > Bacillati > Actinomycetota > Actinomycetes > Kitasatosporales > Streptomycetaceae > Streptomyces > Streptomyces sp. V4I23. Next base: position 5,788,154 of record NZ_JAUSZW010000004.1, on the reverse strand, counting down.
ATCATCCCCATACGCTTCATGACACCGCTCATGGGCTTCGCGCGCCCCCTTCTGACGGACTCGGCTTCCACCACTCAACAGAACCCACAGTACGGGCCCTGCATCCATTACCGCACTGTTCGAGCGCGGATGCGCTCCTCCCCAAGGACGACTGCGAACGGCTCCGATCCGGCCCAGGGAGTAGGTGATCGTCAGGGGCCCGTCATGCGCCGTCCGCTCTGTGGTGCTTGTGTCCTTTACGGACGCATGCCGTTGCGGGATCGTTCCCCGCGGGGGTGGGGTCCATGCCTGGCACCCCGTACCCTTGGGCTTTGTGTTCCGTAGCCGTTCCAAGGAAGAGAAGGCCCCCACCGAAAAGGTGACGGCGGACCTCTCCAAGCAGCCCCGCGACCCCGAGGCCCCCAAGGGCCGCCCGACGCCCAAGCGCAGTGAGGCCCAGGGCCAGCGCCGCCGTGCGTCCAGCCCACCGCTGGACCGCAAGGAGGCGATGAAGCGCCAGCGCGAGGCCCGCCGTGCGGACCTGGCCAAGCAGCGCGAGGCCCTCGCCAGCGGTGACGAGCGCTATCTGCCGGCCCGTGACAAGGGCCCGGTGCGGCGCTTCGTGCGCGACTTCGTCGACTCCCGCTTCTGCATCGCCGAGTTCTTCCTGCCGCTCGCGGTGGTGATCCTCGTGCTGAGCATGATCCGGGTCGCCCAGCTGCAGAACATCGCTCTGCTGCTGTGGCTCGGTGTGATCGTGCTGATCGTCATCGACTCCATCGGTCTGGCGATCCGGCTCAAGAAGCAGCTGCGCGAGCGCTTCCCGAACGAGCCGAAGCGCGGCGCTGTCGCGTACGGCCTGATGCGTACGCTCCAGATGCGCCGGCTGCGCCTTCCCAAGCCGCAGGTCAAGCGCGGAGAGCGGCCCTGAGCACCTACTCCGCCGAGCCCTCGGGGTTCGCCGGGGCGTCGGCCGAGTGGCTCGCGGGTGCGGGCGGACTGCGCAACACCGTGCGACAGGAGCTCGTCGCCCGTCAGCTGGAGGAGCAGATCTCCGGCCGCTACCCGGTCGGGCAGCGGCTGCGGGTGCTCGACGTGGGCATGGGCCAGGGAACGCAGGCGCTGCGGCTGGCGCGGGCCGGGCACACGGTCACGGGCGTGGAGTCGGACCCGGTCATGCTGAAGGCGGCGCGTGGCGCGCTCGTCGGCGAACCGGCCGGGATCCGCGAGCGGGTCCGGCTGATCGAGGGCGACGGGCGCGACACCGGCGTCCACTTCCTGCCGGGCAGCTTCGACGTGGTGCTGTGCCACGGCGTGCTCATGTACGTCGCCGATGCGGACGCCATGCTCGCCGGCCTCGCGCGGATGCTGGCGCCGGGCGGTCTGCTGTCCCTGCTCGTGCGCAACGGCGACGCGCTGGCGATGCGGCCGGGGCTTTCCGGTGACTGGCCGGCCGCCAGGGCCGCGTTCGACACGGACATGTACACGAACCGGCTCGGACTGACCGTACGGGCCGACCGGCTGGCGGCGCTGACGGAGACGCTCGAGGGGATCAACGCCCCGCTGCACGCGTGGTACGGGGTGCGGGTCTTCACGGACAGCGTCGGCAACGACGTCGAACTGCCCCCGGCGGAGGAGCTCCAGCAGCTGCTCGCCGTGGAGGAGCGGGCGGGGCGCGCCGACCCGTACCGGCGGGTGGCGGCGCTGCTGCACCTGTGCGGAGTGCGGCGGGCCTGAGGGCGACGGGCCTCCAGCGGGGCCCGCGGGCCCTCGAGCCCCGCAGGCCGTACGCCGCGGGTGCCTCGGCCCTGCGCGCCGCGGGCCTGAGCGCCGTGGCCGACGCCCCTGATCGGCGGCTCCCGGCGGGCACCCCCGGAGTGGCAAAAGGGATACTCCGGGCATGAGCGCATCCCCGCACCGCCGTCCGCCACGCCGCCTTCGGCTGCCCGCCACGGCCGTGCTCTGCGTGGTCGTGCTCTGCGTGGCCGTGCTCGTCGGCGGCTGCTCGCAGGCGTCACCGCCGCAGCCGTCCGCGCCGTCGGCCCGGGATACGGCGCACGCCATGGCTCCGACGGCCGCGAACGAGCTGGAGGACGACTATCTGGCCGTGATCAGGAACGTGCTCCCGTCGGTCGTGCAGATCGAGGCGGGTGAGAGTCTCGGCTCCGGGGTCGTCTACGACGGCAAGGGGCACATCGTCACGAACGCGCATGTGGTGGGCGATGCCCGGTCGTTCCGGGTGACGCTGGCGACGGGCGAGGCGCCGGCGACAGCGCGGCTGGTCTTCTCGTACCCGGAACAGGATCTCGCGGTCATCCGCCTTCAGTCCGTGCCCGACGGACTGAAGGCGGCGAAGTTCGGCGACTCCTCCACGGTCCAGGTCGGGCACATCGTGCTGGCCATGGGCTCGCCGCTGGGTCTGTCCAGCAGCGTCACCCAGGGCATCGTCTCGGGGGTCGGCCGGACGGTGAGCGAGACCACCCGGGACGGCGGGATCGGGGCGACGATCGCCAACATGGTGCAGACCTCGGCCGCGATCAACCCGGGCAACAGCGGGGGCGCGCTGGTCAACATGGAGAGCGAGGTCATCGGCATCCCCACGCTCGCCGCGACGGATCCCGCGCTGGGCGAGGGCCAGGCGCCCGGCATCGGCTTCGCCATCCCGGTCTCGACGGTGCGCACGGTGGCCGACCAGATCATCAGGACGGGCCGGGTCACGGACTCGGGCCGGGCCGCGCTCGGCATCACGGGCCGTACGGTCCTCGACGACGACTACACGCCGGCCGGTGTGGCGGTGGTCGAGGTCGTGGCGGGCGGCGCCGCGGAGCAGGCGGGGCTGCGGGCCGGCGACGTCATCACCAAGCTCGGGAACGAGGAGATCACGACCATCACGTCGCTGGCGGAGGCGCTGGCCTCGCAGCAGCCGGGCGCCGAGGTGACGGTGACGTACGAACGGGGCGGGTCGCAGCGCACGGCGGAGGTCACGCTGGGCGAGATCTGACGTCGGGCCCGCCCGGAGGCCGCGCGACGGCCGACACGTGCGTGCCGGGCCACGCCCTCGGCGGGGCCCGGTGCGCCGTCCGCTACGGGGCTACGACGCGTGGAGGCTCATCGGGCCGTAGATCTTCGACCCGTCCTCCGACAGCACCACCTGGTCCGCTCCGCCCTCCTGGAGCTCCTTCCAGTGCTCACCGACCCACGACTCGGCGTCGCCCTGGGTGGTGAACTCCTCCGGCTCCACGGCCGGCTGCACCTCCGTACCGTCGGACTTCTCGAACCGCCACGTCCATGCCATGTGCGCCTCCGGGTCCTGGCAGCTGATCGGTTTGCTGCCCGCAGCGTAGCCGGGCGCGCACCCGCCGGGGGGACGCGGGAGGATCAGGGACGTGGAACTGACTCTGCTCGGCACCGGCGCGCCCGCCGGACTCCCCCGTCCCGACTGCCCCTGTGCCGTCTGCGCGACCGCTCGCGGCACCGAGGCACGGGCCGCCACCGCCCTGCTCGTGGACGGCGCACTGCTGCTCGACCTCACGCCCGGCGCCGCGCTGGCGGCGGCACGGGCGGGGCATTCGCTCGTCGGCGTACGCCAGGTGCTGCTGACCCATCCGCACGACGGGCCCGCCGTCGACCTCCCGGCCGGGCTGCCGGCGGCCGGCCGGGTCCCGGACGGGCGGGAGCTGACGCTGATCAGCGGTCACCGGGTGCGGGCGGTGCCGGTGGACCATCCCGGCACCGGATACGAGGTGACGTCGCCGGAGGGCGAGCGGCTCCTGTACCTGCCGCCGGGCGCGGCGTCGGCCGGTCTGGCCGAGGGGCTCGCGGCGTACGAGATGGTCGTCGCGGACGTCGTGGGGCGGCCCGACGCGGTGGCGCGGCTGCGGGCCGCGGGGGCAATCGGCTCCACGACCGACGTGATCGCCGTCCATCTGGACCACGACGTGCCCGGCGGTCCCGAGCTGGAGCGGCGGCTGGCGGCCGCGGGGGCGCGGGCGGTGCCGGACGGGACGACCCTGATCGTCGGCGAGTACCACGCGGTCCCGGACGTGCCCCGGCGCACGCTGGTGACCGGCGGGGCCCGTTCGGGCAAGTCGCTGGAGGCGGAGCGGCGGCTGGAGGCTTTCCCGGACGTGCTCTACGTCGCGACCGGCGGGCGCCGCGACGGTGACGCCGAGTGGGCGGCGCGGGTGGCCGCGCACCGCGAGCGGCGGCCGGGTTCGTGGCGTACGACCGAGACGTGCGACCTGGCGCCGCTCCTCGGGGAGGACGGGCCGCCGCTGCTGATCGACTGTCTGTCGCTGTGGCTCACCGACGCGATGGACCGGGCGGAGGCGTGGGACGACGCGCAGTGGGCGGCGCACGGCGAGCGGACGTTGCGCGCGCGGACGGCCGAACTCGTGGCCGCGGTGCGGGAGACGAGCCGGACGGTGGTGGCGGTCACGAACGAGGTCGGCTCGGGCGTGGTCCCGGCGACGCCGTCGGGCCGCCGGTTCCGCGACGAACTGGGCCGCCTGAACGCGGCGTTCGCCGAGGAGTGCGAGCATGTGCTGCTGGTGGTCGCGGGGCAGGTGCTGCCCCTGCGGGGCTGAGCCCTGCCGGGGCTCCGCCCCGGACGCCGGGCGGGCCGGCGTGTGCGCCGCTGCGGCGAGGGGCGCCTTTCCCCACCCCGCCCCTTCCCGTACCGGGCTCCGCCCGGACCCGTACGGCCTTCGGCCGTGTCCTCAGACGCCGGACGGGCTGATTTGCCGCAGGCAAATCCAGCCCCGCCGGCGCTTGAGGCGCTGGGGGTCCCCCCACGCCCGCAGGGCGTAGGGGGCGGGTCCGGGGGCAGCGCCCCCGGTACGGGAAGGGGCGGGGTGGGGTGGGGTGGGGAAACGGTACTGTTCGGCGAATGAGCAGGCTGAATCTCGACGACTTCTCCGACCTGATCGAGCGCCCCGACAGCGGCATCCGGCGCGACGCCGAGGAACGGCGGGAGCGGCTGGTCGTGCCGCCCGGTTCGCTGGGGCGGCTCGACGAGCTGGGTGAGTGGCTCGCGGCCGCGCAGGCCGCCGTCCCCGTCAGGGCCATCGAGCAGCCGCGCGTCGTGCTGTTCGCCGGCGACCACGGCGTCGCCGAACTGGGCGTGTCCGGGCGGGAGTCGGGTACCGCGCACGAGCTGGTACGGGCCGTGCTGGAGGGCGTGAGCCCCGTCGCCGTGCTGGCCCGCCACTCCGGCGTGCCCGTGCGGATCGTCGACGCCGGACTGGACTGCGATCCCGGGCTGCTGCCCGAGGACGTCGTGAAGCACCGGGTGCGGCGCGGCAGCGGACGTATCGACATCGAGGACGCGCTGACCGCCGAGGAGGCCGAGCAGGCCGTACGCCTCGGCATGGCGATCGCCGACGAGGAGGCCGACTCCGGCACGGACCTCGTCGTCCTCGGCGACCTCAGCGTCGGCGGCACCACGGCCGCCGCCACCCTGATCGCCGCGCTGTGCGGCACGGACGCGTCCGTCGTCACCGGTCGCGGCGGGGCCGGGATCGACGACCTGGCCTGGATGCGCAAGTGCGCGGCGATCCGCGACGCGCTGCGCCGGGCGCGGCCGGTGCTGGGCGACCAGCTGGAGCTGCTCGCGACCGTCGGCGGCGCCGACCTGGCCGCGATGACCGGTTTTCTCCTGCAGTGCGCGGTGCGCCGGATGCCGGTCGTCCTGGACGGTGTCGTGGCGGCGGCGTGCGCTCTCGTGGGCCAGCGCGCGGCGTTCCGTTCGCCGGACTGGTGGCTCGCGGGTCAGCTCAGCGGCGAGCCGGCGCAGGCGAAGGCACTGGACCGGCTGGCGCTCACCCCGCTGCTCGACCACGGCGTCACCGTCGGCGAGGGAACGGGAGCACTGCTCGCTTTCCCCCTGGTCCAGGCGGCCGCCGCCTTCGCGGCGGAGCTCCCCGAGCGGGAGCCCGGGACGGGCGCGGCGGACGGCGACGACGACACGAGCGGGACGGACTGACGGACCGGCGGACGCGGCCGCCGGCAGGACGGCGGCCGCAGCACGACCCCGCATGCCCCGCAATGCCCCATATGATCCCGTTTCATGGGAGAAGTCCGTTCGTCCGGTGAAGAGTCCAGGCGCAGTACCGCACGCACACGGCGCAGCGCGGCATGCGCCGTCTGGTACCTGCGGGTCGTGGCGTTCCTCAACTTCCTGAGTGCCGTGTGGGTGGCCTTCGGCCAGGACCTGCGCCGCCACAACACCGACAACTACTTCACCCCCTACCTGCTCACCGCGGGCTTCGCCTCGGGCCTGTTCACCCTCTTCCTGGCCATCACCATGCGGCGCCGCAAACGGGCCGCGTGGATCCTGAACCTCGTCCTCGTCGGGGTGTTCCTGCTGCTGTTCGCCGTCGCGATGACCTTCCCCGAGATCCGGCAGCACGCCCAGAACTGGATCTCCCTCTCACTCAGCGCCGCCTTCATGGCCGCGCTGCTGCTCGGCCGCCGCGAGTTCTACGCGAAGGGCGACCGCTCCAACCCGAAGCTGGCCACAGCCGTCGCCGTCGGCGGACTGCTGGTGACCTCCCTGCTCGCCACCGGTCTCGTCACCGTCACCAACACCTCCCCCCAGAGCTCGACCTTCCTGGAGCGCTGGCGCTACGGCGCGATGCGGCTCGTGTCCATCGCCGTCGACGAGGACCGCTTCCCCCAGATCACCACGCCCGGCTGGGTGGACGTCGTCATCAACGTCATGGCCACGCTGCTGCTTCTCGCCGTGCTGTACGCGGCGTTCCGTTCGCGCCGGGCCGTCGACCCGCTCACCGAGGACGACGAGGCGAGACTGCGCGCCCTGCTGGAGCGGCACGGCGAGCGGGACTCTCCCTCAGCCTTCGGCCGGGGGTACCCCCATCTCGCTTCGCTCGACTACTTCGCGCTGCGCCGCGAGAAGAGCGTCGTGTGGTCGCCGACCGGCAAGGCGGCCGTGGCGTACCGCGTGGTGGGCGGGGTCTCGCTCGCGTCGGACAACCCGATCGGCGACCCGGAGGCGTGGCCCGGCGCGATCGAGCCCTGGCTGGCCGAGGCCCGCGAGCACGGCTGGATCCCGGCGGTGATGGGAGCGGGCGAGGAAGCGGGCACCGTGTACGCCCGGCACGGCATGGACGCCCTCGAACTCGGCGACGAGGCGATCGTCGAAACGGCCGACTGGGGGTCCGGGGGTCAGCTCCCGGGAAAGCGCACCATGCTGGAGGGCCGGGCGATGCGCTCCGTGCGCCAGGCCTACAACCGGGTCCGCCGCGCCGGGTACCGGGTGCGGATCCGCCGCCACGAGGACATCCCCGAGCCGGAGATGCGCGAGCTGCTGCGGCGTGCCGACGAGTGGCGCGACGGCGCCACCGAACGCGGATTCTCGATGGCGCTGGGGCGGCTCGGCGACCCGGCGGACGGGCGCTGCGTGATGCTCGAGTGCACGGACGGCGAGGGCGAGCTCAAGGCGCTGCTGAGCTTCGTGCCCTGGGGGCCGAAGGGGCTGTCACTGGATCTCATGCGGCGCGACCGCGAGGCGGAGAACGGACTGACGGAGTTCATGGTCATCGAACTCCTCCAGCGCGCCGAAGAGATCGGGATCACTCACGTGTCGCTCAACTTCGCGATGTTCAGGTCGGTCTTCGAACGGGGCTCGAAGCTCGGTGCGGGACCGGTGCTGAGGCTGTGGCGTTCGCTGCTCGGCTTCTTCTCCCGCTGGTGGCAGATCGAGTCCCTCTACCGGGCCAACGCCAAGTACCGACCGATCTGGGAGCCGCGATTCATGCTCTTCGAGAAGAGCGCCGACCTGCTGCGCATCGGCGTCGCAGCCGCACGCGCCGAGGGGTTCCTGAAGGCCCCGGGACCGCTGGGGCCGGGCGAAGTCTGGAGCAGGCTGCACCGCCGCCGTCCGGAGAGCGGCCGGTGAGCACGGCGTCCGTTGCCGCGTTCGCGCGCCGTGAGTGGGGCGCGCTGTACGCGACGGTCCGTGCCGCACTCGTCCGGGGGCGGTGGCGGGCGATCGCGCTCACCCTCGTCTCCGTCGGGCTCACCGCCTTCTTCTACGTGCTCCAGCACCGGCCCGGGGGGCTGCGGCTGGCCCACGACGTCGGCTTCGTCCGGGCGGAGGACCCGCTGTGGCTCGCCCTGCTGCGTACACCGCTGTCGCTGTTCGTGCCGGCGCTGGACCTGCCCGTGTGGGGTGCGCTGGCGCAGATCCTGCTGGTGTTCGGCATCGCGGAGCTGACTCTGGGGCGGTGGCGCACGCTGGTCGTCGCGTACGTGTCGACGCTGGCCGGGACGACGTACGCGCGGATCGGTGTCGCGGTGGGCCCGGACGGGGCGTTCGGGCTGCCGGCCTCGGACGCGCGGATCGTGGACACGGGGCCGTCGGCGGCGGTGGTCGGGCTCGCGGTGTTCGTCTGCTACCGCTACGGGGCATGGCTCACGGCGGGTCTGGTCGTCGTGGCGATGATCGTAGAAGTGATCGTCAAGCCGAACCTGGCGGGCAAGGAGCACCTGGCGGCGATCGGTGCGGTGCTGGTGGTGTGCGGGGCGGACGCGCTGCTGCGGCGGCGCCGTCAGTGTCTGCGGGTCGGCAGCCGGTCGGGCGCGCCGCCGATCAGGTCCTGAAACCGCCGGCGCAGTCCGCCCCAGCGCCGGTCGTGGCGGGTGGCGCGCAGCACGGACCTGGCGCGGGCGCGGGGCCGGCGGCGATAGACGCGGCGGGCCCACGGTGAGCCGGGCCGGGCGAGCCGTACCGCACCGACGACGGCGACGAAGGGGACGAGGACGCCGATCATGGCCATCCGCAGCTTGCCCTTGAAGAGGGTGACGATGACCAGGAGGAAGTTGCCGACCAGGGTGAGGATCAGCGAGGCGCGGTTCTGCCGTTCGTCGGGCGTGAGTTCGTTGACACCGAGGGGCGACGAACCGGCGAGCACGAGGAGGGCGAGGGCCGCGGCGAGCACGACGACCTCGACGCTCTGGCGGCCCTGTTCGGTCCAGTAGACGTCGTCGAGGTGGAGGATCAGCGCGAACTCGTCGAGCACGAGCCCCACGCCCACCCCGAAGATGACGGCGCCGACGCAGGCGGTGACGCTGCGCCGGTCGCCGCCGAGGGACACGAACCCGCCGACCACGGCGAGGATGACGCCGGGCACGACGTGATGGATGTGCATGCCGCCCGGAGCCACGTTCTTGAAGGGCCCGCGACCCGCGCGGATCATCCGGGTCACCGTGCGCGTGACGAGGAACGTGATGACGAACGAGGCCAGCGCGAGCAGCATCGGGAGCTTTCCCGGCTCGACGAAGTTGTTGTAGAACCAGTGACCCATGCCACCCCCTTCCGGTTTGCGCGTTATAGGCGATTCAGCTTCTCAGGCGTCGGGCTACCCTCGCGCGGTGACTGCTCTGCATGGCGTGCGTTTCGCCTTCGGCACGCTGACCGTGCTCCCCGTGCGGGTGACCCGCTGGGACCGCGACGCCGCACGCACCGGAATGCTGTGCGCGCCGCTCGCCGGCCTGGTCGTGGGCCTGGGCGCCGCGGCGCTCGGCGGCGTCCTGCTCCTGCTCGGCTCGGGGCCGCTGCTCGCCGCGGTCGCCACGGCCGCGGTACCGGCCGTGCTCACGCGCGGACTGCACCTGGACGGGCTGGCCGACACGGCGGACGGCCTGGGCAGCGGGAAGCCCGCCGAGGACGCGCTGCGGATCATGAAGCAGTCGGACGTCGGCCCGTTCGGCGTGATCACACTGCTCTTCGTGCTGCTGGCGCAGGTCGCGGCGCTGAGCGCGCTGTACGCGCAGAGCTGGGCGCTCGGGGCGGGCGCGGCGGCCCTGTCGGCGGTCACGGCCCGCCTGGCCCTGACCCTCGCGTCCCGCACGGGCGTCCCGGCGGCGCGCCCGGAGGGCCTCGGCGCGGCGGTCGCGGAGTCCGTCCCCGCGCGCCTCGCGTTCGCGGTGGCGGTGCTGGTGACGGGGTGCGCGGCGGGCGCGGGCGCGCTGACCGGCCCGTACGGCGCCCCGCACGCGGCGCTCGCGGTCCTCGCGGCCCTGGCCGCGGCGCAGGTGCTGCTGCGGCACTGCGTGCGCCGCTTCGGCGGGGTGACGGGCGACGTGTTCGGCGCCCTGGCGGAAACGGCGGCGACGGCCGCTCTGATCGTACTGACGCTGGGTCACCCGCTCGGCCGGTAGGCGCAGGGCGCCAGCGCGTGCGGGAGCGTGCCCCACGGATGGGCGCCCGTGCCCGGGACGACGCAGTGGATCGCCGCGCCCGCGCGGGCGTCGGGCGGGGCCGCGTAGACCAGATGGCAGAACCGCTCCGGCGGGTGCGTGGACGTCCAGGACGGGACGCCCGCCGTGCGGTAGGCGTCCCAGGGGCCCTCGAACGTGACGAGCAGGTCGGCCAGTTCGGCGTAGGCGGGGTCGGGGTGGACGCCGTGGTTGAGGACGACGGTCGTGGCGCCCGCAGCGCGGGCGGCGACGGCGATGCGACCGTAGTGGGGCAGGGCCTCCGGGCCGGAGGCGACCTGGTCGAGGAAGACGCCGTCCGTGGCGTACCAGTCGCGGTGACGCAGGAGGTCGGCGAGGACGGCGGCGTGCGGGCGGCGGCCGTAGTCGGTGTCCACGTAGCCCACGACCCGCACCCCGGCGTCCCGCAGCCGGGCCGCGACCGCGGCGAACTCGGCGTCGGGTGCGGCGCCCGGGCCGCTGGCCGGGTTGAGGACGACCCCGTAGAGGCGGGGCGCGGCCGCGACGACGGCGTCCCAGGCGGCGGGGCGGTCGGCGGGGTGCTCGTAGTACGGGACGAGGAGTCCGCTCATACGCGGTGTGCCGTGGCCCGGCCCAGAAGGGCGCAGACGAGTCCGGCGAGGACGGCCGCCGCCGTCGCCGCGACGGCGAGCCCCGCCGCCCGGGGGCTGCCCGTGCCGGTGACGAGCGCCGCGGTCTGGACGAGCGCCGCCGCGCAGCACACGCCGGCCGCGACGGTGACCGCCCCGAACGACTGGAGCAGCAGCCCGGTCCACAGCACCGTGCCGATGAGGAGCAGCGTCGCGAGCCGTACGCCGCCGAGCGCCGGGGCGCCGGGCCACAGCAGGGTCCCGGCGAGCGCGAGCGCGAACAGGACGGCGAGGTAGCCGGCGAGGCACTCGGCGAGCACGGCGGCGGCGGCGCGCCAGAAGGCGCGGGCCGTGGTGCTGGCCCGCAGCCCGGCGAGGGTCTCGCTGCGGAAGCGGTGCAGCAGCCACTCGGCGGGCCCCATGCTGAGGGTGAGCGCGACGGCGGACGGCGCGGCGACGGCGGCGCCGGTCAGCCCGCCGAGGACGTCACCGAGGGCCGTGTACAGGACGAGGGCTCCGACGCCGAGCCCGGACAGCCCGTGCGGCACGGACGCGACCAGCCGCGGCGCGGCGAGCGGCGGTCGCCTCCTGCGGGCCGCTCTCAGCAGGCAGAGGCGCCCTGCGCCCGAAGCCCGCGGCACCCCGGCGGGAGCCGGGCGCGCGCCGGCGGCGGACACGGGCCGCACGCCCGCCGTTCCGCCGTCCCCCGCGCGCTCGGAGACGGGCGCCCGACCGGCGATCGAGCACAGCCTGCCCGCCACCACGGCGACAGGACGGGGACGGCCTCCTTCCGCACCGGCCCGGCGGGTGGGCCACCCGTGCCGGAAACCGCGCAGCGCCCCGCGTGGCCTCCCGCCCGGAAGCCGCGTCACCGTGCCGGTGGCCGGGCGCGTGCCGAACGCGGACCGCGCCCCGGCCGTGCCGCCGTCACCGGCGGCCGGCCCCGCATCCCCGTACGGCCGTTGCCCCGCCGGGGGGCGCGCGTCCCGCCGTCCTGGCCCGCGCCGGACGCGCCCGAGCACTCCGCGCAGACGCGTGCCCGCCCCGGCCGCCGGGCGCAGCACCGCCGTCGCCGTCGCCAGGGCCGCCGTCAGCGACGCCAGCAGCAGGCCCGTGCGCGCCCACAGCGGTATCGCTTCGTGGAGCAGGACCAGGACCGTACCCGCCGGGAGGGGCGACAGGCAGCACAGCAGGGCCCGTTCGCGGTCCAGGACCAGCAGGGGCGTCGCCGCCGCCAGGTAGAGCGACTGGACCGCGGCGAACACCGCGGACGGCCACTGGCCCGCTCCGGTGCACAGCAGCGCCGCCGCCGTGCCGAGCACGGCCCCCGCCGGGGCGCCGGCGCGCAGGCAGCGGACGGCCGAGGCCCGGTCGCCGAGGCCGAGCCACGCGTAGGCCCGGTGGGACAGCGCCTGGTTCCACGTCCAGCCCGTCAGCGCGCCCGCGAGCAGCGGCGCCAGGGCCGCTCCCGCGAGGAGCGGCGCGGCCAGGACGTGGGCGAGGCCGGGCAGCGCGAACACGAGACCGCGCAGCAGGCAGCCGAGCAGGCCCACCTGCCAGGGGTCGGCGGGCGGTCCGGGAGGCTCGGGGTGGGCGCGGGGAACCTTGGCGTACAGCTCCTCCGCCAGCGTGAAGGAGTCCGGGCGGCCGTAGGTGAGCCGGATGTGGTCGTCCGTCATGCCGTCGGACTCGAGCACCGCCGCGATCTCGTCGGGGTGCACGGCCGCGGCGACCACGTCGTGCAGCCGCTCCGCGAGCGCGTCCACCGGGTCGGCCGCCGTCCCGCCGCGCTGCCGCGGCAGGACGGGCAGGGCGTCGACCCGCGGCCCCGGCCCCTGCCACAGGGGACCGCTCACCCGGCCACCGCCTCGGCGTACCGAGGCTGCGCCACGGGTTCCGGGAAGCCGGCCAGTTCGCGGTAGATGCGGCGGAAGCCGTCGACCGACCGCGTCAGCGTGAACCGGTCGACGACCCGCTGCCGGGCCCGCCGCCCCAGCTCCGCGCGCCGCCCGGCGTCCCGCAGCAGGCCGAGCGTCGCCTCGGCCATCAACGCCGGTTCGCGCGGGGGCACCACGAGGCCGGTGTCCCCGACCGCCTCCCGCACGCCGCCCACGTCCGTGGACACGGTCGCCCGCCCGCAGGACATCGCCTCGATGAGCGAGAAGGGGAACCCCTCGCTGATCGAGGAGAGCAGCACCACGCTGCCCGCCGCGTACGCGCGCGCCACATCGCGGACCCGGCCCTCCCACGCGATCCCGTCCACGACGCCCAGTTCGGCCGCGAGCTTCTCCAGCCGGACGCGGTACGCCTCCCCGCCCGCGGGCACGCCGCCGAACAAGCGCAGCCGTACGGCGGGCAGTTCGGCGCGCACCATCGCGTACGCGCGGATCAGCGTCTCCAGGTCCTTGATGGGGTCGATCCGGCCGGCCCAGGAGAGGGTGGGCACGTCCGGTTCGGGCCCGGCGTCGGGGAAGGCGTGCGGGTCGACGCCGTTGTAGACGGTGCGGATGCGCTCCGCGGGCGCGCCGCCCCGCTCCTCCCAGCGCCGGTTGTACCGGTTGCAGGGGGTGATCAGGTCCGCCCGCCGGTAGCCGAGCGAGTTCAGCTCCCGGTAGAAGCTCAGCATCAGCGTCTTCACGGGCGCGCGCTGCGCCTGGGCGCGGTAGCCGAGGTAGCGCTCGCGCAGGTAGATGCCGTGCTCGGTGAGCAGGAAGGGCACGCCGTCGACGTGCTGGGCGGCGAGTGCCGGGAGCGTGGCGAGCCCGGCGCTGACGGCGTGCGCGACCGCGTCGTCGGGTATCCGCGCCGCCAGCGGGCGCAGGGCGTGCTCCAGCAGGTCGGTGGCGGTGAGCGCGTCGTGCACGGTGGGCCTGGCCGCGGAGATCTCCAGGTGCGGCATCGTCCATATCCACATCAGGGAGCGCAGCACGGACTCGGAGCGCAGCGCCGCCGTCAGCCGGCCGTCGCGTGCGTAGCCGGTGAGTTCGTCCAGCGCCGCGCCGAAGTCGCAGCCGGCGGCCGGGTCGAGCAGCGACAGCAGGAAGCGTTCGTAGATGTCGAGGAAGCGGCGGCGTTCCCGCCGTGGGAGCCGCCGGGGGGCGGGCTCTGGGCCCCACAGCGGGAAGGAGGTGTGCCGGTAGACGTTCGGCGGCAGTTCCCAGGCGACCGGCTCGCGCCCGCTGCCGGTGAGGGCGACGACCTGGAAGTCGACCTCCGGCATGCCGCGTACGAGCTGGTCGCACCAGGTGGACACGCCCCCGTGGACGTGCGGATAGGTGCCTTCGGTGAGCATGGTGACATGGCGGCCACAGCTCAGCATGGTTCGTCCCCCCAGGACAGCGGTCGGCGAGCGGTCGATACGTCGAGGGCTCAGCGGCTCAGGACGGGAGCCTCAGCGTGATCGCCGACTGGAGCGGTGCGGGCGTGGTCCAGTCGGACCGCGCCCCGGCGTAGGCGGTGCCGAACGCCGTGGTGGTCAACAGGAGTTGCTTGCGGGTGCCGTCCGGCGCGGTGACGGGTGCGGCCACGCCCGACGGCGCCTTGACGGTCACGGTGCCGCCGATGCGGTACGCGGTGACCCTGCCCTGCGCGAGCGCCCTGCTCCAGGCGGCGCGCCGCGCGAGCTCGGTGCCGGTGTCCCGCTGGCGCGGGTTGACAAGTGGGGTGTTCTGCGCGAACAGGGCGCGATAGTCGGCGAGCACCTTGTCGAGCACCGGGTAGAGGAGACGTTCCTCCGCGAGGTTGGACTGGTGGACGTAGTGCGGGCGGGGGTCGTTGGCGACGACGTGGCCCAGCGCGGTGCGGGCCTCCTGCGGCACGATGTACGACGCGTAGCCGGTGGCGGTGTCGAGCGGCTCGGGCAGGCAGGTGGAGGCCGGGTCGGTCGCGCAGACGCTGCTGCCCCCGTCGGCCGCCGAGGTGTAGATCCAGTTGTACTCGTCCGTCATCTCGGCCGCGGTGCCCACGTTGTAGTACACGTTCATCGGGTGGCGCGGAACGGTCCGGGCTGAGCCCACGGGACGCTGCTGCGGTTCCCGGGAGTTGTCGCTCGCGATCCATGTGACGCCGTTGTCGGCGAGGGCGCCCGCGAGGTTCGGGTTGTCCGCCGGCTGCTGCGGCAGCGTCCTGAGACCGGAGTGCTCGCCGGTGACGAGCTCGGCGCGGTCGACGGCGAGGCCCTTGCGCACGGCCCAGTCGTGGTTGTCGCGGATCTGCGCGGAGATCTCGGCGCGGCTGGTCCAGCGCGTGTTGCCCGCGGCGTCCTTCGCGCACTGCCACGGCACGACGGACACGTCCTGGACACAGCCGAGGAAGGGGTGGGTGTAGGTGTGGTTGATCCAGCGGTACTGCGCCTTGTCGGCGAGGAGCCGGTCGGTGAGCGGATCGCTGCCTGCGTGCTCGGCCCTCCACTCCTCGCCCGCGCCCGCGTTGTGCACCATGTCGAGCGTGAAGCCGGCGGTGCGCTGCCAGGCCGCGGCGTACGCGGCGTCGTCCGCGGTCATACGGATGGGGGCGGTCTCCTCGGCGGCGCCGGTGCAGTCGAAGTCGCCGGGGGTGCAGTTGCGGTCGGTGTCCCAGCGGGCGTCGGGCGCGAAGACGTCGTCGACGTGCACGGAGAAGTACTGACGGCTCTGCCCGAGGTGGACGCCCTGGGTGAGCCATTCGACGATGCCGCGGGCCAGGACCCGGAACTGCCGCTGGTGCCGGTTGTAGGCGAAGGTCACCACCAGCTCGCGGCGTCCGTCGCGGGCGTACTCGCCGATGAGGCTGCCGCGCGCGGTTCCGTCGCCGACGGGCGTGTCCAGGTAGCTGGTGAAACCTTCCCGCGGCCGGCCGGCATAGCCGTAACTCTCCATCACCGTCGGCGAGTTGTCCTCGAAGGCGACGGGCCCGTCGAGGTAGCGGAAGGGGCCGGAGCGGCCGGCCGCGGTGAGGGCGCTCGGGGCGCCGTCGAGGGCGCCCGCGTATCCGCCGGCGTCCACGTACTCCAGGCCGACCCCCGGATGCGACCAGGTGTAGGCGTCGACCTGACGAATCCCGAACGTCTTCTCGTACGCGAAAAGCGCCGCGTTCTCGGCCGCCCCGCGGGCCGTGTCCGCGCCGAACGGGTCCTCGTCCGGGACGACCACGCCCTGGTACTTCGCGCGCGGCCGGCCGTCGAGGGTGTCGCTCAGGAACGCGGCGTCCACGACGGGCCGGCCGGGGTCGGTCAGGTCGACCTTCCGGTACGGCACCCCCGTGCTCTGCAGTTCCGAGACGATCGCGTCGACCGCGCCGCCGCCGTCGTCGACGACGAGGACGGTCAGATCGATCCGGGGCAGCGGTGCGGCGGCGGCCGAGGCCGCCGGGAACGCCGTCGCCAGCGAGGCGGCGGCGACGACCGCCGCGGCGGCTCTGCCCATGCGTGATCCGCGCAACTCCATGATTCCCCCCTTGCACGCCCTCCCCGGCACGGTCGGTCGCGAGGAGGATCTGTGGAGATGATGCAAAGGAACACGGCGTCCCCTTGCCCGAACGGCCCGAGTGTGGCTGACCTCTCACGGCCTTTGGCTCAAAGATGAAAGAGACACCACGGACGAGTGAAGCGCCGTCGCCGTGAGCGAGGCGTACGACCGCGCGTAGGCTCTTCCCCGGCGTGGGGATGCCGATCCATCCCCGTGTACGGCCGCTGCGGCCTCGGAACTCAACGGAAGCGAGATTTCACCACCGTGACTGCTCTCACTCTCAGCACTGCCGGCGCGGCGACGCTGCGCGCCGACGCCGTCGTCGTCGGTGTCGCCAAGGGGGCCAAGGGCCCGGTGGTCGCACCGGGCGCGGAGGCCGTGGACCAGGCGTTCGACGGAAGGCTCGCCGCCGTCCTGGAGACCCTCGGCGCGAGTGGTGCCGAGGGCGAAGTGACCAAGCTCCCCGCCCCCGCCGGCATCAAGTCGCCGGTCGTCCTGGCGGTCGGGCTCGGCGCGGCGCCCGAGCAGGACGAGGCGTACGAGACCGAGGCGCTGCGGCGTGCGGCCGGCAGTGCGGCCCGCGCGCTGACCGGCACGAAGAAGGCCGCCTTCGCGCTGCCGACAGAGGCGGTCGAGGACGCGGAGGCCATCGCCGAGGGCGCGCTGCTGGGCGCGTACGCGTTCACCGCCTACCAGGAGAACGGCAAGAACGGCAAGAAGCCGCTGGCCGAGGTGGCACTGCTCGGCGCGAAGCCGCGCGACAAGGCGTTCAAGGCCGCCGCCGAGCGCGCGATCGCCCTCACCGAGGAGATCAACCGCGCCCGCGACCTGATCAACACCCCGCCGAACGACCTCACCCCCGAATCCTTCGCCGCCATCGCCACCGCGGCCGGCAAGGAGCACGGCATCAAGGTGCAGGTGCTCGACGAGAAGGCGCTGGCCAAGGGCGGCTTCGGCGGCATCCTCGGCGTCGGCCAGGGCTCGCAGAACCCGCCGCGCCTGGTGAAGCTCTCCTACACGCACTCCAAGGGCGCCAAGCACCTGGCCCTGGTCGGCAAGGGCATCACGTACGACTCGGGCGGCATCTCCCTGAAGCCGGCCGGCCACAACGAGACGATGAAGTGCGACATGAGCGGCGCCGCCGCGGTGTTCGCCGCCGTCGTCGCGGCCGCCCGCCTGGGCCTCGAGGTCAACGTCACCGCCTGGCTGGCGCTCGCCGAGAACATGCCGTCCGGCTCGGCCACCCGCCCCGGTGACGTGCTGCGCATGTACAGCGGCAAGACGGTCGAGGTGCTCAACACCGACGCCGAGGGCCGCCTGGTGCTCGCCGACGCGCTGACGAAGGCGTCGGAGGAGAACCCCGACGCGATCGTCGACGTGGCGACGCTGACCGGAGCGATGGTGCTGGCGCTCGGCAACCGCACGTTCGGCATCATGGCGAACGACGACGCCTTCCGTACCGCCATCCACGAGATCGCCGAGGAGGTCGGCGAGGCGTCCTGGCCGATGCCGCTCCCCGCCGACCTGCGCAAGGGCATGGACTCGCCGACCGCCGACATCGCCAACATGGGCGAGCGCATGGGCGGCGGCCTGGTGGCCGGCCTCTTCCTGAAGGAGTTCGTGGGCGAGGGCATCACCTGGGCGCACCTGGACATCGCGGGCCCGGCGTTCCACGAGGGCGCGCCGTACGGCTACACGCCCAAGGGCGGCACCGGCTCGGCGGTCCGCACGCTGGTCAAGCTGGCGGAGCGCACGGCCGACGGCGACCTGGGCTGACGTGTGTGCCCGGGGGCTCTGCCCCCGGACCCTCCCCCTACGGCCTGGCGGCCGTGGGAGGGGACCCCCATCTTCGTCCGGCGGGCGTAGGGGGTCCCCCGCCCAGGGCCGCCAAGCCGTGGAAGGGTTCGAGGACACGGCGCGAAGCCCGGTACGGTCGGGCGCGCCCCCTGCCCCCCGGTATCCGCACAACGCGTTCAAGCTCACTATCTCAAGCTCCGGCCCCGCGTCCCGCCGTCCGCCGACAAGTGCGAAGATGGGTTCTCGGCAGGACAGGGCCCCCACCACAGGGCCGAAGACTAAGCGGCCGAACACCAGCCGCCGCCCGTCATCGACGACGGCGAACGGCGCACATGCATGGAGGACGTGACGTGGCGAACGACGCCAGCACCGTTTTCGACCTAGTGATCCTCGGCGGTGGTAGCGGCGGTTACGCTGCGGCGCTGCGCGGAGCTCAGCTGGGCCTGGACGTCGCACTGATCGAAAAGAACAAGCTCGGCGGCACCTGCCTGCACAACGGATGCATTCCGACCAAGGCTCTGCTGCACGCCGGTGAGATCGCCGACCAGGCTCGCGAGGCCGAGCAGTTCGGTGTCAAGACCTCGTTCGAGGGCATCGACATCGCCGGTGTCCACAAGTACAAGGACGACGTGATCTCCGGCCTGTACAAGGGCCTGCAGGGTCTGGTCGCCTCCCGCAAGGTGACCTACATCGAGGGTGAGGGCCGCCTGTCCTCCCCCACCTCCGTCGACGTCAACGGCCAGCGCATCCAGGGCCGCCACGTCCTGCTGGCGACCGGCTCCGTGCCGAAGTCGCTGCCGGGTCTGGACATCGACGGCAACCGCATCATCTCCTCGGACCACGCCCTCAAGCTGGACCGCGTCCCGCAGTCCGCGATCATCCTGGGCGGCGGCGTCATCGGCGTCGAGTTCGCCTCGGCGTGGAAGTCCTTCGGCACCGACGTCACCGTCATCGAGGGCCTCAAGCACCTGGTCCCGGTCGAGGACGAGAACTCTTCGAAGCTTCTTGAGCGCGCGTTCCGCAAGCGCGGCATCAAGTTCAACCTCGGCACCTTCTTCGAGAAGGCCGAGTACACCGAGACCGGTGTGCGCGTCACCCTCGCGGACGGCAAGACCTTCGAGGCCGAGGTGCTGCTGGTCGCCATCGGCCGCGGCCCGGTCTCGGCCGGTCTCGGCTACGAGGAGCAGGGCGTCGCGATGGACCGCGGCTACGTCCTGGTCGACGAGTACATGCAGACCAACGTTCCCACCGTCTCCGCGGTCGGCGACCTGGTCCCGACGCTCCAGCTCGCGCACGTCGGCTTCGCCGAGGGCATCCTGGTGGCGGAGCGGCTGGCCGGTCTCAAGACCGTCCCGATCGACTACGACGGCGTGCCGCGGGTGACGTACTGCCACCCCGAGGTCGCCTCCGTCGGTATCACCGAGGCCAAGGCCAAGGAGATCTACGGTGCGGACAAGGTCGTCGCCCTGAAGTACAACCTCGCGGGCAACGGCAAGAGCAAGATCCTCAAGACCGCGGGCGAGATCAAGCTCGTCCAGGTCAAGGACGGTGCCGTGGTCGGCGTCCACATGGTCGGTGACCGTATGGGCGAGCAGGTCGGCGAAGCGCAGCTGATCTACAACTGGGAGGCTCTGCCGGCCGAGGTCGCGCAGCTCATCCACGCGCACCCGACGCAGAACGAGGCCCTCGGCGAGGCCCACCTGGCCCTGGCCGGCAAGCCGCTGCACTCCCACGACTGATCAGTCCGGGCGCGACGACCACTTCCGCACCCTCCCCTCGCTCGTGCTTCGCACGAGCTGGGGAGACCCCACCGTAAGGAGCAACTGAAACCATGGCGGTTTCCGTAACCCTTCCGGCGCTCGGCGAGAGCGTCACCGAGGGCACCGTCACCCGCTGGCTGAAGGCCGAGGGTGAGCGCGTCGAGGCCGACGAGCCGCTGCTCGAGGTCTCCACCGACAAGGTCGACACCGAGATCCCGGCTCCGGCCGCCGGTGTCCTGGCCTCCATCAAGGTCGCCGAGGACGAGACCGTCGAGGTCGGCGCCGAGCTGGCCGTCATCGACGACGGCACGGGCGCGCCTGCTGCCGCCCCGGCTCCGGCCGCCGCCGAGGCCCCGGCCCCGGCCCCGGCCCCCGCCCAGGAGGCCCCGCAGGCCGCCCCGTCCACCGAGGCCGCCGCTCCGGCTCCGGCCCCGACGGCCGAGGCCGCGTCCGGCGGCGGTTCCGCCTCCGGCACCGACGTCGTCCTCCCCGCGCTCGGCGAGAGCGTCACCGAGGGCACCGTCACCCGCTGGCTGAAGGAGGTCGGCGAGGAGGTCACGGAGGACGAGCCCCTGCTCGAGGTCTCCACCGACAAGGTCGACACCGAGATCCCGGCCCCGGCTTCCGGCGTGCTGCTGGAGATCGTGGTCGGCGAGGACGAGACCGCCGAGGTCGGCGCCAAGCTGGCCGTCATCGGCGCTCCGGGGGCGGCTCCGGCCGCTGCCCCGGCTCCCGCCGCCCCGGCCCCGGCCGCCGAGGCTCCGGCCGCCCCCGCGGCTCCGGCTCCCGCGCCTGCTGCCCCGGCCGCTCCGGCGCCTGCCGCTCCGGCTCCGGCTCCGGCCGCCGCTGCCCCGGCCGCCCCCGCGGCTCCGGCTCCGGCGCCTGCTGCCCCGGTCGCGCCCGCCGCGCCCGCCGCCGTCGAGGCGAGCGACGCGTACGTCACCCCGCTGGTCCGCAAGCTCGCCGCCGAGAACGGCGTCGACCTCGGCACCGTCAAGGGCACCGGCGTCGGCGGCCGTATCCGCAAGCAGGACGTCATCGCCGCCGCGGAGGCCGCCAGGGCCGCCGTCCCGGCGCCCGCCGCCGCTGCCGCCCCGGCCGCGCCGCAGGCTCCGAAGCTGGAGGCGTCCCCGCTGCGCGGTCAGACCGTCAAGATGACCCGCATGCGCAAGGTCATCGGCGACAACATGATGAAGGCGCTGCACGGCCAGGCCCAGCTGACCTCGGTCGTCGAGGTCGACATCACCAAGCTGATGAAGCTGCGCGCCCGGGCGAAGGACGCGTTCGCGGCGCGCGAGGGCGTCAAGCTCTCCCCGATGCCGTTCTTCGTCAAGGCCGCGGCCCAGGCGCTGAAGGCCCACCCGGTCATCAACGCCCGGATCAACGAGGACGAGGGCACCATCACGTACTTCGACTCGGAGAACATCGGCATCGCCGTGGACTCCGAGAAGGGTCTGATGACGCCGGTCATCAAGGGTGCGGGCGACCTGAACATCGCCGGTATCGCGAAGAAGACGGCCGAGCTCGCCGGCGCCGTGCGCGCCAGCAAGATCACGCCGGACGACCTCGCCGGTGCGACGTTCACCATCAGCAACACCGGCTCGCGCGGTGCGCTGTTCGACACGATCATCGTGCCGCCGAACCAGGTCGCCATCCTGGGCATCGGCGCCACGGTCCGCCGTCCGGTGGTCGTGAACCACCCGGACCTCGGCGAGACGATCGCCGTTCGCGACATGACGTACGTCGCGCTCTCCTACGACCACCGTCTGGTGGACGGCGCCGACGCGGCCCGCTACCTGACGGCCGTCAAGGCGGTCCTGGAGGCGGGCGAGTTCGAGGTCGAACTCGGTCTGTAACCAGCCTCACGAACGGCGCCCCCGCTGGGAGTACATTCCGGCGGGGGCGCCGCCGTATTGTCTAGGGGTCACAGGTCGACGCGGCTTTAAGGAGCGCTCCATGACCGTCCCGGTCGTCCATTCGCTGCGCGATCAGATCCGCGAGCACATCGTGGAGGGGATCGTCAGTGGCCGCTGGAAGCCCGGGGAACGCATCGTCGAGCGCCGTATCGCGACCGAGCTGGAGGTCTCCCAGACCCCGGTGCGCGAGGCGCTGCGCGAGCTGGAGTCGCTGCGGCTGATCGAGTCGGCGCCCAACAAGGGTGTGCGGGTGCGGAATCTGACGGCCGCCGACCTGGAGGAGAGCTACCCGGTCCGGGCGGGCCTGGAGCAGATCGCGGCCGAACTGGCCGCGGAGCGGCTCGCGGACGACTGCTCGGCGCTGGAGCCGCACGTCACGGCGCTGTACGAGGCGGACCGCACGGGCGACTCGGCGGCCCAGGTCCGCCACACGGTGGCGTTCCACCGTGAGCTGGTGCGTGCCGCGTCCAACAAGGTCCTCCTGCACACCTGGGAGGGGCTCGGGATCGAGGTCTTCACGGCGCTGTCGATCCGGTGGCTGGGGACGGTGCAGAAGTCGTACGCGGAGGAGCACCAGGAGCTGGTGGAGGCGTTCCGCAGGCGCGACCCGTCGATCGGCACGCTGGTGAAGTCCCACGTGCTGGGCTGCGCCCCTCGCGCCTGACGGCGCGGGCACGCCCTCGGGTGTGGCCACCCCGCATGGCCCGACGGGCCTCTCGGGCATGACCTGATCCGTGGCCGCAGCGTCGGGCCGCTCCGGGGCTCGCATTCGGGACTGCTTTCACGAACATGCGTCGCGGTGACCGACGACGCCTTGCGTCCCGACCACGACCCCTGCGCGCCCCTGCCCCCGCCGGGCGGTAGGTGGCGGTCGATTGTCACGCTGCCCGGGGCCGGGTGCCGGGCGCCCGGAAAAGACCTATTCGTCGCGGCACAGGGTGCCCACTTTTGCGGCACGGGATGCCAATTTCTCCCCAGGCTTTGATCGATCATCGATCAGAGACTTACAGTCGTCGACGGGTTCACCAACCCTCGCCCTGTCCTGCCAGACACGGCACCCCCTTTCTCCACCCCCCTCCTGTCCGGAAGGCGGCGATCATGACCGACCCCGTAGGCAAGCTTCCGAGCGAGCTCGACCAGCTCCCGGACCGTGACGCCGAGGAAACCGCCGAGTGGGCGGCGTCCCTCGACGCCGTCGCGGAGCATGCCGGCCCGCACCGCGCCGCGTACCTGATGCGCCGCACTCTCCAGCACGCCGAGAAGGCGGGCGTCGCCCTGCCCCGGCTGCTGGAGACGGACTACGTCAACACCATCCCCACCTCCGCCGAGCCCGCCTTCGAGGGCGACGAGGAGATGGAGGCGCGCATCACCGCCTGGAACCGCTGGAACGCGGCCGCCATGGTGACCCGCGGCTCCCGCTTCGGCGTCGGCGGCCACATCGCCACCTTCGCCTCCGCGGCCTGGCTCTACGAGACCGGCTTCAACCACTTCTTCCGCGGCAAGGAGAGCGACGGCTCCGGCGACCAGCTCTACATCCAGGGCCACGCCTCCCCGGGCATCTACGCCCGCGCGTTCCTCGACGGCCGGCTGAGCGAGCAGCAGCTCGACAACTTCCGGCAGGAGGCGGGCGGCAACGGCCTCCCCTCCTACCCGCACCCGCGCCGCCTGCCCTGGCTGTGGGAGTTCCCCACCGTCTCCATGGGTCTCGGCCCGCTCTCCGCGATCTACCAGGCGCGCTTCAACCGCTATCTGCACAACCGCGGCATCAAGGACACGGCGAACTCCCACGTCTGGGCGTTCCTCGGCGACGGCGAGATGGACGAGCCCGAGTCGACCGCGGCCCTCGCCCTGGCCTCCCGCGAGCGGCTCGACAACCTGACCTTCGTCATCAACTGCAACCTGCAGCGTCTCGACGGCCCGGTCCGCGCCAACTTCAAGATCGTGCAGGAGCTGGAGGCCCAGTTCCGCGGAGCCGGCTGGAACGTCGTCAAATCGCTGTGGGGCTCGGCCTGGGACGAGCTGTTCCGGCTCGACACCACCGGCGCCCTCGTCCGCCGCCTCCGCGAGGTGCCGGACGCGCAGTTCCAGACGTACGCGACCCGCGACGTCGCGTACATCCGCGAGCACTTCTTCGGCGCCGAGCCCGCGCTCGTCGAGCTGGCCAAGCTGCTCACCGACGCGAAGATCGCCGAGTGTTTCTACACCTCCCGCGGTGGACACGAGGCCCGCAAGGTGTACGCGGCGTACAAGGCGGCCGTCGAGCACAAGGGCGCGCCGACCGTGATCCTCGCCCAGACGGTGAAGGGCTACACGCTCGGCAAGGGCTTCGAGTCCAAGAACGCCAACCACCAGATGAAGAAGCTGACGATCGACGAGTTCAAGGGCATGCGCGACCTGCTCGGGCTCCCGATCGCCGACAGCGCCTTCGCCGACGGCCTCGTGCCGTACGGCCACCCGGGCGCCGACTCCCCCGAGGTCCGCTACCTCCAGGAGCGCCGCGCCGCCCTCGGCGGCCCCGCCCCGGCCCGCCGGGTCCACGCGGCGTCGCTCCCGCAGCCGGAGGAGCGCGCGTTCAAGGCCCTGTACAAGGGGTCCGGCAAGCAGGAGATGGCCACGACCATGGCCTTCGTCCGGCTGATGAAGGACCTGATGCGGGACAAGGAGACCGGCAGGCGCTGGGTGCCGATCGTCCCGGACGAGGCCCGCACCTTCGGCATGGAGTCGCTGTTCCCGTCCGCGGGCATCTACTCGCCGCTGGGCCAGACGTACGAGCCGGTCGACCGCGACCAGCTGATGTACTACAAGGAGGCCAAGGACGGCCAGATCCTCAACGAGGGGATCACCGAGGCCGGCGCCATGGCCGACTTCATCGCCGCCGCGACGTCGTACGCGACGCACGGCGAGACGATGATCCCGTTCTACATCTTCTACTCGATGTTCGGCTGGCAGCGGACCGGCGACCAGATGTGGCAGCTCGCCGACCAGCTCGGCAAGGGCTTCATCGTGGGCGCGACGGCGGGCCGTACGACCCTGACCGGTGAGGGCCTCCAGCACGCGGACGGCCACTCGCACCTGATCGCCGCCACGAACCCGGCGTCGCTGAACTACGACCCGGCCTTCGCGTACGAGGTCGCGGTGATCGTCAAGGACGGTCTGCGCCGGATGTACGGTCCGGACGCGGAGGACGTCTTCTACTACCTGACGGTCTACAACGAGCCCAAGCCGCAGCCCGCCATGCCGGAGGGCATCGAGGAGGGCATCGTCAAGGGCCTGTACCGCTTCAAGGAGGGCTCGGCCGAGGCGGACGCGCCGCGCCTGCAGCTGCTCGCCTCCGGTACGGCCATCCACTGGGCGCTCGAGGCCCAGGAACTGCTGGCCGCCGACTGGAACGTGGCCGCCGACGTGTGGTCCGCGACCTCGTGGGGCGAGCTGCGCCGCGACGCGCTGGAGGCCGACGAGGCCCTGCTGCGCGGCGAGCAGCGCACGCCGTACGTGACCCAGGCGCTGGAGGGTGCTCCGGGTCCGGTGCTGGCCGTCTCCGACTGGATGCGGCAGGTGCCCGACCAGATCAGCCAGTGGGTCGAGCAGGACTGGTCGTCGCTCGGCACGGACGGCTTCGGTCTGTCGGACACCCGTGAGGGCGCGCGCCGCCACTTCGGCGTCGACGCGCAGTCGATCACGGTGGCGGCGCTGGCCCAGCTGACCCGGCGCGGCGAGGTCCCGGCCTCGGCCGTGAAGGAGGCGCGCGAGCGCTACGGCCTGTGAGGCAGGCCCTGTAAGGCAGGCTCCGAGGCCCCCGGCGACCGCTGTCGCCGGGGGCCTCTGCGTGATGCTTGACCCTGACACCGTGTGAAGCCGTGCACTGGGAGACGTCATGTTCACCATCGGAGACTTCGCCCGGCACGGCCGTGTGTCGGCCCGGATGCTGCGCCACTACGACGCCATCGGGCTGCTGCGGCCGGAACACACCGACCCTTTCACCGGCTACCGCTACTACTCCGCGGCCCAGCTCGCCCGCCTCAACCGTCTCGTCGCCCTCAAGGATCTCGGCTTCACCCTGCAACAGGTGCGGGAGATCCTGGAGGACCGCGTGAGCACGGAGGAGCTGCGCGGAATGCTCAAACTGCGGCAGGCGGAACTCGAGGAGTCGATGGCGGCGGCCGCCGCGCGGCTGGCGCAGGTCGAGGCGAGGCTCCGGTCGATCGAGAGCGAGGGCCGCATGCCCACCCAGGACGTCATGATCAAGAGCAGCCCCGCGGTGCGGGTCGCCGAGCTGACCGCCGTCGCCGCCGGTTACGGGCCGGAGCACATCGGCCCCGTGATCAGCCCGCTGTACGACGAGCTGTTCCGCCGCCTGAAGGCGGCGGGCGTCACTCCGACCGGGCCCGGTATCGCGCACTACGAGGACGCGCCCGAGGGCGACGGCGCGATCCTGGTGCACGCCGGGTGCACCGTCTCGGCCGGCCAGGCACCGGGCACGGACTTCACCGTCGTCGATCTCCCCGCCGTCGAGCGGGCGGCGACGATCGTGCACCGCGGTCCGATGGACGCGATCGTGCCCACCGCGCAGAACCTGGCGCAGTGGATCGAGGCGGGCGGGCACCGCTCGGCGGGGTACGCCCGGGAGGTCTACCTGGAGTGCCCTCAGGACAAGGAGAAGTGGGTGACGGAGCTCCAGGAGCCGCTGGCCTGAGCTGCGCGACAATGCCTGCATGCGCGCTGCCCGGCTGATCAAGATGGTGCTGCTGCTCCAGGCCAGGTCCTCCATGACCGGGGCCGAGCTGGCACGGGAGCTGGAGGTGTCCGAGCGGACCGTGACACGGGACGCGCTCGCGCTCTCCGAGGCGGGGGTGCCGGTCTACGCGGACCGTGGGCGGAGCGGGGGCTACCGGCTGATCGGCGGGTACCGCACCCGGCTGACCGGCCTCGGGCGCGACGAGGCCGAGGCCCTGTTCCTGTCCGGACTGCCGGGCGCGCTGCGGGACATGGGCCTTCAGGACGCGGCGTCCGCGGCGCGCCTGAAGGTGTCCGCGGCGCTGCTCCCGTCCTTGCGGGACGCCCCGCACTCGGCGGCGCAGCGGTTCCATCTGGACGCGCCCGGGTGGTACCAGGAGCCGCGGACGCCGGAGCTGCTGCCGCTGATCGCGGAGGCGGTGTGGGCGGACCACCGGATCCGGGCGTCGTACCGCCGCCGGGACACCGAGGTGGAGCGGGAGCTGGAGCCGTACGGTCTCGTGCTGAAGGCGGGCGTCTGGTACTTGTGCGCCCGCGCGCAGGGGTCGTTCCGGGTGTACCGGATCGACCGGTTCTCGGCGGCGGAGGCGGACGGGGAGGTCTTCGAACGGGACGAGGACTTCGACCTGCCCGGCTTCTGGGCGGAGCGCGCGGCCGAGTTCGCGCGCTCCATCCTCCGCGCGGAGGTGGTAGTGCGGGTGACCGAGGCGGGCGCGGAGCGCCTGCCGTACGTGACGGACCGCTCGGCGGCCGAGGAGGCGCTCGCCGCCGCGCCCCCGCCGGACGCCGTGGGCCGCGTGACGCTCACGCTCCCGGTGGAGTCCCTGGACGTGGCGTACTCGCAGTTGCTGACGCTGGGCGCGGAGGCGGAGGTCCTGGCGCCGGCGGCGCTCCGGGAGCGCTTCGCGACGACGGCGGCACGGCTGCGCGACCTGTACGCCTGACGGCCCCGCGCCGCCGCGGCAGACCCCCGGGCGCGCCCGTGCCCGGACCCCCGCCCGACGCCACCGCGCCGCCGAGGCAGACCCCCGGGCGCGCCCGGCACCGGCCACGGGGCGGTGAAGCAGGCACGCCGCCCGTGGACATGGGCGCCCGCGCGGGCGGGGCCCGAGAGGCGCGATGCCCCCGGGCCCCGCGCCGAGGGTCAGCGGTACGCGTCCACGCGCGGGCTCTCGCCCGCCTTCTCCGCCAGCATGAAGCCCCAGACGTCCGGGCGGCTGCCGTCCGTGTCCGTGACGCCGTACTCCTTGGCCAGCCGGCCGCTGTCCAGCGATGCGCCGTTCCAGCGGGCCCGGTCCGGGTCGGCGGCCAGGGCCGCCACGCCGCGGCCCAGGTACGCCGGGGACTCGGACAGCGCCCAGTGCCGCTGCTTGGCGATGCCGTCCCGCCAGGTCTCCTCCGTGAGGCCGAAGATGTCCAGCATCTCCTCGGAGCGGAGGAACCCCGGGGTGACCGCCACCGCCGTCGCGCCCACCTCCTTCAGTTCCTCGCCGAGGAGGTACGCCATGCGGATCGGCCCGTTCTTGGCAAGGTCGTAGTAGAAGTTCTCGCGGCGCTCCCTGTTCGTCTCCGCGGTGCCGTCCGTCACCTCGACGACCAGGCCGCCCGGCTCCCGTACCAGCAGGGGCAGCGCGATGCTGCTCGTGATGATGTGCGTCCGCACCCCCAGGTCGATCATGCGCAGGCCGCGCTCGAGGCCGACGTCCCACATCCTGGTGTCGAAGTCGAGCAGGAAGTTCCCGCCCCAGACGTCGTTCACCAGGATGTCCAGGCGTCCGTGGTCGCGGTCGATGCGTCCGACCAGCGACCGGACCTGGTCGGCCTCCAGGTGGTCGGTGGGGACGGCGATGCCCGTCCCGCCCGCGGCGGTGACGAGTTCGGCGGTCCCCTCGATCGTCTCCCCTGCGCGGCCCACCTCGCTGACGTGCTCGCGGGTGGTGCGGCCGGTCACGTAGACCGTGGCGCCCGCGGCGCCGAGTTCCACGGCGATGGCGCGGCCCGCGCCCCGGGTCGCGCCCGCGACCAGCGCGATCCTGCCGTGCAGCGGCCGGCCCGGAGGGCCTGCCGGCGACTCCTGCGAAGGGTGGTGCAGGGGCTTGTCCACGGATCCGTTCAACGGCTCGTTCGTCGTCATGGAGCGACCGTCGCACGGAATCCCGACACCTTCTGTCCGGCATTGCCGCCCATCGCCCCGATGGACCGCTCATCTCGATACGGCCGCTTTCCCCGGCTCCGCGTGCGCCGCCCTCCCCCAGACACGATGCTTGTCCCGTGATGGACGAGACGGAGTTCTGGGAGATCGTCGACAGCACCCGTGAGGCCGCCGAGGGCGACCCCGAGGACCATGCCGAGCTGCTCGTCGAGCGGCTGCTGCAGCTCGATCCCGACTCCGTGCTGGACTTCGCCCGGCACTTCGAGGCCCGCTACAACCGCGCGTACACATGGGACCTGTGGGGCGCGGCGGCCGTGCTGCTCGGCGGCGCGAGCGACGACGCGTTCGACTACTTCCGCTGCTGGCTCATCGGCCAGGGCCGCGAGGTCTTCGAGGGCGCGGTGCACGACCCCGACTCGCTGGCGGAGCTGCTGGACGACTTCGACGAGGACATCGACGGAGACGGCGAGGAGCTGGGCTACGCGGCGGACGAGGCGTACGAGCAGCTGACCGGTGTCGACGCGCCGGACCTCGGCATTCCGGTGCAGGCGACCGAGCCGGCGGGCGTCCCGTTCGCCTTCGACGACGATGCGGCGCTGGCGCGGCGCCTCCCGCGCCTGTGGGAGCGTTTCGGCGGCTGACCGCCCGGCAGTACGTCCGCGCGGGTCACGCCTTCAGGGAACGGCCCATCAGGACGTCGTCCACGTAACGCCCCTCCAGCAGGAACTCGCCCGGCAGCACGCCCTCGACCCTGAAGCCCTCCGCCTCGTACAGCGCCCGCGCCGGGGCGTTGTGGCCGAGGACGCGCAGGGTGAGGCGGATGGCGCCCTGGCGGCGCGCCTCGTCGCACGCCGCGCGCAGCAGGGCCCGGCCGACGCCGCGGCCCCGCGCCCGGTCGGCCACGGCGAGGCCCTGGATCTGGCGTACGTGCCGGTTGCAGGCGAGGGGCGTCGGCCGCACGAGGCGGATGTAGCCGAGGAGCGTGCCGTCGGTGTCCTCGGCGACCAGGAAGTCCTCGGGCCGGTGGGAGGCGTCGAAGAACGGCCCGTACGGGGGCTCGGGCCGCGGCTGCACGGCGTGCAGGGGCGACCAGGTCGCCCGGTCGATTTCGCCGAGGGCCGTGTCGTCGGCGGCGCGCGCGAAACGTATCGCCGGGGCTATCGCGGGACGTGTGTGCGACTCGGGCATGGGGGCAACTGTGCCATGCGGTACGGGCGGGGCAGGATGGGGACCATGCAGAGATCGCGTATCGCCGTCACCGGCGCCTCGGGGCTCATCGGCAAGGCGCTCGTGCGCTCGCTGCGCGCGGACGGGCACGAGGTGGTGCGGCTGGTGCGGCACCCGTCCAGGGCGGGGGACGAGGTCGAGTGGGACCCGCGGCGGCAGTACGTCGACGTCGCGGGCCTCGTGGGCTGCGACGCGGTCGTGCACCTCGCCGGCGCGGGGGTGGGCGACCGCCGCTGGACGCAGGCGTACCGCAGGGAGATACGCGACAGCCGGGTGCTCGGCACGGCGGCGATCGCCGAGGCGGTGGCCTCGCTGGACACCCCGCCGAAGGTGCTGGTAAGCGGCAGCGCGGTCGGCTTCTACGGCGATACGGGGGACCGCCCGGTGGACGAGGACGCGCCGCCGGGGGAAGGTTTCCTGCCGGGCGTGTGCGTGGAGTGGGAGGAGGCGGCGGCGCCCGCGCAGGAGGCGGGCGTCCGTACGGCGTTCGCCCGCACCGGCCTGGTGGTGGCGCGGGAGGGCGGCGCGTGGGGCCGGATGTTCCCGCTGTTCCGGGCGGGGCTCGGGGGACGGCTCGGCAGCGGGTGCCAGTACTGGAGCTTCATCGCGCTGCACGACGAGGTGGCGGCGCTGCGGCACATCCTGGACACGGAGTCGCTGTCGGGCCCGGTGAACCTGACGGCGCCGGAGCCGGTGACGAACCGCGAGGTGACGGAGGCGATGGGCCGGGTCCTGCACCGCCCGGCGCTCTTCGCGGTCCCGACGCCGGTGCTGCGGCTGGTGCTGGGCGAGATGGCCTCGGATGTCCTGAGCAGCCAACGCGCTCTGCCGGTCCGCCTGTTGGAGTCGGGCTTCTCGTTCGCGTTCCCTCACATCGACGACGCCATCCGCGCGGCCCTGCGCTAGCCGGGGTCTGTCGTCGATGTGATCTCGGCCGGTGGGTCTGACGACAACTCCTGGACCGGGCCCGGATGTTCACCGGGGCGCGCTGTCCCGCCTGCCGTTCCGCCCTGGCGGCGGCTAGGATCGCGAACATGGCCCTGATCATGAGTGACGTGGACCGGTTCGAGGCTGCGAGGCCCCGGCTGGAGGCCATTGCCTACCGGCTGCTCGGCTCGGCGAGCGAGGCGGAGGATGCCGTGCAGGAGACGTTCCTGCGCTGGCAGGCGGCTGACGTCGAGCGGATCGAGGTGCCTGAGGCCTGGCTGACGAAGGTCCTCACCAACTTCTGCCTCAATATGATCGCTTCGGCACGTGCCCGGCGTGAGACGTACGTGGGAAGGTGGCTCCCCGAGCCGCTGCTCGCCGGGGACCCGATGCTCGGCCCGGCCGACACCGCCGAGCAGCGCGAGTCGGTGTCGTACGCCGTCCTCGTCCTGCTGGAGCGCCTGTCGCCCAACGAGCGGGCGGTGTACGTGCTGCGCGAGGCCTTCGACTACCCGCACCGGGAGATCGCCGAGATCCTGGACGTCACCGAGGCCGCCAGCCAGCAGATCTACCACCGGGCCAAGAAGCACGTCGCGGACGGCAGGGCGCGCACCGAGATCGACGCGGCCGCCGCCCGGAGGATCGTCGAGGAGTTCCTGGCCGCGGCGACCAGCGGCCGTACCGAACCCCTCGTACGCCTGCTCACCCAGGACGCCGTCTCGGTCGGCGACGGCGGCGGGAAGGTGCCGGCACGCGCGAAGGCGTTCGAGGGTGCGCTCGCGGTCGCGAAGTTCCTGCGCGGCCTGTTCAAGCCCAGCGACGCCAAGCGGGCCTACGTCGGCGGCGCGCCCGAGATCTACGCCACGACCGCCAACGGCGAGCCCGCCATCGTGGCGGTCGTGGACGGCCGGGTCGTCGGGATCACGTGCCTGGAGGTCACCGCGGACGGCATCACCGCGATCCGCAGCCAGGTCAACCCCGACAAGCTCGTCCGCGCGACCGAGCAGTGGGCCGCCGCGGACCACGGGGGCACTCCGCTCTACACCCTCTGAGTCGATGTGACGTGCTTCACATCCCGAGCCTGTCAGGAATCGCAGGGCTGCCCGGTTCAAGTGGCGAAACCGCGCAGGACAGCGGCGGAACCCTCGCAGACAGGAGCAGGCCCATGCAGCACCGCATCGTCGTCCTCGGAGCCGGCTACACCGGAGCCGTCGCCGCCGGCCGCCTCGCCCGGCGGCTGCACCGCGATGACGTCGCCATCACCCTCGTCAACCCCGAGTCCGACTTCGTCGAGCGCGTCCGGCTGCACCAGCTCGCGGCCGGCCAGGACCTCAGGCCCCGGCCGTTCAGCGAGATGTTCGCGGGCACGGGCGTGGCGCTGGAGCTCGCGAAGGTCACCGCCGTGGACGTGGACCGCAAGACGGTGACGGTCACCGCCGTGAGCGGCCCCGAGCAGGAGGAGCTGGAGTACGACACTCTGGTCTACGCCCTCGGCAGCGGCTGGAACGACGGAGGCGTCCCCGGCGTCGCCGCACACGCCCACGAGGTCGCGAGCCGCCCCGGCGCTCTCCGCCTCCGCCACCGCCTGGCCGCCCTGGACGCCGGCCGGCCCGTGGTCGTGGTCGGCGGCGGCCTGACCGGCCTGGAGGCCGCGACCGAGATCGCCGAGACCCGCCCGGACCTCGACGTCGCCCTGGCCGCCCACGGCGCCCTCGGCGACTGGCTCTCGGACAAGGGCCGCGCCCACCTGCGGAAGGTGGTGGACGAGCTCGGCATCACGGTCCACGAACACGCCGCGGTCACCGCCGTGGAGGCGGACGGCGTGACGACGGCCGACGGCCGGACCGTCCCCGCCGAGGTCACGGTGTGGACCACCGGCTTCGCCGTCCACCCGATCGCGCGGGCCACCACCCTGGAGGTCACCGACCGCGGCCAGATCGTGGTCGACAGCACGATGCGCTCGGTCTCCCACCCGGACGTGTACGCCGTGGGTGACGCGGCGATGGCGATCGGTCCGAACGACAAGCCGCTGCGGATGTCCTGCGCCTCGGGCGTCCCGATGGCCTGGCAGGCCGCCGACGCCATCGCCGCCCGCCTCGCCGGCACCAAGGTCCCCCACGTCTCGATCCGCTACTTCCAGCAGTGCGTCTCCCTCGGCCGCAAGGAGGGCCTGGTCCAGTTCGTCACGGCCGACGACCGAGCGGTCGACAGGGCCCTGACGGGCCGTGTGGCCTCCCTCTACAAGGAACTGATCTGCAAGGGCGCGGCCTGGGGCGTCGCCAACCCGACAGCGGGCATGCCGTCCCGGCGCCGGCGTGTCGTACGGCAGGAGACCCCGAGCCGTGCACGGGCGGAGGTGTCGGCCTGACCTCGCCCATGCCGAACTGCCGGTATCGGCCGACGTGGTGAACGCGTCGGCCGATACCGGCCGGAGCCGACTCGGACACACCGTCCGAAAGAGCATCCCGGCGCTGGGCCTGGAGCGCGCCGTGCGGCTCACCGACCGGGTTGCGCACCGAGACGCTCCCGGACGACGAACGCCGTGCGCCCCCGCGCTCCGGTGCTCCGTCGTGTGCGCGACTGCAGGTCGGGGTCCCGGTTCCTAGTCTCGGTGCGAACTCGGGTATTCCACGGGCCTGATGGGGGCATGAGGTTCCCACCAGCCGCGCCGACCTCGGGGAGGGGCACGTGCTCAGCACCGCTCAGCATGCGGATCACGCGGACGTCGTCATCGTCGGGGCCGGGATCGCCGGACTCTCGGCAGCTCATCGGCTCACCAGTGCAGGGGTGACGGTCAGGGTCCTGGAGGCCGCCCCGGTCGTGGGCGGGCGCATGGCCACCGAGCGGGTCGACGGATTCCGGCTCGACCGCGCAGGTCAGTTGCTCAGTACCGCGTTCCCGGAGCTGCGGCGCACCGCGCTGCGCGACGCCGAACTGCGGTTGTTCTCGCCCGGTGTGCTCGTGCACGCCGAAGGGCGGCTCCAGCGGACCGGAGAGGTCGGGACGTCGCCGCACGCCGCCCGGGGCGTAGGGGTCGCATTCACCGTCGCGCGCGCCCTCGCGAGCGCCCCTCGGCCGCGGCATCTCGACCAGGCCCGGCTGGGGGCGTCGCTGGCGCGGCTCGCGGGCACCTCCGTACGGCGGGTGCTGGCCCGGCCGGAACGCGCCGCCGTCGACGCCCTCCACAGCCGTGGACTGCCCGCCCGTACGGTGCACGGCTTCCTGCGCCCCCTGCTGGCCGCGCTGCTGTGCGACCCGGAGCTGACCACCTCCAGCCGGTGCGCCGACCTGGTGCTGCGCGGTTACGCGCGCGGCAGGCTGTGCGTCCCGGCGGGCGGGGCGTCCGCCCTGCCCGAACTGCTGGCCGCCGCGCTGCCGGAGGGGACGGTCCGCACGGGCACACGGGTCACGGACATCGCGACCAACAGGGTCACGACCGAGGAGCACGGCGAGTTCCGCTGCCGTTCCGTCGTGGTCGCCACGGACGCGCGGACGGCGGCGGATCTGCTGCCGGGGCTGCGGGTGCCCTCGTTCCGGCCGGTGACGGTGGTGCACCACACCGCGCCGGAGCCTCCGCTGACCGATCCGTCGCTG
Organism: Streptomyces sp. V4I23; assembly: GCF_030817975.1. Classification (NCBI taxonomy): domain Bacteria; kingdom Bacillati; phylum Actinomycetota; class Actinomycetes; order Kitasatosporales; family Streptomycetaceae; genus Streptomyces; species Streptomyces sp. V4I23. The sequence continues at coordinate 5,753,795 of NZ_JAUSZW010000004.1, read as the reverse complement.
GTCCTGGACGCGGACCGCGTCGGGCCCGTCTCGCACACGGCGGTGATGAGCGAGGTCGACCCGTCCCGCGCCCCCGAGGGCAGGGCACTGATCTCCTCCACGGTGGTGGGAGGCTTGCCGGACGACGTGGACCGGCAGGTGCGACGCCACCTGGCGACGCTGTACGGGACGCCGACGAACGACTGGGAGCTGCTGAGCGTCCATCACGATGCGTCCGGTATAGCGGAGATGAAACCGCCGCACGACCTGCGCCGCCCGGTGCGTGTGCTGGCGGGGCTCTACGTCTGCGGCGACCACCGGGACACGGCGACGGTCCAGGGCGCGCTGTTCTCGGGCCGCCGGGCCGCGCACGCGCTCCTGTCGGACCTCGGCATCCGGCCGGGCCGCGTGACGCCCGCGCTGGAGGCGGCGGCCTGAGTCCCCCGGGGCGGCCGCCGCCGCCCTCGGACGACTCGCTCCAGAAGTCCAAGCGATACATCCGACCTCTCCCTTGTCAGAGGTCCGACCCCGCACTACGTTCCCGGTGTCCCTTGATGCCGGGAGGCAGTAGTGCGACGCTTCACGCCCATTTTCACTCTCACCCTGAGCCTAGTCATCGGAGCTATCGCTCCCTCGGGTGCCACGGCTGCCGACCAGCCGCAATCAGCCGGACCACCCCCGAACGTCGTCCCGCGCCCGACCGAGTGGTCCGATCTCGGCGGCACCACGGCCCTCACCCCGAACACCCGCATCCTCGTCGACCCGCACTCCCGCGCGCTGAGCGCGCTTCCCGCAGGGCGGGCCGAATTCCCCGGCCCCGCACGCCAGTCGGTGCGGGAGCTCGCCGAGCAGCTGCGCGGCGAGATCACGCGCACCAGCGGCTTCACACCCCGGATCGGTTCGGCGACCGAACAGGCCGCCGCCGGCGACATCGTGCTGCGCCTCGCCTCCGAACCGTCCGAGGCCACCGACACCGCCGCCGGCACCGCCCCCGGCTCCCCGCTCGGCGCCGAGGGCTACCGCTTCGACAGCAGCGGAGCCGTACGCATCGAGGCCGCGTCCACCCACGGCCTGTACTACGGCACCCGCACCCTGCTCCAACTGCTGCGCGCCACCGAGGCCCGCCACCGCTCGCTGCCGCGCGCCCGCGCCACGGACCGGCCGTCCCAGCCCGTGCGCCTGGTGCACCTCGACGCGGGCCGCAAGTACTGGCAGATCCCCTACCTCGAGAACCTCATCCGCAGGATGGGCGACCAGAAGCTCAACACCCTCTTCCTGCATCTGTCGGAGTCCGAGGGCTTCCGGCTGTACAGCCCGAAGTTCCCCGGCCTCGCCGACCCGGACCACAGCTACAGCCGCGCCGACATCGAGCACCTCAAGGCGTTCGCCGCGCGCCACCACGTCCAGCTGATGCCGGGCCTCGAAATACCCGGGCACGCGACCGTGATCAGCGAGGCGTTCGGCATCGGCTTCGGCGCGGGAGCGAACCCCTGCACCGGGGCCCACACCCACTCGCACCTCACGCCGGACTGGATCGTCGACATGACCAGCCGGAAGGCGGTCGAGAAGTCGAAGGAGATCGTCGACGAGTTCGCGGGCTGGTTCGACGCGCCGCTGTTCTCGATCGGCGCCGAGGAGGTCCCCGGTCAGCTGGCCAACTGCCCGCGCGTCAAGGAGTTCCTGGCCGCGGACCCCGAGGTGACCACGCTCGGCGACCTGCTCAACCGCTACATCAACACCCTCGACGACGTCGTCACGTCCCACGGCAAGCGCACCGCCGTCTACAACGGCTCCGAGCACATGACCGCGCCGCAGCAGAGGGTCGACGGCCCGGTCGTCTTCCTCACCTGGGAGGGCACCGGCGACCGGCCGGCCGTCCCCGGCCACGACGAGATCGCCATCGGTCCGTTCTACGTGACGCCGAACAACTACCACAACAAGTACCCGAACGAGCCCTGGATGTACGGCGCCTGGGCCCCGAGCACCGCATCCGACATGCTCGGCTCCGGCCTCGTCAACTGGGCCGACTACAACTTCTGGTCGCGGGACGGGTACTTCGAGCAGCACATGGCCGGCCCCCGCGCGATCCTCGCCGACCGCACCTGGAACGCCACCGCCGCCCCCGACGCGCTCGACGGCTTCCGCGCCCGCGCGGCCCGCGTCGGCGACCCGGCCGGCCTGCACACCGCTCCTGCCGCGCCCCGCACCGACGACGGCCGGCCGAGCCACCACTGGACGTTCGACCCGGCGCCGTACCCGAGCGGCTGGACGTACGCCGGCAGCCCAGGCAACACGCTGTACGCCGAGGACACGGCGGGCGACCTGCCCGGCACCTCGTACATCATCAACAACCCGTCGCCCGTCACCGGCGGCGGCGCCGAGGGCGGGGCCTGGCGGTTCGACCACGACCGCGACGGCGTCGGCTTCGGCGGCCTCGACGCGGCCGAGCCGTGGACGGTGTCCGTGCGCGTACGCCCCACCGCCCGCACCGCCGACCAGGTGCTCCTCAGCTCGAAGGCCGGGGCACTCAAGCTGATGCAGTACGGCACCGGACGCGTCGGCATCACCCGGTACGGCAGCGCCGACCACTCCTTCCCGTACACGCTCCCGCTCGACCGCTGGACCCGGCTGACGTGGGTGACCGAGCCGGGCCGCACCACGCTGTACGCCGACGGCGAGCGCGTCGGCGCCGTCGAGGCGTCGGTGCCGCTGCCGCTGCGCTCCATCGGCACCGAGAAGGTGGGCCTGCGCGGCGACCTCGACGAACTCCTCACCTGGGACGAGGCACTGAGTCCCGAACAGGTCCGCGACCTCTTCCGAAGGGATGCACAGTGAGACGCACCGCGACAGCGGCGGCCCTGGCCGCCTGCACAGCACTGCTCCTGACCCCGCAGGCCACGGCCGCCGACGACAAGGAGCCCGTGCCCGACTACGAACCCACCGTCGCATCGCTCAACAGCCACCCCACTCCCCAGTGGTTCGAGGACGACAAGTTCGGCATCTTCATCCACTGGGGCGCGTACTCCGTGCCCGCCTGGGGTCCGCGCGGCAGCTATGCGGAGTGGTACTGGAACTACATGAACGCGCGTGGCAGCGCGACCCACACGCACCACCGTCAGACCTACGGCGCGGACGCCGGCTACGACGACTTCATCGGGCAGTGGAAGGCGGAGAAGTACGACCCGGACGACTGGGTGAAGCTGTTCAAGGACGCCGGCGCGAAGTACTTCGTGCTCACCTCCAAGCACCACGAGGGCGTCGCCCTGTACGACAGCAAGGTGTCGGGCCGTGACACCGTCGGCCTCGGCCCGAGGCGGGACCTCGCGGGCGAACTGTTCGCGGCGGCCCGCAAGGACCGCCCGGGCGAGCAGCTGAAGGCGGGCTTCTACTACTCGCTGTACGAGTGGTACAACCCGTCCTACACCGGCCGCCCGGCGACCAACCCGTACACCGGCGCGCCCGTCCCCTACACCGGCGCGCCTGCCGTCGGCGACTACGTGGGCGACTACATGGCCCCGCAGATGCGAGAGCTCATCGACCAGTACGACCCCGACATCATCTGGTGCGACGGCCAGTGGGAGAAGCCCGCCTCCTACTGGAAGACCGCTCCCGTCCTCGCCGACTACTACAACCAGGCGAAGAACCGCCCGGAGCCGAAGGAGGTCGCGGTCGCCAACCGCTGCAAGATCGAGACCGGCGCACTGGACTCCCGCGAACTGGACTTCCAGACGCCCGAGTACACGGTCAAGGCGGACATCGACCCCGACAAGTGGGAGGCCAGCCGCGGTATCGCCCACTCCTACGGCTACAACCAGAACGAGCCGGAGGAGGACCACCTGACCTCCGACCAGCTCGTCGACTCCCTCGCCGACATCGTCAGCAAGAACGGCAACCTGCTGCTCGACATCGGCCCGCGCGCCGACGGCACCATCCCGGACATCCAGCGGCAGCGGCTGCTGGACATCGGGGCGTGGCTGAAGACCAACGGGGAGGCGATCTACGGGACGACGTACTGGCACCACGCGGAGGAGCCGTCCGGCGACGACGACATCCGCTACACCGCCAAGGACGGCGCCCTGTACGCGACGGCGCTGAAGTGGCCCGGCGAGGAGCTGACGCTCGGCTCCGACACCCCGGTCACGGCGGACTCCGGGATCACCCTGCTCGGCTCGGACGCCGGGCCGCTGCCGTGGAAGCGGGACGCACAGGGCCGGGTCGTGGTCTCGACCCCGGCGCGGGCGGGCGAGCACGCGTACGTGTTCAAGGTGACCACGCCGGGCGTGAACAACCTGGTGCGCACGCGCACGGAGCTGCCTCGGGAGCTGAACCCGGGGCGCGCGGCGGACGGTGACCTCACGGTCACCAACACGGCCCGCCGCTCGGCGCCTTCGACGCGGCTGCGGCTGAGCGCCCCCGAGGGCTGGACCGTCACGCCGTCCTCCGCCCGGATCGGCCCGCTCGGCCCGGGAGCGGACGCGAAGGTCCCGTTCACGCTCACGCCGCCCGCGTCGGCCGAGCCGGGGACGTACGCGCTGGACATCACTCTGCGGTACGGGCTGCTGACCACGACGACGAAGGTGAAGGTGACCGTCGCCCGGGAGAACCTGGCGCAGGGCCGGCCCGCGACGCAGAAGTCGACGGCCTGGGACGCGCCCGCCTCACGCGCCGTGGACGGCGACACGGACGGCGCCTTCGGCAGCGGCTCCGTGACGCACACCGCGGAGCCGTCGAACCAGGCGTGGTGGCAGGTGGACCTGGGCACGAGCGCGCGCGTGGACCAGGTGCAGGTGTGGAACCGCACGGACTGCTGCGCGGACCGGCTGAAGGACTTCTGGGTGCTTGCCTCGGCGAACCCGATCACGGCGGACGGTCTGGACGCGGCACGCAGCGCCCCCGGCGTGACGGCGGTCCACGTCACGTCCCAGGCGGGCCGCCCGACGACGGTGACGCTGCCGCCGGGCACGGACGCGCGCTACGTGCGGGTGCAGCTGGCGTCGCCCACGAGTCCGCTGTCCCTCGCGGAGGTCCAGGTCCGGGGATCGCGCCCCTGACCTGGATGGGGCTACCGCCCACGGCCGCCAGGCCGTGGGCGGAGGGCGAGTGGGGGGCACGCCCGCCGCGGGCGTCACCCGCCCGGGGCGGGACGTCACCCCAGCGCCGCCACCCGGTCGCGGTAGGTGCGGACCGGGCTCGCGTCCCGGTACGGCTCCAGGCGGCGCTCGAACTCCCGCACGTACTCCGACGCCCGCGCCGACCGCATCTCCGACGCCTGCAGCGCCGCCTCCGCCCCCAGCGCGCACGCCTGCTCCAGCTCCCCCAGACCCAGGCGCGCCGTCGCGAGGACCACACGGCAGAACAGCCGGCTGCGGGCGAAGGCGGGGGCCCGCAGCCGGAGCGAGCGCTCCGCGTGCTGGACCGCCGTGCGGTACTGCTGGAGATCTCGGTGGCAGTGCCCGATCTCGTCGGCGAGCTGCGCCTCGTCGAAGAAGCTCGCCCAGTGCGGCACGTCGTCGCCCGGCCTGGCCGACTCCAGCGCGCGCTCCGCGCGGGCGAGGGCCGCGTTGCAGGCCCGCGCCTCGCCGAGGACCCCGTGGGCCCGCGCCTCGGCGGCGTTCAGCAGCGCCTGCACCAGCGGCGGTGCCGAGGAGCCCACGCCCTGCTGCGCGACCCGGGTCAGCTGGACCGCCTCGCGGCCGTGCCCGAGGTAGACGGCCTGGCGGCTCATGGTGACGAGCACGTAAGAGCCGTACGCCCGGTCCCCGGCCGCCTGCGCGAGCCGCAGCGCCTGGACGAAGTACCGCTGGGCGAGGCCGTGTGCCGCTATGTCGTACGAGGTCCACCCGGCGAGCCGGGTCAGGTCGGCGGCCGCGGCGAAGAGCCGGCGGCCCAGCGCCTCCCCGTACGTGCCGCGCAGCATCGGCTCGGCCTCGTGCTCCAGGTAGCGCACGAGGGCCTGCCGGGCGTGGCCGCCGCCGTAGGCGTTGTCGAGGGCGCGGAACAGTTCGCCGACGGAGCGCAGGGCGGAGATGTCGCCGCCGGAGACCTTCTGGCCGGGTCCGCGATCGGTGCCGCGCTGCCGGGGCACGATGACGCGGCCGCCCTGGAGGGGGACCCGGCCCGGTCCGCCGTGCGCCGTCTCGCCGCGGCCCACCCGCTCGTCGGCGCGGCCGATCAGCCAGTCCCGGCTCGGCACGACCAGACCGGCCGGGGTGAACGCGATCTTCCGCAGTTCGGCGTGGCTGCCGGAGTCCTTGCGCCACAGCCCGCTGACGATGTCCACGGCCTCCTCGGGCGTGGCCGCGAACTCCAGGCCCGCGTAGACCGGCGCGCAGGCGTCCAGGCCGAGGTCCTGGGCGGACAGCCGCCGCCCGAGCCGCCGGGTGAACACCTCGGCGATCAGCGCCGGGGTCGTACCGCGCGGCTGCTGACCGCGCAGCCAGCGCGTGACGGAGGTCTTGTCGTAGCGCAGGTCGAGGCCGTGCTCCAGGCCCAGCTGGTCGACTCTGCGGGCGAGCCCGGCATGGGAGAAGCCCGCCTCCGCGATGAGCGCGGCGAGCTGCCGGTTGGGGGTGCGCTGTGGGGCTCGTTCCGTCATCTGCTGTCGGGTCTCCTGCCTTCCGGGCCGGGAGCAGCCCATGGGGGTACCTCCTGGGGGTCCCGCCAGGCGTAGCTCTGGGGGAGAAGCCCTGGGGGAGGAACGGCGCGAATTTAGCGGCCCGCCCGGCCCATTCCGCCGCCTTCGCCCCACATTCATCCGATCGTGTGAGGATTGGCGGCGGCAGTGACAGCTGCGCTGACGGACGCGGGGCGGGAGCCACCTGCCCGGTCACCTGCTTCCGGGCCGCCGTACAGTGGCATGGGCCCGGATTACTGCTGGGCGAAGGTTCGAGGAGGCACAGCCGTGAGTGAGCTGCGGTTCGTCCGACTGGGGTTCGGCGAGGACGCCGTCGACTACCAGGAGGCATGGCAGAAGCAGCGCGAGGTCCACGCCGCCCGCTTCGCGGACGAGATCCCGGACACCTGTCTGCTCCTGGAGCACCCGCCGGTCTACACGGCCGGGCGGCGCACGGAGGACAGCGAGCGCCCCCTGGACGGCACGCCCGTCATCGACGTGGACCGGGGCGGGAAGATCACCTGGCACGGCCCCGGCCAGCTGGTGGGCTACCCGATCCTGAAGCTGCCGCGCCCGGTGGACGTCATCGCGCACGTCCGCCGCCTGGAGGACGCGCTGATCGGCACCTGCGCGGAGTTCGGCGTCGAGACGAGCCGGGTGGAGGGCCGCAGCGGGGTGTGGGTGCTCGGGGACCCCGTGGAGGAGCGTCCCTCGCTCGGAGGGCTCTCGCTCGACTTCGACCCGCGACTGCACGACGAGGAGTTCGACCCGCGCATGAACGGGCCGGAATACGCCCCCTCCAACGCCGGCCAGCGCCGCGAGGACCGCAAGCTCGCCGCGATCGGCATCCGGATCGCGAAGGGCGTGTCGATGCACGGCTTCGCCCTGAACGTGAACCCGGACAACACCTGGTTCGACCGGATCGTGCCCTGCGGCATCCGCGACGCGGGCGTGGCCTCGCTCGCGAACGAGCTGGGCCGTGACATCACGATCGAGGAGGTGCTCCCGGTCCTGGAGAGGCATCTGCGCGAGGTCCTGGAGAACGCGGAGCCGCGGCCCCGCGTGATCGAGAAGGCGTCCGCCTGACGGCTGCCGGCGGCCCTGGGGAATGCGTCCCTCTGGCCACGGGTTGGCCACACGTAAGGCCGCACTTTTAACGGGCGTACTCTGGTGTTCGCCGAAGAATCGAAGCTGTAGGGAGCCGGTCGTGTCCGCAGTCGCACCCGACGGACGCAAGATGCTGCGCCTGGAGGTCCGGAACAGCCAGACCCCCATCGAGCGCAAGCCCGAGTGGATCAAGACCCGGGCGAAGATGGGCCCCGAGTACAACCAGCTGCAGAAACTGGTCAAGAGCGAGGGTCTGCACACGGTCTGCCAGGAGGCGGGCTGTCCCAACATCTTCGAGTGCTGGGAGGACCGCGAGGCCACGTTCCTCATCGGCGGCGACCAGTGCACCCGCCGCTGCGACTTCTGCCAGATCGACACCGGCAAGCCGCAGGCCCTCGACCGTGACGAGCCGCGCCGCGTCGGCGAGTCCGTCGTCACGATGGACCTGAACTACGCCACCATCACCGGCGTCGCCCGCGACGACCTGGAGGACGGCGGCGCCTGGCTGTACGCCGAGACCGTGCGCCAGATCCACGCGCAGACCGCCGGCCGCGAGGCCGGCCGCACCAAGGTCGAGCTGCTGATCCCCGACTTCAACGCCGTGCCCGAGCAGCTGGCCGAGGTCTTCTCCTCCCGCCCCGAGGTGCTCGCGCACAACGTCGAGACGGTGCCGCGCATCTTCAAGCGCATCCGCCCCGGCTTCCGCTACGAGCGCTCGCTCGAGGTCATCACGCGCGCCCGCGAGGACGGCCTGGTCACCAAGTCGAACCTGATCCTCGGCATGGGCGAGACCCGCGAGGAGGTCAGCGAGGCGCTGCAGCACCTGCACGACGCGGGCTGCGAGCTGATCACGATCACCCAGTACCTGCGCCCCTCCGTGCGCCACCACCCGGTCGAGCGCTGGGTGAAGCCGCAGGAGTTCGTCGAGCTGCAGGAGGAGGCCGAGGAGATCGGCTTCTCCGGTGTCATGTCCGGTCCGCTGGTCCGTTCGTCGTACCGTGCCGGCCGCCTCTTCCAGCAGGCGATGGAGGCCCGGGGCACCGCGACGGCCACCGACTCCGCGCAGGCCGCCCAGGCCGTGTGAATTCAGGCACAAGCAACTACCGGCCAGTAAAGGCCAGTTGGGCGCGGCCCGCATCCTCCCCGCAGGTCGGGGACGTGGTGCGGGCCGCGTCCGCGTTCAGGACGGCTTCGCAGGGCACCCATCGGTGTTTCATCGGCGTTTGACCACCTGGTCATGCCCTGGTAACACCGAACAGTGACGCTGAATGCACGCACAGCTCCCACTCATCGACTCCCGCCCCGAGGGGGGACCTTCACGATGCCGACCTCCAGCATGCAGGCCGCACCGGTACGTCCCGTGATCGCCACAGCCATCCCGTCCGTCACCGACGCCCTGCGCGCCATGGAGTCCCTGCTGCTCGGCGGCGGCCAGCGCACCGCCCGCCGCAACGCCTGGTCCGCGGTGCTGGAGGACCGGCGCCGGGCCAAGGACCGCGTCGAGGTCCAGCACGTTCTGGAGGCCGTGGCTGCCCGCACTTCTTAGGCCACGTAAACTTCAGGTATGGCGAGGAAGGCAAACTCAGACAGCGCTGACGCTGCTGCGAACCCCGGGCGACTGAAGCAGATCGCCCTGACGTACAAGATGACCCGTAAGGCCGACCCCAAGGTCGGTCTTGTCGTCGCGGCTGTGGGAATCGTCACCTTCGGTGTCTTCCTCGCGATCGGTTTCTTGATCGACCACCCCATCTACCTGGGCATCCTGGGCTTCCTGCTGGCCTTCCTGGCGATGGCGATCCTCTTCGGACGCCGCGCCGAGCGGGCGGCCTTCGGGCAGATGGAGGGCCAGCCGGGCGCCGCCGCGGCGGTCCTGCAGAACGTGGGGCGCGGCTGGACCACGACTCCCGCGGTGGCGATGAACCGCAACCAGGACGTGGTGCACCGCGCGGTCGGCAAGGCCGGCATCGTGCTGGTCGCCGAGGGCAACCCGAACCGGGTCAAGACGCTGATCGCGGCCGAGAAGAAGAAGATGAACCGGATCGTCGTGGACGTCCCGGTGCACGACATCCTGGTCGGCAACGGCGAGGGCCAGGTGCCGCTGAAGAAGGTGCGCACCACGATGCTCAAGCTGCCTCGCGTCCTCAGCGGCCCGCAGGTCACCTCGACCAACGACCGGCTGCGCGCGATGGGCGACCTGATGAGCAACATGCCGCTGCCGAAGGGCCCGATGCCCAAGGGCATGCGGATGCCGCGCGGCGGAAAGATGCGCTGACGCATCCAGGACACGAGAGAGGCGGCCGGGACGATGTCCCGGCCGCCTCTCTCGTTCTCCGCTGTCCTGCGCGGCTCAGATCCTGACCTGGACCGCGCGGGCGAGACGGTCGTGCAGGCCGCGGCCGTCGCGGTCCCAGACGAGCGCCGGCACGGCGAGGCACAGCAGGACGCTGCGGACGACGACCCGGCCGAAGCCGAGACGGCCGCCGTTCTCGGAGACGACGCGCAGTCCGAGAAGCCGCTTGCCGGGGGTGCACCCGACGGTGCCGACGGTGAGCACGCTCATCACCAGGAAGACGATCAGGGTGCGGTTGGACGTCGCCTGCTGGTTACTGCCCGCGAACAGTCCGTATGCGATCAGGAAACACAGTCCCCAGTCGAGGAACAGCGCTCCGAAGCGACGTCCGAGGGGCGCCACGGAGCCCGGCCCCGTCTCCGGCAGACCGAGCCGCCGGCCCCGGTAACCGAAGTCGACACCCATGTCCTCGGCCGCCGCGCGGGGCCCGGAAAGCCACGATCCGATTGCTTGCCTGTTGTCCACCCGACCACGGTACTGCGCCCGCTTTGGATCACTTCGGCCCGGGTCCCCGCGCCGGCCACGGGTGCACTCGGCACCCGTGGCGGTTAACTTCGTCGAAACAAATGGGTCATGCTTGAGAAATCCGGTCTGCCTATGGTCGGGTCCAGCGTGTGCCACCGCACTGGCCGCACGGACGAGCTGCAACCCCGCCCCTCCCCGGGTGGGAGTAGGAGGAGTTGGATGTTCCAGAACGCCGACGAGGCCAAGAAGTACATCGCTGACAACGACGTAAAGATGGTTGACGTCCGGTTCTGCGACCTTCCTGGCGTCATGCAGCACTTCACGATCCCGGCGACGGCCTTCGACCCCTCGGACGAGCTGGCGTTCGACGGCTCGTCGATCCGCGGCTTCCAGGCGATCCACGAGTCCGACATGGCGCTGCGCGCCGACCTGTCGACCGCCCGTCTGGACCCGTTCCGCCGCGACAAGACGCTGAACATCAACTTCTTCATCCACGACCCGATCACGGGTGAGCAGTACAGCCGCGACCCGCGCAACATCGCCAAGAAGGCCGAGGCCTACCTCGCCTCCACCGGCATCGCGGACACCGCGTACTTCGGCCCCGAGGCCGAGTTCTACGTCTTCGACTCGGTGCGCTTCAACACCGCCGCGAACGAGGGCTTCTACCACATCGACTCCGAGGCCGGCGCCTGGAACACGGGCGCGGTCGAGGACAACCGGGGCTACAAGGTCCGCTACAAGGGCGGCTACTTCCCGGCCCCGCCGGTCGACCACTTCGCCGACCTGCGTGCGGAGATCTCCCTGGAGCTGGAGAACGTCGGCCTGCAGGTCGAGCGCCAGCACCACGAGGTCGGCACCGCCGGCCAGGCGGAGATCAACTACAAGTTCAACACGCTGCTCGCCGCGGCCGACGACCTGATGCTCTTCAAGTACATCGTGAAGAACGTCGCCTGGCGCAACGGCAAGACCGCGACCTTCATGCCGAAGCCGATCTTCGGCGACAACGGCTCGGGCATGCACGTCCACCAGTCGCTGTGGCAGGGCGGCTCCCCGCTCTTCTACGACGAGGCCGGTTACGCGGGCCTGTCGGACACCGCCCGTTACTACATCGGCGGCATCCTCAAGCACGCCCCGTCGCTGCTGGCCTTCACCAACCCGACGGTGAACTCCTACCACCGCCTCGTCCCCGGCTTCGAGGCCCCGGTCAACCTGGTGTACTCGCAGCGCAACCGCTCGGCGGCGATGCGTATCCCGATCACCGGCTCGAACCCGAAGGCCAAGCGCGTCGAGTTCCGCGCGCCGGACCCGTCGTCGAACCCGTACCTCGCCTTCTCCGCGCTCCTCCTCGCGGGCCTGGACGGCGTGAAGAACAAGATCGAGCCGGCCGAGCCGATCGACAAGGACCTCTACGAGCTCGCCCCCGACGAGCACGCGAACGTCCCCCAGGTCCCGACCTCCCTCCCCGCGGTCCTCGACGCCCTGGAGGAGGACAACGAGTACCTGCAGGCGGGCGGCGTGTTCACCTCGGACCTGATCGAGACGTGGATCGACTACAAGCGCACGAACGAGATCGCCCCGATCCAGCTGCGGCCGCACCCGCACGAGTTCGAGCTCTACTTCGACATCTAAGATCGCCGCAGGTCAGAGCGGGTTCCGCTCACCTGAGCCGTCTGTGGGTCGTCGGCCGTGCCCTTCCCTCACCGGAAGGCACGGCCGACGGCCTTTCCCGTACCCGGCCCGGCTCCGCCACGGCGGCGCTCCCCCGGTCGCGGGCCGCCCGGCGCGGGGCGAATCTGGGGACATGAGCGAGCCGAGCAACCACCCGCGGTGGAACGCGCCCGTGCCGCCGCAGCACCCGGTCAGGAAGCGCCGGAAGTGGCTCTGGGTCGTACTCGTCGTCCTGATGCTGGTCGTCGGAGGGTGCCTGGCCGCTGTCGGTCTCGTCGTGAGCGAGGTGTCCGACGAGGACGCGGGGGCCAGGACCGTCACGGTCACCTATGAGGTCACGGGCGACGCCCGTGATGTCACGGTGTCCTTTTCCGTCCAGGGCACGGGGGACCTGCGCACCGAGCAGGAGCTGGAGCAGGTGACGGGTCTGCCGTGGCGCAGGGAGATCGAGACGTCCGGGCAGGAGATGAGCAGCACGCTCGTCGTCACGGTCGGCGCGGCCGGCGGCAAGGCCACCTGCCGGGTGCGGGTCGGCGACGAGCCGGTGCGGACCGCCACTGCCTCCGGGCCCCACGACACCGCCACCTGCAAGTCACCCTGAGACATCCGCGTGCCCCGTGGCCCCTCTACGATCCATGTCCATGGGGATCACTGTGCAGAAGCTGACGTACTACCCGGTCAAGGGCTGCGCCGGGACCGATGTGATGTCCGCCGTGGCCGGGGACGCGGGGCTCGAGCACGATCGGACGTTCATGGTGGTCGACGCCGTCGACGGGTCGTTCCGCAGTCAGCGGACACACCCCGCCCTGGCCGCCGTACGGCCCCGGGTCGGCGAGGGCGGGCGCACGGTGACGCTGCGGGCGGGCGGGGTCGAGGATCTCCTGGTCGACGTGGACCCCGAGGGCGCGCCACGGCTGGTGAGCCTGTTCGACAAGCCGGTCGGGCACGCGATCGACCAGGGCGACGCCGTCGCCGAGTGGCTCTCCGAGGTGCTCGGCATCAAGTCGCGGCTGGTACGCGTGCGCGACGGGTTCGACCGGGACGGGTGGGGGGAGACGCCCGGCAAGGTCGCCTTCGCCGACGCGCATGCCGTGGCCGTCGTCTCGCAGGCCTCGCTCGACGGGCTCAACGCACGGATCGAGGCCGCGGGCGGGACGCCGGTGCCCATGGACCGCTTCCGGGCCAACATCGTCCTCGACGGGTGCGCCGCGCCGCACGACGAGGACCTCATGCGGCGGCTGGAGATCGGAACCGCCCTGCTCGCCCATTCCGTACGGGCGATGCGCTGTTCCGTGCCGCTGGTGGACCAGGTTACCGGGCGGCGGGCGGGGCCCGAGCCGGTGCGCACCCTCGCGACGTACCGGCGGGAGCCCGCGTACGACAACAAGGTCAGCTTCGGTGCGAAGGTGGCGGTGCTGCGCGGCGGCACGCTGTCCGTCGGGGACACCGTGCGCGCCGAGTGGTACGAGAACGGGGCGCCCGATCCCAGGCGCCCCGTCTCCTGAACCCGTCGGATCAGCGGCCGTAGCGGATCAGGGCCCGGACCATCCGGCACGTCGTGTCGGACGGGACGTGCACGCCGATGCGCTCGGCCGTGGCCCGTATGCGGCGGTTGTCGGCGGTCGCCGGGTGGTAGACGCCGGAGTCGAGCAGGGCGATCGTGAGGCGCATCGCCTTCAGGCGGCGGTTGTGCGACACGTACCACTCGCGCGGCTGTCCGGCCGGGAGCGGCTTCTTCTGATGGGGGATCAGGGGCTTCGTCGTGAGTGTGGCAACGGCCATCGGCAACCTCCTGGCGCGGTGGCGGGACCATCCCGAACTGCTGTTCATTCTACCGGCGGGCACTGACAATCGCCGCTGGCCAGAAGGCGTTTGAGGCAGCGTGAGCGGTACGGTGTGCGGCATGGAGATCTGGATCAACCCCGCCTGTTCCAAGTGCCGCAGCGCCCTCACGCTGCTCGACGCCGAGGGCGCCGACTACACCGTGCGGCGCTATCTGGAGGACGTGCCGACCGAGGACGAGATCCGGGAGGTGCTGGGCCGGCTCGGCCTCGAACCGTGGGACATCACACGTACGCAGGAGGCCGCGGCGAAGGAGCTGGGGCTCAAGGAGTGGGCGCGGGACGAGAGTTCACGTGACCGCTGGATCGCGGCCCTCGCGCAGCACCCGAAGCTCATCCAGCGGCCGATCATCACGGCGGAGGACGGCACGGCGGTGGTGGGGCGTACGGAGGAGGCGGTGCGGGACGCGATCGGCCGGGGCTGACGCCCCGGTGCGCCGCGGCGCGCGGCCGGGTCCGCGCGCCTGCCGGTGCCGGTGCCGGTGCCGGTGCCGGTGCTGTCAGCGTTCGTCGGTGACCGCCACCTTCGACGTCGCCAGCGCGGTTCCAGGTGCTGACGGCGCGGAACGCCTTCGGGGCCAGTGGGGTACGCGACGCCGCCGGAGCACGTGTACGAGGAAGCACTGGACGCTCTGTGCCGCGCGCTGCCGCCGGGGTGAGCGGCGGCGAAGGGCCAACTGCGGGTTCCTTAAAGAAAGTTAAGGAAGAGACGGCCGTGATCGGTGAGCAGGCGCCGACGGCTACTCGTACGTAAGGGCACAAGGAACCAACCGGCTGCCCCCGCGGCCGGGGACAGGAGCCCTTTCGTGTCACGCAAGAAGACCCTCAGCGGCAAGAAGAAGATCGCCCTCCTGGCCGGCGCCGCAGCGCTGGTCGGCGGCACTGCGATCGTCATGACCGGCACGAGCCAGGCATCGGTCGCCTGTGACGGTCTCGCCCAGGCGATCAGCAACAACGAGAACTTCATCGCCGGTCAACGAGCCAATGCGGACGCGCAGTCGGCGGCGCGGATCGCCAACCGGGAGGCGGTGATCGCGCAGATCAGGGTCCAGCAGGAGGCGGCGGGCTGCGACGCCGGGGCGGGTGGCGGCGACCAGGCGGCGCCCCCGGCCGAGGCACCGCCCGCCGAAGAGGCACCGCCCGCCGAGGAAGCGCCCCCCGCGGCTGACGACGGCGGCCAGGACGCCGGCAGCGGGAACGCGGGCGGCGGCGCCGCGGGCGAGGTCGTCTGCGCCGGCTCGACCGTGACGCTCTCCGGCGAGGGCGGCGCACCGGCCGCCTCCAGCAACCAGTTCCCCGTCGGCACCCAGCTGAAGGTGACCAACCTGGACAACAACAAGTCCACGACCGTCGAGGTGACGTCGGTGTCCGGCAGCTGCGCGCTGCTGAACAACGCGGCCTTCGAGCAGGTGCGTGAGGCCGGCAAGTTCCTGATCCGCAACGCGCGGATCGAGCGCGTCGGCTGACGCCGCACGGCCGGGCCCGCATCCCCCACTCCGGCGGGCCCGGCCGTTGCGGACCCCCGGGACGGTGCCGTCCGCGCTCCCCTCCCCGCTGTCCCCCGGCGGAGCGCCCGCCTCCGAGCCGCACACTCGGAGCGCACCGGACGGCACCGTCCCGTCCTTCCCGCCCGGCCGGGCACACCCGCACCACCCGGCCGGCCACCGCCACACCCGGCACCGCCGGGCCGCGCCCACGCACGCGCGTCAGCGCCCCGCCCCGGACGCCTTCCGCTCGGCCTCCGCGAGGATCTCCGTGATCCGCAGTCCGAACCGCACGTCGCACGGGTGGGGCCGCCCCGTCCGTACCACGCCCATCAGTTCGTTGACCGCCGTGCGGAACGAGTCCACCGGATTGCCCCAGCCGTCCGGCAGTTCGGCCTTGCCGTGCTCCCCCAGCAGCACCAGGCTCACGCCCGCCGCGTTGAGCGGCGCGGCGAGGCCGAGCGTCACCGTGCTGGAGGCGCCCGAGGCGTGCCGGAGCACCATGTGGGTCGTGTCCGAAGGCCCGCGGGCCGCCGTCAGCTCCACCACGTCGCCCAGCACCGGGAGCAGCGCGGAGAGCGCGTGGGGGCCGACGTCCCACAGGCCGCCCTTCTCCCGCCGCCACGGGGACGCCGCGAACGGGCTCTCCGCTCCCGGCGAGAACAGCGCGCCGAGCCACTGCGCATGAGCCGTGAACCAGCCGCCGACCGCCGCCTGTTCCGCGATCCACCGCGCGGTGTCGGTGGAGAAGCGCAGCGTGCAGAACACGACGGACGCGACCTTCGCCTCCTCCACGGCGTTCACGGCGTCCCGGGCGGCGGCGACCGTCGTCGCCACCGGCTTGTCCAGCAGCAGATGGCAGCCGGCGGCGGCTGCCCGGGCCGCGAGCGGCGCCTGCACGTCCGGCGGCACGGCGAAGGCGATCGCGTCGTTGGAGGCGAACAGCGCGTCGATGCCGTCCTCACCGGTGAACGCCGTCGTGCCGTGGGCGTCCGCGAGCGCGGCGGCCGCCTCCGGCCGCCGCCCCCACACCCCGCCGAGGACGACGTCCGGGTGGCCGGAGAGCGCGGGGGCCTGGGTCATCGCGGCCCAGGGGCCGGCGCCGAGAAGTCCGATACGCAGGTGCTTGGTCATGGACACCAGTGTGCCCGCGCGACGGCTGCGCGACCCGGCCCTCGTGCGGCGCGTCCGCCCCCATGGATGCGGGCGTCCGGCCGAAAAAGAGCCCTGTATACGACGCGGGCGGCCGGCGACGACCGGGCCCCGCACCCGGCGCCGGCGAGGACCCGTACGGGGAGTTGGTGCACCAGGACGCGCACTACGGCGCCGCCGTGCGCGAGTTCACGGCCGCGCTCGCGACAGCCCGCGCCCTGAGGACTCGCGGATCCGCGGGCCGCCGCGCGGGCGCAGAAGCGGCTGTGGGCCGAGCAGCACGACACGCTGTTCGCCGGACGGGTGCCGGATCCCTCGTACGCCTTCGAGCGCGTGTACCGGACGGACGGGTACACGCTGGCGGTTCCTGCCCCGTTCCGGCGCGGGGTGGCGGAGCAGCACATCGGCGAGGCGATCACGGACCCCACGGGATGTGCCGCATGTCTCAGGACGTTCCGTCTGCCGGAGGCGCGGATCGGCCGCGGGCGCCTGCTCCAGGTGCTCCACGACCACGACCGGCACCTCGGAGGTGCCGCGAAAACCCTGGGTACGGCCGGTGAGGCGCTGGTCGGGCGCATCCCGGACCGCGGCCGCTCCGGGTCGCTGCCGAACGCGCACGAGGCGGCCCGTCGCGCACGCGCGACACGCCGGGCATAACGGTGAAATGTTCCGCGTAACACGGGGTTCACAAACGGGCAACGGCCGGGAAATCGCGCGTTGCCAAGCTGCGCGGCATACCGCTGCACCCGCAAAGGATGAGGTCCGTGAGCATCAAGGCTGAGTACATCTGGATCGACGGCACCGAGCCGACCGCCAAGCTTCGCTCGAAGACGAAGATCCTGGCCGCCGGTTCCTCCACGGCCCTCGCCGACCTGCCCATCTGGGGCTTCGACGGGTCCAGCACCAACCAGGCCGAGGGCCACGCGTCGGACCGCGTGCTGAAGCCGGTCTTCGTCTGCCCGGACCCGATCCGCGGCGGCGACAACATCCTCGTGCTGAACGAGGTCCTCAACATCGACATGACGCCGCACGAGTCCAACACCCGTGCCGCGCTCGTCGAGGTCGCGGAGACGTTCGCCGCGCAGGAGCCGATCTTCGGCATCGAGCAGGAGTACACCTTCTTCAAGGGCTCCCGTCCGCTCGGCTTCCCCGAGGGCGGCTTCCCCGCCGCGCAGGGCGGCTACTACTGCGGCGTCGGCTCGGACGAGATCTTCGGCCGTGACGTGGTCGAGGCGCACCTGGAGAACTGCCTCGCGGCGGGCCTCGGCATCTCCGGCATCAACGCCGAGGTCATGCCCGGCCAGTGGGAGTTCCAGGTCGGCCCGCTCGCGCCGCTGGAGGTCTCCGACCAGCTGTGGGTGGCCCGCTGGCTGCTCTACCGCACCGCCGAGGACTTCAACGTCGCCGCCACCCTCGACCCCAAGCCGGTCAAGGGCGACTGGAACGGCGCGGGCGCGCACACCAACTTCTCCACCAAGGCGATGCGCGAGGGCTACGACGCGATCATCACCGCGTGCGAGTCGCTCGGTGAGGGCTCCAAGCCGATGGACCACGTCAAGAACTACGGCGCCGGCATCGACGACCGCCTGACCGGTCTGCACGAGACCGCCCCGTGGAACGAGTACAGCTACGGCGTCTCCGACCGCGGCGCCTCGGTCCGCATCCCGTGGCAGGTCGAGAAGGACGGCAAGGGCTACATCGAGGACCGCCGTCCCAACGCCAACGTCGACCCGTACGTGGTGACCCGCCTGCTGGTGGACACCTGCTGCTCGGCCCTGGAGAAGGCCGGCCAGGTCTGATCACCCGCGTGACCCAAGGGGCGCCCGCCGACCAGGCGGGCGCCCCTCTCGCGTAGGGTCGCGCGCAGGGTACGGGTCGCCAATTCCGGTCCGTGTGGCCGAAACACCGCGCACGTAGGAAAGATCACGTATCGACAGGTGGAAGAGGCCTGCTGCGGTCGTTGCGGGTCTGCTTCAATAGGCACATGGCCGACTACCGGAACGACGCGCAGGGTCGCAGCGACCTCGAGCCGTTCTGGCCTTCCCGTCAGCACCACGACTTCGACCGGGTGTGTTGCCCCGCGGTGAACGCGCGGGCCCTCTAAAACCGTTCTTCCCGGCCTTCGGCCAGCGCGCACGACGTACGTCCGTCCTCACGACGCATCGACGACTTCCTCCGCGCGAAAGAGCTGACCTCCCATGGCGAACAGCCGTTCCTTCTCGACCATTTCCGCCGCTTCCGCCGTCTCCTCCCCCGTCCCCCAGGGACGCGTCACGACCGACCGGACAGCGCCTTCGGGCCGGCACCGGCTGCGTGCCGTCGACCGGGACGAGGTCGTGGACGTCGCCGACCTCCTGCCGCCGGGCGCCACGTGGCTGCCCGCCCCTCCGCACACCCTGCCCACGCTGCCCGGCCGCCCCCCGATGGTCGGCTACCTCGTCCTCGTACCGGCCGACGAGCAGCCGCCCCCGGCGGCCGCCGCCGCGCCGGAGCGGCCGGCCGGCGAGGGCCCGGTGGCGATCGACTCGGTCCGGCGCACCGCCAGCGTGGACGGTCGGGAACTCGACCTCACCTACCTGGAGTTCGAGCTGCTGGCCCATCTGGTGGCACACCCGCACCGGGTGCACACGCGCGACCAGCTGGTGACCACCGTGTGGGGCTACGGCCACGTCGGCGACGGCCGGACGGTGGACGTCCATGTCGCCCGGCTGCGGCGCAAGCTCGGAGCCGACCACCGCCGCACGATCCAGACCGTGCGGCGGGTCGGCTACAAGTACGCGCCCTGAGGCACGGGTCCGGTCCCGGTCAGGCCCGGGACCGGTCAGGCCCGGGACCGGTCAGGCCCGGGACCGGGCCCTCGCCACCGCGCCGAGCGCGACGTCCACCGCGAGGAACACCAGCAGACTGATGCCGAGCATCGGCACGAACCAGCCGACGAGCGCCGTCGCGGCGGCCGGCGGCAGCAGCGCCGTGAGCGGCGCCTTGCGCCAGGCGCCGCGCGGCATCGGGCGGCCCACCGACAGGGTGCGTTCCTTCGTGGGCCTGCGCTGCCACCACATGCGGTAGCCCCACACGATCAGCAGGATCAGGGCGACCATCAGCGCGGCGAGCGCGAGCTGGTTGACCGGACCGAACAGGACGCCCATGTGGCCGTCGATGCCGAACCGGGTCAGCTTGGCGAGCAACGGGTAGTCGTCGAAGCGGAGCTCGTCGATGATCCGGCCGTCCGCCGGGTCGACGGCGACCGAGTCGAGGTGGACCGGGTACTGGGTGTCGGTCTCCTTGACGACGTATCCGTCGCCGTCGGCCGGCAGGGTCACGGAGATCCTGCCGTCGACGCCGTAGCCGCGGGCCGCCGCCACGGCGTTGTCGATACCGATGTCGGCGCCTTCGTGGCCGCCGCCGCCTCCGCCGCTGTGGCGCTCGTGGCCTTCGTGGCCGCCGCCGCTGCCGCCGCCCGGTGCGAGGGCGGCCGTGACGACGGGGGTGGACCCGCCGAGCCGGGACTGCACCGCGTCGATGTTCTCGCCCGCGTAGCGGGACCAGGTCAGCCCCGTGGCCGACAGCAGGACGAGACCGGTGACGGCCCACAGGCCGACGGAGCCGTGCCGGGACAGGGTCCTGCGGCGGCCCTTCGCGCCGCGCTCGGGCAGGACCAGATCGCGCTTGGTACGGCGTCGGCGTCCGAACCACAGCACCAGCCCGCCCAGCGCGACGATCCACAGCCAGCTGGCGGCCAGCTCGCTGTAGTGCCGGCCGAGTGCGCCCAGGTGCAGATCGGCGTGGAACTCCGAGAGCCAGGCCCGCAGCGGGAGCGCGCCGGAGCTGCCGTACGAGGGGAGTTCACCGCGTACGTCCGCGGTGTAGGGGTCGACGAAGACGGCGAGGGACTTGTCCTCCGCCACGTCGGGGGAGGTCATCAGGACGCGGGTGGTCGCGCCGTCCTCGTACGAGGGCCACACCGCGGTCACCGTGCCCTCGGGGTGGGCGGCGCGCGCGGCGTCGACCTGTGCCGAGAGCGGGACGGACCGCTCGCCGACGGGGACGCGCAGTTCGTGGCGGTAGACGAACTTCTCCGCCTGGAAGGACAGCGAGTACAGCAGGCCGCTGACCGCGGCGACGAGGAGGAGCGGGGCCGTCAGCAGCCCGGCGTAGAAGTGGAGACGGAGCAGGAGGGGACGCAGCGCGCCGCGCGCTTCGGGAGCGGTGCTCGCGCCGGATGACGAGGTGCCCTTGCTGGGGGCGTCGATGGACATGAGGGTCCCAAGGGTCGGTGTTGACATGGGGAATCGGCCCCAGGTCAGACAGCGGCTCCAGGGGCCGTGGCACGGGGGACGGGGTACGCGGGCGGGCCGCGGCGGACCACGGTGTACGCGAGGACGACGCAGTGGCGGCGCTCGTCGGCCGCGCCGGCGGCGGGCCGGGGCGCGGCGTCCGGCTCGGGCAGCCGTACGGCGCCCAGCGGCAGCCGCAGCGGTGTGAACGCGAAGGACAGCGCGGCGTGCGCGAGCCGGAAGAACGCCGCCTCGCCGTGGGCCAGCCACAGGGCGCAGCCGGCGGCGGCGAGGAGGTGGACGGCGAGCATGCCGGTGCCGATGCTCTCGGCGGCGGTCTGCGCGGTGTCGTAGTGCTCGTGCCGCCCGTGGTGGTGGGGTGCCGTGGGTCCCTCACCGGAGAACAGCAGGTGCAGTCCGCCCTGCACGGCGAGCAGTCCGGCCCCGATGGAGCACGCGCTCCGGCGGCGGCCGGCCGCGAACCAGCCGGCGGCGGCGGTCACGCCGAGCGCGGCGAGCAGTCCGGAAGCGGGGATGTCGTGCGCAGACAGGGACGAATGCCCTATCGCCGCCAACGTGACGGCCACCGCCGCGAAAAGCGCGGCCCGCAAGGCGCGCATCGGCGACCGGGCATCCGTCATCGTCGGCACATGCTGCCATCCCCGCGCCCGGACCGGGAGAGTGACCGCCGGTAGGGACCATTCCGGGCCGGGCTTCTCCTGGCAGCGGAATCCCTGAGGACGGCGGCCGGTGCCGGGCACAGTCGTGACCATGAGACTTCTGGTGCTGGGCGGGACGGAATTCGTGGGGCGCGCGGTCGTGGAAGGGGCGCTCGCACGCGGATGGCAGGTCACGGTGTTCCACCGCGGGAGGCACCCGGCTCCGGACGGGGTGTCCGACCTGATCGGCGACCGGCTGGCCCCCGGCGGCCTCGCCGCGCTGCACGACGGCGAGTGGGACGCGGTGGTCGACACCTGGTCGGCCGCGCCGTCGGCCGTGCGGGACGCGGCGCGGCTGCTGGCGGGCCGAGTGGGGCGCTTTGTCTACGTGTCGAGCTGCTCGGTGTACGCGTGGCCGCCGGCGGCCGGGTACGACGAGAGCGCGCTGCTGGTCGACGGTTCGCCGGACGCGGGCGACGTGCCGTACGCACAGGCCAAGCGGGGTGGCGAGCTGGCCGTCCTCGACGCCTTCGGCGCCTCCCGCTCGCTGCTGGTGCGCTCGGGCCTGATCCTCGGTCCGTGGGAGAACGTGGGCCGTCTGCCGTGGTGGCTGGAGCGGATCGCGCGCGGCGGTGACGTCGTCGCGCCGGGGCCGCGGGACACACCGCTGCAGTACATCGACGTCCGCGACCTGGCCGAGTGGACGCTGGACGCTGCGGCGGCGGGCCTGGAGGGCCCGTACAACCTGGTGAGCGAGCCGGGCCACACGACGATGGGCGAGCTGCTGGAGGAGTGCGTGGCGGTGACAGGGTCGTCGGCACGGCTGCGGTGGACGCCTGCGGACGTGGTGCTGTCGGCGGGCGCCGAGCCGTGGTCCCAGCTCCCCGTCTGGGTCCCGGCGGCCGAACGCCCGGACATGCACGGCGCGTTGCACGGGGCCGGGGTGTCCCGGGCACTGGCGGCCGGCCTGCGGTGCCGGCCGGTGCGGGAGACGGTGCGCGACACATGGTCGTGGCTGCTGTCGCTCGGCGGGCCGGCGCCGCTGCGGCCGGACCGGCCGCGGGTGGGCCTGCCGCCCGAGCTGGAGGCGGCGCTGCTGGCGGGGCGTCCGGGGGCGTAGCCGGGTCCCGCCGGCCGCGGGCCGGTCAGCCCTGGTACTCGGTCAGGTCGATCGCGTAGACCCGCAGCGGGTACCCGTACACGGGGTGGACCGTCTCGCGCTCCGGCGACATGCCCAGCTTGCGCATCACGTTCTCGGAGGCGGTGTTGCCGGTGCGGCAGATGCTGACGACCCGGTCGAGGCCCCGGTCCTGAAGGGCGAACTCCAGAACGGCCTGAGCGGCCTCGGAGGCGTAGCCCTGTCCCCAGAAGGGGCGGCCGAGGCGCCAGCCGATCTCGACGGCCGGAAGCACCTCGGGCAGGAAGTCCGGTACGGACAGGCCGGCGAATCCGGCCAGTTCGCCCGAGGCGAGGAGCTCGACGGCGAACAGCCCGAACCCCTCCTCGTCCCACTCCTCCTCACAGCGCTCGATGCCCTCCGCCGTCTGCTCGAGGTCGCGGACCGAGCCGTCGTCGATCCACCGCATCACCGCGGGGTCGGCGTTGATCTCGGCCATGGGCACGAGGTCGTCATCCGTCCAGCGGCGCAGGCGGAGGCGGGGCGTGAGGATCTCGGTCATGCACCCATTGTGCCCGGTTTGACGCTGGAGGTTGCTACGAATCAATGGTGGCGGTGAACACCCCGTGCGCCACTCCCGTATGAGACGACGCGCTTCTCCCTCTGCCGGGACCCCCCTTAACCCACACACCCCCCGGCAACAAGCAGAGGAGTTCCATTGGGACGCACATCAAGAAAACGCTCGACGCTGGCCAATCGGGCGATCGCCGCCTCGGCCGCATTGATCCTGGGCGGGGGCGGGCTGGTAGCGGCCAATACGTATGCCTCCGCAGGCGAAGGCTGGTGGCCGGGCGGGCGGAACGACGGACAGCAGAGCAGCACCAAGGCCACGGCCGGGCAGCAGGTGTCCACCATCGACTGTCCCGACGTCGGCAACTCGCTCCAGGAGGTGCCCGACCAGCAGCGCTTGGCGGTCGACCGTGAACTGGCCACGCTCGACACCCAGATCACCACGGCGTACCAGCGGTTCGCCGACAACCGTGAGCGGGTGCAGTCGGACCGGTCCTTCGCCGAGAACCAGATCCTGTCCCCGTTGCGCAACGAACGCCTGGTGGTCATCCAGCGGATCGTGGCGATGATCGACCGCTCGGCCGAGCGCCCGCAGGGGCTGGAGCAGATGGCTCCGTGCACCCTGCGCGACGACGGCAACAACGACGGCGACGGCAACGCTGACGGCGACAGTCAGAACAACGACGGGGACCAGAACGGAGACGACCAGAACGGAGGCGACCAGAACGACGGCCAGGACCAGAACGACGGCCAGAACGACGGCGGCGGTCAGAACGACGGGGACGGCGACGACGGCAACGGCAACCAGGGCGGCGCCGGCCAGGCCGGCAACGGGCCCGAGGCGGGCGACTTCGTCGAGATCCAGAACGTCCAGCCGAACGTCCAGCAGCCGCGCAACCAGAACGGTTCCTCCCAAGGCACGTTCACCACGGACTGCGGTGTGAACGCCAACGGCAAGTTCAACCCGGACAACGTCATCGTCGCCCCGGGCGTGAGCAATGGCGCCCACCATATGCACGACTACGTCGGCAACCAGGCCAACGACGCCTTCGCCAGCGACGACGACCTGGCGGCCGGTGACACCACGTGCCGCAACCAGGGCGACAAGTCGACGTACTTCTGGCCGGTGCTGCGCCTGCAGAACGGGCAGCAGGAGAACGACGCCAATGCGGACGGCGGCGGCAACGACCAGAACGTCGGTGAGATCCAGACACCGTCACAGGTCACGATGACGTTCGTCGGCAGCCCGGTCAGCAAGGTGACGGCGATGCCGAGGTTCCTTCGCATCATCACCGGTGACGCGAAGGCGTTCGTCAACGGCGACGCCAATGCCAACGCCTCGTGGAGCTGCACCGGATTCGAGGACCGTCAGCTGAAGGACAAGTACCCGATCTGTCCCGAGGGCAGCCAGGTGGTGCGTTCGTTCAAGTTCCAGAGCTGCTGGGACGGCCAGAACACGGACAGCGCCAACCACCGCACCCATGTGGCCTTCGCGGACGAGGACGGCAACTGCCCCAACGGCTTCCAGGCGATTCCGCAGCTGGTGCAGCGCATCGTCTACGACGTGCCGCCCCCGGTGTTCGACGGTCAGAACGCCTCGGTGTTCGCCGTCGACTCCTTCCCGGAGCAGCTGCACAAGCCGGTCACCGACCACGGTGACTTCATCAACGTCTTCGACGAGAACCTTATGGACGAGGTGGTGGACTGCATCAACGACGGGCGCAGGTGCCAGTGACCCGCTGAACGGACGAGGCCGGTTCCGCCTGGAGTGCTCCAGGCGGAACCGGCCTCACCGTGTCTGCGGACACTGTCGTGCGCGGCCTTCCCGGGCCGGCCGGGAGATCCCGGCCGGCCCGCGGTACGGACCGATGGTCGTGGGGCCTCAGCCCCCGTGGCGCCCCTCGTGCTCCTTGTCGTCGCGGCCTTCATGGTCTTCGTGGCTTTCGTGGCCGCCCTCGCCGCTCTTGCCGCCGGTGTGCGAGCCGTGCTCGGTGCCCGTCTCCACCGTGCCGCCGAGCCGGCCGCGCAGCGCTGCCACCACCTTCTCGTCGCCGACCGCGACCCACTTGCGCCCGACCAGATACGTGCCGCCGTAGTCGTTGGCCTCGTTGATCCATTCGCGCTGGCCGCGGTCGGTGGCGAAGGTCGCGAGGACGTACCGGCCGTCGGCTGTCGCGCAGTTGGCCTGCCGCAGCTCGGCCGCGTCCGTCTGGATGTTCGGTTCGCATTCGGCCTGGCGTGCGATCTCCTCCAGGCTGCCGGTCGCCGTCCGGGGCTCCTTCGCGTCCCCGCCGGCCCCGACACGCCCGTCGTCGTCGCCTCCCGATGAGCAGGCGGCGGCCAGGGCGAGGACCACAACCGCCAGTCCTGTCCGGGCCGCTCGCCGCGTACTGGTGTTCTTACTCGTCCGCATCCGGCCATGGTGCCCTCCCGCCCTCTCTGCGCGCGGCAAAACCGCGGGTAACGTGCGCTGCGCACGCACCTGTTGTCGCTGGAGCAACACAAAGGAGCGCTGATGAACGAGCTGTCGAGACGTACGCTGCTGGGCACGGCAGGGGCGGTCGGGGCAGGCGCGGTACTCGCCGCGCACACCCCGGCCGTCGCGTCCGAGGGCCCCGCGGCGGTCCCCGCCACCCGTGCGGCGCAGCCCGAGGCAGCAGTCGCCGCCGCGCACGCGGCGCTGCGGCGACTGCTGCCCGAGCACGCGGAGCAGTTCCGCCTGCGGGTGCTGGGCGGCGCGGAGCGGTTCCGTGTCACCGGCTCGACGGGGCGCATCGAGGTGGCGGGAACCAGTGCGGCCGTGCTGCTGACCGGCGTCCACTGGTACCTCAAGTACGTCTGCCGGGCGCACATCTCGTGGTCCGGCTCCCAGCTGGACCTGCCCCGCCGGCTGCCCGCGCCGCACGCGCCGCTGGAACGTGCCGCGACCGTCGCGCACCGGTTCGCGTACAACGACACCCACGACGGCTACACCGCCCCCTACGCCGACTGGCCGCGCTGGGAGCGGCTGCTGGACGTGCTGGCCCTGCACGGCTGCAACGAGGTGCTGGTGACGCCCGGCCAGGAGGCCGTCTACCACCGGCTGCTGAGGGACTTCGGCTACTCGGACACCGAGGCGCGCACCTGGCTGCCCGCGCCCTCGCACCAGCCGTGGTGGCTGCTGCAGAACATGAGCGAGTACGGCGGCCCGATGTCCACCGCCCTCATCGAGCGCCGCACCGACCTGGGCCGCAGGATCGCCGACCGGATGCGGGAGCTGGGCATGCGTCCGGTGCTGCCCGGATACTTCGGCACCGTCCCCGACGACTTCCCGGCCCGCAATCCGGACAGCGACGCGCGCGTGATCCCGCAGGGCACCTGGAACGGCCTGCGCCGCCCTGACTGGCTCGACCCGCGCACGCGGGCCTTCGCCGACGTCGCCGCGGCCTTCTACCGGCACCAGGCGGAACTGTTCGGCGAGGTCTCGTACTTCAAGATGGACCTGCTGCACGAGGGCGGCACGGCGGGCGACGTACCGGTCCCGGACGCCGCCCGCGCCGTGGAGACGGCGCTGCACACGGCCCGGCCCGACGCGACGTGGGTGATCCTCGGCTGGCAGGCCAATCCGCGCCCGGCGCTGCTGGACGCCATCGACACCGACCGGGTGCTCATCGTGGACGGCCTGTCCGACCTGGACACGGTCACCGACCGGGAGGCCGAGTGGGGCGGCGCGCCGTACGCCTTCGGCACCATCCCCAACTTCGGCGGCCGGACGACGATCGGCGCGAACACGGACCGGTGGACGGAGAAGTTCACCGCCTGGCGCGACAAGCCGGGCAGCGCGCTGGTCGGCACCGCGTACATGCCGGAGGCCGCGGAGCGGGACCCGGCGGCGCTGGAGCTGTTCAGCGAACTGGCCTGGCGCGAGGAGAAGATCGACCGGGACGCGTGGTTCGCCGAGTACGCGCACATCCGCTACGGCGGTGACGACCGCTCGGCGAGGTCCGCGTTCGCCGCACTGGCGGCGACCGCGTACAAGCTCACGAGCACCGACGGCCGGCCGTACGACTCGCTGTTCAGCCGCCGCCCGAGTCTCACCTCCTCGATCGGGACGGCCTTCGACCCGGCGGGCTTCGACCGGGCCTTCGCCGCGCTGCTGGACGTGCGGCCGCCGCTGCGGGACTCGGACGCGTACCGCCACGATCTGACCGACCTGGCGCGGCAGGCGCTGGCCAACCGCTCGCGCACGCTCCAGCTGCCGCTGCGCGCCGCGTACCTGGACAAGGACGTCGACACCTTCCGCGCGATCGCCGCGCTGTGGGTGAAGCTGATGCGGCTGAGCGACACGATGGCGGGCTGCCATCGCGCGTTCCTGCTGGGGCCGTGGCTGGAGGACGCCAAGAGGCTCGCCACAAGCCCCGAGGAGGCGGTGGCGCTGGAGCGCACGGCCCGTGCGCTGATCACCACCTGGGCGGACCGGGCGGCCGCGGGCCAGCTCAGCAACTACGCCAACCGGGACTGGCAGGGGCTGATGGCCGACGTCCATGTGCCCCAGTGGGAGGCGTACCTGACCGAGCAGGCAGACGCGATGGCGGAGGGCAGGGCGCCGCGGTCGTTCGACTGGTACCCGGCCGAGGAGGCGTGGACGAAGGACCGGCGGGCGTACCCGGTGCGGCCGACGGGCGACGCGTACCGCACGGCGCGGCGGGTGTACGACACCCTGGCCGCCGCGCCGTACCAGGGGTTCGTCTCGGTGCGCGTGGAGCCGTCGGCGTTCAGCCCGGGCAGCACGGGCACGGTGACGGCCTCGTTCCGCAACCTCAACGGGCTGCGGGCGACGGGCCGGGTGGACCTGGAGCTCACCGGGCTCGACGCCGAGCCGCAGGGCGCCGCGTATCTGGAGAGCGTGGCGGCTGGCGGCAGCGGCGAGGTGGCCTGGCGGGTGACGGCGCCGGACGAGCCGCTGACCGAGCCGCTGGTGCCGATGCCGTACGCGCTGACGACGCGGTACGGACCCGCCGGCGAGGAGCGGGTGGCGGTCACCCAGCGCAGCAGTGTGCACCTGGCGGCGCCGCTGGACCCCGAGTGGCGCACGTTCACGTCCAACGCGGCCGTGTTCGGGCAGCTCGGTGACCGGCTGGCGATCAACGGCGCGGGCAACGACCTGTGGCGGGGCACGACACAGTTCGGCACCGCGTACCGCGAGGGCGCGCTGGGCGAGGGGGGCAGTGTGCTGCTGCGGGTGGACGCGCAGGAGGTGACGGGCAGTTGGGCGCGGGCGGGCATCGTCGTGCGCAACGCGCTCGGGAAGCCGGGCGACGCGGGCTTCGTGAACCTGGCCGTGACGCCCGGGCAGGGTGTCGTGCTGTCGTACGACACGAACGGCGACGGCACGCTCGACACCTACCGGCGCATCACCGGCGTCAGGGCGCCGGTCATGCTGCGGCTGACGAGGAACGCGGGTGCTTCGTTCACCGGTGCGTGCTCCACGGACGGCGGGACGACGTGGCGGACCGTCGCGACGGTGACGGTGCCGGGCACGGCGGCGCGGCAGGACGCCGGGTTCTTCATGAGCGCGGTGAACGGCGGCAGCGGGGCGCGGGGGACGGTGCGGTTCGGCGGGTGGTCGCTGCGGGAAGGTGTCGCGCCCGCCGGCTGACGCTCTGGGCGCATACATTCCGCTCCATGAACGCGATCCCGTCCACCACCGTCGCCAATCTCCGCGATCTCGGCGGTGTCCGGCTGGCGGACGGCGGCACGGTGCGCAGCGGTGTGCTGCTGCGTTCCGGTCAGCTGCACCGGCTCGACCCGGCGGCGGATCCGGCGGTCGCCGCGCTCGGTGTGCGTACGGTGGTCGACTTCCGTACGGCGGCCGAGCGCGACGCCCGCCCGGACAAGGTGCCGCCGGGCGGGCGGCTCCTGCTCGCCGACGTGCTGGCGGACGAGGTCGCCGCGGGCCGGATGCCGGCGGCGGCCCGGCTGCGTCAGCTGCTCGCCGACCCGGCCGCCGCCGAGCAGGAGCTCGGCGGCAGCCGGGGCCGGGAGATGTTCGAGTCGATTTACCGGGCGTTCGTGACCACGGACTCGGCGCGGGCGTCCTACGGGGCGTTCCTGAACGAGCTGGCGGAGCCGGGCGCGACGCCGCTGCTGTTCCACTGCACGGCGGGCAAGGACCGCACGGGCTGGGCGGCGACGATCGTGCTCAGCCTGCTGGGGGCGTCGCCGGATGCGGTGCGGGCGGAGTACCTGTCGGTCAACGCGGCGGTACGGGAGGCGTTCGCGCCGCTGGTGGAGGGCTTCACCCTCCAGGGCGGCCGCCCGGAGACGGCGCTGGGCATCATCGGCGTGGCTCCGGAGTACCTGGCGGCGGCCCTGGACGAGGTCGACGCGCGGTACGGCTCGATGGAGGCGTATGTGACGGACGGCCTGGGCGTGACCCCGTCGACACTGGCCCGCCTCCGCGAACACCTCACGTCACGGTGAGGGGGACCCGCCGCGGTGCGCGCGGACCGCGGCGGGCACGCACCGCACTCCGCGTGCGGCCTGCACCGGCCAGGCGCCACCCAGGGGTGCGGCCGGCCTCGCGCGCCGGGTCGAAGCGGGCGCGGCGGCCCCTCACCGGTCCGCGACCGCGCCTTGTGACCATAGGACGATTCGCTCGTTCTGTTGAACGTGCGACCACAGGATGCCGTCACCGAAGCAGACACTTCCGCCGTCTCCCCACCGCCCGTCCCCCTCGGGGGCGAGGTCGGTGTGGACGAGGCGGAGGCCGCGCTCGTCGAGCACTATCCGCGGCTCGTGCGGATCGCCTACCTCGTACTGCCGCCGACTCTCGGCCGCAACCGCCGCGTGCTGACAGCGCACGCGATCGCGCAGCGGTCGCTGCCGCGCGGCCGTGGGGCGGTCTCCGGCGGGGCCGCCGTGCCGCGGGCACGGCGCCCGGCGGGCAGTGCGGACCCCGGCTACGCCTTCGTACGCGACCGGGTGCTGCGCCAGGCGCTGGAGGCCGGGCTCCCGCTGCGGCGCCTGGCGCGGCCGCGGCGCGCCCAGTTGCCGCCTCTGCTGCCGCACATCTGGGGCCTGCGGGTCTTCCCCCGCTCCGGCGGCGCGGACGAACTCGCCCTGGACCAGCGGCTGTCCGCGCTCGACGGACCCGCGCGCGCGGCCTACGTGCTGCGCGGCCTCGAACGGCTCCCGGACACGCAGGTGCGTGACGTCCTCGCCGCCGCGGGCGCGGCGGACCCGGACGCGGCGCTCGCGGAGGCGGACGCGGTGCCGGGCGGGAAGAAGGCGGCGGCGCTGCTCGGCTCGCCCGAGTTCGACCCGTGCTCCCTTCAGGTGCGGCCCACGGACCTCATGCGCCGCCGCCAGCATGCCAAAGCGGGCCTGGTGGCCGTCGCGGCGCTCGCGGTGTGCGGGGCGCTGCTGGGGCTGCCGGGCGACGGGTGGGGGGCGGACGCGGCGGCCCCGCTCTACGCCCGCAATCCGGCGGCCGAGGCCGCGCTCGACCCGGACAGGCTGACGCGGGCCGAGCCCGGAGCCTGGCAGCACTCCACACGGCGGGATTTCTCGGTGTGGCCCGCGCGCGGCCCGCTCGTGGGCGACCGGGGCCTGCTGCGGCGGGCGCTCGCGGTGTGGGCGCGACCAGGTGCGACGGTCCAGGTCTCGGCGACGCCGGGCACACCGTCCGGCCCGCCCATGGGACCGCCGCACCTGCTGTTCGCGGGTGAGGTGGACGCGGCGAAGGTGGTGCTCCTGCACGACGGCCTGCGAGTGGCGCGTTACGCCGAGCCGCGCGACGGCTCGCCCGGCGCGGCGCTGGACTTCGCGCGGACGGACGGCGCGGACACGGCCTCCGCGGCGGCGCTCGTCGTGGCCCGCGCGGGCGCGGACGTCCGTTATCTGACGGCGCCGTGGGTCCGACAGGCGTCCGTACGGGACCTGCTCGCGCCGGCGGCCCCGCCGCGCCCGCTGCCGCGCGACGCCGACGGGCTCACCGCCCCGCTCCCCAGCCCCGCGCAGGCGCGTGTCTGCCGTGCGTGGCACACGTTGGAGGCCGTCGAGGCGGATGGCGCGGTCCGGGTGCTGACCGACCTCGGCGAACTGACGCCCGCGCGGCTCACCTTCGGCCCGCCCGCCGCCCCCCAGGACGCCACCGGACCGGCGGCCCGTGCGTCCTGGGCGCGTACGGCCTGTTCGCTGGCAGGGGTGCGCGCGCACGGTGTGCGCAGCGTCAACGCCTGGGAGTACGCCCGCCAGAAGCTGCCGGAGGCCAACGGAACGGCCGCCTGGCTGTGCACGCGGGCCGAGACCTGGCGGGGCGGAGGCGGCCGCGTGATGGCCCAGTTCCACCCCCCGGCCGACCGCCCCGGGGCACCGGGCACCGTGGTGGCGCGGGCGGAGGACGCGCCGTCGTGCGGGGTGCGCGAGCCCCGGGCGCTGGCGGGCGTGCTGTGGAAGTCGCAGGCGGGCCAGTGGTACGTACTCGCCGCGGGAAGCGGACAGTTCGCCTCGCTGACCGTCTCGGGCGGGGCCACGGGCGAGAGCGCCGGCCGCGTGCTGGCGGTACGGGCGCGGGAGGGAACGCGGGCGGAGCTGAACGGCCGTCTCGCGGACGGCACCCGGGTCAGCCCGCTGCACTGAGCGGTGGTCCGCGCACAGGGACCAGGAAGGGAGCGCTCCGCCCCGGTCTGTAGGGTGTCGGCATGACGACCGGGGTGCGGCGCAGGATGGGCGTCGAGGAGCGCAGGCAGCAGCTGATCGGTGTGGCGCTGGAGCTGTTCAGCCACCGCTCCCCCGACGACGTCTCCATCGACGAGATCGCTGCGGCCGCGGGCATCTCGCGGCCGCTCGTCTATCACTACTTCCCCGGCAAGCAGAGCCTGTACGAGGCGGCGTTGCGCCGGGCGGCCGACGAGCTGGCCCGGCGGTTCGAGGAGCCGCACGACGGCCCGCTGGGGGCGCGGCTGCTGCGGGTGATGGGCCGCTTCTTCGACTTCGTCGACGAACACGGCCCGGGCTTCTCGGCGTTGATGCGCGGCGGCCCCGCCGTCGGCTCGTCCACGACCAACGCGATGATCGACGAGGTGCGGCAGGCCGCGTTCGACCAGATCCTCGCGCACCTGGGGATCGGGACGCCGTCGCCGCGGCTGGAACTGGTCGTCCGCTCCTGGGTCTCGCTCGCCGAGTCGACCGCGCTGCTGTGGCTGGACGGCCGCAGCATCCCGCGCGCCGAACTGGAGCTCCAGCTCGTGCACGACTTCGCGGCGCTGACCGCGGTGAGCGCGGCGTACGACGAGGAGATGGCGCGGATCCTGGTGGCCATGCTCGCGGACGAGCCTGTCGAGGGCCCGTTCGGCGACCTCGTCGGCCGCCTGATGACACTCGCGCCCGCGCTGGCGCAGGTGCCCGCCCAGCGCCCCCACCGGGGCAGGGGCTGACCGGGGCCGAAGCCGGGCGCAAGGAGCCGTCCGTCTTGCCCGTGCCGTGGTCCGCCGAGGCACCGTGCGTGCGCGGCAGCGCGCGGCGGAGACGGCCTCGGGGATATGCGGCAGCGGGCAAACATGCTCGGTCCGCGGGGGCGGGTCCACGTCGGTGTCGGACGTGGGCATGGCCGGGGTGGTCATCCTCGGCCACCTCCACTCGTCTCGGATCCTCATGGCGGAATCGGCGGCTCGTTCGGTGCGGTGGCCGGACGCCGGGTTATTCGGCGGCGGCCAGGATGTCGGTCAGTGCCGTGACCGCCTGTTCTGCGTCGGGGCCTTCGGCGCGGACGGTCACGGTGCTGCCGGCGGTGGCGCCCAGCCCCATCACGGCGAGGACGCCAGTCGGGTTGACGGTCCGGCCACTGTGCTCCAGCTCTATGGCACTGGTGAATCCGGCTGCGGCGCGGGCGAGTTGGCCTGCTGGGCGGGCGTGCAGGTTGGCGGGCAGCACAACGGCGATTTCGTGACTCGCCGTGGTCGTGGTGGTGGTCTCAGAGCTTGAGGACATTGCGGGCCTCCTTGGCGGCGGTGACGACGGTCTTCAGGTCGGCGCCGGATGCGGCGGTGACGACGGCGGCGACGGCTCCTTCGACGAAGGGCGCGTCGACGAGGGTGACGTCGGTGCGGGGATGGTCTTCCAGGACGGTGCGGGCGGTCAGGACGGAGCTGCCGAGGTCGGGAAGGACGACGACGCCGGCTCCGCGGTCGGCGTGCTGGACGGCGGCGAGGACGAGGTTGTAGCTGGTGCCGATCCGGCCGTCGTCGGTTCCTCCGGCGGTGGCGAGGGGGACGGTGTCGGAGCCGATCTGCTCTACCAGCAGGCGAAGGCCCGCGGCGAGCTCGGCGCTGTGGGACACGAGTACGATGCCGACAAGGTTGCTCATGAACAACCACGCTATATCTCAGAACACTGTTCATCAATACTGAACAAGGAGCATTCTTCGATGGTGCAAGCGGTGCATCGGGCGGTGCAGATCTTGCGGGAGCTCGCGTCCACTGGGCCCCGGCTGGGTGTGACCGAACTGGCCGACCGCTTGGGCGTGGCCAAGCCGACCGTGCATGCGCTGCTGCGCACGCTGGAGGGCGAGGGGCTCGTGGTGCAGGACCGTGACAGCTCGAAGTACCAGCTCGGCCCGGACCTGGTGCAGCTGGGCAACGCCTACCTGGACACCCAGGAGCTGCGGACCCGCTCGCTGACCTGGGCGGACCAGCTGGCCACCCGGGCGAACGAGGCGGTGTGGGTGGCCGCGCTCACCGGCGACCACGTCCTGGTGGTGCACCATGCCTTCCGGCCCGAGGGAGCGGTGCAGATCCTTGAGGTGGGCGCCAGCATCCCGTGGGGCACGTGCGCTCTGGGCAAGGCCATCGTGGCCTTCGCCCCGACCTCCGAGCGGGAGCGGCTGCTCGCGGGCGAGCCGGCGGTGCTCACCGGCGCCAGTATCACCGACCCGGAGGAGCTGGCCGGTCAACTGACGGAGATCCTCCGGACGGGGTACGCGATCGAGGATCAGGAGTCCGCCATCGGGGACGCGGGCATCGCATCCCCTGTCTTCGACCGTTCCGGCGAGGTGGTCGGCGCCATCGGCATTGTCGGCCCCGTCGAGCGCCTACTGGCCGAATCGGCACGTCAGGAGCTGGCCGTCGCAGTCCGGGAGACCGCCCGCAACCTCTCCCGCGACCTGGGCGCCCCCCGCGGGGCCGCCCGCGTCACAAGCACCTGACCTGCTCGCTCCGCACCCACTCCCAGCCCGGCAGCAGCGGCCGCATTCGCCCTCCCTGCCCTTCCCAGGCCCCACGGCACGCCGCCGTGGGGCCTTTCCCGTGTCGACAGTGCCCCGATAGTCGCCGAACCCCTTGACAGGTGTGAAACGCGGGCTTAACTTCCGGAACAACGTTCATCAATAGTGAACGCCTTGCCGGATTCTGCAGGTTATCCGGTTCCCCTGAGCCGGCCGCCAGGTTGCCCGACCCTGACCACCTGGCGGCCCCCTCCCTTCACAGCCCGCTCCACGCGGAGGAGGTGAGACGCCCAAGCCGCAGCTCGGCCTGGGCGCCATCAATGGAAGAAAACACCTACCCACAGAAACTTCTCGCCGAGATGCTGGGCACCGCCGTGCTGGTGTTCATCGGCGTCGGATCGGTCCCCGCGACGCTCATCGTCGGCGGCGATGCCCCCTTCACCATGGCGCAGCTGGGAATGATCTCGCTCGCGTTCGCCACAGCGGTCATCGCGATGGTCTACGCGATCGGCCATATCTCCGGCTGCCAGATCAACCCGGCCATCACCTTGGCCCTGGCCGCCACGAAGAAGATGCCCTGGCGGGACGTCCCCGGCTACATCGCGGCCCAGGTGGCCGGGGCGGTGCTGGGAGCGCTCGCGATCGTGGGGGTCCTGGGGAAGAAGGCGGTCGACGTCGGCCTCGGTATCGCCGCCTACGGCACCGGTGTCGGCGCCGGGCAGGCCTTCTTCGCCGAAGCGGTCGGCACGTTCCTCCTCGCGTTCATCGTGTTCGGCGCCATCGACCGGCGCGCGCCCGGCGGCTTCGCGGGCCTGGCCATCGGCCTCGGCGTCTTCGCGATCATCATTCCGGTGGCGCCGGCCACCGCGGCGTCCATCAACCCCGCCAGGACACTCGGCCCCATGATCACGGGCGAGCTGTTCGGGGGCACGGTCCACTGGGACCAGCTGCCGGTCTACCTGGCCGCCGAGGTCATCGGCGCCATCGCCGCCGGCCTCCTCTACACCGCTCTCAACGCCCACCGCGAGGCAGCCGCCGCAGCCGCGGCCGCGAACCAGGCGGGCAAACCGGCCACTGCCGAAGGAGCCCTGTCATGAAGAAGTTCATCAACGCCCCCGAGGCGGTCCTGGGCGAGGCCCTGTCCGGGATCGCCGCCGCTCACCCCGAACTGAAGGTCGACGCGGAGAACAAGGTGATCACCCGGGGCGGCGACGCCAGACCGGACAAGGTGGCCCTCGTCTCCGGCGGCGGTTCCGGTCACGAGCCGCTGCACGGCGGCTTCGTGGGACGGGGCATGCTGGACGCGGCCTGTCCTGGGGAGGTGTTCACCTCGCCCGTCCCCGGTCAGATGCTGGCCGCGGCCCAGGCCGTCGACGGCGGCGCGGGCGTGCTGTTCATTGTGAAGAACTACACCGGTGACGTCCTCAACTTCCAGATGGCCGCCGAGCTGGCCGCCGAGGAAGGCATCACGGTGGACACCGTCCTGGTCGACGACGATGTGGCGGTTCAGGACTCGACCTGGACCGCGGGGCGCCGGGGCACGGGGGCCACCGTCTTCGTCGAGAAGATCGCCGGGGCCCTCGCCGAGCAGGGCGCCGACCTGACCGCCGTCGCGGAGATGGGCAAGCGGGTCAACGCCGCTTCCCGGTCCTTCGCCGTGGCACTGACCGCCTGTACCACTCCCGCTTCCGGCAAGCCCGGCTTCGACCTGCCCGAGGACGAGATCGAGGTCGGCGTCGGCATCCACGGCGAACCCGGCCGTCGGCGCGAGAAGCTCCACCCGGCCAAGGAGATCGTGGCCAACGCCCTGGACGCCATCCTCGCCGACCAGCCGCTCGGCGTCGGCGACAAGACCATCGTCATGGTCAACGGCCTGGGCGGCACACCGCTCATCGAGTTGTATGTGGTCTTCAACGAGGTCGCCGCCGCACTCGCGGACAAGGGCGTCGTCATAGCCCGCAACCTCGTCGGGAACTACGTGACCAGCCTGGACATGGCGGGTGTTTCCCTCACCGTCTGCAAGGCCGATACCGACATGCTGTCCCTGTGGGACGCACCCGTGAACACCCCAGCCCTGCGCTGGGGCGCCTGAACCGAGCCGGGGGCGGGGCCGCGCGATACGCGAGGACCGGGCCGGAGCCCTCCCGCGCCGGCTCGCCCGGACCGCACCCCCCGCGCATCCGCCCCCGCCCCCGGCTCACCCAACCGCCAGCCAGCCATGCACCAACCATGAACGGAGACTCCGTGGACATCGACCTCGCCCGCACCTGGGTGCGGGCCACCGCCGCCGCCGTGGACAAGCACAAGGACCACCTCACCCAGCTCGACTCAGCCATCGGCGACGCCGACCACGGCATCAACATGCACCGCGGTTTCTCCGCCGCCACCGCCGTACTCGCCGACTTCGAGCCGGAGACCGTGGGTGCCGTGCTGTTCAAGACGGGCACCACCCTGATCTCCAGCGTCGGAGGCGCCTCGGGCCCCCTCTACGGCAGCGCCTTCCGCGCCATGGGCAAGGCCCTTGACGCAGCCACCGCCGACACGGAACAGTTCGCCGCCGCCCTCGCCGCCGGCCTGGAGAGTGTCCAGAAGCTCGGCGCGGCCGCACCCGGCGACAAGACCATGATCGACGCCTACGCTCCCGCGCTGGCCGCCTTCCGGCAGCACGCCGGCGCCGGAGCCGACTTCGCCGCCGCGGCCCTGGCCGCCGCCGACGCTGCCGAGGAGGGCATGCGCGCGACCACCCCGATGCAGGCCCGCAAGGGCCGTGCCTCCTACCTCGGCGCCCGCAGCATCGGCCATCAGGACCCCGGCGCCACCTCCACGGCCCTGATCTTCCGCACCCTCGCCGAGACGGTGGAGGCCCGATGACCCGCCGCGCCTACACCGGTCAGGCTGCCTCAGACGGTGTCGCCCTGGGTTTCTTCCATCGCACCGACCGCCCGCTCACCCGCACCGCGCTTCCCCACCGCACCAGTGGCGACGCTGCGGGCCAGATCACCGAAGCCTTCGACGCCGTCGCCGCCCGCCTGCTCGATCTCTCCGCCTCGCTGCGCGCACAGGGCAAGGACGAACAGGCAGACATCATGGAGGTCAACGGCTACATCGCCCAGGACAACGACCTGCGCGAACAGACGGTCAAGCGAGCGCACCAGGGGCTGCCGGTACCCGTCGCCGTCCGTCAGGCCGTCGACACCTACGCCGGGACCATCGCCGCCCTGGACGACCCCACCCTCGCCGAACGCGCCGCCGACGTCCGCCAGGTCGGCCGCCGTGTACTGGCCCACCTGCACGGCGACATCGGCCCCGCCTCCGACCAACCCCTCGTCCTCGTCGCCCACGAGATCGGCGCCGCCGACCTGCTGGAACCCGGCCGTACAGTGACAGCCGCCATCTCCGTGACCGGCGGCCCGAATTCCCACGCCGCCATCGTCGCCCGATCCCTGGGCATCCCCTTCCTGTTGGCAGTCGACCGCCAATTGCTCGAGCTGCCGGACGGTCAGGAGATCCTGCTCGACACCGACCGGGCCAGCGCGGTCGTCCACCCCGACGACGACGAACGCACCAGGGCCCTGCACGCCATGGAGACCGCCCGAACGCGCAGGCTCGCACTCGCCGAGGAGCGCCACCTACCCGCCCGGACACTCGACCACCACCCCATGGTTCTGCGGGCCAACGTGGCCACCCCGGCCGAAGCCCGCGCAGCACTGACCGCGGGCGCCGACGGCATAGGCCTGCTCCGCACCGAGTTGCCCTTCCTCAACCATCCCGCCTGGCCCACCCGGAACCAGCACGCCGCCGTCCTCGTCCCCATCCTGCGGGCGCTCGCCGGACAGCCCGTCACAGTCCGCACCCTCGACTTCGCCGACGACAAACTGCCGCCGTTCCTGTCCCGCCTCCAGGGCGCGCGGATCGGCCGCGGCCTGCCCCTCATGCTCGCCCAACCCGATGCTTTCGCCGACCAGTTCCGCAGCCTGCTCGGCGCGGGAGCCGACACGGACCTGCGCATCATGATCCCCATGGTCGCCGGCATCGACGAACTGCATGCCTGCCGACGCCTTCTCCAGGCAGCAGCCGCCGAAGCCGGTGTCCCGACGCCGCCCCTGGGCATCATGGTGGAACTCCCCGAGGCCGTCGCCGCGGCCGACGACCTCGCCCGCGAAGCCGCCTTCCTCTCCATCGGCAGCAACGACCTCACCTGCCAGATTCTGGGCCTGGACCGGCGCGACCCCGCCGCCACCCCGGCCATGGCCGCGCACCCCGCCGTCCTCAGCGCCATCGCCCAAGTCGTCACCGCGGCACACCGCCACCACCGCCAGGTCTCCGTCTGTGGCGACGCCGCCGCACACCCCCTCGTCACCCCCCTCCTCATCGGCCTCGGCTGCGACATCCTCTCCGTCGCGCCCGCCGCCCTCGACGAGGTCCGCGCCCGCATCCGCCGGCTCCGCCAC
This sequence comes from Streptomyces sp. V4I23, assembly GCF_030817975.1. NCBI lineage: Bacteria > Bacillati > Actinomycetota > Actinomycetes > Kitasatosporales > Streptomycetaceae > Streptomyces > Streptomyces sp. V4I23. Next base: position 5,714,862 of record NZ_JAUSZW010000004.1, on the reverse strand, counting down.
GACACCTGCGCCTCCCTGGCCGCCATCGCCCTCACCCGCGAAACCCCCGAGGACGTCTGGCGACTCGTCGAGCAGTGCTGCCTCCCGTCGCTGCCCTGACCCGAGCCGCGCACATGGCGCGATTGCTCGAGCGCGGGCAGGTTCGACCGGACCGCCCCACAGAGGACTTGTGTGTAGGTGAACGTTGCGTCCTCACAAATCCCACAGATCCAGACCATTGACGGCTTTCTGCTGATGTTCCTGTCCAGTCGTGAAGGGGCCTGAACCGTGAAGAAGCTCATCAACTCGCCCGATGAGGTGCTTGCCGATGCTCTCGTCGGCGTGGCCGCCGCGCACCCGTCGCTGACGGTCGACACGTTCGACCGCTACATCATCCGCGCGGGCGGGCCGACCCCTGGGAAGGTCGGCCTGGTGTCAGGCGGCGGTTCCGGTCACGAGCCGCTGCACGGCGGGTTCGTCGGGTACGGGATGCTGGATGCGGCCTGTCCCGGTGAGGTGTTCACCTCTCCTGTGCCGGACCAGATCCTCGCTGCCACGCGGGCCGTCGACGGCAGGGTGGGGGTGCTGCACATCGTGAAGAACTACACCGGCGACGTGCTGAACTTCCAGATGGCCGCCGACTTGGCCGCCGACGACGGCGTGCGGGTGGAGGGCATCGTGGTCAATGACGATGTCGCCGTGGAGAACAGTACGTGGACGGCCGGCCGACGGGGTACCGGGGCGACCGTGTTCGTGGAGAAGATCGTCGGTGCGGCTGCCGAGCTTGGCGCGAACCTGGCCTCGGCTGCGGCTTTGGGCCGGGAGATCAACGACCGGTCCCGTTCGTTCGGGGTGGCGCTCACGCCGTGCACGGTGCCCGCGGCGGGCAAACCCGGTTTCGAGCTGGGCGAGGACGAGATCGAGCTGGGCGTCGGCATCCACGGCGAGCCCGGTCGCGCCCGTGGCAGGCTCGTCTCCGCCAGGGAGATCGTCGGTGTCGCGTTGGACGCCATCCACGCCGACATGCCGCTGTCGGGCGACGTGCTCGTGATGGTCAACGGCCTGGGTGGCACCCCGCTTCTTGAGCTGTACGTGGTGTATGCCGCGGTTGCCGAGTGGCTCGCCGGCCATGGCGTGTGGATCACCCGCAACCTGGTCGGCAATTACATCACCAGCCTTGACATGGCTGGTTGCACGATCACGGTGTGCCCTCTCACGCCGCAGCTCACCTATCTGTGGGATGCCCCCGTCGAGACCCCCGCGCTGCGCTGGGGACGCTGAACGGCCTCGGACACCGCGACGGACACCACGAGGGAGAAGGACGACGATGGACGCGAGCATGTTCCGGGCCTGGATCCATGAGGCGGCCCGATTGGTGGTCGACAACACCGATCATCTGACCCGCCTCGACTCCGCTGTCGGCGACGCCGACCACGGCATCAACATGCGCCGTGGCCTGCAGGCGGCGGTGGCAATGCTGGACGAAACCAACCCGTCCACCCCCGGTGCGGTGCTCGCCACCGTCGGCCGGGCACTGATCAGCAAGACCGGCGGCGCCTCGGGGCCGCTGTACGGCACCGGGTTCCGGCAGGCCGCCCGGACCCTCGGCGAGGATCCCGACGTGTCCGCGGCACAACTCGGGGCGGCGTTGACGGCCGCCCTCACCGGCATCCAGCGGATCGGCGCGGCGCTCGAGGGTGACAAGACGATGATTGACGCCCTCAGCCCGGCTGTGACCGCCTACCAGGCCGTCATCGACACCGGCGGCGACCTGGCCAACGCCGCCCAAGCGGCGTCCGACGCCGCCGTGCGGGGCCTGAAGCAGACCGTCGGCATGCAGGCCCGGAAGGGCCGCGCGAGCTATCTCGGCGCCCGCACCATCGGTCACGAGGACCCCGGCGCGGCGTCGACCGTGCTCATTCTGACTGCCCTCGCGACCGTCAGCTCGGCGGGCGAGCGGAAGAGCGAGCGGCCAGACTCAGGGGCGGCGTCATGAGGGTGGTACCCAGCCGGTGGGCCGGCACCGAGGTGGCTGCTCCCGGCACGGCCGTCGCGGCGTCGCAGAGGGCACAGACGACGCACGGCCGGGCACCGGTACCGAGCCATTCGCCACAGCGACCTCTGCCGACGAAGTGGTTGCGATCCTGAACAGCTCCGAGACCGACGCGTAGTTCACTGCCCCAGGGACCTGCCAGGGGACGCATGGGGCCATGGCCTCATGCAGCGACATCACGACACGCGCACTCGCGCGATGAGTGGAGCGTCCGCGACACGTGCACGCGGCCCCTGAATCGCGCACGTTCAATGGCGGGGAGAAGGTGCGAAGGCAAGTGCGGACACAACCCGCGGTGCATCGCTGCGGCACGGAACCGGTGCAGACGCCCCGGACGAGCAGCAACGGTTCCGACAACGGCAGTACCGAGCCCGGCGGTACCGAGCAGGGCCATTCCGATCCGGGCCCCGCGCCTTCAGGGGGAGGGCGTCGCCCGTACCGGGGCAGCAACCGGAAGGTGTTCCCCCCGAGTAACTGGAGTGTGCGCACCCAGCTGCTGGCTGTGGTGCTCGTCCCGTTCATCACCGCGCTCGTACTCGGCGGTCTGCGGATCGGCTCGGCCGTGCAGAACGCCCAGGACATCGACAACATCCGTCAGCTCGTCCGTCTCGTCGACAAGGGCACGGGGCTCTTGGAGGAGCTCGAGGACGAACGCGATCTCACCGCGCTCCACGTTGCGGCCGGGCCTACGGGCGACACGAGCCGGCTGGACGCACAGCGCTCCCAGGTCGACGCGGCGCTCGCCCAGGTCCGTGCAGAGGCCGCCCATGTCCACCGCGGGACGAACCCCGTCCTGGCCACCCGCCTCGCGGTGCTCGACGCCTTTGGCGGGGAGGTGGCGTCACTGCGCCACACGGTAGCCCACTCGAAAATGCGCTTCCTGTCCGTGGTCAACGCATACACGGCACTGATCGCCGGGCTCACCGACGCCCTTGACGTTCTCACGCCGGACATCGCCCACCAGACACTCGCCACGAGGGCCGGTGCGCTCGAGACCTTCGCACAGGCCACGGAGGCAGCCTCACGGCAACGCGCACTGCTCGGTGGGGTGCTGGCCCAGGGATACTTCACTTCGAACGAAGCCCAGGGCATGACGCTCGCCGACCGGCAGCAACAGGCGTTGACCGACGAGTTCCGCTCCAGTGCGCCGCCGGCCCAGCGTCAGTTCTACGAGCGCACCGTCACCGGAAGGGACGTCAACAAGGCTGAGGTGCTCCAGAAACAGGTGCTCGCCCGGCAGGGCACCAGCCGCCTCCGCCTCGACGCCGGCGAGTGGTTCGACACCATGACGAGCAAGCTCGAGATGATGCGTCTCGTCGAGAAGCGGCTCGTCGGATCGGTCGAGGACGAGAGCTCGCGCGAGCAGCACCAGGCCGAGCGGTCAGTGTTCATCACCTCGCTCGTCGTGCTGTTGATCCTCCTGCTCACGTTCGGTGTGACGCACGTCGTCATGCAGTCGATTGTTGGCTCGCTGCACACCCTGCGCGACTCCGCGCTCGATATCACGGAACGCCGCCTGCCCGAGGTGGTCCGGCAGTTGCGGGGCTCCAGCAACGCACAACTGGAGACCACCGAGTTCGAGCCCACGGGCATCAACTCGACCGACGAGACGGGCCGTGTCGCCCACGCGTTCGACGACGTCCATCGCGACTCCGTACGGCTGGCGTTCGAGCAAGCGCAGCTGCGAGACCGCATCAACGCGACGTTCGTCAACCTCTCGCAGCGCAGCCAGATCCTCGTGGAACGGCAGCTGGAGCTGATCGACCATCTGGAGAACGGCGAGCAGGACCCCGACCTGCTCGCCAGCCTCTTCAAGCTCGACCACCTGGCCACCCGCATGCGTCGCAATGGGGAGAATCTGCTCGTCCTCGCGGGCGAGAAGGCGGGCCGCCGCTGGAGCGCCCCGGTCCGGCTCGTGGACGTCCTCCGGGCCGCCACCAGTGAGATCGAGCAGTACCAACGTGTGCAGCTACGCGGACTGGTAACCGCGGACGTCGACGGCCGGGCGGTGAACGACATCGTTCACCTCATCGCGGAGCTGCTGGAGAACGCGACCACTTTCTCCTCACCGGACACGAAGGTGCTCGTCACGAGCCGGCTACTGTCCGGCGGCGGCGCGAGAATCGACATCCAGGACAGCGGCATCGGCATGACCACAAAGGACCTTGAGGAGGCCAACGACAGGCTCCTGAACCCGCCAGTCGTCGACGTCTCGGTTGCGCGGCGCATGGGTATGTTCGTCGTGGGCCAGCTCTCCGGCCGCCACGGCATCTGCGTCCAGCTCCGCAGGCCATCCCCCCGCGGCATCACAGCAGTGGTCCTACTGCCCCAGAAGTTGGTCCGGGAACACGGAGATCACATGGATCCTCCCGGGCTGTCAGCCAGGTACAACTCGGAAGGACGCCTCACCGGCTGGCGCAACTACGACACGACCGAGCAACCCGACGAGAGCACGCTGACCAAACGTGCGTACCGGGCACGACGTCAGGGTGGCGCACGCTCGGCCGGCAGGGCGTAAGCGCTGTCGCGACCCTCACGGAGCAGACCGCGGGCCGGGACGCGATCACCGTCTCGTCCGACGGACAGCGGCAGGTCGCGAGGAACGGATCCCGGAGGACACCCCGTATGCACCTTGAACGCCCCATTGGCTCGCCGATCGCGCGCTTCGGCCTGGGCCTGGCCGCCGTCGGCCGTCCCGGTTACATCAATCTGGGTCGGGACGCGGACCTGCCCGCCGACCGCTCGGCCACCGTGCTGCGCGCCCATGCCCACCGGCTGCTGGACGCGGCCTACGCCCGGGGCGTGCGGTACTTCGACGTCGCCCGCTCCTACGGCCGGGCCGAGGAGTTCCTCGCCACCTGGCTGGAGGGGCGGCACGACACGCAGGATGTGGTGATCGGCAGCAAGTGGGGATACACCTATACCGCCGACTGGCACACCGACGCCGACGTGCACGAGGTCAAGGACCACAGCGCGCTCACGTACGACCGGCAACTCGCGGAGACACGCGCGCTGCTGGGCACCCGGCTCAACCTCTACCAGATCCACTCCGTCACCTCCGACAGCCCGGCGCTGACCGATCCGGCGCTGCACGAGCGGCTGGCGGCGCTCGCCGCCGAGGGCGTGACGATCGGGCTGTCCACCAGCGGACCGGCCCAGGCGGAAGCCATCCGCGCGGCGCTCGAGATCACGGTGGCGGGCGAGGCGCTGTTCGGCAGTGTGCAGGCCACGTACAACCTCATGGAACCGTCAGCGGGCCCAGCGCTCGCCGAGGCGCACGACACCGGCCGCACAGTGATCGTCAAAGAGGCCATGGCCAACGGCAGGCTGGCCGATCGCCACGCCACGGGCCCGGACACCGCCGCCCTGCGCGAGATCGCACGGGAGGCCGGCGCGTCGTGCGACGCCCTGGCACTGGCGGCGGTCGCAGCGTGGCCCTGGGCGGACATCGTTCTCTCCGGAGCGGCCACGGTCGATCAACTCACCAGCAATCTCACGGCGGCCTGCCTACACCTCAATCCCGATCAGCTCGAACGACTGGCCGGGCTGGCCGAGCCCGCCGAAGCCTACTGGGCGCAGAGAGCGCGGCTGGCCTGGGCGTGAGAGATCCGGGGCCGGACGCGGGCTGCACCGTGGTCGGCGAGGAGCCCGCGAAGCGGGCGGCGGACGGAAGCCTGTACGGGGTGCTGCTGCTGGAGAAGCACCTGCCGGCCGCCCGCATCGCATTCGGGGCACCCCGACTCTCGCCCTGACGGACCGCTCGTCCTTAAGGTGTACCGCGTGCGGCGCGAACCCGTCCGAGGGATGATCAGTCTGGGCCGTGTATCTGGCAGACTCTCGACCCATGGGTGAAGCGACCGTGAAGACTCTCGACAGCCGGACGGCGACCCCGTCACCCATGGTGGACGACGAGACCACCGCCGAATCGGTCCACACCGGACAAGTCCGGCGCGCTCCCCGGTCGCCGCGCCGCCCCCGCATCTGGTTCGAAATCCTGCTGATCGCGGTGAGTTACTGGACGTACTCGCTCATCCGCAACGCGGTACCGGAGCAGCGGACCCAGGCCCTGCGCAACGCGGACTGGATCTGGGAGGCCGAGAAGACCCTCGGCATAGCGGTGGAGCAGTCGGTCAACCACGCCGTGAATTCGGTGACATGGCTGATCGTGTCCATGAATTACTACTACGCGACACTGCACTTCGTGGTGACCATCGGTGTGCTGGTGTGGCTCTACCGCGGACACCCCGGCCGTTACGCCGCCACCCGCCTCGTCCTCTTCTCCACCACCGGTGTGGCACTGGTCGGTTACTACCTGTATCCACTCGCGCCGCCCCGGTTGATGAACGGGCAGCACTTCATCGACACCGTTCTCGTCCACGAGACCTGGGGTTCGATGGCCTCGGGCAACTTCAAGAACATGTCGAACCAGTACGCGGCCATGCCCTCGATGCACATCGGCTGGTCGCTCTGGTGCGGCCTCGTCATCTGCGCGCTGGCGACGGCACCGTGGGCGAGGATCCTCGGCGTGCTGTACCCGACGCTGACACTGGTCGTCATCGTGGCGACGGCGAACCACTTCTGGCTGGACGCGGTGGGCGGCATGATCTGCCTGGCGTTCGGCTTCGGGGTGTCGTACGCGTGGTACCGGGCACTGCCGCACCGGTTGCCCCGGCTGGTGCTTGAGGACCCGAACCGGCCCCAGCGCTTCCGGCGCCTGCTGCCGACGCGCGCCTAGGCCCGGCGCGCGCTACGCGCCGTAGAACAGCTCCTCCACCACGCCTCGCGCCCGCCGCGTCACCCTGCGGTAGTCGTCCAGCATGTCGCCCACGTGGCCCGGCCCGTAGCCGAGATAACGGCCCACCGCCGCCAGCTCCCGGCCGTCCGACGGGAACGTGTCGCCCGCCCGGCCCCGCACCACCATCACGCCGTTGCGCACCCGCGTGGCGAGCACCCATGCCTCGTCGAGCGTCGCGGCGTCCTCGGCGGAGATCAGACCGGCTTGCCGCGCCGCCGCCAGGGCCTCGCGGGTACGGGTGGTGCGCAGGCCCGGCACCTTGCTGCCGTGGCGCATCTGGAGCAGCTGGACCGTCCACTCGACGTCGCTCAGACCGCCGCGGCCCAGCTTGGCGTGGAGCGTCGGGTCGGCGCCGCGCGGCAGGCGTTCGGACTCCATGCGCGCCTTGAGCCGGCGGATCTCCCGTACGGCGTCCTCGCCGAGTCCGTTCTCCGGGTACCGCAGCGGGTCGGCCAGTTCGACGAACCGGGCGCCCAGTTCGGCGTCGCCGGCCATGGGACGCGCGCGCAGCAGGGCCTGGCTCTCCCACACGAGGCCCCAGCGGCGGTAGTACGCCTCGTAGGAGGCGAGCGTGCGCACCATGGGTCCGCTCTTGCCCTCCGGCCGCAGGTCGGCGTCGATCAGCAGGGGCGGGTCGGCGGTGGGCAACTGGAGCAGCCGCCGCATCTCGGCGACGACCGTGTTCGCGGCGCGCGCCGCCTCCTGTTCGTCCACGCCGTCGCGCGGCTCGTGAACGAACAGGACGTCGGCGTCGGAGCCGTAGCCCAGCTCGCCGCCGCCGAAGCGGCCCATGCCGATGACCGCGAACCGGGTGGGCAGCGAGTCGCCCCACTGGTCGCGCACGGCGGCCCTGAGCGCGCCCGCGATCGTCGCCGCGGTGAGGTCGGTGACCGCCGTGCCGGCCCGGTCGACGAGGGCTCCGGGGTCCGCCTCGGCGGGGCTGTCCTCGGTGCCGTACGAGGCGACGAGGTCAGCGGCGACCGTACGGAACAGCTCGCGGCGGCGCACGCCGCGGGCCGCGGCGACGGCGGCCTCGGCGCTGTCGGCGCGCCCGACGGCGGCGAGCACCTCCTGTTCGAGGTGGTCGCGTCCGCGGGGCCGGAGGCCCTCGGGGTCGCCGAGGATCGCGACGGCCTCGGGGGCGCGCAGCAGCAGGTCAGGGGCGAGCCGGCCGGCGGACAGCACCCGGGCCAGGTTCTCGGCGGCGGCGCCCTCGTCGCGCAGCAGCCGCAGGTACCAGGGCGTCTTGCCGAGTGCGTCCGAGACCTTGCGGAAGCCGAGGAGGCCCGCGTCGGGGTCGGCGGAGTCGGCGAACCAGCCGAGCAGCACCGGCAGCAGCGTGCGCTGGATGGCGGCCTTGCGGGACACCCCCGACGACAGCGCCTCCAGGTGGCGCAGGGCGGCGACGGGGTCGGCGTAGCCGAGGGCTTCGAGGCGCTGTCCGGCGGCCTTGGGGCTGAGCCGGATCTCGCCGGGCGCGAGCTGGGCGACGGCGTCGAGCAGCGGCCGGTAGAACAGCTTCTCGTGGAGCCGGCGTACCACCGAGGCGTGCCGCTTCCACTCCCGGTTGAGGTCGGCGACCGGGTCGGTGCGCAGCCCCAGGGAGCGGCCGAGGCGGCGCAGGTCGGCCTCCTGCTCGGGCACGAGGTGGGTGCGCCGCAGCCGGTAGAGCTGGATGCGGTGCTCCATGGCGCGCAGGAAGCGGTACGCGTCGTCGAGCTGGGCGGCGTCGGCCCGGCCGACGTACCCGCCGGCGGCGAGCGCCTGGAGCGCCTCGAGGGTCTTGCCGCTGTGCAGGGAGGCGTCGCTGCGGCCGTGGACGAGCTGCAGCAGCTGGACGGCGAACTCGACGTCGCGCAGCCCGCCGGGTCCGAGCTTGAGCTCGCGCTCGATCTCGGCGGCGGGGATGTTGTCGACGACGCGGCGGCGCATCTTCTGCACGTCGGCGACGAAGTTCTCGCGTTCGGCGGCCTGCCAGACGAGCGGGGAGACGGCGTCGATGTACTCCTCGCCGAGTGCCAGGTCCCCGGCGACCGGCCGCGCCTTGAGCAGCGCCTGGAACTCCCAGGTCTTGGCCCAGCGCTGGTAGTAGGCGAGGTGGCTGGACAGGGTGCGCACCAGCGGGCCGTTGCGTCCCTCGGGGCGCAGGTTGGCGTCGACGGGCCAGATGGTGCCCTCGACGGTGGTCTCGGAGCAGATGCGCATCAGGTGCGAGGCGAGGCGGGTGGCGGCCTGGAGGGCCTTGCTCTCGTCGGTGCCGTTCGCCGGTTCGCCGACGAAGATCACGTCGACGTCGGAGACGTAGTTCAGCTCGTGGCCGCCGCACTTGCCCATGGCGATGACGGCGAGGCGGCAGGCGGCGGCGTCGTCGGGTGCGGCGGCGCGGGCGATGGCGAGCGCGGCGCGCAGGGTCGCGGTGGCGAGGTCGGCGAGTTCGGCGGCGGCCTCGGCGACGTCGGTGGTGCCGCAGACGTCGCGGGCCGCTATGGCGAGCAGGCAGCGGCGGTAGGCGACGCGCAGCGACACGGGGTCGTCCGCCCCGGCGAGCCCGGCCTCGAACTCGGCCACGCCCGGGTGCAGGTCGGCGGACTCGTACGTGAACAGCGCCTGCCAGTCGCGCGGGTGGCGGGCCAGGTGGTCACCGAGCGCCTCGGAGGCGCCGAGGACGCCGAGCAGCCGGTCGCGGAGGGGCTTGGCGGTGGCGAGGGTGTCGAGGAAGCGGCGGCGTTCGCCGTCCTCGTGGGCCTCCACCACGCGCACCAGGCCGCGCAGGGCGAGGTCGGGGTCGGCGGCGGCGGCGAACGCGTCGAGCAGCACGGGGTCGGCACGGACCGGGGCCATGTCGGGGAGGTCGAGCAGCCGCTCGGCGGCGGAGGGGTCGGTGAATCCGTGCCGAAGGAGTCGCGTGAAGGTGCTGCTTCTGCGCCCCGGCGCCGTCATCCCGGTCTCCCGTCCTCGCCCTGATCAGCGTGCCGCATCGAGCCTAGTCCCCACCGCCCGGCCCCGGCCCCGCGGAGCGCGCGCGGTACGTGCCGGACGTGACGTACGAGGCGCGTGAGATTCGCCATGTTCGGCGCACAACGCCCGCGATGAACCGCATGCTCGGTATTTCCGTCTTCACAGCAGGCCGGTGCCGATCTTCGTGCCCGTATGCGACGGGCCGCACACGACGCGCGCCGGCCGGAACCTCGTCCGCTGGAAACCCTGAACACCGAAGGCACCACCGCAATGCGCTCGTCCGGGCCCCGCCGCCGCTTCACCCTGCTCGCCCGCCGAGGCCCGACGGCGGCCCTGCTGATCGCCCCGGTCGCCGTGGCCGGCTGGTTCTACGGCGCCGGTGCCGCCGGCTCGGGCGCGACGCACAACCCGCCGAAAATGCAGACGGCCCGGCCGGCGGCCGTCCAGGAGAGCCCGGCCCCCGCGGAGCCCGCCCCCACCTCCGTGGTGCAGATCGTCGCGCACCCGGACGACGACCTGTTCTTCATGAACCCCGACACCCGCCAGTCGGTCGACTCCCGCTCCCGGCTGACCTCCGTCTACCTCACGGCGGGCGAGTCCGACGGCGTCAACGCGGCCCGCACCGGCCCGCTCGCCCCCTCGGTCAGACCCGCCGCCGACAAGGCCCGGTACGCGGAGGCCCGGCAGAACGGCATACGCGCCGCGTACGCGGAGATGGCGACCGGCGACCGGACGAGCCCGTGGCGGCGCACCGCGATACCGACGGCCGGCGGCGGCACCGCCGAGCTGGACGTGCTCGTGGCCCGTCCGGAGCTGTCCCTGGTGTGGGTCCAGCTGCGCGAGGCGGGCTCCATCGCGGGCGACCGGCCCGTCAGCCTGCACGGTCTGTGGGACGGCCGGGTCTCCGAGCTGCCCTCGCAGCTGGCGTCGGCCTCCCCGGTGAAGCGGGACTTCGCGTACAGCAAGGCGCAGGTCGTCGAGACGGTCGCGGGGCTGCTGCAGCGGTTCGCGCCCACGCACGTACGGATGCAGGACCCGACGCCGGGCCTGGTCGCCGGCACGGACCGGCCCACCGACCACCAGGACCACCTCTTCGGGGCGCGGTTCGCGCAGGCGGCGCTCGCGCGGTACGCGGCGACGTCCGGCCACCCGGCGTTCAGTGTCCAGAACTACCTCGGCTACTTCACCAGCGGCCTGCCGCGCACGCTCGACCCGGAAACGGCGGCGGCCAAGCTGCGCACGATGCACACGTACGCGTGGACGGACGACCGGAACTACTGCGGCGCCGAGGCGGGCTGCGGCGACCGCAAGGTGGCGGCGCGTCCCGGCGGCCACGGCTGGACGCAGTCCGTCCGCTACACCCGGGGCGAGTCGACATCCTGGGTGCAGCCCGGACGCGGCGGTGAGCTGTGGGCCTTCTCGGTCCTCGACACGCGCCTCGCGGTCTGGCACCGCGGCGCGCGGGGCGCCTGGACCGGTCCCGAGCTGCTGCCCGGTACCGGGCTCGACAGCGGGGTGACGTCGGTGCGGCTCGCGGACGGCCGGATCGCGGTCTTCGCGACCCGTACGACCCTGGGCGCGGGGCCCGCCGACTACCGCCGCGAGGTGGTGACGGCGGTGCAGCGCACGCCGGGCGGCGCCTTCGGGCGGTGGCATTCGCTCGGCACGCCCGAGAAGGACGACGCGTCCGGTCTCTCCGACATCTCGGCCCCCGCGGCGACGGTCGACAAGGCGGGCCGGATCACGGTCTACCTGCGCAACGGCCACTACTCGCTCAGCTCGGTCTCCCAGCGCCTCGACGGCTCCTGGACGGCGTGGCGCGAGCGCGGCGGCGAGAACCTGCACGGCGATCCGGCCGTGGCGTCCGACGCGAGCGGTCGCCAGCACGTCTTCGTCAGCACCCCGCTGTCGGTCCGGTCCTGGACGCAGGCGAGGCCGGGCGCCCCGCTGAGCGGTCCCACCCCGACGGGCCTGCCGCCGACGACGCTCACGCTGAGCGCGGCGCCGGAGGGCGACGGCGTACGGCTCTGGTTCCGCAGGCCCGCGTCCGGCGCGGTCCGCACGGTCCACTTCTCGGGCCCCCTGGCGTCGCCCGTGACCGAGCTCGGCGGCGTCGCGGGCTTCGGCCCGGTCAGCGCGTCCGGCCCCGGTCACGCGCTGCTGGCGGTCCGCTCCCGGACAGGCGTACCGGGCACCTACCTGCCGGCGCCGGGCGGCACGGGCACGGCGGGCCGGTCGGCCGGTACGCCGCGGTGGCGGGCGGGCGGACCGCTGTTCGTGGGGGCTCCGTCGGGCACGGAGACCGGCGTGGGCGCGATCGGCCAGGACGGGCGGCTGTACTGGTCCGGTCCCGGGGCGCCGGAGGCGTGGCAGCCGGTGGGCTGAGCGAGCCCGGAGCTCGTTCCGGGGCGAGCGATGAGTACGGGCGCCGCGCCGGGTATGTCTCTGTGCAGCCTTTCGAAGGCACACGACGTGAGAGGACAGAGCGATGTCCGTGGCCGACCCCGTTGCACAGCTCGATCCCCGCTTCAGCGACCCGAAGGCGGTCGCCGCGTCCTGGCCCGAGGCAGCGGCCCGGATCGCGGCGGCCGAGGTCTTCTGGCTGACGACCGTACGTGCCGACGGCCGCCCGCATGTCACGCCGCTGATCGCCGTGTGGCACGACGACGCCCTGCACTTCTGCACGGGCCCCGGGGAGCAGAAGGCACTGAACCTGCGCGCCAACCCGCACGTGGTCCTCACGACCGGGTCGACGAACTCGCTGAGCGAGGGCGACGACGTGGTGGTGGAGGGCGAGGCGGTCCGGGTAACGGACGAGGCGACGCTGCGCACGCTGGCGCGGCTGTGGACCGAGAAGTACGGCGAGAACTGGACTTTCGAGGTCCGCGACGGCGTGTTCGCGCACACGGCCGGCGAGGCTTTGGTATTCCGGGTGGCGCCGCGGAAGGCGTTCGGTTTCCACAGGGGAGAGCCGTACGGCCAGACCCGCTGGAGTTTCACCGGCTGATCCGCTTCCCGGCTTCGCTCCTCGCTCCTCCGACAACGTAAGGACCCGCCATGGAAATGACCCTCGAAGTCGTCACGGTCCCCGTCACGGACCTGGACCGCGCGAAGACGTTCTACGGGGAGGCCCTGGGGTTCAAGGTCGACCTGGACGACGAGGTCGCCCCGGGCATGCGCATCGTCCAGCTCACGCCGCCCGGCTCGCGCTGTTCCATCGCGCTGATGACCGGAATGCCGCGCCACCCGGACCAGCCCGAGATGGCCCCCGGCTCCCTGCACGCGCTCCAGCTGTGCGTGACGGACATCGCGAAGGCGCACTCGGAGCTCATGTCGCGCGGGGTGCCGGTGACGCCGATCCAGCACGTGGGCGCGACGGGCTGGGAGGACGGCCCGGGCGACGTGTGGAACGCGTTCATGTTCTTCAAGGACCCGGACGGCAACACGTGGTGCGTGCAGGAGGCGCCGTCACCGCTGTCGGAGCGCTGACAGACCGGGCGGCCCGTGCGTGACGCGTCGCCCGAACCGCGCAGCCGTCGGTCGAGCGAGTTCGTCGCGTACGCCGCCCGCTGAGCCGAAGGAAAATCGCCGCGAAAACCTGCTCCGGGTCGGCCCGCAATGGCCCCGTCACGGCCCTTCACGGGGTGCCGGGCGGCGGCGCGGGGGCAGGCGGACAGGCCGGGTCCGAAGAGTGGTGAGCGGCCCGCACATGGCCGCCCGCAACCTCTATATACCCGCCTGACCTGGGATTTCATCTCCATCCGGCATAGCGTGGTCCCCGAGGGAAGGGGATCTGATGCACCGGAACATCCGCAGCGTCGACGACGTACTCGCACTCCTGGACGGCCTGTTCGCGCCCGAGGCCGATCGATGGACCGTCAAGGGGGCCGACTGGTGGGACGGCTTCTACGCCGACCGTGACAAGTCCGTGCCGTTCTTCGTCTCGAAGCCGGACGAGAGCCTGGTCTCGTATCTCGACCGGGGGCTCGTCCCGGCGCGCGGGCGGGTCCTCGATCTGGGGTGCGGGCCGGGGCGGAACGCGGTCCGGCTCGCCGCCGCCGGGTTCCGGGTCGACGCCGTCGATCTGTCGCCGACCGCCGTCGCGTGGGGCGAGGAGCGCGCCCGGGAGGCGGGCGTGGACGTCCGGTTCATCTGTGGGGACGCGTTCACGGCCGAACTGACCGGACCGTACGACCTGGTCCTCGACTCCGGCATGTTCCACCACCTTCCGCCGCACCGCCGCGTCAGCTACCTCGCCCTGCTCGACCGCGTCCTCGCGCCCGGCGGGCATCTCTTCCTCACCTGCTTCGCCGGCGGCGGGATGGGGTCGGAGCTGCCGGACGCCGAGTTCTACGGGCGGGCCCGCCTCGAGGGCGGACTCGCGTACACGCCCGAGGAGTTGCGCTGGGTCTTCTCCGACCTGGAGGAGGTAGAGCTGCGCCGGATGCGCGAACAGTCCCCGGAGTCCGCGCACTTCGGCAAGTCCTTCCTCTGGACGGCCCTGTTCCGTCGGAACGGATCCCCGCAGGAATCCGACCAATCACCCACCCTCTGATCGAAATTCGATCAATCGACAAAAGCGCATTGACTCGATCACCGACCGCACCTAGCTTCTGGCGGCACCAGACCGCCAGAAAGGTGTTGCGTCATGACCATCGGAGCATGCGGAGGGCGGCGGGCGATGGGCCGCGGGCTCGTCGCCGCCGCCCTCGCGCTCACCGGCGCCGTCGCCCTCACCGACACGCCCGCCTCGGCCGCGGGGAGCACCACGTACGTGGACTGCTCCCGCCCGGCCGCCGGCGACGGCAGCCAGACCTCACCGTTCAACAGCATCGGCCAGGCCAACGGAAAGACGTACGCCCCGGGTGACACCCTCGCCTTCGCGTCCGGCACCACCTGCACCGGCTCCCTCGCCCCCAAGGGCAGCGGCACGGCTTCCGCCCCCATCTCCCTCACCAGCTACGGCACCGGCGCGCTGCCCGTGATCGACGGCAACGGGGCCGCCGACGCCGTCTCCCTGACCAATCAGGACCACTGGCGGATCAGCAACCTCAAGCTGACGAACCCCGCCTCCTCCCTCGCCCGCCGCACCGGACTGCGGATCTCCGCCACCGACGGCACGGCGCACCGCGGGTTCGACATCGGCCATCTCGTCGTCGACCGCGTCGCCGGTCAGACGAACAAGACCAGCCCGACCACCGAGGACTTCGTGCAGTCCGCCGGCATCGTCACCGGGGCGAGCGGCACCAACTCGACGCTCAACGACGTCCACGTCCACCACAACCAGATCAGCAACACGGGCGGCGGCGGCCTCAAGATCCGTGTCGGGGCCATGGCGGTCAAGGGCTCCGGGGTCCTGATCGAGCACAACGTCATCAAGGACGTCGGCGGCGACGGCATCATCGCCAGCTACGCCGACGCGCCGATGATCCAGTACAACAACGCCTCCGGCGTCGGCAACGGCGTGTATCCGTTCTCCGGCGGCAACTTCGCCGGCATCTGGGTGCTCGGCGACCACAACCCGACCATCCAGAAGAACGCCGTGTACGGCATCACGCGCATGTCCGTGGCCGACAGCCAGGCGTTCGACTGCGACTGGGGCAACACCGGCACCTGCACCATCCAGTACAACTTCAGCCGCGACAACATCGGCGGCTTCTTCCTCGACTGCGACGGGTGCGGCACGATCGGCGGCGCCAAGCAGGTCATCCGCTACAACATCTCCGAGAACGACTGCCGCATGAGCAGCGTCACCGCCGGCCGGTCCGCGCTGCACATGTACAACAACGTCGTCTACTGCACGGACAGGAAGTTCAGCATCACGCTCCCCGAGGAGAGCGTGGTCGAGAACAACATCTGGGTGGGTACCAGCGACTCCCGGCTGCCCACGGGCCCGGGCATCCAGTGGCTGTGGAACGTCTTCCAGGGCGTGCCGCGGCCGACCGCCAACGGCATCGTGGGCGACCCGCACTTCGTGAGCCCCGGCACCGGCGGCGACACGATCCACTCGGTCGACGGCTACAAGCTGCGGTCCACCTCCCCCGCCCTGAACAACGGATCCGTGATCAGCGGCAACGGCGGCCGCGACTACTGGGCGAATCCCGTGTCCGCGACCACGAAGCCGCACCGCGGCGCGTACAACGGCCCCGGGCTGTAGCCGCCGCCCCAGCCCACAGCGTGCTGCCGCACGGGGCCACGCGGGGCCACACCCACCGAGATCGAGATCCGGGTGGGGAATCCGCGAAAGTGAGGAAGCACGTTGCCAGGACGGAAGAAGGCAGCCGGACCATCACGCCGGTCGCGAGGGCTCAGGATTTTCACACTCGGCGCAGTCGCGCTGATCGCCATATCCGGCACCACGGTGGCCTACGGCGCGACGGACAGCGGCAATGGCGTGATGGTCCAGGAGGAGAAGAAATACACACGTGCGAAGAAAATCGCCATGTGGAAGGAGATTCTGGAAGGGAATGGTGAACAGCTGCCGGATGTCAGCACGATGACCACGGAAGAGATCGAAGAGGGCCATTACGCGGCCATGATGAAGTACGCCACCCCGGCGGAGATGCCCATGATGCCCGCATGCGACGGGTGGGAGATGCTGCTGCCCTCCTGCTGGTGAGGTGGGCGCGAGGAAACATGCGCGTGGGCCCCTATGCCGGACGGCACCAAGGCCCACACGGTCGTTCTCGGCTCCGGCGGATCCGGCGTCAGACGCCGTTCACTGTGTTGGCGCCGTTGATGACGTCAGACGCCGTTCACCGTGTTGGCGCCGGCCGACCTCGAAGCGGCTCGGCACGCCCGGACACCAGCACTTAATGTCTTGCGTATCGCACTGCTTCCGAAATGGGGTTTTCCACGGAACAGCTCGGCGAAAGAGGGGAATTGAGAACCAGTCAGGACATCTGCGGGGCCGCTTCCGCACAAAGGACGCGCTGTCCGACGCGGCCGTTAAGGTCGTCCCATGACCATCGAATCCGAGACGGGCCGGCCCCAGGCGCACGGACTTCAGAGGAACGGACCTCAGACGAACGAGGCCGCCACCGGCCCCCGGGAGGACGAGCCCGCCTTCCTCACCGACACCCGCGCCTCGTACGACGCCATCGCCGCTGACTACGCCGGCATGTTCCGCGCCTACTTGGAGGCGAAGCCACTGGACCGCGCCACGCTCGCCGCGTTCGCCGAGCTGGTCGAGGGCCGCGTCGTCGAGGTCGGGTCCGGGCCGGGGGAGACGACCGCGTATCTCGATGGGCGAGGAGTGGACATCTCGGGGATCGACCTGTCTCCCGCGATGGTCGCCCTCGCCCGGCGCACGTTTCCGGGGCTGCGGTTCGACGAGGGGTCCATGACCGCGCTCGACCTCGACGACGGCTCACTCGGCGGGCTCGTCGCCTGGTACTCCGTCATCCATGTCCCGCCCGCCCAACGGCCCGCCGTGTACGCCGAGTTCCACCGCGTCCTCGCTCCCGGCGGGTATCTGCTGATGGGGTTCCAGGTCGGTCACGAGCCCGTGCGCCACACCGAGGGGTTCGGGCACGAGATCTCGCTCGACTTCCACCGGCTGATGCCCGAACAGGTCGCGGAGCAGCTGGAGTCGGCCGGCTTCGAGGTGCGGGCGCGGATGGTGCGGGAGGCGGAACCGGGTGAGAAGACGCCGCAGGCCCATCTCCTCGCCCGCCGCCTGTCGTGACGGCATGACGACGATCGACGCTTCCCGTGCCGCCCTCGTGCCGATGGGCCGGATCGTGTCGCGTGCGACCACGGGTACGACCTGGTCTTCGCCGAGGACGATGGCCGGGCTCACCGCCGGGGAGCACCGCGCCTCGGTCACGCTCGGCTTTCCGCGGATCGGCGGCGTGACCGACACCGCGACGGTGGTGGACCGCCTCACCGGTCCCTGACGGCCCCCGGCACACAGCGGCCCGGACCGGGGACGTGCGCCCCCGGTCCGGGCCGGCGGGTCGCTGTCAGGCCCGCGGCGGCTCGTCCGGGCCGCGGTCCGGGCCGGGGCCGGGGGCGGGCCGGCCGCCCTCACCGCTGCCGAACTGCTCCCTCATCTTGTCCTGGGCCGTGTCCACGTGGCGCCTGTGCTTGCCCTGGGTCCTCTCGTCCACGTAGTCGCCGCCCTTCTCGATGCCCTTGTTCGTCTGCTCAGGGTGGCCTTTGAGCATGTTCTTGATCTTGTCCATCATGGACATGGGGTTTTCCTCCTCGGCGCAGGGTCCCCCGTCCCTCCCAGGGTCACGGCACCCCGCGGACTTCGCATCCGCAGGAGGAGAGGGCCGGTCCCCGCAGGCCCGGCGGCCGGGAGCCGCCGGGAACGCGCCGAGGATCCGCGAAGGTCCCTACAGCACCGGCAGCGACTTGCGCAGCTCGAAGGCCGTGACCTCGGAGCGGTACTCCTCCCACTCCTGCTTCTTGTTGCGCAGGAAGAAGTCGAAGACGTGCTCGCCCAGCGTCTCGGCCACGAGCTCGCTGCGCTCCATCAGGTCGATCGCCTCGCCCAGGTTCTGCGGGAGCGGGGCGATGCCCATCGCGCGGCGCTCCGCGTCGGAGAGCGCCCACACGTCGTCGTCCGCGCCCGCGGGGAGCTCGTAGCCCTCCTCGATGCCCTTCAGGCCCGCCGCGAGCAGGACCGCGTACGCCAGGTACGGGTTGCAGCCGGAGTCCAGCGAGCGCACCTCGATACGGGCCGAGCCGGTCTTGCCCGGCTTGTACATCGGGACGCGGATCAGAGCGGAGCGGTTGTTGTGGCCCCAGCAGATGTACGAGGGGGCCTCGCCGCCGGCGCCGGCGCTGCGGGCCGAGCCGCCCCAGATGCGCTTGTAGGAGTTGACCCACTGGTTGGTGACGGCCGAGATCTCGGCGGCGTGCCGCAGCAGGCCCGCGATGAACGAGCGGCCGACCTTGGAGAGCTGGTACTCGGCGCCCGACTCGTAGAAGGCGTTGCGGTCGCCCTCGAAGAGCGACAGGTGGGTGTGCATGCCGGAGCCGGGGTACTCCGAGAACGGCTTGGGCATGAACGTGGCCTGGACGCCCTGCTCCAGCGCGACCTGCTTCATGACCAGGCGGAACGTCATGATGTTGTCGGCCGTCGACAGCGCGTCCGCGTAGCGCAGGTCGATCTCCTGCTGGCCCGGCGCGCCCTCGTGGTGGCTGAACTCCACCGAGATGCCCATGGACTCCAGCATCGTGATGGCCTGGCGGCGGAAGTCCATGCCCACGTTCTGCGGGGTGTGGTCGAAGTAGCCGGAGCTGTCCGCGGGGGTGGGGCGGCTGCCGTCGACCGGCTTGTCCTTCAGCAGGAAGAACTCGATCTCCGGGTGCGTGTAGAAGGTGAAGCCCAGGTCGGAGGTCTTGGCGAGGATGCGCTTCAGCACGAAGCGCGGGTCCGCGAAGGACGGCGACCCGTCGGGCATCAGGATGTCGCAGAACATCCGGGCGGTGCCGGGCGCCTCCGCGCGCCACGGCAGGATCTGGAAGGTGCCGGGGTCCGGCTTGGCGATCATGTCCGACTCGTAGACGCGCGCGAAGCCCTCGATCGCGGAGCCGTCGAAGCCGATGCCCTCGTCGAAGGCCTGCTCCAGCTCGGCGGGGGCCACGGCGACGGACTTGAGGAAGCCGAGCACGTCGGTGAACCACAGGCGCACGAAGCGGATGTCGCGCTCCTCGAGCGTGCGGAGCACGAATTCCTGCTGCTTATCCATTTCCACCATTCCTTGCCGGTCCCGCCGCCTGTCTGCCGCCTGCCTACCCGCTCCGAGGATGCCACTCACGGGTTTCGGGCAGGTTGCGCAGGGCGGTTGTGCCCATTGTGGGCCAGGGCACATCCGGAGACGACCCTGAGGGGGTGCCTCACTCCTCCCGGGCCCCTGTGAAGGTCCTCACGGGCGCCTTGAGTGGCCCGTCGCTTCGTGCGCCGGGGCCTTCGAGCGGTTCGCGCCGGTTGTCCGCCCCGACCCGTGAGGTTTCCCTCCCCGTCCGGCCTGCACCGCCCGTGCGCCTACTACGATCTCGGGCCATGAGGGGTTCGCGGAGCGACCGCGTCTCGCGCAGTGCGCGTCCCACGGCTCTGCTGAGCTGCGTGGCGACGCTGCTCGGTGCGCTCTTCATCTGCCTGGGCCCGTCGGCGCCCGCGCCCCACCAGGGGGTGGCACACGAGGCCGCGGCCGTGCGGGCACCCGGTGCCACCGGTGGCGGCCCCGAGCCCTCGGCCGTGTTCGGCTGTCCGTACGACCGGGGCGACTGCGGTCTGCTGCCGGTGCTGAGTCCGGCCGTGCTCACCGCGCCCCCGCTCGACGCCCCCCTGGCCGCGGCCGTCGGGCTCCCGTACACGGCGGCGCCGGCCGACGGCGGCGGACCGCCTCGGACCGGTGCCCTGCCCCGGGCCCCCGACCTGCACGTCCTTCAAGTGCTGCGGGCGTAGTCCGCCCGCTCACTTCCCGCGCACCGACAGACACCCCCCGCAGACCTCACGAAGGACGACCCACGATGGCTTCCCGCAACACGACCAACGACCGCCGGGCCCGAATAGAGCAGATGCGCCGCGCCGAGCAGGCCCGCGAGCGCCGCAACCGCATCATCACGATCACTCTCAGCACCGTCGTCGTCGCCGCGCTCGTCGGCTTCGGCGCCTTCGTGCTCGACAAGAAGTCCGACGAGAAGGACCAGGAGGTGGCCGCGGCCAAGGCCCCGGTCACCGGCGAGCAGACCTGGGACGCCAAGAAGCTGGGCCGCAACCACGTCGAGGCCCAGGTGACGTACGAGATGGCCCCGCCGGTCGGCGGCGACCACCACCAGGTGTGGATGAACTGCAACGGCGACGTCTACACCGAGCCCGTCGCGGACGTGAACGCCGTCCACTCGCTGGAGCACGGCGCGGTCTGGGTGACGTACACCGACAAGGCCGCCGAGGCCGATGTGAAGAAGCTCGGCGAGAAGGTCAAGAAGACCCCGTACTCGCTGATGAGCCCGTACAAGGACCAGAAGGGCGCGATCATGCTGAGCGCCTGGGGCAAGCAGGTCACGGTCGACTCGGCCGACGACCCGCGCGTGAACCAGTTCTTCACCAAGTACGTGCAGGGTCCGCAGACGCCCGAGCCCGGTGCGGCCTGCACGGGCGGGCTGAGCGGGAAGTGAGCGGCATGACGCGCACGCACTGGGCCGCGATCACCGCGGTCGTGCTCGCGCTGCTGTTCGCCGGGGCCGCCACGGTGGCCTCCGCGGGCGGGGACACGTCCGCCGCGCGTACGCCCACCGGGGATTCGGCGGATGCCGGCTTCGCCCGGGACATGTCGGTCCACCATCAGCAGGCGGTGGAGATGTCGTTCATCGTCCGGGACCGGACGAAGGACGAGGAGGTGCGCAGGCTCGCGTACGACATCGCCAACACGCAGGCCAACCAGCGCGGCATGATGCTGGGCTGGCTCGACCTGTGGGAGCTGCCCAAGGTCGTCGCCGGCCGCGAGCCGATGGAATGGATGCACCAGGGCACGGACGCCGCCTCGTCCAAAGACGGCTCCGCCCACGGCGGACACGGCTCGGGCCACGCCGGCGGCGCGGCGGAGGACGGCCGGCTGATGCCGGGCATGGCGACGAAGGACGAGCTGGAGCGGCTGGGCGGGCTCAGCGGCCGGCAGGCGGAGGTCTTCTACCTCCAGCTGATGATCAACCACCACAACGGCGGTGTGGCCATGGCCCAGGGCTGCGTGGACCTGTGCACCGTCGGCACGGAGCGCGATCTGGCGCAGGGCATGGTGGACGCGCAGCGCTCGGAGATCGAGCTGATGGTCGGCCTGCTGAAGAAGCGCGGCGCCGAGCCGCTCGCCTGACCGTACGGAAGACCGCGGGCCCGGCCCGTCACCGCGTGGTGACGGGGCCGGGCCCGCGTGGTGACGGGGCCGGGCCCGCGTGGTGACGGGGCCGGGCCCGCATGCTTCGCGGCCGGGGGCGCGTGCGGTCGCGTACGCCGAAAGGCGCAACCACAATGGGATGGCTCGGGGTCTTTCGGCATCCAGGAGGCACGTTCGATGACCACGGCCAAAGACATCATGCACGCGGGGGCCCAGTGGATTCCCGCGCACGAGACCCTCGACCGCGCCGCACAGATGATGCGCGAGATGAACGTGGGCGCTCTGCCCATCGCGGACGCCGACGAACGCCTCTGCGGCATCCTCACCGACCGTGACATCGTCGTGGGCTGTGTCGCCATGGGGCACGACCCGTCGAAGGTGACGGCGGGCGAGATGGCCAAGGGCACGCCGCGCTGGATCGACGCGGGCGCCGACGTCGAGGAGGTGCTGCGCGAGATGCAGGGCCACCAGATCCGCCGCCTGCCGGTGATCGAGAACAAGCGGCTGGTGGGCATGATCAGCGAGGCCGATCTGGCACAGCACCTCAACGAGGACCAGATCGCGGGCTGGGCGGAACGCGTGTACGCGGCGACCGGACCTCGTTCGTAGCGGCCTGTCGGTGCGGCGCGCTCGTGCCGCACCGACGCCCCGGGCCTGTGCGTGCGCTGCGCGCCGCGGGTCCCGGCGGCCGGACGACTGCGCGGGGTGCGGTCCGGCGGCCGGACGACCACCCGCACCCGCGGCCCCTCGCCGCGGGGTGCGGGTGGTTGTCGGTACGGCGCCTGCCGGCACGAGCCGCTCGCCCCCGTCCCGAGACATCGCGTCAGAAAGACGATTACACTGAGCCGCGTGCCTCAACTACGCATCGCTCTGAACCAGATCGACTCGACCGTCGGCGACATCGCCGGCAACGCCGAGGCCATCGTCCAGTGGACCCGGCACGCCGCCGAGCAGGGGGCGCACCTCGTCGCGTTCCCCGAGATGGTGCTCACCGGGTACCCCGTCGAGGACCTGGCCCTGCGCTCGTCCTTCGTCGAGGCGTCCCGCGCCGCGCTGCGGGCGCTCGCCTCGCGGCTCGCCGCCGAGGGGTTCGGGGACCTGCCGGTCGTCGTCGGCTACCTGGACCGCTCCGACACGGCCCAGCCCAAGTACGGCCAGCCCGCCGGCGCTCCGCAGAACGCCGGTGCCGTGCTGCACGGCGGCGAGGTGGTGCTGACCTTCGCCAAGCACCACCTGCCCAACTACGGCGTCTTCGACGAGTTCCGGTACTTCGTGCCGGGCGACACCATGCCGGTCGTCCGCGTCCACGGCGTCGACGTCGCGCTCGCGATCTGCGAGGACCTGTGGCAGGACGGCGGCCGCGTGCCGGCGGCCCGCAGTGCGAAGGCCGGCCTGCTGGTCTCGATCAACGCCTCGCCGTACGAGCGCGAGAAGGACGACACCCGCCTGGAGCTGGTGCGCAAGCGCGCCCAGGAGGCCGGCTGCACCATCGCGTACCTGGCCATGATCGGCGGGCAGGACGAGCTCGTCTTCGACGGCGACTCCATCGTCGTGGGCGCCGACGGCGAAGTGATCGCCCGTGCCCCGCAGTTCGCCGAGGGCTGCGTCGTACTGGACCTGGACCTGCCCGCGGCCGCCGCCGACGCGCCCACCGGTGTCGTGGACGACGGCCTGACCGTCGACCGCGTCGTGCTGTCCGAGGAGCCGCTTCCCGCGTACGAGGCCGAGCTCACCGGCGGGTACGCCGACCGGCTCGACGACGACGAGGAGGTGTACTCCGCGCTGGTCGTCGGCCTGCGCGCGTACGCCGCCAAGAACGGCTTCCGGTCCGTCCTCGTCGGCCTCTCCGGCGGCATCGACTCCGCCCTCGTCGCGGCCATCGCGTGCGACGCCCTCGGCGCGCAGAACGTGTACGGCGTCTCGATGCCGTCCAAGTACAGCTCCGACCACTCCAAGGGCGACGCCGCCGAGCTCGCGCGCCGGACCGGGCTGAACTTCCGGACCGTGCCGATCGAGCCGATGTTCGACGCGTACATGAGCTCGCTGGGGCTCACCGGGCTGGCCGAGGAGAACCTCCAGTCGCGGCTGCGCGGGACGATGCTGATGGCCCTGTCCAACCAGGAGGGCCACATCGTGCTCGCGCCGGGCAACAAGTCCGAGCTGGCCGTGGGCTATTCGACGCTGTACGGCGACTCGGTCGGGGCGTACGGGCCGATCAAGGACGTCTACAAGACGTCCGTCTTCCGGCTCGCGCAGTGGCGCAACCGCGCCGCCGAGGAACGCGGCCAGACCCCGCCGATCCCGGAGGCGTCGATCACCAAGCCGCCGAGCGCCGAGCTGCGTCCGGGCCAGGTGGACACCGACTCGCTGCCCGACTACGACCTGCTGGACCGCCTCCTGGAGCTGTACGTCGACCGCGACCAGGGCAAGGACGCGATCGTCGCGGCCGGCTTCGACGAGGAGCTGGTGACGAAGACGCTGCGGCTGGTGGACACGGCGGAGTACAAGCGGCGCCAGTACCCGCCGGGCACCAAGATCTCGGCCAAGGGCTTCGGCAAGGACCGGCGGCTGCCGATCACGAACCGGTGGCGCGAGACGACGAGCTGACCGGCTCCGCTGTACCGGGGCTTCCTGCGGCGATCACGCGGGAGGCCCCCTTTCCGTCGCGGTCGAGCAGTCCGGCCGCGGCGGCGATCGCGAGACCCACGACGGCCAGGACCGCGCCGACGAAGGCCGGCGACGTCCAGCCCCAGCCGGCCGCGATGGCCGCGCCGCCGAGCCAGGCGCCGCCCGCGTTGGCGAGGTTGAACGCCGAGTGGTTGGAGGCCGAGGCGAGCGTCGGGGCGTCCTGCGCCTTGCGCATCACCAGCATCTGCAGCGGGGTGGTGGTCAGGAAGCCGACCGCGCCGAGGACGACGACGGCCGTGAGCGCGAGCCACGTGGTGTGCACGGTGAAGGGGAACGCGACCAGGACGAGGGCGAGCGCGGCGAGGGAGCCGTACAGGGTCGGGCGCAGCGCCCGGTCGGTGAGCGGCCCCGCGACGAGCGCGCCCAGTGTCATGCCGATGCCGAACAGGGCGAGCACGAGTGTGACGGACGCCTCCGCGAGGCCCATGGCCTCGGTGGTCATCGAGGCCAGGTACGCGTACACGGCGAAGACGCCGGCGAACCCGAAGACGGCGGTCAGCAGGCCGAGGACGACCTGCCTGTCGCCGAGTGCGCGCAGCTCCCGGCCGACGCTCTGGTGGGCGTCGAGCGGCATGTACGGGACGAGCCGGGCGAGCGCGGCCATCGCGAGGAGGCCGATGGCGGTGACGACGAGGAACGTGGCGCGCCAGCCGAGGTGCTGGCCGAGTGCGGTGGCGGCGGGGACGCCGACGACGTTGGCGACGGTCAGTCCGAGGAACATCGTGGCGACGGCGCGGGCCTGCCGGTTCTCACGGACCAGCCGGGCGGCGACGACGGCGCCGACGCCGAAGAACGCGCCGTGCGGCAGCCCGGCGAGGACGCGGCCCGCGAGGAGGGTGCCGAAGCCGGGGGCGAGCGCGGAGGCGAGGTTCCCCAGGGTGAAGAGCGCCATGAGCAGCAGGAGCATCCGCTTGCGGGGCACGCGGGAGCCGAGGGCGGTCAGAAGCGGGGCTCCTATGACTACGCCGAGGGCGTAGGCGGAGACGAGGTGGCCGGCCGTGGGGACGGAGGTGCCGAGGTCGTCGGCGACGTTGGGCAGGAGGCCCATCATGACGAATTCGGTGGTTCCGATGCCGAAGGCGGATACGGCGAGGGCGAGTAGCGCCAAGGGCATGAGGGGAGAGCCTTTCCGAGTAAGTTCGTTCTCGGAACAAATGGTCTCAGATGTTTTGTTCCCGGCGGTGAACGGTGGGTTGCGCGAGGTTTTCCTCCCCCACCCCGCCCCTTCCCGCAACCGGGGCAGGCCCCGGACCCCGTACCGCGACGCCCGGCGGTCGTGAGCGGGGCGCCCGCGCGGGACATCGCCAGGCCGGCGGGGGCCGGGGGCGCAGCCCGACAGGACCGCCCCACTCCAGCCCCCCGGCGCTTGAGGCCGGGGTCCGGGGCGGAGCCCCGACGAGACCGCACGCCCAGGCCGGTGCCGGGTCCGGGGCGGAGCCCCGACAAGACCGCCGAATCCAGCCCCGCCGGCGCTTGAGGCGCGGGGCCCGGGGCGGAGCCCCGACAGGACGGCCCGGCAGGGCCGTGCCGGGTCCGGGGCGGAGCCCCGGGTCAGGGAAGGGGCGGGGTGGGGAACGTCACAGACTGACGCGGGCCGCGATCGGCAAGTGGTCGCTGGCCGTCCTCGGCAGGGTCCACGACGACACCGGCTCCACCCCCCGCACCATGATCTGGTCGATCCGCGCCATCGGAAGCGCCGCCGGCCAGCTGAAGCCGAAGCCGTCCCCCGCCGCCCCCTGCGTCGAGCGCATCTGCGACGTGACCGCGTTCAGGGAGCGGTCGTTCATCGTGCCGTTGAGGTCGCCGAGCAGCACCACACGGTCGAGGCCCTCCCGCGCGATCGCCTCCCCCAGCGCGTCCGCGCTGTTGTCCCGCTGGTTGGCCGTGAAGCCCGCGTTCATCTTCACGCGCACCGACGGCAGGTGCGCCACGTACACGGCCACCTCGCCGCCCGGCGCCGCCACCGTCGCGCGCATCGCGCGGGTCCAGCCCAGCCGGATGTCCACCGGCGCCGTACCCGAGAGCGGGTACTTGCTCCACAGCCCGACCGTGCCCTCGACCGCGTGGTACCTGTACGTCTTCGCCAGGGCCTTCTCGTACGCCGCCACCTGACCGCCCGGCAGCTCCTGCAACGCGAGCACGTCCGCTCCCGAGGCCGCGACGTCCGAGGCGGTGGCGGCCGGGTCGGGGTTGCCGGCGTTCACGTTGTGGGTGGCGACCGTCAGATCGCCGCCGCTCGCCGACGACTTGCCCGTGAGCAGGCCGCCGAACAGGTTGAGCCAGACCACGAGCGGCAGGAGCAGCGCGATCAGCGCCGTGGCCGAGCGGCGCACCAGCGCGCCGACGAGGATCAGCGGCACGAACAGGCCGAGCCAGGGCAGGAACGTCTCGGTGAGGCTGCCGAGGTTGCCGATCCGGTTGGGGATCTGCGCGTGCAGGATCATCAGGAACGCCACCAGTACGGCGAACAGCGCGAGCAAAATGCCCCGCCGCCAGATGCCCTGGTCGCCGCGCCAGCGCTCGCTCCGGAAGCGGGGTCCGGATGGCCGCGTCCCCACCGTGCCGTTCCCCGTCTCCGCCGTGTACGCCTGCGCCATAGAAGCTGTCCTCACTGCCTTGCTGTCACACCGGTGGTCGCGCCGCGCCGCTCCCCCGGGCCTCGGGCCCCTTTCCTCGAAGGACCCTAGGCCGTCGGGCAGTCCGGGGTCCCGTGGGCCCCCTCGGCACCCTAGGGGATGACCGGTGGTCACTCCGCCGTCCGCGGACGGCCCTACTGCGACGATGACGACGGGCCCGTATCCGGGGTTCCTGGTATCGGCCCAGGTGGGGCGGCTGTGACAGAACGCGCACATTCACACGCCGCGTTCAGCCGGGCGGCCGCACTCCGCGCAGCACGGTGTCCACGATCCGCTCGGCGCTGCCCGGTCCGGGCGTCGACTCGGGCCGCAGCACAGTGCGTACGAGCATGGGGCCCACGAACATGTCGCCGAGCAGGTCGAAGTCGACGTCGTCGCGTATCTCCCCGTTCTCGACGCCGCGCCGCGCCGCAGGACGGCGTCCATGCGCTCGCGGCGGGGAGTGACGGCGATGCGGTGATACATCTCCCAGAGGCGGGGATAGCTCTGCATCTGCGCGAAGACGTTGTGCAGGAGGGCGGAGGAGCGCTTGGCGAGGCCGCGCCGGCGCAGCATCTCGACGAGGGCCACGAGGTCGTCGCGTACGGAGGTGCCGGGAAGGGGCGGGTCCACGGGCTCCATGGAGCGGACGACGTCGACGAGGAGGGACTCCTTGCCCTCCCAGCGGCGGTAGATGGTGGCCTTGCCGACCCCGGCGGTGCGGGCGATGCGCTCGATGGAGAGGTCGGAGATGGCCACGCCCTCTTCGAGGAGGCGGACGACGGCGTCGATGATGGACCGCTCGACGGCCTCGCTGCGGGGCCGCCCGCGGCGGGCCGGCGGCGCGGCGGCCTGGTGGGTGTGCGCCTGGGTGCCCGGCTTCCCCGCGTCCGGCCCGTGCGCGTGTGCCCCGGAGCCGGACCCCCGCGCGTCCCCTCCGTGGGCATGCGCGCCGGGGCCGGACCCGCGCGCGTCCGACCCCCGCCCGTCCCGCCCGTGCGTGCCGTGCTGCTGCCCGGGTGGCACCGTCGCTCCGCCTCTCGCCGCCATCCGGCCATTCTCCCGCAGGCTCCCCACGCTGCTCACTCCCCTGGTGGCTCGGTCCTCACCGGCACCTGCTCGGGCTCGGGCTGCTCCGCCCGTGGCCCGACCCGGCCGGGCAGGAACAACGCCACCACCACCGCGCCGATCACCGCCACGCCCGCCGAACCGAGCGCCGTCAGGTGCATCGCGCTCAGGAACGCCTCGTGCGCCGGGGCCGTCAGCGCCTTGCCCGCGGGGCCCAGGCGCTGCGCCGCGGCGAGCGTCGACTCGACCGACTCGCCCGCCGCCTCCCGCGCCCCGGTCGACAGGCCGGTCAGGTAGGGCTCGATCTCGCCCCGGTAGTGCGCGGACAGCGCCGAGCCGAGCACAGCGACGCCCAGGGCGCCGCCCACCTGCCGGAAGGTGTTGTTGATCGCCGAGCCCGAACCGGCCTTCTCCCTCGGCAGCGTCTGCATCACGGCCACCGTCACCGGCGTCATGACGTGCGCCATGCCCGTGCCCTGGACGAAGAAGACGGCCTCCAGCACCCACAGCGGCGTCGACGCGTCGAAGAACCCGAACGAGCCGAGTCCCGCCGCGACCATCAGCATGCCCACCGCGCACACGCCACGTGCGCCGTAGCGGTCCACGACCAGGCGGGCCCGCGGGGCGAACACCACCTGCGTCACCGCCAGCGGCACCATCAGCATCCCGGCCTCCAGCGCGCTGTGGCCCCGCACGCTCTGCAGGTAGAACGCGGAGATGAAGGTCACGCCCATGAGCGCGAAGAAGCCCAGGGCGCCCGCGGCGATGGAGGCGGCGAACGCCGGCCTGCCGAAGTACGACATGTCGATCGCCGGGTGGTCGCTCCGCTTCTCGTGCAGCACGAAGCCGGCCAGCACCACCACGCCGGCCAGGAGAGGGAGGACCACGGAGGGGGCGGTGAAGTCGGCGAGCTCGCCGCCGTGGATGATGCCGGACACCAGAAGGACGAGGCCGATGATGGACAGGACGACGCCGAGCGGGTCCATACGGCCCGGATCCGGGTCCTTCGACTCGGGGACCAGCAGGACCATCGCCACCAGGGCGATGATCACGACCGGCACGTTGACCAGGAAGATCGAGCCCCACCAGAAGTGCTCCAGCAGCAGTCCTCCGGTGATCGGGCCGATCGCGACGGCGACGCCGACGCTGCCGGTCCAGATGCCGATCGCCTTGGGCTGTTCGTCGCGCTCGAAGACGTTCATCAGGACGGCGAGCGTGGCCGGCATGACGAAGGCCGAGCCGAGGCCCATCATGGCCCGGTAGGCGATCAGCTCGACGGGAGAGGCGGAGAACGCGGCGAGCGCCGACCCCACGCCGAAGACGGTGGTGCCGAAGAGCAGCACCTTCTTGCGGCCGATGCGGTCGCCGAGCAGTCCCGCCGTGAAGAGCAGTCCGGCGAAGACGAGCGTGTACGCGTTGATCGCCCACTCCAGCTGCCCCTGGGTGGCGCCGAGGCCGGTGGGCGGTGGCGCGGCGATCGTCCGCACCGCCACGTTCAGGATCGAGTTGTCCAGTACCACGATCAGCAGGCTGAGCATCAGGACGGCGAGGGTCGCCCACCGTCTGCGGTGGACGGCCTCGGGTACGCGGGGCGCCGTGGCGGCCCCGGAGGGGCTGGTCATGGAACCACCCTAACCATTTGGATACGACACCGTCTCGTATAGAAACTCCGCGAACGGGTCCTCTTCCGTCCGGGCGGCACGTAGTGCCACCATGGAGGCGGTCCGGGGACGCCGTCAGGGCGCCTCGAGATGACAACAAGGAGCCGGATCAGCCATGACGCTTCAGGCTGCGCAGACCCAGCCCGCCGCCCGCCCCTCCGACAGCAAGGCGCTCTACGGCGGCTCGCAGAGGCGGCGCATCACCGTCCACGACATCACCGCCGCCAAGGAGCGCGGCGAGAAGTGGGCCATGCTCACCGCGTACGACGCGATGACCGCGTCCGTCTTCGACGAGGCCGGCATCCCGGTCATGCTCGTCGGTGACTCGATGGGCAACTGTCACCTCGGTTACGAGACCACCGTCCCCGTGACGATGGACGAGATGACGCTGCTCTCCGCCGCCGTCGTCCGGGGCACCAAGCGCGCCCTGATCGTCGGCGACCTGCCGTTCGGCTCGTACCAGGAGGGCCCGGTCCAGGCCCTGCGCAACGCGACCCGGCTCGTCAAGGAAGCGGGCGTGGGCGCGGTCAAGCTGGAGGGCGGCGAGCGCTCGCTCGCGCAGACCGAGCTGATCGTCGAGTCCGGCATCCCGGTCGTCTCCCACCTGGGCCTGACCCCGCAGTCCGTGAACACCATGGGCTACCGCGTGCAGGGCCGCGGCGACGAGGCCGCCCACCGGCTGATCCGCGACGCCAAGGCGGCGCAGGACGCGGGCGCGTTCGCCGTCGTGCTGGAACTGGTGCCTGCCGAGCTCGCCGCCGAGGTCACCCGCTCCCTGCACATCCCGACCGTCGGCATCGGCGCGGGACCGGACACGGACGCCCAGGTCCTCGTGTGGACCGACATGGCGGGCCTGACGGGCGGCAAGGTGCCGCGCTTCACCAAGCAGTACGCGGACCTGCGCCGCGTCCTGGGCGACGCGGCGCAGGCGTTCGCCGAGGACGTCCAGGGCGGGGCGTTCCCCGCCGAGGAGCACACCTTCCACTGACCACTGCCGGTACGGACGACAGCCCGCCGATCTTCCCCCGTCGGCGGGCTGTCGGCATGTCCGGGTGAGGCTGCGGCAGGGGCCTTCGGCGTACTGTGGAAAGTGGTCTCGGGGATATGCCGTAAAGCCGCCAGGAGGCGGATGACCATGGCCGGAATTGTGAGCAGGACGTTCGACAAGGCCGACGAGACACGGGAATTCACGGAGGGCAAGGGAAGGCTCGACCTCCTCAACACGGACCAGGGGCCGGTCGGCCGGGCGGTCTTCGAGCCGGGGTGGCGCTGGTCCACCCACGTCAAGCCCCTCGCCGGGACGGACAGCTGCATGGCGTCCCATGTGGGATACGTCGTCAGCGGCCGGATGAAGATCACCATGGACGACGGCGAGACGACCGAGGCGGAACCGGGCCAGTTCGTCACCATCGCCCCCGGGCACGACGCCTACGTCGTCGGCGACGAGCCGTGCGTCATGCTCGACTGGGTCGGCTTCGGGGATTACGCGAAGTCCGGCGCCTGACCTGCGCGCACACCGGCCGTCGGCGGTATGCCGGCCACGTGTCGGCTTTCTGTCGGCGGTCTGTCGGTGCCTCCCGCCACCGTGGACCGCATGACACGCACCGACAAGAACGCCGTCGAGGTCCGGGGCCTCGTGAAGCACTACGGCGAGACGAAGGCGCTGGACGGGGTGGACCTCGACGTCCGCGAGGGCACGGTCCTCGGCGTCCTCGGACCCAACGGCGCCGGCAAGACCACCCTCGTACGCTGCCTGTCGACCCTGATCGTCCCCGACGCCGGGCGGGCGACCGTCGCGGGCTACGACGTCGTACGCCAGTCACGGCAGCTGCGCCGCACCATCGGTCTCACCGGCCAGTACGCCTCCGTGGACGAGAAGCTGTCCGGCTGGGAGAACCTGTACATGATCGGGCGGCTGCTGGACCTGCCGCGCCGGGAGGCGCGCCGGCGGGCCGACGAGATGCTGGAGCGCTTCTCGCTCACCGAGGCCGCCGGGCGGGCCGCGGCGACCTACTCGGGCGGCATGCGCCGCCGGCTCGACCTCGCCGCCTCGATGATCAACCGGCCGGCCGTGCTGTACCTGGACGAGCCGACGACCGGCCTCGACCCGCGCACCCGCAACGAAGTGTGGGACGAGGTACGGCACATGGTCGCCGAGGGGGCGACCGTTCTGCTCACCACGCAGTACATGCAGGAGGCCGAGCAGCTCGCGAGCGAGCTGACCGTCATCGACCGCGGGCAGGTCATCGCGCACGGCGCGGTGGACGAACTGAAGGCCAAGGTCGGCGGCCGCACCCTGGAGATCAGGCCCAGCGACCCGGCCCAATTGACCGGCATGGCAAGGGCGGTGAGCGAGGCGGGGCTGGACGGCGTCGGCGGTGTGCAGATCCTCGCCGACGAGGGGCGGCTCACCGTGCCGATCCTCAGCGACGAGCAACTGACCGCGGTCGTCGGCCTGCTGGGCGGGGGCGGCTACGGCATCGCGCACATCGGCACGCATCTGCCCGGCCTGGACGAGGTGTTCCTCGCCGTCACCGGCGCGAAGGCGCCGCCGGCCACCGACGAGGCCGGTGCGTCCGGCACGATTCGCGAGGAGGTCGCGGCATGAGCGCGGCACCACTGACCGCACCCGCCGCCTCCACCGTCCCCGCGGGGGAGGGACGGATCGGGCTGCGCGCCGATCTGCGGCACATCGGCGCGCTCGTACGCCGCAACGTCCTGCAGATCAAGCAGGATCCGCAGTCGATGTTCGACGCCCTGCTGATGCCCGTCGTCTTCATCCTGCTGTTCGTGTACGTCTTCGGCGGCGCGATCTCCGGCAGCGGCAACCAGGACGTGTACGTCGACTACCTGGTGCCCGGGCTGATGGCCATGACGGGCCTGAACATCGCGATGGCCGTCGGCATCGGGGTCAACGACGACGTCAAGAAGGGCGTGATGGACCGGTTCCGGACGATGCCCATCGCCCGGTCGTCCGTCCTCGTCGCGAAGATCGTCGTCGAGGTGGGCCGGATGGTCGTCGCGATCACGATTCTGCTGGGCATGGGCTTCGTGCTCGGCCTGGAGGTGCAGACGTCCGTCCTCCACCTGCTCGGCGCGGTGGGCCTGTCGCTGCTGTTCGGCGTCTCGCTGATGTGGATCTTCATTCTCGTCGGGCTGACCGTCCAGTCCGCCCAGGCCGTCCAAGGGGTGGCGATGATGGTGCTGATGCCGCTGCAGTTCGGTTCGTCGATCTTCGCACCGACGTCGTCGATGCCGGGGTGGCTGGAGACCTTCACCGACTACAACCCGCTGTCCAACCTCGCGGATGCGGCACGGAATCTGGTCAACGGCGGGCCGGTGGCCCACTCGGTGTGGATGACGCTGGCGTGGGCGGCGGGCATCACGCTGGTCACGGCGCCGCTCGCGGTCGCGAGGTTCCGCCGGAAGACGTGACGCGCGCCCCCGGTCACATCAGGGCGGCGGCCTCCTCGACGGTGAGGCCGCCGCCCTGCGCGTACGCGGCCGCGAAGTCCTCGTCGGCGAGCGCGGCGCGGGCGGCGCGCTCGGCCTGCTCCCGGCTGTCCCGCTCCACCGACGGCGGCACGTGGCCGGCCGGCAGCAGACCCTCGTAAGCCCCGATGAGCCGGGCCGCGACCCGTGCGCGCTCCGGTCCGCCGAGGCCGGCGACCGCGCGCGCCGCGGTGAGCACGTGCACGGCCGGCATCTGCGGGGCGATCGTCATGGACAGCGGCTCCGTGGCGTACGCGAGGGCCCGGCGCGCCCCCGCCAGCGCCTCTGTGTGACGGCCGTCGAGCACGTCCAGCCAGGCCAGGGCGCCGATGACGATCCCCTCGAAGAGGGCGAGGGTGTTGCCGCGCAGGTCCGTGCGCACCTGCTCCAGCTGATGGCGGGCCTCGCCGGTGCGGCCGGTGCGGCCGAGCCGCAGCGCGAGCACCATTCTGGCCATCGGCACCGCCTCGTGCCCGGCGTCCGGGCCCGCCGCCACGACGTCGCGCAGGTTCGCCTCGGCCTCGGCGTCGGCGCCCGTCTCCAGGAGCACGCTCGCGAGGCGGGTGCGCAGTACGGCGGCCTGACTCTGCGCGCCGAGGGTCCTCGCGAGTTCGACGGCGGCCCGGTAGTCGGCGGCGGCGTCCTCGTACGCGCCGCGCCGCTCGGACGCCTCCCCGCGCGAGGACAGGGCCTCGGCCGAGCCCCACACGTCGCCGAGCCGCTGGTGGATGCGCAGGCTGCGGTCGGCGTCCCGACGGGCGTCGCCGGCCCACACGCTGCG
The DNA here is from genome assembly GCF_030817975.1 of Streptomyces sp. V4I23. Classification (NCBI taxonomy): domain Bacteria; kingdom Bacillati; phylum Actinomycetota; class Actinomycetes; order Kitasatosporales; family Streptomycetaceae; genus Streptomyces; species Streptomyces sp. V4I23. Next base: position 5,680,923 of record NZ_JAUSZW010000004.1, on the reverse strand, counting down.
GTTGGCCAGGATGTTGGCGCGGGCCTGGAGGGCGGTGGCGAGTTCCCAGTCGTGGCCGGCGGCCTCGGCCGTGCGCACCGTCTCGTCGAGAGCGCGCAGCACCTCGTCGCCGTCGCCGGTCATCAGGACGGCGTAGACCCGGAGCGAGGCCGGGAAACGGCAGGTCTGCGGCAGGCCGGGGCCGTAGACGGTGACGACACGGCGCAGCCAGTCCTGCTTGCCGGGGGTGGTCCAGTCCTCGGCCGTGTGGTCCATGCTGACCATCCGTACGAGGGCGACCTGGCGGCGGGCCTCGTCGAGCAGCTCGGGCGTCATGGGCGGGGGCGCGTCGGTGCACCGCTCGGCGAGCGGGGGCGCGGGGCGGGCGGGCGGGGCGAAGGGGTCGGGGTGGAGCGCGGCGACGGCCTCCGACCAGTGTCGGGCGTCCGTCCGCAGGTCGCGCATGTGCCAGTACCAGGCGAGGGAGAGGACGAGGCACAGGGCCTCGTGCTCGTCGCGGGCGGCGACGGCGCGGCGCAGGGCGGTGCGGAGGTTCTCGTACTCGAGTTGCAGCCGCGCGAGGGCGTTGCGCTGCCCGGCCCCGCGCAGGAGAGGGTCGGTGGTGCGGGCGAGTTCGCGGTAGTGCACGAGGTGTCGCCGCTCGGTGCTCTCCCGCTCGCCGGCCTCGTCGAGCCGCTCGCCGGCGTACTCGGCGACGGTCTCGAGCAGCCGGTACCGCATGCACCCGTCGGCGGCGGGCTCGGCGACGACGAGCGACTTGTCGACGAGCGCGCCGATGACGTCTGCGACGTCGGTGACCCGGATCTCGTGGGGTACGCCCCCGGGCGCGGGGGTGGCCTCCTCAGGGGCAGACGCCTCCGCTCGCGCGGGGGTGGCGCCCACCGGGCCGCCGTCGCGGGGCGCGGCGCTCACCCGGGCGGGGGCGGCGTGCCCAGGGGCCGATGCCCCCGCCCTCGGAGGAGCCATCGGGCCGCCCGGCGCGGGGGTGGTCTCGGAGGGGGGTGGGCCCGCGCAGATGTGTTCCGCGGAGGGGAGCGCGCAGCCGGAGGCGAAGACCGACAGGCGGCGGAGGACCGCTCGTTCCTGTGGGGTGAGCAGGTCCCAGGACCAGTCCACCACCGCCCGCAGCGTCTGCTGGCGGGGCAGCACCGTGCGGCTGCCGCTCGTCAGCAGGCGGAAGCGGTCGTCGAGGCGGTCCGCGATCTGGCGCGGCGTGAGCATCCGCAGCCGCGCCGCCGCCAGTTCGATCGCGAGCGGCAGCCCGTCGAGGCGGCGGCAGATCTCCACCGCGGCCCTCTCCGTCTCCTCGTCCGCGTCGACGCGGAACCCCGGCCGCGCCGACGCCCCCCGTTCGGCGAACAGGCGCAACGCCGCCGGAGCGGGCAGCGGGTCCACGGGACGGACCAACTCCCCCGGCACGCCCAGCGGTTCGCGGCTCGTTGCCAGGATCGTCAGGCCGGGGCAGCTCTCCAACAGCCGTTCGGCCAGCCTCGCCGCCGACTCCACGACGTGCTCGCAGTTGTCCAGGACCAGCAGCATGCGACGGCGCGCGCAGTGCTCCACGAGGCGCGCGACCGCGTCGTCCGTGTGGCCCTCGGCGGCGCGCAGCTCCTCCGCGCCCGCGCCGCGCAGCACGGTCTGAAGGCCGCCGAGCGCGGTGAGCACCGTCTCGGGCACGGTCTCCGGGTCGTCCACGGGCGCGAGTTCCGCGAGCCACACGCCGTCCGGCCAGGGCCGGTCGGCGTGGGCGGCCGCGTGCTCGGCGGCCTCCAGCGAGAGCCGGGTCTTGCCCGAGCCGCCGGTCCCGATCAGCGTCACGAGCCGGGCCCGTCCCAGGTCGGCCCTGATGTCGCGCAGTTCCGGCTCGCGGCCGACGAAGCTCGTGAGCCGCGCCCGCAGGTTGCCGCGCGCCACGGGAGCGGCGGGGGTGAGCAACTCCCCGTAGAGGGCGAGCAGTTCGGCACCGGGGTCCGCGCCGAGCCGGTCCGCCAGTTCCTTGCGCACCTCCTCGTACGCGGCGAGCGCCTGCGCCGCCCGTCCCGTGTCGCGCAGGGCGCGGATCCGCAGGGCATGGAGCGGCTCGTCCAGCGGGTGCGCCCCGCACAGGGCGGCCAGCTCCGGCAGGGCGTCGCCGGCGCGGCCGAGGGCGAGCGCGGCGGCCAGCCGCGTACGGCGGGCCTCCAGCCGCCTTGCCTCCCAGCGCGCCTCGGCGGCCGTCCGGTCGGGCAGGTCCGCCAGCACGGGCCCGCGCCACAGCGCGAGCGCCTCGTCGAGGAGCGCGGCCGCCCCGGCCGCGTCCCCGTCCGCGAGCGCTTGCGCGCCCTCCCGCGTCAGCCGGTCGAAGCGGTGCAGGTCCACGGCGTCGGGGTCGGCGCTCAGCCGGTAGCCGCCGTCGGCCGAGGCGATCACCTCATGCCCGACGGCCCGGCGCAGCCGGCCGACGAGGGCCTGTACGGCGCCGTGCGCGTCGGCCGGCGGGTCGCCGTCCCACACCTCGTCGACCAGTACGGCGACGGGGACCGTGCGCCCGGCGCGCTGGGCGAGCACGGTCAGCAGGGCACGCAGCCGCGCCCCGCCGAGCGCGACCGGGGTGCCGTCGGCGCGGACGGCCTGGGTGGTGCCGAGGAGACAGAAGCGCACCGGGTCATTGTCCCCGGTGGGGTCGAGCGCATCCCGCGGGCCGGGAGCGGGCAGGAACGGGGGAGGCCCCCGGCGACGTTGTCCCCCGTGTCACCGGTACGGTCTACTCCGCACCGCCGTCCCCGTCCCACGGTCCCGCACGCCCGCGTCCCAGGAGCCGCCCCCATGACCACCGCTGCCAGGCGCCACAGCGACCGCAGGATCAGTCCCGTGTTCATCGGGATCGCCGCGGTGACGGCGGTGACGGGCTGGGCCGTGTGGACGGACTTCGCGGCCAGCCCCGGTCTCGCGGTCTTCCTGTTCGTGGTCTCGGCGTGGATCGTCTCCCTGTGCCTGCACGAGTACGCGCACGCCCGCACCGCGCTGCACGGCGGTGACATATCGGTCGGCGCGAAGGGCTATCTGACGCTCAATCCGCTGAAGTACACCCACGCCCTGCTGAGCATCGTGCTGCCCGTCATCTTCGTGATCATGGGCGGCATCGGCCTGCCCGGCGGCGCCGTCTTCATCGAGATGCACCGCATCCGGCAGCGCTGGAAGCACAGCCTGGTCTCCGCGGCGGGCCCGCTGACGAACGTGCTGTTCGCCGCCGTGTGCACGGCGCCGTTCTGGCTGGGCGCCCTCGACGGGGTTCCCCTGCCCTTCCGGCTCGCCCTGGCGTTCCTCGCGATGCTCCAGGTCACCGCCGCGATCCTGAACTTCCTGCCGGTGCCCGGCCTCGACGGCTACGGGGTGATCGAGCCCTGGCTGTCGTACAAGGTGCGCCGCCAGGTGGAGCCGTTCGCGCCGTTCGGCCTGCTCGCCGTCTTCGTGATCCTGTGGATCCCCGAGGTCAACGGCGTGTTCTTCGACGCGATATACGGCGTCATGGACGCGCTCGGCGTGCAGCGGATCGAGATCTACTGCGGCCGGGACCTGTTCACCTTCTGGGACGGCGAGAACGACTTCTGCGTCGCCGGCTGACAGACGTCGGGCGGGCGCCGGGCGTCAGACGGAAGAGGCGTCAGACGGAAGGGGCGTCGGCCCCGCGCTGCGCCCTGGCGCGGCGGACGTAGTACCAGGCCATGTTCGACGACAGGCCGGCGAGCAGCACCCAGATGATCCCGAGCCACATGCCCTGCGTGAAGGACAGCACCGCCGCGGCGACGGAGAGCGCGCAGACGACGAGGGAGTAGAGGGCGAGGCGGGGCATGGGGTGCGGCTCCTGTCGGGTCCTTCGGAGGGGGTGAGTCCCTCCAGTGTCCCCCATGCCCCCTGGCTCCCGGACCCCGGTCGCGTCCGGGACCCGGTCGCGGCGCCGGTCACACGTCGGTGACGCGCAGCCCCGCGTGTGCCTTGTAGCGGCGGTTCACCGAGATCAGGTTGGCGACGAGCGACTCGACCTGGTGCGCGCCTCGCAGCCGGCCGGCGAACACTCCGCGCATCCCGGGGATGCGGGCGGCGAGCGCCTGGACGATGTCGGTGTCCGCGCGGGTCTCGCCGAGCACCATCACGTCGGTGTCGATCTCGTCGATCGACTCGTCCTGGAGCAGCACGGCCGACAGGTGGTGGAAGGCCGCGGTCACCCGCGAGTCCGGCAGCAGTGCGGCGGCCTGCTCGGCGGCGCTGCCCTCCTCCGGCTTCAGCGCGTACGCGCCCTTCTTGTCGAAGCCGAGCGGGTTGACGCAGTCGACGACGAGCTTGCCCACGAGCTCCTTCTGCAGCGTCTCCAGCGTCTTGGCGTGGCCGTCCCACGGCACGGCCACGATCACGATGTCGCTGCGCCGGGCGCACTCGGCGTTGTCGGCTCCTTCGACGCCGAGGCCGAGCTCCGCCGCGGCGGCCTCGGCGCGCTCGGCGGACCGCGAGCCGATGATCACGCGCTGGCCCGCCTTGGCCAGCCGGTAGGCGAGCCCGCGGCCCTGGTCGCCGGTGCCGCCGAGGACACCCACGACGAGGCCGGAGACGTCGGGGAGGTCCCAGGGGTCCTTGGCGGGGGCCTTCGGCGCGGTGCCGGTGCTGTCATTCGAAGTCATGGCCCGACCTTACTTCCTGGTACACGGCTCTCGAACGGGTGAGCCGGGACCGACCCCGCCCGCGGCCGCGGGTCCGTGGTGCAGGATGCGGCTCCATGGATGCCGTACGCGTCGCGCTGCTGCGCGAAGTCCTCGCCGGGACCGAGTGGCCGGCCGCGACCCGGCACTTCGCCGCGGTGCTGCGCACGTCCGTGGTGCAGCGGGGCGGCGGGCTGCTGCTGGTGGGCACGCGGGAGTACGAACCGTGGCATCTGGCCGCGCATCTGGTGGACGAGGCGGCCTGGTCGGGTCTTCCGGAGCTGGAGCCGACGCTCGTACGCCACCGGGTGCGCCCTGGCGACCCGGTTCATCTGACCGTCGGGCTCGGCAGGCTGGAGGCGGCCCGTCGGGGCGAGACGCTGCTGGTCGTGGCGCCCGAGCTGCCCGACGCGGGCCTGCTGGAGCGGGTGCACGACGCCCGGCGGGCCGGTGCGACGGTGCTCGCGCTGGACGGCGGCGAGCCGGAGGTGCAGGGGCTGGCGCACGAGGCGCTGACGGTCCCGGCGGCGGGGCCGCAGGACACGACCGCCGAGATCGACATGGACATGGTGCAGCACCTGGTGAGCGCGGCGGCCGGGGAGAACGGCGGGCCGATGCGGCGGGGGCGCCTGCGTTTCCGCGACCGGCTCTCGCGGCTGGCGGACCAGCTGACCGAGCCGCCGCCGGCGCGCTGGTAGCGCGGCGGGGCGGTGCGTCCGTGCGGAGGTGGTCCGGTCGCCCCGCGCATCAGGAAGAGGCAGGGAGAACCCCCCGCGCAGCGGCCCCGCCCCTGCCCCCTACTCGCCCTCCGGGCGCGACGCCCCGTCGTGCCAGCGCGGGTCGTTCTCCCACTCCAGGTTCCGTTCCCGCGCCGTCTCCATCGCGTGCTCCGCCTCGGCGCGGGTCGTGTACGGCCCGAAGCGGTCCTTCGCCGGGCACTCCGGGCCTTCCTCGACCTTCTTGTGCTGCAGGCAGTAGTACCATTCGCCCGGTTTGCCCACTGTGCGCTTCTTGAACAGGGCCATCGTCGGCTCCTTCCTCCAGGGCCATGCTGCCCCATGGGCCTGGGCCTACGCCCGGCGGCGGGCAGGACGCCCCCGGTTAGACTCGCGGCATGTCTGGCCAGTCGCTGCTCGTTCCCGGGGTGCTCTCCCCCACCCGTTCCGTCCCCGCCTCCATCGCCCGTCCCGAGTACGTCGGAAAGCCCGCGCCGACCCCGTACACCGGACCGGAGGTCCAGGACTCCGACACCATCGAGCGGATGCGCATCGCGGGGCGCATCGCCGCGCAGGCGATGGAAGAGGCCGCCAAGCACATCGCGCCCGGCGTGACGACGGACGAACTCGACCGCGTCGCGCACGAGTTCATGTGCGACCACGGCGCCTACCCGTCCACGCTCGGCTACCGCGGCTTCCCCAAGTCGCTGTGCTCCTCGGTCAACGAGGTGATCTGCCACGGGATTCCGGACTCCACCGTCCTGCGCGACGGCGACATCGTGAACCTGGACGTGACCGCCTACATCAACGGCGTGCACGGCGACAACAACGCCACCTACCTGTGCGGTGACGTCGACGAGGAGTCGCGGCTGCTGGTGGAGCGGACGCGGGAGTCGCTCAACCGCGCCATCAAGGCGGTCAAGCCGGGCCGGCAGATCAACGTCATCGGCCGGGTCATCGAGTCGTACGCGAAGCGCTTCGGCTACGGGGTGGTGCGCGACTTCACCGGCCACGGCATCAACTCGTCGTTCCACTCCGGTCTGATCATCCCGCACTACGACGCGGCGCACGCGACCACGGTCATCCAGCCGGGGATGACGTTCACCATCGAGCCGATGCTGACGCTGGGGACGTACGAGTACGACATGTGGGCGGACGGCTGGACGGTCGTCACGAAGGACCGCAAGCGCACGGCGCAGTTCGAGCACACACTGGTGGTGACGGAAACGGGCGCGGAGATTCTCACGTTGCCGTGACCCGACAGGCGGGTAGCGTTTTTACCGACAGGACGTCGGGAACAGGTTGACTCAGACGGACCTGAGCAGCCCTTCGGCCCTGGAGGCACGCCGTGGACGCAACCGGCACACCCTTTTCGACGCTCATCCGCGTCGCCTCGCACGAGCAGCACACCCGGGTCGGGACCTCCTCGTTCATGAGCGGTCTGCTGGGCGGCAGGCTCGGCGTCGCGGCGTACGCGCGCTACACCGAGCAGCTGTGGTTCGTCTACCGGGCCCTGGAGGACGCGGCCGGGACACTGCGGGACGATCGCGTCGCGGGCCCCTTCGTCCGGCCCGAGCTGATGCGCGCGCCGGAGCTGGAGCGCGATCTCGCGCATCTGCGGGGCCCCGGCTGGCGCTCGGGCGTGCGCGCGCTGCCGGCGACCGCCGCGTACGCCGCGCGGATCACCGAATGCGCCCGCGACTGGCCCGCCGGGTACGTCGCCCACCACTACACCCGCTACATGGGGGACCTGTCCGGCGGGCAGGTCGTCCGCGACCGGGCGGAGAAGGCGTGGGGCTTCGCGCACAAGGGCGACGGCGTGCGGTTCTACGTCTTCGAGGCAGTCCCCAACCCTGCGGCGTTCAAGCGGACCTACCGCGCGCTGCTGGACGCGGTCGACGCGGACGACCTGGAGAAACAGCGGATCGTGGACGAGTGCAGGCGGGCGTACGACCACAACTGCGCCGTGTTCCGCGAGCTCGACGCGGAGTTCCCGCTCAGCGCGTGATCCCCCGGTCCCGGACCCCGGGGGTACGGTCAGGGCATCGTCACCGCGTGCGGAAGGCGGGACCGCTCGACGCGCCGCAGAGGCGCGATACGGCCCACGCTCCCGCGCGCCGACTGCCCCTCGGACGCGGGCCGTGCGAGGCGCACGCGACCACCGATCTCGACGATGCCGTCCGGTCCCGGCGCGGTCAGGATCTGCGAGCCCCGGCCCTGGGTGATGTTCAGCGCCCGGCCCAGCCGGTCGGTGAGCAACAGGGCCGCCGCGCCGGTCGCCTCGTCCTCCACGAGGGTGTCGTCGCGTCGCCTGCCCGGGCCGTGGTTCACCAGGGCAGGGGCCGTTGACGGTTGCTCCTGGTGGTGGGTTTCCCCGGGGCGTGACCGCGGAAAGGCCCGCGCCCGCACCCGTCCGGCCGCCTCGTCCTCCCACGCCCAGGCGTAGAGCCGGCCCTCCCCGGGCGGCGGCGCCGGCAGGGCGTCGACCTCGGCGGCGGACGCGTACTGCACGAGCTGCCGCGGCGGCGCCCACTCGGCACGGGCGGTGATCCAGGTGAACTCGCCGTCGTGGCGCGCCCACACCTCGCCGGCCGGCGGGCGGACCGCGTCGAGGTCCAGCAGCCAGGCCGTGCCGACGAGCGGGTGACCGGCGAACGGCAGCCGCAGACCCGGCGTGTGGATGTCGACGACGCCACGCTCCTCGTCGTCGACGAAGACGGTCTCGCTGTAGCCGAGTTCCGCGGCGAGCGCCTGCCGGGACACCTGGTCCGGGTAGCGGCGCGCGTCGCGGACGACGCCGAGGGCGTTGCCGAACCGGCCGTCGCCGGCACAGAAGACCTGGAGGACGTCGATGACATCGGACACGTCGCGTTGGTTCACGCGGGCATTCAAGCATCCGCGGCCGGCGAAGTTCTTCACCTGTACGGGCGGGATCCTCCTCGTCGTCGTCGAGACATCAGCACCCCGATCCGGCCGGAAGCTCGTACGGGACGCTGCTGAAGGGCCTGTTCACCTTCCAGCCGCACCCGGCCGTCCTCCAGGTCACGGTGTGGGTGCTGTATCCGGTCCCGGCGCTCGGCCTGTTCCCGGCCCCGGTAGGGTTCGGACGGTCAGTGCGGGGCGAGGAGCAGAAGGCAACCGATGAGAAGGCTGGATCGGGCGGCGACGGGGCTCGCGGCGACAGCGGTGCTGTCCCTGACGGCGAGCGCGTGCGTGACAATTCACGGGGAGCTGGAAGTCGTCCCGTCGGCGACGGAGGCTGAGGCCGCGAAGGCGCTCGCCGACTTCACCGCGGCGTACAACAAGGCGGACAAGGCCTACGACCCCGCCCTCGACGCGCAGCACGTCACCGGGGCGCTCGGCGCCATCAACCAGGCGGGCCTGAAGGCCCGCCAGGTCAACTTCCCCGACGGCAACCCGCAGCACGTCCCGCTGGAGCTCGCGGACGCCACGTACGTCATCCCGAAGAAGGCGGGCTGGCCGCGCTGGTTCGTCGCGGACACGGACTCCAACCGCGACCGGGACGACGGCGGCGTCCAGGACAACCGCTGGCTCGTCGTCTTCGTGAAGGGCGGGGTCCAGGACACGTGGAAGGCCGCGTACCTGGCGATCATGTCGCCGAAGCAGATCCCGGCCTTCAAGCGGGACCAGGACGGCCACGCGGAGCCGGTCTCGCCGGACGACGCCGCGCTCGCGGTCGCGCCGCGCAACCTCAGTGAGGACTACGCCTCGTACCTGCAAAGCGGCGCACCGGAGCACTTCAAGGCGGGCCCGCACACGTCGGGCTGGCGCGAGACGCGCAAGAAGAACGCGTCCGTGCTGGGCATGTCCACCCAGTACATCGACCAGCCGCTGGACACCGGCGCCTTCGCGCCGCTGGGGCTCGTCACCCAGGACGGCGGCGCGCTGGTGTTCTTCTCGGTGAAGAACTTCGAGCGTCAGACCGCCGCCAAGGGCGTGCGGCTGAAGGTCATCCCGGATGTGAAGGCGCTGCTCACCGGCGAGGTGAAGTCCACGATCACCAAGGAGCGGGTCTCCAGCCAGGTGGTCACGGTGCCCGTCGGCAGCGGCGGCGGACAGCCGGACATACTGGGCAGGCTGACCGGCCTGACGGCGGCCAAGGGCTCGTAGGGGACCACGCGGTGCGGCGTACCGCCGGCGTGTCCGGCGGTACGAACACGAGGCGCCCGCGCCAGGGGACCGTGTACGGCGGTGCCCGCGGGCGCATGGCACTCGGAGCCAACGGGCCGTTGCCACAGGGGAGTCGGGCGCGCGCAAGGACGCGCCCGTATGCGCTCGGCGCGAAAGGCCGACGCCCGGGGTCAGCGCCCCATCGGCCAGGCGGCCTCGTGGCGGCCGGCGTACTCGTCCTCGGCAGCCGCGTACCGCGCGCACGCGTCCGTCAGCGTCTCCAGGAGGGTCAGCGGGTCGGGCAGCGGATGCTCCACGCCGCGCACCCAGACCACTTCGGTCTCGCCCGGCAGGCGGGCGGGCGGCACCAGCACGTAGCTGCCGCGGCAGTGCCAGCGCAGGCCCGGGTGCTCGTCCATGGTCTCGGGATGGCAGTCCAGCTCGCAGGGCCACCACTCGTCCTCGTCCTCCGGCGTGCCGCGCGTCGCCGTGAAGAACAGCATCCGGCCCCGCGCGCCGGCGCCGCCGGACTCGGCCACGGGACCGACGTCCACGCCCTGCGCCAGCAGCCGCTCCAGAGCACTGCGACCGGCATCCAACGGAACGTCCAGGACGTCGTGGACCATGCCGGTCGCGGTGATGAAGTTGGCCTCGGGCTGGTTGCGGGCCCAGCGCTCGATCTGTTGCCGGTCGGTGGTGGACTGCGTCTGCCAGGCGAAGGACACGGGATGCGTGGCCGGGATGGGACAGCCGATGCGCTCGCAGGAACAGCTGGGACCCACGGGATACGCGGCGGGCGCGAGCGGCAGTCCGGCATCAGCGGTGGCCAGGAGCAGGGCCTCGCGCTGCGAGCCCTCCGCCTCCGTGTTCCCGGTGCGGCGGCGCAACCACTGGGCCAGCCTGCTCTCCCGGGACGTCCTGCCCTCCGTGCCGCGGAAGCGGCCGATACCGTCGCCCATCTATCCCCTCACACCTCACGCTCGCCCCATGCGGACAATGCCATGGTCCCACCATCCTGCGCTGCCGGTGGCCACTGTCCCCAACCGGGGTGCCTGCTCATGTGTTCCCGGCGCGCGCCGGGCGCGCCGGTGCGGGGCCCCGGCGCACGGCGGCTCAGGGGTGCTTCGGGGGTACGACCGCACCGGGGGCGCGGTGCTTCAGGGGCGCGGCGCGAGGCCGTTGACGGCGTAGTCGACGAGCGCGTCGGCGTAGTCGTGGGTGAGCGGCAGGGTCCGCAGCAGCCAGCGGTGCGCGAGGGGGCCGGTGAACAGCTCCAGAGCGATGCGCAGGTCGATGCCCCGCCGCACCTGGCCCGCGTCCTGGGCGGCGCGCAGCCGGGTGACGTAGAGCTGGAGCTGCGGTTCGAGGAGCTTCTCCACGAACTGGGCGCCGACCTCGGGGTTCACCACGCCTTCGGCGGTGAGGGCGCGGGCGGGGGCGTCGTAGGCGGGGCTGTTCATCTCGTCCACGGTGGCGCGCAGCACCAGGCGCAGGTCGGCCTCGACGTCACCGGTGTCGGGGATCTCGTACTCTCCCCCTCCCGCCTCCTCGGCGGCCTGCTCGGCCAGGTCGAGGAACGCCTCCAGCAGGACGGCGGCCTTGGAGGGCCACCAGCGGTAGATGGTCTGCTTGCCCACGCCCGCGCGGGCGGCGATGCCCTCGATGGTCGTCTTCCCGTAGCCCGCCTCGCCGACGAGGGCGAGCGCGGCCTCGTAGATCGCGCGGCGGGAGCGCTCGCTGCGGCGGGAGGAGTCGGGTGTCCTGGCCTCGGTCATGCCGTCAACCTACCAACCGGGAAGACGAGACGTCTCGGCTAGGTCTGCGCGCCGGTGCATGCCGCCGGAGCCGCCGCCGACCCACCCCGCCGGAGCCGCCGCCGAACCACCCCTTCGGCAGAGGGCGGCGCGCCCGCCCAGGCCGCACCATGGCTCCACGCACAACCGTGCGCCCCGCCGCCGTGAGGAGCCCGCATTGCCTCGTGACGCCTCGCCACGCCGTTACCTGATGTGCCCACCCGCGCACTTCGATGTGACGTACTCCATCAACCCGTGGATGGACCCCACCAAGCCGGTGGACCGGCCGCTGGCGCGGCTCCAGTGGGAGAACCTGCGCGACCGCTACCTTTCGCTCGGCCATCGCGTCGACGTCCTTCCGGCCCGGCCCGGACTGCCGGACATGGTCTACGCGGCGAACGGCGCCACCGTCGTCGACGGCCGCGTGCTCGGCGCCCGTTTCGCCCATGCCGAGCGGGCCGCCGAGGCCGCGCACCACCTGGACTGGTTCCGGGCGAACGGCTGGACCGACGTCCACGAGCCCCGGCACGTCAACGAGGGCGAGGGCGATTTCGCCGTCACCGCCTCCTGGGTCCTGGCCGGGCGCGGCTTCCGGTCCAGTCCGCTGTCGCACGCCGAGGCCCAGGAGGTCTTCGGCCGGCCCGTCATCGGGCTCGACCTCGTCGATCCGCGCCACTACCACCTGGACACCGCGCTCGCCGTCCTCGACGACAGGACCGACGAGATCATGTACTGGCCGGGCGCGTTCTCGCCCGGCAGCCGTGCGGTGCTCGCCCGGCTGTTCCCCTACGCTCTCGTCGCCGACGGGAGCGACGCGGCGGCCCTCGGCCTGAACGCGGTGAGCGACGGCCTCCACGTGCTGCTGCCGCAGGCGGCGGTCGGCCTCTTCCCGCCACTGCGCGCGAGAGGCTTCGAGCCGATCGGCATGGACCTGGGCGAGCTGCTCAAGGGCGGCGGCAGTGTGAAGTGCTGCACCCAGGAGCTACGCCCCTGAACCGTCCGCCCCGTCACCGGCGTGGGGCGGCCACGTGTCGCCCCACGCCGCGTCGCGCGCCGCGCGGTACCGGTCGCCGTGCCGTTTGGTGACCGTCTCGCGGCGCAGCGCCTCGTCCTTCGCGCACAGGTCCAGCAGGACCAGGCCCTTGCGGATCTGCGGCTTGCGGACCACCCGGGCGTCCGCCGGAGCGGCGGGGAAGCGCACGGCCGCGACATAGCTGAACTTCTCGTCCTCGTAGGCCAGCGAGCCGCCCTTGACCTGCCGGTGCAGGGACGAGCGGGAGACGCGGGCCGAGAAGTGGCACCAGTCGGCGCCGGGCTCTATGGGGCACGCCGCGCTGTGGGGGCAGGGGGCGGCGACGGTGAGGCCCGCCGCGATCAGCGCGTCGCGGGCCTCGATGATCCGCTCGTAGCCGTCGGGCGTCCCGGGCTCGACGATCACGACGGCCTGCGCCGCACGCGCCGCCTCGGCGACCACGGCGGCCCGGTCGGCCTCGGACAGCTCGTTCAGGACGTACGACACCGTCACGAGATCGGTGCTCTCGATGCGGAGCGCCGAGCTGATCCGAGAGCGCTGCCAGCGCGCGGCCCGCAGCGAGGGGAGAGGCGAGGCGAGCGCCAGCTCGCGGCCCAGCTCCAGCGCGGGCTCCGCCCAGTCGAGCACCGTCGTCTCCGGCGCCGGCTCCTCCCACGCGTCGGCCACCGCCCAGCTCGCCGCGCCCGTGCCGCCGCCGATGTCGGTGTGCGTGGCCGGCGTCCACGCGGGCGCCGCCCGGCGCAGCGCCGCGAGAGCGGACCGTACGGCCTCGAAGGTCGCGGGCATCCGGTACGCGGCGTAGGCGGCGACGTCGGAGCGGTCGCGGAGCACGGGGGCGTCGGTCGGGGTGGTGCCCCGGTAGTTGGCGATCAGCCGCTCGACGGCCTGCGCGGCCTGCCGGGGCGGCAGGCCGTCCAGCAGCCCGGCGAGGGCGCCGCGCAGGGTCTCGGCGGTGGGGGCGGAGGCGTTCACCGGGAGATTCTAGGCACGTCCGGCCTGCCGGAGCGGGGCGCACGGACGGCCCAGGACGGCGCACCTCCGCGCCCTGCGGCGAACTGCCCCCCGTCCGTGGGCCCTTGCCATGCTGACGCGTCATACCGGCCGCCGCAGGCCCCGAGCCGCTGCCGCGCACGTACGCGTGCCGGAGGCGGAGATCTCGGACGTGGGCCGCTTCACCTGGAAGGACCCCCGGGGCGGGCGCCACCTGCTCGGCCGTCCCCGCCGCAGGGCGTGGGTTCTCAGCCCTCGGCGGCAGCCGCGGCCGGGCCGGACCGGTCGCGCTGCCAGGGACGGCACAGGACCGCGAAGCACGCCAGCGCCGCCACCCCGCAGCACAGTTGGACCACGGCCATCGGGACCGCCGTCGCCTCGCCCGCGATGCCCACCAGGGGGGACGCGACCGCGCCGACGAGGAACGACGACGTGCCGATGAGGGCCGAGGCCGAACCGGCCGCGTGCGGCGTGCGCAGCAGCGCCAGCGCGGTGGTGTTCGGCGAGGCGAAGCCCATCGCCGCCGACAGCACGAACAGGCCCGCGGCCACCGGCACCAGGCCCACCTCGCCGAACACGCCCGCCGTCATCAGCAGCAGCACCGCAGCCGCGAGCGTGAGCACCGTCAGCGCCACGGCGACCACCTTGTCGAGGCCGACCCGCCCGACGAGCACCTTGCCGTTGATCTGCCCGGCCGTGATCAGTCCGACCGCGTTGAGGCCGAAGAGCAGGCTGAACAGCTGGGGCGAGGCCCCGTAGATCTCCTGCATCACGAACGGGGACGCCGAGATGTACGCGAACAGGGCGGCGAAGGCGAGTCCGCCCACCAGCATGTAGCCGGTGAAGGCACGGTCCCCGAGCAGTCCGCGCATCGTGCGCAGCGCCTCGCCGACCCCTCCCCCGTGGCGCCGTTCGACGGGCAGCGTCTCGCCCAGCCACTTCGCCACGACGAGGGTGAGCACGAGGCCGACCGCGGCGAGGACGACGAAGATGCCGCGCCAGTCGGTCAGCCGCAGCACCTGGCCGCCGATCAGCGGCGCGATGATCGGCGCCGCCCCGGAGATCAGCATCAGGGTGGAGAAGAACCGGGCCATCTCGATGCCGTCGTAGAGGTCCCGGACCACGGCGCGGGCGATGACGATGCCGGCGGCGCCCGCGAGTCCCTGCACCAGGCGGAAGCCGATGAGCAGTCCGGCACTGGGGGCGAGCGCGCAGACCACGGTGGCGACGACGTACAGGGTCATGCCGATGAGCAGCGGCCGCCTGCGTCCCCACTTGTCGCTCATCGGGCCCACGACGAGCTGTCCCAGCGCCATGCCGGCGAGGCACGCGGTCAGCGTGAGCTGCACGGTCGCGGCGGGTGCGCGCAGGGAGTCGGTGACCTGCGGCAGCGCGGGCAGGTACATGTCCATGGACAGCGGTGGAAGTGCGGTGAGTCCGCCCAGCACGAGCGTGACCAGCAGACCGGTGCGGCGGGTGGCCGCGGCTTCCGCACGGGGCCCGGTGGCGGGAGACGAAAGTGCCGGATCGGCTTCGGGGACGGGTCCTTGGGGGCTCTGGCCGCTCTCCGGCATCGACAGCTCCGTTCCTTGATTCAACGAACCATGTTCTCAGCTCGTTCGTTCGCAGTGGATCCGGAAGCAGTGGACTTCGTCACTCGGACGCTCCGGTGCCGGTCCCGATCCGCCGGACAGGCGGTCCCGCTGGGCGGCACCCTCGCCGTGATGCGGACGCTCGACGCGGTGCGTGACCGCATCGGCGTCCGCTTCCCCGATGAGTTCCTGGATGAGTTCCCGGGCGAGTTCCCGGGTGAGTGAGCGTCAGACCTGCTGAAGACCAGGGTCGCCGGCCTCCGTCACGAACGACGCGGACGTGGCGATCGACCCGCCCGGCCTGGTGACGAAGTCCATCGAGCGGAAGTCGGCGCGCGCCTGCTGCTCGCCGAGGGTGACGGTCACGTAGCCGCGCCGCCCGTTGTAGAACCTCATGTGCGGGTTGGCCTTGGTGTAGGTCTCCCAGGTGGCCGGCCGGTCGGCGCCGTCCCTGCCGCTGGAGACGGACGTGGCGACGATCTCGGTGCCGACGGTCCTCGCGCCGGGCGTCTCGTAGTCGCGCTTGATGTCGTAGGCGTACGCGACATGGACGTCGCCGGTGAGGACCATCAGGTTCTCGACGCCGGCGGCCTCGGCGCCGTCCAGGACGCGGTCGCGGGAGGCCGGGTAGCCGTCCCAGGCGTCCATGCTGACCCTGGCCGGCTCGATCAGGTCCAGCTTGCGCTGCGAGAAGTTGACCTGCTGCGGCACGACGTTCCACACGGCGTCAAAGGCGCGCCAGCCGTCGATGAGCCAGCGCTCCTGCGTCGCGCCGATCATGGTGCGCGACGGGTCCTCGGACTCGGGGCCCGGGGCGTGCGCCTTGTCGCCGTACGCCTGGTCGGAGCGGTACTGGCGGGTGTCGAGGACGTCGAACTGCGCGAGCTGCCCGAAGTGCAGCCGGCGGTAGAGCGTCATGTCCGGGCCGGTGGGCTGCTGGGGGGCGCGCAGCGGCTGGTTCTCCCAGTACGCGCGGTAGGCGGCGGCCCGGCGCAGCAGGAACTCCTCCGGCGGCACGTCGTTCTCGGGCGTCTCGTCCGCGTAGTTGTTCTCGGTCTCGTGGTCGTCCCAGGTGACGACGAAGGGGTGGGCCGCGTGCGCGGCCATGAGGTCGGGGTCGGACTTGTAGAGGCCGTACCGCAGCCGGTAGTCCTCCAGCGTGACCGTCTCGCGGTTGACGTGGGCGGGCAGCCGGCGGTCGGTGTAGTTGCGGGCGCCTCCGACGGCGTTGACGGGGTACTCGTAGAGGTAGTCGCCGAGGTGGAAGACGACGTCGAGGTCCTCGTCGGCGAGGTGCCGGTACGCGGTGAAGTAGCCGTCGTGGTACGCCTGGCAGGACACGGCGGCCAGCTTCAGCTCGCCGATCCGGGCGCCGCGGGCGGGCGCGGTGCGGGTGCGGCCGACCGGGCTGATCCAGTTCCCGGCGCGGAAGCGGTAGTAGTAGACGCGGTCCGGGTCGAGGCCGGTGGCCTCCACGTGGACGCTGTGGTGGAACTCCGGGTGGGCGGTGGTGCTGCCGCGCTTGGCGATCCGGGTGAAGCGCGCGTCGTGCGCGAGCTCCCAGCGGACCTGGAAGCGGGCCTGCGGCAGACCGCTGCCGGGCTCCAGCGGACTGGGCGCGAGACGCGTCCACAGCACGACGGAGGAGGGCTGCGGGTCGCCGGAGGCGACGCCCAGGGTGAACGGGTCCGCGGCGATCTTCCGGGCGTCGGCCTCGGCGGCGTGCGCGGTGCCGGGCAGGCCCACGCTGAAGGCGAGCGCTGCCGCCGCGGAGGTGACGGTGAGGAAGGTGCGGCGGCCCAGGTGCCGTACGGCCGCCGCTCTGAGCTCGGGTGCGTGATTCCGGTGCGACGCGGGTGTCATGTGGCCCTCCCCTTACGGCTGTTGTCAGTCGCATTGGAGTGGCCGGTGACGAATCGACGTTGTCGAGGACACAACATCCGTATGGCGGTCGGATGAGTTCCGTGTAGGACACAGGCGCGTACGCTGCGCCCCATGAACGCTGTACGGAGGATCGCGGTGGTGACGGGCGCGGGCTCGGGCATCGGCCGGAGCGTGGCGCTGGAGCTGGCGGCCGCCGCGAAGGACACGGGCGCCCGCCCCGGATGGGCGGTCGCGCTGGCGGGCCGGCGCGCCGAGGCGCTGGAGGAGACGGCGGCCCTGGCGGGCCCGGACGCCGACGTCCTGTGCGTGCCGACGGACGTGACCGACCCGGCCGCCGTGGACGCGCTGTTCGCGGCGGTCCGCGACCGCTACGGCCGGGTGGACCTGCTGTTCAACAACGCGGGCACGTTCGGTCCCGGCGGCATCCCCTTCGAGGACGTGCCCTACTCCGCATGGCGCAAGGTGGTGGACGTCAATCTGACGGGTGCTTTCCTGTGCGCGCAGGCGGCGTTCCGCCACATGAAGGACCAGGACCCGCAGGGCGGCCGGATCATCAACAACGGCTCGGTCTCGGCGCAGGTGCCGCGCCCGCATTCGGCGCCGTACACGGCGACGAAGCACGCGCTGACCGGGCTCACGAAGTCGATCTCACTCGACGGGCGCCCGTACTCGATCGCCTGCGGCCAGATCGACATCGGCAACGCCGCGACGGAGATGACCCAGGCCATGCAGGCGGGCATCCTTCAGGCGAACGGCGAACTGGCGGCCGAACCGGTGATGGACGCGGCCGATGTGGCGCGCACCGTACGGCACATGGCGGAGCTGCCACTGGAGGCGAACGTCCAGTTCGCGACGGTGCTGGCGACGAACATGCCGTTCATCGGCCGCGGGTGACCGCCGCGGGGGCGCGGCTGGGAGCCGGTCGCGCGGCCCGGCGGGCCGGGAGCCGGCCCCGACGGCTGAGGGCGGGACCGGTCCGCGCCGTCCCGGCGGGCCGCGAGGTAGCCGCTCAGGCCTGCCCGGTCTCGAAGCGGCCCACCTTCCCGTCCTCGACGGTGAAACGCCACGTGGTGCGCATCTCGCCCCAGGTGTCGTTGCGGTAGCGGGCGACCAGGCCGAGCCCGTCGGCGGTCTGCTTCTCGACGTCCATGTGACCGTTCGACGAGAAGATCTCGCTCTCGGTCCAGTCGTCGACGTCCCGCTCGCTGCCGTCGTCGGACATGGTGGCGCCCGGCGTGAGCGCGGCACGGAAGCTTTCGCGGTCGTGGGCGTTGACCGCGGTGACGAAGGCGCGGACGGCGGGCTCGGTGAGTTTGCTGACGGCGATGGGCACGGCGGTGGTCCTTCCGCTCACGGGTGGGTCGCCTCCATCGGTACACCGCCCCGCCGCGCGGCACCTTCCGGCGGCGGCCACCCGGGCGTCGGCCCGCTCGTCGGGGCGGATCAGTCCTGGTAGTCGGGGGCGATCCGGTCGAGGAGCCGCAGCATCGCCGCCCACGCCAGGTCGTACGCGTCGTCGTCCTGGAAGTCCGCGTCCGCCTCGCCCGCGAGCTGCCGCGCGGTGTACTCGCACACCTCGGCGGGCGGCAGGACCAGCGGGCCGCCGCCGGCCTGCGCGGTGACCTGGATCTCGCACGCCTTCTCCAGGTAGTACATGCGCAGGAACGCCTGAGCCGCGCTCTCACCCACCGTCAGCAGACCGTGGTTGCGCAGGATCAGCGCCGGGTGCCCGCCGATGTCCGCGACGAGCCGCCGCTGCTCGTCGAGATTGAGGGCGACGCCTTCGTAGTCGTGGTAGCCGACGCGGTTGTGGAACTCCATCGACATCTGGTTGAGCGGCAGCAGCCCGCCCTCCTGTGCGGCGACGGCGCAGCCCGCCTTGGTGTGGGTGTGCAGGACGCAGTGGGCGTCCGCGCGGGCGGCGTGGATGGCGCTGTGGATGACGAATCCGGCCGGGTTCACCGGGTACGGGGTGGGCTCGACCGGGTTGCCCTCCAGGTCGATCTTCACCAGGTTGGAGGCGGTGATCTCCTCGAAGAGCAGCCCGTAGGGGTTGATCAGGAAGTGGTGCTCGGGGCCCGGCAGCCGCAGCGAGATGTGGGTGAAGATCAGGTCGGTCATCCGGAAGTGCGCCACGAGCCGGTACACGGCCGCGAGTTCGCGGCGCAGCCGCAGTTCCTCGGCGGCAGCGGCGGAAGCAGCGGGGACGGTGGTCGTCGCCAGGTCGGCGGTCATGCGGTGGCTCCTCAGGCGGGGACGGCGGTGGACGGGTCGACCACGGGGGTCAGCGGGCGGCCGGTGCGCAGCCAGGCGATGACGTTCTCGGCGGGCTTGCACACGTACGCGTGGCGCGAGGTGTCGGAGAGGTAGGCGCTGTGCGGCGACAGCTGGATGCCCGGGTGGCGGCGCAGCGCGTCGCCCGCGGGCGGCGGTTCGACGGGGAAGACGTCGAGCGCCGCGCCGGTGAGCCGCCCGCTGTCGAGGGCGTCCAGCAGGGCGGACGGGTCCACGAGTTCGCCGCGGGCGACGTTGACGAGGAAGCTGCCGGGCCGCATCCGTCCCAGCAGCCGCGCGTCGGCCAGCCCGTGCGTCCGCGGTGTGAGCGGGACGTGCAGGGAGAGCACGTCGGAGTCCGCCGCGAGGGTGTCGAGGTCGGCGTACCGCCGGACGCCGGCCGGCCAGTGCCCGTCCGCCGCGTGCGGGTCGTACGCGGCGATCCGGCCGAACACCGGTGCGGCGAGAGCGGCCAGGTGGCGGGCGATGCGGCCGAGACCGACCAGGCCCAGGGTCAGGTCGCTGGCCCGGCGCGGCAGTTCGGCGGCCGCGAACTCCGCGTTCCAGCCGCCGGACCGGACGACGGCGTCGGCCTGCGGGAGCCGGCGGACGAGCGACAGGGCGCTCGCGAGGGCGTGGACGGCCACGTCCTCGGTGGCCGCGTCCGGCAGGTTGGCCACCCACAGGCCGCGGCGCCGGGCCTCCGCGGTGTCGACCATGTCGAAGCCGGCGGACATGGTGGCCAGGATCCGCAGTTGTGGCAGGCGGTCGAGCAGCGCGGCGTCGATGCGCGCGTAGCCGACGATCAGCGCCACGGCGTCCGCTCCGGCCCGGGCGATGACATCGGGGTCGCGGCTGCCGGCGACGCGTACGTCGAAGCCGGCGTCGGCCAGCAGCCGGGCACCGGGTCCTGGATCGAGGTCCTCGGTGTCGGTGAAGACGACGACGGGCCGCCCCATACGATCCTCCGCAGATGATTCGTCGGTCAGTGACGCATCAAACTTACGATTCGTCCCCCTCGATTGTCCACACCTGTCCGCTGCGGACGTCAGTGAGGCCCGTCACCGACGGGACCCCCGGCACCCGCGGTGCCCGAGAATGTCAGCGGACCTCGGCGCGGCACGCGCCGGGGCCACCGAGCCGAGGGGATCAGCCCAGGTGGATCTGGACCGCATCGACCTGGCCGTCGTCCGCGAACTGCAGACCGACGGCCGCCTCACCTACGAGACGCTGGCGCAGCGCGTGGGCCTGTCGAGGCCGGCGACCCGCGCACGCGTGCAGCGGCTGCTCGAGTCCGGGGCCGTACGGGTCGTCGCCGTGGTCCACCCGGCCGTGCGCGGGCTGACGGCCTCCGCGCACCTGTCCATCGACACCCACGGACCGGCGGAGACCGTCGCCCGCGAGATCGCGGCGATGCCCCAGGCGCCGTTCGTCACGCTCACCGCCGGGCAGCGCGCCGTCATGGCCGAGCTGCGCACCGAGGACTTCGACGCGCTGGACCGGGCCATCGAGCAGGTCCGGTCGCTTCCGGGCGTCTCGGCCGTCGACCTGCTCATCAGCATCGAGCACCTGAAGGACCCGTATCTCCTCGCGACCACACCCGGCGTGAACGAACTCGACGTGACGGACCGGCAGATCCTCGACGAGCTGGAGCGGGACGGGCGCCTGCCCTTCGCGGAACTCGCCGAGCGCGTCGGCCTGTCCCCCGGCGCCACGCGCTCGCGCACACTGCGCCTGCTGGACGGCGGCGTGGTGAAGGTGCTGGCCCTGGTGCGCCCCGAACTGCTGGGCATGGGCTACCTCTGCGGCTTCGCGGTACGGGTCGAGGGCGCGCGGGAGCCGGTGGCCACCGCCCTGGCCGGCCTGGAGCGGGTGTCGTTCCTGTCGGCGTGCGTCGGCCGGGCGGAGCTCGTCGGCACGATCACGGCGGAGTCGCTCGCGGCGGTGCGCGCGACCCTCGACGAGATGCGGGGCCGTCCGGGCGTGCGCGGGGTGGAGAGCTGGGTGCACCTGGAGCTGGTGAAGGAGCGGTACGACCTGGGCGCTCCGGCCGCCTGACCCCAGAGCGACATCCTCGACAGACGATCCGTAAGCGAGAGATCGGAAAACTTCCGAAGAGTTATTCAATTCAGGGTCTGGCCAACTTGTCGTTCGTTATCTATCGTCCTGACGAACGAATCAGCCGATGCATGTCGTCTCCCGACCCCGGCACCCTCCTCCTTGGCCGAAAGCAGGACCCCCATGCACCACCCCCTCGCCGATGCCTCCGCCGACCGCACGCTGCTGGTGACGGGCGCCGACGTGGCCGCCCCCGGCAGCGCGGCCCGTGCGGAGGCGCTCGCCGTGCGCGGCGACCGGATCGTCCACGTCGGCACCGCCAACGACGCCCGCGCGGCCCTCGGCGGCCGGGTGGACGAGACGCTGGACCTGGACGGCGGCCTCGTCCACCCCGGCTTCGTCGACGCCCACTGCCACCCCGTGATGCACGGGCAGGCGCTGGCCTGGGTCGACTGCCGCCCCGAGCGCGTCCCCGACATCGAGACCCTGGTCGCGGTGCTGTCCGAGGCCGCCCGTGAGCTGCCCGCGGGCGTACCCGTGCGCGGCTTCGGCTACGAGCACCGACGCCTCGCCGAGCGCCGCCACCCCACCTGCCACGACCTCGACCGGATCGCCACCGACCGCGAGGTGTACGTGATGAACGCCTCCGGCCACGGCGGCGTCGTCAACACCCGTACTCTGCACGCCTGCGGCATCACCGCGGGCACCCCCGACCCGGACGGCGGCTCCATCGGCCGCTTCGAGAACGGGGAGCCGGACGGACAGCTGTGGGACGCGGCCTGCGACCGGCTCACCGGCCCCGGCGGGGTGAAGATCGGCAACCACGGCCCGAACTTCCACCTCTCCGAGCCGGACGACATCATGGCCGACCACCTGCTGCGCGCCCAGGAGACCTTCCTCGCCGCCGGTGTGACGACGGTCGGCGACGCCCAGGCCTCGCGCCGCGAGATGGAGACGTACCTGCGGGCCCGTGAGCGCGGGGCGCTGCGGATGCGCGTCTCGGCGTACCTGACCTCCGCCCTGCTCGACACGGCCCTCGAACTCGGTGTGGTCCACGGCTTCGGCGACGACCTCTTCCGCGTGCAGGGCGTGAAGTTCTACGCGGACGGCACGCTCGGCGGCTGGACGGCCTACTTCCCCGACGGGTACGCCGCCGACTACTGCCACCACGGGCAGCTCTACCACTCGGCCGAGGAGTACGCCGAGATCGTCCGGCGCGCCCACGGCGCCGGACTGCAGACGGCGACCCACGCCCAGTCGCCGTTCGCCATCGGCATGGTGCTCGACGCCGTCGAGAAGGCGCAGGCGGACGTCCCCCGCGCCGGCATGCGTCACCGCATCGAGCACTGCGGGCTGCCCACCGACGAGCAGATCACCCGCATGGCGGGCCTCGGGGTCGTACCGGTCATGCAGCCGCAGCACCATCTGCGCACCGGCGACGGCACGCTCACCGCCGTCGGCGACCTCGGCCACCGCTACAACCCCGCGGGGCCGTGCCTGTCCGCCGGTGTGCCCGTGGTGTTCTCCTCCGACGCGCCCGTCGCACCGCCCGCGCCGCTGGAGGCCGTCTCGGCGGCCGCGACCCGGCGGACCGTGCTCGGCACGGTGCTCGGCGACGAGTCGCTGCGCCTGTCCGTCGCCGACGGCCTGCACGCCCACACCGCCGCGGCCGCGAGGGCCCTGCACCGGGAGGCGGCAGTGGGCTCGCTCGCGCCCGGCATGCTGGCCGACTTCGTCGTCCTGGACCGCGACCCGCTGCTCGCCGACCCTTCCGAGCTCGCCTCGATCGGCGTGCGCGAGACCTGGATCGGCGGCACGCGGGCCTGGGCCGCCCCCGGCCGCTGACCCGCCGCCTCCCCCGCTCGCCCTTCCCGCTCCCCGCTCCCCGCTCCTCGCCGGAGGCCCCGTGTCCCAGCCAGCCACGCCCACGAAGCCGCAGAACCCCCTGAGAGCCGCCTTCGCCGCACTCGTGGGCACGTCCATCGAGTGGTACGACTTCTATGCCTTCGCCACCGCGGCCGCGATCGTCTTCGACGACGTGTTCTTCCCGGCCGACATGCCGCCGCTGCTCAAGACCCTGTCCGCGTTCGGCACGTTCGCCGTCGGCTTCCTGCTGAGGCCGCTCGGCGGCATCGTCTTCGGCCACATGGGCGACCGGGTCGGACGCAAGAAGACCCTGGTCATCACCCTGCTGATGATGGGCATCGCGTCCTTCGCGATCGGCCTGCTGCCCACCTACGCCCAGGCCGGCGCCCTCGCCCCCGCCCTGCTGATCATCCTGCGCCTGATCCAGGGCATCGCGATCGGCGGCGAGTGGGGCGGCGCGGTGCTCGTCGCCGTCGAGAACGCCCCCACGGGCCGGGCCACCTTCTTCGGCTCGTTCGCCCAGCTCGGCTCCTCGGTCGGCGCCCTGCTGTCGACCGGCGCCTTCTCGCTGATGAGCCTGTGGGGCGACGAGGCGTTCACCGCCTGGGGCTGGCGCGTGCCGTTCCTCGCGTCCGCCGTGCTCGTCGTCATCGGCCTCGTCATCCGGCTCAAGCTGGAGGAGGCCCCGGTCATGGAGGAGATCCGCGCCCAGCGCACCGAGCAGGACAAGCTGCCGGTGCTGGAGGTCTTCCAGACGTCCTGGCACACGGTGCTCGTCGGAGTCTTCGCCCTGGCCACGGCCACCGGCGGCTACTACGTCGTCACCAGCTACCTGCTCACGTACGGCACCGGTGGACTGCACCTTTCTGAGTCGATGCTTCTCAACGGCCTGACCCTGGCCGCCTTCGTGGAACTGGCCGTCACCCCCGGCCTGGCCTGGCTCGGCGACCGCATCGGCCCGCACAAGGTCGTGATCGGCGGCCTGGTCGGTGTGGTGGTCCTGGCCGTGCCGCAGTTCCTGGTGATGGGGACGGGGAGCGTCTTCCTGATCTACGCGATGATGCTGGCGATGCGGTTCGTGATGTCGGCGCTGTACGGCCCGATCGCGGCGATACTCGCCGAGGGCTTCGCACCCCGCGTCCGCTACACCGGGATCTCGCTGTCCTACCAGATCTGCAACATGATCTTCGGCGGCTTCGCCTCGCTGGCGGCGGTCTCCCTCACCGCCCTGGCCGGCGGCCACTACTGGCCTGCCGCCGCCCTGCTGATGGCCATCTCGGTGATGGGCATCTGGTGCACGGCGCGGCTGCGCGCCATGCGGTCGCGGAACGCCGCGGTCCCTGCCGCCGACGGGACGAAGACGGTGTCGGCGGCACTCTGACCAGGGCGGGGATGTACGGCGAGGGGCCCGCGACACCAGGTCGCGGGCCCCTCGGCCATGGTGACGTAGCTGGGCTTCGGTTCACCGGAGTAGTGCTTGGTCACACCGGCGATCCACGCCTCGCGGAAGATCCGACCGTCACTCATGCACGTGTCCCTCTCGTCATGCGGTACGCGAAAGCGTCGCGATTCGGTGATCCAGATTCGAGACTCGGCCATCGGACATGAGCGGGGCGAGACGCCCTCGGAGCCCGTCCAGCTTCTTACCGATGAATCCCGAATTCGACTGGCCGGCCAAACTGATCGCGGTCTCCGCGCAGTGCACGACCTGGTCGACATCGCGCCGGTGGACCCCGAGGACGGCAAGGTCGCTCAGTACAGCGGCGCGGCGGCGCAGCGACAGAGGCTGGGCGAGGCTGCGGTGAGGGTCGCGTAGACGGCCGATGGGAAGAGACGCCGGCTCCTGGCCGAGGCCAGGGATGTCGCGCTGCACTGTGGACTGGGGTGCCGGCGTTGCCTTTTGCCCGGTGGGCTACGCTGTGCGGCCATGAATACCGGGACGGCATTGCGCCACACACGGATTGGTGACCCGGTGCTCTTCTGAGCGCCGTACGGGCCGGTGCGGGCCCGCTGTTCGATCGAGGATCTCGCGCTGCTGCGCGGGCTCCGCCTCCGTCGTGTTGATCACAGGCTTGATACATCAACCACGACGGGAGAATTCATGCCCACCAAGGCGTTGCAGATTCCCACCACGGACGGCCAGGCCGACGCGTTCGCCGCCTTCCCCGACCGCGGCGAGCGGCACCCAGGGGTGCTGATGTACGCGGACGGCTTCGGCATCCGGCCCGTGCTGCGGGAGATGGCCCGCGAACTGGCCGGGCACGGGTACTACGTGCTCGTCCCCAACCTCTTCTACCGGCACGGCCCGGCACCGGTGATCGAACTTCCCGAGCACATCGGAGAAGAGGTCCGGCCCGCGCTCATGGCCCAGTTGATGCCCTTGATCGAGGCGCACACCGCCGAACGTGTCCTGAGCGACGCCGACGCCTACCTCAGGTTCCTCACCACCCAGCCCGAGGTCGGCGCCGGACCGGTCGCGGTGACCGGCTACTGCATAGGCGGCCTCCTGGCGATGCGCACCGCCGCGGCCCACCCCGGCCAAGTGGCCGCCCTCGCCGCATTCCACGGCCCCGTGGGCGCGGACGGGTCCGACGCCCTCGCCGAGATCACCGCCCAGGTCCACTTCGGCCACGCTGAAAGCGACCTGACGCCCGAAGCCCTCGGCGAGCTCAACCGGGCCCTGGACGCCGCGAAGGTCGACTACACCTCCGAGATCTACCCCGGCACCGTCCACGGGTTCACCATGTCCGACACCGACGCCTTCGACCCCGCCGGACTACAGCGCCACTGGGACCGCCTGCTACCCCTCCTCGACCGCACACTGGCCAACGGCTACTGACCGAGTAGGGGCCTGACCAGCGTAGAAGGCTGCTGGTCAGGCCCCCGTCGCAGAGACGGATAGGTGGGTCAGGCGTTCTCTGCGCGGATCATCTTGCGCAGGCTGCTGCGGGCAGCTGCCAGGTCCTTCTCCAGTTCGTCGACCCGCTCATTCAATGGCTGAAGCTGGGCGATCTCCTGTTCAAGTCGGCTGTTGGCGTTGGTGAGTTCGGAGATGCGCGCGGTCAGCTGCTGGTTGCCGACCTGGTCGAGTTGCTGGCGGACGGCTTCGCGAAGGCGGTCACGTTCCCTGGCGGAGGGCGGTGATCTCCTCGCGAGCCATGAGGAGGTCGGACTTCAGGCTGGCCGGGCTGGCCTGGCGACCGTCTGATCGTGCGACGACAGTTCGTGTTCCTGCTGGCGGATGGCCGCTTCAACGTGCTCGCGTACGCCTTCGGCATGGACGAGCCAGGTTGAGACCTTCGCGGTGCGGGCGATTGTGGTGAAGGTGATGGGCTCGCCGTCGGCCAGCTGCGGGAAGCCGCGAGAACCTCGGTCGGAGTGCGGGCTGCGGGGCTCGCCGCTTCAAGGAGACGCAAGGAATGTGGGGCGTATGCCCAGGTCAGAGACCTGGGCGGCAGACGAGTCGGGCTGTACGCCGGGGAGAGTCACCACATCACTATGACCTGCACGAACGTGCAGGGAGGGCACTTTCGCGGCTACCTTGACGGCTACGCAACGAGTCGCCCCAGCCGCGGTGCCGTACGGACGGCACCCGACCCTAGCGTGGTCACGGACGCTCTTGTATCCCCTCGGTCGGGCGGGGAGGAGCGCCGCAGGGACCGAACCAGTCAGCGAATGTCCGCGTACCAGTCAGCGGTCCGTCTCAGGTAGCGGTATCCGACCCATTCCTGGGCAAGCCGTTTGCCCTCCACGAGCAAGCCCACGGTGTCCGCCCGGTGCTGTACGGGAAGCCAGCTCGCCAGTTGTGAAGCCTCCGCCGCATTGGCCGGAGCTTCCTTGGCACGACGGGGCCGGCCCAGACCCAGTAGCGCTTCGTACAACATTTCGGTGGGCTGCACGGCGGGCAGGCCGAGTTGCGACGCCGTGTGGGAGGCCTTCAGCGGGATGCGTACGCCGCTGAGGTCGAGGTCGCCGACCATTCTCCGGGGCCCCGCGAGTGTGCGGATGGGGTTTCCGCAGCTCAGGAGCGGTTGCGAGCACTGTAGCTGATGCAACACGTGTGGTGCACGGGTCCTACTGGTTGTCGTCGTCGGCGGCAGGCAGCTTGTCTGCGGTGCGCTGGACGACCTTCTGCACCGATCCTTGCAGGGAGCGCAAAAGTTCCCGCTCGGCCTCTTCGGTGCCGGCCTCGATGTTCCTCTGCCGAACGTCGTCGACCAGGCCCTCGATCGTTTCGTCGAGCCGCTGCCGCAGCAGCCCCGTGCGGAGAGCTTCGCCCTCGACGACGGTGTGCGGATCGATGCCTTCGCGCAGGCACTCCTCGCGGTAGCGGGCGAAGTTGACGTCGCGGACGTTGACGTCGCGGGTGGTGAGCCGGCCCGGAACGGCGCCAGGTCCCGGGCATGGGCAACGGGACGCCGACACACCACCCCGGTCGACCCTGTGACTCCCGGCACACAGCCGGATAGCCTCTCCGTGCACCTCACGAGCCGCCTAACTCAGAGGCCCGGAGGATCAGTTCACGATCGGGGAACTTCATGCCGCTGTCGGAAGGTCAGGCCCTGTACACAGTCGAAGTGCCGCTGGGGAGCGGCGGCGAGGTCGTACGAGTGCAGGTGAACGACGCCGGGGAGGACGTCGTGCGCGTCGGACGCGGCAGCCGTGCCGTGGCCCGGGCCGAGCAGTCCCTGGAACAGATGCTGGATGTCGTACGGCCGGTTGCGGACGCCTTCGTCGGCCGCTGCCGTGGCATGCTCCGTCCGCCGGACGAGGCGACCCTCGAATTCGGCATGTCGCTTTCCGCCGACGCGAAGGTCCTCGTCGCGGGCTCCTCTGCGGAGGCCAACTTCTCCGTCAGCCTAACCTGGCACAGCAGCCCCGCCGGTTCGGACTCGGTGCCGGAATCCGTACCCGGCCCGGAGTCCGCGGGCCGAGGCCCGGCGGGCGGCCCCGCCTCCAGTGGCTGAGTCGCGCGGGGCAGACCGGGACCAGCCGTCGCACTGCCAGCACCCTCCCGCTCCCCTCACCGCTCCGAGGAGGTCCCATGCACGACCAGGGCGAATCCGGCCGAACTGCGGCCGGAGCCGGGCACGGTGAACACGAGGACGCCGACACCGTCCTCGCCTCCGGGACGGTCCGCCTCCGGGACGGGCACGGCGACTCTGCCGGTACCGGATTCCTCGTCGGTGACGGGCTCGTCCTCACCTGCGCCCATGTGGTGTGCGATGCGCTCGGGAAACCCCGCGACACCAAGGTGCTTGCCGGGGCCCGTGTCACCCTCGATATGCCGCTCCTCGCCGGGCCGGGGGCCCCGGGGCATGACATCGAAGCAGAGGTGGCGCACTGGGTGCCGATCCGGGAGGACCGGAGCGGCGATGTGGCCGTGCTTCGGCTGCTCGCACCGGCACCGGGGGCGCGGCCGCTGCCGACCAGCCTGTCCCGGCGTCTGTGGGAACACGGGTCCCGCATCGTCGGCTTCACCGGTCGCTCCGACCGGCCCGTGTGGCAGCGGGGCAGTCTCCTCGGCCCTGCTGGGAAGGGCTGGGTGCAGTTGTCCCGGGCCGACGGGCAGACGGTCCGTGTCACCGGCGGGTTCAGCGGCAGCCCGGTCTGGGACAACGCCCTCGGCGCCGTCGTCGGCATGATCGTGGCCGCGGAGCCGGTACGGGACGACCAGCAGGCATACATGCTGCACCTCGGGGCGCTCGCCGACGAGATCCCCGCTCTCACCGGAACGTTCCTGGCCCCGACGCCCTTCCGTGGCCTGGAGCCCTTCCGCGAGGAGGACGCCGACGTCTTCTTCGGCCGCGAGGAGGACACGGAGACCGTGGTCACCGCACTGCGCGGTGACCGTGCAGCGGTGACGTTGTGCGGACCCTCGGGGTGCGGCAAGTCCTCCCTCGCCCTCGCGGGGGTGGCGCCCGTCATGCGCCGTGCCGGCCACGAGGTGGTGGTCGTCCACTGCGGCCGCACCTCCCGTCCGGTGGGCGCCCTGGCGGTCGAACTCCTCGAACTGGCACGCCAGGAACGGTTCGGGCCCCCGCGCGCCATCGGCGTCGAGCGAGTCTTCACCTGGCTGACCGGGGCAGGCCTCACGGACACCGTCCACCGGCTCACCGGCAGTGCCACCACCGACCTCCTCGTCGTACTGGACCAGGCCGAGGCTCTGCTCGACCTGCCCGAGGAGGACCTCACGGCCCTCTTGTCGGTGCTTTTCCCCGCCCGGCGCACCGCCGGAGTGCGGGTGCTGCTCACCTTGCGCGCCGACTTCATTGACGCCGCCCTCAGCCACGAGCACCTCGGCCCGGTGCTGAAACGGGGAGCCGTCCTGCCGCTGACCCCGATGACCCGGGAGCAGCTCCAAGCCGTCATCACCCGCCCCGTGGACCGCGTCCCCGGTGTCTCCTACGAACCGGGGCTGGCCCGCCGCATCCTCGAGGACGCCGGCAGTGAGCCCGGCGTCCTCCCTCTCCTCTCCTTCGTCCTGCGGCACCTGTGGGAGGAACAGTCGGGCGGCCGTCTGAGGGTCGAGGCGTACGAGAGGGCCGGGGGCGTCTCCGGCGCACTGCGCAGGCACGCGGAGGAGGCATGGCGGAAATACGTCCCGTCCGTGACCGAGACCGGCTCCCCGGACCCCGCAGACGCCCCGGAGACCCCTGACCCCATGGAAGCCGTCACGCACGCGCGGCGGCTCCTCGCCGGACTGGTGCGCGTGGTGCCGGGCAGCCGGACGCCCGCACTGCGGCGGGTGCTGACCCGGGCGGAGGCCGGCGAGCAGCGATGGCGCCTGGCCGTGCTGTTCGCCGGGAAGGACGAGCGCCTGCTGGTGCTCCACGGCGGCGCCGGTGAACCGGAGAGCGTGGAACTCGCCCATGAAGCCCTCATCACGGCCTGGCCGACTCTGTCCGAAGTGGTGCGCGAGGACCAGGACTTCCTCGCCGCGCGCACGGAGTTGCAGCACGACCGGGAACGCTGGGAGAGAGCGGGCCGTGCCGACGATCTCCTGCCGCGAGGGGCCCAACTCATCGCCCTCGAGAGCCGTCTCGCCGGGCGCACCGACGAACTGACGCAGGGCGAGACCGACTTCCTTGACCTCGCAGACCGGCAGCGCCGCGCGAAACAGCGACAGCGCCGTCTCCGGCAGCGGCGCATCCGGTGGGCCTGGGCGGCCGGCAGCCTCGCTCTCGCGCTCATCGCCACGTTGATCGGGTTCTTCGTCCAGGAGTCCCGGGTGAGCAAGGAGCGGGAAGCGGAAGGCAGGTCCAGGTCGCTGGCCGTGCAGGCGGACGAACTGGCCGACACCAATCCCGCCCAGGCCGCTCTTGCCGCGATAGCGGGCTACGACATCTCCCCGACTCAGGAAGCCCGCAACGCGTTGCTGCGCCGGTACACCTCGGTCAAGGAAAGGGCATGGATCCTGTCGGGAGTCGAGGGAAAGATCGACAGCGTCGCCATGAGCGCGAACGGCGCGGTGACTCTGGCGACCTCCGACACCCGGCGCGCGACCCTGTTCCTGCGTACGAAGCAGGGCAAGGTGCGTCAGGTCAACCTCCGCCTCCGTCCCAACGTCCTGGAGCCCACGGTCAGCCTGGACGGGCGGCGCATCGCCTATGTGCGCGACGAGGACCGAGCTGTTGTCTGGCACGATGTCACACCCACGGCGAAGGACCCGGTAGGGCCTGCGCATCTGCTCGAAGGTCCGCCGGTGAAGGCCAAGCCGGATGACTGGGGCAATCTGCGCAAGCTGATCGACTTCTCGCGCACTTCCCGCTACCTCGTCGAAGCAGCGGTCGATTCCACGACGTTCCCGGTACGTGTCTGGGATCTGGAGACGGGGCGCCGGCACGACCTGCCGAAAAACATCCCCGGGATCAAGTCCATCTGGTTCGGCCCGGACGACACCACACTGGTGGCCATGGGGACCACCTCGTCCCAGACCGAGATGATGGACACGGTCGACATCCGGACCGGTACGAGACGGCGCTTCGTCACGGATGGCGAATACAGCGGTGTGTCGGGAGACGGAAGCGTGGCCATCACGTGCCATGAAGGGGACAGCGAGTCTTCGACCAACGCTCTGTACCAGACGATACGAGTGGCGGACCGGCGGATCCTACGCAGTTACCGACCCGACGACATCTCGTGCGAACAGACGGTCCTTGACGCCAAAGGCGACCGGTTTGCCCTGACCGGCTACGGAGACACCTGGGAAATCGTCAACGCCAACGGCAACGATCGACCGCGAAAAGTCATAGCTCCTTCTGTACGCCTACTCGACCTCACTCCGGAACTACCCTTGCTCGGCTCCGAACGGGAGCCCGTCCTGGCCTTCAAGGACGATAGTTCGGTCTCCGGACACACCCTGGTGAGCGCCGATGGAGCCACCGCCTACGGCGTGCCGAGACTACTCGGGGACGGAAACACGATGGTGGTCCGCCTCGGCGAGAGAGGCGACTCCCTGCGCGTCATGGAGACCGAGGGCGACAACCGCGACCTGGCCGAAGTGTCCGTCAAGGCCAAGACACCGCCGGCCAAGGAACAGGT
Source organism: Streptomyces sp. V4I23 (assembly GCF_030817975.1). Lineage (NCBI taxonomy): Bacteria > Bacillati > Actinomycetota > Actinomycetes > Kitasatosporales > Streptomycetaceae > Streptomyces > Streptomyces sp. V4I23. The sequence continues at coordinate 5,649,369 of NZ_JAUSZW010000004.1, read as the reverse complement.
CATCGCGATCAACAGCGCCGAGACACTGATGGCAGATGTGTCGGACAAGAACCGGGTGACGGTCCGCCAACTGCCGTCCTTGCGCCACGTATCAGAGTTCACCACAGCCACCGAACCACCCGTCGTCGACTGGGACCCCCACGACCTCTTCACCCCGCCCGGCGACAAAGGTGAGCTGGAACCCATTGACCTCGTCTTCCTGCCCGGTGATCGGCTCGTGACAGTCGTTGGTTCCCGCGTCGAACAGTGGGATACCCGCAAGGGACGTCGCCTTACCTCGATCGATCTGAACGGCCTTCGACTCACTTCCCAGAACCGGCCAAAGTACCACGTGACTCCCCACCGCGACCCGGATCTGCTGGCGGTCAGCGTGAACGACGAACCGGACCTGCACGCCGTCGACCTGCGAACAAGCCGGGAGAGGAAAGACCTCCGCATCCGATTCGCCGACGACTTCCTCACCGCGTACTTCCTCAAGGACACGCGCTATATGGCCGTACTGACCTCGGGACGCATCTTGGAGCTGTGGTCCGTCGAGCCGGGACAACGACCACGTCGAGTGGCAGCCTTCCCCAAGCCGCTGCGACCTGGCGAGTGGGCAACGGGCAACCCCAGTGGCGCAGACTACTTTCTGGCCGCTGACAGTTCTGTGACCTTCCTGAAAGCAGACGATCCGTCGTATCGGGAGACCTACGAGTTCGCCGAGAACCAGAGCGTCATCTCTGCCACCAGGGATGGCAAGGCACTGTTCGGCTCTCCCACCCCGGAGTCTTCACTCGATGCGCTGGGGAAATCTCCCCTCTCCCTGACCCGGCTGGACCCCATCCTGTGGAAGCGGCACCTGTGCAAGGTGATCGGCCGTGGCCTCACCGACGACGAGCGCCGCGGCCTGCCCGGCCAGCTGCCGGACAAGATCTGCACCACATGATCCGCGAAGGTCTTGTCGGTGCCGCGGGGGTGTTCTGGCCGGTCAGGGGGCGGCGTCGTGGCGGCGCAGGTACGGCAGCGGGTCGATGTCGCTGCCGGGCCCGGTGCGGATCTCGAAGTCGATCCGGCCGAGGCACGCGAGTTCATCCGCATCCAAGGCGACGCGATCTTCAAGACTCTGCGGTGGACCCCCTACGCGCGTGACGGCGTCCCAGTGACCGGATGGGCCGACCCCGTCACCCCCGACGAGATCGACGACAGCGTTCGGGTCGCGCCCCACCTGTTCCAGGCCCGTGTGGACAAGGTCGCCGACGTTCGCGTACTGCTCGTGGGCCGGCACACGTTCGCCGTACGCATCGAGGCCGAACTGCTGGACTGGCGCAAGGACTACAGCGCCCTGACCTACACCGTGGAGCACCTTCCCGACCGGGTGGACAAAGCGCTGCATGCCTTCCTGGACCGGATGGAGCTGGTATCGGGAAGCTTCGACCTCGCGATCGACCGAGCGGGGGACTACTGGTGGCTGGAGCTCAATCCCAACGGACAGTGGGCATGGCTGGAGACCGAGACCGGCCTCCCGATGTCCGCGGCCTTCGCCGACCTACTCGCACAAGGAGACCGCCCATGACCGACCCGCCATCCGAGCGACGCCGCATGGCGGCCGTGCTCGTGATCAAAGGTGTCCTGAAGTCCCCTTGGTTGCGCACGGCCGTCGAGTCCGTCTCTCGTGAGCAGTTCCTCCACCCAGGAGTCTTCCTGGACGAGGGGCGGACCTGGCAGCCCGTCATCGCCGCCGACATGGCCCCGGACGAGTGGCTGAAGATCGCGTACAGCGTCGACACGCTCACCACCCAACTCGACGGCCGCCTCACCGCCGACCAGGCCGGCGAGCCCGTCGTGGGCGTGCCCAAGTCCTCCTCGACCGAACCGGCCACCGTCGTGGGCATGATCGAGGCCCTGGACCTTGCGGCGGGCCACCGGGTCCTGGAGATCGGCACAGGCACCGGCTACTCCACAGCCCTGATGTGCCACTACCTCGGCGAGGACAACGTCACCACGATGGAGGTCGACGCACAGGTGGCGGCACGCGCAGATGCCGCTCTCGAAGCCGTCGGCTTCTCGACGTGGACGGTGACGGGCGACGGGCTCCTCGGCCACCTGTACCGAGCGCCGTACGACCGCGTCATCGCCACCTGCGCGGTCCGCCGCGTCCCGTACGCCTGGATCCGGCAGACGAGGCCCGGAGGCATCGTCCTCGGCACGGTCGGCTCGTGGCCGTGGGGAACCGGCCTGGCGAAACTCACCGTCGGCGACGACGGCACCGCCGGGGGCGCGATCGTGGGGCGCTCCTCCTTCATGCAGGCACGGGCCCAGGCAGTTGCCCCCGTGGCGGGCGACCTCTCCGCCCGGACCGCGTACGCGGACAGCGAGCGACACGTTCGAGTGTCCCCTCTCGTCCTGGAGGAGTGGATGCCCGCCTTTCTCTCCCAGTTGGCCGCGCCCGGGGCTCAGTTCGTCCGCGCGACGAGCGGTGAAGGCTCACCCTTGCTGTACCTGTTCGATCCAGAGAGGGAGTCGTTCGCCGAGTTCCTCGCCGACGGCGAGAGCTGGATCGTCCGTCAAGGCGGCCCGGTGGCACTGTGGGACGACGTGGAACGTTCTCTCCTCGCCTGGCGGGACGCAGGAGCACCGGAGATCGACTCCGTACGGCTCCGCGTGACGCCCGCGTCCCACCGGTACTGGATCGACCGGGCCCCTTCCCTGCGCTGGGAGCACCGGATCACCTGACCCACTACGCTCCGGGCATGGACGACGAGCCGCTCGCCGAGTGGGCCGAGCGCCGGGATGCGAGGATCGGGCAGCTTCGCGCCGTACCCCTCGTGACCGGCGACGGCCCGCAGGCATCGCATCTGAACCCCGAGGCGCCCCGCGCGATCCAGCGGTGGAACGGCCATATGTGGGAGCCGCACGGCTTCGCGTCGAACCTCGCGGAAGCAAGGCGCATCCTGTTTCCCCACGCCGAGGCTGCCTCCGCGCCTGAGGCAACACCGAAGCTCGGCCCCGGGACCGGCAGGCATCGGAAGCCTCTGGCGCCCTGACAACTCTGCTGGAGCGCTGGCCCATGCCATGCCTCAGAAACCGGCTCCCACCCGGTAGGCCACCTGCGGCACACTGGCGCCCGTGAGCGACGACATATCCGATGACCCGTGGGCCCAGCGGGTGTACTTGACGTGGCTGGCCCGCGACACTCGCTATGCTCTGGCAGCCCTGGACGCCCTGATCGGCTATGCGCAGACCACTCCGGTCCCGCCAGCCGCCTGGGTCTGCTTCGAGGACTTCCTTTCCTTCCTCGGAAAGGTCTCCCGGACTCTGTGGCCTGCCCCAGGAAAGGGTCCGAGCGGGACCGACGAAGGCCTGGAGTGGCGGACGAAGCGAGGCCCGTTTCTGCGAAAGATCCTTGAGGTGGAGAACTCGTCCCCACTGAAGGCCCGCGAGGTCCGTAACGGAAGCGAGCACTTCGATGAGCGCCTTGACGAGTGGATCGTCAGCATGCCTCGCCCCACCGTCGAGGAGTGGCAGGCAGGCACCAAGCCGATGTTCCCGGCTCCTCCCATGCGCTTCATAAACGTAGAGGCAGGAACGATCCAAGTCGCCGGCGCGGAGCTGGATCTGCGTTTCATGGCTGCGGAACTTCAGCGACTCCTGACCAAGATCGAGGAACTTGAGCCCTCAACGGCCGCACTCCCCGCTGAGGTGGCGGCTCTTCTGGCCACCTCCCCCCTGTTCCGATCATCCCGTTCGACGCGCCCGCGCAGAACATGGGCGGCATTCAAGTCTGGCTTGACGAGCAGAATTCAACCGACCCCGGGACAGCAACGGGAGACACTGAGGCGTAGACGCATAGCGCGGAGGGCCTCCCATGCTCAGCCGACGCCGACGCCGCCGCCCAGCGTGGCTACCTTCATGGCTACCTTCGTAGCGGCGAGGTTCGGTCCGAACCGGTACGGAACGGAGTGAGGCGACGCCCACGATTCCACGAGAAAAGGCCCCTGACCTGCAATATCGCAGGTCAGAAGCCTGAGGGGGCAGACGAGTCGGGCTGTACGCCGGGTTCTGTCCCCCGGGACCTCGCGGTCGTCGGGGTGACGGCCATCCATCTAGGACCGGCGTTGCCGCCGGCCTCGTGCGGTCTACCCGCGGACTCGGGCGGGCAGCCCTCGAACGTCCGCGCAGGGCCACCGAAATGGCCCCTCTTGACCTTGCTCCAGGTGGGGTTTACCTAGCTGCCCAGGTCACCCTGGGCACTGGTGGTCTCTTACACCACCGTTTCACCCTTACCGAGGACCGAGGTCCCCGGCGGTCTGCTTTCTGTGGCACTGTCCCGCGGGTCACCCCGGGTGGGCGTTACCCACCACCCTGCCCTGTGGAGCCCGGACGTTCCTCGGGAAGATCCTTCGCAGGACCCCCACGCGGCCGCCCGCCCGGCTCGTCTGCCGTGGCGACCATGCTACCTGGCGTTTCAGAGGAACCCGGCGGTCTCCAGGTCGAAGCCGAAGGGCTCAGGGAGGGTGAGGGGCTTGCCGAAGGGCGCCAGGTTGTGCCGGCGGTAGTCGCCGTCCTCGGGCTCGCTGAAGAGCGTCACTGTGGAGGAGTCCCGGTCGACAAGGAGGTAGCGCGGGATACGGCCACGCGCGTAGCAGCGCCGCTTGGTCTCACGGTCGATGTCCGGACGGGACAAGGTCACCTCCAGCACCATGGACACCCCGGCACAAGGCATCCAGGGGGCCGCGCCGGTGTAGAGGCTGAGGTCGCCCGGCGCGAACGTGCCGTCCGGGATGACGTGGTCTCTCGGCCGGCCAGGGACCTCCTCCAGGGTCAGGCCCTTGTGCCCGGAGAAGTCCATGTCAGTCAGTGACCGCCGGTACACCTGCCTGACGATCTCGCTGATGCAGTGCTCGTGGTCCCCGTTCGGGGGCGGTGTCACAACGATCTCCCCCTCGATCAGTTGCGCGCGAAAGCCCTCGGGCGTCTCCAGCGCCAGGAACCCCTCGAGCAGGAAGTCGGCCTGCGTGTGCGCTTCGTACGTGTCGATCACGTCGTCAGCGTCGGACCTCGAGGCACCCGCCGTCCGTGAGATCGGGGTCCTTCCTTCGATCGTGGCATGTGATCGAGACGTCGCGCCGGACGGCGCTTGACCATGCCGCAGCGTCAACGTTTCTACTGGCCGCATGCGTATCGGAGAGATCGCCGCCTTCGTCGGGGTGACCCCGCGGGCCGTGCGGCACTACCACCATCTCGGGCTGCTGCCCGAGCCCGTACGGCGGGCCAACGGCTACCGGGACTACACCGTCCGCGACGCCGTCCTGCTCGCCCGGATCCGGCGCCTCACCGAGCTGGGGCTCGGGCTCGACGAGGTCCGTGACGTACTCGCCGACGACGCCGGGCGCGATCTCGTCGAGGTGCTGGAGGAGCTCGACGCCGATCTCGGACGGCAGGAAGCGCTCATCCACGAGCGGCGCGCACGGCTCGCCGTACTCCTCGGCCAGGCGCGGGACGGGAGCCTCACCGCCGAGGGCCCGGTCTCGCCGCGGCTGGCCGAGCTGTTCGGGGACATGGCCCGCGCGTCCGCCCGGCTGCCCGGACCCGAACCCGCGATCGCCGCCAAGGACCGGGAGCTGCTGGCGCTTCTGGACACCGTGGCGCCCGATGCCGAGCAGGAGCGGCTGATGGGGGCGATGCGCCGGATGACCGAGGCGCCGGGGGCGATGGAGCGCGCGTACGCCGTGTACGAACAGCTCGACGCGCTCGTGGACGCGGACCGGGCAGACGCCCGGGTCGAGGAGGCCGCGCGGGCGCTGGCCGCCCTCCTCCCCGACGAGGTGGCGGAGCAGCTCGGCGGCCGGGCCCCGGAGCACGCCTTCATGGACGCGTTCCTCGCGGACTTCTCGCCCGCGCAGGCCGCCGTCGTGACCCGCGCGCTGCGCCTGGTCGTGGAGCGTGGTCGGTGAAGCGGCAGGTGGCCGTGGTCCGCCGGCTCGCGGGGCACGAGCTGCGGCTGATGCTCTCCCTGGCGCTGTGGGCCGCGCGGCGGCGCAACGGCGTCGGGCCCGACGACCGGCCCTTCGGGCACGCGCGGGACCAGGCGGCGCTGATGTACGGATTCGCGTTCGTGTGCGTCGTGGAGACCGTGGCCCTTTCGTATCTGGTGAAGAGCTGGCCGACGGTGCACGCCGTGGTGCTCTTCCTGGACGTGTACACCGTCCTGTTCGTGCTCGGGCTGCACGCCGCCTCCGTGACCCGCCCCCACGTGCTCTCCGCCGACGCACTGCGGCTGCGCCAGGCCGGCCACGTGGACCTGCTGATACCGCTGGACCGGATCGCCTCCGTACGGCACGAGCTGCTGTTCACGCACGAGGAGACGGACGGCGTCCTCGATCTGAAGGTCGCGGCGCAGACGTCGGTGACGCTGGAGCTGTCCGGGCCGGTGACGCACACCGGGCTGCTGGGACGGGAGCGCCGGCTGCAGACGGTCCGGGTCCACGCCGACGACGCCCGCGCCTTCGCCGCGGCCCTGCGCGAGGCCGTCACGCGGGAGCGAACAGCACCTTCGCGCGGACCGGGTCGGCCTGGGTGAGCCGTACCCGCAGCCGCTCCCCCAGGGGCAGGCCGGCGCCGTCGCTCTCCACCCGGGCCACCACCGCCGGGTCCTCCAGGTGGACGGTGCCGACGGACGGCTCGTTCTCCTTGACGTCGACCACCACCGCGTCGAAGACCTCGCCGACGCGGTCGCGCAGCACGGCCGCCTCCACGATGTCGACGTACCCGCGCTCCGCCGTGCCCGCCCGCCGGGACCCCTCGGCCATCTCCCTGGGCAGCTCCTCCAGCGCCTCGCTCACCCATGGTGGCGGCTCCTGCCCTGCCACCGCCGCCAGGCACAGCTCACCGGCGTAGCGGTCCACGAGCCGGCGCAGCGGCGCGGTGCAGTGCGTGTACTCGTCCGCGACGGCCGCGTGCACGGCGGGCGTGGGCAGCACGCCTCCGGTGAACGCCGTGTACCCCGCGCCCCGCAGCAGCGTCGTGCACTCCTGGAGGAAGGCCGCGTGCCGGCCGTCGTGCGGGTCGAGGGAGCGGACGAGCTGCGCGTACGAGACGTGGTGCGGCCAGTCGATGTGCAGCGCGGTCGCCGAGCGGCGCAGCCGGGCCACCGCACCGTCGGGGGCGGTGGGCAGGGTGCGCAGGATGCCGGTGCCGTACGCGACCATCAGGTCGGCCGCGGCCATGCCGGTCAGCAGGGAGATCTGGGCGTTCCAGGCCTCCGCGGGCAGCGGGGCCCGGTATTCGAGGGCGTAGGTGCTGTCCTGCTGGACGACCTCCTGCTCGGGGACGTTGAGGGAGATCCCGCCGCGTTCGACCTCCAGCGCCTCGCGCAGGGCGCCGATCTCCTTGAGCAGGGCGAGCGGCTCCTCGGCCGTGCCGGCGTCGATCCGCTGCTGCGCGCCCGCGTAGTCGAGCCTGGCCCGGCTGCGGACGAGGGCCCGGCGTACGTCCGTCGTCACGGCGCGGCCCTCGGCGTCGAGGTCGATGCGCCACAGCAGTGCGGGCGCGGTCTGGCCGGGGAGCAGGCTGGCTGCGCCCTCGGAGAGCAGCGGCGGGTGCAACGGGACCTTCCCGTCGGGGAAGTACAGGGTCTGCACCCGGCGGTGGGACTCGGCGTCCAGCGCCCCGCCGGGCATGACGAACGCGGCGACGTCGGCGATCGCGTAGTGGACGCGGAAGCCGCCGCCCTCGCGCCGGGTCAGGTGCATCGCCTGGTCGAGATCGACCGAGCCCGGCGGGTCGATGGTGAAGAACGGGATGCCGGTCTCGTCGGATCCGGGCAGGCGGGGTGCGCGGGCGGCCTGTTCCGCCTCGGCGAGTACCGCGGCCGGGAAGTCCTCGCCGACGCCGATCGTCGCGCGCAGCTCGCGCAGGGCGGCGCGCAGCGGCGGGGCCTCGGCTGCGCCGGTCAGACGGATGGGGCGGCGGGGCATGGACCGAGCGTATGGCGGGGCGGGGGCCGTGGCATTTCGGCGGCCCGCCCGCTTTGTAGGCTGGCTCGGGGGCCGCACCCCCTCCCCCCGTACGTCATGAAGGAGATCTGCCGTGCTCGTGCTGTTGCCGCCGTCGGAGGGGAAGGCCGCTTCCGGCCGCGGGGCGCCCCTGAAGCCCGAGTCGCTGTCCCTGCCCGGGCTCGCCGAGGCACGCGCCGCCGTCCTGGACGAGCTGGTCGAACTGTGCGCCGCGGACGAGACGAAGGCCCGGGAGGTTCTCGGTCTGAGCGAGGGGCTGCGCGGCGAGGTCGCGAAGAACGCCGGGCTGCGGACGGCGGGTACGCGTCCGGCCGGCGAGATCTACACGGGCGTGCTGTACGACGCGCTGGGCCTGGCCACGCTGGACGCGGCCGCCCGCCGGCGGGCCCGGCAGTCCCTGCTGGTGTTCTCCGGGCTGTGGGGCGCGGTGCGTCTCGGCGACCGCATCCCCTCCTACCGCTGCTCGATGGGCGTGAAGCTGCCGGGGCTGGGCGCGCTCGGTGCGTACTGGCGGGGCCCGATGGCGTCGGTGCTGCCGGACTCGGCCGGGGACGGGCTGGTCCTGGACCTGCGGTCGTCGGCGTACGCGGCGGCGTGGAAGCCGAAGGGGGAGATCGCGGCGCGTACGGCGACGGTGCGGGTGCTGCACGCGCCGACCCGGAAGGTGGTGAGCCACTTCAACAAGGCGACGAAGGGGCGGATCGTACGGAGCCTGCTGGAGGCGGGGACCGCGCCCGGGTCGCCGGGCGAACTGGTGGAGGCGCTGCGGGACCTCGGGTACGTGGTGGAGACACCGGCGGCGGGGAAGCTCGACGTGCTCGTGTCGGAGATCCACTGACTCATTGCACAGGGCGCAACGCTCGTTGCGCTGGATGCTTGTCCTGGGCAGGATGGGGCGCATGACTTCCGCCCCGTCCGTGCTGGACCTCGCGCCCGTCCTGCCCGTCGTCGTCATCGACGACGCTGCCGACGCCGTGCCCCTCGCCCGTGCCCTCGTCGCGGGCGGGCTGCCCGCGATCGAGGTGACGCTGCGTACGCCCGCCGCGCTCGACGCGGTCCGGGCCATCGCGGCGGAGGTACCGGACGCGGTCGTCGGCGCGGGCACCGTGGTCTCGCCGGACGGCGTCGACGCGGCGGTGGCGGCCGGGGCGCGCTTCCTGGTCAGTCCCGGATGGACGGACACGCTGCTGGCGGCCATGCGCGGGTCGGGCGTGCCGTTCCTGCCGGGCGTCTCGACGGCCTCGGAGGTCGTGGCGCTGCTGGAGCGCGGCGTGCACGAGATGAAGTTCTTCCCGGCGGAGGCGGCGGGCGGCACCGCGTACCTGCGGTCGCTCGCCGGCCCGCTGCCCGGGGCCCGCTTCTGCCCGACGGGCGGCGTCTCGCTCGCCTCGGCCCCCGCGTACCTGGCGCTGCCGAACGTGGGCTGTGTCGGCGGGACCTGGATGCTGCCGGCCGACGCGCTGACGGCCCGGGACTGGGGCCGGGTCGAGACGCTGGCGCGCGAGGCGGCGGGGCTGCGCGGGCAGGACGCCGGCCGCGCGCTGTCGGCCTGACGTCCCGCCCGGTGTCCTACCGGCCGAAGTCCAGCTCCACGTAGGGGGCGAGCGGGCGGTAACCCAGGCGCTCGTAGAGGCGGTTGGGGACCGGGTCGTCCACGTCGGCGAAGAGCAGCACCTGCCGGGCGCCCGCCTCCAGGGCCCCCTGGCTGGCCGCGGCGGTCACCGCGCCGGCGAATCCGCGGCCGCGGCTCCCGGGCGGGGTGTAGACGGGCGCGATCCTCGCGTGGCCAGCGAGCACCGGAGAGTGGGCGGCCATGGAGACGGGCCGGCCCTCCACCTTCCAGAGGTACAGGCCGCCGTAGGCGATGCGGCGGGACACGTTCGCGGTGTAGTCCGTATCGGTGCTCGCCCCGGTGTCGGCGGCGAAGCCCGTCATCCACGCGGCCGCCTGCGCGACGTCCGCGGTGGTGGCCTTGCGGGCACGGCCCGGGGGCGGCTGCTCGGGAGGGCACAGCTCGCCGAGCCGGAACAGCCGCAGCCGCACGTCCACGGACCACTGCCCCGGCCCGGCCCACTCGTCCGCGAACGCCCGGCCGCTGCCGTCGGGTCCCTTGACGCCCGTGACCACGGCCCCGTCGGCCCGCAGGGCGCGGGCGAGTTCACGGGCCTGGTGGGGGGTGACCTGCCCGAGGAGGGGCGGGTGCGGAGGCGTCTGGAGAAAGGCTCCGGTGACGCCGTCGCCCTCTCTCCACCAGCCGAAGCGGGGCGGCGGACCGCCGCTGTCGCCGTACGCGCCCGGCCCGTGGCGCCGGACCGTCTCGCTGACGGTGAGCAGTCCGGTGTTGCGGACGGGGTCGGCGGCGAGGTGGGGGCCGGCGTGGTGGTGGAACTCGTCGAGGTCGTGGGTGAGTTGCCAGGTCATGGGGTTGATCTCCCCCACCCCGCCCCTTCCCGAACCGGGGCTCCGCCCCGGCCCCGTACCGCGCTCCGCGCGGTGTCCTCAATCTCCCCCTACGGCCTGCAGGCCGTGGGTGGGGATCCCCACGCCCGCGGGGCGTAGGAGGCGGTTCCGGGAGCAGTGCCCCGGGAACCCCCAGCCCCGCCGCCACCCCCAGCCCCGCCGGCGACTGAGGCGCGGGGGCGCGGGGGCGCAGGGGCGCGGGGGCGGGGCCCCCGAGCCAACGGTCAGCGGAGGTGGGACGTGTCGTTCAGGAGACGCAGCGACGCGTTCCCGTCCGCGTAGTACGCCAGCGCCGACAGCGACGCCGCCGAGAGTTCCATGCGGAACAGGGACTCCGGCGGGGCCCCCAGCGCCAGACGGGCCAGGGTCTTGATCGGCGTCACGTGCGTGACCAGCAGCACCGTACGGCCCTGGTGGCGCGCCAGCAGCCGGTCCCGGGCCGACGACACCCGGCGCGTCACCGTCGCGAAGCTCTCGCCGCCGCCCGTCGGGGCGGCCTTGGGGGATGCCAGCCAGGCGTCCAGGTCGTCGGGGTAGCGCTCGCGGACCTCCGCGAACGTCAGCCCCTCCCACGCGCCGAAGTCCGTCTCCCGCAGCCCCTCGTCGACGATCACGTGGAGGCCCAGCCGGGCCGCGACCACCTCGGCGGTCTCGCGGCAGCGGCGCAGCGGCGAGGTGACGACCGCCTGGATCGTGCCGCGCGCCGCCAGGGCCGTGGCGGCCGCCTCCGCCTGGCGGCGGCCCGCCTCCGACAGGACGGGGTCGCTGCCCCCGCTGCCGGAGAAGCGCTTCTCGGGGGTCAGCGCCGTCTCGCCGTGGCGGAGCAGCACGAACGTGGACGGCGTGCCGAGGTCCGCCGACACGCCCCAGCCCGTGCTGGGCACGGGCGCGGGAGCGGCGGCCGCCTGGGTCACCGTCGCCGCGACAGGCGGGGAGGCCACCGGCACCGCACCGGCACCGGCACTGGCACCCGCACCCGCACCCGCACCCGCAAGTGCCGCCCGCGCCTTCGCCGCGCCGGCCGCCGCGTCCCCGACGACCCGCGCCGCCTGCGTGTCCAGCTCGGCCGTGGAGCGCGACGGCTCCCACTGCCTGCCCTTGCGTCCGGCGTCCATCGCCTCGTTGGCGAGCCGGTCCGCGTGCTTGTTCCGCTCGCGCGGGATCCACTCGTAGGTGACCTGCGACGACGGGAACACGGACGCGGCCTCGGCCGCCAGCGGCCGCATGTCCGGGTGCTTGATCTTCCAGCGGCCGGACATCTGCTCGACGACGAGCTTGGAGTCCATCCGGACGCGGACGACCGCCTCCGGGTCGAGCTCCCGGGCCGCCTTGAGCCCGGCCACCAGGCCCTTGTACTCGGCGACATTGTTGGTCGCCACGCCGATGTACTCGGCCGCCTCGGCCAGCGTCAGGCCCGTGGCCGGGTCGAGGACGACCGCGCCGTAGCCGGCCGGGCCCGGGTTCCCCCGGGAGCCGCCGTCGGCCTCGACCACCAGTTCGCGCACTGCGGGCACTACAGCCCCGACTCGGACGTACGGACGAGGATGCGGCGGCAGTTCTCGCAGCGCAGCACCGTGTCGGGCGCGGCCGCGCGGACCTCGTTGATCTCGGTGATGTTCAGCTCCAGCTGGCAGCCCTCGCAACGGCGCTGGAACAGGCGCGCCGCGCCGACACCGCCCTGCTGCACACGCAGCTTCTCGTAGAGCTTCAGCAGGTCGGCGGGCACCGAACCGGCCACGATTTCGCGCTCCTTGGTGACCGAGGCGGCCTCGTCGTCCAGCTCCGCCTGCACGGCGTCGCGCCGGGCCGTCGCCGCGTCGACCTTGCCCTGCACGGACGAGACGCGCTCGGTCAGCTCGGCGACCCGCTCCTGCGCGGACTCGCGGCGCTCCATGACCTCCAGGACCACGTCCTCGAGGTCGCCCTGGCGCTTGGCGAGCGAGACGATCTCGCGCTGGAGGTTCTCCAGGTCCTTGGGCGAGCTGACCGCGCCGGAGTCGAGGCGCTGCTGGTCGCGGGTGGCGCGCTGGCGCACCTGGTCGACGTCCTGCTCCGCCTTGATCTGCTCGCGGGCGGTGTCGCTCTCCTCGGTCTGCGCGGCGACGAGCAGGTCGCGCAGCTGCGTGAGGTCCTTGTTCAGCGACTCGATCTCGGCGTGCTCGGGCAGCGACTTGCGCTTGTGGGCCAGCTGCGACAGGCGCATGTCGAGGGCCTGTACGTCGAGGAGTCGGATCTGGTCGGCGGGCGCTGCGTTCAGTTGGGGGCTCCAGGGGAATCGTGGTGGGAGGACCAGGGGTCGGTGACCGTCGTCGAGACGTGGACCCGCAGGTCCCAGCCGTGCCGGTCGGAGATCTCGTCGAGCTGCGCCGCCGCCTGCTCGCACCAGGGCCACTCGGTGGCCCAGTGGGCGGCGTCGACGAGTCCGAGCGGAGAGTGCTGTGTCGCCTCCGAAGCAGGGTGGTGGCGCAGGTCGGCGGTGACGAAGGCGTCCACTCCGGCGGCCCGCACCTGGTCGAAGAGGCTGTCGCCGGAACCGCCGCTCACCGCGACCGTCCGTACGAGGGCGTCCGGGTCCCCCGCGACGCGGATGCCGTGTGCGGTGGCGGGCAGCCGCTTCGCGGCGCGCGCGGCGAAGTCGCGCAGCGTCTCGGGGCGGTCGAGTTCGCAGACGCGCCCGAGGCCGCGGCGCCCGTTCGCGTCGGAGGCGTCGGGCACCAGGGGCCGTACGACCCGCAGGTCGAGCGCGCCCGCGAGGGCGTCGGAGACGCCGGGGTCGGCGGTGTCCGCGTTGGTGTGGGCGACGTGCAGCGCGATGTCGTTCTTGATCAACGTGTGCACGACACGGCCCTTGAAGTGGCCGGCGGCGACGGTCGTCGTACCGCGCAGGTAGAGCGGGTGGTGGGTGACCAGCAGGTCCGCGCCCAGCCGCACCGCCTCGTCGACGACGTCCTGGACGGGGTCGACGGCGAACAGCACGCGCGTGACCGCGGCGTCGGGCTCACCGCACACCGTGCCGACCGCGTCCCACTGTTCGGCCCGCTCGGGCGGCCAGAGGGCGTCGAGGGCGGTGATGACTTCAGACAGACGGGGCACGGGGGAAAGGCTACCTGCCCGGACCCGGACACCGGTCTGGGCCCGCGACGCCGCCCGGCGCCCGGCGGACGACCGCGGCGCCCCACCGCTGGGGGCGCCGCGGTCCTCCGGTCGGCGGGGGCTACTTGACGAGGTAGCCGCGCAGGTCGTCCAGGACCTCGTCGGCCGCCGTGACGCCGAGCCCGAGGTACCAGGTCTCGTCCGGAACGTCCTTGGCCTGCCCGGCCTTGACCGCCTCGAGGTGCTTCCACAGCGGGTTGGAGCGGGCGGTGTCGCGCTGGGTCTTGGCCGGGTCGCCGTAGACGCCGGTGAAGATCCAGTCCGCGTCGGCCTGGTCCATCTTCTCCGGGCTGATCTCGACCGCCAGGTCCTCGATCTGCTGGTTCGCGGGGCGCGGGACGCCCGCGTCGCGCAGGATCGTGCCGATGAAGGACGCCTGGGCGTACAGGCGGATCTTGCCCGGCATGTAGCGCAGCATGGTGACGGTCGGCTTCTTCTCGCCGATGTCCGTGCCGAGCTGCTTCGCCTTCTTCTCGTACGCGCCGAGCTGCTCCTTCGCCTCGGCCGTCTTGTCGAGCGCGGCGGCGTTGAGGAGGTAGTTCTCCTTCCACGTGAAGCCGGGGCGGATGGAGAAGACCGTCGGGGCGATCTTGGACAGCTCGTCGTACTTGTCGGCCGCGCGCAGCTCGCTGCCGAGGATCAGGTCGGGCTTCAGCGCGGCGATGGCCTCCAGGTTGAGGCTGTTGATCGTGCCGACGCTCTTCGGGCTGCCGGCCTGCTTCTTCAGGTAGCCGGGGATGCCGTCGTCGCCCTCGGTGGGCGGCGTAGCCCACGGGCTCGACGCCGAGGGAGGCGACGTTGTCGAGCTCGCCGACGTCGAGGACCACGACCCGCTTCGGCGCGGACTTCAGTTCCGTCGTGCCGCGGGCGTGGGTGATGGTGCGCGGGAACTGGCCGGGCCGGGCGTCCGTGCCCATGGCTGCCGTCTTCTTCGCCGCGTCGGCGAAGTCCTCGCCGCCCTGTGCGACGGACTTCTTGCCGCCCGCGTCGCCCTGGCTTCCGCTGTCCTTGCCCTTCCCGGCGTCGCCCCCGCCCCCTTCGGCGCCGCAGGCGGCAAGGGACAGTGCGGCGGTGAGAGCGATGGCTGCGGCGGCGCCGCGGCGGCGTAGGGACATGGTGACTCCTGGGGACGAACTTAGGGGTGCCTTACCTTAAGCACGCCTCCGTCACCGAGCACAACCACCCCCTTCGTCTCAGGCAAATCCGGGCATCGCCATCCTTATGTGTGAAGTGCCATGTCTCGCGGTGTTCGGCAGGAAGTGCGATACCTAGCGTCGATGGACGGAGGTGACGTATCGATGACTGCTTGTGCCATCGAGACCGCCGCAAAGAAGGAAGAGGCGGTGGCGCGTACGGGGTTCACGATCACCGCGGACGGTACGTACGCGGCCCGGCTCACCGGAACCGGCGATGCCCTGTTCCCGGAGCGCTGGACGCTCGACGGCCCCGAGCCGTACGCCGTCCCGCTGCCGCTGGACCAGCCCGAGGAGCGCGATGCGGAGGTGCTACCGCTGGCCGACGGACGGGTCCTGATCAACCGTCGTGCGGGCGAGCGGCACACGTTCTCGCTGCTGTACCCGGCCGGTCCGGGGACCGGTGAACTGGCCCTCGGCGCCGTCGAGGCCGCGGAGCTCACCCTGCTTCCACCCGCACCGGACGGCGCGTACGCCTATGCCCTGGCGCCCGGGGAGACGTCGACGGCCGTGTGGCTCGTGGCGGGCGGGGCGTTCGGCCCCGAGCGCGTCGCGGACGTGCCCGGCCGCTGCTCGGGCGGCGCGTGGCTCGACCGTACGGGACGGCTGCTCGCCCTGGACCGGCAGCAGCCCGGCGGACCCGTGAAGACGGTGGCGGTGGATCTCGCGCTCGGCGGGGTGGTGACACCGCTGCTGGAGATCACCGACGAGAGCGACGACCGGCTGCTGCTCGCGGACGCCGACAGCGGCCTGCTGCTGATCCGCTCGAACGCGCCGGGCGAGGGCCGGGACCGGCTCGGCTGGGGCGTGCTCGGCAGCCTGCGACCGGTCCGGTTCCCCGAGAGCCTGCGGCTGCCGGACGCGCTGGTGACGCCGTTCGCCGTGCAGCCGGGGCAGATGCTGGCGCCGGAGAGTTGCGCGGTGGCGCTGCGGATCGACGGGGCGGCGGGCAGCTGGCTGGGGGTATGGCGCCCGGCGGGCCGCCGCCTCCACCAACTGGCGCCTCCCCCCGGGTGGTTGGCGGGCTCGGGGACGTGGAGCAGGGACGGGGTGCTCCGACTGCCGTACGCGACCGGCGAAGTGCCGTGCGGCGTGGCGCGGATGGAGGCGCCGAGGGACGGTGCGGGCGGCGTCGAGGCCGGGCGTGGGGCCGGGCGTGCGGCTGGGCGTGCGGCCGGGTGCGCAGAAACCTTCGGCCTGCCGGATGCGAACGGTGTGCGGAGTCCCGGCGAGGGCCCTGCCACAGAACCGGCACAAGCGGAACACGCAGGTGGGGAACCGTGCGAGGCGTCAGGGAGTCCTGTGGTGTGCAAGCCGGTTCCCTTGCAGCAGGCACCCCTCACCGGCCGTGCGGCCCGTGGTTAAACTCTGCGGCCGGGGCTACGCAGCCGCACCGCCCGTGCGCCGACGGTGACGGGTCTACGGAGCTTGCTGCCGGAGCCCTGTGACAGTGAATCAGCGATTGCGACGGGGTGAAGTTCTCACATGTCTGAAGTCCGAACCGACACGGCCCACGAGCGCCCGCAGCCGGCGGACGCGGTCGGGGCTGACGCCGGCGGCGCGGGGAAGCATCGTGGTGGGGCGGCCACGGCGGAGGACGGGGCGGCGCCGACGCACGGCCGCCACCGGCGTCCGGGGGCGTCGGAGGGCGGGGGCGCCTGAAGCGTGGGGGTGTTTTCCCCACCCCGCCCCTTCCCGTAACCGGGGCTCCGCCCCGGACCCCTGTAACCGCCGCTCCCCCTACGGCCTGGCGGCCGTGGGGACCTCCAGACGGGCTGGACTGCCGCTGCCGCGGCACCCAGCCCGTCGGCCGTCCCGGCCCCCGGGCTCATCCCCCACGAGCCGCGCGGGGGCGCCTCAGGCGCACGGGGGCGAATCATGCCCCGCCGGCGATTGAGACGCGGGGGCAAATCAAGCCCCGGCGGCGATTGAGGCACGGGGGCCTGGGGCAGAGCCCCGACAAGACCGCAGCGCACACCAGCCCCGCCGGCCGTTGAGGCGCACACCCAGCCCAGCCGGCGCTTGAGGCACGGGGGCGAATCAAGCCCCGCCGGCGATTGAGGCGCGGGGTTCGGGGCAGAGCCCCGACAAGACCGCAGCGCACAAGCCCCGTCGGCCGTCGAGGCGCACGCCCAGCCCCGCCGGCGATTGAGGCGCGGCGACACACGAGGGCAGAGACCCCGCATCAAGCGCCGCGCCGCCCCCTACCCCCTCCTCAGCGACAGCACCTCGCGCGCCGCGAACGACTCCCCGTCGAAGTGGGGCGTCAGCAGCGACTCCAGTTCCTCGTACGTGAACACGTCCTTCGCCGTGTCGAACTTCGCCGCCACCCTCGGGCGTTCCATCACCGCCACCATGCCCCCGTGCACCACCAGCACCTGGCCGGTGACCACCGACGCCGCCGGGGACGCGAGGTAGCCCACCACCGGCGCCACGTGCTCCGGGGACAGAGGGTCGGCCGCGCCCGGGGGCGGGGCGTCGCCGAAGACGTCCGCCGTCATACGGGTCCGCGCCCGCGGGCAGATCGCGTTCACCGTCACCCCGTACTTCGCCAGCGCCTGCGCCGACGACGTCGTCAGGCCGACGATCCCGCCCTTGGCCGCCGCGTAGTTGGGCTGGCCCGCCGAGCCCGCCAGGAACGCCTCCGACGAGGTGTTGACGATCCGGCCGTACACCGGCGCGCCCGTCGCCTTGGCTCGTGCGCGCCAGTGTTCCGAGGCGAAGCGCGTCGTGGTGAAGTGGCCCTTCAGGTGGACGTGGACCACTGCGTCCCATTCGCTCTCGGACATCGAGAAGATCATGCGGTCGCGCAGGATGCCCGCGTTGTTGACGAGGATGTCGAGCTTGCCGAACTCCGCCACGGCCAGGTCGATCAGCCCCCGGGCCGTCTCGAAGTCGGCGACGTCGCCGAGGTGGGCGACCGCCCGGCCGCCCGCCGCGCGAATCTCGGCCGCGACCGACTCGGCGGGCGCGGCCGACGCGTCGCCGCTGCCTCCCCCATGGCCTTCGGCATGGGAGGTACCCCCATGGCCCGGTTTCCCGTAGTCGTTGACGACGACGGCCGCACCGAGCCGCGCCAGTTCCCGTGCCTCCGCGCGGCCGATCCCCCGGCCCGCGCCGGTGACGACGGCCGTGAGGCCCGCCAGAGGGAGTGTCATCGCGGCCCCCTCAGATCTCGACGCACGTGCGCAGGGCCTCGCCGCTGCGCATCTGCGCCAGGGCGTCGTTGATCCCGGCCAGCGGGACCCGGTGGGTGATCAGCGACTCCAGGTCGATCCTGCCCGCCCGCCAGAGCGCGATGGCCCGTTCGTAGGAGCGCAGCACGTCGCCGCCTCCGTACAGGGAGGGCAGGATGCGCTTCTCGTCGAAGAACAGCTCGAACATCGTGAGCTGGAGGTGGTCGTCCATGGCGCCGGCGCCGACGACGCACAGCGTTCCGCCGCGCCGGGTCGTCTCGTACGCGGTCCGCGCCGTCTGCGACCGGCCGACCACCTCGAAGACGTAGTCGAAGCCCTCGCCCGCGGTGACGCGCTGTTTGGCGTCGGCGAGTCCGTCGGGGGCCACGGCCTCGGTCGCGCCGAACCGCAGGGCCGCCTCGCGCCGGGAGGCCACCGGGTCGACCGCGACGATCTCGGCCGCGCCCTGGAGTCGGGCGCCCTGGATCGCGGAGATGCCGACCCCGCCGCAGCCGATGACGGCGACGGACGAACCGGCCTGCACCTGGGCGGTGTTGATCGCCGCGCCGAGCCCGGTCGTGACGCCGCAGCCGATGAGCGCGGCGATGTCGAAGGGCACGTCGTCGGGGATGGGCACGGCGCAGCCCGCGCCGACGACGACCTCCTCGGCGAACGTGCCGGTGCCGGCGAAGCCGAAGACGTCACCGCCGGGGCGGGCGAAGTTGGGGGTGCCCGCGTTCATGAACCCCGCCAGGCACAGGTGCGGCTGCCCGCGCCGGCAGGACGGGCAGGTGCCGCACGCGGGCAGCCAGCACAGCAGGACCCGGTCGCCCGGTGCCAGGCCGGCCACGCCGTCACCGACCTCGACGATCTCGCCCGCGCCTTCGTGGCCGGGGACGAAGGGGGCGGGCTGCGGCAGGACGCCGGTCATCGCGGAGACGTCCGAGTGGCACAGTCCGGTCGCCCGGACGCGGATCCGCACCTTGCCCGGGCCGAAGCCCACCGCCTCGACGTCGTCGAGGACTTCGAGTTTGTCCTGGCCTGTCTCGTGCAGAACGGCTGCGCGCATGGCGGATCCCTTCGGAAGGTCACGAATGTTCGACGATCGTGTCCGCGAGCACCGGGGCGTCGTCCCGCTCCACCGCCGTCACCGCCGCCTGGACGCCGTCGTCGTGCCGCCACATGCGGATGCGCAGGGTCTCGCCGGGGAAGACGACGCCGGCGAAGCGGGTGGCGTACGCGCGGACCTTGGTGACGTCGCCGCCCAGGAGCGTGTCGACGACGGCCTTGAGCGTCATGCCGTACGAGCAGAGCCCGTGCAGGATGGGCCGCTCGAAGCCGGCGAGCTTGGCGAACTCGGGGTCGGCGTGCAGCGGGTTCCAGTCGCCGGAGAGCCGGTAGAGCAGCGCCTGGTCCTCACGGATCACGCGCTCGACGGTCCTGTCGGGTGCGCGACCTGGGACGGCGAGGCGCTCGGAGGGGCCGCGTTCGCCGCCGAATCCGCCCTCGCCGCGGACGAAGAGCCGGGCGTCGCTGGTCCACAGCGGCCCGTCGTCGTCGGCCGCCTCGGTGCGCAGGACGAGGACCGCCGCCTTGCCCTTGTCGTACACGGCGGCGACGCGTGACGTGGAGGTCGCCGTGCCGCTGACGGGCAGGGGGCGGTGCAGGGCGATGCGCTGGCCGCCGTGCAGGACGGCGGCGAGGTCGACGTCGATGCCGGGCGCGGACAGTCCGCCGACGACGCCCATGCCCGCGCCCGCCACGGTGGCGAAGCTGGGCAGGACGTGGAGCCTGGATTCCAGCGTGTAGCGCAGCTCGTCGGGGTCGGTGGCCGGGACGCCCGCCCCGATGCCGAGGTGGTAGAGCTGGACGTCCTTGTGGTCCCAGCGGATCGTGGTCGGGCGGGGTTCGGCGGCGAGGGCCCTGGCAGGGTCAATGGGCATGGGGCTGCTGCTCCTCGAACGGTTCGAAGACCTCGGCACGGCCGTCCGCACCGTCGGCCGCACCGAGGTCGCCCGGACAGGGCCCAGACGGTTCTAGAACGCGTTCTAGGCCGATGGGCCTATGTATAACGCAGCCACCGGGCATTGGGAAGACGGCTGACGACTTGTCAGATCAGGGGTCGCCGCCCGAGGGACGTCGACCCGGTGCGCCTCCGACGGGGCTTCCGGCTTCCCCTGTCCGGCCGTGACAGGCGCGCCGGCGCGGCCGGTCATACCCTTGACATCGTGGACGAAATGCCGCGGGAGCACAGACCCGCCAAGTCCGTACGGGTGCTCATCGCCGAGGACCGGAACACGACACGCGGCGCGCTCGCGTTACTCCTCGGCATGGAGGACGACATCGAGGTGGTCGCCCAGGTGGGTCGCGGTGACGAGATCGTGGACACGGCGCTGACCCGGCGGCCCGACGTGGCGCTGCTCGACTGCGAACTGCCCGGCCTCAGCGGCCTCGACGCGGCGGCCGAACTGCGCAAGGAGGTGCCGGACTGCCGGGTGCTGATCCTCACGACCTTCGGCCGGCCCGGGCTCCTGCGCGCGACTCTGGAGGCCGGGGCGGCCGGACTCCTGGTGAAGGACGGCCCGGCCGAGGAACTGGCCGAGGCGATCCGCCGGGCCCTGACCGGCGAGACAGTGATCGATCCGGTGCTGGCCGCGGCGGCGGCCGGGGAGCAGGGCCGGCCGTGACCGACCGACGTCCACGCCCGGCGCGACGGGTATCCGGATCCGTGAGCTAGGACTCCGGGCCCGCGGCCCGCTCCGGGCGCGGCAGCCACAGCAGCATCAGGAGCGCGGCGCCCAGCAGCACCCCGGTGCCCGTGCGGAAGGCCAGCGCGTAGCCGGACGTCAGCGCCTCGGCCGTGGTCGCGCCGCCCGTGCGGGAGGCCGCGGCGGTGGAGAGGATCGCGAGGCCGAGCGCGCCGCCCATCGTGCGGGAGGTGTTGACGAGGCCGGAGACCAGACCGGCGTCGCCGGGCGCCGCGCCCGAGGTGGCGAGGGAGGCGAGCGGCGTCGCGACGAGGCCGACTCCGGTCATCATCAGCACGCCCGGCAGCGCGATGGTCGTCAGGTACGAGCCGTCCGCCCCCATCGTCGACTGCCAGCCGAATCCGGTGGCGGCGATCAGCGCGCCGAGGACCGCGACGTTCCGCGCGCCGGCGCGCACCATCAGGCGGGGGGCCAGCTTGGAGCCGATCACGATGCTCAACGAGCTGGGGATCAGGGCGAGTCCGGCCTCCAGCGGCGTGTAGCCGAGAACGTTCTGCGCGTAGACGGTCATGAAGAACCACATGGCGAACGACACCGAACCGGTGACCGTCATCGCCACGTTCGCGGCCGACACGGCGCGCGAGCGGAAGACCTTCAGCGGCATCAGGGGTGCGGCCGTGCGCGCCTCCACGGCCACGAAGAGGCCCAGCAGCACGAGGCCCCCGAGCAGGGGCAGCAGCGTCCCGCTCTCGGCCCAGCCCGACTCCTCCGTCTGCACGATGCCGTACGCGACGGCAGCGAGGCCGCCGGTGACCAGGACCGCGCCCGGCAGGTCGAGGCGGCGGCCCTCGGCCACGCGGCTCTCGCTGAGCCACGCCACCGCGCAGGCCAGGACGAGCACCCCGACGGGCACGTTGATCAGGAGGACCCAGCGCCAGGAAAGCAGGTCGGTGAGGACGCCCCCGACGAGGCCGCCGGCCGCGCCGCCCGCCGCCCCGACGGCCGACCAGGTGCCGATGGCGCGCGTCCGGGCGGGGCCGGGCGGGACGGCCGCCGTGACGAGCGTGAGCGTCGCCGGGGCGAGGACGGCCGCGCCGAGGCCCTGCACGGCACGGGCGGCGAGCAGCTGCCAGCCCTCCTGCGCGAGCCCGCCCGCCAGCGACGCGGCCGTGAACAGCCCGAGCCCGACGAGGAACATCCGCTTCCGCCCGAAGATGTCGGCCGCACGCCCGCCCAGGAGCATGAACCCGGCGAAGGCGATCGAGTACGCGTTGAGCACCCATTGCAGCCCGGTGGCGCTCAGCCCGAGGTCCGCCCGCATCGACGGCAGCGCGACGTTGACGACGGACACGTCGAGCACGACGAGGAACTGCCCGGCGCACGCGGCGAGGATCACCGCCCAGGTGCGTGCCGACCGTGAGGCGGCGGACGGCGGGAGGGACGTCTGTGTGTGCGAACGGGCTGCGGCCATGCGTGTCATGGTCGCAAACGCCCTGCGGCCCGTACATCAGGACACCGGTGTACGTGTCACCTCGCCGTTGGTCCTACGCCTCCGGGCTGAGCCCGCGCCGAGGCGCGGGCTCAGGCGCGCGGCAGCTCGATCTTCAGCCGGCCGCAGCCGATGCGCTCCGCCTCGGCCGCGACGTAGGCCGGCATCAGGTCGGCGACGATGCGGGGATCGTTCTCGTAGGAGCGGGTCTGCTCCATCAAGAAGATCACGCGCCCGGTCTGGCAGTTCGCCCCGTACACCGCGCGCATCAGTCCCGCGGATCCGTAGCCGCTGTTGCCGTCGGCATGGAACCTGACGCCGTCGAGGGTCTCTTTGCCGAAGATTTCGGTGATGCCGGGATCGACGAGCGTCATCATGCGCACGTGGGTCCCCAGCGAGCCGTAGCCTGCCTCGCAGACACGAGCGACGGCGCCGTCGCCACCTCCCTCGCGGACCCAGGTCAGGTTCTTCCGGTGCGCGGCAGGGAGCGCCAGCCCGTCCACGCCGCAGAAGTCTCCGGGCCGCACACTCGTCCGTTGAGGGAGCGGCGCAAGGTCGCGCGGCGCGCGGTACGTGCCGGTGCAGCCCAGCTCGCGGATGACGCCGTTGGTCGCGGCAACCACGGTGCGCGCCAGCGCCTCCCGGTCCTCCCGGTCGTGCGGGCCTTCCGAGTCGAAGTCGTGCTCCCCCAGGGCCACATCGACGACGAGCGAGGCGTCGCCGTCCTTGGGCCGCCCCGTGCACTGCTGCGGCACGGCGAGCCACGCGCGGTTCGGGGACACCATCCCGGGCAGCCCCTCACCCAGTCCGACCATACGGGCGGACAGGAACTCCTCCGGCCACCGCCGCGAGTCCTCGCCGTAATGCCCGTCGAGGTAGTGGACGCGGATGACGGCTTGCCGACGCCCCGTGCTGCGGTCGTCGAAGCTGGTGACCCGGCACTGCCCGTACGAGCGTGAGGCGGTCTGCGGATCGCGCCGCAGCTCCTGCTCCTCCGCCTCGATCCGGCGGTCGCCGAACAGCGCGGAGAGCGTCGCGTCGTCGAGCGAGTCCCAGCAGGCGTCCGCCTTCAGCAGCGGCAGCGTGTCCGTACGCCAGGCCACGACGCCCGCGCCCAGCAGGGCGCCGGCGACGGCTGAGGCGGTGACCGCCCTGGCCGTACGGCTGTGCAGGAGCCTCCGCAGCAGCGAGGGCCGCGGCTCGGCGGCGGACGCGGTCTCCTGCTCCGGCGTCTCCTCGGTCGTCGTCATGCCGTGCCCCCGTCCGCCTTGCATCCGATGCGCTTGCCAACGGAGTCGACGAAGTTCGTGAACACCCGCTCCGCGCTGGGCTTCGCGATGCCGGTCAGCCCGAGCCGGGTGCTTCCGTAGAAGACGGTCTCGCGTCCCTGGCACTCGACCCGCACGAGCCCCTTGTCCGGCCCCTCGGGCAGGCCCGTGAACAGGGCCGCGAGACGTGGCGCCGAGGCCATCACGTACTGCGCGGCCGGTTCCTCGTCGAAGCTCTCGGTCAGCCACGCCACGGAGCACGTCTGCAGCCGGTCGCCCACGACACCGACCTGCTGCCGGTACCTCGACTGCTTCGGCAGGTCGAAGACCACGCCGGGAATCCGGCAGACGGGATTGTCCGCGTCCTCTCTGTCCTCGGCGACGGTCGCCATGGGCGAGGTGGCGCGCAGCGGCTCCTTCGGGGCGCACCCCGCAGCGCGCATCCCGGTGTCGGCGACCGCCAGGAGCAGTTCGGCGACCTCGGCGCGCGTGCCGATCACGCCCATGCCTCCGGTGACCCGGCCCTCGCGGCCCTCGCTCCAGTTCTCGTTGTGCATCGTCACGACGGACGGCCTGCCGTCCACGTCGCACGCCTCGGGCAGCACGAGCATGCCCCGGTCACCGCCGACGAGGCCGTCGAGGCCGTCGGGCAGGAAGGAGACGGAGCCGTGCAGGTAGTGGGTGATCCACTCCTGTCGCTTGTCCGCGGCGGCGGGCAGAGGGCCGTAGGTCACCGTGACCTTGTCCTCGTCGTCGTCCGACGCCACCTCGACGGTGCACGTGCCCTGCGGCCGCCCGGCGGACGGCGGCGCGGACTCGGTCGCCCGCCGCTCGGCGCCCGACTCGTCCACGGCCTCGTCGCCGAGCAGGTGCGGGCCGCTGTTCTGCTGCCACGCGCCCCAGCAGTAGGCGTCCTTGAAGGGCCCGCTGTCCGTGGCCCACAATCCGATCCCGGTCGCGAAGACCGCTCCCGCCAGCACCCCGGCTGTGACACCGAGGCGTTTCCGTCTGCTGCCGGCCATGACTTTCCCCCTTGCGAACCCGCTAAGTCAGAGCAAACGCAGCGATGGTACGCGGCGGCCGGTCAGAGCACGGCGGCGGCTCCCACGAAGGCCGCGAAGGCGGCGGGGGTGAGGGTGAGGACGGGACCGTCGGGGTTCTTGGAGTCGCGGACGGCGACGTGGGGGGCGAGGTGGGCGACTTCGACGCACTCACCGCCGGTGTCGCCGCTGTACGAGGACTTGCGCCAGGTGGCGCCGCCGAGGGGGGCGCACTCGATGCAGTCCCCGCCCGTGTCGGAGCTGTACGACGACTTACGCCAGCGTGCGCCCGTCAGGCCCTGGTCGGTGTCCATAACGTTCCTCCATTACGCGGGCGATGAGTGCCGCGGAGTCCTCCACGGACAGCGCGGCGGCCTGCAGGTGATCGTAACGGAGCGAACCCTCCCTGATAGCGGACGGATTGGCCGTCATATGGCCCTGGACGAAGTCCTCGGTGTAGACGAGGTCCGGGTCATCCTCGAACCGCAGCAGGTTGAACGTACCTGGCAGTCCGGCATGCGCGCCGACCGCGAACGGCAGGACCTGCACCTTCACCCACTCACGCCCGCGCAGCTCCAACAGGTGGGCGAGCTGGTTCCGCATGACCTCGGGGCCGCCGACCTCCTGGTGCAGCACGGCCTCGCTGAGCACCACCCACATCAGCGGCGGCGTCTCCCGGTCCAGGATGCGCTGGCGCTCCATCCGCGCGGCCACCCTGGCGTCGAGGTTCGCCTCGTCCCTGACGCTGAGCACCGCCCGCGCGTACTCCTCGGTCTGCAACAGCCCGTACACCAACTGCGCCTGGTACGTGGAGATGTACGCCGCCTTCGCCTCCATCTCCGCGTACGCCTGGAACCAGTGCGGCAGTTGGCTGCGCAGCACCAGGCCCACGAGCCGGGAGAACATCCCGTCCGTGCCGAGCGCCGCGTCCACCCGTTCGCTGAAGTCCCGTGTGGGGACCTTCTTCGCCGTCTCGATCTGGCCGACCAGCGAGCCGGTGACGAAGATGCACGCCCCCAACTGACTCTGTTTGAGGCCCGCTTCCTCGCGTCGGCGGCGGAGTTCGGAGCCGTAGTAGTCCAGGGGCGACGCAGAGGGGTCAAGGCTGCGGATGTGCACCATGTAGCCGAGCGTAACCATGCGGACGCGCATGAGTGATGTGAATGAGGTAACTGGCCGCGAAGGGGGAAGCTACCGGCCCGTAAGGCACGATGGCCTCCGATCCGCACACCCGCCCGGAGGACCGCATGCCGCCCGCCACCCCAAAGCCGGAGACTCTCGCCGCCTTCGAGGCCGCCAAGGGCTTCATGCCCGTGGACGAGGGGCTGGCCCTGTACGCGGCCGCTGCCGAGGCGGGGGCGCTCGGGCTGCCACTGCTCGAAGTGGGGACGTACTGCGGACGGTCGACGATCCTGCTCGCCGACGCGGCCCGCGAGGCCGGGACGGTGGCGGTGACCGTGGACCACCACCGGGGCAGCGAGGAGCAGCAGCCGGGCTGGGACTACCACGACCCGGAGGTGGTGGACCCGGAGGTGGGCCTGATGGACACGCTGCCCACCTTCCGCCGCACACTGCACCGCGCGGGCCTGGAGGACCACGTGATCGCGATCGTCGGCCGGTCGCCGCAGGCGGCGAAGGTGTGGGCCGGCGAGGTCGGCCTGGTCTTCGTCGACGGCGGCCACACGGACGAGCACGCGACGAACGACTACGAGGGCTGGGCCCCGCACCTCGCGGAGGGCGGTCTGCTGGTGATCCACGACGTGTTCCCGGACCTGGTGGACGAATTCACCGGCCAGGCGCCGTACCGCGTGTACCTGCGGGCGCTGGGGTCGGGCGCGTTCACCGAGGTGGCGGCGACGGGGTCGCTGCGGGTGCTGCGGCGCACGGGCGCGGGGATCTGATTCCGGCGGGCCGCCCGGTTAGCATCGCCACCGTGTCGTACGACGAGAACCAGCATCCCCCCACCGGACCGCGCCGCTCCCGGCGTGGTCTCGTCGCTGTCGCCGCTCTCGTGCCCGTGGGCCTCGCCGGATGGCTGATCTGGCAAGGGGCGGGCGGCGACGGCGCCCCTGGACCCGCGGCGGCCTCGACGCCGTCGTCCGCGGGCAAGCCGGGTGACACCGGCCCGACCGCCTCGGCATCCCCCTCCGGCTCCCCCAGCGCGTCGGCCACGCGCTCCGCGCCTGCCGAGCGGCCCGGGGGCAAGGGGCCGCTCGCCGGGAAGGTGGTCGTCGTCGACCCCGGGCACAACCCCGGCAACTTCCGTCACCCGAGCGAGATCAACAAGCTCGTGGACATCGGGACGAACCGCAAGGAATGCGACACCACGGGCACGGCGACGGTCGGTGGATACCGCGAAGCCGATTTCACCCTCGATGTTTCACGACGTCTTCGCACTCTGCTGGAAAAGCAGGGCGCACGGGTCGAATTCACCCATGAAAGCGACCGTCCGTTCGGTCCCTGCATCGACGAACGGGCACGGTTCGGCAACGAAGCGAAGGCCGACGCCGTGATCTCCGTGCACGCGGACGGATCGGCGACCGGCAACCGCGGGTTCCACGTCATCCTGCCCGCGCTCGTCAAGGGTGGTGCCGCGGACACATCGAAGATCGTCGGACCCTCCCGTGACCTGGGGGAACGTATCGCGGGCCACTTCCTGCGCGCGACCGGAAGCGCGCCGTCCAACTACGTGGGCGGCGGTACGGGACTGGACGAGCGGGGGGATCTCGGCGGGCTCAACCTGTCCACCGTTCCCAAGGTGTTCATCGAATGCGGCAATATGCGTGATCCCAAGGACGCCGCTCTGCTGACCAGTCCGGACTGGCGCCAGAAGGCGGCCCAGGGAATGGCGGACGGGATCGGCAGCTACCTCGGGAAGTAACCCGGACAACTGCGATACCGGGAGGACGGCCGGAACCGGCGGACGATAGATTCGCCTCTACGATGGGGAGTCACCCCCGAGCTCCGCGTCCGTGTACCCGCCCGACCAGGCGGCAGCGACGACCGCCCCGATGAGACGACCTACGAAGGACTGACACGTGAACATCCGCTCCCTCACTCGAGGCGATGGCGTGGTGATCGGAGCAGCGGTGTTGCTGTTCATCGCCTCGTTCCTCGACACGTTCGACTGCTCCGGCAGTGAATGCGACGACGTGCCGACCGCCTGGGACAACGGATCCCTGCTCCTGGGCTTCTACCTCGCCGGCATCATCGGTGCGGCCCTGATCGTCCTGGCCCGCGCGCTGCCGCAGCCCCCGAAGGTCATCGGGCTCGACCTCGGCCAGCTCGGTGTCGCCCTGACGCTCTTCACGGCCTGGTCCGCGCTCGGCGCGATCTTCGACCCGGCCGGTTCGCTCAACGCCGAGGGCTTCAGCCCCGATTCCGGCACCGGGCTCATCCTCGGCTTCATCGCGGCGCTCGCGCTCGCCGCCGGTGCCGTCTGCTCCCTGCTGGTTCCCGCTCTCAAGGCCCCGCTCATCGGCGCCCCCCGCCCGGCCGCCCCGCAGCCGTACGGCATGCAGCCGCAGGGTGGTTACGGTTACCCGGGCGCCCAGCAGCAGCCCTACGGCGCGCAGCCGGGTCAGCCGCAGCCGTACGGCGCCCAGACCGGCGCTCCGCAGGCCGGTCAGCAGGCCGCTCCGGCCCCGGCCGACGCCTCGCACGGCGGTGCCGCGCCCGACTTCTCGCCGTTCTGGTTCGCCGTGCCCGTCGCCCGGCCGCTGTACGGCGAGGACGGTTCGCCGACGCCGATCGCCGAACTCGCGCCCGGCACCTGGTACCTCGCGGTCGAGCAGCGCGGTCCGGGCCTGGTCGCCCAGACCCAGGACGGCCGTCGCGGCGTCCTGCAGGACACCTCCGGCATCCAGCGCGGCTGACGTCGCGCACGCCTTCGCGGCCCCTCGCCCTTCCGGGCGGGGGGCCGCTGCCGTACCCTGACGCTCCGTCAGAAAGCAGTGGAGGCGGCGCGCATGCGACTCGGACTCGCCCTCGGCTACTGGGGCCGCGGCCCCGATCCCGCCCACCTCGAACTGACCCTGGAGGCCGAGCGGCTCGGCTACGACTCCGTGTGGACGGCCGAGGCGTGGGGGTCGGACGCGTTCACGCCGCTGACCTGGATCGCCGCGCACACCTCCCGTATCCGGCTGGGCACGGCCGTCGCGCAGATGGCCGCGCGCACCCCGACGGCGACGGCGATGCACGCGCTCACCCTCGACCACCTGTCGGGCGGGCGGATGATGCTGGGGCTCGGCCTGTCGGGGCCGCAGGTGGTGGAGGGCTGGTACGGGCGCCCGTTCCCGGCGAGCCCGCTGACCGCGACGCGCGAGTACGTGGACGTGGTTCGCCAAGTCCTCGCCCGCGAGGGGCCCGTGGAGCTCGCGGGACGGTTCCACTCGCATCCGTACGCGGGCGCGGACGGCACCGGCACGGGCAAGCCCCTGAAGCCGATCACCCATCCGCTGCGGGCGGACCTGCCGGTGCTGCTGGGTGCGGAGGGGCCGAAGAACATCGCGCAGACGACGCGGATCGCCGACGGCTGGCTGCCGCTGTACTGGTCGCCGCTGCGGACGGACGTCCACGCCGCGTCACTCACCTCTCTGCCCGAGGGTTTCGTCGTCGCGCCGATGGCCCGCGCCCGCGTCTGCGACGACGTCGCCGAGGGACTGCTGCCCGTGAAGGCGATGCTCGGCTTCTACATCGGCGGCATGGGGCACGCGGCGCGCAACTTCCACGCGGACCTGATGGCACGGATGGGCTTCGAGGAGGAGGCCCGCCGGGTGCAGGAGCTGTTCCTCGCGGGACGCCGCGAGGAGGCGGTGCTGGCCGTGCCGGACGCGTTCGCGGACGAGATCTCGCTCACCGGGCCGCGGGAACGGATCGCGGAGCGGCTGGAGCTGTGGCGCAAGGGGCCGGTGACGGACCTGCTGGTGACGGCTCCGGACCCGCATACGCTGCGGGTGCTCGCGGAACTGAACGCGTAGCCGTCCCCCTGGGAGCGCCCCGGTTGCCAACAGGGTTGGCCCGAAGGGGTTTCACGCACGCACAAGCGGCAAGACGCTGGTCATGACAACACACGCGAGAAACACCGCGGTGGCGGCGCGGATCGTTGTCGTCGTCGCGGACGTGATGGCCTTCGTGATCGGCCTGTGGATCCTGATGTACCTGCTGGAGGCCAACCGCGCGAACGACCTTGTGGAGTTCGTCCGCGGGGTGGCACGGTGGCTTTCCGGCTGGTCGCACGACCTGTTCACCTTCGACAAGGAATGGGCGAGGGTGGTGGCGGGCTACGGCCTGGCGGCGCTGGTGTACCTGTTCGTTGGGCATGGCGTGGCGGGCCAGCTGCGCAAGCGGTAGCGCCTTCCCCACCCCGCCCCTCCCCGAAACCGGGGCTCCGCCCCGGCCCCGTACCGCGCTCCGCGCGGTGTCCTCAATCGCCGGACGGGCTGGAATTGCCGCTACGCGGCAACCCAGCCCCGCCACCGGGAACTTCCTGCCCGGCAGGGCACATCCGCCCCGCCGGCGATTGAGGCGCGAGGTGCGGGGGCGGAGCCCCCGGAATGCCGCGCGGGGCGCGGGGCGGGGTCCGGGCTTGCCCCGGTTTCGGGGTGGGGATACCGCCCACGGCCGCCAGGCCGTAGGGGGAGGGCGGGACGGGGGACAAACCCCCGGTCACAGCAACCCGCAGCAGTCCCCCGCCAACCCCCTCGGCAACCGCTCCCCCCCGAACACCGCCGTCGTCGCCTCGTCGCCCCCCAGCGCCGCCACCGCCAGCAGCAGGGAGCCCGCCGTCCACGTGGTCAGTTCCTCCGGCCACATCGCGCGGTCACCCTCGAAGACGTAGCCCGTCCAGTACATGCCGTCCTCGGCGCGCAGGTGCCGGATGGACTGGAGGATCTCCAGCGCGCGGTCGGATTCGCCCATCGCCCACAGCGCCAGCGCCAGTTCGCAGCTCTCGCCGCCCGTGACCCACGGGTTCGGCAGGACGCAGCGCACGCCCAGGG
Source organism: Streptomyces sp. V4I23 (assembly GCF_030817975.1). NCBI lineage: Bacteria > Bacillati > Actinomycetota > Actinomycetes > Kitasatosporales > Streptomycetaceae > Streptomyces > Streptomyces sp. V4I23. The sequence continues at coordinate 5,618,886 of NZ_JAUSZW010000004.1, read as the reverse complement.
CCGGGACCACGAAGTCGTCCCAGCGGGACTCGATCCGCGCCTTGGCCTCCGCGCCCGTGACCGCGCCGCCGAGGACCGGGTAGTACCAGTCCATCGAGTAGCGGTCCTTGTCGAGGAAACGCTCGGGGTGGTGGCGGATCGCATGGGCCAGCGCGCCGGTGGCGAGTTCCCAGTCCGGCTGGGGCTCCTCCCGCTCCTCCGCGATCGCGAGAGCGCACCGCAGCGCGTGGTGGATCGACGAACTCCCGGTCAGCAGCGCGTCGTTCACCGCCGTGCCGTCCGGCTCGCGCTTCCAGCCGATCTGGCCGCCCGGCTGCTGGAGGCCGAGCACGAACTCGACCGCCGCGAACACCGCGGGCCACATGCGGTCGAGGAACGCCTCGTCGCCCGTGGCCAGGTAGTGGTGCCAGACGCCGACCGCTATGTACGCGCAGAAGTTGGACTCGCGGCCGTGGTCGGTCACGGCGTCCGCGTCGCCGTCGTGGTAGGCGGCGTACCAGGAACCGTCGTCGTTCTGGTGGCGGGCCAGCCACGCGTAGGCGCGGGCCGCCGCCTCGTGCTCGCCCGCCGCGTCCAGCGCCATCGCCGCCTCGGTGTGGTCCCACGGGTCGAGGTGGTGGCCCCGGAACCACGGGATCGCGCCGTCCTCGCGCTGCGCGGCGAGGATGCCCGCGACGGTCTGCGCGGCCTGCTCGGCCGTCAGGACTCCCGGCAGGACGAGTTGGTCCGTCTTGGCCGGGGGCGTCGGAGGTTGCTGCCCGGTGGGTGGTTTCCCCGGGGTGGCGCCCGGGCGGCGCGAGGTCGTCACGCCTCGGCCTTGGGCTGGGTGTACCCGCCGCGAAGCGAGGGGGAGTGCGGCTTGGTCGCGTACGCCACGAAGCTCTTGCCGACGACCGGGTTGAGGAGCTGCTCCGCGAGCCGGGTCGCGAGCGGCTTCTTCATGATGTCCCAGACCAGCAGCTTGTGGTACGCCCGCACCGGCAGCGCCTTCTCGTTGTCCACGCCGAAGGCGCACTTGAGCCACCAGTACGGCGAGTGCAGCGCGTGCGCGTGGTGGGTGCCGTACGGCTTGAGGCCGGCTTCCCGGATCTTGGCGAGCAGTTCGTCGGCCTTGTAGATGCGGATGTGGCCGCCCTCGACCTCGTGGTACGCGTCGCTCAGCGCCCAGCAGATTTTCTCCGGGCCGTAACGCGGCACGGTGACGGCGATCCGGCCGCCGGGCCGCAGCACGCGGACCATCTCGGCGAGCACGCCCTTGTCGTCGGGGATGTGCTCCATCACCTCGGAGATGATCACGACGTCGAAGGACTCGTCGGGGAACGGCAGGTTGAGCGCGTCGCCCTCCATCGCGGTGGCCGTGGCGCCCTCGGGCGCCTCACCCGCCTCCTTCATCGCGGCGAACCACTTGGCGACCTCGCGGATCTCCTCGCCGTTCTGGTCCAGCGCCACGACCTGCGCGCCGCGCCGGTAACACTCGAACGCGTGCCGGCCTGCGCCGCAGCCCAGGTCGAGCACGCGGTCGCCCGGGGCGAGCGGAAAGCGGGAGAAGTCGACGGTCAGCACGGGGGTCTGCCTTCCTGGGGGCGGAGCTGGGGTGCGGGGGGTCAGGAGGTACGGGTACGGACGGGTGCCGGCGAGGCGGCGATGGCCTCCCGGTAGCGCTCGGCCGTGCCGATCGCGGCCTGCTTCCACGTGAAGCGGGCGAGCACCCGGGCCCTGCCCGCCGCGCCGAGCCTGGCCCGCAGGTCCGGCTCGCCGAGGAGGCGGAGCAGGGCGGCGGCCAGGGCCTCGGCGTCGCCGGGCGGCACGGCCAGGCACGTCTCGCCGTCGGGGCCCGCGACCTCGGGGATCGCACCGCCCGTGGTGGCGACGAGCGGGGTGCCGGTGGCCATGGCCTCGGCGGCGGGCAGCGAGAAGCCCTCGTACAGGGACGGCACGCAGGCGATCTGGGCGCTGCGCACGAGGTCGACGAGTTCGGCGTCGGTGATGCCCTTGACGAACCGGACGGCGTCCGCGAGTCCGTACCGTTCGATGAGCTGGGCGACGGGGCCGTCCTCGGCGCGCTTGCCGACGACGACGAGGTGGGCGTCCGGGTTCTCGGTGCGCAGTTTCGCCAGGGCCTCGACGAGGTGGACGAGGCCCTTGAGGGGCACGTCGGCGCTGGAGGTGGTGACGATCCGGCCGGGGACCTCGGCGACCGAAACATCCGGCGAGAAGAGGTCGGTGTCGGCGCCGATGTGGACGACGTGGATGCGGTCGCCGCGTACGCCGAGGTGGTCGGTGATCTCCTGCCGCGAGGAACCGGAGACGGTGAGCACGGACGGGAGGCGGCGGGCGACGCGCTTCTGCATACGGGTGAAGGCGTACCAGCGGCGTACCGATGCCCGGCGCTTCCAGTCGGCGGCGGCGTCCAGGTCGAGCTGCCGGTCGACGGTGATCGGGTGGTGGATCGTGGTGACGAGGGGGGCGCCGAGGTCGCCGAGGAGCCCGTAGCCGAGGGTCTGGTTGTCGTGGACGACGTCGAACTCGCCGCGCCGGGCCCGCAGATGGCGGCGGGCGCGCAGGGAGAAGGTCAGGGGCTCGGGGAAGCCGCCGGTCCACATGGTGGCGACCTCGAGGCCGTCGATCCAGTCGCGGTACTCGCCGCGCCTCGGGGTGCGGAATGGGTCGGGCTGGCGGTACAGGTCGAGGCTCGCCAGCTCGGTGAGCGGCACGCCCTCGTCGAGGACCGGGTAGGGCTGGGCGCCTATGACCTCGACGTGGTGGCCGAGGCGGGCGAGCTCGCGCGACAGATGACGCACGTAGACGCCCTGGCCGCCGCAGAACGGGTTCCCCTTGTAGGTCAGGAGCGCGATGCGCAGCGGGGAGTCGCCGTCGCCGGACGCGCCCGCACGGGGGCCGATCTCTATGGCCTCTGCGGTCACCCACGGCCCCCTTCTCACTGCGTTTCGCCGGAGCGTAATCGGTCGCGCTAATCTAGAACAAGTTACAGACTTGATCGTTCGAGGAGCTTCGAATCTACCGGCAGGTAGCGCAACTGTGACCGGCGGATCAGGTGATTCGCGCCACGGCGTGCGGGCCGTGCCGGACGATCCGGACGCGTGCGGGGAACGGGACCTATGACAGCGGAAGCCAAGCCGGCGGTGCCTGTGTCACCGCCCCTGACCGAGCGCCAGGAGGCGCGCCGCCGTCGCATCCTGCACGCCAGCGCCCAGCTGGCCTGCAGAGGCGGCTTCGACGCCGTGCAGATGCGGGAGGTCGCGGAGGCGGCCGGAGTCGCCCTCGGCACGCTCTACCGCTACTTCCCCTCCAAGATCCATCTGCTGGTCGCGACGATGCAGGACCAGCTGGAGCGTCTGCACACCACCTTGCGCAAGCGTCCGCCGGGCGGCGAGGGCGCGGCCGAGCGGGTGGCGGAGACCCTGATGCGGGCGTTCCGGGCGCTCCAGCGCGAACCGCATCTCGCGGACGCGATGGTGCGGGCGCTGACCTTCGCCGACCGCAGCGTGAGTCCGGAGGTGGACACCGTCTCGCGGCAGACCACGGCGATCATCCTGGACGCGATGGGGCTGGAGCATCCGACGCCGGAGCAGCTGTCCGCGGTGCGGGTGATCGAGCACACGTGGCACTCGGCGCTGATCACGTGGCTGTCGGGGCGGGCGTCGATCGCGCAGGTGAAGATCGACATCGAGACGGTGTGCCGGCTGATCGACCTGACGGCGCCGGACGCGGCGGCCGCGCCCCCGAAGGGACGCGGCCGGACGGCGCGGTAGCCGCTCGCCGCCGGTGCGCCGGTTCCCCGGGCGGGCTGTCAGGAGTCCTTGTTCTTCTCCAGGTCCTCCCGGAAGAGCTTCTCGCACGCGGGGCCGTTGTCCGTGGCGATGAAGGTGATCAGCAGGAACGTGTCCTTCTGGCCCTGGTAGCTCGCCTTCACGGTCCAGCCGCTCTTGTCCAGCGACTTGATGACCGAGCCCTGCTGGTCGAAGTTCTGCGACTCCTTCCAGCCGCCCTTGCCGAGGGCCGCGACGGTCGCGTCGTAGGACGTCTTCGGGTCGGCGGCCTTCTTGTCGTCGGGCTGCCACGAGACCATGCAGCTCTTGAGGGCCGGCGGGACGTCGTCCGACGGCTTCTCGGTGAAACCGGCCGCCGTGGCCGCGTCCGCGATCTCCTTGGTCACCGTGGCGGCGTCGAGGGTGCCGCCCGCCTCCGCCGGAGCCTGCGACGAGGAGCCGGATCCGCCGCCCTTGCCCTCGTCCGAGCCGCCCTCGCTGCCGCAGCCGGTCACCACGAGCACCACACCGGCAGCCGCGGCCGCCCACCTCGCCTTGCGCACAGTTCTCCCAATCCGACGTGTACGGGGGCCCGTTGCCCCCGTGATCATGGATCAGAAGTTTCGCACGGTCGCGGGGCGCAAGGCCTCGCGACGTTCTCAGGGGGCGATGGGCAGCCGGCGCTTGTGGTCGGTGAGGCGGTAGCGGCCGACGATCGTCCCGAAGGCCCGCTCGTCCACCGGCTTGCCCTCCAGGAAGTCGTCGATGTCGTCGTAGGTGACCCCGAGCGCGTCCTCGTCGGCCTTGCCCGGGTCGAGGGTCTCCAGGTCGGCCGTCGGGGTCTTCCACACCAGCTCGGCAGGTGCGCCCAGCGCGTCCGCGACGGCGCGCACCCGGCGCTTGGTCAGGCCGGTCAGCGGGACCAGGTCGGCCGCGCCGTCGCCGAACTTGGTGAAGAAGCCGGAGACCGCCTCGGCTGCGTGGTCGGTGCCGACGACCAGGCCGTCGTGCGCGCCGGCCACCGCGTACTGGGCGATCATGCGCTGGCGTGCCTTGATGTTGCCGTGCACGAAGTCCTGGTGGTGGGCGTCGCGGAAGCTCACCCCGGCGGCCAGCGCGGCGTCGAGCGCGGCGTCGCTCGCCGGCTTGATGTCCACGGTCAGCACGTGGTCGGCCCGGATGAAGGAGAGCGCGAGCTGGGCGTCGTGCTCGTCGGCCTGGACCCCGTAGGGCAGGCGCATCGCGTAGAACCGCGCCTCGTGACCGGCCGCCCGGGCCCGCTCGACGGCGAGCTGGCACAGCCGGCCGGTGGTGGTGGAGTCGACGCCGCCGCTGATGCCGAGCACGAGGGAGCGCAGACCGGTGGAGGTCAGCCGCTCGGCGAGGAAGGCCACCCGGCGTTCGATCTCCCGCTCGGCCTCGAAGGTCTCGGCGACCTCGAGTTCCCGGGCGATCTCCTGCTGCAGGGCGATGGACGCCGGCTCGCTCACGTCTGCTCCTCGTTCCGGTTCACGGTGTGGTGTCGCGCCCACCCTACCCAGCGGGATTCCGGCGGAGCGGGGCCGGACGGCCGGGTGGGAACACCTCGCGGGCGGACTCCGGGAAGCGGGCCGGGTCCCTGCCATGATCCGCCGGGCACCCCCGGACACGGCGCTCAGTCCTCCGGCGGGAAGACCGTCTCGCCGCTGTCCAGCAACGTGATCGTGATCGCCTCGACGGGGCAGTTCTCTGCCGCGGCCAGGACCTCCTCGCTCGCGTCCGCCGCCTCGGCGCGCGGATGCGACTGCCGCGCGGTGTCGAGCCGGAAGCCGTCCGGGGCGTGGCCCACGCACATGCCCGAGCCGATGCACACGCCCCGGTCCACCTCGACGCGCCAGCGGTCACCCATCGGCCCGTGCCTCCCATCCGGCGGGCAGGTGGATCATCTTGTGCTCCAGGTACGCCCCGTACCCCTCGGGCCCGAACTCGCGCCCGAGGCCGGAGTTCTTGTAGCCGCCGAACGGTCCGAGCATGTCGAGGCTGAAGGTGTTGACGTTGTACGTGCCCGTCCTGACGCGACGCGCGAAGTCGATGCCGTGCTCGACGTCGGAGGTCCACACGCTGCCGCTGAGCCCGTAGTCGGAGTCGTTCGCGATCGCGGCGGCCTCGTCCTCGTCCCCGTAGGGCAGCAGGCAGATCACCGGGCCGAAGATCTCCTCGCGGGCGATGCGCATGGAGTTGTCGACGCCGCCGAAGAGGGTCGGCTCCACGTACCAGCCGCGGTCCAGGTGGGCCGGACGGCCGCCGCCGCTGAGGATCTTGGCGCCCTCTTCCTGGCCGACGCGGATGTAGTCGAGCGAGCGCCGCTGCTGGCGTTCGGCGACCAGCGGCCCGACCTGGGTGGCCGCGTCCAGCGGATCGCCGACGACCAGCTCGGAGGCCGCCGCGGCGAACGCCTCGGCGATCTCGTCGTACCGGCTGCGCGGCACGAGGATACGGGTCTGGGCCACGCACGCCTGTCCGTTGTTCATCCACGCGGCCGGGACGATCCCGGCGACGGCGTCCGCGAGATCCGCGTCCGGCAGGATCACGGCCGCCGACTTGCCGCCGAGCTCCAGGGTCACGCGGGTGAGGTTGCGGGAGGCGACCTCCATGACGCGCCTGCCGGCCGCGACCGAGCCGGTGAAGGACACCTTGTCGACACCGGGGTGGCCGACCAGGTACTCGCTCACCTCCCGGTCCGCGGGCAGGATCGACAGCACGCCCTCCGGCAGCCCGGCCTCCTGCGCGATCTCGCCGAGGAGGTAGGCGTCGAGCGGCGACTCGGGCGACGGCTTGAGGACCGCGGTGCAGCCGGCGAGGAGCGCCGGGCCGAGTTTGGCGGCGGCGGTGAACTGCGGGACGTTCCACGGGACGACGGCCGCGACGACACCGACGGGCTCGCGGCGCACCAGCACCGGGCCGAGGACGCCGTCGCGGTGCTCCTCGTGCACGAAGCCGCGGGCGACCGCTATGGCCGCGTCCCACACCATCATCGCGCCGAGGGCCTGGGCGAGGACGCTCCAGGAGTACGGGGAGCCGTTCTGCGCGCTGATGCAGCGGGCGATCTCCTCGTGGCGTACGGCGATCGCGTCCTTGATCCGGGAGACGACCTCGATGCGTTCGGTCAGGGACATCCGGGGCCAGGGCCCGTCGTCGAAGGCGCGGCGCGCCGCGGCGACGGCCCTGTCGACGTCCGCGCGCGAGGCGTGCGGGACGCGGCCGATGACCTCTTCGGTGTGCGGGGAGACGACGTCGATGGTGTCGCTCCCGAGCGGATCGGCCGGCCGGCCGCCGATGAACAGTTGTCGGTACTCCTGGAAGTCGGTCATGACCGCTGCCTCCCGCTGGGCCGGCCGTGTCCGGCGCCGTGACCCACCCGTATCTGACGGTGTTTCAGAACTGATACCAGTTCCTGTTCCAGGAGTCCACGGGTGAGGACCGGCCACCTGCCGCCACGCCGGCCGGCACCCATCCCCCCCGCAGGCAGGAGACCAGGGCAACCATGAGAACCGGTTCTCGTTATAGTCGACGGACGGGCAACGGCCCTTGGGCGGACGGGAGATGAGCACTCCATGACGCAGGTGACCGACCACGGAGGCGGCGTACGGTCCCTCCGTGTCCCGATTCCCGACAATCCCCTCGGCCACACCGTGGTCCACCTCCTCGACACCGACCGGGGCCCGGTGCTCGTCGACACGGGCTGGGACGACCCCCGCTCCTGGCACACCCTCACCGCCGGGCTCGAAGCCTGCGGAACCTCGGCCGCTGAGATCCACGGCGTGATCGTCACCCACCACCACCCCGACCACCACGGCCTGTCCGGACGCGTCCGTGAGGCGTCCGGGGCGTGGATCGCGATGCACGCCGCCGACGCCGCCGTCGTCCGCCGCACCCGCGAGGCCGAACCGGGCGTGTGGCTCGCCTGTCTGACCGACAAGCTGGAGCGGGCCGGGGCGCCCGAGGACCACCTGGCCCCGCTGCGCGCCGCGCGGGCCACCGGCGGCGGACGGCTGCCCGGACTGCGCGCCGCCCTGCCCGACCGCGAGATCGTCCCCGGCGAGCTGCTCGACCTCGCGGGCCGCCGGCTGCGCGCCGTGTGGACGCCCGGCCACACCCCCGGCCACGTCTGCCTGCACCTGGAGGAGGACCACCCGGCACAGCGCCCCGGGCACGGCCGGCTGTTCTCCGGAGACCACCTGCTGCCCGGCATCACCCCGCACATCGGGCTGTACGAGGACCCGGACGACGACACCGTCACCGACCCCCTCGGCGACTACCTCGACTCCCTCGAACGCGTCGGCCGGCTCGGCGTCGCCGAGGTGCTCCCCGCCCACCAGCACGCCTTCGCCGACGCGACGGGCCGTGTGCGGGCGCTGCTCGCCCACCACGAGGAGCGGCTCGCCGGGCTGCTGCGTCTGCTGTCGACGCCGCTCACGCCCTGGCAGGTCGCGGAGCTGATGGAGTGGAACAGGCCCTGGGCCGAGATCCCGTACGGCTCCCGCACCATCGCGGTCTCCGAGGCCGAGTCGCATCTGCGGCGGCTGGTGAAGCTGGGCCGGGCGGAGGCGGTGCCCGGCAGCGCGCCCGCACGGTACGTCGCGGTGTGAGCCGCGTCCTCGGGCCGGGCCGGGCCGGGCCTCGGCTTCGTGCCCGGCGAACCGTCCCTCCTTACCCGGTGACCACGGGCGGCTCGCCCGTGGTCCACACGGCCCGCACGTCCATACGGCTGATCCGCCAGCCGCCGGGCGTGCGCCGCAGCTCCGTCTCGTAGACCCCGCCCACGGTGAACAGCGGGTTCGCCCCTTCGCCGCGCTCCCGCAGGGTCGAGTCGTGGTGGACGTGCACCATCAGCGCGTTCCACGAGGCGGTCGCCCTCTCCCCGTCGCCTCCGACGTCCACCAGGACGTCGGAGGCGATGTGCTGGGTGCGGGCGAACCGGCCGACGGCGACCTCGGCATGGCGTACGGCGTCGGCGCCTCCGGCGTCGCCGACCGGGGTAGTCGTCCGCACGTCGTCTGCGAAGTAGCCGTTGGCCCATCCGTCCGCGAACTCGCGGGCGTCCAGGGCCCTGAAGAGGCGGCTGACGAGCGTGCTGATGTCGTGGTGATCCCTCTGTGCGGTCATGACGGCAAGCGTGCTGCCTCAACCGCGCTTGAGGTCAAGGCGCGCGGGCTCACAGCCGCTGGATGATCGTGCCGGTCGCCTGCGCGCCGCCCGCGCACATCGTGATCAGCGCGAACTCCTTGTCCGAGCGCTCGAGTTCGTGAAGGGCGGTGGTGATCAGCCGCGCACCCGTCGCGCCGACCGGGTGGCCGAGGGCGATACCGCCGCCGTTGACGTTCACCTTGTCCAGGTCCTGGTCGAAGACCTGGGCCCAGCTCAGCACCACGGCCGCGAACGCCTCGTTGACCTCGACCAGGTCGATGTCCTTCAGCGACATGCCCGCCTTGCCGAGCACCGCGCGCGTGGCGTCGATCGGGCCGTCGAGGTGGAAGTGCGGGTCGGCCCCGACGAGGGCCTGCGCGACGATCCGCGCGCGGGGCCTCAGTTTCAGTGCCCGCGCCATCCGCTTGGACGCCCACAGGACGGCGGAGGCCCCGTCGGAGATCTGCGAGGAGTTCCCGGCGGTGTGCACGGCGTTCGGCATGACCGGTTTCAGCCGTGCCAGCGCCTCCATCGAGGTGTCCCGCAGCCCTTCGTCGCGGTCGACGAGCCGCCACATGCCCTGGCCGGCGGCCTGCTCCTCCTCGGTCGTCGGCACCTGCACGGCGAACGTCTCGCGTTTGAACCGCTCCTCGCCCCAGGCGATCGCGGCCCGCTCCTGCGAGACGAGCCCGAGGGCGTCCACGCGCTCGCGGGTCAGCCCGCGGCGCCGCGCGATCCGCTCGGCGGCGTGGAACTGGTTGGGCAGGTCCACGTTCCACTCGTCCGGGAAGGGCTTGCCGGGCCCGTGCTTGGACCCGCTGCCGAGCGGCACCCGCGACATGGCCTCCACGCCGCAGCCGATGCCGATGTCGATGACGCCGGAGGCGATCATGTTGGCGACCATGTGGCTCGCCTGCTGCGAGGAGCCGCACTGGCAGTCGACGGTCGTCGCGGCCGTCTCGTACGGCAGGCCCATGGCGAGCCAGGCGGTGCGGGCGGGGTTCATGGACTGCTCGCCGGCGTGCGTGACGGTGCCGCCGACGATCTGCTCGACGCAGTCGGCGGGGATGCCGGTGCGGCCGAGGAGTTCACGGTAGGTCTCGCCGAGCAGGTAGGCGGGGTGGAGGTTGGCGAGGAGTCCTCCCCGCTTGCCGATGGGGGTGCGTACGGCTTCGACGATGACGGGTTCCGCGGCCATGAGCTCGTCCTCTCCTCGCGCGGCCTCCGGGCGTCCCGGCGCCCTGGGCCTGTGCCTCTGTCTGTGCCTGCGCCTCACACTCACGAACTGGTACGCGTTCTAGTTCCACGTGAAGTGTCGTAAGTGCTACCGCCGGTACGCAAGAGTCCTGCACGCCCCCAGTGCACCCTTTCCGGGCAACTCCTGCAGCCGCGACCCTTGCCACTTGTAGAACTCGTTACTACCTTTCGGACACCTTCTGATGGGCTGTCAGACCGTCCGACCCGAACGCGGAGCTGCCGATGTCCTGCCCCCATCTGCCCGACGGGTTCGACTTCACCGACCCCGACCTCCTCCAGACACGCGTCCCCCACCCGGAGTTCGCCGAGATGCGGCGCACGGCCCCGGTGTGGTGGTGCGCGCAGCCGGCCGGCGTCTCGGGCTTCGACGACGAGGGCTACTGGGTCGTCACCCGGCACGCGGACGTCAAGCACGTCTCCACGCACCCGGAGCTGTTCTCGTCGAACACCAACACGGCGGTCATCCGCTTCAACGGGTCGATCAGCCGCGCCCAGATCGAGGTCCAGAAGCTGATCATGCTGAACATGGACCCGCCGGAGCACACCCGCGTCCGCCAGATCGTCCAGCGCGGCTTCACCCCGCGCGCGGTGCGCTCACTGGAGGACGCGCTGCGCCGCCGGGCGCGCTCGATCGTGGAGACGGCGCTCGCCCGCGCCGGGGACGACGGCGGCTTCGACTTCGTCACGAACATCGCCGTCGAACTCCCGCTCCAGGCGATCGCCGAACTCATCGGCGTCCCCCAGGAGGACCGCTCCAAGATCTTCGACTGGTCCAACAAGATGGCCGCCTACGACGACCCCGAGTACGCGATCACGGAGGAGGTCGGCACCGAGGCGGCGATGGAGATCGTCTCGTACGCGATGAACCTGGCGGCCGCCCGCAAGGAGTGTCCGGCGAAGGACATCGTGAGCCGACTCGTCGCCGCGGAGGGCGAAGGAAACCTGTCCTCCGACGAGTTCGGCTTCTTCGTGATCCTGCTGGCGGTGGCCGGGAACGAGACGACGCGCAACGCGATCAGCCACGGCATGCACGCGTTCCTGACCCACCCCGAGCAGTGGGAGCTCTACAAGCGCGAACGTCCGGTGACGACGGCCGAGGAGATCGTCCGCTGGGCGACCCCGGTGGTCTCCTTCCAGCGCACGGCGACCCAGGACGTCGACCTGGGCGGCGCCCGCGTCAAGAAGGGCGACCGGGTCGGCCTGTTCTACTCCTCCGCCAACAACGACCCGGAGGTCTTCGACCGTCCCGAGGTCTTCGACATCACCCGCGACCCCAACCCGCACCTGGGCTTCGGCGGCGGAGGCCCGCACTTCTGCCTGGGCAAGTCGCTGGCGATGATGGAGATCGACCTGATCTTCCAGGCGATAGCCGACACCCTCCCCGGCCTCCACCTGGCGGGCGACCCCCGCCGCCTGCGCTCGGCGTGGCTGAACGGCATCAAGGAACTGCGGGTGAGAGTGGGGTGAGCGACCCTCTTCCGTACCCTGCCATGAAAACACGGCGGGTCAGCACCACCGGCCCCGCGCTGATTGTTAGTTGGTCGACGCTGGCACCGCCGCAATCCGCCGAGCCTTGCAGCGCTCCACCGCAGGCGGCTTACCACGCTGCCCACCAAGACGCGGGCCTCCGCACGCCGCATCGCCCTTCCCGCTCGCTGCGTCAAGTCGCTGAAGCTCCACCACGAGCAGCAGAAGCGCGAGCGTGAGGCCGCGGGCACGACGTGGCAACACGACGGGCATGTGTTCACCACTGCGCAGGGCAGACCGATCGACCCGACCAACCTCACCCGCACCCCCAACACGCTCCTCCGCAAGGCCGACCTTCGCCGCATCCGTTTCCACGACCTCCGCCACTCGACCGCCACCCTCCTCCTGGAACAAGGCGTCGAACTCGTCGTCATCAAGGAACTCCTCGGCCACGCCCACATCGGCGTCTACGCCACCGTCTACGCCCACGTACGCCTCCGCCTTCAGCGAGACGCCATCGACACCCTCAGTGCCGCTCTCGACGGTCCTTCCGGCCACGAACCTCCCCGCGACGACGGCATCGACCCGCCACTGCGCGGAACCGTCGTCCGCTGACCTTGCCGTCAACTACTGCCGTCACCCCACACAGAAGCCCCGCCAGGGTCCTTCCGTTCTAGTGGTCGTCGCAACACCCCAGTTCAGGGGATGCGATGGACTTCAAGATCCGGAAGAGCCGCAAGGAGCAAGGGCCCCGCAAGCTGCAACGGGAGCGGGAGGAATACTTCCGGCTCATGCAGCTCGGGTTCGGCAATCTTGAGGCGTCCAGACGAGTCGGGGTCAACCCTCGGACCGGTCGTGAGTGGCGCAACGGCCGGCCCGAGGGCCGGAAGAAGCGTCCGAGGCCACCCGCGAATGCCGTGCGGGTGGCCTCAGGGCCGTCCCGGTACCTGACGGAAGACGAGCGGATCCACATCGCCGACCGGTTCCGGGAGAAGGCGACAGTCCGTGCCATCGCCGCCGAGCTGGGCCGCAGCCCGTCCACCGTCAGCCGGGAGATACGCCGAAACGGCATGCCCCTGCGCGGCGACCGCTTCCGCTGGGCCTACCGGCCCCATGCCGCCCAGCGCCGGGCCCAACAGCGCCGCCCGCGCCCCAAGCCCGGCAAGATCGGTCAGAACCCCGAGCTGCGCGACTTCATCCAGGACCACCTCACCAGGCGGTGGAGCCCTGAGCAGATCTGTCACGCTCTGCGCAGGCGCTTCCCCGACCGGCCGGAGATGCACGTGGTCCACGAGACGATCTACCAGGCCCTCTACGTCCAAGGCCGCGGAGAGCTCCGCCGGGAACTGACCCTGGCCCTGCGGACAGGACGCGCCATGCGCCGCCCTCAACGCCAGGCCCACAGCCGCCAGCAGCGGTTCACACACCCCATGGTGCTGATCAGCGACCGCCCGGCCGAGGCCAACGACCGGGCCGTGCCCGGCCACTGGGAGGGCGACCTCATCGTCGGCAAGGACCACCGCTCGGCCATCGCCACGCTGGTGGAGCGCAGCACGCGCTACCTCATGCTGGTACACCTGCCCCAGGGCAGCGGCGCGGTCGCTGTCGGCGACGCCCTGGCGGATACTGTCCAGACCTTGCCGGAGCACCTGAAGAGGTCCCTGACCTGGGACCAGGGCTCCGAAATGGCCGGTCACCACACGTTCAGCGTCACCACCGGCATTCCGGTCTACTTCTGCAACCCCGGCAGCCCTTGGCAGCGTGGGTCGAACGAGAACACGAACGGCCTGTTGCGGCAGTACTTCCCCAAGGGCACCGACCTGTCCCGGCACACCCGTGAGCACCTCGACACCGTTGCTGCCGAACTCAACAGCCGCCCACGCAAGACGCTCGGCTGGGAAACCCCAGCCAAGCGTCTGTCTAAACTGCTCGCCGCCACACGTCAGTGATCACGTGTTGCGACGACCACTGGAAACCGTCGTCACCAGGCGGGGCTTCTATTTGCTCGCGTTACAGCGTCATCGACGCGCTACTGCTGCGTCCAGCTGATGCCTTGTGGCAGCACTCCGTCTTCCCAAAGGCGGTCAAGCTTAGAGAAGAGCTTGGGCAGGCTCACGTCGAACTCTTCCCACGCTGCCCGATCCAACTCCCGCCACGGATCGGAGAGGATCAGGCCGGGCGGCAGAGGACCAGTTGAGCCGGACATCTTGCGGCAAGCACCACACCATGCATAGCTGATCACAGCGGGACGATCCGCGTGTTGCGTATTTCTGAGGTAGGTGCGAACAGAAACCTCTCCGCATGAAGGGCAAAGCCACTCTGGCTGGTCCCGGAGGAAATTTCTCTCTCGCCCGAGAGCCTCGATTTCCGAGGGTGTGAAGCGCGTTATCTGAGTCATGACTCAGCGGTCTTCATCCAAGGTCAGGAATCGGCCCGCTGCGGGTCGAGCGCGAGAATCAAGTCACACACGTTCTCGGAAATCTTCTGCCAGGAATCCCCTTCCCCCAGAAAGGCCACGCTTGGATCGACAGGAGATTCCCTGTAATCCAGAACGAAAGGAAGATCTGGTCCAAGATTCCCGATTATCACGGTCTTCATCCGTGACATATAGCCGGGGGCGGCACACTCCTCGGATGTACCGAAGTAGCACTGCAAAGTTTCTTCATCGAGCTCTTCGCGCCACCACTTCGTCATTCCGGTCATGCCAGAAATCGAATGGAAGCCGGGGCGGACGGGGGCCTGGCCGAACACCGCTTCGATCCTGGGGGAATTGGCCAGGTCCATCCAGCTGCGATCTTTGATCGATTCGACCAGACAAGCAGGGAGAGGCATATCGAAAACCGACTCGCAGAATTCTACGTCGCCGTTCATCTGGACCTCACCTGCCTGCCCGTGGCACCGGCTATCGCGTTCATAATCCCCTGCCTTCCTTCGAGAGGAGCCATGGGATCGCCATGGTTTCTCCGATTCACACTTCGAGAGAACCAGGCCACGGATATACCGTCCTTCTCAAAGAAGATGTTGAATGCGATGGTCTCCTTGGAGCCCCTGAAGTGCCAGAAGTTGACCTCCCCGTGCCCCCCTTGCGACAGGACAGCATTCGGGAACCTCGAGGGATCCTTGTCGTCGATGCTCAGGCGGGCATAAAACACCCCACTATTCGGATCGTAGACTCCGCTGTAAACATCCCCCGTTGCAGCCTGGGAAAGTTCTGCCGAGTTGTCGAACCCGTCCGCATTGGAAATTATGTTCTCGTTGCAGTTGTGAACGAGAACCGGCGTGGCCCCCGCCAGCACATAGTACGTGTGCTACGCGGTGCCCTCTACCTGCTTTTTCGCAGGTCAAGCCGGTTTGCTGGTCCGGTGAAGTGCGTGGGTGTCCGTGGTTGTGCGGGCTTGTTGCCGTCGCTACTGCCGTCAGGCGGTTCAGCCCAGGTACGGCTTCTCGCGCTGTTCCAGGAAGTGCTGGAGCCGGAGCCGTTGGGTGTGGTGCATCGGCAACTGCTCGATCTCTTCTGGGGGCACGAACCGTAGTTCGGTGGACTCGTCGGAGATCTCCAGCCGGCCGCCGGTGATGCGGGCGGTGAAGCAGACGTTGAACTGCCGCCGGACCTCGCCGTCGGTGTAGGCGATGATGTGCTTCGGATCGGTGTAGGTGCCGACCAGGCCAGCGATCTCGACGTCGAGGCCGGTCTCTTCCTTGACTTCGCGGACGGCCGTGCCGGGCAGGGAGTCGGTGAGGTCCATGGCGCCACCGGGCAGTGCCCACAGGTCGTTGTCGCGGCGGCGCTGGAGGAGAATGCGCCCGTGGTCGTCGGTGACGACGGCGGAGGCGGCGACGACCATGCTGTTCGGCTTGGGCGCGTTCGGGTCGTCGTAGTACTCGGTGCGGGCCACGGTCAGCCTTCCTCTCGTACGGGGGTTGCCGTCGTCCACACGACGTCGAAGCTCTCGGAGTAGGTGTCGAACATGCGGCTCTCCTGGTGACGGCGAAGATGCCATACGGGGGCGGCGTACGCGTTGACGCCCCAGACATGGGCATTGACGAGTTGCTCGTCGTCGGCGCGATAGAGGGAGTTGTAGAGCGTGGTGCCGTGGGTGCGAACTTCGATGCCTGGGGTGCCGGCGAGCGGCCTGTAGTGCATGAGCGCGAGGCGGCAGCGGGATTCGATGCCGTGGCCGAACCGCTCCTCCTGGCCGCGGGCTTGGACGTTATAGCTGTCGGCGTCCCCGATCGCGATGCGGACGGTGCAGCCTTCGGCGGCGCGTTCGGTGAGGAGTTCGTTCAGCCGCGGGTACGCCTCGTGGAGGAAGACGGCCGCGTAGACGAGGATGTCGATCCGTTCCCGGGCCTGGGCCATCAGGTCCGTGAACGTCGCGACGGGGATGTCGGCCCGCTGCTCGTAGAGCGCTACCAGCTCGGGGCTGATGGCGCGGGCGGGGCGGGCCTGGCGGAGCGCCGGCCAGAGTGCATGCACGTCCTCTCCCAGGGCTTTGGCCGCCTGCAGGGCTGTGGCACGGCGTGGGGTGCGGCCGAGGTTCACCCAGCGCTCGACCGACTTGGGGTCGACCTCCACCTCCTGGGCGAGGGTCGCGTACGTCCACCCTCCGGCTGCCATGACGACTCGTAGTCTCTCGTTCGGCACGAGTCTCCCTCTTGGTCTCGGGACGGCACCAGGGACGTTCTACATGGTGCGGGACGTCCCGAAGTGGGGTTTGGTGGAGGTTCCTTCGTCCTGGCGACCGGCGTGAGGATCGGTGCCGACCCTGCGGCACCGACAGGCCCAGGGGCACGGATTCACGCCGCCGAGGAGCCTCAACGTGCCAGTGAGCGCCACCCGATGTGTTCTCGCCCTGCGACTGGATGCCCGGTCGCGGCCCGCCTGTCCGGGGTGGTCACGTTGACGGACGGCAACCCTGACACGGGCCAGCACACCGTTTCGCCCGCTGTGGGCGCCGTGATGGTCGACCGGCGGAACGGCCGCGTGGGCGTGGTGATGGGGCATGTAGGGCCGTACGTGCAGCTTCGCCCACCGCACGGTGGCCGGGAGTGGGACGTACCACCCGAGGACGTACGTCCGACGACTCCGACGGAGGAGTTGAGCGCCAAGGTCGCCGTGGCCAACCGGAGGTGGGGACGGTGACCCCTCGCTCGGTCCTGCGCTACGAGACCTGGACGCTCCAGCCCGACCGCGAGCCGGACGCGGAACCGGTCCTGTACGCGATGCAGTGCGCCGTGGACGGAGAGATCTCACCGACGAGCGAAGACTTCGCCGAACCGCAGAACTGGGTGCTGCGGCACTGCGGCCAGAACCCGTCCCACCACACCTACCGGGAGATCATCACCCGGCCCTGGCGGGCCTGGCGCCAGACGTGACCCGCCCCGCAGGCCCAGGCACCGCACCGCGCTGACCTACCCGACTCCCGTCCTTGCCGGGCGTGGCCGATCGAGGCTCCCGCGTCCTCGTCAGCCCCGGCAGGGACGGGGCCCTCACGTACGTGCCGTACCCATGGCTGTGGGGGTTCTGGCCTCTGCCACAGAAAGTCAGCCACGACGGCGGGCGCGCCGACCGACCACCCGCCACGTGTGTCTCGCTCAACCTCAGACCGGCATCAGCCCAGTTATCTCCATCGTCACCGCCCCAGCCAGGCACCAGGCCCACGCGTCCGGAACGGCAGCTCGGTCCGCCGGACGGCCCCTCGGGCGCCCGCCCGGCCTGCTGAGCGGGTCGGAAAGTTTCCGTCTGATAGTCCGGCCCGCGTTCCCACGAGCGAAATCCCTGAATCCGGTAATGGATTCACGCCCATTCGGCTCACCGAAAACGGATCACGACAGACACCCGAATCCGACCACCCCGGAACCAGCAGGCCAAAGCCCGACTGGCCGCATCATGTCATTGCTGACATGATGCGGCCCGTTTCACAGACCCCCTTACTCACCTCTTGATCGAGGCGACTTCGGGAGACTCAGTTCAGTCCGTCCTCCTCAGAGGACCGAAGCGGGACGGGGACATCGCGGTGCCTTCGTCCTCGTGCCATTCGCAATGGGTGGCATAGAGGTACCCCTTCCCTGAATTGATGGTGTACCACTGCCCACGAGTACCGGCCGGAATCTCCACCTTCGGCGGAGCAAGGCCTTCTCCCGTACGAATCTCAAGTCGCGAACACGTCGTGGGCATCTGGAGAAAGAAGACGTTCGAGAAAAGAACATCCACTCGAGCCGGAGAGGCGTCATCGCGGAGGCTGCGAAGCAGCAGCGAGTTGAAGCTCACCGAGAAATGCCACATTCGGAACGGCCTCTCCCAGGCCGCGACCAAGGTCACTACGAACCTCCTAGGTACTTGGAACCCTTGAGGACCTCCGATGTGATGTTACTACCCCCCCAGGTAGAACCTGAGTCGACTGCTGTCAAGGTTCCCCACCCGGAAGGCTCGCTCCAGGAACGCCATCTCCCGTTGCGTCGTAAGCCAGTTGTCGCCGTGCCCCTGCTGCACTGCGTAGTCGAATACCTCCGCCGGATTGCCCGACCCTCTGTTCTCCAGCGTGAATCCGTCAAGACGTACGTGGATGGTGGCCTCGGGGTGGTAATTCATCGCATCTGCGGCGCTCGAGATGGAACCATCACGCGTCTCACCCATGAAATGGGTGTATCCGTTATCATTCGCCCAGTCCTCCAGCCCGTTGTCCGACGTTCCGAGGGCAACATCGGTGAGCTTCTTGCCACAGTTGTGAACCAGGACCGGCGTAGCCCCCGCCAGCACATGGTACGTGTGCTACGCGGACCCCTCTACCTGCTTCTTCGCTGGTCAGCACGTGATTTGCGTTCCGCTGGCGTCCGTGGTTGTGCGGGGAAATCCGTGGGTGTTGCCGTCGCTACTGCCGTCAGGGGCCGGGCGGCGGTGCTGCCGCTGACGCGGTGTCGGCGCAGGGGGACTTTACTGCCATGCTCCGGGCTCGGCACGGAGTATGGCTCGGACGGTCTGCTCGTAGTCCTGGTGGCCGGTGGCGGCGCAGTGTCCGGCGATCCAACGGGTCAGCTCGTCCGGTGTGTGCAGGGTGCCGGATGTGGCGCCGCAGTTGCGTTCCTCGCCGGTGACGCAGAGCGCCGTGAGGGCCGGCAGCGCCATGGGGTCGGGGACGGTGGTCACGTGGTACTCGCGGAATCGGTAGCGCCCTCGCGCACCATCACGGGACTGTGCGTCGGTGTTCATGGAGTCAGGCCTCCGCGGTCACCCTCTTCCGGGGCGGGGAGGCGTTGACCTCGCGAGTCGGCCACCCTGAGCGCGTCGGAGAGGGCTTCGGTCAGCCGGCGGGCCAGCCAGCGGTATTCGGTCGCCGACAAGACCTTCGCGTCAGGGGCCACGGCGTCGCGGGCGTACTCCAACAGGTCCTCGCCCATGCCCAGCTGTATGGCTTCGATGTTGTCGGCGAGGTTGGCGAGGTAGCCCTGGCCGTCGGTGCTCAGGTAACAGGGGTGCCCGTCCTGAGTGGTCCACGGCAGCAGTCGCGGTCCTTCTGCACGGGTACCTCCGGGCCGTCGTGTCGCTTGCTCGGCCATCCTGACTTCCTCTCCTCGGTTCGGCTCGGGGCTACGGATCACCGTCTCGCTGGTGTGAGCCTTTGGGAGTAGCCAGCGTGTCTGCCTTGCTGTCTGCCAAGCTGGTGGGGTGCGGGAGACAGTCGGGGAACTGGTCAGGCGGCTGCGCCTGGCGCGTGGGTGGAGTCAGCGGCGGCTCGCCGAGGCACTGGCTGAGGCTGCTCCTGGGCGCGTTCCGCCGACGCGAAATGACGTGTCCCGCTGGGAAATCGGGACGCGGTCGCCGCGCGAGTGGCTGCCCATCCTCGCGCAGGTGCTTCAGGTGCCGCGCGAGATGCTGGAGAGGGCGAAGGCCGTTCAGCCGGTCGAGTCCGTGCCGCGTGTCCGGTCCGTCGCCGACTTCCTGCCCGAGGGCGACCCACTGGCCCCGCTGCGTGCTCGTATGGGCCGCCGGATCGGGGCCGAACAGGTGGCCGACCTGGCCCAGCGGGTCCACGGGCTGCGGCTGGCTGACGATGTGGTCTACGGCAAGGACCTGATCGGGCCCGCGCTGCGCGAGCTGCAAGCGGCGGTGAAGCTCTACCGCGAGGGCACACACACCGAAGAAGTGGGCCGCGAACTCCTCCGGGCCATTGGAGAGTTGGCGCAGATCGCCGGGTGGGTGGCCTCCGATGCCGGGGAGCATGCCGAGGCGGAGCGCATCTACCGGCTCGGCATGAGCGCCGCACAGGCCGCCGAGGACGGCGTGCTGTCCGGGAACGTGGCGGGCTCGCTGGCCTACCAGTGGAGCAACACCGGCCGGACAGCGGACGCAGTGGGACTGGCCCGCGCCGCGCTCAAGGACGCGGGTCCGCACGCCCCGGCGAAGGCTCGCGCGCTGTACCTGGACCGATTGGCCTGGGCGTATACCCGTGCCGGGCAGGACCGGTCGGCGATGACCGCCCTCGGGGAAGCGGCCGAGGCGCTGTCCGAGGACTCGGCCGGCACCGAATCTCCGTCGTACCTGTACTGGATGGACGCAGGGGAATTGCAGGTCATGGAGGCCCGCGTCTACACCGAACTGCGGCGCCCGCTGCGGGCCGTGCCGCTGCTGACGGACGTGCTCGGACGCTACGACGCCAGCCACGCCCGGGAGCTGGCGCTGTACCTTTCCTGGCTGGCCGTGGCCTACGCCGACGCCAACGAGCCCGAGGCCGCGGCGGGAACAGCCTGGCGGATGCTTGCCCTGGGGCAGAGCGGCAGCGAACGCACGGCGGAACGCACGAGGATCGTGCTCGATCGCCTGCGGGCCTATCGCGACGTGCCCGAGGTCGCCGAACTGCTGGCGTCCTGAGCGCCCTCGGAGCTGGCCGTCCGCCGGCCAGAGTCAGCCTCCGGCAGATTCCGGACCTGAGCGGGTGGGGGTCCCTCGTCGGTCGGGCAGCTTCGCCGTGCCAGGGTTCCTCGGGGGCAGCCAAGGCTCACCTCGTGACGCGTGCGCTCGGCCTTGGCGGCCCCCGGGGGTTCCTGGTACGCCTCCGGTGACCGGGCGGCGAGGGACCCCCATCCGCGCCCCGCGACCACTCACCACGACGAAACCGCACCCGAGATTCGGCCCCCTGCCCCTCGGAGGAAGGGCCGGGGGCTGGGGCAGAGCCCCAGGTGGCTTGCTGTGCTGGCAGTTGCGCGCCCAGACCGGCGGGGCCGACGGCAAGCGGGGCGGAGACAGGAGCGGGCGGCGGCCCCGCAGGGCCGGAGCGCGCGCGGCCCGCGTCAGCGGGCCGCCTTGATCAACCGCCCGGCGCGACCAGCCCCGCTGCTGCGCCGTCGGCCAGTGCTGCCGCAAGCTGCTCTCGCCGCTGACGCTGACCTACATCCACTCCGTACTCAAGTCCGCCCTGGAACACGCCGTCCGCGAGGAAGAAATCCATCGCAACGTCGCCCGCAACGTCCGCACCGGCACGCCCCGGCCCCGCCGCTTCGAACCTCTCACCGCCGACGAAGCCCGCCAGTTCCTCGCGGCCACGCGCGGACACCGGTTGCACGCCCTGTTTGAACTCGCCCTCCACACCGGACTCCGCAAGGGCGAACTCCTCGGCCTGCACTGGACAGACCTCGACCTCGACGCAGGCACCGCCGCCATCCGCCGCACCCTTCAGCGCACTGCCGCAGGCGGGCTCACCACGCTGCCTACCAAGACACGGGCCTCCGAGCGCCGCATCGCCCTTCCCACCCGCTGCGTCCAGTCGCTGAAGCTCCACCACGAGCAGCAGCAGCGCGAGCGTGAGGCCGCGGGCACGACGTGGCTGCACGACAGGCACGTGTTCACCACTGAGCAGGGCAGACCGATCGACCCGACCAACCTCACCCGCGCCTTCATCACGCTCCTCCGCAAGGCCGGCCTCCGCCGCATCCGATTTCACGACCTCCGGCACTCGACCGCGACCTTGCTCCTGGAGCAGGGCGTCGAACTCGTCGTGATCAAGGAACTCCTCGGGCACGCCCACATCGGCGTCACCGCCACCGTCTACGCCCACGTAAGGCTCCGCCTCCAACGCGACGCCATCGACACCCTCAGCACCACACTCGGCAGCCCGGAGAACACCAAGAAGGCACGCTCCGACGGCGACGAACCGCCGCCCTGCGTCGCCCTCGTCCGCTGACGTTGCCGTCAACTACTGCCGTCAGATGCCCCTGAAGCCCCACCAGTCACATTTGGTGGGGCTTCAGGTTTTCCGAAGCAAAAGCTTCGAGATGCGTTCAGGGCTGATCAATCCCAGCCTTGGGATCCTTTCGGGTACCGGGTCACCTACCCGCCAGCACCCCGAGCTCGATCCCGCAATTCTGGCGACAACGCCTCCGAGGCGGCCATTTCGAGGAGAAGCATTCGGGTGGCCTCTTGATCAAAACCCTCTTGCCGAACCATCTCGATAGCCCAATTCGCGGCTAGCTCCATCCAGTATGACCGGCCGGACTTCCATGCCGTCTCCACTGTCAGTTCGATGAGCTTCTCAGGGGTTGGAACGCCACCCTGACCGAGATGCTCCCACGATCGGGAAAAATCGGCCAGGCATGCAGAGAGGTTACGCTCCAAATATGGCCACATGGGAACGAATCCCGATCCCACAAGGGAAGACCGGCCTTCTGACTCCACGCCTACGCCGATCCGACCATCAGGCATGACCCCAATCCACGCCCCGTCTCCCCGATACACCACTGGAGTCCAGTTTCCCATCTCAACCCCACGGCCTGTAGTCGAAGTCAATCCCTTGATCGCTCATAAACTTCTGGAACTGCTGGCGTGTAGCGTCCGTCCACCTGTGGCCATAGTGACCACTATTTTCCGTGAACACTAGGCGGCCGTTATCTCGGAAGAGTGTGCCACCCAACACTGTTCCTCTGTCCATGCCCGCCTTTTCTGCTAGTTGCTCGTGGGGGCTGAGGCCTCCGGGAATTCTTTCACGATCTCCCGCCAGAAACCTTCCGGCACCGGAATCAAACACGAACTCAGTCTCCGGCTTCGTTGAGGTGAAAGCCCTCAAGGCGTCAGCAGTTCCCTCACCCGGCCCTAGAATTACGTCACCACAGTTGCTGTTGTGAACGAGTACCGGGGTTGCCCCCGCCAGCACATAGTACGTGTGCAGGTCACTGACAGTCAGGTTGTGAACCGCTGCCGACTGGGCCGTCCACCGTTCGATCGCCGAGATCTGGACGTGTGTGCCGGCGCTGGTACGGAGCCACTGGCCCCTCTTCAGATCCGTGGCGTCCAGCCACTCGCCCAGCTCAGGCACCCAGAACGGGTGGCCCTCAGTCGCCGTGACCGTCGCCGTCCTGGTTCCCTTGTCGCCATCCGTGTCGATCGTGACCTTGACCAGGTGCTTGACGCCCTTGCCCTTGATCTCGGCCGTGACCGTCTCGACCTTGGTCTCGCCCGTATCCGGGTCGGTGGCCAGGACCTTGTCGCCGTTCTTGACGTCCTCGATCGGCTTGGTGGAGCCGTCTGCCATCAGGACCAGCGTGCCAGGCGTAAAACTGTTGTCGGTCGCACAGCTGCCGCCATCGCCACCGTCTCTGTCCGCTGCCTTCGGCTCTGCAGTCTTCTTGGGCTGAGAGCCCGCGGACTTCTTCGCCGGCGCGTTGTTCTGGGACTTCCGTGCAGCGGCCTTCTGAGTCTTCTGTACGGCGTTGCCTGTTTTCTGTGCCGCCTTTTTTGCGGCTCTGGTCGCCGCCTCCTGCGCCTGCTTGGCCAGTTGCGCCGCCTTCTCTGCCGCCGCCTTCTTCGCGGCTGCGGCCTTCCGAGCGGCCTCCCTCGCAGCCTTGGCCGCCGCGATGATCTTGCGGGCCTTTTCCTTGGCCTTTATCCAGGCGTTGACCGCGCCCGCGATCTTCATCGCCGCGCCGATGACCGCGGGTATCTTGAAAAGCTTCAACACCGGGATCGCATTGGCGAAGAGGCTTCCGCAGGCCCACAGGTCGCCCCGTGAGAAGCAGCCCACGACATCGTTCCAGCCGACGAATTCCTTGAGCACACCCCACCCGACACTGAGGATGATGTCGCCCAGGGAGATGTTCAGCTGTTGGTTCGCCCACGCCTCCTCGGAGGTGGTGCCGTAGTAGCTGTCACTCACACCGCCGCCGTCCGACGCCAGACCCGTCGGGTCGGCGAAGGTGACAGGGTTGTTCTCGCAGTACACGTACCCGTTCATCTGGACCGGGTCGGCCAGGTCCAGAACCGGATCCGCCGAGATGAACCGTCCCGTGGACGGGTCGTATTCGCGGGCGCCGAGGTGGACCAAGCCGGTGGCACTGTCCTCGTCGCCCCCGATGAACCCCCGAGCGGAACGCCAGGTCGCGTGCTCGGACCGCTTCACGCCGAACGGGTCCAGCTTGTTGAACTTCACCGCGTTGCCGGCGCCGAGCTTCACGTTGACGTACGCGGTGCCGGTCTGGTCCGACACCTGCATCGACAGTTCCGCGGCCCCCGTTCCCTGAACATGCCGCATCACGGTCGGTGCGCCGGGCTGGGCGTAGTAGCGCTCGCTGTAGGAATGCGCGCCGTTCACGCCGATCGAGATGGTGGTGTCCCCGAGGTACAGGATCCGCTCACTCGAAGTGAGTGCCATCAAGCGCTCGCCACCGGGTCCGTAGACGTAGGTGGTCTCGTTGGCCGGCTTCCAGGACTGGACCGCGCCACTCGTGTCGCAGGCAGACAGCACAAGGTCGGTGCCGTTCGCGGGAGTCGCTCCCGGCACGGCCAGACACTTGCCCGATGTCACGTGCTTGAGCTTGTTGCCCGCCGCCACGGCGGTCCAGTGCTGGGCGTCTGCGCCCGTGCAGTCCGCGATCACGACCGCGGTGCCGTCAGCCGTACCGGCGTCCTTCGGCATGGCGCACTTGCCGAGTACCTTCAGCGCGCCCTTGGACGAGTCCGTGACCGAGAATGCCTCGATCCGGAACTTCTGGGCTCGCGAGCCGTTGCACGTGAACAGTTGCAGCGCCGTCCCGGGGGCCGTGGAGGCCAAGGACAGGTCGAGGCACTTACCGTCAACACCGGTCCACGCGCCGGCGCCCTTGTCGCCGAAGCCCGTGACCTTTTCGACCTTGCCGTCCCAGGTCCACGACAGTGACTGCTCGTCGCCGCCGTCGACACGGGACACCATGTTGCCGGCGTCGTCGTATGTGCGGGTCGACGCCTCGGTGACCCTCGCCCCCTTGTCCGTGGTGTACTCCGACGTCATTCCGGTCAGCGTGTGCGGTTGCTTCCCGGCGTCGCCGTACGCGTACTTCGTCTTCGTGTCGTTGGCCGGGTACGCCTCTGTCAGCAAGAGCGACCTGACGTTCGCGGCACACAGTTCCGACCCGGACGATGCCCCGGGGTACCTCGACCTGAAGTACCTCCACTTCGCCGTGTGGCAGTCCGGAAGCAGCACGCGGATCTACGACGGCAATAGACCCGTCGATTCCTTGGGGAATGCCAGCATTACGCTGGACGGCGGCGACGGAACCAGCACCAACTTCTACAACGGAAAGACATATTTCTGGGCTGTCCGAGCCATCGACTCCACGGGTGCCGCCTCCGCCTATGCGCCACCCGGCCTTCTCAACTGCGGCTTCATCTATGACGCTTCGGCACCCAACTCGCCAAAGGTGACCTCCACCAAGTTTCCTGAGGACGACGGAACCGGCGAGATCTGGAGCGACGCAAAATTCGGTACCGCCGGGGCCTTTACGTTCAGCGCGGACGGCTCGACGGACACAGTGAAGTACTCTTACTCGTTCAACTCGTTGGAATACGGCAACAGCGTCAGTGTCAGCGCGGGCGCCTCTGCCACTGTCACTCTCAAGCCTCCAACAGCCGCTCTTAACGTCCTCTACGTCAAAGCCGTGGACTCGGCAGGCAACTCGTCTCCCACCCCCACCAAGTACCTGTTCTACGTCTCCCCTCGCGACACCGGGGACGGACCTGGCGACCTCACTGGTGACGCCTATCCCGACCTCCTCGCCGTTGACGGCGCCGGAAACTTGCGCAGCTATGCCAGCGACAAGGGCAACGTCAACATTCACGCGCCTGGAGCCCACGACAACAACCGGCCGGTTGCGGACAGCTACTGGGCGGAAGCCGGCAAGGCCGCGCTGATCAGCCACGCCACGGACTGGTACCCCGGCGACGGCATCACTGACGTCCTGGCTCGCATGCCCGACGGCAAGCTCTACCTCTACCCCGGAGACGGCTACGGCTCCGTTGACGTATCCGCTCGCCTGGAGGTCCTGCTCCCTGAGGGCGCGCCTGCCCCGTCCGCCCTCACGCAGATTGCGGCCACCGAAGACATCACAGGAGACGGAAAACCCGATGCCGTCGCCTTGGTGGGCCAGCAGCTCTGGGCATTCACCGGATACACGGGGGCCAGCTTCAGGACGGCTCAGCTGATCGGTTTGAGCGGCTGGGCCAACTATGACGTGATCAGCGCCCGGGACATCAGCGGCGACGGCATAGCGGATCTCCTCATGCGCGGACCGGACACCGATCGCGGACTTCTGCTCCGTAAGGGCAAGCCTGCACCAGGGGGCGGCGTCGACTTCGCGTCATTCGCCTCCGCGACCTCGGGGGCCGGCGGGGCCGAGGTGGTATACGGAACGAGCGGATGGGGGCGCGGTGCGTTTCCCATGCTGCAGGGCACGCCCGACGCAGACGGAGACACCATCCCCGACTTCTGGGCCGTCACCACGGGCGGGGCGCTCTACTTCTACCCGGGCAAGGCAACCACTCATGGCACCCGCTTCACTGCCGGCGAGAGCGGCTGGGCAGCCCTGAAGACCTTGGGCTGAACGGCAACACAAAGATGTGGGGGATCGACACGGTGTCGGTCCCCCACCTCCCCTGTTTCGCCGTCATCCCTGTCGGTGGACCGCTGGATCACAGCTTGCCGGACGTCAATCCGCGCCAGATCTACCGCGCCGCCGATCAAGAAGGGCGACCGGGTCGGCCTGTTCTACTCCTCCGCCAACAGCGACCCCCGAGCGCTTCGACATCACCCGCGACCTCAGCCCCCACCTGGGCTTCGGCGGCGGAGGCCCGCACTTCTGCCTCGGCAAGTCCCTCGCCATCCACGAGATAGAACTCATCTTCGACGGAACCCGGGTCAGCGCTCGCCGCGCGCTCCGGCGCTGCGGATGCGCCAGACGACGCCGGCACCGGCCGCACACGCCAACAGGACTCCCCCTGCCACGAGGAGGGTGCCCGTTCCCCCCGTACCGGAACGGGCGGATGTGTCGGGGGCGGCAGCCGCGATGGTCCGCCCCTTGCCGTCGCGTCCCGCGGACTCGGCGGGCGGGGCGGACGCGGGCCCTGCCGTATCTTCTCCGGCCGTGGGGCGCTCCGTGCCGGGTCCGGCCGTGGGCCGTACCGTGCCCGGCCCGGCCGTGGGCGACGCAGGGGTCCCGGGAGAGACCGTGATCTCCTCCTCGTCCCGGCCGAGCCCCGGATGGCCCGCCTCCACGGTGACCCTCCAGCGCCCGGGGGGCAGCGCCTCCGCGGTGGTGTGACCGGTCGCCGAGGCGGGGTCGCGGACGAGCTTCCAGGGGCCGAGGGCCCCGCTCCCGTCGGCGCTGACCGCGTTCACCGTGGCAGCGACCCGCTCGTCGACCGGGTCGTTGTCGTTCTCCCAGGTGACGGTCGTCCGCACGCGACCGAAGTCGTGTCCGGTGATCTCCACCTTCAGTGTGTCGCCGTGGGCCAGGGCGCCGGTGGCGGTGGTCAGGGACAGGGCCGCGCCCGCCAACGCGGTGGCGACGGCCGGGACGAGGGCTCGGCGCATGACGATGTCCTCCATGGATGAGATGTGGGGGGTGGAACGGGAACGGCCGGCGGGCCACAGGCCCGCCGGCCGTCATGGGAACCGATGCGGGGTCCTCGGGCTCAGGCGGCCTTCTGGACCGTCCACACCTGAGCCGGCGCGCCCGCCGCGTTCTGCAGCTCGATCAGCCACGACCCGTAGTACGGGCGGTTGCTGACGCCGAGTACGTAGCGGCTGTCACCGGCCGTCACCGTCACGCCGTTGCCGCTCCGGGCGATCCTCCACCGCTGGGCAGCGGTGTCGGCGCAGGGCTGCTGTGCCACATACATGCCGGCGGAGGGTGCGCCGCCGACCTGGAGGCACTTGCCGGAGACGGCGGAACGGAGACGGGTGTAGCCGTTGCCCGCGCTGTCGAAGTACCACTGCTGCTGGGCGTATCCGTTGTGCTGCGAGCCGACGAGGACGGTGCCGTCACCGCTTCTGCCACCCCAGATCTCGGCGGCGTTGCCGGTCGCGCCGTTGGTCAGCAGATAGCGCGTGTTGGGCGTGGGCGTCGTACCACCGCCGTCACCACCGCCGGAGGTGCGGAACGAGGCCGCCTTGCCCCGACCGCTGTCGCGGCCCGAGGAGTCACGCACCGAGACGGAAACGGTGTAGTTCGTTCCCGGCTTCAGGTTGTAGATCCGGGCGCTGGTCGCCTGCACCCAGCCGATGGCCTGGTCGTTCAGGAAGATCTGGTACCAGGCGGCACCGCTGACCGCGTTCCAGCCGGCGACTGCGGAGTCCGGGCCGATCTGCCCGACGGTGACGGCGGGCCCGGTGCCGGAGCCGTTCGTCGGTGTGGGCTTGGGCGTCGGGGTCGTCGGCGTGGGACTGGGGTTCGGGTCGGTCCCGGTGTTGCCCTTGATCAGGAACTGG
This sequence comes from Streptomyces sp. V4I23, assembly GCF_030817975.1. Classification (NCBI taxonomy): domain Bacteria; kingdom Bacillati; phylum Actinomycetota; class Actinomycetes; order Kitasatosporales; family Streptomycetaceae; genus Streptomyces; species Streptomyces sp. V4I23. The sequence goes on along the minus strand of NZ_JAUSZW010000004.1, from coordinate 5,590,499 downwards.
TTGTCCGCGATGTTCCAGTGCGTGGCGAGATAGCTGCCCTGCCTGGGGTTGGTGTGGAAGTAGTCGTCGTGGTTGCAGTCCAGACGGTTCTCGTAGTCCTGGCCCTGGCAGACGTAGCGCATCCTCGGGTAGTACGGGGTGTCCGAGTAGCACATGACGTCGTACTCGTCCGTGCAGTGCGCACCCCGGCTGGTGTTGGGCGCGCTGTTGTTCACCGCGCCGAGGTTGTGGCCCAGTTCGTGCGCCGCGGTGTGTCCGCCCCAGCAGCCGGTGTCGGTACGGCCGTAGGACGGGCCGAAGTTGCTGAGGTTGTTCTGACCGGGACGCTCGTCCCCGGCGAAGCTGCCGATGCCGCAGTAGACCTGCGTGTCCGCGAAGATCATGTACTTGCGGTCACGGCGGTCGAGGCCCTTGGCCGCGAGCGCCCTGTTCGTGGCGCTGAACTCGGACAGCGCGGAGGCCGGGAGCTCGATGTTGAGCACGGTCGGCGTGCAGTCGGCGGCCGTCACATAGCGGATGTTGCGCACACCGCCGGTGTCCTTGGCACTCTCCGAGTAGATGAGGTCGGCGTCGGCGGCCCACTTGCGGAACGACGGGAGGTACTCCGCGTACCGGTCCCGGCCGGGGGCGTGCACGTACACCACCTGGACACGGTTGCCGCTGTTGCCGTCGCCGTCGCAGCGCACGGTCTGACCTGCGGGCCCGTTGGCGGCGGGGGCCTGCGAGGCGGAACCCTCGGAAGCGGGAGGGCTGCTCGCCTTGCCGGCCGCGGCGTCTAGTGCGGGTGCCTTGCGCGGAAGCTCTCCCCCGGAAGGCTTCGCGCTCCCCGTCCTGGTCGGATCCTCCGCGGGTGCGGCGGCCTTCACCGCGGGCGGGGTGTCCTTCTTGATGTCGACGCCCTTCGGAGGGGCGTCAGGGCCATGAGTGCAGTGACCGCCGGCCGTGCGGTACACCCCCGCGCACGGATCCCCCTCGTGCGCGGGCTTCAGCCCTTCGTAGATCATGCCCCGCTCGGGCTCGCTCTCGGGCACTTCCTCGAGCGGCTCGGGGTCCTTGTCGCGAGCCGGCTCCTTGGCCGGCACCGGGGTCGCCGCGAGCGCCTCCCCCTGGGCGATCGACAGCGGTCGGGTTGCTTCCGACCCCGGCTGGATCGCCTGGTAGGCCACTCCGGCCACGACCGCCATGACGGCGACCGCGGCCGTGCCGAGTATGAGCCCGCGGGACTTACGACGCGGAGGCTTCTTGAGTCTTCTGCGTCCGGACAAACTGCACCTCTTCCTTGGTCAGGGGATGGGTGCGCGAAAGCTTGCCAGACCAAATGATCGGAAAATTCAGACAAATGGGATCGACTTTTCCGAAGTCGTTCTGTTATCAACGCTCTTGAACTGATGAACAGTCAACTCACCTTCCCCGCAAGGGAGTTACGCGCGTCGACTCCTCATGGTCTAGTCCCATTTAAGGATGTCGTAATCTGATCGAAATATGGATCGGCGCATTTTTGAATATCCGTCAACTTCCTTTTTATACCAGGCGGATTGGCGCGATCACAAACAGTGCGGCCTCCTTCCCGTCGAGGGAAGGAGGCCGCTGTCCTGGCGATGACGGTGAATAACCGATCCGCTACTGCTCCCGTATCACCGCAAGGAATCGACGAACGCGGCGAACGCCGCGCGGGAGAGGTGAAGGGCCGGGCGCGTGGTGTCCTTGGAGTCGCGGACGGCAACGGCGTGGGTGAGCACGGCGCACTCGACGCAGTCGCCGCCCTGGTCGCCGCTGTAGCTGGACTTGCGCCAGGCAGCGCCGCCGAGGGGGGCGCACTCGACGCATTCGCCGCCCTGGTCGCCGCTGTAGCTGGACTTACGCCACTGTGTCGTGCTGCTCCCCATATCGCTCCTCCAGGACGTCTCGGATCAGCTGCGCCGAGTCCTTGATCGAGAGGGCTGCGGCCTGCAGGTGATCGTAACGAAGCGAACAGTCCTTGACCGTGGCCGGGTTGGCGGTCGGATGCCCCATCCCGTAGCCCTCGGTGTAGAGGATCGTCGGGTCGCTCGTGAACTGGAAGAGGGTGAACGAGCCTTGCAGCCCCGCGTGAGCACCGGCCGCGTACGGCAACACCTGCACGTTGACCCGGGGATTGCCCTCGTACGACAACAGCCACGCCAGTTGACCGCGCATCACCCCCGCGCCGCCGATCTCCTGTCGCAGCGCCGCCTCGCCCAGGATCGCCCACAGCACGGGCGGCTCATCCTTCTCCAGGATGCGCTGGCGCGCAAGGCGGACCGCGGTGCGGTCGTCGAGCCGCGTGGGGTCCATCGTGCCGAGCACCGCGCGGGCGTAGCCCTCCGTCTGGAGCAGGCCGTGCACCATGTGCGTCTGGAACGTACAGATCTCCGTCGCGCGCGCCTCCAGCTCCGCCACCTGCTGGAACCATGCCGGGAGCTGGCTGCGCAGCACCAGCCCCAGCAGCCGCGACAGCAGCCCGCCCGTACCCAGCGCCGCGTCCACGCGTTCGCTGAACTCCGCCGTCGGCAGCTTCCGGGCCGTTTCCACCTGGCCCACCAGCGAACCCGTGTAATTGACGATCGCGCCGAGCTGCTTCTGCGTCAGGCCCGCCGTCTCGCGGTGACGGCGCAGTTCGTAGCCGTAGTAGTCGAGCGGCGACGCGCTCGGATCGAGGGCGTTGATGTGGCGGACGACGGACATGGCGGTACCCCCTGCTCGACTCGCTCAACTGCCGCAACGGCCAAGCACGTTGCGTACGTTCGGTAGCCCAGCGTAGTCACCGCAGGCCAGGCTCGTACCGTGAACGAAGACATTCCCCAGTACGGTATGCGCCTCACCGCAGGCGCCCACTCCGCGCGACACGTCCGGCGGATCGTCCGCTGCTACCTGACGCTGTGGAGACTGCGCGAGCTCATCGACTCCGTCGAACTCGCGGTCACCGAGTTGCTGGCCAACGTCGTGCGCCATGTGCCCGGCGGGCGCTGCGGGTTGCTCATCCTGCGGCATCCCGACGGCGTACGCGTCGAGGTGTCGGACAGCGACGAACGGCTGCCGGTGCTCCGGCACGCCGGCGACGACGATGAAAACGGGCGCGGACTGGCGCTGCTCGACGCCGTCGTCGACAAATGGGGCGTGGAGAGCGGCCGGGGCGGTGTCGGCAAGACCGTCTGGTTCGAGGTCGCCCCGGCCGTCGCTCAAGTGGCGGAACCGGCCGAACTGTCGGAGGATGGCTGAACGCGACGATCCACCCCGGAGGGTGCGGGACGCACGTCCCGTACCTCCCGGGGCTCACGCATGGGTGACGGCGACTTCCCTGGCCTCGGCCGCCCTGGCGGGCGGAACGGCATGGGCCGGGATCTGGAGTTGACGGCGTCCGGCCAGGACGTACGTGAGGCCGAAGCCCGCGCCGACCACGGCCGCGCCGCCGACCGCGTCGAGCACCCAGTGGTTCGCGGTGGCGACGATCGCGCACACCGTGAACAGCGGGTGCAGGAGCGCGACGAGCTTCATCCACAGCTTGGGTGCGAGCACGAGCACGACCAGTGCGCACCACAGCGACCAGCCGAAGTGCAGCGACGGCATGGCCGCGTACTGGTTGGTGACGGCCGTCATCGCGCCGTAGTCGGGGTTGGACAGATCCTGCGGTCCGTGCACCGTGTCGACGAAGCCCATGCCCGGCATCAGGCGCGGCGGCGCGAGCGGGTACAGCCAGAACCCGAGCAGCGCGAGCAGCGTCGCGAAGGCCAGCGAGGTGCGGGCCCAGCGGTAGTCGCAGGGGCGGCGGACGTACAGGATGCCGAGGATGCTCAGCGGGATCACGAAGTGGAAGGACGTGTAGTAGAAGTCGAAGAACGCCTCCGCCCAGTCCGTCCGCACCACCGCCTGGTTGACCCAGTGCTCGATGTCGATGCCGAGCGCGCCCTCGAAGGAAAGGATCTGCCGGGCGTGGGACTCCGCCGCGTCCACGCTGCCGGTCGCGGCGGCGCGGATGTGCGAGTACACCGAGTAGCCGACGCGTATCACCAGCAGTTCGAGGAGCAGGTTCGGGCGGCTGAGCACGCGCCGCCAGAACGGGAGCAGCGGTACGCGGCTCCAGCGCGCGGGCAGGGGCCGGGCGTACCGCGTGGGGACGGGGCGCCGGAAGTACGGTGATTCGAGCGACAGGAACGGCACCGCGCAGGCCGCGGCGAGCGCGGCGATGAGCAGGGCGTTGTCGCGGACCGGGTGCAGCACCGCCATGTCGGGCAGCAGCATCGTGCCCGGGAGGGTCGTCACCAGGACGACGAGGACCGGCCACAGCATGCGGTCGCGGGCGCGCTTGCCGACCCGGCCGACGACGGCGAGGAGCACCCACAGCAGCTGGTGCTGCCAGGCCGTCGGGGAGACGGCGACGGCGACGCAGCCCGTGAGCGCGACGGCGAGGAGGACCTGGCCGTCGCGGGCGTAGTGGACGGCGCGGCGCAGGCCGAGGAACGCGACGGCGGCGGCGAGGGCCAGGTAGAGGGCGATCTCCAGCGGGCCCTGGAGGCCGAGGCGGAGCAGGGCGCCGTGCAGGGACTGGTTGGCGAGGCTGTCGGGACGGGCGCCGAGCCCGGCTCCGGCGACATGGTGGACCCAGTACGTCCACGAGTCGCCGGGCAGCGCGGCCCAGGCGAGGGCGGAGAGTCCCGCGAAGGCGCCCGTGGCGGTCGCGGCGGCCTGCCTGCGGCCGGTGAACCACAGCAGCGGCGCGAAGAGCAGAACGGTGGGCTGGAGGGCCGCGCCGAGACCGATGAGCAGGCCGGAGGATCGCTCGCCGCGCGCGGCGAAGCAGCCGAGGAGGACGAGCAGGACGGGGATGATGCTGGTCTGGCCGAGGTGGAAGCTGTTGCGCACCGGCAGGGACAGCATCAACAGGCTGATGGCGACCGGCGCGGCCAGCAGGGTGCTGCGGCGCGACACGGGCACGGGCAGGGCGCGCGAGACGACGAGGCCGAGGGCGACCACGAGCAGCAGGGTGCCGAACGTCCAGGCGACGCCGAGGCTCTGCTCGGCGGAGCCGGCGAACGGTTTGAGTACGAGCCCGGCGAACGGGGTGCCGGTGAACCGGTCGGCGGCGTAGAGGCCGCCCGTCACGTGCAGCACGCCGCTGGGGCCGATCCAGGTCTCCAGGTCGGTGAGCCGTTCACCCGGCGGCTGCCGCAGCACCGCCGCCGTCTGGCGTACGGCGAGGACGGCGGCGACGAGCCACAGCGTCGCCCTGGCCGCCCCGATCCTCGAGTCCGTCGCCGTGCTGCCGCGCACGCTGCCCTCCGCGTTCGCCACGTCGCGCCGTGCCTCCCCACCGTTGCCGCCGTCGTGTCGTCCTGGTACGTCGTGTCGTCCCGGTCCTGCGGTCCTGCCGTCCGGTTCCGGCCTCACAGGGCGTCGGCAGAGCGTCGCACTGCCCTGTCGGAAAGACCCCGGCAACCCCCTCTTCGCCTGACTGTCACCCCGTCACTGTCCGATTTTTGCCACCCGGTCTCACCCGGGAGGCCCTGACCAGCCGGAACCGCCGAGGCGTCCGGCACCGTCACAGGAGGCATGCGGGGGAACATACAAGAACGCGGGCCGCGCCCGCGCGCGCTCGTCGTCCTGTTGCTGCTGCTCGGCTTCCAGCTCGGGGCTCTTGTCGCACCGGCCCATGCCTGCGGCTGCGGCGCGATGGTGCCCGACCGGAACGCGCGCATCTCGGTGGGCCGGGAGACGTCGGTGGTCGACTGGGACGGCCGCACCGAGCAGATCGTCATGCGCTTCACGGTCACGTCCGACACGCCGCGGGCGGCATGGATCATGCCGGTGCCGGGGCGCGCCACGGTCGACCTCGCGGACGGGGCGCTCTTCGACGAACTGGTGCGCATCGCCGCGCCCGAGTACCGCGAGCGGCACTACTTCTGGCCGCGCGGCGGCGACTGGCCGTTCGACGACGTGGACGGCGCGGGGGCCGCGCCGCCGGGTGCGGCGGCCCGGGACGACGGGGTGGGCGTGGTCGGCCGCGAACGGCTGGGTGACTTCGACGTCGCCCGGCTGACGGCGACCGACCCGGACGCGCTGGGCGACTGGCTGGACGAGAACGGCTTCGAGATGCCCGCCGGCCTCACCGGCGACCTGGAGCCGTACGTCGAACGGGGCTGGGAGTACGTCGCCGTACGGCTCGCGCCGCGAGAGGAGGGCGCGGTGCTGACGGGCACGCTCGACCCCCTGCGGCTGCGGTTCGCGAGCGACGAACTCGTCTATCCGATGCGGCTGTCGCGGCGCGCGGACACCGCCCAGTCCCTCGGCCTGTTCGTGCTCGCCGACCACCGCATGGAGCCGCGCTCGGCGATCGGCGGCAGTGAGCCGGAGGTGACGTTCGCGGGGCGGGTGACGGCCCCGGGTGGGGAGCTGGGCCGTCTCACGGGAGGGAAGGAACGCTTCCTCACCGTCCTGGACCAGGAGTTTCCCGACCCGTCCCGGATCAGCGGGGACCACGAGCTGCGGGCGGCCGCCGAAGACACACCCTTTCGGCGGGTGGTGTGGGACGACGACCTGCTGACGCTCGGGGGCGTACCGGTGTGGCTGCTGACGTTCGTCGCGGTCGCCGCCGGGGCGTCGGCGGCGGTGCTGCGGGGCGTACGGGCACGGCGGCGCGGGCGACCGGTCGAGCCGCCCGCGCCAATGCGTGTGCCGCCGCGCGTGTCGTGAAATAGCGTGACCCGTATGACTGATGACGCTGCGCAGGACCGACTGCAGGACCGGTGGAACGCCGTCGACCGCTACGTCGGCGAGCTTCTCGTGCCCGAGGACGACGCGCTCACGGAGGCGCTGACCGCGAGCGAGGCGGCGGGGCTCCCGGCGATCAACGTCGCCCCGAACCAGGGCAAACTGCTGCATCTGCTGGCCCGGATCCAGGGAGCGCGCACGGCGCTGGAGATCGGCACGCTGGGCGGCTACAGCACGATCTGGCTGGCCCGCGCGCTGCCCGCGGACGGCCGGCTGATCTCGCTCGAATACGACCCGGCCCACGCGGACGTGGCCCGCGCGAACCTCGCCCGCGCGGGCTGCGACAAGGTCGCCGAGGTCAGGACGGGCGCCGCGCTGGACCTGCTCCCCCGCCTGGCGGCGGAGCCGGGAGCCGGCCCGTTCGACCTGGTCTTCATCGACGCGGACAAGGCGAACAACGCCCGCTACGTGGAATGGGCCCTGCGCCTGACGCACCCGGGAAGCGTGATCGTGGTGGACAACGTGGTGCGCGGCGGCGGGGTGAGGGACCCGTCGAGCGAGGACCCGGCGATTGTCGGCACGCGGGAGATGTACCGGCTGGTGTCGGAGGAGCCGCGGCTGGACGCGACGGTGGTGCAGACGGTGGGCGTGAAGGGGTGGGACGGGCTGCTGGTGGCGCGCGTGGTGAGCTGACTTCTCCCCACCCCGCCCCTTCCCGAACTGGGGCTCCGCCCCAGCCCCCGTGTGCCGCGCCGGCCCGGATTCCGGGCCGTGCCACGGCCTGAGGGCTCCGCCCCAGGCCCCATGGGCCTCGCGCCCTGCGAGGCGCGGGCCTCGGGACTCTGCCCCAGGCCCGGTTGCGGCTTCGCGGCTCCGCCCCGGTAGCGCGGGCGCGGGCTGCGCCCCAGCCGCCGTTCCCGGCTCCGCCCCGGTACCGCGCTACGCGCGGTGTCCTCAAGCGCCGGACGGGCAGGGGCGCGCGGCGTGGGGCGGAGGCTCGCGAGCGCGTCGCGTCCCCGGCGGGGGGCGTGCGGCAGGATGGGGGCATGAGCATCGTGAAGATCAACGTCCTCACCGTTCCCGCCGACCAGCGCGACACCCTCGAGAAGCGCTTCGCCTCCCGCGCCGGCGCCGTCGAGTCGTCCGACGGGTTCGAGTGGTTCGAGCTGCTGCGGCCCGTCGAGGGCACCGACCAGTACCTCGTGTACACCCGCTGGCGCGACGAGGCGTCGTTCCAGGCGTGGATGGAGGGCCCCATGAAGGCCGCGCACCAAGGCGGCGGCGAGCGGCCGAAGCCCGCCGCCAGCGGGTCGACCTTGTGGTCCTTCGAGGTCGTCCAGCAGGCCGCCCCCAAGGCCTGACCCGCGGCCCCGCGCCCGTAATTCATTGGCCGGAAGGACCCGCCGGGGGATACAGAGGTCCGTATGACCGAGTGGACCCTCGCCCCGGAGGCCGTCGACACCGACGACGCCTGTGCCCTGCGCCGCGCCTACTACGGCGACGTCGCCGGCAGCTACTGGAAGCGGCCGGCGACCGACGCCGAGATCGACGAGGGCCTGACCGGGGACGGCGCCGAGCGACTCGTCCCGCCCGCGGGCCAGTTCGTCGTCGGGCGGTACGGGGGCGCGCCCGCCGCCTGCGGCGGCGTGCTGATGCTGGACGCGGAACGGGCCGAGCTCACCCGCGTGTTCGTCCGCCCCGCCTTCCGCGGCCTCGGGGGCGCCGGGCTGCTCATGGACCTCCTGGAGCACGAGGCCCGCGCGCTGGGCGCCCGCCGCATGGTGCTCAACACCCGGCTGGATCTGCTCGCCGCCCGGGCCCTGTACGTACGGCACGGGTACGAGGAGATCCCGGCGTACTGCACCGGCCCGTACATGGAGATCTGGTACGGCAAGAAGCTCTAGCGCTCAGTGCCGGTGGGGGTACTCCACCGCGGGCCGCTCGTGGTCGCCGCGCGGCTCGGGGCCGTGGGGCCGTTCCGCGTCCGATCCGCACAGCTCGCTGTTGAGCTCGCGCACCAGCTGGATCAGGTCGGTCGGCCGGTCCGGCCCCCACCAGTCGCCCAGCAGCTCCGCCAGCGACTCCTCCCGGGCCTGCGACAGCCGGGCCGCCGCCTCCGCGCCCCGGTCCGTGAGCAGGAGGTCCAGGCCCTCGCGGCGGGCGAGCCCACGCCCTTCGATCTCGCGGGCCGCCTCGGTGACGGTGCGCAGCGGCACCGGTGTGGTCTCGGCGAGGCGGGCCGGTTCCACCATGCCGTGCCGCCTGATGCGCAGCAGGAGCCAGCTGGACGCGGGCAGCAGGTCGTACCCGGCGCGCGCGGTGATCTTCTCGTAGATGTGCCGGCGCCCCTCGCGGGAGCCCAGGACGGACAGCGCGCGGGCCACCTCGTCGCGCGAGGAGCGTTCGACCGGGTTGGAGGCGAGCGTCTGGCTGGGCTCGGGCGCGGTGACCGAGCCGCGCAGCTTGTCCTCCCTGAGGAACCAGGAGACGAGGAACGCGACGAGGACGACCGGCACCGCGTACAGGAAGACGTCCGTGATGGACGTGGCGTACGCGTGGAGCACGGACGGGCGCAGCGGCGGCGGGAGTTCGGCGATGGCGCGCGGGTCGGCGGCGAGTTCGGACGCGCCCGCGCCGGGCGGCACCTGCTGTCCGGCGAGGGCGCCGGCGAGCTTGTCCTCCAGCCGGTTGGTGAAGATCGTGCCGAAGACGGCGACGCCGAACGACGCCCCGATGGACCGGAAGAACGTCGCACCGGACGTGGCGACGCCCAGGTCCTCGTAACTGACCGCGTTCTGCACGACGATCACCAGCACCTGCATGACCAGGCCGAGTCCGGCACCGAAGACGAAGAAGGTCGCGCTCATCTGCCAGGGGGAACTGGACTCCTTCAGCTGGTGCAGCAGGACGAGCCCGAGCGCGGTGACGGCCGTTCCGGCGACGGGGAACACCTTCCAGCGGCCGGTGTGGCTGACGATCTGCCCGGACGCCGTGGAGGTGATCAGCATGCCGAGGACCATCGGCAGCATGTGCACACCGGACATGGTCGGCGACACGCCCTGCACGACCTGGAGGAACGTCGGCAGGTACGTCATCGCCCCGAACATCGCGAAGCCGATGACGAAGCTGATGACGGCGACGAGGCTGAACGTCCTGATGCGGAACAGCTTCAGCGGCAGCACCGGTTCGGCGGCGCGCCGCTCGACGGCGACGAACGCCACGAGCAGGACGGCCCCGAGCACGGCGAGCGCGATGATCTGTGCCGAGCCCCACGCCCAGGTGGTGCCGCCGAGGGAGGCGACGAGGACGAAACAGGTGGCGACGGAGGCGATGAGGAACGTGCCGAGGTAGTCGATCGTGTGCGGGGTGGCGCGGGCCGGGATGTGCAGGACGGCGGCGATGACGAGCAGCGCGACGACGCCGATGGGCAGGTTGATGTAGAACACCCAGCGCCAGCTGAGGTGTTCGGTGAAGAACCCGCCGAGGAGCGGGCCGAGGACGCTGGTCGCGCCGAAGACGGCGCCGAACAGGCCCTGGTAGCGGCCGCGTTCGCGGGGCGCGACGATGTCGCCGACGATCGCCATGGACAGCACCATGAGCCCGCCGCCGCCGAGGCCCTGGAGGGCGCGGAAGGCGATGAGTTGGGGCATGTTCTGCGCGATGCCGCACAGGGCGGAGCCGAAGAGGAAGATGACGATGGCGGCCTGGAAGAGTTTCTTGCGGCCGTACTGGTCGCCGAGTTTGCCCCACAGGGGGGTGGCGGCGGTGGAGGCCAGCAGGTAGGCGGTGACCACCCACGAGAGGTGCTCCATGCCGCCCAGTTCGCTGACGATGGTCGGCAACGCGGTGGCGACGATGGTCTGGTCGAGCGCGGCGAGCAGCATGCCCAGCAGCAGGGCTCCGATGGCGACGAGTACGGTCCGGCGGTTCCGGCCCCCTCCCGGGGCCGAGGGCGCGTGCGCGGTGCTCACTTCCTGGGCCATGCGGATCTCCTTTGCGTTCCCTTCCATCGTGGTGGGTGTGTCCGGTTATGGCCTGCCGAGCGGCTTTGGGGCTGGGACAGGCGGGGTGGTGCCGTGCGGTGGCGCACCGGGCGTCTGCATAATCGGCGGCATTCCTAGGGGAGGGACCGGCCATGACCGGAAACAGCTGTCCCGAGTGCGGCAGACCGCGGAGCGCGGACGGCAGCGCCGGATCCGGATGCGACTGCGCGCGGAGAGCGGTGGAGGCGATGAGGGCGGAGCGCCAGGCGCGTGCCGCCGCGGCGGAGGACTACGATCCGCTGCGGATACGCCCCTATGTGGCGCTCCCGGACCCGGACTTCCCCGACACGGCTCCGCCGCCCCCGCCGCCCCCGCTCCCCCGCGAGGCACCGCGACCGCAGCCCGTCCGCCCCGCGGACGGGACCGTGCCGGGGGCCGGAGCCGAGGCCGTCCGGCCGGCGGGCCCGCTCCCGCCCGCCGGCCCGCTCCCGCCCGCGGCCGGAGCAGCGGGGGCCGTCGGCCCCGCGACCGCGACCGTCGGCGCCGTCAGCCCTGCGGGCGGGATGACGCCGGGGGCGACGGGGTCCGCAGCCGTCAGGCCGGCGGGCCCGAAGGCGCCGGACGGAGCGAGGGCCGGGGTCATCGGCTCCGGGAACGCGGGGGCCGCGGGCGGCGTGGGCGCGGTCGGGACACGCGGCGAGCCCTGGCCGACCGGGCCGGTCGGTCCGGCCGGGGCTGTGCCCCCCGGCGTGGACGGGCCCGAGACAGCCGAGCAGGCGACCGCCGGGCCGGCGCTCGCGCCGGGTGGACCCGGGGCGCACCACGTTCCCGTACCGCAGGCCATGCCGGAGGACGCCGCCACCATGGCTTTCGGGGTCGTACGAGCCCCCGGCGCGCCCGGCGCGGCGTGGGACGACGACGCGCACGAGCTGCCTCCGCTCGACGGCCACGCCCCTGACGCCGCCCCGCCCGCCGGGCGCGCGCCACGGCGGCGCGCGGCCGTCGCCGTCGTCGTCGGCGCGGCCGTTCTCGCCGTCGCGGGGACCGTCGCGTTCGCCGGCGGCCTGTTCTCCGGGGAGCGCGAACCGGACCACGTGTCGATGCCCGACCGGGACACGAGCGGCCCCAGCCTCAACGTCGGCCCGGACGCGCCGTCCGCTCCCCCGTCCGTGACCGGTTCGCCCTCCGACTCCTCCTCCGCGTCGGCGTCCCCTTCCGCGTCGGCGTCCTCGTCGGGGCGCTCCTCCGCATCGGCCTCGGCGGACGGCACGGCACCCGCCGGGTCCGCTCCCGCGGCCCCGGCCCCGAGCGCGCCGCCGTCGACCGCTGTGGCGACCGGCGGCGTGTCGGAGGAGCAGCCGGGGCGGTCCTCGGCGAAAACCCTGCAGAAGGGCGACAGCGGACCCGCCGTGACCGAGCTCCAGCTGCGGCTGGCGGAGATCGGGCTGTACGAAGGCCCCGCGGACGGGCAGTACAGCGAGAGCGTCGAGGACGCCGTGGCGCGGTACCAGTGGGCACGCGGCATCAAGAGCGACGCCCTCGGCGTCTACGGGCAGAAGACGCGCCGGTCCCTGGAGGCGGAGACGAGCGAGCCGTGACGAGGCCGACGCGGAGGCGGGGTGGCGCGCACCGCCCCTCTTTTGTATCGTGTAGGAACAAAGTGGTTCCGCCCGTACTCCCTGACCGGCGGGCGGAACCGCTCTGTCTCCTTCCCCCCGCCCTGGAGCCACGCCGATGCCGGCCACCACCACGCCCGTCCTGACCGCCCGTGCCCTGCTCCTGGACATGGACGGCACCCTCGTCAACTCGGACGCCGTGGTCGAACGCTGCTGGCGCGCCTGGGCCGTCGAGCACGGGCTCGGCCCCGACGAGGCGCTCAAGGTCGTCCACGGACGCCAGGGCTACGCGACCATGGCCGTCCTCCTCCCCGACCGGCCCATGGAGCAGAACTACGCGGACAACCGCGTCCTGCTCGCCCAGGAGACCGCCGACACGGACGGCGTCGTACCCGTCGAGGGCGCGCCCGCCTTCCTGGCCGCGATCGCCGGCCTCCCGCACGCCCTGGTGACCTCGGCGGACGAGGCGCTGGCCACGGCCCGGATGAACGCGGCAGGACTGCCGATGCCCGCGGTGCGGGTGACCGCCGAGTGCGTGGGCGCGAGCAAGCCCGACCCGGAGGGCTTCCTCAAGGGCGCGGCCGAGCTCGGGTACGACCCCGCGGACTGCGTGGCGTTCGAGGACTCCGAGGCCGGGATCACGGCGGCCCGAGCGGCGGGCATGCGCGTCGTCGGCGTCGGCCCGAGGGCCGCCGCCTTCGCCCCCGACCTGTACGTGCCGGATCTGACGCACCTCACGGTGACCGCCCGCCCCGACGGCACGATCGCACTCAGCGCCTGACGGCGTCCGCCTTCCCGCGCCGGGCCTTGCCCGCAGGGGCAAGGTCCGGCGTGTGCGGACGGCCACGGCCGGCGAACCGCCCGGCCCGCCCGGGGGCGACCGCCGAGGCGGTCAGCCCGCGAGGGCCTCGTACAGGCTGAACGCGGCCAGGGCCAGCATCAGCGCGGCGGCGATCCTGGTGATCAGCCGCAGCGGCACGTACTTCATCAGCGTCCGGCCGCCGAGGATCCCGATCGCGGCGACGGCCCACAGCGCCAGCACGGCGCCGAGGCCGACGGAGACGGGGTTGTCGTAACGGGCCGCGAGGTTGGCGGTCATGATCTGGGTCAGGTCACCGAACTCGGCGACGAGGATGAGCATGAACCCGGCCCCCGAGACCTTCCAGAAGGACTGGTCCGCCGGAGCCTTGATGCTCTCCTCGTCGCCGTCGTCCTTCTTCAGGAGCAGCATCAGCGCACCGGCGAGGAACAGCAGGCCGACGACGGCCTGCACCAGCCGGTGCGGCAGCAGGGTGAGCACGCTGCCGGCCGCGATGGCGAGCCCGACGTGGACGGCGAAGGCGGCGGCCACCCCGGCGAAGACGTACGAGGCGCGGTACCGGGTGCCGAGCATCAGACCGGCCAGGGCGGTCTTGTCGGGCAGCTCGGCGAGGAAGACGACACCGAACGTGATCGCCATGACGGTAAAGCTGATCATGGAGGGAAAACCTCAATCGGTCGGGCGCGGCCCTGCCGAGAGTCCTGAGCGTTTCAGGGGTCGCTTCGGCACGGCAGCGCCATGAATGACATGGACACTGCGGCCGAAGGTCTCGCTGGCGGTCTCGGACGAGTCCGCCTCCGGGCGCCGGCCGGGCACGAGGCCCGGCAGTATGTCGACGTTCCGGCGAAGAGCTACTCCCCTTACGGTCCCGCCAGCATACGTGACCGCCCGGCCGGCCTGTCAGGGACCTTGGTCCCGGCCTCCGGGGCCTTCGTCACACCGGGCACGGGCGGCGTCGCGGTGCACGGGGCCGGCGGGAGGGGAGCGCCGCCGAGCCGATGGTCCGGCCGGCGACGGGCCGCGCCGCCGCGGTCAGGGAGTGTCCGTGCCGTCCCGGTGCAGCCGGCCCCGGGCGACGAGTTCCAGCACCACCGCGACGGCGACGGCCTGGACCGCCATCAGGGCGACGAGCACGAAGAGTTGCACCGCGCCCGCCTCCACCGGTGACGCGCCGCCGAGCAGCATGCCGACGAACGCGCCCGGCAGCGTGACGAGTCCGACGGTCCTGGTCTGGTCGAGACCGGGCAGCAGGGCGTCGGAGGCGGGCTCGCGGGCCACTTCCATGCGGGCGTCCCGGTCCGGCAGACCGAGGGCGAGGCCCGCTTCCACCTCGCCGCGGCGCTGGGCCAGTTCGTCCAGGGGCCCGGCGGCCGCCGAGGACGGTCGCGGTGAGCGCACCGCCGATGAGGATGCCGGTCACGGGGACGAGGGTGATGCCCTTCACGGGCACGAGCCCGGTCAGCAGCAGGGCCGCGACGACGGGGAGGACGCCGGCGGCGATCGGGAGCGCTGCCCACCACCAGGTGGAGTTGACGGTGATGCGGCGCCCGGCGGTGCGCACGGCTACGGCGTACATCAGCAGCAGGAAGGCGAGGAGCAGCGGTACGGCTTGGACGACCCACCCGATCGCGAGGGAGACGACGGCGAGTTGGGCCGCCGCGCGCACGCCCGCGACGGCGATCGCGCGGGAACGGCCCAGGTGGGCGAGGGCGGCGACGGTCGCCGCGACGGCGAGCAGGACGGCCAGTACGGCCCCGAGGGTGAGGTTGACCGGCAGCAGCACGCGGCAACCCTAGCCCGCGGGGCGGACGGTGCCGGTGCGTCAGAACCCTTGATGTGACGTGCTCATGTCGTCACTCTGTTACCTGGCGCCCATCCCCGAGCAACCTGGCGCCGCCAGCATGGCCACGCCTGGGCCCCTCCCGCACCGAAGGGCGCAGGGGTGGCCACGATCCCCCCACTCCAAAGGAGTTCGCATGTTTGGTGTCTACGCGCGTCACGCCCGCCGGGCGGCCGTCCTCGCCGCAGCCTCCGCCGTCGCGGCCACCGGCCTGCTGGCGACCGCTCCCGCCGCGCAGGCCGCCCCGCCCACTCCTGTCAGCGCCTCCACCGCCCGCAGCTACCTGAGCCAGCTGACCGTCGCCCCCGAGGGCTCCTCGACCGGCTACAGCCGTGACCTGTTCCCGCACTGGATCACCCAGTCGGGCGCCTGCAACACCCGCGAGGTCGTCCTCGAGCGCGACGGCTCGAACGTCGTCCAGGACTCCGGCTGCGCGGCCGTGAGCGGCAGTTGGTACTCCCCGTACGACGGCGCCACCTGGTACGCGGCCTCCGACGTCGACATCGACCACATCGTCCCGCTCTCCGAGGCGTGGCGGTCCGGCGCGAACAGCTGGACCACCTCCAAGCGCCAGCAGTTCGCCAACGACCTGACCCGCCCGCAGCTGATCGCGGTCACCGACAACGTCAACCAGGCCAAGGGCGACCAGGACCCGGCCGAGTGGCTGCCCTCGGTCACCTCGTACCGCTGCATGTACGCCCGGATGTGGGTGCACACCAAGTACTACTGGAACCTGAAGGTCGACTCCGCCGAGAAGAGCGCGCTCCAGTCCATACTCAACGGCTGCTGACCGCAGGCCCCGGGCCCGGGCCCGCCGGATGGAACCAGGCCGCCCCTCCCGTCGTTCCGTACCGTACGGGGCGACGGAAGGGGCACACATGGCCGGGCTGCGCCTGGGGCCGCTGCTGCGGTACGTGGACTGGGACACGGGCACGAGCGCGACCGTCTGGGTCGAGGCGGACCGCCCGTGCACGGCCGAGGTGCGCTGCGAAGGCGGCGGCCACGGCTCCTCGCGCACGTTCGCCGTCGCGGGCCACCACTACGCGCTCGTGGTCGTGACCGGTCTCACGCCGGGCACGACCTCGGCGTACGAGGTGCTGCTCGACGGCGAGCGGGTGTGGCCGCTGCCCGACTCGCGCTTCCCGCCCAGCACGATCCGTACGCCCGAGGCGCACTCGGCGGACGTCGTCGTCTCCTTCGGCTCCTGCCGCTGGGCCGCGCCGCCCGCCGGCGGGCACGACCCGGTGGGCCCCGACGTGCTGGACACCCTGGCCGCCGCGCTGGCCGCCGATCCCACCGCCCGGCGGCCCGACGTGCTGCTTCTGCTCGGCGACCAGGTGTACGCGGACGAGACGTCGGACACGACCCGCCGGTGGATCGCCGGGCGGCGGGCCGCGGCAGGCACGGGCTCCTCGGCGCCGGCGGAGCAGGTCGCGGACTTCGAGGAGTACACCCGCCTGTACGACGAGTCCTGGCTCGACCCCGAGCTGCGCTGGCTGCTGTCGACGGTCCCCAGCTGCATGATCTTCGACGACCACGACCTGGTCGACGACTGGAACACCAGCGCGTCCTGGCTCGCGGACATGCGGGCGAGGCCGTGGTGGCAGGAGCGGGTGACCGGCGGACTCATGTCGTACTGGGTGTACCAGCACCTGGGCAACCTCTCCCCCGCCGAACTGGACGCCGACGAGCTGTACGGGCAGGTGCGGGCGGCCGGGGACGGGACCGACGCGCTGCGGAAGTTCGCGCTGCGGGCGGATGCCGACCCGGCCTCGGTCCGCTGGAGCTACCGCCGCGACTTCGGCCGCACCCGGGTGCTGATGGTCGACACGCGGGCCGGCCGCGTGCTGGAGGAGCAGGCCCGGGCGATGCTCGACCCGCAGGAGGCCACGTGGCTGCGGGACCAGGCGCTCGACGGCCGGGGCTCGCTCGACCACCTGCTCGTCGGCAGCTCGCTCCCGTGGCTGCTGCCGCCCCTGATCCACGACGTGGAGGAGTGGAACGCGGCGCTGTGCCGGGGTGGGCGCGGCGCGCGCTGGGCGCGGCTGAGCGAGCGGGTGCGCCAAGGCGCGGACCTGGAGCACTGGGCGGCGTTCCCGGCGTCGTTCGAGAAGCTGACGCGCATGATCGCGGAGGCGGGCGCCGGTGAGGGCGCCCCCGCGACGGTGTGCGTGCTCTCCGGCGACGTGCACCACGCGTATGTGGCGGAGCCGGTGTGGCCGGCGGCCGGGCGGCCCGCGGCACGGGTGCTCCAGCTGACGTGCTCGCCCCTGCACAATTCGGTGCCCGCGGCGATCCGGGTCGGGTTCCGGTTCGGCTGGAGCCGGTTCGGGAGGCTGCTGGGCCGCGCGCTGGCCCGGCACGGCCGCACGGGCGCCCCGTCCGTGAACTGGCGGCGTACGGGCGGTCCGTGGTTCGGCAACCAGCTGATGACCCTGACGCTGCGGGGCCGTTCCGCCGCGCTGCGGCTCCAGAAGGCGGAGGGCCAAGAGGAGGTGCGGGGCGGAGCGGCCCCGCGGCTGACGACCGTGCTGGAGCGGACCCTGACGGACGGCCCCTGACCGGGCGTCGCGTTCCGGCCGTGCGGGGCGTGTGACGCGGACCCGGCCCGGCGGCCTGCGGCGTGACACCGGCATGATGAGGTGGACGATCCGCTTCCAGCGCCCGTCGCGCACCCCACATGCCCCGGGAGTCAGTGTTGTCCGCAGGTTCCGCGCAGTCCCCCCGCCCCTTTGCGATAGCCCTCGTCGGAGCAGGCCCCCG
The DNA here is from genome assembly GCF_030817975.1 of Streptomyces sp. V4I23. Lineage (NCBI taxonomy): Bacteria > Bacillati > Actinomycetota > Actinomycetes > Kitasatosporales > Streptomycetaceae > Streptomyces > Streptomyces sp. V4I23. Next base: position 5,572,754 of record NZ_JAUSZW010000004.1, on the reverse strand, counting down.
CGGCACGTGTTTCCTCGAACGGCTCTGCGCCTCCGTCCCGGACCTCGCCCCGGACACGCCCCTGACCGTCCATGTCGTCGACCCCGCCGCGCCCGGCGCCGGCCGCGTGTGGCGCACCGACCAGAACGCCGAGCTGCTCATGAACACGGTGGCCTCGCAGGTGACGGTGTTCACGGACGACAGCGTCGCCTGCGAGGGGCCGATACGCCCGGGGCCGAGCCTGTACGAGTGGGCCGCCGGCCGGCCCGGCGAGCGACTCGGCCCCGACGACTACCCCACCCGCGCCTGCTACGGGCGCTACCTGGAATGGGCCTTCGCCCGCACGGTGGGCTCGGCACCGGAGGCGGTGCGGGTACGGGTGCACCGGGCCCTCGCCGTACGGCTGGAGGACGACCGGGACGCCCCGGCCGACGTACGGGACCCGCTGCAGTCGCTCCGGCTCGACGACGGCACGCTGCTGTCCGGGCTGAGCGCGGTCGTGCTCGCGCAGGGCCATCTGCCGGTGGTTTCGCGCCAGTCCACGGCGCAGCTCGCCGACTACGCGGCCCGCCGCCCGCGGCTGCGCCACTTCCCGCCCGCCAACCCGGCCGACCTCGACCTGTCGGGCATCGCCGCCGGGGAGCGGGTGCTGCTGCGCGGCCTGGGACTCAGCTTCTTCGACCACCTGGCCCTGTTGACGACCGGCCGCGGCGGCTCGTTCGTCCGCGACGGGGAGCGGGGGCTCGTCTACCGTCCGTCCGGGCGCGAGCCGAAGCTCTACGCGGGCTCGCGGCGGGGCGTGCCCCACCAGGCGCGCGGCGACAACGCGAAGGGCCCGTCGGGACGGCACGAACCGCTGGTGCTGACTCCGGAGGTGATCGCCGGCTTCCGCGAGCGGGCCGAGGCCGGGCACCCGGCCGACTTCCTCTCGGAGATCTGGCCGCTGGTCGCCAAGGAGGTGGAGACCGTCTACTACGCGTCCCTGCCGGCGGTCCGGGAGCGTGAGACCGCGGGCGGGGGCGCGGGCGCGGGCTCCTTCCGTGAGCGGTTCCTGGCGGCGGGCCACGGCAGTGCGGAGGAGGCCGAGACGCTGGAGGCGTTCGGCGTGGCGGAGGCGGACCGCTGGTCGTGGGACCGCCTCGCACGCCCGCACCGGGGCGAGGTCTTCACCTCCCGCGCCGGTCACCGGGCCTGGCTCCTCGCGTATCTGCGCGCAGACGCCGCGCACGCCGGGCTCGGCAACGTCGAGGGCCCGGTGAAGGCGGCTCTCGACGTGCTGCGCGACGTCCGCAACGAGCTGCGCCTGATCGTCGACCACGGAGGCCTGACCGGTACGTCCCGCCGCGACCACCTCGACCGCTGGTACACGCCGCTGAACGCGTTCCTCTCCATCGGCCCGCCCCGGCGCAGGATCGAGGAGATGACGGCGCTGATCGAGGCGGGCGTCCTGGAGGTGGTGGGGCCGCGGATGTCGGTGGGCACCGAGGCCGGGCTGTTCACGGCGCAGTCGCCGGACGTGCCGGGATCGGCCGTGACGTTCACCACGCTCATCGAGGCGCGGCTGCCGGAGCCGGATCTGCGCAGGACGTGCGACGAGCTGCTCGGCCGGCTGCTGAAGACAGGCCAGTGCCGCCCTCACGCCATCGACGGTTACGAAACCGGAGGTCTGGATGTCACACCGCGCCCGTACCGTCTGGTCAACCGTCAGGGGCGGGCGCATCCACGGCGGTTCGCGTTCGGCGTGCCCACCGAGGGCGTGCACTGGGTGACCGCGGCGGGCGCCCGGCCGGGCGTGGACTCGGTGACGCTGTCGGATGCCGACGCGGTCGCGCGCGCGGCCCTGCGTTCGCTCGCCCCGCCGCTCGCGGGCGCGGGCCGCGGCCCGCGCAGGGACATCGAGGCCGGCATCCAGAGCGGGGCGGAAATCGGACGGCGGCAGAATGTTGAACTTGCAAGTATGAATTAGGTCCGCCTAACCTGGCCTCCTCATCGGTTCCGTCCCCCATGACCGAAGGAGTCCCATGGCAACCCCCACATTTTCCGGTCGGCTGCATCAGGCGCAGCCGTACGCGCTCGGGCTGTTCCGCATCGTCGTCGGCCTGCTGTTCCTGTGCCACGGCGCCGCATCCCTGTTCGGCGTGCTCGGCGGGATGAACGGCACCACCGTGGAGACCGGCGTCTGGCCCGGCTGGTACGCGGCGGTCATCCAGCTCGTCGCCGGCGCGCTGGTGCTGCTCGGCCTCGGCACGCGCACCGCCGCGTTCCTCGCGTCCGGCTCGATGGCGTACGCCTACTTCTCGGTGCACCAGCCGGAGTCGCTGTTCCCGCTCCAGAACGGCGGCGAGGCGTCCGCCATGTTCTGCTGGGCGTTCCTGCTGCTGGTCTTCACCGGCCCCGGCGCGCTCGCGCTCGACGGCCTGTTCGGCGCGCGCGGCGCGGAGCGGGAGGGCGAGGGCGCCCGCGGGGAGAAGGCGGCCGTGACCGCCTGACGTCCCAACCGCTCTTTCCCGCACCGGCCGTTGGGCCGCCCGTGTCCCAGCCGGGCGCCTCGCGCGCGGAGTGCGGCGGCACCCGGTCCCTCGTCACGAGGGGCCGGGCGCTTCGCGTTCCGCGCGCCTGTCGTACGCGCCCCCTGGGGGTTCACGCGGTGTACGACATCTGGCTCCCCTCCCGCCCCCTCCCGATCTCCGCGCGTCACCCGGGCGTACGCTGTACAGCTGTCAAGCCGCCCCCTGGCGCCCCTCGCGACACAGCGGCCTTGTCACCGGAACCGGGGAGAGAACAAGGTGCTGGAGAGTGTGGGGTCGCTGACCGGCAGCCCATGGATCTACGCCGTCGTGGCCCTGTCCGTCCTCCTCGACGTCTTCCTGCCCGTCCTGCCCAGCGGTGTGCTGGTGATCACGGCCGCGACCGCTGCCGCCGCGGGCTCCACGGCGGCCGTCGCGGACGCGGCGGGGCAGGTGCAGCGCGAAGTCCCCTCCCTGCTCGTCCTCGTGCTCTGCGCGGCGACCGCGTCCGTGCTGGGCGATCTGGTCGCCTACCGGCTCGCCTGGCGCGGCGGCGACCGCTTCGACCGGGCCATCGCCCGCTCCCGCCGCCTGACCAGAGCGCAGGAACGTCTCGGCGCCGCGCTCAGCCGCGGCGGCGGAGCGCTCGTCGTCATCGCCCGCTTCGCGCCCGCCGGACGGTCGGTGGTCTCGCTGGGCGCGGGCGCCGCACGACGCACGGTGAGGGAGTTCCTCCCGTGGTCGGCCCTGGCCGGCCTTGCCTGGGCCGGCTACAGCGTCGGCCTCGGTTACTTCGGCGGCCAGTGGCTCGGCGCGAGCTGGGTCGGCGCGGCGGTGTCGGTGCTGGCGCTGTTCGCGGCCGGGTCGCTGGCCGCCTACGTCATGCGGCGTCCGGCGCCGGCCGCCTGACGGCCCCGCCGCGCACCTCGAGCCCTTCGAGGAGCCTGCGGGTGGCCTCGGTGATGTCGTCGACGGCCTGCTCGAACACCTCCCGGTTGTGCGCGGCGGGCGCCCGGAAGCCGGACACCTTGCGCACGTACTGCAGAGCGGCGGCGCGCATGTCCTCCTCGGTGGCCTCCTCGGGGAGCACGGGCGGACGAAGGGTCTTGATGCTGCGGCACATGCGTCCAGTGTGCCGCGCGCCACTGACAGGCCGCGAGCGTCGGGTCCCGGGGAGGAAAAGCGGCGGGGGCCCGTCAGGACGGTCCCGGGCGGACAGTAGAGTGCGGCTCCGTCCCCTCCCCCGCTTCCCGAGGTACCCGACTCCGTGACCCCCGCACCGCCCCCACCTGCAGTGACCGTCGTCGGGATCGGCGCGGACGGCTGGCCGGGGCTCGCCCTCGCCTCCCAGGACGCCCTGCGCGGAGCCGAGGTGATCATCGGCGGTACGCGGCAGCTGGCGCTGCTGCCCGGCGAGTGCGGCGGCGAACAGGTGCCGTGGCCCAGCCCCCTGCGCGCCGCCGTCCCCGGGCTCCTCGCCGCGCACGCCGGACGCCGCGTCGCCGTCCTCGCCAGCGGCGACCCCTTCTTCCACGGCATCGGGCGCGCCCTCGCCGACGAGCTCGGGCCCCACGCGCTGCGCGTGCTGCCGCATCCGTCCTCCGTCTCGTACGCGTGCGCCCGGCTCGGCTGGCCCGTCGAGGACACCGGCGTCGTCACACTCGTCGGCCGCCCGGCGGCCCGCCTCGCCGCCGCGCTGCACGACGGGCGCCGCCTGCTGGTGCTCAGCACGGGGGCGGACACGCCCGCCGAGGTCGCCGCCCTGTTGCGGGAGCGCGGCTACGGCCCGACGCGGATGCGTGTGCTCGCACAGCTCGGCGCCGACGCCGAACGGCACGTAGACGGCACCGCCGACACCTGGGACACCGACGCCGCCGGCGCCGTCGACCCGCTGAACGTCATCGCCCTCGACTGCCGCCGCGCGCCCGGCGCCCTGCGGCTGTCCGCCGCGCCGGGTCTGCCGGACGAGGCGTACGAGCACGACGGCCAGCTCACCAAGCGCCATGTCCGCGCCGCCACCCTCGCGGCGCTCGCGCCCGCGCCCGGCGAACTCCTGTGGGACATCGGCGGCGGGTCGGGGTCGATCGCGATCGAGTGGATGCGTACGCATCCGTCGTGCCGCGCGGTCACCGTCGAACGCGACGCGGTGCGCGCCGAGCGCATCGCCCGCAACGCCGACACCCTCGGCGTGCCCGCCCTGCGCGTCGTGCGCGGAGCGGCGCCCGAGGCCCTGGCCGGGCTGCCCGCGCCCGACGCCGTGTTCATCGGCGGCGGGCTGACCGTCCCCGGCCTGCTGGACGCCTGCTGGGACGCGCTGGCGCCCGGCGGCCGGCTGGTCGCCAACACCGTGACGCTGGAGTCCGAGGCGCTGCTCGCCGAGCGGTACCGCGCGCTGGGCGGCGAGCTCGTACGGCTCGCGGTCGCGCACGCCGTGCCCGTCGGCGGGTTCACCGGCTGGCGCCAGGCGATGCCGGTCACCCAATGGTCCGTCACCAAGAGCGGAGAACTGTCATGACCGTGTACTTCATCGGTGCGGGCCCCGGAGCCGCCGACCTGATCACCGTGCGCGGCGCGCGCACGCTGGCGTCGTGCGGAGTCTGCCTGTACGCGGGCTCCCTGGTCCCCACGGAACTGCTGGCCGAATGCCCGCCGGACGCGCGCCTGGTGGACACGGCCCGGATGGACCTGGACGCCATCACGGCCGAGCTGGTCCGCGCCCACGAGGAGGGCCACGACGTCGCCCGGCTGCACTCGGGCGACCCGTCGGTCTTCAGCGCGGTCGCCGAGCAGATGCGGCGGCTGGACGCGGCGGGCGTGCCGTACGAAGTGGTCCCGGGCGTACCGGCGTTCGCGGCGGCGGCCGCGGCGCTGAAGCGGGAGCTCACGGTCCCGACCGTGGGCCAGACGGTGATCCTGACGCGTATCGCCCAGCAGGCGACGCCGATGCCGGAGGGCGAGGACCTGGCGACGCTGGGCAGGAGCGGGGCGCTGCTGGTGCTGCACCTGGCGGCGCGCTATGTGGACCGGGTCGTCGACGAACTGGTCCCGCACTACGGCAAGGACTGCCCGGCGGCGGTCGTCGCGATGGCGAGCCGCCCGGACGAACTGGTCCTGCGGGGCACGCTGGAGGACATCGCGGACCAGGTGAAGTCGGCGGGGGTGACGCGGACGGCGGTGATCCTGGTGGGCCGCACGCTGGCGGCGACGCAGTTCCGCGACAGCCATCTGTACTCCCCGGAACGCGACCGCCACACCTGCTGACGGGGCCGCCCCGGGATGCGCCCGGTACAGGGCCCAGCGCAGGCCCCCCGGGCCGAGAGCGCCCCGAACCGTGCGACGCCCCCGTGGCGTTGTGCCCACCCTCCCCCGGACTCCGTCCGGGTGCCCCATCGCCCAGCGGAACAGTTACCCACAACGGTGGCCAGATCCCGCGCGGCGCAGCCCGCGCACGGCCGGGGCCGTGGCGAAGCCCCGGGTCTCGTCAGAGTTTCGGGGAGGGGCGGGGTGTGGGGACATCACCCCATGCGCCACAACCCGCGCCCTCGGGGCACAGCAGCCCCCAGACCCGCGTACGGCGCAGCCGGGAAAACGGCTCACGGCCCCGCCGGGGCCGACCGGCCCACCACCGTCCCCGCGCGGTCGATGCACACCACGTCCACCGTCACCGGCGCCCCCCGCAGGACCGACAGGGCCTCGTCGCGGGCCCTAGCCGCGACGAGGTCGCCGAGCGGGACGCCCGCCGCCTCGCACAGGCGCAGCGCCGCCAGGCCCGTGTTGGCCGTGGCGATCTCCGCGGCGAGGGACTCGGACGCGCCGCCCGCGCGGGCCAGATCCGCGAGGAAGCCCTTGTCGACCTGGGAGCGGGCCGAGTGCAGGTCCAGGTGACCGGCCGCCAGCTTGGAGAGTTTGGCGAAGCCGCCGCAGACGGTGAGCCGGTCGACCGGATGCCGCCGCACATACTTCAGCACCGCGCCCGCGAAGTCGCCCATGTCGAGCAGGGCGATCTCCGGCAGGTCGTAGAGCGTCGTCACCGTCTTCTCGGAGGTCGAACCCGTACAGCCCGCCACGTGCGTCAGGCCCGCCGCGCGGGCCACGTCCACACCGCGGCGGATGGAGTCGATCCAGGCCGAGCAGGAGTACGGGACGACGATGCCGGTCGTCCCGAGGACGGACAGACCGCCGAGGATGCCGATCCGCGGATTCCACGTGGAGCGGGCGATCTCCTCGCCGTCGTCGACGGAGACGGTGATCTCGACGTCCCCCGTGCCGCCGTGCCGGCCCGCCACGAGCGCGACGTGGTCGCGCATCATCTGGCGCGGAACCGGGTTGATCGCCGGTTCGCCCACCTCCAGGGGCAGGCCGGGCAGCGTGACCGTGCCGACGCCGGGTCCGGCCCGGAAGACGACTCCGGAACCGGCCGGCAGCAGGCGGACCGTCGCCCGGACCAGCGCGCCGTGCGTCACGTCCGGGTCGTCGCCGGCGTCCTTGACGATCCCGGCCATGGCGGACGACGAGCCGGTCAGGGCTTCGACGGCCAGGGCGAAGGAGGGCGTCTGGCCCTTCGGCAACGTGATCGTCACCGGGTCCGGGAACTCCCCGGTGAGCAGCGCCGTGTACGCGGCCGTGGTCGCCGCCGTGGCGCACGCCCCGGTCGTCCATCCGGGCCGCAGACCGGTGTGCTTGAGTTGGGCGTCCCGCCCGCCGCCTGAACTCATGAAAGGACTCCCGTGCACGTACTCATTCTCGGCGGGACCACCGAGGCCCGCGCCCTCGCCGCGACCCTGCATCCCGAGGTCCATGTCACCAGCTCACTCGCCGGGCGCGTCGCGAGCCCCCGGCTGCCGGTGGGCGAGGTACGGGTCGGCGGGTTCGGCGGTGTGGACGGGCTCGTGGACTGGGTGCGCGCACACCACGTGGACGCGGTCATCGACGCCACCCATCCCTTCGCCGAGCGGATCAGCTTCAACGCGGCCCGGGCGGCCGCCACAGCCCATGTTCCCCTGCTGGCACTGCGCCGCCCCGGCTGGGTCCCGGTCGAGGGCGACGACTGGCACCCGGTCGGCTCGCTGACGGAGGCGGCCCGCGCACTGGACGGCCTCGGGGAGCGGGTGTTCCTGACGACCGGGCGGATGGGGCTCGCCGCCTTCGCGGACTGCCCGCAGTGGTTCCTCGTCCGGTCGGTGGACGCGCCGGAGGCCCCGATGCCGGCCCGCACCGAAATCCTCCTGGACCGGGGCCCCTTCACCCTCGACGGCGAGAGCGAGTTGTTGCGCACCCACCGCGTCGACGTCCTGGTGACGAAGGACAGCGGCGGCGCGGCGACCGCCCCGAAGCTCCGCGCGGCCCGCGATGCGGGCATCCCGGTGGTGGTCGTGCGCAGACCGCCGGTGCCCGAGGGCGTGCGGGTGGCCGCGACGGTCGAGGAAGCGGCGGCCTGGGTGCACGGCTGAGGCCGCCGCCCCCTCGCGGGGTGCTGCGGCCTCGTTCGCGGGTGCCTCAGCTCGCGGCGGGAGCGCCGAGTTCGGTGAGCTGGACCCAGTTCAACGGTCTCGTCGTCCGCTGCGAGGAGTTCCCCCAGCCGCCCACGGCCACCACGGCGTTTCACGGCCTCGGCGCCCTCACCCGTAGCGGCGCGGCGTCCAGGCGATCGTGCGGCCGTCGCCACGCTCGACCGCCTGGGTCCGGGACGAGCCGATCAGCAGCAGCGTGCGCATGTCGACCTCGGAGGGCTCCAGCGTCTTCAGGGTCACCACCCGCACCGACTGTTCCGGGCCGCCCACGTCCCGCGCCACGACCACCGGGGTCTCGGGCGAACGGAGTTCGAGCAGCAGGTCACGGGCGGCCGCGACCTGATGGGTACGGGAGCGGGAGCCCGGGTTGTAGATCGCCAGGACCAGGTCCGCCGAGACCGCCGCGCGCAGGCGCTCCGCGATGACCTCCCAGGGCTTGAGCCGGTCGGACAGGGAGATCGTGGCGTAGTCGTGGCCGAGCGGGGCGCCGGCGGCGGCCGCCGCCGCGTTCGCGGCGGTCACGCCCGGCAGCACCCGTACGGGCACGTCCCGGTACTCCTCCTGGGAGGCGACCTCCAGTACCGCCGTGGCCATGGCGAAGACGCCCGGGTCGCCGCCCGAGACGACCGCGACCCGCCGTCCGCGCCGCGCCAGGTCCAGGGCGAACTCGGCGCGTTCGGACTCCACCTTGTTGTCGGAGCCGTGCCGGATCTGGCCGGGGCGGTGCGGGACGCGGTCCAGGTACGTGGTGTAACCGACGAGTTCGTCGGCGTCGGCGAGCGCGCGGCGCGTCTCGGGCGTCAGCCACAACGGGCCGGCGGGCCCCGTGCCGACGACCACGACCTCGCCGCGCTCCGGCTCCGGCCGCGGGTTGGCGATACGGCTCGGCACGACGGCGACGGAGAAGTACGGCACCGACTCCGGATCGATGTCGGCCAGTCGCCCGGTCCGTTCGCCGTTCATCGTGGCCCGCTCCACGTACCGGGCCTCGTCCAGCCGGCCCGAGGTCTCCATCGCGCGGCGTACGGCGGGGAAGGTGCGGCCGAGCTTCATCACGACGGCCGAGTCGGTCGCGGCGAGACGGGCGGTCAGCTCCTCTTCCGGCAGCGTGCCGGGGATGACCGTGAGGACCTCCTCCGCCTCGCACAGCGGGGTCCCGAGCCGGGCCGCGGCGGCACTGATGGAGGTGACGCCGGGCACGACCTCGGTCGGGTAGCGGTGCGCGAGCCGCTTGTGCATGTGCTGGTAGGAGCCGTAGAAGAACGGGTCGCCCTCGGCGAGGACGGCCACCGTCCGCCCGGCGTCGAGGTGCTCGGCGAGCCGGGCCGCCGCCTCCTCGTAGAAGTCGTCGAGCGCGCCGCGGTACCCGCCGGGGTGGTCGGTCGTCTCGACCGTGATCGGGTACATCAAGCGCTCCTCGATGTGGTCGGGGCGCAGATGCGGGGCGGCGATGGAGCGGGCGATGGAACGGCCGTGGCGCGCGCAGTGGTACGCGATCACGTCCGCCTCGGCGATGATGCGCGCGGCGCGCAGGGTCATCAGCTCCGGGTCGCCGGGGCCGAGCCCGACGCCGTAGAGGCGCCCCGTCGTCTTCTGGTCGTCGCTCACTACTCCGCCTCGCTCGCGATCGCGTTGACGGCGGCGGCGGCCATGGCGCTGCCGCCGCGGCGGCCGCGCACCACGAGGTGCTCGAGGCCCAGGGGGTGGGCGGCCAGGGCGTCCTTGGACTCGGCGGCGCCGATGAAGCCGACGGGAACGCCGATGACGGCGGCGGGGCGGGGCGCCCCCTGCTCGATCATCTCCAGGAGCCGGAACAGCGCGGTGGGGGCGTTGCCGACGGCGACGACGGAGCCCTCCAGCCGGTCGCGCCACAGTTCGAGGGCGGCGGCGCTGCGCGTGGTGCCCATCTCGGCGGCGAGCGCGGGCACGGACGGGTCGGAGAGCGTGCAGATCACCTCGTTGTCGGCGGGCAGCCGCTTGCGGGTGACGCCGCTCGCCACCATCTGCGCGTCGCACAGGATCGGCGCGCCGGCGCGCAGGGCGGCGCGGGCGTGCAGGACGACGTCCGGGGAGTGGGCGAGGTCGCGGACGAGGTCGACCATCCCGCAGGCGTGAATCATGCGGACCGCGACCTGGGAGACCTCGGCCGGCAGCCCGGCGAGGTCCGCCTCCGCGCGGATCGTGGCAAAGGACTGGCGGTAGATCTCCGCGCCGTCCTTCTCGTAGTCGAACACTGTGCTCTCGCTCACTTCGTCGGTCGTTCGGTGGGGTCGGTGGGGTCGGTGCGCGCCGCCGCGAGGGCGTCGGCGAGCTCGGTCAGGGGGACGGTGTGCCGCGGTACTCCGGGTGCGGTCAGGTCGTAGCGGCCGTCGCCGGTCGCGACGACGTCCACCCAGGCGCCCTGGGGGTGCCCGCAACGGCGTTCGCAGCCGGACCAGTACACAGGCAGCCCGCCCGCGCCGGCGGCGATGCGCGCGGTGGCGTCGGCCCGTACGTCGGCGAGGGACTTGGCGCAGCCGGGCCGTCCGGTGCAGGCGCCGACGCCGGTCCAGGGCGAGTCGGGCCCGGTGACGAGGCCCGCGTCGGCGAGGCCGGGCAGGAGTGCGCCGGGAACGCCGGGAAGGACGACGCCGCGCCAGGGCGTGACGCGCAACTCGCCGGTGCCGTACGTCTCGGCGGTCCGGGCGAGCAGGCGCCACTGCGCGACACGCATCCGTCCGAGGGCGACGCCGACGTGGAGCGAGGCGGCGCCTCGCGCGCCGTGGACGACACCGGGCACGGGGGTGGCGGGCTCGCCGCCCCGTCCGGGCCCGGCGGCCACGTCGGCGTCCTGGCCGCGCGCGGCCGGGACGGCGTCCGGTCCCGGCCCGGACCGGGGCAACACGGACGCACCGGGCGACGCGTCAGCACCCGCACCCGCACCCGCACCCGCACCCGCCGCGATACCCGCGTCGCCCAGCCGGCGCGCGAGTTCCTGGCGCGACACCGCGTACTCCGGAGGGAGTTCCCGCACCCGCCACGCCCTCGTGCCGCCGGCGTCCGCCGCGTCCAGGAACGCCTCGGCCGCGAGCAGCAGCGCACGCGCGCCGTCCTGCCTGCCGACCGTCAGCGTCTGCTCGCCGAGCAGGACCCGCACCCGCGTCCCGCCCGGCTCTGCGAGCAACATCACATCCGCGCCGAGCCCCGCCATGTCCCCGCGGCCGTCGTCCAGCGCGAACAGGAACCGGCCCGACAGCGCCGTGGCCCGCTCGCTCGCGCACAGCAGCGCGTCCAGTTCGCGTACGAGCGGCTGCACGTCGAGGTGTCCGCGGCCGTCCAGCCCGGACAGCGGCGAGGCGACGACGTTGCGCACGCGCTCGTGGGCGGGCGCGGGCAGCAGACCCGCCGCGTCCAGCAGTGCCGCCAACTCCCCGCCGCAGCCCCCGCCAAGGCCCCTCAGCTGAAGGTTGCCGCGGGACGTGATGTCGAGCGCGCCGTCGCCGAGCCGCTCGGCCGCGTCGGCCAGCGCGTACGCCTGCCGGGCGCTCAGCACCCCCGCGGGCACGCGGACGCGCGCCAGCGCACCGTCGTCCGCGGTGTGCAGTCGCAGCGCGCCGGGGCAGGCATCACCGCGGTCCCGTACGGGAGTTTCGTCCCGGTCCGGGCGGTTCGAGGGGGCCGATGGCATGGCGGCGAGCATACCGACCATCACACAGGCCACCTGCTGCCGGAGACGTGACGGCCCTTACTATGCTGAACGGCGGGCCACACGGTCCGTCACCGCCGAAGACGGCGTCAGGGGAGGAAGCCCGGTGAGATCCCGGCGCGGTCCCGCCACTGTGAGCCCGGCAGCAGCGCAGCACGCGCACGCGACCGGGTGAGCCAGGAACTCCCGCCGTTTTCCACCGCCCGGGGCGCGGAAACCCCGAGGAAGGCCAGACGTCGCATGCCGCTCTCTTCCGAGGGACTGCCCTCGCAGCCCCGCATCCTGCTTCTGTCGACGTCCGACACCGACCTGCTCAGCGCCCGCGCGGCAGCCGGACCGGTCGCGTACCGCTTCGCGAACCCCTCCCGCCTCCCGGTCGAGGACCTCCCCGGCCTCCTGGAGGGCACCGACCTCGTCGTCGTACGCCTCCTCGGCGGGCTGCGCGCCTGGCAGGAGGGCATCGACCTGCTCCTGGCCCAGGACCGCCCGGTCGTCGTCCTCACCGGCGAACAGGCCCCCGACGCCCAGCTGATGGAGACCTCCACGGTCACGATCGGCATCGCGGCCGAGGCCCACGCGTACCTCGCGCACGGCGGCCCTGCCAACCTGGAGCAGCTCGCCCGCTTCCTGTCCGACACCGTGCTGCTCACCGGCCACGGCTTCGAGCCCCCGGCGGCCGCGCCCACCTGGGGCCGCCTGGCGCGCACCCCGCGCCGGGAGACCGACGGCCCGCTGATCGCCGTGCTCTACTACCGCGCCCACCACATGAGCGGCAACACCGCCTTCGTGGACGCCCTGTGCGGTGCGATCGAGGACGCCGGCGGCCGGGCCCTGCCCCTGTACGTGGCGTCGCTGCGCGCCCCCGAGCCGGAGCTGCTGGAGCAACTGCGCAGCGCCGACGCCCTGGTGACCACGGTGCTCGCGGCGGGCGGCACGCGCCCGGCCGAGGCGTCGGCCGGCGGCGACGACGAGTCGTGGGACGCGGGCGCGCTCGCGGCCCTGGACGTGCCGATCCTCCAGGCGCTGTGCCTGACGGGCCCGCGCTCGGCGTGGGAGGACAGCGACGAGGGTCTGTCCCCGCTGGACGCGGCCAGCCAGGTGGCGGTGCCGGAGTTCGACGGCCGGCTGATCACGGTCCCGTTCTCGTTCAAGGAGATCGACGAGGACGGCCTGCCGGCGTACGTCGCCGACCCCGAGCGCGCCGCCCGCGTCGCCGGGACGGCCGTGCGCCACGCCCGGCTGCGCCACATCCCGAACGCGCGCAAGCGCATCGCGCTGGTCCTGTCCGCGTACCCGACCAAGCACTCCCGCATCGGCAACGCGGTCGGCCTGGACACCCCGGCCTCCGCCGTAGCCCTCCTGCGGCGCCTGCGCGCCGAGGGCTACGACTTCGGGCCCGAGGCGGACATCCCGGGCCTCGTCTCCGGCGACGGCGACGAGCTGATCCACGCGCTGATCGAGGCCGGCGGCCACGACCAGGACTGGCTGACCGAGGAGCAGCTCGCCCGCAACCCGGTCCGTATCCCGGCGGCCGACTACAAGCGCTGGTACGCCGAGCTCCCGGCCGAACTGCGCGAGGCCGTGGAGGAGCACTGGGGCCCGGCGCCCGGCGAGATGTTCCTGGACCGGTCCCGCAACCCCGAGGGCGACATCGTGCTGGCGGCCCTGCGCCGCGGCAACCTGCTGATCCTCATCCAGCCGCCGCGCGGCTTCGGCGAGAACCCGATCGCGATCTACCACGACCCCGATCTGCCGCCCTCGCACCACTACCTGGCCGCCTACCGCTGGATCGCCGCGTCGGCCGACGACGGCGGTTTCGGCGCGGACGCGATGATCCACCTGGGCAAGCACGGCAACCTGGAGTGGCTGCCGGGCAAGAACGCGGGCCTGTCCGCGGCCTGCGGCCCGGACGCGGCACTCGGCGACCTCCCGCTCGTCTACCCGTTCCTCGTCAACGACCCGGGCGAGGGCACCCAGGCCAAGCGCCGGGCGCACGCCACGCTGGTCGACCACCTGGTGCCGCCGATGGCGCGGGCGGAGTCGTACGGCGACATCGCGCGCCTCGAACAACTCCTGGACGAGTACGCCCAGATCTCCTCCATGGACCCGTCCAAGCTGCCCGCGATCCGCGCGCAGATCTGGACGCTGATCCAGGCGGCGAAGCTGGACCACGACCTCGGGCTGGACGACCGCCCGGACGACGACGGCTTCGACGACTTCCTGCTGCACGTCGACGGCTGGCTGTGCGAGGTGAAGGACGCGCAGATCCGCGACGGTCTGCATGTCCTGGGCGGCGCGCCGACCGGCCCGGAGCGGGTCAACCTGGTCCTGTCGATCCTGCGCGCCCGTCAGATCTGGGGCGGTACGACGTCGCTGCCGGGCCTGCGGGAGGCGCTGGGCCTCGACGAGTCCGCGGCGACCCGGACGACGGCCGACGAGGCGGAGGCCACGGCCCGCGCGCTGGTCGAGGCGATGGAGGCGGCGGACTGGGACCCGGACGCGGTGCCCGCCTCCCACGGCGAGCAGGTCGCGGCGATCCTGCGCTTCGCGGCGCTCGAAGTGGTCCCGCGCCTGTCCCGTACGACGGACGAGATCACCCACGCGGTCCACGCGCTGAACGGCGGCTTCGTCCCGGCGGGCCCGTCCGGCTCGCCGCTGCGCGGCCTGGTCAACGTCCTGCCGACGGGCCGCAACTTCTACAGCGTCGACCCGAAGGCCGTCCCCTCGCGCCTCGCCTGGGAGACGGGCCAGGCGCTCGCCGACTCCCTCCTGGAGCGCTACCGCGCGGACAACGGCGAATGGCCCACGTCCGTCGGCCTGTCCCTGTGGGGAACGAGCGCGATGCGCACGGCGGGCGACGACATCGCCGAGGCACTCGCCCTGCTGGGCATCCGCCCGGTGTGGGACGACGCGTCGCGCCGCGTGACGGGCCTGGAGCCCGTCCCGCTCGCGGAGCTGGGCCGCCCGCGCGTGGACGTCACCCTGCGCATCTCGGGCTTCTTCCGGGACGCGTTCCCGCACACCATCGGCCTGCTGGACGACGCGGTGCGCCTGGCGGCCTCCCTGGACGAGCCGGCCGCCGAGAACCACGTCCGCGCCCACACCCAGGCCGACCTGGCCGAACACGGCGACGAACGCCGCGCCACGACCCGTATCTTCGGCTCCCGCCCCGGCACGTACGGCGCCGGCATCCTCCAGCTGATCGACTCCCGCGACTGGCGCACGGACGCGGACCTGGCCGAGGTCTACACGGTGTGGGGCGGCTACGCGTACGGCCGCGGTCTGGAGGGCCGCCCGGCGCGCGCCGAGATGGAGACGGCGTACAAGCGGATCGCGGTCGCGGCGAAGAACACGGACACGCGCGAGCACGACATCGCGGACTCCGACGACTACTTCCAGTACCACGGCGGCATGGTGGCCACGGTCCGCGCCCTGCGCGGCACGGCCCCCGAGGCGTACATCGGCGACTCCACCCGCCCGGAGACGGTCCGCACCCGCACTCTGGTCGAGGAGACGTCCCGCGTCTTCCGCGCCCGTGTGGTCAACCCCCGCTGGATCGAGGCGATGCGCCGCCACGGCTACAAGGGCGCCTTCGAACTGGCGGCGACCGTCGACTACCTCTTCGGCTACGACGCGACGACGGGCGTGGTCGCGGACTGGATGTACGACAAGCTGACCCAGACGTACGTCCTGGACCCGGTGAACCGCGCCTTCCTCCAGGAGGCCAACCCCTGGGCCCTGCACGGCATCGCGGAACGCCTCCTGGAGGCGGAGTCCCGCGGCATGTGGGAGAAGCCGGACCCGGCGGTGCTGGAGGGCCTGCGGCAGGTGTTCCTCGAGACGGAGGGCGACCTGGAGGACGGGGCGGACGAGTAGGCCGGTCCGGTGGGCGCTGTCCGTGCCCGCCGGTACGGTCCTGCCATGACAGCGAGAATCGACCTGACCCTCGACTGCTCGGACGCGCAACTCCTCGCCGGGTTCTGGAAGACGGCGCTGGGCTACATCGACGAGCCCCCGCCGCCCCCGTTCACGACACGCGAGGAGTGGCTCGCCCAGTTCGACCTGCCGGACGACGACTCGGAGGCCGACGGCGCCTGGCTCTGCGACCCGGACGGCGTCGGCCCGCGGCTGTCCATCCTCAAGGTCCCCGAGCCCAAGACGGCGAAGAACCGGCTCCACATGGACGTCCGCGTCCCGGGGCACGGCACACCCGAGCAGAGGTGGGAGCGGATCCGGGCGGAGTCGGAGCGGCTGGTCGCGGCGGGCGGCAGCGTCGTGGAGGTCTTCGACGGGCACCACGTCCTGATGGCGGACCCGGAGGGCAACGAATTCTGTGTCGGGGCGGGGCCGGCGACGGCCTGAGAAACGCCTCTCCCCTTCCTCGGGTGCGTAAATCCCTTACGCTGACGACCGGTTGCATCAGCCCGGGACCCGGCCTGCCCCCGGACTTGCTGGTCGGCGCCCCGTACCGCCCCACGAACCGCTTCCCAGGAGGGTTTCTCGTGTCGGAACACCACCCCATGTCTGACGCTGCCGCGGAGATACGCGCCCGGATCGACACGAGCAGGCCGCACTCCGCCCGCTTCTGGAACTACTTCGTCGGCGGCAAGGACAACTACGAGGTCGACCGTCAGACCGGCGACCACATCAAGCAGATCTTCCCGGGCCTGGTCGACGTGGCGCGCACGAGCCGGCACTTTCTCGGACGGGCGGTGACGCACCTGGCGGGCGAGCAGGGCATCCGGCAGTTCCTGGACATCGGCACCGGCCTGCCGACCGCCGACAACACCCACGAGGTGGCGCAGCGGGTGGCGCCGGACTCGCGCATCGTCTACGTCGACAACGACCCGATGGTGCTCGCCCACGCCCGCGCCCTCCTCACGAGCACGCCCGAGGGCCGCACGGCGTACCTGGACGCCAACCTGTACGCGCCGGACGACATCCTGAAGGCGGCGGAGTCCACGCTCGACTTCTCCGAGCCCGTCGCACTGATGATCCTCAACACACTGGGCCATGTCGCCGACTACGCCGAGGCGCGCGACCTGGTCGCGCGGCTCATGGCGGGTCTGCCGTCCGGCAGTTACCTGGTGATCAGCGACAGCACCTCGACGAGCGACGGCATGATCGCGGCGTCGAACGCGTACAACCAGAGCGGCGCGATCCCCTACTACGTGCGCGGCGTGGAGGAGATCGCCGGCTTCTTCGACGGCCTGGAGCTGACGTCCCCGGGCGTCGTCCAGGTCACGCAGTGGCGCCCGTCCGGCACCGAGGACGATGCGCCGACGGTGGACGCGTACTGCGGGGTGGGCCGCAAGCCGTAGCCCAGGCGCCCACGCCCCGCCGCCGCACCGGCCGGCGGGGCGGCGGCCCAACTCCCCTGCTGGTACTGCCAGTACACTCCCGGCCATGCCAGCAGCCGAGCCTCCCCTCGCGGGCGACGAGACCGCCACCCTCCTGGGCTCCCTGGAACGCCGGCGCGCGACCCTGTTGTGGAAGTGCTCGGGGCTGGACGCGGCCGGAATGCGGGCGAGGGTCGGCGCGTCCGCGATGACGCTGGGCGGACTGCTGAAGCACGTGGCCCACGTCGAGGACGCGAACTTCTCCCGTCTGCTGCTCGGCAAGGAGCATCCGGGACCGCCGTGGGACACGGTGGACCGGGAGTCCGACCCGGACTGGGCCTGGCGCTCGGCCGCCGAGGACACCCCGAGCAGCTCGTCGCGCTCTGGCAGGAGGCCGTGTCCCGCTCGCGCTCCCTCGTCCGGGAGGCGCTGACCACCGCGGGACCCGAGCAACTGGGCCGCTTCACCACGCCCCGTGACGAATCCCCCAGCCTTCGCCGCATCCTGATCGACCTGATCGAGGAGTACGCCCGCCACGTCGGCCACGCGGACCTCATCCGCGAGTCGGTCGACGGCCTCACGGGCGAGGACCCACCGGGCCGAGAGGGCCTTGCGGCGGGGCGCACCGCCCTGGCCCCTCGTCTATCCGGCGAGGTCGAGCTCAACCTTCTGCCGGGTGCCCCAGCCGGTCTTGTAGCACGTCGCCATGGCGTACCAGCGCACGACCCGGAAGACGGTGAAGGCGAAGATCTGGGCGACGGGGGCGGCCAGGAAGGTCAGGAAGTGGGACCAGAACGGGTCGTCGCTGCGCTTGAAGCCGAGGTACCGGAGGGCCTGTCCGTACCCGATGAGCACCGGGATGAGCAGCAGCTCCCACATCCACGCCTGCTCCACAGCGGGCAGATAGACGAACAACACCACGAAGATGACGGTGGACAGCACCATCTGTATCCAGCCGAGCAGGTGCCCCCAGTACGCGTAGTTGTCCAGGCGCAGGTATCGGAAGCGCCAGAAGGTGCGGATGAAGGCTCCTCGCATCCACCGGGTGTACATCCGGAACAGCTGGCTGAAGTTGTCGGGCATCAAGGTGGTGGCGAAGGCGGTGGGCTGCTGCACTGCCTTGCCCCGCTGAAGGGCGTAGATGGTCAGCATGGAGTCGTCGGAGAACTCGACCTTGCGGCCCAGGAAGGTCTCGTTGAGGTAGCCGTCCAGGTTGTCGTCCAGGATGCCCGCACGGTAGGCCGCAAGAACGCCGGAGTTCACCAGGACACCACCCAGGGCGCTCTGCGCCGACCGGTCCACCAACTGGCCCACGACGAACCACAGATCGGTCATGCGCACGAGCATGTCCCTCCACCTGCGCTGCCGCCCTTGGCCGTTGACATTGCCGCGCAGGTTCGAGGCGAGGACGATCCCGGCTACCGACTGGATGTCCTTGTCCGCGAACGGCTTGAGGATCTCCGCGAAGGCGTGCTCGTCCAGGTTCGCGTCCGAGTCGACCGTCACGTAGATGTCCGTGGTGACGCCGGCCTGCTGGGCGCCGGTGACAGCAAGACCCTGGGCGTGGCGCTTGCCGGGTGTGGGAGTGGACTCCCAGATGAGGGGGATCCCCAGCGCTGAGCACTGCTTCTCGAACCAGGCTTCGACAGCGGAGTAGTCCACCGAGTTGTCGTTCTCGATGACGATGATGCACTGCGGCAGGCGGGACTGGCGCAGGATGGAGGCGAGGCATTCCCTGAACGCGTTGGGGCCCTCGTTGCGGACCGGGATGGGGACGGTGACCCGCAGCTGTTCGAGCTGCTTCTGCTGCCGCGGGGTGACCTTCTTCGGCCGTTCGGAGAAGTACAGGACGCACTGCCACATCAGCATGAGGAAGGCGAGCGCGTAGACGGTGGCGAAGTGCTGCCCCTGGCCCTGCCAGGTGGTGATGCCGGAGTGGATGTGGCGGACCAGCCAGACGGAAAGGGCCGCCCCCGAGAGGGCGACCCCTGCCAGAATGCGGGTCCGAGTACGGCGTACTCGGATCAGATTCATACCTCAGAAACCCCCTTGTTCCTGCGGTAGCTCGTTCGGACGAGGACGGCGCCACCGATGACGATCAGGACAGCCAAGGCCAGCAGCCACAGCTGCTGGAAGGCGATCCCACCCACGGTGATGGCTCCGGCTCCGGTAGCGGCGAGGCTGCCGCTCCCCCCTGTGTAGTTCATGTGTGCTGCTCCTGGATGGACGATGTGGACAGGTGACCCGTCCCGCTCGCCGTGGGGGGAGGGGCGAGTGGATATGGAACGTGTCTGCACGTGTCCTCACCCCTGCCTGCCGGCCATGCGTGGGGCACGGCTCACAGGCGGTGGGGAAGGGCGAGGAGTCAACTCATCGGATACTGATGGTACTTACACAGTCACACCGATGCCCCATGATTCGACCACTTCTTCATCACAATTCGAAGATCCAGGCAGATCCGGGGACACCTCCCCGCGCCCGGGCCCGGCGGCTCGCCCTCCATGACCGGACTCCACACATGAGCTCACCCCGTGGCCGTCAGGCATCAGGCACGGATCGGGCACGTCGCGCCTCCTGGTCCTCAGCTCCGGCCCGCTCGGTCGGCGGCGACCATACCGGCCGCACTCGACTCCACCAGTTCGGGCCGCGGTTCGCGTCGCGGTTCCGGCAGATGCACCGACGCGGCCTTCCGATCCCACAGATTGGTGGTCCGTACGTAGCCGTAGACCACTGAGGTCATCGCCAGGACGAGCAGCGGCCCGAACACCCACGGACGTTCGGCCATCTCCACCGACAGATAGCGATACGACACCAAGAGCGCAGCGAAGACCACGGTGCCGTAGACGACCATCCGGATACCCGGCCGGTCCCAGCCGCGGTCGAGCGCGCGCAGCGCCGTCTCGATCGTGAGCGTGAAGACCACACCGGCGATGATGTCCGCGCCGTAGTGGTAGCCGAAGCCCAGTGTTGCGCCGAGCGTGGCGATCAGCCAGAACGCGCCCAGGAAGCGCAGAGCCCACGGGCCCTTGAGGGAGTGGATGAAGATCGCGGTGGCCCACGCCGTGTGCAGACTGGGCATGCAATTGCGCGGGGTGATCCCGTCGAAGGGCATCGGGTGCGGGGTGCCGACCGGCGGCGGCGTGCCCGGCCACAGGTCGGCCACCGCCCAGTGCCCCCCGTCGGCACCGTAGACGAAGATCGGTCCGACCACCGGGAAGATCATGTAGATGCCCGGCCCGAGCAGGCCGATGACCAGAAATGTGCGCACCAGATGATGGCCCGGGAAGCGGCGCTCTACCGCCACGTTGCGCAGTTGGTACAGCGCGACGATTACCGCAGCCACCGCGAGCTGGACGTAGACCCAGTCGAGGACGTGGGCGCCGACCGAGCCGGTGGCCTCGACAATCCGGCCCACCACCCATGACGGGTCGCCCAACGCGTGATCGGCGGTTGCCACGTACTGGTCGAGCACCGTCGGGCGCGTCTTCGACGTGATCAGCAGCCAGGTGTATCCGGTCTTGCGGCCGGCCACCAGCAGCAGGGCCAGTCCGACGCCTTTCAACAGCAGGACGCGGTCACGGCCGGTGCGGCGCGTGACGGCGATGACGGCACAGGCCAAAGTCACCCACAACGCGCCGTTGCCGATCATCATCTTGGCGTCGACAGCCCACCGCACAAGCCAGAAGACGACGTCGATGCCGACCGCGGCGCCGAGCGCGATGAACCGCTGCCGCCAGGTGAGCACCACCATCATCAACGCCATGCTGACGTACAGCACCGTCCCCGATTTGGGGGCGAATATCACCTCTCGCGCCTGGTCGGTGATCGGCCCCCGCTCGCCGTACCGACGCGCGGTGATCTCCAGTGCGATGAGGAATACGAGGCCCACCGCACCCACCGCGCCCCACAGCATGACGCGTGGTTGACGCCATGCAGCCAACCGAGGGCTGCCGCCTCGCCGCGAAGACCCTCGCGCTAGTGTGGATATCAATTCTTCAGCCGTTTTGTGTTATTTCAATATGACCAATATGAGCTCGAACATGCTAGCGGAACAAGGGCGTTTCGCTGATCACGGGTAGGTCAAATACAGCGATCGGCTCCCTTGCCCGCGGCATGACCACGGCGGTCACGTAGCGCCGCGCGGCCCCGGATTGGGGCGGCGGGACAGCTCCGTGGAGGGGAGGGCGGGTGTCGGTGCGGGGGCTTGAGCCCTCAACCCGGAAGAGTGCGTGGTCCGTCCGGTCGCAGGCTGGCCGCGGTTCACCGTGATTCCCCGCTCTGTCCGGCATGGAACCGGCACGGTCCTGGCCTCGTGTCCCACATAGTGCTGTGACCGGAAAGGTTCGCCGGGTTGGCGGTCATGTTCCGCTGCAGCAGGTCGTGATCAGCGTTGGCCGTATCCCGACCTGTTCAGTTGGGTGCTGCCCTTGAGGCGCGCGGCAGCCAAGCAGGTCCGTTGCCCATGTGGCTGGTCGGTGGTTGTAGGCGAGTACCTCGGTGTGCAGTGGTGACTCGCCCACAACTACGCGTTCCTTCGCTGAAACGCTCGCATCGGCCGTGCTGAGATTCCCGAGTGGTCCCTCGGGTCACTTTCGCCAGAACAGGTGGTGCGTCACGCCGCTCGGGCTGGGCACGACCTCGAGATGGAACCGGTCGAGCAGTTCATCGGGCGACTCCCAGAGACGTAGTCCGGACCCGAGCTTCACCGGCGAGACAGCTACGTGCAGGGTGTCGACGAGGTCGGCATCAAGGAACTGCCGGATGGTGGTGACCCCGCCGCCGAGTCGGACGTCCTTGCCCTGCGCCGCTTCCCGCGCCCGTTCCAGGACCGTGATCGGGCTGCCGTCGACAAAGTCGAACGTGGTGTCGGAGAGCGTGATCGAAGGGCGCTTGTGGTGAGTCATGACGAACACCGGGGTGTGAAACGGGGGCTCGTCACCCCACCAGCCGCGCCAGTCATGGTCGTGCCAGGGCCCCCGCTGGGGGCCGAACTTGTTGCGGCCCATGATCTCGGCGCCGATGTTGCGTGCGAAGTCTCGCGTGAAGTAGTCGTCGAGGCCGCGACTCCCTCCGGAGTCGGTGCGCATGGGCCAGCTCGCCGTGGCACCGGCCCAGGCGAACAGCCTCTCGGGATTGGCGTGGCCGAACGGGCTCTCGAGGCTCTGGTGCTCACCGGCGCCGATTCCGTCACTTGAGACGCTGAAGTTCATGACTCTCAGTAGCTGATCCACGTGTTTCCTCATCAGGTCCTCTCACATTCCTCGTACGGCAATGCGCCTACATCAGGGCGTCGAACGGGACGTGGCCGGATCGACAGCCGCCCGTGAGTTTTTCCAAGGTGTGCCCGGCGTCACAGTTCACGTGCGTCGTTCGGCGGCATCCCGGTGCCCGCTGATGCGGCGCCGGGCCGGCAAGAGGCGCGCGGACGGCACTCTCGTCTGCACCGGCCAGCCCATCAGGCTGCGGCTCGAAGGGGGCGCGTCCGCCCCAGTGGATGCCCTTCTCGCTGCGGATGCGGATGCGGATGCGCATGCCTTCTTTGCGTTGCGCGGCGAGCACGTCGGGGTGACGGGCGTTGGCATTGCGCCAGCGCGAACAGTGACACCTGGCGCTGCACGATGACCCTTGGACACCGTTTCTTTTCGTTGTCCCGAGACGCCACACTGCTGAGGTGAACCCTGACCTTTATCCCGATCTGGCGGCTGCGGGCACCTTGGCCGCCGCTCTGGAACGCGTGGCAGTCGAACTGGCCGTGGACGTGAACGTGGTGCCCGACGGCTGGGGGACGTCGGTCTCGGCGGTCAATCCGCCGCCTGTGCCGTTCCGTCGGCCTCTGTCCGTTGCTCTCGGAGCGAAGGAGCGCATGTTCCTGCTGTGGGGCAGGAGCCGAGGGGTCGAACTCATCAGCGGATCGACAACAGACCTCAGGGACGTCGTACTGGCGGCAGTGGCCTGGGGGGAGGGCAGGAGCCTGAGCGAACTGCACGAGCTCTTTCCCTTCATGTCCTCGGACGAGCGCGCGAAGGCGCATGAACGCGGTCCAGCGGCGGTGGTGGACCTCCAGTGGCGGCTGTTGAGGGAACAGGCAGCTGGTGAGCCTGGGTTCCCAGAGTTCGGCCTGCTGGTGGAAGCGGCGTATGCCGAGCCGCGGCTCAGGCGGCTGTCGGCGTTCTCCAGTCACTGGACGCTGGGCTTCAGCGCCAGCACTGGTCGTTCGTCCAAGGTGGAGGTCGCTGTCGTCCCCGCGTGCAACGGCCGCCCCTATCGGGTTCAGGAGTTCGTTCACGACGGCGGCGTGATCGGTGAAGCCGAAACGGCTGATGAGGCTGTTGCTCTGGCAACTGCTCACCTTCCAGTGGGGCTCGGCCCAGCCGTCGCCGGACCTGACGACGCCCTGTGATGGGGCTGGCATCTCAATGGGTCAGACACTGGTTTGGTTGATGAGCCGACGGTAGCCGATGAGGGTTGCGGCTATGCCGACGAAGGCGAGGAAGTGTTCGGCCTTGCGCTCGTAGCGGCGGTGGAGCCTTCGGCAGCCAGCCAGCCAGGACACGGTTCTTTCGACCACCCAGCGATGTCGGCCCAGCCGCTGTGAGGACTCGACGCCCTTGCGGGCGATGCGTTGGCGGATGCCCCGCTTGCGGAGCCATCGGCGCAGGTGGTCGTAGTCGTAGCCCTTGTCCGCGTGCAGTTTCGCTGGCCTCCGGCGCCGGGGCCCGCGGCGGGACCGGATGGGCGGGATGCCTCGCACGAGCGGCTCCAGGCCCTGACTGTCGCGCATGTTCGCGCCGGAGATGCCCAGAGACAGTGGCAGTCCGTTCCGGTCGGTGATCAGGTGGATTTTCGATCCCAGCTTGCCGCGGTCGGTCGGATTCGGTCCCGTCAGTGGCCCCCTTTAGCCGCCCGCAGACTGACCGAGTCGATCGCGCACCGCGACCAGTCCAGCTCACCCCGCGCTCCGAGTTCATCGAGGAGCACCCGGTAGAGCCTGGCCCAGACCCGGTCCCGGCTCCACTGAGCGAACCGGCGGTAGACCGTGGGCCAGGCAGGACCGAACATCGGCGGGAGCTGCCGCCAGGTACAGCCCGACGTCGCCACGAAGATGATCGCGGCCAGGGCCTCACGGTCACCGACCCGGCGCCGGCCCCCACCCTGCGGACGTACCACCACTGTCGGTGGCACCACCCGCCTGAACAACACCCACAACTCGTCCGGAACCAACCGCTCAACGAGATCCGTCATGCACGGATCAACGAACGATCACGCCCATAAGAAACGACGTCTTAAGCAACCCGCACACCCACGACTGCGGGGCGGCACGGAACCCATCCGTGCCGCCCCGCAGTTACGTATAGGGGCCGGTCAGCCTGGCTGCGGGCAAGCGGCCCTGCTCCACGTCCGCCCGGGGGATGCGGATACCCAGGATGTCGCCGACGGCCTGCCACACCACGCCGCGCAAACCACCCTCCTGCGCGTCGAGAAGGTCATGCCACTGTGGGACGGCGTAGCCCTCCGGGCAGGTCGCCCCGGCGGCTTTCAGGCCTCGCAGCTTGCTGCCTTCTACCGCATGCGGGCGGTCCGTCAGATCGTCGCCGAAGTTGTTCAGGTACACGTTCCCGTCGCCGGGCGCGTAGACGAGATAGCTCGGGTTGACCGCTGCATTCGCGTTCAGGCAGATCAGCTCCTCCCCGGCCGCGGGAGTCGTCTTGTCCTCGTCCTCGAAGAACCATTCGCACCAGGTGCACGACCCTCGGTCTTCCAGAACGTATGCCCACTCACCAGATGTGTCGTACATGCAGGGTGCGTCCCGTGTCGGGTGGAAGTCCCGGTACGGCGTAGCGCTCGATATCTCCTCCTCATCCGCGCCCAGCCTGAGCAGCAGATCCCGGACAGGGACCCCGCGCATCGCGGTCATGGAGATCCCGCCGAGCATCCCGTCAGCCGCCGACTTATCGAATGTGTGCTGCCCGATCCACTTCAAGCCTTCCGTAACTGCGCTGCACCTCCTCGGTGTCGTTGGGTGCCGACCGTCATGATGCCCCGGCTTTCGGTCACCCGCCCGAGCACGTCACGAGCCCGCTCGATCACCGAGTCCGGTTCGTCGGCCGAGAAGTGCACGCGCACCACGAACGCCTGCTCGTCGGGCTCCGGCCCGTTCCGGATCCGCCGGAGTTCGTTCGCTGGAGTCTCCATGAAGCAGGAGCGTGTCGCATGCGAGCTGCCGCAGACGACCGGCTCCGGGCCCCTCGACTGCCAGCAGTGTCGCTGGTCAGCACAAGACCCCGGCACGCACGCCCGCTCGGCCGTCGCTCGACGCCACCGGGGACGACGTGCGGCTTCACGACGCGTGTGATGCGCTTGATGGAGTGGACAGACCCGAGGCACCACCCCGGCCCGACCCTTGGCGGGCCATTCCCCACAGGCGGTCTCCGCGCAGAAGCGGAGACGGGCTGTGACAAGGAGGAGCCATGTCCGAGACGAAATCGGCACGGCACCTGAGCGGCCTGCGGAACGCTCGCTATGGCGAAGTCCTTCTCATCTCGCCGGACGAGGAAGGTCGTCTCAAGGCAGCCGTATACAACACCTTCGGTCTCAACGACTGCCCGCCGGAGCGGTGGAACGCGCTCGACCCCCGCGCGCTCGCCGAGCAGTTCAAGGTGCCGATGGTGTTCCTGAACGGACCCCGCTTCTGGACGATCGACGAGGTCACGGCATTCGAGTGGGGGGACACGGCGATGTTCGACGGTCTCGAGGCCCGCTGCGTGGCGGAAGTCCGCATCCCCGCGGAGATCGACCTCACCGGGGCGACGGCCAAGAAGTTCTACATCGACTCCACGGTGAAACGGGACACCGAGTACGTCCTGACCGGCGGCAAACCGGTGCACGCGCTGCTCGCCCCGGGCGACCGCACATATGTCCTGCAGGCGTACTCCCACACCGTGGACGACAGCCAGACGTTGGACTCCCTGGCCACGCTCGGCCAGCGTTTGCGACTCCCGCAAGGCTGGCAGTACCGGGTCCATATCCCGGACGACGACCTTGTCGTGCGGACTGTCGCGGGAGACGCCCACGTCGTGCAGGACGAACTGGAGAACACCTACATGCTCCTCGCCCACTGAGCCGTGGCCCGCGGGAGGCGCAGCGATGGTGGCGGTATGCGTTGTCGAACCAGGCATCGACCAGCGGGATGGTCCCAACGTCTGGACCAAGGAACCAGTGTGCTGAACAGTGGTGGCCACTCGGCCTTGTTGAGGACTGCACTCGCGGGAGCGCTGCTCGTCGCCGGCCTGGCAGTCGCCTCGAGTGGCGGCGACAATGCCAAGGCTGACACGAACGGCAAGGTCACAGTCGTGTACGACAACGCGGTCAAGCCGAAGGACCGGCAGGCCGTAGCGGTGGTCCGGAAGTCCGCGTGCTCGAGCAGCTCGCCGACTGGGTGAACAAGTCGGTCGCCCTCCCGCATGACCTGGATGTGAAAGTCACCGACAAGGTCCCACCGGGGCTTACGGACGCGGTCACCCAGCCCGACGGCAGGACTCTTTGTGCCCCCGTCGTTCCTGACCCGGATCGAAGGGGTGCTCAGCAACGTGGTCAAGACCGTCAAGCGTCCCGCCCTGTTCCCCAAGGCAAGTTTCAACGCCGACGACCTGACTGCGCTGTCGACCCAGTTCATCTTCGGCCACGAGATGGGCCATGCTCTGCAGCGTCAGCTTCTGCTTCCGAACCTCGGCCTCGAGGAAGACGCCGCCGACGGGTTCGCGTCGTTCTATACCGTCAACGAGGTCGGGCCGGGTCCGTCGCTGGCAGCCGCAATCCTCTTCGACGAGCTCGCCCGCGAGGAGGGCAAGCTGACGCTGGAGGGGCTCTCGAGCGATCACCCTGTCACCCAGCAACGGGTCTTCGACTTCCTTTGCTACCTCGAGGGGAGCGACCCGAAGAGGTTCCACGGGCCCCTGGTCGGTGCAGGTTACCTGCCGAAAACCCGCGCCCCGTGGTGTCCGCAGGCATGGGCGATGCTGGACTTCGGCTGGTGGACCCAACTCGAGCCACATTTCAGCGAGGCATTCAGGGACCAGGGCGACAAGACGCAGGAGAACGCACGCGACCAGCTGATCGCGGAGACGAAGGCCTTCGAGAAGCAGCTCGACAAGCTGCGCAGCGGGCAATGAGCATTCAGAGCCGTCGGCTCGCATCTCCTGCCATCCCTGAGAACTGCCGACAACGGCCAACACCGATGGGGTCGCTGGTCAGCCCATGCAGGCGATGCAGCGCATGGGGTCTTCCCAGAGGAAGACGGCGAACCGTCGCTGTGAGCCGGCGATCGTCGCCAAGGAGACGCGGTCTGTTCCTGCGACATAGAGCGCGTCGACGACGCAGATCAGGAAGGTCCGGCCGGCAGAGGCCGACGAGGAATCTGGCACGCAACTGGCACGACGCCTCTCCCCCACCACGCGGCCGAGGAACGGAAAAGGCCCAGGCTGCCGGTTCGCTACCGGTGACCTGGGCCCCTGTCGTGCATCAAGCGAGTGGGCGCGGACAGGCGGGACGGTCGCTGAGGTCCCCCCTGGCTCGCCGGCCGTGTGCCTGGGAGTGGTGGCGGTCGGCCGCGGTCGCAGTGGTTGCTGTACTTTCTGCCGTACACGGGTGGGGATGAGTTTGTGGGAGGGCGCGTGAGCCGCATTCGCTCGATCCTGCAACACGGCATCGCAGGTGCCGCCAAGTTCCTCCAGGCTGCCCTCGCGGTGCTCCGTCACCACCTGGACCGGATCTTGGCGACCGCCGAGACGTCGGCGGCTGGGTAGGGCCCAGTCCGGCAGCGTCCTGCCCGCCGCCCCGGCCCTCGCTGGTGGAAGGGCCGGTCGTAGCTGTTCAGCGCCGCCATCATCGACAGATCGGAGCCGACCAGCAGCAGGAGTACCGGCTTGCGGCTGAGCAGCCGGTCCCACGCCCGCTGCAGCGAAGGCGTCGATCCGGTCCATGAGGGACTTCGTCGATCACGATCGGGCGTTTCGCCGCCGGTGCCCCCGTGTCGCCGGACGCCGGGAATTGATGGCTTGACCGAACTCGCTGCGACGGTCGGCCGCTTGTGACGCGCGGCGCGTGCGGTGACCCCCCCGAAAGGTCTAGACAACCAAAGCCCCAGGTGGCTGAACGGGCCTTCTTTCGAGAGCGGATGACAGGAATCGAACCCGCGCTGTCCATAACGGCGACGGGGCCTTTACAGACCCTTCGGCACCTGCACATACGTGACCCTCGTCTCCACCCCGCTGTCGACCAGGCGGCCGTCCGCACCGAAGGCCCCGACGCCGTCCGTCATGCCGAAATCGTTGTCGTTGATGATCGCCAGGGTGTCCCGACCCGTGACGGCGATGCCTTCGATCTTGCCGGGGATGCCGTCGAGCGTGCCGAGGTCCACAACCAGACGCTTCCTCAGGACCGGAACTCCGGACGCTGCCGGGTCGTCGAGCTGCTCCAGCGAGGGAGAGGTGGCCGCGTCGTCCCATGCAGTGCCGAGGATGTTGGCGTCGGGGGTCAGCGGAACGCGCTGCAGCCGCGCTGCCTTGTCGGTGCGCTCCTCGACGAGGAGGGTGTCGCCGTTCAGCGCGACGACGGAGGAGATCTTCAGCTCGCTGGTGTCGTCCTCGCTGGGGTCGACCACGTTCACCGAGTCGAAGCGGTACGCGTACTCCGCGGTGACCGCTTGCCTCATTGGCGAGAAGCGCAGCAGACGCGCCGTGACTGACGCATCGCCGGCGTTTTTGTCCGGCACGGAGAGGGGGCTCTGTACGGCCATCACCAGGTCGCCGCCGGGGAGTTGGGCGAGCGCTTCGAAGCCGCGGTTGAGCTTCCGGTGCAACAGGATCCCGGGCAGTGCCTCGACGACCGGATAGTCCGCGCCGCGCAGCTGCAGTCCGTGCGGAACGTAGCGCGTGAGGATCTTCCCGTGCGCGGAGACATGGACCAGAGAGGGGCCGTACTCGTCGACCAGCCAGAAACTGCCGTCCTTGGCGCGCACGATTCCCTCGGTGTCGAGGCCGTTCGCGTCATACCTGAGGGGTGCCTTCGCGTCGTACGTGTACGGGGCCTCGTCGCGCCCCTCCTGGTTGGGCAGGCCCGTGACGGGCTTTCCGGAGGATGTGGTGAGCGGGATCGCGTCGATCACCTTCACGGTGGCTCCGGAGACCCGGATCTTCACGATGGACGGGTCGAAACCGGGGACCGGGAACGTGCGGCGCTTGGTGCCGTCCACGGTGATCAGGCCGTTGGGCCCACGGTCGGTCACCGTCCAGAACTCTCCCTCCCGGTCGGCGGGGTAGATGTCACTGCCGATCCCGCCGAGATCCACTCCGCGATCGCCGTCCACCGTGCCGGGCAGCAGGGAGTTGCTGAACTCGGCGAGTGGAATGTCGCCGAGTGCGGCGGTGGTGGTGACCCGTGGCTCCGTGGGGCGGTCCTTGGTCTGCGCTCCTGTCGCTGTGCCGGCCACCGCTACCGCGGCGATCACGGCGAGTGGCACACCTGCGGAAACGTAACGGCGGACGCGGCGCCGACCGGCGGCGTGCGGGAACATCGGGCCTCCTGGGACGGAAGGTCGTGACGGCGGCCAGGGTTCGCCGCTTCCCTCAACTGAGGGAGACCGCAAGGTGAACTACGGACAACGCTTCGACGGCGCCTCCCCGCCGGGGGACGGAAGGCGCCACCGTCACCCCAACCGCCATCGCCACAGCACGCGGCGCGCCGCCTGGCGCGGCCAGGCCGGGTGAAGAAATTGGCCGGGCCGCGCCGTCGATGCGGCGCGCGCCCGAGCCGTGCGCGGCAGGAGCGCCTTGATGAAGTGGAGAATCTCTCTTACCGCGCTGGGAACAGCTGCTTGCACACCACTTCCGCACCACTGATTCCGCACCACTGAGCCCTGATGCGCCCATCGTCCACCTCCTTGGCGGCCGGGCGCGCTGCCCTAGAAGGGTCTGGACAACGCAAAGGCCGGTTGGGGATCACCCCCTGGCCTGGCCCTTCACTGTGGAGCGAGTGACGGGAATCGAATCCGCGCTCTGAGATTCGGAATCACAAGGTCGCAACGGATCGTCCGCGGCCCGCTGGTCTGCGCATACGCTCCGCACAGCTCGTGGCTGTCACCGCCCTCGAGTTGTCGGCACTGCTCGTGAGTGCCCGCTCGTTCTGGCATGGATCGGCACGTTCTGGCACGTTCAGCCAGGAGTGCGCCACGGCACTGGGGCCAGTTCAGGGACGTGAGGACCTTGAATCAATCCCCATGACGTCACCACGCGTGACGTGAGGCACCGTTAGGGGTAACGTGCGCCGTACACTTTTCAGCCTGCTGGCCGATACACAACCAGGGACTGTGATGCAGGAACGTCTGATGTTGCCCGCTCAAGCCCATCAGGAGATAGCGCCCGCCGACCTCCAGACGTGGCATGTTCCTGACATTATGGGCGGGCGTGGCAAGGCAGTTGAGCGCCACATGGTGCTTCTGGCGGTGTTGCCGGCCGTGCTGGTCGCGATCATCGGAGCCGCCGGCGCTGCTCTCCTGTTCACCGCAGGCGTGGGCCACGTCGACAAGAGCGCCTTCTGGGGTCTGCTCAATGGCACGCTGTCGCTCGTCTGCGTGATCCTCTCGGGCGCAGCGTTCATCGCCGCGGGGAAGGCGCGGGCCGTGGCTCGCAGCCATATCGAGTTGAGCTCGTTCGCGGCACGGAGCCAGGCCGAACTGGCCACGTTGCGACGGCAGATGGGGCCTGGCCAACAGCTTGGAGAAAATCAGCGCCATCAGCCAGGCCCGTTGCCCGAGCGGACGGGTGATGCGCTGGATCAGCCGGGGCAAGAGATCGCATCCGCTCAGCGCGTGGCCGGGGCGACTGCGGTGGAGCTCGGGGCGCGGGAGCGTGGCGGCGAGCACTTCGAGGTCTTCGCCAATCTGGCCCGAAGGCTGGAGTCTC
The DNA here is from genome assembly GCF_030817975.1 of Streptomyces sp. V4I23. Taxonomy (NCBI): domain Bacteria; kingdom Bacillati; phylum Actinomycetota; class Actinomycetes; order Kitasatosporales; family Streptomycetaceae; genus Streptomyces; species Streptomyces sp. V4I23. Next base: position 5,541,776 of record NZ_JAUSZW010000004.1, on the reverse strand, counting down.
TCGTGCACCGCGAGATCGGGCTGCTGGACGACCTGGAGAACGAGGTCGAGAACCCGGACCTGCTCAAAGGCTTGTTCCATGTGGACCACCTGGCCACGCGTGTCCGGCGATACGCCGAGAATCTGGCCGTGCTCGGCGGCGACGCCTCCTACCGCCAGTGGACCCGACCGGTCAGCATGGCCGATGTGATGCGTTCCGCGGCTGCCGAGATCGAGCAGTACTCGCGGGTCAAGATGGTGCCTCCGGTGGACGGGACGGTGAGCGGGCACGCGGTCGTCGACGTGGTGCACCTGCTGGCGGAGCTGGTGGAGAACGCCACGGTGTTCTCCCGTCCCCAGACCCAGGTGCTGCTGCGTGCGGAGCACGTCACCGCCGGGCTGGCGATCGAGGTCGAGGACCGCGGTCTGGGCATGACCTCCACCGAGCGGGACCAGATGAACGCCCTGCTCGCCTCCCCTGAGAGGATCGCCTTGGGCGAGCTGCTCCAGGACGGTCGCATCGGCCTGTATGTGGTCTCTGTCCTGGCCCGGCGGCACGGCATCGTCGTCCAACTCAAAAGCAATGTCTACGGCGGTACACAGGCGGTGGTGGTGCTGCCGCACGAGCTGCTGGGCCGGGGCCCGGACGTGGTGGAAGCACAGCAACAACAGTCGGACCTCACTCCTGCCGCCGCTCATGGACACGCCGACGACGCGACGGAGCAGGCGCTTGAGCCGGACACGTCTGTCGCTCGGGATCCGGCACCGGCGGCCGAACCACTACACGCCCCCGTCGCGGCCCCCACGCTGGGAGATGCTCCCCCCGTGCTGCCCCAGCGGCGCCGTCAGGAACACCTCGCCCCGGAATTGCGGCAGTCTCCCCAAACTGCCGTGGCGCCCAAGGAAGACGATCACGATCCCGGCCTGATGGCCGCGTTTCAGAGCGGCGTCCGCCTGGCTGAGGACTCCCAGGAAACCGACACCTCCCCGTCCCTCGGCGGGGAGATCCGACCGGACCCGGCCCCCTAGCAGTTTCACGTCATTGAGGAGAAGTGGGCAGTTGTGGTGAGTGAAGATCTCTCTTGGCTGTTGAGCGGCCTTGTGCAGCGCGTACCGCATACGCGCAGTGCACTGCTGTTGTCCTCGGACGGTCTGGTGATGGCCTCGGATGGACTGGACAAAGACGCGGCGGATCATCTGGCGGCCCTCGCCAGCGGGCTCCACTCTCTGGCGCGCAGTGCCGGCAAGCGATTCGATGACGGCGGTGATGTGCGACAGGTCGTGACCGAACTCAGCAGCTCGATGCTTTTTGTCTCCGCGGCCGGGCAGGGCGCCCTGTTGGCAGTGCTGGCCGGACGCGAGGCGGATGTGCCGGTGCTGGGCTACGAGATGACCATGATGGTGAAGAGCGTCCGCAGCCACCTGGGGGCCGCTCCCCGTCAGCCGGCGGGGCAGTGAGAGATGCCGGATGACCCGGACGATCCGCATAGGCCGTTGCTCGATGATGCCCTGGGGCGGCTGGTTCGGCCGTACACCGTCAGTGACGGACGCACCAGACCCACCTGCCAATTCGACTTGATGACCATGGTGGTGGCCACGGGTACCGTGCTGCGGACCAACCTCGGATTGGATCACGGACATGTGCTTGACCTGTGCCGGACGCCGGTCACGGTGGCTGAGATCGCGGGACACACGCGGATGCCGGCAGCAGTGATCAAGGTGCTGCTGTCCGACTTGATGGAGCGTGGGGCGGTCGTCACACGGCGCTTCGACATGGGAACACCGGGGTCATATTCTCCCCCCGATCGAGATCTATTGGAGGCGTTGCGGGATGGGCTCCTCAAACGGCTCTGAGGCACCCGGCGCCGACTCCCTTCCGATGGGGATCAAGGTTTTGGTCGCCGGGGGTTTCGGGGTGGGCAAGACCACCTTCGTGGCAGCAGTGAGCGAGATTGAGCCGCTGAGCACGGAAGAACTGCTGACCGAGGTCAGTGCTGCCACGGACAGGTTGGAGGGGGTGGAGAACAAGGCCACCACCACGGTCGCGATGGACTTCGGCCGGATCACCCTCAGCCCCCACCACGTGCTCTATCTGTTCGGCACGCCGGGTCAGGAGCGTTTTTGGTTCATGTGGGACGAGATGTCCGCCGGTGCGCTCGGTGCGATAGTGCTCGCCGACACCCGTCGGCTTGACCACAGTTTCGCGGCGGTCGACTTCTTCGAAGCGCGAGGCATCAACTTCGTCGTCGCGGTCAATGAGTTCGACGGGGCGCACCGCTATGAGCCGGAAAAGGTGCGGGCGGCGCTGGACCTCAAGCCGGAGGTCCCAGTGGTCCTTTGTGATGCCCGCCTGTCCAGCTCGGGTATTCGGGTTCTGCTTTCCCTCGTGGAGCATCTGATCACTTCAAGGAGTTCGCATGGCTGAGATGGTGTACAAGTCTCCCTTCGGAGGGGAGATAGCGATCGCCGTGCGTCATCTGCTTCTCCCTCCGGAGGACCCTGAGGCAGAGGCGCGGACACGCCGGCTTCGGGAACTGGGGATCGAGGACAAGCCCGTTCCGGAGTTCGATGACTTCGCGCGTGAACTCGCGCAGCGCACTGGGGGGTGTTACGCGGGGGTCAACTTCCTTGTCGACGAGAGCCGTCAGTACTACGCGGGCTTGTACAGCGCGGCCGCCGACACGACCGTGAACCTGGAGTCCCCCCTTCTCGACGATCCCGTGCCCGGCCGGGTGATGCCTCGTGCCTTCGACATTGGTTTCTGCCCGCATGTGGTCAAGCGGCGCAAGGCTCTGGTGCTGGAGGATGTCCGCGACTACCCACGCTTTGCCGGGAACCACGTGGTCGACGCCATTGGGATCCACTCCTACCTGGGCGCTCCGCTGATCGACAACACGGGCATGGTGCTGGGCACGATCTGCGTGGTGGACCAAGATCCGCATCCCTGGGGTCAACAGGGGCTGGAGACCATCAAGACGATGGCGGCCGACCTGGTGGAGCGCATCGAGCGGCGGGCGCACGGCTCGTGATGAAGCCTGTTCGAGAGGGGGTCTTCGGCCGTCGGCAGGAGCGGGCACGTCTTGTCAGCGGCTGTGCCCGGCCGATCCACCCGCAGCGCTAGCTGTACTCGGTCATGACGTTGGTGACAGTCGGCTGATCGGTGGCTGGCCGCCGAGCGCGGTGTGTCGGCGGCCAGTGTTGTAGAACTCGAGCCAGGGCGCGAGTGCTCGGGCGCGTTGGGCGTTGCTGGTGAAGACCTTCCGGTAGGCCCATTCGGTCTGCATGGTTCGGTTGAAGCGTTCGACCTTTCCGTTGGTCCACGGACAGTGGGGGCGGGTGGACTTCTGCCGTGCGCCGAGTGCTTGGCAGGCTGCCTGGAAGTCGTGCGAAAGCCGGTAGCTCTTGGCGTTGTCGGTTACACGTCCGTGAAGCTCACAACGCGCCTGGTCAGGGCCGGTATCCAGGCGTCCATGGGCTCGGTCGGCGACTCGTTCGACAATGCCCTGGCGGAGAACCTGTGGATGGTCATCAAGACCGAGTGCATCCGCGGCCGCGTCTTCGCCACCAGGGCCGAAGCGAACCTCGCGCTCTTCGAGTACATCGACGGCTTCTACAACCCCCGCCGCATCCAGAAACGGCTCGGCTACCTCAGCCCGATCGAGTACGAGGAGAAGCACTACGCCGACCAGGCAGCGACCGAACAAGTGAACCTGAAACCATGTCAACCCGCTCTGACCAGCTAGTAGTGCTTGGTCAGGTTGGTATCGCTGTGGGTATGTCGCGGTGACAGGTGGGGCAGGCGCCGGTCCAGACCGCGAGGAGTATCTGCATCTCGCGGACGACCTGGTAGAGGCTCAGGCCGGCGCCGTCTCTTTTGGGGTCCGGGCCAGTCGCTGGAGCGTGCAGAAGGCGTGGGCGGCGGAGACGAGGGTGACGTGGTGGTGCCAGCCGTTCCAGGTGCGGCCCTCGAAGTGGGCCAGGCCCAGGGCTTGCTTCATCTCGCGGTAGTCGTGCTCGATGCGCCAGCGGAGCTTGGCCAGCCGCACCAGCGTGGTGAGTGGAGTGTCGTCGGGCAGGTTGGAGAGCCAGAACTGCACCGGCTCCGGCTCGGCGGCGGGCCATTCGGCCAGCAGCCAGCACGCGGGCAACTCGGCTCCCCCGACGGCCTTGCGGATCTCGCGTCCGGCGGGCCTGATCCGCAGTGCCACGAACCGCGAGTACATCCGCTTGAACCCGCTGCGGCCGCTGCCTGGGCGGGAGCCCTCCCGCCACTGCACCGGCCGGGCCGCCTGCTTCCCCGCAGCGATGATCAGCTCCTTCACGCTCTTCGGCGCCTCGGGGTAAGCCGGCTGGGGCGGGCGCCCGCGACCACTGTGGGGCGGGATGTGAAGCGTCGCGTCGTGTGGGTGGGCAGTGACGGTGGTCGAGCTGCCCACTACGTAGTGCAGCCCGCGTTCCTCCAGGCCGAGCCGGAAGGCCGCAGTGTCCCCGTAGCCGCCGTCGGCCACGACCAGGGGCACATCGATGCCCCAGGACCGGGTCTCGTCGATCATGTCCAGGGCCAGCTGCCACTTCTCGACATGGCCCACATCCGGCGGGATGCCGCACCGCTCGCGACGGGCCACCTTGCCCGGGTCGGCCTGCGGCGAGGCGGGATCCCAGCTCTTGGGCAGGAACAAGCGCCAGTCGATTGCCGCCGAGGCGGTGTCCGAGGCCAGGTGCAAGGACACGCCCGCCTGGCAGTTGGTGACCTTGCCTGCGGTGCCGGTGTACTGCCGAGACACACAGGCCGAGGCGTCACCGTCCTTGAGGAAGCCTGTGTCATCGATGATCAGCGCGGTCGGGTTAATCGCTGGAGCCATCTTCCATGCGAGTCGGGCTCGGACATGCGCCGCCTCCCACGGGCTGGTGGTGATGAAGTGGGCCAGGGCCTGCCGGTTGCCGTCCTCACCCAGCCGGGCGGCCATCGGTTCCACCGATTTGCGCTGCCCGTCCAGCAGCAGTCCCCGCAGATAGACCCCGCCCCACCGACGCTGATCCGCCCGCGCGAACGGCTCGAACACATCCGCCGCGAAGTCCTCCAGACGGCACCGGACTTCATCCAACTCCTCAGGTGTCACACCCGGTCAACGACGCAGCCCCTCAACGGGACACGCCACCGACGAATGAACCTGACCAAGCACTACTAGTCAGCCACTCCCGCACTGCGGGGGAACCTCATGGGACCAGAACGTCAGCCATCACCTGGGACTAGACACATCCCGAGCGGCTTGGGGCACGAGCCGACTCCTGAACCCTCGGGCGCACAGGCGCTCGTAGGCTGCCGTGACATCGGCAGAAACACCCTGGCTGATCAGGGAGCCCTGCGCTGGATACATCGGGAGCCGCTGAAAGGCTCCGCCCAGCATGTCAATGACCAGACGGGACCACCGCCGCCACAGCCAAGGCGGATGTCAAAGGCCCCCAGCCATGATCGGCTGGGGGCCTTTGCACTGGTGGGCGCGGACGGTTTCGAACCGCCGACATCTGCTTTGTAAGAGCAGCGCTCTACCCCTGAGCTACGCACCCGTGGATGAGGCCACAGCCTACCTTGCGCACACCCTCCACCTCCAAACCCATGGGCGACCCGGGGGCATGCCCCGCCCCCCAAGCGGTGGGTCGCCGTATCGAGACCTGGTCGGAGGGCTCGTAGCGTGGGCGCATCAGCCGTACCACCTGGGGGAACGATCGTCATGTCCGTCATCCGTCATCGCCCTGCCCGCGTCGCGCTCGCCGGCGCCGCCGTTCTCGTCGGCGTCCTCGGGGTCAGTGGGTGCGGGAGCGCCGATGCGCAGGGGGCACCCGTGGAGCGGAAGGCGTTCGCCTTCGGGGGCAAGGCGCTGACCATCGACGCCGACGACTCCGCACTCGAGATCGTGCCCGCCGACATCGACGACGTGCAGGTCACCCGGCAGGTCGACGGGTGGGTGATGTTCGGCAGCGGGCCCTCGGCCTCGTGGGGGCATGCGGGACGGGACGCCGAACTGGACGTGACCTGCGAGGCCGTCGCCAGTGACTGCGAGGCGCGGCACCGCGTCAAGGTGCCCCGTGACGTCGCCGTCACCGTCGTCGACGACAACGGGAGCGTCACCGCCGCCGGATTCACCACCCCGCTGAAGATCACCTCCGACAACGGCAGCGTGACTGTACGCGACTCCAGCGGGCCTCTCACGCTCGGTAGCGACAACGGCAGCATCGTCACGGAGCGTGTCACCTCCAGGACCGTCACCGCCACGTCCGACAACGGGTCCGTACGGCTCGGGCTCGGCGCCGTGCCCGAGCGGGTCGAGACCGTGAGCGACAACGGGCGCATCGACATCGAGCTGCCCGCTTCCGGCGCTCCGTACGCCGTCAGGGCCGAGAGCCGCAACGGCGACGTGGACATCGCCGTGCCGACCGACGACGACAGCAGGCACATCGTCACGGCACGCAGCGACAACGGGAAAGTCGTGGTGCGCAGCATGAACTAACAGGCCCGTGTGTTCGTCCTTCTGGTGGGAGTATTGACCGGAACGGGCACGGCGGACACGGCACGGGAGAGGCATGTGACGGCGAGACACGCGCGGCCGCACCGCAAGGCGCGAGCGAGCGCCGTCCGGGACGTGCGGGACGCCCTCGTGCTGGTGCTGCTCCCGCTGCCGCTCCTCGCCGCCGCGCTGCCGGCGGCCTTCGCCGCGGGCGGCACGCGGCGCTGGTTCGGCGGGCGCGGCGAGAGCCAGCGGGCCGACGCCCAGGCCGCGAAGGACGCGGCGGCCGCCGCGTTCTACGAGCTGGACAGCGCCCAGCGCGATCTGCGGATCTCGATCGAGACGATCAGCGCCGTGGACAGTTCGCCGGGTGCCCGCCGCGCGGTGGACGACTTCGCCTCGCTGGGGCGCCGTATCGACGAGGTGAGCCACACCTACATCACCGCCGTCGACGCGCATGATCTCGACCGGGACGATCTGGAGGCGTCGGTCGCCGCACGGGCGCGTACCGAGCTTCACCGGGCCAAGGACGAGCTCGTACGGGTCAAGGGCGAACTGGACCGGTTCGCGCAGGGGCTCGGGCCGCTGCTCGACAAGGCGGAGACGCAGCTCGCCCGGCTCGCGCCCGCCGTGGAGCGTGCGCGACAGGCGCTCCTCTCGGCGAGCAATGCTCTCGATTCGGTGCGCGGATCCGGACTGAGAGCGGACGATCTCGCCGGCCGTCTCGCCGCCCTCGGCCCCGAGCTGACCAAGCTCAACGAGGGCGCCGGCCGGCACGGCGTGACCGAGACGCTCCAGCGCGCCGACCGCGTGCTGCGCGACGCCGAGGCCGTACGGGCCGAGGCCGAGCGGCTGCCCGAGCGCGCGGCCGAGATCGACCGGCGCCTGGTGTCCCTGCGCACCCGTGCCCAGGCCCTGAGCACCCGCGCCGATTCCGTGAAGCCCGTCCTCAGCGAGCTGCGGCGGCGTTTCTCGGCGGAGTGCTGGCAGGACCTCCAGCCCGTTCCCGAGCAGGCCGCGGTCGGCATCCGCCGGGCGGAGGAGAAGCTGAAGGAGGCCGCCAAGGCGCGCGAGGAGCAGCGCTGGCCCGACGCCACCGCCCTGCTCAGCACGGTCCGCGCCCTGCTCAACGCCACGGACGAGGCCGTCTCCGCGGCCGGCGGCCGTCTTCAGCGGCTCAACGCCGTCGCCAAGGATCCGCAGCAGGAGATCGAACGGACCCGGTTCGCGATCCGTGACGCCCAGCGGCTGGCCATGACCGGGCGGAACACCCCGGACCCGCGCCACGCCCGGCCCCTGGACGACTCGGTAGCCCGCCTGGAGCGGGCGGTGTCCGGGCTGGAGGGCCGCCACCCCGACTACTGGCACTTCCTGCAGGAGACGGAGGCGGTGCGGCGCGCGGTCGCGCATGTCGTCGAGCGGATCCGCGAGGAGCGCGGCGGCGGCACCGGGCGCGTCTGATCCGCGGGGCGCTCGCCCACGACCGGCACCGGCGGTGGCGGAAGGGGCCCGACACCGGACGCGTCTGATCTGAGGGCGCTCGCCCACGGTCGGCGGCGGAAGGGGCCCGGCCACGTACGCGCCCGCCCCGAGGCCCGGGCTTGTAGGGCCCGCGACCCGGGCGGATCCTGAAAGCCGGGGCACGCGTACGGACGAAGGAGGCCGGTGATGGCCGCAGGACACGTACTGCACCCGAGAGCCGGAGACCGGGCCCGCCGCCGCAACCGCATCAAGCTCGACGAGCATCTGCCCGTCGACCACCGGCTGAGCCGCTTCTACCGCATCGGCGCCGGGCTCATGGGTCTCCTGCTGGTCGCCTTCGGCATCCTGGGGCTGATCGACCGGATCGGCTTCTTCGACACCCGCGGGGACACCGTCGCCGGTCTGAACACCAACGGCGCGCTGAGCGTGCTGTCCATCGCGGTCGGGCTGCTGCTCTTCGTCGGCATGGTCGTCGGAGGCAACTTCGCCTCGACCGTGAACATGGTCCTCGGCGTGCTCTTCATCGCCAGCGGGTTCGTCAACCTCGCCCTCCTCGACCGCAGCTTCAACCCGCTCGCCTTCCGCATCCAGAACGTGATGTTCAGCTTCGTGGTGGGCGTGATGCTCATGTTCTTCGGGATGTACGGAAGAGTCAGCGCGACCCTGCCGCACGACAACCCGTACTGGAAGGCCCGCCACCCGGAGGAGGCCGAGCGGGAACAGCGGGCGAGGCGCCGCCGTGAACTCGCTGAGCGGCGGCCGCAGCCACCGCTCCGGGGGCCCCGGTAACCTGAGCGCATGCCGCGTTATGAATTCCGCTGCCGGTCCTGCGACGACACGTTCGAGGTGAGCCGGCCGATGGCAGAGTCGTCCGCTCCCGCCAGCTGCCCGGCCGGGCACGACGACACGGTCAAGCTGCTGTCCGCGGTCGCCGTGGGCGGCACGAGGTCCGCGGGACCGGCGCCCGGCGCCGGTGGCGCGGGCGGCGGCGGTGGGTGCTGCGGCGGCGGCTGCTGCGGCTGACGCCGAGACGATCCACGACGCCGGTCGCCCCGGCTGGCGCCAACGGGCCCTCCCGGCCCAGGCGTCAGGGCCGCGCTCCCGGCCCCCTGCGAGCCCCGGCACCGCCGGCACCCGGCGTTCACGCCTACCCGGCCGTCAGCCGGGCGTGTCCCCCGAAGCGGCGCAGGATCTCCTCGCCGGCCGCCACTCCCTCCTCGGGGAGCGCCTCCACGTGGGGGGCCGTCCAGCCGGCTTCCGCCAGTTCGCCGTGGGCGGGGCGCCAGGCGCGGTCGGCGCACAGGAGGAGGTCCGCGTCGAGCAGGGAGTCGCCCGCGGCCAGGGTGAGGCGGGCGCCGGTGCGGCGGGCCACCTCGCGGACCGCCGCGCTCTTGGTGAGCGGCTTGGGAACCGCGTAGATCTTGCGGCCCTGGAGCGACACGGACCAGCCCCGTTCCTCCGCCCAGCCGCTCAGGTCCTTGAGCCAGCCCTCGGGCAGCAGCGCGCGCTCGATGACGAGGTAGGCGAACAGGTCCTCCGCGACCCGTTCCTTCCTGAGCCACGTGGGGTCGGACGCGGCGGACAGGTGGGCGCGGATCTCGGCCAGCGGCGCGCACTCGTCGGCGAGCCGCACGTCGACGGCATCGCGCCAGTCGCGGTCGCTGACCCCGTCGACGAGCAGGTGCCCGCCGTTGGCGCAGATCGCGTACCGCGGCGCGGCACCGGGCAGGCTGATGCGCTGGTACTGCTTGCGGGTGCGGGTCGTCGTGGGCACGAAGACCGTGTCCTCGGTGAGACGGGCGAGGAGACCGGCCGCCGTCTCGGTCATGTACGACAGGGGCTTGCGCTCGTGCACCTCGACGCACAGCAGCCGGGGCGCCTCCGCATCCGGCATGGTCAGCGCGAGGGCCGCGTTGGAGTAGATCAGCGTACGGTCGAGGTCGCTGGCGACGAGGACGCTCACTGGCCGGTCACCGCCCTGCCGTCGGCGCCGGTGGCGCCCCGCGTGTACTTGGGGTGGATCAGCCCCACGCAGGTGTAGGTCAGGTCGTCGACCTCCTCGACCGGTACGCCTCTCTGCTCGGCGAGCAGCCGTACGTGGTCGAGGTCGGCGCCCGCGCCGCGCTGGGCGAGGATCTTCCAGGGGACGCGGCGCAGCAGGACGCGCGTGGTCTCGCCGACGCCGGGCTTGACGAGGTTGACGTCGTGGATGCCGTACTCCTCGCTGATCCGCTCGACGGCCGCCCAGCCCTCCCAGGTGGGGGCGCGGTCGGCGGCCAGCAGTTCCTTGACGTCGGCGTCGACGGCGTCCGTCACCTCGTCGAAGCGGGCGGCGACGGTGTCGAGGAAGTGGCCGGAGACGTCGGCGGAGGCCAGTTCGCGGTAGAACTTCGCGCCGTGGAAGTCGTCGGGTCCCACCAGGTCCGCGCGGAGCACGGTGCGGGATATGAGGCCGGAGACGGTGGAGTTGAGGCAGGCGGAGGGGATGAGGAAGTCCTCGCGGGTGCCGTAGGTGCGCACGCAGCCGCCCGGGTCGGCGAGGACGGCGATCTCGGGGTCGAAGCCGTCGAACTCGCGCAGCGCCTCGGCCAGTTCGCGGGTGATGGCGCCCTTGCCGGTCCAGCCGTCGACGAACACGACGTCGGCCGGGTCGTGGTGGGCGGCGAGCCAGCGCAGCGCGTTGGCGTCGATGCCCCGGCCGCGCACGATGGAGACGGCGTAGTGCGGGAGGTCGAGGCCGTGCCGGTGCTTCGCCCAGCGGCGCATCAGGACGCCGACGGGCGTGCCGGCGCGGGCGAGGGACACGAGGACGGGGCGGGGCTCGTGGGGGTGCCCCCCAGGCCGCTCCTGGGAGTGCCTCCCGGGCCGAAGGCGCTGGGGGAACTCCGCGAGGACGGTCTCGGTGACGGTGCCGACGGCCCGCGCGATCCGGGCCGCGGACGTCTCGAGCGCGGCCTTGAACAGCGCCTGGTACTCCTCGCTCGGCTGGTACTCGACGGGCAGGGACTCGGCGTAGTGCGCGCCGCCGCTCTGGATGGCCTCCTCGCGCTCCTCCGTGGGCGCCTCCAGTTCGACGTCCGACAGGTCCTGGAGCAGCCAGCCGACCTCCTCGGGCGCGTAGGACGAGAAGGCGGGTCCGCGGAGCGGCTCGGGCAGCATGGAGGCCCTTTCGGGTGCCGGGGGTGCCGGGGGGACGTACGAGGGGACCACCGCGAGCAGCACGTGCGGTGTGTGGGCCGCGAGGCGGGCGAGCAGCCCGTCGGGGCCGTGCAGCTCGGCGGTGTCGGCGGTGGAGTCGATCACCGCGACGACGGCGTCGAAGCCGCCGCCCGCCACGTTGTAGGCGTAGCGCTCGCCGGGGCCGTCGGCGGGGTCGTCGTGGGCCGGGAAGACGAGCCGGGTCCGTATCGCGTAGCCGGGGTCGTCGACGGCGAGGACCGGCGAGCGGGTGGTGGTGGAGTAGGACACGTCGGCGTCGGCGTGCTGGTCCAGGGCGACGCCGATCCGCAGCGGCGCGTACATCAGCTCCTCGAAGCCGAGGACGAGCACGCGGCGGCCGGTGCCGCAGGCCTCGCCGAGCGCGTCGGCGATCCGCAGCGCCATGGCGGGCAGTTCGGCCTCCAGGGCGCGCCGGTGCTCGGGGGTGAAGCCGTGGCGTCCGCCGTCGGGGACGCCGGCGGGCCAGTCCAGGTCGATGCGGGTCAGGCGGCCGGCGGCCGCCGGGGCCGGGCTCGTGGCGGGGGCCGTGGGCTCGTGCTCCGCGACGAGCGCCTGGCCCTTCTCCAGGACGCCCTCCGGCAGTCGGACGGTGCCGGAGGCGAGGGACACGAGGTCGACGCGCGCGCCGATCTCCTCCGCGAAGGCGGTGAAGCGCCGCCGGTCCGCCTCGGCGCGCATGTCGACGAGCGCGACGATCACGTACTGCTTGCGCGGGAAGCGCTCGTGCAGGTCGCGGATGGTGTTGAGGACGGTGTTACCCGTGGAGAACTCGTCGTCGACGAGGATCAGCGGGCCGTCGCCCGCCAGCAGCCGCGGGTCCTCCGGCAGCAGCAGGTGCGTGGTGGCGTGCGAGTGGGACTCCTCGAACCCGCCGGCGCGGGCGACGCCGTCGACGGGGCGCCGGGTGGAGTGCAGATAGGGCGCGAGGGCCACACCGTCCGCGACGGAGTGGCCGAGGCCGGTCGCGGTCTCCGCGTAGCCGAGGACGACCGCGCGGCGGGACGCGGCGTCGCCGAGCAGCTCGCGCACGCGGCGGCCGAGGTCGTACCCGCACTGCCAGACCACGCGCGGGTTCTGCGGCACGTGCTTGCCCAGCACGTTGGACACGAGCAGGTGGGCCCGCTTGGGGTTGCGGCGCAGGGCGAGACCCAGCAGCTCGGGCAGCCGTTCGTCACCGTCGAGTCCGACTCCGAGCCGGTCCGCGACCCAGCTGCCCGACCACACCACGCCGTCCTCCTCCTTCGTCATGAGTCCGCGACTCCCGCCCGCAGCAGGTCCACGAAGCCGATGTCCTCCTTGGCGACGCCGAAGACCTCGGCGCGCTGGAGCGTCCGCTCCGCCCAGGCGCGGTGCGGCTTCACCTCGTTCATCTTGTTCGTGTACGCGGAGCGCAGTACGCCGCCCCCTCCGCGCTCGGGGCGCAGGAGGTCGCAGGCGTCGCTGTACTCCTCGTGGCTGACCACGGACAGGGCGTGGACGGGCAGCACGTGGGAGGGGTGGATGCAGGTCTTGCCGAGCAGGCCGTTGGCCCGGTCGAGCTCGATCTCGCGCAGCAGGCCGTCCATGTCGTGCTCGATGAGCGCGGTGCGCAGCTCCTCGGCCCGCCCTTCGAGGAAGGGGCTGCGGCGCAGCTGGGGCTTGAACATGCGCTCCTGGGTGGGGAAGTACTCCCACACGGGGCCGGTGATGGTGAAGCCGGTGCCGTCGGAGCGGCCGAGCACGTTGACCACGTCGGCGATGACGGAGGTGACGATCCGTACGTCGTACGCCGTCATGTCGGGCGAGCGGCGCAGTCCGTACGCGGAGCAGAAGTCGGTGACGCCGAGGCGCAGGGCGAGGACGCGGTCGCGGTACTTGTCGACGGTGCGGGAGATGCCGACGAGCGTGTCGGTCCTGCTCTCCAGGTAGAGCAGCTCGGGCGACTCCAGGACGGGCATCGCGAACAGCCGGCGCCCGCAGGCGGCCTCGGCGGTGGCGAGGGCCTCCAGGAAGGGGACGCCGCGCTCCTCGGTGAACTTGGGGAGTACGAATCCGGTCAGCAGCCGTCCCGCGGGTCCCAGGCGCTTCACGAGGTCGGTGATCTGGTCCGGGAAGCGGACCCTGATGAACAGCAGGGGCAGTTCGTCGCCGCGTGCGTCGAGGTCGGCGAACTGGCGGACCAGGTTGGCCTCGGCCGCCTCCACGTCCGCGTCGTCGATGGAGTCCTCCAGGCACAGCACCATGGACACGACGCCGCGGCCGGCCTGCTTGACCACGTCGTCGGCGAGCCGCGGGCGGGTGGCCGGGCTGTAGAGCGTGGCGCCGAGGGCGGCGGCGAGCATCCTGGCCGGAGAGCCGGCGTCGAATTCGCACGGCTGCCGGTGGAAGAGTCTCGCCTGGACCGCGGGCGGGACCTGCCCGAAATGACGCATCTACATCCCCCGTACTGCCTCGACGGCCCTGACAACATGTGGCCGGTAATAGTACGTAAGCGCGGGTGTCGAGAGTTCCCCATGTGCATGAAATGCAGGTAACTCGTCCGCTTCGCACCCGTGCCGTCCGGCCTGCCGGACAGGCACGCACAAGGGCCCGCAACAGGGCCCCGCGTTGTCCCGCGCGGGCTCGGGCAGGCAGGATGACGGGCATGACGCACGCGATGCTGAAGGGCTCGAACGTCCCTCTCGATGCCACGGCCGTACGGGCCGTGCTGCGCTGGACCCCGGGCACCGGGGTGCCGGACGTGGACGCGTCGGCGCTGCTGCTCGGCGCCGACGGCCGTGTGCGCTCCGACGAGGACTTCGTCTTCTACAACCAGCCGCGCCATCCCTCGGGTCTGGTGCGCCGGCTGCCGAAGAAGCGGATCGCCGAGCACCTGACGGACACCGTCGAGGCGGACCTGGGGGCACTGGACACCTCCGTCGATCAGGTCGTGATCGCCGCCTCCTCCGACGGCGGCACCTTCGAGCATGTACGGGATCTGCGCATATCGCTCCACGACGCGGCCGCGCCCGGCGCGGAGCCGCTGGCCGTCTTCGACGTGAAGCCGGAGACCGGCGAGGAGACGGCGATCATCTGCGGCGAGCTGTACCGGCGCGGGGACGGCTGGAAGTTCCGCGCGGTGGCGCAGGGCTACCCGACGGGCCTCGTGGGGCTCGCGACCGCGTTCGGCATCTCGGTGGACGAGGCGGAGGCGGCCGCGGAGCCGTCCGCCGAGCCCTCCGCGGAGCCCGGGGCAGCGGCCCAGGCGGCCCCGCCCCTGCCGGCGCAGCCAGCGCCCGCCTACGGCTATCCCCAGTCGGACGCGACCCGGCCCGCGTACGGCTACCCCCAGACCGCCCCGCCCCCGCCGCAGACGGCGCCGCCCGCCTCCGGATACGGCTATCCGCAGCCCGCTCCCCTGGCCGCGCACGCGCCCGACCCGAACTTCCGGCTGCCTCCGATGGGCCCGCAGTTCCTGCGGCCGTAGGCCCGGTACGCCGTAGGCCCGGTACGCCGTAGGCCCGGTACGAGGTGCTCACCGGCGCCGGGCGCGGCCGCCCGGCGCCTGCGTCAGACCCGGCTCTTGTAGCCCCGGCCCCACTGCAGCCCCCATCCGTACAGCCGGTCGAGCTCTGCCTGGAAGCCGTACACGAACTTCACCTCGCGGCGCACGACCAGCTCTCCCTTGACGTTCTCCACGGAGAACACCGCGCAGGAGCGGGCCTGGGGCGCGCGCTCGTCGAGCTCGATCTCCACGCGCGGCCCGTTGCTCGGGTAGAGCGTGCAGTGCGCGTGCGTGCGGTCGAAGGCGGGCGTCTGGTCGTAGATGTAGACGAAGAAGAGCAGGCGCCTGATCTCGTCCCGGTGGTCGAGGTTGACGAAGATCGTCTCGCCGGAGGGGGCGCCGAACCGGTCGTCGCCGCTGAGGCGTACGTACGGCGGTTCGTTCAGGCTGCCGAAGAAGCTGCCCAGCGGCTGGACGACGCCCTTGCTGCCGTCCGTCAGCTCGTACAGGCAGCCGAGATCCAGGTCCACGTTGACCACGCCCTGGGTGTGGGCCTGGACCACGTCGGGCTGGAAGAGCTTGAACGGGTGGCGCAGGAGCCGGCCGCCCTGGCGTGAGCGCCCCTCGATGTCCGAGGTGCGCATGCGCCAGGAGAGGTTGACGCGCAGATTGCCGGTGGCAGCGCCCTGTTTGGTGAGCGAGACCGTCGGGCGCCGTTTGGTCAGCTCTATGGAGTTGGTCGCGGCGCTACCGGAATCGAACTGCGCCGCGCTCCCCCGAAACAGGTTGTCCCAGAAGGCCATGCCCCACCCCACACTCGGTCGCCAAGTCCCCGCGTCATGCCGCGGGGCGGTCCCGAGGCTCGAGAACCTCGTGACCGCCCCGTTCAGAGCGTTCCCTCCCCCTGGAGGGTGTCACACCCCGGACGACACTCCGGCTTTGTCGCCCGAGTCAGCTTGTCCCTCGGCCGCCGCGAGCGCCTTGTTGCGCCGCAGCGAGGACCAGAAGGAGGCGGCGATCAGGAACACACCGACGAGGCCGGTGATGATCTCGCTGATCTCGTGCTGGATGGTGACGAGCAGGATGACCGCGAGCGCGCCGATCGCGTAGTGCGCGCCGTGCTCCAGGTAGACGTAGTCGTCCAGCGTGCCCTGGCGCACCAGGTAGACGGTGAGCGACCGGACGTACATGGCGCCGATGCCGAGGCCCAGCGCCATCCAGAAGATGTGGTTGGTGATGGCGAACGCGCCGATGACGCCGTCGAAGGAGAAGGACGCGTCGAGCACCTCGAGGTACAGGAAGAGGAAGAACGCCGCCTTGCCGGCCAGGCCTACCGCGGAGACCTGCTTGCCCTCGCGCTTGGCCTGCTCCTCCTCCTCGTGCTCGCGCTCCTCCTCTTCCTCGAGCTTGTCCTCGAAGTAGCCGGAGAGGCCGCCGACGACCAGGTACGTGATCAGACCCGCCACACCGGACAGCAGCACGGTGGCCGACTTGTCGGCGTGCCCGGTACTGGTGTGTGCCTGGGTGGCGAAGGTCATGGCGGTGATCATCAGGACGATCAGCGCGATGCAGACCGACAGCATGTCGACCTTGCCGAGCTTGGCCACCGGGCGCTCCAGCCAGGCCAGCCACTTGTGCTCGCGCTCCTCGAACATGAAGTCGAGGAAGATCATCAGCAGGAACATGCCACCGAACGCGGCGATGGCCGCGTGCGCGTCGGTGACGAGGTCCTCGTACCGCCCGGGGTTGTCCATGGCGAGCTGGACCGCTTCGATCGGTCCTACCTTGGCGCTGATGGCGACGATCACGACGGGGAAGACCAGTCGCATACCGAAGACGGCGATCAGAATGCCGATGGTCAGGAAGATCTTCTGCCAGAAGGCGTTCATCTTCTTGAGGATTCCGGCATTGACGACCGCGTTGTCGAACGACAGCGAGATCTCGAGGATCGACAGGATCAGTACGATCCCGAACGCCTCCCAGCCCCACTGCCAGGCGGCGAATGCGAGGCCGAGCGCCGTGACGGCGAACGACCAGCCGAAGGTTTTCAGAACCACTGGCTACCCAATCGTGTAATGGTCCCCCGGGCGATGCCCGAGGGAGGGTCTCCCCCGCGCCGCACGCGGCTTTACGAAACGTTGACCCCGAAGTCTAGAGCGATGCCCCGCAAGCCCGACGCGTACCCCTGTCCTACCGCCCTGAACTTCCACTCGCCCCCGTAGCGGTAGAGCTCGCCGAAGATCATCGCGGTCTCCGTCGAGGCGTCCTCGCTGAGGTCGTAGCGGGCGAGCTCCTGGCCGTCGGCCTGGTTGACCACGCGGATGAAGGCGTTGCTCACCTGGCCGAAGGTCTGGCCGCGGTTGTCGGCGTCGTGGATGGAGACCGGGAAGACGATCTTGTCGACCGTGGCCGGCACCTTGGAGAGGTCCACCAGGAGCGACTCGTCGTCGCCGTCGCCCTCACCCGTGAGGTTGTCCCCGGTGTGCTCGACGGAGCCGTCGGGGCTCGTGAGCTGGTTGTAGAAGATGAACCACTCGTCGCCGAGGACGCGGCCGTTCTGGCAGAGCAGGGCGCTGGCGTCGAGGTCGAAGGGTGCTCCCGTGGTGGAGCGTGCGTCCCAGCCGAGCCCCACGAGGACCTGGGTGAGATTGGGTGCGGCCTTGGAGAGGGAGACATTGCCTCCCTTGGCGAGCGTGACGCCCATGATGGTGAGTCCTCCCCTGGCTGGGCTTGGTTGCGAGGCACGTCCGGCGCCGCACCAGAAGGAGTGCGGCGCCGGGCATGGGAACTGCTGGGCTCAGACGTTCACACCGAAGTCCTGCGCGATGCCGCGCAGGCCCGAGGCGTAACCCTGGCCGACGGCGCGGAACTTCCACTCCGCACCGTGCCGGTAGAGCTCGCCGAAGACCATCGCCGTCTCGGTGGAGGCGTCCTCGGAGAGGTCGTACCGCGCGATCTCTGCGCCGCCGGCCTGGTTCACGACGCGGATGAACGCGTTGCGGACCTGGCCGAAGGACTGCTGGCGGGTCTCGGCGTCGTAGATCGACACCGGGAAGACGATCTTGTCGACGTCGGCGGGGACGCCGGCCAGGTTCACCTTGACCTGCTCGTCGTCGCCCTCGCCCTCACCGGTGAGGTTGTCACCGGTGTGCTCGACCGAGCCGTCGGCGCTCTTGAGGTTGTTGAAGAACACGAAGTCCTGGTCGTTGCGGACCTTGCCCTCCGCGTTGACCAGGATGGCGCTGGCGTCGAGGTCGAAGTCGGTGCCGGTGGTGGTGCGGACGTCCCAGCCCAGACCGACGGTGACGGCGGTCAGGCCAGGGGCCTCCTTGGTCAGCGAGACGTTGCCGCCCTTGCTGAGGCTGACTCCCACGAGTCCCTCCATTGGATGTTCAGGGGCAGCGCCCCCGTCGTTCGTTGCTGTTGGGATCAACGAAAGGATCCTAGTGACCGGTTCCCGGCCGCTGTGCTATTTCCGGGCGATCCCCGGGAAACCCCCGCGGTTCGCGGCGGCCGGTGCGCCGGGAGCCTCAGAGCGCGCGGAGGGCCTCGACGTACTCGTTCAGGTCGCGCGCGTCGGGCAGGGCGTTGACGACGGTCCAGCGCACGACGCCCTCCTTGTCGATGATGAAGGTGCCGCGCACCGCGCAGCCCTTCTCCTCGTCGAAGACGCCGTAGGCCCGGGAGGTCTCGCCGTGCGGCCAGAAGTCGGACAGCAGCGGGTACTCGAGGCCCTCCTGCTCGGCGAAGACGCGCAGGGTGTGGATCGAGTCGTTGGAGACCGCGAGGAGCTGGGTGTCGTCGTTGACGAACGTCGGCAGCTCGTCGCGCAGGGCGCACAGCTCGCCCGTGCACACGCCGGTGAAGGCGAACGGGTAGAAGAGGAGCACCACGTTCTTCTCGCCGCGGAACTCGGACAGCGTGACGGTGCGCCCGTGGTTGTCCTTGAGCTCGAACTCCGGAGCCTTGTCACCGACCTCGATGGCCATGGAAAACGCATCCCTTCTGTGAGCCGGTCAGGTGAACGACCACCCTACGCAGACGGCGCGGGCCCCATGCGCGAGGCCCCCGCCGACTTCTCCCACCGGGTGGTGGGAGGCGTCGACGGGGGCCTCGCGATGCTGTCGGATCGCACCCGGCGCTGCGGCCGGCGCCACTTCGCGGCTAGCGCTTCTTCGCTGCGGCCTTCGGCGTCACGAGACGGGTGCCCGCCCAGTCCTTGCCGGCGCTGATGCTCTTGGTCTGCGACAGGCCCGCGGTGGTCGCAGCCTCGCCGATCTCGCTGGGCTCGACGTAGCCGTCGCGGCCGGTCTTCGGCGTCAGCAGCAGGATCTGGCCGCCTTCCTCCATGTACGCGATGGCATCCACCAGCGCATCGGTCAGGTCCCCGTCGTCCTCACGGAACCAGAGCACCACGGCATCGGCCACGTCGTCGTAGTCCTCGTCGACGAGCTCGGTGCCGGTGACCTCTTCGATGGCCTCGCGGAGCTCCTGGTCGACATCCTCGTCGTAGCCGATCTCCTGGACCACCTGGTCGGGCTGGAAACCCAGCCTTGCGGCCAGGTTCGTCTCCGCGTGGTCCGCGGTCGCGCTCACGGCTTGCCTCCTGATCTTGTTCTTTGGGAATGCCTTGAGGCCACGCGCGCACGCGTGGCATTGGCCGTAGTCCACACGGGCGGGACGGATCGCGCAAGTACCCGGCCGTACGGACCGCCGAAACGGTGACGTTTGGGGCCGTCTCGGCGCAACTCCAGGCAGCACCCGGTGACCCATGCGTGAAGAGCGCCACGCCTTTTGGCCATCTTTGCCGCATACCTACCCTCCATCCCTCAATCGGAACCGAACGACCGAACGAAACGCATGGACGGGTTGAGCGTATGGTTGCGATTTGGCCGGACCGGTACCCGGGGTCCTGGCCCGATGTCACGAAGTCCGGGGGTTACCCCTCGGTAGAGGTGACGTACGCCTCCCTGCGGTACACGATGGAGGCGGTGCGACAGCTTCCCCGACATCACGTCAGCGCGTCTTCCCGTGATCTCGTCGCGGCAGACCCCCGAACAGCGAAGGAATAGCGTGGCTTCCGGATCCGATCGCAACCCGATCATCATTGGCGGCCTTCCCAGCCAGGTCCCGGACTTCGATCCCGAAGAGACCAAGGAATGGCTGGACTCTCTCGACGCCGCCGTCGACGAGCGGGGCCGCGAGCGCGCCCGCTACCTGATGCTCCGCCTGATCGAGCGGGCGCGCGAGAAGCGCGTGGCCGTGCCCGAGATGCGCAGCACGGACTACGTCAACACGATCGCCACCAAGGACGAGCCGTTCTTCCCCGGCAACGAGGAGATCGAGCGCAAGATCCTCAACGCCACGCGCTGGAACGCCGCGGTGATGGTCTCCCGCGCGCAGCGCCCCGGCATCGGCGTCGGCGGCCACATCGCGACGTTCGCGTCCTCCGCATCCCTGTACGACGTGGGCTTCAACCACTTCTTCCGCGGCAAGGACGACGGCAAGGGCGGCGACCAGATCTTCTTCCAGGGGCACGCCTCCCCCGGGATCTACGCCCGCGCGTTCCTGCTGGACCGGCTCTCCGAGCGGCAGCTCGACGCGTTCCGCCAGGAGAAGTCGAAGGCGCCGTACGGCCTGTCCAGCTACCCGCACCCGCGGCTGATGCCGGACTTCTGGGAGTTCCCGACCGTCTCCATGGGCCTCGGCCCGCTCGGCGCGATCTACCAGGCGCGGATGAACCGCTACATGGAGGCCCGCGGCATCGCCGACACCTCCGACTCGCACGTGTGGGCCTACCTCGGCGACGGCGAGATGGACGAGCCCGAGTCGCTGGGCCAGCTGTCCATCGCCGCCCGCGAGGGCCTGGACAACCTGACCTTCGTCGTCAACTGCAACCTGCAGCGCCTCGACGGCCCGGTCCGCGGCAACGGCAAGATCATCCAGGAGCTGGAGTCGCAGTTCCGCGGCGCCGGCTGGAACGTGATCAAGCTGGTGTGGGACCGCACCTGGGACCCGCTGCTCGCGCAGGACCGCGACGGCGTGCTGGTCAACAAGCTGAACACCACGCCGGACGGCCAGTTCCAGACGTACGCCACCGAGACCGGCGCGTACATCCGGCAGCACTTCTTCGGTGACGACCACCGGCTGCGCGCCATGGTGGAGAACATGAGCGACCACCAGATCCTCATGCTGGGCCGCGGCGGGCACGACCACCGGAAGATCTACGCGGCGTACGCGGCGGCGCGCGCGCACAAGGGCCAGCCGACCGTGATCCTCGCCCAGACGGTCAAGGGCTGGACGCTCGGCCCGAACTTCGAGGGCCGCAACGCCACGCACCAGATGAAGAAGCTGACGGTCGACGACCTCAAGCGCTTCCGCGACCGCCTCCACATCCCGATCACCGACGCCCAGCTGGAGTCCGGCCTTCCGCCGTACTACCACCCGGGCCCGGAGTCGGAGGAGATCCAGTACATGCACGACCGCCGCAAGGCGCTCGGCGGTTACGTGCCCACCCGCGTCGTGCGCTCCAAGCCGCTCGTGCTGCCCGACGACAAGACGTACGCGGCTGTGAGGAAGGGCTCCGGCCAGCAGTCGATCGCCACCACGATGGCGTTCGTCAGGCTGCTGAAGGACCTCATGCGGGACAAGGAGATCGGCAAGCGGTTCGTACTGATCGCGCCCGACGAGTACCGCACCTTCGGCATGGACTCGTTCTTCCCGAGCGCGAAGATCTACAACCCGCTGGGACAGCAGTACGAGGCCGTGGACCGCGAGCTGCTGCTCGCGTACAAGGAGTCGCCGACCGGACAGATGCTGCACGACGGCATCTCGGAGGCGGGCTGCACGGCCTCCCTGATCGCGGCCGGTTCGGCGTACGCGACGCACGGCGAGCCGCTCATCCCGGTCTACGTCTTCTACTCGATGTTCGGCTTCCAGCGCACCGGCGACCAGTTCTGGCAGATGGCCGACCAGCTGGCGCGCGGCTTCGTGCTGGGCGCGACGGCCGGCCGCACCACGCTGACCGGCGAGGGCCTGCAGCACGCGGACGGCCACTCCCAGCTGCTCGCCTCCACCAACCCGGGCTGTGTCGCCTACGACCCGGCGTTCGGCTTCGAGATCGCGCACATCGTCAAGGACGGTCTGCGCCGGATGTACGGCGGCGACGCCGAGCACCCGCACGGCGAGGACGTCTTCTACTACCTCACCGTCTACAACGAGCCCATCCAGCACCCGGCCGAGCCGGCCGACGTGGACGTCGAGGGCATCCTCAAGGGCATCCACCGCTTCCGGCGCGGCGAGCAGGGCGCGATCCCGGCGCAGATCATGGCGTCGGGGGTGGCCGTGCCGTGGGCGGTCGAGGCGCAGCGGATCCTCGCCGAGGAGTGGAACGTACGCGCCGACGTGTGGTCGGCGACCTCGTGGAACGAGCTGCGGCGCGACGCCGTCGAGGCCGAGGAGCACAACCTGCTCCACCCCGAGGAGGAGCAGCGCGTTCCGTACGTGACGCAGAAGCTGTCCGGCGCCGAGGGCCCGTTCGTCGCGGTCTCGGACTGGATGCGCTCCGTACCGGACCAGATCTCCCGCTGGGTGCCTGGCACGTACACCTCGCTGGGCGCCGACGGCTTCGGCTTCGCGGACACGCGCGGTGCGGCCCGCCGGTACTTCCACATCGACGCGCAGTCGATCGTGCTGGCGGTGCTCACCGAGCTGGCGCGTGAGGGCAAGGTGGACCGCAGTGTGCTGAAGCAGGCGGTGGACCGCTACCAGCTGCTCGACGTGTCGGCGGCGGACCCCGGCGCGGCCGGCGGCGACGCGTAGCCGCTCCCGTACTGGGGGGTGTGCGGGGTTCGTCCCCGCACACCCCCTTTACGATGCGCCCCATGAAGGAACGAACGGCGCAGATGCGCTGGGAGGCGCGCACCCAGGGGCCGCTGCTGGGTCTCGCCGTGGCGTTCGCCGTCGCGTACGCGGTGCCGATCGTGGCGCCCGGCGCGGACGCGTGGGTGCACAGGCTGTGCACGGTGACCGAATGGGCCGTGTGGGCGGCGTTCGCGGCGGACTATCTCGTACGGCTGGCCCTGGCGCCGGGCAGGTGGCTGTTCGTGCGCAGCCACCCGCTGGACCTGCTCGCGGTGGCCCTGCCGCTGGTGCAGCCGCTGCGGCTGCTGCGGCTGGTCTCCACGCTGCTGCTGGTGGGGCGGCGGGCCCGGATGGCCCCGCAGATCACGCTGACGACTTATGTGGGCGGAGCGGTGGTGGGGCTGATGATGTTCGGCTCGCTCGCCGTGCTGCGGGTGGAGCGGGATGCGCCGGGCGGCAACATCAAGACGCTCGGCGACGCGGTGTGGTGGTCGTTCACGACGATGACGACGGTCGGCTACGGGGACCACGCGCCGACGACGGGCCTCGGCCGGCTGCTGGCGGTCGGGCTGATGATCTCGGGCATCGCCCTGCTCGGTGTGGTGACGGCGAACATCGCGGCCTGGTTCATCGCCCGCTTCGAGAGGGACGACGCCGAGGAACGCCGGCAGACCGCGCTGCTGGAAGCGCTGACGACCGAGGTGAAGCACCTCCGCGCGGAGGTGGCGCGGCTCTCGGGCACGGAGGCGGGTGCTTCCGTGCCCGGGCAGGCAGCCGCTCCCCCTAGTTCTCCCAGATCTTGAACGCCCGCACCCGGTACGGCGATTCGGGCACCCACGTGCCGCCGCCGGGGTAGGTCTCGAACTCGCCCGTCTCCGCGCACTCCGCGGACTGGTACGTGGTCACCGGGCGGCCCGTCCGGTTGGCGAGCGAGACCGCGGTGGTGCCGGCCGGGAGCGGCACACAGCTGTCGATGTCGGTGCCGGCGAGTTCGTGGGCCGCGCGGGCGCCCTGGAAGCCGCTCTTCGCCCAGAGGCACAACTCACCGGCGGCGCAGGCCCCGAGGCGCGGTGGCGCTGCCGCCGGGGCCGCGGACGCGGCGGCGGGTGCGAGCAGGGCGGTGGCGGCCAGCGCGGCCGCCGCGAACACAGTCGTACGCATACGGATCGTCCCCCGTGTCGTGTGGATCACTTGGCCGCAGCCTGACCTGCGGTGACACGGCCGCGGAAGAGGGCGGCCGCATGATCACCCGGATAGGCGAGAGCCCCGACGGGGCTGTCCGTCGGGGCTCTCGCGGGCGCTGCGTTGACGTCAGATGTGGGCGCCGCCCGCACCGGCCTCCGCGTTCTCGCCGCGCTTGGTGAGCGTGGCGACCAGGGCGGCGACGACCGCGACGACACCGGCGACGGTGAACGCCAGGCCCATGCCGGACATGAACGTGTCATGGATGACGTCACCGATCCTGGTGACGAGATCCGGCGTCATGCCGGGCGCCTTCGCCAGTTCCGCGGGGACGGCGCCGAACTCGGCGGCCTCCTCCAGCCGCGGGTCCGGCGGGACGGGGATGCCCGCGTCCTGCCAGTTGTCCGCGAACTCGGCGCTCACCTTGGAGGACATGACGGCACCCAGTACGGCGGTGCCGAGCGCGCCGCCGACCTGCATGGCCGCCTGCTGGAGGCCGCCTGCGACACCGGAGAGCTCCAGCGGCGCGTTGCCGACGATGACCTCGGTGGCGCCCACCATGACCGGCGCGAGACCGAGCCCCAGCAGGGCGAACCAGAGGGACATCACGAACGTGCCGGTGCCCTCGGTCAGGGCGGTCATGCCGAACATCGCGACCGCCGTGCAGACCATGCCGCCGACGAGCGGGACGCGCGGGCCGAACTTGGTGATCAGCGCGCCCGCCAGCGGCGAGGACACGATCATCATCGCCGTCAGGGGCAGCAGCCGCAGACCGCTGTCGACCGGGCTGAGGCCCTTGACGCCCTGGAGGTAGAACGTCACGAAGAACAGGCCGCCCATGAAGGCGAAGGCCATCAGCACCATCAGGACCGTGCCCGCGGCGAGGGGGACGGAGCGGAAGAGGCCGAGGGGGATCAGCGGCTCGTCGACCTTCGTCTCCCAGAGGGCGAAGAGGACGAAGAGGAGGATCGCGCCGCCGAGGCAGAGCCAGGTCCGGCCGCCGCCCCAGCCCCAGGACTCGCCCGCCTTGATCAGGCCGTAGACCAGCGCGCCCATGGCTCCCGAGAGCAGCACGATGCCGGGGATGTCGAACGAACGCGGCGCGCTGTGCTCGTTCATCGGGCTCCGCCCGAGGGCGGCGCGGTGGTCCCTGAGGATCACCAGGCCGAAGACGAGGGCGACCACGCCGACGGGCACGTTGATGAAGAACACCGACTGCCAGCTGACGTGCTCGACGAGCAGACCGCCGAGGATCGGGCCGCCCGCCGTGGAGGCGCCGATGACCATGCCCCAGATGCCGATGGCCATGTTCAGCTTCTCGGCGGGGAACGTGGCGCGCAGCAGGCCGAGCGCGGCCGGCATGAGCAGCGCGCCGAACAGGCCCTGGAACACGCGGAACAGGATGACGAGGGCGATGGAGTCGGACAGGCCGATCGCCGCGGAGGCCGCGGCGAAGCCCGCGATGCCGATCAGGAACGTCTGGCGGTGGCCGAAGCGGTCACCGAGCTTGCCCGCCGTGATCAGGGCGACGGCGAGGGCGAGCAGGTAGCCGTTGGTGATCCACTGGACCTGGGACAGGGATGCGCCGAGGTCCTTCTGGATCGCCGGGTTGGCGATCGCGACGATCGTGCCGTCGAGCGCGACCATCATCACACCGATGGCGACGGCGAACAGGGTCAGCCAGGGGTGGCCGCGCAGCCCCTTGACGGGCGCCGGGGCGGAGTCCTGGGGACCTCCGGGGTCTCTCGGCGCCTTGGCGACGGTGGTCTGACTAGTCATACCGCGAGGCTAATGTCAGCGACTGACAGTTGACAAACGAGTTCACCAGTCAGTAACTGTCACGCCGCTCGCAGGTACGCTGAGCTGGACGAATGCTGGGGAAAGAGGACGATGACGTGACGGTCGAGCCGACCGGACTGCGCGCCCGCAAGAAGCAGCGCACCCGCGACGCCCTGGTGCGCGTGGCCCTCGAGCTGTTCACCACGCAGGGATACGAGAGGACGACGGTCGACGAGATCGTCGACGCGGTCGAGGTGTCCCAGCGCACCTTCTTCCGGTACTTCGCCAGCAAGGAGGAGGTCGCGTTCGCCGTCCAGGAGCTGGCGGAGTCGCACTACGTCGCCGCCCTGCGCGAACGGCCGGCCGAGGAAGGCCCGTTCGAGGCGATGCGCAACGCCGTCTCCGCGTCCTGGGACACCATCGGGGTCGCCATCGAGGAGATCGTCCCGCTCGACCTGTACATGCGCAGCTTCCTGATGATCGAGTCGACCCCGGCGCTGCTCGCGGCGCACCTGCGGCGCTCCGCGGACATGGAGGACCTGCTCGCGCGCCTGATCGCCGAACGCGAGGGCCTGGACGTGGACGCCGATCCGCGGCCACGGGTGGCGGTGGCGGCGTTCGGCGGGGTCATGCGGGTGACCGGCCGCCTGTGGGGCCGGGGCGAGGACCCGAGCGTGGAGGCGATCCGCGCGCTGACCGAGGCCTACCTCGACCACCTGGGCCCGTCCCTGGCGGGCGACTGGCGCGCCGGCGCCTGACGACGCGGGCTGCTCGCACGGGCGCCCAGGTGCACCTGGCGGCGGCCCACGCCAGCCGGGCACGGCGCGACCCCGGCGGGCGGCGGATCGGCGCCCCGCGGGCGGCGGCTCACGGGCGGCGGCTCGCGGTGCGACGCCCGGCGCACGCACGAGGCCGGCGGAGGCAGCGGGCGGCAGATGGGTGCACGCGCCACCGACGGAACAGCGGGGCCCGGCGGGCGGCGGCTCGCGGCACCCGGGGGCACACGGCCGGCGGGACAGCGGTGCCGTGTCGCTCGGCGCGACACGCGCGCAACGCCCGGCAGGACAGCGGGTGTCCGGCGGCACGCGCGGGCGCGGGGCACGGTGTCAGGCCCGGTCGGACCCGGCGCGGGGCGCTCAACGCGGCGCGGAGGCGCACGAGTTGCGTCGATGCGTACGCCGCGCGCACGGAACGTCACCCTCCTGCCCGTTCATTCCCCCTTCACACGTGATCTGCCTCACCCTCTTCGCGTCCGCGGCCACCCTTCTCCTAGGGTGTCCCGCAGTGACTTCTTTCGACGCCTCCCCCGCTCCGACCGTCTGGCGTGCCCTGCTCGCCCTGACGGTGGTCCTCATGATGCTCGCGACCACCGGATGGACCGCCATACGAGATCAGGGCGGCCCGCGCACCGCACTGGCCGCCGAACTGGCGGGCTGGCGCAAGGCCCGGATCGGAGCCGAGGCGCTGCCCGCGCCGGACTCCGCGCCCGCCCGGCTCGCCGCGTTCTTCGCGTCGATCGGCAGCGCCCGGGGCAAGCGGCTCGCCGCCGACTTCCCCCATGTGGTGGGCAACCTCAACGGCGCGCCGGTCACCCTGCGCTACCGGGCGAACCGGCAGGCGCTCGCCACGTCCCTCGCCGCCGAACGGCGGCGGGTCGCCGACCCGGACCTCACCGCGGAAGGCCATCACGATGCGGTCCGGCGGATGCACCGGTTCCGCGCGCTGATGGACACCGGCCGGCAGATCCTGGCCTTCGACCCGACGGGTCCGGGCAGGGTCGCCGAGGTCTTCGGCGACCTCGACCGCGCCGAACGGGTGTCGGTGATCGTCCCCGGCGTCGACACCAACCTGCTCACGTTCCAGAAGACGGCCCGCAAGTACACCGCGCCGGTCGGCATGGCGCAGTCGCTGTACGCCGCCGAACGGGCCGCCGCGCCCGGCGTGCGTACCGCCGTCATCGCCTGGGCCGACTACACCTCGCCGGTCGGCGTCGGCATGGACTCCGCGATCGGGCGGCTCGCCGAGAGCGGCGCCGTGCGGCTGAACGCCCTCACCGAAGCGCTGCCCGGCGACTCCAGGGTCGCGCTCTTCTGCCACAGCTACGGCTCCGTGGTCTGCGGGGTCGCCGCCCGGAACCTGCCCGAGCGGGTCGAGGACATCGCGGTCGCCGGCAGCCCCGGGATGCGCGCCCAGAACGTCTCCGAGCTCGGGACCAGCGCCCGCGTCTGGGCCACGCGCGACAGCGACGACTGGATCCAGGACGTGCCGCACCTGGCGGTCGGCGGGCTCGGGCACGGTGAGGACCCGGTGACGCCGGAGTTCGGGGCGCGGGTCGTCTCCGCGGAGCGCGCTATGGGACACACCGGCTATTTCGAGCCGGGTACGGAGAGTGTGGACAACTTCGCCGAGATCGGCGTGGGCTCGTACGAGGGCATCAGCTGCGCAGGCGACACCGACACGTGCCGCAGTGGTATTTACGGCGAGGACGCGGGCCAACGCGCGTAGAGCGTCGGGGAACGGGCTTGTGACCGAGGGGCGACGGACAGGCGTCGGCCGCATACGATGAGGCACATGGGTGATGTGCTGGCGGGTATTCAAGCCACCTGGGAGTTCGAGACCGACTCCGTGCTCATCCGCTTCGATCGGGGGATCCGCAGGCCGAGGCTCTTCTCCGCCCTGCGTGAACGGCGCGTCCCCCACGAGGCGTTGACCGCGGTGACACTCACGCCCGGCAAGGCCGGGACCGTCGTCCTGCACGCCGTCCCGAGACCCGGAGCCGACCCGCTGATGGACGCGGCGGCGGGTCAGCTCAAGGACGCCAGCGATCCGTACCGGCTGGTGCTGCCGGCGGAGCGCGAGACGCTCGCCGAGTACTACGCGGACGCGCTGCGCGACGCGCTCGGCCCGGACGGGGACCGTCCCGCCGAGCGGTACACGGTCGCCGCGCCCCCGGCGCCGCTGGGCTTCAAGGCGTACGACGGGAAGGCGTCCTTCGACGGCTCGCGCGTGAGATTCCGCTGGTCGCGCACGGCGGCGTCGACGGCCAAGTGGAACGCGGGGGACCAGAGTTTCGCGGTGTCCGAGCTGACGGGGGTGGAGTGGCGCTCCCCGGAGGCGTTCGACGGCTATCTGCGCCTGCTGCCGCGCCCCGGCGCGTGCGCGCCCGCGGCCACGCCCGCCTCGCAGGCGGACCAGGATCCGGCGGCGGTGGTGTTCGGGCTGGGCTACGGCCCGGTGCACGAGTCGCTGCCGTTCGCGGCGGCGGTACTGGAGTCCGTCCGCGCCCAGTCCCCCGCCCCCGTCCTGACGGCACCCCCTGCCCGCCGCGACCCGGCGGACATCGCGGACCGGATACGGCACTTGGGGGACCTGCACCTGGCGGGGCTGGTGACGGACGAGGAGTTCACGAAGAAGAAGGCGGAGCTGCTGGCGGAGCTCTGAGCGTGCCGCCCCCGGGCGTGGCCGCGGTTCTCGGTCTGGGGGCCCGGACCGCCAAACCGGTGAAGCGATCCCGACGTCACCGGGGCCCTCGGTGGCCGGGCGACGTACGGTTTGCCGTATGCCGATCCGCGCCGTGATCTGGGACATCGACGACACCCTCTTCGACTACGACAGCGCGGACCGCGAGGCGGCCCTCGGCCATCTGGAGGCCGAGGGCTGCCTCGCCGCGTATGCCTCGCCCGAGGCGGCCTTCACGCACTGGCGGGACGTCATGGAGCGGGTGTTCGGCCGTTTCCTCGCCCGCGAGATCACGTTCGCGGAGCACCGCCGCGAACGTGTCCGCACAATTCTCGCCGTGGCCCGGCCCGGCCTGCGGCTGACCGGCGAGGAAGCCGACCAGTGGTACGCCCGCTACGAACTGCGCTACGAGGCGGCCTGGCGGATCTTCCCCGACGTCCTCCCCGCCCTCGACGCCCTCACCCCCGGCTACCGGCACGGCATCCTCTCCAACTCGGGCCTGCGCGACCAGGAACGAAAGCTCCGCGCCTTCGGCATCCACGACCGCTTCGAGGCCGTGCTGTGCGCCGATGAACTGGGACTCTCCAAACCCGCCCCCGAAGCCTTCCACGCCGCATGTGAGGCACTGGGCGTACGGCCGGACGAAGCCGCGTACGTCGGTGACCGTCCGGACACCGATGCCCTGGCCGCCACCACCGCAGGGCTCACCGGCATCTGGCTCGACCGCTGCGGAGCCGTCCCGGCACCCACCGGGATACCGCGGATCAGCACCCTCGCACAGCTGCCCCGCACGCTCCTCGGCGAGCCGGTGTAGCCATCGATCGCCGCACGCACAGGTGGCACCGTCGGGGCAGCAACCTCCCCTCGAATGGCCGAAGTTGACGCGTCCGGCATCGCGTAAACCCCCGTTCGCCACAGGGGCGTTCACGTATGATCCTGCTACCTGGCCAGGACACGGAGGGACGGATCCCCCGCGGTGACCTCGACACAGCGCTTCCGTTACGCCATCCCGACAGTCGCCTTCTGTGTCACCACTGCGGCGATCTTCTTCGGCATCATCGCGGGAAGCGGCTCGGGCGAGGAGCTCACCCCGATGCAGCTCTCTCTCGCCACACTGGCCGGTGTCCTGTCGGGCGGACTCGCCTACTGGCAGGTCAAGGCGCAGATCGACTCGCCGCGGCCGGCGGGCATCCGCGACAGCAACGCGCGCAACCTCCCCGGAACCAGCAACCTCTTCCAGCTCCCGCCGGACATCGAGGACTTCACCGGCCACTCCGAGCAGGCCGCCGAACTCGCCGCGACCCTGCTGAACAGGCTCAGCGACACGGCCGTGCCGATCGTCGCCCTGTACGGCAAGGGCGGGGTGGGCAAGACGACGCTGGCTGTGCACGTCGCCCACCGGGTGCGCTCGCACTTCGCCGACGGGCAGATCTACGTCAACCTCCGCGGAGCCGAGTCGCGCCCGCTGGATCCCGCTGTTGCGCTGACCCGCTTCCTCAACGAACTCGGCGTCGACTCCGACAGCATCCCCGAATCGGTGGACGACCGGGCCAGGATCTATCGGGCACAGCTCGCCGAGCGTCGGGTGCTCGTGGTGCTGGACAATGCCGGCAGCGAGGCCCAGATCCGGCCGCTGCTGCCCGGCGGTGTCGAGTGCGCGGTGCTGATCACCAGCCGTGCACGGCTGACCGGGCTGTCCGGAGCACATATGCATCAGGTCGACGTGATGACCCGCGAGGACGGCGTCGCGCTGCTGAAGACCCTCGTCGGCGCGGAACGGGCGCGGGCCGAGCCACGGGACACCGAAGAGGTCGCCGACCTGTGCGGGATGCTGCCGCTCGCCCTGCGGATAGCCGGTGCGCGCCTCTCCTCCCGTCCCATGGAACGTATCGAGACCTTCGCCACCAGGCTGCGGGACGAGCGGGGGAGACTGGACCTGCTCGAGGTGGGCGACCTCGCCGTCCGCGCCAACTTCTCACTCGGCTACGAGGCCTGCGGCGACGAGTTGAAACGCTGCTTCCGGCTGCTCGGCACCGTCAAGACCCAGGACTTCTCAGCCGTCACCCTCGGCGCCCTCGCCGATCTGCCCACCGAGAGCGCGGAGCGGTACCTGGAAGGCCTGCTGGACCTGGAGCTGCTGGAGACGGCGGGCGTCGACCCGCTGGGCAACTACCGCTACCGCTTCCACGACCTGCTGCGGGTCTTCGCGCGCGAGCGCCTTCAGACGCACGAGACAGCTGCCGCCCGAAAGGAGGCGGCCGCCCGCGTGGTCTCCCTGTACACGGCCCTGACGGTCAACGCCGCCGCTCTGCTGACGAAGGGCGGCGTGGACCGCCAGGTGCCGGCCGAGCCCCGCGCCCTGGAGGTGCTGACCGCCGATCCGCTCGGTTGGGTCCGCAGGGAACGCTTCACCTTTCTGTCCGCCGTGGAACTCGCCCGGGAACACGGCCTCGACGCCGAAGCCTGGCGGCTCGCCGACGTGATCGCGCGCCTTCCGCACTGGCCCACCGACTGGGCCGACTGGACGCGTGTGCAACGACTGGGGCTCGAGGCCGCCCTCGCGGAGGGCAGTCGCGTGGGCGAGGCCACGTTGCGGCGGAACCTCGGCACGCTCCACCGCGACCGTGGCGAGTACGACGACGCCGAGCGCGAGCTGGGTACGGCAGCCGCCATCTTCGCGGAGGAGGGCGACGGTCTGGGGGCCGCCGTCACCGCGGCGATGCTCGGCGACACCTGCCGCTACACCGGCAAACTGGAGGAAGGCATCGCCCATTTCCTGCGCGCACTGGAGGAGTTCCGGTCGCGGGACCTGCCTTCGTACCTCGCCTGGGTGCTCAACGGCCTGTCCGACCTCTACCGCGGCTGCAGCCGCTGGCAGGAGGCCATCGACGGATTCACCGAGTGCGTCCGCATCTACGACGAGCTCGGCAACCGGCACGCCGCGGCCTGCGCCCGCATCCGCTTCGGCATCGTCCACCGCGACCGGTGCCACTACGCTCTGGCCGAACCGCTCTACCAGCAGGGGCTGAGGGTTCTGCGCGAGGAGGGCGACCGGCGCTGGGAAGCCCGCGCTCTGCGTCATCTCGGCGTCCTGTGGCGGAACATGGGCCGCACGCGCGAGGCGGTGAGCACCCTCAAGGAGGCGCTGGCCATCTTCGAGGAACTCTCCGACCGGCGGGGCATCGCCGTCGTACAGCGCAACCTCGGAGACGCCTACCGACGCCATGGCGACCGGGGCAAGGCGCTCGACCGTCTCCAGGACGCACTGACGGGCTTCCAGGAGCTCCACGACAGACGCTGGGAGGCCCGCACGCGGATCAGTCTGGCGGAGACCTTACGCGCCAAGGGATGCTGGGACGAGGCAGCGCAGCACTTGGACGGCGCGGCGGAGATCTACGAGGCGATGGAGTATCCGCCGGGCAAGACCCGGGTCACCTACTGCCGGGGGCTGCTCTACAAGGACCAGCGCGACTGGCAGCGGGCCGAGGAGGCGTTCGCCGAGTCCCGCGCCGCTTTCGACGACCAGATATGGGCCCTGCGCGCACTCGCCCGGACCGCCGAGGTCAGAAAGGCGCGAGGCGACAGGTCATGGCGGGAGACACAGCTCGCGGCGACGGCCGGATGCCTCAGCCACGGCGCGCGCGACGACGCAGAGGCGGCCCTGTGGCTGGCCGCCTGGTGACGGGCACAGAAGCACGGGGTCGCTGGAGGGAAGCGCAGTGAAGGAAACACGTTACGAGGCGGCGCTGGCGAACGGCGGTGGGCTGGCCGCCGCCATGGGCCGCGCCTCCCGCGCGGCACGGGAGGCCGTGCCGGTCGCCGACGAGCACGAGACGGCCATCCGCGACGTGGCGGCCGGAGTCGCGGCGCCCGTGCTCACCGGATATGTGCTGTGGCTGCTCGAGGAGGCGCGCGAGCGAGGCCTCGACCGGCTCTGCTTCCTCTCCCGGGACGCCCAGGTGATCCACGAGATCGCCCGCACACTGGCACCCCGGCTGGGTACGGACATCGAGTTGCGTTACGTCTACAGCAGCCGCCGCACCTGGAGCCTTTCCGCCTCCGACCCGAACCGCCTGGACCAGGCCGACTGGCTCTTCAACAGTTTCATCCGCTCCAACGCGGCCGACGTATGCGCCCGGCTCGGCCTCGATCCCGACATCGCGCCCCCGCTCCTCGCCCGCGTCGGCGCCTCCTCCCACCCCGCCGACCGGGCGGACTCACCCGCCCAGAACGCCGCGCTGCGCCGCTTCGTCGCCCTCCCCGAGGTCGCCCGTACCATCGCCCCGCGCATCGGCCGGATGCGCGAGCTGGTGCTGGCCTACGCCCGCCAGGAAGGCATGGCCTCCGCCGCGACCGGGCTGGTGGACGCGGGCTGGACAGGACGTATGGTCGCGGCCCTGCACTCGGTGCTCGACAGTGCGGGACTTCCCCTCCCTCACGCCTACTTCTGGGGGCATGAGCGGCGCAAGGCGGGGGGCGTGGCCCCGGAGCATGTCAGCCCCTACATGTACAACACCGCGGGCGAGCCAGGCGTCCAGTGGCGCGTTCCGGACTGCCCCTACATCATCGAGACCTTCTGCATGTCCGACCACAGCATCGTGTCCGGCTACCGGGAGACCGCGGACGGGACGCTCACCGCGGAGCTGAAGGAGAGCAACACGGCGGTGACGAAGTGGGGTCTCGACGTCTACCGGGCCACGGTCCGGGCCTTCACCGAGGCCCTGGAGACCGAGTCGGCGACCGAGGACATCCGCCCCATCCTCTCGTCCGTGCTCAGGGGGTTCTGGACCCGTCCGACCCATGCCGAGGCCGCTGCCTGGGGCGCCTATCCGTACGACTCCGACCCGCTGGGCCGCTCCACCCTGCCGCTGGCCCGCCCCTTCACCCCGGAGGAACTGGCCGGCGCGGGCGACCCCGGCTTCCGGTGGGGCGACCGCGCATGGCTGCCCGGTTCGCTGGCTCTCAGTGGCGAACAGGGGCGCAGGGCAGCGGAGTTGCTGGCCCCCCGACTGGAGTGGCTGGGGGCGCCGGCAGCCGATTGAGTTCACAGGGGGGCTGGGACATGCCCCAGGAAAGCGCCCCCCGTCACTCCCGTACCGTCGCCGTCGACGACATGTCCGGGTAGCGGTCCCCTGCCACCCGCCCCGCGATCGGCTCCAGCGCCGCCAGGTCCTCCGCACCGAGCGTCAGCCCCACCGCCGCCAGGTTCTCCCGCAGGCGCGTGGTCCGGCGCGTGCCGGGGATCGGGATCACCGTCAGTCCGTGGACCTGGGCGCGCTGGTGGACCCAGGCCAGGGCCACCTGCGCCGCCGTCACCCCGTGCGCGGCGGCGATCTTGTGGACGGGCTCCAGCAGTGCCGCGTTCGTCCGCGCGTTCTCGCCGGTGAAGCGCGGCTGGTGCCGGCGGAAGTCACCCTCCGACAGCGCGCCCGCGTCCGTGAAGGCGCCCGTGAGGAAGCCCCGCCCCAGCGGCGAGTACGGCACGAGCGCCACACCCAGCTCCGCCGCCGCGCCGACCGCGCTGCGTTCGACGTCCCGGCTGAACAGCGACCACTCGGACTGGAGCGCGGCGATGGGGTGCACGGCGTGCGCCTCGCGCAGCTCGGCACCGGTGACCTCGCTCAGGCCGAGGTGCCTGACGAGGCCGCGTTCGACCAGCTCCGCCATCGCGCCGACGGACTCGGCCAGCGGCACGGCCGGGTCGCGGCGGTGCATGTAGTAGAGGTCGATGACGTCGACGCCGAGCCGGCGCAGACTGCCCTCGACGGCCCGCCGGATGTACGCGGGGTCGTTGCGTATGCCCCGGTAGTGCGGGTCGTCGCTGCGCTCGATCGCGAACTTCGTGGCCAGCGTGATCTCGTCACGGTGCGCGGCCACGAACGGCGCGAGGAACTCCTCGTTGGCGCCCCGCCCGTACACGTCCGCCGTGTCGAAGAGCGTGACGCCCTCGGCGAGCGCCGCCTCCAGGGTCTGCCGCGCCGCGGCCTCGTCCGTGTCGCCGTAGAACTCGCTCATGCCCATGCAGCCGAGGCCCTGGACGCCGACCGGCGGGCCGTCCGTCCCGAGCGGCACCTGCGGGATCCTGTTGTTGCTCATCGGGGTCAGTCCCTCTCCGACGCCGCGCGGGCGTCCGCGTAGAAGTGAATCTTGTGGTCCAGCACCGCGAGCGTGTCCTGGAGTTCGGCGATCCGGTCGAGGACGTCGCGCCGGGTGCGCTCCAGCAGCTCCGCGCGGGCCTCGAAGGTGTGCTCGCCCTCGCGGACCAGCTCGGCGTACCTGACCATGTCCGCGACGGACATCCCGGTCAGCCGGAGCTTGCCGACGAAGGCGAGCCAGTCCAGGTCGCGGTTGCTGAATCGGCGCTGCCCGGTGTGCGAGCGGTCGACGTGCGGCATCAGTCCGATCCGCTCGTACCAGCGCAGGGTGTGCGCGCTGAGTCCGGTGAAGGCGACGACCTCACTGATCGTGTAGCGGTCCTGGCCCTCGGGGCGCGGATGCGCGCGGGGTGCGGCTTTGCAGAGATCGGTCCGGGCGGTCGCGGTCGTGCTCTCGATCACCGTCATGCGCTCCACGCTAAAACCCTGGAGTGCACTCGAAGCAAGCACAATCCCGTGGCGATCCGGGAGGAGCCCGGACTAGCCTCCCGGACCATGAGCCCCGCACGCCCCGCCGTCCCCGCCGACGCCGAAGAACTGGTCCGCCTCCGCAAGGTGATGCAGGACTCCTGCCACGGCCCGAACCCGGATGTGAGCTGGCAGCCCGCCGCCGTGGCGACGCTGCGCGACCGGCTGGCGGACCGGTCCGGCGACCTGGCCGCGTACGTCGTCGACCGGCCCGGCGGCGGGCTCGCCGCCTGTGCGGTGGGCACGATCGAGTACCGGCTGGGCGGTCCGGGCAACCCACAGGGCACCACCGGCTACGTGTTCAGCGTCGCCACGGACGAGGACATGCGCCGGCGCGGGCTCTCCCGCGCCTGCATGGAGGGCCTGCTCGGCTGGTTCCGCGAGCGGGACGTGCGCAGGATCGACCTGCGCGCCTCCTCGGACGGCGAGCCGCTGTACGCGTCGCTGGGCTTCGTCCGCACTCCGGACCCGGCCATGCGGCTGAGCATGTAGCACCGTCTAGGCTCGTACGCATGCAGAGCCTGGCGATGATCGAGAACTGGCCGGTACCGACCGCGGCGGCCGCCGTCGTGCGCGCCGACGGGACCGTGGCCGGATTCCACGGCCCGACCGACCGCCGCTTCCCGCTCGCCTCCGTCACCAAGCCGCTCGCGGCCTACGCGGCGCTGGTGGCGTACGAGGAGGGAGCGATCGAGTTCGACGAGCCGGCCGGGCCCGACGGTGCGACCGTCCGTCATCTGCTCGCCCACACCTCGGGGCTCGCCTTCGACGAGCACCGCGTGATGGCCGCGCCCGGCACGCGCCGGATCTACTCGAACGCGGGGTTCGAGGTGCTCGGCGACCACATCGCCAAGGCGACCGAGATCCCGTTCGCCGAGTACCTGCACCAGGCCGTGCTGGAGCCGCTCGGCATGACGTCCACCACGCTGGAGGGCTCGCCGGCCAAGGACGGCGTCTCGACGGTCGACGATCTGGTGCGGTTCGCGGCCGAGGTGCAGGCGCCGCGGCTGCTGGATCCGCGGACGGTCCTGGAGGCCATGTCGGTCGTGCACCCGGGGCTGTCCGGGATCCTGCCGGGTTACGGCCACCAGAAGCCCAACGACTGGGGCCTCGGCTTCGAGATCCGCGACGCCAAGTCGCCGCACTGGACGGGCGCCTCGTCCTCGCCGCGCACCTTCGGCCACTTCGGCCAGTCCGGCACGTTCCTGTGGATCGACCCGGACGCGCGGGCCGCGTGCGTGGCGCTCACGGACCGGGCGTTCGGGCCCTGGGCGATCGAGGCGTGGCCGCCGTTCACGGACGCGGTGCTCGCGGAGGTGCGTCGCTAGAGGTGGCCGCGGGGGTCTCGCCGGCAGGAGTGCTCCGGCGGACCGAGCCCCAGGGGTCCTTCTCCGGTTCCGGGTCCGCCCGGCGCGGCACGTCCGTCGGCACGGGGCCCGACCCTGCGTCGCAGCGGGCCTGATCGAGCGTGCCGTCCACCCCGCGCAGGGTCACCGCCGTCTGCCCCTCGGCGTCCTCGGCATAGGCGATCGTGCAGACGAGCTGCCGCCGCGCGGGCCCGGTCAGGCCCCGGACGGGGGCGGCCATCGTGACGACCACCGTGCCCCGGCCCGGTTCGACCTTCGGCGCGGAACCGAGGGCCGGCAGGGCGACGGCGCTGCGGAGCCCGTACCCGTCCTCCTCCGCGTTCGGTCCGTTCAGCAGCGCGGCGACGGTCTTGGCGGTCGACGGCCGGGTGCGCTCGACGGCGGAGTCGCCGAAGGCCTCGCCCGTGTAACGGCTCACCGGCATCAGCGTGCCCTCCGGCGAGTAGAAGAACAGGAGCATCCGCACCTCGCGCGCGGGAAGCACGTCGACGGTCGCCGGGCCGCCGGCCTCGATGACGTCGGACTCCTGGATGCCGCAGGCCGTGAGCGACACCGCGGCCGCCAGGCCCGCCAGAGCGGCGCGTACGCGCTTCCTCGTGCTCATGCCCTCACCCCCGCCTTCCGTGGTCCGCGGGGATCTCGACGGTGAACACCGCCCCGCCCCCGGGTCCGTTGGCCGCGCGGATCGTGCCGCCGTGCAGCCGTACGTTCTCCTGGGTGATCGCGAGCCCCAGTCCGCTGCCCCCCGACCGGGTACGGGCCGCGTCCGCCTTGTAGAAGCGGTCGAAGATGTGCGGCAGCGCGTCCGGGCGGATACCGGGCCCGCTGTCGGTGACCTCGGTGACCAGCAGCGGTGTGCCGTCCGCCGCCGTCGTGGTGCGAAGCGCCACGGTGACGGGCGCGCAGCCGTGGCGCAGGGCGTTGCCGACGAGGTTGGCGACGACGACGTCGAAGCGGCGGGGGTCGAGGCGGAAGCGGATGCCGTCGGGCAGATCGGTGCGGACCCGGTCGGTCCAGTGCCGGTTCTGCAGGGTCTTGCGTATGGTCTCCGCGACGTCGACCTCGTCGGTGTGGAGCTCGGCGGCGCGGGCGTCGAAGCGGGAGATCTCCATCAGGTCCTCGACGAGGACGGCGAGCTTGCCCGTCTCCGCGCTGATCAGCCGCACGGCCCGCGCGGTGTCCGGGTCGAGGGCGTCCGCGTCCTCGTCGAGGACCTCGGTGACGGCGAGCATCCCGGCGAGCGGGGTGCGCAGTTCGTGCGAGACGTCGGAGGCGAAGCGGCGGGCGCGCGCCTCGGCCTTCTGCAGTTCGTCGACGGATCTCTCCAGTTGGGCCGCCGACTCGTTGAACGTGCTTGCCAGGTCGGCGAGTTCGTCGCGGCCCCGGGCGT
Source organism: Streptomyces sp. V4I23 (assembly GCF_030817975.1). Taxonomy (NCBI): domain Bacteria; kingdom Bacillati; phylum Actinomycetota; class Actinomycetes; order Kitasatosporales; family Streptomycetaceae; genus Streptomyces; species Streptomyces sp. V4I23. The sequence goes on along the minus strand of NZ_JAUSZW010000004.1, from coordinate 5,503,465 downwards.
GGATGCGGGTGTCGAGCCGGCCGCTGCCCATGGAGCGGGCGGCCTCCCGCAGTTCGCGGACCGGCCGCAGGACGCTGCGCGCGGCGATCAGCGCGGGTACGAGCGCGATGGCGAGGCCGGGCAGTGCGCCGTCCCGGGCCGCGGCGACCAGGGCGCCGATGTTCGCCTGTTCGTCCGACATCCGCATCACGGCGTACAGCACGAACCCGGTGGGCAGCGTTCCGCCCGCGCCGACCTTCACCACCACGGGCATGGCGATGGTCAGGTACGGCACGCCGTCCTTGACGACGCGTTCGAAGCTGGCGTGCGGGGAGCCTTCGCGGGCGGTGCGGCGCAGCTCCTCGGTGATCACGGTCGAGGTGGGGCTCGTGCCGGAGGAGACCCGCAGCGAGCCGTACTCGGCGAAGACGACCCAGGGGTGCGGTTTGGCCTTGCGCGCGATGCCGCGCAGCAGCTCCTGCAGCACGGTGCGGTCCATGGGCAGCCCGACGCCGAGTGTCTGTACCTGCTCGCGGAAGGACTCCACCGCCGTGTCCTGGGCGCTGGCGAGGACCGCGTTGCGCGCCTCGCGGTAGGTGAGCGCGGCGGTCGTCCCGGCGCTGACGACGGCCACCAGCAGGAACGCGATGACCAGCCGGGTGCGCAGTCCGAAGGCGGCGATACGGCCCCGGCCACCGCTCCCCGGGCGTCTCACAGGGGCCCGAAGCGGTAGCCGAAGCCCCGCAGCGTCTGGATGTACCGCGGGGCGCCCGAGCCGTCCTCGATCTTGGTCCGCAGCCGCCGTACGCACGCGTCGACGAGCCGTGCGTCGCCGTGGTAGCTGTGCTCCCACACGTGCTCCAGCAGTTGCTGGCGGCTGAACACCTGCTCCGGGGCCGCGGACAGGTGGAGCAGCAGCTTCAGCTCCGAGGGGGCGAGGGTGAGGGGCCGGCCGGCCTTGGTGACGGTGAGACCGGCGCGGTCGATGGCGAGTTCGCCGTGGGACTCGACGGCGGGCTTACCGGCCCCAGGCCCCTCGATGCGGCGCAGCACGGCCCGGATGCGGGCCTCGATCACCTCGGTCCGGGCCGGTTTGACGATGTAGTCGTCCGCGCCCGCCTCCAGGCCGACGACGACGTCGAAGTCGTCGCCGCGGGCGGTGAGCATGATGATGGGCAGCTGGCTGTTCTCCCGTACGCGGCGGCAGACCTGGACGCCGTTCATGCCGGGCAGCATCAGGTCGAGCAGCAGCAGGTCGGGCCGGAAGGCGTGCAGGGCGTCGAGTCCGGCCTCGCCGGTGGCGGCGGTGCGGACCTCGTGGCCCCGGCGGCGCAGCCCGAGTTCGACCCCTTCGCGTACCGAGGGATCGTCTTCGATGAGGAGGACGCGTGGCATGGGCGGGGTGTCTCCAGGTCGTGGTCAGCGTCGGACGGTGCGGCGGCGGAGCCGGGCCGTGGCCCCGGACAGCAGCGCGGTGGTCCCGTCCAGCCGCAGGGGCCGGGCGAGCAGGACGAGGACGGCCGCGATCGCGAGGACGCCCGCGGCGGTGGCGGCGAGCGCGCCGGCCGGGGCGGCCCAGCGGGCGGCGAGATGAGCGGTGGCCGTGGCGAGCGCGGCGGCGGCGAGCAGCCGCAGCTGCCCGCGCAGGGTCGCCGAACGCCACAGGGCGCCGCTGCCGCCCGCGAGCCTGCGGTGCAGGACGTACGCCGTGACGGCCCAGCCCGTGAACAGGGCCAGCGAGTACGCCCCGGCGATACCGGTGACGGCCCAGCGCGCGGGCAGCAGGGCGTACGCGGTCGCGGACAGTGCCGCGTTGAGCCCGGCGATCACGAGGTTGAGGAGGAAGGGGGTGCGGGTGTCGGACAGGGCGTAGAAGGCGCGCGAGAGGACGTACTGGCCGGAGAAGGCGACGAGTCCGGGTGCGAACGCCATCAGGATGCCCGCCATGACGGCGATGTCGTCGGCCTCGACGGCGCCGTACTGGAAGACGAGCGTCATCACGGGCCCCGCGAGGGCGAGGAGCGCGCACGCGGCGGGGACGATCAGGGCGGCGCTGGTGCGCAGCGCGTACGCGACGTCCCGGCGCACCGCGGCGGTGTCGCCGTCGGCGGCGGAGCCGCTCATACGGGGCATGAGCGCGGTCACGAGGGAGACGGTGACGATGCCGTGCGGCACGGCCCACAGCATGTAGGCGTTGTTGTACGCGCTGAACCCGGCGCCGTCGATGTCCGCGGCGGTGGCCCGCGCGCCGGCGGCGGTGGCGAGTCTGGTGGTGACCCAGTACGCGGCCTGGTTGGTCAGCACGAGCAGGACGAGCCAGCCCGCGGAGCGCAGGGGGCGGGTGAGTCCGCTTCCGCGCCAGTCGAAGCGGGGTCGGAACCGGAACCGGGCGGCGCGCAGGAACGGCAGCAGGGCGAGCGCCTGGACGGCGATGCCCGCGGTGGTGCCCCAGCCGAGGAGGGCGGTCTCGGCGGGGGTCAGCGTGCCGCCGTCGCCGGCCGCGAGGTACAGGCCGAAGACGGCGATGACGACGAGGTTGTTGAGGACGGGCGTCCACATCATGGCGCCGAACCGGCCGCGGGCGCCCAGCACCTGCCCGAGCAGGGTGAACACGCCGAGGAAGAAGATCTGCGGCAGGCAGTACCGGGCGAACGCGACGGTCATGGCCGCCTGTTCGCCGCGGTAGTCCGTGTACGCGTCGACGATCGCGGGTGCGGCCCACACGGCGGCGGCGGTGAGGCCGAGCAGGGCGAGCACGCAGACGGTGAGCAGCCGGTCGGTGTAGGCGGCGCCGCCGTCGGGATGCTCCTTGGCGGCCTTGACGAGTTCGGGCACGAAGACGGCGTTGAGGGCGCCGCCGAGGAGGAGCATGTAGACGATGGTGGGGACGGAGTTGCCGACGGCGTACCCGTCGGCGGCGGCCCCGACCCCGAGCCCGGCGGCGACGACGGCGGACCGCACGAACCCGGTGGCCCGCGACACGACGGACCCGGCGGCCATGACGGCACCGCTGCGCGCGGGGGACGCCGTCGCGCCGGTGGGGGACGCGGTCGCGTCGGCGGGGGGCGCGGTCGCGTCGGCGGGGGGCGCGGAGCCGGCCGAGTCGGCCGGAACGGCCGACTCGCATCCGGCCCGGTCGCCGGCCTCAAGGCCGACGGGCCCCGAACCGGCGACGCCGGGCGACGCGGCGCGCTCCGGCGTCATCGGCGGGCCAGGTACGCCTGGAACGCCCGGTACAGCGCGTGGTTGGCGGTGCCGTCCAACGGTCTCTCCCATTCCCCCAGGGTCTCGACGACCTCTCCCCCGGTGCCGAGCTTCCAGCGCAGCAGTCCGTACCCGCGGTCGCCGGGGTCGAGGGTGGAGGGTACCCCGCGCATGTCGTAGACGTCGGCGCCGAGAGCGTGGGCGTCCTGCATCATCCTCCACTGCAACAGGTTGGACGGCCGCACCTCACGGCGGTGGTCGGCCGACGCACCGGTCTGGTACCAGACGCGGCGGCCCACCCGGATCATGGTGTGCGCGGCGAGGATCTCCCCCTGGTGCCGGGCCAGGTACAGCGTCATCCGCCCCGGCTCCTCGGCGTTGAGCGCCGCGTACTGGCGCTCGTAGTACGCGAGCGAGCGGCCGAGCCGGAAGCCGTCGCGCTCCTCGGTGATCCGCAGCAGCCGGTAGAACTCGGGCAGGTCCGCCGCGCTGCCGACCACCGTCTCCACGCCCTCCTTCCGCGCCCGCCGCACATTGCGCCGCCACTCCTGGTTCAGGCCGGACCACAGGTCCTCGACGGTCCGCCCGACGAGCGGCACGCGGAACACGTACCGGGGCTGCGCGTCCCCGTCCTCCTCGCCCCCGCACCTGTGCCAGCCGCGGGCGCGCAGCCGTTCGGCGACGGCCGTCCCCAGCGGGTCGACCTCGCGGGCGAGCACGTCCGCGAGCCGCCGGTCCGCCCCCGCGGCTGCCTTGAGCCGCGCGGCGTCCCAGCTGCGGTGGTCCGGCGACGGACCGATCCGTACGGCGAACGCGCCCGCGGTGCGCAGCAGTCGCAGCAACGGGGTGAGCCAGGCGTCCATGCCGGGATCGGCCCAGTCGGCGACGGGCCCCTCGGGCAGGTACGCGAAGTACTTGCGCGTGCCCGGGAGTTGGCGCAGCAGCACCAGGGCCACGCCACTGAGCTCCCCCGCCTCCGGCCGTGGCCCCCAGCCGACGAGCAGCGGACGCCATCCCTCCTTCACCTCGGCCCAGGACGGGCACTGGAGGAAGCCGGGCCCGAGGGCAATCCCGGCACGGGACGCGAGGAAGACGCGGTAAGCCTCTTCGGTGAGGGGACCGAGCGGTGTTTCCTGGCCGCGGTCGGCCGGCACGAGCAGCGCAGACACGGTGTGGGACCTCCCTGTGGTCGCGGAATGCCGTGGATGCTCACAGCCGTCCGTGACCGGTCCACGCGGTGAATGTGACCGGACGACGACCGTTCGACCCCAACCGCCGTCACACGGCCCTACAGCCCTTCACCTGCGATTTCTCCGTCCTACGCTCGTCGCATCCCACATCGTTCCGCGACGACGGAGGACCTGCCCATGCCTGCGCCCATGACTGTGAGACGCGCACCCGCTCCCCGTATACGCGTGCGCGTCGCGGCGGCCGCCGTGCTGCTGGCCCCGCTCGCCGCCTGCTCCCCCGGCTCCACGGACGCGCAGGCCGACGACGCCAAGCCCGGTGCCCGCGCCGCCGACGACCGTCCGGCGACCGTGACGGTGTCCCCGAGCGGGCGCGCGGTCCGGGCCGGGCAGCCGGTGAAGGTGACCGCCTCGGGCGGCACGCTCGCCTCCGTCACGGTCACCGACACCGAGGGCCGCGCGCTGAAAGGCTCGGGGGACAACGACAGTTGGCAGTCCGACCGCAAGGCCGTCCCCGGCGCCACGTACACGGTGAAGGCCACGACCCGTACCGCGAGCGGCACGGAGCGCACCACGTCCACGTCGTTCACGACCGCCCCGGCCGGCAAGGTCAACAAGGTGGACTGGCGGCCCGGCGCGGGCACCACCGTCGGCGTCGCCCAGCCCCTGTCCCTGGTCTTCGACAACCCGGTGTCCGAAAAGGCGGAGGTGGAGCGGCAGTTGAGGGTCACCACCTACGACGGCACCGCGGGCTCCTGGGGCTGGATGAAGGACTGGTCGGGCCGCGACAGGGTCGACTGGCGGCCGAAGGCGTACTGGAAGCCCGGCACGAAGGTCACCCTGGAGGCCCGGCTGAACGGCACCGACTCGGGCACGGTCGGAGGCTGGTTCGTCCGCGACTACGCGACGTCGTTCACGGTCGGCGCCCGCCAGATCGTCGAAGTCGACCTCGACCACCACAGGTTGACGCTGGAGCGGGACGGCCGGACCGTGCGGACCATCCCCGTCTCCGGCGGAACTCCCGGCGGCGACAAGCGCTCCTGGCGCGGCACGGCGGTGCTGATGTCGAAGGAGGGAACGATCAACATGAACTCCGAGACGGTCGGCCTCGCGGACGCCTACGACAAGATGGTCGACTACTCGATGCGCCTGACCTGGTCGGGCATGTACGCGCACGCGGCGCCGTGGAACGACAAGTGGATGGGCAAGGCCAACAGGAGCTCCGGCTGCATCGGCATGAGCGACGCGAACGCCGCCTGGTTCTACGCCCAGGTCCGCCCCGGCGACCCGTTCGAGATCACGGGCAAGGACACCAAGGACGTCCCCGCACCCGGCAACGGCTTCGGCGCGTGGAACCTCTCCTGGGAGGAGTGGAAGGCAAAGAGCGCGCTGCACACGCCAGTTACGTGATTTCCGTCACCACCCTGCGACGGGACGGTTACGCTCGGCTACGTACCGGAAACCGGAGGTGCCGACCGTGGCCAACGTCCAGTCACTCGACCCCAGCGCATCCCCGTTGGACTACTACGGCTGGGAACTTCGCCGCCAGAGAGAGGCCCACGGCCTCAAACAGAGCCAGCTCGGCGACATCATCTACTGCACGGGCTCGCTGATCGGCCAGATCGAGACCACGAAGAAGGTCCCCACCCGCGACTTCTCGGAACGGGTGGACGCGGCGCTCGGGACGGACGGGGTGTTCTCGCGCCTGATCGGCCTGGTGCTGCGCAGCCAACTGCCGAACTGGTTCCAGCCGTACGCCGAGATGGAGGCGAAGGCGGAGTACATCTCCACGTACCAGGCGCAGCTGGTGTACGGGCTGCTGCAGACGGAGGAGTACGCGCGGGCCCTGCTGAGTGTCGACCACCCGCGCCGGGTCGACGAGATGGTGGCGGCCCGACTGGATCGCCAGCGCATCCTGGCACGCGAGGAGCCGCCCGCCCTCTGGGCCGTGATGAGCGAGGCGGCTCTGCTCCAGGAGGTCGGCGGGCGCGAGGTCATGCGCGAGCAACTGGCCCGCCTGTTGCGGTTCCGCGAGGACCCGTGGGTGCAGATCCAGGTGCTCCCCTTCTCGGTCGGCCAGCACACCGGGATGATGGGGTCGTTCAACCTGCTCAGGTTCGACGATGACCCCGACCTGCTCTACACAGATGGCTACGACCAGGGGCACATGACCGCCAATCCGCAAGTGATCAGGGAGCGTTCGGTCGGATACGCTCGATTGCAAGCCACGGCCCTCTCCCCCGAGGACTCGGCGGCCCTGATCGCTCGTGTGATGGAGGAACGCTATGGGGACCAGTCATGACCTGACCGGCGCGCGGTGGCGGAAGTCGTCCTACAGCGGCACCAACGGGGGCGACTGCGTCGAGTGCACCGTCACCGGCGGCGCCACGTGGCGGACGTCCTCGTACAGCGGCAACACCGGCGGCGAGTGCGTCGAGGTCGCCGACGGCTGCCCCGACGGCGCCGTCCCCGTCCGGGACAGCAAAAACCCGGACGGTCCGGTGGTCGTCGTCGGCGCAGGCGCGTGGCGGGCGTTCGTGGACGGCCTGCGGTAGCGCCGCCACGACCGCGGCCGGCCGCGCTTTCAGCCGGTCCGGTCCGGGCGGAGCGCGGCGAGCACCTCGCGGGCGCGGGCGCGGAGCCGTTCGTCGGCGCGGACGATCTCGCTCTCGATACCCGACCGGATCACCCGCAGGTCCCGTTCCGCGAGGTCCGTCAGCCGGCGCACGTGATCGGCGGACAACGCGTCGGCGCCCAGGGCGAGCAGGGCGTCGCACGCCTCCAGCGCGCCCGCCTTCTGCTCGGCGGAGGTCAGCACGGTGTCGGCCAGGGCCGGGCGGTCGAGGGTGTCCGGGCCGGCGACGGCCGCCAGAGCGAGCACGGCCGCCGGCGCCTGCTCGGGATCGTCGAGCAGCGCTGTGAGCCGGGGCACCAGGGGCCGGCCGGCCGGGCCGAGCAGCGCGGCCGCGCGGGCGGCGCGTATCGCGGTCCAGCGGAACCAGTGCTCGCCGGACGTGCGGGCGAACACCGAGTCCAGCACGGCGACCACGGTCTCGGCGTCCCCGGTGATCCGCCACAGGGCGTCGGCCAGCGCCACGTCCGCGTCGAGCACGGGCGAGGTGTCCGGGGCGTCCGCGCCGCTGAGGGCTCCGCGCAGCGCCTCCGCCAACCCCGTTGCGGCCGCACCCAGCCGGCCCGCCACCTGGGCCGCCCAGGCCGCGTCGCCTGATGCGTCCGAGAGCTCCTTGGCGAGCCGCGCCAGGAGAACGTCTGTCTCACCGGTCAGGTCGAAGTGGGCCTCCGCCACCGGGAGCGGCCCGTCGGGGGCCTGCGCCCGCAACGCCTCGGCCGCGCGCCGACGTTCGCCGGGCGGGCACTCGGCGGCGATCGCGGCGACGGCCGGGGCCGCCGGCAGCGGGAACCGGGTGAGCAGTTCGTACAGCTCGGGCAGCGCCTCGGCGGCCCGTCCGCCCCACTGCCGCAGCAGGCGCATCAGTTGGATGGGCTCGTTCCCGGTGAGGTCGTCCTCCGCCAGCCTGGCCCGGACCGCGGTCAACAGCTCGGGGTGGAACGGGAAGGGCACGTCTTGCGGTGCCCGGAACCCGGCGGCGGCGTCCAGGCCCCAGGGGCGCTTCCCGAGGCCGCGGGCGAGCAGCGGGGCCGCCCGGTCCGGCGCCACCAGGGCAAGCACGCCGAGCGCGCGGTCCGCGAGATCGTCGTCGTGGCCGGCTTCCGCGAGTGCGGCCAGGGCGGGCGCGGCCTCCGCCGCGCTCGGTCCCAGCTTCCCGAGCAGGGACAGTACGCCCCGCGCGTCGCCCGCCGTGACCAGCGGCAGCAGTGCGGGCAGCAGCCGCTCCGGGGCACTGCGGGACATCTGGCAGGCCCGGTCGGCGGCCCACGCGGCTTCGGCCCGCACATCGGCCCGTTCGTCCCGCAGGGCGGCGTCGAGCAGGTCCCCGGCCGCCGTGGCGTCCGCGTCGGTCCCCCGCCGCAGCAGTTCCTCGACGACGGCGCACAACGGCTCAGCCCGGTCCAGGTCGAGCCGTTCCCGGCCGAGCGGGCTCGCGGGCAGCGACAACAGCATCGCCCGGTGGTGTGCGGCGTCCCACGCCTCGCCCGCGTCCAGGCGGGCGAACACGGCGGCGAGCCGCAGGTGCGCGGGCTGTTCCGGCCCAAGGGCCGCCTGCGCGAGGGCGGCACCGGCCGCCGGGTCCAGCCCTGCGACCGCACCGAGGAGTTCGGCCCGCACGAGCGGTTCGCGCTCCGTGTCCCACCGGCTCAGCAGCGCGGGCAGCACCGTGTCGGCAGCCCGCGTCCGCGCAACGGCCCACACCGCGGCCTGACGCACCGCGGGATCGGGATCATCCAACGTCGGCGTGATCAGTGGCAGTTGCGCGGCGACGGCCCTGCGCACGGTGCCCGGCTCCACCCCGCATTCGTCATCGCTCCCGGCCATGTCGCCGAGCAGCCTCAGCAGATCGGCGGACTTGTGTCCGGCCGCCGCGATCCGGGCGAGGAAGGGCGCCACGTCGGCAGTGGCCGCGTAGACGGTCCCCTGGTGCAGGACGCTGCCGTAGAGCTCCGACACCGCTTCGTCCGCGGCTTCCTCGTCGTCCCCGGCGAGCGCCCGCAGCAGCTCCGGCAGGTCCTCGGAGCTGCCGTAGGCATGGGTGGTGTCGGCCCATGGGTGTGTGTCGAGACCGTCGAGTGCGTGTGCGAGATCCATGCGCGGATCATGGCAGGCAGGTCCGACACCCGGCTGCCCCCGCCGTGCGGGACGCGCTGGCCGGACCGGACCGGACGCGTCAGCCGGCGGCCATCTCCCACATCAGCACCTCCGCCGCCCCCTCGGCCACGATCTCCAGCCCCTCCGCGTCCGTGATCCGCGCCGCGTCCCCCGGACCCAACTCCTCGCCACCGAGCGCCACTTCGCCCCGCGCCACATGCACGTACACGAACGGCGCGTCGGGGACGGCGGTGCGCTCGCCGGGGGCGAGGCGGCGTACGTGGAGCATCGCCCCGGCCTCGGGGAGCGCGTACGGGGTGGAGTCGGCGATGCCGCGCACGATCTCGTACGACGGCTCGCCGCCCGGGTCCTTCGGCGCGAGCCACATCTGCACGAAGACCAGCGGGTCCGGCCCGGCGTTGCGTTCGACGTGCCGGACGCCGCCCGCCGAGCTGAGGCGCTGGACGTCGCCGGGACGCACGAGGGTGGCATGGCCCGCGGAGTCGCGGTGGGTCAGCTCGCCCTCGACGACCCAGGTGACGATCTCGGTGTGGCTGTGCGGGTGCTCGTCGAACCCGGCGCCGGGCGCGAGGCGCTCCTCGTTGCAGGCGAGGATCGCGCCGAAGCGCAGATTGTCGGGGTCGTAGTGGCGCCCGAAGGAGAAGGCGTGCAGGGACTCGATCCCGGCCGCCGGGTCGCCTCCCGGGTAGCGGTCGGCGGAGCGCCGGATGGAGGTCCGGATGGCAGTCACGCGGACCACCGTAGCGGGGCCGCCGCAGTACACGCCGTGATGAGGGGAACCCCGGCACTTAGACCACGCGTCCTGATAAGGCAGTCTTGTCCCCGTGCCCGAACCTGCAGCGAACTCCTCCCATCCGCACTCCGCGACCCTGCGGCGCCTTGAGCAGTCGTCCGGCCGGCTGGCCGCGAACGCCATCGCCCGCATGGACGAGTCGCTGCCCTGGTACCGGGCCATGCCCCCGGAGAACCGGTCGTGGATCGGACTGGTCGCGCAGGCCGGTATCGCCGCGTTCACGGAGTGGTTCCGGCACCCGGAGACCCCGCAGGCGATCTCGACCGACGTCTTCGGCACGGCCCCGCGCGAGCTGACCCGGGCGATCACGCTGCGCCAGACCGTGGAGATGGTGCGCACCACCATCGAGGTCATGGAGGCGGCGATCGAGGAGGTCGCGGCCCCCGGCGACGAGTCGGTGCTGCGCGAGGCGCTGCTGGTGTACGCGCGGGAGATCGCGTTCGCCACGGCCCAGGTGTACGCGCAGGCCGCCGAGGCCCGGGGCGCCTGGGACGCCCGGCTCGAATCCCTCGTCGTGAACGCGGTGCTGTCCGGGGAGGCCGACGAGGGCGCGGTCTCCCGGGCCGCCGCGCTCGGCTGGAACTCGCCCGAGCACGTGTGCGTGATCCTCGGCACCGCGCCCGACGGGGACAGCGAGCTGACGGTGGAGGCGATCCGCAGGGCCGCCCGGCACGCCAAGCTCCAGGTGCTGACCGGTGTGCTCGGCGACCGGCTCGTCGTGATCGCGGGCGGCAGCGACAATCCGCTGCACGTCGCCAAGGCGCTGATCGGCCCGTACGCGGCCGGGCCCGTGGTCGCGGGCCCCATCGTGCCCGACCTGCTGGCCGCGACCCGGTCCGCGCAGGCCGCCGCCGCGGGCCTCAAGGCGTGTTCCGCCTGGCAGGACGCGCCGAGGCCCGTTCTCGCGGACGATCTGCTGCCGGAGCGCGCGATCGCCTCGGACCCTGCGGCGCGCGAGCAGTTGGTGGAGGAGATCTACAGACCGCTGGAGGAGGCGGGCTCGGCGCTGCTGGAGACTCTGAGTGTCTATCTGGAGCAGGCCAGCAGCCTCGAAGGCGCCGCGCGGATGCTGTTCGTCCATCCCAACACCGTGCGCTACCGGCTCCGACGTGTGACGGACGTCACCGGTTGGTCACCCTCTGATGTCCGCTCGGCGTTCACTCTGCGGATCGCCCTGATTCTCGGGCGTCTGGCCGACGGGGACAGCCAGCCATAGACTTTTGTGGAACACCGACAATTCCCCTGACGGTTCTTCGTCCCTGTCCCCACGGGCGGGTACGGCCGTCCACAAGAGAGAGTGTGAGGGTGCTCGTACTCGTCGCTCCCGGCCAAGGCGCCCAGACGCCCGGCTTCCTGACTCCCTGGCTCGAACTCCCCGGCGCCGCCGACCGCATCGCGGCCTGGTCCGACGCCATCGGGCTCGACCTCGCCCACTACGGCACGAAGGCGGACGCGGACGAGATCCGCGACACCGCTGTGGCCCAGCCGCTGCTCGTCGCCGCCGGACTGCTGTCCGCCTCGGCGCTCGGGGACGTCTCCCCCGGCGCGGTCGCCGGCCACAGCGTCGGTGAGATCACCGCGGCCGCGTTCGCCCGCGTCGTCGACGAGACCGCCGCGCTGCGTCTCGTGCGCGCCCGGGGCCTCGCGATGGCCGAGGCCGCCGCGGTCACCGAGACCGGCATGTCGGCGCTGCTCGGCGGCGACCCCGAGGTGACGGTCCCGCACCTGGAGAAGCTCGGTCTGACCCCGGCGAACGTGAACGGCGCCGGCCAGATCGTGGCCGCGGGCACGATGGAGCAGCTGGCCGCGCTGGAGGCGGACAAGCCGGAAGGCGTCCGCAAGGTCGTGGCGCTGAAGGTGGCCGGCGCGTTCCACACCCACCACATGGCGCCCGCGGTCGCCAAGCTGGAGGCGGCCGCGCAGGAGCTGTCCCCGGCCGACCCGGCCTTCCCCTACGTCTCCAACAAGGACGGGCGGACCGTCGACACCGGTGCCGAGGTCGTCTCGCGCCTGGTCGGCCAGGTCGCCAACCCGGTGCGCTGGGACCTGTGCATGGAGACGTTCGCGGAGCTCGGGGCGACCGCCCTCATCGAGGTGTGCCCCGGCGGCACCCTCACCGGTCTCGCCAAGCGTGCCCTCAAGGGTGTCCAGACGCTCGCGCTGAAGACCCCCGACGACCTCGACGCGGCCCGCACGCTCGTCGCCACGCATACATCTGCCGCTGACGCGGCGGGCTCAGCAGCTGACTAGGAGCCGTAGCGCATGTCGAAGATCAAGCCCAGCAAGGGCGCCCCGTACGCACGCATCATGGGCGTCGGCGGCTACCGTCCGACCCGGGTCGTGCCCAACGAGGTGATCCTCGAGACGATCGACTCGTCGGACGAGTGGATCCGCTCGCGCTCGGGCATCGCCACGCGCCACTGGGCCTCCCCCGAGGAGACCGTGACCGCGATGTCGGTCGAGGCGTCCGGCAAGGCGATCGCCGACGCGGGGATCACCCCGGAGCAGATCGGCGGCGTGATCGTCTCCACCGTGTCGCACTTCAAGCAGACCCCGGCCGTCGCCACGGAGATCGCGGACCGCATCGGTGCGGTCAAGCCGGCGGCGTTCGACATCTCCGCGGGCTGCGCGGGCTTCGGCTACGGCCTCACCCTCGCCAAGGGCATGATCGTGGAAGGCTCCGCCGAGTACGTGCTCGTGATCGGCGTGGAGCGCCTCAGCGACCTCACCGACCTGGAGGACCGTGCGACGGCCTTCCTGTTCGGCGACGGCGCCGGCGCGGTCGTCGTGGGCCCCGCGAACGAGCCGGCGATCGGCCCGACCGTGTGGGGCTCGGAGGGCGACAAGTCCGAGACCATCAAGCAGACCGTGCCGTGGACGGACTACCGCGAGGGGTCCGTCGAAAAGTTCCCCGCCATCACGCAGGAGGGCCAGGCTGTGTTCCGCTGGGCCGTCTTCGAGATGGCGAAGGTCGCCCAGCAGGCGCTCGACGCGGCCGGCATCTCGGCGGCCGACCTGGACGTCTTCATCCCGCACCAGGCCAATATGCGGATCATCGACTCGATGGTGAAGACGCTGAAGCTGCCGGAGCACGTCACGGTCGCCCGTGACGTGGAGACCACCGGCAACACCTCGGCCGCCTCGATCCCGCTCGCCATGGAGCGGCTCCTGGCGACCGGACAGGCGAAGAGCGGCGACACCGCGCTCGTCATCGGCTTCGGGGCGGGTCTCGTCTACGCCGCGACGGTCGTTACCCTCCCCTAGGCACCCGTACGGATCTTCCGGACGGATACAGCCACACCCTCTGATACACACCGAAGGAGCGCCAACATGGCCGCCACGCAGGAAGAGATCGTCGAAGGTCTCGCCGAGATCGTCAACGAGATCGCCGGTATCCCGACCGAGGACGTCCAGCTGGACAAGTCCTTCACCGACGACCTGGACGTCGACTCGCTGTCCATGGTCGAGGTCGTCGTCGCCGCCGAAGAGCGCTTCGACGTCAAGATCCCGGACGAGGACGTCAAGAACCTGAAGACCGTCGGCGACGCCGCGGACTACATCCTCAAGCACCAGGCCTGAGACTGACGCGCTCGTCGCCGCCCAGCGGTGGCGCCGTGCACATTCCGCACCCCCTACACGTGGAGAAAGAATTCCTGTGAACTCGACCAATCGCACCGTGGTCGTCACCGGTATCGGCGCAACCACACCGTTGGGTGGCGACAGCGCATCGACCTGGGAGGGCCTGATCGCCGGGCGCTCCGGAGTGCAGCTCCTGGAGGGCGAGCGCTTCGCCGACCTCCCGGTGCGCATCGCCGCCGCGGCCGCGGTCGACCCGGGCGAGGTCCTGCCCCGCCCGCTGGCCCGCAAGCTGGACCGCTCCGCGCAGTTCGCCGTGATCGCGGCGCGCGAGGCGTGGGCCGACGCCGGCTTCACCTCCCCCGCGGGCGAGGACGCCGCCGTCGCGCCGTCCCGGCTGGGCACCGTGATCGCCTCCGGCATCGGTGGCGTCACGACGCTGCTCGACCAGTACGACGTGCTCAAGGAGAAGGGCGTACGCCGCGTCTCCCCGCACACCGTCCCCATGCTGATGCCGAACAGCCCCTCCGCGAACGTCGGCCTGGAGGTGAACGCCCAGGCGGGCGTCCACACCCCGGTCTCGGCGTGCGCGTCGGGCGCGGAGGCGATCGGTTACGCCGTCGAGATGATCCGTACCGGCCGTGCCGACGTGGTCGTCGCGGGCGGCACCGAGGCGGCCATCCACCCGCTGCCGATCGCCGCGTTCGCCAACATGATGGCGATGTCCAAGAACAACGACGAGCCGACGAAGGCCTCGCGCCCGTACGACACGGCCCGGGACGGTTTCGTCCTCGGCGAGGGCGCGGGCGTCGTGATCCTCGAGTCGGCCGAGCACGCGGCGGCACGCGGCGCGAAGGTCTACTGCGAGGTGCTGGGCCAGGGCCTGTCCGCGGACAGCCACCACATCGCGCAGCCGGAGCCGACGGGCCGCGGTATCGCCGCCGCGCTGCGGAACCTGCTGGAGACGACGGACCTCAAGCCGTCCGAGGTCGTGCACCTGAACGCGCACGCCACCTCGACGCCGCAGGGTGACGTCGCGGAGATCAAGGCGCTGCGGTCGGTCCTCGGCGACGACCTCGACCACGTCGCGGTCTCCGCCACGAAGTCGATGACGGGTCACCTGCTGGGTGGCGCGGGCGGTATCGAGACGGTGGCGACGGTGCTCGCGCTGCACCACCGCACGGCCCCGCCGACGATCAACGTCGACGACCTGGACGAGAGCGTGGACGCGGACATCGTCCGCGGCGAGCCGCGGGCGCTGCCGGAGGGCACGATCGCGGCGATCAACAACTCGTTCGGCTTCGGCGGCCACAACGTGGTGCTGGCGTTCCGCACGGTGTGACGCGCACAGCGCACATGCTTCGGGCCCGCCCCTGATGGGGGCGGGCCTCGGCATTTCCCCTACCCGCCCCTTCCCGTAACCGGGGCAAGCCCCGGACCCCGTACCGCGCTTCGCGCGGTGTCCTCAATCGCCGGACGGGCTGATTTCGCGCAGCGAAATCAGCCCCGCCGGCGATTGAGGCGCGGGGGTCCGGGGCCGGAGCCCCCGGTTACGGGATGGGGGCACCTCCCACGGCCGCCAGGCCGTAGGGGGAGGGCGGGGGGGAACAAACCCCCGGTCACACCACCTGGTGGAGCCAGCGGACCGGCGCGCCCTCGCCCGCGTAGCGGAAGGGCTCCAGCTCGTCGTCCCACGGCTTGCCCAGCAGCTTCGCGATCTCCGCCTCCAGCTCCGTCTCCCCCTGCGACGACCGCGCCAGCGCGGCGCGCAGGCGGTCCTCGGGGACCAGGATGTCGCCGTGCATGCCCGTGACCGCGTGGAAGATGCCCAGCTCCGGCGTCGCGCTGTAGCGCTCGCCCTCGGCCGTCGCGCACGGCTCCGCCGTCACCTCGAAGCGCAGCAGATGCCAGCCGCGCAGCGCCGACGCCAGCTTGGAGGCCGTCCCGGCCTCGCCGCGCCAGGAGAACTCCGCTCTCCAGGTCCCGGGCGACGCGGGCTGGCGGACCCAGTCGAGCTGGACCCGCACGCCGAGCACTCCCGCGACCGCCCACTCGACGTGGGGGCACAGCGCGCGCGGTGCGGAGTGAACGTACAGAACGCCACGTGTCGTCACCGGGACCTCCAGTGTGGGACGAGGATCACCTTCCCAGCGGCCTCAGTAAACAGCATCGGGAGCGGAACTCCGCAAAAGGGACAACATGTGACGTGATGTAATTTACTGGCGCCGATGGGCGGGGTGCCTCTGGGTCGACGGGAAAAAGCTACCGTGCGGGGGCCCGGGAGGGATGGCGTACTGTCGGTCCTGGGCCCGTACGCACGAAGCTTTCACCCGGCAGGAGTCCGACCGCCGGGTCGCAGAAGGGGAACACGGGGATGCGGCAGCGCGCGAGGACGTACCGCGGGCGTGGGGCAGGGATCGTCGCCGTGACGCTCGTCACCCTGTCGGCCGCCGTGCTGACGGCATGTGACTCCTCGTCACAGCAGGGCGGACGACCTGGCTCCGCTTCTTCCCGGCCCACGCCGAGTCCCAGCCCGACTCCTCCCTGGGACCGCACCCCGCGCTCCCTCGCCGCGGTCGGCGACTCGATCACGCGCGGCTTCGACGCCTGCTCGCTCTTCACCGACTGCCCCGAAGTGTCGTGGGCCACCGGCACGGACGCCCGGGTGAACAGCCTGGCGCTGCGCCTGCTCGGACCGGCCGGCGCCGACGCCCGCAGCTGGAACCACGCCCGTTCCGGCGCCGACGTCGCGGATCTGCCCGCACAGATGGCCCTCGCGGCCGCGCACAAGCCGGAACTGGTCACGGTGATGGTCGGCGCGAACGACGCCTGCGCCGACACCATGGAGCGCATGACGCCCGTCGAAAAGTTCCGCGCGTCGTTCGAGGCGTCGATGGCCCGGCTGCGCAAGGACGCGCCCAAGGCCCAGGTGTACGTGTCGAGCGTGCCGGACCTCAAGCGCCTGTGGTCGACGGGCCGCGCCGATCCGGTGGGCAGTCAGATCTGGAAGCTGGGCATCTGTGCGTCGATGCTGGGCGAGGCGGAGGACGACAGCCTGTCGGCGCAGCAGCGCCGGGACGCCGTCCGGCAGCGGATCGTCGCGTACAACGAGGTCCTCGAGGACGTCTGCGCCGAGGACGACCGCTGCCGCTACGACGGCGGCGCGGTGTTCGACTACCGCTTCAGCGGGCAGCAGTTGAGCCGCTGGGACTGGTTCCATCCCAGCCGGGACGGTCAGGAGCGGCTGGCCGAGATCGCGTACCGCAACGTCACGGCCGCGAAGCCGCCGGCCGGGCAGGCCGACGGCGGCGCGCGGTAGCGACGGCAGCGCCCCGCCCGCGATACTTCCGCCCACCCGACGGAAGGATTCCCGTGTCCCGGATACGCGCCCGCCTGGACGTGCTCGGCGTCGCCCTGTTCGCCTCCGCATCGCTCGCCCTCACCGTGTCGCCGACCGCCGCGGCGCAACCCGCCGACGCGGCGCGGGCCTCGGACGCGCGGCCTCTCACCGTCGAGGAGCAGCGCCTGGAGCGGGGTGCCGCAGGAGATCCTGCGGCGCAGCGGATTCGACGGCGTGGCGCCCGCCTTCACCCGTGCGCTCGCCGGGGCGGGGTCCTACGGGCAGGCGGAGCGGACCGTCGTCCGGCAGGGGGCGGCGCTGTGGGAGCGTGCCGTGGACCGGGCGCAGGGGCGCGGGCCCGCGCGGGGCGACCTGAGCCGCGACGACGACCGGCCGCTGTACTGGGCCCGGCTCGGCATGACGGCGCATCTGCGCCAGTGGGAGCCGTCGTTCGGTCTCGACGACGCGCAGCGGGCGCGCCTGCTGGACCGCCTGGAGCGCAGCTCGCGCGGCCAGGACTCGATGGACTTCCCCGCGGGCAAGGGGATCAGGCGCATCGTGATGACGGGCTTCGACCCGTTCACGCTGGACCGGGACATCCGGATCAGCAACCCGTCCGGCGCCACCGCGCTCGCGCTGGACGGCTCCTGGATCCGTACGGCGGACGGGCCGGCCCGGATCGAGACGGCCGTCTTCCCGGTGCGCTGGCAGGACTTCGCCGACGGCACGGTCGAGCGGACGCTGCGGCCCCGGCTGCCGGAGGCGGATCTGTTCACGACGGTGAGCCAGGGCCGGGTGGGCCGGGTCGACATCGAGCGGTTCAACGGCGCCTGGCGTGGCGGGTTCCCGGACAACGACAACGTCTCCCGCACGGGGACGGTGCCGGTCGACGACCCGGCCACGCAGCCCCAGTGGACGACGACCACGCTCCCGTACGCGGCGATCACGGCGGCGGACACGGGCCGCTTCCCGGTCTACGACAACACGTCGGTGACCGAGGTCCCGGCGGGCGGCGGCCCCGCGGTGGTGCGGCCCGAGGGGCCGACCCCCGGCTCGGCGGCACGCGCCGGGGGCGGCGGCAACTACCTCTCGAACGAGATCGCCTACCGCGCGACGCTGCTCCGGGACCGGCTGGGCCTGGCCGTCCCCGGCGGCCACGTGCACACCCCGGTGCTGCAGTTCGGGGCCGGGAACACGACGGAGGTCACCGACCCCGAGTTCGTACGCAACCGGCTGGACATCATCACGCAGGTGCGGGCGATCATCCGCGTGACGGCGGAATCCACCGGCTGATCGCCGGCCGCCGTCTGGCCCGCACCGCCGCTGTCCGGGGTGCGGGCCGGGGCCGTTGCCGGGCCCCTATTGGACATGCACCGTTCAACCAAAGGCCGCCCGCTTGTGTGCCGGGGCGCGCTGAAGACCCTGCCGCCCGGCAGGCGTTCGTCATCGACGACACGGCCCTCCAGGTGAGCTGACCACCGCTGCTTCGGGCCCCGTCCGGCGTCGTCCCGGGCGGGGCCTTCGCGGTCAGCGGGCGAAGCCCAGGCTGACGCCGAGGCCCACGAGCACCGAGCCGATGGCCCGGTTGAGGGCCCGCTGCCGGCGCAGCAGGGCGGCGCGCAGCCGCGGCTGCGAGAAGAAGAGCGCGACGAGCCCGAACCAGCCGAGGTGCGCCATCGACATGAACAGCCCGTACCCGGCCTGCTGCCAGGTGGCCGTGTCCGGTCCGACGACCTGCGTGAAGGTGGAGACCACGAAGAGGGTCGTCTTGGGGTTGAGGACGTTGGTGAGGAAGCCGCCGCGCAGCGCACCCAGCGGCGTCAGCCCCTCCTTCCGCCCCTCCAGGTCGACGGTGATCTCGGTGCGGGCGGTGAAGGTCCGCAGGCCGATGTAGACGAGATACGCGGCACCGGCGATCTTGATGGCGGTGAACAGCTCGGTGGACGAGGCGATCAGCAGCCCGACGCCGAGCATCGTGTACGTGACGTGCACGAGCACGCCCGCGGCGACACCGGCGGCGGCGAACAGGCCCGTCGTGCGGCCGTACAGGCAGCTGTTGCGCACGACCATGGCGAAGTCGGCGCCGGGGCTGATGACGGCGAGGACGGTGATGACGGCCACTGCGATCACTTCGGTCATACGGCGATGCTGGCACGAGGGGCGGCCCGCTGGTGAGCCGTCCGGGCTTTTCTCCCGGATGACGAGACGGTGATGATGGCCGCATGAAGATCGCAGCAGCACAGTTCCCGTCCGTTCTCGGCGACGTCGAGGCCAACATCGGCAGCATGGCGGCCCTGATCCGCGAAGCGGCCCGGCAGGGCGCCCGGTTCGTGGCCTTCTGCGAACTCGCCGCCCAGGGTTACGCCCTGGCCCCCATCGCGGCCGACCCCGGCCTGTGGCTGGCCGAGGACGACCCCCGGCTCGAACCGGTGCGCGAGGCGTGCCGTACGACCAGGACGGCCGCCCTGATCGGCTGCGCGGCCCGCACGGACGGCGACCGGCCGGCGATCTCGGCACTGGTGATCGGCCCCGACGGCGAACCGCTCGCCCGCTACGACAAGACGCACCTGTACGGCGAGGAGCTGGAGGTCTTCACGGCGGGCACCGTGGAGGGCCGTTTCGAGCTCGACGGGGTCCGCTTCTCGGTCGCGATCTGCTACGACAACCGGCTCCCCGAGGTGGCCGCGTCCGCCGCGGCGGACGACTGCCGGGTGTACGTGGCCAGTTCCGTACTGGAGGCGGGCAACGACTCGTTCGAGAAGGTCTGTCCGGTGCGGGCCCGGGACAACGGCCTGTACGTGCTGCTCGCCAACCACGTCGGCACCTGCGAGGTGGGCGAGTGCCGAGGCGGCAGCGCGGTGTGGGGCCCGGACGGCACGCTGCTCGCGGACGCGGGTGACGGCGGACGGGGACTCGCCTTGCTGGAGCTCCCCGCGGACGCGGCCGCGCGCTGGAACGAACGACGCCGGGCCGCGGTCAGGACTTGGTGAAGCCGTACGGGGGCTGCCCAGGAGCGGGCGCCGCCGGGGCCGCCCCCGCGGTGTCGTCCTCGCCCCGCGGGGACACCAGGTCGCGTGCCATCAGCGTCGCGCCCGCCACCGCGCCCGGCATCAGGAACACCGCCAGGAACGGGACGAGGAACGCCAGCGTCAGCGGCACGCCGAAGCCGAGCGTCAGCAGCCGGCGGCCGCGCAACAGGCCCAGCCGCTCCTTCAGTTCGATGCCGCGACGCTGGAGCGCGACGGCGGTCAGCTCTTCGGTGAGGAAGAAGCCCGAGACGCAGAAACCGACCACGGGTACGACCGTCTGACCGATCACCGGGATGAAACCGCAGACGAAGAGCAGCACTCCGTAGAACGCGACGCGCAGCAGGATCCGCACCGAGTCGCGTGCGGAGATCCACAGTTCGCGCCACAGCGGCAGGCCGGACGTCGGCACCTCGCCGCCCTCGGTGCGGTCGACGTGCTCGGACAGCGACTCGTAGAACGGCTGGCCGACCAGAAGGGTCACCGCCGTGAAGGTGATCACGGCGAGGAAGAGGCCGAAGGCGAAGGAGAGGGCCGTCAGCGTGCCGCGCAGGAAGCCCTGCCACGGCGAGGACCAGTCGTCGGCGAACGGCGTCGCCCACGCGACGAGGTCGTCCGCGCCCCAGGCGAGGCCGGCGAACGCCGCCGCGTAGAGCACCAGAGTCACCAGGCCGGGCAGCAGCCCGAAGCCGAACCAGCGGCCGTGCCCGCCGACCCAGCGCTGGCCCTTCATCAAGTAGCCGAAGCCCACCCCGAGATCACGCATACGCACAGCTTATCGGTGTGGCTCTTGTTGTTCGGGAGCCGAACCGGTAGACCTCGCGTACTGATCGTGTACTGATCACGTATCGATTCTTCCGGCACTGGAAAGGTCCGTACCGCATGGGATCATCCCGACCCGTACTGATCACCGCCAGCCTCGCGGCCGCGCTCGCGGGCGCTCTGCTCGTACCGCCGGCCGCCACCGGGGCCCCGGGCAGGGACGATCCGCGGCCCCATCCCCTGCGGGAGGGCGGCGGACGTGACACGGGCGCAGCCCGGGCGCCGGCGTCGGCCACCGCCAATGCCCTGGGCGGCCCGGCGTCCGGCCCGCGGACGCGCACCGGCGGCTACCCGCGCGAGACGACGCTCGACGTCCCGCCGGCGAACCCGGACGACAAGTCCATCAAGCTGGGCCTGGTCCCGTACCACGGGATCGCACCGCGCCTCAACGCCCTGCAGCAGCTGGGCGACCGGGTCAGCGTCGAGGTCGCCGGGCACTCGGCGGGCGGCCACGAGCTGTACCTCGTCACCGTGACGGCCCCGGAGAGCGCGGCGCAGGCGCGCGAGCAGGAGCGGATGCGCGAGCGGATCGAGAACGCGCCGGCGGCCGCGGCCAAGGACCCGCGCATCAAGGCGGCGTACAAGACGCCCGTGTTCATCAACAACAACATCCACGGCAACGAGTGGGAGGGCACGGACGCCGCGCTGAAGCTCATCGAGGAGCTGGCGAAGGCGAAGGACGCCCGCACCGCCGACCTGCTCGCGAAGAACCGCGTCTACCTCAACGTGACCGCCAATCCGGACGGCCGGATCGCGGGCACCCGCGCCAACTCCGGCGGCTTCGACCTGAACCGGGACTTCATCACCGCGACCCAGCCCGAGTCGCGCGCCATCCGGCAGATCGCGATCGACAAGCAGCCGGCCGTCATGCTGGATCTGCACGGCTACGTCAACGGCACGCTGATCGAGCCGACGACACCGCCGCACGGCGAGAACTACGAGTACGACCTCTTCCTGAAGAACGCGTACGCCAACGCCCTCGGCATGGAGAAGGCCGTCAACGGCCTCGGCTACACGTTCGACGAGGACGGGGTGCGGCCCGCCGTGATCCCGTTCCGGGACGAGAAGGAGGGCTGGGACGACTGGCCGCCCGTCTTCACCCCGCAGTACATGCCGTTCCACGGCACGGTGGCCTCGCACACCATCGAGTTCCCGATGCGGGTCAACAACCGCGACTACGACGCACTGCCCGTCGCCGAGCTGCGCCGCCGTGCCGTCGTCAACACCGACATCGCGGGCGCCGCGATGCGGGCGACGCTCACCTACACGCACGAGCACCGCACGTCGGTGATCGCCGACCAGATCGAGACGTTCCGGCGGGGCGCGGCGGGCGAGGCGCAGCGGCCGGTGTCGGAGGAGACCGTGCCGGGCGTGCCGGGCATCGGTCCCGAGGACGTGTACACGGCGACCTTCCCGCGGGCCTATGTGATCCCGGCCGGCGGCTCACAGAGGTCGGCGGTGGCGGCGGGCCGGCTGGTGGACCATCTGGTCGCCAACGACGTGCGCGTGGAGCAGGCGCGCCTGCCGTTCCGGCTGGAGGGGCGCTCCTACCCGGCCGGTTCGTACGTCGTCGACATGCACCAGCCCAAGCGCGGTCTGGCCAATGTGATCCTCGCCGAGGGACGCGACATCAGCGCGGACGTCTCGGTCATGTACGACATCTCGGGCTGGAGCCTGGGGCTGCTGTGGGGCGCGACGGTGGACAAGTCCGTCTCGGACGCGCCGCGTGTGCCGACGCGCACGGTGCACGCGGCGTCGCCGACCGGCCGGGTCGCCCCGTACGGCGACCTGCGGCTGCGTCTGGACGACCCGAAGGAGATCGCGGCCCTCAACTCCCTGCTGGCGCAGGGCGTCCAGGTGCGGCGGACGGCGGACGGCGCGGCGGTCGTGCCGGGCTCGGCGCGGGGTGTCGCACGGGTGCTGGCGGACCGGCTCGGGGTCGCGTTCGAGGCGACGAAGGAGAAGGGCACGGCGCCGCTGCACCGCACCCGGGTCGCCGCGGCCGTCACCCCGGGCGAGCTGTTCGCGCTGCGGGAGATGGGCTTCGCAGTGGTGCCGGTCTCGACGCAGGCGCTCAACGCGGGCTTCGACTGGTCCACGGTGGACGCCCTGTTCGTGTCGTCCGGCCTGGACCACGCGAAGCTCACACCGGCCGCCCGGGCGGCGTTCGGCGCGAGCGGCGTCGGCGTGGTCGGGCTCGGTGAGCAGGGAGCGGCGTTCAACGCGGCGGCCTCGCTGCTGGACGTGACCGCGGTGGCGGGCAACGGCGACGCCAACGGCGTGGTCCGTGTGACCAACGCCGACGGCCCGATCACGGGCGGCGCCCCGGCGCACACGTTCGTCTACTCGCCGGGCTGGTTCACCGGCCTCGGCAGCGGCGTGCGCGTCGAGCAGTCGTACGGCTCCGGGAACCCGCTCGTGTCCGGCCACTGGCGTGCGACGGAGGACGGCAAGGGCGGCCCGCAGCACGCGGCGGGCCGTGCGTCGGTCGTCTCGGGGACGTCGAAGGCCGGGGCGCCGGTGGTGCTGTTCGGCACCGAGCCGCTGTTCCGGGCGCACCCCAAGGGCGTGTTCGCACAGATCGGCCGGGCGCTGCTGACCCGCTGAACACGACCGGCGGCCGACCGCCGGACATGCGACGAGGGCCGCACCCCGTGCGCGGGGTGCGGCCCTCGGTCCTGCGTGTCACACGGTGAGGTCGACCGTGATGTTGCCGCGGGTGGCCTTGGAGTACGGGCAGACCTGGTGGGCCTTCTCGATGAGGTCCTTGGCGGTGGCGGCGTCCACGTTCGGGATGCTCGCGGAGAGCTTGACGATGAGGCCGAAGCCGTCGTCGTTCTTGCCCAGGCCGACCTCGGCGGTGACCGTGGACCCGGTGATGTCCGCCTTCTCCTGGCGGGCGACGACGACGAGGGCCTGCTGGAAGCAGGCGCTGTAGCCGGCGGCGAACAGCTGCTCCGGGTTGGTCCCGGCGCCGCTGCCGCCCATCTCCTTGGGCGGGGTCACGACGAAGTCGAGGGTGCCGTCGTTCGTGGCGACTCGGCCGTCACGGCCGTTCTCCGCGGTGGCGACAGCGGTGTAGAGCACCTCGGACTGCTGGATGGACATGACGTCTTCCTCCTGCTGGTTCGCCGCGACTCGCGCCCACGATCGCGACGGCTGGGGAAGAGCCTAACGGGTGACGACTCAGGCCAGAGAAACGATCATCTTTCCGGTGTTCTCGCCGCGCAGCAGACCCGTGAAGGCGTCGTAGCCGTTCTCGATGCCCTCGACGACGGTCTCGTCGTACTTCAGCTCGCCGGAGGCGATCCAGCCCGCGACGTCCTGGACGAACTGCGGCTGGAGGGCGGAGTGGTCGTTCACGAGCATGCCCTGAAGGCGCAGCCGCTTGCCGATGATCAGGGCGAGGTTGCGCGGGCCGGGGGCCGGCTCGGTGTCGTTGTACTGGGCGATCATTCCGCAGATGGTCGCCCGGCCGCCGACGTTGAAGGAGGAGATGGCCGCCTCCAGGTGGTCGCCGCCGACGTTGTCGAAGTAGACGTCGATGCCGTCGGGGGCCGCCTCCTTCAGCTGCTGGGCCACCGGTCCGTTCTTGTAGTTGAACGCGGCGTCGAAACCGTACTCCTCCACGAGGCGCTTGACCTTCTCGTCGGAGCCCGCCGAGCCGATGACCCGCGAGGCGCCCTTGATCCGGGCCATCTGGCCGACCTGGCTGCCCACCGCGCCGGCGGCGCCGGAGACGAAGACCACGTCGCCCTCCTTGAAGGACGCCACCTCGAACAGACCCGCGTAGGCGGTGAGGCCGGTCATGCCGAGCACGCCGAGGTAGGCGGAGAGCGGTGCCAGCGACGCGTCGACCTTGACGGCGTGCTGCGCGGGCACGCTCGCGTACTCCCGCCAGCCGAGGCCGTGCAGCACGTGGTCGCCGACCGCGAAGCCCTCGGCGTTCGACGCGACGACCTCGCCGACCGCGCCGCCCTCCATGGGGTGGTCGAGCTGGAACGGCGGGACGTAGGACTTCACGTCGTTCATCCGGCCGCGCATGTACGGGTCGACCGAGAAGTACAGGTTGCGCACGAGGACCCGGCCCTCGCCCGGCTCGGTGACCTCCGCCTCGCGCAGGGCGAAGTCCTCGGGCTTGGGCCAGCCGTGCGGGCGGGCGACGAGGTGCCATTCGCGGCCGGACGCGGGAAGAGCGGACATGCTGGTTTCCTCCTAGAAATGCTTCACTACCTCAAACAACCATGCTCCTCGATATTTAAGGTTGTCAAGTATCTGGGTATCCTGAGCCCCATGGCCATCCCAGGAGCAGACCCCCTCACCCTCGAAGTCGTCGAGCTCATCGGCTCCGTCGTGGCCCGCTACCACGACGAGTACGAGCGCGCCGCGGCCGAGCACTCCCTCACCGGCGCCCAGGCCCGGGTGCTGGGGCTGCTCTCCCTGGAGCCCCTGCCCATGCGCCGGATCGCGAACAAGCTGAAGTGCGAGCCGTCGAACATCACCGGGATCGTGGACCGCCTGGAGACGCGCGGCCTCGTGGAGCGGCGCCCCGACCCGGGCGACCGCAGGGTGAAGCTGGCCGCGGCCACTCAGGAGGGGCGCGGCACGGCGAAGCGGCTGCGCGAGTCGCTGGACTTCGCGCGCGAGCCGCTGGCGGAGCTGTCCGCACAGGAGCGGACGGCGCTGAGGGACCTGCTCAGGCGGATGCTGGGCGAGCGCCCCGAGCAGTAGCCCCGGCGGCGACGCGGGACGCGGGACGGGCCGGCGTCACCGGCACCGCGGGGGTGTCACAGACACCACCACAGGAAGCGGTCGCAGGTCTGTGTGGGCGAGGGCTCCGGCGGCGGGGGCTCCTCCTCCGTCGGCGGCTCCGGATCACCCGGATCGCCCGGACCGGAGGTCGGCCGGCCGCTCCCGCTGGGATCGGCGTCGCCTGGAGGTCCGTCCGTCGCGGACGGGGAGGCGCCGTCACCGGCCGGCGCGGAGGCGGAAGGCGCCGGGCCGTCGCCGCTCCCCGTGCCCGCGCCCGTCGCGGGCGCACCCCCGTCCTTCTTCGTCCCGGTGGCGCTCCCGGCCGGGCGCGGGGAGCCGGACGACATCACCGGCTTCTCGCTCACCTCGCCCGGACCGTCCGGGGTGTCCTCGGCGGCCGACGGCTCGATCGTCTCCGTCTCGACGACGTCCTGTTCCTTCACGGTGGTGGCTGCCCCGTCACCGCCCGACCCCTCGGTCGCCAGCTCCGCGAGGCTCAGCGCCCCCGCGGCCAGCACCAGGCCGAACGTTCCCAGGACCACCTTGCGCCCACGCCTCTTGCGCCCCCGGCGGCCGGCGGACGCGGGCTTGCGGCGCGACTGCGCCTGACGGCGCGCGGCACGCGGCCCGGGCCGCGCCGGCTCGGGCTCCACGTCCAGTTCGTAGACGTGGCCCGTGTCGGGCGCGCTGGTGGAGTGGCGACGGAGCTCCTCGACGGGGGTGCCGCACCCGGCACAGGCCAGCGCGCCGTTGAGGTGCCGTCCGCACGGGTGGCAGTAATCCATGGCCCCCGGAGAGTATGCGGCGCCTGGGTACGGGCGGTGGGTCGGAGTGTGAGGATCCTGTGTGGAATCGCCACTTCCCCGGCGTGCCCGCTCGCTTGTGCCGTCGCATCCCCGGGGCAGGATGTCGGGCATGGCTGCCACCGCCCCCTTCGGACCGCTCGACTTCCAGCTGGTGCTGCTGCGCCGGATGGCCGACCACCAGCCGGACCTCGTCGACGACGCCCGGCGCGAGCTCGGCGTCTCGCTCGCGCAGATGCGGGAGGCGAACCGCCGCTGGCAGGCGATCGTGCGCTCGCCCCGGGCGCGCGGCGCCCTGACCCGCTACCGCTCGGTGCTCGGCACACCGGAGTCGGTCGAGCACCGGCGCATCGGCGACCTGGAGTGCGACGCGCTGCTGTGGCCGGTGCCGCTCTGGCCCGACCTGCGCTTCGAGGTCCTGGCCGCGAAGAACGGGGCGGTGTGGAACGAATGGCTCGTACGGGCCCCGGGGGCGGCCGGCCCCGAGCTGCGGACGACGGCGGACCTGCGGCCCTGGTTGTGCACGGTCGACGAGGTGGCACGGGCGTTCGCGCCGGCCCGGCCACTGGAGGGATCGGCGCCGACGAGATGGCGCCTGGCGTTCACGCCGCCCGGCGAGGGCGAGCGGATCGCGGAGTTCACCTGGGGGCTTCTGCAGCGCCTCATCTGACGGGGCGTGAGCACCGGCCGGGACTGCGTGCCTGACGCACGCACGCGCCGCCGCCCGGGTGCGTCCTGCTCATCTGGCGGAGTGTCAGACCTCAGTGCCCCCAACCGGCGCAGCCCAGCGCGCGCACGGCCCCGGGCGATCGCACGATGCGAACACGTACCGCACTCGGGAGGATCTGCCGTGACCGTCAGCCTTGAGCAGCTGCGCCGTTGCCATGTCGCCGTGGACATGGGGGCGGCCAGGACCCGTGTCTTCGTCAAGGGCGCGGGCCTCGTCGTCGATGAGCCCAGCGTCGCCGCCGTGAACACGCGTACCGGCGCGCTGATCGCGGTCGGCACGCTCGCCGAGAAGATGACGGGCCGGACGCCCGACTACATCCGCGTCACACGGCCCGTCAGCGGCGGTACCGTCGTCGACATCGACATGGCGCAGCGCATGCTGCGGCACCTGCTCGGCGAGAAACTCCGCCGCCAGCTGCGCCGCAAGCCCCGGCTGCGCGCCGCCGCGAGCACCCCGCACGACTCCGACCCGCTCGCGCAGCGCGCCACCGTGGAGACGCTGGTCGGTCTCGGCGCCCGCCGGGTCGAGCTCGTGGACACGCTGATCGCCGCGGCCGTCGGCTGCAAGCTCCCGGTCGAACAGCCCACCGCAAACATGATCATGGTGTGCGGCGCGGCGACCACCCAGATCGCGGTCCTCTCGCTCGGTTCGATCGTCACGGCCGAACGCATCCCGATCGGCGGCAACGCGATCGACCACGCGGTGATCCAGCACCTGCGGCACCAGCACGCACTGATGCTGCCCAGCCAGTCCGTGCGACCCCTGCAACTGGCGCTGCGCGGCAACGGCCTCACCTCGCAGGGCCCGACGTCCACCGAGATCCACGGCCGGGACGTGGCCACCGGACTCGCCCGTTCGGTGCGCGTCGACACCGCCGCCGTACGGGAGGCCATCCACACGCCTCTCACCTCGGTCATCGACGGCATCGGCAAGGTGCTGCGCAACTGCCCGCCGGACCTGGTGGCCGATCTCGTCGACAGCGGCATCGTGATGGTCGGCGGCAGCGCGCTGCTCCCCGGACTCGACCAGATGCTGCGGGACGCCACCGGTATGTCGGTGCGGATCGCCGAACGGCCCGACACCTGCACGATTCTCGGGCTCGGCGCGATGCTGGAGGGCAGTATCCAGCCCATGGGGCTGGACCCGCTCGCCGACGACTCCGACTTCGACGAGTCCTCCGACGGGACGGGGTACGCACACGGCCTGTCGTCCTTCGGGGCCGTGTCCCCGTCCGGGGCGGGGGGCGAGGACGACGCGCCGGGCGCCGGTCCGGACCCTGACGACCACGACCGCTCGGAAGCGGCGCATGAGCCCCGGTGACGAGGACGTCGCGGCCCCGGCGGGGGCCGATGGCGCCGCAGCGTGCGAAGGCGGATCACCGACGACGGGCCGCGCGCGGACGGCGGCCGGCTGAGCACGGTCACCTGGGCGTCCCGCCGGCAGGCGCACGCGCGTCGCGCAGGGCGATACGGGTGCTGGACTGGGCGACCCCGGCCTCCCGCTTGAGGGTCCGCAGCAGGGCGTCGAGCTCGGCGGCGTCGGCCGCCGTGGCCCGTACGAGGTAGTCGTGCGCGCCGGTGACGTGGACGACCTCGGTGATGCCGGGCAGCTTGAGCACGACCCTCCCCCAGCCTTCGGCCGGGGGGACCTCCATCTCGCTTCGCTCGAACTCCTCGTTCGTCGTGTCGAGGCGCAGCGTGATGTCGATGAAGACGACGAGGCCGGGGCGGGGACCGGCCGTCGGGTCGACGATCGTGGTGAAGCCGCGGATGGTCCCGTCCCGGACCATCCGGCGCACCCGGTCGGCGGCGGCGTTGGCGCTCAGGCCGACCCGGACGCCGAGATCGCGGTAGGAGATCCGCGCATCCTCGCGGAGCACGCCGAGGATCTCCCTGTCGAGGCCGTCCATACCGCGATTGTCGCAGCCGACGCCGTAATACGACCGCGAGAGGACCGGCGGACGCACCACGGTGTGCCCATGAACGAGATATTGACGACGGCCGGCGCGGGAGCGGTGGCCGGACTGGGCGTGGCGGTACCGGTGGGCGCGATCGGCGTGCTGCTGGTCCAGGAGGCGATGCGCGACCGCGCCACGGCGGTGGCGGCGGCGTCCGCGGTGGCGGTGGTCGACATGTCGTACGCGGCGGTGGCCACGGCCCTGGGCCCCTTGGTGGCGTCGGCGCTGTCGGGCGTGGAGGCATGGGTGCGCCTGGCATCGGCCCTGATCCTGGGCGCCATCGCGGCGCACGGCCTGTGGTCGTCCGGGCGGGAGCCGCGCGACGGCCCGGCGGACGGGGTCACGCGGGGCGGGGCGGACGAGGCTGTGGCGCGGGCGCGGCCCGCGCGGGTGTTCGCACGGTTCGCCGCACTCACCGCCGTCAATCCGACCACCGCCCTCTATTTCGCCGCCTCACCACCGCCCAGGGCGCGGCCCTTTGAGGCGGCACG
Source organism: Streptomyces sp. V4I23 (assembly GCF_030817975.1). Classification (NCBI taxonomy): domain Bacteria; kingdom Bacillati; phylum Actinomycetota; class Actinomycetes; order Kitasatosporales; family Streptomycetaceae; genus Streptomyces; species Streptomyces sp. V4I23. The sequence goes on along the minus strand of NZ_JAUSZW010000004.1, from coordinate 5,474,058 downwards.
GCCGGGGCCGTGTTCGTCGGCGGCGTGCTCGTCGCCTCGCTCGCGTGGCAGCAGTTCCTCGTGGCGGCCGCCGGTTACGCCGGGGCCCGGATCTCCGGCACCACCCGCGCGTGGACCTTCCGGATCGGCTTCGGGCTCGTCGCCGTCTACGCCGTGAAGATCGCGCTCCCGCTGCCCTGAGCACCCCTGTCGCCCACCGCCCGTACGGAGCAGTTCCGCGCGACCCTGCCCCTGGTGGACGCCTTGACTGGGCGCGTGGACACCCCCGCGAAGCCCTCCGCAGCCGCGTACCGCAACCTGATCACGGCCAGGCCGATCGGCGGCCGGCTCTCGGACCGGGCGCACCCCGCGGCCGTGACCGCCGGCGCGCTCGCCGTCGTCGCGCTGTCGGCGATCGTGCAGGCCTTCGACCCCGGCCTGTACCCGGTGGGCACGATCACGCTGCTGGTGACGGCGGCGGGGCTCGGCTCGGCGAGCGGCAGCGTGTTCGCGCTGGTCTCGCAGGTCACCCCGCAGGCGCAGGTGGGCAGTGTGACGGGCATCGTCGGCGCGATGGGCGGTCTCGGCGGTTTCGTGCCGCCGCTGGTGATGGGCGCGATCTACAGCGCGAAGGACTCGTACGCGATCGGCTTCATGCTGCTGTCGGACCTGGCCCTCGCGGGCTGCGTGTACGCGTACGGCCGGATGCGGACCGTCCCGCGCGCGCCGGAGGCCGGTTCCCGGAACGCGCATCCGGTCACCTCCCGGTGATAGGGCCGTCCGGTTCGAGGCAGGCTCAGGCCGCCGCCTCTCCACGGGGAGACAATGATGCGACGGGAAGCACTGCCATGAGCCTGCCGTGCACGGCACGCGACACCAGGAGGTCGACGAGTGAGTTCCCTGTTCCCGGCGCTGACAGCCACGGCCCGCCCTGACCACAGCGACCGGGTCGCCCTGCGGTTCGGGGAACGGTCCCTGACCTACGGGCAGCTGGCCGGTGCCGCCGGAGCTCTCGCGGCCCGGATCGGCTCGGCCGCGGCCGGCGGGCGGGTCGCGGTGTGGGCCGCACCGGCGCTGGAGACCGCGGTCGGCACGGTCGCGGCGCTGCTCGCCGGCGTACCCGTCGTACCGCTGAACCCGAAGACCGGGGAGCGGGAACTCGCGCACATCCTCGCGGACAGCGCACCATCACTGGTGCTGGCCGCTCCGGGCGACGAACTGCCCGCTGCCCTCGGCTCGTTGGAACGCGTCGACGTGCCGGTGGCGGGCGACGGTGAGGTGCCGTCCGGTGAACCGGGGCCCGGCGCGCCCGCGTTCGTCGTCTACACCTCGGGGACCACCGGCCCGCCCAAGGGCGCCGTCCTGCCGCGCCGCGCGGTCACCACGACGCTGGACGCGCTCCAGGACGCCTGGCAGTGGAGCGCGGACGACGTCCTGGTGCACGCGCTGCCGCTGTTCCATGTGCACGGCCTGATCCTCGGCGTCGTCGGCCCGCTGCGGCGCGGCGGCGAGGTGCGGCACCTGGGCAGGTTCACCCCCGAGGGCGTGGCCCGCGAGCTCGGGCGGGGCGGCACCATGCTGTTCGGCGTACCGACCATGTACCACCGGCTCGCCGAGGCGCTGGACGACGACGCCGAACTCGCGAAGGCGCTGGCGGGCGCCCGCCTGCTGGTGTCGGGGTCGGCCGCGCTGCCGCTGCCGGACCACGAGCGGATCGCCGCGGCGACCGGGCGGCGGGTGATCGAGCGGTACGGCATGACCGAGACGCTGATGAACACGAGCGTACGGGTCGACGGCCAGGCGCGTCCGGGGACGGTCGGCGTGCCGCTGCGCGGGGTCTCGCTGCGGCTGGTCGAGGAGGACGGCACGGAGATCACGGCATCGGACGGGGAGACGATCGGCGAGATCCAGGTACGCGGCGACCATCTGTTCACCGAGTACCTGAACCGGCCCGACGCGACGGCGGCCGCGTTCGACGGTGAGTGGTTCCGCACCGGGGACATGGCCGTGCGCGACGCGGACGGATACGTGCGGATCGTGGGACGCAAGGCGACCGACCTGATCAAGAGCGGCGGTTACAAGATCGGCGCCGGGGAGATCGAGAACGTCCTGCTGGACCATCCGGCGGTGCGCGAGGCCGCGGTCACGGGCGAGCCGGACGCGGACCTGGGCGAGCGGATCGTCGCGTGGATCGTGGCGGCCGATCCCCAAAAGCCGCCGTCGGCCGAGGAGTTGGCGGCGCACGTGGCGGCCCAGCTCGCCCCGCACAAGCGGCCGCGCGAGGTGCGGTTCCTCGACGTCCTGCCCCGCAACGACATGGGCAAGATCATGAAGCGGGCCCTCCATGGCTGAGCGGTTGACCGCCCGTGAGGCGATCGCGCTGCTCTGCGACGACTTCACCGAGCACGAGGCCGCCGAGCCGCCCCGCGCGGGCGACGGCCCGCTGGGCTGGGAGGGGTACGGCGCGGCACGCGAACGGGCGGCGCGGCGCACCGGCTCGGCCGAGTCGGTCGTCTACGGCGGGGCGACGCTCGGGGAGCGCCCCTGTGTGCTGATCTCCTTCGAATTCGGCTTCCTCGGCGGGTCGTTGAGCCAGAGCGCCGGGGACCGGCTGGAGGCCGCGTACGCCCTGGCCCGCGAGAGCCGCCGCCCGCTCGTCTCCCTGATCGCCACGGGCGGCAGCCGGATGCAGGAGGGGATGATCGCGCTGTCCCAGCTCCAGCGGGTGGCACGCGCGTCCGTGCTGCTGCGCGAGGCCGGTGTCGCGCACATCGCGGTTCTGCGCGATCCGACGACGGGCGGCGGGTGGGCGACGCTCGGCGCGGGCGCCGACGTGATCCTGGCGCTGCCCGGCGCGCAGGTCGGCTTCGCGGGCTCGCGCATACGGCCCATGGACGCGGACCCGGCGGCGTACACGGCCGAAGGGCAGCTCGGGGCGGGCCAGATCGACGCCGTCGTACGGCCCGAGGCGCTGCGCGACACGGTCGCCTTCTGGGCGGCGGCTCTCGGATCAAAGGCGCCGGCCGAGGCCGCTCCCCCGCCGCGCGCGCTGGGCGGGGCGGGGCGACCGCCGGGCTCCGGCTGGGACGCCGTGCGAGCGGCCAGGAACCCGGACCGGCCACGGGCGGCCGCGTACCTCGACGACTACTTCACCCGGCGCGAACCGCTGCGCGGAGACCGGTGCGGCGGCGACGACCCCGGGATGCTGTGCGGCGTCGGGCTGCGCGAGGGCCGGCCGGTGGCGTACGCGGCCCAGACCGGGACCGCGACCCGGCCGGCCGGTTACCGCACGGCCGCGCGCGTGGTGCGGCTGGCGGACCGCTTCCGACTGCCGGTGCTGACGCTCGTGGACACCCCCGGCGCGGCCAACGACGCCGAGGCGGAGCGGGCGGGCGCGGGCGCGGCGATCGCGGAGCTGTTCACGGCGATGGCGGCCGCCCGCACGCCGCTGACGAGCCTGCTGATCGGCGAGGGCGGATCGGGGGGCGCGCTGGCGCTGGCGGCGCCGGGCAACACGTGGGCGACGCCGGACAGTTACTTCTCGGTGATCGCCCCGGAGCTCGCCGCCGCGATCCTCAAACGCGACCCGGCCGAAGTCCCCCGCACGGCCGGCCAACTCCGCCTCCGCCCGCAGGACCTCGTGGACCTGTCGGTCGTCCGCGGCATCGTGGGCCCGGCGGGGACCTGACGGCCGGCGGGGCCTTTCGACGGTCGCGTCGGCGGTGGGCCCCATGCTGCCGTCGTCCCGGCCCCGGGGCCGTTCCCCCGCCGACCGCAGCGGACTCACCTGCGGGCCGGTGGCTGCCCGTCCGCACGCGTCGTCGACGCGGAGGAGGCCCTGCGGGCGCCCGCCGCCGGGTGCGGCAGGCGTCAGCAAGCGGGTGCGGACGGGCTCACCGCGCCACTTCGCCGGAGCAAGCCGGCCCGTCGGTCGCGGTGCGGCCGAGGCCGTTCCGGCAGGCGGCCCGGAGCCAGGGCCGGGTCCCGGCCCGTTGGTCAGGGCCCCTCGGTCGGCGACTCGTCCGCGGCCGGAGGCCGGGTGGCCTCCGGCACCGGGAGCAGCACCGGGATCACGGCCCCGCGGGAACGCTCCTTCGTGTCCGGTGCGTCGTCGCTCGCACGGCGGAGGCTCCCCTCGGAGCGCGTCTCCGGCGTCTCGGCGGGCAGCGAAGGCCCCGGGGCCGACGGGGGCGCCTCGCACGTCTCGGGGACGCAGCGCTCACCGCCGGGCGGCGGACCGCCCACCTCCTCCGCGTAGGGCGCCGACTGCTGAGTGGGGCCGGGGCGGACGCCGTCCGTCGCCCAGACCTGGCCGGGCGAGTCGTCCCGTACCTTCACGACCAGGGGCGAGCCCGGGTCGGTCGATGCCGGGACGACCGCGAGCCGTTCGTTCCAGCGCGGGACGACGTGCCCCTGGATGGTCAGGTCGTACCGGACGTCGCCGGAGTCGGGTGCCGTGCGGCCCGTGCAGGCGCCGGCGACAACGACGCCGTCGAGCCCGCGCGAGTTCAGGCACAGCTCGGGCGCGGCCGCGCTGCGCAGCCTGCCGTCACTCTCGTACACCCACTGCTGGGTCGGGGACGAGGACGAGCACGCCGCCATCAGGACGTCCACGTCCTTCTTCGCCTTGCTGCCGGCGAAGTCGGCACAGAGGTCGGCCTCGACGTTGCGCAGTCTCGTGGTGAGCGGACCGCTCGGAAGGCCTGCCGAGGTGGCCGAGGGCTGCGGGGCCGGTGCGGCCGGCAGGGACGCGGACGGCGTCGGTGTGCCCGGTGCGGTCGGCACGGTCGGCGCGGCCTCGCTCACGCCGGGCGCGGACGGAGCCGTGCCGGTGACCGCCCCGCTGGGGACGGTCGGTCCCGCGTGGTCGCTGTCGTCGGACCACAGGGTGGCCAGGAGGGCGACGGCCAGCACCCCGGTGGCGGCGACGGCGGCGCCGAGGCCGAGGGCGGCCGGTGTCGCCCTCTCCACGGCGGCCCGCCTGCCGCGCAGCACCAGGGCCGGCAGGGCCAGGCCCCGGCCGCCGCCCCGGGAGTGCCGCCCGGCCCCCCGGCCACCGGGCGCCCCCGGCCGGCCTTCCCTCAGGCGGGCGTGGCGGCGACGGCCCGGCCGGGACGCGAGATAGGGCTGCGCGGCGCCCCCCAGCAGCGCCTCGGCGATCAGAACGCCGAGCCGGCCCTCGGACTGCCGCAACTGGTCGGCTGCGTAACGGCAGTAAGGGCATTCCGACAGGTGCACCTGGATGTCGGGTATCAGCGCCCCGCCACGGCGCAGCGATATGTCGAGGAGGCGGTTGTAGTGGCGGCATTCCCCGGTGGGAGCGTGCTCCCGGTGCACGCGTACGCAGACCTGCCGGAACTGTTCGCGCGTATGGTCGAGTTGGTCGGAGGCGACGCGCGGATCAATACCCAGCAAACCGGCCGGTATGGATATCCCCTCGGCCTCGACATCGGCATGCCAGAGCAGCACCTGGGCGGTCGTCGGCATTGCGTGGAAAGCCCGGGAGATCAGCTGCCTATTCTCGGCCGGGGGTTCGGGAATCGACAGCCCCGGCAGCATCGCGGTGATCCGCTGGTCACCGGCCCAGGCCTTGACGATATGACGGGTGGTCACCAGCAGATGGGGCCGCAGCCCACCGGCCGAGCCGCCTCCCGCGAGATTCTCCAGAAGTTGCGCGAATGCGGCCGTCGCCAGCATCGAGGCGATTTTGGCCGAGGGCGCGCAAAGGGTCGCGTAGTCGAACACGGGCTGCCAGTGCCGGGCCAGCAGCGCGGCGACGGAGTGGGCGTTCTGGCCCGCTCCCCCGGCGCGCAGCGTGGCGGCAAGCTCCTCGTCGGAGACCCCGGGTATACGGCCGGCCTGCGAAGAGGGCACGTTTCCGGGCGTGCTGGGGTGCTGCATGGGCTCTTTCCATCCATGGCATTGCGGTGGGGGGTTGCTGAGTGGCTTCGGCTCCGGTCGGTGGATGCCGACAGCCGGTCGACAAGGAGCGGACCTGTTGGTCCATACCATCCGGTGGCGACACTGCTTCTTTTGGAAGGGATCGACCACAGAGAATTCGAACGGTTGATCAGAATGGCGTTTGTTCGGACATGAGAGGGCTCACCCTTGCACAACTCCCCTGCGAGGAACAAGAGTTCCGCATCGTCCCGCGATTAGGGATGCGGAGTCGAGCCATCCGCCGGCCGGACGACACTGCTTTCTGGAACACGAGTAAGTACAACAATGACGAGCCATTGCCGCACGACTCCTTGACGCATGCCCGAAATCGGTCCGCCCCGACCGTCGTTACCGCGCGAAACATCGCCACTTCCGGAACGGCCGCGGACACGAACGGTTCGCCCCTGCCACAGAAGCGGTCCGGGACTAGTCTGCACTCCTGACAAACCGCCATGAAAGGATCAAGCTGTGGCCTCTCGTCTCAACCCGTACATCAGCTTCTCCGGTGAAGCGAAGCAAGCCATGGACTTCTACAAGGGCGTCTTCGGCGGCAACCTGTCGGTCCACACGTACGGCGACTTCGGCTCCGAGGCGCCCCCCGGATACGGCGACAAGGTCATGCACAGCATGCTGGAGACCGAGAAGGGCTTCACGCTGATGTGCGCGGACAACCCGCCCGGCATGGAGTACAAGCCGGGCAACAACTACGCCGTGAGCCTGAGCGGGGAGGACGCCGGCGAGCTGCGCGGCTACTGGGAGAAGCTGTCCGACGGCGGCAACGTGCAGGTGCCGCTGGAGAAGCAGATGTGGGGCGACGTCTTCGGTATGTGCACGGACAAGTTCGGCGTCGCGTGGATGGTCAACATCAGCGGGCAGGGCTGACCCGCCCCGAGCCTCCCGGTCCCGAAGGCCCCGGCCGTCCCCGGCGCCTTCGTCCTGCCGGGCGACGCATCCGCAGGCCCCGCAGCAGCTCGCGAGAAAAGGGCGTTCTGCTGAAGGGTCTGTGTGCGGAGGGTGGTCAGGTCAGCCGGTGAAGCCCTGTTCTCTCAGCGCCTTCTCCACGCGGGCGCGATGATTCTTCTCCCACGCATCGAGGGACTCATCCGCCTCCTCGGCAAGCTTTGCCTGAGCGGCCGTGAGAATCTCCTCCTGGCGGGCGGCCGGGGTGACGACAATTCCTTCCTCGTCGGCGACCACGATGTCGCCGGGATGTACCAGCACACCCCCGACACGGGCCGGCTCACCCAGCGCACCGACTTTCTTCTTGGTGCCCGGGATCGGAATGACGCCGCGCGAGAAGACCGGGAAGCCGGCCTCTCGCACCTCGCCGAGGTCGCGGATGACGCCATCGACCACGAAGGCCGCGACGCCCCGGCTCCGGGCGACGGCACACACATTGCCGCCGGCCAGCGCGTAGTCCACGTCGCCGGACTCCACGACGATGACCGAGCCCGGCTCGGCGCGATAGATGGCGGCGTGCAGCATCAGGTTGTCGCCGGGCTCGCACCGGACCGTGTACGCGGGCCCCGCGACGCGCGGCGAGTCCCACAGCGGGCGGATGCCGATGTCCATGACCTGCTCTCGGCCCAGCAGTTCGGCGAGGGTGGTGGGGGGAACGTCCTTGAATGCGTTGTCCATTGCTTCCTCTGTTCCGTTGCGGTGTCGCGGGCCGGTGGGTCGTTCAGCGGCGGGCGGCCGCGTCCTTCTCCGGGCCGTAGAGGTGCCGGCCCCGGCCGGCACCGCCGCCGGAAGCCGACAGTACGGTGCCTTCGTCGCCGACCCGCCCGTCAGCGCGGGGCCACGGGACCATCGCCCCGCTCGCGGGCGACACACTCCCGGACGGCGGGCACCACTTCCTCGGCGAACCGCGGCAGCTGACGGTCGACGGGACCCCCGGGAAAGAAGACGAAGGTGTCCATGCCACCCTCGACGACGAGGCCGGTCAACTCCTCCACCCACTGCTCAACTGGCCCGACGAGAAAGCCCTGGCCAGGACCGTCGGTGATCACGCCGTTGACGTTGTACAAGCGACGGATCCCCTCCGGACGCCGACCCGCCGACCCGGCGGCGTCGTCGATCCGGGCATGAGCCTCCGGCAGCCGGGGCGGGGGCAGGAAGGGCGACGAGGGGACCCAGCCGTCCGCCAGCCGTCCGGTCAGCTCCAGGGAGCGCGGCCCGAGGGCACCGAGCCAGATGCCCATGTCGTGGACGGGGAGCGGGCCTGGGTGGGCACCCCGCAGCGAATAGAACCGCCCCTCGTGGCGCACCGATCGCCGCTCGCTCCAGAGCAGCCGGATGACCTCGATCGCTTCTTCGAGCGCGGCGACCGCCTCACCCGCGGTACGCCGCACGCCGCCGTACGCCTCGACCGCCTCCCACGCGCCGCCCGCCCCCAGCCCCAGCTCGAACCGGCCACCGCTGATGACGTCCAGAGTGGCGGCCGACTTGGCGATCAGCGGCGGATGACGCAGGGGCAGGTTGGACACGTCCGGGAAGAAGCGGATCCGCTCGGTGCGGGCCACCAGACTGCTCAGCAGCATCCATGTGTCCAGGAACCTCCCCTGATAGGGGTGGTCCTGGATACCCACGAGATCGAGCCCCAGCCGCTCCGCCAGCAGGACCGAAGTCAGCACCTCGTCGTATCGCCCGGGCTCGGTGGAGTACCCGAACTCCACCGGCCTGCCGTAATCCGCCATGACGCTCCCTCTCCGGCACCGGACCGCCCGGCACCTCGGTTTGCGTTCCGCCGGCCCTGGCGGCGGAACCGCGGTCATCGCCGCACAGTGCCCCAAGATGTTCATCGACTTGCACGACCAGGGGTTCACGGCCGGCGTGCGGCACATGACCGGTCAGGGAGGGGTCGGATCCGCGCCGAATCCGCGACGGCAGCCCGGACTGTCTCTCTGTGCCCATTATTATTACGAATGGTGACAGTCCATAACGGTGACGAGGATGGTGTCGCAGTGCGGCGCAAGCTCAAGGATCCGGATCTCAGGAATCTGTCCACGCGACTGATCTTCTCGATCCAGAAGGAGCTCTTCAAGACGCTGGCCGAGCAGGGGCATCCGGAGCTGCGGCCGCAGCACGGCGCCGTGCTGGCCTTTCTCGACGAGGAGGGCACCCGGGCGACGGAGCTGTCGCGACAGTCGGGCACTCATAAGCAGGTCATCGGCAACCTGATCGACGAGCTGGAGGCCCTGGAGTACGTGGAGCGCCGGCCCGACCCCCGGGACCGGCGGGCCAAGCTGGTCGTCCCCACCCCCCGCGGCCGGGAACAGATGGAGAAGTCGGACGCAATCATGGCCGCCATCGAGCAGCGGCACGCAGAGGCGATCGGCGAGCGGAGATACGCGGCATTCAAGGACGCGTTCCGGGAGATCACCGCCCAGCAGCTCGCGCAGTGAGCGGCGGCGATGCGTCCAGCAGGCAATGCGCCTCTGGCCGGCGGGCGCGCGTTGATCGGGGGCGCCGAGATCGAGGCGGTCAGGCAGCAGTAGTCCCGTACTCGGCCGGAACGGGTGCGGACGAGGAAGTGTCCGCACCCTGGTCCCACCGGCCTTGTCCGTCCCGCGGGTCCAGTGGGCAGGGAACCGTGGCTGCCAGCGGCCCGTCTGGACTCGTCCAGCGGGTGGTGGTGAATGCGGTGGAGTCGATGGCGGCACCCCGGCGGTGCCGGACGGCGTCCTCAGCGGCAACACGAGCGGCCACCTGTCGCACCGCCTCGACGCTGCGCGGCGCCTGGACGACCCACGTCTGGGTGCCGTGCACTTCCTCGCCGCCCACGATGCGCAAGGTCGGGGCGGTAACGTTCCACAAGGTCATGGCTGTGATCACTCCTGTTGGAAGCCTTCGTGAAGGCCTGTTGGCGGGGGAACGGCAGTGGCCGGATCAGCTGCCGGCCGACGGCGACGCCTGGCCGAGCATGTCCCGTACGGCAGGCACCACCTCGCGGGCGAAGCGCGCGATCTGCCCCCGAGCGGTCGGGCACGGGGTCATGCGGCCGGGATCCGGCCGAGCCGTCCGGCCTGGAAGTCGTCGAACGCCTGCAGGAGTTCGCTGCGGGTGTTCATGACGAAGGGGCCGTTCCAGGCGACCGGCTCACGGATCGGCAGACCGCCGAGCACGACCACGTCGAGCGCCGGGAACCGGCTCTCCTGCTTCTCGTCGGCCTGGACGCCGAGCGCGTCGCCCGGGCCGAAGACGGCGAGCTGACCGGAGCGCACCGGTCGCGCGTCCTCACCGACGGCGCCCCGGCCTGCCAGCACATAGGCGAGGGCATTGAAGTCCTGGCGCCAGGGAAGGGTCAGCCGCGCACCGGGACTGAGGGTGGCGTGGAGGAGGGTGATCGGCGTATGCGTCGCTCCGGGGCCGTGCTTTCCGGCCAGCTCACCGGCGATCAGCCGGACCAGGGCTCCGCCGTCGTCGCTGGCGAGGAGTTCGAGTTGTGAACCGCGGATGTCCTGGTAGCGGGGTGCCGACAGCTTGCGGTCGCGGGGCAGGTTGACCCACAACTGGAAGCCGTGGAACAGTCCACCGCTCATCACCAGGTGCTCGGGGGGCGTTTCGATGTGGAGCATGCCTGAGCCGGCCGTCATCCACTGGGTGTCCCCATTGGTGATGACACCGCCGCCTCCATTGGAGTCCCGGTGCTCCATGACGCCATCGATCATGTAGGTGACGGTCTCGAATCCCCGGTGAGGGTGCCACGGTGTTCCCTTGGGTTCGCCGGGGCTGTACTCCACCTCGCCCATCTGATCCATCATCAGGAAGGGATCGAGGTGGCGCAGGTGGATGCCCGCCAGGGCGCGGCGCACGGGGAATCCTTCGCCTTCGAAGCCTTGGGGGGCGTCGGTCACGGCGAGGACGGGGCGCTGCCGGGCGGCTTCTCCCGGGCGTGGGATGCGCGGCAGGGTGAGGGGTGAGTCGGCGGTTACTGCGGGCATGGTCCTTCTCCTTCGAAGCCGCGGGTGCGCGGCGCGCCCCTAGGGGCGGGATGCCGGGAGTCCTGGTCCGGGCACCGGCCCCTGCGGGGGGACAGGGCCCGGTACCCGGGGAGCTCCTGCGGTGCCGTTACGGGGGACAGGCGCCGCAGGAGCGGTTCACGGGCTGGACGGGTCAGCCGTTCTTGGAGTACGCGGAGGACAGCTGACCGACCAGCGTGGCGAACGGCATGTCCAGCGCCCCATAGACCTCGTAGGCCTTCGGGTCGGCGTTGTCGGCGAGGACTTCGACCATCGTGGTGGCGTAGTCGGTGACGATGACGCCCGCCTGCTGCATCCGCAGCAGACCCGCCGTGCGCTTGGTCTCGCTGAAGGTGCCGGAGGCGTCGATGACCGCGTACGCGTCATACCCGGCGGCCGTGGCGGAGATCGCCGGGAAGGCGAGGCACACCTCGATGGAGATGCCCGCGATGATCAGCTTCTTGCGGCCGGTGGCCTCCACGGCCTGGCGGACACGCGGCTCGTTCCACGCGTTGACGGTGCCGCGGTCGATCACCTCGAGATCCGAGGGGAGGACCTCGGCCAGCTCCGGTACGAGCGGGCCCCACATGCCGTCCGCCATGGTCGTGGTCACCACGGTGGGGATGTCGAGCACCTGAGCCGCCTTCGCCAGAGCGACCACGTTGTGCTTGAGCGTGGCGACGCCGACGTCACGGACTCCGGTGAACAGGCCGATCTGGTGGTCGACGAGCAGCAGGGCCGCGTTGTCGCGGGTCAGCGGCTCGTGGAAGCGGCCGGTCGGGGAGAGGTTCTCACTCATCAAGCTTCTCCTGCGTAGGGGGCGGTCACTCGCCAGTTAGTCAGTAACTTGACGGTCAAAACATTGACTAGTTGCAGACTATTCCGGACCCTGCGAGATGGACAAGATCACGCCGGCCCTCTTGGAGCTTCTCCCAGTAGTGCCCAGCCCCGCTCATCGAGGACCCGGTCGGCTCACTGCCTGTCGCCGGCGTCCCGGCCAGCCCCCAGCGCAACCACCGATACGCCAACGGGCCCAGAGCCCGGCCCCTGCACGGAGCCGGCAATGCGGGCGCCCGCCGCGCCGCTGGGAGGTCGGATACACCGGCTGCTCCCTATTCCCAGAGAGCCATTGGAGTTCCAATGGCAGGCATTGCGTTCCTCATTGGATACCTATCGCACAGCCGCCTACTGTCGAGGACATCGCCGCTCTGACGATCTGCACGCAATGTGTCAGCGATCGCAAAGTGTCAGCGGACGCAGCACCTCGGAGCGCGCGATACGCAACCCACCCCTCCGGGTCCCGGCGAGCCGGGCCCGTACCCTCGGAGAAACACCATGTCGAAGATCCTTTTCGTGATGACCGGCGTCGACTACTGGACGCTGGCCGATGGCACCAAGCACCCGACCGGTTTCTGGGCCGAGGAGGCCGTCGCCCCGTACGAGGCGTTCAGGGCCGCCGGCCACGAGATCGTCGTAGCCACCCCGGGCGGCGTCGTCCCCACGGTGGACAAGGCCAGCCTTGCCGCCGAGGTCAACGGCGGCCAGGAGAACGCCGACAAGATCGCGAGCGCGCTCGCCGCGATGACCGAGCTGCAGAACCCGATCGAGCTGGAGGACGTGGACCTCGACGACTACGCCGCGGTCTTCTACCCCGGCGGTCACGGCCCGATGGAGGACCTCGCCGTCGATGCCACCTCCGGCAGGCTGCTGATCGACACCCTGGAAGCGGGCAAGCCGCTGGGTGTGGTCTGCCACGCCCCGGCCGCTCTGCTCGCGGCCGTGAGGACTGATGGGTCCAACGCCTTCGCGGGCTACCGGGTGACCGCGTTCACCAACTCCGAGGAAGCGCAGGCCGGCTTCGCCGACAAGGCGAAGTGGCTGCTGGAGACCCGCCTGACGGAGGCGGGCGTGCAGGTGCAGGCGGGCGAGCCGTGGGCGCCGAACGTGGTCGTCGACCGCAACCTGGTCACCGGCCAGAACCCGGTCTCCTCCGCCCCTGTCGCCGCGGAACTGCTCAAGAAGCTGGCCTGAGCCATGGGCTCTGACCGGCTGGGCGAGGTCCTGGACGCCACGTACGACTGCCTGACCCGGTACGGCGTGCGGCGCACCACCATGGACGACATCGCCACCACCATGGGCGTCTCCCGGTCAGCGGTCTACCAGTACGTCCGCAGCAAGGACGATGCCTTCCGGCAGCTCGCCCACCGCCTGCACACCCAGGCACTGGAGCGCGCCCGGCAGGCGGCGGCCGCCGAGGACGTCCCGTACGCCGAGCGCGTCCGGGGCGTCCTGGCCGCCAAGCTCGACCTGGTCCTCCAGCTCGCCGGGGACTCCCCGCACACCGCCGAACTCCTGGACGAAGAGGCCCGGCTGTTCGGCGGGATCTGCACCACCTTCACCGCGGACCTGCGCCGCCTGCTGATCGGCCTGTTCACCGAGGCCGGCACCGTGGGCGGTGTCGAGCCCGGCGAGGCGGCCGATATCGCGATCGCCCTGGTGATCGGGCTGGAGTCGGTGGGCGACGGCAGGCTGCTGCTGGGGCCCGCGACCGACGCGCTCCTGTCCGGTCTGCTGGGCGCCCCGGTCGCGCCCCACTGACCGCCCACCCCCCGCGGACCGCCCCAGCCTGCCCCGGTCACCGTGCCCGGATTCCCCGGCGGCACCACCGCAGCACCCACTTCGACCCCGCCGAACAGCTCTTCTCGAAAGACCCCCTCATGCCGTCCAAGCACCGTGCCCTGACCGCGCCTGCCGGCGCTGGATACGGACTCGTCTACATCCTCGGTCTCGCGGCCACTGTCGTGGCCATGATGCAGACCCTGGTCGTGCCCGTCCTGACCGTCATCCGCGACGAGTTGTCCCTGACCGCCTCCGCCGCCGGCTGGCTGACCACCGCCACGCTGCTGTCCGCAGCCGTCTTCACCCCGCTGCTGGGACGGCTCGGGGACATGCGCGGCAAGCGCCCCGTCCTCATCGGCATCCTGCTGGTCACCGTGGCCGGTTCGGTCCTCGGAGCCACCACCAGCTCCCTGCCCCTGCTGCTGACCGCCCGGGCGATGCAGGGCGCCTCCACCGCGATCTTCCCGCTGGCCCTGTCCGTGCTGCGCGACGAACTGGAGCCCCGCCGGCTGCCCGGCGCCATGGGCCTGATCAGCGGCACCCTCGCGGCCGGCGCCGGGCTCGCCCTGGTCGGCGCTGGTCTGCTCACCCAGGGCACCGATCCCGACTACCACCGCGTCTTCTGGATGGCCACCGCCCTGTCCGTGATCGCTCTCGTGGGCGTCGTCGCCACCGTCCCGCCCTCCCGCGAGACCACTGGCGGCCGCACCGACTGGGTCGGCGCGGCCACCCTGGCGGCCGCCCTCGTCCTGTTCCTGCTGCCCGTCTCCCAGGGCAGCACCTGGGGCTGGGCCTCCCCGCGCACCCTGATCCTGTTCGCCGCCGCGGCCGTCCTGGCCACGGTCTGGGTGGTCGTCGAGCGACACGTCAGCGAGCCCCTGGTGGACATGACCATGTTCGTGTTCCGGCCGGTGCTGTTCACCAACATCGCCGGTGTGCTGCTCGGCTTCGGCATGTTCACCCAGTTCATCGGCATCGCCTTCCTGGCCCGGACCCCCAGGGAACTGGCCGGCTACGGCTTCTCCGCCTCCGTGCTGGGCGCCGCGACCACTTACCTGCTCCCCAGCACCCTCGCCTCACTGATCGCCGCACAGCTGGGCGGCACCCTGGTGCGCCGCATCGGCGCCCGCGTCACCCTTGCTGCCGGCGCCGCCTCGGGCGTTGCCGGCTTCGTCTGGCTTGCCCTCGCCCATGACAGCACCGCATCCGTCGTCACCGCGGGCATCCTCACCGGCATCGCCGTCAGCTTCGGCTTCGCCGCCCTTCCCGCGCTCATTGCCGCGGGCGTGCCTGCCCACCAGAGCGGCATCGCCAACGGCATCAACTCCATCGCCCGTTCGGTCGGCAGCTCCGCAGGCTCGGCCGTCATCACCATCCTGCTGGCCGCCAACACCCTGCCCCATCTCCCGCCCGGCACCCCGGCGTTGCCGGCCGAGACGCAGTACAGCGTCGTCTTCACCCTCGGCGCCCTGGCCTTCGCCCTTATCGCCCTGGTCGCCCTCACCGGCCTCAACTTCAACGGCACGGCACCCAGCCGCATCGTGCGGCAGCAGGCCAACAGCCTCCACACTCCGTCGGTGCCGCCCCAACCCGCTCCGCTGAACACCGTCGGCAACTGACCTCGACGGTCCGCACATCCCTCTCCCTGAACAGGCCCATTCCGGCCCCCGGTTCAGCCCATCCGGCTCACCATGAAAGGGACGCTCGACGCCGTGTGACACGGCCCGCACAGCACCCCGCCCTCCCCACGCACCCCCGACTCAAGGAGACTCCCCATGAAGATCGGCATCATCGGCGCCGGCAACATCGGCGGCAACCTCACCCGGCGGCTGACGGCCATCGGGCACGACGTGTCCGTCGCCAACTCCCGCGGCCCGCACACCCTGACCGCGCTGGCCGAGGAGACCGGCGCCACCCCGGTAGCCGTGACCGAAGCGGCCCGCGGCGCCGAGGTCGTCGTGGTCACCATCCCGCTCAAGAACATCCCCGACCTTCCGCCCGGCCTGTTCGACGGGGCCGCCGACGGCTTCGCCGTGATCGACACCGGCAACTACTACCCCAAGGAGCGCGACGGGAGGATCGCCGCCATCGAGGACGAGGGGCTCACCGAGAGCCGCTGGACCCAGCAGCACCTCGGTCACCCGGTGATCAAGGCGTTCAACGGCACCTACGCCCAGGACATCCTCGACAAGCCACGCCCGAAGGACGACCCCGAGCGGATGGCGCTGCCGGTCGCGGGCGACGACGAGGCCGCCAAGAACGTCGTCCGCGGCCTCATCGACGAACTCGGCTTCGACACCGTGGACGCCGGCGGCATCGACGACTCCTGGCGCCAGCAGCCCGCCACCCCCGTCTACGGCCTGCGCCGCGGCGTCGCCGAGGTGACGAAGGCCCTGGCCGAGGCGTCCCCCGAGCGCCCGTCCGCGTTCCGGGCGTAAGGCTCCGGACGCCGCCCCGGCCCGCCTTGCCATAGGGAGCGGATAGGATTCCTTCGTGAGACATAAGGATCTCGATGGCCCGATCGGGGTACGGCAGTCCGCTGCGGTACCCCAACCGGACCTGAACCTGTTGCGCACCTTCCTGGCTGTGTACCGCTCCGGTTCCTTCACCGCCGCCGCAGGACTGCTGGGCCTGTCCCAGCCCACGGTGACCACCCAGATCCGCGCCCTGGAACGGCAGACGGGCCGCGAGCTGTTCCAGCGCCTGCCGCGCGGCGTCGCCCCGACACCCGTCGCCCACGATCTCGCGGCCGGCGTGGCCGCGCCCCTCGACGCGCTCGCCGCCGTCGCCGGGCAGGGCACCGCACCGGACAAGCCGGCCGCCCCCGTTCATCTGGCAGGGCCTGCCGAGCTGTTGTGCACCCGGGTCCTGCCGACGCTCGCCCCGCTGGCCGCCGACGGTGTACGGCTGCGCGTGACCACGGGCCTGACGGACCCGCTCCTGGAGGAGTTGCGCGCCGGACGCTATGACCTGGTGATCGCCACCGTCCGGCCGCGCGGGAGGGCGCTGGCCGCCGTGCCGCTGATGGACGAGGAGTTCGTCCTGGTCGCCGCGCCCGCCTGGGCCGGCCGTCTGAAGGAACGGCTGGCCGCCGACGGCCCGGCCGCGCTGCACGCCGTCCCCCTGGTCACCTACGCCGAGGACCTGCCCATCGCCCGCCGCTACTGGCGCCACGTCTTCGGCACGCGGCTGTCCTGCCCCGCCGCCGTCACCGTTCCCGACCTGCGCGGCGTACTCGCCGCGGTCGCCGCGGGAGCGGGCTTCACCGTCCTGCCCCGCTTCCTGTGCCAGGGCGAACTCGCCTCAGGCGCCCTCGTGCCCCTGCACGAACCAGAAGACCCGCCCATCAACACCGGCTATCTCGTCCAGCGCCCCGGCAGGCCCGCCAACCCCGACGTCAACCGGGTCCGCGACCTCCTCCTCGACGCGGGCCGCACCTGGTGACCGCCTCGGTTCCCCACCATTGAGCGGCATGCGGTGACCTGGCCGACGACGGCAAGGCCGACGCCATTGCCCCTTGTCCCCCGCGTGTCCGCTGGCACTTGGTCTGAACGGATGAAAGGGGGCCGCGCATCGGTGCGGCGGCCCCCGGTTCGCACGTCCCCGCAGGTAGAAACGGTTCCGCTACGTGGTCCCTGTGTGGGGCGGGTGGGACTCGAACCCACGGCCGACGGATTATGAGTCCTTTGAGGATCGTCCGTGATCTTCCCGACTCTGCCGAGATCTTCCTGTTTCCGCAGGTCAGACCGCTGGTGCAAGTGGTACCCATTCGGCTGCTTCCTGATCCTTCCGGGTCCTTCCGTCCACTGCGCGTCCACTACGACTCCACCGGCACCGGTCCTCACGCCCAGCGCGAACGGCATGGTGAGCCGTCCGCGCAGGTCGAGGTCATCGAGAGGGAGGGGAGCTGAACTATGGTGCAGCGGAGTGCCTTACCGGCGCAGAGACCGCTCACCCCCTGCGCCCGGGGTTTAGCTGGTGACCTTTTTGCAGGTCAGCCGCTTACTTGCAAGTTGACCCAACGCCCGCCGATCGGGGCCCCAACGGGACTGATGCGAAGCGCGCCTTCAGCCTGCTCAATGCCTGCGGCGATCTCGGCGGCGAGCCGCTGCTGGGCACACTCAAGTGGCGCCCGGTTCTGTCTCAGTGCCTTCCGGGTCTGGGCGTAACGCGGGATCGGCGACCACGACTGCTGGCCGTCCGGCCACTGGCCCGCCCCAGTCACTCCTTCGACGCAGGGCTGGGCCGGTGGCGGGGGCCCGAGGTGTCCGTGCTCCGGGACCACTCCTCTACCGGTCCAGGCAGCCGAAGGTGATCAGGGGACCAAGCTCGACGGCGGGCTGACCGCCTCCCACGATTCGCCCAGCGGTCGGTCCCGAAGGGCACAATGCCAGTCAACCGATCGGCAGCCAGGGGGAGTTAACGTGTCAACGCGGCAGGTCTCGTACGTACTTGACGACGAGACCGTTGTGCAATTCGAGATCGAGGAGACGGACACCTTCCGACCGGTGGGGGCGGAGGAAGTAGTGGGCAGGGTCCGCGAAGCCGTGCGGCCGGCCGTGGAGGCCGCACGCGCTGTCCTGGACCGAGTGCGGGAGGTGCGCCCCGCCGAGGTGGAGGTCAAGTTCGGTGTGAAGGCGACCGGCACGGCGCAGTGGTTGGTGGCCAAGGCCGCCACCGAGGCGAACTTCGAGATCACCCTGATCTGGAGACCGGGCGAGACTTCGAACGCGGCCCCCGACAGCTCGTGAACGCGTCCCTGCGCCCGGGCAACGATCCTTGGGTCGCGGCGGTGCACGCCGACAAGTATGACAACCGTCCTTTGGGATCCGGGTTCCTCATCGACAGCCGGCGCGTGATGACCTGTGCCCACGTCGCCTGTCCCCCATGGGACAAGGACGCCGCCCTGTGGGTGGCCTTTCCCAATTTCGACCAACTCATGGACCGGCGGCTGCCGGTGAGTGAGGTGATCGCCCCGAGCCCGGAAAGCAAGCGGCACACACAGGACGTCGCGATCCTGGTCCTCGCAGACAGCGTTCCAGGCGAGTCGGCGGCACCTTTGCGCCGTCCCACGGCAGGAAACCTCGTGGGCGAGCCCTGGTGGTCCTTCGGTTTCCCCGACGACGTCTTCGGCAGTTCCTCCGACGGGGAGGTGGGAGAGAAGCTGGCTCACGGCTGGATCCGGCTGGACACCGCCTCGCGGTATTTGGTGCGCCCCGGCTACAGCGGCGCCGCCCTGTGGTCGCCCACCTATCAGGCGGTGGTCGGGATGGTGGGCCAGGCGAACAGCCGTGGCGACGCCCTTGCACTGACGCTGTTCCAGGCAGACAAGTGCCTTCCTGACGAGAAGTTGTCCGCCCTGACGGAGTGGTCGGCTCAAGACGCAGGTGAAAGCGCACTCGCCGCCTGGGGCTGGACCCTGGAGGACGACCCCGAGGCCGGGCGGCACTGGAAGCCGCGGGCGCGCGGCGTCAGCACGGACGCGGAGCGGGGTTTCCGGTTTCGAGGTCGCACCGCGGCCTTGACCGAGATCGTCGAGTGGATCACCGCTGACGAGGCCCCCAGGCATGTACTGGTGGTCACCGGATCCCCCGGGGTGGGAAAGTCGGCCGTGCTCGGGCGGGTCGTGACGTCCGCCGACACCGCCATCGCGGCGACTCTGCCCCAGGCGGACGACGCCGTACGCGCCCCTCTGGGCTCGGTGTCCTGCGCCGTCCACGCCAAGGGCAAGATCGCGCTCGAAGTCGCCCGTGAGATTGCCCGCGCCGCGTCTGCGGCGATTCCGCAGACTGTGAGCGATCTCGCTCCCAGCCTGCGCGCGGCACTCACCGATGCCTCAGGGCCACCCTTCACCGTCGTCATCGACGCGCTCGACGAGGCCACCAACGCCAAGCAGGCTCGGCTCATCGCCCGCCAGATCGCCATTCCCCTCGCCGAAACATGCGCGGACCTGCATGTACGCGTCATGGTCGGCAGCAGGCGCCGAGACGATGGAGGAGACCTGCTCGCCGCCTTCGGTGAGGCCGCGCGCGTGATCGACCTGGACAACCCCGCGTACTTCGAGGAAATCGATCTCGCGGCATACGCGCAGGCAACACTGCAACTGCTCGGTGATGAGAGACTCGGCAACCCCTACGCCGACGACCGTGTGGCCCGCCCCGTCGCCGCTCGTATTGCCCGGTTGGCCGATGGCAACTTCCTGGTGGCGGGGCTGACCTCACGTACCCGCGGATTGCGTGACACGGTAGCGGTGGCCCCGGCGGACATCTCGTTCTACCCCACGGTCGCCGCGGCGCTGCCCGAATACCTGGCACGACTGCCCTCGATCGACGGCATTGCAGCGGAAACGGTGCTCACTGCGCTCGCCTACGCCGAAGCCCCGGGACTACCGCTCTCCCTCTGGGGCGTCGCCATCACGGCGCTGCACGGCACCTGCCCGACGGAGAATCATCTGCGCGCGTTCGCGCGTTCCGCGGCGGCCAACTTCCTGATCGAGACCGGTGTCAACGACCAGAACGCCGGGGTCTTCCGTCTCTTCCACCAGGCACTCGACGACGCGCTCAAGAAGTCCCGCGTCGAAAACGGAGCCAAGGAGGAGGACGAGCGGGCTCTCACTCGCGCTTTCATCGCCCACGGACAGACCTGCGGCTGGGATGATGCACCTGCGTATCTCCTGCGTTCGCTGCCGCGGCACGCACTGCATGGCCGGGTCGTGGACGACCTGCTCGCCGACATGACATATCCCCTCCATGCTGACCTGCGCCGACTGATACCAGTGGTGGGGCAAGCGCAGACACCCGAGGGGCGAGGACCTGCGCTGATTCTGCGTCAGACGCCCCTGGCCATCGATGCCGGGCCTGCGGAGCGTGCGGCGCTGTTCAGTGTCACCGAAGCCCAGGAGGGGCTCGGCCGTTCCTATAAGGAGCACGCGGCCGGCAGTCCCTATCGGGCCGCGTGGGCACTGGTCACTCCGCAGGCCGAGGAAGCGGTACTGGAGGGGCACACGGAAGAGGTCCGTGCCGTGTGCGGCCTCGTCGCCAGGGGACGTTCCGTGCTCGCCAGCGCGGCCGAGGACGGCACTCTGCGTCTGTGGGATCCGGTTTTGGCCCGGGTGACACGAGTCCTGCAGCCCCGATTCGGTGGAATCAGGGCGCTGTGGAACTGCACGATCGACAATCGCCCGCACCTGGCCCTCGGCACCGGAGACGTGGTGCGCTTGTGGGATCCGGCGACAGAGACCGGTGCCGGGCAACTCCTTGCCCTGAAGGGACATGGCAGCACCGTGTACGACCTCTGCCAACTTCAGGCCGGGGACAGTACTTATCTGGCCACCGCCGGTGCAGACAAGACCGTACGTCTCTGGGATCCCACCACTGGACTTTGCGTGCGGGTGATCACGGGGCACACCGACTGGGTCAACGCTGTGTGCAGCATCCCGTCGCCCCACGGTGACCTACTCGCCTCGGCAGGCGTCGACGCGACCGTGCACCTCTGGAACCCGCTCTCGAGTGAGACGCCACTGCGCCTGCTGACCGGGCACGAAGACGCGATCAACGCCATGTGCGCGATCGAGGTCGGCGGTCACGTGCTGCTGGCCACTGGCAGCTCGGATGCGACCGTACGACTATGGGACCCCGTGACAGGGGAAGCCGTGCGGACCCTCAGTCGCCGTGCGGAGCCGGTGCTCAGGCTGTGCCCGCTGGAGGTGGAAGGCCAGTCACTTCCCGCCTGCACGACAGGCGATGCCATCCAACTGTGGGATGCCGCTTCTGACGATAACGTCATCACCCTGCGTGGGCACAGCGACGATATCGGGGCGCTGTGCACGCTCCCCGTTCACGAACGTATGTTCCTCGCGAGCGGTGGCCTCGACCACACGGTGCGCCTCTGGGACCCGGCAAGGGTGCAGGTCAAGGAAGCCCATGCCGTTCACGCGGTGTGCGCGGTGTCTGTGGACGGACGCACGGTCCTGGTGACTGGTGGCGATGACGGAGTGCAGGTGCGAGACGTTCTCACAGGCCAAGCCGAACGGTCTCTGGAGGGCCCGAGCGACTGCGTACGCGCCCTGTGTCCACTGGTCGTCGACGGCCGCATCCTCGTGGCCGCTGCCGACGATGACCACTCCGTCGTTCTGTGGGACCTGGGATCAGCGGATGTGTTCGGGGAGTACCGGGGACACGCGGCTGCTGTTCACGCCGTCTGCTCTCTGAGGGTAGACGGACGCACGCTTCTCGCCAGTGCCGGCGCCGACTGCAGCGTACGCGTGTGGGATCCCGAAACGGCAGAGACCGTCCACACCCTCTGGCATCCCTACGGCGTGTACGCGGTGTGCGCCGTCAATGTCGATGGAGTCCAACTTCTGGCTTCTGCCAGCGGTGGGCCTGATGGCCGGGTTCACCTGTGGGATCCCACAACTGGCGAACGCATCGGACACCAGTGGCGCGCCTCGACGGCGGTTCTTGCCATGTGCTCCTTGCACATCGGCAAGCAATCAGTTATCGCCGCCGCGACAATTGACGGCGAGACATGGCTCTGGGACGCCGCCACTGGGCAGCGTGTCCACGACCCTGAGGAGCCCGGCCTGCGCCATACCAGCGCGATCAACGCCCTCTGTACCGTCGAACACGCTGGTCGTACGCTCCTGGTCACTGCGAGCAGCGACAGGACGGTGTGCCTGTGGGACCCTGCCACCGCAACGCGGGTCATGGAGGTGCCAGTTCGCCATGTCGGCCTTGGGGTGGCATGGCACAAGGGGCTCCTTGCCGTAGGGCTCGACCGAGGCCTACAGGTCCTCTCCTTCAACCTGCCGTCCTGAGCTTGGGAGGCTTCCGCTCGCTCGGTTGAGTCCTCTGGCCTACGCAGGACACCACGCGAGGCGGCGACAGCGATCCACGGAATCGTCACACCCGCCGTTGGGCGGTGGCACCGTGCGTTGCAGGGGTGTGGAGCGTGAAGAAGGTGGCGCGGTCGTAGATGGCGATCGTCTTCACGCCTGCGGCGTTGTTGCCGTGCGCGACTTCGGCAACGAGGAACGTCCCCACCTCGCGCATCCCCGCGTACGGCGCCAACTCCTCTGTGGTGAGTTTCCTTGCTCGACGAAACCGCCCAGGAAAGGCAGTAGTGGATCGTCGCGGCAGTCGCCAGCGTCGGATCCACGAGAGTGATCCACTCATGCATGCAGGCGAGCAGCGCAGTCGGCTGGGATGCTTGTAACTCAGTCCGAAGCACGGACCGCCTCGGTCGTGCTGTGGGCACAAGTCAGGCACGCACGTCCCGCTCCTGCACTTCCTTCAGGACCGCCGACACCGCGGCGAAGTCGTTGTCCACGTGGAGCACGGTGTGCCCGTGGTGCATCGCTGTCGCGCACACCAGGAGATCGATTGCGCCGGCGGCGCGATGCTGCCCGCGTTGAGTGAGTTTGTACTGGGCGGTGTCGACCCAGCGCCACGCGTTCTTCGGGACTGGCGAGAGCTGACACAGGGCGTCCAACTCCTCGGCGAGCTCGTCCCGGTGAGTCGGACTGGTGGCCGAGTAGAGGAACTCCGCCCTCGTGGGCTCACAGACATGAAACACGCCAGCGGCGATGTGCCCTTCCCATGGCTGCAAGGCTCCCGGCGTACGGAACAGGTGCCACAGAGCCGACGTGTCGAGGAGATACGTGATCACTCGAAGGCCGCCCGCCGCGCGCGCTTTGCAGCCTCATGCGCGGCCGCCGCAGCCTCGAACTCGCCCCGCTCGCCCCTTGCGGCCAGCTTCTCGGCCGCCTCAAGCCTCCTGATACGGGCAACGTAGTCCCGCAGGGCAGCGTTGACGGTCTCCTTCTTCGTGGACGCGCCCATCAGGCGCATCGCCTCAGTCAGCGCCTCGTCATCGAGGTCAATCTGGGTAACCGACATACCGACCACCCCATCCCACGTGTCCATGATGTACATACCCAAGGTACATCACCAACATTCGCCACGCGGCACCCTTCGAGCAAGATCGACGCACGCACGAGTCGCCGGACGCATTCGAGACCCGCAGGCTCCGCCCACTGCGGGCGACAAGTCGCTCGTTCGCGATCACATCTCATGCCATACAAGGCACGTCAGGCATCGGTGACATTTCGGACACACCGCGTCCACTACGTGTCCACTGGATCTTGGTCTGAACGCATGAACGGGGGGCACCACTCCGGAGTGGTGCCCCCCGTACTCACGTTTCAGCAGGTAGAAACGGTTCTCTGGGAGACCTCTGGAGTGGGGCGGGTGGGACTCGAACCCACGGCCGACGGATTATGAGTCCGCTGCTCTAACCGGCTGAGCTACCGCCCCTCACGGCGCGTCGCGCACATTTGTGCGCGCCGTCTGCCGCAGCATAGCCGGTCATACGATCTCCTGCCTCGCACGGTCGGCAACGCTCGACCAGGAGGACTTCCCTGTGTGCCGCCCGGTTCCGGATGTCGCGCAGAACATACGGAAGACCCCCCGGAACGCGAAAAAGGACCCTCATCGGGGCCCTCTTCCGCCTCTGCTCCCCCGGCTGGACTCGAACCAGCAACCCTCCGGTTAACAGCCGAATGCTCTGCCAATTGAGCTACAGGGGATCGCGCTCCCCCGACTGGACTCGAACCAGTAACCTGCCGGTTAACAGCCGGCTGCTCTGCCAATTGAGCTACAGGGGATTGCTGCGTGTGCACCGAACGCACCTGCCGGGGTGCTCCCGGGGGGCGTGCGCTCGCTGCGACACATACATTAGCGCAAGCAGGGGGGTGCTCCGCCAATCGGTTCGGCACCGCGTGATCACGGGCCTCGACGGGTAGGCGGGCAGCACCGACGCAACGGAAGGTGACACCCATGCGGTACAAGCTCACGTTCGTCGTGGGACTGGCGATCGGCTACGTGATCGGCACACGGGCCGGCCGAGAGCGCTACGAGCAGCTCAAGAAGTCCGCGCGGCAGTTCTCCCAGAACCCGGCGGTGCGCAACGCCGCGGAGTCGGCCGCCCACAACGGACGCGAGGCGGCGGGCAAGGCGTTCCACGCCGTGAGCGACAAGGTCGGCGACCGGATGCCCGAGTCGGTCGCGGAACGGGTCCGCGCACTGCGGGAGCGGGGCTCCGGCACCGAGGACGAATGGGGAACGAGCAACACCTGACACGCGCTGCCGCCGGTGAACCGGCGGCGGCGCCGTTTTCCGGCGCCTGCCGGCGGCACATGTGACGAGACCGCCCCCGGCGTACGGCAGAATTCCGGACATGGGGATAGTCGCCGGATTGGACAGCTCGTCCGCGTTCACACGCATCGTCGTCTGCGACGCGGACACAGGCGCAGTGCTGCGCCAGGGATACGCGCCGCATCCCGTCGAGCCCAAGGCCACCGAGATCGATCCACAGGCGTGGCTGCTCTCGCTCGGCGAGGCGGCCGGAGGCGGTCTGCTGGAGGGCGTGGAGGCCATCGGCGTCTCCGCCCAGCAGCACGGCCTGATCACGCTCGACGCGCAGGGCGGCCTGGTGCGGCCCGCACTGCTCGGCAACGACAAGCGGGCTCAGGTCGCGGCGGCCGATCTGATCGACGCGCTCGGCGGGCGCCAGGCGTGGGCGGAGGCCGTCGGATCGGTTCCGCAGGCCGCCCAGCCCGTGGCCAAGCTGCGCTGGCTGGCCCGCAGCGAGGCGGAGGCCGCGCAGCGGGTGGCGGCCGTGATGCAGCCGCACGACTGGCTGGTGTGGCAGCTGCTCGGCCGCCCCGCCCGCCGGACCACCGACCGCGGCGGCGCCTCCGGCACCGGCTACTGGTCGGCCGGCACCGGCTCGTACCGTCCCGACCTCGTCGAGCTCGCGCTCGGGCACCCGTGTGCGCTGCCCGAGGTGCTGGGCCCCGCCGACGCCGCCGGGATGACGCCGGAGGGGCTGCTGATCTCGGCGGGCACCGGGGAGACCATGGCGGCCGCGTTCGGGCTCGGCGTCGGCACCGGCGACGCGGTGGTGTCGCTGGGGGCCTCCGGTTCCGTGATGGCCGTGCACCACGAGGCGCTGGCCGACCCGACGGGAATGATCACCTCCTTCGCCGACGCGACCGGGATGCACCTGCCGGTCGTGCACACCCTCAATGCCGTACGGGCGCTGCGCGGCACCGCCGATCTGCTGGGCGCGGCCGACCTGGCCGAGCTGTCGGCGCTCGCCCTGAAGTCCACTCCCGGCTCGTCCGGCCTGGTGCTGCTGCCGTACCTGGAGGGCGAACGGACCCCCCAACTTCCGCACACGGCGGGCACCTTGAGCGGGCTGCGGCGTGAGTCGATGAAGCCCGAGCACCTGGCGCGCGCCTCGTTCGAGGGCATGCTCTGCTCGTTGGCCGACGCGCTCGACGTGCTGCGCGGGCGCGGGGTCGACGTGCGCCGCGTGTTCCTGCTCGGGGCGGCCGCCGAACTGCCGGCCGTCCAGGCCATCGCCCCCTCCGTCTTCGGGACGCAGGTCGTCGTGCCGCAGCCGGCGGACTACGCGGCCCTGGGCGCGGCCCGGCAGGCGGCGTGGGCGCTGGGTGCCGCGCGGGGGACGCTGTCCCCGCAGGCGCCGCCGGCCTGGCAGGGCGCCGCCGCCCAGGTCTTCGAGCCGGGCGAGGATGCCGCGGTGGGCAAGGCGGTGCGTCAGCAGTACGGGGCGACGCGGGACCAGATCCACCCGGGGGCGTTCGGCCCCGCGGTATGACGATCTGCTTTTGACTCGGGCTTGGGGAAAACCCTTGGGGGTTCGGCGGCCGGGTGCCGGAAGATGAGGTGACCGCCGATCTTGCCGAGCCCGAGAGACCGCACGTGCTGATAAGACTGCTGCGGACCTACCTGAGTCCGTACAAGAAACCGATCGCCCTGCTGGTGGTGCTGCAACTGCTGCAGACCAGCGCCACCCTCTATCTGCCGACCCTCAACGCCGACGTCATCGACAACGGTGTCGTCACCGGGGACACCGGTCACATCCTGACCGTCGGCGCGCTGATGATCGGCATCAGCGTGGTCCAGGTGCTGTGCAACATCGGGGCCGTCTTCTACGGCGCCCGGACCGCCGCCGCCCTCGGACGGGACGTGCGGGCCGACATTTTCGCTCGGGTGCAGAGCTTCTCCGCCCGCGAGGTCGGCCACTTCGGTGCGCCGTCTCTGATCACGCGGACGACGAACGACGTCCAGCAGGTCCAGATGCTGGTGCTGATGGCGTTCACGCTGATGGTGTCGGCGCCGATCATGTGCGTCGGCGGCATTCTGATGGCACTCGGGCAGGACGTGCCGCTGTCGGTCGTGCTGCTGGCGGTCGTGCCGGTGCTCGGCATCGCCGTGTCCCTGATCGTCAAGACGATGCGCCCTCTGTTCCGCACCATGCAGGAGCGGCTCGACACGGTGAACCGCGTGCTGCGCGAGCAGATCACCGGCAACCGCGTGATCCGCGCCTTCGTCCGGGACACGTACGAGCAGGAGCGCTTCCGCGGGGCGAACGACGAGCTGACGGACGTGTCGATGTCCACCGGCCGGCTGATGGCGCTGATGTTCCCCACCGTGATGACCGTGGTGAACGTGTCGTCCATCGCGGTCGTCTGGTTCGGCGCGCACCGCATCGACAGCGGGGCCATCCAGATCGGCGCCCTGACCGCCTTCCTCGCGTATCTGATGCAGATCGTGATGGCCGTGATGATGGCCACCTTCATGTTCATGATGGTGCCGCGTGCGGAGGTGTGCGCCGAGCGCATCCAGGAGGTGCTGGACACCGACTCCAGCGTGGTTCCGCCGAGCGCACCCGTGCGCGAGCTGCGCGCCCGCGGTCATCTGGAGGTGCGCGGCGTGGACTTCTGCTACCCCGGCGCGGAGGAGCCTGTGCTGCGCGGCATCGATCTGGTGGCGCGGCCGGGCGAGACCACCGCGATCATCGGGTCGACCGGCAGCGGCAAGTCGACGCTGCTGGGGCTGGTGCCGCGGCTGTTCGACGCGACGGGCGGCGAGGTGCTCGTCGACGGCGTGGACGTGCGGGAGCTGGACCAGGAGCTGATGGCCCGCACGGTCGGGCTCGTGCCGCAGAAGCCGTACCTCTTCTCCGGCACCGTGGCGACCAACCTGCGCTACGGAAATCCGGACGCGACCGACGACGAGCTGTGGCAGGCGCTGGAGGTGGCGCAGGCGGCCGACTTCGTGCGCGGACTCGAGGGCGGTCTGAACGCGCCCGTCGCCCAGGGCGGGACGAACGTCTCCGGCGGCCAGCGCCAGCGGCTCGCGATCGCGCGCACCCTGGTGCAGCGTCCGGAGATCTACCTCTTCGACGACTCCTTCTCCGCGCTGGACTACGCGACGGACGCGGCGCTGCGGGCCGCGCTGGCGCGCGAGACCGCCGAGGCGACGGTCGTGATCGTCGCCCAGCGGGTGTCGACGATCCGTGACGCGGACCGGATCGTGGTGCTGGACGAGGGGCGGGTCGTGGGGGCGGGCAGCCACCACGAGTTGATGCAGGGCAATGAGACGTACCGAGAGATCGTGCTCTCGCAGCTGACGGAGGCGGAGGCCGCATGAGCGGGGGACCTGCTGCACGGATGATGGCGGGCCAGAGTCCCGGCGAGCGGTCGATGGACTTCAAGGGCTCCGGCAAGCGGCTGCTGCGGCAGCTGGCGCCCGAGCGGGCCGCGCTGTGGTGGATGCTGGCGGCCGGTGTGCTCAGCGTCGCGCTGAACGTGATCGGGCCCAAGATCCTCGGAACAGCGACCGACCTCGTGTTCGCCGGCGTCGTCGGCCGGGAGATGCCCGACGGCACGACCAAGGAGCAGGCGGTCGAGGGCCTGCGGGCGAAGGGCGACGACGGACTCGCCGACATGCTCTCCGGAGTGGACTTCATCCCTGGCGAGGGCATCGACTTCACCGCCGTGGGCAACGTGCTGCTGGTGGCCCTCGCCGTGTACGTGGCGGCGGGCCTGCTGATGCTGGTGTCGACGCGGCTGTCGATCAAGGTGATCAACCGGACCGTGTACCGGATGCGCGAGGACGTGCAGGCGAAGCTGTCGCGGCTGCCCCTGTCGTACTTCGACAAGGCCAAGCGCGGCGAGGTGCTCAGCCGCGCCACCAACGACATCGACAACATCTCGCAGACCCTCCAGCAGTCGATGGGCCAGCTGATCAACTCGCTGCTCACGATCGTCGGCGTGCTGGCGATGATGTTCTGGATCTCGCCGCTGCTGGCGCTGGTCGCGCTCGTCACCGTGCCGGTGTCGGTGTTCGTGGCGACGCGGGTCGGCAAGCGGTCGCAGCCGCACTTCGTCGCCCAGTGGAAGTCGACGGGCGCGCTGAACGCGCATGTCGAGGAGATGTACAGCGGTCATGCGCTGGTGAAGGTCTTCGGCCGCCAGAAGGAGTCGGCGCAGGGCTTCGCCGAGCAGAACGAGGCGCTGTACGAGGCCGGGTTCAGGGCTCAGTTCAACAGCGGGATGATGCAGCCGCTGATGCTCTTCGTCTCCAATCTGAACTACGTGCTGGTCGCCGTCGTCGGCGGGCTGCGGGTCGCGTCCGGCTCACTGTCCATCGGCGACGTGCAGGCGTTCATTCAGTACTCGCGCCAGTTCTCGATGCCGCTGACGCAGGTCGCCTCCATGGCGAACCTGGTGCAGTCGGGTGTCGCGTCCGCCGAGCGGATCTTCGAGCTGCTGGACGCGGAGGAACAGGAGCCGGACGCTCCGTCCGTCGAGCGGCCCGAGCGGTCCGAGGGCCGGGTGTCGCTGGAGAAGGTGGCGTTCCGCTACGACCCGGAGAAGCCGCTGATCGAGGACCTGTCGCTCACCGTCGAACCCGGGCACACGGTCGCGATCGTCGGCCCGACGGGCGCGGGCAAGACGACGCTGGTCAATCTGCTGATGCGGTTCTACGAGGTGACCGGCGGGCGGATCTCGCTCGACGGGGTCGACATCGCGAAGATGTCCCGTGAGGACCTGCGGTCTGGCATAGGCATGGTGCTGCAGGACACCTGGCTGTTCGGCGGCACGATCGCGGAGAACATCGCGTACGGCGCCTCGCGGAAGGTGTCCCGTGAGGAGATCGAGGAGGCGGCGCGCGCGGCGCACGCGGACCGGTTCATCCGCACGCTGCCCGACGGCTACGACACGGTGATCGACGACGAGGGCTCGGGCGTGAGCGCCGGCGAGAAGCAGCTGATCACCATCGCGCGGGCGTTCCTGTCCGACCCGGTGATCCTGGTGCTGGACGAGGCGACGAGCTCGGTCGACACGCGTACGGAGGTGCTGATCCAGAAGGCGATGGCCCGCCTGGCCCACGGCCGCACGAGCTTCGTGATCGCCCACCGGCTCTCCACGATCCGGGACGCGGACGTGATCCTGGTGATGGAGGACGGGTCGATCGTCGAGCAGGGGACGCACGAGGAGCTGCTGGCGGCGGAGGGGGCGTATGCGCGGCTGTACGCGGCGCAGTTCGCGCAGGCGGTGGTCGAGGTGGAGTAGCTCACGCACCCCTTCACGGAGCCGGGGCTTCGCCCCGGACCCGGCCGGCGGCTGCCCACGGCCCCGGCCGGGAGGGGGCCGCACCCGGCGGGGCGCGGTGGTCTCGGGGCGTGGCCGGTCCCCCGGCCGGCGGCGTGCGGGTCAGTCGAGGTAGCCGCGGAGTTGGTCGGCGAACGCGTGGTCGCGGAGTTTGGTCAGGGTCTTGGACTCGATCTGGCGGATTCGTTCGCGCGTCACGCCGAAGAGGCGGCCGATCTCCTCCAGCGTGCGGGGGCGGCCGTCGGCCAGGCCGTAGCGGAGCTGGACCACCTTGCGTTCGCGCTCGCCGAGCGTGGACAGCACCGCCTCCAGATGCTCGCGCAGGAGCAGGAAGGCCGCCGATTCGACCGGCGACGCGGCGTCGCCGTCCTCGATCAGGTCGCCGAGGGCGACATCGTCCTCCTCGCCCACCGGCGCGTGCAGCGACACCGGTTCCTGCGCGAGGCGCAGCACCTCGCCGACCCGCTCGGGCGGCAGGTCGAGCTGGGCGGCGACCTCCTCGGGCGTCGGCTCGCAGCCCCGCTCCTGAAGCATCCGGCGCTGGACGCGGACCACGCGGTTGATCAGCTCCACGACATGGACCGGCACCCGGATCGTGCGGGCCTGGTCGGCGAGCGCTCGGGACATGGCCTGGCGGATCCACCACGTCGCGTACGTCGAGAACTTGTAGCCGCGCGCGTAGTCGAACTTCTCGACCGCCCGGATCAGGCCCAGGTTCCCCTCCTGGACGAGGTCGAGCATGGTGAGCCCGCGGCCCACGTAGCGCTTGGCGACCGAGACGACGAGGCGGAGGTTGGCCTCGATCAGACGGCGCTTGGCGAGCCGGCCCATGACCACCAGCCGGTCGAGGTCGACCGCGAGCCGGGAGTCCGGGTCGGGCGTGTTCGCCAGCTTCTCCTCGGCGAAGAGGCCCGCCTCGACGCGCCGCGCCAGCTCGACCTCCTCGGCCGCGGTGAGCAGCGGGATGCGGCCGATCTCGCGCAGGTACTGGCGGAACAGGTCGGAGGACGGCCCCGATCCCTCGGCGGCGCGGGCCACGGGCCGGGGCGGCTCGGGGACTTCGAGTTCGAGTTCGTCGGCGGCCTCGTCCTCGGCCGCGCTCGCCTCCACGGGGTCCGGCACCGCCTCCGGGTGCCCCGCCGGCGGGCCCTGCGCGGGCACCTGCTCGACGGCGGCCGTGGCGACGGCCACGGCCGCGTCGGTCTCGGTCAGGGTCTGGGTCTGCACGGGGGCGACCTCCAGGGTGATCGCTGCCGGTCGGGGGCGTGCGGCAACTCCGAGGGCTCAGGCACCGCCCCCAGTGTGGGGTACGACACATCCCTGCCACGAGGGGCGTGCGGTGACTTTTTGCGACCCGTGCGTGACCGGTCGGTTACTCGGATGCCCGGCGTGCGGGAGTCTGGGAATATCTGCCGGTGCACAAGAGCAGTGAGTACGAGACCCATGTGACCGTGCGCTGCGGCGCCGGCGGGGAGGAGCGGCTGGACGCCTGGGCGCACGCGGCCGGGCTGAAGGTGACGCACATCGAGCTGGCCCGGGGCCGGATGGTCTCCCAGCCGATGCTGACCCTGAAGGGCCGCGACGGCTTCGCGGCCCAACGGGCCGCCGCCGAGCGGCTGGTGGAACGGCTGCGGTCGGCCGGCTTCGACCCGGTGCGCGTGAAGATCGAGACCACGCCCTGGTCACCGGAGGTGGCGGCGACAGCGGACGGGTACTTCGAGCACCACGTGAAGCTGCTGCTGGGCCGGGACTTCGACCGCGAGGCGCTCGCCGCGCTGGCCGTGCGGCACGGGGCGCACCTGTCGTGGAACGCGCGGAGGGTGTCCGGCGGCGGACGGCACGAACGGTTCGTGACGCAGCGCTGCCACCGGGTCTCCGCGGCGGAAGCGGGCGTGGCGTGTGACGCGCTGGTCGCGGAGTTGACGAAGCAGGGCTACGAAATCCGGTCACAGGAGCGGGAGTTCGTGCTGTACGACAGTGATCTGTCGGTCGACGACGGATGGATCGAGGAGGGGGCGGCACAGTGACGCAGGCAGGCAGGCGGCCGATTCCGGGCGGGCCGGAAGATCTGGCCGAGTCCAGGGCGGACATCGAGCGGCGCACCACGGAACTGCCGCGCACCCTGCGGGTGGGCATGGACCACAAGGGTGCGCGGCACCAGGTCTTCGACCCTGCGCTCAAGCACTTCAGCAAGGCGTTCCGGCCGTTGGACGCTGTCACGGCCGATACCGCGGCCTGGCAGTCGGCCCGGCGCACCGCGCTCGACACGGTCCTCGACGCCGTCTCGCGATCGGGGTGGGCCGATTCGCTGGTGCTGCGCGGCAGCATGCTGATGGCGGCCTGGTTCCCCGGGGAGGCACGCGAGCCGAAGGATCTCGACTTCGTGGTCGTGCCCGCCGACTGGAACATCGAGGAGGAGCGCACGGGCACCATGCTGGCCGGCATCGCGTCGGCCGCGCAGCGCGCGGCCGACGAGCGGGGCGGCCCGCTGACGATCGACGCGAGCGGCGCCGAGTCCGAGTACATCTGGACGTACGACCGGGTGCCGGGGCGGCGGATGGTGCTGCCGTGGTCCGTTCCGGGCCTGCCCGGTGGTCAGGTCCAGCTCGACTTCGTCTTCAACGAGCGGCTGCCGAGGGAGGCGGTCCGCACCACGGTCGCGGGCACCGAGCTGCAGGCGGCGAGCCCGGAACTGTCCTTGGCGTGGAAGCTCCAGTGGCTGCTCACCGACGTCTACACGCAGGGCAAGGACCTTTACGACGCCGCCCTGCTCGCAGAGCGCCACCCGTTGTCGTACGAGCTGCTCGACGAGGTGTTCCGGCTGACCGGCGAGTGGCCGTACCCGTACCGCGAGACGGTCCTGTTCGAGGACGTCGTGGAGGCCGTCGGGTACGCCGAGTGGGACCACTTCGCCGCGGACTACCCGCAGTTCGCGGACGACGAGCGCGTGTACGCGGAACGGCTGCTGACGGCGATCGCCCCGACCTTCGCGGACGAGCGGTGACTCCTGGGGGCGCGGTCCGGCGGGGAACGCCGACGGCCGCCGGGGTCAGTCCCCGCGCGGCCCCCGGAAGTCCACCGAGGTGACGAGGGCGTAGTCGAAATAAATCGGGTCGCCCTCCTCGTCCATCGGGTACTCGAAGCTGCTCTCGTTCGACAGGATCACCTTGAGGTCGGGAAGGGTGTCCACCCCGTCGTCGTTCTGCTCGACCGTGTGGCCCCGTTCCTGGAGGCGCTCCAGCAGTTCGTCGCTGGGAGCGCGGAAGACGTCGAGCCCGTCGAGGACGACCGTCACATCCGCGTCCTCGATCCGGAACCGGTACACGTGGATGTCGGTCAGCGCGCCCTTGGTGAAGCCGAGCGTGAACGCCGTCTCGGACTCCACGTGCTCGCAGAACACCTGCCCGGGCGCGTCGCCGTAGTCCGCGTCGGACGGGACGAAGCCCAGTTCGCGCGCGGCCCCGACCGCCTCCTCGGCCGACATGCCGAGCCGGAGCGTGGCAACCCCCACCTCCGGCAGCAACTCAAGAACCATCGCCGTCCTTCCCACCGTCCCAGAGGGACCGCTCATCGGCCTCGCGCCGGCCCTCGCGTCCCGCTGAGCCGGGCCGAGCCGAGCGCTACAGCGCCGCCGCGCCCTGGTTGCGCAGGGACTGGGCGTACTGCTGGAGCACCCAGAGCTCGTTGGCCACGGCCGCGTACCGCTCGGGGTCGGCGTTGCTTCCCAGGCGGGCCATCGTGCCCTGGATGTCGCGGATACGGCGGTCCACCGCGCGCAGCCGGACCTGGACGAGCTGCTCGCCCGCGTACGCCTCGTCGACGGTCCTGCCGTGGACCGCCTCCACCGCCAGCTCGGTGACGAGCGCGCGCACCGTGTCGTTCGGCGCGGCGTCGCGGACGCGGGCCAGATAGCCGGAGGTGTCCCCGACGCCCTGCTCGGCACCGCCGGCGTCCTCGATGGTCTGGCGGACGGCCGCGTACGGCGGGGCGGTGAACTCGTCGACGCCGTAGGCGTCGAAGGCCGGCGAGACCAGGGCCGGGTACTGGAGCGCGAGCTTGAGCAGTTCGCGCTCGGTGCGGTGGGCGGGGCTGCGCAGATTGAGCGCGGGCCCGGACGCGTACTGAGGCGCCGGCGCTGCCTGGACCTGCTGCTGCGAACGCGCGGCGCCAGGCCTCTCCGGGCCGCCGCGCCCTCCGCGCTCACGGGCCCAACGGGCCAGCTGCGCCACCCGCTTGACCACGAACTGCGTGTCGAGGATCCCGAGCATGCCGGCGAGCTGAACGGCCGACTCGTGCTGGATCGCGATGTTCTTGATGCCGGCGACGACGGGGGCCGCCTCGTCGAGGGCGGCGGCCCGCCCGGCGGGGGTCTCCAGGTTGTGCCGGGCCACCATCTGCCGGATCGCGAACTCGAAGAGCGGAGTGCGGGATTCGACCAGCTTCTGCACCGACGCGTCACCCTCGGCGAGCCGCAGCTCGCACGGGTCCATACCGCCGGGGGTAATCGCGATGGACGTCTCGGCGGCGAACTTCTGGTCGTCCTCGAAGGCGCGCAGCGCGGCCTTCTGACCGGCCGCGTCGCCGTCGAAGGTGAAGATCACCTCGGCGGTGGCGTTGTCCATCAGCAGCCGGCGCAGGATCTTGATGTGGTCGCCGCCGAACGCCGTGCCGCAGGTCGCGATCGCGGTGGTGACGCCCGCGAGGTGGCAGGCCATCACGTCCGTGTAGCCCTCGACGACGACGGCCCGGCTGGTGCGGGCGATCTCCTTCTTGGCGAGGTCGATGCCGTACAGGACGTGCGACTTCTTGTAGATCGCGGTATCGGGGGTGTTCAGGTACTTCGGGCCGTTGTCGTCGTCGCGCAGCTTGCGGGCGCCGAAGCCGACGACCTCGCCCGTGATGTCGCGGATGGGCCACATCAGCCGGCCCCGGAAGCGGTCGATGGGACCGCGGCGGCCGTCCTGGGAGAGGCCGGAGAGGACGAGTTCCTTGTCGCTGAAGCCCTTGCCGCGCAGGTAACGGGTGAGGTGGTCCCAGCCGGCCGGGCTGTAGCCGACGCCGAAGTGCCGGGCGGCCGCCTGGTCGAAGCCGCGCTCGGCGAGGAACTTCCGGCCGATCTCGGCCTCGGGGCCGTCCAGCTGCTCGACGTAGAACTCGGCGGCGATCTTGTGCGCCTCGACGAGGCGGATCCGCTCGCCGCGCTGGTGGGTGGGGTTGTACCCGCCCTCCTCGTAGCGCAGGGTGATGCCCGCCTGGGCGGCGAGGCGCTCGACCGTCTCCGAGAAGGAGAGGTGGTCGATCTTCATCACGAAGGCGATGGTGTCGCCGCCTTCCTGGCAGCCGAAGCAGTGGAACAGCCCCTTGCTGGGGCTGACCTGGAAGGAGGGTGACTTCTCGTCGTGGAAGGGGCACAGCCCCTTGAGGTTGCCGCCGCCCGCGTTGCGCAGCTGGAGGTACTCGGACACGACGGCGTCGATCGGGACCGCGTCCCGCACCGCCTTCACGTCGTCATCGTTGATCCTGCCTGCCACGCGTGAAGTCTACGGTGGCGCGGGGACAGCGCCCTCAGCCGCCGAGTTCCGTGAGCGGGACGCTCGGGTCGCCCAGCGCCTGGGCGTCCACGCGCGCCTTGGAGCGGATGAGCTGCTGGACGTTCTCGGTGACGTCCCACACATTGACGTTCATCCCCGCCAGCACCCGGCCCCCGCTCAGCCAGAACGCGATGAACTCGCGCTTGCCGACGTCGCCGCGCAGCACGACCTGGTCGTACGAGCCGGGGGGCGCCCAGCCGCTGTACTCCATACCCAGGTCGTACTGGTCGGAGAAGAAGTACGGGACGCGGTCGTAGGTGACGGGCTGGCCGAGCATGGCGCGGGCGGCGGCCGGGCCGCCGTTCAGCGCGTTCGCCCAGTGCTCGACGCGCAGGCGGGCGCCGATCAGCGGGTGCTGGGCCGCGGCGACGTCACCGGCCGCGTAGATGTCGGGGTCCGAGGTGCGCAGGCTCGCGTCGACGGCGATGCCGCCGCCGTGCGCCCGGTCCGCGAGCGCGAGGCCCGCGCCCTCGGCCAGCGCGGTGCGCGGGGCGGCGCCGATCGCGGCGAGGACCTCGTGGGCGGGGTGCTCCTCGCCGTCGTCCGTACGCGCGGCGAGCACCATGCCGTCCTGGCCGGTGATCTCGGTGAGGCGGGCGCCGAAGTGGAAGCGGACGCCGTGCTCCCGGTGCAGCTCGGCGAAGACCTGGCCGAGCTCGGGCCCGATGACCTGGTGGAGAGGGGTGGCCTCCGGTTCGACGACGGTCACCTCGGCGCCGTATGCGCGGGCCGCGGCGGCGACCTCCAGGCCGATCCAGCCGGCGCCCGCGATGACGAGGTGGCCGTTGTCCCGGCCGAGCGCGGCGAGGACGCCGCGCAGCCGCTCGGCGTGGGCGAGGCGGCGCAGATGGTGGACGCCGGCGAGGCCGGTGCCGGGGATGTCGAGACGGCGTGGCTCGGCGCCGGTGGCCAGCAGCAGCTTGTCGTAGTGGACGACGGCCCCGTCGCCGAGGCGGACGGACTTGGCCGCGCGGTCGATGGACACGACCGGCTGGCCGAGGTGGAGCTCGACGTCCGCCTGCGCGTACCAGCCCGGCTCGTGCACGAAGACGCTGTCGCGTTCCTCCTTGCCCGTGAGGAAGCCCTTGGACAGCGGCGGACGTTCGTACGGGTGGTCGCGTTCGTCGCCGATGAGGATCACTCGCCCGGTGAACCCCTCCGCACGGAGGGTCTCAGCGGCCTTGGCCCCGGCCAGTCCACCGCCGACGATGACGAAGGTCCGATGTGCGTCGACCACGTGATGCCTCCTAGAGTCCTGCACTGTTTGTCTCTGCGAGTCCCTGCACTGTTTGTCTCTGCGCCGCTCGGCCTTCAGCGAGCGTCCCGCACGGAGCGTGGCGGCGGAAGAGGGAGTGCCCCTCGGGCATGTCAAACCGGACGAATCGACAAACGATCACCGTACCCGGCGGACCGGGTGCGGGGAGTCAGCGGCGCAGGAGCAGCCGGGCGTGCAGGGTGCGCGCGGAGGCGTCGGTGAGCGAGGCGATCTGGTCGACGATCACACGCTTGCGGGCCCGGTCGTCGGGCGCGGCCTCGAACAGTGCCCGGAACTGCGGCTCCAGTCCTTCCGGCGCCCGCACGGTGAGCGCGTCGGCCAGCTCGGCCAGCACGATGCGCTGGTCGGCGCGGAGCGCCTCCTGCTCGGCACGCTGCATCACATAGCGGTCGGCGACGGCCTTGAGGACGGCGCACTCGTGGCGCGTGGCGCGCGGGACGACGAGCTCCGCCTCGTACCGGGTGAGCCCGCCGCTGCCGAACGCATGGCGGGTGGCGCCCTCGGCGGCCAGCGCGAACCGGCCGATGAGCTGGCTGGTCGCGTCCTTGAGCCGGGCCTGGGCGACGGCCGAGCCGTCGTAGTGGTGCGGCCACCACGGCGCGTCGATCAGCCGGTCGAGCGCCTCGGACAGCTCCTCGGGAGCGGTGTCCTTCGGCACGTAACGGCCCACGGCGACGGCCCAGATCCCCTCGCGCTCGGCCGGGGACAGCAGGCAGTTGGGGTCGATGTGCCCGGCGTGCAGCCCGTCCTCGAAGTCGTGCACCGAGTACGCCACGTCGTCGGACCAGTCCATGACCTGCGCCTCGAAGCACTTGCGGTGCGCGGGTGCGCCGCGGCGCACCCAGGCGAAGACCGGCAGGTCGTCCTCGTACACCCCGAACTTCCCCGAGGACGGGTCGGTGGGGTGCCCGCCGCGCGGCCAGGGGTACTTGGTGGCGGCGTCCAGCGCGGCCCGGGTGAGGTTGAGCCCGACGCTGACGGGCTCGTCGTGGCCGGCCACGGGGACGAACCGCTTGGGCTCGATACGGGTGAGCAGCCGCAGCGACTGGGCGTTGCCCTCGAAGCCGCCGCAGTCCTCGGCGAATTCGTTGAGCGCCTGCTCGCCGTTGTGGCCGAACGGGGGGTGGCCCAGGTCGTGGGCAAGGCAGGCCGCCTCGACGAGGTCCGGGTCGCAGCCGAGCGCCGCGCCGAGCTCGCGCCCGATCTGGGCGCACTCCAGCGAGTGCGTCAGCCGGGTGCGGGGGCTGGCGTCCCAGGCGTGGCTGCGGGTGCCGGGGGTGACGACCTGCGTCTTGCCGGCGAGGCGGCGCAGCGCCGAGGAGTGCAGGACGCGGGCCCGGTCGCGCTGGAAGGCCGTACGGCCGGGCCGCTTGTCGGGCTCGGGCGCGAAGCGCTCGGCGTCCGCGGCGCCGTAGCCGTCGGGTGCGGAGGGGTCCGAGGCGTACGACTCGGGGGTCCTGGTCCCGGGAGCGGACGTCTCACGGGCGTGCGGGGTGGGTGCCTCGGGGTCGGGCGGCCAGGTGATGCCGTCGGTGCCGGTGGTGCCAGTGCCATCCATGCACCGAAGGTAACCGGCGGGGCCGACAGTGGGGACCAGGAAGGCCGCAGGCGGCCCCGGTGGTTGCTCAGGCGGCCGACAGCTCCTGCTCGCGCAGGGCGTACGGGCGCGTCCGCGCCTCGTCGTAACGGTGGAGCAGAAGGCGGGCGAGCGCCGGGTGGGTGCCGAGCGGGTCGGCGGCGATCCAGGGTGCGGCGGCGGCGCTGCGGGTCGCGAAGAGCCCCGGCGCGGCGAAGTAGGACGCGACGGCGATCCGGTGCCGGCCGCGGGCGGTCAGCGCGCGGACGGCGGCGGGGACGGTGGGCGCGAGCGCGGAGGCGTACGCGGCGACGACGGGCACGCCGCCGAGGCGTTCGCCGAGCATCTCCGCCATGCGGCGGGTGTCCTCGGCGGACTCGGGGTCACGCGACCCGGCGGACGCGAGGACGACGCCGGTGCTGCGGCTGCTGCCGTCCGCGTCCCGCCAGCCGGCCTCGGTGAGCCGCGAGCACAGGGCCTCGACCAACAGGGGGTGCGGGCCGAGGGGGCGGGCGATACGGATGTCCGCGCCGCCGCCGGGCGCGGCCGCGGCGGTCTGCGGCAGGTCGTGCTTCACGTGGTAGCCGCGGCTGAGGAGCAGCGGCACGAGCACGGCGGGCGCGCCCCGCAGCCCGGCGAGGGTGTCGGCGAGCAGCGGCTCGTTCAGCTCGATGTGCCCGAGCCGGACGTCGAGACCGGGCCGGAGCTCACGGACCCGCTCGAGGAGAGCGGAGACGGTGCGCAGGGCGCGCGGGTCGCGACTGCCGTGGGCTACGGCGACGAGGGCCGGCCTGCGGTGGGTCGGGTGGGAGTGGGGCGGGCGGTGGTGGGCCTGGGGCATGCGCTGCGGGTTCCGTTCAGTCGGACGTGACTCAGCTGGGTGCCGAGCTGAGCGGTGATGCGCGTCAGCAGCTGAGCGGTGGTGTCGAACTGCGCGGCGCTGTCGTGGGGCATCGCGGGCTGGAGGGGCAGGGACTCACGAAGGTGTTCCGGCTCCGTCATGGACCGATGGTGGCGGGCGGAGGTTGCCGGTGTGTTGCGCGGGGGTGACGGGTGTTTTCGCCGGGCTCACGGTTGGGGGTACGGGCGGTGCGTGGCGGCGCCCGGGAGGTGGGCGGGTGGCCGCTGCGCGGGGGCGCCCGGCAGGTGGGCGGGTGCCGCCGCGCGTGGCCGTTTCCCCACCCCGCCCCTTCCCGGAACTGGGGCTCCGCCCCAGACCCCGTGGCCCTGTGCCCGGCGGGCACGGGCGCCCTGCCGCGCTTCGCGCGGTGCCCCTACGGCTTGGCGGCCGCGGCCCGCATCGCGGGGCGTCGGCCCGGCGCCCGGGGCTCCTGTGCCCCGGCGGCACGGGCTCCGGGCCCTGCGGCGCCGCGGGCGCGGGCAGGCCCGCCGGGCGGTACAGCCACTGCGCCTCGAAGACACCTCGAACCCCGCCGCCGTCAGGTCCAGGCACGCGAAGCTGTCCTTGACCGAGGCGCCCGCGGCCGAGGTGTCGATGCCGGCGAGGACGTCGGCGGGGGACGCGTCGGGGGTCAGCGTCACCGCGTCCGGATACAGCGGCGGCGTCCGGCGGGGGTTCGTCCAGGCGCGCGGAGCGAAGGCGCCCGGCCGGCCGTGTGCGCGGCACATGGCCTCGCACCACGCGGCGTTGTTGCGGGCCGCTCGCAGCGCCCAGTCGTTCGTCACGGCAGTGATCATGCCAACAGGAGGGTCACGGCGACGAACCGATTTCCCGGGCACCGCGTCTGAGGTCCCGTGAGGGGTTTCGGGAAGATCTCGCGTCGCGGACAGCGGCGAACCGTCCAGGCCGTCATGCTCGGCTGCGTGCTCGCGCTCGCGCCCGCGACGTGGATGCACGCCGTCGCCGACAGCCGCGTCCGCGCCGTCGCGGACGTGCCCGCGCAGGACGTCGCCGTCGTCTTCGGGGCCGGACTGTGGAACGGCCGGCCCACTCCGTACCTCGCGCACCGCCTGGACGCCGCCGCCGAGCTCTACCGGGCGGGCAAGGTCAAGGTCGTCCTGGTCACCGGCGACAACAGCCGTGTCGAGTACGACGAGCCCGACGCGATGCGCACGTATCTGACGGAGCGCGGCGTGCCGGACGGGCGGATCGTCAGCGACTACGCCGGGT
Source organism: Streptomyces sp. V4I23 (assembly GCF_030817975.1). NCBI lineage: Bacteria > Bacillati > Actinomycetota > Actinomycetes > Kitasatosporales > Streptomycetaceae > Streptomyces > Streptomyces sp. V4I23. Next base: position 5,433,499 of record NZ_JAUSZW010000004.1, on the reverse strand, counting down.
TCGACACCTGGGACTCCTGCGTCCGGGCGAAGGAGATCTTCGGCGTGGAGCGCGCGGTGCTGGTGACGCAGGGCTTCCACATCCGCCGGGCCGTCGCCCTGTGCCGTTCCGCCGGGGTCGAGTCGTACGGGGTCGGCGTCGCCGAGCCGCACGACGCGACCTGGTACTACGGCGGGGTCCGGGAGGTCTTCGCGGCGGGCAAGGGGTCGCTCGACGCCCTGCTGCGGCCCGACCCGAGGTTCCTCGGCGCGAAGGAGCCGGGCGTACGGGACGCCCTCGAGTCGGCCCACCACGGTCAGCAGCGCCCTCTCGGGAACTAGCGCCCTCTCGGGAGAGGGCGTGATCTTACGGCTCCGGCACCGCCCACTGAGCCGAGAGCTCCTAGGCCCGGCGGCCCAGCATCGCCAGCAGCCGGGACTGGGCGCTGTCGCCCGGCGGCGGCTCGACCGGCGGCGCGAACAGACCCGATTCGGCCAGCTGGTCCGCGTACGGGGTGACCTCCTCCAGCGCGAACGCCACGAGCGCGTCGGGCAGCCGCTCGGGGGCGCCGATCGCCCGGGACAGGTCCCAGGCGTGCACCACCGCGTCCGCGGTCATCTGCGCGCAGTAGGCGACGGCCGGTGTCTCGCCGTACGAGAGCTGCACGGTCCGCTCCAGCGCGCCGTCCGCGGCGAACGCCTTGCGGGCCGCGCGCGCGGCCGCATCCCACGCGGCGCGCGGGCGTGCGCCGAGCACGTCGCCGTCGTGGGCGTCGCCGACGTCCGCGACGGCCGCCCCGCCCGTGACCAGGTCGGGAACCCACAGCTGCTCGGCCGTGAGGTGGTTGACCAGGTCGCGTACGGTCCACTCGGTGCACGGCGTCGGATCGTCCCACTGGTCCGTGCGCACCGCGTGCACCCGGTCGGTGAAGAGGGCGAGCGCCTCGGAGTGCCGGGCGAGGAGGTCTGCCGCGTCGTCGTTCGTCATGCGGCTCACTCTCGCGCGCCGGGGACGCGGATGCGAGCGTGCCGCGACGCCGCGTGTCAGCGCCCCGCCAGTGGCGCGTCGGCGCCCCCGGCCTCACCGGGGACGGCGGCGCGCGCGGAGGGCGGCGTACCCCGCTTGTAATGCGCCGCGCCCGCCGACGTAACACGGATGTTCCACGCTGGGCGTCATGCGCGACGAGACCATCCCGACCCACTGTCCCTACTGCGCCCTGCAGTGCGGCATGAATCTGCGCGGCGGCAAGGCGGCCGATGCGGTCGTCGAGGTGGTGGAACGCCCCGATTTCCCCGTGAACCGGGGGGCGCTGTGCGGCAAGGGCCGCACCTCCCCCGCCCTGCTCTCCTCCCGGGTGCGCCTGACCGAGCCGCTCATCCGATCCCACGCCACAGGCCGGCTCGAGCCGGCCACCTGGGAGGAGGCTCTGCGTACGATCGCCGACGGGCTGCGCCGCACGAGGGACACGCACGGCGCGGACGCGGTGGGCGTCTTCGGCGGCGGCGGACTCACCAATGAGAAGGCGTACACGCTGGGGAAGTTCGCCCGGGTCGTGCTCGGCACCTCGCAGATCGACTACAACGGCCGTTTCTGCATGTCGTCGGCCGCCGCCGCGCACAACAAGGCGTTCGGTCTGGATCGCGGCCTGCCGTTCCCGCTGGAGGACATCCCGCGGACCGGGTGCGTGATCCTCGTCGGCTCCAACCTCGCCGAGACCATGCCGCCCGCGCTGCGGTACCTGACGGAGCTGAAGGAGAACGGCGGCACGCTGATCGTCGTCGACCCGCGGCGCACGCGGACCGCCGAGCAGGCCGACCTCCATCTGGCGCCCCGCCCCGGCACCGACCTGGCGCTCGCCCTCGGGCTGCTGCACCTGGTCGTCGCCGAGGGGAGGACGGACGAGCAGTTCATCGAGGAGCGGACGAGCGGCTGGGCGGACGCCCGCGCCGCGGCGATGGCGCACTGGCCGGAGCTGGTCGAGCGGCTCACCGGCGTCGGCGTGCCCCAGCTGCGCGAGGCGGTACGGATGTTCTGCGACGCGCCCACGGGCATGGTGCTCACCGCGCGCGGACCCGAGCAGCAGTCCAAGGGCACGGACACGGTCAGCGCCTGGATCAACCTGTGCCTGGCCACCGGCCGGGCCGGCCGCCCGCTGTCCGGCTACGGCTGCCTGACGGGTCAGGGCAACGGGCAGGGCGGCCGGGAGCACGGCCAGAAGGCCGACCAGCTGCCGGGCTACCGCAAGCTGGACGACCCGGCCGCGCGGGCCCATGTCGCCGCGGTGTGGGGCGTGGCGCCCGAGGCGCTGCCCGGCCCGGGGCGCAGCGCCTACGAGCTGCTGGACGCGCTCGGCACGGACGTGAAGTCGCTGCTGCTGATGGGCTCGAACCCGGTGGTGTCGGCGCCGCGCGCCGCGCACATCGAGGAACGGCTGAAGTCGCTGGACTTCCTGGCCGTGGCGGACGTGGTGCTGTCGGAGACCGCCGCGCTCGCGGACGTGGTGCTGCCGGTGACGCAGTGGGCGGAGGAGACCGGCACGACGACGAACCTGGAGGGCAGGGTGCTGCTGAGGCGCCGCGCGGTCGACGCGCCGCCCGGCGTGCGCAGCGATCTTCAGGTGCTCGGCGCCCTCGCGGGGCTGCTGGGTCACGAGAAGGGCTTCTCGTCCGACCCGGAGGAGGTCTTCGACGAGCTGCGCCGGGCGTCGGCGGGCGGGCCCGCTGACTACTCGGGGATCAGCTACCGCCGGATCGCCGAGGAGGACGGGGTGTTCTGGCCGTGCCCCGCGCCCGCGTCGCAGGACGGGGCGGAGGTCCATCCGGGGACGCCGCGGCTGTTCCTCGACCGGTTCGCCACGGACGACGGGCGGGCGCGGTTCGTGCCCGTGGCGCACCGGCCCGCCGCCGAGGAACCGGACGCCGAGTACCCGGTGCTGCTGACCACCGGTCGGGTCGTCGCCCAGTACCAGTCGGGAGCGCAGACGCGCCGCGTCGACGAGCTGAACACGGCGGCGCCGGGCCCGTTCGTGGAACTGCATCCGCAGCTGGCCGAGCGCATCGGCGCCGCGGACGGCGACCCGGTGGCGGTGGTCTCGCGGCGTGGGCGTGCGGTGGGGCCGGCCCGGATCACCAACGGGATCAGGCCGGACACGGTGTTCATGCCGTTCCACTGGCCCGGCGAGGGCCGGGTGAACACCGTGACCAACCCGGCGCTCGACCCGACCTCGCGGATGCCGGAGTTCAAGGTGTGCGCGGTCCGCGTGGAACCGGCCGCCTGACCGGCCACCGTGCGCGCGGTCCGCGGACAACCGGCCGCCCGACCGGCCGACCGGCTCCCGTTCACACCCCCGCCGCTCCCGCACGGCCGCACCAGTCGCCGCCCGCGATGCGCCGCCCGCGTGCCGCGAGGTCGCGGGCCAGGCCGTCGGCGGCGACGTAGACCCAGGCGCGTGTCGCGGTGCCGTCCGCGAGGATCACCTCGCGGGCCACCCGCTCGTACATGTTGCGCGGGTGGCCGGGGGCGACGAAGTCCTCCAGCTGGTCGAGCGTCCTCAGCAGGCGGGCGTACTCGCGGGGCGCGGGGGTCACGCACGCGCCCGCGACGGCGCCGCCCTCCCGCACGTCCTCGACCAGGTACGGGTAGCCCGGTCCGTCGTACAGCAGCGCGCCCGGCAGTGTCGCGGGCTCCTCGGCGGACGTGCGCCCGGCGAGGAACAGGTCGTGGTTGTGCCCGCCGGGCCGCAGGGTGCCGTAGACGAAGAGGGGCAGCTGCTCGGTCACGGAGTCTTCGTCTCCGCCCGTACCCACGCCGCGTACGCGGCGCCCGCGCGCACCACCGGGAGGGCGATGATCTCCGGGGTGTCGTAGTCGTGCGCGGCGGTCAGGTGTGCTTCCAGGGCGTCGTAGCAGGCCGGGGTGGTCTTGAAGAGGATCTGCCACTCCTCGGCGCGCTCGATGGCGTTCTGCCAGCGGTACACGGAGGTCACCGGCGCGGAGACCTGCGCACAGGCGGCGAGTCCTGCCTCCACCGCGCCCTGCGCGAGTTCGTGCGCCTTCTCGGCGCTGTCGGTGGTGGTCAGCACGGCGAGCAGCGGAGGCGCGGCGGGCTGTTGCTCCACGGCGGGGCTCCTTCGGTAGGCGACTGGGGCACGGGGACGGGGCCCGTGCCCGCCACGGTACGCACCTCCCGGCCCCTCGCGCCGCCCGCCCGCGACGCCGGGCCGCTCCTCAGGCCGCGTAGGGGTGCGCGGCCTTGGCGGACCGGAGTGCGGTGCCCCACCAGGCGAGCTGGTCGAGCATCGTCTTGGCGGCGGCGTCGGGGCCGGCGGGGTCGCGGTGGTTGCCCTCGTCGTCGAAGTGGGCGCCGGCGTTGTGGAAGGAGACCGTGTCGCGGACGGTGACGGCGTGGAGCTCTGCGAAGACCTGACGCAGCTGTTCGACGGCGCGCAGCCCGCCGGACATGCCGCCGTAGGAGACGAAGCCGACCGGCTTGGCCTGCCATTCGCCGAAGTGCCAGTCGATGAGGGACTTGAGGGAGGCGGGGAAGGAGTGGTTGTACTCGGGGGTGAGGACGACGAAGGCGTCGGCGGCGGCCAGCCGGGGCGTGACCTTGGCGAGTTCGGCGGTGACGGCGGGCGACGGCTTGTAGGACAGGGACGTGGGCAGGTCCGTCTCGGCGAGGTCGACGAGGTCGACGGTGAAGTCCTCGCGACGGGCGGCGCGGGAGAGGAACCAGTCGGCGACGACGGGCCCGAAGCGTCCCTCGCGGTTGCTCCCGACGATGACGGCGAGCTTCAGCGGGGCCCGGTCGGCAGGGGTGACGGTCGTGTTCTCATGCGTGGTGAGGTCCATGGGGAAGAGCGTGGTACCTCAAGCTTGGTTGAGGTCAAGCGCCCATACACGGTCACCCGTTCGGCACCGTCCGGAGCGCACGGCATCCGAATGCGCCATCACCCGCGATGACCTGCCGCAACGCCCCGCGTCCAGCACGACACGCCGCTCCGGGCCGGTGAATCTGATGTGTCATCAGCAGGCATGCGGCGCGGCCCGGCCCTTTCCTCGAAACAGAGGACCCACGCATTACGCGCTCCCGGAGGACCCCCATGCGCAGGATCGCCCGCCTGACGACCGGCTCCGCGCTGGTCATCGCCTCGACAGGTCTCGGCTCCCCGGCGTCCTTCGCCGGGGACTCCGGCTCCCTGGAGGTCCACCCGTCGACGGCCGAACCGGGCGGAACGGTCACCGTCAGCACCGAGGCCTGCGGCAGGAACGGGCGCGGCACCGGCGACGCGCGGGATCTGGGCGCGGGCGAGTTCAAGCTGTCGCCGGGCACGCACAAGGAGCTCGCGGTGGGCCAGTTCACGGTGCCCGAGGACGCCCGGCCCGGGACGTACGAGATCGGCGTCCGGTGCAAGAACGGCAAGGAGGCCCACGGCGACGTGACCATCCGTCACGGCGGCCCGAGCGGCCATGTGAGGACCGGTGTCGGCGGCAGCGTCGGACCGGACACCACCCAGATCGCGGCGGGCACGGCGATCATCGCCGCGGCCGCCGTCGGCGGGACCCTGCTCCTGCGTCGCCGGGCGAGCGGCGCGCAGGACAGCTGACGGGCCGGTTCTACCGGATCCCGCACCGCCCGAGCCCCCGCTCCCGTCCGGCCCCGAGCCGACGGGGGCGGGGTGCGAGCCGTATCCGGCTCCCCACCACCTTCCGGAGGAGAGATTGAGCACCAGGGCCAAGGGCCTCGGTGTCGTCCTGGCCGTGTGCGCGGGCCTGTGGCTGATTCAGAACGGCGCGCGGGACGTGACCCCGCCGATGCCGTCGGCCGCCGAGGCGTTCGCCGCCGGTCCCGACCAGCACACCGACGCGGCCGCCGATCCCCTTCCCGCCTCCCCGCCGCTGCGACTGCGCATCCCCGTAATCGACGTGGACGCCCCGGTGAGGGGTCTCGGTCTGGCGCGGGACGGCAGCCTCCAGGCGCCGCCGACCGCCGACCGCAATCTCGCCGGCTGGTACGAGGACGGCACCGCGCCGGGCGCGAAGGGCACGGCGATCGTCGCGGGCCATGTGGACAACGCCGAGGGCCCGTCCGTCTTCTACGAACTCGGCGCGCTCAAGAAGGGCAACCGGATCGAGATCACGCGGGGGGACGGCCGGACCGCGGTGTTCACCATCGACGCGATCGAGGTCTACGAGGCGCACGCGTTCCCCGACGAGAAGGTCTACAGCCCCAGCGACCGCGCCGAACTGCGGGTGATCACCTGTGGCGGGGGCTTCTCGGAGAAGACGGGCTACCAGGGCAACGTGGTGGCGTACGCGCACCTGATCGGGGTGCGACCGGGCGAGGCGGGGCGCGACAGAAAAAGCTAGCCATGGACATAGTAGCCATGTACGTTATTACTCCCGGGCGCACCCGATGCGCCCTCCGTCGAACCTTCGTCGAGCCCTCCAGGAGCAGCCATGTCCGCCGCACCCCTGCTGAACAGCCAGATACTCGGCCAGGCCCACTACGCCGCCCGCGCCCTGCTGGAGCGCGAGCTGGCCCGCACCGGCAACACCTTCTTCCACTCCATCGCGCTGAACACCCTGGCCGCCCAGGGCGGCACGGCCGCGCGCCGGGCGATCGTGGAGCGGATGGCCTTCACCGCGAAGATCGGCGAGAGCGAGGCGCTGAAGGCCCTGGCGGAGCTGGCCGGATCCGGCCTGGTCGGGACGTCCGCCTCGGCGGAGGACCGCATACAGCTCACCGAGGACGGCCGGGCCCTGCAGTCCCGGCTCGCCGCGTTCGCGGCCGAGGTCGCGCCCCGCGTCTACGGCACCGTCCCCGAGGAGGACCTGGCCGTCGCCGCCCGCGTCCTGCTGCAGATCACCGAGCGCGCGAACGCCGTCTTCGCGGAGACCGCCGCCCGCTCCTGAGGAGGGCCCGTCCTACGCGCTCCACTGGTCGAAGCCGAGCTTGGCGACCAGGGAGAAGACGACGACGAGCAGGACACCGCGCACGAACTCGCTGCCCTTCCTCAGGGCCATGCGGGCGCCGATCATGCCGCCGGCCAGGTTGAAGACGGCCATCACCGCGGCCAGCTGCCACAGCACGGTGCCCTGGTACGCGAACATCGCCAGCGCGCCCGCGTTGGTGCAGACGTTGACGATCTTGGCGGTCGCGGAGGCGGTCACCAGGTCCAGGTGGAGCACGGCGGTCAGCGCCAGGACCAGGAAGGTGCCGGTGCCCGGCCCGAACAGGCCGTCGTAGAAGCCGATGCCGCCGCCGACGAGGACGATCGCCGCGACGGTGCGGGCCCGGCTCACGCGACGCCGCGCCTCGTCGGTCACCGTCCCGAACGTGGGCCGCAGCATCACGAAGGCCGCCACCCCGAGCAGCACGACCATGATCACGGGGCGCAGGACGTCGCTGCTGATCCCGGCCGCGAAGAAGGCGCCGCCCATGGAGCCCGCGACGGCCGCGAGCCCGATCCGCACGGCGGTTCTCACCTGGACGGGCGCCTTGCGTACATAGGTGACGGCCGCACCCGTGGTGCCGACGATCGCGACGGCCTTGTTGGTGCCGAGGACGTTGGCGGCCGAGACGTTCGGCAGTCCGAGCAGCAGGGCGGGCAGGAGCAGCAGTCCCCCGCCGCCCACCACCGCGTCGATCCAGCCGGCCGCGGCGGCGGCGAGACACAGGGCGACCAGCATGGTCAGTGATATGTCGGGCACGGTGGCGACCCTACGGAGGGGGTGCGTGCACCGTCCAACGAGCTTCTGTTTCTTGAGCGTCCCCTGAGCTTTCGGTGACCGGTGCGCAGCCGCCTGTGAGCGACGGCCCCTCACACCCGCCCGGCGCCCCCGCTGAGGGCAGCGTTCCTCACGGGAAACAGAAGGGAACCTGCCGGGTAACACCGACGACGCACGCTGCTTGCATGACTTCGGACATCGTGGTGATCGGCGGCGGGACGGCAGGCGCGCGGCTCGCGCGGCAGCTGGGCGCGGGCGCCCGCGTCACCGTCATCGGCGAGGAGCAGCACGCCCCGTACAACAGGGTGCTGCTCGCCGAGGTGCTCGCCGGGCGGTACGGGCCCGAGGTGATCGCCCTGCCCGAGGTGCCTGTGCGGCGCGGCGTGCGGGCGACGTCCATCGACCGCGAACGCCGGCTCGTGCACTGCGCGGACGGCACGGAGGTCGGCTACGACCGGCTGGTCCTCGCGACCGGTTCCAACCCGGTGCTGCCGCCACTGCGCGGCATCGGCCCCGGCCTCCCCGAGGGCGTGCACCCCTTCCGGACCATGGACGACTGCGAGGCCCTGTCGCGGGCCGTCCGTCCCGGCACCCGGGCCGTCGTCGTCGGCGGCGGGCTGCTCGGCGTCTCCGCGGCCCGGGCGCTCGCCGAGCGCGGCGCCAAGGTGGTGCTGGCCCAGCAGGGCGAGCACCTCATGGAACGCCAGCTCGACGTCTCCGCGTCGACGCTGCTGCGCAGCCACCTGGAGGCCATGGGCGTCGAGGTGCACACCGAGTGCCGGGTGCGCGGACTGCGCACCGACGCCGACGAGGCGGTCAGCGCCGTGGTGCTCGCCGACGGCTTCGCCCTCGACGCCGAGCTCGTGGTGCTGGCCTGCGGGGTACGCCCCCGGGTCGGGCTCGCGGCGGACGCGGGGCTCACGGTGCGCCGCGGCATCGTCGTCGACGACGAGCTGCGCACCTCCGACCCGTACATCCACGCCATCGGCGACTGCGCCGAGCACAACGGCGTGGTCCACGGACTCGCGGGCCCGGCGCTCGAACAGGCCGACGTCCTCGCGTCGGTGCTCAGGTCCGGCGCCACCGCCCGCTACACCGGCACCCGTGCCCTGACCCGTCTCACGCTCGCCTCGGCGACGAGCCCGCTCGACCTCGCCGCCTTCGGCGACCCGACCCCCCGTCCCGGCGACGACGTCGTCCAGCTCGCCGACGCCACCCGCGGCGCGTACCGCAAGGTCGTCGTCCGCGGGGACCGACTCGTCGGCGGAGTGCTGCTCGGGGATCTCGCCTCGGTCGGCGCACTCGCCCGGGCCTGGGAGGGCGACGAGGCCCTTCCCGACTCCGTGCCCCTGCTCCACCTGCTCACCAATGATGGAGGCCTCTGAACATGGCTGCGATGTCCACCCCCGCGATCACCCCCACCATCGTGGTCGTCGGCCACGGCATGGTCGGCCAGCGATTCCTGGAGGCCCTCGCCGACCGTGGCGTCACCGACCGGGCGCGGGTCGTCGTGCTGTGCGAAGAACCCCGCCCGGCCTACGACCGAGTCCGCCTCACCTCGTACTTCTCCGGGAACACGCCCGAGGACCTGTCCATGGTCGAGGACGGCTTCATGGAGAAGCACGGCATCGAACTGCACCTGGGCGACCCGGCCGAGTCGGTCGACACCGCCGCCCGCACGGTCACCGCGCGCTCCGGCCTGACCCTCTCGTACGACACGCTCGTGCTGGCGACCGGCTCGTACCCGTTCGTCCCGCCGGTGCCCGGCAAGGACGCCGAGGGCTGTTTCGTCTACCGCACCATCGAGGACCTGCTCGCGATCGAGGAGTACGCGAAGACGGCCCGCGTCGGAGCGGTCGTCGGCGGCGGTCTGCTCGGCCTGGAGGCCGCGGGCGCGCTCAAGGGGCTGGGCCTGGAGACCCACATCGTGGAGTTCGCGCCGCGCCTGATGCCGGTGCAGGTCGACGAGGGCGGCGGCGCCGCGCTGCTGCGCACTATCGAGAACATGGGCCTCACCGTCCACACCGGCGTCGGCACCCAGGAGGTCACCGCCGGCGAGAACGGCGCCGTGAACGGCATGGCCCTGTCGGACGGTTCGGTCCTCCCCACCGACCTCGTGGTCTTCTCCGCGGGCGTACGGCCCAGGGACCAGCTCGCCCGCGACGCGGGTCTCGCCGTCGGCGAGCGCGGCGGCATCGTCGTCGACGAGCAGTGCCGCACCTCCGACCCGGCCGTGTTCGCCATCGGCGAGTGCGCGCTCGCCTCGGACGGGCGGGTCTACGGACTGGTCGCGCCCGGCTACGAGATGGCCGAGACCGCGGCGGCCGCGCTGGAGGGCGAGGTGTCCTCGTTCACCGGCGCCGACACCTCCACCAAGCTGAAGCTGCTCGGCGTCGACGTCGCCTCCTTCGGCGACGCGCACGGCGCGGCCGACGGCTGCCTCGACGTCGTCTACTCGGACTCCCGCGCCGGTGTCTACAAGAAGCTCGTCATCGACCCCGAGGGCACGCTGCTCGGCGGCATCCTCGTGGGCGACGCGGAGGCGTACGGCACGCTGCGCGCGTTCACCGGCTCCGTGCCGCCCATCTCCCCCGAGCAGCTGGTGCTGCCCGCGGGTTCCGGTGCGCCGGTCGCACTCGGCCCGGCCGCCCTGCCCGACGACGCGGTCGTCTGCTCCTGCCACAACGTCACCAAGGGCACGATCCGCGGCGCCGTCACGGAGCACTCCTGCACCACCGTCCCCGAGGTCAAGAAGTGCACCAAGGCGGGCACCGGCTGCGGCAGCTGCGTCAAGGTGCTGGGCCAGCTGGTCAACGCCGAGCTGGAGGCCGCGGGCGTCGAGGTCGACAAGGGCCTGTGCGGCTGCTTCGCCCAGACCCGCCAGGAGCTGTACGAGATCGTGCGCGTCCTGCGCATCACCTCGTACCAGGAGCTGCTGGACGGGCACGGCCGGGAGGCGGCGCGCGGCACCAACGGCTGCGAGGTCTGCAAGCCGGCCGTCGGCTCCATCATCGCCTCGCTGGCGCCCACGATCGGCGCCTCCGGCTACGTGCTGGAGGGTGAGCAGGCGGCGCTCCAGGACACCAACGACCACTTCCTCGCCAACCTGCAGAAGAACGGCTCGTACTCGATCGTGCCGCGCATCCCGGGCGGTGAGATCACCCCCGAGAAGCTGATCGTCATCGGCGAGGTGGCCCGCGACTTCGGCCTCTACACGAAGATCACCGGCGGCCAGCGCATCGACCTGTTCGGCGCGCGGGTCGACCAGCTGCCGCAGATCTGGGGGCGGCTGGTGGACGCGGGCTTCGAGTCCGGGCACGCGTACGGCAAGGCGCTGCGGACCGTGAAGTCCTGTGTGGGACAGACCTGGTGCCGCTACGGCGTGCAGGACTCGGTCCGCATGGCGATCGACCTGGAGCTGCGCTACCGCGGCCTGCGATCCCCGCACAAGCTGAAGTCGGCGGTCTCCGGCTGCCAGCGCGAGTGCGCGGAGGCCCAGTCGAAGGACTTCGGCGTGATCGCCACGGCCAACGGCTGGAACCTGTACGTCGGCGGCAACGGCGGCGCGACCCCGCGCCACGCCGACCTGCTGGCGCAGGACCTGTCCGACGCCGAACTGGTCCGGCTCATCGACCGGTTCCTGATGTTCTACATCCGCACCGCCGACCGGCTGGAGCGCACCTCGACCTGGCTGGAGCGGATCGAGGGCGGCCTCGACCATGTGCGCGACGTCGTCGTGCACGACTCGCTGGGCATCTGCGCCGAGCTGGAGTCCCTGATGGCCGACCACGTCGCCGGCTACCGCGACGAGTGGGCCGAGACGCTGAACGACCCGGAGCGGCTGCTGCGGTTCGTGTCGTTCGTCAACGCGCCCGACGTGCCGGACCCGACGGTGAAGTTCGTGCCCGAGCGCGATCAGGTCAAGCCCGACCTGCCGCTGCTGTCCATCCGTCCCCTGGACGAAGCCCTGGAAGGTACTGCCGCCCGATGACCATCGCCCCTGAGAAGACGCAGCTGTCGACGGACACGCAGATCCAGCTCCGGATCGGCGACGAGTGGCTGGCCGTGTGCCCGCTGTCCCGGCTCACGCCGGGCCGCGGGGTCGCCGCCCTGCTGCCGGACGGCCGTCAGGCCGGGCTGTTCCTGGACCGTGACGGCGTGCCGTACGCGATCGACAACCGCGACCCGTTCACCGGCGCGCAGGTGCTGGCGCGCGGCCTGATCGGCACGGCGGCGGGCCGGCCGTTCGTCGCCTCCCCGCTGCTCAAGCAGCGGTTCGACCTGGAGTCCGGGCGCTGCCTGGACGACGAGACGGTCTCGGTGACCGCCTACGAGGTCCGCCTCCACTGACGGCGGGCACACCCGGCTCCGCTCACGCGTCGTCTGTCACTGCCCTGACTCTTCGCGACGCGTGAGCGGCACCACCCCCTCCTGCCGGGCCCCGGCGGCCCGGCAGGCGCCCCTGGGTGACGGCGAGCACCGCGCCGGCGAGCAGCACCACGGCGCCGGCCGCCTGGACGGCGCCGAAGGACTCGCCCAGGAAGACCACGGCCGCCGAGCTGCCGAGGACGGGCACCAGGAACATCATCACGGAGGCCGAGGCGGGGCCGACCGCGCCGACTCCGCGGTAATAGAGGAGATTGGCGAGGGCCGTCGGCCCGACGGCGAGGAACACCACGTTCAGCCATGTCCCGGCGGGCAGTTCGCCCCAGCTCACGTCGCCCAGCTCGGGAGCCGAGAACAGGCCGAGGGCCACGGCTCCGGCGCAGGTCGCGTACGTCGTGGCCCGCAGCGGTTCGATGCCGGCCAGCACGCGCGGTCCCGCGAGCGTGTACGAGGCCCAGCAGACGGCGCTGAGCAGGAACAGCAGATCCCCGGTCAGCCGCGTCGCGCCCCCGCCGCCGGTGCCCGCTCCGACGAAGAAGACCACCGCGCCCACCACGCCCAGGCCGAGCCCCGCGATACGCGCGGGCGACGCCGACTCCCTGCGGGTGAGCAGCAGGAACGCGGTCGTCAGGACCGGGCTCATGACCGGGACGATCACGCCGGCATCCATCGAGGGCGCCAGTGAGAGCCCCCAGAAGAAGCTCAGGTTGTACGCGAAGACGCCGAGCAGCCCGGCGAGCGCCGCCCTCCCCCGGTCGCGCGGGGCGACCCGTGCGCCGCGCCGGCCGAAGAGGCGCACGGCGACCAGCAGGGCGAGCGCGCCGCCGCCGAAGCGCAGGAACGCCGCGACACCGTGGGGCAGTTGCTCCACGACCACCTTGGAGCTGCTGAAGGCGCTGCCCCACAGCACCATCGTCACCGTCAGCAGCAGATACGGGTTGTCCTCGCCCTTGACCGGGTGCGCCGTCTTCGCCGAGTTCATGGGCCCAGCGTCGCCCGTCGCGCCCTCTCCCGTCTTGTACATTCGTGCGGCCCCACAATGAGGGGGTGGACACCGCTCACGGCTCACCGGGCACGCACGGCGACGGATGGGCACGCTACTGGCGCGACCCGCACCGTCCGCTGGAGGCCATGCACGCCCACTTCTTCGACCACGTCTACCACCCGCACAGCCATGACGCGTACTCGTTCGGGATCACCGAGGCGGGCGCCCAGCGCTTCAGCTGCCGGGGCGGCGCGCACACCAGCGGCGCGGGCATGGTGATGGCGTTCAACCCGGACGATCCGCACGACGGGCGGGCGGCGGCCGACCTCGGGTACCAGTACCGGATCGTGCACATCGGCCCCGATGTCGTGCGCGAGGTGCTGGCGGACATGGCCGGCGGGCGGGCGGTCATGCCGCTGTTCCCTGAGCCGGCGCTGAGCGACCCGGTGCTGCGCGAGGCCCTGCTGCGGCTGCACACCGCGCTCGTCGGCGACGCGGACCCCCTGGTGCGCGACGAGCGGCTGACGGCGGCGGTCACCGCCATGGTCGCCCGTGGCACGGCACGCCCGCCGCGGGCACGCGTCCCGGGACGCGACGGCCCGGCCCGGTTCGCGGCGCGCCGGGCACGGGCGCTGCTGGAGGAGGCGTACGCGGAGAAGGTGACGGCCGAGGCGCTCGCCGAGGCGGCGGGCTGCAGCCGGTTCGCCCTGTACCGGGCCTTCCGGGCCGAGTACGGGATGTCACCCGCGGACTGGCAGCGGCTGGTGCGCCTGCGCCGGGCGCGCGGGCTGCTGGCGGCCGGTACGCCGGCGGCGGACGCGGCCGTCGCGGTGGGATTCACCGACCAGAGCCACTTCCACCGGTGGTTCGTGCGCTGTTTCGGCGTGACACCGGGGCTGTACCAGCGGGCGGGACGGTCGTGACGCGTCCGTCACGACCGGCCCGCCGCCTCCCCCGCCCAAGTCACTCGCCCTGTGCCATGGCCTTCTTGGCGGCCTCCTCGTCCATCCAGATGACCTCCCACTGGTGGTGGTCGGGGTCCTGGAAGGAACGGCCGTACATGAAGCCGTAGTCCTGCGGGTCGTTGGCCGGCGAGCCGCCGGCGGCGAGGGCCGCGTCCACGAACTCGTCGACCTTCTCCCGGCTCTCGGCGCTCAGCGCGAGGATCACCTCGGTGGAGCCGGCGGCGTCCGCGATCTCCTTCTTGGTGAAGTCCTTGAACCGGGGCTTGGTCAGCAGCATCGCGTAGATGGTGTCGCTGATGACCAGGCACGCGGCGTTCTCGTCGGTGAACTGCGGGTTGAAGGAGTAGCCGAGCTTGCTCCAGAAGGCCTTGCTGGTCTCCAGGTCGTTCACGGGCAGGTTCACGAAGATCATCTGGGGCATGGCCGTCTCTCTCTCGTGCGCTCTCGTCGGGTGCTCCGCCGTGCGGTGTGTTCGAAGGGGTAGACGGGGACGGTGGTCCGTACTCATCGCTCGGGCGCGGAAAAGTTCCGGCCATCTCCTGGGGCTCCTGTGACGGCCGGGAACGAACGCGCCGGTACTCCCTGGAGTCGACGCCTCCGTGTCACTGTCCGTTGCCGTGGCGTCAATTCACCCCTCCTAGGTTCTCCGACTGCGCGACCCCGTGGCGCCGGCCGGCACCACGGGGCGGTCATCCCCTCCCTGGAGTGACAAGTGGAACGTCGTAGTTTCCTGCGTGGCGCGGTCGTCGGCACGTCGGCCGCCGCATTCGGCTTCACCCTGTGGCAGGGCGCCGCGTCCGCGGCTCCGGCGCAGCCCGGCGCCGGCCCGTACGGGGCGCTCGGTGCGGCCGACGCGAACGGCATCCAGCTCCCGTCCGGGTTCACCAGCCGGGTGATCGCCCGGTCCGGCCAGAGGGTCGGTTCCACGTCGTACGTCTGGCACAACGCCCCGGACGGCGGCGCCTGTTTCGCGGACGGCAGCGGCTGGATCTACGTCTCCAACTCGGAGATCTCCTCCACCGGCGGCGCGAGCGCCGTGAAGTTCTCCTCGACCGGCGTGATCACCGGCGCGTACCGCATCCTGTCCGACACCAACCGCAACTGCGCGGGCGGCGCGACCCCGTGGAACACCTGGCTGTCCTGCGAGGAGGTCAGCACCGGCTATGTCTACGAGACGGACCCGTGGGGCGTGAACGCCGCTGTACGCCGCGACGCGATGGGCCGCTTCAACCACGAAGCCGCCGCGGCCGACCCCGTGCGCAAGGTGATCTACCTGACCGAAGACGCGTCCGACGGCTGCCTCTACCGGTTCGTCCCCACCACCTGGGGCAACCTGTCCTCCGGCACCCTCCAGGTGCTCAAGGCCGGAACGGGCACCTCCGGCTCCTTCACATGGGCCACCGTGCCGGACCCCGACGGCTCCCCGACCCCCACCCGGGACCAGGTGTCCGGCGCCAAGCTGTTCAACGGCGGCGAGGGCTGCCACTACGCCAACGACACCGTGTGGTTCACCACCAAGGGCGACAACCGCCTGTGGCAGCTGAACCTGCTCAACAGCACCTACGAGCTGGCCTACGACGACTCCCTCGTCGTCGGCGGCGGCGCCCCGCTGACCGGTGTCGACAACGTGACCGGGGCAACCTCCGGCGACCTCTTCGTCGCCGAGGACGGCGGCAACATGGAGATCTGCGTGATCACGCCGGACGACGTCGTCGCGCCGTTCCTGCGGATCACCGGGCAGTCCGGGTCGGAGATCTGCGGCCCGGCCTTCTCGCCCGACGGGCGCCGGCTGTACTTCTCCAGCCAGCGCGGCACCACGGGCAGTTCCTCGGGCGGCATCACCTACGAGGTGACCGGACCGTTCCGCGCGTAGGGCTCGGGGGTGTCCGGCGGCTCAGGGCCGGTCAGGACCCGCCGCCCGCCCCCGAGGGCTCCGCACAGGCGCCGCCGCGCAGCAGGGCGGCGCCCAGCGGGGTGAGCGTGTGCAGGACCGCGTTGCCGTGGCGCAGGGTCACGACGAGTCCGGCTTCGCGGAGGACCGCGGCGTGCTGGCTCGCGGAGGCGAGGGAGACCCCTGCCCTGCGGGCCAGTTCGCTGGTGGTGCAGCCGTTGCGGATGGCCTGGAGCACGGCGGAGCGCGTGTGGCCGACGAGGCGGCCCAGGGAGGGGCCGGCCGACTCGCCGAAGGCCGGTTCGGCCCCGTGCGAGACGGGGTAGACGAGCACCGGCGGCAGCGAGGCGTCGCGCAGCACGACCGGTGTGCCGCGGCAGAAGAACGACGGCTGGAGCAGCACTCCCCGCCCGTTCAGGCGCAGTTCGCGGTCGACCGGGTAGTCGGCCTCCAGCACGGGGGCACGCCAGCGCAGTACGGGCGGCAGCGAGGCGAGGAGCTCTCCCGCGCCCCCGTCGAGCAGCGCGCGGCCGCGCACGGCGCGGTCCGCCTCGACGCGGGCCTGGATGTGGGGCCAGTACGGCTCGACGGCGGACCGGTAGTAGGCGCGCAGGGCGGCCACGAGACGGGCGACGGCCTCCGCGCGGCCCTCGGCGAGGGCGAGGAGCCGGGCGGGCAGCACGCGCAGCGGCGAGCGGTGGGCGACCGCGAGGGCCAGCTCGGTGTGCAGCCGAGCGGGCGGAGTGGCGCGGAGCGCCTCCAGCCCGGCTTCGAGGCCGTCACGGCCCTCAGCGGGCGTCAGAAAGTCGGGGAAATAGCCCCGCGGCGGCACGAGCTGGGCGAGCAGGCGTGTTTCACCCTTCAACCGGGCGCGGGCTTCGGAGCGCCATTCACCGAAGGTGAGTGCGCCTCTGCGGTCGCGCAATCGGTGAAAACTGAGAATGGATTCCCACAACGCGTCGGGCCTGGCGGCCATACGCACTTTCGCCAGGTCGTCCGCATTGAAATGAATTCGAAGCACCGAACCCCCACTTGTTGCACCTGCAATCGCCCCCACCACTGAGATATGCATGCAATCACAGGTTGTTACCACGGTGTTTCAGCCACAGTTGAAACGCCTCGCGGGAGCACGGGGGCAACCGAAAGGCTGTACGGCGTCGGGCATGAAACCTACTTCACCGATGTGACGCAGCAAGGACCGTGGGGGGCCTTCGCGTCCGGCGGCGGTGGCGGAGGTTGCGGCTCCGTGTCCGGCACGGGTAATGGAGTGCGGTCGGCGGGTGGGGATCCGCCGGCCGCTCTCCGCCGGTTTCTTCGTGCGGAGAATGACGGGAATTCGATTCCCGTTGGACGTACGAAATTCAACTGAACGAGTGGTCAGCAGGGGCGGATCCCTGCGGCACGGACCGCGCTTCTCGGATGCGAGCGGCCCGAAGGTCAGCCCTCGGCGGAGGCAAGCCGCTCGGCGGTCAGCTCTCGGCGGTCGAAGCGGTCGGACGGACAACGCGGAAGGGGCAGGCGCCTCGCACAGGGCGCCTGCCCCTTCCGCTGGAGTTCCGGGACCGTCACCGGGACGCCGGTGAGGGTCGAGGTTCCGGACTGCGGGTTTTCGTGCCCCGCTCCCGGATGACGGCCCCGGAAGTATGTGTCCGCGCTCGGACGCGTGGGGTGCTCGGACGCCATCGGCCGAGCACCGCCCCGCGTCAGCGCGAGTCGCTGCCCGTCGACTGGGCCGCCGCCCGGCCCGCCTCGAGGCGGGCCACCGGGATGCGGAACGGGGAGCAGGAGACGTAGTCCAGGCCCACCTCGTGGAAGAAGTGCACCGACTCCGGGTCACCGCCGTGCTCGCCGCACACGCCGAGCTTCAGGTCCGGGCGCGTGGCCCGGCCCGCCGCCACCGCGCTGCGCACGAGCGAGCCCACACCGTCCTTGTCGATCGTCTCGAACGGCGACACCCCGAAGATGCCCTTCTCCAGGTACGCCGTGAAGAAGCTCGCCTCCACGTCGTCCCGCGAGAAGCCCCACACCGTCTGGGTGAGGTCGTTCGTGCCGAAGGAGAAGAACTCGGCGGCCTCCGCGATCTGACCGGCGGTCAGCGCGGCGCGCGGCAGCTCGATCATCGTGCCGAGCGCCAGCTTGAGCTCGACGCCCGTCGCCGCCTGCACCTCCGCGATGACCTGCTCGGCCTCGTCGCGGACGATCTCCAGCTCCTGGACCGTGCCCACGAGCGGAATCATGATCTCCGCGCGCGGGTCGCCCTTGGCCTCGATGCGCTCGGCCGCGGCCTCCGCGATCGCCCGCACCTGCATGGTGAACAGGCCGGGGATGACCAGGCCGAGGCGTACACCGCGCAGACCCAGCATCGGGTTCTGCTCGTGCAGCCGGTGCACGGCCTGGAGCAGACGCAGGTCGTTCTCGTGCGGGTCCTTGCGGGCCTCGGCGAGCGCGACGCGCACCGACAGCTCGGTGATGTCGGGCAGGAACTCGTGCAGCGGCGGGTCGAGCAGACGCACCGTCACCGGCAGCCCGTCCATCGCCTCGAACAGCTCGACGAAGTCCTTCTTCTGCAGCGGCAGCAAGGCCCGCAGGGCCTCGGCGCGCTCGTCGTCGGTGTCGGCGAGGATCAGCTTCTCGACCATCTCGCGGCGCTCGCCGAGGAACATGTGCTCCGTGCGGCACAGGCCGATGCCCTGCGCACCGAACCGCCGCGCGCGCAGCGCGTCCTCGGCGTTGTCCGCGTTCGCCCGCACCCGCAGCCGGCGGACCCGGTCCGCGTAGGCCATGATCCGGTGCACGGCGGCGACCAGCTCGTCGGCGTCGTCGGCGCCCGCGTGCATGCGGCCCTCGAAGTACTCGACGACCGGGGACGGCACGACCGGGACCTCACCGAGGTACACCTTGCCGGTGGAGCCGTCGATGGAGACGACGTCGCCCTCCTCGATGACCTGGTCGCCCACGGTCATCCGGCGGCGCTTGGTGTCGACCTCCAGCTCCTCGGCGCCGCAGACACAGGTCTTGCCCATGCCGCGCGCCACGACGGCCGCGTGCGAGGTCTTGCCGCCGCGCGAGGTCAGGATGCCCTCGGCGGCGATCATGCCGTCCAGGTCGTCCGGGTTGGTCTCGCGGCGGATCAGGATGACCTTCTCGCCGGAACGCGACCACTTGACCGCGGTGTAGGAGTCGAAGACGGCCTTGCCGACGGCCGCGCCCGGGGAGGCGGCGATGCCGCGGCCGAGCAGGTCGGTCTTCGCCGTGTCGTCGAAGCGCGGGAACATCAGCTGCGCGAGCTGCGCGCCGTTGACGCGCTGGAGCGCCTCGGCCTCGTCGATCAGGCCCTGGTCCACGAGCTGCGTGGCGATGCGGAACGCGGCTCCGGCGGTGCGCTTGCCGACGCGGGTCTGCAGCATCCACAGCTGGCCGCGCTCGATGGTGAACTCGATGTCGCACAGGTCCTTGTAGTGCGTCTCGAGGGTTTCCATGATCTGCATCAGCTGGTCGTACGACTTCTTGTCGATCGACTCGAGCTCGGCGAGCGGCACGGTGTTGCGGATACCGGCGACGACGTCCTCGCCCTGCGCGTTCTGCAGGTAGTCGCCGTAGACGCCCTGGTGGCCGGAGGCCGGGTCACGGGTGAAGGCGACGCCGGTGCCGGAGTCCGGGCCGAGGTTGCCGAAGACCATGGAGCAGACGTTGACCGCGGTGCCGAGGTCGCCGGGGATGCGCTCCTGGCGGCGGTAGAGCTTGGCGCGGTCGGTGTTCCAGGAGTCGAAGACCGCGTGGATGGCGAGGTCCATCTGCTCGCGCGGGTCCTGCGGGAAGTCGCGGCCGGCCTCAACCTTGACGATCTTCTTGAACTGCTTGACCAGCTTCTTCAGGTCGGCGGCGTCGAGGTCGGTGTCGACAGTGACCTTCTTCGCGGCCTTGGCCTCGTCGAGGGCGTCCTCGAAGAGCTCGCCGTCGACGCCCAGCACGGTCTTGCCGAACATCTGGATGAGGCGGCGGTAGGAGTCCCAGGCGAAGCGCTCGTCGCCGGCCTGCGTGGCGAGGCCCGCCACCGACTCGTCGGAGAGGCCGATGTTGAGGACGGTGTCCATCATGCCGGGCATCGAGAACTTGGCGCCCGAGCGTACGGATACCAGCAGGGGGTTGTCGGCCTGGCCGAGCTTCTTGCCCATGGACTGCTCCAGGGCCTCGAGGTGGGCGGTCACCTCGTCGCGGAGCGCGGGGGGCTCCTCGCCGCTCTCGAGGTAGACCTTGCAGGCCTCGGTGGTGATCGTGAAGCCCGGAGGGACCGGAAGACCGAGGTTGGTCATCTCGGCGAGGTTCGCACCCTTCCCGCCGAGCAGGTCCTTGAGGTCCTTGTTGCCCTCGGTGAAGTCGTAGACGAACTTCTGATCTTTGTTTTCCGACACGGGTCTCGACTCCTCGAGGACTCGGTGGCTGCCCTGACGGCGAGGAACATACCCAGATCGAAGGCACCTCGGTACGTCCACTTGCGCGTCATACGGCCTTAACCACTCGTCCGCCAGCAGATCGAAAGTGCCCGCGGGCTCCTGAGATACAGCCGGATAACTTCAAGTCCTGAAGCCATCAGCACAATGAGTGACAGTCTCTACCATCACCATGGACGGAGAGCGAGTGAAGGATCCAGGAGGCGAAGACCAAAAGGGTGGCACTGAGTGCCACCCTTTGAAAGGTGCAGCCGTCCGAATATCGCTCATCTGAGCGCACCCCCTATCAGGGGTGGCGAGAATCACGCCGGGGAACCTGACGGAATTCCATCATCCGGACCGGCACGGGAGGTTGCCGACGAGCGCTCAGCCGCCCGAAGTGTCCAGTTCAGCGTCGGCGGTGACCCCCGCGCAGTCGTACGGATCCTTCAGCCAGCCGTCCGGCAGCACCACACGGTTGTTGCCCGACGTCCTGCCCCGAGGCCCGTCCGCGCCCACCGGCCACGACTGGTCCAGATCGAGCTCGCTCAATTGAGCGCCGAGCTCGTCGAGGGACGACGTGACCGCCAGCTTCTTGCGCATCTGCGAACCGACCGAGAAACCCTTGAGGTACCAGGCCACGTGCTTGCGGAAGTCGATCACCCCGCGCGACTCGTCGCCGATCCACTCGCCCAGCAGCGTCGCGTGCCGCAGCATCACGTCCGCGACCTCGCGCAGCGACGGCCGCGCGTAGGCGTCCGTGCGCCCCTCGAAGGCCGCCACCAGGTCGCCGAAGAGCCACGGCCGCCCGAGGCAGCCGCGCCCCACGACCACCCCGTCGCAGCCGGTCTCGCGCACCATCCGCAGCGCGTCGTCCGCCGACCAGATGTCGCCGTTGCCGAGCACCGGGATCTCCGGGACGTGCTCCTTGAGACGCGCGATCGCGTCCCAGTCGGCCGTGCCGCCGTAGTGCTGCGCCGCCGTGCGCCCGTGCAGGGCGATCGCCGTGACACCCTCGTCGACCGCGATACGGCCCGCGTCGAGATACGTGATGTGGTCGTCGTCGATGCCCTTGCGCATCTTCATCGTGACCGGCAGGTCACCCGCGTTGGTCACGGCCTCGTGGAGGATCGCCCGCAGCAGCGGCCGCTTGTACGGCAGGGCCGAGCCGCCGCCCTTGCGGGTCACCTTGGGGACCGGGCAGCCGAAGTTCAGGTCGATGTGGTCGGCCAGGTCCTCGTCCACGATCATGCGCACGGCCTTGCCGACGGTGACCGGGTCCACTCCGTACAGCTGGATCGAGCGCGGGGTCTCGGTCGCGTCGAAGTGGATGAGCTGCATCGTCTTCTCGTTGCGCTCGACCAGTGCCCGCGTCGTGATCATCTCGCTCACGAACAGTCCCTTCCCCCCGCTGAACTCGCGGCAGAGGGTGCGGAAGGGGGCGTTGGTGATTCCGGCCATGGGAGCGAGCACCACCGGCGGCTGCACGGTGTGCGGCCCGATCCGGAGCGTGGCGGCGGCGGCAGGGGCGAGCGTGGTCATGGGCCCCATTGTCGCTCACCGGCACGGCCCTCAGTCAGCCGTACTATGCGCCCATGGACGAGATCGGCCGCCGGCACCGGATCCTGATCCTGGCGATCTGCTGCACCAGCCTGCTGATCGTCAGCCTCGACAACACCGTCCTGAACGTCGCCCTCCCCTCCCTGCGCGACGAGCTGGGCGCCTCCGTCGCGGGGATGCAGTGGACGATCGACGCCTACACCCTCGTCCTCGCCTCTCTGCTGATGCTCGCCGGCTCCACCGCCGACCGCATCGGCCGCCGCCGGGTCTTCCAGGCGGGGCTCGTGCTGTTCACCCTCGGGTCCCTGCTCTGCTCGCTGGCCCCCAGCCTCGACCTGCTCGTCGCGTTCCGCATGGTGCAGGCCGTCGGCGGCTCGATGCTCAACCCCGTGGCCATGTCGATCATCACCAACACCTTCACCGACCCGCGCGAACGTGCCCGCGCCATCGGTCTCTGGGGCGGCGTCGTCGGCATCTCCATGGCCGCGGGACCGCTGGTCGGCGGCGTGCTCGTCGACTCCGTGGGCTGGCGGTCCATCTTCTGGGTCAACCTGCCCGTCGGCCTCGCCGCCCTCCTGCTCACCTGGCGTTACATCCCGGAGTCCCGGGCTCCCCGGCCCCGCCGCGTCGACCCCGTCGGCCAGCTCCTCGTGATCGTGCTGCTCGGCTCGCTCACGTACGCGATCATCGAGACCGATCCGGCCTTCGCCGTGCTCTCGGCAGCGGCCCTGGCCGGCCTCCTCCTCTACGAACCGAGGCGCCGCGATCCCCTCATCGACCTGCGCTTCTTCCGCAGCACGCCGTTCAGCGGGGCCACCGTCATCGCGGTGTGCGCGTTCGCGGCGCTCGCCGGCTTCCTCTTCGTCAACACCCTCTATCTGCAGGACGTGCGCGGCTACTCCGCCCTGCACACCGGCCTCTACATGCTGCCGATGGCGGGCCTCACCCTCGTGTCCGCGCCCCTGTCGGGCAGGCTCGTCGGCAGCCGGGGCACGCGCCTGCCGCTGCTGATCGCGGGCACGACCATGGCCGCGAGCGGAATCCTGTTCGCCGCCTTCGAGGCCGAGACCTCACAGGTGCTGATGTTCACCGGCTTCGTGCTGTTCGGCCTCGGCTTCGGCATGGTCAACACGCCGATCACCGACACCGCCGTCGCCGGCATGCCCCGCGCCCAGGCCGGAGTCGCCGCCGCCGTCGCCTCCACCAGCCGCCAGATCGGCCAGACGCTCGGCGTCGCCGTCATCGGGGCCGTACTCGCCGCCAAAGTCCCCGCCACCGCGCCCAGCGAGGGCTTCGTCGCCGCGAGCCGGCCCGCCTGGTGGATCATCGCGGGCTGCGGCCTGTGCGTGCTGGTCGTCGGCGCGCTCACCAGCGGCCGTCGCGCGCAGGAGTCCGCTCGCCGTACGGCCCGGCTCCTCGCGCCTCCCACCGAGGAGGAGGCCCCCGCCCACCGGTGACCCGCCACGGGTCGCAGCGCAGGCGGCCGTAGGTCACGCCGCCGGCGCAGCTTGGCGTCGTCGTGCCGACGACACTGCTCAGCCTGAGCCTGCCGCGCTCGGCGGCCTGAGACCGGACACGCGAAGGCCCGGACCGCGCAGCCTTCCGTTCTAGTGGTCGTCGCAACACCCCAGTTCAGGGGTGGCGATGGACTTCAAGATCCGGGAGATCCGGACGGCTCAGGGGCCGAAGAAGCTGCTGCGTGAGCGGGAGACATACTTCCGGCTCATGCAGCAGGGCTTGAGCAACAACCAGGCGTGCCTGATCGTCGGCATCAACCCGAAGACGGGCCGCCGATGGCGTAACGGTCGCAGTGCCGACCGCAAGCAGAAGGCGGCACCTCCGGTTCGGCCGGTGGTGCCGCCTTCTGACACGTCCAGGTACCTGCGCGAGGACGAACGGGTCTACATCGCCGACCGGCTCCGGGAGAAGGCCACGGTCCGTGCGATAGCCGGTGAGCTGGGCAGGAGCCCGTCGACCATCAGCCGCGAGGTCCGCCGCAACCGGCACCCCACCAATGGCCAGTACCGGCCCTTCGCCGCTCAGGCCCGCGCCGACGCGCGCCGGCCTCGCCCAAAGCCAGGGAAGATCAAACAGAGCCCCGAACTGCGCGCCTTCGTCCAGGACCGCCTGGACCTACGGTGGAGCCCTGAGCAGATCTGCCAGGCCCTGCGCGCCCAGTTCCCCGACCGGCCGGAGATGCACGTGGTCCACGAGACCGTCTACCAGGCCCTCTACGTCCAGGGCCGGGGTGAGCTGCGCCGAGAGCTGGCCAAAGCGCTGCGCACCGGCCGCGTCCGGCGCAAGCCCCGTCGCCAGGCCCAGCAGCGCCAGCCCCGCTTCCGCGATCCCATGGTGATGATCAGCGACCGTCCCGCAGAGGCCGAGGACCGGGCGGTGCCCGGCCACTGGGAAGGCGACCTGATCATCGGCAAGGACGGCGCCTCAGCCATCGGCACTTTGGTCGAACGCTCCACCCGCTATGTGCTGCTGGTGCACCTGCCGAACGGCCGGGGCACCGAGCTGGTCCGCGACGCCCTGGTCGAGACGGTCCAGACGCTGCCGGCTCACCTGAAGCGGTCGTTGACCTGGGACCAGGGCAGCGAGATGGGCCGGCACCGGGAGTTCACCGTCGCCACCGACATCCCGGTCTACTTCTCCGACCCGGCCAGCCCTTGGCAGCGCGGTTCGAACGAGAACACGAACGGCCTGCTGCGGCAGTACTTTCCCAAGGGCACCGACCTGTCCGTCCACAGTCGTGAGCACCTGGCCGCCGTCGCCGCTGAACTGAACGGTCGGCCACGCAAAACGCTCGGCTGGGAAACCCCAGCCGAGCGCCTGCATAAACTGCTCGCGGCCTGATCAACACGACCACGTGTTGCGACGACCCCTAGAAAGCGCCAGCGCGCGGCCCGGGCCTCTTCATGCGATCAGGACGCGTCCTCCTGCGGCTGCTCCTGGCCGCCCTGGGCGCGCTCGCGCATCTTGCGCAGCAGCTCCTGCTTCTGGTCGGCGGCCGCCTTGCGGTCCGCGCTGCGCGCGGGCCCGTTTCCGTGCTGGTCGGCGCGGGACAGCTTCTTGCGCTGTCCGCCCACGCCGAGCAGGTTGTTCCGGCTCTTGGCCATGGGGTTCTCCCGTCGGGGTGAGAAGGGTGAGAAGTGACTCGGATTCCGGGGGGCGGGCAGGCCGCCGCCGTCTCACTCGTAGATCTGGAAGAACGAAGACATGGCACGGACGGTAGCGCGCGGCCGGCTCCGGAGCACCCGAATTTCCGCACACCACTCGGAATGACAGATATTGAAATCTGTCAGCCGTCATGCCATAGTCGTCAGCACGAGATCCGACGAACGGGAGCCCCTCATGACCTCCGTCCCGCACGCCCTCCGCCCCCTCGGCACCACCGGCCCGCGCCTCTTCCCCCTGGGCCTCGGCTGCATGGGCATGTCCGCCCTCTACGGCGAGACCGACCGCGCCGAGTCGATCGCGACGATCCACGCCGCCCTCGACGCCGGCGTCACGCTCCTCGACACGGGCGACTTCTACGGCATGGGCCACAACGAGCTGCTGATCAACGAGGCCCTGCGCAGCGCGGGCACGTCCGCGCGCGAACAGGCCCTGATCAGCGTCAAGTTCGGCGCGCTGCGCACCGTCGAGGGCGGCTTCAGCGGCTACGACGGCCGGCCCGCCGCGGTCAAGAACTTCGCCGCGTACAGCCTCCAGCGCCTCGGCGCCGACCACATCGACATCTACCGGATCGCCCGCGTGGACCCGGACGTGCCGATCGAGGAGACCGTCGGCGCCATCGCCGAGCTGGTCGAGGCCGGCCATGTCCGCCACATCGGACTGTCGGAGGTCGGGGCGGAGACCATCCGCCGGGCCGCCTCCGTCGCCCCGATCGCCGACCTCCAGATCGAGTACTCCCTGATCTCGCGCGGCATCGAGGAGGAGATCCTGCCCACCCTCCGTGAACTGGGCATCGGTGTCACGGCGTACGGCGTGCTCTCACGCGGGCTGATCAGCGGCCACTTCACCCGTGACCATTCCTTCGCCCCCGGCGACTTCCGCGGGATGAGCCCCCGTTTCCAGGGCGACAACCTCCAGCGGAACCTGGACCTGGTGGAGCAGCTGCGCAAGGTGGCCGACGACAAGGGTGTGAGCGTGGCGCAGACGGCGATCGCCTGGGTGCTCTCGCGCGGCGAGGACATCGTGCCGCTGATCGGCGCCCGTACCCGTACGCGCCTGGCCGAGGCGCTGGGCGCGCTGGACGTGGAGCTGTCGGCCGACGACCTGGCGGCCGTCGAGCAGGCGGTTCCGGCCGGTGCCGCGGCCGGCGAGCGCTACCCCGCGGCCCAGATGGCCCACCTGGACAGCGAGCGCTGACCCCGCTGCCACGCCGGGTACTGTCACACCATGCCCACCGAGACCCTGACCGCCGAGCGCATCCTCGAAGCCACCGAGGAGGTGCTGCGACGCTACGGCCCGGCCAAGGCCACGGTCGTCGACGTCGCGCGGGCGCTCGGGGTCTCCCACGGCAGCGTCTACCGCCACTTCCGCACGAAGGCGGCGCTGCGCGAGGCGGTGACCGACCGCTGGCTGGCCCGTGCCGAGGTCGCTCTCGCCGCGCTCACCGAGGCGAAGGACCGCACCGCCCCGGAGAAGGTCGCCGACTGGCTCTCCGCGCTCTTCGAGGCCAAGCGCCACAAGGCGGGCGACGACCCCGAGCTGTTCGCCACGTACGGCGTGCTGATCGACGAGAACAGCGGCGTGGTGGACCGGCATCTGCAGGTCCTGATCGGCCAGCTGCGGCAGATCGTCGAAGAGGGCGTCCGCGCCGGGGACTTCACCGCCGACGACCCGGCGGCCACCGCACGCGCGCTGTTCGACGCGACGACCCGCTTCCACGACCCGGCGTACGCGCCGGAGTGGCGGAAGCCCACCGTCGACGCCGAGTTCGACGCCGTGGTGGGCCTCCTGCTGCGCGGCCTGCGCGCCTGACGGTGTCCGCTAGGAGGCCGTCGGGTCGACCGTCGCCTGATGCTCCCGGACCAGATGCTCCTCCGCCTTCAGCCAGGGAAGAAACTGGGCGCTCTTGCGCCACCCACAGGTGTCGCAGCGCAACTGACGCTGCACACCGGACCGTTGGACGCGCACGACGTGTTCCCTGCCGTGCCCGTCCCATCTGCTGACCTTGCTGGTGGTCATCGACACCATGGGCCCCAGTGTGCACACAAGCCCCCGGTTCCGTACCCGGAACCGGGGGCTTCGTGACGAACGTCGGACGAACGTCAGCAGCCGAGCAGGCGGCTGCCCAGGTAGCCCTGGATCTGGTCCAGGGAGACGCGCTCCTGCTTCATGGTGTCGCGCTCGCGGACCGTGACCGCGTTGTCGTCGAGGGTGTCGAAGTCGACGGTGACGCAGAACGGGGTGCCGATCTCGTCCTGGCGGCGGTAGCGGCGGCCGATGGCGCCGGCGTCGTCGAACTCGATGTTCCAGTTCTGCCGGAGGTCGGCGGCGAGGCCCTTGGCCTTGGGCGACAGCTGCGGGTTGCGGCTCAGCGGGAGCACGGCGACCTTGACGGGCGCGATGCGCGGGTCGAGGCGCATGACCGTGCGCTTCTCCATGACGCCCTTGGCGTTGGGGGCCTCGTCCTCGTTGTAGGCGTCGAGGAGGAAGGCGAGCATGGTGCGGCCGACACCGGCCGCGGGCTCGATGACGTACGGGGTCCAGCGCTCGCCGGCCTCCTGGTCGAAGTACGACAGGTCGGCGCCGGACGCCTTGGAGTGCGCGGAGAGGTCGTAGTCGGTGCGGTTGGCGACACCCTCGAGCTCGCCCCACTCGTTGCCGCCGAACTGGAAGCGGTACTCGATGTCGGCGGTGCGCTTGGAGTAGTGGGAGAGCTTCTCGGCCGGGTGCTCGAACCAGCGCATGTTCTCCTCACGCAGGCCGAGGCCGGTGTACCAGTTCCAGCGCTGCTCCATCCAGTACTCGTGCCACTGCTCGTCCTCGCCCGGCTTGACGAAGAACTCCATCTCCATCTGCTCGAACTCGCGGGTGCGGAAGATGAAGTTGCCCGGCGTGATCTCGTTCCGGAAGGACTTGCCCATCTGCGCGATGCCGAACGGGGGCTTCTTGCGCGAGGTCTGCTGGACCTGGGCGAAGTTGGTGAAGATGCCCTGGGCGGTCTCGGGGCGCAGGTAGGCGATGGAGCCGGAGTCCTGCGTGGGACCGAGGTGGGTGGAGAGCAGGCCGGAGAACTGCTTGGGCTCGGTGAACTGGCCCTTGTTGCCGCAGTTGGGGCAGTTGACCTCGGCGAGGCTCTCCGGGAGGCGGCCGTGCTTCGCCTCGAAGGCCTCCTCCAGGTGGTCGGCGCGGTAGCGCTTGTGGCAGGAGGTGCACTCGGTGAGCGGGTCGGTGAAGGTGGCGACGTGACCGGAGGCCTCCCACACCTCCGTGGCCAGGATCACCGACGAGTCGATACCGACGACGTCCTCGCGGGAGGTGACCATGTAGCGCCACCACTGGCGCTTGATGTTCTCCTTGAGCTCGACACCCAGCGGTCCGTAGTCCCAGGCGGCCTTCTGGCCGCCGTAGATCTCGCTGCACGGGTAGACGAAGCCACGGCGCTTGCTCAGGCTGACGATGGTGTCGATCTTGTCGGCGGCCACGGTGCTCTCTTCATTACGACGACGACGAACGGAGAATGCTTCAGGTTACCGGCGGCCGCACCCCCCGGATCAAATCGGTCCGGTGAATGGCCAGGCCACAAGGTTTATTGACAATCGTTTCCGATTTTGTTGAAAATGACTGTCATGAACGTACGACGCCTCATACCCACCACCGCCGTCGCCGGAGCCGTCGCGCTCGGCCTCGTGGCCGTCTCCGCGTGCTCCTCCTCCGGCGCTGCCGAGGGCGGCAGCGACGGCAAGCTGAAGGTCGTGGCGTCTTTCTATCCGATGCAGTATCTCGCCGAGCAGATAGGTGGCGCCAACGTCTCCGTCACCACGCTCACCAAGCCCGGCGTGGAGCCGCACGACCTCGAGCTCAAGCCCCGCCAGACCGCCGAGCTGAACGACTCCGGCCTGATCCTCTACCTCAAGGGCGTCCAGCCCGCCGTCGACGACGCGATCGCCGAGTCCGGCGTGGAACACAAGGTCGACGCCACCACGCTGACGACGCTGGAGAACCACGGCACCGGGGCCGGCCACGACCACGGGCACGAGGAGAGCGGCCACGAAGAGGCCGCCCACGAGGACGAGCACGGCCAGGAGGGCGAGAGCGAGGCGGGCGCCGACCCGCACATCTGGCTGGACCCGGTGAAGTACGCCGAGGTCGCCAAGGGCGTGGGCAAGGCACTCGGCAAGGCCGACCCGGACCACGCCGCCGACTACACGAAGAACGCCGACGCCCTGGTTTCGAAGCTGAACGGCCTGAACACCGACTTCGAGCAGGGCCTGAAGAACTCGTCCACGAAGACGTTCATCACCACGCACTCCGCCTTCGGCTACCTCGCCGAGCGCTACGGCCTCGACCAGGAGGGCATCGCGGGCGTCGACCCCGAGTCCGAGCCCAGCCCGGCGCGGATCAAGGAACTGCAGACGATCGCGAAGAAGGAGAAGGTCACCACCGTCTTCTTCGAGACCCTCGCGAGCGACAGGACGGCGAAGACGCTCGCGGCCGACGCCGGCCTGAGGACGGACGTCCTCGACCCGCTGGAGGGAATCACCGACAGGTCCAAGGGCGATGACTACATGGAGGTCATGCGCTCCAACCTCGCCGCGCTGCAGAAGGCTCTCGGCGCGAAGTGATCCCGCACGACGCGACACCCACCCCGCACGCAACGGAGGCACACGCCATGGAGCCCGTCACGGACCCGGCCGTCGATCCGGTCATATCCGTCAGCGGTGCCCGGGCCACGCTCGGCACGCGCCCCGTGCTGCGCGGCGTGGACCTCACCGTCGGGCGCGGTGAGGTCGTGGCGCTGCTCGGCGCCAACGGCTCCGGCAAGTCGACCGCGGTGCGCTCCGTGATCGGCCAGGTGCCGCTGACAAGCGGCTCCATCGAGCTGTTCGGCACGCCCCTGCGCCGCTTCCGGCAGTGGGCGCGGGTCGGCTACGTGCCGCAGCGGACGACGGCCGCGAGCGGCGTGCCGGCGACCGTGCGGGAGGTCGTGTCCGCGGGCCGCCTCTCCCGCACCCGTTTCGGTTTCTCCTCGCGCGCCGACAAGGCGGCCGTGGGGCGGGCCATCGCTCTGGTGGGTCTCGCCGACCGGGCCGGGGACTCGGTGACCGCGCTGTCGGGCGGCCAGCACCAGAGGGTGCTGATCGCGCGGGCGCTGGCCTCCGAGCCCGAACTGCTGATCATGGACGAGCCGATGGCGGGAGTGGACCTGGCGAGCCAGGAGATCCTCGCGTCGACGCTGCGCGACCAGGTCGCGGGCGGCACCTCGGTGCTGCTCGTGCTGCACGAGCTGGGGCCGCTCGAGCCGCTGATCGACCGGGCCGTGGTGCTGCGCGACGGCTGTGTGGTGCATGACGGGCCGCCGCCGACGGCGGTGGGCCAGCACGCCCTGCCGGGCCACGACCACGTACATCCGCACGCGGCCGACGAGCCGCTCCGCACGGGACTGCTGACCTGATCATGGAAATCCTGGACACCCCCTTCATGCAGCGGGCGCTGCTCGCGGCGCTGCTGGTCGGCATCACCGCCCCGGCGGTCGGCATTCATCTGGTCCAGCGCCGGCAGGCGCTGATGGGCGACGGAATCGGCCATGTCGCGATGACGGGCGTCGGCCTCGGCTTCCTGCTGTCCACCAACCCGGTGTGGATGGCGACGCTGGTGTCGGTGCTCGGCGCGGTGCTGATGGAGCTCATCCGTGCCCACGGGCGCACGCGCGGCGACATCGCGCTGGCGATGCTGTTCTACGGCGGCATGGCCGGCGGCGTGATGCTCGTCAACCTCTCCGACACGGGGTCGACGGCGAACCTGAGCTCGTTCCTGTTCGGCTCGCTGTCCACGGTGTCGCCGGAGGACCTGACGGCCATCGCGATCCTGGCCGGCTTCGTGGTGCTGGTCTCGCTGGGGCTGCGCAAGCAGCTGTTCGCGATCAGCCAGGACGAGGAGTTCGCGCGGGTGACCGGCCTGCCGGTCCGCGCGCTGAATCTGCTGGTCGCGGTGACGGCGGCGGTCACGGTCAGCGTGGCGATGCGCGTCGTGGGCCTGCTGCTGGTCAGCGCGCTGATGGTGGTTCCGGTGGCGGCCGCGCAGCAGGTGACGCGCTCGTTCCGGGCGACGTTCGCGCTCGCGGTGGGGATCGGGGTCACCGTGGCCCTGACCGGAACCAGCACCTCCTACTACCAGGACGTGCCGCCCGGAGCGACGATTGTCCTGCTGGCCATCGCCGTCTTCGTCGTGCTCACCGCGCTGGCGCTGCCACTGGCGCGCCTGCGGGCGAAACCGGCGGAGGGCGGCGCCGAGTGCACAGTGGACATGCCGGGTACGCGACGGCCGAGTGACGACGTCAAGGTCTGAGCGCGGGCCTGGCAGAATGGCCCGACACATTGTGCGGGCGAGGCAAGGAGGCTCCTGTGACCACGGCGCCAACCGGCGGGAACACCGCCCCGGTGCGAGGCCGGTCCACCCGGCAGCGTGCCGCGGTAGCGGCGGCGCTGGACGAGGTGGACGAGTTCCGCAGTGCGCAGGAGCTGCACGACATGCTCAAGCACCGCGGCGACTCGGTGGGCCTGACGACGGTCTACCGCACGCTCCAGTCGCTCGCCGACGCGGGTGA
This sequence comes from Streptomyces sp. V4I23, assembly GCF_030817975.1. Classification (NCBI taxonomy): domain Bacteria; kingdom Bacillati; phylum Actinomycetota; class Actinomycetes; order Kitasatosporales; family Streptomycetaceae; genus Streptomyces; species Streptomyces sp. V4I23. The sequence continues at coordinate 5,401,789 of NZ_JAUSZW010000004.1, read as the reverse complement.
GGTGGACGTGCTGCGCACGAGCGACGGCGAGTCGGTCTACCGGCGCTGTTCGACGGACGACCATCACCACCACCTGGTCTGCCGGATGTGCGGCAAGGCGGTGGAGGTCGAGGGCCCGGCCGTGGAGCAGTGGGCGGAGACGATCGCCGCCCAGCACGGATACGTGAACGTGGCGCACACGGTCGAGATCTTCGGCACGTGCGCGGAGTGCGCGGCGAAGGCGAACTGACCGCCCGCGCGCACCCCGCGCGGCATCCGCAGCCCCATGGCGTGCCGCGTAGACCCCCCGTCGCGTGGGCCGCGCCGTACGGCCCCGCCTCGTGATCGCCGGGGTTGATCCCCGGCCGTCGCCACCGTGTCCGATATGGGAGAACGGACACATGTGCCGCCCGTACGTCATGCAGGCGACCGCCGCCGGGGGCGGGCGTGTTCGTGCCCCAGACCTGCCGCCGCTGGTCCTGACGGTCACACCCGCCGGACGTGCTCGTCGAGCAGGGCGCGAAGGCGGTCGACGTCGTCCGGGGCGGAGACGCCCCGCTTGGGAAGGACCATCACACCGACACTGTGCTTGTCGGCGGTGAACAGCACGAACAGCTCGTCGGTCTCGGCGTAGCGGGGGTACATCTCCCAGTTGGTGGTGCTCGTGCTGTCGCGCGTGGTCAGGCGTATGCCGGTGTCGTCGACGGTGGCGCCGAACTCGCCCTGCCGGGCGGCCAGCGGGTGGAGCTGGCGGGCCTGGAGCGAGGGCAGCAGATAGAGGCTGCCGAAGGCGAGGACGGTGAGGGCCACACCGGCGACGAGGACGGTGAGGTCACCGTCGCCGACGACGGTCTGCAGGGCGACGACGCCGATGCCCATGACACCGGTGAAGAGCAGCAGGCGGCGGGTGCGGCGGCCGGAGGGGGTGGCCCGCATCCGGGCGTTCAGTGCGCCCGCCATGTCAGCGACGGTGGGCTCGTAGCGGAGCGCCACCGTCTGTCCGTCCTGCTGCTGCACCTCTGCCACGGTCCCTCCTGTACGCGACTGCCGAGCCGTGATCGTATCGGCGGACACACTCAATTCCTACGCGGGGTGCGGGCGTTGCTCACAGCCTCGGCAGATGCCGGTCGAGCGTCGCGCGGAGCCGGTCGGCGTCCCCGGCATCCCGCAGGCCGCGCTTGGGCAGGACCTCCACCCACATGACGCCCCGGTCCCGGCTGAGCAGGACGAAGCTGTCGGCAGTCTCGCGGTGGCCGCGGAAGAGCGTCCAGCGCTGGGTGAGCGCGCAGTGGTCGTTCACGGCCGTGACGCCGTCCTCGGTGACCGTCGTGCGGTAGTCGCCCTGCCACCCGACGATGCGCAGCACCTGCGAGGCGTACAGGTGCGGGATCGCCCACACGAAGACGCCGAGCAGCACGGGCACCACGGCCGGCCCGCGCGAGGCGGGAGCGAACGCCGGCAGGATCCCCCAGGCCAGGAGAAGGGCGGTCACGATCCACCGCACCCACGTCATCCGCCGGTATCTCTCGCGCACACGGACCGCGGTCAGAATGTCGGCGCGCGTCGGCCGGTGGACCAGCTCGACCGCTTCCGTCGTGTGTTCGGTGTCCCGCCCCTGGTGATCCATGGGCGGGACCCTAACGGCTGCCGGTCCGCGCCGGTCAGCCGGTCTCCCCGTCCGGCCGGCCCTGCATGGCCAGCAGCTCCTCGTTGGGGATCGCGCCGCCGAAGCGGCGGTCGCGCTGGGCGTACTCGAGGCAGGCGCGCCACAGGTCGCGGCGGTCGAAGTCGGGCCACAGCACGTCCTGGAAGACCATCTCGGCGTACGCGCTCTGCCAGAGCAGGTAGTTGGAGGTGCGCTGTTCGCCGCTCGGCCGCAGGAACAGGTCCACGTCCGGCATGTCCGCGTAGTACAGGTACTTGGCGAAGGTCTTCTCCGTGACCTTCGCCGGATCGAGCTTCCCGGCCTTCACGTCCGCCGCCAGCGCCTGTGCCGCGTCCGCGATCTCGGCACGGCCGCCGTAGTTCATGCAGAAGTACAGCGTCAGCCGGTCGTTGTCCTTGGTCTGCTCCTGGGCGATCTGGAGCTCCTTCGCCACCGACCGCCACAGCTTGGGCATCCGGCCCACCCAGCGCACCCGGATGCCGAGTTCGTCGAGCTGGTCGCGTGTCTTGCGGATGAAGTCCCGGTTGAAGTTCATCAGGAAGCGCACCTCGTCGGGCGAGCGCCGCCAGTTCTCGGTGGAGAACGCGTACAGGGAGACGCTTCCGACGCCCATCTCGATCGCGCCCTGCAGCACGTCCAGCACGCGCTCGGCGCCGACCTTGTGGCCCTCGGTGCGCGGCAGGCCGCGGTCCTTGGCCCAGCGGCCGTTGCCGTCCATGACGATCGCCACGTGCTTCGGCACGAGCTCGCCGGGAATCCTCGGCGGGCGCGCCCCCGACGGGTGCGGCTCGGGGACCTTGTACTCGCGGCGGGACCGGCCCAGGATTCCGCGTCGTGCCATGCGGCTCACATCTCCTATTTCTCTACGTATCTGAGCGAGCGCAGGCCGCGCTCCAGGTGCCAGTGCAGATAGGCGGACACGAGTCCGCTGCCCTCCCTGACATGACGCGCCTCGCACGCGTCCGCCGTCGCCCAGTCGCCGGTGAGCAGCGCGCTGAGCAGGCCGATGGCCTCCGCCGAGGGTACGACGCTGCCCGGCACCCGGCAGTCGCCGCATATGGCGCCGCCCGCGGCGACGGAGAAGAAGCGGTTGGGGCCGGGCAGTCCGCAGCGGGCGCAGTCGTCGAAGCTGGGGGCGTAGCCGTTGACCGCGAGGGACCGCAGCAGGAAGGCGTCGAGCACGAGCCCCGGCGCGTGCTCGCCCCGGGCGAGGGTCCGCAGGGCGCCGACGAGCAGGAGGTACTGCTGGACGGCCGGCTCGCCCTCGTGGTCGGTGAACCGCTCCGCGGTCTCCAGCATCGCCGTGCCGGCGGTGTAGCGGGCGTAGTCGGTGACGATGGCGCCGCCGTAGGGCGCGATGGTCTCCGACTGGGTGCACAGCGGCAGCCCGCGACCCACGAGCTCGCTGCCCCGGGCGAAGAACTGCACGTCGACGTGCGAGAAGGGCTCCAGCCTGGCTCCGAACTTGGACTTGGTGCGCCGCACGCCGCGCGCGACGGCCCGTACCCGTCCGTGGCCGCGAGTGAGCAGCGTGATGATGCGGTCCGCCTCACCCAGCTTCTGGGTGCGCAGGACGACGCCGTCATCGCGGAACAGGCTCATGGGCCCATTCTCCCGTACCCCGGGGGCCGCCGGGCACGGGCCGGTCGATCCGCCGGCCGCTCCTCGGCCGCGCGGTGGCGGTGTCGCCCGGGGACCCGGCGCGGGGCGCTGGACGTCACGGCCGGACCCGCCCCGGTCTTCTCGCATCCTGAAACTCCCGCCCGCCGTCCCCCGGCCCGGCGGAGAATCCTGGACGAACCGCGCTGCCGACCCGACCAGGCCCCGACCCGGGCCGCGGAGGACCCGTTGAGCCCCGACACATCCACCGACACCCAGGCCCCCACCCAGCACCCGGACTCCGCTCCGGCTTCCGCCGGGAAGCCGTCCCGGCTGTGGCGCGACGCCTCCCTGTCGGCGGTGCTGGCCGGGTTCGTGGCCGTCGTCGTCTCCTACTCGGGCCCACTGGTGATCGTGCTCACCGCCGCCACGGCGGGCGGCCTGTCCACCGCCGAGACGGGCTCCTGGATCTGGGCGATCTCCATCGGCAGCGGCCTGACGTGCATCGGTCTGAGCCTGCGCACCCGGATGCCGGTGATCACCGCGTGGTCGACGCCGGGTGCCGCCCTGCTGGTCACGAGCCTGGGTGCGTACTCGTACGCGGAGGCCGTCGGCGCGTTCCTCGTGACCGGAGCGGTGATCACGCTGGTCGGACTGACCGGGGTCTTCGGCCGGCTGATACGCCAGGTCCCCGGCGCTGTCGTGGCCGCGATGCTCGCGGGGATCCTCTTCTCGTTCGGCGCCGGGGTCTTCACGTCGCTGCGGACGGGCCCGTGGATCGCCGGTGCGGTCCTCGTCGGCTATCTGCTCGCCAAGCGGTGGCTGCCCCGGTACGCGGTGCTGGTCGCCCTCGCCGCCGGCATCGCCGTCAGCGCCGCGGCCTCGCGCATCGACATCCGCCTCGACCGGGTGGAGCTGGCCCGCCCGGTGTTCACCGCGCCCGACTTCTCCCTCGCCTCCCTGATCGGCATCGCGGTGCCGCTGATCCTGGCGACGCTCGCCTCGCAGAACGCGCCCGGCATGGCGGTGCTCTCCGCGTCCGGCTACGCGCCGAACGACCGCCTCCTCATCGGTTCCACCGGCCTCGTGTCCACGGCGCTCGCGCCCTTCGGCTCCCACGCGGTCAATCTGGCGGCGATCACGGCGGCCATCTGCACGGGCCCGGAGGCCCACCACGACCCGCGCCGCCGCTACGTCGCGGGCGTCTCGTGCGGCGCGTTCTACCTGCTGGTCGGGGCGTTCGGCTCGACGCTGGTGGTCCTGTTCGCGGGGCTGCCGAAGGAACTCGTGGCGGCGGTGGCGGGAGTGGCCCTCTTCGGGGCCCTGGCGGGCGGTCTCGCCGGAGCCGTTCAGGAGCCGAAGGACCGCGAGCCGGCCCTGATCACGTTCCTGGCCACCGCCTCCGGCCTCACCCTCTTCGGCATCGGATCGGCCTTCTGGGGCCTGCTGTTCGGCGTCCTGTCCCATGTCGCACTGTCGCGTCGCACGGCGCCTGCCCGGGCCTGACCGTCACCTTTCCACCGGCCGGAAAACGTGATGCGGCCGCGACGGGCGCCGCGCTAGCGTCCGTGGCCATGACGCCATCCCGCATACGGCCCCCCTTCTCCGCGGACGAACGGACGCAACTCCTCGGCTGGTTCGACATGCAGCGCGCGATCGTGCACTACAAGTGCGAGGGCCTGTCCGACGAGGACGCCCACCGCGCGGTCCTGCCCTCCTCGCCCCTGATGACCATGGCGGGGATCGTCTCCCACCTGCGCTGGGTCGAGCACGCCTGGTTCGAGGTACTGTTCCTCGGCCGCCCGGCCGAGGGACCGCAGTTCGTCGACGAGCCCGAGGACGCGGACATGCGGGCGGAGGGCATCCCACTGGCGCAGCTCCTGGACGAGTACGAGAAGCAGTGCGCGGTCTCGGACGAGATCATCGCCGCCCACGGCTTCGACGAGGTGGGACGCCATCCCGACTTCACCTCCGCCCAGGCATCGCTGCGCTGGATGCTGATCCACATGATCGAGGAGACCGCCCGGCACGCGGGACACATGGACACGATCCGGGAGCTCCTGGATGGCGCGACCGGTTACTACTGAACCGGCTCAGGGCAGTTCGCCCCGGCTGCGGGCGTTCACGTACGCCGTCGTCGCGCTGATCCGCTCCGCCGCCGTCGCGGGCCGCACCTCTTCCGGGGAGCACTCCCACTCCCGGCCACCGCCGACGGGTCTCAGCGAGAGGAACGGACCGGCCGGCCCCATGAGCCGGCCCACCCGGCCGGTGCGGGTGTCGACGACGTACGTACCGATGGGCAGGGTCATGGCGTACGGCCCCCTTCCCTGGGCAGAGCTGCCGCGATCAGGCGGACAGTGTCCACCGCGCGGCACCCCGATTCGACGAGCGGACACGGCGTGTCCCGAGCGTTCCCATTCTGCTCCGGATTCACCTTTCGCATGCGGAGCGTCACGCTGAGCGAGTACGCTGGACAAGCCTGTGCCCACGCCAAACAAGGAGCGGGGCAAGGTGGTTGCCCCATGGCCGAGGCCGGGTGCACCGCGCTCCTCGGCGCCACTCCCTCGCGGCCCGTCATCAAGCAGACCTTTGAGCACCCATAAGCCGACCTTATGAGGTCATAGACCAGGGGTGAGTACAGACTTAGGCAAGCCTTTGTTTAGGGTGGCCGACGAGCCAGTTGTCGCCGCTCGAAGGGAACCTGAACATGCCCCGCCCCCTGCGGGTAGCCATCGTCGGAGCCGGCCCCGCCGGGATCTACGCCGCCGATGCGTTGCTGAAGTCCGAGGTGGCCGCCGCCGAGCCCGGCGTCTCCATCGACCTCTTCGAGCGGATGCCCGCGCCCTTCGGCCTGATCCGTTACGGCGTCGCCCCCGACCATCCGCGGATCAAGGGCATCATCACGGCCCTGCACCAGGTGCTCGACAAGCCGCAGATCCGGCTCTTCGGCAACGTCGACTACCCGAACGACATCAGCCTCGACGACCTGCGCTCCTTCTACGACGCGGTGATCTTCTCGACGGGCGCGACCGCGGACCGCGCGCTCGACATACCCGGCATCGGCCTCGACGGCTCGTACGGCGCGGCGGACTTCGTCTCCTGGTACGACGGACACCCGGACGTACCCCGCACCTGGCCGCTGGAGGCCGAGAAGGTCGCGGTGCTCGGCGTCGGCAACGTCGCGCTCGACGTGGCCCGCATCCTCGCGAAGACCGCGGACGAGCTGCTGCCGACCGAGATCCCCCCGAACGTCTACGACGGGCTCAAGGCCAACAAGGCCCTGGAGGTCCACGTCTTCGGCCGGCGCGGCCCCGCGCAGGCGAAGTTCAGCCCGATGGAGCTGCGCGAGCTCGACCACTCGCCGAACATCGAGGTCATCGTCGACCCCGAGGACATCGACTACGACGAGGGCTCGATCGAGACCCGCCGCGGCAACAAGCAGGCGGACATGGTCGCGAAGACCCTGGAGAACTGGGCGATCCGCGACACCGGCGACCGCCCGCACAAGCTGTTCCTGCACTTCTTCGAGTCCCCGGCCGAGATCCTCGGCGAGGACGGCAGGGTCACGGGCCTGCGCACCGAGCGCACGCAACTCGACGGCACGGGCAACGTGAAGGGCACGGGCGAGTTCAAGGACTGGGACGTCACCGCGGTCTACCGCGCGGTGGGCTACCTCTCGGACGAACTGCCCAAGCTTCCCTGGGACGTGGAGTCGGGCACGGTCCCGGACGTGGGCGGCCGGGTCGTCGAGGAGTCCGGCGAGCACCTGTCGTCGACGTACGTGACCGGCTGGATCCGGCGCGGCCCGGTCGGCCTGATCGGCCACACGAAGGGCGACGCGAACGAGACCGTCGCGAACCTGCTGGACGACCACGCGAACGGCCGTCTCCAGACGCCGGCCTCGCCGGACCCGGAGGCTGTCGAGTCCTTCCTCGCGGACCGGAACGTCCGCTACACGACGTGGGACGGCTGGTACCGGCTGGACGAGGCCGAGAAGGCGCTGGGTGAGCCGCAGGGCCGCGAGCGCGTGAAGATCGTCGAGCGCGAGGACATGCTCAGGGCGAGCGGCGCGTAACGCGCGCGGACCGTGCGGACGGCCGGTTCCGGGGCTCGCGGCCCCGGAACCGGCCGTCCTGCGCATTACGGCTTGGGGACCGCGCAGCCCGCCCGGTTCAGGTCGATCCGGCTGCCGGGGCCGATACAGGGCCCGAGCGTGTGGGTCTGCTGCCCGTAGTTGATGCCCTCGCGCACCGTCACGTTGCCGCTCTCGTCGACCTCGCACGGGTTGTTGTCCGTGCGGCGTCCGCCGTCCTCGTTGCCCGTGTTGTTGACGGCGACGACCTTGCCGGTGGCGGCGTCGACGACCGGGGAGCCGGAGGTTCCGCCGATGGTGTCGCAGCTGGAGGTGTAACGGATCGAGTCCTTCCAGGTCCAGGCGCCTTCCTTGAGAAGGTGGGCGAAGCCGTCGATGTCGCAGCTGTAGATCCGCTTCCAGTAGCCCGAGACGACCTTGATGGCCGTGCCCGCGGCCGGACGGGCGTCGTTCAGCTCCAGCGCCCTGAGGCCGTAGCGGGACTCGATCTGCCCGTAGGTGCTGGTGAGTTGGTACAGCGAGACGTCGGTGTCCTGTTCCGGCTCAACCACAACGTCGCGCCGTGAGCACCTCTGCCCGCTCGTCGCGGCGCTACTCGCCGCCCGGCGTCACCAGGCCCGACTCGTAGGCGACGATGACGAGTTGGGCCCGGTCGCGGGCGCCCAGCTTGCCCATGATCCGGCTCACGTGCGTCTTGGCCGTGAGCGGGCTCAGGCCCAGGGACTCGGCGATCTCCGTGTTGTTGAGGCCGCGGGCGACCAGGGTCAGGACCTGGCGCTCGCGGTCCGTGAGACCGTCGGGGCCGCCCGTGGACGGCAGCCGGGGCGCGCTCAGGACACGGGCGATCAGGCGGGACGTGGGCCCCGGCGAGAGCAGCGACTCCCCCGCCGCGACCGTCCGGATCGCGGCCAGCAGATCGGCCGGCCTGGTGTCCTTCACCAGGAACCCCGACGCGCCCGCGCGCAGCGCCTCGACGATGTGCTCGTCCGTGTCGTACGTCGTGAGCACCAGGACCTTCACGCCCGCGAGATCCTCGTCGGCGGCGATCAGCCGCGTGGCCTCGATGCCGTCCAGCTCGGGCATGCGGATGTCCATGACGACGAGGTCCGCCCGTTCGCTGCGGGCCAGTTCGACGGCCTCGGCACCGGTCCCGGCCTGACCGACGACCTCCATGTCACGGGCCGACTCGACGAGCATCGCGAACGCGGCGCGTACGAGGGTCTGGTCGTCGGCGAGCAGTACGCGGATCATGCGGCGGCCTCCGTGGGCTGCAGGGGCAACATCGCGGCGACCTCGAAGCCGGCCGCGTCCGTGCGCGGGCCGGCCGACAGCGTCCCTCCGACGCTGCGGGCACGCTCCCGCATCCCGATGATGCCGAAGCCGGAGGACCCGTACGGCTTTTCGGCCGCGGGAGACGATGAGCCGTCGTCGGTGACCGTGACACGCAGTTCCTCTCCGCGCCGCTCCAGGGCGACGTCGACACAGGCCCCCGCGCCGCCGTGCCGTACGGCGTTGGTCAGCGACTCCTGCACGATCCGGTACGCGGCGGCCTCCACCGCGGGCGGCAGTGCCCCCTCCCCGGTGTCCAGGGTCAGCCGCGCCCCGGCTGCCCGTACGAGACCGGGCAGCGCGGCGAGGCCGGGCAACGGCCCGTCCCCGTCGGGTCCGTCGGCGCGCAGCACCTCCAACGTGGCGCGCAGTTCGCCGCGCGCCGTGCGGCACGTTTCGGCGATGTCGTCGAGCGCCTTGGCGATCTGGGCGCGGTCGAGGCGGTCGGGGTCGACGGTCAGGACGTGGGACGCGACCGAGGTCTGCACGCCGATGAGGGTGATGGAGTGCGCGAGCAGATCGTGCAGGTCCCGGGCGATGCGCAGCCGTTCCTCCGCGACCCGCCGGGCCGCCTCCTCCTCGCGGGTGCGTTCGGCACGCTCGGCACGGCCGACGACGGAGGCGATGTAGAGGCGGTAGACACGCACGTCGACGCCGAGGACGAGGACGGCGAGGATCCAGCCCGAGGTTCTCAGGGCCTCCAGCCCCTCGTGGGCCCCGACGCCGAACATCACGGTGAGCATGATGCCGATGACGCCGACGCCGACGAGCAGCGTGTGCAGCGGGCGGGCGGTGGCGGCGAACGTGTACAGGGCGAGCAGCGATGCCGGGACGGGGGCGGCGTGGGCGTTGTCGAGCGCGTGGTACGGCGCGACGCACAGCAGCACGGCGACGAGCACGAGGCCGGTCCGCGACCGCCGCCACACGAGGGGCAAGGCCGTCCCCGCGAGGAGCGCCCACCCCAGGGCGTCGGGCCTGCGCCCTTCGTCGACGAACAGGGCGAGGAGGAACGACACGAGCCCGACGACGGCGGCGAGGATCGCGTCGTTGCGGGCGCGGTGGGGTGCGGTGAGAGGGTCGCGGCTCACCGCGGTGAGCACGCGTTCGCCGAGGCGGGGGCGCGGGGCGGTGTGTGAATCCTGCACGGCTCCATCCTGGTCGCGTTGCCTGCCTTTTCCCCACCCCGCCCTCCACCTACGGCCTGGCGGCCCTAGGGGAGGGCGGGGTGGGGTCCTTACAACCGGCCTGCCGGTTGCGGCGCCTCCGGCGCCATCGGCGCGACGCCCGGTCGCCGGCTCAGCGCCCCCGGCCACCACACCCGCCGCCCCAGCAGCACACTCGCCGACGTCACCAGATACGTCCGCACCAGGAACGTGTCCAGCAGCACTCCCACCGCCACCACGAAGCCCATCTCGACCAGCGCCACCAGCGGCAGGTTCATCAGCACCGCGAACGTCGCCGCCAGCACGAGGCCCGCCGACGCGATCACCCCGCCCGTGGTGCGCAGCGCCGTCAGCGCCGCCGCGGCCGGGTCGGCGCCCGACAGGGCCTCCTCGCGCATCCGGTGCATCAGGAAGATCCCGTAGTCGACGCCCAGCGCCACGAGGAACACGAAGGAGAGCAACGGCAGTCCGGGGTCCATGCCGTCGAAGCCGAAGAGCCCCTCGAAGACGAGACCGCCGAGCCCCAGCGCCGCTCCCCACACGGCGACGACGGCGGCGATGAGGATCAGCGGGGCGACGAGGCTGCGCAGCAGGGCGATCAGGACGAGCAGGACCGCGACGAGCACCAGGGGGATGATCACGAGGCTGTCACGGGTGTTGGTCTCCTCGAGATCGCGCTGCTGGGCGCTGGGCCCGCCGACGTGGCTGCCGTCGAGGCCGGCACGCAGCGCCTCGATGGTGGCCCTCTCCCCGGCGGTGTCCGGCCCGTCCTTCGCGAAGACGGCGATCTCGGTCCAGCCGTCGCCGGTGCGCCCGGCCTCGGCGGCGGCGACGCCGTCGGTGGCGCGGGCCTCGGCGAGCACCTGGTCGGCGCGGTCCGCCGGCGCCACGACGCTGATGGGCTGGGCGCTGCGCTCGGGATAGGCGTCGGCGAGGGTGCGCATCGCGGAGACGGACTCGGGCCGGTCGGTGAAGCCGTCCTCCTGGCTCAGGCTGCCCGGCAGGCCGAGCACACCGAGGGCGAGCACACAGAGCAGGACGACGCCTGAGCCGAGGACGAGTCCGGGCCTGCGCCCTGCGGAGCCGCCCATCGCGGTGAACAGCGAGCGGCGCTGCTTGAGCCGGGAGCCGTACGCGGGCACGAGCGGCCAGAACACGCGGCGGCCGAGGAGCACCAGGACGGCCGGGAGCAGCGTGAGCATGGCGGCCAGCGCGCAGACGACGCCGACCGCGCCGACCGGCCCGAGCCCCCTCGCGCTGTTGAGGTCGGCGGCCAGCAGGCAGAGCAGTCCCGCGGCGACCGTGCCGGAGGAGGCGAGGACGGCGGGTCCGCAGCCGCGCAGGGCGGCGAGCATGGCGTCGTACGGCCGCTGGACGCGGCGCAGTTCCTCGCGGTAGCGGGCGACGAGCAGGAGCGCGTAGTCGGTGCCGGCGCCGAAGACGAGGACGGTCATGATGCCGCCGCTCTGGCTGGTGACGGTGAGGTCGAAGCCCTGGACGAAACCGTAGATCACGGCCCGCGAGGTGAGTGCGGCGACGCCGACGACGGCCAGGGGCACGAGCCACAGGAACGGGCTGCGGTAGGTGAGGATCAGCAGGACGGCGACCACGCTCACCGTGGCGATCATGAGGGTGCCGTCAATGGTCTCGAAGACGGCCTCCATGTCGGTCTGCAGGGCGCCGGACCCGCCCACCTCGACGGTGAGGCCCTCCCTGCCCCCGCTCACCCCGGCGCCGTCGCCCAGCCGTTCGCGCACGTCCTCGACGAACGCGGCGCGCGCCTCGTTGTCGGTCCCGGGTTCGTTGCTGGACACCGGGAACATCAGCGTGCTGCCGTCCTGCGAGGGCACGCCCCGGGGCGGGCCGCTCGCGAGCGGGTGGGCGTCCGCGATCCCGTCGAGCCGACGCTGCGCGTCGGCACGGTCGGCGTCCGTCAGCCCGCCGTCGCGGTGGAAGACGACGACGAGGTCGGTGGACTCGCCGCCGGGCAGGGCCTGCTGGATCTTCGCGACCTGCGTGGAGTCGGCGCTCGCCGGCAGGTAGTCGACGATGTTGTCGCGCTGGACGTCACCCAGCTTGCCCGCGAACGGGCCGGCGAGGGCGACGACAGCCACCCAGAGCAGGACGATCGCCCAGGCCACGGCCCGGTGGCGCGCGGGCGGCTTCACCTGCGGTGGTTCTGTTGCGCTCCGTACGGCTCCCATGGGCGCCTCCCCTTCGTCACGGGTCCGGTGGCTGGATGCGTCACCAGACTCCCGGCGGCCGGGGGCGCTTTCGTCGCGCGCGGGGGCGAGATGCGGGCTACTGCCGTGGTCGGCCCGGTCCCGTGGTTACTCCCCGGGGAGTACGGCCGAAGGAGTGCGCCAGGACCTGGGCGACGCGAGCCGGCCTGATCCGGAAGAGAGGACCTAGAAGGGCGCGCGGGCCGTTTCCAGCAGGCGCGTGGTGTCGTCCTCGCCGAGCTGCAGTGCCGCGCCGACGGTGGTCAGCACCTCGCGCTCGGCCGGCGTGTAGGGGCCGTCGGCGAGGGCGATACGGGCGCCTTGCAGCAGGATCGACTCCCGCCCGGCGGGGGCGAGATGGGGGGCGAGCGGTTCCAGCGCCTCGTGCAGTTCGATGGCGAGGGCCGCGCCGTAGGGGGTGGTGTCGGCGACGAAGCGACCGGTGTCGGCGGCGAGCGCCTCGATGAGGGAGGTCAGCTGGTCCTCGGTGCAGTCGGCGAGCCCGGCGGCGCGGACCGTGTGTACGGCGGTCTCGCGAACCGAGCGGGAGGAGGTGCCGCCGGAGGCGAGGACGGCGAGGGCCACGGTGTGCACGGCGTCCCGGAGCATGGCCGAGAACCGGCTGGTGGTCGGGTGGTCCAGCGCGTCGGGGCCGAAGCGGGAGTGACAGGCGGCGCATTCGACGACGGGACCGGCGAGACCGCGGCGCAGCAGGGGCACTCCGAGGAAGGTGAAGCGGCGGCGGCCGGTGCGGCGGCGGTAGTTCCGGTCGCCTCCGCAGCCGGGGCAGAAGAACTCCCCGTCGCCGACGGTGCTCCACGACGTATGAATGCCGCACACCCTCTGAATGCCGCAGACCCGCAGTTTGCGGCCGAACATTCCTCGGGCTGGCAGCACGTCGCACCTCCGTCATTCCCCCGTAGCCCTTCGGGCACGGGCGGTGCCCCCTGCGGCAACGCTGCCGCGTGGACGTGATGTTAGCCACACGATTGAGGCGGCGTCAGCACCCCGACCGGAGTACGAGCGGACATGGCCGGATCCGCTCGATGCCCAATCGGGCGCACAACGGCGCAAAATCGCCGGTCGTGCTCGGATACGAGCACGACCGGCGATGCGACCGATTGCTGGGCTGACTAGCGGGCCGCGCGGTTGACGGCGGAGACGACGGCCTTCAGGGAGGCGCGGGTGGTGTTGGCGTCGATGCCGATGCCCCACAGCACCTTTCCGTCGATGGCGCACTCGATGTACGAGGCGGCCTGCGCGGACGCGCCCTCGCTCATGGTGTGCTCCTGGTAGTCCAGCAGGCGTACGTCGACGCCGATGGCGTTCAGCGCCTCGAAGAACGCGGAGATCGGACCGTTGCCGGAGCCGGTCAGCACCGTCTCGGCGCCGTCGACGACCGCCTCGACGGTCAGGGTGTCGACGCCGTCCTTGTCGGTGGTGGTCTGGCCGGAGCGGATCTGGATGCGTCCCCACGGATTGTCCGGGTTCGGCAGGTACTCGTCCTGGAAGACGGACCAGATCGCGGCCGGGGTGACCTCGCCGCCCTCCGTGTCGGTCTTGGCCTGGATGATCCGGGAGAACTCGATCTGCATCCGGCGCGGCAGGTCCAGCTTGTGGTCGTTCTTCAGGACGTAGGCGATGCCGCCCTTGCCGGACTGCGAGTTGACGCGGATGACGGCCTCGTAGGAGCGGCCGACGTCCTTGGGGTCGATCGGCAGGTACGGCACGGCCCACTCGATCTCGTCGACGGTCTTCCCGGCGGCGGCCGCGTCGGCCTCCATCGCGTCGAAGCCCTTCTTGATGGCGTCCTGGTGGGAGCCGGAGAAGGCGGTGTAGACCAGGTCGCCCGCGTAGGGGTGGCGCGGGTGGATCTCCATCTGGTTGCAGTACTCGCTGGTGCGGCGGATCTCGTCGATCTGCGAGAAGTCGATCTGCGGGTCGACGCCCTGCGAGAACAGGTTCATGCCCAGGGTGACCAGGTCGACGTTGCCGGTGCGCTCGCCCTGGCCGAACAGGCAGCCCTCGATGCGGTCGGCGCCGGCCATGATGGCCAGCTCGGCGGCGGCGACGGCGGTCCCGCGGTCGTTGTGCGGGTGGACGGACAGGCAGACGTACTCGCGCCGGGTCAGGTTGCGCGACATCCACTCGAACCGGTCGGCGTGCGTGGACGGCGTCGAACGCTCCACGGTGGCGGGCAGGTTGAGGATGATCTCGCGGCCGGGGCCGGGCTGCCACACGTCGCAGACCGCCTCGCAGACCTCCAGGGCGAAGTCCAGCTCGGTGTCGGTGAAGATCTCGGGGCTGTACTGGTAGCCGAAGCTGGTCTCCGGGCCCAGCAGCTTCTCCGCGTACTCCATGACCAGGCGGGTGCCGTCGACGGCGATCTGCTTGATGTCGTCCTTGGAGCCCCGGAAGACGACGCGGCGGAACGTGGGAGCCGTGGCGTTGTACAGGTGGACGGTGGCGCGCTTGGCGCCGACCAGCGACTCGACGGTCCGCTCGATCAGGTCCTCACGGGCCTGCGTCAGCACCGAGATGGTGACGTCGTCGGGGATCGCGCCCTCTTCGATGATGGAGCGCACGAACGCGAAGTCCGTCTCGCCCGAGGAGGGGAAGCCGACCTCGATCTCCTTGTAGCCCATGCGTACCAGCAGGTCGAACATCTCGCGCTTGCGGGCGGGGCTCATGGGGTCGATCAGCGCCTGGTTGCCGTCGCGCAGATCGGTGGACAGCCAGCGCGGCGCCTTGGTGATCCGCTGCTCGGGCCAGGTGCGGTCGGGGATGTCGACGGCTTCGTAGCGGCCGTACTTGTGGATCGGCATCCCGGACGGCTTCTGCGTGTGCGTCGTGTTGGTGATCGGGGTGGGGCGGCCGATCCACTGCGACTGAGACATTGCGTAGGGCTCCTCGGGTCCATCAATGATGGGGGTACCTCCCATGGCCGGAGGCCTATGGGGGAGGCCGACTGTGTCGAAGCAGCACCAGACTCCGCGGGGAGGGGGTCGGCCTACGACTACAGGCCCTCGCCGCGGCAGCTAAGGAGAAGCAGCCCGAAACGCATGATGCGAAGAAGACTAACCGAGCCTCGGCGGGAGCGTGCGTCCCGTTTCAGTATGCGGGACGACCGATCAGTAACGGTCAAATGTGTCCTATCACTCCATTTCATTAACCGCTGTCGCATCCCGTGACAGTCTCCGCACACACTGCCACATTGCCGGACATGGACATTCCCACCCCGGTCTTCTGCGGCATCGTGCCGCCGCACATCCTCGACAAGCTCGCCCGGTCGGGCGATCCCGCCCTCTCCGACCCGGCCCGCCGCACGCTGCAGGCGGACGCCGCACAGCGCACCGGCCGGCGGCTGACCACCGTTCTCGGCCCGGCCGCCCGGCCGGCTCCCGGCGATGCCGAGGGCCCGCGCCGCACGCTCTACGACGCGCAGAACGGCACCGTGCTGCCGGGCGCCAAGGTGCGCGGCGAGGGCGACGAGCCGGTGGCCGACGCCGCCGTCAACCGCGCCTACGCGGGCCTGGGCGCCACCTTCGAGCTGCTGCGGACCGCCTACGGGCGCGACTCCGTCGACGGCGAGGGCCTGCCGCTGGACGCGACCGTCCACTACGACGAGAAGTACGGCAACGCCTTCT
The DNA here is from genome assembly GCF_030817975.1 of Streptomyces sp. V4I23. NCBI lineage: Bacteria > Bacillati > Actinomycetota > Actinomycetes > Kitasatosporales > Streptomycetaceae > Streptomyces > Streptomyces sp. V4I23. Next base: position 5,386,091 of record NZ_JAUSZW010000004.1, on the reverse strand, counting down.
GGAACGGCGAGCAGATGGTGTTCGGCGACGGGGACGGGGAGATCTTCCTCGACTTCACCGTCGCGGTCGACGTCATCGGGCACGAGCTGGCCCACGGCCTGACCCAGTACACGGCGAACCTCAGCTACTTCGGCCAGCCGGGCGCGCTCAACGAGTCCGTGTCGGACGTGATCGGCTCACTCGTCAAGCAGTACACCCTCGGGCAGACGGCCGACGAGGCGGACTGGCTGATCGGCGCGGGCCTGCTGGCGCCGCGGGTCAGCGGGGTGGCGCTGCGCTCGCTGAAGGCACCGGGGACCGCGTACGACGACGACGTGCTCGGCAGGGACCCGCAGCCCGCGACGATGGCGGACTACGTCCGCACCGGCCGCGACAATGGCGGTGTCCACATCAACTCGGGCATCCCCAACCACGCCTTCTACCTGCTCGCCACCCGCCTGGGCGGCCGGGCCTGGGAGCGGGCGGGGCAGATCTGGTTCGACGTGCTGACCGGCGGCGATCTGAGCGTGGACGCGGACTTCGCCAGTTTCGCCCGGTTGACGGTCGCGGCCGCCCGTGACCGGTTCGGTGCGGGCGAGGAGCTCGAGGCGGTGCTGAAGGCATGGTCGCAGGTCGGGGTCGGGACCGCCGGGTGAGCCGGAGGGCGCGGAGCGGCGGGCGGCCGTGTGCCGTCCCGCTGTCGCATGCGCACGATCCGTACTAGAACGGTTGCCATGCGTATCCAGGTAAGGCGTACGGGCGGGTTCGCGGGGATCGAGCGGCTCGCCGAGGTGGAGACCGACGGGCGCGACGACGCGGGCGAGGTGCAGGGCCTGGCCGAGCGCGCGATGGCCGACGGCCGGGACACGCCCCCGGTCGGGGTGCCCGACGGGTTCAGCTACCAGATCACGGTCGACGGGCGGACGGTGTACTGCTCCGATCCGCGGCTGTCCGAGGCCCAGCGGGACCTGATCTCGCTGGTGCTCAAGGAAGGTTCGTGACGCCGGTCGGCCGGAGGCCTGCGATCACCGAGCGGGCGGCGCGCTCCGGCTCGTCGCCCGCCGCGACGGCGAAGTCGACGAGCGCACCGGTCAGGACGTCGTCGGCCGTGTAGCCGCCCATGATGTACCCCGCGCGGGCCAGCTGGGCGATCCCGTGCATCTGCGCGAAGAGCTGGCGCACCAGCAGGTCCGCGTCCGCGCCCGCCCGGAAGCGGCCGCTGTCCACGCTGCGGCGGATCGCGTCGCGGGGGAAGCGCAGGACGGACACGCCCATGCGGCGGTCGTCGTCGTCCAGCTCGAAACCGGCCAGCGTCGAGCCGCCGAACAGCACCGCGTAGACGTGCGGCTCGTCGCGCGCGAAGTCCTGGTAGCAGCGGCACAGGGCGGCGATCGTTGCGACCGGGTCCTCCCCCTGCGGCACGGCCAGCGCCCGGGCGCGGAAGCGCTCGAACCCCTCCCGCATCACCTCGCGGACCAGGTTCGGCATGGAGCCGAAGTGGGTGTAGACGGCCATGGTCGAGGCTCCGACCGCCTTGACGAGGCGGCGGGCGCTGAGCGCGGCGGGCCCTTGCTCGGCGAGGACACGGGCGGCCTCGTCGAGGAGCCGGCGTCGGACGGAGCCGGGCGGGGAGGCGGGACCGGCGACGGAATCTGCGGTTGACACGGCAGCAGCGTAACGCTGTTATGGGGGATAACAGCGTTACGCCGAGGCGGCGGGGATCATGCCGCTGACAGGACGGGCCGGCCTGCCGCGCCCGGACACGGAGCCGGCACACCACGCGGAGGCCACGGGGCCGGAATCCGAGCGCGCGGAGCTGCTTCAAGGCCCCACTCCGATAGGCCGCCCTCGCACGCCTCGGCCCCGAGGGGGCCTCACCGGCCTCGGACGACCGCCTCGGCCTCCGGCCGCCGGAATCGAGTCCGGGGCTCAGAATCCGAGCTTGCGGAGCTGCTTCGGGTCGCGCTGCCAGTCCTTGGCGACCTTCACATGGAGGTCGAGAAAGACCGGCGTTCCCAGGAGCGCCTCGATGTGCTTGCGGGACTTGATGCCCACTTCCTTCAGGCGCTTGCCCTTCGGGCCGATGATGATGCCCTTCTGGCTGGGCCGCTCGATGTAGACGTTCGCGTGGATGTCCAGCAGCGGGCGGTCCGCCGGGCGGTCCTCGCGCGGGAGCATCTCCTCGACGACGACGGCGATCGAGTGGGGCAGCTCGTCGCGCACACCCTCCAGCGCGGCCTCGCGGATCAGCTCCGCGACCATCACCTGCTCCGGCTCGTCCGTGAGGTCGCCCTCCGGGTAGAGCGCCGGGCTCTCGGGCAGCAGCGGGATCAGCAGGTCGGCGACCAGCTGCACCTGCTTGTCCCCGACGGCCGAGACCGGGACGATCTCGGCCCACTCGATGCCCAGCTCCTTGCCGAGCCGGTCGATCGCGATGAGCTGCTCGGCGAGCGTCTTGGAGTCGACGAGGTCGGTCTTGGTGACGATCGCGACCTTCGGGGTCTTCCTGATCCCGGCGAGCTCCTTGGCGATGAACCGGTCACCGGGGCCGAGCTTCTCGTCGGCGGGCAGACAGAAACCGATGACGTCGACCTCGGCCCAGGTCGTGCGCACCACGTCGTTGAGCCGCTCGCCGAGCAGGGTGCGCGGCTTGTGCAGGCCGGGGGTGTCCACCAGGATCAGCTGCGCCTCGGGGCGGTGCACGATGCCGCGCACCGTGTGCCGGGTGGTCTGCGGCCGGTTGGAGGTGATGGCCACCTTCTGGCCGACCAGAGCGTTCGTCAGAGTGGACTTGCCCGCGTTCGGGCGGCCGACGAAGCAGGCGAAGCCGGCCCTGTGGGGGGCTTCGGAGGACTGGGTACGAGCGCTCATGGCGCCCATTGTCCCTGATGCCAGGTGCTCCCGGGTACGCGCTCACCCGCCGGGGACGCGCGACGGCGCCACCCCGGAGGGGGTGACGCCGTACGAACGGGCCGGAATGGGCCGTTCAGCCCGCCGTGACCGAGGACTTCAGCTCGCCGTCGGGCCCGGCCAGCAGCACGGGGGTGGACGCGCCGCCCAGGTCCCGTACGGCGGCGCGGTCCGCGTCGGACGCGGTGTCCGCCTCGGAGACGACGGCCGCGGCCTCCAGGGACTTCGCGCCGGACGCCACGGCCATCGCGACCGCGGTCTGCAGGGCGCTGAGGTTCAGCGAGTCCAGCGCCACGGTCCCGGCGACGTACGTCCGCCCGGTCTCGTCGCGCACGGCGGCACCCTCGGGCACACCGTTGCGGGCCCGGGCACTGCGGGCCAGCGTGATGATCTTGCGGTCCTCGGGGCCGAGGTCGGTGCTCTGCGTCATGCTCCCGAGCATAGATCGGCCCCGAGTACACACCGACGTCAGCCCTGGGCGGCCTTGACGAGCTTGTCGCCGATGACCTTGACGAGGCCGTCGAACGCCTTCACCGCAGCCGGGTCCTCACCCGGGATGTACGCGGCGCGGGAGACAGCCGTGCCCTGCGAGGCGACCAGCAGGTACACCTTGTAGTCCACGCCGAGGCCCGGGAGCTTCATCGTCATCGAGAACGTCTGGGAGTCCTCGGCGACCTTCCCGGCCGCCACCTTCTCGATCTTGACGTCGTTCTTCTCGCCGTCCTGCGTGAACGTCAGCTGCGGGCACGCGTCCAACGCGGTGCCGAGGGCCTTGGTGAAGTCGGCGGCGCCGGTGCCCTCGAGGGTGAAGACGGCCTGGCTGAGGGCCTTCTCGCTGCCCGCGGTCTCGAAGTCGGCCGGCTCGCCCATGGTGGCGCCCTCGACGTCGTCGGCGAGCAGGTTCGCGATCGGCTGGCACTCCGGCTTGTCGGCCTTCGGCGCCGGGTCGCCGGAAGAAGGCGTCTTGGTCGCCTTCCAGCCGTCGGGCAGGTCGCCGGCCACCAGCGTGGCGGCCTTCAACTGCTCGGCGGTGAACGGCTTCACGGCCGGCGCGCTCGCGCCGTCCTGCTTCTCGCCGCTCTTGTCCGCGGAAGCGCTCGGCTTCTTGTCGTCCTCCGCACCGCAGGCGGTGCCCGCGAGACACAGAGCGGAAGCGGTCAGAACGGCGGCGGCGCTACGGCGGATACGGGTACGCATTGCGTCATCTCCCCTGGTGAAAACAGCTCGCGGGGAGCTTCCCCCCTCCCCTTTGACGCACAGACCATACACAGAACCGGAGGTCATCCCGCCACTGGATACATCGCACCGCGCCGGCCCTCCGGGCTCGCCAGCCACTCCAGTTTCGCGGCCGTGTCCGCCGTCGCGTCCGGTACGGGGGTGTGCATCACGATCACGAGGTCCGGGCGGGCGGGGACACGGAGTTGGGTCGACTCCAGCACCAGCCGGCCGACCAGCGGGTGCTCCATCTCCTTGCGGATCTGGCCGCCGGGCGCGATGTCACGCCGCTCCCACAGCTCGGTGAACTCGGGGCTGACCGCCTTCGCCTGCGCCACGACCTCCTGGAAGCCCTCGTCGTCCGGGCACTCGGAGCAGGCGGCCCGGAACTGGGCGACCAGTCGCGGGGCCACCTCCTCCCAACCGCAGCTGCGGGCCCGGTAGACCGGATCCGTGAAGAACGCGAGCAGGCAGTTCTGGACGACGTCGGGACGCATGCCGAGCACCGCGCCCGCCGCGTCGTTGTACAGCACGGTGTTCCAGTAGACATCCATGATGTGCGCGGGGTTCGGCATCCACGCGTCGATCAGCCGCCGCAGACCCGCGCACATGTCCTTGTCGCCAGGATCCACTTCGGGCGGGGGCGGGTTGAGGCCGGCCAGGGCGTACAGGTGGCGGCGCTCGGTGCTGCTGAGCCTCAGCACCCGGCCCACCGAGTCGAGCACCTGCGGGGAGACGGTGATGTCCCGGCCCTGCTCCAGCCACTGGTACCAGGAGATGCCGACGCCCGCGAGGACCGCGACCTCCTCCCGGCGCAGCCCCGGGGTGCGGCGACGGGCGCCGCCGTCCGGCAGACCCGCCTCGGCCGGGCTGATCCGCGCGCGCCTGCTCATCAGGAACTCGCGCAGCTCGGCGAGCCGGTGCGCCTTCATCGCGTCCTGTTCGACCGACGTACCCACACAACTCCCCCTGTCCGTAAGCATGGTGGTGCGGCCAACAGGATAAGTTCCCGCTCCCCACGTCTGTTCCGGCCGCCCGAGGGTGGGGCCATGGCTACCGACACCTCCCTCCCCACGGCCCGCGGCACCGCGTCACCACCCGGACTCGACCGCCGGTCCCGGCTGATCCTCTTCGTCCTGTGCGCCGCGCAGTTCATGGTCGCCCTCGACTTCTCCGTACTGAACGTGGCACTACCCGTCCTCGGCCAGGACCTCGGGCTGAGCCGGTCCGCCCTGCAGTGGGCGGTCACCGCCTTCGCGCTGCCGTCCGGCGGCTTCCTCCTGCTGTTCGGGCGGATCGCCGACCTGTACGGGCGACGCAGGCTCTTCCTGGCGGGCCTCTCCGTCTTCGGCGCCGCCTCGCTGCTCGCGGCCTTCGCCTGGGACCCGGCGTCGTTCCTCGCCGGGCGGGCGTTGCAGGGGCTGGGCGCGGCGGTCATCGTGCCGACGGGCATGTCGCTGCTCACCACGACGTTCCCCGAAGGGCCGCTGCGGGACCGGGCGCTCGGGATCAGCGGCACGCTGCTGTCCCTGGGCTTCACCATCGGCATGGTGCTCGGCGGCGTCATGACCGACACGCTCGGCTGGCGCTCCACGATGGGCCTGCTGGCGCTCTTCACCCTGGTCGTCCTGCCGCTCGCGCCCCGCCTGCTGCCGGAGTCGCGGACGCCGGAGCGGCCCCGGCTCGACGTGCCCGGCGCGGTGACGGTCACCGGCGGCCTGCTCGCCGTGATCTACGCCCTGTCCACGGCGGCGGACCGCGGTTTCGGCGGCACGGACGTCCTGGTGACGCTGGCCGTGGGCGTCGCGCTGCTGATCGCGTTCGCCGTCGTCGAGTCCCGCAGCGACGCGCCGCTGGTGTCCCTGCCGATGCTGCGCCGCCGCACGGTCGCGTTCGGCAACCTGGGTGGCCTCGTGACCTTCTCGATGATGAGCACGGTGGTGTTCGTGCTCACCCTCTACCTCCAGGAGTCGCTGGGGCTCTCGGCGTTCGGCACGGGCCTGGTCTTCGGCGTGCAGGGCGTCGTGTCGGTGTTTGCGGGCGCGTTGGTGCCGAAGGTGATCGGCCGCATCGGAGCGCACCGGACGCTGGTGTTCTCGCTGCTGGGCCAGGGCGTGTTCGTCGCGGCCCTGCTGGGCGTGGGCGCGGAGTCGGGCGCGCTGCTGGCCGGGGTCGGCGTCTCGCTGGCGAGCATGTGCCACCTGGGCGCGATCATCTCGTACGGCGTGACGGTGACGTCCGGGGTACCGGACGAGGAACAGGGACTGGCGACCGGCCTGGTGACGACGACGCAGCAGGTGGGCGTCACGGTGGGCATCCCCCTGCTCGGCGTCCTCGCGACGACGGGCCCGTCACTGCTGGAGGGCGTCCGGCTGGTGCTGTCGGTCGACGCGGGCGTGGTGCTGGTGGCGGGGCTGGTGGTGGCGGCGGGGCTGCGGGGGGCGTCGCGGCGGGGGTGACTTCTCCCCTCCCCGCCCCTTCCCACAACTGGGGCTCCGCCCCAGCCCCCCTTGGCCCTGTGCCCTGGCGGGCACGGTCTCCGGGGCTTCGCCCCGGACCCATACCGCGCTGCGCGCGGTGTCCTCAATCACCGGACGGGCTGATCTCACTCCGCGAAATCCAGCCCCGCCGACGGAACCTTCCCTGGCTTCGCCGGGAGACCCAACCCACGTCCGCCGGGCCGCATGAGGAGTGCGATACGCAGGTGCGGCACTCCTCCCCGCCCCGCCGGGGCGCCTTCCCTGGCTGCCAGGGGCCCCACCCCACGCCCCTAGGCCGCAGGGGAAATGGAGACGCGGGACCCGTGGAGGGCACGCTCCCCGGCTTCGCCGGGAGACCCGCAACCCAGGCCCGCCGGACCGTAGGGAGGAATCGAGACGCAGAGGCCCGCCAGTGGCCGTGTGCCTCGCCCCGCCGGGGCACCTTGCCGGGCTTCGCCAAGGGACACCAACCCAGGCCCCCTAGGCCGCAAGGGGAAATCGAGACGCGGGGGTCCGGCCGAGGGCACGCTCCCCGGCTTCGCCGGGAGACCCCAACACACGCCCGCCGGACCGTAGGGGGAGATCGAGACGCAGGAGCCCGCCAGGGGACCTGCGCCTCGCCCCGCCGGGGGCCGCAGGGGCGGGCCCCGGCCCGCAGGGCGGGCCCGCTAGGCGCGGTCCAGGCGGAGGCGTTCCGATCGGGGCAGGCCCGCCACCACCAGGTCGTAGGAGTCCTCGATCAGCTCCCGGACCATCCGGTCCGGGAGCCCTCCCACCGTCACCGTGTTCCAGTGGCGCTTGTTCATGTGCCACCCGGGCACGATCGCCGCGTGCTCCGCACGCAGCTGGACCGCCAGGTCCGGCTCGCACTTGAGGTTGACCGTCAGCGGCTCCGCATCCAGCGCGCTGAGGGCGAACATCTTCCCCAGCACCTTGAACACCGACGTCTCGGGACCGAACGGGAACTCCTCGACCGCCGCGTCGAACCCGAGGCAGAACGCCCGCAAGTCCTGCGCCTTCATCCCGCCGCCCCCTTCTCCGCCGGCTGTTCCGCCGGCTCCGACAGCACCGTGACGATCTTGTTCCGGCGGCCCGCCGGCGATTCGGCGGTCAGCCGCAGGGCGCGCCCGTCCGGCAGGTCCACCACCGCACGCGCGCCCGCGATCGGTACGCGGCCCAGTGCCTTGGCGAGCAGACCGCCGACGGTCTCGACGTCCTCGTCGTCGAGCTCGTCGGCCCCGAGGCCGTACAGCTCGCCGAGGTCGCCGATGTCGAGGCGCGCGGTGACCCGGAAGCGGCCCTCGCCGAGCTCCTCGACCGGCGGCGCCTCGCGGTCGTACTCGTCGGTGATCTCGCCGACGATCTCCTCCAGGATGTCCTCGATCGTGACGATGCCCGCCGTACCGCCGTACTCGTCGATGACGACGGCGACGTGGTTGCGCTTCTGCTGCATCTCGCGCAGCAGGTCGCCCGCGTTCTTCGTGTCCGGGACGAACATCGCGGGCCGCATCGCCGTGGACACCGGGTCGGCCTCCGCGTCGCGGTTGATGTGCGTCTTGCGGACCAGGTCCTTGAGGTAGACGACGCCGACGATGTCGTCCTCGTTCTCCCCGGTGACGGGGATGCGGGAGAAGCCGGAGCGCAGCGCCAGAGTCAGCGCCTGCCGCACGGTCTTGAACCGCTCGATGGACACGAGGTCGGTGCGCGGGACCATCACCTCGCGGACCAGGGTGTCGCCGAGTTCGAAGACGGAGTGCACCATCCGGCGCTCGTCGTCCTCGATCAGCGACTCCTGCTCGGCGAGGTCGACCAGGGCCCGCAGCTCGGCCTCGGAGGCGAACGGGCCCTTGCGGAAGCCCTTTCCGGGGGTCATCGCGTTGCCGATGAGGATCAGCAGCTGCGGGACGGGCCCCATGACCCGGGCCAGCGGCAGCAGGACGTACGCCGCGGCGGTCGCGGTGTTGAGCGGGTGCTGGCGCCCGATGGTGCGCGGGGAGACGCCTACGGCGACGTAACTGACGAGCACCATCACGGCGATGGCGACGAGCAGCGCCGACCAGGTCTCCTCGAACTCCTCCAGGCACACGTACGTGACGAGCACGCCGGCCGCCATCTCGCAGGCGACCCGCACGAGCAGGGCGACGTTGAGATAGCGGGTGGGGTCGGAGGCGACCTGCTCCAGCTTGGCGGCGCCGCGCCGCCCCGACCGTACGGCCTCGGCGGCGCGGAAACTGGAGACCCGGGCGAGTCCGGCTTCCGCGCAGGCGGCGAGCCAGGCGACGACGACCAGCGCGACGGCGCCCGCGAGCAGTTGGCCGGTCATGAGACGGTCGGCGCCGGGGACGGGCCGGTCAGGCCCTTCTCCGCCCGCCAGCCGTCGACGATCGCGGCCTGCAGCCCGAACATCTCCGCCTTCTCGTCCGGCTCCTCGTGGTCGTATCCGAGCAGGTGCAGCACCCCGTGGACGGTGAGGAGCTGGAGCTCCTCGTCCATGGAGTGCTGCGTCGGTGCGTCCTCGCCCTGCTTCTTGGCGACCTCGGGGCAGAGCACGATGTCACCGAGGAGCCCCTGCGGGGGCTCCTCCTCGTCCTTGGCCGGCGGACGCAGCTCGTCCATGGGGAAGGACATGACATCGGTCGGACCCGGCAGGTCCATCCACTGGATGTGCAGCTGCTCCATGGCCTCGGCGTCCACGACGATCACCGAGAGCTCGGAGAGCGGGTGGATACGCATCCGCGCGAGCGCGTAGCGGGCGACGTCGAGGATCGCCTGCTCGTCGACCTCGGTTCCGGACTCGTTGTTGACGTCGATCGACATGGTGCGGCTGTTCTACTTCCCGTTGCGGCTGTCGTACTGCTCGTACGCGTCGACGATACGGCCGACCAGCTTGTGCCGTACGACATCCTGCGACGTGAGCAACGAGAAGTGCACGTCGTCGACCCCGTCCAGGATGTCCCGGACCTGACGCAGACCGCTCTTGGTGCCGCCCGGCAGGTCGACCTGCGTCACGTCACCGGTGATCACGATCTTGGAGTCGAATCCGAGCCGTGTGAGGAACATCTTCATCTGCTCGGGGTTCGTGTTCTGGGCCTCGTCGAGGATGATGAACGCGTCGTTGAGCGTGCGGCCGCGCATGTACGCGAGGGGCGCGACCTCGATGGTGCCCGCGGCCATCAGGCGCGGGATCGAGTCGGGGTCGAGCATGTCGTGCAGCGCGTCGTAGAGCGGGCGCAGATACGGGTCGATCTTCTCGTACAGCGTGCCGGGCAGGAAGCCGAGGCGCTCACCGGCCTCGACTGCGGGCCGGGTCAGGATGATGCGGTTGACCTGCTTGGACTGCAGCGCCTGCACGGCCTTGGCCATGGCGAGATAGGTCTTGCCCGTGCCCGCGGGGCCGATGCCGAACACGACTGTGTGCTTGTCGATCGCGTCGACGTACCGCTTCTGGTTCAGCGTCTTGGGGCGGATGGTGCGGCCGCGGCTGGAGAGGATGTTCTGAGTGAGCACTTCCGAAGGCGTCTCGACGGCCTTGCCCCCGGTCTCCTCCTTGAGCATGGCGATGGAGCGTTCCACTGCGTCCTCCGTCATCGGCTGCCCGGTGCGGAGCACGAGCATCATCTCGTCGAACAGGCGCTGGATCAGAGCGACTTCCGTGGCGTCACCGACCGCGCTGATCTCGTTGCCGCGGACATGGATGTCCGCCGCCGGGAAGGCCTTCTCGATCACGCGCAGCAGGGCGTCGCCAGAGCCGAGGACCGTCACCATCGGATGCTTGGCGGGGACGGTGAAGTGGGCTCGCGCCTGGCCCGGCGCTGGGGTCTGGGCTGTGGGTGTCTGAGTCATGGGCCGGCTCTGTGGCCTGCGCATACCTCCCGTTGCAGGGTTCTCGCTGCTCGACAACCTCTGGACCATCCAGGGTACGACCTGTCACTGACAGGACCGAGGGCTTTTCCGCCCGGAGCGGGCCGGGATCGGGGCCGGACCGTGCTCAGCCGTTGCGGCCGAAGCCGATCGTGGGGACCGCCCGGCGCAGCGGCCACGGCCGGGCCGCGGCCGGCAGCAGGTCCTCCAGGAAGGCGTAGCGGCGCAGCGCGGCGGGGTTCTGGTCCGGGAGGCCCTGCACCGACTGCCACCAGGCCGCGATCTCCGACCAGCCCGGCGCGGACAGCGAACCGCCGAACTCCTGCACCGACAGCGCCGCGGTGAGCCCGGCGAAGGCGAGACGGTCGGCGAGCGGCCAGCCGGCGAGGGTGCCCGTGACGAAGCCCGCCACGAACACGTCGCCCGCGCCGGTCGGGTCCAGCGCCTCCACCTCGATGGCCGGGACCTGCGCGCTCTCGCCGGTCGCGCCGTCCACGGCGTACGCGCCCTCGGCACCCAGCGTGACGACCGCGAGCCGGACGTGCTCGGACAGGGCGTGGGCGGCGGCGAGCGGGCACTCGGTGCGGGTGTACCGCATCGCCTCGTCGGCGTTGGGCAGGAACGCCTCGCAGTGCTCCAGGTCGGCGAGGTCGGCCGGGTCCCAGCGGCCGCTCTCGTCCCAGCCGACGTCCGCGAAGACCCGGGTGCCCTTGCGGGCGGCCTGGGCGATCCACTCGGCGCGGTCGGGGGCGAGGGAGGCGATCGCCGCGCGCGCGGGCGGCGGGCATTCCGGGGCGGACTCGGCCGGCGGCGCCTCGTGTCCGTGGGACACCATGGTGCGCTCGCCCTCGTAGGCCATAGAGACGGTGACGGGCGAGTGCCAGCCGGGGACGGTGCGGGACAGCGTGAGGTCGATGCCCTCGCCCTGTTCCAGCGCGTCCCAGCAGTACTCGCCGTAGTGGTCGTCGCCGAAGGCCGCGGCCAGTGACGTCCGCAGCCCGAGACGGGCGAGTGCGGTGGCCATGTTGGCGACGCCGCCGGGGCTGGAGCCCATGCCGCTCGCCCAGGACTCGGTGCCCCGGACAGGCGCGGAGTCGAGGCCGGTGAAGATGATGTCGAGGAAGACGCTGCCCGTGAGGTAGACGTCGCAAGGCGGATCGGCAGGCGTGCGCAGGGCGGCCAGAGGGTCCAGGCCGGCCGCCGAGTACAGGTGCTGTCCGTCGCGAATGGTCACCGTGCGCGCTCCGAGTACGTGGTGCAGTATCAGGCCAGTCTGCCCGAAACGACGCGGCGCGTTGACGTTCCCGGGGACGTGGTTCACGTCCCCAAGGGGGCGGGGGCTTCGCCGGCCCGGCGGCCGCGCCCGGCCGGCCCGAGCCCCCGGCCGTCGGCGGCGGCTACCAGCGGCCCGGCGACCAGTCCGGCTCTGCGGCCCGCATGGCCGCCGCGTCGTCGCGGTCGCGCAGCGAGCCGTCGTCGTCCAGCCACCGCCGGTGCAGGCGGGCGAGCCGGTCGCGGTCGAGTTCCACGCCGAGGCCGGGCAGATCGCTCACCGCGAGCCGGCCGTCCTCGAAGACGTGCCGCTCGGTGATCACGTCCTCCGTCTGCCACGGGTAGTGGCTGTCGCAGGCGTGGTCGAGGTTCGGGACGACGGCCGCGACATGCGTCATCGCGGCGAGGCTGATGCCCAGGTGGGTGTTGGAGTGCATCGACAGGCCGACCCCGAAGGTCCGGCAGACGGCGGCCAGTTCACGGGTGGCGAGCAGCCCGCCCCAGTAGTGGTGGTCGGAGAGGACGACCTGTACCGCGCCCCGGCGGAAGGCCTCCGGGATCTCGGCGAAGCGGGTGACGCACATGTTGGTGGCGAGCGGCATGTCCGTGCCCGCGGCGACCTCGGCCATGCCCGCCGTCGAGCCGGTCGGGTCCTCCAGGTACTCGAGGACGCCGTCGAGCTCTCCGGCGACCTTCAGGGATGTCTCCACGGACCAGGCGCCGTTGGGGTCGAGCCGCAGCGGGCGGCCGGGGAAGGCGTCGGCCAGGGCGCGGATCGCGGCGACCTCCTGATCGGGCGGGAAGACGCCGCCCTTGAGCTTGAAGGACGTGAAGCCGTGCTCGCGGACGAAACGGCGCGCCTGGGCGACGATGCCGGCCGGATCGAGGGCGGCGCCCCAGTCGTCGGGCTCGCCCGCGCCGCCGGGGTGTCCGGTCCAGCGGTAGAAGAGGTAGGCGCTGTAGTCCACTTCGTCGCGCACCCTGCCTCCGAGCAGCGCATGCACGGGCAGTCCGAGCGCCTTGCCGAGGGCGTCGAGGCAGGCGACCTCGAAGGCGGAGACGACGGAGAGGCGGAGCTTTCCGGCGGTCTGGGCGCCGCGCAGTCCTCCCGCGTCGACGGCGTCCGCACTGGTCACCTCGGGCGGGTCGCCGCAGACGCGCGCGGCGAGGGCGGGCAGCGCGTTGACGTCACAGACCCGACTGCCGGCCAGCGCCTCGGCCAACGGCCGTGCGAGCGCGAGGTACGCGGTGTCCCCGTACGTCTCCCCGACGCCGCTCACGCCGTCCGCGGTCACGATCTCGACGATCAGCCGCGGGGTGTACGGCTGGTGCACGCCCTGGGTGTTGAGGAGCGGCGGATCTGCCACCAGCACCGGTGTGAGCCGCACCTCGGCGATGGTCAGGTCCGGGCCCATGCTGTCTCCCCATGAATATGGCGTACATGTATGAGAACAGAGATTAGATACGCGAACCATGGTGGTCAATGGGCCCGACTTACCGGCGCGATGTCCAGATAAGTGAACGACGTCAGAGCGGCGGCATGGGACGCAGAATGCCCAGCAGCATCCGCACCAGTTCGTCGACCAGTTCGTCGAGCGTCGCGTCCACCCATCCGGCGGTCCAGTCGTGCAGCAGGCCGTTGACGCTGCCGATGAACGCCGCCGCGGCGATCCGGTAGTCACGCGGCTCGGCCTCGCCCCGCTGCACCGCCCGCGCCGCCTCGGCGCAGATGAAGTCCACCCAGCGGGCGCGGCGGGCCAGCCGCTGACGTTCCATCGCCGGGCTCACTCCGACGATCTCGGTGAAGGTGATGCGGATACGCCGCGGATCACCGGTCACGTTCGCCGCGTAGGCCCGGAAGACCGCCGTCGCCCGTTCCGCCGGCGCCAGCCCTTCCGCCTGCGCGAGCGCGGCCAGCGCCGCCTCCTCGGCCCAGTCGTTGACCTGGAGATGGAGCGCCGCGAGCACGTCCTCCAGCGTGCGGAACTCCTCGTAGAACTGCCGGGTCGACAGGCCCGCCGCCTCGCTGAGCGCCGCGACCGTCGTCGCCCGGTAGCCGGGGCTGTCGCCGAACAGCCGCAGGCCCGCGTCGAGGAACCGCTGCCGCCGTTCGGCCTGGCGCTCTTCGGCCGACCTGCCCCCGTAACGGCCCCTCGGGGCCTTGAGTCTGCCCGCCAATGACCCTCCCTCGTAGACCTGGCTCATTTTGTCGTGTCCACAGTCTTGTGGAGTCTCCCACCACTCGTTACTTTCCAGTACCCCGATCTGAACGCGCTTGTTTTCAGACTGCGCCGGTGCTCGGACCGGCCGCCCGCCCGGAAGGAAGGACCATGTCTCTGTCCCGCACCAGGCGGACCGCAGGCGCGATCGCCGCCGCCCTGGCCCTCGCGGCCGGCGCCGCGCTCCCGGCCCACGCGGAGGGCACGACCGATACGACGCACACGCAGCACGCGGCCGGCGGGGTCGCGCTGCGCGAGGTCATGTTCGTCGGCAACAACTGGGACGGCACCGCCGATGTCATCGAGGCCGAGGGGGACTTCGGGCGGATCGGCCGGGTGAACGTCGTCCCGGACAAGGAGGAGCGGCTGCGGGAGATCTACCTCGACCCCGTCAGGCTCGCCTTCTTCCTCGGCGTCCGGCAGGGCCCCGGTGAGGGGCACGACCAGTTCGTCGACGACATGTACGCGACGCCGGACGGCAGGGCCATGGTCGTCTCCCGGCCGAGCTTCGCCGACGTCGTCTCCATCGACCTCGCCACCGGCAGGCTCAACTGGCGTTTCCCGGTGTCCGGTTTCCGCGCCGACCACATGGCGGTCTCCCCCGACGGCACCCGCGTCGCCGTCTCCGCGTCGACGTCCAACACCGTGCACGTCCTCGACATCACCACCGGCCGACAGGTCGGCTCGTTCGCGACCGGTGACAAGCCGCACGAGAACGTCTTCACCGACGGCGGCAGGTATCTGTGGAACATGTCGATCGGCGAGGTCACCACCGCGCTCGACGCGCCCTGGCTGGACTGGACGAAGGGCGACCGCCGGATCACCGTCGTCGACGCGCGGACGTATCAGCAGGTCAAGGTGATCGACATGCGTCAGCGCCTGGACGCCTTCGGCCGCCGGGACCTGTCCGACGCGGTCCGTCCCGTCGCGTTCACGCCGGACGAGTCCCGGCTGTACTTCCAGGTGTCGTTCTTCAACGGCTTCGTCGAGTACGACGTCGCCGCCGACAAGGTCACCCGCGTGAAGGAACTGCCGAAGAACCCGGCGACCAGCGAGGACCGCACCACCTGGGTCAACGACTCACGCCACCACGGCATGTCGATGAGCCCCCGGGGCGACAGGCTCTGCGTCGCCGGGACGATGGACGACTACGCGACGATCGTCGACCGCGCCACACTCCGGGAGAGCCCGCCGGTGCTGGCCTCGAAGCCGTACTGGGCCACGGTGAGCGGCGACGGCAGTTCGTGCGTGATCTCGGAGAGCGGCGCGGACGCCGTCACCGCGATCGACTTCGCGACCGGCCGAAAGGTCGCGACCGTGGCCGTAGGCGACCATCCGCAGCGGGTCCGCATCGCCCGTGTCCCGGCGGACTGGACGGGACCGGCGAGCCGCTGACGGCTCGTCAGCCCAGCCCGAAGTCGTA
The DNA here is from genome assembly GCF_030817975.1 of Streptomyces sp. V4I23. Lineage (NCBI taxonomy): Bacteria > Bacillati > Actinomycetota > Actinomycetes > Kitasatosporales > Streptomycetaceae > Streptomyces > Streptomyces sp. V4I23. The sequence goes on along the minus strand of NZ_JAUSZW010000004.1, from coordinate 5,370,732 downwards.
GGCCTCCACCTCGGCCAGATACCGGGCCCGCAGCTCCTCCTCGTCGTCGAGGAACGACGCCAGGAAGGAGTTGCGGGCCAGTTCGCGCAGCTCCTCGTCCCCGAGCGGCAACGCCTCGCGCACCGCACGGAAGTTGTCGCCTGCGTAGCCCCCGAAGTAGGCGGGGTCGTCGGAGTTGACCGTGCACATCAGGCCGGCGGCCATCATCCTGGGCAGCGGATGGTCCGCGAGCGTGTCGACGGCCCGCAGCCGGACGTTGGACAGCGGGCACAGCGTCAGCGGCACCCGCTCGCGCACCAGCCGCGCCACCAGGTCGGGGTCCTCCATGGAGCGCAGCCCGTGGTCGATCCGCTCGACGCCGAGGACGTCCAGCGCCTCGCGGACGTACGCCGCCGGGCCCTCCTCCCCCGCGTGCGCGACCCGGCGCAGCCCGAGGGCGGCCGCCGCCTCGTAGACCTCCCGGAACTTCGACGGCGGATGCCCGGCCTCCGCCGAGTCGAGACCGACGCCCGTGATCCGGCGCAGATACGGCTCCGCCTCCCGCAGCGTCGCCAGCGCGGACTCGGCCGGCTCGTCGCGCAGGAAGCACATGATCAGGCGCGTGGAGACGCCGTGCCGGTCGCGGGCTCCGTCCAGCGCCCGTCCGAGGCCCTCGATCACCGTGCCGATCGGGACACCGCGGGCGGTGTGCGCCTGCGGGTCGAAGAAGATCTCCGCGTGGCGTACGCCCTGGTCGGCTGCGCGCGCGAGATAGGCGTCCGCCAGCTCGGCGAAGTCGTCCTCGGTGCGCAGCACGGCCATCAGCCCGTAGTACAGGTCGAGGAACGACTGGAGGTCCTTGAAGTCGTAGGCGTTCCGCAGCTCGGCGGTGTCCGCGAAGGGGAGTTCGACGCCGTTGCGCGCGGCGAGGGCGAAGGCGAGCTCCGGCTCCAGGGTGCCTTCGATGTGAAGGTGCAGTTCGGCCTTGGGGAGGGGCATGACCCGATTCTAGGCCGCAGCGCCTTCAGGAGCGCTTGGGCACGGGGATGCGCCACAGGTCCCGGGCGACGGTCATCTCGCCCTCGAACCCGGCGGCGCGGGCCTGGCGCTCGAAGGTGTCGGCGGCGTCCGTGTAGCGCTGCGAGAAGTGCGTGAGGACGAGGTGCCGTACGCCCGCCTCGTGGGCGGCCCGGCCGGCCTGACCTGCGGTCAGGTGACCGTGCTCGGTGGCCAGCCGCACGTCCTCGTCGAGGAACGTGGACTCGATGACCAGCATGTCGCAGCCCTCGGCGAGGGCGTGGACGCCATCACAGAGCCGGGTGTCCATGACGAAGGCGAACCGCTGCCCGCGGCGGACCTCGCTGACGTCGTCCAGCGTGACGCCGCCGAACGCCCCGTCGCGCTGGAGCCGGCCGACGTCCGGGCCCTTGATGCCGTGCGCGGCGAGCCGCTCGGGCAGTATCCGGCGGCCGTCCGGCTCGACGAGCCGGTAACCGTAGGACTCGACGGGGTGGGACAGCCGGTACGCCTCCAGGGTGTACGCGCCCGCCCGTGCGAGGACGCCGTCGGCGGCGACGGGCGTCTCGACGAGCGGCACGGTCTCGCGGTAGGCCGTCGCGTACCGCAGCCGGTCGAAGAAGCGCTGCCCGCTCGCGGGGTAGTGGGCGACGACCGGGTGCGGGACCTCGTCGAGGTTGATCCGCTGGATCACCCCGGCCAGGCCCAGGGAGTGGTCGCCGTGGAAGTGCGTGACGCAGATCCGGTCGATGTCGTGCGCGGACACGCCGGCGCGCAACATCTGCCGCTGGGTGCCCTCGCCGGGGTCGAAGAGGATGCCCTCGCCGTCCCAGCGCAGCAGATAGCCGTTGTGGTTGCGGTGCCGGGTCGGGACCTGGCTGGCGGTTCCGAGCACCACCAGTTCACGTACGGACACTGCGCTGCCCCGCCCCTACCCGGGGGGCCACTCGAGACCGCGGCCGCCGAGCACGTGGGCGTGGGCGTGGAAGACGGTCTGCCCCGCACCGGCGCCGGTGTTGAAGACGACGCGGTAGCCGGTCGCGTCGGCCTTCTCGTCGGCGGCGACCTCACCGGCCTCCCGCAGCACGTCGGCGGCGAGCTCCGGCGCGGCGGAGGCGAGGGTGGCGGCGTCGCGGTAGTGGGCCCTGGGGATGACCAGGACGTGGGTGGGGGCCTGGGGGTTGATGTCCCGGAAGGCGACGGTGGTCGCGGTCTCGCGCACGATGGTGGCGGGGACCTCCCCTGAGGCGATCTTGCAGAACAGGCAGTCCGCCTGCGGTTCTCCGGCCATGCGGGGGCGCCTCCTCGCGGGTGGGTGTCACTGCTGACGGCATGCTATCGGCCGTGCGGAGGCGCGCGGCCCTGGCCCCGCGCGAGGGCGGGGCCGCTGCGGGGCGCCTTTCCCCACCCGCCCTCCCCCGACGGCCTGGCGGCCGTGGGAGGTACCCCCATCCCGTAACCGGGGCTCCGCCCCCGGACCCCCGCGCCTCGATCGCCGGCGGGGCTGCACGGCAGCCCGTCCGGCGATCGAGGACACCGGGAAGAGCCCGCCGCAGGTGCCACCGCCCCCGGTCACGGCAGCCGCGGCGGCGACTTCGCCGCCGTCTCCTCCAGCGCCGACAGCGCCATCCTGATCGCCTCGTCCAGCTGCGGGTCCCGCCCCGCCACGTAGTCCTGAGGCGTCGGCACCACCTCCACGTCCGGGTCCACGCCGCGGTTCTCCACGTCCCAGCCGTAACCCTCCAGCCAGAACGCGTACTTGGGCTGGGTCACCAGCGTGCCGTCGACCAGGGAGTAGCGGCTGTCGATGCCCACCACACCGCCCCAGGTCCGCGTGCCCACCACCGGGCCGATGCCGAGCGCCTTGATCGCCGCGTTCACGATGTCGCCGTCCGAGCCGGAGAACTCGTTCGCCACGGCCACCACCGGCCCCCGGGGAGCGTCCAGCGGGTAGCTGGACGGCTGCATCCCGCGCGGCAGGTCCCAGCCCACGATGCGGCGGGCCAGCTTCTCGACGACGAGCTGCGACGTGTGGCCGCCGCGGTTCTCGCGTACGTCGACGACCAGACCCTCGCGCGCCACCTCCACCCTCAGGTCACGGTGGATCTGGGCCCAGCCGGGCGCCTGCATGTCCGGGACATGGAGGTAGCCGAGACGTCCGCCCGACTTCTCGTGCACGTACGCCCGCCGGTCCGCCACCCAGGCGTGGTACCTCAACGGCTCCTCGTCGGCGAGGGGCACCACCACCGCGTGGCGCGGGTCGCCGCCGCCCGCCGGGGACACGGTGAGTTCGACGGGCTTGCCCGCCGAGCCGACGAGCAGCGGCCCGGGGCCCCTCACGGAGTCGACGGGCCGCCCGTCCACGGCGACGATCGCGTCTCCCGCGCGCAGGGCGACGCCCGGCGCCGCGAGCGGTGAGTGGGCGTGCGGGTCGGACGTCTCCGAGGGCAGGATGCGGTCGATCCGCCAGGACCCGTCCTCCGCGCGGGAGATGTCCGCGCCGAGCAGCCCCTGCCGGGTCGCGCCGCTGCCGTAGCCGCCCGGCGGCATGACGTACGCGTGCGAGGTGCCGAGTTCGCCGTGCACCTCCCACAGCAGGTCGACCAGGTCGTCATGGGTGGCGACGCGGGCCAGCACCGGCCGGTACCGCTCCAGCACCCCGTCCCAGTCGACGCCGCCGAGGTCGGCGCGCCAGAACTGGTCGCGCATCAGCCGCCCGGCCTCGTCGTACATCTGCCGCCACTCGGCGGCCGGGTCGATCGTCCGGCGCACGCGGCTGAGGTCGACGGTGATGTTGGTGTCGGAGTCCTCGTCGCGGGAGGCGCGCCGGTCGCTGGGGACGACCTTGAGCGTGTCGTCGGTGTGGAGCAGGATCCGCTTGCCGTCACCGCTGACACGGAAGTAGTCGGCGTCCCCGCAGAGTTCCTCCATGTGCTGCTGGGCCAGGTCGTACCGCTCCAGCGCGGTCTTCGGGCCGGGGTCGTCGGGCGTCGCACGGGCCGCGCCGAGGACTCCGCGCAGCGGGTGCCGCAGCCACAGCAGCCCGTCCTTCGCGGCGCGCAGCGTCGAATAACGGGCGGCCTCGACGGGGAACGGCACTATGCGGTCCGCGAGTCCGTCGAGGTCGATACGGGTGACGGGCGCGGCGCCCTCGTCCGCCGCGGAGTCGGACGCACCGTCCTTGTCCGGGTCGAAGGCCCGCCCGTGCCGCTGCGGGCCGAACGGCGAGGGCGTCGTCGCGGCGAGCGTGATCAGGTGCGGCCGGCAGCCGCCGACGAAGGCGAGGTCGAAGACGTGCGTGTCGTAGACCGGGTCGAAGGACCGCTCGGAGAGGAAGGCGAGGTGCTTGCCGTCGAGCGTGAAGGCGGGCTGGAAGTCCTTGAACCGCAGCGGTGTCGCCTCGGAGACCGTCAGATCACCGGTGTTGGCGAGTTTGATCTGACGCAGCGGGCTGGGGCCGGGGTGCGACCAGGCGAGCCAGCCCGAGTCGGGTGAGAAGACGAGCCCTGTGGCGTCGCCGTGCTCGCTGCGGTCGACCTCGCGGACCTCGCCGGACTCGCGCTCGACGAGCAGCACCCGGCCGTCGTGCGAGGCGACGGCCGCGCGGCTGCCGTCGGGCGCGACGGCGAGGCTGAGAACGCGGCCGATCCGGCCCGCGGCGAGCCTGCGGGGCGTGGCGCCCGCGGCGGGGCCGGTCGCCGGCGCGAACTCGAGCGCGTCGTCCCCCTCGGCGTCGGTCACCCAGACGACGTGCTCCTCGCCGTCCACGCGGAAAGTGCGCGGCAGCCGGGAGCGCACGCCGGGCTCCACGGCGAGCGAACGCGCGGGCCCGCCGCGGTGGGTGACCCAGTGGATGCCGCCGCGGACCTCGACGGCGCTGCCGCGGCCGGTGTGGTCGGGGGCGGCGTCACCGAGGTGGTGGTCGGCGTCGACGGGCCGGGACCGCAGATCGGTGCGCTGACCGCCGAGCCTGATGTCGAGCCGGCGCGGCTCGGCGCCGGCCAGATCGTCGAGGATCCACAGTTCGCCGGCGCAGGCGTAGACGACGCGGGTGCCGTCGGTGGCGGCGTGGCGGGCGTAGAAGCCCTCGACGCCGGTGTGCCGGCGCAGGTCGGAGCCGTCGGGCAGCGAGGAGTACAGCGCGCCGACTCCCTCGTGGTCGGACAGGAACGCGATCCTGTCGCCGACCCACAGGGGGTACTCGATGTTGCCGTCGACGTCCTCGTGGAGGCGTACGAACTCTCCGTCGCCCGCCGCGTCGATCCACAACTTGCCCGCGGTGCCGCCCCGGTAGCGCTTCCAGGCCGCGGCCTCGCGTCCCATCGTCGCCGACAGCAGCAGCGTCTGCGGGCCGAAGGCGACGTCGCCGACGAGCCCGTACGGAAGGGTGGTGGCGGGGCCGCCGTCGAGGGGCACGGCCTGCGCCCAGGTGCGGCGCAACGACGCCTGCCCGTGGCTGGTGAGCGCGAGGACGTGGCCGTCCGGGGTCCAGCCGCGTACGGAGGTCTTGTAACTGCCCCAGTGGGTCAGGCGGTCCGACGGCCCGCCGTCGAGGGGCGCGACGTGCACCTCGGGCGCGCCGTCGCGGTACGAGGTCCAGGCGATGCGCGTGCCGTCGGGCGAGATTCTCGGATGGTTCACGGGCACGTCGTCGGCGCTGACGCGCCACGCGCGGCCGCCGTCGAGCGGCGCCACCCAGACGTCGTCCTCGGCGGTGAAGGCGATCGACTCGCCGTGCAGATGGGGAAACCGGAGGTAGGCAGGGTGCGTCACACCGTCACCCTAGGCAGGTGGAGGCCCTGCGCGGGGGGCTTTGGATCACTTGGCCGGAACGGCGGTCACGGTGACGGTCTCGGTGACGGTGACGGTGACGGTGGGGCCCGGCCCGGGCCGGGTGGTGGTCCCGGGCCCCCTCGTGCCGGGCGCGGTGCTGCTCGGCACGGCGGAGCAGTCGCCGAGCATGGTCGCCTGGAAGACGACCTTCCTGTCGATCCGGGCGGTCAGATCACCGCGTACGCACTGTCCGGCGCGCTCGTCGGTCACCTCGCCCTTGATGGTGATGGTCTGGCCGGATGCGGTCTCTCCCCGGCAGTCGACCGTCGCGCTGCCCGGTGCCGTGGTGGCGCCCGACGGGCTCGCGCCCCTGTTCACGACGGCGGTGCAGCTGAGCCACGCCACGTCGAAGGTCAGCCGTTCCAGCGTGGCGGTCGCGGTCCGGTCGGTGGTGACGGCCACGGCGGCGGAGTCGAGCCCGCCGGCCGCCGGCTCGCAGGCGGCGAGGCTCGCGACGGCGATTCCGCAGGCGCCGGCGGCGACCACGGTTCTGAGCACACTCATGGGTGGCAGGGTGCCATCCACGAGGGCGCGGGAAAAGGACGGTTGTGGCCAGCGTGGTGCGCGTTACGGTCGGCCCATGACCGGGAAGGCCACCCGTGCCGACGCGCTGCACCTCCCCGTCAGGACCAGCGGCCCGTGCGGCCCAGCAACAGTGCCGTCGCCGCGGTTCCGGCGGTCGACGTGCGCAGCACGCTGCGGCCCAGGCGGAACGGCTTCGCGCCCGCCTCCGCGAACGCCTCCAGCTCCTGCGGGGACACGCCGCCCTCCGGGCCGACGACCAGCACGATCGAGCCCTGTGCGGGGAGTTCGGCGGTGGCCAGCGGCTCCGCGCCCTCCTCGTGCAGCACGGCCGCGAAGTCCGCGGCCGCCAGCAGCGCCGCCACCTGCTTGGTCGTCGCCGCCTCCGCGACCTCGGGGAAGCGCAGCCTGCGGGACTGCTTGCCCGCCTCCCGCGCGGTGGAACGCCATTTGGCCAGCGCCTTGGCCCCGCGCTCGCCCTTCCACTGCGTGATGCAGCGCGCGGCCGCCCACGGCACGACGGCGTCCACGCCCGTCTCCGTCATCGTCTCCACGGCGAGTTCGCCGCGGTCACCCTTGGGCAGCGCCTGGACGACGGTGATCCTCGGCGCGGGTTCCGGCTCGGCCGGGCACTCCCGCACTTCGATAGTCAGCCGGTCCTTGCCCTCGGTGGCCAGCACCGAGCCCGCCGCGCCACGCCCCTGACCGTCCGTCAGGACGATCTCCTCGCCCGCTTGCAGCCGCCGTACGGACACGGCATGCCGTCCCTCGGGGCCGTCCAGGGTGACGACACCGCCCGGCGCGACGCCTTCGAGCGACTCGACGACGAACACGGGGGCGGTCATCGCGCACCGCCCAGCGCCAGCGCGGCCCGCGCGGAGTCCAGTTCCGCGGCGAGGAGCTCCACCAGCCGCCCCGCGGGCAGTTCGCGGGCCAACCGGTGGCCCTGCCCGGCCCACAGCGCCATGCCCTGCGGGTCCCCGGCCTTCGCCGCCGCCTTGCGCAGCCCGCTCGTCAGGTGGTGGACCTCGGGGTAGGCGGCGGGGGCGTACGGGCCGTGCTCGTGCATGAAGCGGTTCACCAGCCCGCGCGCCGGCCGCCCGGAGAAGGCGCGGGTCAACGCGGTGCGGGCGAACAGGGGATCGGTCATGGCCCGCTTGTGGAGGGCGTTCGCCCCGGACTCGGGACAGACGAGGAACGCCGTGCCGAGCTGCGCGGCGCTCGCTCCCGCCGCCAGCACCGCGGCGATCTGCGCGCCCCGCATCAGGCCGCCGGCCGCGACGACCGGAAGGTGCACCGCCTCGCGCACGAGGGTGATCAGGGAGAGCAGCCCGATGCCGGAGCCGTCCGCGGCCGGGTCGTCGCGGTGCGTTCCCTGGTGGCCGCCCGCCTCGATGCCCTGCACGCACACGGCGTCGGCACCGGCCCGCTGCGCGACCTGCGCCTCCTCCGGCGTGGTGACGGTGACCACCGTGATCGTGCCCGCGGCGGACAGGGCGGCGAGGGCGTCGCGCGAAGGGCAGCCGAAGGTGAAGGAGACGACCGGGACGGGGTCGTCGATCAGGATCGCGAGCTTGGCCTCGTAGCCGTCGTCCCGCCCCGCGTCGGGGTCGCCCAGCGGGGTGTCGTACCAGGAGGACTCACCGGCGAGCTGATGCCGGTAGACCTCGACGGCCGCCGGGTCGGCGGTGCCGGGCTGCGGCATGAACAGATTGACGCCGAAGGGGCTCGCCGTGCGGCTGCGGATCTGTTTGATCTCCTGGTACATGCCGTCCGCCGTCTTGTACCCGGCGGCGAGGAACCCGAGCCCGCCGGCGTCGGACACGGCGGCGGCGAGCTCCGGACAGGATGCACCGCCGGCCATGGGGGCCTGCACGATCGGATAACGGCAAAGACCGGTCAGCGCGGACGACATGCAGGCATCGTCGCATGCCCCGGCCCCCCGACCGAATCCAGGATTCCGCCCCGCCGGGACGCACACGGCGGCGCCTGCGGCGGGGCTGCCCTCCCGCCCTGCCCTACGGCCCGGCGGCCGTGGGAGGGGCCCCAGGCGGGGCTGATTTCGCTCCGCGAAATCAGCCTCGCCGGCGTTGAGGCGCGGGGTCCGGGGCGGAGCCCCGAAAGCGCCCGCACCGAAGTGTGCGCCGATGCCGGAGCCCCCCACAGGCCCGCGGCGGGGCCTCGCGCCCGCCAGGCGCGCAGCGCGGTACGAGACGGGGCAGGGGCCCGAACCGGCGCCCCTCGGCTCACGCGGCGCGCGGTACCGGGACCGGGACCGGGACCGGAGCCCCGGGGCGGGAAGGGGCGGGGTGGGGAAACCCCCACGGGCTAACGCCCGTTGAACGCGTCCTTCAGGCGCGAGAACAGCCCCTGCTGCCCCGGCTGGAACTGACCCGTCGGCCGCTCCTCGCCCCGCAGCTTCGCCAGGTCCCGCAGCAGCCGCTCCTGCTCCGGGTCCAGCTTCGTCGGCGTCGTCACCTCGACGTGGACGATCAGGTCGCCCCGGCCGCCGCCCCGCAGGTGCGTGATGCCGCGCCCGTGCAGCGGGATCGACTGGCCTGACTGCGTGCCGGGCCGGATGTCGACCTCCTCCATGCCGTCGAGCGTCTCCAGCGGGCACTTCGTGCCCAGTGCCGCCGCCGTCATGGGGATCGTCACCGTGCAGTGCAGGTCGTCGCCGCGCCGCTGGAAGACCGGGTGCGCGATCTCGTGGATCTCGACGTACAGGTCACCGGCGGGGCCGCCGCCCGGGCCGACCTCGCCCTCGCCCGCCAGCTGGATGCGCGTGCCGTTGTCGACACCCGCGGGGATCTTCACGGTGAGCGTGCGACGCGACCGGATCCGGCCGTCTCCCGCGCACTCCGGGCACGGGGTCGGCACGACGGTGCCGAAGCCCTGGCACTGCGGACACGGACGGGACGTCATGACCTGGCCCAGGAAGGACCGCGTCACCTGCGAGACCTCACCGCGGCCGCGGCACATGTCACAGGTCTGCGCGGAGGTGCCGGGCGCCGCGCCCTCGCCGGAGCACGTCGTGCACACCACGGCCGTGTCGACCTGGATGTCCTTCGTCGTGCCGAAGGCCGCCTCGTTGAGCTCGACCTCCAGGCGGATCATGGCGTCCTGGCCGCGCCGCGTACGCGAACGGGGTCCGCGCTGCGACGCCGTGCCGAAGAAGGCGTCCATGATGTCCGAGAAGTTCCCGAAGCCGCCCGCGCCGAAGCCGCCCGCGCCACCGCCGCCGGCCTGGGACAGAGGGTCACCGCCGAGGTCGTAGACCTGCTTCTTCTGCGGGTCCGAGAGCACCTCGTACGCGGCGTTGATCTCCTTGAAGCGCTCCTGCGTCTTCGGGTCCGGATTCACGTCCGGGTGGAGTTCGCGCGCGAGGCGGCGGAAGGCCTTCTTGATCTCGTCCTGCGATGCGTCGCGGCGCACGCCGAGTACGGCGTAGTAGTCCGTGGCCACTTACGACTCCGCCAGGATCTGTCCGACGTAACGTGCCACTGCGCGTACCGCTCCCATCGTTCCGGGGTAGTCCATGCGGGTCGGTCCGACCACGCCGAGTTTGGCGACTGCCTCGCCGCCCGAACCGTAGCCGACCGAGACGACGGACGTGGAGTTCAGTCCCTCGTGGGCATTCTCATGCCCGATCCTCACGGTCACGCCCGATTCCTTGGCCTCGCCGAGCAGCTTGAGCAGCACGACGTGCTCCTCCAGCGCCTCCAGCACCGGCCTGATCGTCAGGGGGAAGTCGTGTCCGAAGCGGGTGAGATTGGCGGTGCCGCCGATCACCAGCCGCTCCTCGGTCTCCTCGACCAGCGTCTCCAGCAGGGTCGCGAGCACGGTGGAGACCGTGCCGCGGTCCTCCGTCTCGAACGACTCGGGCAGGTCCTGCACGAGCTGCGGCACGTCCGCGAAGCGGCGGCCGACGACGCGGCTGTTGAGCCGGGCCCGCAGGTCGGCCAGCGAGGTCTCGCCGAACGGCGCGGGGCAGTCGACCATCCGCTGCTCGACCCGGCCGGTGTCCGTGATCAGCACGAGCATCAGCCGGGCGGGAGCCAGCGACAGCAGCTCCACGTGCCGGACCGTCGAGCGGGTCAGCGAGGGGTACTGGACGACGGCGACCTGCCGGGTCAGCTGCGCGAGCAGGCGGACCGTGCGGCCCACGACGTCATCGAGGTCGACGGCTCCGTCCAGGAAGTTCTGGATGGCCCGGCGCTCGGGGGACGACAGCGGCTTGACGCCGGCCAGCTTGTCGACGAACAGCCGGTAGCCCTTGTCCGTGGGGATGCGGCCGGCGCTGGTGTGGGGCTGGGCGATGTAGCCCTCCTCCTCCAGCACGGCCATGTCGTTGCGGACGGTGGCGGGGGAGACACCGAGCTTGTGCCGCTCCGTCAGCGCCTTGGAACCGACGGGCTCCTCGGTGCCGACGTAGTCCTGGACGATGGCGCGCAGGACTTCGAGTCTGCGTTCGCTGAGCATCTCGCGCACCTCCAGCTGCCGGTCTCGGTGTGTGTCCTGGCACTCGATACGGCCGAGTGCCAGCTTCCCCCCGGCCAGTGTACGGCGGCGGGGTACGCCCCTAGCAAGGGCGGCCGACCACGCTACCGCGAGACCTGTGCTGGTCGATGCGGATAGCGTCGCCGTATGGACGCCGCTTGGGAAGACTTCGGGTGGGAACGGCTGGCCGACGGAGTCGGCCAGCGCAGGATGCCGGCCTGGGACGCGACCGTCGGCCTGGTGCTGGGCGAGGAACACGTCCTGCTGTACGACACGGGCTCGACGATCCGCGAGGGCGCCGAGCTCCGCGTACAGGCGCAGGCGCTGGCGGGCGGGCGCCGCGTGACGTACATCGCACTGAGCCACCCGCACTTCGATCACGTGCTGGGCACGGCGGCGTTCGCCGGTGCGGAGATCTACGGGGCGGTCGGCATGGACGCGCTGCTGCGCCGCGAACGCGACGCGATCCGCGCCGACGCGGTGCGGCACGGGGTCCCGGCGGCCGCGGCGGCGGAGGCGGCCGATCTGCTGGCGCTGCCGCACCACCTGGTGAGCGGGGAGTACACGCTCGATCTGGGCGGCCGCCGGGTGCTGCTGGCCAACGTCGGCCCGGGCCACTCCGGCCACGACCTCGCGCTGTTCGTACCCGGCGAGCCGGAGGTCGTCTTCTGCGGCGACCTGGTGGAGGAGTCGGGCGAGCCGCAGGCGGGCCCGGACGCGATCACCTCGCGCTGGCCGGCGGCGCTCGACCGCCTGCTCGCGCTCGGCGGCGAGGACGCGCTGTACGTGCCGGGGCACGGGGCGGCGGTGGACGCGGCGTTCGTGCGGACGCAGCGTGACGAGCTCGCCGCGCGCTTCGGCGTGTCGTAGGGCGACCGGTCGTATCGTCATCCGACATGCGCAGCTACAGCCCTGACCTGACACCTCCGTGGAAGCGGTCGGCACCGGTCCCGGAGGTCCCCGCGGAGCCCGACCTCGTGCTGGAGGAGGTCGCGACCGGCTTCTGCGGAGCGGTGATCCGCTGCGAGGCGGGCACCGTGACGCTGGAGGACCGCTTCGGCAAGCACCGGGTCTTCCCGCTGGAGCCGAGGGGCTTCCTGCTGGAGGGCAAGGTCGTCACGCTGGTCCGCCCGTCCGCGCCGGCGCCGGCCCGCCCCGCGCGTACGGCCTCGGGCTCGGTCGCGGTCCCCGGCGCCCGCGCCCGGGTCGCCCGCGCCGGCCGGATCTACGTGGAGGGCCGCCACGACGCCGAGCTCGTGGAACGGGTGTGGGGAGACGACCTGCGCATCGAGGGCGTGGTCGTGGAGTACCTGGAGGGCATCGACGATCTCCCGTCGATCGTCGCGGAGTTCGCCCCGGGCCCGGACGCCCGCCTGGGCGTGCTGGTCGACCACCTGGTCGCCGGCTCCAAGGAGTCCCGCATCGCGGCTTCGGTGACGAACCCGCACGTGCTGGTCGTGGGCCATCCGTACATCGACGTGTGGGAGGCGGTGAAGCCGTCGTCGCTGGGCATCGCGGCGTGGCCGAGGATCCCGCACGGCCAGGACTGGAAGACGGGGGTGTGCCGGGCCCTGGGCTGGCCGTCCGGCACGGGGGCTGCGTGGCAGCACATCCTGTCCCACGTGCGCTCCTACAAGGACCTGGAGCCGGCGCTGCTGGGACGGGTGGAGGAACTGATCGACTTCGTGACGGCGCCGGGGGTGTGAGCGGGAGTTCTTCCCCACCCCGCCCCCCTACGGCCTGGCCCCTCAGTCCACCAGGTCCCGCACCACCGCGTCCGCCAGCAGCCGTCCCCGCAGGGTCAGCGCCGCGCGGCCCCGCGCGTAGGGGCCGGGGTCCAGGAACCCGTCGGCGAGGGCGCGGCGCGCCGCGGCCAGGCCTGCGGGCCGCAGGAGATCGAGAGGGCAGCCGTCCCGCAGCCGCAGCTCCAGAAGGATCCGCTCCACCCGGCGGTCCTCCGGCGTCAGCACCTCGCGGCCCGCACCCGGCGACCGCCCCTGCCCGAGCGCCGCCGCGTACGCGCCGGGGTGCTTCACGTTCCACCAGCGCACCCCGCCCACGTGGCTGTGCGCTCCCGGGCCCGCTCCCCACCAGTCCGCGCCGCGCCAGTACAACTCGTTGTGCAGGCAGCGGCCGGCCTTCGAGGTGGCCCAGTTGGAGACCTCGTACCACTCGTATCCGGCGCCCGACAGCACCTCGTCCGCGATCAGGTAGCGGTCGGCGTGGACGTCGTCGTCGGTCATGGGAACCTCGCCGCGCCGGATGCGCCGCGCCAGCTGCGTGCCCTCCTCGACGATCAGCGCGTACGCCGACACATGGTCCGGTCCCGCGCCGACCGCCGCCTCCAGGGACGCCCGCCAGTCGTCGTCGCTCTCGCCCGGCGTGCCGTAGATCAGGTCGAGGTTGACATGCTCGAAGCCCGCCGCCCGCGCCTCCGCGACGCATGCCTCCGGCCGGCCCGGCGTGTGCGTGCGGTCGAGCACCTTCAGCACGTGCTGCCGCGCGCTCTGCATGCCGAAGGAGATCCGGTTGAAGCCCCCGGCCCGCAGGGCCGCGAGATACTCCGGGCCGACCGACTCCGGGTTCGCCTCCGTGGTGATCTCCGCGTCGTCGGCGAGCCCGAACTCCTCCCGTACCGCGTCCAGCATCCGTACGAGGTCGCCGGCCGCGAGCAGCGTCGGTGTGCCGCCGCCGACGAACACGGTCCGCACCGGGCGGGGGTCGTCGCCGAGGACCTTGCGGGCCAGCCGGATCTCGTCGGCGAGCGTCTCGGCGTAGTTGTCGCGGGACGCGAGCACGCCGCCCGAGCCGCGCAGCTCGGTCGCCGTGTAGGTGTTGAAGTCGCAGTAGCCGCAGCGCGTCGCGCAGTACGGCACGTGCAGGTAGAAGGCGAGGGGCCGGTCACCCGCGCCGTCGAGGGCGGACGCGGGCAGCGAGCCGTCCTCGGGCACGGGCTCACCGTCGGGCAGTACGGAAGGCATGCCCCCCATTGTCCGTCACCCGCGGCGTCATCCCGCCTGGAGCACCAGCAGCGCCAGATCGTCCCCGGGCGGCGTCTGCGCGAACGCGTGCACGGCGGCCCTGATCCGTTCCGCCACGCCCTTCGCCGACAGCCCCGCGCATCCGGCGAGTACGGTCGCGAGACCGTCCTCGTCGTCGAACATCCGGGGGCCGGAGCGCCGCTCGGTCACCCCGTCCGTGACGCACAGCAGCGTCTCGCCCGGTGCCAGGTCGAACGTGCTGCTCCGGTACGCGACGTCGTCGACCACCCCGAGGAGCACCTGCGGCTCGGCGATCACGGTGACCGTGCCGTCGGGGCGCAGCAGCAGCGGCAGGGGATGACCGGCACTCGCGAGGGTGCACCGGGCACCGCCGCGGCCGTCCGGGGAGGGCACGACCTCGCCGTAGAGCAGGGACAGGAAGCGGGAGTGGTGTCCGTCCGGCAGGCCGGGACCGTGGCCGCCGGTGACGAGCAGGGCGGCGGCCTCGGCGGCCTCCATGGCGTCGTCGAGGAGCAGGCCGTTGAGCCGGTCGAGCACCTGGCCGACCTGGTAGCCCTCGCGGGCGAGGAGCCGCAGCCAGGGGCGGGCGAGCCCGGTCACGACGGCGGCCTCGGGGCCGCTGCCCTGGACGTCGCCGAGCACGAAGCACCAGCGGCCGCTCGACCCGGCGGGGAAGACGTCGTAGAAGTCGCCCCCTGCCACGCCGTCGCCGCTCGGCTCGTACACCAGGCAGGTGTCGACGCCGGGGATCTGCCCGACCCTGCTGGGCAGCAGCCCGCGCTGGAGGACGCGGCTGATGGTCGCCTGCCGGGTGTACTCGCGGGCGGCACTGATCGCGAGCGCGACCCGGCGGGCGAAGTCCTCGACGAGCGCGGTCACTTCGTCCGGCAGCCGGGCGGTGTCCTGCTGCGCGACGACGAGCACGCCGAGCACGCGCCCGCCGGCGGCCAGCCGGTACGCGAGGGCCGCCCCGCTGCTCCCGTGGCCGCCCCCGTCCGCAGCCGGGACGCCGTCCCGGGACGCGGCCGGCCACGGGACGGGTACGGAGCCCTGGAAGCCGGGGTCGGGCGGCTTGGGCGCCTCCGTGCCGAGAGCCGCCCGCAGGTGCTCCACGGCGGACTCGTCGCGGTGCCAGACACCGGCGAGACGCGGCGCGGGGGCCGTGCGGCCGGGCTCGCGCAGCCCGTGCCGGCCGGTCTCGTCGTCGAGCCAGACGGCGCACCAGTCGGCGAGGCGCGGCACGAGGAGCTGTCCGGCGAGGGCGGCGACCATGTTCTCGTCGAGCTGGCCGGCGAGCAGATCGGACGCCTCGGCCAGGAAGGAGGCGGCCCCTCCGCGGGCGAGCCATTCGTGGTTGTCCCGCCCCTGGGCGGGCGCCTCGGGGGCGGTGCCGCCGACGGACGCGGGCCCGTGCAGGTCCGCGGGCTCGTCGCCGGTCCGCGGCCGGCTGCCGCGGCCGTCGAGCGGCAGCCGCGCCCATACGGTCTTGAGCGCGGCACGGTAGGTGATGCCCCAGCGTTCGGCGAGGGCCGCGACGAGATGGAGGCCGCGTCCGTAGTCGAGGGTGCCGGACTGGTCGAAGCCGTGCGGATGGCTGTGGACGGGCCGGTCGGGATGGTGATCGGAGACCTCGATGATCACGGCGGCGGACTCGCAGCCGGCGTCTGCGGTGTCCTCGACGGGTCGCTCGTACCGGCACACGAGCTCGGCGGCCGTGCCCGCGTGGACGACGGCGTTGGTGACGAGCTCGCCGGCGACGAGTGCGGCGTCGTCCGCGAGCCGCTCGGGGCAGAAGGTGCCGGGCGGGCAGCCGCCGGCCGGGCCGTCGCAGCAGGAGCATGCGTCGAACAGCCCGAGTCCGGACCACTCGGCGACGGCCGTGCGGACGAGACGCCGCGCGGTGCCGGGCGCCAGAAGGCTTCCGGGCAGGCTCACGCGTACCCCGGCGCCGTCGGCGTCCGGCCATCCGGCGGACATGGGTGCGGGCCGGTTGCCGGTGTCCCGCTGCAACGGAATGGACCCCACGTGCGGCTCCTGGTCGGTGCTGTGTACGCCGCTATGACACCGACAGGGTGACAGACAGAGCCCGTTCATAAGCACGGAGTCACCGAACTGGGTGGAGCCGTTTTATGTTCTCGCTGGTCGCGAGGGTGTGTTGCGAGGATCACGCCGCACGCCCGTGTCGCCGGCCGTGCGGCGTATCCCCGCGTCAAGACGGATCAGTCCTCGCGGGACCCCGCGTACATCTCGTCGATGAGGTCCTTGTACTCCCGCTCGACGACCGGGCGCTTCAGCTTGAGGCTGGGCGTCAGTTCGCCGTGCTCGATGTCCAGGTCGCGGGGCAGCAGCCGGAACTTCTTGATGGTCTGCCAGCGCTGCAGGCCCTCGTTGAGCCGCTTCACGTAACCGTCGATGAGCTGCTCGACCTGCGGCGAGGCGACCACCTCCGCGTAGGACCTGCCGCCCAGGCCGTTCTCCTCGGCCCAGCCGAGGATCGTGGGCTCGTCGAGGGCGATGAGCGCGGTGCAGAAGTTCCGGTCCGCGCCGTGGACGAGGATGTTCGAGACGAACGGGCACACGGCCTTGAACTGGCCCTCGACCTCGGCCGGTGCGATGTACTTGCCGCCGGAGGTCTTGATCAGGTCCTTCTTGCGGTCGGTGATCCGCAGGTAGCCGTCCGCGGACAGCTCGCCGATGTCGCCGGTGTGGAACCAGCCGTCGGGCTCCAGGACTTCGGCCGTCTTCTCGGGCAGCTTGTGATAGCCCTCCATGATGCCGGGGCCGCGCAGCAGGATCTCGCCGTCGTCGGCGATGCGCACCTCGCAGCCGGGCACCGGCTTGCCGACCGTGCCGGTGCGGTACGCCTCGCCGGGGTTGACGAAGGAGGCGGCGCTCGACTCGGTGAGGCCGTAGCCCTCCAGGATGTGGATGCCCGCGCCGGAGAAGAAGTAGCCGATGTCGGGGGCGAGCGCGGCGGAGCCGGAGACGGCGGCGCGCAGCCGGCCGCCGAAGGCGTCGCGGAGCTTGGCGTAGACGAGGGCGTCGGCGACCTTGTGCTTGGCGCCGAGGCCGAAGGGCACCGAGGCCTTGCCGGTGCGGCGGAAGTTGTCCTGGGAGACCTTGGCGTACTCGCGGGCGACGCCGGCGGCCCACTGGAAGATCTTGTACTTGGCGCCGCCGCCGGCCCGCGCCTTGGCGGCGACCCCGTTGTAGACCTTCTCGAAGATGCGGGGCACGGCGGCCATGTAGGTCGGCTGGACCACCGGCAGGTTCTCGATGATCTTGTCGACCCGGCCGTCGACGGCGGTGACGTGTCCGACCTCGATCTGACCTGAGGTCAGCACCTTGCCGAAGACGTGCGCGAGCGGCAGCCACAGGTACTGGACGTCGTCCTGCGTGACGAGCCCGGTCGCGGCGGTGGCCTTCGCCATGTACGACCAGTTGTCGTGCGGCAGCCGCACACCCTTGGGGCGGCCCGTGGTGCCGGACGTGTAGATGAGCGTCGCGAGCTGGTCGGCGGTGATGGCCGCGACCCGCTCCTTGACGGCCTCGGGGTGCTTCTCGAGGTACTCCGCGCCGCGCGCCTCCAGGTCGGCCAGGGTGAGGACCCAGCCCTCCGGCTCGGCGGCGTCCGGCTCGACACCGGCGGGGTCGATGACGACGACGTGCTTCAGCTCGGGCAGTTCGGCGCGCCTCTCGCGCGCCTTGGCCAGCTGGGAGGCGTCCTCCGCGATCAGCACCCGGCTCTCGGAGTCGGCGAGGATGTACGCCGACTCCTCGGCGTTGGTCGACGGGTAGACGGTGGTGGTCGCGCCGCCCGCGCACATGACGCCGAGGTCGGCGAGGATCCACTCCACCCGTGTGGAGGAGGCGAGCGCGACCCGCTCCTCGGGGTTGACGCCGAGGTCGATCAGGCCGGCCGCGATGGCGTAGACCCTCTCGGCGGCCTGCCCCCAGCTCAGGGACTTCCAGTCGTCGGGGCCCGTCCCCGAGGCGGGGGGCACCGGGTAGCGGTAGGCCTCGCCGTTCGGCGTGGCGGCCACGCGCTCGGTGAAGAGAGTCGCCACCGATGGCGGTCGGTTCTCGATCTGGGTCTGGGTTTCGCTCACGACGTCCTCCGGGCCTGCGGCAACATGCACGACTGGCTGGTTGTTTAACTGGCGAGTAACCATTGAGCCGTGATCAGGGTAGAGCGCACATGGGCGGCGCGTAAGAGCCTGCGGGCTGCCGCTTCATAACGAACGGAGCGCAGGTCCGCTCTCTGGAGCAACCGGTCGGTGCTGTGTACATGTAACGATTCCTGCCCGTCCGGTGGCCGAAAAGCGCCCGTCCTGGGCCGGACGGGCGCTTTTCGGTACGCGGGGGAAGCGGAAGCGGACGGACCGGGCGGCCGAGGGAGGAACGGCTGCTTCCCGCTCCCGCTCTCGCCCGCCCGGTCTCCTGCCTACTTCTTGCTCTTGCCGCCCTCGTCGCTGGACAGCACCGCGATGAAGGCTTCCTGCGGCACCTCCACGGAGCCGACCATCTTCATGCGCTTCTTGCCTTCCTTCTGCTTCTCCAGCAGCTTCCGCTTACGGGAGATGTCACCGCCGTAGCACTTGGCGAGAACGTCCTTGCGGATGGCGCGGATGGTCTCACGGGCGATGACGCGCGAGCCGATGGCCGCCTGGACCGGGACCTCGAACGCCTGCCGCGGGATGAGCTCCTTGAGCTTGGCGACGAGCCGGACGCCGTACGCGTACGCCTGGTCCTTGTGGGTGATGGCGGAGAAGGCGTCGACCTTGTCGCCGTGCAGCAGGATGTCGACCTTGACGAGGCTGGAGGCCTGCTCGCCGGTGGGCTCGTAGTCGAGAGAGGCGTAACCGCGCGTCTTGGACTTCAGCTGGTCGAAGAAGTCGAAGACGATCTCCGCGAGGGGCAGGGTGTAGCGGATCTCGACCCGGTCCTCGGAGAGGTAGTCCATACCCAGCAGGGTGCCGCGGCGGGTCTGGCAGAGCTCCATGATCGAGCCGATGAACTCGCTCGGCGCGAGGATCGTGGCCCGCACGACCGGCTCGTGCACCTCGTCGATCTTGCCCTCGGGGAACTCGCTCGGGTTCGTGACCGTGTGCTCGGTTCCGTCCTCCATGGTCACGCGGTAGACCACGTTCGGGGCGGTGGCGATCAGGTCGAGGCCGAACTCGCGCTCGAGCCGCTCACGGATGACGTCGAGGTGCAGCAGGCCGAGGAAGCCGACGCGGAACCCGAAGCCGAGGGCCGCGGAGGTCTCGGGCTCGTAGACCAGGGCCGCGTCGTTGAGCTGGAGCTTGTCGAGCGCGTCGCGCAGCTCGGGGTAGTCCGAGCCGTCCAGCGGATACAGCCCCGAGAAGACCATGGGCTTCGGGTCCTTGTAGCCCCCGAGGGCCTCCGTGGCGCCCTTGTGCAGGCTGGTGATCGTGTCACCGACCTTGGACTGGCGGACGTCCTTCACACCGGTGATCAGATAACCCACCTCGCCGACTCCGAGGCCGTCGGCCGGCAGCATCTCGGGCGAGTTGGTGCCGATCTCGAGCAGCTCGTGGGTGGCGCCCGTGGACATCATCCGGATGCGCTCGCGCTTGTTGAGCTGGCCGTCGACCACTCGTACATACGTGACCACACCACGGTACGAGTCGTAGACCGAGTCGAAGATCATCGCGCGGGCGGGGGCGTCGGCGACGCCGACCGGGGCCGGGACGTCCTTGACCACCCGGTCGAGCAGCGCCTCGACACCGAGACCGGTCTTCGCGGAGACGCGCAGGACGTCGTCCGGGTCGCAGCCGACGAGGTTCGCCAGCTCCTCGGCGAACTTCTCCGGCTGCGCGGCCGGCAGGTCGATCTTGTTCAGCACCGGGACGATCGTGAGGTCGTTCTCCATGGCCAGGTACAGGTTGGCCAGGGTCTGCGCCTCGATGCCCTGAGCGGCGTCCACGAGCAGGACCGTGCCCTCGCAGGCGGCGAGCGACCGCGACACCTCATAGGTGAAGTCGACGTGCCCGGGGGTGTCGATCATGTTGAGGATGTGGGTCCTGCCCTGGTCCTCACCCTCGGTGGGCGCCCACGGCAGACGGACCGCCTGGGACTTGATCGTGATGCCGCGCTCGCGCTCGATGTCCATACGGTCGAGGTACTGGGCACGCATCTGCCGCTGCTCGACCACGCCGGTCAGCTGGAGCATCCGGTCGGCAAGCGTCGACTTGCCGTGGTCGATGTGCGCGATGATGCAGAAATTGCGGATCAGCGCCGGGTCGGTACGGCTCGGCTCGGGCACGTGGGTAGGAGTCGCGGGCACGCAGGGTCCTGATTCTTTGGCAGACGCCGGGTCGGTGAGCTCGGGTCCGTGTCGGATCGATACGTAGGCTCCATGGTCCCACGCGTGAGGAGCTGTGCCCGGTTTGGGCCACCC
Source organism: Streptomyces sp. V4I23 (assembly GCF_030817975.1). Classification (NCBI taxonomy): domain Bacteria; kingdom Bacillati; phylum Actinomycetota; class Actinomycetes; order Kitasatosporales; family Streptomycetaceae; genus Streptomyces; species Streptomyces sp. V4I23. The sequence goes on along the minus strand of NZ_JAUSZW010000004.1, from coordinate 5,350,455 downwards.
GTGGGGCGACTGGTAGCCTGAGCAGCTGTGTCTCGTGCCCTCTCCGGGGGCACCTCCCGTGTCCGAAGGGCGAGGGGGGAGGGACACGAAGTTGAAGATCATCGAACTCCTCCTGCGCCCCATGGGCGTGGGTGAACCCCAGAAAAGGGCTTTTCGTGGCGAACATCAAGTCCCAGATCAAGCGGAACAAGACGAACGAGAAGGCGCGCCTGCGCAACAAGGCCGTCAAGTCGTCGCTCAAGACCGCGATCCGCAAGGCCCGTGAGGCCGTCGCCGCCGGCGACATCGAGAAGGCGACCGTGGCTGCCCGTGCCGCCTCGCGTCAGCTCGACAAGGCCGTCTCGAAGGGTGTCATCCACAAGAACGCCGCCGCCAACAAGAAGTCGGCGCTGGCCTCCAAGGTGTCCTCCCTCCAGGGCTGAGCACGTGACTGATCGCCGTTAGGGATCAAGCGGGCCCTCTCATCCGCTCCCGACCGGCACCCCTCGCGCCGCACGCGGCCTGCGTTCGCCACGCGGGTGCGGCGCACCCATCCCAAAGCCAAGGCCCCGCCCCGGCCCTTCCCCAGGACCGGACGGGGCCTTTGCCATGCCCCAGATGTCAGGCGCGGCGGAGGCGGGCCGCTCGGGCGATCGTGACGACCGCCTTCTCCAGGGCGTACTCCGCGTCGTCGCCGCCGCCCTTCACCCCCGCGTCGGCTTCCGCGATCGCCCGCAGCGCCATCGCGACGCCGTCCGGGGTCCAGCCGCGCATCTGCTGGCGGACCCGGTCGATCTTCCACGGCGGCATGCCCAGCTCGCGCGCGAGGTCGGCCGGCCTGCCGCCCCGCGCGGAGGACAGCTTTCCGATCGCGCGCACACCCTGCGCCAGCGCGCTCGTGATCAGCACGGGGGCGACACCGGTCGACAGCGACCAGCGCAGCGCTTCCAGCGCCTCCGCCGCCCGGCCCTCGACGGCCCGGTCTGCGACGTTGAAGCTCGACGCCTCGGCGCGGCCGGTGTAGTAACGCCCGACGATCGCCTCGTCGATCGTGCCCTCGACGTCGGCGGTCAGCTGGGACACCGCGCTCGCCAGCTCCCGCAGGTCGCTGCCGATGGCGTCGACCAGGGCCTGGCACGCCTCGGGCGTCGCGGACCGTCCCAGCGCCCGGAACTCGGAGCGGACGAAGGTGAGCCGCTCGGCCGGCTTGGTTGTCTTGGGGCAGGCGACCTCGCGCGCGCCCGACTTCCGGGCCGCGTCGAGCAGCCCCTTGCCCTTGGCACCGCCGGGGTGCAGGAGCACGAGCGTGATCTCCTCCACGGGGGCGTCGAGGTACGCCTTGACGTCCTTGATCGTGTCGGCCGACAGATCCTGCGCGTTGCGCACGATCACGACCTTGCGCTCGGCGAAGAGTGAAGGGCTCGTCAGCTCGGCGAGCGTGCCGGGCTGCAACTGGTCGGCGGTGAGGTCGCGCACGTCGGTGTCGGCGTCGGCGGCCCGCGCGGCGGCCACCACCTGCTGCACGGCGCGGTCGAGGAGCAGGTCCTCCTGGCCCACGGCGAGAGTGACGGGGGCGAGCGGGTCGTCTGTCGAATTCTTCCTGGCCATCGCGGTCAAGCATCCCACGGGCCACTGACACCCTCCGGCGCGTCCCGCGGCATACCGGAGAATGGGCCGGTGAACGAACGACATGTACTGGTGCTGCCCGACCGTGACGCCGCCGAGGAAGCGGCCGAGGAGCTGGCGGAACGCTTCGGCGTCACGGACGAACCGCAGCTGGTGCGGGACGCGCTGGCCGGCGAGGACGACGCCGAGGACGCCCAGTGGCTCGTCGTGGTGGAGGACCCCGAGGGACGCCTGGACGCGAGCGCGCTCGACGAGTTCGCCGCCGGGTACGAGGGCTGGCTCGAGGCGCCGTGACCGAGGGCGCGGAGGCCGGGCGGCGGCCCGCCTGAGTTCCTCCGCGCCGGCCGCGCAGGACCCCTCGAGCGGGACGGTGCGCCGCAGGTCCGGATCGGACCTGCGGCATCGCCTCAGCCGGCTGCCGGATCGGGCGGAAGCCGGTCGAGCACCAGCCCGAAATGCTCCTCGTACGCGGCCAGTACCGCCGCGTCGCCGGACAGCTTCCGCTCGTGCCGCTCACCGTGGGCGGTGACCACCAGCTTGCGTCCGCTCAGGGTGACGCGGCCTTCGGGAGTCAGCCGCGAGCAGACGAGGGAGCGGGTGAACTGCGAGGCCGGCGACGTGCGGTGGTACCAGGCCCCGGCCTCGAAGTCGGTGAGGTCACGCGGCCGGGTGTCGATCCGGAACTGCCGCCTGCCGTCCCGCAGCAGGTCGAGGTCCCCGTACTGCGCCCGGGCCACGATCCGGAACACACCGGCCGGGTCCTGCTGGTCCTCCCTGTCGTCCAGCGCGAGCGGATGATGGCTGTGGTCCCCGAACCCGACGTCCGCCAGCCACGGCCCGGTGCCGTCGACCGTCTCCACGCGCAGGGTGAGGTGGTCGTACGGAATCCCCAGCCGCCCGCCGTCCCCGAAGACACGCGCCTGGTAGAGCGTCACGGTGAAGCCGAGAGCGCGCAGCAACGCCGCGAACGCGCCGTTGAGTTCGTAGCAGAAGCCGCCCCGCCGGGCCTCCACCACCTTGGCGACGAGCAGCTCGTCGGCGAGGACGATGTCCTCGCCCCGGTGGATCGACAGATTCTCGAACGGCACCGTGCGCAGATGCCGCAGCTGGAGCTCGCGCAGGGCCGCCGCGTCGGCCCGCGCCGGTCGGCCGGCGCCGATCCGGCGCAGGTACGCGTCCACGGTCTGCGGCGAGAGCACGGGCGGCGGCTGCCGCTCCTGTCCTGGTGTTCCCATGTCGGCAGTCTCGTCGGTCGCGCGCCGCAATGCCATGCGCCGCAGGTCGGAGCCCCGGCGGCGTACGGTCCCGGGCCTCCCGGCGGAACGCGTCGGTCTCCGGACCCAGGGCTTCTTGGACCCGCGCGGCCGGTGCGTGGCCTTCGCTGCCTGCAGGACCCCACTGGCCGCCCCCGACCCCGGAGCCGCCGCCGGCCCGGAGCCGCCGCCGCGCCCGTCCGGACCGGACCCGGCCTAGGCCCCACCGGGCCCCGCGCGGGTCGTGACCCGCAGGCGCGGGCCCGCTCCGGCCACCGCGATCGCCCCGTCCCGGTCCGTACGCAGCACCATCGCTCCCTGGGACCGCAGTAGCCCGACGGTCCCTGGCGCCGGGTGACCGTACGGGTTGTCGCGGCCACAACTGATGAGCGCCAGCCTCGGCCGGACCCCGGCAAGCAGCGCGGGGTGCTGGTACGCCGAGCCGTGATGGGCCACCTTGAGCACGTCCACTCGCGGTATCACCGGATGCGCCCGCATCAGCGCCTGCTGGGCGGGCGGTTCGAGGTCGCCGAGGAGCAGCAGTGACAGACCGCCCGCCGCGCGGACCAGCAGGGCGACGCTGGCGTCGTTCGGGCCCTGCGGCCTCAGGCCCGCCCCGGCGTCCGGCCACAGCACCTGCCAGTCGATGCCGCCCGTGCGGCGGCGCTCGCCCGGTGCGGCGCGCGCGACGGGCACCCCGGCCGTCGCGGCGATGCGCCGGACGAACTCTGCCTGCCCGGCAGGCTCCTGAAGGGTTGTCGTCTGAATGATCCCGACGCTCCTTCCTCTGAGCGCGCCGGGCAGCCCGGCGACATGGTCGGCGTGGAAATGCGTGATCAGGAGCAACGGGATCCTTGTCACGCCGAGCTCCCGCAGGCAGCGGTCCGCCAGCTCCGGGTCGGGGCCCGCGTCCACGACCACGGCCGTACCGCTCCCGGCCGCGAGGACGGTGGCGTCTCCCTGCCCGACGTCGCACATCACGTAGTCCCACTCCCGCGGCGGCCAGCCGCTGATGACCCCGGTGACCGGCGGCGGGCGCAGCACCACCAGGAGCAGCAGCAGTGCGCACAGCGCGCCTGCCAGCGGATGGCGTGGCAGCCGCCGGACCAGGAGCAGCACCACGGCCGTGACCGCCGCCAGCAGCAGCCCGCCGGTCCAGCCGCGCGGCCAGCCGGCGTCCGCACCGGGCAGCGCCGCGCCGGTCCGCGCCACGGAGGCGATCCAGCCGGCCGGCCACCCCGCGCAGCGAGCCAGCACCTCCGCGACCGGTATCGCCACCGGCGCCGCCGCCAGCGCGGCGAAGCCGAGGACCGTGGCCGGCGCGACGGCGACTTCGGCGATGAGGTTGCAGGGGATCGCGACCAGGCTGACGCGGGCGGCGAAGACCGCCACCACAGGTCCGCAGACGGCCTGTGCCGCGGCGGCCGCGGCCAGGGCCTCGGCGAGCCGTGGCGGCATGCGCCGCCGCTGGAGAGCGGCGCTCCACCCGGGCGCGACGGTGAGCAGCGCCCCCGTGGCGAGCACGGACAGCACAAAGCCGTAACTCCGCGCCAGCCACGGGTCGTACAGCACGAGCAGCAGCACGGCGGCGGCCAGCGCGGGGACGAGCGATCTGCGGCGGCCGGTCCCGACGGCGAGCAGGGTGACGAGCCCGCAGGCCGCTGCCCGCAGCACGCTCGGCTCCGGCCGGCACACGACGACGAACGCGAGCGTGAGCGCGCCTCCGAGCAGGGCCGTGCCGCGCAGGGTGATGCCCAAACGGGGTGCGAGGCCGCCTCGTTCCGCGAGCAGTGCCCTACCGGGTGGGCCGATCAGCAGGATGAGGACGATCGTGAGGTTGCTGCCGGACACGGCCAGCAGATGCGTCAGGTCCGTCGCCTCGAACGCCTCGTGCAGGTCCTCCGGCACGCGGGAGGTGTCGCCGACGACCAGGCCGGGCAGCAAGGCCCGGGCGTCCGGCGCCAGATCGTCGGTGGCCGCGCGCAGCCCGGCGCGCAGGTCGCCCGCCATGCGCTGGAGGGCGGTGGGTGGTCCGGTGATCCGCGGTGGCCCGGAGCCCTGGGCGCGCACCACGGCGGCGATGGGGTCGTCCGGCCGGAGCGGCGGTACGAGCCGGCCGGCGAGCCGCAGCCGGGTCGAGGGCAGGAGCCGCCGCCAGTCCGCGACCGCTCCGCCCGCGGGCACCATCACGAGGACCGGTGTCCGTGTGCCGGTGGTGACGCCGCCCGGTCCCGTCACGCGCGTCGCCTCGGCGTTCAGCACGGTCACTCCCGGCGCCATCCGGTTGCCGACGACCTTGGGCCGCACGGGTCTCGGGTCCGAGGTGACGGTCAACTCCAGTGTCACGTGAGCCTGCTGACGGGCGAGCTCGGGCAGCGGCCCCCAGCGCACGTCGGCACTGTGCAGCCCCGCCGAGGCCGCCGCGGCGGCGGCGCACAGCAGCACGCCGACGACGGCAGTGGCGTTGAGCCGCAGGCGCGAGCCGTCCCCGTCGGGCCGCCCGCGCGAACCCTCCCCGTCGAGCCGCCCGCGCGAACCCTCCCCATCGAGCCTCAGGCGCGAGCCGTCCGCGGCCAACCGCTGCGAGAAACCTTCCTCTTGGGGCCACCGGCACGAGCCCTCCGCGCCGAGCAGCGCAGGCGTGCCGTCTCCCCCGGAGCCATGCGACGACGGTGCTCGGGCCCTCCACCGCCGGCGTGCGACCAGCACGAGCGGGATCGTGCCCGCCGTCACGATGCATACGGCGACACCCGTCGCCGTCCACCGGCCCGGAGCGGCGACGGCGAGCGCCGCCGCTGCCCAGGCCGCCAGGGCGGGAGGGACGAGACGCAGATCGGCGGGTCCCTCCTGACGCGGTGCCGCAGCGCCCAGCCGGTTCCGCGACACGGCGTGAACGGCCGCCCGTGTCATGGACGCACCCGGTTCTGCAGATCCGCGAACCGCCGGTCGCCGATCCCGTTGACCTCGCGCAGCTCGTCGACCGAGCGGAAGCCTCCGTTTCTGGTGCGGTGGTCGATGATGTGCTGGGCCAGAACTGGGCCCACGCCCGGCAGCGTCTCCAACTGCTCGGCGGTTGCGGTATTGAGGCTGATCGGTCCGGTCGCCGCCCCGACGGGGCCGGTACCCGTCGGGCCGGGCGGCCCCGCCCCGGCGACGGACGGCGGCGCACCGACCACCACCTGCTCCCCGTCCATCAGCACACGTGCCCGGTTGAGGCCCGTCACGTCCGTCCCCGTCGTCACTCCCCCGGCCGCCTCCAGCGCGTCGGCCACGCGGGAACCGGCGGGGAGGCGCAGCACGCCCGGCCTGCGGACCTTGCCGCTCACGTCCACCACGATCCGCGCGGACGGCCGGACCTCGGCGGGGGCGGGGACACCGGGCGTGGGCGCGGATTCCGCCACGGGGTCCGGCGGCGGCTGCGCGGCGCCCTGCTGGACCACCTCCGGGGCCCGTACGGCCTGCGGCCGCCCCGCCCAGAAGTGCTGGGCCGCAAAGACGGCGCCGACCACGAGAACGACGGCCAGGGCGGCGAGCGTCCGCGGTTCGAGCCCGCACCTGAGCTGTACCCACACGGGCAGACGCTCGCGCAGCGCGAGCCACCGTGCTGCGCTGCGCGGTCCTGTGGCTGCGCGGCCGTCGTCGGCCCGGTCGCCCACCCCTGTCGCTTGGCCGTCCGCGCCGGGGCCGCGCCGTCCGCCGCCATGGGACGGTGCGCGCAGCTCCGCCGCGGCGGCACGGGCCGCCGCGACGGGGACGGGCCGGTACGCCGAAGTGTCGGGGCCGGGGGACGGGGCACGCCTCGCCGGGACGCCTGGACGGGCCGGGGGGTCGGGAGCCGACGTGATGGTGCGCGTCGCGGGGTCCGGCCCCGCGGCGGGCCGGGCTCCCGCGAACAGTGCGTCGGCCCTCCGGCGGACGGCGTCGGCGCCGGCGGTCGACGCCCGGCCGCCCCTCAGCCGCCCGGGCCGCAGAAGACGGCGGTCCGCGGCAGCGATCGGCTCACCCGCCCTCGATGCGGCCCCGCCCACGGTGCCCCATCCCCCGGTTGCCCCGGGGCCCAGGCCGGAACCGGAACGCACCACCCCGGTCGGCGTGCCACCAAAATCCGCACGCGCTCCCACCGTCGGACGCCCCATCACCGGACGCACCCCGCCGGGCGGCCCCGCACCCGCCTCCGGAAACCAGTCCGTCAGCGGCCCGGCCCTGCCGGCCGGGTCGGCTCCGGAGGTTCGTGCGTCAGGGCTTCCCGTGGCGCGGTGACGGCCCCTCGGGGCGAGGCGCAGGCGGCCGTGGTGCCCGTGGCGCGTGCGCCCGTCGGAGGCCGGGGCACGGCCGGGTCCACTCGTCGCGGAACGTGATCGAAGAGTCATGCCACAGGACGGTAGGCACATGTGCCCGAATCCGCTGAACAGGCCCAATTCCTGTGGACAGAGCACCAGTTGTGGACATCTCGGCCACTCCCCCGAGTGACCACCGCTGCGGCAGCGCGGTCACCACCACCGGCAACTCGCCTAGGGCACCGCCGCCTCGGCGCATACGGCGCCGGTCCCTCAACGAGCCGAGACCACAACTCCCAGCAGGCCCGGCCCGGTATGGGCACCGATCACTGCGCCCACCTCGCTCACATGCAGGTCGGCCAGTCCGAGCACCCGGTCGCGCAGCCGGTCCGCGAGCGCCGCCGCCCGCTCGGGTGCCGCGAGATGATGGACCGCGATGTCCACCGGAGCCGCACCGGCCCGCTCGGCGACGATCTCCTCCAGCCGGGCGATGGCGCGCGAGGCGGTCCGGACCCGCTCCAGCGGTTCGATCCGGCCCCCTTCGAGCTGCAGAAGCGGCTTCACGGCGAGCGCGGAACCCAGGAGGGCCTGCGCCGCGCCGATCCGGCCGCCGCGGCGGAGATAGTCGAGGGTGTCGACGTAGAAGTAGGCGGACGTGCCCTCGGCGCGCTTCTCGGCCGCCGCGACGGCCTCGTCCAGGGAACCGCCCGCCTCCGCCGCCTCTGCTGCGGCAAGCGCGCAGAAGCCGAGCGCCATGGCCACCATGCCCGTGTCGACGACCCGCACCGGCACGGGTGAGTCCTTCGCGGCGAGCACCGCGGCGTCGTAGGTCCCGGAGAACTCGGACGACAGGTGCAGCGACACGATCCCGGTCGCACCGGTCTCGGCGATGGCCCGGTACGTCCGCACGAACGTTTCTGGGCTGGGCCGGGACGTGGTCACCGGCCGGCGCTTCTGCAGCGCGAGAGCCAGCGAGCGCGCCGAGATCTCGGTGCCCTCCTCCAGCGCCTGATCGCCGAGCACGACGGTCAGGGGGACCGTGGTGATGCTGTGCCGCTCCATCATCTGTGGCGGCAGGTAGGCCGTTGAATCGGTGACGATAGCGACATGGCGGGACATGAGCGGGAGGTTACCCGCAGCAGGTGCCGGGCGGCAGCCCGGCCCTGCCCGGCATTCCTCCGAGGCGCGCAGGAGACCGGCCCGAAGGGCGGCTCGGCCGGCCGTCCCTGATCAGTTGGAGGTCTCGCGGCGGGCGGACTTCTGCCACGGATAGGCGGTCTGCTGCCGGGGGTCCCGTGCCGTGATGGCCTGCGGCTGCCCCGGAGCCGACTGCTCCGGTGCCTTGTCCGGCTCCGCCCAGTGTTGCTCGGCCGGCGCACCGGGGGCGCGCGATGCGGCGCCGCCGACGTCCGCGGCGCGGCCCGCGTCGTGGTCCGGACCGGAGGCCGGGGCATCGGCCGACCAGTGCCGCAGCGCCCCGGCCTCCATGTCGATCTGCGCGCTGAGGATGTCCAGCTCGTCCTCGGCGAACTTGCTCGCACGGTCCCTCGCCGCCCAGCGCAGTGATTCCGCGGAATGCGTGATCCGCTCCGTGCGGTCGCGCAGGCCCGGCAGGAGCGAGGCGACCGTCGCCCGGTCGGGCTCGCGCTCCAGCCGCTTGAGCTCGGCGTCGAGCTCCTGTCCGTGGGCGCTCAGCCGCCGGAACAGCGCCAGCGACTCGGAGAGCGACGCGTCCTCCGTCACACCCGCCTGGAGCGCTTCCTGCGTCGCCCGCATCGATGTGCGCAGCGCCAGCCGGAGCTGCGCCAGCTCGCCGCTCACGCCGCCCTGTCCGTAGCTCTTCGCCCGCAGTGTGGTGTCCTCGACGGTGCGCCGCGCCTGGGTGACCGTGCGCTCGACGCCGCGCTTGGCCGCGCCCACCGCCTTGGCGGCGACATACACCCCCAATGCCACGAAGGCGAAGAAAAGCAGCGCCAGGATCGTGATTACGGCTCCGGCATCCATGAACGCCCTCCGGCATCGGTTCTGGTTCTTCCCACGGTAAACGGAAAGGGCAGGCCGAGGGTTCCACCACAACCCTCGACCTGCCCCTAGGGGAGAACCCCGGTCCCGCTACGCGGGAACGATGTTGACCAGCTTCGGCGCCCGCACGATGACCTTGCGGATGCCCGCACCGCCCAGCGCCGCGACGACCGCCTCGTCGCGCAGCGCCAGCGCCTCCAGGTCCGCGTCCGTGATCGAGGGGGAGACCTCCAGGCGCGCCTTGACCTTGCCCTTGATCTGCACGACGCAGGTCACGGTCTCGTCCACGACGTACGCCGGGTCGGCGACCGGGAAGTCGGCGTGCACGACCGAGTCGGTGTGGCCCAACTTCCGCCACAGCTCCTCGGCGATGTGCGGGGCCAGCGGGGCGATCAGCAGCACCAGCGGCTCCGCTACCGAGCGCGACAGCGGGCCGGCGGTCTTGGTCAGGTGGTTGTTCAGCTCGGTGATCTTGGCGATCGCCGTGTTGAACCGCATGGCCGCCAGGTCCTGGCCCGCGCCGTCGATGGCCTTGTGCAGGGCACGCAGGGTGTCCTCATCGGGCTCGGCGTCGACGACGGTGACCTCGCCGGTCGACTCGTCGACGATGTTGCGCCACAGCCGCTGCAGCAGCCGGTACTGGCCGACGACCGCACGCGTGTCCCAGGGACGCGACACGTCCAGCGGGCCCATCGCCATCTCGTACAGCCGCAGGGTGTCGGCGCCGTACTCCGCGCAGATCTCGTCCGGAGTGACCGCGTTCTTCAGGGACTTGCCCATCTTGCCCAGCTCGCGCTTGACGGGCTCGCCCTCGAAGAAGAACTTGCCGTCGCGCTCCTCGACCTCGGTGGCCGTCACGGGGAAGCCGCGGCTGTCCCGGTAGACGTACGCCTGGATCATGCCCTGGTTGTACAGCTTGTGGAACGGCTCGGCGGACGAGACGTGCCCCAGGTCGAACAGCACCTTGGACCAGAACCGGGCGTACAGCAGGTGCAGCACGGCGTGCTCGGCACCACCCACGTACAGGTCGACACCGCCGTGCGGCTGCCCCTCGCGCGGGCCCATCCAGTACTGCTCGGTGGCCGGGTCGACCAGCTTCTCGCTGTTGTGCGGGTCCAGGTAGCGCAGCTCGTACCAGCACGAACCCGCCCAGTTCGGCATGGTGTTGGTCTCGCGGCGGTACTTCTTCGGGCCGTCGCCCAGGTCCAGCGTCACGTTGACCCAGTCGCCGTTGCGGGACAGCGGCGTCTCGGGCTGGGTGTCGGCGTCGTCCGGGTCGAAGGTGCGCGGCGAGTAGTCGTCGACCTCCGGCAGCTCCAGCGGCAGCATCGACTCCGGCAGGGCGTGCGCGACGCCGTCCTCGTCGTACACGATCGGGAACGGCTCGCCCCAGTAGCGCTGGCGGCTGAACAGCCAGTCGCGCAGGCGGAAGTTGATGGTGCCCTCGCCGATGCCCTTGGCGACCAGCCACTCAATGATCCGGCTCTTGGCCTCGGCGACCGCCAGACCGTTCAGCGAGATCTCGTCGTTGGCGGAGTTGATCGCCGGCCCCTGGCCGGTGAACGCCTCGCCCTCCCAGCCCTCGGGCGGCTGCACGGTGCGGATGACCGGCAGCTCGAAGGCCTCGGCGAACTCCCAGTCGCGCTCGTCCTGGCCGGGCACGGCCATGATGGCGCCGGTGCCGTAGCCCATCAGCACGTAGTCGGCGACGAACACGGGGATGCGGGTGCCGGTGACGGGGTTCAGCGCGTAGGCGCCGGTGAAGACACCGGTCTTGTCCTTGTGCTCGGTCTGCCGCTCGACGTCGCTCTTCGTCTGGGCCTGCTTGCGGTACGCGGCGACGGCGTCGGCCGGCGTGGCCGCGCCGCCGGTCCACGACTCCTTGACGCCCTCGGGCCACTCGGCGGGCAGGATCGAGTCGATCAGGCCGTGCTCGGGGGCCAGCACCATGTAGGTCGCGCCGAACAGCGTGTCCGGGCGGGTGGTGAAGACGGTGATCTTCGCGTCCGAGTGGCCGACCACGGAGAAGCCGACGCGGGCGCCCTCGGAGCGTCCGATCCAGTTGCGCTGCTGCAGCTTGATGGCCTCGGGCCAGTCCAGCGCGTCCAGGTCGTCCAGCAGCCGGTCGGCGTAGGCGGTGATGCGCATGTTCCACTGGCGCAGCTTGGCCTTGAAGACGGGGAAGTTGCCCCGCTCGGAACGGCCGTCGGCCGTCACCTCCTCGTTGGCCAGCACCGTGCCCAGGCCGGGACACCAGTTGACGGGCGCTTCCGAGGCGTACGCCAGGCGGTACTCGCCCAGGACGTCGGCGCGCTCCTTGGCGCTCAGCTCGCTCCACGCGCGCGTGCCGGGCACGGACCGCTCACCGCTCTCGAACAGGGCGACCAGTTCGTCGATCGGGCGGGCCTTCTTCGCCTCCTCGTCGTACCAGGAGTTGAAGATCTGCAGGAAGATCCACTGGGTCCACTTGTAGTAGTCCGGGTCGATCGTGGCGAACGAACGGCGCTTGTCGTGGCCCAGACCCAGCCGGCGCAGCTGCGCCTTCATGTTGACGATGTTCGCCTCGGTCGACACGCGCGGGTGCGTGCCGGTCTGCACGGCGTACTGCTCGGCCGGCAGGCCGAAGGCGTCGAAGCCCAGGGTGTGCAGGACGTTGTGCCCGGTCATGCGCTGGTGGCGGGCGAAGACATCGGTGGCGATGTAGCCCAGGGGGTGACCGACGTGCAGGCCCGCACCCGAGGGGTACGGGAACATGTCCATGATGAACTTCTTGGGGCGAGCGGCCACGGCCGGGTCGCCGGCCAGGTCACCGCTCGGGTTCGGCGCCTCGTAGATCCCCTCGGCGTCCCAGAAGTCCTGCCAGCGTGCCTCGATGTCGGCCGCCATGGCAGCCGTATAACGATGCGGGGCTGCTGCCTCGGCAGCAGAAGTCATCTCGGTCATGATCCTTAAAAGCTCCATCGATCGTCTCTGCCAGCTGCCGCTGATTCATCCGGTGACGAAATGAAAAATCCCCTCGCACAGGAGGGGACGCCGCGCCGATTCCGACGGGTCTTTCATCCGTCGGGACTGATCAGCGCGGCCCGCTAAGCAGAAGGCGTACGGCACGCATGGCGTCAGGGTACCGCAGCGGGGGAAGTGGCCGCATTCGCCGTCCACGGCGCCCGTGACCGGGCCGGTCGGCGGCTCGCGAGCGATCTTGGATCCGCCTTACTCCGCGTATCGACCCTATACAGGGCAACCCCCGGGTCAGTTGCCGCTGCTTCCCCGCGAATAACCCTGAAACCTCGTACCGGGCGGTATGGGTCGACCTAGAGTGCGTCAACGGGACAGCTTTCCCGCACCATTCGGAGTCGCCCCATGAACCCTCGTATCAAACAGCGTTTGTCGCCGGGCCCAGGGCCCGGACTCGGCCGCCCGGTGCAAGGCGGCCTCTACGCAGCCGCATTGATCCTCATCCCCGTGCTCGCCATCGGGGGCAGCGACAGCTTTCGCGCCGCGCTCGACTTCACCACCGGGGTTCTGTCCCTGGTGTCGCTGACCGCATCCGTCGCGTGGGGTCTGATCGCCACCGACCGGGTCCTCCTCTCCCCACGCCACCGTCTGCTCGCCCAGGGCATCCACCGGACGACCGCGGTCGCCTCGCTCGGCTTCCTGCTGCTGCACGCCACCGTGAAGGTCTCGCTCGGGCACGTGGCGGTGATCGGCGCGCTGATCCCGTTCGGGCTCGGGGTCACGGGCACCTCCGCCCTCATCGGCTTCGGCTCGCTGGCCGGCTTCCTCATGGTGGTCGCCGCCACGACCGGAGCGCTGCGCAGCGCGCTGGCGGGCAACATCCGTGTCGCCGGCCGCTGGCGGCCGCTGCACATGCTGGCCTATCCGGCCTGGTGCTTCGCCCTCGTCCACGGACTCTACGCGGGTCGCCCGGCGGCGACCTGGGTCGTCACCATGTACTGCCTGGCCCTGCTCGGAGTGGCGGCCGCGGTGTCGGTCCGGTTGCTGCCGCGGCCGGTGCAGCGACGCGTCGCCGCCCGGATCATGTCCCTGACCGGCGTCGGCGACGGCGGACCGCCCGCCGCCGACGAGCAGGCACAGCGCGATCCGATCATGTCGCCGCTGCCCGGCGCGGGCGGACTGAACGGGACGGGCCGCTCGCCCGTATCCGCCGGCATGGACCGCATGGACAGGGCGAACGGCATCCCGTCGCAGCGCCCGTACGAGCAGGATTTCCAGCCGCCGCTCGGACAGGCGCGCGCGCAGCCGCCCCGGCTGGCCGCACCCTCGCCGCAGCTCTACGAGGCCCCTCCGCCGCCGGACGCCGAGCCGACAGTGGTCCCCAGCGGTTCCGGCACCGGACGCGGCCCCGGCATGGCCGCGGCCTACCGGGCCGTGTCCCTGGCGGCCGACGCCGCCGCCCCGCTCGCCGAGCGCGTGCCGATGACCGAGGAGATACCCGTGGTGTCCGAGACGGGACCCCGTCCGGGCACCTGGCCCACCCCCTCGCCGCCTCCGCCGGCCCAGGCCGTACGCCCGGAGCCGGCATCCCCGCTGTACGACACCCCGCCCCCGCCACTGTTCGACTCGGCCCCCTCCTACGACACCCCGCCCCCGCCGCCGTTCGACCCGGCACCCTCCCACGACACCCCGCCCCCGCCAGGGTCCGACCCGGCCCCCTCCTACGACACCCCGCCCCCGCCACTGTTCGATCCGGCCACCTCCTACGACACCCCGCCCGCGTACGGCGCCACCACGCCGTCCTACGGCTCCACGGCGGCCTACGACACCACCGGGGCCTACGACACCACCGCCGCCTCCTACGGCGCCGGCGGTGCGGATGAGGCCGCGTCACCGCCCCCGTACGACGACCGCTCCGCGTACGGAACCGGCGGCCCCGCCGCGTACGACGAGACAGCGCCGATGCCAGGGCCCCTGTTCCAGCCACCGGCCGGAGAGCCCTGGAACGCACCCGCAGGAGACCGACCGTGAACGCCCCGCTCCCCGACGTCCCCGAGGTCCGCGTCGTCGGGCTCCCCCAGCTGACGCAGGGCTTCGACCTGGTCGAACGCCTCGACCTGCAGATGCACCTGAAGGTCCACGGGCCGCTGGAGCCGGTCAGCGGCGAGCGGCTGGCCCAGCTGGCCGAGGAGATATCGCTGACCGGCCGCGGCGGCGCGGGGTTCCCGTTCGGCAAGAAGCTGCGCGCCGTAGCCAAGTCGGCGATCCGGCGTGGCGTACGGCCCGTCGTCGTCGTCAACGGCAGCGAGGGCGAGCCGGCCTGCCGCAAGGACACGGTGCTGCTCAACCGCGCGCCGCACCTCATCCTCGACGGTGCGCTGCTGGCCGCCGAGGCGCTCGGCGCACGCACCCTGGTCGTCGCGGTCACCCGCAACTCCACGGAGGTCTCGATGCGCGCCGCGCTCGCCGAACGCGGCCTGAACGACCGGCGCGGTCAGCAGCTGCGCGCCAGAGTCGTCCGCACGCCGGAGCGGATGGTCTCGGGAGAGGCGTCCTCCGTCATCCGCGCGGTCAACGGCGGCCCCGCGCTGCCGCCCGGCCGCCGGGTGCGCGCCGCGGACTCCGGCGTCGGCGGCGCGCCCACACTGCTGTCGAACGCCGAGACGTTCGCGCAGCTCGCCGTCGCCGCGCGCATCGGCTCACGCCGCTACGCCCACACGGGCCTGGACTCCGAGCCCGGCACGGTCATGCTGACGATCTCCGGCGCGGTCTCGCGGCCCATGGTCGTCGAGGTGCCCACGGGCGTCCCGCTGCGGTACGTGCTCCAGCTGGCCGGTGCGCCGCCGCTGCCGCAGGGCGTGCTCACGGGCGGCTACCACGGCAACTGGATCGACTCGGTCGCCGTGCACGAGGCGGTCGTCTCCAAGGCGTCCCTGGCGTCCGTGGGAGGTGCCCTGGGCGCGGGGGCGATCCTGCCCATCGGCCCGGAGACCTGCCCCCTGGGCGAGTCGCTGAGGGTGGCCAACTGGCTCGCCGCGGAGACCGCGGGCCAGTGCGGCCCCTGCAAGCTCGGCCTGCCGGCCGCGGCGGGCGGTCTGGCCGACGTGATCAACGGCGGTGGCCCGGCGGCACTGGAGGCGCTGCGGGAGGTGACGGGAGCGGTGAAGGGCCGTGGTGCGTGCAAGCACCCCGACGGATCGGCCCGCTTCTTCGCGTCCACCCTGTCCGCGTTCACCGACGACCTCGCGGCCCATGTGCTGGACGGCGGCTGCGGTCGGCCGGTGACCGGTGTGCTGCCTCTGCCGCTGCCCGGTTACGAGGAGGCGGAGGAGTCCATTCCCAGCGGCGAGAAGGTCTTCATCGACTGGACGCTCTGCCAGGGGCACGGCCTGTGCGCCGACATCATCCCGGAGCTGATCCGGCTCAACCCGGACGGCTACCCGTCGGTGGCCGACGCGGTGGTCCCGATGCACATGCGGGGGCGCGCGCAGCGTGCCGTGCGCCGCTGCCCGGCGCTCGCGATGCGGATCGAGCAGGTGGCCGCCCCCGCGCCGGAGCCGTCGCGCCCCGCGCTGCCCAGCAGCAACCGCAAGGCCCTCGGCAGCGGCCGGAGTTGACCGAACGCACCGACACGAAGAAGCGGGCCACCCGATCCGGGTGGCCCGCTTCTTCTTCTGTGGAGCTAAGGAGAATTGAACTCCTGACCTCCTGCATGCCATGCAGGCGCTCTACCAACTGAGCTATAGCCCCTTGCTCTGTGTCACTTCCGGGTCTCCCCCGCGGCGACGTAGAGAACATTAACGCCCTCGTCGGCGCATCTCCAAATCGTTTTCCTTCGAGCCCGACAACTCCCGGATTGTCCGCTTCGGGGGCGGGTGGGGCAGGGAGGGGTCAAGCGGTCGCGAACGAGTAGAAACGCTTGAGGGTGCAGTGCTCGTCCAGCAGCCGGCCGTAGATCGGCTCCCCCTCGAGCTCCCGGTAGGTCTCGATGGGGTCGCCTTTTATGATCAGCGCCCGCGCGCACTCCTCGCACCAGTACTGGTACTCCGGATTGACCGGATCCATGTCCCTGACGATCGGCGTACCGCTGCCGCACCAGTCGCATTTCCGCCTGTGGGCACCCATCATTCAGCTCCAGCTGTGGCCGCAGGCCGTGCACACGTAGGAAACCCCTCCGTTGTCCCCGAGGACCTGGGCGACATGGGCGGAACCGCAGGAAGGACAGCTGAGGCGAGCACGTGCCTCCGCCGTGGCAAGCAGGTCATCGGCAGCCTCCCCGGCTTCCTCGCCGCTGGCGGACATCGTGCGCTCCCTCCCGTACCGCCGGTGGCCCTCCGGCCGTCCGATTCTGCCATGGCCACGCAAGGAGGTCAGCGGCGTTTGCGAACGAGACCGGCCACGGCCCCCAGCCCACAGGCTGCCGACAGCGCGAGCGCGGTCACCCACAGGGCGTTCGCGGATCCCTGGGGACCCGGTTCGGTCAGCCGGCCGAGGAAGAGCGTGCCGAACACGGCTACGCCGATGATCTGCCCCAGCTGGGTGACGGTCACCAGCAGCCCGCTCGCGTCCGCGGCGTCCTCCTGCCGGACCTTCGCCAGCGCGCCGGTCAGCGTGGGGCTGTAGGCGGCCGCCATGCCCACCCCGCTGGCCACGAAGGCCGCGTACAGCAGCGGACCGCCGCCCCCGCCGTCCCGCAGCAGCGCGCCCACGGCGGCGATCCCGAGCCCGGTCACCACGAACCCGGCCGGGGCCAGGGCCGGTTGCCATCCGGCCGGCCAGCGCCGCCAGGTCATCGCCACGGCGCCGAACACGACGGCGGACGGCGCGAACATCACCCCCGCACGCAGCGCGCTGTACCCCAGACCGCCCTGGACGTGGAGCGTGACGGTGAACAGGAAGGCGGCGTTCACCGCCATGACGACCGCGATCCTCAGCGCCGCGAGGCCGATTCCGGGGCTGCGCAGCACCCTCGGCGAGATCAGGGGCGCACCGCCCCGGCGCGCGAGCCGCGCCTCGTGCGACAGAAGGCCACCCAGGACCACCGCCGCCGCGGCCAGCGACAGCCAGGACCACAGGGGCCGGTCCCGCTCCTGCCCCAGGACCAGCGGGACGGTGAACAGCGACACCGCCGCCGCGAGCAGCACCAGACCGGGCAGGTCGAGACCGCCGGCGCGCACCCCGGCCTCGCGACGGTCCCGGGGCAGCACCTTCGCGCCCAGGAGCAGGAGGGCGAGGCCGATGGGCACGTTGACGAGGAAGACCGGCCGCCAGCTCGTGCCGAACAGGTCGGCGCTGACCAGGATCCCGCCGACCACCTGACCGGCGGCTGCGCCGCTCGCGAGGACGGCGGAGTAGGCCCCGAGCGCCCGGACCCGGCCCTCCGCGGTGAAGTTGCGCTGGACGAGGCTGAGCACCTGAGGGATCATCAGGGCCGCTCCGGCTCCCTGGAGGAATCGGAACGCGATCAACTGCCCGGTGCCGGCAGCGAGTCCGCAGGCGAGCGAGAAGGCGGTGAAGGCCGCCAGGCCGCCGAGGAACACGCGGCGGTGGCCGAGCATCGCGCCGAGGCGTGCGCCGGTGATCAGCAGGACGGCATAGGCGATGGTGTATCCGGCGACGACGAGCTGCAGGTCGGCGCCGGACGTGCGGAGTTCGGCACGGATCGTGGGCGCCGCCGCGTTGACGATGAAGGTGTCGAGGAGCGCCATGAACTGGGCGGCGAGCACGGCGGTCAGCAGCAGCCGGGGGCCGCCGCTGTCAGTGGCGGGGTCTTTACTTGATCGCGGGGCACGGGGAACGGTCGTCGTCATGGCGGTGAGACTGCCGCGCCCCGGATACGGGTGACGAGAGCCCGTCGATGCTGGTACTGACAGCACCTGGCAACGGCGGACCGCTGCTTCGACGATGGGGGTGTGACCACGGTGACGACGGGGATCAGGGGCGGGGCGGCGCACCCGCGGCGCCGCTCGGAGCTCGCCGCGTTCCTGCGCAGCCGCCGGGCCCGGGTGACACCGGCCGACGTCGGCATGCCACCGGGCCTGCGGCGGCGCACGCCCGGTCTGCGCCGTGAGGAGGTCGCGCAGCTCTCGGGCGTCGGCGTCACCTGGTACACGTGGCTGGAGCAGGGCCGCCCCATCAACGCCTCGGCGCAGGTGCTGGACGCCGTGGCCCGCACCCTGCGGCTCGACCAGCCCGAGCGCGAGCACCTCTACCACCTCGCGGAGGTCCCGTACGCGCCGGACCTTGCGGACGAGGAGCAGAGCGTCGGACCGGAGATCCAGGGCTTGATCGACGCGCTGGACCCCCACCCCGCGGTCGTCTACAACACCCGCTACGACATCCTGGCCACCAACCCCGCCTACCGCGACCTCTTCGAGCTGGACCGCCCGGAGGCGCTCGGCATGGGCAACGTGCTGTGGGCGCTGTTCACGGTGTCCGAGGCGTCCTGCCCGGTCGTCTTCCGGGAGTCGGAGCTGCCGTTGATGGTGGCGCAGCTGCGCGGCGCCTACGGACGCCATGTGGGCGAGCCGGCCTGGGAGTCGTTCGTCGAGCGCCTGTCGGCGGCCAGCCCGTTCTTCGCGCGGCTCTGGGAGAGCGGCGACGTCGTTCCGCCGGGGCCGCGGGTCAAGACGTTCCGTCACCGGGCGGTCGGCGAGGTGCGGATGACGTCGGTGTCGCTGTCGATCAACGGGATGCCGGAGTGCCGGATCGTGGCGTACACACCGGCCGACGAGGAGAGCGGCGCGCGCATACGGACGCTGCGCGCGAGGCGGGACTGACGGCGTGTTTAGGGGGCTGCGCCCGCCGGTTCCGGCACTCTGCGGGGACCACCGGTACCGACGCGAAGATCCCGCCCCCTGCCGGGGACGGGATCCTGATTGTGGAGCTAAGGAGAATTGAACTCCTGACCTCCTGCATGCCATGCAGGCGCTCTACCAACTGAGCTATAGCCCCGCGCGTTCTTCGCGCTCCGCGCTGCGAACAAGAAGAACTTTAGCCTGCGACCTGCCGGAAAGTGAAATCCGGGTCCGGGGGCCGCCCCGGCGGTGGTCGCCGGGGCGTGGCCGGTGCCCGGACCGGCACCTTTCGCGCGGCAGAACAGGACCTGCCGGGACGGCGGTGCGGTCTCAGGTGTCGTCGCCGAGCACCGGCTCGGGCAGCGTCCCGGCATTGTGCTCCAGCAGCCGCCAGCCGCGTGCACCCTCGCCCAGCACCGACCAGCAGCAGTTCGACAGACCGCCGAGGCTCTCCCAGTGGCGGGCCTCCAGGCCCAGGAGCCGGCCGATGGTCGTGCGGATGGTGCCGCCGTGGCTGACGACGACGAGCGTGCCGTCGTCGGGCAGCTTGTCCGCGTGGTGCAGGACCACGGGCGCGGCCCGGTCCGCGACCTCGGTCTCCAGCTCGCCGCCGCCCCTGCGCACGGGCTCGCCGCGCTTCCAGGCGGCGTACTGGTCGCCGTACTGCGCGACGATCTCGTCGTGGGTCAGGCCCTGCCAGACACCCGCGTACGTCTCGCGCAGCGCGGCGTCGTAGGAGATGTCGACGCCGGTGACGGTGGCCAGCTCACCCGCGGTCGCCGCGGCACGCTTGAGGTCGGAGGCCACGATCGCGTCGGGCTTCAGCGACGCGAGCAGCCTGGCCGCGCGGCGCGCCTGAGCGACACCGTCCTCTGTCAGCTCGATGTCCGTGGAGCCCTGGAAGCGGCGCTCCAGGTTCCAAGCGGTCTGTCCGTGGCGCCACAGGACCACACGACGGCCCCGCTTCCTGCTGGTGCGGCCGTCACCGGCCGCACCCCCGCCGTTGATGCCGTTCAGCTCAGCTCCCCTTCCGCTTCCTTCCCGGCGAGGCGGGCGTGCTCCTCGGCCTTGCCGCGGGTCTTCATGGCGTCCTCGGGCAGCGGGAGCTCCGGGCAGTCCTTCCACAGGCGCTCCAGGGCGTAGAAGACGCGCTCCTCGCTGTGCTGGACATGGACGACGATGTCGACGTAGTCGAGCAGGATCCAGCGGGCGTCGCGGTCGCCCTCGCGGCGCACCGGCTTGGCGCCGAGCTGCTTGTTCAGCCGCTCCTCGATCTCGTCGACGATCGACTTGACCTGGCGGTCGCTGGGAGCTGAGGCGAGCAGGAAGGCGTCCGTGATGGACAGCACGTCGCTGACGTCGTACGCGATGATGTCGTGCGCGAGCCGGTCGGCGGCCGCCTGGGCGGCGGTGTTGACGAGCTCGATGGAACGGTCCGTAGCGGTCACAAGCAGGCTTTCGTCGGCGGTCAGGAACTCTCCAAGGGTCTCACGGACCGCCGACAGACCTCGCCGTGATTGTTGGGGACGCGTCAGCACGGGGGCCCGGCGCCGGGCGCCGGGCCCCGGATCAGTCCCCGGTGTCGCCCTCGAAGTCGGAGCCCAGGACCACGGACACATCGGCGTTCGCGGCGGCCTTGCCCTTCTTCACCGCGTCCGCGGACAGACCGAGCGTCTTCGCGACCTCCTGGGCCTTCGCCTTCTGCGCCTCGTCACCATAGGTGACCTGCGAGGCAGCGGCCGGGTCCGCCTTGCCGCCGTCGATGACGGTGTAGCCGCCGTTGACGAGCGAGATCCGGGCCGTCTCCGTGGCCTTGTCGTCGCCGGTGGCGTTCTTGACGCCGACCCGCACGGCCGCGCCCTGCTCCGGTGCGCTGACCGAACCGCCGAGCACGTCCTTGACCACGCTGTTCGCCGCCTGCTCGGTGAGGGTGCCGTCCTGCTGCACGGGCAGCAGAGCGGTCTTGTAGTCGCCGCCCTTGGCGTGCTCGGCGAGCTGGGCGAGCGAGCTGCCGAGGTCCCTCTCGTTCAGGGAGGGGTCGAGGATCTGGGCGAGGGTCTCGACGACGACGGTCGCCGACTCTGCGTCGTCCGGGAGCTTCTTCAGCACGCCCTGCATGACCTGACCGAAGCGCTGCAGCTGCTTCTCCTCGGCCTCGCCGGGACCGGAGTACGTCGCGTAGGCGACGGCGGCACGTCCGTCGAGCGTCTGGTTCTCCCCCTTCTTCACCAGCGGCTCGTCGCCCTTCTTCGCACCGGGCACCTCGGTGTCGGTGGTCAGGTCGATCGTGCCGACCAGTTCGACGAGGTTCTCCAGGTACGGGGTGTCCAGCCGCCAGGTGCCGGAGATCTTCGCACCGAGCAGGGTCCCGATCGCCTCGCGGGTCCCGGTGGACCCGTCGTCCTCGACCGACTTGCCGAGCGTGGTGGCGGTGCCGTCGTCGTTGGCGACGGAGAGGGTGTTCGGGAGCAGGACGGTCGTGCCCTGCCCCGTGGTCACGTTGTCGACGAGGAGCGCCGTCGAGGTCCGCTCGCTCTTCGTGTTGTGCAGGTGCACGACGATGACGTCGCGCTTCTGCGGGCCGGCCGCGGTGCCGCCGGTGCTCTCGGTGCCGGACAGGCCCGGCAGCTTGCCCGCGTACCAGAGGTAGCCGGCCCCGCCGACGAGGACGAGCGCGAGCGTGACGACGAGCGCGACGACGCGGTTGCGGCCGCGGCGCTTGGCCTCCTCACGGCGCTCGGAACGGCTCTCGGTGAACTTGAGCCAGTCGATGACGTCCTCGGAGTCCTCGTCCGGCTCCTCGATGAAGGAGAACTGCTCGGTGCGGTAGTCGCGGTCGTCGCCGTCCCCGCCGCGCCGCTGTTCCGGCACTGCCGCCGGATCGGGCGCGGCCTGGGCCTGCCGGCCGTCGTGGCGGCCCTGCTGCTCCGCGGGGGCGGGCTGCTGGTTCGGGATGTTCCACTGCTGGGTGGTGTCGACGGTCGCGGGCTGCGTGCCCGTGTCGTAGCCGTACCCGTCGTAGCCGTAGCCCTGCTGTCCCGGGGGCGCGGCGTACTGCTGGGCGCCGTACGGGTCGTACTGCCCGTACTGGTCCGGGCGGCCCGCCGCGTCCTGGCCCTGCTGGGGGTACGGGTCGTAGCCGTAGCCCTGCCCGTCCGTCTGCTGAGCCCCGGACTGAGGGTGCTGGGACTGCTGCTGTCTGTAAGGGTCGTACGGCTGGGGCTGCTGGTAGACCGGCTGTCCGTACTCGTCGTAGCCGACGATCTGCGGCTGCTGGTAGTACGGGTCGTAAGGATTCTGCTGGTCGTTCACCGGTGCCCCTCTCCGTGGCTCACTCGCCGCGGTACAGCTGGCGCTTGTCGATGTAGCGGACCACACCGTCCGGCACCAGGTACCAGACCGGGTCGCCCTGGGCGACCCTCTCACGGCAGTCGGTGGACGAGATCGCGAGCGCGGGGACCTCCACCAGGGAGACGCCTCCCTCGGGGAGCCCGTCGTCGGTCAGGTCGTGGCCCGGCCGGGTCACACCGATGAAATGGGCGAGCGAGAACAGTTCTTCGGCGTTGCGCCAGCTGAGGATCTGGGAGAGCGCGTCGGCGCCCGTGATGAAGAAGAGATCCGCGTTGTCGTTGAGGGAACGCAGTTCACGCAGCGTGTCTATCGTGTACGTCGGCCCGGCCCGGTCGATGTCGATGCGACTCACCGAGAACTGGGGGTTGGAAGCCGTGGCGATGACCGTCATCAGATAGCGGTCCTCTGCCGGTGACACGATCTTGTGGGTCTTCTGCCACGGCTGCCCCGTCGGCACGAACACCACCTCGTCGAGGTGGAACAGGGCGGCCACCTCGCTGGCGGCCACCAGGTGCCCGTGGTGGATCGGGTCGAACGTCCCGCCCATCACACCGAGCCGGCGCTTGCCGGTACCGGAACCCGTGGCCACGTTCTGCTCTCCCATGCGTGCAGAGCCTACTGGCACGGGCGGCCGGACCGGACTCAGCGGTCGCGGTTGAAGCGGGTGGTGACCCACAGCAGCAGGAGCAGCACGAGCAGGGCGCCGCCGCCGGTGATGTACGGGTTGAGGCTTGCGTGGTTGCCACCGTGCTCGGCGCCCTCGGCGAGAGTGACCAGGTTGGCGGCGGCAGCGCTGGTGAGGCTCATCTTCTGCAGGACCTATCGATCGGAGTCGGAGCGGAGGGACTTCGCGCACATCGTATGCGGGCCGTTCGGGCACGCTCACGCCGACTCGGTCGTTGTGCTGTCCACAGCTCGGCAACTGTGGTTGTCCACAGCCCCCGCCGCGTCGCAACCTCAGCACCTAGTCTGGGGGTCCTGAAGGGGGACGAGCACGGCACGCAACAAGACCAGGGGGCACCATGACCGAAAGCCAGGGGAACGCGCCGAGCAGGCGGCGCGAGCGGTTCCCGGAGATCTCCTCACGGGCCTACGAACATCCCGCGGACCGCTCGGCGCTGGTGGCGCTGCGCAAGCTCTCCGGGTTCGACACCGTGTTCAAGGCGCTCAGCGGCCTGCTGCCCGAGCGCAGTCTGCGACTGCTCTTCCTCTCCGACTCGGTGCGGGTGGGCGACGCCCAGTTCGCACATCTGCACAGCATGCTCAGGGACGCCTGCTACATCCTGGACCTGGAGAAGGTCCCCGCGATGTACGTGACGCAGGACCCGCGTCCCAATGCGATGTGCATCGGCCTGGACGAGCCGATCATCGTCGTCACCACCGGACTGGTGGAGCTGCTCGACGAGGAGGAGATGCGCGCGGTCGTCGGCCACGAGGTGGGCCATGCCCTCTCCGGTCATTCGGTGTATCGCACGGTCCTGCTCTTCCTCACCAGCCTGGCCCTGAAGGTCGCCTGGATCCCCCTGGGCAACATGGCGATCATGGCGATCGTCACGGCGCTGCGGGAGTGGTTCCGCAAGTCGGAGCTCTCGGCGGACCGCGCGGGCCTGCTGGTCGGCCAGGACCTTCAGGCGTCGATGCGCGGCCTGATGAAGATCGCCGGTGGCAACCACCTGCACGAGATGAACGTGGACGCGTTCCTGGCGCAGGCCGAGGAGTACGAGGCCGGGGGTGACCTCCGCGACTCGGTGCTGAAGATCCTCAATGTGCTGCCGCGCTCGCACCCGTTCACCACCGTCCGGGCGGCCGAGCTGAAGAAGTGGGCGGAGAGCCGCGACTACCAGCGGATCATGGACGGCCACTACCCGCGCCGCACGGAGGACAAGGACACCTCGGTGAGCGACTCGTTCCGCGAGTCGGCGTCGCACTACGCGGAGTCGGTGCGGACGAGCAAGGACCCGCTCATGAAGCTGGTCGGCGATCTGGCCGGCGGCGCGGGCGACCTGGGCAGCAAGCTGCGCGACAAGTTCGCGGGCGGCGGCAGTGGGACGGGCGGCAACGGGTCGCCGGGCGCCTGACCCGCACCGGTCCGACGGCGATGCCCCGGGGCGTCACGGGGACGGCGGCGTCATGGGGACGGCGGTGTCACGGGGACGGCTGAGCCTCGGGGGAAAGGGCCCCGCACAGGGCGGCGACCGCGGGGCCCGGTGCGTACGGGTCGGTGACCGCCGGACCGTCCGTGCCGGACCGCCGGCTGGCGAGCAGGGGTTGCAGCGTGCCCGTCGCGTCGGACGCGCAGTCCTGCGGCCCGGCCTGGACCGCGCTGGCCTGCACCTCCAGCCGGTGGTGGCGCAGGTCGTCGCGGTCGACGCGGAAGCGCATCTCGCGCCGCACGGTGAACAGCGACGCCTCGTCGCTCACCGGCCCCGCCGTGGAGGCGGACCGCAGCGCGTAGACGAAGGTGTGGTCGGACGTGACCTCCAGCGCGTCGGCCCCCGCCTCCGTGACGAGCAGCGTGCCCTCCACCCGCACAGTGGGATCCGCCAGCGCCACCTTCGACGGGTCGAAGCGCACCAGCCAGCCCGCAGCGACGTGCCGGCCGTCGGCCGTCGGCGCGGCCATGCTCCGGTCGAACTGGGCCAGTTGGTCGGGGTGGAGCAGCGCGCGCACCGGGCGCACCACGCCTCCGGTGAGCACGTCGGGGTCGAGCGACGACTCCACCAGGTAGTCCTTGGCCGTGGCCAGCGCGATCAGCACCTGGCCTTCGGTGAAATGGGCGGTGCGGCGGACCGCGGGCAGGGTGATTCCGGCGGCCCCGCTGCGGTACTGGGCGGCGGGGCTGTGCGCGAAGAGCTCGGTGGGCGTGCCGCCGGGCACCGGGCCCTGCGGCGCGAGGGGGACGAGCGTGATGCGGAGCTGTTCCGCCGGCCTGGCCGCGGGGGGCTGGTGCGGCTGGCGGATACCGAGGTAGACGGCGGTGCCGAATGCCACGGCGACGACGAGGACGAGCAGCAGGATCTGTTTCGACGGGCTGCGCCCGCCGCCGGGGACGCTGCGCACCGCGGGGGCGTGCTCGCCCATGCGCTCCTCGGCGGAGAACTCCTGGACCCGGGCAGCCCGCACGAACGATTCGTCGAACACGACGGATCGGTACTCGTCCTCACCGCCTGGGAGCCCCTCGGGTGTCCCCTCCGGCGGGTCTCCGCGCCGAGCCATACTTTCAGGGTAGGTCTGACGCGGGCACGATAAACGCGCTGGTACACGACAAGTTCTGACGAGTTCTCACGCGCTCGGCCACATGGCCGCACGCCGCTGTCCAGCGGTTGCGGAGGAAGGGTTCGGGAGGTGCGGGGGCGTCGCCAGGGGCATGCGGGGCCCGGGGTTCAGACGCTGCGGCGACGGGAGTTCGGGCGGCGCGGGGCCGGGGCAGGCACAGTCCGGCATCCAGGCGCTACGAGGCCGTCGTCCCGGGAGTCGTGGCGGCGGGCCGGCGTTCGAACGGAAACGGTGCGGGCCGGTGCCTACGGCGTCCGTGGCTCCGCGGGGACCCGTGGCGCCGGGCGGTCGGCGGCGGCCGTGGGGCCGCCTCCGCGGCCGCTGACCGTCGCGCCCGTCGGCGGGGCGTCCACCCCCGTCCGGGCGGGCTGCGGCACCTGGTCCTCACGGTTGCCGGAGGCTCCCCGGTAGACGGCGGTGAAGGCGAGGGCGATCATGCCGATGCCCATCACCAGAGCCAGGACCCAGGCCACCGGCCGGTGCCAGCGCGCCGTGCCGCGGTAGGGCCGCAGAGCGCCGCCGTGGGGGCCGTACGGGCTCCCGGCGTCGAGATCGTCCTCGTCCCCGTACTCGCGCCCGGGGGCGTAGCCGTCGGGGCCGTGGAGCTCGTCGTAGCGGTCGTCGTCGGTGGGCACGCCGCGCGGGCCGGAGCGGGCGGCTTCGGCCTCCGCGCGCGCCTCGGCTGCGGCGAGCAGACGCTCGACCGCGCTCGGTTCATGGATCTCGGCGGCCCGGACGAAGTCCTCGTCGAACACCACGGAGGCGAAGTCCTGGTCCGCGCCCCCGCGGTCGACAGAGTCCTCAGGGTCCCCGCCGTCCTGGAACGGCTTGCCCCCCACGTCGTCCGGCACGATCTCAGAGTAGACCGGGCCGGGAGGTTTGGGCAGGGAGAGGGCGAACTCTCCCCGCCCGGGTGACGCCCCGGAGGACGTCGCTGACGGTCACCGGATGTGACCGTCGCCCGTCACGATGTACTTCGTGGAGGTCAGCTCGGGCAGGCCCATCGGCCCGCGCGCGTGCAGCTTCTGCGTGGAGATGCCGATCTCCGCGCCGAAACCGAACTGACCACCGTCGGTGAAACGGGTGGACGCGTTCACGGCGACCGTCGTCGAATCGACCAGCTGGGTGAACTTGCGGGCCGCGGCCTGCGAGGTGGTGACGATCGCCTCGGTGTGGCCGGAGGACCAGAGCCGGATGTGGGCGACGGCCGCCTCCAGCGACTCCACGACGGCCGCGGCGATGTCGTAGGAGAGGTACTCGGTCTCCCAGTCCTCGGCGGTCGCCGGCACGATCGTGGCCTTGGTGGCGTCCGCGTACTCCACGACGCGCTCGTCGCCGTGCACCGTCACGCCCGCCTCGGCGAGCGCGTCGAGGGCGCGGGGCAGGAAGGCGGCGGCGACGTCCTTGTGGACGAGGAGGGTCTCGGCGGCGTTGCAGACGCTGGGGCGCTGCGCCTTGGAGTTGATCAGGATCTCGACCGCCATGTCGATGTCGGTCTCGGCGTCGACGTAGACGTGGCAGTTGCCCGTGCCGGTCTCGATGACGGGGACCGTGGACTCCTCGACGACCGTGCGGATCAGGGAGGCGCCGCCGCGCGGGATGAGGACGTCGACCATGCCCCGGGCGCGCATCAGCTCCCGTACGGAGTCGCGGCTCTCGCCGGGCACCAGCTGCACCGCGTCGGCCGGCAGTCCGGAGCCGCCGACCGCGTCGCGGATGACCCTCACCAGGGCGGTGTTGGAGGAGTACGCGGAGGAGGAGCCACGTAGCAGCACCGCGTTGCCGGACTTCAGGCAGAGCGCGGCGGCGTCCACGGTCACATTGGGCCGGGCCTCGTAGATGATGCCGACGACGCCGAGCGGGACGCGCACCTGGCGCAGGTCGATGCCGTTGGGCAGGGTCGAGCCGCGCACCACCTCGCCCACCGGGTCGGGCAGCGCCGCCACGTCCCGCACGTCCGCGGCGATGGCGCGGACCCGCTCGGGGTTGAGCGTGAGCCGGTCGATGATCGCCTCGCTGGTGCCCGCCTCGCGTGCCCGCGCGATGTCCTCGGCATTGGCCTCGACGATCTCACTGGTGCGGACCTCCAGCGCGTCGGCGATCGCCAGCAGCGCGTCGTCCTTGGCCGACCGCGGCAGCGGCGCGAGGTCGGCGGCGGCGGCCCGGGCCCGGTAGGCGACCTGGGCGACCGGGGACATGTTGTCGTACGGCGAGACCGAAGAGAGCGACGTCATACCCGCAGGGTAGTGCGCCCGCCTGGCAGTCCGGAACGTATCCCGCACTGCGAGACAGATGCCTCAGAAGGGGTGGACGCCCACCGGGGAGGCGGGCGGCGGGCCGTAGCCCTCGGCGATCCGCTGGTGGTACGTCTGGCGGTCGATGACCTCCAGGCCGACGATCTCCCACGGCGGCAGTTGGGCGGTCGAGCGGTGCTCGCCCCACAGCCGCAGGGCCACGGCCGCCGCGTCGTGCAGGTCGCGGGCCTCTTCCCAGTAGCGGATCTCCGCATGATCATTGGCGTAGCGGCTGGTCAGCAGGAAGGGGTGGTCGTGCGCGAGCTGCTCCAGGCCGCGGCGGACCTCCTTCAGCGGGGCCTCCGGCCCGGAGACGCTGAGGGTGATGTGCCACAGCTTGGACAGCGTCTGCTCGTCCGGCCGGCCCGGCGCCTCGGCGACGCCCCGCACCCGGGATGGGAAAGCCGTACCGGCCGCCGGATGCGCCGGAGCTCCGGCTCCGGTTCCCGCGGGACCGTCGGCCGCGCCGAGCCCGTCACCGAATGCGTCGTCGAACCCGTCGTCGAGATCCGCGGCCCCGCCGACACTGGTCAGGTTTCGCTCCTCGCCCACTGACCGGCGGGCAGGAGAGGTGGTCCTCCCCTTGCCTCGGGGCATGTCCCCAGGGCGCGGTCGATTCACCGGCGGCCTCCTGTTGCTGCGTCGTTGCCGTTCCCCGCCAACCCCCGCAACAAAGTGGACCAGCCCGCGGCGGTGTGTGGGGCCGTTTTGGTAAAGGTCTCTGCCAGATGCCGGGACTTTCCGCCCTTTCAGGGCCCGGTCAGGGCTCCAGAACGACGAGATCGTCCCTGTGTACGACTTCCCGTTCGTACGCCGGGCCCAGCTCCCGCGCCAGCTCGCGTGTGGAGCGGCCGAGCAGCTGCGGGATCTCCTTGGCATCGAAGTTGACGAGACCGCGGGCGACGGCGCGGCCGCCGGTGTCGCGCAGTTCGACGGGGTCACCGGCGCTGAACTCGCCGTCCACCGCGGCGATCCCCGCCGGCAGCAGCGACTTGCGGCCCTTGACCACGGCTCGCACCGCGCCCTCGTCGAGGGTGAGCGAGCCCTGCGGGGTGGAGGCGTGCGCGAGCCACAGCAGGCGGTCGGCCGAGCGGCGTCCGGTGGCGTGGAAGAAGGTGCCGGTGGCGCGCCCCGCGAGGGCGTCGGCCGCGCGGGTCGCGGAGGTGAGGACGACGGGCACTCCGGCGGCGGCCGCGATCCGGGCGGCCTCGACCTTGGTGACCATGCCGCCGGTGCCGACCCCCGCCTTGCCGGCACTGCCGATCTGCACGTGGGCGATGTCCTCGGGACCACGCACCTCGTCGATGCGCGAGGCGCCCGGCCGCGCGGGGTCGCCGTCGTAGAGACCGTCGACGTCGGAGAGCAGGACCAGCAGGTCGGCACGGACGAGGTGGGCGACGATGGCGGCGAGCCGGTCGTTGTCGCCGAAGCGGATCTCGTCGGTGGCGACCGTGTCGTTCTCGTTGACGACCGGGACGGCGCCTATGTCGAGCAGCTGGTCGAGGGTGCGATAGGCGTTGCGGTAGTGGGCGCGGCGGCTCGTGTCGTCGCTGGTCAGGAGCACCTGGCCGACGCGGACGCCGTACCGGGCGAAGGAGGCGGTGTAGCGGGCGACGAGCAGTCCCTGGCCGACGCTGGCGGCGGCCTGCTGGCGGGCCAGGTCCTTGGGGCGCCGGGTCAGGCCGAGCGGGGCGAGTCCCGCTGCGATGGCTCCGGAGGAGACGAGGACTATCTCCTTCTCGCCGCCGCTGCGGCTCTTGGCGAGGACGTCGACGAGGGCGTCCACCCGGTCGGCGTCGAGGCCGCCCGCGGCGGTCGTCAACGACGACGAACCGACCTTGACGACGATCCTGCTGGCCTGGGTCACCTGTTGTCTTGCCACTGTCACACGCCGAATCTATGCCAGGGCGCCTGCCGGGTGCGCGCGCATTCCGTCCGCTGGACAGCCGCGCCCGGCCGGCTCGCACCGACCGGTTCCGGCCGTCCGGGCCGGACGCCCCGTCCCGCGCGCCACGCCGTGGCACGCCGTAACCGCTTTCCCATAACACGAGCTGAGCGGGTCGCTGATACAGAATCCGGACAACCGCTAGGGTGCTGGTGGGCGGTGGCGCGCGCCCGCATCGCCCTGCCTCCGGCCCCCACCTTCGACTCGGGTTCCCACAAGAGACGGGGCACATAGTGTCGGTCAAAGTGAGTGTCGTCATCCCGGTGTACAACCCCGGAAAGTACATCGATCCGTGCATCGAATCGCTGCTCGGGCAGACCCTGCCCGCCGAGGAGTTCGAGGTCCTGTTCGTCGACGACGGGTCGACCGACGACACCCCCGCGCGGCTGGACGAGCTGGCGGCCGAGCACCCCCACTTCCGGGTGATCCACATCCCGAACTCCGGCTGGCCCGGCAAGCCGCGCAACATCGGCGTCGCGGAGGCGAAGGGCGAGTACGTCCAGTTCCTCGACCAGGACGACCACCTCGGCACCGACGCCCTACGCCGGCTGTACGACATGGGCCGCCGCAACGGCTCGGACATCGTCATCGGCAAGGTCGCCAGCAACTTCCGGGGCGTCCCGCACGGCGTGTTCCGCAACAACCGCGACAAGTGCACCCTGCGCAACGCCCCGCTGTACGACAGCCTCACGCCGCACAAGATGTTCCGAACGCAGTTCCTGCGCGAGCACGGCATCGCCTACCCGGAGGGCAAGCGCCGCCTCGAGGACCAGCTGTACATGATGAAGGCGTACATCCCCGCCAAGGTCGTCTCGATCCTCGGCACCTACACCTGCTACTACTACTCGAAGCGCGACGACGGCAAGAACGCCGGGTCGGCGAAGCTCGTGCCGGCCGGCTACTACGGCAATCTCCGTGAGGTCCTCGACGTGGTCGTGGCGGGCACCGAGCCGGGGCCGCTGCGGGACCGGGTGCTGCGCCGCTTCTACCGGGTCGAGATGCTCAGCAGGCTCAGCGAGCCCGCCGTCCTGAAGTACGACGAGACGTACCTGCGCGAGATGACCGAGGCGGTGCGCCCCCTCGCGCTCGACTTCATGACCGACTCCGTGCACGACGGCCTCGGCCCGCTGCTGCGGCTGCGCTCGACCCTGCTGCGCAACGACGACGCGGAGGGGCTCGTACGGCTGGCCCGGTTCGCGTCCACCGTCAAGGGCACGGTGCGGCTGGAGGACCTCGCCTGGCAGGACGACGGCCGCATCGCGATCGGCTTCGCCGCGCGTCTGGTGCACGGCGACGACCGCGAGCCGCTGACGCTGCTGCGCCGTGACGGCCGGCTGTATCTGCACCCGGACCTCACCGGCCGCTTCCTGCCCGCCGACGAGCTCGTCGACGTCACCGACGACCTGGGCGGCTTCACCGCCGAGCTCTCGCTGCGCGACCGCGAGACGGCCGTCGAGTGGCTGTGCCCCGCCACGTTCACGGCACAGGTCGAGGACCGCGAGGACGGGAGCTGCGAGGTTGTGCTGCGCGGCACGGGCCGGCTGGCGTCCGAGGGCGGCAAGAAGGGCCGGGGCAGCCTCCCGCGCGGCTTCTGGGACGCCTGGGTGACCGTGCGCGGCCTGGGGCTGGTCCGCAGGGCGCGCCTGGGCGCCGACCGCGACCCGAAGGTCGACGGCCGCTGTCTGCCGGCGCTGCTGTCGTCCCAGCCCCGCTCGGTGATCCCGTACTTCACCGACCCGCACAGCAACCTCACGCTCGACGTGGCCCGGCGCGGCAAGAAGGTGGCCCCCTACCTCGCGGGCCGCACGGTGCTGCGCATGCCGGGGGCCGGGATCCAGCTGCGGCTGGACCTGTTCACGACGGACGGCACCGGCCCGGGAACGGGCGTGGGCACGGGTGCGCCGGAGCTCGTGCTCACCAAGCCCACGGAGTCCGAGGAGGCGCCCGAGCCCGTGCACACCTTCTCCGGGGCGCTGCGGCCCGAGCTGGGGCGGGCCCACCTGGATGTCCCCCGGCGTGTCCCCGGTGCGCCGGAGGGGGACTGGCAGCTCTGGGTACGGCTGGACGGGGCGAAGGGACCGCTGCTGCCGTTGTGCGGGGTGGGCGTGGACGGCGCCGGACGGCTCCGGCCCGACGACGGCCTCCCCGTGGCCGACCCCGTGCTGCTGCGGAAGCTGGCCGCCCACCGCAGACGGTCGGCGCTGCGTCGGGCGGCCCGGGCCGTGGCCGGTCCGGTGGTGCGCCGGCTGCCGTCGGCGGGCCGTAAGAAGGCGCGCCGGCTGGCGGCCCGGGTGCTGGGCTGACGGACGGCCCGGCGGGCACACGGCTTCAGGGAACGATCACGACAGCGAGGAGTGGAACAGATGCGTCAGCTCTCGATCGGCGGAGCCTGGGTGCACGAGCCGAAGGTCTTCCCCGACAGCCGCGGGAGCTTCCACGAGTGGTTCAGGGCACCGGACCTCGCCGAGGCGGCAGGGCACCGGCTCCGCCTGGAGCAGGCCAACTGCTCGGTCTCGGCCCGGGGCACGCTGCGCGGCGTCCATTTCGCCGATGTGCCGCCGAGCCAGGCCAAGTACGTGAAGTGCGTGCGCGGCGCGGTCCTCGACGTGATCGTGGACATCCGGGTCGGCTCGCCGACGTACCGCCGCTGGGAGGCCGTGCGCCTCGACGACGCCGACCACCACGCCGTCTACCTCGCCGAGGGCCTCGGCCACGCCTTCATGGCCCTCACCGACGACACGACCGTGATCTATCTGTGCTCGGAGGGCTACGCCCCTGAGCGCGAGCACGGCATCCACCCGCTCGACCCGGACCTCGGCATCGAGTGGCCCGAAGGTGTCACTCCGCTGCTGTCCGAGAAGGACGCCGCCGCGCCGACGCTGGCCGAGGCGGAGCGGCAGGGACTGCTGCCGTCGTACGAGGAGTGCGAGGCGTACTACCTGAAGCTGAGGGCCGCGGACGCGCCCGTCGGCTGAGCACACGCGCGGAGAGGCCCCCGGGTCAGGCTCGAATTCGCCCAGGACCCGGGGGCCTTTCCGCGCCACCTGGGGCAGGGTCAGCCGGTGATCTTCTCGATGCTGCGGCGTACCGGTGCGAACGAGGCGCGCGACCTGCGCAGCGTGCGGGCCCGGATCAGCCCCGGCCAGAAGTCGGCGCCGAGCAGCGCCTCGGGCTGCACGGCGTTCTTCCGTACCAGCACCTCCTCCGGGACGTCCTGGGGGTCGGGGACGACGTACTCCTCGATGATCTTGTCGTACGCGTTCTTGAGGACGGTGCTCTCCGGGTCGGCGCCGAAGACGGCGACGACACCGGTGGGCGCGGTGTCCACCTCGACGATGACCAGGTCCGGGCGGTACTTCCGCAGCACCTGGACGACCTTGTAGACGTCGCCCGCCCAGAACTTGGTGTGCCGGTCGCGGGCGGCCTCGTCCACGCTCCTCGGGAGCATGTCGTCGAGAACGATCACACTGGACCAGCGCGAATGCCGTTCGACGTTCATGAAATCGCGCAGCGCGTACTCGAACAGGTGCATTCCGTCGATGAACGACAGCTCGAGCCGGGGTTCGCCGCCGAGGACGTTCATCGGGTCCTTGCGGGCGAGCGCGCGAAACGGATTGCGACCGGTGCGCAGATGGACCAAGGGGTCCTTGCGGGCGAAGAAATCGTCACTCGTGGCTCTGACCAGGTGCACATCACAACTGATGCTCGTCACAACTCGGAATGCCGGGTCGACCGCTACCGAGGGAACCCGGGAAAGCGCCAGGCTGCGCCCGTCGTTGACCCCGATTTCGAGATAGTTGCGAGGTTTGTAGATGCGGTGCAGCTGGCGCAGGAAGCCATGGCGGTCCACTGATGGAGCCCTTCGCTGGGAATCAAATGGATTGATTCCCAGCGAAGTTAGCGTGTACGCGGCCTGGACGTAAACGTCTACCGGCCGGTAGCACCCATTCCGCGCTCTGCGGCGACGACATCCGGGAACGCTTCTGCGAGCGCTTCCCGCCAGTCGCGAATCGGTTCGACACCGCTGCGCCACAGCCCCTGATGTCCCAGCACGCTGTACGCGGGACGGGGCGCCGGCCGCACGAATGCGGCGCTGGTCGTCGGGCGTACGCGCTCCGGGTCGGCGCCCAGCAGCCGGAAGATCTCGCGGGTGAATCCGTACCAGCTCGTCTCCCCCGCGCTGGTGCCGTGGTGGATCCCGGCGGGCACGGTGCCGGCCAGTGCGCCGCGTCCGAGCCGCACCAGCAGGTCCGCGAGGTCGGCGCTCCAGGTGGGCTGGCCGCGCTGGTCGTCGACGACGTCCACGGTGTCCCGGGCGGCCTCCAGCCGGATCATGGTGCGCACGAAGTTCGGACCGCCCGCGCCGTAGAGCCAGGCCGTGCGCACGACGTGGCCGGTCTCCGGGAGCAGGTCCAGCACGGCGCGCTCCCCGGCCAGCTTGGTGCGCCCGTAGGCGCTGCGCGGGCCGGTGGGGGCGTCCTCGGCGTACGGCTCGCGGGCGTCACCGGCGAAGACGTAGTCGGTGGAGACGTGCAGCAGGACGGCGCCGCTCTCCTTGCACGCCTCGGCGAGCACCCGGGGGCCGGTGCCGTTGACGGCGAGCGCGGCCTCCTCGTGCTCCTCGGCGCCGTCGACGTCCGTCCAGGCGGCGCAGTTGACCACCACGTCCGGCCGGTGCGCCTCCAGGGCGGCGCGCACCCCGTCGGGGCCGGTGATGTCCAGGTCGCGGCGGGCAAGCCCCGCGGCGGCGACGCCGGCCGCAGCCAGCCGGCCGAGGACGTCGCGGCCCAGCATGCCGCCGGCGCCGGTGACGAGCCAGGTGCTCACAGGGCCGCACGCTCCTTCAGCGGCTCCCACCAGGCGCGGTTGTCGCGGTACCACCGCACGGTCTCGGCGAGGCCGGTGGCGAAGTCCTTGCGCGGCTCGTAGCCGAGTTCCTCGCGGATCTTGGTGCAGTCGACCGAGTAGCGGCGGTCGTGGCCCTTGCGGTCGGTGACGTACTCGACGCTGGTGTCCCAGTCGGCGCCGCATGCGTCGAGCAGCAGGCGGGTGAGCTCCTTGTTGGACAGCTCGGTGCCGCCGCCGATGTTGTAGACCTCGCCGGGGCGGCCCTTCGTGCGGACCAGTTCGATGCCCTGGACGTGGTCGTCGATGTGGAGCCAGTCGCGGACGTTGCCGCCGTCGCCGTAGAGCGGGACCTTCCGGCCGTCCAGCAGGTTCGTGATGAACAGCGGGATGACCTTCTCGGGGAAGTGGTGGTGCCCGTAGTTGTTGGAGCAGCGGGTCACCCGCACGTCCAGGCCATGGGTGCGGTGGTACGACAGGGCGATCAGGTCGCTGGACGCCTTGGCCGACGAGTAGGGCGAGTTGGGCTGCAGCGGGTGCGTCTCGGGCCAGGAGCCCTCGTCGATGGAACCGTAGACCTCGTCGGTGGAGATGTGCACGAACGTCCCGACACCGGCCCGGTGCGCGGCGTCCACGAGCGTGTGCGTGCCGACGACGTTCGTACGGACGAACTCGGCGCCGCCGTCGATGGAGCGGTCCACGTGCGACTCGGCGGCGAAGTGCACGACCTGGTCGTGCTCGGCCATCAGCTTGGCGACGAGTCCGGCGTCGCAGATGTCGCCGTGCACGAAGTCGAAGCCGGGGCGGCCCTGCACCTCGTCGAGGTTCGCGGGGTTGCCCGCGTAGGTGAGCCTGTCGAGGACGGTGACGGCGACGCCGCCGGGCCCGCCGGGGCCGAGCAGCGTGCGCACGTAGTGGGAACCGATGAATCCGGCGCCGCCGGTCACCAGGATCTTTGTGGTCATGAGGAGATCTGCACCTTGCTGTGGTCGCCGAGCACGAGTCGGTGGGAGGAGGGGGTACGGGGCGCGGGGGTGACCTCGACGTCCCGGCCGATCAGTGACGCCTCCACGCGCCGCACACCGGTGATGGAGGCGCCGCGCAGGACGATGGAGTACTCGATCTCGCTGTCCTCGATCCGGCACCCTTCGGCGACGGACGTGAACGGGCCGACGTACGAGCCGCTGATCACCGTGCCGCCGCCGATCACCGCGGGGCCGACGATGCGGCTGTCGGTGATCCGGGCGCCCTCCTCGACGCGGACCCGGCCGATGATCTCGCTGTCGCCGTCGACCACGCCCTCCACCAGGGGCTCCACGGTCTCCAGCACCGAGCGGTTGACCTCCAGCATGTCGGTGACGTTGCCGGTGTCCTTCCAGTAGCCGGCGATCGTCGTCGACCGCACGTCCCGCTGCTGGTCGATCAGCCACTGGATGGCGTGCGTGATCTCCAACTCGCCGCGCCAGGACGGCTCGATGGCGCGCACGGCCTCGTGCACGACGGGGGTGAAGAGGTAGACGCCGACGAGCGCGAGATCGCTCTTGGGCTGCTGCGGCTTCTCCTCCAGGCCCACGACCCGGCCCTGCCCGTCGAGTTCGGCGACGCCGAAGGAGGTCGGGTCCTGGACCCTGGTGAGCAGGATCTGCGCGTCCGGGCGCTCGGCGCGGAATTCGTCGACGAGTCCGCTGATGCCGCCGACGATGAAGTTGTCACCGAGATACATGACAAAATCGTCTTCTCCCAGAAACTCCCGGGAAATGACCACCGCGTGCGCGAGCCCGAGCGGCCGCTCCTGCGGAATGTAGGTGACCTTGACGCCGAACCGGGATCCGTCGCCGACCGCTTCCTCGATCTCCGGCGCCGTTTCCCCGACGATGACACCGACCTCGGTGATCCCGGCTTCCGCAATCGCCTCCAGGCCGTAGAAGAGCACCGGCTTGTTGGCGACCGGCACCAATTGCTTGGCGGATGTGTGCGTAATGGGCCGGAGTCGTGTCCCGGCTCCTCCGGCGAGTACGAGTGCCTTCACTATCCCTGCCCTAAGAAGTCGGAAGAGCGTTCCCCAGGGGATGCCGCTCCGGCACTTCGATGTTACCTATGTCTCACCCTTTGCTTTCCCGCCTCGCAAAACGCGTGCCCGGCGGGCGCGCGCCGCGCTCCTGCGAATCCTGCCGAGCACCCTGCGCGGGAGGCTCCGGACCTTCGGCGGAAGGACGCGCCGGCTGCCCGACCAGTCGGGCACGGTCACCTCGTAGACGGACCGGGGCAGGCCGCTGCGGCGGTCGCCGAAGTGCGGGTACGCGAGGTAGGTCCGGCCCGCGCGGCCTCGGACGACCTCCGGCGCCTTCTTGGCGGCGGTGAACTCCAGTACGTCCTTCAGCAGATCGAGCCGCCCCCGGGCCACGCACTCCAGCACCAGCCGCTCCCCCACCTTGATGTGCCGGGCGACGCCCCTGGTCCAGTACGGATCCGTCATCGCCGCCGCCAGCCGCAGCCGGTCGTGCCGCTCGGACTCCGGCGCGCGCAGCAGGGCCGGCCCGAACTGCTGCAGCAGCCCGACGGTGAAGGGCCGGACCATCAGCAGGTCCCGCCCGTGACCGGGCGGTTCGAGCCGGGCGATCAGCCGGGCCAGGGCGGTCAGCGCCTCGAAGCGGGGCTGGTAACCGCCGCGCCTCGTCGCGTGTTTGCCGTCCTCGCGCCCGACCAGGTAGTAGCAGTCGTAATCGGCGACGACCGACACCCCGTTGCCGCTGAGATACGCCTCCATGGTGAACAGCGAGTCCTCCCCGGTCAGGAGGGTCTCGTCGAACCGGAGGCCCAGCCGGCACAGCAGTTCGCGGCGGAACAGCTTCTGCGCGCTGAGCGCGTAGATGACGCGGGAGGTGTAGACGTCCGCGTGCTCCAGCGTCTTCACGAACATCGACCGCGGCACGCCCCGTCCGCATCCCGCCATCCGTCCGAGCACGACGTCCGTCCCCGCCCGGTCGGCCATGGCGACCATCCGCTCCAGGGCCTCGTCCCCGAAGAAGTCGTCGGCGTCGAGGAAGAAGACGTAGCGGCCACGGGCGTGGGAGAGACCGATGTTCCTCGGGCCGCTCGGGCCACCGGAGTTGGGCTGCCTGATCAGCGTGGTGCGGACCTTGGACCGGGCGGCGAACTCCTCCAGGTACTCCCCCGTGCCGTCGGTCGACCCGTCGTCGACCGCGACGAGCTCGATGCGATCGGCACCCAGCGTCTGGGACTCCACCGACTCCAGGCAGCGGACGAGGTAGGGCATGGCTTCGTAGGCGCCGACGACAACCGTGACGTCGGGCACGAGATTGTCATTCACGCACCCAAGACAACCGGAAACACCTATTGGTTGCCCTTCATGACCCACCGGGCAAAAAGGTGCACCTCGCCCGCACCGGCGCCGGGACGGGAACGGGAACGGGAACGGGAACGGGAACGGGAACGGGAACGGGAACGGGAACGGCCCGGTGGCGCCCCCTTCCGGGGATGCCACCGGGCCGCTCGCGCGGGCGGGTCAGCCGACCGGCGTGTCGTCCAGGCCGGGCGACTGCTCCGCCTCCGACAGACGCTGCAGCACACCGGCGTTGCGGGCCTCGGCCTTGGCCGCCAGGGCCTGCACCGCCGCGTCGAACTGCTCGATGGAGGTCGGCTCGTCCGGGCCGAGCAGGTACTCCTTGAGCTCCTGCCGCGCCGCGGCACGCGGGTCGGCGTCCCGGTCGGCGACGGCGGTGAGCAGCTCGTCGAGCTCGACCGCGCTGTTGGAGAGGATCACCGCGGCGCGCACCGCGGTGTTCTGCCGCTTGAACTCGGCCTCGCCCAGCCCGGCGGAGTCCGTGACCGCGTACGGCTTGCCGCTCGCGATGAAGTCCGAGACCACACTGGAGATGTCCGAGACCATGCCGTCCGACTGGTTGAAGCAGTCGTACAGACGCGGCTGCGGACCGGTGATGACCTTGTGCTCCCACCAGCCGAAGGAGCGCCAGTACGCGGCGTTCCACTCCTCGGCCAGCTTCGCGGTCTCGGCCTCGCGCGCCGGGTCCGCCACGGAGTCGCGCGACTCCTCGGCCTCGTCCCGGCCGACACGGGTCTGGCCCGACAGCTCGGTGAGCCGTCCCTCGATGCGCTGGAGCTCGGCACGGGCGGCGGCCTGTTCCTCGGCGTGCGCCGCGGCCTCCTCGACCCACCTCGGCTCGCTCGCCCGCGCCGCGGCGGCCTGCTCGACCATGGCGGTGATCCGCAGGTGCACGGCCCTGGCCTTGGGGTCGCGGGTGCCGGTGAACGGGTGCGGCTTGTAGATCAGGCGGACCGGCTTCTCGGAGTTCAGCAGCCGCTTGACGATGTTCTCGCCGGCCAGCAGCAGGGAGGTGTTGCCGGGGTTGTCGTCCCAGCCCTCCCAGGTGGGGGCGTAGAGCACCGTGGGGATCGGGCCCCGCGGCTTGCCCGTCCAGTGCTCGATGGGGGCGAGCTGCGGACGGCCGACCTCGAC
Organism: Streptomyces sp. V4I23; assembly: GCF_030817975.1. Taxonomy (NCBI): domain Bacteria; kingdom Bacillati; phylum Actinomycetota; class Actinomycetes; order Kitasatosporales; family Streptomycetaceae; genus Streptomyces; species Streptomyces sp. V4I23. The sequence continues at coordinate 5,311,337 of NZ_JAUSZW010000004.1, read as the reverse complement.
GATGTCCTCGCTGAGGACACCGACGTCGGCCAGCGCGTAACGGTCGCGGCCCGCGCGACCCGCGGTCCACACCTCGTCGTACGCCTTGCTGAACGGGTTGACGCTGGCGAGCTTGTCGCTGTCGCCGTGACCGATGAAGACGTGCTTCATGGTCGGCACGCGGAGCATGTGGATGTTCTTGCCGACATTGGCCGCGTACAGCGCGACGCGCACGGACGACAGGTCCAGGTTCATCAGGTGCACACCGCCCGGCACGCAGAGCACCGGGACCGAGGTGTTGCCGAGCTGCGGCACGATATTGCGCTCGCGCAGGAAGATCAGCGGCCGGCCGCCGAGCTGCGCCATCGTCTCCAGCCACATGTTGACCTGGTACGCCGAGTCCTTGGAGCCGGAGAAGTACAGCATTACGGTCGGCTTGTACTCGCGCAGCCAGGCGTCGATGCCCTCGAGCACCTTCTCCGGCGAGGCCGGCAGCCGGGCGGCACGGAGACTGGGCAGCAGCACAGCGAGATAACCGACGGCGAGCAGCACCGTCAGACCCAGACCCGCGTATGCGAACGCATTGGCGCCGGTCTCGATGGCGACGATCACGCCGACGAAGGAGAAGACGTCGAGATGCAGCATCTTCTCGGCGGAACGGTTGATCAGGCCGCGCCTCGGGGCGTCGGGAATGCGCACGTGCGAGAGGTCGATGTTGCGGGTGACCACCGGCAGCTTCCGGCGCAGCCGGATCAGCGTGACCATCGCGCCGTGCGGCGCCTGGAGACCGTAGAAGCCGAGAAGGCAGGCGACCGTCACGTAGAAGACGGCTTCCTCCGCGTACCCCATGCGGGCCAGCAGCAGCACGAGCAGCAGCTGGCGCACGAGGAAGCGGATCGACAGGCCCGCACGGACCTTGGCCAGCCGGTTGACCAGATAGCTGGACCGCTGGTGCAGGTACTGGTCGGCGAGGTAGGTCACGGCGACGGCAGCCGTGAAGAACCAGAGACTGGGGATTATCGCCGCGAGCATGACGCACGGGAATCCGAGCATCAGGAGAATCGCGGCGGCCAGCTCCGATCCGCTGCCCACGCGAGCCATGCGAATGGCTTTCGAAATCACGAAGAACCTGCTCCAGGGGGTGCCGACTGTTTTCCTTGCGAAACCGCTCTGCGGAGGAGGTGTGAAGGACCGGCTCCACAGACTCGGGCCCCCGCAGTGCGCTGTACGGCGACTACAGAGGCCCGAATGTTCGAATGTCCAGAAGTATTACACATCTTCCTGACGGTCCAGGACGGACGCCAGGGCCTGCTCGAACCCGGATGCCTCGGAGGCGCCGCGGGTCGGATCCTGCTGCCGTACGTCGATGACATGACCGGTCAGCGCGGACAGCAGCACGTCGAGCGAGGTACGGGCCACGGCCTCGGACGACAGCAGGGAACCGGCCGGCTCGGTGCCGAACGCCTTGGTGCGCATCGGGGTGGCGGTGCGCTCCGGGTTCACGCAGTTGACGCGGATACCGTCGGCGGCCCACTCGTCGGCCAGGGCCTGGGTGAGATTCACCATGGCGGCCTTGGTGGAGGAGTAGAGGCTGTACTCGGCACGGCCGCGGGTGTAGCTGCTGGAGGTGTACAGCAGCAGCTGGCCCTTGGTCTCCGCGAGGTACTTGTGCGAGGCGCGCGCGATCTGCACCGGGGCCAGGTAGTTGACGTTCAGCGCTTCCTGGATGGTCGTGTTGTCCGTCTCGGCCAGCTTGCCGATGCGCAGCACGCCCGCGGTGTTGATGACGTAGTCGACGCGACCGGTCTCGGCGTAGGCCGTGGACAGCGCGTCGTCGACGTGCTCCGGGTTCTCGACGTGGGTGCCGGTGGTCGAGCGGCCGAGCGCGTAGACCTTGGCGCCGTAGGACTCCGCCAGCTTGGCGATGTCCGCGCCGATGCCGTAGGAACCGCCGAAGACGACCAGGGTCTTGCCCGCCAGCAGCTCGCGGTAGGCGGCCTCGTCGGCCTGTGCCGGAGCGGCGGTGGAGGCCAGCTGGAACAGCTTGTCGGCGATGAAGACGTCGACCGGCTGCGTGACCTTCATGTTGTACTCGTCGCCCGCGACGACGTAGATCGGCACGTCCGGCAGGTACTTCAGCACGACCGAACAGTCGTCGGTGGCCTGGAAGTTGGGGTCGCCGGCCGCGATCTCGTACGCCCTGCGGATCGTCGACAGCTTGAAGGCCTGCGGGGTCTGGCCGCGGCGCAGCCGGGAGCGGTCCGGGACGTCGGTGATGAACTCGCCGTCCTCGCCGTGCGTGCGGGTCACGATGATCGTGTCCGCGGACGGGATGGCGACGTCGACGGCCTGGTAGCGGTCCAGGGCGTCGACACAGTCCTTGATGACGCGCTCGGAGAGCAGGGGGCGGACGGCGTCGTGGAACAGGACGTTGCGGTCCTCCCCCTCGGCCAGGCCCTCGCCGAGCGCCGCGATGGCGCGCTCGGTGGTCTCGTTGCGCGTCGAGCCGCCCTCGATGACCTTGGTGACCTTGGTCAGTCCGGCCTTTGCGACGATCTTCTCGACGTCCGGCACATAGCCCGGCGCCATCAGGACGATGATGTCGTCGATCGACTCCGCCTGCTCGAAGATCGCCAGCGTGTGCTCGATGACGGCCTTGCCTGCGATCTTCAGCAGCTGCTTGGGAATCGACAGACCCACGCGCTGGCCGGTACCACCGGCGAGCACGACAGCTGTGGTTCGGGGTTTGGCTATGTGCTGCACAGACACAGACGACCTACCTTGCGAGGGCTGGGGAACAAAACTGATGGTTGCACTCTCCGTTACCGTCCCGCAAGGCGGGTGACGCCGCGCCCACGGGAGGGGGAAACCTGCTGTTCACCGGGTGATCAGGGGTGTTGGCCGAGAACCGCTCATCCGGACGAGTGACTGACGCCACACATGTGAGTGGCATGAACCACTCCTGAGCGGGACAAGGCGCTCCGCTACAGATCCACCACATTGAGTGCGACGTCGTTGGAGAGCGTGTAGTAGACGCGCACACGGACCTTCTTGCGCGGCCGGCCGAGCACCCGCTTGGCCACGGCGCGGGCCATGCTCCCCTGGCGCCTCTTGGCCATCACCGTGTGGGGGTAGACGTAGATGCGCTGCTTCATGACCACGTCGTCCAGCACCCGGCCGATCCTGACCGGCCTGGCGTCGGGCGCGTAGCGGATGAAGGCGTCCCACACGTCGTGGGCGGTGGTCTGCGAGGCGGCGGGCACCGTGGAGGAGAAGGAGAAACGGAAGCCGTCCTCGCCGACGCGCTCGCCGGGGAACAGGATCTCGTCCGTGGGCCTGCCGCGGCGGCGCAGCACCAGCGCCGGATCGCCGGCCACCCTCGCCGTGCCGAGCATGCTGCCCTCCAGGGTGACCCGGGAGCCGTGGACCTGGACGTCCGCGGCCTCGGCGTGGACCGGCCGGTGCCAGGCGCGCAGCATCAGCGCTCCGCCCTTGGCCTTGTCCTCGTACGGGACGAGGTTGCGCACCGGGCCGCCCGGGCTCAACCGCTCGGCCGCGTGCAGGGCGCCGCGCTGGTCGACCACGCGAGCCGTGACCCGGCCCCGGGCGCCGGCACCGGCCAGCTCCACGAACACGTTCCACACGCCCTCCGGGAAGACCTCGTCGGCCGGGACGGTCGCGCAGCCGCGCTCGTCGAAGTCGAAGGTCCGCACCTCGGTACGGGCTCCGGTCCGGGTGCACACCAGCCGGGCTCCGTTCTCGATGCCCTCCGGCAGCGGCGGGACCAGGCTCACGTCCACCGAGCCGTCGACGGCGACCGAGCAGTCCGCGACCGGGGTTATCCCGGGGATGTGCGCGCGCTGCGCCGCCTCGGCGGCGAGTTCGTCGAAGAGTGCCTCGTACTGCTTGGTGACCACACCGGGGTCGAAGCGGCGCGCGTTGCGCACGGCGGCGGCGGCCATGCGGCGGCGCAGGTCCTCGTCGTCGATCAGCCGCAGGAGCGCCCGGGCGACGGCGTGCGCGTCGCCCACGGGGACGAGCAGGCCGTCGACACCGTCCTCGATGATCTCGCGCGGACCGTAGTCGCAGTCGGTGCTCACCATCGGCACGCCGCAGCGCATCGCCTCCACGAGGGTCATGCCGAACGACTCGTGACGGGACGTCGACGCGGCGATGGCCCCCTTGGCCCACTCCGGCTCGATGGGCGAGTGAGGACCCATCAGGTGGATCTCGTTGTACAGGCCGAGCTCGTCGATGCGTGCGCGCAGCCTGTCGCGCTGGTCGCCGGAGCCGTAGATGCGCAGAGACCAGTCGGGCCGCTGCCTGACGACCTCGGCGAAGGCGTCGACGAGGACGTGGTACTGCTTCTCGGCGGCGAGCCGCCCGGCCGCGACGACGGTCCTTCCGGTGCCGTCGGAGGGCGGGACGGACGGCTCGGGGACGCTGTTGGGGATCGACAGGACGCGGGTCGTGGGCAGCGGCATCTTCTCGCGCCACACCTTGGCGTCGCCCTCGGAGACGGTGACGAACGCATCGACGGTGTCGAGGTGTTCGTACATCTCCTCGCGCAGCGCGGCCTTGTGGTGGTTGTGCGTCATGTGCTCCTGGCCGATGCGGACGGCGGTGGCCGGAGCGAACTGGGCGACGTAGGCGACGAGGCCGGGACGGGTGCCGATGACGACGTCGGCGTGGGACGCGGCGTAGTGGGCGCGCACGCGCTCGTCGACGAGGCGATTGTACTCCTTGTAGCGGGCCTCGGCACGCGGGAAGGCGACGGCGGGCTCGGCGAACAGGGGCTCCTGCCGGTCGGCGCTGCCCTGACGGGTGTCGACGAGGGGCACGACGGTGATGCGCGGGTCCAGGGCGAACGCGGAGTCGTCGCGGTGCCGGAAGACCGAGACGATCTCGACCTCGTGGCGATTGGCCAGTTCCTCCGCCAGATTCAGCGTCGTGCGGATGGTTCCGCCGATCCCGTAAATCGTGTGGATGAGGAAGGAGATCTTCATGGTGCTCCGTTCACTTCTGCTCCGGCCTGCTCCGGGACGAACGGGTAGCCCCGTTGCGGCTGCCGGATGCAGACGACCCCTGACCTGACGGGGCAGCAGCCCGGACCACAGTTCACCGTATGCCCGATGTCGACCGATTGGCCATGATTGAACCTATTCCAGGTGAACGCCCCGCCATCAACCAGGTCAGACGGACAAGGCGGGTGAGAGGTTGTGCGTTTCCTTGAAACGGAGCGGCCGCGCGCAAGCTCGCCTGCCGACGGCGCCTCGGGCGCCCAGGGGCACACCGCCCCGTCGGCTGCGAGCCCGGCCGCGCGGGCTGCGCTGGGGGCCGTGACGACGGGTCGCGTCGCCGCGGGGGCGGGGATCCGGCGGTCCGCTTCTCGGGTTTTCGGGCGGGGCGGCTGCAGGCACGCGGCTGCACCGGCGGCTGGTGGCGGCCTCGACCGCCTCCCGCGCGGCAGCCGAGCACCCGCCCTCCCGGTGACCGCGCCGGATTCGGGCCCGGGCGCCATGCCGGGGCGCGCCGGGCCCCCGAAGGACCTGCGCGGAGCACCGGCGGGCCCCGCCGGGGCCCGTTTCGTACCGCCGGCCCGGCCGGGCACCGGGCCCGGGAGCACCCGGTCCGGCACCGCGGAGCCAGGACGCAGTCCGGCCCGGTCAGGCGCGCGCGCCTGACCGGGCCGGGAACGACCGGCTGCCCCGTCCTAGAACGGGTCGAAGCCCTCGAACTCCTTCAGCGCCTCGTCGCGCTCCGCCTCGCGGTCGCGGCGGCGCTGCGCCGCCGGGCGCGGGGCCTCGAAGCGGTGGTCCTCACCACGACGGCCGAGCATCTCCGCGCCCGCCATCATCGTCGGCTCCCAGTCGAAGACGACCGCGTCGTCCTCGGGGCCGATCGCCACGCCGTCGCCCGCGCGGGCGCCGGCCTTCATCAGCTCTTCCTCGACGCCCAGGCGGCCCAGGCGGTCGGCCAGGTAGCCCACGGCCTCGTCGTTGTTGAAGTCGGTCTGGCGCACCCAGCGCTCCGGCTTCTCGCCGCGCACGCGGAACAGGCCGTCCTCCTCCTGCGTGACCGTGAAGCCCGCGTCGTCGACCGCCTTCGGACGGATGACGATCCGGGTCGCCTCCTCCACCGGCTTGGCGGCCCGCGCCGCGGCCACGATCTCGGCCAGCGCGTACGACAGCTCCTTGAGGCCCTTGTGCGCCACCGCCGACACCTCGAAGACGCGGTAGCCGCGCTCCTCCAGGTCCGGGCGGATCATGTCGGCCAGGTCCTGGCCGTCGGGGATGTCGACCTTGTTGAGGACGACGATGCGCGGCCGGTCCTCCAGGCCGCCGTACTGCCGGAGTTCCTCCTCGATGACGTCGAGGTCGGTGGCCGGGTCGCGGTCGGACTCCAGCGTCGCGGTGTCCAGCACGTGCACCAGCACCGAGCAGCGCTCGACGTGGCGCAGGAACTCCAGCCCCAGGCCGCGGCCCTGGCTCGCGCCCGGGATCAGGCCGGGGACGTCGGCGATCGTGTACACGGTCGAGCCGGCGGTCACGACGCCCAGGTTCGGGACGAGCGTGGTGAAGGGGTAGTCCGCGATCTTCGGCTTGGCCGCGCTGAGCACCGAGATCAGCGAGGACTTGCCCGCGCTGGGGTACCCCACGAGCGCGACGTCGGCGACGGTCTTCAGCTCCAGGACGACATCGCCCGAGCGGCCGGGCTCGCCGAGCAGCGCGAAACCGGGGGCCTTGCGGCGCGCGGACGCCAGCGCCGCGTTGCCGAGACCGCCGCGGCCGCCCTCGGCGGCGACGTACGTGGTGCCCTGGCCGACCATGTCGGCGAGCACGTTGCCCTTCTTGTCGAGGACGACGGTGCCGTCGGGCACGGGCAGGACCAGGTCCTGGCCGTCCTTGCCGGAGCGGTTGCCGCCCTCGCCGGGCTTGCCGTTGGTGGCCTTGCGGTGCGGGCTGTGGTGGTAGTCGAGCAGCGTGGTCACGGACTGGTCGACGACCAGGATGACGTCGCCGCCGCGGCCGCCGTTGCCGCCGTCGGGCCCGCCGAGCGGCTTGAACTTCTCTCGGTGCACGGAGGCGCAGCCGTGGCCTCCGTTACCCGCGGCGACGTGCAGCTCGACGCGGTCCACGAAGGTGGTCATGGAAGTGCCTCCAGTGATGACGGGGTGCCGCCGACGACGGTGACGCCGGTGACGTGTGTACGGAATGTCTGTCTCTCAACACACGAAAGGCGGACCCGCTTCCCGGTCCGGGAAGTGAGGTCCGCCCCTCGCGAAAGATCCGATCAGGCGACCGGAACGATGTTCACAACCTTGCGGCCACGGTGGGTACCGAACTCCACCGCGCCCGGCCAGCAGCGCGAACAGGGTGTCGTCGCCACCACGACCGACGCCCGCACCGGGGTGGAAGTGGGTGCCACGCTGGCGGACCAGGATCTCACCGGCGTTGACGACCTGACCGCCGAAGCGCTTCACGCCGAGCCGCTGAGCGTTGGAGTCGCGACCGTTCCGGGTGGACGATGCGCCCTTCTTGTGTGCCATCTCTCCTCAGTCCCTTACTTCGCAGCCGTGGGGATGCCCGTGACCTTGATCGCCGTGTACTGCTGACGGTGACCCTGGCGACGGCGGTAGCCGGTCTTGTTCTTGTAGCGAAGGATGTCGATCTTCGCGCCCTTGTGGTGGTCCACGACCTCGGCCGTGACCTTGATACCGGCCAGCACCCACGGGTCGCTGGTCACGGCGTCGCCGTCGACAACGAGCAGGGTCGAGAGCTCGACCGTGTCGCCAACCTTGGCGGTGGAAATCTTGTCAACCTCAACGATGTCGCCGACAGCAACCTTGTGCTGGCGACCACCGCTGCGCACGATGGCGTACACGCGGATCTCTCTCTCGCTCGGAACGGAACCCCTGATGCCAGCCGCTCACACGGGCGCGGGGCCCGAGACGATCCGGAATGGACGAGCGGCCTCTCCCGGCGGACCGGGAGGAAGGTGCTCAGGGGTGGACGCATAGGGAAACACGCCGAAGGACAAGGTTACGGACCTGCCTGCGGCGGGTCAAACCGGCCCTGTTCAAACCCTCTGGCACCCACCTGTCACCGAAACGTGACGGTTACAGTGCCTCCACATGCATGCAGCGTTTGTAGCATTGGTGCGGACTTTCCTCTGAACACCTCAATAACGGCCATCGAGTCGACCGGGGGGGCTGCGGCTGAGCAGCGACCAGCGCTCGGGCTGCACGCGGAACGGACGACGAGCTTTGACCACCACGCCTGACATCTCGGTGATCATCGGCGCCTACAACGCCATGCCGTACCTCACGAAGACCCTGACCTCCGTGGTCGAGCAGTCGATCGGGCGCGACCGCCTGGAGATCATCACCGTCAACGACGGCTCCACCGACGGTACCGGCAAGGAACTGGAACGCTTCGCCGAGGAGTACCCCGGCCTGTTCCAGGTGTTCCACCAGGAGAACTCCGGCGGCCCCTCGGCCCCTCGCAACAAGGGCCTGGACCACGCGCGGGGCAGGTTCGTGTTCTTCCTGGACGCCGACGACTACCTCGGCGAGGAAGCCCTCGAGCGCATGCTCGCGATGGCCGAGAAGAACAAGACCGACGTGGTGCTCGGCAAGATGAAGGGCGTCAACGGGCGGGGCGCTCCGGCCTCGATGTTCGTACGCAACCAGCCCCGCACGGACGTCTTCAACTCCCGCGTCTACTGGGCGCTCAACCCGCTGAAGCTCATCCGGCGCGAGCTGATCGAGAAGCACCAGCTGCGCTTCCCCCTCGGGTACAAGACCTGTGAAGATCAGCTCTTCACCGGCATGCTCTACCTCAAGGCCGACGGCATCTCGGTCGTCGCCGACTACGACTGCCTGTACATCGTCAAGCGCGACGACGGCGGCAACATCACCACCTCCACGCGCGGCGCCGACAGCCGCATCAAGGTGCTGGAGCTGATGGTCGACCTGGTCGAGAAGCACGTCCCGGCCGGGCCCGACCGCGACGGCCTGATGAACCGGCATCTGTCGATCGACATGTTCCACGCCCTGATCCACCTGGCCAGGGAGTCGGACCCGGAGCTCCAGCGGAAGAACTACGAGCAGCTGCGCGCCCTGCTGGAGCGGTCCTACCCGGACTCGCTCAAGGCCAGGGTGAACGCGATCACGCGGCTGCGGTGCGAGCTCGTCCAGCGCGGGATGCTCCAGGAGTCCATCGAGCTGGAGAAGGTCGACCGGCGGCACCGCTCGAGCGGCGAGCAGCCCGGGATCCTCGTCGAGGGCGACCGCGCCTACACCCTGCTGCCGTTCTTCCGCGACGCCGAGCGCGGCATCCCGGACGAGATCTACGACGTCACGGCGGCGCTCCAGGACCGCCACCGGCTGGACTCGGTCGGCATCGAGGACGGCGTGCTGAGGATGACCGGTCACGCCTACCTGCGGCGCGTCCCGCAGGACGTGCCCACCAGCACGGAGCTGGTGCTGCGTGAGCGCGACACCAAGGCCGAGCACCGCTTCCCGACGACGGTCGTGGCCACGCCTGAGCTCGGCGCCGGCAAGGAGGACGCCGGGAAGTACCGCTACCCGCAGGCCGGCTTCGCCGCCGAGATCGACCTGACGAAGGCGGTCGACGGCGGCCGCCTCCCCAAGGGCCTGTGGGACGTCTTCGTCGCCGTCCGGGTCGAGGACGTCGTCAAGGAGATCCGTTTCGGCCACAAGCGCCTGCCCGAGGTGGCCACCACGCCGCAGACGTACGTCGTCGCCGACGGCGAGGAGAACTTCGCGGCCGCGCTGTACTACACGCAGCCGTACAGCAACCTGACGCTCGACGTGGGCGAGAACAAGCACAAGGTCGCGGACAAGCTCCGCATCGAGGGCACCCGCTGGTCGACCACGATCCCCTCGCAGCTGGAGGTCAGTGGCAGCTGGAAGCTCGCCGGGATGCCGGCGGGCGCGCTGGGCGTACGGCTGGAGGGCGACGGCGGCAGGTCCGTGACGGTGCCGGTCACTCCGACGGGTGACAGCGCCTTCACGGCCAGCGTCTCCTTGGAGGGACTCGCCACCGGCTCCTGGACAGTGTCGCTGTGGCTGCCGTCCCAGCGCGGCAAGGGCTGGTCCAAGCCGGTGGGGCCGCAGTCCTCCCTCACCAACACGCGCTGGATCAGCCGCGGCGTCCCGCGCTACGCGGCCGTGGCGAAGAAGCGGAACAAGCTGGTGCTGCGTGTGGGCCGAGTGGCGATCGTGAAGGCGGTGCTGAAGCGCCTCAAGGCGCTGACGTCCGGCAAGCGCTGACCCGACGACGGCGCGCCCGTCGTACGCGCAGGGGCCCGTGCCACCGGGAGACCGGTGCCACGGGCCCTTCTGCGTGCGTACTGCGTGACGCGGCGCCCGCGCGCCGGCCGAGCGGCCCCTGAGACCCGGCCGGACCGGGACCGTGGGCGCCGCCTCGGCCCTCGTGGCGTGCGCAGAGCGTGCGCGACGAGGGGCAGGTGACCGCATGGCACCGGCGCATGCGCGCGCCCTCAACGGGGGCACACGCGGTCTCCGCGGGCGGCGGGCACCTCGGCTCTCGTTCCCGCGCCCTTCGTGGCTGCACAGAGAGCTGCGCGCCCAGGAGCGGGCACACCCGCATCGCACCGGCGCATGCGCGCGCCCTCAACGGGGGCACACGCGGTCTCCGCGGGCGGCGGGCACCTCGGCCCTCGCGCCCACGGCCCTCGTGGCGTGCACAGAGGGCGTGCGCGAACAGGAGCGGGCAACCGCACCGCACCGGTGCACGCGCGCGCCCTCAGCCTCCGCCCTCGCAGGTCATGCGGCACGCTCCCCGCAAACGCCGACGCGGCCCGCCCCGGTCGAACCGGGGCGGGCCGCGTCGGGAGGTGGCTAGTCCTCGGACGTGGTCGCGGAGACCGACGGGGACGTCTGTTCAGCCGCCACCGTCTTCTTCGTGGCCTTCTTCGCCGTGGCCTTCTTGGCCGTCGTCTTCTTCGCGGCCGTCTTCTTGGTCGCGGCCTTCTTCGCCGTGGCCTTCTTGGCCGTCTTGCGGGCCGCCTTCTTGGCCACCGGTGCGGCCTCCGGCTCCTCCGCCTCGGGCTCGGCGGCCTTCGGCTCGGGCTCGGCGGCCTTCGGCTCCGCGGCGACCACGACGATCGCGGCCTCCTCGGCGCCCGACGGCGAACCGGCCGGGGCGGTGACCTTGCGGGTCACCCGGCGGCGGGCACGCGGCGGAGCCGCGACCGGCGCCTCCTCGGCGACCACGGCCGTGGCCTCCGGCTCGGGCTCGGGCTCCGGCTCCGGCTTCACCGCCGGGGCCACCGTCACCTCGGCCGGAGCCGGGGAGCCGGCCGGGGCCGACACCTGACGCGTGGCGCGGCGGCGCGTACGGCCCGTGGGGGCCGGCTCGGCGGGAGCCTCCGGCTCCGGCTCGGGCGTGGCCGCGGGCGCGGGCTCGGGCGTCGGCTCGGACACCGCCACCACCGCCGGCTCCGCCGCCTTCGGCGCCTTCGGCGCACCCGCCGGAGCCGACACCTTGCGGGTCGCCCGGCGGCGGCCACGGCCGCGCGACGCGGCGGCCTCGGCCTCCGCGACGCTGCTGTACAGCTCCTCGTCGGGCGCGAAGGCCGGCTCCTCGAGCGCGACCGGGGCGGCCGCCTCGGCGGCGACCTCCGCCTCCGTCTCGATCTCCGGCTCCGCGACCGCCACGGCCTGCGGCTCGACGTGCTCGTGCTCCGCGGCCGCACCACCGCGGCCGCGCTTCTTGGAGCGCTTGCCGCCACCGCCACCGGCGGCGGACGGCTGCTCCATGTGCACGATCACACCGCGCCCGTTGCAGTGGACGCAGGTCTCCGAGAACGACTCCAGCAGCCCCTGGCCGACTCGCTTGCGGGTCATCTGCACCAGGCCCAGCGACGTCACCTCGGCCACCTGGTGCTTGGTGCGGTCGCGGCCCAGGCACTCCAGGAGCCGGCGCATGACCAGGTCCCGGTTGGACTCCAGCACCATGTCGATGAAGTCGACGACGACGATGCCGCCCAGGTCGCGCAGCCGCAGCTGGCGCACGATCTCCTCGGCCGCCTCCAGGTTGTTCCTGGTGACGGTCTCCTCGAGGTTGCCGCCCTGTCCCGTGAACTTGCCGGTGTTGACGTCGACGACGACCATGGCCTCGGTCTTGTCGATCACCAGCGAGCCGCCGCTCGGCAGCCAGACCTTGCGGTCCAGGGCCTTCATCAGCTGCTCGTCGATCCGGTTGACCGCGAAGACGTCGACCTCGCTGGTCCACCGCTGCAGGCGGTCGACCAGGTCGGGCGCCACGTGCGACACGTAGCCGTGGATGGTCTCCCACGCCTCGTCACCGCTGACGATGATCTTCGAGAAGTCCTCGTTGAAGATGTCGCGGACGACCCGGACGGTCATGTCCGGCTCGCCGTAGAGCAGCGTCGGGGCGTTGCCGCTCTTCGCCTTCTTCTGGATCTCCTCCCACTGCGCCTGCAGACGCTCGACGTCGCGGCGCAGCTCGTCCTCGCTCGCCCCCTCGGCGGCGGTGCGCACGATGACGCCCGCGTCCTCGGGAACGATCTTCTTGAGGATCGTCTTCAGCCGGGCGCGCTCGGTGTCGGGGAGCTTGCGGCTGATACCGGTCATCGAGCCCTCGGGCACGTAGACAAGGTAGCGGCCGGGCAGCGAGACCTGACTGGTCAGGCGGGCGCCCTTGTGACCGATCGGGTCCTTGGTCACCTGGACCAGCACCGACTGGCCGGACTTGAGGGCGGCCTCGATACGGCGCGGGCCGCCCGCCATGCCCAGCGCCTCGAAGTTCACCTCGCCCGCGTACAGGACGGCGTTGCGGCCCTTGCCGATGTCGACGAAGGCGGCCTCCATGGACGGCAGGACGTTCTGCACCTTGCCCAGGTAGACGTTGCCGACGTAGCTGGTGGCCTGCTCCTTGTTGACGTAGTGCTCGACGAGCACGTTGTCCTCGAGGACGCCGATCTGGGTGCGCTCGCCGCTCTGGCGGACGACCATCACGCGCTCGACGGCCTCGCGGCGCGCCAGGAACTCCGCCTCGGTGATGATCGGCACCCGGCGGCGGCCCTGCTCGCGGCCCTCGCGGCGGCGCTGCTTCTTCGCCTCCAGACGGGTCGAGCCCTTGATGGACTGGACCTCGTCGCTCGGCTCTTCCTTCTTGCGAGGCTCACGGACCTTGACGACCGTGGGGACGCCGTCCTCGTCGGCGGCCTCGGGCTCGCCGGCCGCGTCACCGCTGCGACGGCGACGGCGACGGCGACGGCGGCTGCTGCTGGTCCCGGCGGCGGACGTCGTGCCGGTCTCGTCCTCGTCCTCGGCCTCCTCCTCCGCTTCCTCGGCGGCGGCCTCGGCCTCCTCGGCCTCCTCCTCCACGGACTCGTCCACGTCGGCGGCCTCACCACGGCGGCGGCGACGGCCCCCGCGGCGGCGACGGCGCGACGGCCGGTCCTCGTACTCGTCGGCCTCCTCGCCCTGCGCGGCCTCCGCCTGCTCGGGCTCGGCCTCCTCCTCGACCGGTACGGCCTCGGCGGCGGGGGTCTCGACGGGCTCGCCGCGACGACGGCGGCGACGGCGGCCCGCGGGCTGCTCGGGGGCCGCGGTCTCGGTGACCGCCTCGGCGAACTCCTCTTCCTCCTCCGGCTCCGGGGCGCTCGCGGCAGCGGCAGCGGCGGCCGCGGCGGTCTCCGGGGTCTGGAACATCGGCTCGGCGAAGACCGGGGCCTGGAAGGTGGGCACGGCGGGTCGCGCACGGCGGCCGCGCGCGGGCGCCTCGGCCTTCTCGGCCGGTGCGGCGGCCCGCGACTGCGGGGTGGTGAACTCGGGCGACACGGCACGACGGCGCGTGCGGCCACGGCTGGCGGCCTTCTCGGCGGCGGCGACCTGCGCCTCGGCGGCGGCGATCTGCTCGACGGCGCTCTCGGGCAGGCTCTCGCCCGCCTCGGCGGCCTGCTCGTCGGCCTCGGCGGCGGCCGGGGCACCGGCGGGCGCGGTGGCCTTACGGGCGGCGCGGCGCGTACGCGGGGCGGCCTCCTCCGTCTCGGCCCGGACCTCTTCGGCGGCCATCGCCTTCGGGGCGCCCGCCGGGGCGGACGCACGACGGCGGCGGCGCGGCGCGGCCACCTCGGCGGCCTCGGGCTCGGCGGCCTCGGGCTCAGCGGCCACGGGCTCAGCGGCCACGGGCTCGGCGGCCTCCGCCGACGGAACGGCGGCAGCAGTGTCCGCGGCCTCGGCGGTTTCCGGGGCGCCGGCCGGAGCCGTCGCCTTGCGCGTCGCACGGCGGCGGGTACGCGGCGCGGGGGCCTCCGCCTCCGTGTCGACGTCCGCGGCCTGCGGAGCCTCCGCCGACTCGGTCTCCTCGACCTGCGGCGCACCGGCCGCAGCCGTCGCCTTGCGCGTCGCACGCCGACGGGTACGCGGCGCGGGGGCCTCGGCCTCGGCGCTCTCGCCCACTACTGCGGAGACGCCCGCAACAGCGGGCACGACGGCCTGGGCGGCCTCGACCTGCGTGGGCTGGTCCTCCTGCGCTTCGGCGGCCTTGGGCGCACCGGCCGGGGCGGACGCGCGGCGCCGCGTACGGCGGGGAGCGGCGGCCTCGGCGGTGACGACCGCCTCGGCGGTCTCCTCGGTCTCGAGGGTCTCGGCGGCCTCGGCGGTCTCCTCGGCCTCGGCCGGAACGGCCTCCGCCTGCACCGGGGCGGCAGCAGGCGCGGTGGCCTTACGGGTGGCGCGGCGGCGCGTACGCGGCGCGGGCGTCTCCTCGGACTCGTCCGCGGCCGGCTCCGCGGCGTCGGGCGCGCCCGCCGGAGCGGTCGCCTTGCGCGTGGCGCGGCGTCGGGTGCGCGGCGCGGCCGCCTCTACGGCCTCGGCGGTCGGGGCGGCGGCCTTTGGGGCAGCGGCCTCGGTGCTCTCCGCCGTAACGGCGGCTTCCGGCGCGGCGGCCTCGCTCAGGGCGGCGGTGTCCGCCGCGCTCGGCGGCCCGGCAGGACGCGCCGCGGCGCGCCTGCGGCGCGGCGGCAGCGTGTCGCTGGGGGTGATGTGTTCTTGGTTGTTGTCTCCGGCAGCGCCGGATCCGATCGGCTCGAGCATGCGGGCGTTTCTCCCGTCGCGCTCCCGGGCGCCGCGCCTGGTCCGGTCCGGCCGCGGCCCGCGTGATGTGCGCGGTGCCGCCGTCCGGGGCGCGGGCGCCGCACGGGAGCTGATGTCTGGCTCGCCGGTTCCCTACGCGATGTACGTACGGCCTGGCGAAAGTCTTCTGTGTCAATGCGCGGCCCGGCTCAGGTGGCTCCCGAGTGTCCAGAGCCGCGCTACGACGACCGTCCTTACGCGGCGGGACCTTCCGGCGCCGTCGCAGGGGCTGTCCCGGCGGCCGTGGGTGGAGCGGCCGGGGCTGCCTCGCGGTCGGGCGCGAGCGGGTCGGTCACCGTGCCGGACTCCTCGTCGAAGAGCCCCTGCGCCAGCCTGGTCACCGCTGCGGGGACCGGCGGCGCCAGGTCGGCCACAGCTCGGAGACCGGACAGGACGTCGTCGGGTCGTACGGCAGGTGTCACGTGCCGAACAACCAGCCGCAGTATCGCACAGGGCCCCTCTCCCGGCCTATCAGGCTGGGGACGACCCGCCTGCAGGTCGGCGACGGCACCCCGCGCGTCGAAGGTCCGCATGCCGTTCTTCGTCTTCCGCTGGACGTCGACCGTCTCGGCGGCGAGGAACGCGGTCACGGCATTCTCGGCTGTCTGCGGCTCGACGCCGTCCAGCCGCATCTCCCACACGGACGCGGTGAGCCGGTCGGCCAGACCCGAGGTGCGGGCCTCGACGGCGTCGGTGATGTCGAGTCCGTCCGGCAGCGACTCGTCGAGCAGCTCGCGCAGCTTGTCGGGGTCGCGGTGCTCGGTGAGGGCGATCTCCAGGTACTCGGCCTCGCTGCCCGTGCCGGTGGGTGCGGCATTGGCGTACGACACCTTCGGGTGCGGGGTGAAGCCCGCCGAGTACGCCATGGGCACCTCGGCGCGCCGCAGCGCACGCTCGAAGGCGCGCTGGAAGTCACGGTGACTGGTGAACCGGAGGCGGCCGCGCTTGGTGTAGCGCAGTCGGATGCGCTGCACCGCAGGTGCGGGCGGCGGGCCTTCGGGCTGTCGCTTGCCCAGTGGTTCTTCTCCTCGGTGCGGAGCGGGCGCGGGTGGCGCGCCGCCCTCGGACGTGGGGGGTTCCCTCGGGGCCGGCCGGCTCACCCCTGCTTGCGCAGGGAGATCTCGGTCTCGGCCGCCACGCCGGGAACGGTCTGTGGTTGTTGCGTATCACCCAGGTTACGCGCCCGGCGCGCCGCACCCGTCATGGGAGTCGCGGGCTCCGGGTACACGGTCCCGCCGCCCAGGGCGCGCCATGCGTCGCGGCGGGCCCGGCGCAGGGTCAGACGCGCCGAGGCGAACGCGGCGTGCACGGTCCGTCCGGCCTCGACGGCGGCCCGTGCGACCGGGCGCCAGACGGCGTCGCGCACGAAGTGCCCGACGGGCGTGCACACACCGCGGTAGAACCAGCGCGCCGGACGGCCCGCGAGGTTCCACGCGAGCCACTTCAGCCCCCGGCCGACGGCACGCGACACGTACCCGGCGAACTGCCACGCGAGCCGGAGGGCCGCGACGGTCTCCCTGCCGATCGGCGCGAGGACGCAGCGGTACACCCAAGCCGCCGGCGCCACCACCAGGTGGACGAGGAGCCGAACGATGCCGTGCCCGAGCGGTGTGAGCACGTTCCGGTAGAGCCACACGGCGGGCAGGACCAGCCCGTACCGGCAGATCCACACGACCGGGACGACGAGTCCGTACGTCACCACCGGCACGACCACATAGCGCCACAGCGCCACCCACGGCCACACGAACAGCGCCTTGCCGAGCCACCCGAGGACGGCCGCGACGCCGCGCCCGAGCGGGGTGAGAACGTGCCGGTGCAGCCACACGAGCGGGGCGACCAGCAGGTTCGCCACCATCCACACCAACGGCGCGACCAGCAAGTTCGCCACGGCCCACGCGATGCCGCGGCCGAGCGGGGCCAGCACGTGCCGGTACAGCCACACGACCGGGGCGACGAGCCCGTACGTCACCACCGGCACGACCACGTACCGCCACAGCGCCACCCACGGCCACACGAACAGCGCCTTGCCGACCGGGATCAGCACTTGGCGCAGGACGGCGCTGCCGATCCGCGCGAGCGCGCGGCCGGCCGGCCGCAGCAAAGTCCGGTGCAGCGCCCGCCCGCAGACGGCGAGGACGTCCCAGGCCATGCGGACGGGGACGACCAGGAGCACGACGACGATCCGCAGCGGAATCCGGATGACCTGCGCGAGGCAGCCGTCCCCGGGCTCGTACTCCTCGACCGCGCCGTACCGCTGCCGCACATCCGCCGTCGGCGGCCTCTCGTACTCCATGCAGGACAGGACGCAGCACGGCCCCGTCCGGATCCGGTCCACCGGCCCCCGCTTCCCGCCCGCAACGAACGAGGGCCCGGCCGCAGGGTCTCCCCTGTGGCCGGGCCCTCCCCCGAGTCGGGGGGATCGAGCGCTACTTGACGACGGTCAGCGGCAGCAGCTTCTTGCCCGTCGGACCGACCTGGATGTGCGTGTCCATCTGCGGGCACACACCGCAGTCGAAGCACGGCGTCCAGCGGCAGTCCTCGACCTCGGTCTCGTCGAGCGCGTCCTGCCAGTCCTCCCAGAGCCAGTCCTTGTCGAGACCGGAGTCCAGGTGGTCCCAGGGCAGCACCTCCTCGTACGTGCGCTCACGCGTCGTGTACCAGTCGACGTCGACGCCGAACTGCGGCAGCGACTTCTCGGCGCAGGCCATCCAGCGGTCGTACGAGAAGTGCTCGCGCCAGCCGTCGAAGCGGCCGCCGTCCTCGTAGACGGCGCGGATGACGGCGCCGACGCGGCGGTCACCGCGGGAGAGCAGGCCCTCGACGATGCCCGGCTTGCCGTCGTGGTAGCGGAAGCCGATCGAGCGGCCGTACTTCTTGTCGCCGCGGATCTTGTCGCGCAGCTTCTCCAGCCGCGCGTCCGTCTCCTCGGCGGACAGCTGCGGCGCCCACTGGAAGGGGGTGTGCGGCTTGGGCACGAAGCCGCCGATCGACACCGTGCAGCGGATGTCGTTCGACTTCGAGACCTCGCGGCCCTTGGCGATGACGTTCGCCGCCATGTCGGCGATCTGGAGCACGTCGTCGTCGGTCTCGGTCGGCAGGCCGCACATGAAGTACAGCTTCACCTGACGCCAGCCGTTGCCGTACGCCGTGGCGACGGTGCGGATCAGGTCCTCCTCCGAGACCATCTTGTTGATGACCTTGCGCATGCGCTCGGAGCCGCCCTCGGGGGCGAAGGTGAGGCCGGACCGGCGGCCGTTGCGCGTCAGCTCGTTGGCCAGGTCCACGTTGAACGCGTCGACACGGGTCGAGGGGAGGGACAGGCCGATCTTGTCGTCCTCGTACCGGTCGGCGAGGCCCTTGGCGATGTCGCCGATCTCGCTGTGGTCCGCGGAGGACAGCGAGAGCAGGCCGACCTCCTCGAAGCCCGTCGCCTTGAGGCCCTTGTCCACCATCTCGCCGATGCCGGTGATGCTTCGCTCCCGTACGGGGCGCGTGATCATGCCGGCCTGGCAGAAGCGGCAGCCGCGGGTGCAGCCGCGGAAGATCTCGACGGACATCCGCTCGTGGACGGTCTCCGCGAGCGGGACCAGCGGCTGCTTGGGATAAGGCCACTCGTCGAGGTCCATGACGGTGTGCTTGGACACCCGCCACGGCACGCCCGACCTGTTCGGCACGACACGGCCGATGCGGCCGTCGGGCAGGTACTCGACGTCGTAGAACGCGGGGATGTAGACGCTGCCCGTCTTCGCGAGGCGGAGCAGGACCTCCTCGCGGCCGCCGGGCCGGCCCTCCGCCTTCCAGGCACGGATGATCTCGGTCATGTCGAGCACGGCCTGCTCGCCGTCGCCGACGATCGCCGCGTCGATGAAGTCCGCGATCGGCTCGGGGTTGAACGCGGCGTGTCCGCCGGCGAGCACGATCGGGTCGTCGATCGTGCGGTCCTTCGACTCCAGCGGTATGCCCGCGAGATCGAGCGCCGTGAGCATGTTGGTGTAGCCGAGTTCGGTGGAGAAGCTGAGCCCGAAGACGTCGAACGCCTTGACCGGGCGGTGGCTGTCCACGGTGAACTGCGGGACCCGGTGCTCGCGCATCAGCTCCTCGAGGTCCGGCCACACGCTGTAGGTGCGCTCGGCGAGCACGCCCTCGCGCTCGTTCAGCACCTCGTAGAGGATCATGACGCCCTGGTTGGGGAGTCCGACCTCGTACGCGTCGGGGTACATGAGCGCCCAGCGGACGTCGCAGGCGTCCCAGTCCTTGACGGTGGAGTTGAGTTCTCCGCCGACGTACTGGATCGGCTTCTGGACATGCGGGAGAAGCGCTTCCAGGCGTGGGAAGACCGACTCGACAGGCATCGTGGTGTCTCTCGTGAGCGGACAGGGGGTGACCATCAAGCGTACCCCGACGCTCAGCCGGTCAGATCCGCCCTCAGTCCGGGGGCCGTCGCCCGCTCCCACACCTGCGGCAGCTCGGTCTCGCGCTCCGTGGCGCGGGCCGACTCCTGGCCGTACAACAGGCCCCAGGTGAACGACGGCTCGCCCGCCGCGTTCGCCGCGACCGCCAGGTCGCGCAGTGCCCGGCGGGCGACGACGCTGTCCTGGTGGTCGCCGAGAACCTTCTGCACGGCCTTCATCCGCTTGGCGAACCGCCGCGCCGGGCGGCCCAGCGCCTGCGTCGCCGCCTCGGCCGCGTAGCGGGCCCGCTTGGCGGCCTTGCGCGCGTCGTGCAGGGCCACGTCCCTCTCCTGGCCGGCGGGGAGGGCGAGGGCGTGCTCGACGCGGCGGGACAGCCGGTCGTAGTCCTTCAGCACCGCGGCCGGCAGCACGGCGTCGGCCGCCTTGCCGGCGGCCTTCAGCAGCGGAGGGCTCGCGAGCAGGGCGTCGAGGGAGGAGAGGAGGGCCAGGTAGCGCGCGCTGTCGAGGGCCGCGACCGCCGTGCCGCGGGCGTCGGCCTCCCCGGCGACCGACCATGCCTTCAGGCGCGCGGCGACCGGTCCGAGCACCAGGGTGTCGGGCAGCGCGCCGACGCCGGACCGGAGCCGCTCGGCAAGGACCTCCTGGTCACGTGCGACGCCGAGTTCCGCGGCGAGCCACTTGAGCTCGTCGATCACGGGCCGGGTGGCATCACGGTCGAGGATCTTCCGGTACGTGCGCAGGGCGCTGCGCAGTCGCCGGGTGGCGACGCGCATCTGGTGCACGGCGTCGGGTACGTCCCGGCGGACGCCGGGGTCGTGGGCGACGAGCGCGTCGCGCTGTTCCCGCAGGTAGCGCAGGATGTGGTCGCCGGCGGTGCGCGGGGTTGGCCCTTCGGGGCGGGGCGCCGGAGCGGCGCCGGTGTCGGCGAGGGCCCTGGCGAGCTTGGACGGCGCCGTGGACCTGCGCAGTCCGGCTTTGCGGAGCTTCTTGTCGACGGCGTCGAGGAACGCGGGGTCGCCGCCGTCCGCGAGTTCGACCTCGATCTCGTCCCAGCGGACGACGCCGTCGCCGCCCGGCAGCCGTTCGGCGTGCACCTTGTCCCTGCTGAGCTCGGCGAGGAGGGCGCCGTCGGCGTCGAGCAGATGGCGCACGGCGCGGACGGAGCGCAGGCGGACGACCGGATCGAGCGCGGCCTCGTGCGTGTACACGCGGACGAGCGCGGCGAGTTCGCCCGGGACGTCGTCGGAGAGGGGCGCGCTGATCTCGTCGCGGACGCCGGGGGCGACGGGCAGTTTGAGGTGCCAGCCGGCGTCGGCTCCGCCGGTTCTGCGCCGCAGGGTGACGGAGGCGGCCGCGAGCCGCAGGTCACCGGTGTCGTAGTAGACGGCGTCCAGCTCGTCGACGCCTCGGTCCCGGACGCCGGCGACTCCGGCTACCTGTGTCAGATCCGGCAGCCGGGTGTCGGGGCTGGCGTCGTACTTCCGCTCGATCTCGCGCTTGGTGTCCGCCATGCCCCGAATCTAGTCGCCCGCGCCCCGCGGCGGCAGACCGCCGGTGAACGCGCGCCCCCGGCACCTCCCCGGACCTGCCGGGCCGGGAACCACGGGGGGCCGACCCCCCGCATCGGGCTACGCGCTTATCGGGCGCTGGACCCGGATCGACTGGAGCAGGCCCACCGCGATCCAGACCGCGAACATGGACGTGCCTCCGTACGACACGAACGGCAGCGGCAGGCCGGCCACCGGCATGATGCCCATCGCCATGCCGATGTTCTCGAAGGACTGGAAGGCGAACCAGGCGATGATCCCGGCCGCGACGATCGTGCCGTACAGCTCGGTCGTCTCCCGCGCGATGCGGCAGGCACGCCACAGCACGACGCCGAGCAGCGCCAGGATCAGGCCGGCGCCGAGGAAGCCCAGTTCCTCGCCGGCGACCGTGAAGATGAAGTCGGTCTGCTGCTCGGGCACGAACTGCCCCGTGGTCTGGTGGCCGTTGAACAGCCCGGCTCCGTACAGTCCGCCGGAACCGATCGCGATCCGCGCCTGGTTGGTGTTGTAGCCGACGCCGGCGGGGTCGAGTTCCGGGTTGGCGAAGGCGGCGAAGCGGTTGATCTGGTACTCGTCGAGCAGTCCGAGCGCGGCCACCAGGGCCGCGCCCGCGGCGCCCGCGCCGATGAGGCCGAGGATCCAGCGGTTGGAGGCGCCCGAGGCGAGCAGGACGCCGAGCACGATCACGACCATGACCATCACGGAGCCGAGGTCCGGCATCAGCATGGTGATCGCCATCGGCACGACCGCGAGGCCGAGCGACTTGGCGACTGTGCGGTGGTCGGGATGGAGCTGGTCGCCCGCGTCCACACGGGCGGCGAGCATCATCGCCATCACGAGGATGATCGTGATCTTCACGAACTCGGACGGCTGGAGCGACAGGCCGCCGATGACGAGCCAGGCGTGGGCGCCGTTGATCGTGGCGCCGAGCGGGGTGAGCACCAGCAGCACGAGCACCACGGACAGTCCGTAGAGCACGGGCACCGCGCCGCGCAGCATGCGGTGGCCCAGCCAGATCGTGCCCACCATCAGCGCGAAGCCGATGCCGATGTTCAGGCTGTGCCGGACCAGGAAGTGGTACGGGTCGCCCTGGTTGAGCTCGGTGCGCCCGCGGGTCGCCGACCACACCAGCAGGGTGCCGATGACGGACAGGGCGATCGCCGAGCACATCAGCGGCCAGTCGAGCCTGCGCGCCATCGAGTCGCGCGCACTCAGGCGGGTCCACAGACCTCCGCGCTCGGGGCCGTATCCGGAGACGGAGAAACCGCCTGCGCCTGTCATCTCTCAGTCCCTCCGTGCGGGCGAGCCCGCGAGCGCTGGTTCGGGGTCCTTCGGCTTCGGAGGAACGTAGGGCCTGATCTCCGGGGCGTCGATCGAGCCGTCCGGGAAGATCTTGGGCAGACCCTTCTGCGGCTGGGGAAGCAGGGCCCTCTTCAGGTCCTGGTTGCCCTCCTTGTCCAGGCCGTACATCGCGTCGTAGATGTTGCGCACGGCAGGGCCCGACGCGCCGGAGCCCGTACCACCCTGGGAGATCGTCATGACGATCGTGTAGTCGTCGGTGTAGGTCGCGAACCACGAGGTGGTCTGCTTGCCGTAGACCTGGGCGGTGCCGGTCTTGGCGCGCATCGGGATCTTGTCCTGCGGCCAGCCGCCGAACCGCCAGGCGGCGGTGCCGCCGGGCTCGACGACGGAGCGCAGTCCCTTGTCGAGGTCGCTGATGGTCTCGGCGTCCACCGGCAGCCTGCCGTGGGGCTCGGGCTTGATCTCCTCGATCTTCTTGCCGTCGGGGCTGACGACGGCCTTGCCGATGGTGGGGTTGTAGAGGGTTCCGCCGTTGCTGATGGCGGCGTAGGCGGTGGCCAGCTGGATGGGCGTGATGAGGACGTCGCCCTGGCCGATGGCGAAGTTGATGCTGTCGAAGGCCTTCAGCTGGTTGCCCTCGAGGCAGCTCTCATAGGCGATCTGCTGAACGTAGGTGCCGCCCTTCTTGCCCTGCTTGCACCAGGCGTCCTTGTTGGCTTCCCAGAAGCTCTTCTTCCACTGCCGGTCCGGGATACGGCCGACGACCTCGTTCGGCAGGTCGATGCCGGTCTCGGAGCCGAATCCGAAGTCATGGGCGGTCCGGTAGAACCAGTCGTGGGCGTTCTTCTTGGGGTTGAGGCCGCCGTCGCGCTGCCACTCCTGGTGGCCGAGACGGTAGAAGACGGTGTTGCAGGAGAACTTGAGAGCGTCGCCGAGGGTGATGGGGCCGTGCCCCTTGGACTCGAAGTTGGCGAAGCTCCGGTTGCCCATGCTGTAGGAGCTGGTGCAGTTGTAACGGTCGTCGAAGGCGTAGCCCGCCCGCACGGCCGCGCTCGCCGACACCACCTTGAAGACGGAGCCGGCGGGTGACTGGCCCTGGATGGCCCGGTTGAGCAGCGGGTAGTTGGAGCCCTTGCCGGTGAGCTTGGCGTAGTCCTTGGCGGAGATGCCGCCGACCCACGCGTTGGGGTCGTAGTCGGGCTGGGAGGCCATCGCGATGACGCGGCCGGTCTTGGACTCCATGACGACCACGGCGCCCGCGTCGGCCTCGTACTTGCGGCCGGTGACCTTGTCGGTCTCCTGCCGGACGGTCTTCATCGCCTGGTGCAGCTCGTGCTCGGCGACGCCCTGGACCCGGGCGTCGATGCTGGTGACCACGTTGGAGCCGGGGATGCCCGGGTCGGACTCCGTCTGGCCCATGACCCGGCCGAGCTTGTCGACCTCGTACGACGTGACGCCTGCCTTGCCGCGCAACTGCTTGTCGTAGGTGCGCTCCAGGCCCGAGCGGCCGACCTGGTCGGAGCGCAGGTGCGGCGAGTCGGTGTCCTTGGCCTTCTGGATCTCCTCGTCGGTGACCGGCGAGAGGTAGCCGAGCACCTGCGACGTGCGGGCCTTGGCCGGTGCGGGGTACCGGCGCACAGCGGTGGGTTCGGCGGTGATGCCGGGGAAGTCCTCGGAACTCTCCCGGATCCGCAGCGCCTGCTGCGTGGTGGCCTCGTCGGTGACCGGGATCGGCTGGTACGGGGAGCCGTTCCAGCAGGGCTGCGGCGTCTTGGAGTCGCAGAGCCTGACCTTGTCCATGACCTCCTTCGGCTTCATGCCGAGGACACCGGCGAGCCGGGTCAGGACGGCCTTCCCGTCGTCCTTCATCTTCATCAGCTCGGTGCGCGACGCGGA
Organism: Streptomyces sp. V4I23; assembly: GCF_030817975.1. Classification (NCBI taxonomy): domain Bacteria; kingdom Bacillati; phylum Actinomycetota; class Actinomycetes; order Kitasatosporales; family Streptomycetaceae; genus Streptomyces; species Streptomyces sp. V4I23. The sequence goes on along the minus strand of NZ_JAUSZW010000004.1, from coordinate 5,287,047 downwards.
GACCACGAGGCGGGTCTCGTTGTCGGCGAGCGGGACGCCGCGGGCGTCGAGGATCGAGCCGCGCACGGCGGGTGAGACGACCCGCTGCACGTGGTTGCCGCTGGCCTCGTCGGCGTATTCGTCGCCGTTGCGGATCTGGAGGTACCAGAGCCGGCCGCCGAGGGTGAGCAGGAGGGAGAAGACGAGTACTTGGATGATGACGAGCCGGATCTGGACACGGGGGGTCCGCCCGGTCTCCGGAATGTTGCTCACGCTGCTGCCCCCTCGGTCACAGTCGCTTCACACCTTTGATGCGTCCGGCTCGTGCCGCCCGCGTCCTCGCCGCCCTGATCCGCAGTCCGCCGCGCTGGGAGCCGATCCGCAGGCCGGTGCCCGACGTCAGCCAGCCGGAGGCGACGTCGGTGGCGTTGCTGCTCTGGCTCTCGGCGAGCGGGTCGTTGTCGCTGCGTCTGGCGAGCCACATGATCAGCGGCACGGTGAAGGGCGCGAGGATCAGGTCGTAGACGGCTGCGGTGAACAGCAGGCTGCCGAGGCCGACATGGCGGGCCGCGGTGTCGCCGACGAGGGCGCCCACTCCCGCGTACAGCAGGGTGGATCCGATCGCGGCGGCGACGACCACGACCATCGGGCCGGTGGCGGAGCGCAGTTGCTGCCCGTTGTCGGGCCGGATGAGGCCGGCGAGGTAGCCGATGACGCACAGGACGAGCGCGTAGCGGCCGGCCGCGTGGTCGGCGGGCGGCGCGATGTCGGCGAGGAGGCCGGCGCCGAAGCCGATGAAGGCGCCCGCGACATGGCCGTAGACCATGGCGAGTCCGAGGACGGTCAGCAGCATCAGGTCCGGGACCGCGCCGGGCAGCTGGAGGCGGGCCAGGACGGTGACCTGGATGACGAGGGCGACCACGACCAGGGTCGTGGAGAGCAGCATCCGGTTGAAGCGCATGGGCGGATCAGCTCCTGTTACTCGTCGTCCGGGACATCGGCGGCGTTGTCGCCCGGTGGATCCTGTCCGGTGTCCTGCGCCTGCCCGCTGTCCTGCGTCTGCTCGTCCAGGGCCTGGCTGTCCTCCGTCTCGCCGTCGGCACCGGGTGTGACGGTCACCGTGACGGTGGGCGTCGGCTTGGGCTTCGCGGGCCTCGGCGGGAGCACCATGTCGCGCGGGTCGCTGTTCGGCGCCTGGACGACGACGCCGACGATGTCGAGCCTGCTGAAGGCGGCGTACGGGCGGACGTAGATGTTCCGGGTGAGGTCGCCGCCCGACGGGTCGACGCGGATGACCTCGCCGACCGGGACGCCCGGCACGAACGGCTTGTTGCCCTGCGAGCCGAAGGTGACCAGCCGGTCGCCCTTCTTGACCTTGGACTTGCCGTTGAGCAGCTGGACCAGGAGCGGCCGGTCGCCCTGACCGGTCGCGAAGCCCAGCTCGTTGGTCTTCTCCATCCGCGTGCCGACGGTGAAGTCGGGGTCGTTGGCGAGCAGGACCGTGGACGTGCTGGGGCCGACGGTGGTGACGCGGCCGACGAGTCCGTTGCTGTTGAGGACGGTCATGTCGCGCCTGATGCCGTCCTGGGCGCCGATGTCGATCGTGACCGTCCAGGAGAAGCCCTGCGCCGCTCCTATGGCGATGACCTCGGCGCCCTTGATCCCGTACTGTCCGGCCGCCGCGGTCCTGATCAGGCCGTCGAGCTCGCGCAGCCGGCTGCGGTTGCGGTCGTCGCTGCCGAGCCGCTGCTTGAGCTCGGCGTTCTCCCGCTCCAGCTCGCTGATGCGGTCGTGACGCTCGCCGGAGTCGCGTACGGCGCCGATGGCGTTGCCGATCGGTGCGACGGCCGCCGCGACACCGCTCTCGACCGGGCCGAAGACCGTGGCCGCGGCCTGCCGGGCTCCGTCGACCGGTGACTCCTCACCGCCGCGGATGTCCACCGTGATCAAGGCGAACGCGATGGCGATCAGCAGCACCAGGAGCAGCCGGCTCTCTCGTGTGTCCCTCACGTGCGGCGGCCGTGCCTTCCTCGTCGGAATGGTGATGTCGGTGGAGCAACGGTCCTTCGCCTGGGGCGGAGGCGGAAGGACCCCCTTGTGGGGGCCCCGCGGGCCCCCGAACGGCGGATGCGGGCCCGGCCGCTGCCGGGCGCCGCCTCCCGGTCAACGACGCGGCTGGGCGTCCAGCACCTGCTGGAGCGCCTCGAACTCCTCGACGCACTTGCCGGATCCGAGCGCCACCGAGTCCAGCGGGTCCTCGGCGATGTGGATCGGCATGCCCGTCTCGCGGCGCAGCCGCTCGTCGAGGCCGCGCAGCAGTGCGCCACCGCCGGTGAGGACGATGCCGCGGTCCATGACGTCGCCGGACAGCTCCGGCGGGCACTTGTCGAGCGTCGTTTTGACGGCGTCGACGATCGCGTTGACCGGTTCCTCGATGGCCTTGCGGACCTCCGCGGCGGAGATGACCACGGTCTTGGGCAGACCGGAGACGAGGTCGCGGCCGCGGATCTCGGTGTGCTCCTCCTTGTCCATCTCGTACGCCGAGCCGATGGTGATCTTGATGTTCTCGGCGGTGCGCTCACCGAGCAGGAGCGAGTACTCCTTCTTGATGTGCTGGATGATCGCGTTGTCCAGCTCGTCGCCGGCGACGCGGATGGACTGTGCCGTGACGATTCCGCCGAGCGAGATCACGGCGACCTCGGTGGTGCCGCCGCCGATGTCGACGACCATGTTGCCGGTGGCCTCGTGGACGGGGAGTCCGGAGCCGATGGCCGCGGCCATCGGCTCCTCGATGATGTGCACCTGGCGTGCGCCGGCCTGCGTCGACGCCTCGATCACCGCACGGCGCTCGACACCCGTGATACCGGAGGGGACACAGACCACGACGCGCGGACGGGCGAGGTACCGGCGCTTGTGGATCTTCAGGATGAAGTAGCGGAGCATCCGCTCGGTGATCTCGAAGTCGGCGATGACGCCGTCCTTCAGCGGCCGGACGGCAACGATGTTGCCCGGCGTCCGGCCGATCATCTTCTTCGCCTCGGCGCCGACCGCGAGAATGCCGCCCGTGTTGGTGTTGATCGCGACGACGGACGGCTCGTTGAGAACGATCCCCCGGCCTCTGACGTACACCAGCGTGTTGGCGGTCCCGAGGTCGACAGCCATGTCACGGCCGATGAACGACATGTTGTTCCCCATGAGGATTCGTCTGGCCTTCCCAAATCGAGCGTTGATGGCTTTTCAGGACGGCGAGGTGGGTGCTGTGGCGTGAGGCTTACATCGTAGTGCCGCCCCCGCGGACACCGCGCGCTGGTCCACCTCTGTTTATCGTGACGATGTGTCGGAGCGATGCGTTCCCGCAATGGCCCGGCCTATGCCAAGGGGCGACCGAAATTCCTTCGGTCGCCCCAGGTCATGAGCGCTGTTCGGCTGACGTCGCGTCAGGAAAGTCCGGGAAAGAAAATCTTCAGCTCCCGAATGGCGGACTCCTCGGAGTCCGAGGCGTGGATGAGATTCTCCCGGACGATGGTGCCGAAGTCGCCACGAATGGAGCCCGGAGCCGCCGCGATCGGGTCGGTCGGTCCCGCCAGCTGGCGTACACCCTCGATGACGCGCTCGCCCTCGACGACGAGTGCGACGACCGGGCCGGAGGACATGAAGGCGACCAGCGGCTCGTAGAACGGCTTGCCCTTGTGCTCTCCGTAGTGCTGCTCCAGGGTGTCCTGGTCCAGCGTGCGCAGCTCCAGCGCGCTGATGGTCCAGCCCGCCTTGGCCTCGATGCGGCCGATGATCTCGCCGATCAGGCCGCGTCGTACGGCGTCGGGCTTGAGCAGGACGAGCGTGCGCTGACTCACGGTACGGGCTCCTTCAGGTGCGGATTCAGGGCCTGCCGCGTCCCAACCGGGCAGCAGGCACTGACGAGGCTACAGGGCGAAAGCCGCCCGCGATTACGCAGCGTCAGGCCCTGCCGAGGCCTGCTCCTCCCACCGGGCCTTCGCCTCGTCGATCCTGCGACCGTAGAACACCGAGGCCCACCACAGACCGGCGAACAGCGCGCCGAGGAAGAACATGGCCGGCACCACGAAACCGCTCGCGATGAGCGCGATCTGGAGCGCCCAGCCCAGCTGGATCCCACCGGGCCGTGTGATCATGCCGCACAGCAGCACCGAGAGCAGCATCGCGATCCCGCAGACCGTCCACACCGCGGCCATCGACGCGCCGTCCGACTTCATCGCGACAAGACCGGCGAAGCCGATCACGAAGAACTCGCCGATCAGGGTGGATGCACAGAGCGTACGCATCGGGTGTCAGCCCCTCCCGAGGAGCAGCCGGGCCTCGCCGACCGTGATCACGGAGCCGGTCACCAGCACGCCCGCGCCAGCGAACTCCGACTCCTCCTCCGCCAGCGTGATCGCCGCCTCCAGCGCGTCGTCCAGACGCGGCTCGACGACCACCCTCTCGTCGCCGAAGACCTCGACGGCGATCGCCGCGAGCTCGTCCGCGTTCATGGCGCGGGGCGTGGAGTTCTGCGTGACGACGATCTCGGCGAAGATCGGCTCGAACGCCTCCAGCAGGCCCCGCACATCCTTGTCGTCGCTCGTGCCGACCACGCCGATGAGGCGGGAGAAGCCGAACGACTCCGTGATGCCGGCGGCGGTCGCCCGCGCGCCCGCCGGATTGTGCGCGGCGTCCAGCACGACGGTGGGGCTGCGGCGCACGACCTCGAGACGGCCCGGGGAGGAGACCGAGGCGAACGCCTTGCGGATGGTGTCCATGTCCAGCGCACGCGTCTGCTCGGCGCCCACGCCGAAGAAGGCCTCGACCGCGGCGAGCGCGACCGCCGCGTTGTGCGCCTGGTGGGCTCCGTAGAGCGGGAGGAAGATCTGGTCGTACTCGCCGCCGAGCCCGCGCAGCGTCAGGAGCTGGCCGCCGACCGCGATCTCCCGGGAGACCACGCCGAACTCCATGCCCTCGCGGGCGACGGTCGCGTCGGCCTCCACTGCCTTCTTCAGCATCACCTGGGCGGCGTCCACCGGCTGCTGCGCCAGGATGACCGTCGCACCCTGCTTGATGATGCCGGCCTTCTCGCCGGCGATCTCGGCATGCGTGGCGCCGAGCCGGTCGGTGTGGTCCAGATCGATGGGCGTGACCACGGCCACCGAGCCGTCGATCACGTTCGTCGCGTCCCAGCTGCCGCCCATGCCGACCTCGACGACGGCGACGTCCACCGGCGCGTCGGCGAACGCCGCGTACGCCATGCCGGTGAGCACCTCGAAGAAGGAGAGCCGGTACTCCTGGCCGGCGTCGACCATCTCCACGTACGGCTTGATGTCGCGGTACGTCTCGATGAAGCGCTCGGCCTCGATGGGGGCGCCGTCCAGGCTGATCCGCTCCGTGATCGACTGGACGTGGGGCGACGTGTACCGCCCGGTGCGCAGATCGAAGGCGCCGAGCAGCGCCTCGATCATGCGGGCCGTGGACGTCTTGCCGTTGGTTCCCGTGATGTGGATCGAGGGGTACGCCCGCTGGGGCTCGCCCAGCACGTCCATCAGGGCGGAGATCCGGGAGACCGAGGGCTCCAGCTTGGTCTCGCCCCAGCGCGTCGCCAGGTCGGCCTCGACCTCGCGCAGCGCCTTGTCCACCTCCGGGTCCGCGGGCCGGGCGGGCACGGCGTCGGTCTGCGGCGCCCCGGCCTGCGCGCGCAGGGTGCGGCTGCCGGCCTCGATCACCGCCAGGTCGGGGTCACGGTCGGTCTCGGCATCGACGATCTCGTCGAAGGCGTCGGACTCGTCGAAGGGATCGGGGTGCTCACTCACGGGTCCAGTCTACGGAGCCCTGCCGGCCGCCCCGGCCTGGCCACCGCCCTCGGCGCACGCGCACTCGCGACGCCGTCCCGTCATGCCGTAGGTCATGCCGTAGGTCATGCCGTCTCGCATGCCGTCCCGTCATCAGGGCTCGGCCGCCGGAAGCGTCTGCTCGCACCAGATCGTCTTGCCGGCGGTGGTGTACCGCGTGCCCCACCGCTGGGTGAGCTGGGCCACCAGCAGCAGCCCCCTTCCGCCCTCGTCGAAGACGCGGGCCCGCCGCAGATGGGGAGCGGTGCTGCTGCCGTCGGAGACCTCGCAGATCAAAGCGGTGTCGCGGATGAGCCGCAGCTGGATGGGGGAGCCACCGTGGCGGATGGCATTGGTCACGAGCTCACTGACCACCAGTTCGGTGATGAACGACAACTCGGCCAGCTGCCAGGCATCGAGCTGCTCGGTGGCCAACGTCCGGGCCATCCCGACATGTTCGGGGTCGACGGGAACGTCCCAGGTGACGACCTGGTCGGTCGGCAGGGCGCGGGTCCGGGCGAGCAGCAAGGTGACGTCGTCGTCCGGATGGTCGGTGAGCGAGGTCTCCACCACGCGGTCGCACGTCGCTTCCAGCGACTCCCCGGCGAACGCCAGCGTGCGGCGAAGCCGTTCGAGGCCGTGATCCAGGTCGAAATGCCTGGAGCGCACCAGACCGTCGCTGAACAGCGCGAGAGTGCTGCCCGCGGCAAGGTCCAGTTCGGTCGTCTCGAAGGGCAGGCCACCGACTCCTAGCGGGGGGCCGGTGTCTCCGGGGACCGGCTCCACCGCTCCCTGGGGAGTGATCAAGAGGGGCAGCGGATGGCCGGCACTGGCGAGGCAGAAACGGCGGGAGATCGGGTCGTAGACCGCGTACAGGCAGGTCGAACCCACCTCTCCTGTCGGTGTGCTGTCGCCTTCGGTGAGGTGGATGACCAGGTCGTCGAGGTGGGTGAGGAGCTCGTCGGGTGACAGGTCGACGTCCGCCAGGGTACGAACCGCGGTGCGCAGACGTCCCATGGCGGCAGAGGCATGGACGCCGTGGCCCACCACGTCCCCGACGACCAGGGCCACCCGGGTACCCGACAACGGGATCACATCGAGCCAGTCGCCGCCCACCCCGGCCTCCGTCCCGGTCGGCAGGTAGCGGTAGGCGAAGTCGACAGCCGGCTGCTCGGGCAGCCGCTGCGGCAGCAGGCTGCGCTGCAGCGTCAGCGCAGTCTCGCGCTCGCGGGTGTAGCGCCGCGCGTTGTCGGTGGCGACGGCGGCCTTCGCGGCCAATTCCTCGGCACCGGACAGGTCGTCCTGCGCGAACGGCGGGGAACGGTGGGACCGCCAGAAGGTGACGGCCCCCATCAGGACGCCCTGCGCGAACAGCGGCGCGGTGATCAGCGAGTGCATGCCGTACTCGAGGAACCTGTCCGCCTGCTGCGGATCGGGGGCCCACCATGTAGGGGCAGAACGCAGATCGGGCAGGAGAGCCGCGCCCGTGCGGCGGTTGGTCGAGAACGGCGCGACGGGCTCGAGCAGTGCGCCGACCGGGTCCAGCGGGGCGTCGTCCCAGACGCCTCCCCGGGCGACGCGCCGCATGGCGACGCCGTCGGCCTGCGCCGGCTCGCCGCCTCGCAGGACGGATACGTCCAGGTCGACGGTGACGAAGTCGGCGAAGCGGGGGACGGACACCTTCACCAGTTCGTCAGCCGTCCGTCTCACATCGAGGGTGGTGCCGACGGCCATGCCGGCGTCGTAGAGCAGTCTGAGCCTCCGGTGCGCGGCCTCTGCCTGCTCAAGGGTGTTCTCCAGGGAGCCGGCCATGGTGTTGAACGCCGTCTCCAGCTGCCCGATCTCGCGTTTGCCGGTGCGCGGCATGCGTGCGCTCAAGTCCCCCGCGGCGAGCCGGGTCGCCAGACCGGCCGCCCTGCGCACCGGCCAGACGACCGTCCGCGTCACCCATCCGCCGTAGGCGACGATCACAAGGATCGACACCCCGACACCGATCGACCCCGCGACGGTCGCCCTGCGCAGGTCGGCGGCGACGCCGGCCTCGCGGGTGGTGATCCCAGACCGCTCGGCGGCGGTGTAGCGGGCGGACAGGCCCATGAGTTCGTCGATGCGCTGCACGCCCCGCAACGTCACCGTCACGCTGCTCACACCGGGTTCGCCTCGTCGTGCCGCGTCGACGAGCGGAACCGAGTAGTCGTCGATGAAGGCCCGGCCGACCTGCCGGATCTGCTCTGCGAGCTCCCTCTGGGCGGGGGAGGTGCTGACGTCCACGAGTTGTTGCGCCCGACCGGGGAAGGAAGAGCGTGCGGCCCGCCACGGCTCGAGGAACTGCTCCTGCCGGGTGATGAGGAAGCGGCGCTGCCCGCTCTCCAGATCGAGGACGGCCTCCTCGACCATCCCTACCCGGGTCAGCGCCACCCGGGCATTCCGGGTCGCAAGCATCGACTCCCGCGCATCATTGATCGCCCACAGCACCACCCCGAAGGCGATGCCGATGATCACGGCGAGAAGGCCGCCCGCAGCAGCCGTCAGGGGGACAAGTCCCCATCGCGGAGACATACCCGGTCGGCCTCGACGCAGCATGCGGGCGCCCACTCTCGCCACAGAGCAAAGAATCGGACACTAAGGGTCATACCCCTACTTTTGAATTGTAGAAGAGGCCCGCAGGGGTGACGGAGGGTGCGCGCAGGCGCCCGGCATCGCCCGAGAGCGGGATGCCGGGCGCCTGCGGAGACTCGCGGGCCTACCGGGCCTACCGGGCCTCGGGAAGGCGGTCCAGCTGGGCCGTGATGCGGGCGACGTCCTCGTCCGCCGTGGCCAGACGCTTACGGATCTTGTCGACCACGTTGTCCGGCGCCTTGGCGAGGAACGCCTCGTTGCCGAGCTTCGCCGTGGCCTGCGCCTTCTCCTTCTCGGCCGCCGCCAGGTCCTTCGTCAGGCGCTTGCGCTCGGCCTCGACGTCGATCGTGCCCGACAGGTCCAGCGCGACCGTGGCGCCCGCGACCGGAAGGGAGGCGGTGGCCTGGAAGCCCTCGCCCTCCGGCTGGAGCCGGAGCAGCTGACGGATCGCGGGCTCGTGCGGAGCGAGCGCGGTGCCGTCCAGGGTGAGCCGGGCCGGAACCTTCTGACCGGGCTGAAGCCCCTGGTCGCTGCGGAAGCGGCGGACCTCGGTGACGACCCGCTGGACGAGCTCGATCTCCCGCTCGGCGGCCTCGTCGCGGAAGCCGCTGTCACTCGGCCAGTCGGCGACCACGAGCGACTCCCCACCGGTCAGCGTCGTCCACAGGGTGTCCGTGACGAAGGGGACGACCGGGTGCAGCAGGCGCAGCATCACGTCCAGGACCTCGCCGAGGACCCGGCCGGAGACCTTGGCCTGCTCGCCGCCCTCGAAGAACGTCGTCTTCGACAGCTCGACGTACCAGTCGAAGACCTCGTCCCAGGCGAAGTGGAAGAGGGACTCGGAGAGCTTCGCGAACTGGTAGTCCTCGTAGTACGCGTCGACTTCGGCGACCGTCTTGTTCAGGCGCGACAGGATCCACCGGTCGGTGGAGGACATCTGCTCGGGCGCGGGCAGCGGGCCCTCGACCGTCGCGCCGTTCATCAGCGCGAAGCGGGTCGCGTTCCAGATCTTGTTGGCGAAGTTGCGCGAGCCCTGGACCCAGTCCTCGCCGATCGGCACGTCGACGCCGGGGTTGGCACCGCGGGCGAGCGTGAAGCGCAGCGCGTCGGAGCCGTACTTGTCCATCCAGTCCAGCGGGTTGACCGCGTTCCCGAAGGACTTGGACATCTTCTTGCCGAACTGGTCGCGGACCATGCCGTGCAGGGCGATGGTGTGGAACGGCGGGGTGCCGTCCATCGCGTAGATGCCGAACATCATCATCCGGGCGACCCAGAAGAAGAGGATGTCGTAGCCGGTGACCAGGACCGAGTTCGGGTAGAACTTCGCGAGGCTCTCGGTCCGATCGGGCCAGCCGAGCGTGGAGAACGGCCACAGGCCGGAGGAGAACCAGGTGTCCAGGACGTCGGTCTCCTGGTGCCAGCCCTCGCCGCTCGGCGCCTCCTCGTCCGGGCCGACGCAGACGGTCTCGCCGTTCGGGCCGTACCAGACCGGGATGCGGTGGCCCCACCACAGCTGGCGCGAGATGCACCAGTCGTGGAGGTTGTCGACCCAGTCGAAGTACCGCTTCTCCATCTCCTGCGGGTGGATCTTGACCTTGCCGTCGCGCACGGCGTCGCCGGCCGCCTTCGCCAGCGGGCCGACCTTGACCCACCACTGCATGGACAGGCGCGGCTCGATGGTGGTCTTGCAGCGCGAGCAGTGGCCGACGGAGTGGACGTACGGGCGCTTCTCGGCCACGATCCGGCCATCGGCGCGCAGCGCGGCGACGATGGCGGAACGAGCCTCCAGGCGGTCCAGTCCCTGGAAGGGGCCGTGCGCGGTGATGACCGCGCGCTCGTCCATGACGGCGAGCGACGGCAGGTTGTGCCGCTGGCCGATCTCAAAGTCGTTCGGGTCATGGGCCGGCGTCACCTTGACGGCACCGGTGCCGAACTCGGGGTCGACGTGCTCGTCCGCGACGACGGGGATCGTACGGTCCGTCAGCGGCAGCCTGATCTGCTTGCCGACCAGGTGCTTGTAGCGCTCGTCGTCGGGGTGGACGGCGACGGCGGTGTCACCGAGCATCGTCTCGGCGCGAGTTGTGGCGACGACGATGGTGTCGTCACCGTCTCCGTACTTCATGGAGACGAGTTCGCCGTCGTCGTCCTGGTACTCGACCTCGATGTCCGAGATGGCCGTCAGACAGCGCGGACACCAGTTGATGATGCGCTCGGCGCGGTAGATGAGCTCGTCGTCGTACAGCCTCTTGAAGATGGTCTGAACGGCCTGCGAGAGCCCCTCGTCCATCGTGAACCGCTCGCGGGACCAGGCGACGCCGTCGCCCAGGCGGCGCATCTGCCCGGAGATCTGGCCTCCGGACTCGCTCTTCCACTGCCAGACGCGCTCGATGAAGGCCTCGCGACCGAGGTCGTGACGGGACTTGCCCTCCTTGGCGAGCTCACGCTCGACGACGTTCTGCGTGGCGATGCCGGCGTGGTCCATGCCGGGCTGCCACAGCGTCTCGTAACCCTGCATCCGCTTGCGGCGGGTCAGGGCGTCGATCAGTGTGTGCTCGAAGGCATGGCCGAGGTGGAGGCTGCCCGTGACGTTCGGCGGCGGGATGACGACGGTGAAGGGCGGCTTCTCGCTCTTCGCGTCCGCCTCGAAGTACCCGCGCTCTACCCAGCGCTCGTACAGCGCCCCCTCTACGTCGGCCGGCGCGTACTGGGTCGGCAGTTCGGGGGTGCTGGCTGGCTGATGCTGAGTGTTCTCGGTCACGGGGCCAGTTTAGGGGTGTCACGGGGCGGTGCTGAAACGCGATTGTTCGGTAACGGTGTGACCCCCGCCGCCCCGGGGGTGGGCCGCTTGCGCCAGGATGTCGGGAACACATAAACATCACGAGGGGAACACCCGTAATGAGCTACAACCAACCGGGTCCGTACGGCGGCCAGCCGCAGCAGCCGGGCCCGTACGGCCAGCCGGGACCCTACGGCCAGCCGCAGGGGCAACCGGGCCCCTACGGCCAGCAGCCGCAGGCCCCGCAGCCCGGTTACGGGTATCCGCAACAGGCCCCGCAGGGCGTGCCGCCGCAGCAGCAGCCGGGCCAGTGGGGCCAGCCGCAGCAGCCGGGCCCCTACGGCCAGCAGCCCCAGTACGGCCAGCAGCCTCAGTACGGCGCCTACCCGCCGCCTCCGCCGGCCCAGGGCGGCGGCAAGAAGACGGGTCTGATCATCGGCGCGGTTGTGGTGGCTCTCGCCGTACTTGGCGGCGGTGCGTACTTCCTGTTCGGCAGCGGAGGGAGCCTCGAGGACGATGGCCCGCACAAGCTCAGCACGCCCGAAACCGTGCTGACGGAGTACAAGCGGGTCACGAAGGACGGCGCGAAGGACGAGGCCGCGGCCAAGGACTTCGCCGCTGCCGGCGTGAAGGACGGCACGAGCGTCATGGGCGCCTACTCGACCATCGACATGAAGGACCTGGACCTCACCGACCCGACTTCGGCCGAGAAGATCAAGGCGTCGAAGGGCCTCAACTTCAGCGGCGCCTTCGGCACGGTGGACGACCCGGAGAAGGTCATCGACAACCTCTTTGCAGCGATCAAGCTCGAAGCCGAGAAGGACGACAAGGGCAAGACGAAGTTCATCGGTTCGCCGGAGTCCGTGGAGCCGGACGGGCTCGACGGGGCGCTCATGAAGTGCCAGAACGTCGAGGGCCAGAACGCGCAGACCAAGCAGGTACAGAAGCAGGCGTTCTGCATCTGGGCCGACTTCAGCACCGTGGCCCTCGTCTCTGCTGCTGACAAGGCCGAGGGCCTCGGCGTTGAGGCCACCGCGTCCATCGCGGCAGACCTCCGCGAGGCGATTCGCGTCAAGTCCTGACAGGCTGCTGACACCGCAGAGGGCGTTTGACCAGGTCATATCCTGGTCAAACGCCCTCGAACTTTCAGCAGGCTCGGCCTCAGAGGCGGCTAAGCGCGCAGGCACGCCTTCGTGGCATGCCCCGGCCTGACACGGATTCACGCAGCATTCCCGAACAAGCGACCGGTACTTTTCGCCAGTCGGCCGATCTACGCCTGTGAGGTGAGCCATGTGATCAGTGGCGAGAGCCCCAGGCAGGGAGGCACTTGCTCCAACGGCGCGGCGCCTGGCCATTTCCTCAACTGGCCAGGCGCCTCTTCGTCGTTCACACGCGCTGCACGCGACTACGCGCTCTTCTCGTGCCGCCCGTTGCCCTCGTCCTTCACGATCCTCGGCACCAGCGTCGGGTTCACGTTGTTGTGGACCACGTCCTCCGTGATCACCACGCGGGCCACGTCCTTGCGGGACGGGACCTCGTACATCACCGACATCAGGACCTCCTCCATGATGGCCCGCAGGCCACGCGCGCCCGTGCCGCGCAGGATCGCCTGGTCGGCGATGGCCTCCAGGGCCGGGAGGTCGAAGTCCAGTTCCACGCCGTCGAGTTCGAACAGGCGCTGGTACTGCTTGACCAGCGCGTTGCGCGGCTCGACCAGGATCTTGAGCAGCGCCTCGCGGTCGAGGTTGTGGACCGAGGTGATGACGGGAAGGCGGCCGATGAACTCCGGGATCATGCCGAACTTGACCAGGTCCTCCGGCATGACCTCCTGGAACTGGTCGCTCGCCTCGATCTCCCGCTTCGAGCGGATCGTGGCGCCGAAGCCGATCCCCTTCGCCCCCGCACGCGACTCGATGATCTTCTCCAGGCCGGCGAACGCGCCGCCCACGATGAAGAGCACGTTCGTCGTGTCGATCTGGATGAACTCCTGGTGGGGATGCTTGCGGCCGCCCTGCGGGGGGACCGAAGCGGTGGTGCCCTCAAGGATTTTGAGGAGTGCCTGCTGGACGCCCTCGCCCGAGACGTCCCGGGTGATCGACGGGTTTTCGCTCTTACGGGCGACCTTGTCGATCTCGTCGATGTAAATGATCCCGGTCTCGGCCTTCTTGACGTCGTAGTCGGCCGCCTGGATCAGCTTGAGCAGGATGTTCTCGACGTCCTCACCGACATAGCCGGCCTCCGTCAGCGCGGTCGCGTCGGCGATCGCGAACGGCACGTTCAGCATGCGGGCCAGCGTCTGCGCGAGCAGTGTCTTGCCCGAACCCGTGGGCCCGAGCAGCAGGATGTTGGACTTGGCGAGCTCGATCGCGTCGTCCCGCCCCTGCGCGCCGCCGTTCTCGCCGGCCTGGACGCGCTTGTAGTGGTTGTACACCGCGACGGAGAGCGCCTTCTTGGCCGGCTCCTGGCCGACCACGTAGCTCTCCAGGAACTCGTAGATCTCGCGCGGCTTGGGAAGCTCCTCCCAGCGCACCTCGCTCGTCTCCGCGAGCTCCTCTTCGATGATCTCGTTGCAGAGGTCGATGCACTCGTCGCAGATGTACACCCCGGGGCCTGCGATGAGCTTCTTCACCTGCTTCTGGCTCTTTCCGCAGAACGAGCACTTGAGCAGGTCGCCGCCATCACCGATGCGTGCCACGAGGTGCTTCCCCTTCGCCTGGGAGCGGCTTGGTTCAGCCGGCTCCTGGTGCCTCATATCCGACGGTACCTTGCCTGGCCCCCCGTTCGGGCCCCCCTTGGCGCGGTTCACATTGTCGTGTACCGCACCAAGGGTGCTGCCGGATCCGTCAGGCGGCCGCTGCGGCCGTGCTCTTACGGGTCGAGACGATCTGGTCGACGAGGCCGTACGCCAGGGCGTCCTCGGCGGTCAGGATCTTGTCGCGCTCGATGTCGTCGCGGACCTTCTCGATCGGTGTGGTGGAGTGCTTGGCCAGCATCTCCTCCAGCTGCTCGCGCATGCGCAGGATCTCGTTGGCCGCGATCTCCAGGTCCGACAGCTGCTCCCGGCCGGTCTGCGAGGACGGCTGGTGGATGAGCACGCGCGCGTGCGGCAGGGCCATCCGCTTGCCGGGGGTGCCGGCGGCCAGCAGCACGGCCGCGGCGGACGCCGCCTGGCCCATGCAGACCGTCTGGATGTCCGGCTTCACGAACTGCATCGTGTCGTAGATGGCGGTCAGCGCGGTGAAGGAGCCACCGGGGCTGTTGATGTAGATCGAGATGTCGCGGTCCGGGTCCATCGACTCCAGGCACAGCAGCTGCGCCATCACGTCGTTGGCGGAGGCGTCGTCGATCTGCACGCCGAGGAAGATCACACGCTCCTCGAAGAGCTTCGCGTACGGGTCGTACTCGCGCACGCCCTGCGAGGTGCGCTCGACGAAGCGCGGGACGACGTAGCGGTTGTCCGGCTGAGGGCCGGTGTAGAGACCGCTCGCGGAGAAGTTGCTCATGTGGGTGTTCACCATCCTGGTGGCGTTCTGCGGGCTCGGGTGGGGGCTCTGCGGCTCAGGCGCCGGTGCCGCCGCCGCCCGGGACGCCCGATGCGGCGGAGATGATCTCGTCGATGAGGCCGTAGTCCTTGGCCTCCTCCGAGGTGAACCAGCGGTCCCGGTCACCGTCACGGATGATCGTCTCGACGGTCTGACCGGAGTGCTGGGCGGTGATCTCCGCCATGCGCTTCTTGGTGCGGAGCAGGTACTCGGCCTGGATCTTGATGTCCGAGGCGGTACCGCCGAGACCGGCCGAACCCTGGTGCATGAGGATGTCGGTGTTCGGCAGGGCGAAGCGCTTGCCGGGGGCGCCGCCCGTCAGCAGGAACTGGCCCATGGACGCCGCCATGCCCATGCCGATGGTCACGACGTCGTTCGGGATGTACTGCATGGTGTCGTAGACCGCCATGCCGGCCGTCACCGAGCCACCGGGGCTGTTGATGTAGAGGTAGATGTCCTTGTCGGGGTCGGCGGCCAGGAGCAGCATCTGCGCCGTGATCTTGTTGGCGATGTCGTCGTCGACCTGCTGGCCGAGGAAGATGATGCGCTCGCCGAGCAGCCGGCTGTAGACCTGGTCGCCGAGGCCACCACCGATGGACGGCTCACCGGCGGCGTAAGGCATCAGATTCGTCACGTGTCCACCTGCTCGTCTCTGACGGCTTCGGCCGTCTCAGCGTCTTGGTACTGGGGGCGGGGACTCCCCTGCCCTCGTATTCATGGACCCTAACGCGCAGGTCGGACATAGCCATCCCGGTTCCCGAACTGTTCGCTCGGAGCGCAAGGTAGTTGGCCCCCGGCGGCGCCCGCGGCCCCGGCCGTCTACGCCGACGGGCTCCGGGCGCCCTGCGGCGTCCGGAGCCCGTCCATGAGTGGGCGCGAGGCTCAGGCCTCGGACTTCTCGTCGCCCTCGGCGTCACCCTCGACGACGGCCTCGACCGTCTCGGCGGCGGCCTCGGTCTCGTCCTCGTCCTCCAGGTCGACGACCTCACCGTTGGTGTCGGTGACCGTGGCGGCCTCGACGACGACGGCCAGCGCCTTGCCGCGGGCGACCTCGCCGACGAGCATCGGCACCTGGCCGCCCTCGACGACGGCCTGGGCGAACTGGTCGGGGCTCATGCCGGAGGAGGCAGCGCGCCGCATGAGGTGCTCGGTGAGCTCCTCCTGGTTGACGTTGAGCTTCTCCCGGTTGACCAGCTCGTCCAGGACGAACTGGGTCTTGATGCCCTTGACCGCCTGCTCCTTGGTCTCGGCGTCGAACTCCTCGGCGGTCTTGCCCTGGATCTCCAGGTACTTGTCGAGGGTCAGACCCATCTGACCGAGCTGGTGGTGCTCGAGGTTGTGCTTACGGGTGTTGATCTCGTCCTCGAGCAGCTTCTCGGGGACCGGGACCTCGACCAGCTCGAGCAGCTTCTCCAGGACGCGCTCCTGGGCCTGCGTGGCCTGGTCGTACTGCTTCATGTTCTCGAGGCGCTTGCGGCTGTCCGCCTTCAGCTCCTCGAGGGTGTCGAACTCGCTCGCCATCTGCGCGAAGTCGTCGTCGAGCTCGGGGAGCTCACGGGCGGCGACGGCGGTGACCTTGACGGTGACCTCGGCGTCCTTGCCCTCGGCGGAGCCGCCCTTCAGCTGGGAGGTGAAGGTCGCCTCGCCGCCGGCCTCCAGGCCGGTGACGGCCTCGTCGATGCCGTCGAGGAGCTCGCCGGAACCGATGGTGTACGACACGCCGTTCGCGACACCGTCGGGCAGGACCTCGCCGTCGACCTTGGCCTCGAGGTCGATCGTGACGACGTCGCCCTCGGCGGCGGCGCGCTCGACCGGGTTGGTGGAAGCGAAGCGCTCGCGCAGCTGCTCGACGGACTTCTCGACGTCCTCGTCGGTGACCTCGACGGCGTCGACGGTGACCTCGATGCCGGAGTAGTCCGGGATCTCGATGGCCGGGCGGACGTCCACCTCGGCGGTGAAGTTCAGCGTCTCGCCGTCCTTCAGCTCCGTGATGTCGACCTCGGGCTGGCCGAGCGGGTTGATCTCGGCCTCGTTGACCGCCTCGGTGTAGAACTTCGGGAGGGCGTCGTTGACGGCCTCCTCCAGCACCGCACCCCGGCCGAACCGCTGGTCGATGACCCGCGCCGGGATCTTGCCCTTGCGGAAGCCCTTGACCGTGACCTGCTGGTTGATCTTCTTGTACGCCGCGTCGAGGCTGGCCTTGAGCTCCTCGAAGGGCACCTCGACAGTGAGCCGAACCCGGGTCGGGTTCAGGGTCTCCACGGCGCTCTTCACGGTTCGGTCTCCTTGGTGGCTGACTTCTTGGGGTTCGCTGACGCTGCGATTCAGCGGTTCAGCGCATCGGGCCCGGTACATCAGACACACGGGCACGCAGCTTGCATAGTAACGGCAAGCAGGAGGAGCCTCACAACGTGATCTTGCTGGTCGGGGTGGCCGGATTCGAACCGACGACCTTCCGCTCCCAAAGCGGACGCGCTACCAAGCTGCGCCACACCCCGTCGGTGCGAACCGTAGGGTACATGCCCCGGGGCCGGTGGGCCGGTCCGTTTCCGGGGCGTCTTCGGCGGTGCGCGGAATGGGGTGTGCACCCGGCGGCAGGGACCCGCTACGATGCTCTTCGTGCCGCGCGGTCGTGACCTGCGGCGCGGTCCGTGCGGGCGTAGCTCAATGGTAGAGCCCTAGTCTTCCAAACTAGCTACGCGGGTTCGATTCCCGTCGCCCGCTCTGCTGCACTTCGGGCCCTGCCCGGTGGATTCCCACCGGGCAGGGCCCGAAGTCGTTTCGTGCGCCCGGCGGCCGGGCGCGCGGAAGCCGGTCAGAAGCTGATCTGGTTGATCGTCTCCGCTATCGAGTTCATGAATCTGTTGATCGACGGGGCCATGCCCGTCGACGCGAGGAAGAACCCGAACAGCGCCGCCACGATGGCGGGCCCCGGCTTGATGGAGCCGCTGCGGATCAGTACCACGAGGACGATCGCCAACAGCAGCACCACAGACAGTGAAATGGCCACAACTGATCACACCCTCGGTCGGTCCGCCTTGCCGGCCTGGGGACGTGCGGCCCAGCACACCCCCGCCTGCACCATCGTGCCACCAACCTCCCTGCCCCTGCTGCCGGGTGACGAATCGTCGCCGTCAAGATCACGCCAAGCCGGACCGCCCCCGCCCGGCCCGGCGAGGCGGCGCGGCGGGGCCGCTAGGCCGGCGGAGTGAAATAGGAGAAGGAATACGACGTGATCGTTTCCATGTCCCCACATCTTGGTCACACGAAATTCGAAGGCCGTCGGCGACGTAATTCATGTCACCTTCCCGGTGCCGCGATATGCCCTATTTAAGGGGGATTAATTGGGGCATAGCGGGCGGTTGGTGGCGGTTTCAGATTCGAATGGACCGCACCCCCCGGTGTTTTACGAAATCGAATCCGCGCGGCTAAGGTGCCTTGAATGTTCCACGCTGCGCACGGATATCAGAGGGCTCCGCTCCCCGAGGCTCCGGAGTCGGGACCCACCCCTGCCACGCGGACGGCGACCGCTGCCGCCCCCGCGGCGACCGGCCGGAAGTCCGCCCCAGGACCGGCCCCGGAGCCCAAGAAGCCCGCCGGCCGCGACGCGTACTTCGACAACGCGAAGTACCTGGCGATCGTGCTGGTGGCCGTGGCGCACGCCTGGGAGCCGGTGATGGACGGCAGCCGGGCCGCGCGGGCGCTGTACATGATCATCTACACGTTCCACATGCCGGCGTTCATCATCGTCTCCGGCTACTTCTCGCGCAGCTACCGGGGCAAGCCCCACCAGCTGCGCAGGCTGCTGACCGGGATCGCGCTGCCGTACGTCGTCTTCGAGGTGGCGTACTCCCTGTTCGCCCGGTACGCCAACGACGACCCCGGGCATCCGGTCAGCCTGCTCGACCCCTTCTACCTGACCTGGTTCCTGGCCGCGCTGTTCATCTGGCGGCTGACCACGCCGCTGTGGCGGATCGTGCGCCGGCCGCTGCCCATCGCGCTGGGGATCGCCACGCTCGCGGCACTCACGCCCGACATCGGGGCGGACCTCAACCTCCAGCGCGTGCTGCAGTTCCTGCCGTTCTTCGTGCTCGGCCTGTGCCTGCGGCCGGAGCACTTCCAACTGGTGCGGCGGCGCGAGGTGCGCCTGCTGACGCTGCCGCTGCTCGCGGGCACGGCGCTGTTCGCGTACTGGGCCGCGCCGCGGATGAGGCTCAACTGGTTCTACCGGTCCAGCAGTGTGCAGGAGCTCGGCGCGCCGTGGTGGTCGGGAGTCGTGGTCTTCCTCGGCCTGTTCGTGTGCGCGCTGGTCCTGTCGGCCGCCTTCCTCGCCTGGGTGCCCGGCCGCAGGAGCTGGATGACGGCGCTGGGCGCCGGGACCATCTGCGGCTATCTGCTGCACGGCTTCCTGGTCAAGGGCGGCGACTACTTCGGCGTCTTCGAGGAGAACTCCTGGCTCGGCAGCCCGCTCGGCCTGGTCTTCGTCTCGCTGTTCGCGGCGGGCGCCGTCACGCTGCTGTGCACGCCGCCGGTCCGGCGGGCCCTGCGGCCCGTCACCGAGCCCGAGATGCGATGGGCGTTCCGCACGGACGCCACCGAACTCGGCGCGCGCCGCTGACGTGACCTGACCTAGTCGCCGGCGTCCTCGATGCCCAGCAGGCGCCGCGTCTTCGCGTACTTCTCGGTCAGCCTGTCGCGTGTCTCCTCGTCCAGCAGGGCGAGGCGCGCAGGATCGGAGTTGTGCGCCAGGTCGGCCTCCTTGATCAGGAGCGCGCCGGGCGTGGCGAGGATGCGCCGCGTGTAGGACTCCAGGTCCTCGTCCTCACCCTTGGTGAGGGCGAGGACCATGTCTTTCACGGGCTGCGGCAGCGCCGCGCCCTCCAGCCACTCGCGGCTCAGGACGTCGTCCTCGACCGCGTCGTGCAGCCAGCCCGCGGCGACCTGTTCGTCGCTCCCGCCCCGTACGCGTACGCCCTCCGCCACGGCGGCGATGTGCTCGGCGTACGGGCGCCCGGCCTTGTCGGTCTGGCCGGCGTGGGCCTCGCGGGCGACGGCCTCGATCTCGGCCAGGCTCAGATTCTGCTGCGGCATGGCTCGACTCTACGGCTCCTGGGACCGTCGCACCTCGGCAATCTCCTCGCCGTCCTCGCTCCGCCCGCGGCGGGACGTTCCCCCTGGCCGGCCCGCTTCCTGCCGGGCGGCAGGGGCGGCGGGTCCGGCGCTCACGGCCGGCGGCACAGCAGGAGCAGCGCCCGGTCGTCGTTGACGTCCTTGGCGACCGCCTCGATCAGGTGCCAGGCCGCGCCCTCGAAACCGGGGGCGACATAGCGGTCGGCCTCGCCGGTCAGGCGGTCGATGCCCTCGCTGATGTCGCGGCCCGAAGCCTCCACCAGGCCGTCGGTGAACAGCATCAGTACGTCGCCGGGACGCAGGGTGCCCTTGACCGGGTCGAACTGCGCCCCGTCGTAGACCCCGAGGAGCGGGCCCTCGGCGGCCTTCTCCTCCCAGCGGCCGGTGCCCGCGTTCAGCTGGAGCGCGGGCAGATGGCCCGCGGACAGCAGCTCGTAGTCGCCGGAGTCCAGGTCGAGGACCAGATGGATCGAGGTGGCGAAGCCCTCGTCCCAGTCCTGGCGCAGCAGGTAGCCGTTGGCCGCGGGCAGGAAGCCGTGCGGCGGCAGCGAGCCGAGCAGTCCGCCGAACGCGCCGGACAGCAGCAGCGCCCTGGACGCGGCGTCCATGCCCTTGCCGGAGACGTCGGTCAGGACGACCTCCAGCGTGCGGCCGCCGTTCGTACGGGCCGCGACCACGAAGTCGCCGGAGAAGGACTGGCCCCCGGCCGGGCGCAGGGCCATCTCGCGGTGCCAGCCCTGCGGCAGCCGGGGCAGGGCGCTCTGGACCCGGATGCGTTCGCGCAGGTCGAAGAGCATGGTGCCGCCACGCCGCCACGGCACGCCGACCCGGGCCCGGAACTGCGCGATGAGCAGTCCGAAGAAGCCGCACGCGGCCACGACCAGGACCGTGCCGGGAGTGACCCTCGCCGGACCCTCGGCGTACGGCCCGAGCGCTATGGACTCCACGATCAGCGCGGCCGCCGCCACCGCGTACAGGCAAAGGAGGCTGGCGGGCCGCAGCAGGAGGCCGCCGGCGACGATCGGCAGCACCAGGGCGGTCGGCGAGAACCACACCGCGGAGACGATCGTGCCCCAGGTGATGGCCGGGATCGTCAGCAGCAGGCCGGCGAGCGCGAGCCGGTCGGAGCCGCCCCCGCGGAAGTAGTCGACGGCGGACCGGCGCATGGCGGTACGGACCCGGTACACGGCTTTCCGCTGCCGGGCCGTGAACGAGTCTGCTGCTGCGCCGCGGGCCATTGCGCAGGACCCTATCCACCCGCCCGCCCGGCGTGCAGGGGGACCCCGCGACATTGCGTTCGAAATCGGGTCGCGACGGCTCGCTCGCGGCTGGTAGGCATGGCATATGACGACTCAACTGCGGGTGTTGCAGCGGTCCGAGTGGGACCAGTGGTACGGGAAGCTGGAACGCGCCTTCGGCGGTGTCCCCGACTCCCAGCAGGAGCGCAAGCTGTTCGAGTCGCTGACCGAGATCGACCGGTCGCTCGCCGCCTGGGACGGCGACGAATGCGTCGGTACGGCGGGCGCGTTCACGTTCCAGGTCTCGGTTCCCGGCGGCGCGATGGCGCCCGCGGCGGGCGTGACGATGGTGAGCGTCGCGGCGACGCACCGGCGGCGCGGCGTCCTCACCTCGATGATGCGCCGTCAGCTCGACGACGTGCGTGCCCTGGGCGAGCCGCTCGCCGTCCTCACCGCCTCCGAGCCCGCCATCTACGGACGCTTCGGGTACGGCACGGCCACCCACCAGATGTCCGTGGAGGTCGACTCCTCGCGGGTGCGGATCGCCGTGCCCCCGGGCGCGGATGACGTACGCCTGCGCTTCGTGACGGTCGAGGAGGGCGCGGAGGCCTGCGAACGCGTCTATGTGCGCACCATCGGCTCACGGCCGGGCATGCTCGCCCGCACCCCGGGCTGGGAGGGCCTGCCGCTGCTCGATCCGCCCGGCGAACGCGAGGGGGCGTCGGCGATGCAGTGCGTCCTCGCCGAGCGGGACGGCGAGGTCGTGGGGTACGTCCGCTTCCACAACAAGCCGCAGTGGTCGCCGGCGGGCCCGGAGGGTTCGGTCTCCGTGCGCCACATCGACGCGCTGGACCCGGCGGCGTACGCGGCGCTGTGGCGGTTCCTGTGCGAGATCGACCTGACCTCGACCGTGCAGGCCCGCAACCGGCCGGTGGACGACCCGCTGCTGCACCTGGTCTCGGACATCCGGCGGTGCAACGTGCGGCTGCGGGACTCGCTGCATGTGCGGCTGGTGGACGTGGGCGCCGCGCTGGAGGCACGTACGTACGCGGCGCCGGTCGATGTGGTGCTCGACGTCGAGGACGCCTTCTGCCCCTGGAACAGCGGCCGTTGGCGGCTGTCGGGCGACGCGAAGGGCGCGTCCTGCGAGCGGACCGAGGACGCCGCCGAACTGTCGCTGTCGGTGCGGGAGTTGGGCGCGGCGTACCTGGGCGGCGTGTCGCTGTCGTCGCTCGCGGGAGCCGGGCGGGTGCGGGAGCTGCGGGAGGGGGCGCTGGCTCAGGCGTCGTCGGCGTTCGGCTCCGACGTCGCGCCGTGGCTGCCGCACGGGTTCTAGCGGGCGGGAGCGTCGGGGCGGGGCGGGGCCGGGCGGGCGCGGGCCGCTGCGCGGGGGCCGTTCCCCACCCGCCCCTTCCCGTAACCGAGGGCTGAACGCCGACGGGGCTGGATGTGCCTTCGGCGGGGCTTCAGTTGCCCTGGCAGGACGGGCACCAGAAGAGATTGCGGGCGGCGAGACCGGCGGTGCGGATCTCGCCGCCACAGATGTGGCACGGCAGGTTCGCCCGGCGGTACACGTAGACCTCGCCGCCGTGGTCGTCGACGCGCGGCGGGCGGCCCATCGCCTCGGGGGTGTGCTCGGGACGGACCGTGTCGATGCGGTTGTTCCGCACGCCCTCACGCATCAGGGCCACCAGGTCGTCCCAGATCGCGTCCCATTCTCGCCGGGTGAGGTCCCTGCCCGCGCGGTACGGGTCGATGCCGTGGCGGAACAGGACCTCGGCACGGTAGACGTTGCCGACGCCCGCGACGATCTTCTGGTCCATGAGCAGGGCGGCGATCGTCGTCCGGGAGCGGGAGATCCGGGCCCAGGCCCTCTCCGGCCCGTCGTCCGGGCGCAGGGGATCGGGGCCGAGGCGGTCGTGGATCGCCTGCTTCTCCCCGTCGGTGAGCAGCGCGCAGGCGGTCGGGCCGCGCAGATCGACGTACGCGTCCTGGTTCGCGAGGCGCAGCCGCACTGTGTCGGTGGGCGGCGGCGCGGGGGCGCCGGCTGTGTCCCCGAAGTGCACCTTGCCGAACAGGCCGAGGTGGATGTGGACCCAGCCGAGCGGGCCGAAACCGAGGAAGAGGTGCTTGCCGTGGGCCTCGGTGGTCTCGAGGACCTGACCGTCCACGAGGGCGGCCGAGTCGGAGAACTTGCCCTGGGGGCTGGTGGCGCGCACGGACCGGCCGCCGAACCTCTCGAAGTGGTCGGCGGCCAGTCTGTGGATGGTGTGCCCTTCGGGCATCAGGCGGTCGGCTCCTGCGGGTGGTGCGCCGGGATCGGGGGGAGCTCGCCGGTGGTCTCGTACGCGGAGAGCATCTCGATGCGGCGCGTGTGACGCTCCTCACCCGAGTACGGGGTGTTCAGGAAGATCTCGACGAACTTCGTCGACTCCTCCAGGGAGTGCATGCGGCCGCCGATGGCGACGACGTTGGCGTTGTTGTGCTCGCGGCCGAGCGCGGCGGTCTGCTCGCTCCAGGCGAGGGCCGCACGGACGCCCTTGACCTTGTTGGCGGCGATCTGCTCGCCGTTGCCGGAGCCGCCGATCACGATGCCGAGGCTGCCCTCGTCCGCTGCCGTCCTCTCGGCGGCACGCAGACAGAACGGCGGGTAGTCGTCCTGGGCGTCGTAGATGTGGGGCCCGCAGTCCACGGGCTCGTGGCCGTGGGCCTTGAGCCACTCGACGAGGTGGTTCTTGAGTTCGAAGCCGGCATGGTCGGAGCCGAGGTACACGCGCATGGTTCGAGTGTGGCATGCGGGGCAGGCGCACACCGGCCCGGGGCCCGGCTCGGGCTTGGGCCACGTGACGAAAGCAACGAATCGGAATCGGCTCTTCCGTACTGCGGGGTACTGGGTTTCAATTCCGAGGTTCGTAACCCGAGCGGCACCAAAACATAAGGATCCGCGTATGACGTCGCAGACGACCCTCACAAAGGAAGGCGGCGAGTCCCTCACCCCAGGGCAGCCGCCTTCCTCCGACGGTCTCAAGGCCGGTCTCAAGAACCGCCACCTGTCCATGATCGCCATTGGTGGAGTCATCGGAGCCGGCCTGTTCGTCGGCTCCGCTTCCGGTATCGCGGCCGCGGGGCCCGCCATCCTCGTGTCGTACGCGCTCGTCGGCCTGCTGGTCGTCTTCGTGATGCGGATGCTGGGAGAGATGGCCGCCGCCAGCCCGAACTCCGGGTCCTTCTCGGCGTACGCGGACCGGGCGCTCGGCCGCTGGGCCGGGTTCTCGATCGGCTGGCTGTACTGGTTCTTCTGGGTGGTGGTCCTCGCCGTGGAGGCCACGGCGGGCGCCGTGATCCTGGAGAGCTGGATACCGGCCGTTCCCCAGTGGGCCTGGGCGCTGATCGTCATGGTCGTGCTGACCGCCACCAACCTGGCCTCGGTGGCCTCCTACGGCGAGTTCGAGTTCTGGTTCGCCGGCATCAAGGTCGTCGCCATCGGCGCCTTCGTCGTCATCGGCCTGCTGGCCGTCTTCGGCGTGCTGCCGGGCTCCGACAACCCGGGCGCCGGCTTCGCGCACCTGACCGACGCCGGCGGCTTCCTGCCCAACGGCGCGGGCGCCATCCTCACCGGTGTGCTGATGGTGGTCTTCTCCTTCATGGGCAGCGAGATCGTCACGCTGGCCGCCGGCGAGTCGGAGGACCCCCGGCGCGCGGTCACCAAGGCCACCAACAGCGTGATCTGGCGGATCGCGGTCTTCTACCTGGGCTCGATCTTCGTCGTCCTGACACTGCTGCCGTGGAACGACAAGTCGATCACGGAGAAGGGCTCGTACGTCGCCGCGCTGGACTCGATCGGCATCCCGGCCGCGGGCCAGATCATGAACGTCATCGTCCTGACGGCCGTGCTCTCCTGTCTCAACTCCGGCCTGTACACCGCCTCCCGCATGGCCTTCTCGCTGGGCGAGCGCGGTGACGCGCCGAAGGCCTTCGCCAAGGTCAACGCGAAGGGCGTGCCGACCGCCGCGATCCTCGGTTCCGTCGTCTTCGGCTTCGTCGCCGTCTTCTTCAACTACATGTGGAAGGACACGGTCTTCCTCTTCCTGCTCAACTCCTCGGGCGCCGTGGCCCTGTTCGTCTGGCTGGTCATCTGCTTCACGCAGCTGCGCATGCGCGGGATCCTGCTGCGCGAGGCGCCCGAGAAGGTGACGGTGAAGATGTGGCTCTTCCCGTACCTGACCTGGGCGACCGCCGCGATGATCGTGTTCGTGCTGGGCTACATGCTCTACGACGACGCCAATCGTGAGGTCGCGCTCCTGTCGGTGCTCGTCGCCGCGATCGTCGTGTCCATCGGCGTGGTGCTCGACGTCGTGCGCAAGCGCAAGGCGGCCGCCGCTTCCGTCTCCGGCTGACACGCCACAACGCCGCAGCCCCGGTCGCGATGGGGGCACTCCCCCTGGCTTCGCCGGGGGGACCCCCACCCACGGCCGCCAGGCCGTAGGGGGAGGACCGGGGCTGCGGCGTTCGTACGGGCGGACTCAGCCCCGGCGGCCGATCAGCTTCCAGGCGGTGGGCAGCGCGCCCATCGCGAGGGCCGCCTTGAGCGCGTCGCCGATCAGGAACGGGACCAGGCCCGCGGCGACCGCCTCGCCGAAGGACATGCCGGTGGCCAGCGCCAGGTACGGGACGCCGACCGCGTAGATGATCGCGGAGCCGGCGGCCATCGCGCCCGCCGTGCGCAGCACGGTCCGGTCGGCGCCGCGGCGCGCGAGGCCGCCCACGACGGTCGCGGCCAGCAGCATGCCGAGGATGTAGCCGAAGGACGGCATCGCGTAGCCGGAGGCGCCCTGCGCGAACCACGGCATGCCGGCCACGCCGGCCACCGCGTAGAGGCCGAGGGCGAGGAAGCCGCGGCGGGCGCCGAGTGCCGTGCCGACGAGCAGGGCGGCGAAGGTCTGGCCGGAGACCGGGACCGGGGAGCCGGGCACCGGGACGGAGATCTGGGCCGCCACGCCGGTGAGGGCGGCGCCGCCGGCGACGAGGGCGATGTCGCGGACACGGGACGCCGGCAGCAGGTCGGCCAGTACGGCTCCGGGTCGGACGGGGGCGACGGCAGTGCTCATCGGGGCTCCACGGGGGTGAGGGCAGCGGGGGACACGGTGACGGTAGCCCAGGGAAATCGCCGTATCACCCGCAGCCGCCCACAAAGCGGCGGTTGACCCATTGGTGGAGTGTGGACAAAGAGCCGGTGCCATGCATGCCGCCGCGTGACGCTCGTCACTGAGGTCCGGGGCACACAGCCCGTTTTGCGTCCCGGGCCGGCGCTCGGAGAGACTGTAGGGTCCCCATAACTCGCACAGAGTGAGACGAGAGCACTGCCCGCCATGCACGACGCGCCGCCCACGCCCCTGACCGCCAAGGCCGAACCTCTCGAACACGGGCTCAAGCAGCGTCATGTCAACTGCCGCTTGGGCGACAGGGCTTGCACAACGGGCATCACTGGCCGTGATGCTGCGTCTGCGTCCAGCTCCACCTCTGGACCACTGGGGTGGAGCAGGGGCCGTCGACAGGGCCCCGCGTCGCCACAACTGCCACGCTCTGCGCGGAGGTTGCGGGAGCCATTCCGATCTGCGTGATCAACGAATCCGCAGGACCGGCACGCGAATCGGGCCGGGGAGGCCCGGTTCGCCTTGTCGATGCACCCGCACTCGGCGCAGGTGCGGGAGGTGTACGCCGGATCGACATACACCACCGGCACCCCCGCCCTGCGGGCCTTGTACGCGATGAACTCTCCGAGCTGGGCGAACGCCCAGCTGTGGAGGGCGGCCCGTTGGGGCTTGCGAAGCCGTACCCGCTCGCGGATGCCCGTAAGTTCCAGCAGCCTGACCTGCACCACCAGCTTCACGATCACTGAACGTACACACCTGCACGAGAGGCCGACGCACGTTCTCCATCGTTCACTGCATCGAGCGAACCGGCGGCGATCAAGAACGCGAATGGCTGAGGTGACTCCCTGCCGCTCCGCACCCAGAGGCCCCCGGGCGCAGCGTGTCGGCGTGTTGACCTTGTGTGAAGATCGTGACCGTATAGCGGACAGTCGTTCCCTGTAAGGGGACATGCACCCAGACTGTCGGCTGCTCCCCCGTCTCAGCTCATGAACAGGGCCGCCCATGTCCCGGACCTCCGCGCCCGCGCCCGTCGACCAGAAGGCCGACGTCTCCCTCACGCACGGGCTCAAACAACGCCATCTGTCGATGATCGCCCTCGGCGGCGTCATCGGCGCCGGGCTGTTCGTCGGCTCGGGTGCCGGCATCGCCGCGGCCGGCCCGTCCATCGTCATCGCCTACGCGCTCTCCGGCCTGCTCGTCATGCTGGTGATGCGCATGCTCGGCGAGATGTCGGCGGCCAACCCGGCCTCCGGCTCCTTCTCCGTGCACGCCGAGCGCGCCATCGGCCCCTGGGCCGGCTTCACCGCGGGCTGGGCGTTCTGGTTCCTGCTCTGCGTGGCGGTGGGCCTGGAGGCGATCGGCGCGGCCAAGATCATGACAGGCTGGCTGCCGGGCACCCCGGAGTGGGCCTGGGTCGCCCTGTTCATGCTGGTGTTCTGCGGCACGAACCTGGCCGCCGTGAAGAACTTCGGCGAGTTCGAGTTCTGGTTCGCCGCGCTCAAGGTCGGCGCGATCGTCCTGTTCCTCGGCATCGGCGTGCTCGCCATCGCCGGTGTCCTGCCCGGCACCGAGGCGCCCGGCACGGGCAACCTCACCGGTGACGGCGGCTTCATGCCGAACGGCTCCGAGGGGCTCGTCGTCGGTCTGCTCGCCTCCGTCTTCGCCTACGGCGGCCTGGAGACGGTGACCATCGCCGCCGCCGAGTCCGAGCACCCCGTGCAGGGTGTCGCCAAGGCCGTGCGCACGGCGATGTGGCGCATCGCGCTCTTCTACATCGGGTCGATGGCGGTCATCGTCACGCTCGTGCCGTGGAACGACCCGAAGGTCGTCGAGGTCGGCCCGTACGTCGCGACCCTGAACCACCTCGGCATCCCCGCGGCCGGGCAGATCATGAACGTGGTCGTGCTGGTCGCGCTGCTCTCGGCGATGAACGCCAACATCTACGGCGCCTCCCGCATGGCCTGCTCGCTGGTGGCGCGCGGCGAGGGCCCGAAGGCGCTCGGCCGGCTCTTCGGCGGCGTGCCGCGCGTCGCGGTGCTCGTCTCCTCGGTCTTCGGCTTCCTGTGCGTGCTGCTGAGCTACTGGCGGCCGGACGACGTGTTCATGTGGCTGCTGAACACCATCGGCGCGATCATCCTCGTCGTCTGGATCTTCATCGCCGTCTCCCAGCTGATCCTGCGCCGCCGCACCGAGCGCGAGGCGCCCGAGACGCTGGTCGTGAAGATGTGGCTGTTCCCGGTGCTGACCTGGATCGCCCTGCTGGGCATGGTGGCGGTCTTCGTGCTGATGCTGCGCCAGGAGGAGACCCGGCTCCAGCTGCTCGGGACCGGCATCCTGACCCTGGTGCTCGCCGCGGCCGGCTTCACGCTCCAGAAGGTGCGCGCGTCGCGTGCCGCGACCGCCGGTGCCGGCGTCGCGGCGCCCGGGACCGAGAGCGCCGAGGACCGGGCCGCCGAGGTCAGCACGGCAGATTGAGGCTGATCAGCGCGGCCCGCTCGGCGTCCGGCGCGAGGCGCAGTTCGCTGATCGCCGCGTTCCGCAGGTGCGGGAAGACCCTGCGGTAGTCGGCGAGCGGGATGCCGAGCAGCTCGCAGAGCACCAGCCGCAGCAGGGTGTTGTGGGCGACCACCAGCACCCGCTCCCCCTCGTGCGCGCCGGCGATCCGGCGCAGCGCTTCGGACCCCCGGGCCGCCGCGGCCCGGGGGTCCTCCGCGTCCGGGAACGGGTGGGCCACCGGATCGGCGCGGAAGGCGTCGGCGCCGGCCGGGTCCGCGGCCGCGAACTCGGCGAGCGTGCGGCCCTCGACCGCGCCGAAGTCGCATTCGCGCAGGGCGTGTTCGGTCCGAGGTACGAGCCCGAGGGCCCGGCACGCCGGCTCCGCGGTCTCGATCGCCCGGGAGACGGTGGAGGTCCAGACCGCGTCGACGGGGTGCACCTTCGCCCAGGAGCCGAGCGCCTCCGCCTGGCGGCGGCCCTCGTGGGTCAGGGCGACGTCGCTGACGCCCGCGTAGCGGTTCTCCTCGTGCCAGACGGTCTGCCCGTGGCGGGCGAGCAGCAGGGTGGCGGTCATCGGGTCTCCTCCGTACGGGCGCGTGCGTGCGCGGCGACCGGCTCCGGGAGCCAGCCGCGCCGCTCCAGTTCGCCCACCATCGTCAGGTACGGCTCGGTGAAGCGCTCGCCGCGGCGCGGCCGTACCGTCCCGCGCAGGCGCACCATGCGCGCGGCGGCCCCGCTCAGGGTGGCCGCGCCGCCCGCTCCGTACGCCGCGAGCACGGCCATGCCGAGGGCCGGCTCCGCGGCACGCGGGATGCGGACCTCGCGGCCGAGGATGTCCGCGCGCAGCTGGTTCCAGTGGTCGCTGCGCACCGCGCCGCCGGTGAAGGTGAGCGGTCCGTGCAGCGGGGCGCCGAGATGGTCGAGGTAGTCCAGGCACAGCCGCTCGGCCAGGCCCACGCCCTGCAGGAGCGCGGCCCAGTGGTCGGCGTCGGAGGCCGGGGTGCCGAGGAGGAACGCGGTGGCGTCGGGGGCGAGGAAGGGGAAGCGCTCGCCGCGGGACGCCAGGGGGTACGCGATCGCCCCGGCCGGGTCGTAGCGCTGCGCCCGGCGGTCGAGGGCCCCCGGGTCCGCGCCCGGGAACGCGGCGCGCAGGGCCCCGCCGCCGACACCGGAGGCGCCGCCCGGAAGCCACCTCCCGTCCGCCGACAGGTGGTTGTAGACGACCCCGGCGGGGTCGTGGAGCGGTTCGGCGGCGACCCCCTTGAGGACGAGGGTGGTGCCGAGCACCGAGTTCCAGGAGCCGATGGTCAGCGAGCCGGAGGCGATCTGCGCGGCGCAGCCATCGGTCATCCCGGCCACGATCAGGGTGCCTTCAGGGATGCCGGTCTCCTCCTGCGCCGCCCGGCACACCTGGCCGAGGCCGCTGCCGGGCAGCACCACGTCGGGCAACACCCCGTCCGGAAGGCTCTGTTCGCCGAAGGCGCCGCTCTCGGGGTCGTAGCCGGTCTTGAGCGCGTGGCTGGAGTCCGTGGGCAGCGGGCGCCCGGCCAGCCGGGCGACGATCAGATCGGCCTGGTGCATCACGCGCGCGCCGCCCCCGCAGCCGTACTCCTTCAGCAGCCACAGCGCCCGGCCGGGGCCGCGTCCCGGCGCGCGGCCGTCGTCGTACATCAGCGCCGGCGTCAGCGGGACCCCCGCCGCGTCGGCGAGCAGCACGGTCCCGGACGTGGAGCAGACGGCCAGCGCGCGGGGGCCCGGCCGGCCGCGCAGCGCCTGGCGGACGGCGGCGCACACGGCGGTCCACCAGTCCTCGGGCGACTGCTCGTGGCGCACGCCGTCGCGTCTGCCGGTCAGCGGGGCCGAGCCGCTGCCGATGACGTCGCCGTCGTCGGTGGCGAGCACCGCGCGGGCGCCCTGTGTGCCGAGATCGATTCCCATCCACATACCGGCTCCTTCTGTGAACTTCTCACTGTGCACCGAGAATTTCCCTCGCGCGAGGGATTGACGCCCAACTGGCCCTGTTCCAAGCTCTGTTAACCAGTCGGCTGAACGTGTGAGAACCGTGGCCCCCCGCGGGGCCGGGGGCGAGCCCCCAAGGACACAGCGGAGGTCGGGATGGACATGCGCGGATACGACCGGCGGCGGTTCCTCGCCCTCACGGCGGCGGCGTCCGCGGCCCCGCTGCTCACCGCCTGCGGCTCGGGCTTCGGCGACGGGGCGCAGGAGGGCGGGGGCTCGGCGGCCGACGACGTCACCGGCTCCTTCGACTGGAAGCGGGCCGACGGGAAGACGGTCAAGGCGCTGCTGAACAAGCACCCGTACACGGACGCGCTGATCGCGGACCTGAAGTCGTTCACCGAGAAGACCGGCATCAAGGTCGAGTACGACGTCTTCCCCGAGGACAACTACTTCGACAAGCTCACCGTCGACCTGTCCAGCGGCCGCGCCTCGTACGACGTGTTCATGCTCGGCGCCTACATGGTGTGGCAGTACGGCCCGCCGGGCTGGCTGGAGGACCTCGGCCCCTGGATGCGCAACGCGGCCGCCACCGGCGCCGAATGGGACCAGGCCGACTTCTTCCCCAACCTGCTCCAGGCCGACCAGTGGTCGCTGAAGCCCGGTGCCCCGCTCGGCCAGGGCGGGCAGTACGCGCTGCCGTGGGGCTGGGAGACGAACGTCGTCGCCTACAACACCGAGGTGTTCGACAAGCTCGGCCTGAAGCCCGCCGAGTCCTTCGACGAACTGCGCGAACTGGCCGGGACCATCAAGCGCAAGGCGCCGGGCGCCGGCTTCGACGGGATGTACGGGGTCGCGGTGCGCGGCTCGCGCAGCTGGGCCACCATCCACCCGGGCTTCATGACGATGTACGCCCGCAACGGTCTCAAGGACTTCACCGTCGAGGGCGGCACGGTGAAGCCCGCGATGAACTCGCCCGAGGCGATCGCCTTCACCCGCGACTGGGCCGACATGGTGAAGAAGGGCGGCCCGCCGTCCTGGACCTCGTACACCTGGTACCAGTGCTCCAGCGACCTCGGGGCGAAGAAGGCGGGGATGCTCTTCGACGCCGACACGGCCGCGTACTTCCAGGCGGTCGAGGGCGCGTCGCCCGCCTCCGGGAAGATCGCCTTCCACCCCGGCCCCAAGGGCCCCGGCGGCTCACTGGCCACCAACATGTGGATCTGGTCGCTCGGGATGAACGCCAAGTCGAAGAACAAGCTGCCCGCCTGGCTGTTCCTCCAGTGGGCCACCGGCAAGGAGCACCTGCTCAAGAGCGCGGTGCGGTACAACCACATCGACCCGGTGAGGCAGTCGGTCAGCCAGGACGCCGCGTACAAGGACAAGATGAAGGCGATCCCCGGCTTCATCGACACCTTCGAGGCCGTCGTCGACCAGACGAAGATCCAGTTCACCCCGCAGGAGCAGTTCTTCGACGCCACGACGAGCTGGGCGGCGGCCCTCCAGGAGATCTACGGCGGCAAGAACGCCTCGTCCGTCCTGAACGGCCTCGCGGGCGACCTGGCCTCCAAGGTGGGCTGAGGGTGGCCTCGCAGACGGAGACCGACCACGGGGCGGCCTCACGCGAGGAGGTGGAGCGAGCGGCGCGCGGCGTGCCCCCCTGGCGCCGCTCGCTGCGTCCCTATCTGCTGATCGTGCCCGCCCTGCTGCTGACCGGCGGCATCCTCTACCCCTTCGGACTGGGCCTGTACTACACGCTGTTCGACTTCGCCGCGAGCAAGCCCGTGCCCGATGTGGTGGGCCTGGAGAACTACCGGCGGATCTTCACCCAGCCCGCGTTCTGGGACTCGGCGCGGGTCACCCTGATGTACGCGGTGGGGGCCGCGGCCGTCGAGACCGTGCTCGGGGTCGGCGTCGCCCTGCTGCTGCACCGCTCCACCCTGGTGGGCCGAGTCCTGGAGAAGATCCTGATCCTGCCGCTGATGATCGCGCCCGTCATCGCGGCGATCATGTGGAAGCTGATGCTCCAGCCGTCCGTGGGCGTCGTCAACCACCTGCTGAAGCCGTTCGGGCTCGGCGGCGTGCAGTGGACGGACACGCCCACCGGCGCGCTGCTCACCTCGATCGCCGTGGACGCCTGGGTGTACACGCCGTTCGTGGCGATCCTGGCCCTCGCGGGACTGCGCTCGCTGCCGGGTTCGCCGTTCGAGGCGGCCGCCGTGGACGGGGCGAACTGGTGGTTCACCTTCCGCAAGCTGACCCTGCCGATGCTGTGGCCGTACGTCCTGGTCGCGGTGATCTTCCGGTTCATGGACTCGCTGAAGGTCTTCGACATCATCTACGCGCTCACCGAGGGCGGACCGGGCGACTCGACCGTGGTGCTGCAGATCCGCGCCTACCTGGAGGCCATCCGCTTCCAGCGCTACTCGTTCGGCATCAGCTACACGATCGTGCTGTGGGCCGTGGTCTACCTGGCCGCCATGGTGCTCGTGCGCTATCTCGGCCGTATCAACAACCGCGCCGCGGAGGTGCCCCGATGACCACCGGCCCGGGGACCACCGGCCCGGGGACCGTGAAACGCCGGGTGATCGCCGTCGCGGCGGACGGCGCGCTGGTCCTCTACTTCCTCTTCGCGCTGTTCCCGGTCGCCTGGATGATGATCCTGTCGCTGAAGCCGGCCGAGCAGCTGTTCAGCACGTACTTCTCCTTCACGCCGACGCTCGACTCGTACCGCACGGTGCTGGGCGCGGGCGACGACCAGGGCGTGCCCTTCGTACGGTTCTTCCTCAACAGCCTGGTCGTGTCGCTGGGCGCGGTCCTGCTGTCGCTGGCGATCGGACTGCCCGCCGCCTACGCCGCCGCCCGCTGGCGCTTCAAGGGCTCCGAGAACCTGATGTTCACGCTGCTGTCGTTCCGCTTCGCCCCCGAACTGACCGTGATCATCCCGCTGTTCGTGCTCTACCAGCAGCTCGGGCTCTTCGACACGTACCTCGGCATGGTGTGGGTGCTCCAGCTCGTCACGCTGCCGCTGATCGTGTGGATCATGCGCTCGTACTTCTCCGACCTGTCGCCGGAGCTGGAGCAGGCGGCGCTGCTGGACGGCTACACCCGCAAGCAGGCGTTCTTCACGGTGGCGCTGCCGCTGGTGAAGCCCGGCGTCGCGGCCGTGTCGCTGCTCGCGTTCATCTTCGCCTGGAACAACTTCGTCTTCCCGCTCATCCTCACCTCCTCCGACGCGCAGACCGTGACGGTGGGCGCGCTGTCGTTCCTCGGCGGCGACCGGCCCAAGTACAACCTGACCGCGGCCGCGGCCCTCGTCTCCGTCGTCCCGCCCCTGCTCCTGGCCCTGACGATCCAGCGGTACCTGGTGCGCGGTCTGTCCTTCGGGGCGGTGAAGTCATGACGGCCGCCATCGCGCTGAGGGGCGTCACCAAGACGTTCGGGCGGACGACCGCGCTCGACGGGATCGAACTGGAGGTGGCCGAGGGCGAGTTCTTCTGTCTGCTCGGGCCGTCCGGGGCGGGCAAGACGACCACCCTCAAGACGATCGCGGGCCTGGAGGAGCCCACCGCGGGCACGGTCGAACTCGACGGCGAGGACATGACGGGAGTGGAGCCGTACGACCGGGGCGTCGCCATGTGTTTCGAGTCGTACGCCCTCTATCCACACCGCTCGGCATATGACAATCTCGCCTCCCCGCTCCGCTCGCCGCGCCACCGCCTCCCCGCACACAAGGCGCGCGAGCGGATCGGTGAGATCGCCGGCCTGCTCGGCATCGAGGCCCTGCTGGAGCGGCCCGTGGGCGAACTGTCCAACGGGCAGCGCCAGCGGGTGGCGCTCGGGCGGGTGCTGGTGCGGCCGGCGCGGGCGTTCCTGCTCGACGAGCCTCTGTCCCACCTGGACGCCAAGCTGCGCCAGGCGATGCGCGCCGAGCTCAAGGCCATCGGCGCGGTCCGCCGCACGACCACGCTGTACGTCACGCACGACTCGGTGGAGGCGCTCGCGCTGGGCGACCGGATCGGGGTGATCCGGGACGGGCGGATCGTGCAGACGGGCACCCGCGAGGAGCTGTGGCACCGGCCGTACGACACGTTCGTGGCACGGTCGTTCGGGCGGCCGCGGATCAACCTGCTGCCGGGGACCGCGGGCGAGGACGGCACGTTCCGGCTGCTGGAGGGCGAGGGCGAGCGGGCTCCCCGGGTGGCCGCCGCGCCCGGCACCCCGGTGCAGCTCGGCGTGCGGCCGCGTGACCTCACCCTCGGCGGCGGCGCCGGCTGCGTGCTGACCGGGACCGTCTACGTCACCGAGACACTGGGCCGGTCCGTCGAGGTGACCGTCCGCGTCGGCAGCCGGCACGTCTCGCTCGTCGTGCCGCGCGCGGAGGCCGCCTGCTTGCGTCCCGACGATCCTGTCCGGCTGACCGCCCGGCCTGAGACCCTGCTGCTGTTCGAGGCCGACGGGCCGCAGGGACCAGGACGAAGGATCGAAGGAAACACCTCATGAGCACCCCAGCGCAGCGCGGCCCCGCACTCCGCCAGGCGGCGATAGCCGAGTACGTCCTCGCCCAGGGCGAAGGGACGGCGGCCGAGCTCGCCGAGCGGTTCGACGTCAGTCTGATGACCATCCACCGCGACCTCGACGAGCTGGAGAGGCAGGGCATCGTGCGCAAGTTCCGCGGCGGGGTGACCGCCCAGCCCTCGGGGGTGTTCGAGTCGAACGTCGCCTACCGGCTCAAGACCATGCGCCGTGAGAAGGCGGCCGTCGCGGCCCACGCGCTGACCCTGATCGAACCGGGCATGGCCGTCATGCTCGACGACTCCACCTCCACACTGGAGATCGCCCGCCGGCTCTCACCGATCACCCCGCTGACGGTCGTCACCAACTTCCTCGAGGCCCTGACCCTGCTGTCGGCCGAGCGCGGCATCCACCTGATGGCGCTCGGCGGCGACTACGACCCGCTGCACTCCTCGTTCCTGGGCGTGTCGTGCGTGGAGGCCGTCCAGTCGCTCCAGGTCGACATCTGCTTCACCTCCACGTCGGCGGCCTCCGGGGGCTTCGCGTACCACCAGGAGCAGCACATCGTGTCCGTGAAGCGGGCGATGCTCGACTCGGCGGCGCGCAACGTCCTGCTGCTCGACCACTCCAAGCTGGGGCGGGTGGCCCTGCACCGCCTCGCCCCGCTCTCCCGTTTCGACCTGGTGCTCGTCGACGACGGGGCGCCGGCCGAGGCTCTGCGCGAACTGGACGAGCACAAGGTCCCCTACCAGGTCTGCGAGGCCGCCGGTGACTGAACGGGAGGTGGGCGGGTGACCGAACTGGCCCTGCGCGAGCTGCGCAAGACGTACGCCGCCCGGGGGCGGCCGGCCGTGGAGGCGGTACGCGGGATCGATCTGCGGCTGGAGTCCGGCGAGCTGCTCGGGCTGCTCGGCCCGTCCGGCTGCGGGAAGTCCACGACACTGCGGATGATCGCGGGGCTGGAGCAGGTGACGGGCGGCGACATCCTCGTCGACGGCACCTCCGTGGTGGGCCTGCCCGCCCAGCGCCGCAACATCGGTGTCGCCTTCGAGAACTACGCGCTCTACCCGCCGCTCACGGTCGCCGAGAACCTGGCCTTCGGGCTGGCGGCCCGGCGCAGCGCCGGCCGGGCGGAGATCGCGCGGCGGGTCGCGGAGATGGCCGAGCGCATCGGGATCTCCGGGCTGCTCGACGCCCGTCCCGCCGGGCTCTCCAGCGGCCAGAAGCAGCGGGTCGCGCTCGCCCGGGCCCTCATCCGCGAGCCCGACGTCCTGCTGCTCGACGAGCCCCTGTCCCACCTGGACGCGGCCCAGCGCGACACGACGCGCCGTGAGCTCAAGCGGATCCAGCGGGATCTGGGGCACACCACGATCCTGGTCACACACGACCAGGAGGAGGCGCTGTCGTTGGCAGACCGGATCGCGGTGATGAAAGACGGGGTGATCCAGCAGCTCGGCACCCCGCACGAGATCTACGACGCGCCCGCGAACCTCTTCGTCGCGGACTTCGTGGGCGAGCCCGCGATGAACCTGCTCCGGGGCACCGTCGAGGACGGCGGCCTGCTGCGGCTGTCCCCCACCGTGCGCGTGCCTCTGCCCCGGCCGCTCCCGGCGGGCCGCCGGGTGGTGCTCGGCGTGCGGCCGGAGGACCTGAGGCTGACGGACGTCGGCGTACGGGCGACCGTCAGCGCCCATGAACCGCTCCTGGAGGCGGGGATCGCCACGCTCGCCCTGGAGGGCGTGGACCGCCCGCTGGTCGTGCAGACCGCACCCGATGTGCGCCCGGAACGCGGCGCGACCGTCCACGTCGCCGCCGACGCCGAGCTCACCCATGTCTTCGACGCCGATACGGGAGACGCCCTGCGATGAAGATCCTGGCCGCCGGTGACCTGTTCGTACGCAACGCCCTCATCGCGGCGGCGCTGCGCCACGACCTCGAGGGCCATCCCTTCGAACTGACCGAACTGGCCCTGCCCTGGCCGCTGGAGCCGTTCGGCAAGGTGGCCGAGGTCGACGAGGCGAGCGACGCCGAGGACGCCCTGATCGAGGCGCTCGACGGCGTCGAGGTCTGCGTGACCCAGATGGCGCCGTTCACCGAGCGGGTGCTCGCCGCGGCGCCCGCCCTGCGTCTGATCGCCGTCTGCCGCGGCGGGCCGGTGAACGTGAACGCCGAGGCCGCGCGCGCCCGCGGGGTGCGCGTCTGCTTCGCACCGGGCCGCAACGCGGCGGCCACGGCCGAGTTCACGATCGGGCTGATGATCTCGGCGCTGCGCCGCATCCCCGAGGCGCACGACTCCCTCGCCCGCGAGGGCCGCTGGGACGCCTCGTACTACACGTACGAGCGGTGCGGACCCGAGCTGGAGGACACCCCGGTCGGTCTGGTCGGCTACGGCGCGGTGGGCAGCCGCGTCGCCCGGGTGCTGTGCGCGTTCGGCGCCGAGGTGGAGGTGTACGACCCGTACGTGCGCGGCGACGTGCACGGGATGCGCGCCTCGTCGCTGGACGCGCTGCTCACCCGCTCGCGCGTGGTGACGCTGCACGCCCGGCTCACGCCCGAGACCCGGCACCTGATCGGCGCCCGGGAACTGGCGCTGATGCCGCAGGGCTCGGTCCTGGTGAACGCGGCCCGCGGCGGCCTCCTCGACACGGAGGCGCTGTGCGACGCGCTGGAGCGCGGCCATATCGCCGCGGCCGCGCTGGACACCTACGAACAGGAGCCGCCCGCGCCGGGATCACGGCTGCTCACCACACCGAACCTGGTGCTCACCCCGCATCTGGGCGGAGCGAGCCGGGCCGTGGCGCACAAGGCGGCGGCGATCGCGGCGGCGGAGGTGGCGCGCCACGTCCGCGGTGAACCGCTCGCTCACGCACTGACCTGACACCCGAGCCGAGGAGGCTGCGGCAATGGCGATGTTCATCGGCATCGATGTGGGCACGTCCGTGGTGAAGGCCGCTGCCTTCGACGCGAGCGGGGCGGCGCTGGCCGTCGAGTCCCGCCCCGTGGCCCTGGACATCCGCGGCGGCCATGTCGAACAGGACATGGACGAGGTGTACGACGCGGTCGTCGACGTCCTCGGCGCGCTGAGGACCGTGGGCGAGGAGGTCGCCCTCGTCGGGCTCACCGGGCAGGGCGACGGCGTGTGGCTGGTCGACGAGAGCGGCCGGCCCGTGCGGCCCGCCATCTCCTGGATGGACGGCCGGGCCCACGAGATGGTCGGCGAATGGCTGGCCTCGGGCGTCTTCGAGTCGGTGTTCCGGCGCACGGGCAGCGCCATGTTCCCCGGCTGCCCCGGCCCCGTGCTGGCCTGGCTGGAGCAGCACGAGCCGCAGTCGCTGGACGCCGCGGCCACCGCCCTGTACTGCAAGGACATGGTCTTCCAGCGGCTGACCGGGCTGCGGGCGACCGACGTGTCGGACGCGTCGATGCCCTTCCTCGACCCGCACACCCGCAGCTACGCGCCGGACGTCGTCGACGCGCTCGGGCTGTCGCACCGCAGCGGCCTGCTCCCGCCGGTCGCCGACCCCCTCGCCACCGGCACCCTGCCCTGCGGGACCCCCATCGCCAACGGCCCCTACGACCTCCCCGCGTGCGCCCTCGGGGCGGGCGTCACCGCGCCCGGCGACGGTCTGCTGATCGTCGGCACCTGTCTGGCGTCGCTCGTCGCCACCCGCGACGTCGACCTCGCCGGCGAGCCCGCCGGCCTGTACATCTCGACCGACCGGCCCGGCGACTTCCTGCGCGCCATGCCGGCGATGGTGGGCACGGCCGCCCTCGACTGGGTGCTCGCCACCACCGGCGTGCGCCACACCGAGGTGGACGCCCTGCTGGCCGCCACCCCGCCCGGCGCGCACGGGGTGCACGTCCTGCCCTACTTCGCGCCCTCCGGTGAACGTGCGCCCTTCGTCGAGCCCCGGCTGCGCGCCGAACTGTCCGGTGTCAGCCTGGAGTCGACGAAGGCCGATCTGATCCGCGCCACCTGCGAGGGGATCGCCTTCGCCGCCCGTCACTGTCTGGACGCCGCCGGGCTGACCGGAACCCTCGCGATCTGCGGCGGCGGCACCCGCTCCCCCGCCTGGATGCGCCTGTTCGCGGACGCCCTCGGACGCGAACTGCGCATCGTGGAGGGTGAGGTGGGCGCCAGGGGCGCGGTCCTGGCATCGGCGGCACGGCACGGCGTGGAGCTGGACGTGGCGTCCTGGACGGCCCCGACGTCCGTGGTCGCGCCCGACCCGGAACGGGCCGCGTACTACGCCAAGGCGTACGAGGAGCACCTGGACCGGCTGGCGGCGGCCCGGGCCCGTGCCCGCAGGACCTGACCGGCCATCAGGGGGCCATCTCGCCGCCGCCCCGCCGCAACCTCGTGTGACCAGCGTGTGCACAGCGCCCCCCACTCGTGCCCGAGCAGTTCTCACAGGGAGATCCGTATGTCCGCAATTCCAGGACGCCGTTCGGTACTGTTCGCCGCCGGGGCGGCCGCCGCCACCGCCTTCGCCGCCACGCCCGCCGCTGCGACGCAGACGGGGAAGCGGCCGAAGGGCCCGCTCGTCATCGGCCACCGCGGCTCCGCGGGCTGGCGGCCCGAGCACACCGCCGCCTCGTACACCGCGGCCGTCCGGGCCGGAGCCGACTGGATCGAGCCCGACCTCGTACCGACCAGGGACCATGTGCTTGTGGTGCGGCACGAGAACGAGATATCGGGGACGACGGACGTCGCACAGCACCCCGAGTTCGCGGACCGCCGCACCACCAAGACCGTCGACGGGCGCGCGGTGACCGGCTGGTTCACCGAGGACTTCACGCTCGCCGAGCTCAAGACGCTGCGGGCGGTCGAGCGGCTGCCGCTGGTGCGCAACCGCAACACCGTCTTCGACGGCCGGGAGACCGTCATGACGTTCCAGGAGGTCGTCGACCTCGCCCGCGCCCTGTCCAAGGAGCACGGCCGCACGATCGCCGTGTTCCCGGAGACCAAGCACCCGAGCTACTTCCGCTCCGTCGGGCTGCCGCTGGAGGAGGAGCTGGTGCGCCTGGTGCGGCGCAACCGGCTGGACGGGCGCGAGTGCGTCGTCCAGTCCTTCGAACCGTCCAGCCTGCTGCGCGTGGCCGAGGCAGAGCTGCGCGTCCCGCTGTGGCAGGCGCTCGGCACCCGGGGCGGCCCGTTCGGGCACGACAAGACCTACGCGCAGATGATGACGCCCGAGGGGCTGCGCGAGATCGCCGGATACGCCGACTGGATCGGCCCGGACAAGTCGTCCGTCGTCGCGCCGTCGACGCTGCTGGCGGACGCGCACGCGGCCGGGCTGCGCGTCGGCGCGTACACGTTCCGCGCGGAGAACCAGTTCCTGCCCGCGCAGCTGCGGCGGGGGACGGACCCGAACGGCTTCGGCGACGCGTTCGCCGAGTACGCCCTGCACTACGGGCTCGGCGTCGACGCCGTCGTCACCGACTTCCCGGACCTCGCGGTCGCCGCGCGCGAGGAGTTCACCGCCGGGTCCTAGGGCCAGGGGCTGATCACGGCCCGGCCCTCACCGGACAGGTGGAAGGAGGACGGCCCCCGTGGAGGTCCCTCCCAGGCGAAGCTCTGGGGGAATGACGCGCGGGGGCCGTCCTCCGGTGTCCGGTCTCAGTCGAAGATCGGCCCCTGCGTGCGGGTGCGCTTGATCTCGTAGAAGCCCGGGATCGACGCCACCAGCAGGGTGCCGTCCCACAGCTTCGCAGCCTCCTCGCCCTTGGGGGCGGGAGTGACGACCGGGCCGAAGAAGGCGATCTGCTCGCCGTCGGCGCCCGGGACCGCGATGACCGGCGTGCCGACCTCCTGGCCGACCTTGCTGATCCCCTCTTCGTGGGAGGCGCGCAGCTCGGCGTCGTACGTGTCCTTGTCGGCGTACTCGGCGAGCGAGACGGGCAGGCCGACGTCCTCCAGCGCCTCGCGGATCGCCGCCTGGGTCGGCCCCTCGCCCTTGTTGTGGAAGCGGGTGCCGAGCGCGGTGTACAGCTTGCCGAGCACCTCCTCGCCGTGCTCCTGCGCGGCGGCGACGACGACCCGCACCGGGCCCCAGGCCTTGGTCGCGAGCATCTCCCGGTACTCCTCAGGGAGCTCGTCCAGCTTGTTCTCGTTCAGCACGGCGAGGCTCATCACGTGCCAGCGGACCTCGACGTCGCGGACCTTCTCGACCTCCAGCATCCAGCGGGAGGTCATCCATGCCCAGGGGCACAGGGGATCGAACCAGAAGTCGACTGGCGTCTTGCCGTTGTCGGACATGTCACTCCTCGCGAAGGTGCGGCGCCCTGCCTGCCTAGGGGCAACGCGACCCGCCCGCGAGGGATTCCCCCGTACCGGCTGCCAGGAGCACATGGGAGGATCGCTCCTGTTCGAACGAGACACGAAGGAGTGCCCGTGCCCGGTGAGAATCTGTCCCGCGACGAGGCCCGCACCCGGGCCGAGCTGCTGACCGTCGACGGGTACGAAGTCGCCCTCGACGTACGGTCCGCGGTCGGGGACGCCGAGGAGGCGGCCGGGCCGCGCACGTTCCGCTCGGTGACGACGATCCGCTTCCGTGCCGCCGAGCCGGGTGCGCCGACCTTCGTGGACCTGATCGCCCCGTCCGTGAGCAGCATCACACTCAACGGCCGGGAGCTCGACCCCGCCGCCGCCTTCGACGGCTCCCGGATCGCGCTCGACTCCGTGGCCGCCGAGAACGTGCTCGTCGTGGACGCGCAGTGCGCCTACAGCCGCACCGGCGAGGGCCTGCACCGCTTCGTCGACCCGGAGGACGGCGAGGTCTACCTCTACACGCAGTACGAGCCGGCCGACGCGCGCCGCGTCTTCGCGAACTTCGAACAGCCCGACCTCAAGGCGCCGTTCCGTTTCGAGGTGACCGCGCCCGAGGGCTGGACCGTGTGGAGCAACGGGGAGGGCGCCCGCGCCGAGGACGGAGTGTGGCACTTCGCCGAGACGCGGCCGATCTCGACGTACATCACGGCGGTCGTCGCCGGCCCGTACCACTACGAGACGGATGTGTACGAGCGGGAGCTCCCCGAGGGCGCCTCCCGGGCCGAAGGCTCCGGGGGCGGCACGGTGCTGCGGATCCCGCTGGGCGCTATGTGCCGCAAGGCTCTGGCCAGGCACTTCGACGCCGACGCCATCTTCCTCGTCACCAAGCAGGGCCTCGACTTCTTCCACGACCACTTCGACTACCCGTACCCGTTCGGGAAGTACGACCAGGCGTTCGTGCCCGAGTACAACCTGGGCGCCATGGAGAACCCCGGCTGTGTGACCTTCCGCGAGGAGTTCGTCTTCCGCGGCAAGGTGACGCAGGCGTCGTACGAGCGCCGGGCGAACGTGATCCTGCACGAGATGGCGCACATGTGGTTCGGCGACCTGGTCACCATGCGCTGGTGGGACGACCTGTGGCTCAAGGAGTCGTTCGCCGACTTCATGGGCTCGTTC
The DNA here is from genome assembly GCF_030817975.1 of Streptomyces sp. V4I23. Lineage (NCBI taxonomy): Bacteria > Bacillati > Actinomycetota > Actinomycetes > Kitasatosporales > Streptomycetaceae > Streptomyces > Streptomyces sp. V4I23. The sequence goes on along the minus strand of NZ_JAUSZW010000004.1, from coordinate 5,244,365 downwards.
TCCATGGTGGAGGCGACCCGCTTCACCAACGGCTGGGTCACCTTCGCCAACAACCGCAAGGCGTGGGCCTACCGCGCGGACCAGCTGCCGTCGACCCACCCGATCACGGCCGACATCCGTGACCTGGAGGACGCCAAGCTCAACTTCGACGGCATCACGTACGCCAAGGGTGCCTCGGTGCTCAAGCAGCTGGTGGCGTACGTGGGCCGGGAGGCGTTCCTGGAGGGGGCGCGGCGCTACTTCAAACGCCACGCGTACGGGAACACCCGCCTCGACGACCTGCTGTCCGTGCTGGAGGAGACCTCCGGACGGGACATGAAGGAGTGGTCGCGCTCCTGGCTGGAGACGTCCGGGGTCGACTCGCTGACGCCGGAGGTCTCGTACGGCGAGGACGGCCGGATCACCGAGCTCGCGATCGCCCAGGACGGCGACACGCTCCGGCCCCACCGGGTGGTGGTCGGCCTGTACCGGATCGAGAACGGGAAGCTCGTGCGGTACGCGAGCGCCGGGGTGGACGTCGTCGGGGCGCGCACGGTGGTGTCCGAACTGGCGGGCACGGAGCGGGCAGGGCTGGTCCTCGTCAACGACGAGGACCTGACGTACTGCAAGGTCCGCTTCGACGAGGACTCGCTGGCGACGCTGCGGGCGCACCTGGGCGACATCGAGGACCCCCTGGCCCGGGCGCTCGCCTGGTCGGCGCTGTGGAACATGACGCGTGACGCGCTGATGCCGGCGCGGGACTTCGTGGACCTGGTGCTGCGGTTCGCCGGGCGCGAGTCGGACATCGGCGTCCTGCAGATGCTGCACGCGTGGACCCGTGCGGCGCTGGTGCACTACGCGGCCCCCGCGTGGCGCGAGGCGGGCTCCCGGCTGCTGGCCGAGGGCGCGCTGGGTGAGCTGCGGCGCGCGGAGCCGGGCACGGAGCACCAGCTGACATGGGCGCGGTTCTTCGCGTCGGTGGCGGCGCGGGACGAGGACTTCCGGCTGCTGTCCGGTCTGCTGGACGGTACGGAGAAGATCGACGGCCTGGACGTGGACCAGGAGCTGCGCTGGGCGTTCCTGGGGCCGCTGGCCGCGCACGGCCGGGCGGACGAGTCCGTGATCGCGGCGGAGCTGGCGCGCGACGACACGGCGTCGGGCAAGCGGCACGAGGTGCGCTGCCTGGCGGCGCGGCCGTCCGCTGCGGTGAAGGCCCAGGCGTGGGCCGCGGTGGTGGAGTCGGACAAGCTGTCCAACGCGCTGGTGGAGGCGACGATCGCGGGCTTCGCCCAGCCCTCGCAGCGTGACCTGGTGGCGCCGTACGCCCCGAAGTACTTCGAGGCGATCGAGCGGGTCTGGTCGGAGCGGTCGATCCAGATCGGGATGGACGTGGTGCGGGGCCTGTACCCGTCGCTCCAGGACTCGCCGGGCACGCTGGCGGCGACGGACGAGTGGCTCGCCGCGCACGAGTCGGCGGCGCCGGCGCTGCGCCGACTGGTCCTCGAGGCCCGCGACGACCTGGCGAGGGCGCTGCGCGCGCAGGAGCGGGACGGGTCGTAGGGGAGGGGTGGCGCTGCGCGGGGCCGTTTCCCGGGGTCCGGGGGCGGAGCCCCCGGTTCGGGAAGGGGCGGGTAGGGGACAAGCCCGCGCAGCGGCCTCCACCGGCGCCTCCATCGGCACTCGAACGCGCGTACTTTAGTGCGGTCTTGTCCCGAAATTCCGACGAGCGTGTAACAGGGGTTAGGGACCCGCTCACCCCCGGGCATTCCCTCCGCATGGAACAGTGCGACACTCCCCTCCCTCTCCCCCTCCACCCCCACCACCTCCCCGAATTCGTCGTGTCCGGCGCCGAGTTGCGCTCACGCGGTGTCACGCCGGGGCGGGCCGCGCAGCAGTGCAGGGCCGGTGGGCCCTGGCAGGTGCTGCTGCCCGGGGTGTACCTCCTGCGATCCGGGCCGGTGACCGGCGAGGAGCGGCTGCGCGCCGCGCTCCTGTACGCCGGGCGGCCCGCGGTCCCCGCCCAGCGGAATGACTCGGCGCCGTACGGCCAGGCGATGGTCACCGGGCTCGCCGCGCTCGCGCTGCACGGGTTCTCCGGCGTTCCCCCGCTGAGCACGCTCGACGTGATCGACGTGCTCGTGCCCCGTACGCGGCGTCTGCGGTCCACCGGATGCGTCCGGCTGGTGCGCGGGCAGGTGCTGCCGATCGCCGAGGAGGCCGGCGGCGTGCCGGTCGCCCCGGTGGCGCGCGCCCTCGCCGACGCCGTCGCCGGGCTGACCGACGCCCCCCGGCGGGTACGGCTGCTGCTGACGGAGGCCGTCCGCCGCGGCTGCGAACCCGCTGCGGTCGTGAGGGAGTTGAGCGACGCCCGGCTGCTCGACCAGCCCCACGTCATGGACGCCGTCGACTTGCTGCTCGCCGAGGGCCGGGCGCTGGCCGAGGGCCGGCTCTACGCGATGGTGCGCGCGAGCGGCCTGCCCGAGCCGCTGTGGAACGTGGATCTGCGGCTGCCCGGCGGCCCCCACCTCGGCGGGGTCGACGCGTACTGGCCGGACCAGGCCGTCGCCGTCGAGCTGGACACACGCGCGCCCCGGCACGACGAGGACGCCCTGCGGTCGGAGTACGCCCACAAGCGGGACGTCCTCGAACGCCTGGGCATCACGGTCGTCCACATCACGCCCCGCAAGCTGCGGGACGCGCCCGAGCAGCAGGCGGTCGTGGTGCGTACGGCCCTGATGGCGGCGGCGGACCGGGAGCCCGCGGCCTATGTGATGGCGCTGCCGCGCTGAGGGACGTGACCGAGCGCCGGCCGGGAGCGCCACAGTTCGAGTCCGATGTCGACCAGGGTGACCCGGTCGAGTCCCGGTACAGCGCCCAGGGCGTGCCATGCGGCCAGATCGGTCGACCCGTTCGTCTCGGACCGCAGTTCACCACCCGTGACGCGGCCCTCGTAGACGATCCTCAGACCCTGGAAGTCGGCGAACATGCCGAGTTTGCGCGGGTAGCGACGGCGCATCGAGTCGATGCCGAGCAGGGCGGTCATCTCCGCCGCGTAGCCGGTCTCCTCCTCGACCTCGCGGACGACGGTGTCCAGGGGGTCCTCACCGTGGTCCATCCCGCCGCCGGGCAGCGTCCACTTCCTGGTGCCGTCACCCGCCACCCAACGGGCGAGCAGGATCTGTTCATCCCGTATGCACACGGCGTACGCCGCCACCCTCAGCTCCCTGTTCATCCGGTGAGGCTACCGGCGGGTCGTCGGGGACGGGCGGGTTCGCCGGGGAGAACTCGGGGCCGGACCAGCGCAGCGGCGACGCCGCCTCGGCGTGCACGACGCCGGACACCGTGAAGCGGACGGTGCGGCCGCCGTCCGGCATGTGCTCGGTGCGGGCCGTGCCGGTGAGCTGGAGCGTGGTCCCGGTGCTCCAGTCGAGCAGCAGCAGTCCGGCCCGCGGGTCGCGCTCCAGGTTGCCGAGGGTCAGGAACATCGCGTTGCCGGGATAGTCCTCCCAGCTCAGCTCGGTAGGCGAGACGACCCGGAGGAAGCCCGGGTTCCCGCCGCGGTGACTCGCGTCGGCGCCGTCGGGTGTGCCCGTGGCGACGAAGAAGGTGTCGGCGGCGCGTACGAAGACCGTGTGGTCGGGGTCGAGGCGTTCGCCGCGCCGCACGGGACCGGCCGGGGGTGTGTCCGCGCCGGTCTCGTACAGCTCCCTCTTCTGGAGGTACTTGGGGCAGTTGGCGAAGACCCGCTCGGTCTCGACGAGCAGCCCGCGGGCGGACGGGCGGACGGTGCCGCCCATCCGCATCCGCCGGCGTGTGCGCGGGTCCAGGACGATCGCGCCGGCCGCCACGGGAGGGCCTGCCAGCGTGCCGGCGAGCGGGTCGTGGCCGGGCACGCTCCCGGCGATCGAGACGTGGTGCGCTCCCGTGGCCCGCAGGAACCCGGGCGGTCCGGTGAGCAGCGAGGCCCACATCCGGCCCGCCTCGTCCGCCGCGCCGAGCACGAGCATGGGCTGCAGGCCGAGGAAGGCCGCGGCGACCGGTTTGATGCCGGAGCCGATCGAGCGTCCGACGTGCGCGGCCTGCTCCCGCACGCCGACGCGGCGCTGCACGGCGAGGGAGCCGTGGTGGTAGGGGCCCGGTGCGAGGTCCATGGGAGTCAGCTCCTGAGGGCGGCGGCGGACGGCCTAGAAGAAGCCGCAGGTGGGCGCTGCGGCACTGGGTGCGGGCGCCTCCTCGGCGCCTGACGGCGCGTAGATCTCCAGCCGGGTGCCGTCGGGGTCGTGGAAGAAGATGCCGCCGGACGCCGCGTCTTCCCGGTGGGCGACGACGCCGTCGTGGGCGAAGTCGACGCCGAGGTCCTTCAGGCGCGCCTCGGCGGCACGGACCTCGTCGATGGACGCGGCCTCGAAGGCGAGGTGGTGCAGCCCCGCGCGGGTGGCCTCGAAGGCGGATTCGGCCTGCTGCCACAGGGTGAGGACGAGGGTGCCGTCGCGGCCGAGGAAGGCGAAGCGCCGGCCGTCCTCCTTGCCCTCGCCGATGACGTCGAAGCCGAGGGTGTCGGCGTAGAAGGGGAGCGACCGGCCGAGGTCGGTCACGTTGAGGCCGATGTGGCCGCTGGCAAGCGCGCTGCTGGACGTCATGGAAGACCTCTCTGCGTCGTGCGGTTCCGCCTCGATGGCTAACCGCTCAGAGTCAATTTAACGGTTAGGGTCGAGAGGTGCAACCGGCCACGTACCCTTGAGGGGTTAGACGCAACGGAGCGAAGGAACACGCATGACCGCCGCCGACCCACGCCCCCTCCTCGGCGAGCCGGTCTCGCTCGACCTCCTCAACACCCGCTGGATGCAGGACGGCGAGCTCCAGGACCTGCTCGAGGACACCGGCGGGCTGGAGATCTGGCTGCGGACGAACGGTCTCGCGGACCGGTTCGCCGCCGACGCGGCCACGCTGGAGAACACCCTCGTCGCCCGGGACGCACTGGCCGCGCTGGTCGACCGCACGGACGCGAAGGCCGCCGCACGCGTCGACGCCGTCCTCGCACACGGCCGCATCCGCGCCACGCTGACGGACGAAGGCCCCGGCGAGGAGGCGGAGTTCACCGACCCGGCCTGGGGGCCCGGCTGGATCGCGGCCCGCGGCCACCTCGACCTGCTGCGCACCGCGCCCGACCGGATCCGCGCCTGCGCGCACGACGCCTGCGTCCTGCACTTCTTCGACACGTCGCGCAACGGCACCCGCCGCTGGTGCTCCATGGCCCTGTGCGGCAACCGGGCGAAGGCCTCGCGCCATTACGCGCGGACCCGCGAGGGGTGAACGGCGGGCGGCATCGCCTGATTTGACCGCGCTGACGCATCCGGCGCGCTGGCGGATCTCCGCCACGTCGGCTTCACGACTCGATCAAGTCTCCACAAACCGCTGTTCTTTACGAAAGGCTGAGCGGTCATCCGGTACCGAATTCCGGACCCTCTCTTCCACGAACAGGGATGCAGATGACCCCCCAGCCCCAGAGCTCCAGCACAGAGCGCTCCGTACCCGGGCACAGACGCGCCGCCCGGGTGGCGGCGGCCGCCTCGCTCGTGGCCGCACTGGCCGCAGCGGGCGTCGTCCCGGCCGTCGCCTCGGCGCCCGTCGACGACCCCTCGGCCACCAAGGGCCTCAGGACCGCGGCGTCCCCCACGGACAAGCTCGGCACGGCCGACGCCGAACTGCTCGCCGAGGCCGAGGCCGACGGCAGCAAGACCGTGACCGTCATGGTCGCCACCGCCCCCGGGGAGACCGAGCAGGTCGCCGGCCGGCTCGACGCGGTCGAGGGCGCCACGGTCGGCAGGACGTTCGACAAGCTCGGCTACGTCCGTGCGACGCTGCCCACCGCCGAGGCCGAGGACGCCCTAACGGCAGTGGCCAAGCTCTCCAGCGTCCACGGCATCGACCTCAAGCACGAGATCGAGCTGGACGACCCGACGCCGGCCGGCGACCGCGCCGAGGGAGCGGCCACCGCGGCCGCGGGCACCTACCCGGCTCCCGGCAAGGACACGCCCGCCGAGAACCCGTACAACCCGTCCTTCGAGACGGGTGCGGTCGAGTTCGTCGAGGACAATCCCGAGGCCGACGGCCGAGGGGTCACCATCGGCATCCTGGACTCGGGCGTCGACCTCGGGCACCCCGCGCTGCAGAAGACCACCACCGGCGAGCGCAAGATCGTCGACTGGGTCACGGCGACCGACCCGGTGGCCGACGGCGACGGCACCTGGCTGCGGATGGACACCTCCGTCAGCGGCCCGACGTTCACCGCCGGCGGCCGCACCTGGTCCGCCCCGGCCGGGTCGTACGGCTTCCAGACCTTCGCCGAGTCCGCCACCCGTGGCGGCGACATGGCCGGAGACCTCAACCGTGACGGCGACACCACGGACAAGTGGGGTGTGCTGTACGACGCGGGCACCCGCACCGCCCGGGTGGACCTGAACAGCGACGGCGACTTCACCAACGACACCGTCATGAAGCCGTACAAGAACGGCTTCCAGGTCGGCTACTTCGGCACCGACAACCCGGCGACCGACGTCGTCGAGCGCATCCCGTTCGTGATCGAGGTCCGCAAGGACGTCGTCCACAACGCCGCCGGCGCCAAGGCCGACTACGTCAGCATCGGAGTGATCGAGGGCTCGCACGGCACCCACGTCGCCGGCATCACCGCCGCCCACGGCCTCTTCGGCGGCGAGATGAACGGCGCCGCGCCCGGCGCCAAGCTCGTCTCCTCGCGCGCGTGCACCTGGTCCGGCGGCTGCACCAACGTGGCCCTGACCGAGGGCATGGCCGACCTGGTCATCAATCGCGGCGTGGACATCGTCAACATGTCCATAGGGGGCCTGCCCGCGCTCAACGACGGCAACAACGCCCGCGCGGAGCTCTACACCCGCCTGATCGACACCTACGGCGTCCAGCTGGTCGTCTCGGCCGGCAACAGCGGCCCCGGCGTCAACACCATCGGCGACCCGTCCCTGGCCGACAAGGTCATCAGCGTCGGCGCCACCATCTCCCGTGAGACCTGGGCCGCGAACTACGGCTCGGTCGTGGAGAAGAAGTACGCGATGCTGCCCTTCTCCTCCCGCGGTCCGCGCGAGGACGGCGGTTTCACGCCGACCCTGAGCGCGCCCGGCGCCGCCATCAACACCACGCAGACCTGGGCGCCCGGCGGCCCGGTCGCCGAGGCGGGCTACCGGCTCCCGCCGGGCTACTCGATGCTCCAGGGCACCTCGATGGCCTCCCCGCAGGCCGCGGGCGCGGCCGCGCTGCTGATCTCGGCGGCCAAGCAGAACGACGTCGAGCTGACCCCGGCGAAGCTGCGCACGGCGCTCGTCAGCACCGCCGACCACATCCGCGGCACGCAGGCGCACGAGGAAGGCGCCGGCCTGATCAACATCGTGGACGCCTGGGACGCCATCGAGGACGGTGCGACCGCCCACGAGTACAGCGTCAAGGCCCCGGTCGACACCGCGATCGACCAGTTCCTGAAGACCCCGGGCTTCGGCACCGGTCTGTACGACCGTGAGGGCGGCCTCGAGGCCGGCGGGAAGAAGACGTACGACGTCGTCGTCACCCGCACCACGGGCCCGGACCGTCCGGTGCGGCACGAGCTGCACTTCGAGAACAACGACGGCACCTTCAGGATCGTCGGTGACGACGAGGTGGCGCTCCCGCTGAACCGGCCGGTCACCGTCAAGGTCGCCGCGGCGCCCCGGTCCGCCGGTGTGCACAGCGCGATCCTGGAGGTCGACGACCACCGGACCGAGGGCATCGACAAGCAGGTCCTCACCACGGTGGTCGCCTCGCACGAGCTGGCGCGGCCCTCGTACACGCTGTCCGCGTCCGGCTCGGTGCAGCGCAACAGCCACAAGTCCTACTTCGTCACCGTTCCGAAGGGTGCGAAGAGCCTGGAGATCGCGCTCGGCGGTCTCGCGGCGGGCAGCCAGACCCGGTTCGTCTCCCTCCACCCGTACGGTGTGCCGTCGGACCCGACGTCGACGGTGAACTGCTACCCGAACTACACCAACCCGGCGAACACCTGCCGCCCCGACCTGCGGTCGTACGCGAACCCGCAGCCGGGCGTCTGGGAGGTCGAGGTCGAGTCGCGCCGTACGTCGCCGCTGCTCGACAACCCGTACCGGCTGGACGTCGCCGTGCTCGGCGCCTCCTTCGACCCGGCCGTCCAGACCCTGGCCGAGGCGAAGATCGGCACCCCGGCCGCGGTGCGGTGGAACGTGACCAACGGCTTCGCCGCCATCGACGGCAAGCTGGCCGGCGGCTCGCTCGGCTCCTCGAAGGTCGCCAAGCCGACGATCGCCCACCGCGAGAAGCAGACGACCACGGTCGTCATCGGCGAGGGCGTCGAGCGCTTCGACGTCGCCATCGGCAACGTCTCCGACAAGGCCGCCGACCTCGACCTCGCGGTCAAGAAGGACGGCGTGACGGTCGGCTCGTCCGCGGACGGCGACTCGGAGGAGGCGGTCAGCCTGGTGAAGCCGGCGGCCGGTACGTACACCATCGAGGTCGACGGCTACTCGGTCCCGGCCAAGACCACGACGTACGACTACCGCGACGTCTACTTCGCGCCCTCGCTCGGCCAGGTCAAGGTCGGCGCGGACCCCGTGAAGCTCGCCAACGGCGCGACCGCGCAGGTCGCCGCCGAGGTCCTGGTGAACAGCGCGGCTCCCGAGGGACGGCAGTTCTTCGGCGAGGTGCGGCTGCTGAACGCGCGCGGCACGGCCGCGGGCACCGGCAGCGTCGTGATCGGGAAGGTCACACCATAACGGTGTGATGCCGTGGGAGGGCGGGCATCCGAGAGGGTGCCCGCCCTTCCGTGTGTGTGGCGTGCGTCCCGTTCCGCGGACAATCGATTGGACAAGGCGGCCGGGGACATACGCATCATGGAGCGGCACCCCATGCCGCAAGAAGGTGCACAAACGTACGGAGGAGTCCCCGTGAAGGTCGGAATCGTCGGAGCCACCGGGCAGGTCGGCACGGTCATGCGCAAGATCCTTGCCGAGCGGAAGTTCCCGGTCGACGAGCTCAGGCTCTTCGCCTCCGCCCGTTCGGCGGGCTCCACCATCGCGTGGGAGGGCCGTGAGATTACGGTCGAGGACGCCTCCACGGCGGACTACACCGGACTGGACATCGTCCTGTTCTCGGCCGGCGGCGCGACCTCCAAGGCGCTCGCCGAGAAGGTCGCCTCGCAGGGCCCGGTCGTGATCGACAACTCCTCGGCCTGGCGCCGCGACCCCGAGGTGCCGCTCGTCGTGTCCGAAGTGAACCCGCACGCGATCAAGGACCGCCCCAAGGGGATCATCGCCAACCCGAACTGCACCACCATGGCCGCGATGCCGGTCCTCAAGCCGCTGCACCAGGAGGCCGGCCTCCTCTCGATGGTCGCGACCACCTACCAGGCCGTTTCCGGATCCGGTCTCGCGGGCGTCGCGGAGCTGGACGACCAGGTCAAGGCGGTCGCCGACCGTGCCGCCGAGCTGACGCACGACGGCGAGGCCGTCGTCTTCCCCGAGCCGGGCGTCTACAAGCGCACCATCGCCTTCAACGTCCTGCCGCTCGCCGGCAACCTCGTGGACGACGGCTCCCACGAGACGGACGAGGAGCAGAAGCTCCGCAACGAGTCCCGCAAGATCCTGGAGATCCCGGAGCTCAAGGTCTCGGGCACCTGTGTGCGCGTGCCGGTCTTCTCGGGCCACTCGCTTCAGGTCAACGTCCGCTTCGAGCGTCCGATCGGCGTGGAGCGCGCGTACGAGCTGCTGAAGGACGCGCCGGGCGTCGAGCTCTCCGAGATCCCGACCCCGCTCCAGGCGGCCGGCAAGGACGCCTCGTACGTGGGTCGCATCCGCGTGGACGAGACGGTGGACAACGGCCTGGCGCTGTTCGTGTCCAACGACAACCTCCGCAAGGGCGCGGCGCTGAACGCCGTGCAGATCGCGGAGCTGGTCGCGGACGAGCTGCGCGGCTGAAGGCCCTGATCGGAGCCGAGGGGGCGATCACCGGAAGGTGATCGCCCCCTTGTGCGTGCCATGGCGGGCTGCCGCCGTGACGTCCCTGGTCAGAGGCCGGGCGCGGGCGGAGCGGGAGATCACCGCCGATGGCCGGCACCCTGTGCGGCGGCGCGGTGACCGGGTCGAAATCTCCTGGGCGGAGCCCCTTGGGCGCGTGGAAGGATGGCCGCAAACATCGCAGACCGAGGAGATGACCGGGTGCCTGGCACAAACCTGACCCGTGAAGAGGCGCAGCAGCGGGCGCGCCTGCTCACCGTTGACTCGTACGAGATCGATCTCGATCTCTCCGGGGCGCAGGACGGCGGGACCTACCGGTCCGAGACCACCGTGCGCTTCGCGTCCGCCGAGGACGGTGCGGAGACCTTCATCGACCTGGTCGCCCCCGCCGTGCACGAGGTCGTGCTGAACGGGAAGTCGCTCGACGTCGCCGCGGTCTTCCGGGACTCGCGGATCACGCTGAAGCACCTGCAGGCGGGCGACAACGAGCTGAGGGTCGTCGCCGACTGCTCGTACACCAACACGGGCGAGGGCCTGCACCGCTTTGTCGACCCCGTCGACGGGCAGGCCTACCTCTACACCCAGTTCGAGGTGCCGGACGCGCGCCGCGTCTTCGCCAGCTTCGAGCAGCCCGACCTCAAGGCGACCTTCCGGTTCACCGTGAAGGCGCCCGAGGGCTGGACCGTGATCTCCAATGCGCCGACGCCGGAGCCGCAGGGCGACATCTGGCGCTTCGAGCCGACGCCGCGCATCTCGACGTACATCACGGCCCTGATCGCCGGGCCGTACCACAGCGTGCACAGCTCGTACGAGAAGGACGGGCAGTCCGTCCCGCTCGGCATCTACTGCCGCCCCTCGCTGGCCGAGTTCCTGGACGCGGACGCGATCTTCGAGGTCACGCGGCAGGGCTTCGACTGGTTCCAGGAGAAGTTCGACTACGCCTACCCGTTCGCGAAGTACGACCAGCTCTTCGTGCCGGAGTTCAACGCGGGCGCGATGGAGAACGCGGGCGCGGTGACCATCCGCGACCAGTACGTCTTCCGTTCGAAGGTGACGGACGCGGCGTACGAGGTGCGGGCGGAGACGATCCTGCACGAACTCGCCCACATGTGGTTCGGCGACCTCGTCACCATGGAGTGGTGGAACGACCTGTGGCTGAACGAGTCGTTCGCCACCTACACCTCGATCGCGTGCCAGGCGTACGCGCCGGGCTCGAAGTGGCCGCACTCGTGGACCACGTTCGCGAACTCGATGAAGACCTGGGCGTACCGGCAGGACCAGCTGCCGTCGACGCACCCGATCATGGCCGAGATCCGCGACCTCGACGACGTTCTCGTGAACTTCGACGGCATCACGTACGCCAAGGGTGCGTCGGTTCTCAAGCAGCTCGTCGCCTACGTCGGCATGGACGAGTTCTTCCGGGGCGTGCAGGCGTACTTCAAGGCGCACGCCTTCGGCAACACGCGGCTGTCGGACCTGCTGGGGGCGCTGGAGGAGACCAGCGGCCGGGACCTGAAGACCTGGTCGAAGGCGTGGCTGGAGACGGCCGGCATCAACATCCTGCGGCCCGAGATCGCCACGGACGGCTCGGGAGTCGTCACCGGCTTCGCGGTGAAGCAGGAGGCCCCGGCGCTTCCCGCGGGCGCCAAGGGCGAGCCCGTCCTGCGGCCGCACCGGATCGCGATCGGCCTCTACGACCTGGACGGGTCCGGCAAGCTGGTGCGCACCGAGCGCGTCGAGCTGGACGTCGACGGTGAACTGACCGAGGTCCCGGACCTGGTGGGCAGGACCCGCCCCGCCGTCGTCCTGCTCAACGACGACGACCTGTCGTACGCGAAGGTCCGTCTCGACGAGGAGTCCCTGCGGAACGTCACCCAGCACCTGGGCGACTTCACCGAGTCCCTGCCGCGCGCGCTGTGCTGGGCCTCGGCCTGGGACATGACCCGCGACGGCGAGCTCGCCACCCGCGACTACCTGGCGCTGGTCCTGTCCGGGATCGGCAAGGAGTCCGACATCGGTGTGGTCCAGTCGCTGCACCGCCAGGTCAAGCTGGCCATCGACCTGTACGCGGCGCCCGCCTGGCGCGAGACCGGCCTGACCCAGTGGACGGACGCGACGCTGGCGCACCTGAGGGCGGCGGAGCCGGGCAGTGACCACCAGCTGGCCTGGGCACGGGCGTTCGCCGCGACCGCGCGCACGCCGCAGCAGCTGGACCTGCTCCAGGCGCTGCTCGACGGCACCGAGACGATCGAGGGCCTGGCCGTCGACACGGAGCTGCGCTGGGCGTTCGTGGAGCGGCTGGCGGCGACGGGCGTCTTCGACGAGGACGAGATCGCCGGCGAGTACGAGCGGGACAGGACCGCGGCCGGTGAGCGGCACGCGGCCACCGCGCGGGCCGCGCGTCCGACGCCGGAGGCCAAGGCGGAGGCATGGGCGTCGGTCGTCGAGTCCCCTGCGTCCGATTCAGGGGCAGCGCTGCCGAACGCCGTGCAGGAGGCGGTGATCGGCGGCTTCGTCCAGACCGACCAGCGCGATCTGCTCGCTCCCTACACGGAGAAGTACTTCGAGGCGGTCAAGGGCGTGTGGGAGTCCCGCAGCCACGAGATGGCGCAGCAGGTCGCCGTCGGTCTCTACCCCTCGCTCCAGGTCTCGCAGGACACGCTGGACGCCACCGACTCCTGGCTGAAGGCGACCGAGCCCAACGCGGCGCTGCGCAGGCTCGTCTCGGAGTCGCGTGCGGGCGTCGAGCGTGCGCTGAAGGCGCAGGCGGCGGACGCGGCAGCGGCAGCGGAGTGACACAAGAGGAATAGAAACCTCTCCAACTGGCGGCGCGCCGGGGCCCGTTCGGCCCGGCGCGCCTCCTTGTATTTTCGGCCGTCGACAACGCGCCAGACCCAAGCCCTGAGTCAACAACCGTGCTCCGCCCGGGATATGCTCCCGCCCGTCGCTTCATGTGATCTTTGCCGTTCGATTCTGAGGATGCTGATGGTTCGACAGGGAACGTCGACCGGAAGTCCGCCGAGGGCGAGCCTCGTCTGGCAGCTACCCGTCGCCGTGACCACCGTGGCCGCGATCGCGGCCGCGTTCCTGGTCTCCGCGTCGGCTCGCACCCCCGTACTGATCGTCTCCGCCGTGGCCGTCGCCATGGTCGCCGTCGCCTGCGCCGTGGTGGCGCGCCGGAACACACTGGTGGCCGAGCTGCGCGAGCGGGTCGCGGCCCAGGACGCGCTGCTCGCCCGCCGCGCGGCCGAGACAGGCCGCCTCGCGGGCGAGCTGCTGCCCCAGGTGGTCGAGGCGCTGCGCAAGGGCGGCTTTCCCGAGGACGTGCTCGCCGCCGTCGACGCGCCGGCCGAGCACCACGCGGTCCTCCGCTCCGTCGTCGACGCGGTCAGCGCCGAGGAGGACCTGCGCGAGTCCGCGCAGCGCGCCTTCGTGAACATCGCCCGCCGCGTACAGGCCATCGTCCACCAGCAGGCCCAGGAACTGCGGGAGATGGAGGACCGGCACGGCGGCAGTCCGGAGGTCTTCGGCGACCTGCTGCGCATCGACCACGGCACCGCGCTGATCGGCCGGCTCGCCGACTCCATCGCCGTCCTCGGCGGTGCCCGCCCGGGCCGCCAGTGGAGCAAGGCCGTCCCGCTCTACAGCGTGATGCGCGGCGCCATGTCCCGGATCATCGACTACCAGCGTGTGGAACTGCACTCGGTCTCCGAGGTCGCCGTCGTCGGCACCGCCGTCGAACCGCTGATCCACGCCCTGTCCGAGCTGCTGGACAACGCCACCCGCTACTCGCCGCCGCAGACCAAGGTCCATCTGACCGCGGTGGACGTGCAGTCGGGCATCGCCATCGAGATCGAGGACGGCGGCGTCAGCATGAGCGAGGAGGCGCGCATGCGCGCCGAGCGGATGCTGCGCCAGGCGCAGCAGGGCATCGATGTCAACGACCTGGGCGAGACCCCGCGCCTCGGCCTCGCCGTGGTCGGCCGGCTCTCGCAGGCCTACGGCTTCCAGGTGTCGCTGCGCTCCTCGGCGTACGGCGGCGTGCGCGCCGTTCTCGTCGTCCCCCAGGCGCTGATCACCACGTCCGCGTCGGCGACCGGTCTGGCACACGGCATCGGCGCCGCCTCCGGGCCCCGCCTCGCAGGCTCCGACACCCACGAGCGGCTGCCGCGGCCGGTCACCGGCCCCACGGCGCCCCTGCCCGCGCAGGACGCACCGCAGGTGACCGAGCGGACGGCGAACGGCCTGCCCCAGCGGCGGCGCAAGAACCGGGTGACCGCTCCCGCCGTCTCCGCGGCCGGGGCGGCGACGACCCCTGCGGCTCCCGCCACCGGGCCGGGCGCCGCGGCGGACGCCGCACCGGCGGTGCAGCCCGGCATGTGGCTGGCCGCCTTCCAGAGCGGCCTGTCCGGCGACACCCCCCCGACGAACAACGGAAACGAGCAGCCATGATTCAGCGGCAGTCCCACCAGAGCAACATGGACTGGATGCTCAAGGACCTGGCAGAGGGCGTACCGCAGACCCGAAACGTCGTCGTGCTGTCCGCCGACGGACTGCGCATGGCGCAGTACGGCGCGGACACGGACACGGCAGACCGGCTGGCCGCCGCCTGCGCCGGACTGCAGAGCCTCGCGGCCGCGGTCGCCTCCGAACTCCCGCACGGCGACGGCCGGATGCGGCTCGTCGTCATCGAGATGAACGGCGGCTTCTTCTATCTGATGGCGGCCGGCGCGGGCGCCTACCTCGCGGTGCTCGCCGACGAGGGCGTGGACGCCGGGCTGATGGGCCAGCGCATGCGGGACCTCGTGCTGCGGATCGGAGAGCACCTGAGCACGCCGCCGCGGCACGAGGGGCAGACCGCGTGAGCGAAGCGGACGAGGGCTGGGAACCGACCAGTCCGGAGCGGCTGTACGTCATCACCGGCGGCCGCAGCGGATCCTTCGCGCCGACCGCCTTAGACCTGGTCACACTGATCGTGGCCAGGTCGGGACCCAAACCCGGAATGCAGCCGGAGCACGCGGCCATCATCCGCATCTGCCAGGCGCCGCTCTCGGTGGCCGAGATATCCGCCTATCTGGGCCTGCCGGTGAGTGTGATCACCGTGCTGCTCAGCGACCTGTTGGCCGAGGACAAGGTGCTGGCACGCGCACCCGTCCGGGCCGCTCACCTCCCCGACCGCGCTTTGATTGAGGCAGTGATCGATGGACTTCAGAAGCTCTGAGCAGGCTCTCGGCCCGCGGGGCGAGGACGTGCTGCCGTCGACCGCCACGGCCGCCGTCAAGGTGGTCATCGTGGGTGGCTTCGGTGTCGGCAAGACGACCCTGGTCGGTTCGGTCAGCGAGATCAGGCCGCTGACGACCGAGGAGACGATGACGCAGGCCGGGGTCGGCGTGGACGACACCCAGGGCGTGGAACGCAAGACGGCGACGACCGTCGCGATGGACTTCGGCCGCATCAGCATCAACGAGGAACTGGTGCTGTACCTGTTCGGCACTCCCGGTCAGGAGCGCTTCTGGTTCCTGTGGCGCGGGCTGTTCGAGGGCGCGCTCGGCGCTGTGGTGCTGGTCGACACCCGCCGGCTGGAGGTCAGCTTCGACGTCATCGGGCGGCTGGAGGAGCGCGGCGTCCCGTTCGTGGTCGCGGTCAACTCCTTCCCGGACGCTCCGGATTACCCGGTGGAGGAGCTGCGCGCCGCGCTGGACCTGCCCGAGTCGGTGCCGATCGTGCTGTGCGACGCGCGGCAGCGCGCGTCCAGCCGGGACGTCCTGATGGCCCTGATGCGTTACCTGCGGTCCCTGGCCCAGGCCCAGGCGGCGTCGTAACCGGTCGCCGGCCCCGTGCGGCCGGGGCCGGCGAGGGTCTCGCGCAGGCGGCCACCGGTGGTGGTGTTCACGCCTCGGATCCGGCCATCGATGGACCGTTGCGCTCCGGTATGCCGGGGATTCGCCCCATTGGATCAGCCAATCCGGCTGAGTACGATGCGGCTAGATGATCACCCTGAGGTGCAAGTTGCGCGTGTGACAACGGAGTTGACGTGCCGCACCCGCATCGAGAGGCAGGCCGCAGTGGAGTCCGAGCTGACCGTTCCCCCGATCTTCTCGCCCATTCCACCGGCGATACACCCGCGGCACGCGGACATAGACGTCCAGACCGCGGCCTGGGCCGAGACGTACCGCATCGGCTCCGAGGCGCTGCGCGCCAAGCTGGTGGTGCAGGACATCGGCACGTTCTCGGCGCGGATCCTACCCGAGGGCCGCGAGGAGGTCGTCTCGCTCCTCGCGGACTTCGTCCTGTGGCTCTTAGGAGTGGACGACGGCCACTGCGAGGAGGGCGAACTGGGGCACCGGCCGGGCGACCTGGCCGGCCTGCGGCACCGCCTGATCCGGGTGGCGCAGAACCCCGAGGCGCCGATGATGCAGGACGACCCGCTGGCCGCGGGCCTGCGGGACCTGCGGATGCGCGTCGACCGGTACGGCACGGCGGGCCAGACGGCCCGCTGGGTGGACGCCCTGCGCGAATACTTCTTCTCGGTGGTGTGGGAGGCCGCCCACCGCCGGGCCGGCACCGTGCCCGACCTCAACGACTACACCCTGCTGCGGCTGTACGGCGCGACCTCGGTCGTCCTGCCCCTGCTGGAGATGGGCTACGGCTACGAGCTCCAGCCCCACGAGCGGGACCGCACCGCGGTGCGCGCCGCGGCCGAGATGGCGTCGTTCGTCATCACCTGGGACAACGACATCTTCTCCCACCACAAGGAGCGCAGGGCCCCCGGTCACTACCTCAACGCCCTGCGCGTGCTGGAGCGGCAGGGCATGAGCACCGAACAGGCGCTCACGACCGCGATAGCCCAGCGGGACCGGGTGATGTGCCTGTACATGCGCCTGTGCGGGCAGTTGTCCGAGCAGGGCAGCCCCCAGCTGCGCCGGTACCTGCGCAGCCTGTCCAGCTTCATACGCGGGGCCCAGGACTGGGGCATCAGCTCGGTGCGCTACACCACCCCCGACGACCCGGCGAACCTGAAGCCCGTCTTCAGCGACACCCCGACGGACGACCGCCACGAGCCGCTGGACATCCCCGCCGTCGCCTGGTGGTGGGACCTCGTGCCCGGCGCCGTCCCCCTCGTGCACGGGCGGCACGCCGCGCGCGCCGCCTAGAGCGGGCACACAGACACCCGGGACGCGTGAGCCGGGCGCGGGCCCTCACGCCGACGGCCGGCCGCCGCGGCTCAGTTCCCCCGTGACGGTTCACGCAGGGCCGACAGCACCCGCGCGATGCCCGGGGACGTCTCCGAGCCGCGCCGTACCGCCACCAGGACGTGACGGCGCGGCTGGTCCCGCTCCAGCACGCGCATCACCACGCCGCCCCGGCGCTCCGCCGCCATGCGCGGCACCAGCGCGACGCCCATCCCGGCCTCGACCATCGCCAGGATGGCGGTCCAGCCCGCCGCGCTGTGCGCCTGTTCGGGGACGAAACCGGCGCTCTCGCAGGCCGCGAGTGTGATCTCCGACCAGGGGCCGCTGCCGCCGAAGATCCAGGGCTCGTCCGACAGATCGGCCAGCCGCAGCCCGTCCCGCCCCACGAGCGGGTGGTCCGCCGGCAGCGCCACGTCCAGCGGGTCGGCGAGCAGGGGCACCAGGGCGAAGCGGGGATCGCGGGCCGTCGGCGCCTGGGCGGCCAACGAGAGCGCCAGGTCCACCCGGCCCGAGGACAGCAGGTCGTACGCCTCGGCCGCCTCCGCCTCCCTGACGCGGACCTCCAGCCCCGGATACGCGGCCCGCAGCCGCCGCACGGCGGGCACGACCAGCGCGGGCACCGCCGTCGAGAACGCCCCGACGCGCACCGTGCCCGTCTCACCCCGCAGGTACCCGGCCAGTTCGGCGTCCGCGCGCTCCAACTGGGCGAACACCGACTCCGCGTGACGCAGCACCAGGTGGGCGGCGTCGGTGAGCCGGACGCGGCGGCCGTGCGCCTCAAGGAGCGGGACGCCGAGCTGCGAGGCCAGGTTCGACAGCTGCTGCGAGACGGCCGAGGGCGTCATCAGCAGCGCCTCGGCCGTCGCCGTCACGGTCCCCCGCTCGCTGAGCGTGCGCAGGATCCGCAGCTTCCTGATGTCCCACTCCCGCGTACCGGTCATGCCCGCACGCTATCCGGGCCGGGCGCGGCCACCGCTTCCCGGTGCGGCACGGCCCTTTCCCCGGCGGTCACGTGGCGGCCGTCGCGCCTCTCGCCGCCGCGAGCATCACTCCGCCGAGGATCAGCCCCATGCTCACGAACTGCGCCGGCCCCATCGACTCGCCCAGCACGGCGTACGACAGCAGTGCCACGCACACGGGCTGCAGGTAGTAGACAGCTCCCGCGCGGGCGGCGCCGATCAGGGCGACGGCGCGGTTCCAGGCGAAGAAGGCGACCGCCGAGGAGAAGACGCCGACGTACACCAGCGGACCCACCGTTCCCGCCGTCGGGGCGAAGCCGCCCTGGAGGGCGAGACTGACGGCGAAGACGGGCGCGAGCAGCAGCACGCCCAGCACGAAGGTGACGAAGAGCAGGACCAGCCCGTCGATCCCGGCGGGACGCCGTCGCAGCAGCGCGCTGTACGAGGCGAAGCTGAGCGCCGCGGTGAACATCCACAGGTCTCCGGCGGAGAAGTCCGCCGACAGGGAGCCGTCACCGACGAGCAGCAGCACACCCCCGCAGGCGACCAGCATCCCCGTGGTGCGGCGCGCGCCGAGCCGTGTCCCGCCCAGCCTCTCGTACAGCGCCATCACCACGGGCGAGGCGGCCATGATCATGCCCATGTTGCCGGCGGACGTGGTGAGTCCGGCCTGATTGACGAGGGTGTTGTAGACGGTGACGCCGAGCAGGGAGGCGGCGAGCAGGAAGCGCGGATGGCGGCGGATCAGCGCGCGCTGCCGCCAGGCGGCGCGCACCGCGAAGGGCGCCACCGCGACGACGGCCACCATCCAGCGCCAGAAGGCGGCCTGCACCGGCGGCACGGAGTCGTGCAGGGCCCGTGAGGTGACGAAGCTGCCGGACCAGACGACGGTCGCCACCGCCGCGAACAGCAGCCCCGGCGCCGCTCCACGCCGCGCCCATCGCGCGGCGGTCGTCCTCCCGGTGGTGCGAACGTGCTCCGGGGCCGTCACGGGCATCCTGTGCCTTCCTGTCGGGGTGGGCCGGTGCGTCCACCGTCGCGCGGGAAGACTCGTCAGGTCCATCGAATACTTACGACGATTCTTTTCAGCAGATCTGAACGATCGGCCCCGGCACGACAAAGGCGCCCCGGACGCGTCAGCGTCCGGGGCGCCTCGAAAGCTGCGTTCAGCGCGGAGTCAGCTCTGCTTCCTGGACTTGTCGAACACCATCACCAGACCGGCGATCACCACGAACAGGGCGATCGGCGCCACGACATACAGGCCGAGGGTCTCGGCCACGCTCAGGCCCGGACCCGGGTCGTCGCCGTCGTCCGGGGTGAGCGCAAGCGCGGGGGACGACATCAGCAGCATCATCAGCGTCGTACCGGCTGCGACGGCGCCGGCGCGCAAGGCGTTCTTCTTGTCCACGGTGCCAACGTAGCGAACGCCTTTCAGGACCGCGCGCCCGGGGGTGCCGTACGGGACCGGGAGCCGGTCGGCGGGGGCGCCGTACGCGACCCCGAGCCGGTCGGCGGGGGCGCCGTACGCGGGGCGTCGCCGTTCTCCGGAGGTGCGAAGACCGTCATCAGCCGGTGCAGGCGGGGCGAGGCGGCGAGGTCCTCCAGGGACGCCGGCCGGCCCTCGCCGTCCGCGACGGGAAGGCGCCAGTTCGGGTACTCGTCCCACGTGCCCGGCAGGTTCTGCGGGCGGAGGTCGCCGACCGCGTCCGGCAGCCACACCCCGACCATGCGCGCCGGCGTGCGCAGCAGGAAGCGGTAGACCGCCCGGATGCCGGCCTCCTCGTCGCCCGCGCCCTCGGGCAGCAGGCCGAGGCTCTCCAGCCGGCCCAGCCACTCCCGCACATCGGCCGCGTCCTCGGTCCGCTCCTGCTCCAGGCCGTGGGTCAGCAGCCCGAGCCGGTGGCGCAGCTCCACGTGACTGCCGCCGAGCCGGGCCGCCGTGGACGGCAGATCGTGGGTGGTGGCGGTGGCGACGCATCCCTCCCGCCACCGCTCCGGCGGCAGCGGCAAGCCGTCGCCCGCCCAGTCCCGCTCGAACCAGAGCACGGAGGTGCCCAGCACGCCACGGTCCGCGAGCACCTCCCGCACGCCCGGCTCGACCGTGCCCAGGTCCTCCCCCACGACGACGGCGCCCGCGCGGTGGGCCTCCAGAACGAGGACCGCCAGCATCGCCTCGGCGTCGTAGCGGACGTACGTGCCCTCGGTGGGCGGGGCGCCCTGCGGCACCCACCACAGCCGGAAAAGGCCCATCACATGGTCGATGCGCAGCGCGCCCGCGTTGCGCAGGATGCCCCGCAGCAGACCGCGGTACGGCGCGAACCCGGTGGCGGCCAGCGCGTCGGGGCGCCAGGGCGGCAGGCCCCAGTCCTGGCCGCGGGCGTTGAACGCGTCGGGCGGGGCGCCGACCGACATCCCCGCGGCGAAGACGTCCTGCAGGGCCCACGCGTCGGAGCCGCCGGGGTGCACTCCGACGGCCAGGTCGTGCACGACGCCGACGCCCATGCCCGCCTCGCGCGCCGCCCGGCCCGCGGCGGCCAGCTGTGTGTCGGTCAGCCACACGAGGCGGCTGTGGAAGTCGACCCGGTCCATCAGCTCGCTCCTCGCCCGCGCGGTCTCGGGGGAACGGGGGTCGCGCAGCGCGGCCGGCCAGCTGTGCCACGCGGAGCCGTGCACCTCGGTGAGCGCGCACCAGGTCGCGTGGTCCTCCAGGGCCCGGCCCTGCTCGGCGAGGAAGGCGCAGTAGGCGGCGTGGCGGCCGGGCCCGAGCGGAACGGTGTGCAGGATCTCCAGTGCCTCGCGCTTCAGCTCCCACACGGCGTCCCGGTCGATCAGGGCGCCCTTGGCGAGGACGGATTCACGCAGCTCGGCACCCTTGTCCCGCAGCTCCTCCAGCCGCGCGCGCCGCGCGGGGTCCGCGTACGCGTACTCGGGGACGTCCTCGACACGCAGATGGACGGGGTCGGGGAAGCGGCGCGACGAGGGGCGGTACGGGGAGGGGTCGGCGGGGGCGCCCGGCACCGAGGCGTGCAGCGGATTCACCTGGACGAAGGACGCGCCCAGCGCGCGGCCGGACCAGGAGGCGAGCTCGGCGAGGTCTCCCAGATCCCCCATGCCCCAGGACCGCGCGGACAGCAGGGAGTACAGCT
Source organism: Streptomyces sp. V4I23 (assembly GCF_030817975.1). NCBI lineage: Bacteria > Bacillati > Actinomycetota > Actinomycetes > Kitasatosporales > Streptomycetaceae > Streptomyces > Streptomyces sp. V4I23. The sequence continues at coordinate 5,223,045 of NZ_JAUSZW010000004.1, read as the reverse complement.
GCACCAGGAAGCCGTACGACCGGCCCTCGGGCCGCGGCGCCTCACGGGGCGCGACGACGAGAGTGGCGGCGGCGGTGCGGCCGTCGGGGGTCTCGGCGCAGAGCCGGTGCACGCCGTGGGGCATCCGGTCCCAGCCGCCGGGCCGTCCCGTCCCGGGGACGACCTCCCCGCCGTCCTCCGTCTCGACGCGCAGCCGGGTGCCGCCGGGCAGGTCACCGAGCGCGGACGGCGGCTGCGTCCGCGCGCCGTCCTGCCAGACGACGACCGTCTGCGGCAGCAGCCGCGCCGCCGCGGCGCGCTCCGCACGGTCCAGGGCGGCGCTGACCGCCCGCGGGGTGGACGCGTCGATGCCGAGCGCGGCGAGGACGGCGACGACGGTGGTGTCGGGGACCGCCACGGTCACGCCCTCGGAGGGCTGGAAGGCGGTGGCGACTCCGTGCAGCGCGGCGAGCCGGGCAAGGCCCATGCGGACTCCTTCAGACCCCCGGTGACTCGGCGCCGCCCGCCGTGCCGTGGGCGGTCGGCTCGCTCGTCAGGGGCGCGATGTCGGCGAGCGGGGGCTCGCTGGTGAGAGGGGCGGCGTGAGCGAGCGGGGGCTCGCTCGTGAGCGGCACGTCGTGGGCGAGCGGGGGCTCGCCGGTGAGCTGTGCCTCGTGTGTGAGCGGGCAGCCTGCCGGGGCATGCGCCGGCTGCGCCGGGACCTGTTTGGACAAGGCGGAGAGCAGCAGGTGCGCGGATGCGGCCACGGTAAATCACTCCAAGCGGGCGTGAACGGTCGTGAACGGGTCACAGCAGCCCTACCCCGTGGGCACGACCGCAGACGTAAACGATCGGCCAACGTGTTCCGGGTCACATGGTGTTGCCCTTCCGTCGGTCGGCCACGGCGACGCGCCGATCCGCTCCGGAGGTCTGCGGACTCGCCCCGATCGTCCGCCACGCCAGGCAAAAGGCACACAACGGCCAGGCGCATTGACACTCTCGCGGTGGGGGTGGTGGGCTCGAACCGACCGGAACGGCAGGGGAGAACGAGGGGAGACCGGCGTGCGGCTCGGGGGCGGAAGACGTACAGCGGCGGCCGTCGCCGTCGCCGTCATCGGCGGCCTGCTGGGCGGGGCGCCGGGGGCCGTCGCGGCCCCCGCGGACCCCGGCGCACCGGCGGGCTCCGCGCAGGACCCCGAGGGCGCCGCGGCGGCGCCCTCCGTGTGGCCGCGCCCCCAGTCGCTGCGTACGACGGGCGGCGCGGTCCCGCTCGGCGACGAGGCGACCGTCGTCGCGGACCCGGCCGCCGACCCGCACGCGGTCGGGCTGCTGAAGGACCTGCTGCGCGAGGCCGGCGTACGGACCGTGCACACCGCGCTGCCCGGCCGCGGGCCGGTGTTCCGGATCGGAGGCGCGGGCGCGCACGAGGCGCTGCGCGCCCTGCGCGCGGCGGAGCGCGCCGACCTCCCGGCGGGCGGCTACCGTCTGGCGGCCGGCCGCACCGGCGGACGCGACACGGTCGCGCTCGACGGCGTGGGCGGCGACGGCCTGTTCCACGGGGTGCAGACGCTGCGGCAGCTCGTGACGGACGGCCGCGTCGCGGGCGTCGTCGTGCGCGACTGGCCCGGAACGGCCGTGCGGGGCACGACGGAGGGCTTCTACGGTGAGCCCTGGTCGCACGAACAGCGGCTCGCGCAGCTCGACTTCATGGGGCGCACCAAGCAGAACCGCTACCTGTACGCCGCCGGTGACGACCCCTACCGGCAGTCGATGTGGCGCGAGCCGTACCCGGCGGCCCAGCGCGCCGAGTTCCGCGAACTGGCCGAACGGGCGCGCCGCAACCACGTCACCCTCGCCTGGGCCGTCGCGCCCGCGCAGTCCATGTGCCTGGCCGACGACGGGGACGTACGGGCGCTGACCCGCAAGATCGACGCGATGTGGGCGCTGGGGGTGCGCGCCTTCCAGCTGCAGTTCCAGGACGTGAGCTACAGCGAATGGCACTGCGACAAGGACGCGGAGGCGTACGGCTCGGGTCCCGAGGCCGCGGCGAAGGCCCAGGCACGGGTCGCGGACGCCGTCTCGCGGCACCTGGCCGACCGCCACCCGGGCGCCGAGGCGCTGTCGGTGATGCCGACCGAGTTCTACCAGGAGGGGGCCACGGAGTACCGCACGGCGCTCGCGAGGGAGCTCGACGGGGCGGTGCGTGTGGCGTGGACCGGTGTCGGCGTCGTGCCGCGCACGATCACGGGACGTGAACTGGCGGGCGCGCGGGACGCGTTCGACCATCCACTGGTCACGATGGACAACTACCCGGTCAACGACTACGCGCAGGACCGGCTGTTCCTCGGCCCGTACACCGGCCGGGAGCCGGCGGTCGCGACCGGCTCGGCGGCTCTGCTGGCCAACGCGATGGAGCAGGCGTCCGCCTCCCGCATCCCCCTGTTCACCGCGGCCGACTACGCCTGGAACCCCAAGGGCTACCGCCCCGAGCAGTCCTGGCAGGCCGCGCTGGACGACCTCGCGGGCGGCGACCCGCGCACGCGGGAGGCGCTGGCGGTCCTGGCCGGGAACGACTCGTCGTCGATCCTCAGCCCCGAGAGCGAGTCGGCGTACCTGCGGCCGCTGATGGACGCGTTCTGGAGCTCCCGCGCCACGACGGACGCCAAGGCGCGGGACCGGGCGGCGGCGGCGCTGCGTTCGGCGTTCACGGGGATGCGCCTCGCGCCCGAGCGGCTCGAGCACACGGCCGACGGGCGGCTGGCCGGCGAAGTGCGGCCGTGGCTGGACCAGTTGGCCCGCTACGGCCGGGCCGGCGAGCTGGCGGTCGACATGCTGCAGGCACAGGCGCGTGGGGACGGGCAGGCAGCCTGGCGGGCGTCTCTCGACCTGGAGGCGCGGCAGAAGGAACTGCGGGCGAGCCGGGCCACGGTCGGCAAGGGCGTGCTCGGCCCGTTCCTCGACCGCGTGGTGAAGGAGTCGCGGGCGTGGACGGGCGCCGACCGGGTCCGGGGGGGCGAGGACACCGTCCGGCTGGGGCGGCCGCGTCCGCTGACGGCGGTCACGGCGATGACCCGGCCCACCGCCTCCCCGCGCGGGCGTCTCGAGGTGCACGTGCCCGGCGAGGGCTGGCGCGTGCTGGGGCCGCTGTCGGCCGGGGGCTGGACGCAGACGGACGCCAGGGGCGTGAAGGTCGACGCGCTGCGGGTGTCGCCGGACGGGGACGAGCCGGTCCCGGTCCGTTCGGTGGTGCCGTGGTTCGCGGACGAGCCCGCGGCGGGGCTCGACCTCGTCCGCACCCAGACCAGCGCCGAGATCGGCGGTGCTCCGCAGCGTGCCGGGGTGCGCCTGACGGCGCAGCGGCCCGGTGAGGTGCGCGGCGCGCTCACCGCGAAGGCGCCGGCGGGCATCGAGGTGAAGGTGCCCAAGGAGACGACGGTGCCTCGCGGGCTGCGGACCACGGTCCCGGTGGAGGTGACGGTCCCCGAGGACACGCCTGCGGGCGAGTACCGGGTACCGCTGTCCTTCGCGGGGCAGGAGAGCACGCTGACGGTGCGCGCCTTCCCGAGGACGGGCACCACGGACCTCGCGCGCGGCGCCGGCGTGCGCGCCTCCTCGTCCGGCGACGAGACCGCAAACTACCCGGCCGCGGCGGCCGTCGACGGCGACCCGCGAAGCCGCTGGTCGTCGACGCTCGGCCCGACGGCCTGGTGGCAGCTGGAGCTGCCGCGGCCGGAGCGGGTGGGCCTGGTGGTGCTGCACTGGCAGGAGGCGTACGCGACGAGGTACCGCATCCAGGTCTCGCCGGACGGCCGGGTCTGGCGCACGGCGGCGACGGTCACGGACGGCAGGGGCGGTCGCGAGGCGGTCCGCATGGACGCCAGGGACACTCGCTTCGTCCGCGTGCAGGGCGACGAGCGGGTCACCGAGTTCGGGTACTCGCTGTTCTCGGTGGAGACCTACGCGGTCGCGGAGTGACGCGCGGGCACGGCCGCAAAGTGGCATGCGGCCGGCGGCGCGGGAGCGTGCGGCGCCCTCCCCGCTCGCGCGGGGAGGGGCACAAAAAATGGCCTGCGGTCGTCAGGCGGAAATGCCGTCGATCCGGGCCATCGCGTCGTCCGCGCCGTACGGCTGCAGGTAGGGCAGCCAGCGCGGGTCCCTATGTCCGGTCCCGATGATGCGCCAGGCCAGTCCGCTCGGCGGCGCGGGCTGGTGGCGCAGGCGCCATCCCAGTTCGCGCAGGTGCCGGTCGGCCTTGACGTGGTTGCAGCGGCGGCAGGCGGCCACCACGTTGTCCCAGGCGTGCTGTCCCCCGCGACTGCGCGGAACGACATGGTCGACGCTGGTTGCGACGCCACCGCAGTACATACAGCGCCCGCCGTCGCGGGCGAAGAGCGCTTTGCGGGTGAGAGGAACGGGCCCCCGGTAAGGGACCCGCACGAACCGTTTGAGCCGCACCACGCTGGGAGCGGCGACGACACGGGTCGCACTGTGCATGAAGGCGCCGGATTCCTCGAGGCAGGTTGCCTTGTTCTCCAGGACGAGGACGAGCGCGCGGCGGAGCGGTACGACGCCGAGCGGCTCGTACGACGCGTTGAGGACCAGGACATGCGGCACGGTGGATGCCTCCTTGTACGCCGGCGGCGCGTGGCTCGCGCCGGGACGATCTGTCTTCAGTTTGTCCTCATGGCCGGTCCCGGCGCCACCACGTGCGCGTAACGGGCTGGAGGTGTTTTCCGCCACAGGCCTCGGGACGTTCCTCCCCTTTTCTTCCCCCGGGTGAGCCTTGTCTCTCCCCCGACCGACCACGGGGTGACAGCCTTCGTCCCCCGTTAGGGTGGTTGGGTCTCATCGCACGCCTGGAGGTTCTCCCCCGTGACCGCGTTCTGGTCCGCCGTCCGCGCGGACGCCGATCCCGCGCCCGCACCCGTCACGCTCGACGAGGCCGCCAAGCAGGCCGGCGACGCCGCCGGCTGGGTCGAGGAGAACTGGTCGACCTGGCTGAACACCGGGCTGCGCATCGCGCTGATCCTCGTCGTGGCCCTGGTCCTGCGCATGCTCGTGCGCCGGGCCCTGACCAAGCTGATCGAGCGGATGAACCGCTCCGCGCAGGCGGTGGAGGGCACGACGCTCGGCGGTCTGCTGGTCAACGCGGAGCGGCGCCGGCAGCGCTCGGAGGCCATCGGCTCGGTGCTCCGCTCGATCGCGTCGTTCGTCATCCTCGGCACCGCGTTCCTGATGATCCTCGGGGCGTTCAAGATCGACCTCGCGCCGCTGCTCGCCTCCGCCGGTGTCGCCGGTGTTGCGATCGGTTTCGGCGCGCGCAACCTCGTCACCGACTTCCTCTCCGGCGTCTTCATGATCATGGAGGACCAGTACGGCGTCGGGGACTCGGTCGACGCGGGCGTGGCCTCCGGCGAGGTGATCGAGGTCGGCCTGCGCGTCACGAAGCTGCGCGGCGACAACGGCGAGATCTGGTACGTCCGCAACGGCGAGATCAAGCGGATCGGCAACCTCAGCCAGGGCTGGGCGACCGCCGGCGTCGACGTCACCGTCCGCTCGTCCGAGGACCTGGACCAGGTCAAGGCCGTGATCGGGGAGGTGGCGGACGACCTCGCCAAGGACGAGCCGTGGAACGAGCAGCTCTGGGGCCCGGTCGAGGTGCTGGGCCTGACCGAGGTGCTGCTGGAGTCGATGACCTTCCGCGTGTCGGCGAAGACCATGCCGGGCAAGTCGTTCGGCGTGGAGCGCGAGCTGCGCTGGCGGATCAAGCGGGCCTTCGACGCCGCGGGCATCCGGATCGTCGGCGGTCTGCCGCAGCAGGCGACGGAGGCGGCCGCCGACCCGTCCGCCGGCATGGCGGCGCCGTCCGCCTACGCGTCGACGACGTCGCCGCAGTCGCTGGCCGCGTCCCCGATCCCGCCGCCCGCCAACCTGACGAAGTAGCCGCCCGCCGGGCCCCGGACGCCCGGCCGCGCCGTTCGCAGCGCCCCCTCGGTAACGCTTTGGTTGCCCGGGGGGCGTTTTCCATTGACGATCCGCTGAGCGGCGGCCTAGTTTTCCTCTACAGAATAGGAAAGTTTCCTAACAGTACAGATCGAAGGGCAGGTGCAACGTCGTGGCCGGAACGACGCCCGGAACCCCGCGTGTGCTGCGCGCCATGAACGACCGTGCCGCACTCGATCTGCTGCTGGAGCACGGCCCCCTCTCCCGTACCCGGATCGGCAAGCTGACCGGCCTGTCCAAGCCCACCGCCTCCCAGCTGCTGGCCCGGCTGGAGGCGGCGGGCCTCGTCGTCGCGACCGGCACCACCGCGGGACGGCCGGGCCCGAGCGCCCAGCTGTACGCCGTCAACGCCCGCGCCGCCTACGCCGCCGGGCTCGACGTCACCCCGCAGCGCATCCGCGCCGCCGTCGCCGACATCACCGGCGCGACCGTCGGCGAGTTCGAGCTGCCCACCCCCGGGCGGCGCGCGGAGAGCGTCGTCCGGCAGGTCACCGACGCGCTCGACGGCGCCGTCAAGGCCGCAGGCGTCACCCGCGCCGACGTCCACCGCATGGTCGTCGGCACGCCCGGCGCCTTCGACCCCTCGACGGGCCGCTTGCGCTACGCCTCCCACCTGCCCGGCTGGCACTCCCCCACCCTGCTGGACGAACTCGCCGCGGCGCTGCCGATGCCCGTCGAGTACGAGAACGACGTCAACCTCGTCGCCGTCGCCGAGCAGCGCGGCGGCGCCGCCCACGGCCACGAGGACTTCGTCCTGCTGTGGAACGAGGAGGGCCTCGGCGCCGCCGTCGTCATCGGCGGCCGGCTGCACCGCGGCTTCACGGGGGGCGCCGGCGAGGTCGGCTTCCTGCCCGTGCCCGGGACCCCGCTGGTCCGCCAGGTGACCAAGGCGAACAGCGGCGGCTTCCAGGAACTGGCCGGCGCCCAGGCGCTGCCCCGGCTCGCGCGGGAGCTCGGCATCGAGGGTGTCGGCAGCGGCCCGCACACCAAGGTCGCCACCGCGCTGGTCGCCCGTGCCGCCGAGGCGGACTCGGGGCCGTACCGGCAGCTGCTCAACGCGTACGCGACCGGGCTCGCGACCGGCCTCGCCTCCATGGTCGCCGTGCTCGACCCGGAGCTCGTCGTCCTGTCCGGCGAGGCGATCGTCGCGGGCGGGGAGCCGCTGCGCGAGCGCGTCCAGGCCGAGCTCACCGAACTGGCGGCCTCCCGGCCCCGGCTGGTGCTCGGCTCGGTGCGCCGCAGCCCGGTGCTGCGGGGCGCGCTGGAAAGCGCCCTGGCCACGACCCGCGACGAGGTCTTCGACACCTCCCGCTGATCCCTCGTCTCCGCTTCTCCCCTTCCCCCCGACTCCGTCCTCGTCGACTCCGTCCTCGTCACAGGGAGACACCGCCATGCCCAGAAACCGCCGGACCACGGCCGCCGCGCTCGCGGCGGCGGCCGCGATATCGCTCCTCGCGTCGGCCTGTACCGGCTCGGCCGGCAACGGCGCCGCCGACGACCCGAACGCGAAGACCACACTGACCTTCTGGCACGGCTGGTCCGCGCCCGGCGAGGTCGCGGCGATCGAGGCCAACATCAAGGCCTTCGAGGACAAGCACCCCGGCATCACGGTCGAGGTCGTCAAGGGCATCACCGACGACAAGCTCAACCAGGGCCTGCGCGCGGGCGGTTCCAGCGCCCCGGACGTCGTCTCGTCCTTCACCACCGACAACGTCGGGCGGTTCTGCTCCTCCAAGGCGCTCACCGACCTGAAGCCGTTCCTGGACAAGTCCGGGATCGACCCGCGGAAGACGTTCCTGCCGCAGATGGCCGAGTACACCGAGCACGACGGCACCCGCTGCACCGTGCCGCTGCTGGGAGACGCGTACGGCCTCTACTACAACAGGACCGCGTTCGAGGAGGCCGGCATCAAGGCCCCGCCGAAGACGCTGTCCGAGTTCGACACGGCGGTCAAGAAGCTCACCAGGCCCAGGGGCGACGGCTTCGAACGGCTCGGCTTCATGCCCCTGTACCTCGGCTACGAGACCACGGTCGAGCACTACGGCGGCCAGTTCGGCATCCAGTACGCCGACGCGGACGGAAGGTCGAACACGGCGAAGGACCCGGCCGTCAAGGCGATGCTGACCTGGCAGAAGAAGCTCGTGGACGACCTCGGCGGCTTCGCGAAGCTCAACCGGTTCCGCACGGCGCTCGGGGACGAGTGGGGCCCCAAGCACCCGTTCCACACCGGCCAGGTCGCCATGCAGCTCGACGGCGAGTGGCGCGGCAAGATGGCCTCCGACGCGAAGCTCCCCTTCGAGATCGGCGCGGCGCCCTTCCCCGTCCCGGACGACCAGGCGGCCGACTACGGCAAGGGCTATCTCTCCGGCACGATCCTCGGCATCGCGAGCAACAGCCCGCGCAAGAACGCCGCGTGGGAGCTCGTGAAGTACCTGTCCACCGACACCGACGCGGTCGTCTCCTTCGCCAACGCCATCCACAACGTGCCCTCCACCGTGGCGGCCCTGAAGTCGCCGAAGCTGAGCGACGACCCTCTGTACCGCACGTTCGTCGACATCGCGCAGCACCCCAAGAGCTCGCACGCCCCCTCGTCCGTCAACGGCGGCGCCTTCCTGCTCACCCTCCAGGACCACGCCCAGAAGTACGAGAAGGGCACCGAGAAGGACCTGGACGCCCTGCTGAAGAAGAACGACATCCAGGTCGACAAGGACAACGAGCAGGCCCGCTGATGACCACGGCCCACCTCGCACCGGGACTGAGGTCCAAGCGCCGCCGCTCCGCGCTGCGCACCCTCGGCTTCCTGTCCCCCTGGCTCGTCGGGTTCGGCGTCTTCTTCGCCTACCCGCTGATCGCGACCGTCTACTTCTCCTTCATGGAGTACGACGGGTTCGCCCCGCCCGCCTTCGTGGGCCTGAAGAACTGGGTGTACGTCTTCCGGGACAACCCGCATCTGTGGCCCGCCCTGGCCAACACCCTGTGGCTCGTCCTGGTGATGGTGACGCTCCGTGTCGCCTTCGGGCTCGGCATCGGGCTGCTCGTCACCCGGATCAGAACGGGCGCGGGAGTCTTCCGCACCCTGTTCTACCTGCCCTACCTGGCCCCGCCGGTCGCGGCGACGATGTCGTTCGTGTTCCTGCTCAACCCCGGCACGGGCCCGGCCAACACCGTCCTCGGCGCGCTCGGGCTCGGGCAGCCCGAGTGGTTCACCGACCCGGCCTGGTCGAAGCCCTCGCTCACGCTGCTCGCGCTGTGGGGCATCGGCGACCTGATGGTCCTCTTCATGGCGTCGCTGCTGGACGTGCCCAAGGAGCAGTACGAGGCGGCCGAGCTGGACGGCGCGAGCGCCTGGCAGCGCTTCCGCTTCGTGACGCTGCCCACCATCTCGCCGATCGTGCTCTTCGCGGTGATCACCGGAGTGATCGCGACCATGCAGTACTACACCGAGCCCCTGGTGGCCGCGAAGGTCGCCAGCGGCGTGATCGGCGGCTCCGGGCAGCACTTCGAACCCGGCTACCCCGACAAGTCCACGCTCACCGTCCCGCAGGTCGTCTACAACCTGGGCTTCCAGCGCTTCGACACCGGAGCGGCGTGCGTGGTCGCGCTGGTGCTGTTCGCCCTGGCCATGGTGTTCACGGCGTTCCTGATGCGCCGGCGCAGCGGCTTCATGTCGCCGGAGGACTGAGCGATGACCCGGACGACAACAACCGTGCGCCCGCCCGTCCCGCCGGCGGCCGTGACCCGGAGGGGCACCGCGGCCCGGCGCACCGCGCGCCGCAGGGCGGCTCTGGAATGGGTCGCCGTCCACGCGCTCGGCATCGCCGCCGCGCTGTTCTTCGTGCTCCCGTTCGTCTTCGTGTTCCTGACCGCCGTGATGAGCGACGACCAGGCGCTGACCCGGGACCTGTGGCCGCGCACCTGGGAATGGGGCAACTTCGCCACCGTGTGGAACACCCCCGGGTTCCTGACCTGGTGGCGCAACACACTGCTGTACGCGGGGCTCGGCACGGTGCTCGCCGTGGCCAGCAGCCTCCCGGTGGCGTACGCGCTCGCCAGGTTCCGCTTCCGCGGGCGCAACGTGATGATGATGCTGGTGATCGCGGCGATGATGCTGCCGCCGCAGGTGATCGTCGTGCCGATGTACCTGTTCTGGGCGAAGCAGATGGATCTCGCGGGCACGCTGTGGCCGCTGATCGTCCCGTTCGCCTTCGGCAACGCGTTCACGATCTTCCTGCTGCGGCAGTTCCTGCTGACGATTCCCCGCGAGTACACCGAGGCGGCCAGGATCGACGGCTGCGGGGAGTTCCGCGCGATGGTCCGCGTGGTGCTGCCGATGGCCAGGCCGGCGATCGCCGCGGCCGCGCTGTTCCACTTCTTCTTCTGCTGGAACGACTACTTCGGACCGCAGATCTACGCCTCCGAGAACCCGGCCGCCTGGACCCTGAGCTACGGCCTGGAGTCCTTCAAGGGCGCCCACCAGACCGACTGGAACCTCACCATGGCGGCCACGGTGCTGATCATGGCACCGGTGATCGTGGTCTTCTTCTTCGCACAAAAGGCCTTCATCGAGGGCGTCACCCTGACCGGAGTAAAGGGCTGATCCATGAAACTCGCTGTTGTGGGGGGCGGTTCCACCTACACCCCCGAGCTGATCGACGGCTTCGCGCGGATGCGCGACACGCTGCCGGTCTCCGAACTGGTGCTGATCGACCCCGCCGCCGGCCGGCTCGAACTCGTCGGTGGCCTGGCCCGACGGATCTTCGCCAAAAAGGGCCACGACGGACGCATCGTCACCACCTCCGACCTGGACGCGGGCGTCGCCGACGCGGACGCGGTCCTGCTGCAGCTGCGCGTCGGCGGCCAGGCCGCCCGCCAACAGGACGAGACCTGGCCCCTGGAGTGCGGCTGCGTCGGCCAGGAGACGACGGGCGCGGGCGGCCTCGCCAAGGCGCTGCGCACCGTTCCGGTGGTGCTCGACATCGCCGAGCGCGTCCGCCGGGCCAGCCCCGGCGCGTGGATCGTCGACTTCACCAATCCGGTCGGCATCGTGACGCGGGCTCTGCTCCAGGCCGGTCACCGCGCCGTGGGCCTGTGCAACGTCGCCATCGGGCTCCAGCGCAAGTTCGCGAGGCTCCTCGACGTGGACCCGGCCGGCGTCCACCTCGACCACGTGGGGCTCAACCACCTCACGTGGGAGACCGGTGTGCGCCTCGGCGGCCCCGACGGCGCCGACATGCTGCCCAAGCTGCTCGCCGAGCACGGCGACGCCATCGCCGACGATCTGCGGCTGCCGCGCCCGCTGCTGGACCGGCTCGGCGTCGTCCCCTCGTACTACCTCCGCTACTTCTACGCCCACGACGAAGTCGTGCGGGAGCTGCGCACCAAGCCGTCGCGGGCGGCGGAGGTCGCGGAGATGGAGCGCCGGCTGCTGGAGATGTACGGCGACCCGGCCCTCGACGAGAAGCCGGAGCTGCTCGCCAAGCGCGGTGGCGCCTTCTACTCCGAGGCCGCCGTCGACCTCGCCGCGTCGCTGCTGGGCGGCGCGGGCAGCCCGGTGCAGGTGGTGAACACCTGGAACAAGGGCACGCTGCCGTTCCTGCCGGACGACGCCGTCGTCGAGGTGCAGGCCCGCGTCGGCACGGAGGGCGCCGCACCGCTGGCCGTGCCGGACCTCGATCCGCTGTACGCGGGGCTGATCGCCGATGTGACGGCGTACGAGGACCTGGCGTTGGAGGCCGCGCTGCGCGGCGGACGCGACCGGGTCTTCAAGGCTCTGCTGGCGCACCCGCTGATCGGCCAGTACGCCTACGCGGAGAAGCTCACCGACCAGCTGATCGCGCACAACCGGGAGCACCTGGCGTGGGCATGACCGGCATCCCCGTGAGCCGCCCCGGTCCCGCGGGCCCGTCGGGGGCCCCGTCCACCGGACCGGCCGGGGGGAGCTCCCGTGCACCCTGCGGCGTGGTCCTCGCCATCGACGCGGGAAACAGCAAGACGGACGTCGCCTGCGTCGGCACCGACGGGTCCGTCCTGGCCTCGGCCAGGGGGCCCGGCTTCCAGCCGCCGAGGGTCGGCGTCACCGCGGCTGTCGACGCGCTCGCGTCGACGGTCGGCGAGGCGCTCGCCACCGCTCGGGCCCGCGGCACGCCGATCGACGCCGCCGAGCACGTCTCGGCCTGCCTCGCCAACGCCGATCTGCCGGTGGAGGAGGCGCAGTTGACGGCGGCCCTGCACGAGCGCGGATGGGGGCGTACGACGCAGGTGCTCAACGACACCTTCGCCGTTCTGCGCGCCGGGGTCGACGAGCCGCGGGGTGTCGCCGTGGTGTGCGGCGCGGGCATCAACTGCGTGGGGATGCTGCCGGACGGCCGCACAGCGCGCTTCCCGGCCATCGGGAAGCTCTCGGGTGACTGGGGCGGCGGGGCGGGACTCGCCGACGAGGCACTGTGGTTCGCGGCGCGCGCCGAGGACGGGCGGGGCGAGCCGACGGCGCTGGCGCGTACGCTTCCCGCGCACTTCGGTCTCGACTCCATGTACGCGCTGATCGAGGCGCTGCACCTGGGCCGCATCGCGGCCGTGCGCAAACACGAGCTGACTCCGCTGCTGTTCGCCGCCGGCGCGAACGGCGACCCGGTGGCGCGCGGTCTGGTGCGCCGGCTCGCGGAGGAGGTGGTCGCCATGGCCGCGGTGGCACTGGGACGGCTGGACCTTCTGGACGAGGAGGCGCCGCTGGTGCTGGGCGGCAGCGTGCTCGCGGCCCGGCACCCCCAACTGGACGCGGACCTCGCCGAACTGCTGGCCGTCAAGGCCCCCAAGGCAGTGGTGCGCGTGGTGACGGCGGCGCCGGTGCTGGGAGCGGCGCTGCTCGGACTCGACCACGTCGCCGCACCGCCCGAGGCGCATCGCACGCTGCGGGCCCGGTACGGAGGTTGAGACACCCGGCGGGCATGTACCGCCGTCCGCTCCCCTGGCCCGGACGGGCGGCGCACACATTTTCGGCCGTGGGCCCGGCCCGGTGGCCGCACGTTCACCCGTTCGGTGGGAACCGGGCCGGGCCGGGAAGCGTATTCACTGGGGGGACAAGGGTGGGGGACGGGCCTGGCACGACGCCGACGGAGGGCCCGGGGCGCGAAGAGTCGAACAAGATCCAGTCAATTGTGGTGTGAAGCAGTCCCCTGCGGCCATACTGCTGGCCGGGAGTTGTCCCAGGACCCGCCGGGGGGCGGGCCGTCGGCGACCGAGGGGGAGGTCACGTGACACACCCGCCGAATGTGCGCACCGCGCCCCGGCCGGCCGCGGCGCCCGTGCCCGCACGGCCTCCGGCAGGACCGGCGCACGGCGGCGCCTGGGCCGAGGGGAAGCGACGGCTGCGGGCGGCGGCGACGACCGAGCCGGGGCGGCTGCAGATCATCGGGGCCGTGCTCGCGGGCCTGGTGGTGCTGTTCGGCGCGGTGACGGCCCTGGAGGTCTCCGACCGGGCCGCCTCCGCCGACGACGTGGTGAGCCGGAGCCAGCCGCTCAGCGCGGACGCCGCCTCCATCTACCGCTCGCTGGCCGACGCGGACACGGCGGCGTCCAGCGGCTTCCTGGCAGGCGCCGAGGAACCCCGCGACGTCCACCAGAGGTACGAGAAGGACATCGCGCTCGCGTCACGGCTGCTGGTCAAGGCCGCGACGAACACCGACAGTTCGAGCGAGTCGGGCCGTCAGATCGCCGAGCTGAACGAGCAGCTCCCGCGGTACACGGGACTGATAGAGACCGCCCGCGCGAACAACAGGCTCGGCAGGCCGCTCGGCGGCGCGTATCTGCGCTTCGCCAACGAGCTGATGACCAAGCAGCTCCTGCCCGCAGCCCAGCGACTGTACGACGCGGAGACGGCGCGGCTGGAGCAGGACGACGAGGACGCGCGCTTCTGGCCGGTGCTCTCGCTCGCGACCGGTGCGGCCGCCCTGGCCGTGCTGGTGTGGGCCCAGCGGCGCAACTACCGCCGCACGAACCGGGTCTTCAACCACGGACTCCTCGCCGCCACCGCCGCGTCCACCGTGCTGCTGCTGTGGCTGGCGGTCGGGCACACAGTGGCCCGCGCCCAGCTGAACGACGCCAAGGCGCACGGCCAGCAGTCCCTCAAGGTCCTGGGCGACGCCCGCATCAACTCCCTGAAGGCCCGGGCCAACGAGAACCTGACGCTGGTCGCCCGGGGCGCGGTGCTGACCGACGACGGCAAGAGCGACAAGTACGAGACGGAGTACGCAGGCGGCATGGCACGGCTCGGCGAGCAACTGGGCCGTGCGCAGCGGCTGGCCGACGACGGCGAGGGGCGCGGTCCGGTCGAGGACGCCGTGCGGAGCGTGTCGCAGTGGCAGACCCGCCACAAGGACGTGACCGCCACCGACAGGGCGGGCGACTACGACGGCGCGGTGCACAAGGTCATCGGCGGCAAGGGCTCCACGGACGAGTCGTTCGACCAGGTGGACAAGGCGCTGGAGAAGGCGTTGGCGCACGAGCAGCGGGAGTTCACCGAGGCCGCGGAGGACGGGCGCGGGGCGCTCGGCGGGCTGCCGGCCGGAGCGGCGCTGCTGGCCCTGCTCGGGGCCGTGGCCGCGATCCTGGGTATCAACCGCAGGCTTTCGGAGTACCGGTGAGAGGGGGAGAGATGGCGGACACCAGCCCGGGCTCGCGTCCGAGGCGCACACGGCGCCCGATCAGCCTGCGCGGCTGGGGCGGTGTCGCGGGCATGGCCGCCGCGTGCGCGCTGACCGCGGCCGTCACACTGCTGCCGCTGGCCCATGGCGGCGCGGACGCCCTCAGCCCGCACCCCGCCGGTCAGGGCATGGCGGTCTCCGGCAAGGCGGACGACTGCAAGGACCCGGAGGCGTCGCTGCGCCCGTCCACGGCCGGCGGACCGAACATCGACGCGATCAAGGAGCGGGGCAAGCTGATCGTCGGCGTCGACCAGAACAGCTACCGCTGGGGCTACCGCAACCCGGGCGGCGACCAGGAGGACGCGGACGGTCCGGCGGGCGACGGCTCCGAGGGCTCCGGCAATCGGACCGGCGGCGTCCTGGAGGGCTTCGACATCGACCTCGCCCGCGCCATCGCCGAGAACATCCTCGGCAGCAAGGACGCCGTCATCTTCCGGGCGATCCCGACCAACCAGCGCATCGCCGCGCTCGACAGCGGCGCGGTGGACATCGTCGTGCGCACCATGACGATCAACTGCGCCCGGATCGAGCAGGTCGCGTTCTCCACGGCGTACTTCCAGGCGGGTCAACAGGTCCTCGCGCCGAAGAGCTCGCCGATCACCGGGTACGACACGTCCCTGGCGGGCAAGCGGGTGTGCTCGGCCGAGGGCTCGACGGCGTACGAGGCGCTGGAGAAGAACAGCTTCGGCGCCACGTTCCAGGACGAGCACGACGGGCAGCCGGCCGACGAGGACCTGTACACCGTGCCGAACCAGCTGGACTGCCTCGTCAGGCTCCAGCAGGGCCTGGTCGACGCGATCGTCACGGACAACGCCCTGGCGGCGGGCCAGGCCGCCCAGGACCCGGCGGTCGAGCTCAAGGGCGGCAAGCCGTTCACCACCGAGTACTACGGCGTGGCCACCAAGCTGGGCAAGGACGACCTCGTGCGCCGGGTGAACCAGGTGCTCGTCGACTACCGCAGAGGACCCTGGATGCAGTCGTACAACAAGTGGCTGGCCGCCGATCTGCCCGGCATAACGGCGCCGCCGGAGCCGAAGTACCGGGCGGAGTAGGCCGGCGCCGGTGAGGACCGCCGGGCGGCGGCCCCGGGGGCGAGCCGGGCACGACGGCACGACGGCAGGACGGACACGGTCCGGGACGCGTCCCGGACCGGTTCGCAACAGTTCGGAACAGTTCGGAGACGAACGGAGAGGTGATCGATGGGCGTCGCGGGACCCTTCCCCGGCTCGGCGGGGACGCCGCACGGGCCGGTGATGGACCGGGACGAGGTGGACCGTGCGCTGGCGCGGCTCGGCGCGGAGCACGAGGCGGTCGAGACCTCGCTCCTCGCCCTCCAGGACCACGCCGGGCGACGGCTCCTCGAAGGGGCCGAGCTGACCGGCGTCACCAAGGAGCGCTGGGCGGCCGCCGAGCAGTCGATCACGCTGCTGTGGAACTACTTCGACGCGTACACCGACGCGCTGACGGACATCCGTGAACTGCGCGCACGCCGCCGCTGGTCCAGTCGCGAGGACCTGGCCGAGCTCACCGAGCGGCTGCGCGGCCGCAGCGTGACGGTGGCCGGCCAGGCCGCGGCGCCGGCTCCGTCGCTCACCGGACGCGCCAGGCTCTCCGAGCAGTTCACGCTCGAGGAGCTGGTCGCCCGGATGAACGAGCTGTACGCGGCCGCGCTCGACATGGTCGTCGCCGCGGACGCGGTGTGGTCGGCGCTGCCCGCCCGGATCGACCTGCTCTCCGCCGAGCTGCAGCGCACGCGTTCGCTCGCCCGTTCCGTGGGCGTCCGGCCCGGGGAGCACCCCTCCGGGGACGACCTGGAGGACATCACCCACGAGCTGTCCGCGCTGCGTGCCCAGGTGGTGTCCGACCCGCTCGCCTTCTGGCGGCCCGCACCCGGCAGTTCGGCGCCGGGCGGCGGCCGCCCTGACACCGACCGGTACGACCGCGCGGCGCGCGCCCTGGAGGACGTGCGCCGGGAGATCGAGGCCGTCCTCCAGGTCCGGCAGGACTCGGAGGAGCGGCTGATGAGGCTGCGCGACGTGCTCTCGCGCGCCGACCGGACGCTGACCGAGGCCCGCTCGGCGCGCGGCGAGGTGCTGGCGAAGATCGCCGCGTCCGAGGTGCCCGCGGTCAGCGGGCCGCCCACGGCGCTCCAGGAGCGGCTGGCCACGGCCGCCGAATACCGGCGGCACTCCCAGTGGCACCGGCTGTCGCCGCTGCTGGAGTCGCTGGAGCGTGAGGCCGAGGACGAACTGCACCGGGCCAGGGAGTCGTTGACGGCCGTCACCGCGCCGCTGGCCGTGCGCGCCGAGCTGCGCGGCCGGCTCGACGCCTACAAGGCCAAGGTCGCCCGGCACGGCATGGCGGAGGACCCGCTGCTGATCGAGCGGTACGACGCGGCCCGGCGGATGCTGTGGAGCGCGCCGTGCGATCTGCGGGCCGCCGAGCAGGCGGTGCTGCGCTACCAGCAGGCCGCCGCCGAGGTGCTGGTGCCGAGACAGGGCGGAGCGGAGCCCGAGGACCGCAGGGGGGATTCATGAGCGGGACGACGAACTGCCAGCGGCCCGGCTGCGAGGGCTCGTACGAGGACATGGGCGGCGGTGAGATGTACTGCGACACGTGCGGTCTCGCGCCCGTCGTGTCCCCCACCGGCATGGTCGGCTCGCAGCCCACCGGCATCGCCGGCGGCGGCCGCGACTCCTCGTCGGCGCGCGGCGGTTCGCGTTCCTCACGGGCGTCGTCACGGGCGTCGTCGCGGTCGTCGTCCTCGCGCCGTTCGGTGTCGGGCAGGCTGTCGCGGTCGCTGAGCGGCAGCAGCACGTCGTCGCGCTCCGTCTCGGTGCGCAGCTCGGGTTCGTCCACCGCCTCCTCGGGACGCGGCAGGCTGGGCGCCGGCCTGGTCGCCGTGCCGGAGGTGCCGCGGCCGGACCCGCGTACGGCGGTGATGGCCGACCCCGAGGTGCCGGAGCGGAAGCGGTTCTGCTCGCGCTCGGACTGCGGGGCGCCGGTGGGCCGCGCGCGCGGTGACCGCCCCGGGCGCACGGAGGGCTTCTGCACCAAGTGCGGCCACCCGTACTCCTTCGTGCCCAAGCTCAAGGGCGGCGACATCGTGCACGGCCAGTACGAGGTCGTGGGCTGCCTGGCGCACGGCGGTCTCGGCTGGGTGTACCTGGCGGTGGACCGCGCGGTGTCCGACCGGTGGGTGGTCCTCAAGGGCCTGCTGGACACAGGCGACCAGGACGCGATGGCCGCGGCCATCTCGGAGCGCCGCTTCCTCGCCGAGATCGAGCACTCCAACATCGTCCGCATCTACAACTTCGTCGAGCACCTCGACCAGCGCACCGGCTCCCTGGACGGCTACATCGTCATGGAGTACGTGGGCGGCAAGTCGCTGAAGGAGATCGCCAACGAGCGCCGCGGCCCGGACGGCCGGCGCGACCCGCTGCCGGTCGAGCAGGCGTGCGCGTACGGCATCGAGGCGCTGGAGGCGCTCGGCCACCTGCACAGCAGGAACCTGCTCTACTGCGACTTCAAAGTCGACAACGCCATCCAGCAGCAGGACCAGCTCAAGCTGATCGACATGGGCGCCGTCCGCAGGATGGACGACGACGAGTCCGCCATCTACGGGACCGTCGGCTACCAGGCCCCCGAGGTCGCGGAGGTCGGCCCGTCGGTGGCCTCCGACCTGTACACGGTCGCGCGCACGCTCGCGGTGCTGACCTTCGACTTCCAGGGCTACACGAACGTGTTCGTGGACTCCCTGCCCGACCCGGAGCACATCCAGGTCTTCCGCACCTACGAGTCGTTCTACCGGCTGCTGGTGCGCGCCACCGACCCGGATCCGGGGCGCCGGTTCGCCTCGGCCCAGGAGATGGCCGAGCAGCTGACCGGGGTGCTGCGGGAAGTCGTCGCGATGCAGACGGGCCGGCCGCGCCCGGCCCTGTCGACGCTGTTCGGACCCGAAGTGCGCGTGACCGACACCGAGTTGTTCGCGGAGCTCGACGAGGACGTCTCCGTGCTCGGCGCCCGTCGCACCCCGGGCGCGCGCCGCCCGAAGGTCACGGCGCACAGGAGCTCTCCGGCAGCCGTGCCGCCCGGAGCACCACCGACGCCGTCGCTGCCCGGCGCGCCCCCGCCTCCGGCCGGCCTCCCCGGCCCCGCGGCCCCTGCCCCGGTGCCCGCCCCGCGCACACCGGACGGCGCGACCGCGCTTCCGGCGCTCGCCCCGCACCTCGCCGTGCTCGACACGCGCGGGGCCGCCCTCGCACTGCCGGTCCCCCGTGTCGACCCCAACGACCCGAACGCGGGCTTCCTCGCCGGTCTGATGGCCTCGGCCCCCGCCGAGCTGATCGCCGCGCTGCACGCGGCCGCGGCGAGTTCGCCGGAGACGCAGCTGCGGGAGCTGCGCGCCCGGCTGGAGATGGGCGATGTCGCATCCGCGGCCGGGACGCTCGCCACCCTGGAGGGCGCGCGGCCGGACGACTGGCGCGTCGTCTGGTACCGGGGCGTCACCTCGCTGGTGACGGGCGACCACGAGGCGGCGGCGCTGTCGTTCGACGCGGTCTACGACGCGTTCCCGGGCGAGAGCGCGCCCAAGCTCGCGCTCGGCCTGTGCGCCGAGGTGCTCGGCCAGCTCGACAACGCCGCGGAGTACTACCGCCTGGTGTGGACGACCGACCCGAGCTTCGTCAGCGCCGCGTTCGGGCTCGCCCGTGTGCGGATCGCCGCGGGCGACCGTGCCGGGGCCGTACGGACGCTGGAGTCGGTGCCGGAGGTGTCCATCCACTACACGGCGGCGCGGGTGGCCGCCGTGCGGGCCAGACTGCGCCGGCGCGCCGCGCACGAGCCGCTTCTGGGTGACCTGTCGGCGGCCGCCGCGCAGGTGGAGGCTCTGGGAGGCTTCGGTCTCGACCCGGTGCGACGCGAGAAGCTGGCCACCGAGGTGCTCGGGACGGCGCTCGACTGGGTACTCTCCGGAAGTCCCGGAGCCCTGTCGTCCGTTCCGACCGCACCCCCCGCGCCGAGCGGGAGCACACCGACCGTGCTGCTCGGCAGCGAACTGGACGAGCGCGGCCTGCGCTTCGGCCTGGAGCGCTCCTACCGGGTCCTGGCCCGGCTCGCCCAACGCGGTGAGGAGCGGATAGAGCTGGTGGAGCGGGCCAACCGCTACCGCCCCCGGACGTGGGTGTGATTGATGGCGCAGATGCACCAGCCGGCCGACGGCACGGCCTGCCCCAGCTGCGAGGAGCCGGTGGAGCCCGGCGACCGGTTCTGCGGAGCCTGCGGGTACGACCTGTCGGCCGGTCCCGTACCGTCGCCGGACCGCCCCACCCTGGCCATCGGGACACCCGTGGAGTGGCCGGCCGCCACCGGCGCCGACACGTCGGGCCTGTCGCCGCGCACACAGCAGCCCGGGGACCTGCCCGGCACCGACTCCGACGGCGGTGAGCTGTCGGGCCCCGGCGTCCGCTACGACACCCCGCCCTCGGGCGACTTCGAGCTGGCGGCCCCGGACCCCGCCAGGGCCGCGCCGGCCGACCCGCGCGCCGCCGAGCTCCCGCCGGCCTCGGGGACCCGTGGGGCGTCGGGGGCGCCGGGGGCGTCGGGCGGCAAGCTGTGCGTGGCCTGCCGGTCGGGCCACGTCGATCCCGACGGCTACTGCGAGCACTGCGGCCACGCCCAGCCACGGGAACGCGACCACATGGAGCAGGAGCTCGAGTCGGTCGCCGCCGTCAGCGACCGCGGCCTGCGCCACCACCGCAACGAGGACGCGTTCGCGGTCGCCGCCACCTCCCTGCCGGACGGTTCGCCCGCCGTCGTCGCGGTCGTCTGCGACGGCGTCTCGTCGGCGACCCGCCCGGACGAGGCGTCGGCGGCGGCCGCCCGCACGGCCAGCGAGCAGCTGCTCGACTCGCTGCCGCGCGGCACCCACCCCCAGCAGGCCATGCACGAGGCGATCGTCGCCGCCGCCACGGCGGTCAACTCCCTTGCCGCGGACGCCGGAAGCGAGGAGCCCGACCAGGGCAGCCGGCAGAACGCGCCGGCGTGCACGATCGTCAGCGCCGTCGCGGCCGGCGAACTGCTGGTCGTCGGCTGGGTCGGCGACAGCCGCGCCTACTGGGTGCCCGACGACCGCAGCGGCCCGCCCGCGCGGCTCACCGAGGACGACTCGTGGGCGGCGCAGATGGTCGCCGCCGGCCTGATGAACGAGGCCGAGGCGTACGCGGACGAGCGCGCGCACGCGATCACAGGCTGGCTGGGCGCCGACGCGTACGAACTGGAGCCGCACACCGCGTCGTTCAAGCCGGACCGCTCCGGCGTGGTCGTGGTCTGCACAGACGGCCTGTGGAACTACGCGGAGGGCGCGGACGAGATGGCCCGGGCCGTCCCCGCCGACGCGGCCGAACGGCCGTTGCACAGCGCCCAGGTGCTGGTCGGCCACGCCCTCGACGGCGGCGGCCACGACAACGTCACGGTGGCGGTGCTGCCGTTCGCGGTCCCGGCCGAAGGGGCGGCACCGGCCTGAGCGGTGGCCGCCCGGCCCCTGCCCGCTCCCCCGTCGACCACGCCCTGACCGCTCCGACCGCCCCGTCCTCACTACCAGGCCGCAACGGTCCACCGGGCCGCGCCTCGCGCCCCGGCCCGACCTGTCCCGACCGTCCTGACCTGTCCCGACTCTCTGCCCAGGTGGAGCCCCGAGGAGCCGATACAGATGGCCGTTTTCTCCAAGTCCCAGGTGCCGCAGTTCTCGGTCGACGTCTACCAGAACGAATACCTTCCGGAGGGCGGCCGCGAGGTCAACGCGATCGTCACCGTGACCGCGACCGGTGGCGGCACCACCGGCGGCGTGCCGCTGCCCCGGGCGACGTCGACGCCCTCGTCCGTACCGGACCGGGCGGCGCCGGCCGCCGGAGTCGTGATCATGGTCGACTGCTCCGGCTCCATGGACTACCCGCCGACGAAGATGCGCAACGCCCGCGACGCCACGGCCGCCGCCGTCGACACGCTGCGCGACGGCGTCGCGTTCGCCGTGGTCGCGGGCACCCACAAGGCCGTCGATGTCTACCCGGGCGGCGGGCGGCTCGCCGTCGCCGATCCGGCCACCCGGGCCCAGGCCAAGGAGGCGCTGCGCCGGCTGAGCGCGGGCGGCGGCACCGCGATCGGCACCTGGCTGCGGCTGACCGACCGGCTGCTCTCCTCCGCGGACCTGGCCATCCGCCACGGCATCCTGCTCACCGACGGCCGCAACGAGCACGAGTCGCCCCAGGACCTGCGGGCCGCGCTGGAGGCGTGCGCGGGACGGTTCACCTGCGACGCCCGCGGCGTCGGCACCGACTGGGAGGTCAAGGAGGTCACCGGCATCGCCTCCGCGCTGCTCGGCACGGCCGACATCGTCGCCGATCCCAGCGGCCTGACCGCCGACTTCACGCGGATGATGGAGAACGCGATGGGCAAGGGGGTCGCGGACGTGGCGCTGCGGCTGTGGACGCCCGTCGGCGTGGAGATCGCTTTCGTCAAGCAGGTCGCGCCGACGGTCGAGGACCTCACCGGGCGGCGTACGGAGGCCGGGCCCCGGGCCGGCGACTATCCGACCGGTTCCTGGGGCGACGAGTCGCGCGACTACCACGTCTGCGTGAGAGTCCCGGAGGCGGGAATCGGCCAGGAGATGCTGGCGGCCCGCGTCTCGCTGATCGTCCCGGCGGCGGACGGCGGCGCTCCCGAGGTCCTGTCCCAGGGGCTCGTACGGGCGGTCTGGACGGACGACATGGCGGCGTCGACCTCGATCAACCCGCAGGTCGCGCACTACACCGGCCAGGCGGAACTGGCCCAGGTCATCCAGCAGGGTCTGGACGCCCGCAAGGCGGGCGACGTCGACGGCGCGACGGCGAAACTGGGGCGTGCCGTGCAGCTCGCGGCGCATTCGGGAAACGAGGACACTGCGAAACTGCTTTCGAAGGTGGTGGACGTCGTCGACGTGGCGACCGGTACTGTGCGACTGAAGGCGAAGGTCGCGGAGGCGGACGAGATGACTCTCGAGACGCGCTCCACCAAGACGGTTCGCGTGAAGAAGTAGACACGAACAGCACGCACGAGCAGACGTGATCGGCCCTTGGGCCGGAGAGGGAGAGGGGGACGCGCCGACATGCCGACCTGCCCGAACGGACACCAGTCGGGTTCCGACGACTGGTGCGAGGTCTGTGGCCACCGCATGGCCGGTCCTGGCGCTCCCCGGGGAGCCGTTCCGCCACCGCCTCCGCCACCGCCGTCCTACGGCTACCCGGGCCCCGGCGGCGATCCGAACGCCACGGCCCAGGCCGAGCTCTGCCCGCAGTGCCGTACGCCCCGTGAGGCCATGGCCCCGTTCTGCGAGGAGTGCCGGTACAACTTCCTCACGAACACGGCCACGTCGTACACGCCGCTGTCGCCGCCTCAGCAGCCCGGCCTGAACCTCCCGCCCGGCTTCCAGTCGCAGCCCGGGCCGCCCGCGCCGCCGCCGCACCAGGGGCCGCCGCCGCATCAAAGCCCGCCGCCGCATCAAGGCCCGCCGCCCCACCAGGGGCCGCCTCCTCCGCCGCAGCAGCGTGACCCGTTCGAGTACCAGGGCTCGCGGCCGTCGCAGATGAACCGGCCCGCCGAGCCGCTGGGCCAGGAGCCGTCCGGGCCGCAGCAGCCTCCGCAGGCGTTCCAGCAGGGCGGTCCGCCGCCCCCGCCGCCCGCCTTCCAGCAGTCCGGTCCCCCCGCTCCGCCCGCGTTCCAGCAGTCCGGTCCCCCGGCTCCCCCCGCGCCGCCGCAGCCTCGGCACACGGGCGGGGGCGACGACTGGATGCTGCCGCCGCCGTCGCGCACGCAGTCGCCCCCGCCGCCGGCGCCCCCGAGCCCGCAGCCACCCCAAGGGTCACCGGGGCCGGCGCCGTTCCAGCAGCAGGGCGGGCAGTCTCCGCAGTTCCCGGGCGGGCCGGCCCCGATGGGCTGGACGGCCGTGATCGGGCCGGACCGCGAGTACTTCATGGCGATGATGCAGCGCAGCGGCCCGGAGGCCACGGGGCTCAACCTGCCCGCGTACTCCCCCGAGCAGCGCCTGCCGCTCACCGGCACGCAGGTCACCATCGGCCGCCGCAGGCACTCGACGGGCGAGTCCCCGGACATCGACCTGTCCGTGCCGCCGGAGGACCCGGGCGTCTCGCACCAGCACGCGGTGCTGGTCCAGCAGCCGGACGGCTCCTGGGCCGTCGTCGACCAGAACTCGACGAACGGCACGACGCTCAACGGCGCCGAGGACCCGATCCAGCCCTATGTCCCGGTCCCGCTGAACGACGGTGACCGGGTCCACGTCGGCGCGTGGACGACGATCAGGGTCCACCGCGGCTGAAGTCCCCCCGCCCCGGACCGGGCCACCGGTCCGGGGCTGGCCACGCCCGAGGCGGACAGGTACAGAGTCCAGCCCGAGCCTCTGCCCACCATCCTCCAGGGCGAGCCCGGTGAGAGCGGGAAGGGCAGCAAGGCGCCAGGCGCGTCGAAGCCCAAGGAGGGGGCGTCCTGGACCACCTCGACGACTTCATCGACTTCTTCCGTCCGACCTGTTTCTCCTTCGCTCCCGCGCGTTCGACTTCAGGCCCAACGTGACCTGTATCACCCCTCGATTCATGGACCCCGAGCCGGCCGCCCCCACGCCCGCCCCCTCCCCGCCCAGCGACCTCGACGAGTTCGCGTCTGCCGAGGCACCGACCCTTGTGGTGACGGCCTATCCTGAGCCTCAAACGCTCGACGCGTAACCGCAGGTCGGGCGAGCGGGCAGGTAAGATCGGGATGGTGCCGGTTGGGGCAGCACACCACGTTCAGCGAGACGATGCTGCCCGACCGGTTGTAGTACACCCAGCTCACGTCGACGCCGACCGGCAGGACTTCGAGCGCATACTCCCGCTTCGTCTCCAGACTCGCGTACGCCTGCTGCCCGTCGTCGCGCTCCATCGGCGGGTTGTCGAGGAAGTGCTTCGTCATCCAGTCGAGGGGCGCGGTGGTGTCAGTCCACGTCCGCTCATGCGACGCCTGCTTGCGCTTCAAAAGCCAGTACCCCGACATCATGGGCGGCAGGTTCGAGGCCGGGAACTCGGCTGCGACCTCGCGATACCGCTGAAGGATGCGGATGGCCGTCTTGTCCTCGTCGGAAGCAGGAGGCTCGGGAGGGTCAGGATGCGGAGGCCGCCGGTCACCTTCCCGGTGGTAGCTGTCGGGCGATCCGATCCACGGGCCGTAGGCGTGGAAGTGTCCTGTCCAGGTCATGCGCGCCTTCCTGGGAGAGAAGGCGGGCCGCCCTCGCCAGTTCGAGGACGACCCACCGGGGTTGAGATGTGTAGCAGGGTCAGGCGGTCAGGCCCCGCCGCTTCACCCAGCCGAGGGCGAAGTCGTCCAGCTCGGACCCGGTGTAGCGCAGCTCCTTGCCAGCGCCCTCGGGCTTGGAGTCGCGGACGATGAACGAGTCGGCCGCGCCGGGGATGGCGGCGAAGTCGACGCAGCCCGCACTGACGCCAGCCGGGCGGGCGTCTGTGCCGACCTCCTGGCCGGTGAGGAGGCCGACCGCCAGAGCAACGATGAGGCCGAGCAGGGTGAGTACGTAAACCACCTGTTGCGCTCTGGGGCTCACGCTGCACCCGTCCCGCTCCTCTGGGTGTAGATCCACAGCAGCCGGCGCGTCAGGTCGGCGACCTCGCGCATGAAGAAGTAGGCCGTGAAGGTCGGGGCGTTCTCGGTGGGACGGTTCTTCAGGTCGAGCACCCTGTACGCCTTGCGGCACTGCTGCCTGACCATCTCGTCCTCGTCAGAGCCCAGTTCTTCGGCAAGGAGCAGTTGTAGGTGCCCGACCAGGACCGGCGTCTTGGCGTCGATGTGCTCGCGGGTCGAAGTGCCCAGCCTCATGGCGAGCGCTGCGTCGGTGCTGTCAGTGATCAGCTCGACGTCGATCGGTCCGTCACCGTGTTCGGCCCTCGTCACTTCAAATCTGCTCGTCTCGGTCTTCACGGCGTTTCCCTCGCTGGCTGACGGCGGTTTCACCGAATGGAGACAAGCGTTCCGCGCGAAAGGCGTGTGGGCCACGGCGTTCATGGGTCAGTGTTGGGACACCTCTGGGACATGGGACAGCACCATGGTTGAGAGCGGCACGGTCAGGGGAAGGGGGCCTGTATGAGCATCGCCGAGAGGCGCAGGGCTCTGGGCTTCACCCAAGAGGGGTTCGCCTTCGCGGTGGGCGTCGACCGGCGCACCGTGGGCCGTTGGGAGCGGGGTACGTCCAGACCCCAGCCTCCCCAGCGGCCGAGAGTTGCCGAGGTGCTACAGATGGACCTCGAAGAACTCGACGCCTTGCTCGCCCCGGCCCAGGTGCCGCTGAAGCCAGAGCAGTTAGGGTCGAGCGCCGACGACGGCCCAGGGGACACAGACAAGATGATCCGACGCGAGTTTCTGCGCCTGATGGCGGTCGCGGGCGCGCTCGCCGCCGTCCCGATAGACGAGGCGGACGCCCAGGGAGGCCCCGATGACTTCGGGCGCATGAACAGCCACCTGTGGCAGGTCTACCAGCTCTCGCGGGCCAAGCACTCGGTGTATCCCGTGGTCCAGTCTCAGCTCACCGCGCTGAACGATGCGCTGCGCGACGGGCGAGCCCAGACCAGCCCGCTGTGCATCGCAGCCGGCGACCTGTTCCAGCTCGCGGGCGAGCTGGCCTTCGACGCCAACCGGTACGACGATGCCGCCGCCTCGTACTCGCTGGCGGCCAGCGCGAGCAAGGAGGCCGGCGCGTACGACCTCTGGGCCTGCGCCCTGATCCGCAGTGCCTATGTAGACCTCTCGGAGCGTCGCTACCAGCAGGCCGCGGACACCCTCGGAGCGGCTCGCCGCGTCGCGCTGCGCGGGGATGGCAGCCTTGCGACGAAACACTGGGCTGCCGCAGTCCAGGCCGAGGCGTACGCGTGGCTCGGCGACTTCGATGCCTGCGAAGAGGCGCTCGACGAGGCCGAGAAGGTGGCCGACATCGGGGGGCAGGTGTCCAACGGCGGCTGGCTGCGCTTCGATGGCTCACGTCTGGCGGAGGAGCGCGGGGCCCGGTACTTGCAGCTCGACCGGCTGGACCTGGCAGAGGCTGCTCTGAAGGATGCGTTGACGCTTGCGCCGCTCGCTCCTGGACACTCCTTCCGGCGTCGTGGTGCTGTGCTCGCCGGCCTAGCGGCCATCGGTGCCAAGCAGAAGGACTCCGAGCAGGTCATGCACTACGGGGGCGAAGCTATCCGTCTGGCGCGGGCCTCCGGGTCCGGCTACGTCGCCCGTAGACTCCAGACCCTGACTGCCGAGCTGGGCTCCTTCGGGCGCGACCGGCGTGTAGCCGAGTTGAGGGCCGAGATCGGCACCCTGACGGTATGACGAGAGGGGATGGCATGACCACCGAGGGCGCTCGAGTCTTCCGCGAGGCGTGGATCGCGGGAGTGCACAAGCACTTCCCCGGCGAGCCGAAGCCGAGCTACGTGACCCCGTGGGAAGAGACGCCCGACTGGGAACGTGCGGCGGCCGGCGCGGTGTTCGAGCAGGTGCGCCAGTTCCTCGAACTGAGCGGCGGTCACGCTTCCCGCCTGACACGCGAGCAGAAGGGCCGCTTCGTCGCGACGAGCTGGACGGCGCAGATGTTCAAGCACTTCGAGGACCCGAAGCCGGGGTACGTGGCGGACTGGCCCGACCTGCCGGACTGGCAGAAGGAGACCGACTCGGACATCTTCGAGGCCGTCGAGGACAGCCTGAAGTAGGCCCCGTAACGCACGAAAGATCCCCAGCCCTGTGGCCTGGGGATCTTCGTGGTGCGCTCAACCGCCGTGCTGCGACGGCAACTTCGACAGTGCGCAGGTGCGCGCCCGTCTAGGTATCGTGTAGTCACGAATCTATGGGATGAAGTTTGTCCCTTTTTTTGGTTTTTCACTGTATGTGTCGGACGGTTATCGGCCCGCCGTCTGACAGCTCGTTGCCTTAACTCGTCGCATCGCACTGATATCTGCTACGCGAGAGTGCTGCTGTGGGCCGATCGGCAGACCTCGACCGCACGACTCCTCTCACCAGGGGTGCTCCCGGCACGGACATGCGGGGAGCGTCTGTCCCCGTGGCCGGAGTGCGTGTGACCACCCGAAGTTGGGGTGGCCGGTCGACGTCTGCTGGACCTGGCCGAGTCACCCCCTGACTTGGCGAGGAGCCTTGGAAGTGAATCCATACGTGTGGGTGGCCGCTCTTGCCGCCGCACTGCTCTCCACCTGGATAGCCGTGCTCGTGGGCTTCACCATGGGCGGAGACAAGAAGGAAATAGCGACGTACGGGGGAAGGCGTTCGTCGCCAGCCTGCTGGTAAGCGGGACCTTTATGGGCGTGTTCGTTGCAGCAGCTGCCCTGAACTGAGCGCCTGGCAACGCGAGGAAGCCCCCAGTCGGCTCGCTGGGGGCTTCGCTCATGTTGCGGCTCGGCAGTGCCCGCACTACCGCTCAGCGCACCGGGCAGGCTCCGGTTGCGCAGTCTTCGTCCGTGGAGTCCTCGATCGAGGGCACGTCGTAGGAGTTGAACTCCTCCTCGGTGATCCGCTCGTAGGGGCTCTGCGGGCGGGTGCCATCCGGCATCAGGGTGGCGCCCTTCAGCTCGGGCAGCCAGCGCCTGATGATCTCGGCGGCTTCCTCGACGGCGTACTTGCCCTCGGGGAAGTTCACCGTGAACGAGACGGCGTTTTCGGCCCAGCACTCCTGGTACATCGCCTGGAAGGCGAGCGTCTGGTGCAGGTCCAGCTCGTCGGCGGACTCGACGATGGCCGGGTCCAGGCCGAGGGACTCGGCCTCGGCGACGAGCTTCTCCTTCGTCGGGTAGGCCACGACCATCGTGTTGCCGCTCTGGTCGCAGACGCACTTCTCGACCAGGTGGCCGGCGAGCATGGCGCCGTTGACCGTCTTGGCCTGCGCCGGGTCCGGCATGGAGAAGCGGACTCGGCGAATGAAGTGCCGGGCGTAGATCGGGTGGATACCCTCGCTCACTCCGGGGAGCTTCGCGATCGAGCCGGTCAGTGCGACCGTGGTGACCTTCACCGGCTCGGGGATGCGCAGCTCGAAGGCGTACTTGCGGGCCTGTTCACGGACCGTGTCGTACAGGTCCATGAGCGGGGCGTGGAACGCCTCGTTGTACGGGGCCTTCGAGTAGCGGATGCCCTGCTTGGCGAGGAAGCCCTGCACGCCCAGGCGGCCGACCCCGATCCTGCGGTTACGGGCCAGGAGGCCGGCCTGCTGGGCGTCGTTCACGTCACCATAGGTGGCCCGGATCATGAAGCGTGTCATCAGCTAGTGCGCCCGGTGCAGATCCCCCGGACCGGGCCACCGGTCCGGGGGCGGCCACGTGCTGCCGGTCCCCTGCCGTCAGGCGGACGGGCCGAGCGGCCAGACGTACGGGCCCTCGGGGTCGTCCAGCCAGGCCCACTGGTGGTCGGCGGTGACGGTGATCCCGAAGCGGTTGCGCTCAGGGCGGCGTTCGCGCTCCCACAGCGACATGGCCTCGCGGGGGTCCAGGCTGTTCGCGGTCAGACTGAGCAGGAAGCGGAACAAATCGTTCTCGATCGCGCGCCGGGGCAGTCCGCCCGCTCGCGTCTCCGGCGGCGCCGCCCCGCCGCGCAGCGGTACGAAGAAGGCCGACGTCCGCAGGAAGCGCCCCTCGGCGCTGCGCCCCTCCGGACCTTCGCGCACCCGCAGCCTGATGACCCCGGTCGACAGCGGAGCGACGATCCGGGCGCCGGGGTCGCACTGCGGCAGCCACTCGCGCGGCACCGACGGCAGCGTGCAGGTCGCGATGACGCAGTCGAAGGGCGCGCGTTCCGGGCACCCCCTCGCTCCGTCGCCGGTGACCACGGTGGGCCGGTAGCCGGCCGCCGCCAGATGCGTGCGGGCGGCCTCGGTGATCTCGGGGTCCAGGTCGACGGTGGTGACCGCCTCGTCGCCGAGGCGGTGCGCGAGCAGGGCCGCGTTGTATCCGGTGCCCGCGCCGATCTCCAGGGCCCTGTCCCCGTCGCGTACGCCGAGGGCCTGGAGCATCTCGGCCATCAGCGAGGGCTGGCTGGAGGAGGAGACCAGTTCGCCGTCCCGGACCCGGGTGGCGAGCGGCTGGTCCGCGTAGGCCCCGCGGAGCCAGCGGGCCTGCTGCTCGGGGTCGGGGTCCTCGCACCACAGGCGTTCGTACGTGCCGGTCCGGCCGATGAAGTAGTACGGCACGAACAGATGCCGCGGCACCTCCTCGAACGCGGTCCGCCAGGCGGGATCGGTCAGCTCGCCGGCGGCCACGATGCGGCGCACGAGAGCGGAGCGCGCCTCGGCGCCCGGCTCGGCGAATCGGTCCGCGTGTGCAGCCATGCCTCCACTGTCCTGCGCCCGTGGCGGCGAGGCGAGCGTCCCGGCCGGGCGCGGCGTCGCGGACCCGGCGCGTTCGCGCTGCCCGCAAGGACGCGGCGGGTCCGGCACGGTCGGGCGGCGGCGGGTCCGGCACGGTCGAGCGGCGGCGGGTCCCGCACGGTCGAGCGGGCCGGAAGGGGCGGACCTAGGGCCTCCGTCCTCGGCCGGTGCGTCTGAGAGCATGGACGGTGCCGCATTCTCCGGGGGACGGCCCCCCGGCCCCCGGCCGACACCACTCGGGGCGTGCCAGAGACACATTGCGAGGCTCATCCAGGTGAACGAGATTCCGCGCGGGACGCTTCAGGAGCAGACCTTCTACGAGCAGGTCGGCGGCGAGGAGACCTTCCGGCGCCTCGTCCACCGGTTCTACCAGGGCGTCGCCGAGGACCCGCTGCTGCGTCCGATGTACCCGGAGGAGGACCTCGGTCCCGCCGAGGAACGGCTCGCGCTCTTCCTGATCCAGTACTGGGGCGGGCCGCGCACCTACAGCGACAACCGCGGCCATCCCCGGCTGCGGATGCGGCATGCCCCGTTCACCGTCGACCGGGCGGCGCACGACGCGTGGCTGCGGCACATGCGGGTGGCGG
Source organism: Streptomyces sp. V4I23 (assembly GCF_030817975.1). NCBI lineage: Bacteria > Bacillati > Actinomycetota > Actinomycetes > Kitasatosporales > Streptomycetaceae > Streptomyces > Streptomyces sp. V4I23. The sequence continues at coordinate 5,192,341 of NZ_JAUSZW010000004.1, read as the reverse complement.
TCGACGAGCTCGGCCTGTCCGAGGAGCACGAGCAGCAGCTCTGGAGCTACCTCGCCTACGCCGCGGCCTCCATGGTCAACACGCCGGACCAGTAACTCACCGAGCCACCGGGGGTCCTTTCCGCGCGGAATCCGATCGTCCGTCGCCGGATAACGGTCACGATCAGATCAAGGTCGGGCTGCAAGCGGTTTCCACGGGCCGGTGTCCTCTGAAAGCATTTCGCCAAGGGTGGCTTCGGGGGAATCCGGCTGGGTGGGGGACGTGTGACGGGGTTCGTACTACTGCGCGTCGGAGCACACCGTCTGCTTCTCGCCGCGGCCCTGCTCGCGGTCGTCCTGACGACCTGCGTCCTCGCCGCGCTCACCGCGTTCTCCGGCTCGGTCGGCGACGCCGCGCTGCGCCACACGCTCGGCGGCCGGCAAGCGGCGAACGCCTCGCTCGTCGTCACCGCCCCGGTCCCCGGCGAACGGCGCGCGTCCGCCCACGAGGCCGTCGTCCGCGGCGCGCGGACGTCGTTCGGCGGGCTGCCGGTCACCGTACGGAAGCTGGAGCGTTCGGGGCCGTACGCGCTGCCGCGCTCGCTCCAGGCGCCCGAGGCCCGCAAGGGCGAACCGGACCTGACGCACTTCGCCGCCCTCGACGCGACCCGCGTCAGGGCGGTGGCCGGTGCGCTGCCCGGCCCCGCCGGTGACGGCCCTGCCCCGGTGGCGCTGCCCGAGACGGCCGCCGAGCTGCTGGATGTGCGGCCGGGGGCCTTGCTCACGCTCACCGACCGGCTCACGGAGAAGCCGCTGAAGGTCAGGGTGACCGGCGTGTACCGGGCAACGGATCCGGCCGATCCGTACTGGCAGCTCGACTCGCTCGGCGGGCGCGGCGTGCGCACCGTCGTCTTCACGACCTACGGGCCCCTGCTCGCCGACCCGTCGGTGCTCGCCTCCGGCCGCGCCACCGCCGGGGAGACGGCGTGGCTGGCCACCGCGGACTTCCGCACGGTCGGCACCGACCGGATCGGCGCTCTGCGCTCGGCGGCCGAGCGCGGACCCGACCAGCTCGCCCACGCCCCGGCGTTCGGGGGCGCGCCGACCGTGCGGACGGAGCTGCCGACCGTCCTGGCACAGAGCGAGCGCGCGCTGCTGGTGGCGCGTTCCACCCTGCTGATCGTCGCCGTGCAGCTGGTGGTGCTCGCCGGGTACACCCTGCTGCTGGTGGCCCGGACGCTGAGCAGCGAACGCGCGGGCGAGACGGGCCTGTTGCGCGCCCGGGGCGCGTCCCGGGGCCGGATCGCGGCGCTCGCCGCGATCGAGGCGGCACTGCTGGCGCTGCCCGCCGCGGTCTGCGCGCCGCTGCTTGCGGGCCCCCTGACGCGGCTGCTGGCCGAGCACTCGGCGCTGACGCGTGCCGGACTGCGCCTCGGCGAGGCCCCGACCGCGCAGGTCTGGCTGGTGGCCGGTGCGGTCGCGGTGTGCTGTGCCGCGGCGGTGGTCGCCCCCGCTCTGGCCGCGACGGGTGACGGGCCGCGGCGCGGGCGCGGCCGCGCACTGCCCGCGCCGGTCAGGGCCGGAGCCGATGTGGCGCTGCTGGCCGTCGCCGTGGTGGCGTACTGGCAGCTCGACCGCCGGACCGGCGCCACCGGCGGGGGCGCGCTCAGCGGCGACCGTGAGGGCGACCTCGGCGTCGACCCGCTGCTGGTGGCGGCGCCCGCCCTCGCGCTCCTCGCGGGCACGGTGCTGACACTGCGTCTGCTGCCGCCCGTGGCGAGGCTCGCCGAACGCCGGGCGGCCGGCGGCCGGGGTCTGTCCGTGGCGCTGGCGGGCTGGCAGTTCAGCCGCAGGCCACTGCGCGGCGCGGGCCCCGTCCTGCTGCTGGTGCTGGCGGTCGCGATGGGCATGCTGGCGGTCGGGCAGAGCGCGTCGTGGGACCGTTCGCAGCGCGACCAGGCCGACTTCCGGGCGGGCGCGTCGGTCCGTGTGACGGACGACGGGACGGGCGGGCCGGGGGACGCCGGCCGGTACGCATCCCTGGCCGGTGTGCGTGCGGCCGCTCCTGCGCACCGCGCGGCGCTCCCGCTGTCCGGCGACCGCACGGCCACCGTGCTCGCGCTGGACACGGCCGGAGCGGACGAGGGGCTGTTGATGCGCGGCGACCTGGCGGAAGAGGAACCAGCCGCGCTGCTGGCCGCCCTCGCCCCCGCGAAGCGCGCCAGGGCGGGCCTGCTCCTGCCGGACGACACCCGCCGCGTCACGCTGGACCTGCGTCTCACGAACGAGGACACGCCGTCCGGGACGTCGCCCGGCGGTCTCTCGCTCAGGGCCGTCGCGGTCTTCGAGGACCGTCACGGGACGGCCTACCGGACGTCCGCCGGCGAACTGCCCGTCGACGGCCGCGTCCATCCGGTGACCCTGGACCTGGACGGGACCGCCTCGGGCGGGCGGGCCGCTCCCGCCGGGCCGCTCGCGCTGACCGGCCTGCGGCTGCTCGACGCCCCGGTCCCGACGAAGGCCGAGCGGCACCGCCTGAACGTCGAACGGGTCCTGGCGGCGGGCCCGGAAGGGGGCTTCCGCCCCGTCGAGGTCCCCTCGGGGCTGCGCTGGGCGGGCACGTACACCGAGACATGGGGCGGCGAGGCGCGGAAGCCGGTTCCGGTGCGCGCCGACGAGCCGGGGGCGAAGCCGCTGAGCGTGGTGTACGGGGCCGGCCCGGAACCGGTGACCGACGACCAATGGAGTCCCGTGGCCGAATTCGCCGTCCAGGTCGGCGCGATGCGCCCGGCGGCGCCGCAGCGGATCCCGGCGGTGGCGACGGACGCGTTCCTCGACGCGTCGGGTGCGAGACGCGGCGACAGCGTCGACGTCACCCTGGGCGGTGAGGAAGTCCGCGTGACGATCATCCGGGCCGTGCGGCAGCTGCCGACGACCGGTCCAGCGGCCGTGACGGCCGGCGGCCGGGTCCCGTCCGGGCAGGACGGAGACCGGGCCGCGGACGGCGGCGGGCTGCTGCTCGACCTCCGTACGGTCAATGAGGCCCTCGCCCGGCTCTCGGGCACGTCGCTGCGGCCCACCGAGTGGTGGCTGAGCACCGCTGCGGGCAAGGCCGCCCCGGCGGCCGCGGAGCTGCGGGCCCGCCCCGACGCGGAGCCGGGCCAGGTGCTGGTACGCGACGAGACGGCCGGTGAACTGCTGGGCGACCCGCTCGGCGCCGGGCCGCGGTCGGCTCTGCTCGCGGTCGCCGTGGTGGCGGTGGCGCTGGCCGCGGTCGGTTTCGCGGTGAGCGCGGCGGGGTCGCTGCGCGAGCGGGCGGCGGAGTTCGCCGTGCTCCGCGCACTCGGCACGCCGCGACGCCGGCCGGCCCGGCTGGTGGCCGCCGAGCAGAGCGTGCTGATCGGCATCGCGCTGCTGGTGGGCCTGGCCCTCGGCACGGTGCTGACCCGGGCGGTGGTGCCCCTTCTGGTCCTGACCGCGCAGGCCACGCAGCCCGTTCCGCGGGTCCTGGTGGAGTTGCCGGCGGACCGGGTGGGTCTGCTGCTCGCCGCCGTCGCCGCGCTGCCGCTGGTGACCGTCGCCGTCATCGCCCTGCGCCGCGCCGATCCCGCGGTGACGCTGCGCCACCAGGGGGGACAACTGACATGACCACGAACCCCGTCGGCAGGCCGCCCGGGACGCAGCCGAAGGAGACATCCCCCGTGGGCCCGCAGCGCCGCTTCGTCGCCCCCTGGGTCAGGACCCGGCTGCGCACAGCACCCGGGGCGGCCCTCGCCTTCGGCCTCCTCGTGCTGCTCACGTCGTTCCTGGCCGCCGCGTTCCCCCGTGCCGTGGACGCCTACGAGAACCGCGGGCTGCGCCATGACGTCACGGCGGCCGCGCCGTCCCGGAGCGGACTGGAACTGACCACGCCCCCGCCTCCCATCGAACTGCCCGAGGCCGCGCGGGAGGCGTCACTGCTTCCCACGCGGCTCGGCCCCCTCCACCGCCGGGTGCTCGGTCTGCTCCCCGATCCGCTGCGCGCCGATCCCGGCCAGTCGGCGTACGGGGTGCGGACCACGAAAACCCTGGTCGCCAGCGACCGGTGGCTGCCGCGCCCCGACACCAAGGACCCGGAGTTCACGCTGGCCGCGCACAGCGGCGTCGCCGAGCACGCCACCGTGCGCGAGGGCCGGCTGCCCCGCGTCACGGGCAAGGTGACCGCCGCGACGAGGGAGGTGGAGGCGGCCGTCACCGTGCAGACGGCGAAGACGCTGAACATCAGGACCGGTTCGGTCGTCCATCTCGGCGACCCGGCCGGGACGGTCCTGTCGGCACGGGTGACCGGAATCGTCGAACCCCGTGAGCCCGGGGGCGGTTACTGGTCCCACGACTCGCTGCTGCGCACCCCCGGACTCGACTCCACGCCGACCACCCTGCCCCAGGTCTACTGGAAGGGCGCGCTCCTGATCGCCCCCGAGGCGGCGCCCGCACTGCTCGGCACCACCGGCGATCCGCAGCCCTACTGGCGGATCGCGCCCGCCACCGCGCATCTCACCGCCGCCGACGTGCCCCGGCTGACCAGCCGTGTCGCCTCCCTGGAGGACGGCCCCGATCTGCTGAGACTCAAGGAGGCCGTGGACAATAACGCCGAGCTGACGACGGACCTGGACGGCATCCTCGCGTCCTACGGCTCGATGCGGTCCGCCATCGCGCCGGTGGTCGCCGTCGCCGCGATCGGCGTCGGCGCCGTCGCCACGGTCGTGGTGCTCATGACGGGCGGGCTGTTCGCCGCCCGCCGACGCAGTGAGATCGCCCTGCTGCGCTCGCGCGGCGGATCGCTGCGGGGCATCGGCGGCCGGCTGCTCGCCGAGACCGCCGTCGTCACCGTGCCCGCCGCGGCCGCCGGACTCCTGGCCGCGGTCCTCGCGGTCGACGACGCCCGCCTGCCGTACGCCGCGCTCGGCTCCGGGGCCGTCGCCCTGGTCGCCTGCGCCGCGCTCCCCGTCCGCGCGATGGCGCAGCACCGGGTGGCGCGCGCCCACGGGGGACGCGACGACCTGGTGCTGGCGCGGCCCTCCGGCCGCCGCAAGGTCGCCGAGGTGACCCTGCTCGTCCTGGCGGTGGGAGCGGTGGTCGCGCTGCGCCGCCGCGGCACCTCCGACGCGGGCGACCACCTGGTCAGCGCCGCGCCGGTCCTGGTCGCCCTGATCGCCGCGCTCGTTCTCGTACGGCTGTGTCCGCTGCCGCTGCGCTGGGCCGCGCGCCCCGCCGCACGGCTGCGCGGCGCGGTCGGGTTCCTGTCGCTGGCCCGTGCGGGACGTTCGTCGGCGATCGGCGCGCTCCCGCTGCTCGCGCTGCTGGTGGCACTGACGACGGCGGGCTTCGGCGGTTCGGTGCTCGCGGGTGTCGACGACGCGCGGGCGCGGGCGGCGCTGCTGGCCACCGGCGCGGACGCCCGGATCTCCGGGGACGGCGACGCGGTGGCGCTGCCGGAGGGCGCGGAGCGGGCCGTGCGCGAGGTGTCCGGCGTGCGGACGGTGACCGCCGTGCAGATCGAGCACGCGCTCAGGCTGCCGGCCAGGGACGACGCCCTGACGGCCCCGCCCGCGGCGTCGCTCGTCGGCGTGGAGCCGAAGGCATACGCGGCGCTCTCCCACGGGCTGGACCTCGGCCCGTTCCCCGCGGACACGCTGCGCGCCACCGGCGGCGCGTCGCCCGTGCTGCGGGCCGTCGCCTCCCCGGGCGTCGCCGAGTGGCTGGGCAGGGGACCGCACCGGATCAACTCGCTGGCGGGCGAGTTCACGGTGGAGGTCGCGGCCGTACGGGAGCGCACGCCGGCCGTGGCGTCGGCGGACTTCCTGATCGTCGACGGCTCCCGGCTGGCCCACCGCGCGCCCACCGCCCTGCTCGCCACCGGCGACGCGGTGGACGGACGGGCGCTGAGGGCCGCCGTACGCGACCTGGACGAGGACCTCACCGTACGGCTGCGCGCCGAGGCACGGGCCTCCTTCACGGACTCGCCCCTGCAGTCGGGCGCGGAGCGCATCTACGCGGCCGCGATCGGCGCGGGCGCGGGATACGCCGTCCTCGCGCTGCTGCTGTCGCTGCTGCAGTCGGCACCGGAACGCACCACGCTCCTCGCCAGGCTTCGCACCATGGGGCTGACCACCCGGCAGGGGCGGCAGCTGCTGGGCCTCGAAGCGCTTCCCCCGGCGCTGCTCGCCGCGTCCGGCGGCGTACTCGTCGGCCTGGCCACGATCCGGCTGCTCGCTCCCGGCGTCGACCTGGTCCGCCTGGCGCTGGCCGCCGCACCGGGCGTCGCGCCGGTGGACGGCGCCACCCTGCGGGCCGACGCCTGGTCGCTGGCGCTGCCCGCGGCCGGTGTGGTGCTGCTGACCGCGGCGGTCGCCGGGACGCAGGCCTGGTGGACGGGGCGCCGCGGATCCGTCAACGAACTCAGGGCAGGAGACATGCGATGACCGACACGACCCTGGAGGAACTCGAACGCCGGGTCGCGGCCCGGCGCGAGAGGCCCTCGTACGGACACGACGCGCTGATCACCTGCGACCGGCTGGTCCGGGTGTTCTCCACGGACGGCGTCGAGGTGCAGGCCCTGCAGGGGCTCGACCTCCTGGTGAAGGAGGGCGAGTTGATGGCCCTGGTCGGCGCGTCGGGCAGCGGCAAGTCGACCCTGATGAACATCCTCGCCGGTCTCGACGTGCCCACCGCGGGCGCGGCGCGCGTCGCGGGCTGCGACCTGCTCGCGATGGACGCCGGGGCCCGGCTGCGCTACCGCCGCGAGGTGGTGGGCTTCGTGTGGCAGCAGACGGCCCGCAACCTGCTGCCGTACCTGACGGCGGCGCAGAACGTGGCCCTGCCGATGCAGTTGCGGGGCCGGAGCCGGCGCAAGGCGGAGCGCGTCCAGGAGCTTCTGACGATGCTGGGCGTCGCCGACTGCGCGGACCGCCGTCCGCAACAGCTGTCCGGCGGCCAGCAGCAGCGTGTCGCGATCGGCGTGGCGCTCGCGAACTCCCCCTCGGTCCTGCTCGCGGACGAGCCCACGGGCGAGCTCGACTCGGCGACCGGCGAACAGGTCTTCGCCGCGTTCCGCCGCGCGAACGAGGAGCTGGGCACGACGATCGTGATCGTCACGCACGACCAGGCCGTCGCGAGCGAGGTCCGCCGCACGGTCGCCATCCGCGACGGCCGCACCTCCTCCGAGGTGCTGCGCCGCACAGAGGTCGACGCGGCAACGGGCGAGGAATCGGTGGTGGCCCGCGAATACGCGACGCTGGACCGCGCCGGCCGCCTCCAGCTCCCCGCGGAGTACACGTCGGCGCTGGGCATGGCGGACCGCGTGGCCCTGGAGCTCGAACGGGACCACATCGCCATCTGGCCGGACGACACGACGCCAACCCCCTGACGCACACGCGCCGCGAAGCGGGCGCGGGGCGGCGCCCCTGCAGCGGCACAGCGGGCACGCGGGGAGAGGTTGTGCCGCGCCGCGGCCACGCGAAGCCGGCGCCCGCGCCGGCACAGCGGGCACGCGAGGAAGGGCCCACCCCTGGGCAGCCCACGCGCCGCGAAGCGGCCGCGACCGGGGGTCACGGGGGCCAAGCCCCCGGGGCCCGCCAGGGTTTCGGGAAGAGGCGGGCCGGGGGAAACCACACGCACCACACAGCGCCCCAGTGCTGCCCACGCGGCGCGCAGCGGGGCCCCGGGGCGCGTCACGGGGGCCAGGCCCCCGGTCCCGTCAGGGACGACCCCGGCGTCAGGACGTCGGTCGCACCGGCGTCACACTCAACCCGCCCAGCCCGTTCGTCCGCACCGCCACCGACCCGAACGGCGTCCGCAGCCTCAGCCACGTACCCGCCGACAGCAGCGCCACCGGCACTCCCGGGCGCAGGAAGCCGAGCGCCTGCGCCGCGTGCACGGCGCGCAGCGTCAGGCCCGTGCCGCCCACCGTCCGCGACCAGATCTCGCGGCCGATACGGTCCCGCTCGGCGCGCGTGCGCCGCTCCGCCGGCAGCGCCTCGTCCCGCGCGCGGAACTCCGCGACGGCCGCGGCCACCGCGCCCCGCATCGCCTGCACGTCCGGCAGCCCCGCCAGCTCGCGCCAGCCGCCGCGCGGCGGCAGCACGCCGGCCCAGGGCGGCCCGGTCACCGCGCCGGGCACCGTGAACTCCGCGCCGCCCAGCGACTCCAGCAGCTCCCCCGCCGACACGGTGACGTCGAGCTCGACGGGCTCGGCCAGCCGCGCCGTACGGATCGCGAGCACCTCGAAGGAGGGCGGGCGTCCGAAGACGGCGAGCGCACCGCTGCCGGCCTGCAGCCTGACCGCGGCGGCGCGATCGTAGTGGATCAGCCGGGCGAGGAAGGCGGCGAGATCGTCCGCCTCCCTCGCGTCGGCGAGGTGCAGGCTCTGCACGGGTACGGACATGGGCACGGTCATACGACGAGGGCGTCCTCGGGCTTCTCGTCCCGAGCGTCCCCGGCGGCGTCGCTCCGGGCGGTGTCGCTCCGGGCGGTGTCGCTCCGGGCGCCGTCGTCGAGATACTTCTGGAGGAACGACTTCTCCTCCGCACTGATCCGGCGCGGCCTGCCCTCGGCCAGGTTGTAGGGGACGACGACGGTCGAGGCCCGCACGTAGACCTGCGCGGGGTCGTCCGCCTCCTTCACCTCGTAGGCGATGGTCAGCGACGCGGCCGCGATCCGGGTCACCCACGACTCGATGATCACCGGCTCGTGCCGGTGGACCAGCGGCCGCAGGTAGTCGATCTCGTGGCGGGCGACCACCGATCCGCCGGAGAAGGACGGCGAACCGTCCCCCGGCGCCAGCCGGAACATGAAGTCGATCCGCGCCTCTTCCAGATACCGCAGGAAGACGACGTTGTTGACGTGCCCGAAGGCGTCCATGTCCGACCAGCGCAGGGGGCAGCGGTAGATGTGGCGAGCCATGCGCTGCCTCAGCCCCGGGTGAGCTTCTTGTAGGTGGCACGGTGCGGACGAGCCGCGTCCGGGCCGAGACGCTCGATCTTGTTCTTCTCGTACGACTCGAAGTTGCCCTCGAACCAGAACCACTTGGAGTCGCCCTCGTACGCCAGGATGTGCGTGGCGACTCGGTCGAGGAACCAGCGGTCGTGGGAGACGACCACGGCCGCGCCGGGGAACTCCAGCAGCGCGTTCTCCAGAGAGGACAGGGTCTCCACGTCGAGGTCGTTGGTCGGCTCGTCGAGGAGGAGCAGGTTGCCGCCCTGCTTGAGGGTGAGCGCGAGGTTCAGGCGGTTGCGCTCACCGCCGGAGAGGACCCCGGCCGGCTTCTGCTGGTCCGGGCCCTTGAAGCCGAAGGCGCTGACGTAGGCGCGGGACGGCATCTCGACGTGGCCGACGTTGATGTAGTCCAGCTCGTCGGAGACGACGGCCCACAGCGTCTTCTTGGCGTCGATGTTGGCGCGGCTCTGGTCGACGTACGAGATCTTGACGGTCTCGCCGACCTTGATCGTGCCCGAGTCCGGCTTCTCCAGGCCCTGGATCATCTTGAACAGGGTCGTCTTGCCGGCGCCGTTCGGGCCGATGACGCCGACGATGCCGTTGCGCGGGAGCGTGAAGGACAGGTCGTCGATGAGGACCTTGTCGCCGAACGCCTTGTTCAGGTTCTCGACCTCGACGACGACGGAGCCCAGACGCGGGCCCGGCGGGATCTGGATCTCCTCGAAGTCCAGCTTCCGCATCTTGTCGGCCTCGGCGGCCATCTCCTCGTAACGCGCCAGACGTGCCTTGGACTTGGCCTGCCGCCCCTTCGCGTTGGAGCGGACCCACTCCAGCTCTTCCTTGAGACGCTTCTGCCGCTTGGCGTCCTTCTGGCCCTCGACCTTGAGACGGGCGGACTTGTTCTCCAGGTACGTGGAGTAGTTGCCCTCGTACGGGTGGGCGCGGCCGCGGTCCAGCTCGAGGATCCACTCGGCGACGTTGTCGAGGAAGTAGCGGTCGTGGGTGATGGCGACGACAGTGCCGGCGTACTTGGCGAGGTGCGCCTCCAGCCACTGCACCGACTCGGCGTCGAGGTGGTTGGTGGGCTCGTCGAGGAGCAGCAGGTCGGGGGCCTCCAGGAGCAGCTTGCACAGGGCGACGCGGCGCTTCTCACCACCGGAGAGGTTGGTGACGGGCCAGTCGGCGGGCGGGCAGCCGAGGGCGTCCATGGCCTGCTCGAGCTGGGCGTCGAGGTCCCACGCGCCTGCGTGGTCCAGCTCCTCCTGGAGCTTGCCCATCTCCTCCATCAGCTCGTCCGTGTACTCGGTCGCCATCTGCTCGGCGATCTCGTTGAAGCGGTCGAGCTTGCCCTTGACCTCGGCGACGCCCTGCTGGACGTTCTCCAGGACGGTCTTGGACTCGTCGAGCGGCGGCTCCTGCAGGAGGATGCCGACGGAGTAGCCGGGCGAGAGGAAGGCGTCACCGTTGGACGGCTGCTCCAGACCCGCCATGATCTTCAGCACGGTGGACTTACCGGCGCCGTTGGGGCCGACCACACCGATCTTCGCACCGGGCAGGAAGCTCAGCGTCACGTCATCGAGGATGACCTTGTCGCCGTGCGCCTTGCGCGTCTTGCGCATCGTGTAGATGTACTCAGCCAAGAGAAACCGTCCGGCAAGCAGTGGGTGGGCAGATACACCCATCTTGCCGTACGCCGCCCCCCGGACGGAAACCGCGCCCCGGCCGACGCGGGAAGGCCCCGGCACACGCCGGGAGACGGCCCCCGCCCGCGACGCGCGAGGGGCCCGGCACGTCTCCCCGGACGCAGCGTCCGTCTCCCGTGCCGGGCCCCTCCTCAGCGCTGTGTCACAGTGCGCGGTCGTTCACTCACTCGCCGGCGGCCGACGCCTTCTTGCGGAGGAAGAACACCGCACCGCCGCCGATCAGCACCAGCACGATCGCGATGCCCGCGATCATCGGCGTGGCGCTGGAGCCGCCGGTCTCGGCCAGGTCGCCCTCGGGGCCCTCGGAGCCCGCGGACGTGCCGCCGGCCGACGCCGGGCTGGGCTGGGACGACGGGGTCTCGGTGCCCGGCTGCGGCGTGCCCGTGGTCTTGCAGTCCAGGACGCCCTTGAAGTTCTTCTCGAAGCCACCGGGGCCGGTGATCGTGAAGTCGTACGCCTGGTCCTCGGCGACCGGCACGGTCACGGTCCGGGACTCCCCGGCCGGGATGGTGTGCTTGATGCCGGCCAGCTCGAAGGTGAACGGGGAGTCGCCCTTGTTGCCCGCCGTGATGTCCACGCCGCCCTTGGCGCAGTTCTTCTCCGCGGTGACGGACGGGATCGCGCCCGTCTTCGCCCACGTCGCGGTCGCGGTCGCGGAGACCGTGGACTGGCTGGAGCCGGCCAGGATCTGGGTCTGGCTCTTGCTCGCGCTGGCGAACGCGCGTCCCACCGGAACCGACATGGTCGCCTGGGCGGTCAGCGAGGCCGTCCCGTCGGCCGCGCCCGCGGGAACGTCGAAGTACAGCTTGCTGCCGTCGACCGCGGAGGTGAGCGGCTTGCCCGCCTCGTCCGTGATCTTGACGCCGCTGGCGGCGGCGTCGACCGGCGGCGTGACGGTGACCTGGCCGGCGTCGGTACGCACCGTCACCGGGCCGAGCCGGCTGCCCGCCTTGCCGGAGACCGCGTTCGGCTCCAGGCTCAGCGAGGCCGTGGGCTCGGCGACGTCCTCGGCGGACTCCTCCAGCCAGTCGGCCAGCTTCTCGGCCGCGGGGTCGACCGCCGTGACATCGGCGCCGTCCGAGAAGCGCCAGATGGCGACCTGAGTGCCGGCCGCCGCGGTCTCGGCGGTCAGCGACCCGGCCTCCGCACCCTTGGCCAGCACGGCCAGGTCGTCGACCTGCGGGTAGGAGTGCTGCAGGATCCAGCGGATCTTGCCCGCGTTCTTGTTGGTGCGGAGCGACGTCTGGTCCCAGGGGGTCTCCAGGTACTTGGCCTGGGACTGGGTCGGGTTGTGGATGTCGATGCAGTACGTCTTGAGCTGACCGCCGCCGTCGACGGTCATCTCGAAGAGCCCGGCGGAGATCTCCTCGTTCTTGCCGTCGTTGTGCAGAAGAGCCTTGTCGAACGTCTTCAGCCCGTCGAGGGTGGCGACGGCGCCCCCCTGGTGCTGGGTGCCGTCGTCGGCGGCGGCCATGCCCGCGCCGGCGAGGGAGCCTGTGGCGATCAGGCCCGAGACGAGGGCCGCCGCGGCAAGACGCGCGGCGCGCCGCCTGCGTACAGCAGACGCAGAGAACACAGCAAACACAGCAGAATTCCCCTCTGGGCGAGAACTTCGCGTGTGACGCGTGGGGGAAGTGTCTCGCCAGCTAACTCAAGTGCCCCGTGAGTACGCGGGAATCCTATGGACGGCGCGCAGCCCGGTCCCCCGTCATGTCATCAGATAACCATTCCGACTCGTAATCGTTATCACGGTCGGTCAATTCACCCCCTGATCACCCGTTTTACCGGGCCGCGCCCCTGCGCGGCGTAGTCGGCCCGCCCCCAACTCCCTTTCAGGGGACGGCGACCGGCTCCCTCGCCCGCCCGGTCGCGCCCGGCTCCTCCGGCTCGCCACGCCGGGCCGCCGGCACCGGCTCGCCCCTCGCCACCCGCCGGAACGCCGCCGTCCCGCGCGTCAGGTCGTGCCCCGCCGCCAGCGCATCGATGTCCACGAACGTCCGCCGCCTGCCGTCCCCGTCCTCCTCGCGCACCTTCAACCTGCCGTGCACCACGAGCGGTTCACCCACCGAAACGGAACCGGCCAGATTCGCCGCGAGCGACCGCCAGGCGAAGACGGTGTAGAAGCTCGTCGGCCCGTCCGTCCAGGTGCCGTTCTGCCGGTCCCACCGCCGCGACGGCACCGCGAAACGGAATCGCGCCATCCCTCCCGTCGCCGTTTCCCGGTACTCCACATTCGTGGCCACATTCCCGACCACCGTCACCATGGTGTCGTTCATGACGGTCACCTCCCCGTCCGGTCGCATTGCCCGATCGCTGTCTTCCGGGCTCCATGCTGGACCGGACGGAGAAGACCCGCGGACGCCTGTGGACGGGCGTCCCGTTGTGGACAACTCCGTCACCCGATACGGGTGCGCACCCTTCCGTGCCCCGCCCCCGGCCGTGTCGTCCCCGACACCGTCGCGTACTGCTCCCGCACCTCGCGGTAGCGCATGAGCTCCGCCGAGATCGGGTCGAGCACCTTGGCCCTGCCGCAGCCCGCGGCCGCCTCCTGCAGCGCGCGTCTGACGTCCTGGCCGTATCTCCGGGCCGGCCCCTTGGCGGCCGCCGCGCACGCCCACTCCACCAGCGGGCCGCCCACGATGCCCGCGAGCATCACCAGCACCGGCGGGATCAGCCCCGGCTCCAGCACGCCGACGATCTGGCCCACCAGCCACAGGCCGCCGAAGATCTGAAGCAGCGTCATCGACGCCTGGGCCAGCACCGCGGCCGGCCACCACGCCGGGCGCTGCGGCCGCCCGCTCGTCGCCGCGGCCTCGCGCGTCGCCAGCTCGTCCAGTGCCTCGGGCAACCCCTGCGCGCCCCGTACCGCCGCCTCCCGCACCGCCTGCGCCCACGGGGCGGGCAGCCCGCGCGACGCCTCGCCGGCGACCGTGCGGACCGCCTGCTCGACCCGCTGGCGCGCGGTCGGTTCCTCCTCCACCGGAGTGGCGCGCGGCTCCAGTGCCGCCCCCGGCATGCGCTTGCGCTCGTACCAGCGCCACAGCCGCAGCCAGGGCGTCCCGCACGCCCGCGACGCGTTCCTGCGCCACTCCCGCTCCGCGGCCTCCCCGGCCGCCGTCGCGCCGATCGCGTCCGCGAGCCGAGCCGAGAAGTCGTCGCGGGCGCGTTCGCCCAGACCCGTCCGGCCCTCGGCGACGTACACGGGGCGCAGCTTCGCCGCTGCCGCGTCCACGTCCGCGGACAGCCGCAGCGCCGCCGCCTCGCGCCCCTGCACGAACTCACCGATCATCTCGCGCAGTTCGCCCACGCCCTCGCCCGTCAGCGCGGACAGCGGCAGGACCCGGGCGCCCGGTTCCCCGTGCTCTCCCAGAGCCATGCCGTCCTCGTCCAGGAGCCGCCGCAGATCGTCGAGGACCTGGTCGGCGGCCTCGCCGGGGAGCCGGTCGATCTGGTTGAGCACCACGAACGTGATCTCGGCGTGCCCGGCGAGCGGCCTCAGGTAGCGCTCGTGCAGGGCAGCATCCGCGTACTTCTCGGGGTCGACGACCCAGATCACGGCGTCGACGAGTGCGAGCACCCGGTCGACCTGCTCCCGGTGCTGCACGAGAGCCGAGTCGTGGTCGGGCAGATCGATCAGCACCAGCCCATGCAACTGCTCGTCGCCGTCGCCGCCCGCGAGCGGCCTGCGGCGCAGCCGGCCCGGGATGGCGAGCCGGTCCAGCAGCCCGGCGGCGCCGTCCGACCAGGTACAGGCGATGGGAGCCGACGTGGTCGGCCTGCGCAGCCCGGTCTCCGCGATGCGCACTCCGGCGAGCGCGTTGAAGAGGGTCGACTTGCCGCTGCCCGTCGCGCCGGCGATGGCGACCACCGTGTGACGGGAGGAGAGCCGCTGGCGGGCGGCGGCCTCGTCGAGGACCCGGCCCGCCTCCGCGAGGGTGCGGCCGTCCAGGCGGGTCTGGGACAGCCCCAGCAGTTCACGCAGCGCGTTCAGGCGGTCGCGCAGCGGTCCGCCGTAGGCTCCGCCGATCGGCAGGTGCCCCTCCCCCGAGGCGGCACCGCCACGATGACCGGGCTCGTCCTCGGCGGGTTCCGCATCGTCCGGGTCGGGTGCGTCGGACCTCGGCTCGGCACGGCGCGCGATGAGCCCGTCGTCCCAGCGGTCACCGGCCTCCTTGCCGCCTGCGGCCCCTGCCCCCTCCGCAGCGCTGCCCGCCTTCTCGTGCACAGCCCCGTTCGGGGTTCCGGCGACGGCCTCGTTCCCCGTCTCGTTGTGGTCGTCGGTGACGGCGGTCACCCGCGCTCACCTCTCCTTCTGCAGTAGGGACAGCGCGGCGATCAGCTCGGCCTGCGGCTCGGGGGTCACTTCCAGGGCGTCCAGGGGCGCCAGGCGGCGGTCCCGTTCGCCGTGCAGTACGGCGTCGATGGACGTCGAGACCAGCTCACCGCCCTTGTCACGCAGCCTCAGCGCACCCTGGGCGCCCATCCGTTCGGCCAGCCGCTCCCCCGCACCGCGGGCGCGGCGGCCGCCGAGCAGCGCGGTGGCGAGCAGCGCGGCGACGGTCTCGGCGTCGGGGGCGGCGTTGCGCTCCATCCCCCGTACCTCCTCCTCGGCGATCTCCTCGAGCACCCGTCTCCAGCGGCGCACGGCCATCCCGATCCGCTCGCTCGTCTCCAGGTCGACGCGGCGGTGCGGGGTGAAGGCCGCCGCGGCGGGCTCGCGCCGCCAGGCGCTCTGCACCTGCTCGTCGGCGGCGGCCACGGCGCACTGCAGGAGTGCGGACAGGCTGGCGACGAGCGCGTCGAGCAGTTCGGCCGCCGTGCTGTCGCGGGGGTAGCCGCGCCAGCGGGTGCGCGCGTCCCCGGCGAGCACGGCACCGGCACGCAGCTGCTCCCGCACGCGCTCGCGCTGCTTCTCGTACGCCTCCTCCACCGCGCCCGTGAGCCGTACGGCCGCCGCGTACTGGGCCGCGACCGCGCTCGCGAGCTCCGGCATCCGCGCGTCCAGGGAGGCGAGAACGCCGCCCGCGGTGCGCCCGAGCGCCTGCTGGCGGGCGGCCGGGTCCTGCGCCCGGTGGGCCAGCCAGGACAGCAGGGGCGCGACGGCGGTGGTGGGCAGCAGCCCGTTTCCGGCGCCCGCGGACTCGGGCAGCTCGGGGATGGTGAAGCGCGGCACATGGCCGAGCCCCGCCTTGGTCAGCAGCGCCGCGTACTGGCGCGAGACCTCGTCGACGACCTGGTGCGGCACCCGGTCCAGCACGGTGATCAGCGTGGCGTCGTGCTCCTTCGCCGTACGCAGCAGATGCCACGGAACGGCGTCCGCGTAACGCGAGGCGGTGGTCACCAAGACCCATACGTCGGCGGCGCAGATCAACTCGGCGGCCAGCAGACGGTTCTCCACGACGAGCGAGTCGACGTCGGGCGCGTCGAGGAGGGCGAGGCCCCGCGGGAGGGTGGACGCGGTCTCGATCCGCAGCGCCTTCTCGTCCGCGGCCTGATTCCCGCGACTGCCGTGCCGCCCGGCCCCGTCCCGCTCCCCCTGCTCCTCGGCGGGGGGCATCCAGACACGGGTGAACTCCGGGAGCACCCGCATACCGGCGAACCAGTGGTGGTCGTCGGGGTGGCAGACGAGGACAGGCGTCCGCGTGGTGGGCCGCAGCACACCGGCCTCGCTGACCTTCCTGCCCGCAAGGGAGTTGACGAGGGTGGACTTCCCGGCACCGGTGGATCCGCCGATCACGGCGAGCAGCGGGGCGTCCGGGTCCTTGAGGCGGGGCACCAGATAGTCGTCGAGCTGCGCGAGCAGCTCGACACGCGTCTGCCGGGCGCGGGGCGCGCCGGGAAGGGGAAGCGGCAGACGCACGGCGGCGACACGGTCGCGCAGGGCGGAAAGTGCGTCGATCAGCTGAGGCCGTGCATCCAAGGTCACCACATGCGAAGAATGCCCAATTTGATCGGCTTTTTGAAGCGTATGGGCCTCTCTGCGCGCCGGTAGGACAGACGGAACACATGGGACGAGTGGGACGCAGGCATAACGAGTGCACAACACCCGGGACGCCAGGCGTCAAAAGCGGTGCACGAATCGCACCTGCCTGCGATTATCGGTTCGCTTCACCGAACCTCCACATCGTGCCACGCAGGTGAGGCAACCGGGCCAAGGCGATCGGAGCCCTATCCTTGACCCCGGCAGGTCGGACACCCGAACGGGGCTCTGGCCGCAAGGCCGCTTCCGGCCCCCGTAGCTCAGTGGATAGAGCAGGCGCCTTCTAAGCGCTTGGCCGCAGGTTCGAGTCCTGCCGGGGGCGCATACAGCCTCTCACCAGTGGAAACGCGTGAGGGGCTTTTTCGCGTCCGGATGCACATCGCTCTAGAGCAGGCACCTTCGCCTGTCCGCCATCGCGGGTAACGGTGTAGCACCGGGTAGCACACCTTCGCTATCGTGGATAGCATGACAGCGCAGCCGGAGATCACTCAGCGCGATCTGCGCACCCGCTCCAAAGAGATCATGGACGCCGTCCAGGGAGGACAGGCGTTCACCGTCACCCGCGACGGGCATCGTGTCGGCGAGCTGATCCCGCTCCGCCGCCGTCGCCGCTTCGTACCCCGCGCCGAGTTCGCGGCCATGTCACGTACCGCCCCTGACATCTCGCTGGACGCCTTCCGCGACGACCAGGACGCCGTCGTCGAGCAGGAGTTGGACGACCCGTATGCCCGTTGAGCACGAGCAAGGCCTGCTCGACACCAACATCATGATCCTGCGCAAGTGGATCGACGCCGACGAGCTACCTGCCGAGATGGCCATCAGCGCCATCACCCTCGCAGAACTCTCCGCAGGCCCCCACCAGGTGCGCGGCGGCGAGCAGAGCGACTACGACGAACACGCCGAGCGGGCCCGCCGCATGGACGTGCTACAGCGCGCCGAAAACGAATTCGACCCCATCCCCTTCGACGTGGAGGCGGCCCGCATCTACGGCAGAATCTGCGCCGCCGTCGTCTCCACAGGCCGCAAGCCCCGTCGCCGTGTGGCCGACCTGATGATCGCCGCCGTCGCGGCCGCCGAGGGACTCCCCCTGTTCACCACCAACCCCGACGACTTCAAGGGCCTCGACGACTTGATCACCATCGTGCCCGTCACCCGGCCCGAGATCCTGCACGACCGGTAGTACCCGTCGGTCCCGCCCTGCGCCGGAAGCCAGGGTGGTTCCACTCCCGGTCGCGGACACCACCGCTCTTCACCAACTCACGTCACGCGAGACCTCGATGGCGCGGAGATGGCGCCCGGAGCCTCGGTGCCGGCACGCGCCCGTACAGTTACCCGATGACGCCGATCAAGAAGTTCCAAGTGACCTTCGACTGCGCAGAACCCGAGCGGCTCGCTCGTTTCTGGTGTGGGGTGCTGGGGTACGTCAACCGCCGCCGCCGGCGGGGTTTGCCACTTGGGACGATTTCAAGCGCTCGCAGCCACCTGAGCAGCGGGATTCCTGGTTCGCCTGCGTCGACCCCTCAAAGGTGGGCCCGCGGCTGTACTTCCAGCGTGTCCCCGAGGGGAAGGCCCCCAAGAACCGGCTGCATCTTGATGTGCGGGTCGGCACCGGACTCGTGGGGGAAGAGCGCCTCGCCGCCCTTGAGGCGGAATGCGCGCGACTGGTCCCGCTCGGTGCGGTGCACGTGCGCACGCTGTACGACGGCAATGATTCGTGCATCCCGATGCTGGACATCGAGGGCAACGAGTTCTGCATCGACTGAGAGGCCGCGAACGTGCCTTCGCCCTGCCCTCATGAGCCAGAGCGAAGGCACGAGGGGCGGTCATCAGCCAAAGACCCCCGGAAATGACAGCAAGCGCTTTGACGGCATTCGTGCGAGAGCGACCAGCGAAGACGCAGGTGAGCACGTCGCTCAACCCCTGACACCTTCTAAGCGCTTGGCCGCAGGTTCGAATCCTGCCGGGGGCGGCTAGCGGGCGGGGCGTAGAGGGCGCGTAAGCGCCGGACCGCCCTCGGACGATCACGAGGAGGATCCGGCGCTGTACGCGGTCACCGGGTTTTCTGCGGGCGGCCCTGTCGCATACGTGTCGAAGTTTCGCGGGGCGGGTCAGCGATCTTGTGACAGGTCGGGCAGGTCTCCCCCGGCCTCGATCCGCCGCTGGTGATCCTTGAGCTGACCCGAGATGCAGCGAGCGTAGGTTGCGAGCAGGACCGGCACGCTGTTGCCCCCCATTCGGCGACCTGCGGGATCCCCGCGTCGAGCCGTGTCGTCAGGCAGGTGTGTCGCAGGTCGTACACCCGCTTGCCGAGCGGTGAGGCGACGTCCTCGGGGGTCAGCACCTCTTGTCGCGCCGTTCGCCAGGCTCGACGGAAGACCGAGCCGGCCAGCATGCCGCCGAACTCTCCCGGGCGGCGTACTCGAGCTCACCGAGGCCCCGGAGGCCGGCGTAGCCCGCGAGGTCCGGGAAGAGACCGGCATCCGGGTCGAGGCCGACGAACTCACCGGGATTTGAAGAACACGACACGCGGCATCGTCGCCCTGGTGTTCCGACGCGAGCCGTCAGGCATCCGCATACGGCGTCTTCCGAACAAGTGCTCCAGCCCCCGGCCGGCCACGCTCGTCTCAGCGACCTCTACACCTGCCGCGGATCTGCCCCCAGGAGGGCCGGGTCCTCGGTCCGGAGTCGAAACTCTGCGGTTACGCCCAAGCTCTTTCGAGCGGCGAGGTAGAACACGTCACGCTTCTCCTGAAACTGCCTGAAGGCCTGCGTCCAGTCCTCCGGCGTTCCCGAGCGCTGGTCACGAGCGAACTGCTCCAGGACCCAGGCGTGGCGCTGCAGCGCCCTGGCCGCCGAGATGGTTTCAGCGTCTCCCACGAGGAGGACAGCCTCGAACGCGTAGCCGCGCTCCAGTTCGGCGTCAGCCAACATCGTCAAGCCGTCTTCCTGCGCGAGTGGCTGAGGGAGATCGAACAGCCCTTTGCCTGCCGCCAAGCGCCCTGCCAAGGAGGTGAATCTCTTGATCGCGTCGGCGTACCGGAGATAGGACTCCAGGCGACGTTCATCCCATCGCGTCGAGAGTTGGCGACGCCAGCGCGACCTTTCCATGAGGGCTCCGCCCACGTACGACGCTGCCGCGCCGACGAGCACGCCTATCAACGTGAACAGTTGTCCCGACATGGCCCCCCTGTCGATCGGTTCGTTCCCGGGAAGACCCTACTGTCGGCATTGATCGGCCCGGCAACGGCGGGGCAGTGACCCAGCACGTCCCCTCCTCGGCCGACCTGCCGTGTCCGTCGCGTGCCCGATCCGACGGAGACCGCCGCTGGCGCGACTCGATCGCACAAATACCCGGCCCCGCCACCCCGACGCGGTTATCAGCCAGAACTGGCCATGACCTGCCCGACGACGGAGAGGCGCTGCTCGTACTCCGGGCAGGTCGCCTCGCCGAAGGCGTAAGTCAGGGCGCGCGCGACGTCCTCGTGGCCGTCGGCCAGGGCAAGGTCGTAGAGACGGCGGCCGACACCTTCCAGGGCGCGGGGGTCGGCCGGATGAAGAGGGTAGGTTTCGACGTCGTCGGAGAGGGCGTTGTCCTCCGCCGCGCTGAAGAAGCCCCGCTCTCCGGTGATCACCCACAGCGACGCGCACCCGTCGGGATCGGGGCACTCGAGTTCGTATTCCTCGTTGACGACGCCCCAGATCAAGTCCTGTGCCCAGTGGATGTCGCCCTCCAGGTTCAGGACCGCCTCAAGCAGGTGGCAGTAGTCATTCCGGTCGGCGGTGACCTGCCGCCACCGGTGTGCGGCGGCCAGCAGGCGTGCGACCTCCGGCGCATGCCGGTCGCGCAGGTCCCGGGTCTCGTACCGCTGATCCGCCTGGACGAGAAGTGCGCCGGCCAGGAACAGGGCCGAAGCTGCCGTGTCGGCATGGTCGCCCTCCGCCATGTCGGTCAGCGTGTGCAGCACCAACGGATTGGCAACATCCAGGGAACCGTTGTGGTAAAGCTCGGTCCAAAGGTCGCTCCAGGCCTGACTGTCCCGCCCCTTGGCGGCACGTTCCAGCAGGGCCCTCAGGCGGTCGGAATCGGCGTCATCCGCGCGGGTGAGAGGAGAACTCGTCGTCATCGCGGCATCCAAGCAGATCGCCGCAAGCGCACTTCCGCAGAGCCGTCGATTGCTGTGGATGTGCGCCGGTCGGCATGTCTGGTGGGGCTGGGCCGCCGGCCAAGCGAGCCATAGCAAGTCTGTGCCGAAACTGTTTCGCTGACCTCCAACATTGACATCAACGACCACGGACGACGGCGACTTACAGCAGCCACGTAGGGCACCGGTACACGGCGGGCCCCGGCCCCGACCTGAGCACGAGGAGACCCGCACCGACCATGCCCACCAGCGCCAGCGACAAGGTGCGATCCATCGGGGTCGTCCAGGCGGGCGACCCCGATCCTCACCGAGACAGCGCGAACGTTCGACCTGCCCAGCGAAGCCGAGGACGCGCGGCGAGTCGTGGCAGAGTTGAACTCAGCAGCCAAACGGGCAGAGGACATCCACCAGTTCAGCAAGGGCATGGGAGTGGCCGCACCTCAGCTTGGCATCGATCGAGCAGCAGCCATCGTCCGCACTGCCGAGGGAGAAATCATCACCCTCCTGAACCCAAGGGTCATCGAGCGGTCCAGCGAGACCGACGAGCAGTACGAGGGGTGTTGGAGCTTCTTCGACGTGCGCGGCATGGTGCCCCGACCGCTCAGCATCAGCGTGGAGCACCAGGACATCGATGGGAATCGCGGCACCACCACCTTCGCGGATGCAGGGCCCGGCTCGTGGCCCACGAGATCGACCACCTGGAGGGCGTTGTCTACACAGCCCGCATGCGTCCCGATGCCGAGCCCATCCCGGTTTCCGAGTATCGGGGCACCGGCCTTATCTACAGCTGTCAAGCATCTGCGCAGGTGGATCGGTGCGGCGATATCAGGTACATGAGGCTGCCACGAGATGCTGCGGAGGCGCGGGAGGTTGTGGCGGCGCTCTATGCGGCTGCGGACCGTGCGACATCTGTGCACACATTCGGCAAGGGGATTGCGGACGACCACTTTTACCGATGGGCTCGCCCGGCTGGTCGCACACGAAGTCGATCACTTGGAAGGGATGTTGTATGTCGCCCGGATGGCGCCGGGCGACAGCACGATCTCGGTGGCCGAGTACAGGGGCTCGGGACAGAACTGGCAGTACGGCCCGCGTTCCGGGACGTAGGTCAGAGAGATTGGCTTGCAAGGTGCATTGCAGGTTCTCAACACAGCGTCAAACTGAAATGAAAGCTGGCGCCACCTCAGTCTGTAGTCCCCTACCTAAGCTTCCCGTCGGAGGCATTGACCGCATACAACGTTCCACTCGCACCGAAAAAGACCGTTCCATCCCAGACAGTTGGCAAGTCAGCAGCCTCGGCAGCACGGAAAGTCCACTTCTCCTTACCAGACTGAAAGTCGATGGCGCGGACCGTACGGTCGTCACCACTGACGTACAGGGACTCCGCGGAGAAAGTTAGACGAGGGCCGAAGCCCTTACCCGATTGATATACCCACTTCGGCTTGTGCGTCTGAGTGCTGATTGCGTACACCTTGCCGTCCTCGGTGCGGGTATACAGCAAGTCCCCAACGACGATAGGGGTGTCTTCGACTTCGCCCAGCGAGTACGACCACTTTTGTGCCCCAGTGGTGGAGTCGAGCGCGTGGATCTTTCCATTTCCCAGCGCATTTGAGGCGCCAACGTACACGTCCCCGTTTGCGATAGCGGCAGTGGTGGGAACGCCGCCGGTCACCTTTTTCTTCCACCGCACCGCGCCGTCGCTTGAATCCAAGGCGTACATGGTTCCGTCTCCGCTTGCGACATACAGGAAGCCGCCGCCGTCGGTGACTGGGGCCGCCATGTTTCCGCCCCCGATTTGCCGTTTCCATGCAATCCGGCCGGTCTTCGAACTAATTCCGTAAGCATTACTGGCATCGGAAGTAAAGATCATTCCGTCGGAGTATGTTGCAGATGCTTCCAGTGCAAGCCTCCCGAGTGGGCGCACCCAGCGACGCTTCCCTGATGCTGCATCGATCGCATGGATGCGGCTCGTCTCGACCTTTGGGACGCTCACGCCAATATAGACTGCACCTTCGGCCAGCAACGGGACACCCTCGACTGAAGGGCGGCCGTCAAGCTCATATTCCCACTTCATCTTTCCGTTGTCGGCATTGAAAGCGTACAGCTTCTCTTCCGAATGACCGACGCAATAAATGGATCCCGATTGTGCGGCACAAGGCCCAACCGAGGTCCCAGTGTCCCGTTTCCAAGACCGCATCTTTACCGGCGTATTAGATGATGTGGGAGGCGAGGATGGTGACTTCTTAGAGGCGCCTGGCCAATTGAGGGCGGCCACCGTCGCAGCAGTAGCGATTACCGCGACGGCAGCCGTAACTGAGATCAGGGCGCGCGCCATCTTCTTGCTCGCGCCGGTCCGCACTGAAAGCATCTCTTCGACGGGCGGAGGAGAGGGGTTTGCAGCGAGGAGGAGTTCCCCGTCGGATGCGACGCGGGATAGGGTCGGTTTCTGGCGAACTCCTACCGAAGACCGGGTTTCCTTGAGCACTCGCTTATTGGCGTAGTTGAACAACTCGCCGACGGTGACGCGACCGTCCCCATCTACGTCAGCTGCACCCGTGCGAATCCCATGAACTATAGCTTCGGTGAAATATGAGACGTAATCTGAGGATGAACCCGTATCTGTGGGGCGCTCGTATGCGTTCTTAAATGCCGATGACGCGGAAAGGACCCACGTACCCTTGCCGAAATGCCGCTCGGTGATCTTCGGCTGATTGACCCCGGACTTCGATAGGATATCCTTGGCGAAAGCGCCAGATGTGCAGCAATCCAAGATTACCACCTTGGATTCGCAGATTGCTGTTGCGAGTTGGCGACGCACGAAACCTGCGGAGGTTCCCGTCGACTGCATCCAATCTTGATGCGTGTCGACGGCAGCCAGATGGGCATCCTCAGCCTCTTGCGGGAATTTACCATGTCCCGAGAAATACAGTAGGCATAAGTCGTCTGCATCTGCCGTTCGAAAGAACTGCTCGATCGCCAATTCAAGCGTTTTGCGGTCAGGGTTGTCACATGATGTGACGCTATCGAAATTGCCGAGCTTTGGGTCTTCCAGGACGGTGCGGAGCAGGCGAATGTCGTTCAGCGGGGCCTTGAGCTTGGTGAAGCCGCCGGCCGGATCGTAGTCGGCTACCCCAATCAGTAGCGCGCGCTTCCTGCCCATGATCTGCGTCAGTCGGCTTCTTCGTCTTCTTCAACTCCGTTGGAGTGAGCTTCGATCCACTTATCGATCACGGCCTGCTTGTCCTGCGACCACGGGCCGCGAAGTTCAAGGCGATCTCCTCCCAACTCGATCGAAACTGACGCCAGCATGCGGCGCTTCAGGCAGAAGACGGTGGCGTTGATTACCCGCCCAACAGGCCAGCGTAAGGAGCGATTTGGATCGCCAGCGTCAACAGCTCGCCAAGGGGCGTTGTCGTTCGCCGTCGCCTCGACCCTGATCGCCCGCGTGCTGTACGAGGCGGTCGGCGCCCCCGCACTGGGCGGCGCCTGCGCGACCGCGGCCTTCAACGTGGGCCCGTCGCTCGGCCCGTCGCTCGGCGGGGCCGCGATCGGGGCCGGCTTCGGCTGCCGCTCACCCCTGTGGGGCAGCGCCCTGCTGGTGGCCGCGGCGTTCGTCACCGCGCTCACCGCCATGTGCGTGGCCCGCGCGGGCGCCGCGGCCGGCGTCAGCGGTGGCCGCCCTGGGGCATGTCCGACCAGCCCAGCGGATACAGCTCCGCCTCGCGGCCCCCGACGGCGGGTTCCGCGCCCGCCTCGGTGAACGCCCCCAGTGCGTCGACGAGTGCCGCTCGCTGCTGCGGGTCGAGCCGGGACACGATCGCGGCGATCTCCTCGCGGCGGCGGCCGGTGACGTCCTCGACGATGCGCCGGCCGTCGTCCGTCAGCCGCAGCACGGTCTCGCGGCGGTTGTCGGGGTTGACCTGCCGGTCCGCCAGACCGGCGGCGATCAGCCGGTCCATCATCCGCAGCGCGGTCGACGGGTTCACCCCGAGCCGCTCGGCCAGGACGACGAGCTTCGCGGGCCCCTCCGTGGACAGCACGACCAGGAGCCGGAACTGGGGCAGCGTGACCCGGTCCTCCACGGCGGCCAGCGAGCGGGCGGAGACCGCGACGAGGAGCCTTGACGCGGTGAGCACCGCGCGGGTCACGGCGTCGACGTCGTCCATGTCCCCTGCGGACCGCGCTGGTTGGTTCATGCCATCTTTCTACCGCGCGGTCCCGGCCGCGCCATCGCCGGTCCCCGGTCAGGCGCGGGACGCGGACTCCGGGCCGGCCTGCTTCCGCGGCGTCGGGCCCGATGGCTAGGGGAGTGCGGCGCACACCAGCAGGACGAAGGCCGCCAGCGTCAGGAGCGTACGGACCAGGTGCAGCCGGTTCCACCGGGTCTCGAAAGCCGCGCGGACCCGGCTGTCGGACACGGGCGGGGTGGCGTTCTCGGATGCGGCGAGCGCGTTGTTGAGGGGGATGTTGCCGGCGACGGTGACGAGGTGGTTGAGGACGGCGCAGACGAGCCCGGCGACGATCAGCCACCGCTCGGTGGCGGTGCGGCCCTCGACGGGGACGGCGAGCGCGGCGGCCGGGAACGCGACGATCGCGACGAAGACGAGGAGGAAGACCGCCCGCGGCACGGTCTCGTTGACGCGGCGCATCGCGGCCACGAACTGCTCGTCGGACAACCTGGCGAAGCCGGGCATGATGCCGGTCAGGAAGATGAGCATGAAGCCCGCGTACAGACCGGTGGAGATGACGGCGAGGGCGAGCAGGAGGGTCGGCATGGGCCACATCATGGCGCGGCGGGGTGGGCGGTGCAGCCGAGTGGACGCTCCCGCGCCCCTCGCCGGCCCCGCCGCCCCTTCCCTCGGCCCTTCAGGCGCTCCGCCGTCAGCCCTTCAGGCGCACGGCCCGGCCGATCGCGTCCGCCAGCTCACGCACGGCCGTGTCCTCCGTCGAGTCCGCCAGCGCCCGTGCCCGGTCGCGCAGTTGGGCAAGGCCGGGTGAGCCCGGCACGGAGCCGTCGCGCAGTTCGTCGGCGAAGTACGCCGCCACGGCCGTCACCTGCAGCCGCTTGGACGCCGTGTCCCACAGCGCCCCGTCGATCGCGCCGGTCTCCACCGAGCCCGACCGCTCGTGCGGCGCCCGCGTCGCGGGGTCGAGCCAGCGCACGGTCGCCGTGGCGACATGGCCGCTCGCGCCCTCCCGGAGGCATACGGCGTACAGCGCGGTCACCGTGTGGCCGGGGCCGACCTCGCCGCCGTCGACGCGGTCGTCGCGGAAGTCCTCGTCCGCGACGGCCCGGTTCTCGTAGCCGATGAGCCGGAACTGCTTGACGGTCTGCGGGTCGAAGGCGACCTGGGCCTTGGCGTCGCGGGCGCGCAGCTCCACGTGCGCGGGCAGCTGGTCGACGAAGACCTTCCTCGCCTCCTCCTCGTCGGAGACGTACGTCGTGTGCCCGTCGCCCTTGTCGGCGAGGCGTTCCATCAGCGCGTCGCCGTAGTCGCTGCCGACACCGACGCCGAAGAGGGTGATGCCGTGCTCGCGGCGGGCGTCGTCGATGCGGTCGAGGATCGCGTCGGCCTCCGTCCGCCCGGTGTTGGCGAGCGCGTCGGAGAGCAGCACGACCCGGTTGGTGGCGCCCTTCCTGCGGCCCTCGACGGCCACCTCGTAGCCGGTGGTGACCCCGGCCTCCACGTTGGTCGAGTCGGTGGGCTCCAGCTCGTCGACGATGTCGTGGATCCGGTCGCGGTTGCCGTCCAGCCGCGTCATGGGCAGCCGGGTCTCCGCCTCGTCGCTGAAGGTGACGACGGCGATCGAGTCGTCGTCGCGCAGCTGGTCGGTGAGGGTGCCGAGCGACTTCTTGACGAGGTCCAGGCGGCCGGGCTCGGACATCGAGCCGGAGATGTCGATGACGAACGTGAGCGCGGCGGGCGGCCGTTCGCTCGTGCGCGCGGGCGCGGCCGTGGACAGTCCCACGCGGACCAGCGACCAGTCCTCGCCGCCGCCGTCCCCGTGCACCTCTCCCTCCGGGGCCTGCGGCCGCGCGCCGTCGACGGTGACGGAGAAACCGTTGCCCTCGGGGCGTTCGTAGTCCTGGCGGAAGCTGTTGACGAACTCCTCGGGCCGCACCTCGTTCGCCTGCGGCAGCCGCCCCTCCTTCAGGGTGCGGCGGGCGTAGCCGTAGGAGGCGGTGTCGACGTCGAGGGCGAATGTGGACAGGTAGTCCGCGGGCGGTGCGGACTCGCGCACCTTGTCCGCCTCTCCCTCGGCGGCTCCCTCGCCCGGCGCGCCCTGGCCGCCGTCGGGGACGGCCGGGGCGGGCAGCGCGCCGTCCGGCCTGCGGCTGTCGGCCTGGTCGGTGGCGATGTTCCCGGAGCCGGAGCAGGCCGACGTCAGCAGCACGCCGCCGGCCAGCACGGCGACGACCGCCGCCCTGGCCGCCCGTCCGCCCCTTCTCCCCCGGGAACTGCCCCATGCAGTGAACGTCATCCGGTTCTCCCCCTCGCATCGAACGGCACTTGTGAATGTGACGTCCGAGACCGCCGGAAGGAGCAGACGAAGGGGTTGCGGAAGGATCTCAATGCGGCAACGGCGCAGGGCCGGCGGACCCCTACGACACGATGTCCTTGCGGGAGAAGTTCCGGAAGGCGAGCGCGAACAGCACCAGCGCGTACGTGAGGGACACGGACGCCCCCTTCACCATGCCCGTCCACTCCAGCTGTGGCTGGAGCGCGTCGATCCAGGCGAACTGCCAGTGCGCGGGGAGCACTTCGCGCCAGCCGCCCAGCGCCGTGACGGCGTCCAGCACATTGCCGATGATGGTCAGACCGACCGCGCCGCCGACCGCGCCGAGCGGTGCGTCGGTCTTGGTGGAGAGCCAGAACGCCAGGCCCGCCGTGACCAGTTGGGAGACGAAGACGAACGCCACCACGAGCCCCAGCCGCCCCAGTGACGTCCCGGCGCCGAGCGATCCGCCCGTGGGCAGTTCGAGGGGCCCCCAGCCGTAGGCGACCGTGCCCGCCACCAGCGCCACCAGCGGCAGCAGCACCATCGCCGCCGCGCTGAAGCCGAGCGCCACGGCGAGCTTGGACCACAGCAGACGCGTCCGGGGCACGGGGGCGGCGAGCAGGTAGCGCAGCGACGACCAGCTCGCCTCCGAGGCGACGGTGTCGCCGTGGAACAGCGCCACGGGCACCACCAGCAGGAAGCCCGCCGAGACGAACAGGCAGGTGGCGGCGAAGTTGGCGCCGGACGCGGTCGCCGTGTCCATCAGGGTGATGCGGCCGTTGTCGCGGCCGTCCGGGCTGCCGCCGATCGCGAACGCCGCGATGAGGACGAACGGCAGCGCGGCCAGGATCCCGGCCATCACCAGGGTCCGGCGCCGCCTCAGCTGCCGGACCGCCTCCACCCGCAGGGGCAGGGTGCGTCCGGCCCGGTAGCCGGGGGCCGACCCGACGGGCGTGGCGTCTTGCACGGGCGCGCTCATGCCGAGCCTCCGATCAGGGTGAGGAACGCGTCCTCCAGGCGGCGGTGCGGTCCGACGCCCGTCAACGGCACGTCCAGACGGACCAGTTCGGTGATCATCGCCGTGGCGCTCGCGCCGTCCAGCCGTACGAGCAGGCCCTCGTCCGTGCGCACGGCCGAGCCGATGCCCGGCAGCGCGGCGATCTTCTCGACGACCGGTTCGGGCACCTCGCCCGCCGTGGTGACGAGAAGGGTGTCGCTCTCGCCGGTGATCTCGGCGACGGGACCGGCCTGTACGAGCCGGCCGCGGTCCATGACGACGAGGTGGGTGCAGGACTGCTCGACCTCCGACAGGAGGTGGCTGGAGACGATGACGGTCCGGCCCCCGGCCGCGTACCGGATCATCACGTCCCGCATCTCGCGGATCTGCGGCGGGTCCAGCCCGTTGGTCGGCTCGTCGAGGATCAGCAGATCCGGCAGGCCGAGCATGGCCTGGGCGATGGCGAGACGCTGTCGCATGCCCTGGGAGTAGGTGCGTACGGCGCGGGCCAGCGCGTCACCGAGGCCGGCGATCTCCAGCGCCTCCTCGATGTGCGCGTCGGCGGCCGGGCGGCCGGTCGCCCGCCAGTACAGCTCCAGGTTCTCGCGGCCCGACAGGTGCGGCAGGAAACCCGCGCCCTCGACGAACGCGCCGACCCGGGAGAGCACGGGGGCGCCGGGCCTGATGGCGTGGCCGAAGACGCGGATCTCGCCGTCGTCGGGCCGGATCAGGCCCATCAGCATGCGCAGGGTGGTCGTCTTGCCGGCGCCGTTGGGCCCGAGCAGTCCGAGCACCTGGCCCTTCTCGACGCGGAAGGAGAGGTCCCGTACGGCGTACCGGTCCGCGGACTTCGCGTAGCGCTTGGTCAGTCCGGTGATCTCCAGCGGTACGCCGGCGCGCTCCGGGTCGGGCGCCGGTGCGACGGCCCGGCGGCGGGCGGTGAACAGCAGGGCAGCCGCGACAAGGGCTCCGGCGGCCGGCAGCGCCCACACCCACCAGGGCAGACCGGCGGCCTGGGTGCGCACGGCGGGGGCCGTGGGCACGGTGAGCGCTCCGGCGAGCGAGACGGTGTACGTGGCCGGTTCGTCCGGGGAGGCGTAGCCGAGGTCGGTCGCGGACAGGACGAGACGCAGCCGGTGTCCCGCGTCGACCTCGTGGTCCACGGCGGGCAGGGTGAGGGTCACCTTCTGCGCCCGCGCGGCGTCCTCGACCCGGACGGGCGCGACGAGCTGGGCGGGCAGCACCTGCTGCCTGCCGTCGGGCCCGACGTCGTACACCTTCCCGAACAGCACGGCGTCGCCCCGGTCGGCGGCCACCTCGACGGTGACCTGCGGGGAGCCGGTGATCCGGGTGGCGCGGCCCAGCGGCGCGGAGGTGAAGCTCGCGAACTGGCCGGGGAAGTCGAGGGAGAGTCCGACGCCCAGCGACGACAGCGATCCGGCCCCGCCGCCGAGTCCGGGGACGGCGGAGATGGCGGGCGGGTTGGCGCCCGCCGGGTTGGCGATGCGCTGTTCGGGTCCGGAGAGCGGGAACGTGCGGGGGCCGCTCGTGAGGCCCGGGTAGCGGTCCGCGGTCGCGCCGCGCAGCAGTGCCTGCCCGTCGGTCGAGTCGACGCCTCCGGTGCGGCTGACGCGGAAGGCGGGCCCGGTGTCCGCGCCCTTGTCCTGCCCCAGGTACCGGTCGAACCAGGCGGTGATCCGCGCTTCCACGCGGCTCGTCTCACGGTCTCCGCCGTCGTGCCCGCCGGCGGTCCAGTCGACCGCGACGGGTGCGCCGTTGCCGCTGACGGCCCGGGCCATGGCGTCGGCCTGGGAGAGCGTGAAAAGCGAGTCGGACTGGCCCTGGACGATGAGCGCGGGAACCGCGATCCGGTCCGCCACCGCCGAGGGGCTGCGCTCCTCGAGGAGCGCCCGGGCCTCGGCGTCGGGCTTCCCGGCGACGGCGAGGCGCTCGTACATGGCGCACAGCCGCGGCTCGAAGCGGCCGCAGCCGGCCGGGTTCACGGGGCCGGCGGCGCTGCGGCCGCCGGGGGCGTCCGCGGCGCCCTGCTCGCCGGCCTCGCCCGCGGGGGCCTCCCCGGCGGGCGGCGGGGCCACTCGCCGGCCGGGGTCGGGTGCCGACCCGGTGGAGAAGAAGATGCCGGCCCACAGCTTCTTGAACACGTCGTCGGGGAACAGGGCCTCGGCGAGGTTCCAGTACGTGATCCGGGGGGCGATGGCGTCGACGCGCTTGTCGTACCCGGCGCCGAGCAGCGAGATCGCGCCGCCGTACGAGGAGCCGGTGATGCCGACGCGCGGGTCGCCGTCCTCGTCGAGCCGCACCTCGGGCCGCCGCGCCAGCCAGTCGATCAGCCGGGAGACGTCCTTGACCTCCTTTTGGGGGTCGTTGATGCCGATGCGTCCGGTGGACTTCCCGAAGCCGCGTGCCGACCAGGTCAGGACGGCGTACCCGTCCTGGGCCAGCTTCTCCGCCTGGGCCCGTACGTCCTCCTTGCTGCCCCCGAAGCCGTGGCCGATGAGCACGGCGGGCCGGCGCCCGTCACCGCCGGCGGTGAAGTACGAGGTGTCGATCTGCGCCCCGGGCATGTCCAGCGCCCGGTCCTCGCGGTGCACGGCGGGCGGGCCGTCGTCGGCGACCGCGGTCCAGGTGCCCGCGCCCGCGAGGACGGCGAAGGCCGCGACACCCGCGAGCCATCGGCCGCGTGGTCCGGTCCTGAGCCGGCCCAGGGACCGGGGAAGTCGGATCTCCATGGGGAAAACCCTAAGCGGACAGCCTGTGCGAGCTCGGCTGCCGCCAGGCGGAACTCACGGACCTTCCTGAGGAGTACGCGGCTGGTCCGCGTACACCGGACGCGGTACGAGCACCGGACATTCCGGGCACGAGACAGGGGTACACAAGACCCACACTTACTGACTGGTAGTCAGATCCCTTTGTTCATGCGGGGCCATCCACCTCCCGCTCCCTTGTGTCGCAGGTCACGTCACACGACTCTGGTGGACGGAACCGCACGTCCTGGCACCATGCACGCCCGTACTTGCCCGTAACCGGTCAACGAAAGGTACAGGTGCACGAGATGGGACCCACTGCCCGTCGCGCGGCGGCGCTGATATCAGCAGTCGCCGCCGCGACCGGTCTCCAGTTCGCCATATCCCCCACCGCGCAGAGCGTGACCCTCGGCGATCTTCGTCTCGCCCCCACTGCAACCGCCGTACACAACAGCTGGATCGTCGTCCTGAAGGACGGCAGCACACGTGCCGCCGATCTCGGCGTCACGCCCAAGCACACCTACCGCAGCGTCCTGAGCGGTTTCTCCGCCTCCATGTCCGTGGAGAAGGCCAAGGAGCTCGCGGCCGACCCGCGGGTGGCGTACGTCGAGCAGAACTCGATCGTCCGCCTCAACGAGACCCAGCCGAACGCCACCTGGGGCATCGACCGCATCGACCAGCGCAGCCTGCCGCTGTCGAAGACATATACGTACAACACGACCGCGTCGACCGTGAACGCGTACATCATCGACACCGGAATCCGGACCTCGCACAGCGAGTTCGGCGGACGCGCACGCGTCGGCACGGACACGGTGGGCGGCGGCCAGAACGGCCAGGACTGCCAGGGCCACGGCACGCACGTGGCGGGAACGGTCGGCGGCAGGACCTACGGCGTCGCCAAGAACGTCAACCTGGTCGCCGTACGCGTCCTGGACTGCAACGGCTCCGGCACCACCGCCGGTGTGATCGCGGGCGTCGACTGGGTGACCGCCAACGCCAGGAAGCCGGCCGTCGCCAACATGAGCCTCGGCGGCTCGGTGAACACCTCGCTCGACAACGCGGTGAAGAAGTCGATCGCCTCCGGCGTCAGCTACTCCATCGCCGCGGGCAACGGCCTTCCCGTCCTGGGCCTGCCGGCCGACGCCTGCAACTACTCGCCCGCCCGCGTCCCCGAGGCGATCACGGTCGGCGCGACGGACAACGCGGACCGCCGGGCGTCGTTCTCCAACTACGGCACCTGCCTGGACCTGTTCGCACCGGGCGTGTCCATCACCTCGGCGTGGAAGGACAACGACACCGCCACGAACACCATCTCGGGCACGTCGATGGCGGCCCCGCACACCACGGGCGCGGCCGCGCTCTACCTGTCCACCCACCCCACGGCGACCCCGGCCCAGGTCAGGGACGCCCTGGTCGCCAACGCGACCAGCGGCAAGGTCCAGAACGCGCTCACGGGCTCCCCGAACAAGCTGCTGTACTCGCTGTTCTAGGCGCGCCCTGAACGAGCCGTAAGCACACCGAGGGCGGGCCCGGCGACGGGCCCGCCCTCGGTGCTGTGCGTCAGTGGTTGCGCGGGAAGCCCAGGTCCACGCCCGCCGGGGCGTCGGCCGGGTCCGGCCAGCGGGTGGTGACGACCTTGCCGCGGGTGTAGAAGTGCACGCCGTCGTTGCCGTAGATGTGGTGGTCGCCGAAGAGCGAGTCCTTCCAGCCGCCGAAGCTGTGGTAGCCGACGGGGACCGGGATCGGCACGTTGACGCCGACCATGCCGGCCTCGATCTCCAGCTGGAAGCGGCGGGCCGCGCCGCCGTCACGGGTGAAGATCGCGGTGCCGTTGCCGAACGGCGAGGCGTTGATCAGCGCCACGCCCTCCTCGTACGTCTCTGCGCGCAGCACGCACAGCACCGGACCGAAGATCTCGTCGCGGTAGGCGTCGGAGTCGGTGGAGACCTTGTCGAGCAGGGACAGGCCGATCCAGTGGCCGTCCTCGAAGCCGTCTACGCGCAAGCCCGTGCCGTCGAGGACGACCTCGGCGCCCTGGTCGGCGGCGCCCTTGACGTAGGAGGCGACCTTGTCGCGGTGGGCGGCGGTGATGAGCGGGCCCATCTCGGAGGCGGGGTCGTTGCCGGGGCCGATCTTGATCTTCTCGGCGCGCTCGCGGATCTTCTCGACCAGCTCGTCGCCGACCGCGCCGACGGCGACCACCGCGGAGATCGCCATGCAGCGCTCGCCCGCCGAGCCGTACGCGGCCGACACCGCGGCGTCGGCCGCCGCGTCCAGGTCCGCGTCCGGCAGGACCAGCATGTGGTTCTTCGCGCCGCCGAGCGCCTGGACGCGCTTGCCGTTGGCGGAGGCGGTGGTGTGGATGTAGCGGGCGATCGGGGTGGAGCCGACGAAGGAGACCGCGGCCACGTCGGGGTGCGCGAGCAGCGCGTCGACCGCGACCTTGTCGCCGTGGACGACGTTCAGCACGCCGTCGGGCAGGCCGGCCTCGGCGGCGAGCTCCGCGAGCAGGTTCGCGGCGGACGGGTCCTTCTCGCTGGGCTTGAGGACGAAGGTGTTTCCGCAGGCGATCGCCAGCGGGAACATCCACATCGGCACCATCGCCGGGAAGTTGAACGGCGTGATGCCGGCGACGACGCCGAGCGGCTGGCGGATGGCGGCGACGTCGACACGGTGGGAGACCTGGGTCGACAGTTCGCCCTTGAGCTGGGTGGTGATGCCGCAGGCCAGCTCGACGATCTCCAGACCGCGGGCCACCTCGCCCAGTGCGTCCGAGTGGACCTTGCCGTGCTCGGCGGTGATCAGGGCGGCGATGTCGTCGCGGCGGGCGTCGAGCAGCGCACGGTACCGGAACAGAACCGCAGTGCGCTGCGCCAGCGACGACG
Organism: Streptomyces sp. V4I23; assembly: GCF_030817975.1. NCBI lineage: Bacteria > Bacillati > Actinomycetota > Actinomycetes > Kitasatosporales > Streptomycetaceae > Streptomyces > Streptomyces sp. V4I23. The sequence goes on along the minus strand of NZ_JAUSZW010000004.1, from coordinate 5,158,417 downwards.
TGCCCCACGTCGCGTACGCCTGACTGGCCGCGGAGACGGCCGCGTCGACCTCCTCCACGGAGGCCAGGGCGACCCGGGTCGTGACCTCTCCCGTCGCCGGGTCGGTCACCGGGCCCCAGTTGCCGGACGCACCCTCGACGGTCTTGCCACCGATCCAGTGGTTGACGGTCTTCGTCATGGCGAAAAACTCCTTCAGAGATGGCGGCGTCGGGATGCGACTTGCCGGTCGTACTCCTCCCGGGCCGAGGCCGCCGACGGGCGGGTCGCGGTCTCGGCCACCGGAACATCCCACCACGCCTGTGCCCCGGGCGCGCCCGACACAATGTCTGCCGTTCCGGTCTCCACGTAGACACATGTGGGGGCGTCCGCCGCCCGTGCCTCGGCCAGTGCTTCGCGCAGGTCACGCACCGTTCTGGCGCGGATCACCCGCATGCCCAGCGACTCGGCGTTCGCCGCCAGGTCGACGGGCAGCGGCGGTCCGGTGTACGTGCGGCCGGGGCCTGTCCGCTGCCGGTAGTCCGTGCCGAAGCGCTCGGCGCCGACCGTCTCGGACAGGCCTCCGATGGACGCGTACCCGTGGTTCTGCAGGATCACCATCCGGATCGGGACGCCCTCCTGCACGGCGGTGACGATCTCGGTGGGGTTCATCAGATACGTGCCGTCGCCCACCAGCGCCCAGACCGGGCGTCCCGGTGCGGCCATCGCCACGCCGATCGCGGCCGGGATCTCGTAGCCCATGCAGGAGTAGCCGTATTCGACGTGGTACTGGTCGGCGGAGCGGGTGCGCCACAGCTTGTGCAGATCGCCCGGGAGGGAGCCGGCGGCGTTGATCAGGATGTCGTCCTCGGTCACGAGGGCGTCCAGGGCGCCGAGGACCTGGGGCTGGGTGGGCGCCGCGTCCTCGTCACCCGCCGCGTACGCGGCGTCGACCCGTTGCTCCCAGCGCTCCTTCCCCCGCGCGTACTCCTTCTCGTACGCCGCGTCCACGCGGTGGCCCGCGAGGGCGGCGGCCAGCTCGGCGAGTGCGGCGCGGGCGTCGGCGACGAGTGCGAGGCCGGACATCTTGTGGGCGTCGAAGGCGGCGACGGAGATGTTGACGAAGCGGACGCCGGGGGCGGCGAAGAGGGTCGAGGACGCGGTGGTGAAGTCGGTCCAGCGGGTGCCGACGCCGATCACCAGGTCGGCGGTGCGGGCCAGGTCGTCGGCGGTGGCGGTGCCGGTGTGGCCGATGCCGCCGATGTCGCAGGGATGGTCGTGGGGCAGCGATCCCTTGCCCGCCTGGGTGGAGGCGACGGGGATGCCGGTGGCGTCGGCGAGCGCGCGCAGCGCCTGCTCGGCCTCGCTGTGGCGGACGCCGCCGCCCGCCACGATCAGCGGCCGGCGTGCGCGGCGCACCGCGTCCGCGGCCTGCGCGAGCGCGTCCGTGTCGGGGCGGGGGCGGCGCACGTGCCACACCCGGTCGGTGAAGAACTCCTCCGGCCAGTCGTACGCCTCCGCCTGCACGTCCTGCGGCAGCGCGAGCGTGACGGCGCCGGTCTGCGCGGGGTCGCTGAGGACGCGCATCGCCTGGAGCGCGGCCGGGACCAGGGCCTCGGGGCGGGTGACCCGGTCGAACCAGCGGGAGACGGGGCGCAGGCAGTCGTTGACCGACACGTCGCCCGCGTACGGCACTTCGAGCTGCTGGAGCACGGGGTCGGCGGGCCGGGTGGCGAAGACGTCGCCGGGCAGCAGGAGGACCGGCAGGTGGTTGACGGTGGCGAGCGCGGCGCCGGTGACCAGGTTCGTGGCGCCGGGGCCGATGGAGGTGGTGACCGCGTGCGCGGACAGCCTGCGGGACTGGCGGGCGTAGCCGACGGCGGCGTGCACCATGGACTGCTCGTTGCGGCCCTGGACGAAGGGCATGTCCGCGCAGGACTCGACGAGGGCCTGGCCGATGCCCGCCACGTTGCCGTGCCCGAAGATGCCCCAGGTGGCGGCGATCAGCCGTCGGCGGCGGCCGTCGCGCTCGGTGTACTGGTGGGACAGGAAGCGCACCAGAGCCTGGGCCGTGGTCAGCCGCGTCATCGGTAACCCTCCGCGTGGTCGGGGTGGAAGCGGATCAGCCATTCCCTCTCGGCGGCCGGTCCCGCCATCACGTTGAGGTAGTACATGGCGTGGCCCGGCTCAGCGACGGACGGCCCGTGCCAGCCGTCGGGGACGAGGACCGCGTCGCCGCTGCGGACCTCGGCGAGCACATCGGCGCCACCGGGACGCGAGGGCGACACCCGCTGGAAGCCGACGCCGCCGCCGTCGATCTCGAAGTAGTAGATCTCCTCGAGCTCGCTCTCCTCGCCGGGGACCCGCTCGTCGTGCTTGTGCGGCGGGTAGGAGGACCAGTTGCCGCCGGGGGTGAGCACCTCGACGGCGATCAGCCGGTCGCAGGCGAACGCGCCGGCCGCCGCGAAGTTGCGCACTTCGCGGGCCTGGATCCCGCTGCCGCGGGCCTCGACGGGTACCTCCGGCGCGGGGCCGTAGCGAGCGGGGAGTCGGCGCTCGCACCTCGCTCCTGCCAGGGCGAAGCGGCCTCCCGCGCCGGAGGCGATCTGGGCATGGGCGTCTCTCGGCACGTACGCGAAGTCGCTCACTCCGCCGAACACGCCGTCCCGCCCCTGCAGTTCAAAGATCTCGCCTTGCGTCTGCACCGTGCAACCGCCGCTGAGGGGCAGCACGATCCATTCGCTGTCGCCGGTGGTGAGCGGATGCGAACCGCCCGGTTCCAGCTCCAGCACGCGCAGCTGGGAATAGCCCCAGCCGGCCTGCTCGGGGGTGATGCTCAGGGCGTACGGTCCGTGGGCGGCGCTGCCCGCGGGGACGTGCAGGCCGGGCAGCTTGCCGGCCGTCGTCCCGCCGCCGCGCGGTGTGCCGTTGCGCGGTGCGGCGCCGGCGCCCGGCGCGCCCTCGTGGGGTGTGCCCCGGTGCGGTTGGTCGTGGCTCATGCTTTCTCCGTACCCCCTACAGCAGGCCCACGGCCGTATCGACCGCGCCCGCCACGTCGCCGTCGACCGGATAGAGCAGCGCGCGGCCGGCCACCAGTCCCTGGACCGTGGGCAGTTGCAGTGCGGCGCGCCACCTCTCGTACGCCCTGTCCTGATCCTTGCCCGCGTCGCCGCCGAGCAGCACCGCGGGGAGGGTGGAGGTCTCCATCACGGATCGCATGTCGTCGGGGTCCTCGGTCACGGGCACCTTGAGCCAGGTGTACGCGGAGGTGCCGGCCAGCCCGGAGGCGATGGCGATGGACCGGGTCACGGCCTCGGCTCCGAGATCGTTGCGCAGCCGGCCGTCGATCCGGTGACAGAGGAACGGCTCCACGAAGACGGGGAGCTGACGCTCTGCCATCTCGTCGACCGCGCGGGCGGCCGCGGCCAGGGTGTCGAGCGAGGCCGGGTCGTCGTAGTCGATGCGCAGCAGCAGCTTTCCCGCGTCGAAACCGAGCCGGTCCAGATCGCGGGCGCGGTAGCCGGTGAACCGGTCGTCGAGCTCGAACGACGCGCCCGCGAGCCCGCCGCGGTTCATGGAGCCCATGACGACCTTGTCGTCGAGCGCACCGAGGAGCAGCAGGTCGTCGAGTATGTCGGAGGTGGCGAGGACGCCGTCGACCCCGGGGCGCGAGAGGGCGAGGCAGAGCCGCTCCAGCAGGTCGAGCCGGTTGGCCATGGCGAGCGGGCGGTCGCCGACGGCGAACGTGCCGCGGGCGGGGTGGTCGGCCGCGACGATCATCAGCCGTCCGCTGTCGCCGACGAGACGCGTGCGTCTGCGCCGCCGCGTGGCGGCCTCGGCGACGGCCTCGGGGTGCCGGGTCCGGATCCCTACGAGCTCGCCGATGTCGACGCGGCTCACGACACCCCCCGCGCCTGGTCGATGTGGCTGGGGTCCGGGGGTACGGGGCCGCCAGCGAGGACTTGGGCGACCTCCTCCTCGTACGGCATGGCCGTCGAGCAGGCGAGTCGCGCGGCGACCACCGCTCCCGCCGCGTTGGCGAAGCGCATCACGCGGTCCAACTCCCAGCCCGCGAGCAGCCCGTGGCACAGGGCCCCGCCGAACGCGTCCCCCGCCCCCAGCCCGTTGACCACCTCCACGGGCACGGGCGGCACCTCGGCGCGTGTGCCGTCCCGGTGCACGGCGAGCACCCCCTTGGGGCCCTGCTTGACCACGGCGAGCTCGACGCCGGCGGCCAGCAGCGCCTCGGCGGCCGCGTCCGGCTCACGCTCGCCGGTCGCGATCGCGCACTCCTCGAGATTGCCCACGGCGACGGTCGCCAGGGCGAGTGCCTTCGCGTAGTGCGGGCCGGCCGACTGCGGGTCGGCCCAGAACATCGGCCGCCAGTCGAGGTCGAACACGGTCGTCCCCGACTTCGCCCGGTGCGCGAGCGCGGCCAGCGTCGCCGTCCGGCTGGGCTCCGCGCACAGTCCCGTGCCGGTCATCCAGAAGATCCGCGCCGCCCGGATCGGCTCCGGCTCCAGCTCGCTCTCCCGGATCTCCAGGTCGGGCGCCTTGGGCTGCCGGTAGAAGTAGAGGGGGAAGTCGTCCGGCGGGAACATCTCGCAGAAGGTGACCGGCGTCGGGTACTCCTCGACCGGCGTCACCCACCGGTCGTCCACGCCGAACTCGCGCAACGCCTGGTGCAGATACTCGCCGAAGGGGTCCTGCCCGGTCCGGGTGATCACGGCCGTCCGCCGGCCCAGCCTGGCCGCCGCGACCGCGACGTTCGTCGCCGAGCCGCCGAGGAACTTCCCGAACGTGTCGACCTGCGCCAACGGGACCCCGGTACGCAGTGGATAGAGGTCCACCCCGATCCGGCCCATCGTGATCACGTCGTACGGCAAAGACATGCGCGTCCCTTCGGTCAGGGGGTGCCCTCAGGTCTAGCCCTCACCCATGAACCCTGTCAATGTTTTGTCCGGACATTCGGACCAAGCCTTGACACCCTTCTCCGGCGGCCGGAAAGCTGACCGGCATGACCTCCTCCGTCCCCGCCCTGAACCGCATCCGGGTCGGCTCGGCCCCCGACTCCTGGGGGGTGTGGTTCCCCGACGATCCCCAGCAGGTCCCCTGGCAGCGCTTCCTCGACGAGGTCGCCCGGGCCGGCTACGAGTGGATCGAGCTCGGCCCCTACGGCTATCTCCCGAGCGACCCCGCGCGGCTCACCGAGGAGACCGCCCGAAGGGGGCTGAAGGTCTCGGCCGGCACCGTCTTCACCGCACTGCACCACGGCCCCGCCGTCTGGGAGCAGACGTGGGCCCACGTCTCGGACATCGCCGCGCTCACCCGCGCCATGGGCGCGGAGCACCTGGTCGTCATCCCCTCCTTCTGGCGCGACGACAAGACGGGCCGGGTGCTGGAGGACCGCACGCTGACCTCTCAGCAGTGGCGCGACCTCACCGCCCAGAGCGAGCGCCTCGGCCGCGAGGTGCGCGAACGCCACGGGCTGAAGATCGTCGTCCATCCGCACGCGGACACCCACATCGACACCGAGGAGAACGTCAGCCGCTTCCTCGACGCCACCGACCCCGACCTCGTCTCCCTCTGCCTCGACACCGGCCACTACGCCTATTGCGGCGGTGACAGCGTGAAGCTCATCGAGACGTACGGCGAGCGGATCGGTTACCTCCACCTCAAGCAGGTCGACCCCGCGGTGCTCGCCCAAGTGGTGGCCGACGAGGTGCCCTTCGGCCCGGCGGTCGGCCGCGGTGTCATGTGCGAACCCCCGGCCGGCGTGCCCGCGCTGGAGCCCGTCCTGAACGCGGCCTCGGCTCTCGGGGTCGAACTCTTCGCCATCGTCGAACAGGACATGTACCCCTGCCCGCCGGACAAACCCTTCCCGATCGCCGAACGCACGCGCGGATTCCTGCGGTCCTGCGGCGTCTGAGCGCCTGCTGCACATCTGTCACGGTTGTCACCGCCTGATCACGCATGTCGCCATTACGCACGCGTTATGTCACAGGCGGTCGACAGCCCTGCCCCTCCCCCTCCCACCGTCGTTCACGGGGCAAAGGCTCAGCGTCGCCAAGCGTCCGCGCGGCAGCACCCCCGACGGCATCCCGCCGGCCGCTGCTGCGCGCAGGGAGGTGCCGGACACATGACGGACAGAAAGCTCTGGTCCTACAAGGACATCGCCGTGCACATCAAGGTGCAGACGGACACGGTCCGTTCCTATCGGAAGCACGGCCTTCTTCCGCCCCCCGACCATGTGGAGGCCGGCAAACCGTACTGGTTCGCCGACACCATCCGCCTCTGGGTGGCCAACAGGCCCGGGAACAGAGGCCGCAGAAGGTGAGACTCCCGCAAGCGGTTCGGAGCCCGGACCCACCGATTCCCCGGCAAGGTGTCACCGACCTGTTGGCGTCATACCCCCTAGGGGTATAAAGTGCTCTGTGTCAGGGAGCTTCGGCCTTCCCGTGGACTCCTGGCGCATCATGCACGTGTACGTTCCGCTCATGAGGAGAACGCGATGACCACCGAGACGAAGATCGAGATCGAGACCGTCCAGGGCTCCGGTTCCTGCTGCTCGGCCGACGGCTCCTGCCACGACACCGGGGCGGACGCCCAGGCCGGCGGCGTCACCACGGTGTACCAGGTCTCCGGCATGACCTGCGGCCACTGCGAAGGCGCGGTCAGCAGCGAGATCTCCGAGATCCCGGGGGTCAGCTCGGTGAAGGCCGTCGCGGCCACCGGCACGGTGACCGTGGTCTCCGACGCGCCGCTCGACGAGGCCGCCGTGCGCGCAGCCGTCGACGAGGCGGGCTACGAGCTGGTCGGCCGGGCCTGAACGCCGCCGGAACCGAGCGCGCCAGGAGCTGTCGGCGCGTCGCACCGTACGTACCGGGGACCGGGTCCCTCCCGATCGGTCCGATACTGGTCGGGTAAGGCCCGGCCCTCGGTACGCATGGAGTCCCGAACGTGGAAACAGTCCAGGTGGAGCTCACCATCGGCGGGATGACCTGCGCCTCCTGTGCGGCCCGCGTCGAGAAGAAGCTGAACCGCATGGACGGCGTGAGCGCCACGGTCAATTACGCGACCGAGAAGGCCCACGTCAGCTACCCGCCGGACATGCCGGTCGCCGACCTCATCGCCACCGTGGTCAAGACCGGCTACACCGCCGCGGAGCCGCCGCCTCCGGCCCCCGAGCCGCAGGACGCGACCCCGTCGGCCGGGACCGGCGAAGGGAACGAGGCCGGGACGGACACGGAGCAGCGCGCCCTGTGGCAGCGTCTCGTCGTCTCCGCCGCCCTCTCCGCGCCCGTGGTCCTCATGTCGATGATCGGCGCCCTGCAGTTCGACAACTGGCAGTGGCTCTCGCTCACCCTCGCCGCTCCCGTCGTGGTCTGGGGCGGACTGCCCTTCCACCGCGCCGCCTGGACGAACCTGCGGCACGGCGCGGCCACCATGGACACGCTGGTGTCCACCGGCACACTGGCCGCGTTCGGCTGGTCCCTGTGGGCGCTGTCCTTCGGGCAGGCGGGCATGCCGGGCATGCGTCACGCCTTCGATCCGGCCGTCTCCCGCACGGACGGGAGCTCGGCGGTCTATCTCGAAGTGGCCGCCGGGGTGATCACGTTCATCCTGCTCGGCCGCTACCTGGAGGCCCGCTCCAAGCGCCGGGCGGGTGCCGCCCTGCGCGCGCTGATGGAGCTGGGCGCGAAGGACGTGGCCGTGCTGCGGAACGGCGCGGAGGTACGCGTTCCGGTCGACCGTCTGGCGGTGGGCGACCGCTTCGTCGTACGCCCCGGGGAGAAGATCGCCACCGACGGCACGGTCGTCGAGGGGGCGTCGGCCGTGGACGTCTCGATGCTCACCGGCGAGTCCCTGCCGGTGGACGTGACCGCGGGCGACCAGGTCACCGGCGCCACCCTCAACGCCTCCGGCCGGCTCGTCGTCGAGGCCACCCGTGTCGGCGCCGACACCCGCCTCGCCCGCATGGCGAAGCTCGTCGAGGACGCGCAGAACGGCAAGGCCGAGGTCCAGCGTCTCGCGGACCGGGTGTCGGCGGTCTTCGTGCCCGTCGTGCTGCTGATCTCGCTGACGACGCTCGTGGTCTGGCTGCTCGCGACCGACGACGCGACCGCCGCGTTCACCGCCGCCGTCGCGGTACTGATCATCGCGTGCCCCTGCGCCCTCGGCCTCGCCACCCCGACGGCCCTGATGGTGGGCACCGGCCGGGGCGCGCAGCTCGGGATCCTCATCAAGGGGCCCGAGGTCCTGGAGTCGACCCGCACGGTCGACACGGTCGTCCTGGACAAGACCGGAACGGTCACCACCGGCCGGATGACCCTTCAGGGCGTGCACCCCGCCGAAAACGCCGACGAGTCGGCACTGCTGCGCTTCGCGGGCGCCTTGGAGCACGCCTCCGAGCACCCGATCGCACGCGCCGTCGCCGAGGGCGCCGAGGGGCGCGTCGGCCCGCTGCCCGCCGCCGAGACGTTCGCGAACGTCCCCGGCCTCGGGGTCCGCGGAACGGTCGAGGGCCATGAGGTGCTCGTCGGGCGCGCGGCGCTGCTGCGGGACGCCGGTGTGGAGCTGCCCGAGGCGCTCGTGACGGCCGCGGCCGGCGACCGGGGCCGTACCGCCGTCTACGCCGCCCGGGACGGCAAGGCGCTCGGGGTGCTCACCGTCGCGGACGCGGTGAAGGAGACCAGCGCCGAGGCGGTACGGGAGCTGCGGGCCCTCGGGCTCACCCCGGTGCTGCTGACCGGCGACGGGCGGGCCGTGGCGGAGGCGGTGGCCGCCGAGGTGGGCGTGGACGAGGTGTACGCGGAGGTCCTGCCCGAGGAGAAGGTGCGGGTCGTCGAGAGGCTGCGGGCCGAGGGCCGGACGGTCGCGATGGTCGGCGACGGTGTGAACGACGCCGCGGCGCTCGCGACCGCCGATCTCGGCCTGGCGATGGGCACCGGCACGGACGCGGCGATCGAGGCCGGGGACCTGACCCTGGTGCGGGGTGATCTGCGGGTCGCCGCGGACGCGATCCGTCTCGCCCGTCGGACTCTGGCGACGATCAAAGGGAATCTTTACTGGGCCTTCGGCTACAACGTCGCGGCCCTGCCTCTGGCGGCGTTCGGCCTGCTCAACCCCATGATCGCGGGGTTCGCCATGGCCTTTTCGTCCGTGTTTGTCGTCACCAACAGCCTGCGCCTGCGCTCCTTCTCGTGACTACAAACAGGTCACAAGACCTTCACAAGGAGACCTAGATCACAGATATTTGGGGGTAACCATTAAGGCTCCTCGCGAGTCTAAGTGGGCGATGCCGAGAACGTCTTGGGGGACGTTCATGGAATGTCTTGGGGGACGTTCCAGGCAAGCGTTGGCCGGGGCACGTGCCCGGGGAGCTTTGAGCGGCCCTCCCGTGCGTACGTACCCCGGCAGACCGCACGAGGAGCTTCTGCTGCCCAGCAGACGCCCGGCCGGATCCCGTGGGGGGAATCCGCTCGGGGATATGGGAAGCGCCCCGTCGCCGACCCGTGGGGGGATCGGCAGCGGGGCGCTTTCCGCGCTTGCTCGCCTGGTGGCTCGCTCATCCGGGGGACACACCCGGCCCCCCTGAGGGGCAGCGGGGCCCGAGGAACAGACTCCGGACCGGGGCGCAGCCCACCGGACCGGGCCGGGCCCGGTCCGGGAAGGGGCGCCCGCGGCGACCGGTCTGCGCGCGCCTTCGGCGCGGCTAGCGGGCCTCGACGGGGACGAAGTCGCGCAGGACCTCGCCGGTGTAGATCTGACGCGGACGACCGATGCGGGAGCCGGGCTCCTTGATCATCTCGTGCCACTGGGCGATCCAGCCCGGCAGACGGCCGAGGGCGAAGAGCACGGTGAACATCTCCGTCGGGAAGCCCATCGCGCGGTAGATCAGACCCGTGTAGAAGTCCACGTTCGGGTAGAGGTTGCGCGAGACGAAGTACTCGTCGGAGAGCGCGTGCTCCTCCAGCTTCAGGGCGATGTCCAGCAGCTCGTCGGACTTGCCGAGGGCCGAGAGGACGTCGTGCGCCGCCGCCTTGATGATCTTCGCCCGGGGGTCGAAGCTCTTGTAGACGCGGTGGCCGAAGCCCATCAGGCGGACGCCGTCCTCCTTGTTCTTCACCTTGCGGATGAAGGAGTCGACGTCGCCGCCGCCTGCCTGGATGCCCTCGAGCATCTCCAGGACGGACTGGTTGGCGCCACCGTGCAGCGGGCCCCACAGGGCGCTGATGCCGGCGGAGATCGAGGCGAACATGTTCGCCTGCGAGGAGCCGACGAGGCGCACCGTCGAGGTGGAACAGTTCTGCTCGTGGTCCGCGTGCAGGATCAGCAGCTTGTCGAGCGCGGAGACCACGACCGGGTCCAGCTCGTACTCCTGGGCGGGGACCGAGAAGGTCATGCGCAGGAAGTTCTCGACGTACCCGAGGTCGTTGCGCGGGTAGACGAAGGGGTGGCCGATCGACTTCTTGTACGCGTAGGCCGCGATCGTCGGCAGCTTGGCCAGCAGCCGGATCGTGGACAGGTGGCGCTGCTTCTCGTCGAACGGGTTGTGGCTGTCCTGGTAGAACGTCGACAGCGCGCTGACCACGGAGGAGAGCATGGCCATCGGGTGGGCGTCGCGCGGGAAGCCGTCGAAGAACCGCTTGACGTCCTCGTGCAGCAGGGTGTGCTGCGTGATCTCGCCCTTGAACCCCGCCAGCTGGTCGACCGTGGGAAGCTCACCGTTGATCAGCAGGTACGCCACCTCGAGGAAGGTGGAGCGCTCGGCCAGCTGCTCGATCGGGTAGCCGCGGTAGCGCAGAATTCCCTGCTCGCCGTCGAGGTAGGTGATCGCGGATTTGTAGGCGGCGGTATTGCCGTATCCACTGTCCAGGGTCACCAGACCGGTCTGGGCTCGGAGCTTCCCGATGTCGAAGCCCTTGTCACCGACGGTGCTCTCGACCACCGGGTAGGTGTATTCACCGTCCGCGTACCGCAGTACTACAGAGTTGTCGCTCACGTCATCCCTCACCGACGTAGTGCCTCTACTTCGAGGTGCCCTGACTGTCTCTACCATCCCCCATTTGGCTCAGGAGAGTGCACTCGGGGTCGACCATTGGGCCCATCGGCGGCACTCAGTGCCGCCAACCTGCTCATCTTGCCCCCTTCGCCCTGGTTCTGAAAGCCGGGGCGGGGCAGGCGTGGTGTTTCCCACCCTTACCGGCACCTTCCCTCGGGGCGAGGCCCCCGAACCGCTGCCGGGCCGCTCAGCCGACCGGCGGTCCGCCCGCCAGCCGGTGGTCCAGCGCGGTGAAGCGCCTGCCTGCGGAAACCGTACGCACGGCCTGCCCGATCGCCTTCCGGGAGCCGACCAGCACGACGAGTTTTCTGGCGCGGGTGACGGCCGTGTAGAGCAGGTTCCGCTGGAGCATCATCCAGGCCCCGGTGGTGACCGGGATCACCACGGCCGGGTACTCGCTGCCCTGGGAGCGGTGGATCGTGACCGCGTACGCGTGCGCCAGCTCGTCCAGCTCGTCGAAGTCGTACGGCACCTCCTCGTCCTCGTCCGTCAGGACGGTCAGGCGCTGGTCGTCGGTCTGGAGCGAGGTGACGACCCCGACCGTGCCGTTGAAGACGCCGTTGCGCCCCTTGTCATAGTTGTTGCGGATCTGGGTCACCTTGTCGCCCACGCGGAACACCCGCCCGCCGAACCGCTTCTCCGGCAGGTCCGGCCGGGCCGGGGTGATGGCCTGCTGCAGCAGCCCGTTGAGCGTGCCCGCGCCGGCCGGACCGCGGTGCATCGGCGCGAGGACCTGCACATCCCGCCGCGGGTCGAGCCCGAACTTCGCCGGAATCCGCCGCGCCGCCACGTCCACGGTCAGCCTGCCCGCGTCCTCCGTCTCCTCCGCCACGAAGAGGAAGAAGTCCGTCATCCCCGAGGTGACCGGCTGCATACCGGAGTTGATCCGGTGGGCGTTGGTGACGACGCCCGACTGCTGGGCCTGCCGGAAGATGCGCGTCAGCCGCACGCTCGGCACCGGCCCGCCGTCCGCCAGCAGATCGCGCAGCACCTCCCCCGCGCCGACGCTCGGCAGCTGGTCCACGTCCCCGACGAGCAGCAGGTGCGCGCCCATCGCCACCGCCTTGACCAGCTTGTTGGCGAGCAGCAGATCGAGCATCGACGCCTCGTCGACGACGACCAGGTCCGCGTCGAGCGGCCGGTCCCGGTCGTACGCCGCGTCCCCGCCCGGCTTGAGCTCCAGCAGCCGGTGCACCGTCGACGCCTCGGCCCCGGTCAGCTCGGCGAGCCGCTTGGCCGCCCGGCCGGTGGGCGCCGCCAGCACGACCTTCGCCTTCTTGGCCCGCGCGAGCTCCACGATCGACCGCACCGTGAACGACTTCCCGCAGCCCGGGCCGCCGGTCAGTACGGCCACCCGGCTCGTGAGCGCCAGCCTGACCGCGGCCTCCTGCTCGGGCGCCAGCTCGGCGCCCGTACGCTCCGCGAGCCAGGCCAGTGCCCTGCCCCAGTCGACGTCCCGGAAGGCCGGCATCCGGTCCTCCTCGGCGCGCAGCAGCCTGCGCAGCTGGCCCGCGAGGGACAGCTCGGCCCGGTGGAAGGGCACCAGGTAGACCGCCGTGAGCGGCTCACCGCCGTCGGGACCGGGCACCTGCTCCCGGACGACCCCTTCCTCGTCGGCCGCGAGCTCCGCGAGACAGTCGATGACCAGCCCCGTGTCCACCTGGAGCAGCTTCACGGCGTCCGCGATCAACTGCTCCTCCGGCAGGAAACAGTGCCCCTGATCCGTGGACTGGGACAACGCGTACTGCAGGCCCGCCTTGACCCTCTCCGGGCTGTCGTGCGGGATGCCGACCGCCTGCGCGATCTTGTCCGCGGTCAGGAAGCCGATGCCCCACACGTCGGCGGCGAGGCGGTACGGCTGGTTCTTGACGACGGAGATCGAGGCGTCCTCGTACTTCTTGTAGATGCGCACGGCGATGGACGTCGAGACGCCCACGCCCTGGAGGAAGACCATGACCTCCTTGATGGCCTTCTGCTCCTCCCAGGCGGTCCCGATCAGCTTCGTCCGCTTCGGCCCGAGACCGGGCACCTCGATGAGCCGCTTCGGCTCCTGCTCGATGACGTCGAGCGTGTCGACGCCGAAGTGGTCGACGATCCGCTCGGCGATGCGCGGCCCGATCCCCTTGATCAGCCCGGAGCCGAGGTAGCGCCGTATGCCCTGGACGGTGGCGGGCAGGACGGTGGTGTAGTTCTCCACGGTGAACTGCTTGCCGTACTGCGGGTGGGATCCCCAACGCCCCTCCATGCGCAGCGACTCCCCGACCTGCGCGCCGAGGAGCGACCCGACGACGGTGAGCAGCTCACCGGCACCCCGGCCGGTGTCGACGCGGGCGACCGTGTAGCCGTTCTCCTCGTTGGCGTACGTGATCCGCTCGAGAACGCCTTCGAGGACGGCGAGGCGTGGCATGACCTGGTTGGACATGAGGCGACCGTATCGCCGGGGTCGGACAGCGCGGGAGGCCTGTGGACAACTGCGCGGTTCACGGGTCCGCGCCGTCGTCCGTCGCCGCTCGCGGGAACGCCCGCTCGACGCCACGCCACCGCTCGACACCCCGTTCGCCGGCCGGCACCCGCCGACCACGTGCCGGCCGCGGGGTTTCCCCCGCGGCCCGGCGCTCAGAACACCTCCCCCGCGAACCTCGCCACCGTCTCCTCCAGTACCTCCACCCCGTCCCGCGCCCACAACCCGTCGTTGAACAGCTCCACCTCGATGCTGCCCGTCCAGCCCGTCGCCTCCACGCGCTCGCGCCACTCGCGCATGTCGATGGCGCCGTCGCCCAGTTGGCCACGGCCGTTGAGGACGCCCGCCGGAAGGGGGGTCGTCCAGTCCGCCAGTTGGAAGGAGTGGATGCGGCCCTGTGCGCCCGCGCGGGCGACCTCGGCGGGGGCCCGGTCGTCCCACCAGATGTGGTACGTGTCCACGACCACGCCCACCTGCGTTGCCGGGAGGCGTTCCGCGAGGTCCAGGGCCTGGGTCAGGGTCGAGACCACGCAGCGGTCCGCCGCGTACATCGGGTGGAGCGGCTCGATGGCCAGGCGGACGCCGCGTTCGCCGGCGTAGGGCGCCAGCACCGAGAGCGCGTCCGCGATCCGTTCTCGCGCCGCGACCAGGTCGCGGCTGCCCGGCGGGAGGCCGCCCGAGACCAGGACCAGGGTGTCCGTGCCCAGGGCGGCCGCCTCGTCGATCGCCGCGCGGTTGTCGTCCAGGGCGCGAGTGCGTTCGGCCGGGTCCGAAGCGGTGAGGAAGCCGCCGCGGCACAGAGACGTGACCGTCAGGCCCGCGTCGCGTACCAGCTTGGCCGTCGCCTCCAGGCCGTACGCCGCGACCGGTTCACGCCACAGGCCGACGGCCGGCACGCCCAGGCGGGCGCAGGCCTCGACGAGCGACGGCAGCGACAGCTGCTTCACCGTCATCTGGTTGATGCTGAAGCGCGAGAGGGCATTCACCGCGGGACTCCGTAGACCGTCAGCAGGGACTTCATGCGGGACTCGGCCGTCGCGGGGTCGGGGAACAGCCCGAGGCCGTCGGCCAGTTCGTACGCCCGTGCAAGGTGCGGCAGCGAGCGCGCGGACTGCAGGCCGCCCACCATCGAGAAGTGCGTCTGGTGGCCGGCCAGCCAGGCGAGGAACACGACGCCTGTCTTGTAGAAGCGCGTCGGCGCCTGGAAGAGGTGGCGGGACAGCTCGACCGTGGGGTCGAGGAGTTTGCGGAAGCCCGCGGTGTCGCCCGTGTCCAGCACCCGCACCGCTTCCGCCGCCAGCGGGCCCAGCGGGTCGAAGATGCCGAGCAGCGCGTGACTGAAGCCCTGTTCGTCGCCTGCGATCAGTTCCGGGTAGTTGAAGTCGTCGCCCGTGTAGCAGCGCACGCCCTGCGGCAGACGGCGGCGCAGGTCGACCTCGCGCCGGGCGTCCAGCAGGGAGACCTTGATGCCGTCGACCTTGTCCGGGTGGGCGGCGATCACGTCGAGGAAGACCGACGTGGCCGCGTCCAGGTCCAAAGACCCCCAGTAGCCCTCCAGGGCCGGGTCGAACATGGGGCCCAGCCAGTGCAGGATCACCGGCTCCGACGCCTGGCGCAGCAGGTGCGTGTAGACGGTGACGTAGTCGTCGGCCGACCGGGCCGCGGCGGCCAGCGCGCGGGAGGCCATCAGGATCGCCTGGGCGCCGGTGGACTCGACGAGGGCGAGCTGTTCCTCGTACGCCGCGCGGACCTCGCCGAGCGTCGCGGGCCCGGTCAGCTGGTCCGTGCCCACCCCGCACGCGATCGTGCCGCCGACCGCCTTCGCCTCGGCCGCCGAACGGCGGATCAGCTCGGCCGCGCCCGACCAGTCCAGACCCATCCCGCGCTGCGCGGTGTCCATCGCCTCCGCGACGCCCAGACCGTGCGACCACAGGTGGCGGCGGAAGGCGAGGGTGGCGTCCCAGTCGACGGCGGCGGGAGCGTCGGGGGTGGTGTCGGCGTACGGGTCGGCCACCACATGGGCGGCGGAGAAGACCGTACGGGAGGTGAGAGGCGCGCCCGTGGTGAAGGTCAGCGGCTCCGTGCGGGGTTCGTACGCGCGGAGCGTGCCGTCGGGGTGCGGGAGCCGGATCGTCACAGCGCGAGCTCCGGAACGTCGATGCGGCGGCCCTCCGCGGACGAGCGCAGTCCGAGCTCGGCGAGCTGCACGCCCCGCGCGCCGGCCAGCAGGTCCCAGTGGTACGGCTCGTCCAGCGCGACATGGCGCAGGAACAGCTCCCACTGGGCCTTGAAGCCGTTGTCGAACTCGGTGTTGTCCGGGATCTCCTGCCACTGGTCGCGGAAGGACTCGGTGACGGGCAGGTCCGGGTTCCACACCGGCTTCGGCGTGGCGGAACGGTGCTGGACGCGGCAGTTGCGCAGGCCCGCGACCGCCGATCCGTGGGTGCCGTCGACCTGGAACTCGACCAGCTCGTCCCGGTTGACGCGGACCGCCCAGGACGAGTTGATCTGGGCGATCGCGCCGCCCTCCAGCCCGAAGACGCCGTACGCGGCGTCGTCGGCGGTCGCCTCGTACGGCTTGCCGTCCTCGTCCCAGCGCCGCGGAATGTGCGTGGCGACCTGCGCGGTGACGGAGGTGACCCGGCCGAACAGCTCGTGCAGGACGTACTCCCAGTGCGGGAACATGTCGACGACGATGCCCCCGCCGTCCTCGGCGCGGTAGTTCCAGCTCGGGCGCTGCGCCTCCTGCCAGTCGCCCTCGAAGACCCAGTAGCCGAACTCGCCGCGCACGGACAGGATCTCGCCGAAGAAGCCGCCGTCGATCAGGCGCTTCAGCTTCAGCAGGCCCGGCAGGAAGATCTTGTCCTGGACCACGCCGTGCTTGATGCCCGCGGCGGCGGCGAGACGCGCCAGTTCGAGGGCGCCCGCGAGATCGGTGGCGGTGGGCTTCTCCGTGTAGAGGTGCTTGCCGGCGGCGACGGCCTTCTTGAGCGCCTCCACCCGGGCGGAGGTGACCTGGGCGTCGAAGTAGACGTCGATCGTGTCGTCGGCGAGTACGGCGTCGAGGTCGGTGGAGATCTCCGTCAGTCCGTGCCGGTCGGCGATGGCACGCAGCGCGTGCTCGCGGCGGCCGACGAGGACGGGCTCGGGCCACAGGACGTCGCCGTCCCCGAGGTCGAGACCGCCCTGTTCGCGGATCGCGAGGAGGGACCGGACCAGGTGCTGGCGGTAGCCCATCCGTCCGGTGACGCCGTTCATGGCGATCCGCACTGTCCTGCGTGTCACGAAGGTACCTCCATGTTCCGCTCGGTTTTCCCGAGATCCCCGATATGAGCGTAGCAAGCGCTTTCTACGCGGTATGAAGCTAGCCTGCCGACAGCGGCCCGGACAAGGGGGGCCGGTTCATCTCCTGCGGAGGAAGCGATGACAGTCACCCTGGCGGATGTGGCGGCGCGCGCCCGGGTGTCCCCGGCGACCGTCTCTCGCGTGCTGAACGGCAACTACCCGGTCGCGGCGTCGACCCGGGAACGGGTCCTGCGTGCGGTCGACGAACTGGACTATGTGCTGAACGGCCCGGCGAGCTCGCTCGCCGCCGCGACGTCCGACCTGGTCGGCATCCTCGTCAACGACATCGCCGACCCCTTCTTCGGGATCATGGCCGGGGCGGCCCAGACCGAGATCGGCGGACAGGAGGGCTCGGGGCGGGCCGGCGGCGAGAAGCTGGCCGTGGTGTGCAACACCGGCGGCTCCCCGGAGCGTGAACTGACCTACCTGACCCTCCTCCAGCGCCAGCGGGCCGCGGCGGTGATCCTGACCGGCGGGGCGATCGAGGACCCGGAGCACATCGCGGCGATGAGCGCCAAGCTGACGAAGCTGGCGGACGCCGGGACGCGCGTGGTGCTCTGCGGGCGGCCCCCGCTGCCCGGGAGCGACGCGGTCCTCGCGGCCCTCGCCTTCGACAACCGGGGCGGCGGGCGGCGCCTCACCGAGCACCTGATCTCGCTCGGGCACCGGCGGATCGGATACGTCGCCGGGCCCGTGGAGCGCACGACGACCCGGCACCGGCTGGAGGGGCACCGTGCGGCGATGACCGCGGCGGGGCTGGCCGGCGGGGAGGCCGAACAGGACCGGCTGACGGTGCACGGACCGTACGACCGGCGCTCGGGATACGAGGCCACGCTCGAACTGCTGCGGCGGGAGCCCGCATTGACGGCCGTGGTGGCCGCGAACGACACGGTGGCGCTGGGCGCCTGCGCGGCGCTGCGCGACCAGGGTCTGCGCATACCGGACGACATCTCGGTGGCGGGCTTCGACGACCTGCCGTTCTCGATCGACGCGGTGCCGGCGCTGACGACGGTGCGGCTGCCGCTGTTCGAGGCGGGGGCGCGCGCGGGGCGGCTGGCGATGGGGAACGAGGCCCCGCCTCCGGGAGGCATCGCGACGATCGCGGCGGAGCTGATGGTGCGCGCGTCGACGGCCCGCCCGGGCGGGGGCCTGGGGCGGACGGCGGACGAGGGCTGACGGCGGGCGAGTCGACGGTCCACCCCGGCCGGGGACTCGGGCGGGCGGCGGGTGGGGGCTGCGGCTGCGGGGTGAGGCGCGGACCGGGGTGAGCCCGGGGCGGAGTCGGGGCACCCGGGGGAAGCCTGCAGCACGTCAGGAGCGGCGGCACAGGGGGGCGCGCACGGGCGGCGGGCGCAAGCCGCCCCGTGACTCGCGCGCCCCGTCCGCACCACCCGCAGGCTCTTGCGGCCGGTCACGGCGCGGGCATAGCTTTGACTCAGTCAAAGGTACGCCTCCGGAGGCCGCTATGTCCGTCCACGAAATCCGCGCCTTCAACCGCTTCTACACGAACCTCATCGGCGCCCTCGACTACGGCAAGCACCTCTACACGCCGTACACCCTCACTGAGTCCCGCGTGCTCTACGAGCTCGCCCACAGCCCTCGCACCGACGCCGCCGACCTGCGAGCGGAGCTGTCGCTCGACGCGGGATATCTGAGCCGGCTGCTCGGCAAGTTCGAGCGGGACGAGCTCGTCGAGCGGGCGCCGTCCGAGGCCGATCCGCGGCGGCAGCGGATCACGCTCACCTCGCGCGGGCGGGAGGCCGCGGCCCTGCTGGACGAGCGGTCGCGCCGGGCCGTCGGGACGCTGCTGGACGGGGTGCCGGAGCCGGAGCGCAAGCGGCTCGCCGAGGCGATGCGCACGGTCCGCGAGGTGCTGTCCGACACCCGGCCCGACGGCGGCCCGGAGCCCGTGCTGCGCGACCCCGGCCCCGGCGATCTCGGCTGGATCGTGCAGCGTCACGGCGTGCTGTACGCGGCGGAGTACGGGTGGAACACCAAGTTCGAGGGCCTCGTCGCGAAGATCGTCGCCGACTTCGCGCAGGGCCACGACCCGAGCCGGGAGCGGGTGTGGATAGCGGAGCTGGACGGCCGTCCGGTGGGTTCCGTGATGTGTGTACGGGACGACGCCCCGGCCACCGCGCGGCTGCGCCTGCTGCTCGTCGAGCCGGAGGCCCGCGGGCACGGCCTGGGCGACCGGCTCGTGCGCACGGCCGTGGATTTCGCGCGGGGGGCCGGATATCGGGACATGGTGTTGTGGACGAACGACGTGCTGCACAGCGCCCGCCGGATATACCAGCGGGCGGGCTTCACGCTCGTCGCGGAGATACCGCATCGCTCGTACGGGGCGGAGCTGGTCGGCCAGGACTGGCGGCTGCCCCTGCGCGAACCGCTCCTGCAGGAAGGACAGACCCCATGAAGTTCGCTTTCTCGACCCTCGGCGTTCCCGGCATGCCCGTCGCGGACGTGGCCGCGCTCGCCGCCGCGACCGGATACCAGGGCGTGGAGCTGCGCACGCACCCCGAGGAGCCGGTGCACCTGGGCCTCACCACGCCCGAACGGCAGGCGGTGGTGAAGGAGTTCGGGCAAGCGGGTGTCGAGATCCTGACCGTCGCCGGGTATGCGCGGGTCGCGGCGGCGGGTGACGACGGTCCCGTCCTGCAGGAGCTGGACCAGTTGGTCCGCCTGGCCGGCGACCTGGGGGCCGCGTTCGTCCGGGTGTTCCCGGGCGGCGGCGACCAGGACCCGTCGCAGGCCGACGCGATCGCGGCGCGGCGGCTGGGCGCAGCCGCGGAGACCGCGGCGAGCGCGGGGGTGCGGATCCTGCTGGAGACGCACGACTCGCACCGCACAGGCGCCGATGTCTCGCGCGTCCTCGGCACCGTCGGCCACAAGCACGCGGGCGCGCTGTGGGACGTGATGCACCCGTGGCTCGGCGGCGAGGATCCCCGGACGACGCACGCCGGCCTGAGCCCGTTCCTCGGCTACCTCCAGGTCAAGGACGTGGCCTCGCGCGGCGACCTCACCCCGCTCCCGCTCGGCGCCGGTCTGCTTCCGCTCGCCGAGTGCCTGTCCTTGGCCGACCCGGACGGCTGGGTGTGCTGGGAGTACGAGAAGCGCTGGTACGAGGGGGCGGCCGAGCTGCCGGGCCTGCTCGCGGCGGGCCGGGAGCATCTGCAGGGACTGATCTGAGGGGGCGCGCGAGGACGGTTCGGCCGGGGCCGAAGGGATGAGCGCCCAGCATGTGGGGGACGGCGTCTCACCGAGGAACGAGGTCCCATGTACGAGCAGGAAGTAGCCGACCGATTCCGGCGGATCAACGGCGACCATCCGATGACACCCGCGGACGACGCGTATGTCACCGCGCAGTTCGCCGTACTGGACGAGCTGTGCGCGACCGAGGGCCGCGATCTGGGAGCCGTAAGCCTGACGATGCTGGCGGGACTGCTGCCGCTGCCCGGCTACCTGCGCTCCGACGGCGCGCAGATGGTCCCCCGGGACCTGTTCGCTCTGACGGAGCGGGCCGGCGGGCCGGAGCGGCTGGAGGCGTGGTTCACGGCGCACTGGACGGACAGGGCGACGGGACGGCGGGAGTGGGAGGCGTACCTGAGCGGGCAGTACGTGTGCCTGCACGAGGTGAGCCCGGCCACGATCCGGCGCAAGGAGCGTCTGACGGCGGCCATCACGGCGGCCCCGTCCGCGCCGGACGCGGGATCGGCCGGGTGGACGGCCCGGCTGCACGCGCTCATCGACGAACTGGACGCGCTGGAGCCGGCGTTCACGGGTTACGACCGCCTCCGCTTCGGCGGCCCCACCTCGCGTGACGTGTGCATCGACGCGATGCGGGCGCGTTACCCGCGTCCCGGGTCGGCTATCGCCACGGGAGCGTGAGCCAGGGGCTCTCCGGGTCGGAGGTGAGCACCTTGTAGCTCTCCGCGACCTCCCTGTACCAGGGGCCGAACTCCTCCTCGTCGAAGTGGAGACACCTTCCCAGCACGAACCCGGCGCCGAAGTCCTCCCAGGAGCGGTACGCGACCTGGGCGGCCTGGCCGCCGCGCAGGACCGCGGCTTCCGCCTCCGCCACGTCGCCGAAGCGGGCGGCCACTCCCCACCGGGCCATGCTGACCGCCCGGCCGTAGTCCCAGGCCAGGACGGAACGGACATGACGGCCCTCCGGCAGCAGGCCGTCCGCGCGGAAGCGGGCCTCGTAGCGGATGATGCGGCCGATCAACTGCTGCACACCGTTGAGGGCCGACTCGGGCACCGTCTCGGGTTCCGCGTTGCGGCGCATGACGCGGGCCGCGGCTTCCCGCCACAGCGAGGTGTCGACCGTCCCACCGTACTGCCGCGCGAGGGACTGGCGGACGGACAGGGCGAACTCCCAGACCCGGCTGACGTACTCCGCGTTCAGGAGGGAGTGCAGGGCCTCCCGCCAGTCTTCGGGGCTCTTCACCCCCCACCACTTCTCGAGCGAGTTCCGCTCGTCGACGAAGCCGGAGCCGTGGAAGGCCAAGGCGTTCCACAGTTCGCCGTTCTTCACCGCGAAGAGGGCTCCGCAGCCCAGTCCGTGAGCAAACCGCCCCCTGGAGAGGCCCGCCGACCCGCAGGGTGCGGAGCGTGCCGCATTCGGCGGGCGAAATGCGCTCCGCGTGCTGCCGCCACAGGTGGAGCGTCTGCGGGTTCGCGGGGAAGTACGCCTCGCCCGGTGTGCCGGGGTTGATGGCGAGCCAGCGGTTGTCGTTGCCCCAGGTGCGCACCACGTAGGAGAAAGGCCGCGGTTCGAACACGGGGTCGGGCTGCGGCACCGGGAGGACGCCCTCGGTGTAGTAGGCGAAGCACCAGGTGCCGGTCACCGGGCTGCGGAAGGGGACGTGCGGCGTCCTGCCCGCCTCGGCCTCGGCGCGGGACACGGGCCAGTAGAGATACGTCCCGGCGAGCACGTCGAAGAACGCGGCCCAGTCGCCCCGCATCTTCGCCTCGTAGAGCCTGCGTTCGACGTCCGTCGGTGCCAGCCAGCCGCCCGCCGACATGCCTGCCGTCACCATGTCACCGGTTCCTCAGGGGCCTGAGGCACATGGCCACCGCGTCCGGCGCGTCCTCGACGCGCATCAGGTACTCGTCGCCCGTGCAGTCCTCGATCCTCGCCGTGCGGTACTGCGCCAGTGGTGAACCGCAGTCGACCGGCTGGATGTTCTGCTCCGGCCACGCGCTCAGGTTGCGCACGCAGTCCCCGACGCCGATGACCGGACGGCCCGCGCCGTCGTCGGAGACCGCGGCGCGGATGATGCCGAAGGCGATCACGCTCACCGACAGCACCATCGGGACGAAGACCACCAGGGCGGGAGGACGGGCGAGTACCCGCTTGCCCGGATCCAGCGGCGGGCGCCAGCCCCCGTAGGGCTGCGCCAGCCTGCGGAACCGGGCGCGCGGCCCGAGGTTGGTCAGGACGGTGACTGGGGTGATGAAGAGCGAGAGGAAGCCCCACCAGCCCTGCCACAGGGTGTCGGTGGTCATCTGCCGGTAGGTCGCGGTGCCGCAGGAGCGGCAGAAGACTCCCTCGCGCCTGAGGAACCGCATGATCAGGAAGAGTCCCTGGTGCCCGCGGACCACCGCGCGCACGGCGGGCAGCGATCCGCACACCTGGCACGGTGTCTCGCCTCGCGGACCCGCGCCCGTGTGCGCCTGGTAGAGGTGCTGGGCGGTGGGGCCCTGCTGGACGAAGCCCTGATGGTGGGGCGGCGGCATGGACACGATGTACTCCCCCGGTTGGTCAGCCGGAGGACACCTTAGAACCTCAGGTCCGGCCGGCCGCGACCGGATCCGGCTCCGGCTCCGCCTCCCCCTGTCGGCTCGACCGCACCGCCTTGCGGCCGCCGGACAGCGACGTCAGGGCCACACCGCCCACGAGCAGCGCCGCCGCGCACCAGCGCAACGGGCTGACCGACTCGTCGAGGAACAGGGCCGCCGACGACATGCCGAACACCGGGACCAGCAAGGAGAACGGCGCGACCGAGGACGCGGGGTGATGGCGCATCAGGTAGCCCCAGGCGCCGAAGCCGAAGATCGTGGTGATCCAGGCGACGTAGATCACGACGCCGGCGCCGGTCCAGTCCAGGGAGCGGAGGGCCGCCATGTCGCGGTCCACGCCTTCCATGAGCAAGGAGAGCCCGAGCAGCGGGAGGATCGGGACGAGGCTCACCCACACCATGAAGTTCAGGGAGTCGGGCGGGGACGCCTTGCGGGTCATGACGTTGGAGACGCCCCAGCAGGCGGCCGCGGCGATGCAGAGCAGGAAGCCCAGCAGCGGGCCCGACGCGCCTTCGTCGACCGCCGCGACCGCGATGCCGCCGAGAGCGACGGCCATGCCGACGATCCGTACGGGGCCCGGACGTTCGCCGAGGGCCACGAAGGCGAACAGCGCCGTGAAGACCGCCTGCACCTGGAGGATCAGCGACGACAGACCGGCCGGCGCCCCTTGGTCCATGCCCGTGAAGAGCAGGCCGAACTTGGCCACGCCCAGCACCAGTCCCACGCCGATGATCCACTTCCAGGCGACCTTGGGCCGGCCGACGAAGAAGACCGCGGGCAGGGCCGCCGCGAGGAAGCGCAGCGCGGAGAAGAGGAGCGGCGGGAAGTGGTCGAGACCGATCTCGATGACGACGAAGTTGACGCCCCAGACGGCGGCGACCAGGGCGGCGAGGGCGATGTGGGCGGGTGGCATGACCCGAGCGGGAGGCATGGCATCGAGCATCGCCGCCGGGGACCGTGCAGGACCAGCGCGGATTTCTTCATGGTTGGATGAAGCGCTGCTTACGAAAGGAGGCGCTGTGCTCGATCTCGGCCGACTGCGCGCCCTGCACGCCGTCTCCGTCCACGGCACGGTCGGCGCTGCCGCCGCGGCGCTCGGCTACACGCCGTCGGCGGTCTCCCAGCAGATCGCCAAACTGGAGCGGGAGACCCGTACGACGCTGCTGGAGCGGCAGGGCCGCGGCGTGCGGCTGACCGACGAGGCACAGCAACTCGCGGCGACGGCACAGCAGTTGCTGTCCCTCGTCGAGGAGGCCGAGGTGCGCCTCGAGGAGCAGCGCGGCGTGCCGTCCGGGCGGCTCGCCGTCGCCTGTTTCGCCAGTGCGGCGCGGGGCCTGATGCCCCTCGCGCTCGCCGATCTCGCCCGCCGCCATCCCGCCCTGGACGCGCGGCTGCAGGAGCTCGATCCGCACCTGTCGGTCGACCTCGTCGCCCGCGGCGCCATCGACCTGGCCGTGGCGCACGACTGGGACATCGCCCCGATGCCGGCCCCGCCCGGCGTGGAGCAGGCCGTGATCGGTGACGACCTGTGCGACGTGCTCGTCCCGGCGGGTCATCCGCTGGCCGCCGAGGAGTCCGTACGCCGTGCGGATCTCGCGGACGAACGGTGGATCACCCAGCCGCCCGGCACCGTCTGCCACGACTGGCTGATGCGCACCCTGCGGGCAGCGGGCCATGAGCCGTTGATCGCCCATCAGGCAGAGGAGAACCACACTCAGGTCGCCCTGGTGGCCGCCGGGCTCGGCATCGCACTGGTGCCACGGCTCGGCCGCGGGCCGCTTCCGCCCCAGGTAACGGCCGTACGGCTGGAACCGGTGCCGAGACGCCGGCTGTGCGCGCTGTGGCGTGCGGGGGCGGCAAGGCGGCCCGCGATCACGGAGACGGTCCGCACGTTGCAGCGGCTGTGGCCGCGGGTCGCCGCCCAGGGGTGAGCAGCCGGCCGGGCGGCGGGAGCCGGGCGATCCGCCGCAGGCGGTGCAGCCGCGGCCGGAGGCGCCATTCGTGCCGGTTCTGCGCGGGGCCTTGACCTGGCAGTTACTTTCCGGATATCCGTGGCACCTTGGAAGTTTCCTTCAACCCCCCTTGTGCAACTCCCTTGTCGAGCAAGGCCGGAAGGAGCACCAGTGCACGACCGGAACCTCTCCAGACGCACCCTTCTCACCGCGACCGCGGTCGCCGCCGGGACGGTGGCGGTGGCGTCGCCCGCCGTCGCGTCGCCCGCCGCCTCTGGCACCCGAGACCGCCTCAAGCGCCTCATCTCCCGGATGAGCCTGGAGGAGAAGGTCGGCCAGCTCTTCGTGATGCGCGTCTACGGGCACTCCGCCACCGCGCCCGACCAGGCCGACATCGACGCCAACCTCAAGGAGATCGGTGTCCGCACGGCCGCCGAACTCGTCGCCCGGTACCACGTCGGCGGCGTCATCTACTTCGTCTGGGCGCACAACACCCGTGACCCGCACCAGATCGCAGACCTGTCGAACGGGATCCAGCGGGCCGGGCTCGCCCAGCCCACGCCCGTGCCGCTGCTGATCTCCACCGACCAGGAGCACGGGATCGTCGCCCGCGTCGGCAAGCCGGCCACGCTGATGCCGGGCGCGATGGCGCTGGGGGCCGGCGGCTCGCGGTCGGCAGCCCGTACCGCCGCGCACATCGCCGGGACCGAGCTCGCCGCCATGGGCATCGTGCAGAACTACGCGCCCGACGCCGACGTGAACGTGAACCCGGCCAACCCGGTCATCGGCGTACGGTCCTTCGGCGCCGATCCGGCCGCCGTCGCCCGGATGGCCGCCGCACAGGTGACGGGCTACCAGGCAGCGGGCATCGCCGCGACGGCCAAGCACTTCCCGGGCCACGGGGACACCACCGTGGACAGCCACACCGGCATCCCGGTCATCACCCACACCCGTGAGGAATGGGAGCGGATCGACGCACCGCCCTTCCGGGCGGCGATCGACGCAGGGATCGACTCGATCATGACGGCGCACATCCAGTTCCCCGCGCTGGACCCGAGCAACGACCCGGCCACGCTCTCCCGCCCGATCCTCACCGGCATCCTGCGCGAGGAGCTCGGCTACGACGGCGTCGTCGTGACGGACGCGCTCAACATGCAGGGCGTGCGGGACAAGTACGGCGACCACCGGGTGCCGGTGCTCGCGCTGCTCGCGGGCGTGGACCAGCTCCTCAACCCGCCGGATCTGGCGGTCGCCTGGCACGGCGTGATGGGCGCGGTCAGGAGCGGCGAGCTCAGCGTCGCCCGCATCGAGGAATCGATCCTGCGGATCCTGCTGCTCAAGGAGAAGCTCGGGCTGTTCCGCGACCCGTTCGTCACCCACCGGGGCGTGGACCTCGCCGTCGGCACGGCCCCGCACCTGGCGGCCGCCGACCGGATCGCCGAGGGCACCACCACCCTGCTGACCAACCCGGACGGGCTGCTGCCGCTCAGCCGCCGCAGCCGGCCGAACCTGCTGGTCGTCGGCGCCGACCCGGCGTCCCCCAGCGGCACGACGGGCCCGCCGACGACCGTGCTGGCGAACGCCTTCACCGAGCTGGGCTTCCGGGCGAGCGCCCTGTCCACGGGCACCGCACCCAGCAGCGCCAGGATCGCCGAGGCGGTGGCCGCCGCCCAGGGCAAGGACGTCGTCGTCGTGGGCACCTACAACGTCTCGGCGACCAGTTCGCAGCGCACGCTGGTGGACCGGCTGGTCGCCACGGGGGTGCCGGTCGTCGCGCTCGCGATCCGCAATCCGTACGACATCGCCCGGCTCAGCGGGGTGAAGGCGGCGCTCACGAGCTACTCGTGGACCGACGTCGAACTCCGCGCCGCCGCCCGGGTCGTCGCGGGCCCGGCCGAACCACAGGGCCGGCTGCCGGTCCCGGTGCAGCGCGCCGACGACCCGTCGCGGGTGCTGTTCCCGATCGGCCACGGGCTGTCGTACAGCTGACGCACGAAGGGGCTGTGTCCGCCGTACCGCGGACACAGCCCCTCCTGTCGCACGGGGGTCACGGACGCAGCGTGCGCTCCGTGTCCCGCTTGTCGAGCTTGGCGTCCGCCTTCGCGAGCGGCCTGGCCTTCGTCGGGTCCTCCTGGACGGCGGCCGAGGCGACACCCGCCCATGTCAGGATCGTGGCGGTGGCCTTCGCCTTCTCGTCAGCGGCGAGACGGGCGACACTGGCGCCGTGGTTGGCGCCCGGCGCGGTGTAGACGTAGCTGTCGCGCGCGCCCGCACCGAGACGGAACGGTTCGGCGCTCCACGGGTCGTTCTGGCCGTTGACGAACATCATCCGGGTGGCGTTGTGGCGCACCCAGGTGTCGACGTCCTTCATGACCCACGGCTTGAACCGCATCGGGATGTCACGCGGCACGAAGTTCCGCGGCGGCTGGTAGCCGTAGCGGCTCAGGCCGTCGAGGTGCGGCTGCTCGATGTCGGGGGAGCCCAGCTCGGTGCCCGCCTGGTAGTAGTACGGCGTGTAGGTCGAAAGACCCTGGTCCGCGTAGGCGGAGAAGCCCGAGATCGCGTCGATGCTGTCCCAGATCTCCTGGTCCGTGGCGGTGGCCGCGGCCGGGATCGAGTCGCAGTCGGCGAGCAGGCTGTACTGCCAGAACGCCCACACGTAGTCGAGGACGACGGCCTCGAAGGCGCGGTCCAGGCCGCCGACGGTGTCGAACGTGAGCTTGTTGTCCGCCGCGTACTTCTCGTACACGGCCTCCAGCGGCTCACGGCGCACGAGGGCCTCGCGCTGCACCGCGTTCAGCCTGTCGCGGCACTCCTTGGTGCCGACGTTCTCGAAGAAGCGGTCGTAGGCGCTGTCCTCGTTGTTGACGACGTCGTTGGGCGCGACGTAGGCGACAACACCGTCCATGTCGCGCGGGTAGTGGCGCTCGTAGTACGTGGCGGTCATGCCTCCCTTGGAGCCGCCGGTGGACAGCCACTTCTTGGTGTAGATCTTCTTCAGCTCGGCGAAGACCCGGTGCTGGTCGCTGGCGGCCTGCCGGATGTCCAGCGTGGACCAGTCCGCGGGAGCGGGCCGCGACGGCGTGAAGAAACGGTACTCCAGGGAGACCTGGTTGCCGTCGATGATGGTCGTCGGCTCACTGCGGCGCGGCGTGGTGGACACGTTGTAGCCGGAGGTGAAGAAGACGGTGGGGCGGTTGGTGTCCTTGTGCAGCAGAGTGATCCGCTGCTTGAAGGTGCCCTTGTCCGGGTGCCGGTGGTCGACCGGCTGCGTGTAGTTGAGGACGAAGAACCGGTAACCCGGGTACGGCTTCTCCTCGATGAGACTCATGCCCGGAATCGCCAGGATCCGGTCCTTGATGTCCGTGCCGGCCGTCGGCTCGGCGGCGGTCGCCGCACCGGCCGTCGCTCCGGCCGCGCTCACGGTGCCTATGAGCACCACCAGCGACAGCAGCCATCTGAACGCCTTGCGCATTCACCCTCCCCTGAAGATCTCCCCTTGAGATCAAACGGTCGCGGTGAACCTAGCGGTGCCAACCCCCGTCCCACCACCCCCAGTTGGCCACGGCGTGGCTGACGGAGGAGCGCTCAGCACAGGATCCAGCCGGTCGAGCGGGAGGTGCCGGAGACGGAACCGGTGGCCTTCACGCAGCGGCCGCGCGCCGGCACGGCGACCGGTCCGGCCTGGCGCCTGAAGCTCCCGCTGTCCGTCTCCGCACGGTCGCCGCGCACCTGGAGGGAGACGGACATGGGCCGCCTGGCGCCTGGGTTCCTGGCGAGGGTGACGGCGCAGACCTGCTGCCTGTTCTGATAGACCCTCAGCTCCCCGGTGGCGAAGGAGAGGGACTTCGCCAGGCGTCCGGCGCACGGCGCCGCCGCCTGGGCGCTCTGGAGGCCGGGGCCCGCCAGCGCCATGGCGGACGCGGCCGCCAGGACGGCGAGCGCCCGGACGAGTGCCCGGGCCGCCCGCCGTGTGTGCTCGTTCCCGTTCCCCACCCGATCGACCACGTCCGCTCCCCACTGCCACTGCTCCGTACACGCGTACGACGCACACATGGCGGGATTGGTTGCGAGGCGCCGCGTCGGGCAACCGCGCGGACCTCCGCGTCGGGCCTCGCGCGGGCTACTGCGTGCGGGCCGCGCGGCGGCGCATCGCGACGACGACGCCGGCGCCCGCGACCACAGCCGCTGCCGCGCCGACCGCGACCGGCAGGGCCGAACCGGAGCCGGTGGAGGCCAGGTTGCCGCCGGTCGTGGCCGATCCCGTGCTGCCGCCCGTCGACGAGGCGGAACCGCCCGCCGAGGCCGATCCGGTGCTGCCGCCCGTCGACGAGGCGGAACCGCCCGCGTCGCCGGAGCCGCCCGTCGCGGAGCCGCCGCCCGACTCGGAGCCGCCGCTGCCGCCGGAGCCGCCCGTGGCCGATCCGCCCGTGGACGAGCCTCCGCCCGAACTCCCGTCCGCCGCCTCGACGACGATCTCCGCCGTGTCGTTCGCCGCGTTCTTGTCGAACGGCCGCGGTCCGCCGGTGAGCGCCACCGTGCCCTTGGCCCCGGGCACCAGCTTCTCGACCTTCAGCTGGAAGGTGAGCCGCTCGACGCGGTCCACCTCCACCCAGTGGTTCCAGCTGCCGCAGGTGAAGCGCCGCGGATCGTCGGTGGCCGTGCAGAGGTCGGCGACCCTCGCGGCCTTCGTGCCGGCGGGGAGGGTGACGGTGACCTCGTGCGCGGGAATGCCCGCCTCGCCCAGCACCCAGCCGGGCCCGGCATTGCGGAACGACAGCTCGGCGGGGACCGTGTCACCCGCGCGGGCCTTCAGCCGCGCACCCGTCACCTGGAAGTCGGCCGTGCTGTCCGTGTTCACCGGCACGGTGACCACGCGCTGCGAGAAGCCGGCCCCGTCGGACGTCTGCTTGACGAGTTTCTGCGCCGGTCCCGTGCCCCGCACGGGCTGGGCGCCGCTGTCGCCGGGCCCCTCGCCGTAGCGCGCGACGGACACGTGCACCACGTCGTGCAGCGCCCAGTCCAGGGCGTTCAGCCCGAGCGGCTTCTCGGGCGTGTACACGGCGCCCGCCTCGATCGGCTGCACGTACTCGCACTGCGCCTCGGAGTACCGCGGCGACTCGTCGGCCGAAGGGATGTCGTAGCGCACGCAGTTGGAGGGCAGCTCGGTGTGGGCGAGGCCCTGGGTGACGGCGTACGTGAGCCAGACCTTGTCCAGTGCTTCGGTGCCCTCGTTCCGGAAGGTGACCGGCAGCTCGAAGCCGCTGCCGGGCTTCACCCCCTCGACGGGCGCGATCGGCCCCAGGACGAGTCCTTCGCCGCCCTCCGCGGCGGCGGGCACGGAACCGAGGGCGATCAGGGCGACGGCGCTCGCCGCGCCGAGGACGGCACGGCGGCGGGCACGAGATGTGGGCATGGGGTCCCTCTGCACAAGACGGTGAACGGACGAGAACGCGCCGTTGAACGCGTTCGGTACACAGGACAACCGCCCGCACCGAAAGGTTGTACGTGCCCCGCACCCGCCCCTCACACGGTCGCGGGCTCGTCCTCCCCTATGAAGGTGCGCCACAGGGCGGCGTAGTGACCGTCGCGCGCGAGGAGTTCGTCGTGCGTGCCGTCCTCGGCGACCCGCCCGTGGTCCATCACCACGACCCGGTCCGCACGGGCCGCGGTGGTGAGCCGGTGCGCGACCACCAGCGTGGTGCGGCGGCCGGTCAGCCGGTCCGTGGCCTGGTTGACCTGCGCCTCGGTCGCCAGGTCCAGGGCGGCGGTCGCCTCGTCGAGCAGCAGCACGTCGGGGTCGACCAGTTCGGCGCGGGCGAGGGCGATCAGCTGGCGCTGTCCGGCCGAGAGATTGCGCCCGCGCTCGGAGACCTCGTGCAGGTAGCCGCCGTCGAGGGTGGCGATCATGTCGTGCGCGCCGACGGCCCTGGCCGCGGCCTCCACTTCGGCATCGCTCGCGCCGGGCCGGCCGTAGGCGATGGCGTCGCGGACCGTGCCGGTGAAGAGGTACGCCTCCTGGGGGACGACGCCGAGCCGGTGCCGGTAGGCGGTCAGGTCCAGCTCGCGCAGGTCATGGCCTCCCCCGGGGCCGTCGCCCTGGTCGCCCGGGGAGGAGTCGTCGAGAGTGACCGAGATACGGCCGTCGGTCGGATCGTAGAACCGGGCCACGAGCTTGACCAGCGTGGACTTGCCCGCACCGGTCTCTCCGACGAACGCGACGGTCTGTCCGGCCGGGATGCGCAGGTCGATGCCGGTCAGCGCCTCCTCCTCGTCGCCGCCGGAACCGTAGGCGAACGACACGTTCTCGAAGGCGATGTCGCCGCGCAGCTTGCGCACCTCCCGCGGCCGTTCCGCGGTGGCTGTCGACGTCGGCTCCCGCAGCAGCTCCTGCACCCGGCCCAGCGACACGGAGGCCTGCTGGTAGCCGTCGAAGACCTGCGAGAGCTGCTGTACGGGCGCGAAGAAGAGGTCGATGTACAGGAGGTAGGCGACGAGCGCACCCGTGGTGAGGGTCCCGGCCTCCACCCGCCCCGCGCCGACGATCAGCACGGCCGCGGCCGCCACCGACGACAGCAGCTGGACGAAGGGGAAGTAGACGGAGATCAGCCACTGGCCGCGGACACGGGCCTCGCGGTAGCTGTCGCTGCGCGCCGTGAAGTCGGCCACGCCGTCGCGCTCGCGCCGGAACGCCTGCACGATCCGCAGCCCGGAGACGGACTCCTGGAGATCGGCGTTGACGACGCTGATGCGCTCACGGGCCAGTTCGTAGGCCTTCACGCTCTTCCTGCGGAAGAAGTACGTGCCGACGATCAGGACCGGCAGGGTGGCGAACACGACGAGCGCCAGCTGCACGTCGATGACGACGAGCGCGACCATGATGCCGAAGAAGGTGACCACCGAGACGAACGCGGTGACAAGGCCCGTCTGCAGGAACGTGGACAGCGCGTCCACATCCGTCGTCATCCGGGTCATGATCCGGCCGGTCAGCTCCCGCTCGTAATAGTCGAGGCCGAGCCGCTGGAGCTGGGCGAAGATCTTCAGGCGCAGGGCGTACAGGACCCGCTCGCCGGTGCGTCCCGTCTTGCGGATCTCGCCGGTCTGGGCGGCCCACTGGACGACGACGGTGCCGAGCGCGAGGAGGGACGCCGTCCACACCGCGCCGAGTGCGACCTGTTCGACGCCCTCGTCGATGCCGTGCCGGATCAGCACGGGCAGCAGCAGGCCCATGCCCGCGTCGACGGCGACGAGCAGCAGGCTGACCAGCAGGGGCAGGCCGAAGCCGCGCAGGAGCGATCGGAGCCGGCCGCCCTCCCCCGCGCGGGCGCCGGCCGGTTCCGCCCGTACGGCCCGTGCCTCGTCGATGTCGGGCGTGTCCGTGGCCGGGGGAAGCGCCTCGACCTGGGCGAGCAGTTCGGGAGTGGCGCTCGCGTCCTCCTTGGCCTCCCTGGCCTCGTCGGCTCGTTCGTCGCGCACCCACAGCCGACGGGTGATGCCGCGCTCGGCGTCGAACTCCGCGTCCAGTTCGTCCCGCACGGTGCGGTCCTCATCCGGATCGGGCGCGGGCTGCGGAAGCACGTGGCCGGGCGAGACGCCGCCGAGCTCGTCCGGGTCGGTCAGCAGCCGGCGGTAGAGCGAGGAGCGCTCCTGGAGCTCCTCGTGCGTGCCGATGTCGGCGAGCCGGCCGCCGTCCAGGACGGCGATCCGGTCGGCGAGGCCCAGAGTGGAGCGGCGGTGGGCGATGAGCAGGGTCGTCCGGCCGGCCATGACCTGCCGCAGCGCCTCGTGGATCTCGTGCTCCACGCGGGCGTCGACGGCCGAGGTGGCGTCGTCCAGGAGAAGCAGGCGCGGGTCGGTGAGGATCGCGCGGGCCAGCGCGATGCGCTGGCGCTGGCCGCCCGAGAGGGTCAGTCCGTGCTCGCCGACCTTGGTGTCGTAGCCGTCGGGCAGCTCGGCGATGAACCGGTCGGCCTGGGCGGCGCGGGCGGCCCGGTCGATCTCGTCCTGCGTCGCGTCCGGCTTCCCGTACGCGATGTTCGCGCGGACGGTGTCGGAGAACAGGAAGCTGTCCTCGGGCACGATTCCGATGGCGGCACGCAGCGAGTCGAAGGTCAGCTCGCGCACGTCGTGGCCGCCGACGAGGACGGCGCCGCGGGTGACGTCGTAGAAGCGCGGCAGCAGGAGCGAGACGGTGGACTTGCCGCTGCCGGACGCCCCGACGACCGCGACGGTCTCGCCGGGCCGGATCTCCAGCGAGAAGCCGTCCAGGACCGGCCTGCCGTCCGCGTACGCGAAGCTCACGTCGTCGAACTCGACGCTCGCCTCGGCGTCCGCCGGCAGCTCCTTCGTGCCCTCGCTCAGGGACGGCCGGGTGTCGATGAGCTCCAGCACCCGCTCCACACCGGCCCGTGCCTGCTGACCGACGGTGAGCACCATGGCCAGCATCCGGACCGGCCCGACGAGCTGCGCGAGGTACGTCGAGAAGGCGACGAACGTGCCGAGCGTGATCTCGCCCTTCGTCGCCAGCCACCCGCCGACCGCGAGCATGGCCACTTGGCCGAGCGCGGGGACGGCCTGCAGGGCCGGCGTGTACCGCGCGTTGAGCCGGATCGTCCGCAGCCGGCCCGCGAACAGCTTCCGGCTCGCCTCGCGCAGCTTCCCGGTCTCCTGGTCCTCCTGCCCGAACCCCTTCACGACCCGCACGCCCGACACCGCCCCGTCGACGACTCCGGCGACGGCCCCGGCCTGGCTCTGCGCGTACCAGGTGGCCGGATGGAGCCGGGTACGGCTGCGCTTGGCGATGATCCACAGGGCGGGGGCGACGGCGAGGGCGATCAGGGTGAGCGGCAGCGACAGCCACGCCATGATGGCCAGGGAGATCGCGAACAGCAGGAAGTTGCCGATGGTCATCGGCAGCATGAAGAGCAGGCCCTGGATGAGCTGGAGGTCGCTGGTCGCCCGTCCGACGACCTGGCCGGTCGACAGCTCGTCCTGGCGCCGCCCGTCGAGCCGGGTGATCGTGCCGTACATATCGGTGCGCAGGTCGTGCTGGACGTCGAGCGCGAGCCGGCCGCCGTAGTAGCGGCGGATGTAGGTGAGGACGTACACCGCGACGGCCGCGGCGATCAGCAGACCGGTCCACACGGCGAGCCTGGGGGCACCCCCGGACGGAGTCTGGGGGAGGGTTTTGGCCCCGATGACGTCGTCGATGACGACCTTGGTGATGAGCGGTACGAGCGCCATGACGGCCATGCCGCCGAGCGAGGACCCGAGCGCGAGCACCACATTGCGCCGGTAACGCCAGGCGTAACCGGCCAGACGCCGCGCCCAGCCGTCCTCTTTTCGAGCCGCCGCAGCCACCTGGGCCTCCCCGTCCGCATACTCGGATCCCGCTGATCCCGACGATCTGATCTTCCGGAAGGCACCAACGCGGACCGGAACGGATTTCATCCCTCCGCAACAAATCCCCGTCCCTGGTCCCAGGACCGACCGGATGCGGGACGGGCGCGCCCACGCCACGAAGGGCGCCGGCGCCACCCTTGACCTCAATCATGCTCGAGGTACCAGGATCGCGGTCATGGACATCACCCAGATGCGGCTCGAGCTGCGCACGCTGACCGACCGGGCCGAGATCACCGACCTCCTCGCCCGCTACCTCCGCTCCCTGGACGAGGACGCCCTCGACGAGGAGTGGGCCCGCGCCTTCCACACCGAGGACGTCACCGCCGAGATGCCCGTGGGCACGGTCCACGGACGCGACGCCGTGCCGGCGACGGTCGGCCGTGCCATGGCCCTGTTCGACCGGACGGTGCACCTGGGCGGCAGCCCCGTGATCGAGATCGCCGGCGACCGGGCCACGGCCCGCGGGCCGCAGTTGAGCACCCACGTCCTGGCGGACGGCTCGAAGGACGTCTTCGTCTCCGCCGGCCTCTCGGAGACGGAGCTGGTCAGGACGGCGGACGGCTGGCGCATCTCGGCGACGGCCCTGCGCGTCGTGTGGACGCGGGGGACCCCGCCGCGCCTGCCGGAGGGACTGGGCCCGCGGGCGGGCGCCGGTTCGCCGGACGCGGCCGTGGGTAGTCACTGACGGCGCGGGCGGGCATCGCCCGGGCCCTTGCGAGGGAGGGGACATGCCCGACGCTCCGCCGAGCCGTGGTCATCTCTGCGGCCAGTTGTACGCGACCCTTCGGGCGCTGGAGGCCCTCGGCGCCGCCCACCGGAAGCTGGAGGACCTGCGCCCGAACGACAAGGTGCGGACCAGCCCGCTGAAGTGGCTGCCGGACATGCTGCGCAAGGCGGGCGAGCACCTGGTGAGGGCCCGGGGCCGGGGACCCGCGCACGGCGCGGCGGCCGACGAGCTGTTCCGGGCCATACCGGACTGCCTGCCGCCCAAGGGAAACCTGCCCGGCTTCCTCCAGGACGGGGAGCCGGACAGGTTCGACGAGGGGTACCGGCTGCGGATGGCCGCGTACACGGCCGCTCACGGCGCACTGCTGGAGTGACCGGGGAGCGCCTCACGCGTCCCGGCGCATCAGCCGCCGGCCGCCCGCCCTCAGGGCCGCCGCCACCCACAGCACCAGGACGCCCGTACCGGTCCAGGGGCCCAGCGGGCCGTCCGGCTCCTGGAGGAGGATCTGCTGCCCGGCCCTGTCGGGCAGGAAGTCGACCCAGCTGCCGCCCTGCGACACGTCACCGAGGACGAACGACAGCATCAGCAGGAACGGGATGAGGATGCCCATGACCGCGGGGGCACTGCGCAGCAGGGCGGCGAGCCCGGCGGCGAACAGGGTGATCAGCGCCAGATAGAGCCCGCACCCCACGACCGCCCGCAGCGCCCCGGGGGCGCCGATGTCCACGCCGTGGTCGCCGAGGAGCGTCTGGCCCAGCGCGAAGCAGGCCGCGCCCGTGGCCAGGCCGACCGTGAGCGACAGCAGTCCGACCACCGCGATCTTGCCCGCCCAGAAGACTCCCCTGCGCGGAACGGCGGCCAGCGAGACGCGGATGCCGCCGTCGCGGTACTCACCCGCGACGGCGATCGATCCGAAGCAGATCGCCGCGATCCGGCCGAAGTTGAGACCGAAGAACGACGAGTGGACGGGGTCGAACCCGGGCTCGGAGCGCAGGACGGGCCGGACGGACAGGGTGGCCGAGGCGCTCGGGGCGGTCGGGGCGGGAACGACGGACATGGTTCATGCCTCCTGTACGGCCCAAACTGGGTGCGAGGGACCGGACGCAGGCGGTCATCGCGGCGTACGAGTCGGGGTTCGTCACACCGGCGTGAGCGATGGGATCCGGCTCGCGGCCGGGTCCGAACTCGCCGAGCGTCCCGAGACGCGGCTGCGGCTCACCGTCGGGCTCCGCAAGGAGCGGGTCCGCTGGGCGGTGGCGCACGAGCACCACTCGTTCGCCGGCACGACCTGACGGGCGCTCCGGAGACGAGCCCGGCCCCGCCCGGGGAGGGTGGGCGGCGGGGCCGGGAGCCGCGGGTCACGCCGCGCGCATCACAGGTGCGTCGGGGCGAACATCCGCAGCAGGGCGGGGAGCACGACCACCGAGGGTCCGGGCTGCGCCAGGGCCTTGGCCAGGTCCTCGGACAGCGTCTCGGGGCTCGTCAGGGTCGCCGGGACGCCGAAGGACTCCGCCAGCGCGACGAAGTCCGGGCGTGCCAGTTCCGTCGCCGTGGCCTGCCCGAACGCGTCCGTCATGTACTCGCGCAGGATGCCGTAGCCGCCGTCGTCCACGATCAGCCAGGTGACCGGCAGGTCGTACTGGCGGGCCGTGGCCAGCTCGGCGATCGAGTACATCGCGCCGCCGTCGCCCGAGACGGCAAGTACCGGGCGGGTGGGGTCGGCGGCGGCCGCGCCGAGCGCCGCCGGGAAGCCGTAGCCGAGGCCGCCGGCGCCCTGGGCGGAGTGCATCGTGTTGGGCCGGCGGGCGTCGAAGGCGGACCACGCCCAGTACGCGAGGATCGTCATGTCCCAGAAGCTGGGCGAGTCGTCCGGCAGGGCCTCGCGCACGGAGGCCAGGACCTGCTGCTCCAGGGTCAGTTCCTGGGAGTCGATCCGGGCGCGGACCGCCGCGAGGACCTCGCGCACGGCGTCGGCCGCCGACGGGTCGCGGCGGTCCTCCACCGTCTCCAGCAGGGCGGACAGCGCGAGGCGCGCGTCGGCGTGGATGCCGAGGCCGGCGTGGTTGGACTCCAGCTTGCCGAGGTCGGCCTCGATCTGGATCACGCGGCCGCGCGGGGCGAACGTGTGGTAGTTCGAGGACAGTTCACCGAGGCCCGAGCCGACGACGAGCAGCACGTCGGCCGACTCCAGGAAGTCGGTCGTGTGACGGTCCTCCAGCCAGGACTGGAGGGACAGCGGGTGCTCCCAGGGGAAGGCGCCCTTGCCGCCGAAGGTGGTGACGACCGGCGCGTCGATCTTCTCGGCGAGCGCGCGCAGCTTGCCCGAGGCGTCGGAGCGCACCACGCCGCCGCCGGCGATGATCACGGGGCGCTCGGCGGTGGACAGCAGGTGGGCGGCCACGGCGGTCAGTTCGGGGCGCGGCACGACGTCCTCGGGCGTGGCGTCCACCGCCGTGACGACCGGCACAGCGGTCTCGGCGAGCAGGACGTCCTGCGGGATCTCGACCCACACGGGTCCGTGCGGTGCGGTCAGCGCCGACTCCCACGCCGCCGCGATCGCCGACGGAATCTGCGAGGCGGTGCGCACGGTGTGCACGGACTTCACGATGTCGCGGAACGACGCCTGCTGGTCGCGCAGTTCGTGCAGGTAGCCGTGGCGTCCGCCGCCGAGCCCGGCCACGGGGATCTGGCTGCCGATCGCCAGCACGGGCGCCGACGCCGCGGCGGCCTCCTGGAGCGCGGCCAGCGACATCAGCGCGCCGGGGCCGGTGGACAGCAGCAGCGGCGCGGCCTCGCCGGTGACGCGGCCGTAGGCGTCGGCGGCGAAGCCCGCGTTGTTCTCGACGCGCAGCCCGACGTAGGTCAGGGTCGAGCGGCGCAGCGCGTCGAACATGCCGAGCGCGTGCTGTCCGGGCAGCCCGAAGACGGTCGTCGCCCCGAGGCCCCGCAGGGTCTCGACGACGAGGTCGCCGCCGTTGCGCCCGGCGGGCGGGTTCAGCGCGGCCTCGGTCTGCGCGGCGGTGGGCCGCAGGACGAGGTCGTGGTCGTGGGTCACCGTGGCGTCCTTAGCGTCTCGATCGTTGCGTACGTCTGCCTCCGGGCGTGTGTGCCCGGCGTCGGGGCCTTACGGCCTCCCGGCTCGACGTTACGCGCGCCCCGGCCGACAGGCCGGTGCCGGTCCCGGTGACGGGACCGGCGGCGCGGTCACTTCGCGGTCTGCTCCGCGCCGGAGGCGCGGTTCGCGGCGATCTGGCGCGACATGATCGTGGTCAGCTCGTACGCCGTGTGCGAGGCGGCCACCGCGGTGATCTCGGCATGGTCGTACGCCGGGGCCACCTCCACGACGTCGGCCGAGACCAGGTTGCAGGAGGACAGGCCGCGCAGGATCTCCAGGAGTTCGCGGGAGGTCATGCCGCCCGCCTCGGGGGTGCCGGTGCCGGGCGCGTGCGCCGGGTCGAGGCAGTCGATGTCGATGGAGATGTAGAGGGGCCGGTCGCCGATGCGCTGGCGCAGCTGGTCGGCGACCTCGTCGGCGCCACGGCGGTAGATGTCGGACGAGGTGACGATGCCGAAGCCCATCTTCTCGTCGTCGGTCAGGTCCTGCTTGCCGTACAGCGGGCCGCGGGTGCCGACGTGGGACAGCGCCTCGGTGTCGAGGATGCCCTCCTCGACGGCGCGGCGGAACGGCGTGCCGTGGGTGTATTCGGCGCCGAAGTAGGTGTCCCAGGTGTCCAGGTGCGCGTCGAAGTGCAGCAGGGCGACCGGGCCGTGCTTCTTGGCGACCGCGCGCAGCAGCGGCAGCGCGATGGTGTGGTCGCCGCCGAGCGTCATCATCCGGGCGCCGGTGGCGAGCAGGTCGTCGGCCGCGGCCTCGACCGTCTCGACGGCCTCGTTGATGTTGAACGGGTTGGCCGCGATGTCGCCCGCGTCGGCGACCTGGGCGAGCGCGAAGGGCGAGGCGTCCTGCGCCGGGTTGTAGGGGCGCAGGAGCCTCGACGCCTCACGGATGGCGTTGCCGCCGAAGCGCGCACCGGGACGGTAGGAGACCCCGGAGTCGAAAGGCACGCCGACCACGGCGACGTCGGCGGTGCCGACCTCGTCGAGCCGCGGCAGCCGGGCGAACGTGGCGGGTCCGGCGTACCGCGGGATGCGGGACGAGTCGATCGGACCGCGCGGCTGCTCGTTGCTGCTCATGTGTGATGCCTTCCTTCTTGCGCTTCGTTGCGTATTCATCCGTTTGAGGACGTTTGTGCGACTTTAGCTGTGGACCGGGGCGGGCTCGGCGGCCGGGGTCTCCGGCTCGGCCTCGTCGCCACCGCGGCCGGCCAGCCGCTCACGCCAGTTGGCGAGCACGGCCGGGTCGGTGGGCCGGGTGACCAGGCTGACGACCACGTACGCGGCGAGCGAGGCCAGCAGGCCGTAGTAGACGGGCTGGTTGGCGAGGATGCCGTAGGTCGCCATCAGGCCGACGACCGAGAGACCACCGACGGTCACCGCGGCGAGCGCGCCCTGCACGGTGCCGCGCTTCCACAGCAGGCCGCCGAGGATGGGCACCAGCAGGCCGCCGACGAGCAGGTTGTACGCGACGGTGAGGGCCTGGACGACGTCGTTGAGGGCGATGGCGATGAGGACGACGGCCACACCCATGATCAGGATGAAGGCGCGGTTGCCCTTGACCTCGTCGTGCTCGCCCTCCTCCTTCTTCGCGGTGAGACCGCGCAACCGGGACCAGATGTCGTTGTTGGCGACGGTGGCACAGGCGATGAGCGCGCCGGAGGAGGTGGACATGACGGCGGCGAGCGCGGCGGCCAGCACGAGGCCCCGCACACCCATCGGCAGCTCGTCCTTGACGATGGTGGCGAAGGCGTCGTCGGCGCTGGGCAGCTTCGGGTAGAGCACCTTGGCGGCCGTGCCGATGACGGCGCCGGCCAGGGCGTACGCGAGACAGTACGTACCGGCGACGGTGCCGCCCCACTTGGCGACCTTGTCGGTGCGGGCGGTGAAGACCCGCTGCCAGATGTCCTGACCGATGAGCATGCCGAAGGTGTAGATCAGGACGTAGGTGAAGATCGTCTCGCCGCCGATGCCGAGCGGCTCGAAGTACGCGGTCGGCAGCGCGGCCTTCATCTCGGCGAAGCCGCCCGCCTTGACGACGGCGATGGGCAGGAGCAGCAGCAGTACGCCGATGGTCTTCACCACGAACTGCACCATGTCGGTGATGGTGATGGACCACATGCCGCCGAGGGTCGAGTAGGCGACGACGATCGTGCCGCCGAGGACGATCGCGGCGGTGCGGGGCAGGTCGAAGAGGACGTCGAAGATCGTGGCGTAGGCGATGGTCGAGGTGACCGCCAGCATCAGCGTGTACGCCCACATGACGAGGCCCGAGATGACACCGGCCTTGCCGCCGTAGCGCAGGTCGAGCATCTCGGAGACGGTGTAGACCTTGAGCCGGGCGATCCGCGCGGAGAAGAAGACGGACAGCGCGAGCAGGCCGAGGCCGATGGTGAAGACCATCCAGGCGCCCGACAGTCCGTACTTGTAGCCGAGCCCGACGCCGCCGATGGTGGACGCGCCGCCGAGGACGATGGCGGCCATGGTCCCGGAGTACATCCAGGGTCCGAGGCGGCGGCCCGCGACCAGGAACTCGCTCTTGGACTTGGCGCGGCGCATGCCCCACCAGCCCATCGCCAGCATGCTGGCCAAATACAGGACGATCACTGTGTAGTCGACGGCCATGGGGCCCTCCTCTGCTCACCTCGGTGGCGTGTCGTGCGGGGAAAGGTGCCAGGGCCGTTCGCGGGGACATCCGCCCGTACCCGCTGCCGCTGGATGGCACGACAGTAGGTGGCCGGAAAGCGACGCTGAAGTGTACGTTTCCTCCACTGTTCCTACGATGGATGTACGAAGGGTCCACGGTCATGTCCGCACAGGAGCCCGCATCCACCCCACCGGCGCCACCGGTCCCGCTCGCCGCACTGCTCGCCCGCCGGGACCTCGGGCTGCGCCTGCTCGCGGGTCCCGAGGACGCCGCCCTCCACTGGGTGCACACCTCCGAGATGGCGGACCCCTATCCGTACCTCCTGGGCGGTGAGCTGCTGATGACGGCGGGCGTGCAGCTCAGCGACCCGGCTCGGTACGTGGAACGGGTCGTGGAGGCGGGCGCGGCGGCACTCGGTTTCGGCGTGACACCGGTGTACGACACCGTCCCGGCGGAGCTCGTCGAGGCGTGCACACGGCACGGCCTGCCGCTGATCGAGGTGCCGCCGCAGACGCCGTTCACGGCGGTGGCCAGGGCGCTGTGGCGGCTGATGGCACAGGCCCGCCTCCAGGAGCTGCGCCGGGTGACCGAGGCCCAGCAGTCACTGGCGACGGCGGCGGCCCGGCCCGCCCCGGTCCCGGCGGTGCTCGGCGCACTGGCCTCGCGGCTCGGCGGACGTGCCGTGCTCTTCGCCCCGGACGGTACTCAGTCGGCGGCGGCGGGCCGACCGATCCCCGACGCGGCGAGCCGGGCCCTCGCGGATCTGGCGGGCGTGGTGGGCCCGCGCCCGGGCGGACCGGCGACGGCGAGCGGGAACAGCGGCGGGCTGCGGCTCGCCGCGTACGCACTCGGCGGCGCCGACGCCCTCACGCTCGGGGTGGCGTCCGAGCACCACGAGCCCGGGAACCACACGATCGCTGGAGTGGCGGTCGTTCTGCTCTCCCTGCTCACGGCCCCGCGACAGGCCGCGGACTCGGCGGTACGCGACGCGGCCCTGGTCCGTCTGCTCCTCGGCGATTCCCCGGCCGACACGGCGCGCATCCTGGATCCGGGCCCCTGGACGGTGGTCCACGCCCGGGGCGGCGACGGGACCCCGTTCGCGGCGGCGGCGCTGGCGGCGGCGCTGGGCACCCCCCTGTTCGAGACACCGGAGGCCACGGCGGTGCGGCTGCTGCTGCCGGCGAGCACGGCCGTCGTGGCCCAGCCGGACTGGACGCTCGGAATCAGCGCCCCCGTCGAGGCGCGGGACCTGGCCGCCGCCGACACGCAGGCGGCCCGTGCCGTGCGCCGTGCGCTGACGACCCGCAAACCCCTGGTGCGCCACCGCGACGCGGGCCCGTTCTCCGCCGACGCCGCCCGCGCGCGCCTGGCCCCGCTCGCGGGCTCCCCCGCGCTCGTCGAGACGCTGCGGACCTGGCTCTCGCTGCACGGCAACTGGGACCGGACGGCGGCGGCGATGGAGATCCACCGCAACACCGTCCGCCAGCGCATCGCGCGCGTCGGCACGCTGCTGGACGAGGACCTGGACGATCCGGACGTCCGGATGGAGCTGTGGTTCGCACTGCGGCACGGGTGAGAAGCCGGACGTCCACGGATGGGTGGGAAGCCCACCACGAACCCCTGCCAGGACTGTCGGGACAAAGCCAAGTCCCTTGAGGGTCAAGTGTGTTGGAATTTCTGCATGACCATCGCCCCTGACGGCACCACCCGGTCCACACCGGACGAGCCCGCCCGCCGTCTGCGCGCCGAGATCACGCGGCTGCGCGAGGAGGCGGAGCGGCAGCGCAGGCTCGCCCACCGCAGGGCGGAGTTCTGGACCAAGGTCGACATCGCCCTCGGCTTCCCCGCGGCCCTCCTCGCCGCGACGGCCGGCGCCACGGGGCTGGCCACGGCGAACGCCCGCATCCCCGCGGCGCTGGCGGCCCTCGCCGCGGCCGGGTTCGCGGCGGGCGCGGGCTTCCTCCGCAGCGACCACCGCCGCAGAGCCAACAAGCGGGCCCGCCACGCGTGGGCGGCGACGGAGGGCCGGGCCACGGTGAAGCTGACGCAGGAACACCTGACCCACGAGGACCTGGCCGAACTGCTGGAGTACCGCCAGGCGGCCCTGGCGGCCTACGACGGCGACGAGCCGTCGGCCTGAGCGGCCGGGGCCGCGAAGGCGTTCCGGTTCGAGCGTAGCCACCAGGGACAAAGCCCCCCTTCGGGGGGCGAGGCCGACGGCGGGCCCTCTGCGTGCGCAGCATCACTCTGGACAGTTTCAACAACCGCCCGGTAACTTGTGCCTGAGCAAGCGCTTAGACATTGTCGTACCCAGTCACGAGGAGGCGTCCGTGCGCCGGACCGTATTCAACGAGGA
Source organism: Streptomyces sp. V4I23 (assembly GCF_030817975.1). Lineage (NCBI taxonomy): Bacteria > Bacillati > Actinomycetota > Actinomycetes > Kitasatosporales > Streptomycetaceae > Streptomyces > Streptomyces sp. V4I23. Next base: position 5,115,567 of record NZ_JAUSZW010000004.1, on the reverse strand, counting down.
CCACGAGGCGTTCCGGGACACCATCCGCGCCTTCATCGAGGCCGAGGTCGTCCCCGTCTACGACGAGTGGTTCGCGGCGGGCCAGGCGCCCCGCGACTTCTACTACAAGCTCGCCGAGCTCGGCGTCTTCGGCATCCGCGTCGACGAGGAGTACGGCGGCGCCGGCATCGACTCGTACAAGTTCGAGGCCGTGATGTACGAGGAGACCTCCCGTGCCGGCGTCCAGTTCGGCGGCTCCGGCGTGCATGTGCTGCTCGGCCTGCCGTACATCAAGATGCTCGCCACCGACGAGCAGAAGAAGCGGTTCCTGCCGAAGTTCGTCTCCGGTGAGGAGATGTGGGCACTGGCGATGACCGAGCCGGGCACCGGCTCCGACCTCGCGGGCATGAAGACCACCGCCAAGCTCTCCGAGGACGGCACCCACTACGTCCTCAACGGCGCCAAGACCTTCATCACCGGCGGCGTGCACGCCGACCGCGTGATCGTCTGTGCCCGCACGGACGCGCCCAGCGCCGAGGACCGCCGCCACGGCATCTCCCTGTTCGCCGTGGACACCAAGTCCGAGGGCTACTCCGTCGGCCGCAAGCTCGACAAGCTCGGCCTGAAGACCTCCGACACCGCCGAGCTGGCCTTCGTCGACGTCAAGGTCCCGGTCGAGGACCTGCTCGGCGAGGAGAACAAGGGCTTCTACTACCTCGGCCACAACCTGGCCTCCGAGCGCTGGGGCATCGCCTTCGGCGCCTACGCGCAGGCCAAGGCCGCCGTGCGGTTCGCCAAGGAGTACGTCCAGGAGCGCACGGTCTTCGGCAAGCCGGTCGCCGCCTTCCAGAACACCAAGTTCGAGCTGGCCGCCTGCCAGGCCGAGGTGGACGCCGCCGAGGCCGTCGCCGACCGCGCGCTGGAGGCCCTCGACGCGGGCGAGCTGACCCCGGCCGAGGCCGCGTCCGCGAAGCTCTTCTGCACCGAGGTCGCGCACCGGGTGATCGACCGCTGCCTGCAGCTGCACGGCGGCTACGGCTTCATGAACGAGTACCCGATCGCCCGCCTGTACGCGGACAACCGCGTCAACCGCATCTACGGCGGTACCAGCGAGATCATGAAGTCGATCATCGCGAAGGACATGGGCCTGTAAGAGGCCGGCAGAACCGGAGCTGTACGTTCCTGACATGAGCTCAGCACTCGAAGGTCTGCTCGATCTGCTCGACCTGGAGCAGATCGAGCAGAACATCTTCCGCGGGCGCTCCCGGTCCGCCGTCGTCCCCAGGGTCTTCGGCGGTCAGGTCGCGGCCCAGGCGCTGGTCGCCGCCGGCCGTACGGTCCCGGCGGACCGCACGGCGCACTCCCTGCACTCGTACTTCCTGCGCATGGGCGACCCGGGCGCGCCGATCGTCTACACGGTCGACCGCATCCGCGACGGCCGGTCCTTCACGACCCGCCGCGTGGTCGCGGTCCAGCACGGGCAGCCGATCTTCCACCTCTCCGCGTCGTTCCAGACGTACGAGGAGGGCCTGGAGCACCAGGAGGAGATGCCGGACTCCCCGGACCCGGAGACGCTGCCCACGGCGGCCGAGATGCTGCCGCGGTACGCGGACCGGTTCGTCGACCCGGGCGTGGTCGACCGGCTGCTCGAGGCGCGGGCGGCGGTCGACCTGCGGTATGTGGACGAGCCGCCGTACGCCACTGCGGGCCGGCCGCGCGAGCCACGCTCCCAGGTATGGTTCCGCGCGAACGGCAAGCTCGCCGACGACCCTCTGCTGCACGTCTGCCTGGCCACGTATGTCTCCGACATGACGCTGCTGGACTCGGTCCTGCTCGCGCACGGGCGCGGCGGCTGGGCGGTCGGCGACGTGGTCGGCGCCTCGCTGGACCACGCGATGTGGTTCCACCGGCCGTTCCGCGCGGACGAATGGCTGCTGTACGACCAGGAGTCGCCGTCCGCCTCGGGCGGACGCGGTCTGGGCCAGGCCCGCATCTGGACGCAGGACGGGCGCCTGGCGATCACGGTCATCCAGGAGGGCGTGGTCCGCGTCCCTCGCGACTGAGAGCGACCCCACTCGCACGCCCGCTGCTCAGGCAGCGGGCGTGTGTGCGTGGAACGCCACACGCGAGGTGTCGCCGTCCAGCTCCAGGCTGAGCACGGCGTCGAGAGCCCGCGCGAGGCGGGCGAGCAGCGGCAACGTCGGCATGGTGCCGCCGAGTTCCAGCTTGGAGCGCGGATGCGCTCTCAGGCGTCCCGAGCCGGCGAACCGGACGGGCCGGGCAGGGGCAGGAGCGCGTCGAGCGCGTAGCCGCCGTCCGGTGTCGGGCACGCGGACAGCGTGCCGCCCAGCGCCGCCACGCGGGTGCGCAGACCCGGCAGACCCTGGCCGCCGCGGTCGGGAGCCGGGCGGGGCGGCCCGGCGGGCGGAGTGTTGCGGACGGTGATGCCCAGGCCGTCGTCCGTACGGCGGACCGAGACCGTGGCCTCGGCCCCCGGCGCGTGACGGCGGACGTTCGCCAGCCCCTCCTGCACGATCCGGTACGCGGCGTGCTGGACCTCCGGCGGGCACTCGGCCGCCTCCAGCCGGTCCAGCTCGGCCCGCACACCGTCGCCTGCCGCCTCGACGAGCTCCGGGAGCTGCGCGAGACCCTGGCCGGGGCGGCGGATCGTCCGGCGCAGGTCGGCCGCGGCCCGCCGGGCCAGCTCGCCGAGTGTCTCCGCCTCCTCCCGGCAGGCGGGGGACTCCACGGACGCGGCGAGCACCGACGACCGCAGGCTGATCAGGCTCAGATGGTGGGCCGCGGTGTCGTGCACGTCGCGGGCCAGCCGTTCCCGCTCCCGCAGCGCGGCCTGTTCGGCGGCGTACAGGCGTTCACGCTCCCGCGACAGGGCCAACTCGGCGAGGCGGGCGGCCAGTTCCCGGCGGGCCCGGCCGAGGAGGCCCAGGGCGGCGGGAGCGACGGCCAGCAGCCCCGAGAGCAGGACCCCGAGGGTGACGTCGGGGAGGGACCACGGATAGTCGTCCATGTTCTGCCACGGCACGAACGACACGACGGCCACGGCCGCCGCCGAGGCGACCACCTCGACGCGGCGCCGCTCGGACGCGGCGACGGCGTGCAGCGCGGCCATCGCCGGGATCCACAGCACGCCGGTGGCCAGGGTCGGCAGGGCGAGGAGCATCAAGGCGCGGGGGAAGCGCCGCCGCAGCGGAAGCACACACGCGACGACCGGCGCGGCCCAGACCGCCCAGCCGGGGAGCCAGTGCCCGGTGGCCAGCGCTTCGGCGAGGGCGGCGGCCACGACCAGGGCCTCGACGGCGACGGTCCCCGGCTCGGGCCCGCGCCGGGGACGGCCGGGGCGCGGGAGGCGGAGCCGCGGGCGGCCGGCCCCGGCCCGGTCGGATCCCCGGCCGCCGGCCCCCGCACGGCCGGACGAGAGCCGGTCGGATCCCGGCCCGTCGGTCCCTGGACGCGTCACCCCCTCGCGCCCCCGTCCCCGCGCGCCCGCGCTCATGGCGTGTCCGACCGGTGGACCACGGTCGCCAGCGCGACACGGCTGCCGACCGACAGCTTCCGCTTGAGGGCGCCGATGTGGGTCTTGACCGTCGTCACGCCCATGCCGAGATGGGCCGCGATGTCGGCGTTGGACAGGCCGGCCGCGATCAGTGCCAGGACGTCGCGTTCGCGGGCCGTGAGGTGGTCGAGGGCTTCGGGCGCGCAGGGGGCGGGCGCCGGGGCCGCGGCCGCGTACCGGGAGAGCGCCTCGGCGCTGCCGGACGGTGTGCAGACCACCCCGCCCGCCGCCAGGAGCCGCACCGCCTCGGTGAACATCCGCGGCTCGGTGGTCTTGAGCAGGAAGCCCGACGCCCCCTCGCGCAGCGCGCGTTCCACGTCGGCCGCGGTGTCGAGGGCGGTGAGCATCGCGACGGCGGGCGGCCGCGGCAGGGCCTTCAGGGCGCGCAGCACGTCGAAGCCGTGCGCGGACGGCATGTCGATGTCCAGCAGGACCAGGTCGGGCACGAGCGCGCGCACGGCGTCGACGGCGTCCGGGCCGTCGCAGGTCCCGGCGACGGTCACGCCGTCGGCCGAGCCGAGAACCTGCTGGAGCGCGGTGCGTACGAGTTCCTCGTCGTCGACGACGAGGACACGCACCGGCCTCAAGTCGTAGGGCAAAGGTCGTCCTGTGGTCTGAGCGATGCGGCAGCGGCTGCTGGGAGTCTGGATGCAGATCCTAGGCAGTACCCGCAGGGCATCCCCGTGCGCCCCACACGCACGGGGCGGCTCGCGGTCACTGCCCCGGGGCGCCACAAGCGCCCGGTGCGGATCCCCGGGGGCCGACCACCCCCCGGGACCATGCCTGCCCGGGCAGCGCGCCGGGACCGTCAAAGGGAACGGACACCGTGAGCGCTCAGCCGCCGGCCGAGGAGGAACCGTCGTACGACGAACCGTCGTACGACGCGGCCGGGACCACCGGATGGGCGACGGCGTCTCCCGCCGCACGGGTGCTGTGGACCGTCGGCGGGGGCACGCTCATCCTGGGCGCGGTGGTGCTCCTGATGGTCCTGCGTGACTGGTCCGCCGGTCTCACCGGCGGGGTCCGTCACGCTCTCGGACTCGCGGTGCGGGGCGCGCTGATGGTCATGCTGCTCGGCGGCGCGTACGGCGTCGTGCGCGGCACCTGGCGCGACTGAGCGCCCGCGGCCCCGGCGTCACGCGGCCGGGCCGAGCCCGGCCGCGTCCAGCAGATACGCCGTCATCGGGTCGTAGAAGCGCGGGTCGGTCACGTGGTCGTCCAGCGGGACCGTCACCTGGAGCGTGCCCTCGGCCTCGCCGATGAACAGGGCCGGGTCGTTGCAGTCCGCGTAGCCGACGGCGTCGATGCCGCGCTGGCCCGCGCAGCCCGCCCAGCCGTGGTCGGCCACCACCAGGTCGGGCAGCGGCCGGCCCTCGCGCGCGAGACCGTCGAGGATCGCGGCCATCGGCGCGGGCGAGTGGGTGTGCCACAGGGTCGCGCCCCGCTCCAGCACGGCGACGTCGGCGAACTGGAAGACCATGCCCTCGTCGGCCATCAGCCCGCCCGGGATCCGTACGATCTCGCATCCGGCGGCCCGCAGCGCCTCCGCGGTCTGCCGGTGCACGTCCAGCAGGCCGCCGGGGTGCCCGGTCGCGAACAGCACGCGCTCCTGCGCGTCGGCGGCCTTGCGCAGGCGCGCGGCCATGCGCTCCAGGGCGTCGACGGTCAGCTCGGGGTCGATGGTGTCCTGGCCCTGCCGGTGCTCGGGGTCGTCGTTGACGCCGCACCGCTCGGCCATGACGGCCAGCACGTCCTGCTCGTCGCTCCAGCGGTCGCCGAGCTCCAGCCCCAGCCAGTAGTGACGGTCGCCGTTGGCGAGCCTGCGGTAGTGGGAGAGGTTGTTGTCGCGGGGGGTGGCGACGTCTCCGGCGATACGTGAGCGGACGAGGTGGTCGACCAGAGCGGCGCGGCTGGGTATCGGCATGAGCCCATTGTGCCGTGGGGTGCGCGGAGCGTACGCACCGTCTTGTCCTGCGGACGTGGCGCCCGTCCGGGCGACGGGAGCCTGCGGGCCTTCGGCCGGCCGCCCGGAGAGTGCCCTCAGCCGCCCAGGGACGCGAACGCCCCGTGCGCCAGCCGCCGCAGGAGTGACTCGGTGGCCGCGCGGCCGAGCGGGCCTCCCCCGTTCGCACCGAGGTGGGGGGTCGAGTTGAGCAGGCCGAACACGGCGTGCACGGCGGCCCGCGCCTCCGACTCCGCCACGGCCGGGTGCAGCTCGCGCACCACCGTCACCCACAGTTCCACGTACTGGCGCTGCAGCTGGCGGACCAGCTTGCGGTCGCTGTCCCGCAGGCGGTCCAGCTCGCGGTCGTGCAGAGTGATCAGCGGGCGGTCGTCGAGCGCGAAGTCGATGTGGCCGTCGATCAGGGACTCCAGGACCGCGTCCGGGCCCGCCGACGCCTCCTCGACCCGCAGGCGGCCACCGCTCAGGAGCCGTTCGCTGATGCCCACGAGCAGCTCCGCGAGCATCGCGTCCTTGCCGGGGAAGTGGCGGTAGAGACCGGGTCCGCTGATGCCCACCGCGGCCCCTATCTCGTCGACGCCCACGCCGTGGAAGCCGCGCTCGGCGAAGAGGCGCGCGGCCTCCTTGAGGATCTGCTCGCGGCGCGTCGGGGCCGAGGTCCTGGTGCTCATGGGAATTCATTCTAGACAGGGCTGTTAGCGGTCGTTAACCTTGGAGAAACACGTTAACGCTCATTAACCGAGCAAGGGAGCTCGAGCAATGCAGCAGGCACCAGTGCTGGCGAGCGCCGCGGACCCGGCGTCCGAGGCCTGGCAGGCCAACGAGGCGGCACACCAGGAGCTCGCCGACGGTCTGCGCTCACGCCTGGCGGCGGCCCGCCTCGGCGGCGGCGAGAAGGCGCGCGCCCGCCACACCGCGCGCGGGAAGCTGCTTCCGCGCGACCGCGTGGACACCCTTCTCGACCCCGGCTCACCGTTTCTGGAGCTCGCGCCCCTCGCCGCGGAGGGGATGTACGACGGGCAGGCGCCGGCGGCCGGGGTGATCGCCGGGATCGGCCGGGTCAGCGGCCGCGAGGTCGTCGTCGTGGCCAATGACGCCACCGTCAAGGGCGGCACCTACTACCCGATGACGGTCAAGAAGCACCTGCGCGCCCAGGAGGTGGCCCTGGAGAACCGGCTGCCCTGCGTGTACCTGGTCGACTCCGGCGGCGCGTTCCTGCCGATGCAGGACGAGGTCTTCCCCGACCGCGAGCACTTCGGCCGGATCTTCTACAACCAGGCCCGCATGTCCGGCGCGGGCATCCCCCAGATCGCCGCGGTGCTCGGCTCCTGCACCGCCGGCGGGGCGTATGTGCCGGCCATGAGCGACGAGGCCGTGATCGTGCGCAATCAGGGCACGATCTTCCTCGGCGGCCCGCCGCTGGTGAAGGCCGCCACCGGCGAGGTCGTCACCGCCGAGGAGCTCGGCGGCGGCGAGGTCCACTCGCGGATCTCCGGCGTCACCGACCACCTCGCCGAGGACGACGCGCACGCGCTGCGGATCGTGCGGAACATCGTGGCGACCCTGCCGGAGCGCGGGCCGCTCCCGTGGTCCGTCGAGGCCGCCGAGGAGCCCAAGGCCGACCCGGCCGGGCTGTACGGCGCGGTCCCGGTCGACTCGCGCACGCCCTACGACGTCCGCGAGGTGATCGCCCGGATCACCGACGGCTCCCGGTTCGCCGAGTTCAAGTCGGAGTTCGGGCAGACGCTGGTCACCGGCTTCGCCCGGATCCACGGGCACCCGGTCGGCATCGTCGCCAACAACGGCATCCTGTTCGCCGAGTCCGCCCAGAAGGGCGCCCACTTCATCGAGCTGTGCGACCAGCGCGGCATCCCCCTGCTCTTCCTGCAGAACATCTCCGGCTTCATGGTCGGCAAGGACTACGAGGCCGGCGGCATCGCCAAGCACGGCGCCAAGATGGTCACGGCCGTGGCGTGCACGCGTGTGCCCAAGCTGACGGTGGTCGTCGGCGGTTCGTACGGCGCGGGCAACTACTCGATGTGCGGCCGGGCGTACGGCCCCCGCTTCCTGTGGATGTGGCCCAACGCCAAGATCTCGGTGATGGGCGGCGAGCAGGCCGCGTCCGTGCTGGCCACGGTCAAGCGCGACCAGCTGGAGGGCCGCGGCGAGGAGTGGTCCGCCGAGGAGGAGGAGTCCTTCAAGGCCCCGATCCGCGCCCAGTACGAACAGCAGGGCAACGCCTACTACGCGACGGCCCGCCTGTGGGACGACGGCGTGATCGACCCGATGGACACCCGGCAGGTGCTGGGTCTGGCCCTGACCGCGTGTGCCAACGCCCCGCTGGGTGAGCCCGGCTTCGGCGTCTTCCGGATGTGAGGGACCTTCCACGATGACGATGTTCGACACCGTTCTGGTCGCCAACCGCGGCGAGATCGCGGTACGCGTGATCCGCACCCTGCGGTCCCTCGGCGTGCGCTCCGTGGCCGTCTTCAGCGACGCGGACGCCGGCGCCCGCCACGTGCGCGAGGCGGACACCGCCGTGCGCATCGGGCCCGCGCCGGCCGCCGAGAGCTACCTCTCGATCGACCGCCTGCTGGACGCGGCCGTGCGCACCGGCGCCCAGGCCGTCCACCCCGGCTACGGCTTCCTCGCGGAGAACGCGGGCTTCGCCCAGGCGTGCGCCGAGGCCGGCCTGGTCTTCATCGGCCCGCCCTCGTCCGCGATCTCGCTGATGGGCGACAAGATCCGCGCCAAGGAGACCGTGCGGGCGGCCGGCGTCCCGGTCGTCCCCGGGTCCTCGGGCAGCGGGCTCACCGACGACGAACTGGCCGCGGCCGCCCGTGAGATCGGCATGCCGGTGCTGCTCAAGCCCTCGGCGGGCGGCGGCGGCAAGGGCATGCGCCTCACCCGCGTCGAGTCGGCGCTGCTCGACGAGATCGCGGCGGCCCGGCGCGAGGCGCGCGCCTCGTTCGGCGACGACACACTGCTCGTCGAGCGCTGGATCGACCGCCCCCGCCACATCGAGATCCAGGTGCTGGCCGACGGGCAGGGCAACGTGGTCCATCTCGGCGAGCGCGAGTGCTCGCTCCAGCGCCGGCACCAGAAGATCATCGAGGAGGCGCCGTCCGTCCTGCTGGACGAGGCGACGCGGGCCGCGATGGGCGAGGCGGCCGTGCAGGCGGCCCGTTCCTGCGGCTACCGGGGCGCGGGCACGGTGGAGTTCATCGTCCCGGGCACCGACCCTTCGCGGTACTACTTCATGGAGATGAACACCCGTCTCCAGGTCGAGCACCCGGTCACCGAGTTCATCACGGGTCTCGACCTGGTGGAGTGGCAGCTGCGGGTGGCGGCCGGCGAGCGACTGCCGTTCGCCCAGGACGACATCACCCTCACGGGCCACGCCGTCGAGGCGCGTGTCTGCGCCGAAGACCCCTCGCGCGGCTTCCTGCCCTCCGGCGGCACGGTGCTGCGCCTCCACGAGCCCCAGGGCGACGGAGTGCGCACCGATTCCGGCCTGACCGAGGGCCTGGAGGTGGGCAGCCTCTACGACCCGATGCTCTCCAAGGTCATCGCGTACGGCCCCGACCGGGCCACCGCGCTGCGCAAGCTCCGCGCGGCCCTCGCGGAGACGGTGACGCTGGGCGTCCCGACCAACGCCGGGTTCCTGCGCCGGCTGCTCGCCCATCCGGCGGTCGTCTCCGGCGAGATGGACACCGGCCTGGTCGAGCGGGAGGCGGACGCGCTCGTTCCCGACGGGGTGCCGGACGAGGTGTACGAGGCGGCGGCGGCCGTGCGGGCCGCCGAGCTGGCGCCCCCGGCGACGGGAGGCTGGACGGACCCGTTCTCGGTGCCGAGCGGCTGGCGGATGGGCGGCGAGGCGGCCCCGCTCGCCTTCTCGCTGCGTGTGCCGGGACTCGGCCCCGTCACCCACACCGTGAGGCGCCAGGCGGCCCCCCGGGTCGAGGAGGACACGGTCGCCGTCGAGGTGCACGGCGTCGCGCACACCTTCCACCGCGCGGGCGACTGGCTCGGCCGGGACGGCGACTCCTGGCACGTGCTGGACCACGACCCCGTCGAGGCGGCCCTCAGCGGGACCGCGCACAGCGGCGTGGACACCCTGGCCGCGCCGATGCCCGGCACCGTCACCGTCGTCAAGGTGGCGGTGGGCGACGTGGTGGCGGCCGGTCAGAGCCTGCTGGTGGTGGAGGCGATGAAGATGGAGCACGTCATCTCCGCCCCGCACGCGGGCACGGTCACCGAGCTCGACGTCACCGCGGGCTCGACCGTCGCCATGGACCAGGTGCTCGCCGTGGTCACCCCGGACGAGACCGACGAGGAGGCGCGGGCATGACCGGCACCGAAGGACTGCCGATGACGGTGCGAGCCCCCGGCCTGCCGCCGCGGGTGCGCATCCACGAGGTCGGCCCCCGCGACGGCCTGCAGAACGAGAAGTCGGTGGTTCCGGTCGAGGTCAAGGCGGAGTTCATCCGCCGGCTGGCCGGCGCCGGTCTCACCACCGTGGAGGCGACGAGCTTCGTCCGTCCCACGTGGGTGCCCCAACTGGCGGACGCGGAGCAGCTGTTCCCGATGGTCGCCGACCTCCCCGGGGTGCGGCTGCCCGTCCTCGTGCCGAACGACCGCGGCCTGGACCGGGCCCTGGGCCTCGGGGCCCGTGAGATCGCCGTGTTCGCCAGCGCCACGGAGTCGTTCGCCAAGGCCAATCTCAACCGCACGGTCGACGAGGCGCTCGCCATGTTCGAGCCGGTCGTCACCAGGGCCGTCGAGCACGGCCTGCGGGTGCGCGGCTATCTGTCGATGTGCTTCGGCGACCCGTGGGAGGGCCCGGTCCCGGTCGACCAGGTCGTCGCGGTGTCCCGGCGCCTGATCGACATGGGCTGCGACGAGCTCAGCCTCGGCGACACCATCGGCGTGGCCACCGCCGGCCACGTGCGCGCGCTGCTCACCGCGCTGAACGACAAGGGCGTGCCGAGCACCAGGATCGCGGTGCACTTCCACGACACCTACGGCCAGGCCCTCGCCAACACCCTCTCCGCGCTCGAGTGCAAAGTGACCACGGTGGACGCCTCGGCGGGCGGCCTCGGCGGCTGCCCGTACGCGAAGAGCGCCACCGGAAACCTCGCCACCGAAGACCTCGTGTGGATGCTCGACGGCCTCGGCATCGAGACCGGGGTCGACCTCGGCCGGCTCACCGCCACCAGCGTGTGGATGGCCGAACAGCTGGGCCGTCCCAGCCCGTCCCGTACCGTCCGCGCCCTCTCCCACAAGGAGTGACTCCCTGATGTCCCTGGACCACCGGCTCTCCGCCGAGCACGAGGAACTCCGCCGCACGGTCGAGGAGTTCGCGCACGACGTGATAGCGCCGAAGATCGGCGACTTCTACGAGCGCCACGAGTTCCCCTACGAGATCGTCCGCGAGATGGGCCGCATGGGCCTGTTCGGGCTGCCGTTCCCCGAGGAGTACGGCGGCATGGGCGGTGACTACCTCGCCCTCGGCATCGCCCTGGAGGAGCTGGCCCGCGTCGACTCGTCCGTGGCCATCACCCTGGAGGCCGGCGTCTCGCTGGGCGCCATGCCGGTCTACCGCTTCGGCACCGAGGAGCAGAAGCGGGAGTGGCTGCCGCGGCTGTGCTCGGGCGAAATGCTGGGCGCGTTCGGCCTGACCGAGCCGGAGTGCGGATCGGACGCGGGCGGCACCCGGACGACGGCCGTGCGCGACGGCGACGAGTGGGTCGTCAACGGCTCCAAGTGCTTCATCACCAACTCCGGCACGGACATCACGGGCCTGGTGACGGTGACGGCCGTGACGGGCCGCAAGCCCGACGGCCGTCCGGAGATCTCGTCCATCATCGTCCCGTCCGGCACGCCGGGCTTCACGGTGGCCGCCCCCTACTCCAAGGTGGGGTGGAACGCATCGGACACCCGCGAGCTGTCGTTCTCCGACGTCCGCGTCCCGCTCTCCAACCTGCTGGGCGAGGAGGGCCGGGGCTACGCCCAGTTCCTGCGCATCCTCGACGAGGGCCGCATCGCCATCTCGGCGCTGGCGACGGGTCTCGCGCAGGGCTGTGTCGACGAGTCGGTGAAGTACGCGAAGGAACGTCACGCCTTCGGGCGGCCGATCGGCGACAACCAGGCCATCCAGTTCAAGATCGCCGACATGGAGATGCGCGCGCACATGGCGCGGGTCGGGTGGCGCGACGCGGCGTCCCGGCTGGTGCTGGGGGAGCCGTTCAAGAAGGAGGCGGCGCTCGCCAAGCTGTACTCCTCGACGGTGGCGGTGGACAACGCCCGCGAGGCGACCCAGATCCACGGCGGCTACGGCTTCATGAACGAGTACCCGGTCGCCCGGATGTGGCGCGACTCCAAGATCCTGGAGATCGGCGAGGGCACGAGCGAGGTCCAGCGGATGCTGATCGCACGGGAGTTGGGCCTCGGCGGCTGACCCGCCGCGCCGAGCGCGCGCGACCTGCCGGACGGCGGGCCGCGCGCGTTCGCGTATCGGCCGCCGGTCCGTCATGTCCAGGATCACGCCCTCGCCCGATGCCGTACGAGGAGGGGACCTGGATACGTACTGAGGTTAGGCTAACCTACCTTCGAACCTGCCAGTGGCCGAATCAGCACGTACGAAAGCGGACACCATCATGCCCAACGCCCGCGCGCATCACCTCACTCGCCGCGGCATCCTCGCCGCCGGCGGCGCCCTCGGGCTCGGCGTCGACATCATCACGCCGTCGAAGCTCGACACGACCGGCTGGTTCGAGGAGCTCAGCTGGGAGAACGCCGCCAAGTACGAGGCGGACATCATCATGATGGACAACCGCACCGGCACGCTGCAGCCCGCGGACCTCGACAAGTCCAAGCCGACCTGGGCGAAGCTCCCCGCCGTCAAGGCCGGTCAGGTCATCCCGCGCGTCACCGAGCCCATCTACTCGTACGCCAAGTGCGCGCCGATCCTGGAGGACCTGGCCAAGGCGATCGAGAACGCCGAGAAGGTCTCCTGACGATGACGACGCAGGCCGAGTCCGCCCCTTTCCGTTTCTTCGGCCTGAAGGTCGTACGGACCCGGCGGCTCGGCTCGTCGTTCGTCCGGGTCACCTTCACCGGAGCCGACGGCGGTCTCGACGGTTTCACGGCCGGCGGCCGTGACCAGTCCCTCTCGCTCTTCCTCCCCCACCCCGGCCAGGACGCCCCTGTCGTCCCCGTCGACGCGGGCGACGCCAGCGCGGTCTTCGCCGCGTGGCGGGCGCTGCCCGACGACGTGCGGGCCGTGATGCGTTCGTACACCGTCCGGGAGCAGCGCGCGGACGCCGGCGAGGTCGACATCGACTTCGCCGTCCACGAGGACGGCGGCCCGGCGTGCCGCTGGGCGCTCGCGGCCGAGCCGGGCCACCGCGTGATGGTGCTCGGACCGGCCGTCGCGGACAACACGCCGGTGCGCTGCCGCCCGCCCGAGGACACCGACTGGGTGCTCGTGTCGGGCGACGAGACGGCGCTGCCCGCCGCCGCGGCGATCCTCGAATGGACCGCACGCGCGTGACGTTCGTCGGCTACTGGAAGCAGGGCCTGAGCGAGGACGGTCTGCGCGAGCAGGCCGACTCCGCGTAGGCGCCGAGGGCGCGGCACTTCGGCCCGAACGGACCGGGCGGTCGCGTGTCGTGGGGGTACCCCCACGACACGCGCCGCCGCTCCCTTTTCTGTCCGCTACTCCGCCGGCCAGGGAACCTGCGCCGAGCGGTAGTAGTCGATCCCGAGCGCCTCCATCCGCGGCCCCTGCGCCGCGAGCCGGAGCCGGTAGTCCTCCCAGTCGTGCGTCGCCGCGGGCGACCAGCCGAGCTCGGCCACACCGGGCAGGCGCGGGAACGCCATGTGGTCGATGTGCGCGTTCGTGGAGATCGTCTCCGTCCACAGCGGCGCCTCGACGCCCGCGATCGCACTCGCGGGGGCTCCCGGCAGATACGTGCCCGGGTCCCAGTCGTAGGAGCGCCGGACCTCGACGTACCCGGCCCAGGACAGGCCCAGCTCGGTGTCCTTGTTGTACTTCATGTCGAGGTAGATCCGGTCGGCGGGCGACAAAATCAGCCGGGTGCCGTTCTGCGCGGCCCTGGCGACCTGCGCCTTCTCCGCCGCACTGGTGCCGTCCAGGCCCCAGTACTGGGCGAGCGCGCCCTCGGCCGGAGTGGCGCCGGTCAGCTGGTGCCAGCCGATGACGGTCTTGCCGTACTTCGCGACGATGGGCTGCACCCGGTTCATGAACGTCACGTAGTCCGCGTGGCTCGTGGAGTGGGCCTCGTCGCCGCCGATGTGGAGGTACTTCCCGGGCGTGATCGCGGCGAGCTCCCGGATGACGTCGTCCACGAAGTCGTACGTCACGGCCTTGGGCACGCACAGGGAGCTGAACCCGACGGCCGTGCCCGTGTAGAGCGGCGGCGCGACGCCGTCGCAGTTGAGCTCGGCGTACGAGGCCAGGGCGGCGTTCGTGTGGCCGGGCATGTCGATCTCCGGCACGACCTCGATGTAGCGGTCCGCCGCGTACCGCAGGATCTCCTTGTACTGGGCCTTGGTGTAGTAGCCACCCGGACCGCCGCCGACCTGAGTGGAGCCGCCGTAGGTGGCCAGGCGGGGCCAGGAGTCGATGGCGATGCGCCAGCCCTGGTCGTCGGAGAGGTGCAGGTGCAGCTTGTTGATCTTGTACAGGGAGATGTTGTCGATGTAGCGCTTGACCTGGTCGACGGTGAGGAAGTGCCGCGAGACGTCGAGCATGGCGCCGCGGTGGGCGAAGCGCGGGCTGTCGGTGATGGTGCCGCCGGCGACCTGCCAGGGACCGGGCTGGCGGGTGTCCTTCTCCACCCGCGAGGGCAGCAGCTGGCGGAGGGTCTGCACGCCGCGGAAGAGGCCCGCGGGGCGGTGGGCGGTGATGGTGAGCGAGCCGCGCGAGGACTGGAGCCGGTAGCCCTCCTCGCCGAGCGTGGTGTCCCCGCCGCTCAGCCGCAGCCGGATGGCGCCGGCCGAGGGACGGTCGGTGACGGGCAGGGCGTAACCGGTGGAGGGGCGCAGCACCTCGGCGAGCCGGTCGCCGACGGCGCGTGCCGCGGCGGAGCCGTCGGTGCGGATGGCGGTCCGGGCGGTGAGCGTGAAGGGCGTGCCGCCCGGCTCGACGGAGGCGGGGACGGGGACGGTCTGGCCGAGCGGGCGGACGGCGGCCTCGGCGGCCTCGGCGGGCGTGGCCGCGAGCCCGGAGGCCGCGACGCCCGACAAGGCGGCCGCCGCGAGAAGCAACAACGAACCGAGCAGTCGCGGAATCGGTCTGGGCTGACTCACAGGGGTCCCTTCGATGGGGTTCTCGACTGTGCGCAGAGCAACCGAACTGTCACCATGCGTACCTCGTGCCTCAACTGCGGTCAAGGTGTAGACCACTTACTCGTCCCGAGCGGGGAAAGAATCCCCTCCCCCGCCGGAAATCATCAGAAAGGTGGGGCCGGGCGTTCGGCGCCGAGACGACCCGCATCACACCGGCGAAGGGGCCCGCTGCCCGGAATCGGGCAGGATTCTTGCAAAGCCGCTCCTTCACCCCTCAATATCTACGGGTGCTCGAACACCGCCCGTCGTCCCACGACGACCTCGTCGACCATCTGGTGCGCAGCACCGCGCTCCAGCGCGGTGAGGCGGTCCGGGTGGTGCTCGACGTGCTGGCGTACTTCGACGAGACGACCGAGGAATTCGTTCGCCGCCGCCACCGCGAGCTTCAGTCCGGTGGCGCCGTGAACGCCGCGATCTTCGAGCGCATCGCGGCCGAGCTGCCGCACCGCGCCGTGGCGCCGCCGGAGCTCTCGCTCCGCCAGCTGCGCCGCATGGTCTACGGCTGACCGGCCGGTCGTTCGCACCGGGCACACATCTGATCTACGGAGGGGCAAGACTTCATGTGCGGAATTGTCGGTTACATCGGCAGGCGTGACGTGGCTCCGCTGCTGCTGGAGGGTCTGCAGCGGCTGGAGTACCGGGGATACGACTCGGCGGGCGTGGTGATCAACAGCCCCAAGGCCGCCGCCCTGAAGATGGTGAAGGCCAAGGGCCGCGTCCGCGACCTGGAGGCCCGCGTCCCCAAGCGCTTCGCCGGCACCACCGGCATCGCCCACACCCGCTGGGCCACGCACGGCGCGCCCAGCGACATCAATTCGCACCCGCACCTGGACCCGGAGAACAAGGTCGCCGTCGTCCACAACGGCATCGTGGACAACGCCGCCGAGCTGCGCGCCAAGCTGGAGGCCGACGGCGTCGTCTTCGCCTCCGAGACCGACACCGAGGTCATCACCCACCTGATCGCCCGCTCCCAGGCCACCACCCTGGAGGAGAAGGTCCGCGAGGCCCTCAAGGTGATCGAGGGCACGTACGGCATCGCCGTCATGCACGCCGACTTCGCCGACCGCATCGTGGTGGCCCGCAACGGCTCCCCCGTCGTCCTCGGCATCGGCGAGAAGGAGATGTTCGTCGCCTCCGACGTCGCCGCCCTGGTCGCCCACACCCGCCAGATCGTCACCCTCGACGACGGCGAGATGGCCACCCTCAAGGCCGACGACTTCCGCACGTACACCACCTCCGGCGCGTCCACCACCGCCACCCCGGAGACCGTGGAGTGGGAGGCCGCCTCCTACGACATGGGCGGTCACGACACGTACATGCACAAGGAGATCTTCGAGCAGCCCGACGCGGTCGACCGCGTGCTGCGCGGCCGGATCGACGACCGGTTCAACACCGTGCACCTGGGCGGTCTGAACCTGGACGCCCGCGAGGCCCGTGGCATCCGCCGCGTGAAGATCCTCGGCTGCGGCACCTCGTACCACGCGGGCCTGATCGGCGCCGGGCTGATCGAGTCCCTGGCCCGTATCCCCGCGGACTCCGAGCCGGCCTCCGAGTTCCGCTACCGCAACCCGGTCGTGGACCCCGACACGCTCTACATCGCCGTCTCGCAGTCCGGTGAGACCTACGACGTGCTCGCGGCCGTCCAGGAGCTCAAGCGCAAGGGCGCCCGCGTCCTCGGCGTGGTGAACGTCGTCGGCTCGGCGATCGCCCGCGAGGCCGACGGCGGCACGTACGTCCACGCCGGCCCCGAGGTCTGCGTCGTCTCCACGAAGTGCTTCACCAACACGGTCGTCGCCTTCGCGCTGCTCGCCCTGCACCTGGGCCGCATCCGCGACCTGTCCGTCTCCGAGGGACGGCGGATCATCGACGGCCTGCGCAAGCTGCCTGCACAGATCAGCGAGATCCTCGAGTCCGAGGCCGAGATCAAGAAGCTGGCCGAGCAGTACGCGGACGCCAAGTCGATGATGTTCATCGGCCGGGTGCGCGGCTACCCGGTGGCGCTCGAGGCCTCCCTGAAGCTCAAGGAGATCTCCTACATCCACGCCGAGGCGTACCCCGCCTCCGAGCTCAAGCACGGCCCGCTCGCGCTGATCGAGCCCGCGCTGCCGACCGTCGCCATCGTGCCGGACGACGAGCTGCTGGAGAAGAACCGGGCCGCGCTGGAAGAGATCAAGGCCCGCTCCGGCCGCATTCTGGCCGTCGCCCACCGCGAGCAGGAGAAGGCCGACCACACGATCGTCGTGCCGAAGAACGAGGACGAGCTGGACCCGATCCTGATGGGCATCCCGCTGCAACTCCTCGCCTACCACACGGCCTTGGCCCTCGGCCGGGACATCGACAAGCCGCGCAACCTGGCGAAGTCCGTCACCGTCGAGTAGGTCCGCCTGCGCCCGTCGGGGCGAACCGAGCCAAAAAATGCGGAGAGAACGCCCCCTGTGCGTGCCACCGGCGCACAGGGGGCGTTCTGTGGTGCCGGCCGGCGCGCAACCCGTCACGCCGGCCTCGGGGGGTGCCTGACGCCTCCCGCGGGGCACCCCCGGCCGCTCAGCCGGTGGCCGTCACTCCCCGGCCGGCAGCGCGTCCGCTGAACGTGGGCCACTTGGCGAGCGCCGCCGTCGCCCCGTACCACGCGACGAGGCCCGCGACCGCGCCGACCCAGCCGCCCGCCTTGGCCAGACCCTCGTTGCCCGCGAAGGCGGCTATGGCGCCGAGCAGCAGCGACAGGCACAGCAGGCCGTACACGCCCTGGCCGAGGATCCCGCTGCCGGAGGACGCGGCCGTCAGCGTCAGCGCGAGCAGGGCCCACAGCAGCAGGAACAGGCCCGCCGCCTCGGCCGACACCTCGCTGCCCACGCCGGTGCCCCAGGTGAACCAGAACGCGCCGAGCCCGGCGAACGCCGTGCCCGAAGCCCCGTCGCCCGCCCGGTACTCGAGCAGACCGACGACGAACAGTGCGACGCCGCCGACCCAGGTCGCGAGGGCCGCGGCGTCGGCCGCGGTGACATTGTCGATCACTTGGGTGTTGCCGACGCCGAACGCCAGCAGGGTCAGTCCGAGTGCGAGACGGCCGAGGGTGTTGGTCGATCCGGCGCTTCCCGCAGAGACTCCGTTGTCCACGGCGGGCTCCCTTCCTGTCTGTGCAGTTGTGCTGCAGTGGTGCTGCCCAGTGCTGCGGACCCAGCGACCGTTATGTACCCTTCACAAGCACACAATCCACCTGCTACGGATGGGTAGATTTCCGTATGTGCGAGGCGAGTTGACGACGCCTCACCTGCGGAGACAGAGGGAAGTGGAGTGACGTGTGGGGCGTGCCCCGCGGGGTCACGGGATGACGATCACCGGGCGCTGGGCGCGCCGTGCGAGCCGGCCGGCGACCGAGCCGAAGATCCGGCCGACGATGCCGTGCGTGGAGCCGACGACGATGGCGTCGGCCGAGTACTCGCGGCCGACCTCCTCCAGTTCATGACAGATGTCGCCGCCGCGCTCGACCAGGATCCAGGGGACCTCGGTCAGGTAGTCGGCACAGGCCAGTTCCAGACCCAGGACCTCGGTGCGGTGGTCGGGGACGTCCACGAAGACGGGGGGCTCACAGCCGGCCCAGACAGTGGTCGGCAGCCGGTTGGCGACATGCACGATGATCAGGCCCGAACCGGATCTGCGGGCCATTCCGATGGCGTACGCGAGCGCCCGCTCGCTGGAGGTCGATCCGTCGAATCCGACGACGACTCCGTGCCGGAAGGCGGGATCGCAGGAGTGGCATGACTCTTCGGCCGCCCGCAGGTCCGACAGTGGATCGGCTACCTGCTTGCGGTCCGCGGGATCGGGGAATTCGTGACCGGCCATCGATGTCTCGGCGAAGAAGATCCTCTTGGGAGGGGTCTGAGAAGGTGCGTCGGTTGGGATGGGTGCGGAGCCGTGTCCGGGAATCATCTTCCCAAGCCCATACCCCCAAGGGTACGGCGGCACTCCTTCCCTGCCCAGGCCTCGCCGTGCCATGCGCGGCGTTCCAGGGAGCATGCCCCAGCCCGACCCGTATGGCAATGCCGGGTGGCCACTACAGCCGTCTGCCGCTGCGTACAGTGACCGGACGACTGCGCTGCTCGTTGGCCCACAGGCCGGTCGAGATCCGCCGGAAAGGCACCGGATCCGCCGGACCGGACCCGACCTCCCGCCGCGCCCCAGGAGTCCCGAGTGCCCGCACGCCCGAAGTTCCGAGCGCAGTTCCGAGTGCCCGCACGTCCGCCCGTCCGTGACACCGCGCCCCCCTCGGTCCCACGGCGCGGACGGCGCCGGATCCCGAATCCGGCCGCCGCCCCCGGCCGGGTCGCCCCGCTGCCCGTCCCCGCCCCCCGTCCGGCGGCCGACGCGGTGAGCGACGTCGTGCGCTGGGCGGCCTTCACGTGCCTGCTGGTCCCGGTCGTGCTCGTGGTGTACGGGACGTCCGTCGGCGGGGCGGCGGCCGCAGCGCTGGGGCTCACGGCCATGACGGCCGCGTGCCAGGTGCTGCTGCGCCACTCGGAGCGGGAGGCCGCCCACGCGCGCGCCCGGAGCGGCGCACCGCAGGCAGGCCGGCGCGTCCGCTGCCCCGAGGGGACGCGCCGGGGCACTCACCGCGGTCCGGTAAGTACGCCTGGCAACTGACGAGTTCGTATCCCCGCACCGGCAGTTTTCAGCCAACTTCACACAACGGGCCCGACCTTGCCGAAAGCGCCCGCCAACCCGCTGCTCACCAGGCAAGAAAGGACCGCAGACGGCGCTCGCACCCTACGGGGACGGGCCATGCCCGGAATGCGGACTTCCCTGCGGGCCCGTCGAGTGGAACGCTTCGTGATCGACAGCATCGCGCCAAGTTGCCAAGTCGACATAGCGGGGCATGCCGAACTTGTCACGGCGGCACCGCGCGACGCAGTAGATTCGATCATGAGTATCGAAGGCCGGGGGACTCGTGCAGAACCGAGGGGAAACGTGCAGGAGCGAAAGGCCCGAAAAGAACGGGGAGACGCGCACTTCGAGGGGGGCTTAGCGTCATGAGTCAGGACTCCGCTGCACCGGAGGCAGCACGGAAACTTTCCGGCCGCCGGCGCCGGGAAGTCGTCGCGGTGCTGCTGTTCAGCGGCGGCCCCATTTTCGAGAGTTCCATCCCGCTCTCGGTGTTCGGAATTGACCGTCAGGACGCCGGAGTTCCCCGCTACCGCCTGCTGGTGTGCGGTGGTGAGGAGGGGCCGCTGCGGACCACCGGCGGCCTGGAACTGACCGCGCCGTACGGCCTGGAGGCGATCGGCAGGGCAGGCACCGTCGTGGTGCCCGCCTGGCGCTCGATCACCTCGCCGCCGCCGCCCGAGGCGCTCGACGCGCTGCGCCGGGCACATGAGGAGGGCGCCCGCATCGTCGGACTGTGCACCGGGGCGTTCGTCCTCGCCGCGGCCGGCCTGCTCGACGGCCGCCCGGCGACCACCCACTGGATGTACGCGCCGACGCTGGCCAAGCGCTATCCGTCCGTGCACGTGGATCCGCGGGAGCTGTTCGTCGACGACGGCGACGTCCTCACGTCGGCGGGCACGGCCGCAGGCATCGACCTCTGTCTGCACATAGTGCGCACCGACCACGGCGCCGAGGCGGCCGGAGCGCTCGCCCGCAGGCTGGTCGTGCCGCCGCGCCGCAGCGGCGGGCAGGAGCGCTACCTCGACAGGTCTTTACCTGAGGAAATCGGCTCCGACCCGCTGGCCGAGGTCGTCTCCTGGGCTCTGGAGCACCTCCACGAGCAGTTCGACGTGGAGACGCTGGCTGCCCGGGCGTACATGAGCCGCCGGACGTTCGACCGCCGCTTCCGTTCGCTGACGGGCTCGGCGCCGCTCCAGTGGCTGATCACCCAGCGGGTGCTGCAGGCGCAGCGGCTGCTCGAGACCTCCGACTACTCGGTCGACGAGGTCGCGGGCCGCTGCGGATTCCGGTCACCGGTGGCACTGCGCGGCCACTTCCGGCGGCAGCTGGGGTCCTCCCCGGCGGCCTACCGGGCCGCGTACCGGGCACGCAGGCCCCAGGCCGAGCCGGGCCAGCCGTCGATGGTGGACGCGGTCATGCCGACCCAGGCCACGGCGGGGATGCGCCGCGCGGCCGCGGGCCTGCCGGGACCGACGGCCACCGCCTCCGCGCCGCCCGAGGCGGTCCGGGGCGGGGCCGAGATGTACGGCCGCGCCGGCGTGCCGGGGCAGCGGAGCATGGGCTAGCACGGCACTGTTCGTGAGCACCGGGCCGGGCGCGTGAGCGCCCGGCCCGGTCGCGTGTGCGCACGCCCGGGGCCCGATCCTCACGCGCCCCATAAGGTAGGGCGCATGAACGATCGCATGGTGTGGATCGACTGCGAGATGACCGGGCTCTCGCTGACGGACGACGCACTCATCGAGGTGGCCGCACTGGTCACCGACTCGGAACTGAACGTGCTCGGCGACGGCGTGGACATCGTGATCCGCCCGCCGGAGGCGGCGCTGGAGACGATGCCGGAGGTCGTGCGCCAGATGCACACCGCCTCGGGCCTCC
Organism: Streptomyces sp. V4I23; assembly: GCF_030817975.1. NCBI lineage: Bacteria > Bacillati > Actinomycetota > Actinomycetes > Kitasatosporales > Streptomycetaceae > Streptomyces > Streptomyces sp. V4I23. Next base: position 5,094,139 of record NZ_JAUSZW010000004.1, on the reverse strand, counting down.
TCGACGAGCTCGCCGGCGGCACCACGCCGGCGGACGCCGAGGAGCAGGTCCTCGCGTACGTCCGCGAACATGTCAAGGAGCCCGGTAAGGCCCCGCTGTGCGGGAACTCGGTCGGCACCGACCGCGGCTTCCTGTCCCGTGACATGCCGACGCTGGAGGGCTACCTCCACTACCGGATCGTCGATGTCTCCTCGATCAAGGAACTGGCGCGCCGCTGGTACCCGAGGGCGTACTTCAACAGTCCGGAGAAGAGCGGCAACCACCGGGCGCTCGCCGACATCCGCGAGTCGATCGCCGAGCTGCGCTACTACCGCGAGGCGGTCTTCGTCCCGCAGCCCGGGCCGGACTCGGACACGGCGCGGGCGATCGCGGCGAAGCACGTGCTGCCCGCGGAGCCGGCGGAGCCCGCGACCTAGCAGCACCCCCCCCGTGGGCGGCCCCCGAAACCCTGGCGCGAGCACCCTCCGGGACCCTGTACACTTTTTCTCGGCCGGTCGGGAAAAAGACCGGTCGTGGTGGGTGTAGCTCAGCTGGTAGAGCACCTGGTTGTGGTCCAGGATGTCGCGGGTTCGAGTCCCGTCACTCACCCTGAATGATCAAGGGCCCCGGTCTTCGGACCGGGGCCCTTGGCGTTGCCGGGTCCTGTGTGCCGTGCCCCACACGGGGCGGCTACGAGGACTCCCGGACCACCAGGCGCGTCGGCAGCACGATCGGCGGGCGTCCGGCGTCCGGCTCGGCGATCCGGTGCAGCAGGGCGCGGGCCCTCCTCCGTGCGCCGGCGCACACTCGTCAGCGCCGGATCCATGCGGCGGGCGGGCCGCCGATCATGTCCTGCGCGGGGCCAGGGGCGGCTCCGCCCCTGGGCCCATACGGCGCTTCGCGCGGTGTCCTCCAACTCCCCTGCGGCCTGGCTGCCGTGGAAGGCGCCCCATCCCGGAGCCCCGGACGGCCCGGAGTGCAATTCAGCCCCGTCGGCGTTTGAGGCGCGGGGCTTGTGGCGGAGCCCCAACGGCGGCACCACGCCCCGGGAAGCCCCGCCGGCCTCTGAGGCACGGGGCTCCCCGGGGCGGGCCCCGGGGTCACTTGTAGGCGGCGAACGCCTTCGTGAAGGCCAGCGGGTCCTGGAGGATGGAGCTGCACGTCGCGTCCGCCGCCGGCTTCTCCCCGCCCGCGCACTGCTTGTCGCGCGTCGAGGACCACATCGACAGCCACCCCAGGTTCTTCGACTCGGCGAACCGCACGAGCTGGGTCGCGTCCTCCACCCTGAAGATCTCGGTGACGACGTCGTTGACGCCGATCATCGGCGTCACCGCAACGGTCCGCCACGCGTCCGCGTCCGACAGCCCGAGGACGCCCTTGATCTGCGCCTGCGTGGCCGTGGCGGCCTGGATCGCGTACTCGCCCATGTCGCCGCTGTACGCCGGCCCGTAGTCCATCGCCATGATGTTGACCGCGTCGATGCGCACACCGTTCTTCTTCGCGTCGGCGATCAGGTCCACGCCGGGCTGGGTCAGCCCTTCCGGCATGACCGGCAGAGTGAAGGAGACGTCCAGGTCCGGGTGCGACTTCTGGAGCTGCGCGATGGCCTGCGCACGCCGGGAGTTGGCGGCCGTGTCCGGAAGTGCGGCGCCCTCCAAGTCGAAGTCGACCTTGGTCAACTCGTACGTGTCGACGACCTTGCCGTACGCCTTCGCCAGCTCGTCCGCCGTCGCGCAGTTCAGCGCCAGTTCGCGGCCGGCCGCGCCGCCGAAGGAGACGCGGACGTCGCCGCCCTTGGCGCGCAGGTCGCCGATCTGGGCCGCGACCTTGTCGTCGCCGAGTCCGGTCACGCCGCCCCACAGCGGCACGCAGCCGCCGCCTGCGGTGATGAAGGCGAGGTGGAACTCCTCGACGCCCGTCTTCGCGGCGGTGTCCAGCATGTCGTACGCCGGGTACAGCGAGGTGTCGATGTACGGCGCGAACCGCGCGGACGCGTCCGGCTTGGGCGCACCCGTCTGCGTCGGCGTCGGCGTCGGGGTGGGCGTGGAACTCGGGACGCTCGGGGTCGGCGTGGGGGTCGGCGTCGGTGTGGGCTGCTCGGTGGGACGGCCGCTGGGCTGCGGCGTCGGGCCGCCGTCGGCCGAGCACACGGCCCCGTCGATGAGGCAGGACGCCGGGTCGGCCGCCTTGCCGGTCGCAGAGGTGACGAAGCCGACCGTGACGGAGGCGCCGGGCGCGAGCTCCTTGTTCCAGCTCGCGGGCTTCACGGTGACGTGCCGCCCCTCCACCGTGTGCTCACCGTTCCACAGGGAGCCGATGGTGGTGCCCTCGGGCAGGTCGAACTCCAGCGTCCAGCCGGACCGTGCCGTGCCGGTCTCGTTGGTGATGACGTACTGACCGGTGTAACCGCCGTCCCAGGAGCTGGTCCTGGTGTACGCGGCGCCGACCGCCGCGGCCTGCGCGGTGCCCGTGAGGACGACCGCCGCGCCTCCGATCACGGCCGCCACGACGACCGCGCCGACGGCCTTGGTCCTGACGCTCGCCCTGCGCCGGTGCGTACTGCTGCCCATCGCGTCCTGCCTCTGCGTTACGGAAGTGGGGGTGGATGCGGCAGCACGCTAGCGACCGTGAAACGGACAATCGTCCGATCACAGGCGGGCGTCGGGTTCCTTAGGACGCGCTTAAGGACGGCATCGGGGCCGATTAATGATCAGGGCCCGGCCGGGCGTGGAGCGCTCTCAGACGGTCGCCCTGCGGCGCCGCTGCACCCGCCCGCGGTGGCTGCGCCGGCGCTCGCCACGCGCCGACTCGCGCGGGTCGAGCCCGATCCACACGCGGACCTCCGTACCGCCGAGCACCGAGCGGCCGATGCGCACGTCACCGCCGGTCGACTCCGCGACCCGGCGCACGATGTCCAGGCCGAGACCGGTAGAACCCTCCTTGACCCCGCTGTTGCCGCGGGCGAGCGCGGCGGCCGGGTCGGCGATGCCCCCGCCCGCGTCCGAGACGAGCACGATGACGGCGTCGTCGCTGTTGTGGACGTCGACGGAGAACGCGGTGCCCTCCGGGGTGTGCCGGAAGACGTTGCCGAGCAGCGCGTCGAGGGCCGCGGCCAGTTCGGGGCGGGCGACGGGGATGCGCACGGGCCGGTCCACGCCCGCGAGCCGCACCGTGCGGTCCTCGTCCTCGGCGAGCGCCGACCAGAACTCCATCCGCTCGCGCACCACTTCCGAGGCGTCGCAGCCCGCGCCGGGCCCGGCCGCCGCGGTCTGCGGCTTCGCCTCCCGGGCCGTACGGATGATGGTGTCGACCTCGCGTTCCAACTGGGCGACGGCCGCCCTGGTCTGTTCGGCGGCGGCGCTCTCGCCGAGCGAGGCCGCGTTGAGGCGCAGCACCGTGAGGGGGGTGCGCAGCCGGTGCGAGAGGTCGGCGGCCAGTTCGCGCTCGTTGGCGAGGAGCTGGACGACCTGGTCGGCCATCGAGTTGAACGCGACGGCCGCGGAGCGCAGTTCGGGCGGCCCCTCCTCGGGGACGCGGGTCCCGAGCCTGCCCTCCCCCAGCTCCTGCGCCGCACCCGCGAGCCGCTGGGCGGGCTGCACCATGCGGACGCCGAGCCGGTCGGCGACGGCGACCGACCCGACGACGAGCGCGACACCGACGCCCGCGAGGACGAGCCAGGCGGTGTCGACGCCGTTGGACACCTCGCCCTCCGGCACGAAGATCTCGACGACGGCGATCTGCCCGGTGCCGATGGCGGTGGGCTGCAGCAGCGCGGAACCGCCCGGCACCTCGGTGATCGAGGCACGCCCGATGCGCTGCACGGTGGCGAGGTCCTTGGCGGCCGCGCGCCGGCTCCCGATCTCCAGCGGCACGCCGCGGAGTTCGCCGGAGGCGGGGATGTGCACGGCCATCCGGCCGGCCGCGCCGGCGGGCGTGGACTCGACGGCCCGCTCCAGCGGCCCGCGTTCGGTGGTGACGGTGAGCGTGGGGCCGATGGTGGCGGCCTGCCGCTCGGCGTTGGAGAACGCGCGGTCGCGCGCCATCTCCTTGATCACCATGCCGAGCGGCAGGGCGAAGGCGAGCACGACCATCACCGTGACGGCCAGGGAGACCTTGACCAGGGCCCATCTCATGGCCGCACGGCCTTCGGCGGCTCGAGCTTCACTCCCACTCCCCGCAGGGTGTGCAGGTACCGGGGGCGAGCGGCCGTCTCGCCGAGTTTGCGGCGCAGCCAGCTCAGATGGACGTCGATCGTCTGGTCGTCGCCGTAACTCTGCTGCCACACCTCGGCCAGCAGCTCCTTGCGCGGGACGACGACGCCGGGCCGGCCGGCGAGGAAGGCCAGCAGGTCGAACTCGCGGCGGGTGAGGTCGAGCGGGGCCCCGTCCAACTCCGCCTGGCGGCGCAGCGGGTCGATGGACAGCCCGCCGACCTGGAGGACACGACTCGGCGGGGCGTCACCGGTGCCGGCGCGCGCCCGGCGGAGCACGGCGGCCATCCGCGCGGACAGGTGCTCCACGGAGAACGGCTTGGTGAGGTAGTCGTCGGCGCCGTCGTTGAGGAGCCGCACGATCTCGGCCTCGTCGTCCCGCGCGGTCGCGATGATCACCGGTACGTCGGTGATGCCGCGCAGCATCTTCAGGGCCTCGGCGCCGTCCAGATCGGGCAGACCGAGGTCCAGAATGACCACGTCGAAACGGAAATGGGCGACCTCACGCAGGGCCTCCAGGGCCGTGCCGACGCTCCGTACCGTGTGGGAGGCGTCGGTCAAGTGCCTGATGAGGGCGGAACGCACGAACTGGTCGTCCTCGACCACGAGCACACTTGCCATGGGCCGCACCGTACGCCATCCGGAGGACACCGGCCCCGTGGACGGGCAGGCGGGACAGCCGGGGACCGAGTGGTGCACTATGGCCCGGATGAGCAGAGGACTGGTGCATGCCCTGGCATGGTCGCTGTCCACCGGAGCCGCGGTGACGCTGTCCTGGTGGGGCGTCCACACGGTCATGGCCGGAACCGCGTACGACCGCCCGCGCGCGCTGCCCATCACGGCGCAGACCTCGGCCCCGCAGGCTCCGTCGCCGGAGCCGACGCCGCCGCCGAGCCCGTCTCCCACACCGTCGCCGGTGAAGCCGTCCGCCACGCCCCCGCCATCGCGGCCGTCGCCGGCCGAGCCGTCGAAGCTTCCGTCGCCCTCCGCCTCCGCGGGGAACGTCAAGGGCTACACGGTCAAGGGCGGCCGGGTCGTCTTCGACATCGGCGAGAGCTCGGCCGAACTGGTCTCGGCGACCCCGGCGTCGGGCTGGCAGATGCAGGTGTGGACGCAACCGGCGTGGATCCGGGTGACGTTCACACGGGACGGCCACGAGGTGTCGGTGTTCTGCACCTGGAACGGACACCCGCCGATGGTCCAGTTCGACGAGCGGTAGAGAGCCTGTCAGGGTCCAAAGGCGCGTCGCACCGTGGAGAGCGGGAAGCAGCCTCGCCGACCTCACCCCAGGCCAGGCCAGGCCGCTCCGCAAACGTATGCTGCGATCGCGCCCCCGATGGGAAAGGTTCTTGCCATGAAACTACCGATCGGCAGAGTCCTGCTTATCGGGATGCTGCTCTGCGGCGGTCTGTTCGTTTGGGCGGCGGCGGCTGGGCGCAAGGCGAAACAGTGCCTGGAGGGGCAGCTGCATCCGGACTTCAACGGTGCCACGATCACCGGGCGGGGTTGTGAGGTGACAACGACTTCTGGTGAGACCCTCGTCGTGCCGATCTCCGGCCCGCCGTTCGAAGCCGGGGTGGCTGGGGCACTCGGGTTCGTCGTCCTCGGTATGGCGACCGTGGTCATGCTCGTCCGACGCACACGTCGACAGTCGGCGGACCAGCGGTAGACGTAGCTCTTGGCGCCCTGCAGTGCCTTGGCGATCCCAGCCGGCATCGTCGCCTTCTTCCCGTCCCCGCAAGCTCTACTGGATCAACAACCCGGTGAACTGCGGTCACCGCACTAGCTCTTGAAGACGGCGGCCGGCGGTACGGGCGAGTCCTTGGCGCTCGCGTCCGTGACCGGCGCCGCTCCTCCGGTGAAGTCGGCGAGCGCCCGGCCGTGTTCGACGCGCCCCGCGAACGGGTCGCCGGCGACGCGGCGGGTCAGCTCGGCGACCGGCAGCTCGGAGTCCGAGGCGAGGAGTACGGCGTTGCCGAAGCGGCGGCCGCGCAGCACGGTCGGATCGGCGGCGAGCGCGAGCTCGGGGAAGACGGCGGCGGCGGTCGCGATCTGGGCGCGCAGATGCGTGAGCGGGGGGCCGTCGGCGAGGTTCGCCGCGTAGTACGCGCCGGGGCGCAGCGCCCTTCTCACCTCGGCGAGGAACTCCGTACTGGTCAGGTGGGCGGGCGTGCGGGCCCCGCTGAACACGTCGGCGATGACGAGGTCCGCCCAGCCGTCCGGCACCTTGGCGAGTCCGGCGCGGGCGTCGGCCGCGCGGACCCGGATCCGGGCGCCGGGGTCCAACGGGAGCCGGGTGCGCACCAGTTCGACGAGGGCGGCGTCGACCTCGACGATCTGCTGCGTGGAACGGGGCCGGGTGGCGGCGACGTACCGGGCGAGGGTGAAGGCGCCGCCGCCGAGGTGCACGACGCGGAGGGGGCGGCCGGGTGGGGCGGTCAGGTCGATGACGTGGCCGAGTCTGCGCTGGTACTCGAAGGAGAGGTGGCCGGGGTCGTCGAGGTCGACGTGCGACTGGGGCGCGCCGTCGATGAGGAGGGTCCAGCCACGGGGCCGCTCGCGGTCCTCGACGAGCTCGGCGACGCCGCCGTCCACGCGCTCGACGAGCCCCCCGCCGTCCCGCTCCCGCTGTCTGCGCCTGCCCACGCCTCCATTATCGCCGCGGCGCCCACACGAGCGCGCCGGGGGCCTCCCCCGCCCGCCCTCGTGAGGTTGTGCCCCCTCCCGCGGAACGACCGCTCACAACGGTGGTCGCCGGCGCCGCGCGGCAGGCGCCCGTGGGCCCGGTCCAAGCGCGTGCCCCACCGCGCCGCGAAATACCCGACCCGGGAGGTGAACCCGCCGCACGGCCCAGCAGACGCATGGCCCGAGCACCGGCCCGACGGCGCCTTCGCGCGCGGTGAAGCGGGCGCGGCAGGGGTGCGTGGGCGGAGCCCCGGTCCGCGTTTCTTCGCGCCGCGAAGCGAGCGCGGCAGGGTCGGGGCCGCGCGCGCAGCAGGCCGCGGGTTTGCGACCGCACTTCTTCGCGCCGCGAAGCGAGCGCGGTAGGTGCGTGGGGCGGAGCCCCGGTCCGCATTTCCTCGCGCCCCGCAGGCGCGGCAGGCGCAGCAGGGCCGGTCTCGGGGGTGGACCCGCCGCACCGGCCAGCAGACGCATGGCCGGAGCACCGGCCCGAGGATGCCTTCGCGCGCCGCGAAGCGAGCGCGGCAGGTGCGTGGGCGGAGCCGAGCAGCAGGCGGCGGGAGTGCGTTCGCACTTCTTCGCGCCGCGAAGCAGGCGCGGTAGGTGCGTTGGGGCGGAGCCCCGGTCCGTCCTCGCGCCGCGCGGCAGGCGCAGGGGCAGCGCCCCAGCTCTCGGCAGAGTTTCGGGGAGGGGCGGGGTGGGGGCATCCCCCCGCGGACGACCCGCACTGCGCGCGCCTCAGCAGCAGTTGTCCGCCGCCTCGATCAGCCGCGCCGCCTCCCCCAGCGCCTCCCTCAGCACCGCCGGGTCCGTCACCGCCTCCGCCCCCTCCGGCGGCAGCAGCCAGCCCGAGCCCAGCACCGGCGGCACGGCGGGAACGCCGGGGATCCGCAGGCCCCGACCCGACGTCTGCGTACACGCACTCCCCGGCACGTCCCACCCGTCGGCCGTGCCCGGCGGCACCAGGAAGCCGAGCGTGTCGCACGCCCCGTCGTGCAGCACCGGCCCCACCCCCGGTGCCGCCGCCGCGCGGCGCAGGATGTCGACGGCCTCCAGGCCCTGGCGCGCGGGCACCGTCACCAGGTCGCACGGCGCGGCAGGCGGCACGCTGCTGTCCGGGGTGGGCCCGTGGGCCACCGTGGTCGCGGGCGTCGCACCGGTCTCCATGCCGACCTCCAACAAGGGGATCCCCCTCCTCGCCGAGTCCCATAGGGAGACACGTAGCCGGTCTCCTTACGGTTCAACGGCCGCGCGCGTCAACGGCTACGGCGGCACGCCGCCGCAAAGGATGGCAGTTCATGGCAGATCGCCGACGACATGTCCCTTTTGTAGCCAAACCCTGTGTGAGTTCCCTGTCACAGCAGGTACGTTCTTGCTCCGCCGGAACACGGCTGCACCAAGAGAGGGCTCGGCCATGGCGTCGTCGTCACAGGCATCGAGGGCGCACCCCGCGCACCCCAACCTGGCCTTCCGCCGACTGCGCGGATCTCGCTCCGCGGGCGAGTTCGCCGCGGCCGTCCGCAGGGCCGCCCGCGAGATCGGCGAGCAGGTCTCGTGCGACGCCCGCTACATCGGCCGGGTCGAGGCGGGCGAGATCCGCTGCCCCAACTACGCCTACGAGCGGGTGTTCCTGCACATGTTCCCCGGTCTCACCCTGACCGATCTGGGCTTCACCGCCCGGGAGGACGTGCGCGGCCGCGGCCGCCGCGCGGCCGCCGATGCGCCGGAGTCCCGCCCCCCGGCACCCCCGTTCCCGCCGTGCCGTCCCTTCGGCGGCGGCCGGCCCAGCAGCGACAGTGACATCGACGAGGAGAGCGACGTGCTGCGTCGCGCATTCATGACGAGCGGCTCCGTCACGGTGGCGGCCGCCTCCCTGGGACTCGGTTTCGCATCCGGTTCCGGATCCGGTTCCGTGCCCGCGCAGCGCCGGGTCGGCGAGGCCGAGGTCGGCGCCGTGGAGGAGGCGGTGCGACGCATCCGCCTCCTCGACGACCGGCACGGCGCCGACGGGCTCTACCGGCGGGCCGCCCAGCCCCTGCGCGCCGCGTACGCGCTGCTCGACGCCGGGACGTGGTCCCGCAGGTCCACGGCGGACCGGCTGCACGCCGGGGCGGGAGAACTGGCCATCTCCGTCGGCTGGCTGGCCCATGACTCGGGCCGCTTCGACGACGCGCGCTCGCACTACGCGGAGGCGCTGGCCACCGCGCGCGTGGCGGGCGACCCGGCCCTGGAGGCGCACGCGTTCTGCAACACGTCGTTCCTGGCCAGGGATGCCGGCCGGTTCCGGGAGGCGGTGCGCACCGCGCAGGCCGGCCGGCGCGCGGCCCGGCAGGTCGCCTCGCCGCGGCTGCTGTCGCTGCTCGCGCTGCGGGAGGCGGGCGGCTGGGCCGGGCTCGGGGACCGCGCGGGCTGCGAGCAGTCGCTCGCCCGCGCGCACACGTACTTCGAGCAGGGCGCGTCGCCCGACGACCCGGAGTGGATGTCGTTCTTCGCCGAGCCCGAACGGGAGGCGCTGCAGGCGCAGTGCTGGGCGGCGCTCGGCGACTTCACGCGCGCCGCGCACCACGCGCGCCGCGCGGCGGCGCTCCAGGACCACCGCTTCACCCGCAACCTCGCGCTCTACCGCGCGGAACTCGCCGCCGACCTGGCGCGCGCCGGCGTCCCGGACGAGGCGGCCGCGGCAGGTGAGCAGGTGCTCGCGCTGCTCGGGGACGTCCGGTCGTCGCGTATCCGGACGATGCTGGCGGACACCGCGCGGGTGCTGGCGCCGCACCGGCGTGCCGAGGGGGTCGCGGCCTTCCTGGACCACCATGCGGCGGCGACCCGAGTGGTGGCCCGCGCGTAAGGCGCGGGCCCGCGGGAGGTGCGCAGGACGGCCGGACACCCGTAGGACTCCGGCCGCTGCTCAGACCTCCAGGTGCCCCAGGTCGTTCCAGCGCTCGAACGCGCGCTCCCCGTACGCCCACGAGAGGACCGACAGGCTCGTCGGATCGAGGCGGATGCGCGCGCCGAACGAGATGTCCTGTCCCAGCCAGCGCGCCCCGATCGCGCGCAGGATGTGGCCGTGCGCGAAGACGAGCACGTCACGGTCCGCGGACAGCGCCCACTCGACGACCTCGTCCGCGCGGGCGGAGACCTGGGCGAGCGTCTCTCCCTCCGGGACGCCGTCGCGCCACAGCAGCCAGCCGGGCTGCCGGGCCTGGATCTCGGGCGGGGTCAGCCCCTCGTACGCCCCGTAGTCGTACTCCATCAGCGCGTCCCACGGCTGCGCCCGGTCTCCGAAGCCGGCCAGGGAGCACGTCTCGCTCGCCCGCACGAGCGGGCTGGTGCGGATCTCGACACCGGGGAGCCCGGACCACGGAGCCCGGTGCAGCCGCTCGCCCAGCAGCTTGGCGCCGCGCCTGCCCTCGTCGAGCAGCGGGATGTCCGTCCTGCCGGTGTGCCGGCCACTCAGCGACCATTCGGTCTGACCGTGCCGTGCGAGGAGGATCCGCGGTGCCATGGGCGCTCCCTGGTGTTCACGAGTGCTTGTCGTCCCATCATCCCGCACCCCATCGGGAGGCAACCTCCGGGACGGGGAAGGCGTCCCCTTCCAGGACGAGTGATCCTTCGAACTGAAGACGGAGACCGACCGGATGCCGCTCCCCGCGCAGCACCAACGGCCCCGCTGGTGGACCGAACTGATGCTGATCGCCGTGGTGTACGCGGCATACTCCGCAGGACGGCTCCTCGCCCGCGGCGACGTGTCGACGGCCGTGGACCACGGACTGGCGATCCTGCGCGTGGAGAAGGCGCTCCTCGTCAATGCCGAGCACCCGCTGAACCGTCTCTTCACCGAGACCCCGGCGATCGGCATACCCGCCGACTTCGCCTATGCGACCCTGCACTACCTCGTGACCCCGGCGATCCTCGTCTGGCTCTTCCGCCGCCGCCCCGCCCACTACCGGGCCGCCCGGACCTGGCTCATGGTCTCCACCCTGCTCGGCCTGGCCGGGTTCACGCTGATGCCGACCTGTCCGCCGAGGCTGCTCGACGCGGCCCACGGCTTCGTCGACACGATGGCCCAGTACAGCGCGTACGGCTGGTGGGGCGGGGAGGCGAGCGCGCCGCGCGGGCTCGGCGGCATGACCAACCAGTACGCGGCGATGCCCAGCCTCCACGTCGGCTGGGCCCTGTGGTGCGGTGTGATGCTCTGGCGGCACGGCCGTACGCCGCTGATGAAGGCCCTCGGCGTCGCCTACCCGCTGCTGACCACGGTCGTCGTCATGGGCACCGCGAACCACTACTTCCTCGACGCCGTCGCCGGAGCCGCCGTGATGGGCGTCGGCGCGCTGCTCGGGCCGTACGCGATGCGGCTCGCCGACCGGGTCACCGGCCGCTTCGCGCATCACGCGACGCCCGCCGTTCCCCCCGTTGTCGGTGGCGGATGCGAGACTTCGGCGGGTGAGCGAATCCCCGGACAGCGCACCTCCTCCGAAGGCGCCGACGACAGCACTCAGGCAGCGGCTCGCTGAGCTGCGCGGCCCCGCCGCGCAGCCCCACCCGCTGGACGCCCGCGCGCTCGCGGCCCTCGCCGCCAACCCCGGCTGCAAGCGGCGCGCCCTGCTGGACGGCGCCGGCGTGGACAAGGCCGCACTGGCCTCGGCGCTCGGCTCTCCGGCGTCCTTCGGCCAGTCGCAGTTCGCGTTCATGCGGGGCAACGCCTTCGAGGCCAAGGTCAAGGCCGACGGCGGCAAGGAGCTGATGCGGCTGCTCGGTCTCGACGATCCGCACGAGGTGCATGTTCCCGACCTCTCGGCGACGGGCCCCGAGGGCCGCACGGCCCGCACCGCGCTGGCGCTGCGCGAGGCGACCGGCGCCGGGGGCTTCGCGCTGCTCGACCACCCGATGCTGGCGCTGGACGTCGCGGGCTCCCCGGCGTATCTGGAGCCGGACGCGGTCGTGGTGCACCCCGACGGCCGGTGGACGGTCGTGGAGATCAAGTCGTTCCCGATGATCGACGCGGCCGCGGACGCCGCGAAGGTGGGCGCGGCGGCGCGGCAGGCCGCGGTGTACGTGCTGGCGCTGGAGCGGCTCGCGGCGCTGACCGAGGGCGCCTCCGTGTCCCACAGTGTTCTGCTGGTCTGCCCGAAGGACTTCACCAACATGCCGACCGCGTCCGTGGTGGACGTGCGCAAGCAATTGTCGGTGACCCGGCGCCAGCTGACCCGGCTGGCTCGGCTGGAGGACATCGCGGCGGAGCTGCCCGACGGCGTGACGTTCGACGTGGAGTCGTGCTCGGCCGAGGAGCTGGCCGACGCCGTCGAGCAGGTGCCGCACGCGTACGCGCCCGAGTGTCTGGCCGCCTGCGAGCTGGCGTTCCACTGCCGCGACCGCGCCCGGCTCGCGGGTGCGGTGGAGGCGCTGGGCCGGTCGGTGCGGGGCGAGCTCGGCGGGCTGACGACCATCGGGGACGTCCTCGCCGCCGCGCGTGGTGAGGCCGGCGACCCCGACGACCCGGCGGTCGGCGCGCTGCGCCGGGCGGCGGCCCTGCGGGCGGAGTCGCTGCGGGCGGCGGAGTCCCTGCGGACGGCCGGCCGGAGCGCCGCGGTGACGGAGACCGCCGCCGACCGGGTCCCGGGTCCGGGGACTCACCGCGCGGCCGGCCGTCCCACCACGACCGGCCGGACCGCCGCCGACAGGCCCGCCGTGGCCGAGGCGGCTGCCGCCGGCCGCGAGACCGCCCCCGTGAGGGAGGCCGACGCCGCGCGCGCGAGCTTGGCCGCGCCGCGCGGGGCCCTGGCCGAGGAGGGCGTCGAATGTCGCTGATCTCGACCCTCGCGCGGCTGGAGGCCGTCGAGTCCGGGCGGGCCCAGCCCCTCGCGACGGTCCGCCACCGCCATCTGTCGCAGCGGCCCCTGGTGTTCGTCCCGCTCACGACCGCGGGCGAGGCCGGCGCCCCGCTCGGGGCACTGGTCGGCACGGACCCCGGCCGGCCGCGGCTGCTGGTCGTGGCCCAGCCGCGCGACCGCGACCTGCGGTCGGCCTTCCTCACGGAGCTGGCCGACGCCGTCCTTCCGTACATGGACGGGTTCGGCGACGACGTCGAGCACGTCGAACGCAAGGAGACCGACGCGGAGACCGGCAAGAAGGTCACCGTCGAGGTCGAACTGTGCGCTGACGCCCCGCAGTTGATCGTGCCGAGCCGCGCGGGCATCGAGTACGTGCGGCTCCTGGGCCGCTCGATGCGCTTCCGGCGCACGGCCGAGCAGGACCCCGACACCCCCTACCCCGCGCCGCCGCGCGTCCCGCTGCTGGGCCGCTGGCTCACGCACTACGGGGAGCGGGCCCGCGTGCCGGGCTCCTCGCTGCTGCTGGCGGCGACCGACCTGCTCAACCGGCACTGGGCGACGGGCCAGTCCTCGTTGGAGGACCAGCACCTGGGCGCCGTGCTCGCGTGGATCGACGCGGGCGAGGGCGAGTCGGGGGCCGAGGCCGCGCTGCGGGCGGAGCTGGCCCGCGGCCGGGACGGGCAGCTGCTGTGTCCGCCGGCCGGTCCCGCGACCGACCCGGCGTTCGACAACCGGCTGCTGGCGCCCGCGATGGAGCGGTTCGACCGGGCGCGGCAGCTGCTGGCGGCCGCGGAGGACGGGGCGAGCGCGGACGAGCGCCTGGGCGAACTGCACGACGCCGAGCGGGAGATCCGCCGCCTGATCGCGAGCCAGTTGCGGCCCACGTGGGAGGCGGTGTGGCGGATGGTCGAGCTGATGCGCGAGCTGCCCGAGGGCGCCCGGGTGGCAGACCGCTGGACCCGCGACCGCTGGTCGTTCACCGCGCATCGCGACCGGGTGCGGGCCGGGGAGCCTCCGCAGCCCAGGCGCGACGACGCGGTGACCGCCGCGCACAAGCTCGCCGCACGGGAGAGCGCGCAGGCCCAGCTGGACGCGCACGAGGCGCTGGACGATCCGCTGGTGCTGGCCGGTCACCGGCTCGCGGGCCAGGCGTTCACCGCCGAGGTGCTCGACGTGGAGATGGCCTGGTCCGAGTCGAAGCGCCCGAGCCCGCGCCCGCTGGTCACCGTGCGCACGGACGACCGCCCGCACCTCGGCGAGCGGGCGAAGGTGTACCGCTCGCTCGAAGGCAAGCCGCAGACCGCCGAGTTCGTGCGGTACGAGGGGGACGGCGTCCTCGTACTGCGCGTCACCGACCGCATGGGCCGCGCGAAGGAGCCCGCCGAGGGGTCGGTGCCGGCCAAGGGTGATCTGATCGACTGGACCCTGTTCGAGCACGACCAGCGGGGCGGCCCGAAGCTGCCCGACCCGGAGGAGACGCCGTGGACACACGGCGGACCTCCCCGCTCCGACAGCGCCGAGAGCCCCGACCTCGTCACCCCGGAGGATCTCCTGTGACGTCTCCCGTGACGTTCGACCCCTCGGCGGAGGCCGCGCGCGCCACCGCCGGCATCCTGCACGACACCCTCCACGGGGACGCCCGGGGCGTCGTCGTCGACTCGCCGCCCGGCGCGGGCAAGTCGACGCTCGTGGTGCGGGCCGCGCTCGAACTGGCCGGAGCAGGACGCCCGTTGATGGTCGTCGCGCAGACCAACGCGCAGGTGGACGACCTGGTGCTCCGTCTCGCCGACAAGGAGCCGGAGCTGCCCGTCGGCCGCCTCCACTCCAACGACTCCGACCCGTACGACAAGGCGCTCGACGCCCTGGACAACGTCCGTACGTCGGCGAAGGCCGCCGATCTCGCCGGCCTGGACGTCGTCATCTCGACGGCGGCGAAGTGGGCGCACGTGCAGAACGCCGAGCCGTGGCGGCACGCGATCGTCGACGAGGCCTACCAGATGCGCTCGGACGCGCTGCTCGCCGTCGCCGGACTGTTCGAGCGTGCGCTGTTCGTCGGCGATCCCGGCCAGCTCGACCCGTTCTCGATCGTCGGCTCCGAGCAGTGGGCGGGGCTGTCGTACGACCCGTCGGCGAGTGCGGTCTCCACGCTCCTCGCCCACAACCCGGACCTGCCGCAGCACCGGCTGCCCGTCTCGTGGCGGCTGCCGGCGTCGGCGGCGCCGCTGGTGTCCGACGCCTTCTACCCGTTCACGCCCTTCCGCAGCGGCACCGGCGCGGGCGACCGGCGGCTCGCCTTCGGAGTCCCCTCCGACGGCTCGGGCCCGGACCGGGTGCTGGACGAGGCGGCCGAGTCCGGCTGGGGCCTGCTGGAGCTGCCCGCGCGCCGCACGCCCCGTACGGACCCGGAGGCGGTCGGGGCGGTCGCGCTGGTGGTGCGGCGGCTGCTGGACCGGGGCGGGGCGGCGGTCTCCGAGGTCTCCGCCGAGCCCATGCCGCTGACCGCCGACCGGATCGCGGTCGGCACCGCCCACCGCGACCAGGCGGCGGCGGTCCGCGCGGCGCTGGGGGGCCTGGGGGTCTCGGGCGTCACGGTCGACACGGCGAACCGGTTGCAGGGCCGCGAGTACGACGTGACCGTCGTGCTGCACCCGCTGTCGGGCCGCCCGGACGCGACGGCGTTCCACCTGGAGACGGGCCGCCTGTGCGTCCTCGCCTCGCGCCACCGGCACGCGTGCATCGTGGTGTGCCGCGCGGGTGTGGGCGATCTGCTGGACGAGCACCCCTCGACGGAGCCGGTGCAGCTCGGCGTGACCGTGAAGTTCCCGGACGGCTGGGAGGCGAACCACGCGGTGCTGGCGCACCTGGCCGAGCACCGGGTGAGCTGGCGGCCGTGAGGCCCTCTTGCGGCGAGCGGGACAATGGATGACGGCCCGGGGCCCGGGCCGTGGTGCGAGGAGGAGAACGGACATGGCAGAACCGGAGCGGACGACCGAGCGCAGGATGCGGCCGGCCCCGCTGCTCTTCGAGCCCTCGGAGGCTGCCGCCGACCCCGAGCACTTCTTCGACCTGGAGTCCCTGGAGGACCCCCAGGAGCTGCTGTCCCGCGCGACGGAGCTCACGCTGGCCTTCCGGGCGGCGACGGACCGCGCGATGGAGTTCCAGGCGATGGCCGCGGCCCAGCTGGCGGACCCCCGCCGCTTCGACCGGCTGACGCCGGCGGAGGTCGGGGAACGGGCGGGCTGGACGGAGGACTACGCGCAGAAAATGATCGACTTCGGCCGCGACCTCCTCCGCGGGGCTCGCTGACGCTCGCGTGTCCCTGCGCCCCGGGGTGCCTCGCCGCGACCCGTGGAGATGGCGGGCTCCGGCGCACCATGCCGCGACGCGGAGCCGCCACATGGGCGCGTGCCCGCGCCGGCAGCACGAAGCTGCCGCCTCCAGCGGGCCCCATGCCCTCGACGCGAAGGTGCCGCGTAGGGGATGCGGCCATCCAGGGCGCGAAGCCGCGCCCCGGGGGCGTGCCCGCCATCCCGCGGCGCGAAGCTGCCGCTAACGGGCGTGGGGGCGTCAGCCCCTACGCTCCCCCGGCCCGCACGCAGTCCGGGGCGAAGCCCCGGTTTCGGGGAGGGGCGGGGTGAGGGAAAGGCCCCCGGTCCGGGCCCGCACGTCCGCGTGCGCCACGGCCCCGCATATGCCAGCCACACGCGGCCAGGCGCAAGATACTCCCCTCCGCCCCACCCTGTCCCCGATTTCACCAACCCTGGGGAACCGGATCGTTACTGCCGGTAGACCTTGGACACATGAGCGCATGGCCGCGAGACCGAAAGCACACCACGGACATCTTCGCCCTCCTGCGCGAGGAGAGCCGCGATCACGTCGCCGAGGTCACCCCGCCCGGCGCCGGGTGGCTCGCCTCCGCCCAGGCGAATCCCCGCTCCGCGCTGGCGCAGTGGGAGGACCGGCCCACCGCCCCCGCCGTCCTCCCGTGCGGCACCGTCTTCGACGTCGTGAACGTGCCCACCGTCTTCGGACGCCGGATGCTCGGCCGGCTGTGGGACGAGGGCCCCGGCTCCGGGCCCGTCGCCATGCACCGAGGGCGCATGATGCTCTTCACCGCCCCCGGCACAGCCCAGCGCCTGCCGTCGCTGCTCGACTGGGAGGAGTGGGGCGAGGCCGTCCCGCCGCTCATCTGCCACGGCATCGGCGACGCCGTGACCGTCCCGGCCCTGACGCCCTCCGCCACCCCCTCGGCGCCGCGCTGGCTTGTGGCCCCCGGCACACGTCGCCCCTGGCTGCCGGGGCCCGAGGTGCTGCTCTGGGCCTGTGTCCGGGCCGCTCGCGACGGGGCGCGGCCGGGTGTCCGCATATCGATTTTTCCTCCCGCCGACCAGGGTGCTAAGGTCTACGACGTCAGCAGGCGCCGCTAGCTCAGTTGGTTAGAGCAGCTGACTCTTAATCAGCGGGTCCGGGGTTCGAGTCCCTGGCGGCGCACAGACGGGAAAAGCCCCTCGCGAGAGCGAGGGGCTTTTCGTATCCGTCCACGCAGACCACCCGCACGCGCCGCGCAGCCCCACCCGCACGCGCCCTCACGCGGTCGTGATCTTGACCGTCCACGCCCCGGTGGCCGTACGGTCCGCCACCTCCACCCGGGCCCGCCCGCCCGGCGGACCGGGCACCGTGAACGTCTCACCCACCTGCAGCGGTGCGTCCGCCAGCGGCGGGTAGACCGACTCGTCGCCGCACGCCTCGGTCTCCGGGTGCGTGTCGACGACCTCGATCGGCCCGTCCCCAGACGCGGCCTCCCCCCGGACCCGGTAGAGGAGCACCCCCTCGGTGCAGGTGAGCTCGTCGTTGCCCGTGGCGCTGCGCGCCTCGATCGCGAGCACGCTGTTGTGGCCGGTGCGCACCACCGCGAGTCGCGTACCGACGCTGCCGCCGCGCACGGGCGCGGCGGCGAGCGGTTCCAGGGTGACGATCTCCGCGCCGCCCGGTGGGCCGGCTGAGGCGGGCGCCTCGTCCGCGCCGTTCACGCACCGGACCTCCGCCCGGCCGAGCCAGCCGAGCTTCCACTTGTGCCAGCCGAACAGGTCGGGCGCGAGGCCGAACTGGCTGCCCATGACGTCCCAGTCGCCGACGTGGGTGTCCCAGTCGCCGTAGCCGCCGTCCTCGGGCCGGTGGTAGAGGTCGGGCAGATCGAAGACGTGCCCGGTCTCGTGGGCCAGGACGTTGCGGTCCGGGGGGTGGCGTTCGAAGACGGTGACGACCCGCCGGATCTCGGCGCCGTCCGCGGACAGCGGCCGGTCGAAGTTGACGACCTTGGTGGCGTCGGAGTCGACCCCGGGGGCGTCCGGGTCCGCGACCAGGTAGACCACGTCGTAGCGCGAGAAGTCGACGTCGTCGTCGGCCGCGTCGATCGCGTCCTGGAGGTAGGTGGCGCGCCGCTCGGGGTCCCAGTCACGCCTTATGTCGTAGACGACGGACGCCTTCGGCATGCGCACCCACTCCTTCTGCGGGTGCGCGTGCAGCAGGAACTTGCCGTACGAGGCGCGCCGGAAGAAGTCGCTCGTGGCGGGGAAGTGGTCGGCGGCGAGCTCCTGAGGTCTGTTCAGCGGGACGGAGTCCGGGAACGACAGGAAGATCATGACGGCGTCGAGCCGGTCGACGGGCTGCGGATAGGCGGAGTTCCAGGAGTCGAGGCCGAGGGAGTGGTGGGCCTGTGTGCGGGGCAGGGCGCAGGGACCGGCGGAGGAGACGGCCACGGCGGGCCCGGCCACGAGGGACGTTGCCGTGAACGCCACGAGAGAGGTGAGCCCCGCGGCAACACTGCGCAGGCGTGCCCCTTCCACTCTCACGGGTGTTCCCTCGGGCGACTGCTGACCCTCCACGTAGACCTCCGGCTCGGGAATGCTGGATGCCTCACCCACCTTGTGATGTTTTACGGATGTTTGCCCTGTTCCGGTGCCCCACTCGGGTGACCGACCTGACACCGGCCCGATGCCGACCCGAGATGCGGCGACACTCCGAAGGTTCACGGAACGTCACATCCGGTCAGGTTGGTTCCGACACCGGTCGCCACCCGCGCAGAAACGATCGGCCGCGGTGTGCGGGGGCCCGCGCCGGGTCGGTGACGCTGGAACGGCCGCCGCGCCAGCCTCTATGATCGGCACACTTTCCCCGAGTCCTTGCGGGATTTCTTCGGTGAATGTCTCGGGCGGCCAGCCCCCGACCACATTTGCACGACCCTGTACGACACACTGCATGCGGGAGTGAGCGGTGAGCGGAACCTCCGAGGGACAAGGGCCCGCGGGCGTCGCAGTCCCCGGAAACGTCCGAGAGTCCGTCACCGAGCGTAACGGCGTGGGCCGGAGCTCCGCCGAGCTGTGCGACTACCGTGCCGCCTTCAACGCCGCACAGCTCGCCATGACCGTCGTCGACCACGAAGGACTCGTCGTCGGCGCCAACGAGGCGTTCGCGGCCCTGTTCGGCACCCGTCCCGCCGAACTGCGCGACCAGTGCGCCGCCGACCTCATCGACCTCGCCTCCGACGCCCGCACCTGGCACGCCTACCGCGAGGTGCTGCGCGGCCGGCGCTCGCGGTTCCGCTGCACCCGGCGGCTCAAGCACCCCGACGGGCGGGCTCTTTGGGCCGAGGTCACCGTCGCCCCCGTGTGCGGAACCGGCGACGTGCTGCTGTCCGTCGCCGACATCAGCGACCGGCGCGAGCTGCACGCACGGCTGCGCCATCTGCAGCTGCACGACCCCGTGACCCGGCTGCCCAACCGGACGCTGTTCTTCGAACGGCTCACCGCCGCGCTGGAGTCCTCACCGTACGACCACGGTTCCACCGGCCGGATCGGGCTGTGCTACCTGGACCTCGACGGGTTCAAGGCCGTCAACGACACGCTCGGGCACCGGGTCGGCGACCGGCTCCTGGCCGCCGTGGCCGACCGCCTGACCGAGTGCGCCGACAACAGCGGGGCGCGCGGCTGCGGCCACCTCGTCGCCCGGCTCGGCGGGGACGAGTTCGCCATCCTGGTCGAGGACTCCACGGGCACCGAGCAGCTCGCCGATCTCGCACGGGCCGTACTGGCGGCGCTCCAGCAGCCGTTCGACCTGGCCGGCCGGCGTCTGTCGGTGTCGGCCTCCATCGGCGTCGTGGAGCGCGCGGTGACCGGCACGAGCGCCACCGGGCTGATGCAGGCCGCGGACACGACGCTGTACTGGGCCAAGGAGGACGGCCGGGCCCGCTGGACCCTCTTCGATCCCGAGCGCAACGCGCACCGGATGACGCGCCAGGCGCTCTCCTCCACGCTGCGCCCGGCCGTGGAACGCGGCGAGTTCGCGCTGGAGTACCAGCCGCTGGTGGGACTCGCGGACGGGGTGACGCGCGGAGTGGAGGCGCTGGTGCGCTGGAACCACCCGCAGTTCGGCACGCTGACGCCGAATCGGTTCGTCGCCATCGCCGAGGAGGACGGCTCGATCGTGCAGCTCGGGCGGTGGGTGCTGCGCACCGCGTGCCGTCAGGCGCGCCGCTGGCAGCTCGACCACCCCGGCGTGGAACCGCTGTTCGTGAGCGTCAACGTCGCCGTACGGCAGGTGTGGGACTCCGACCTGGTGGCGGATGTCGCGGAGATCCTGGCCGAGACGGGACTGCCGCCGCATCTGCTCCAGCTGGAGCTCACAGAGTCGGCGGTGATGGGCTCGGCGGGCCGGCCGCTCCAGGCGCTGAAGGCGCTCAGCGAGATGGGCGTCCAGATCGCGATCGACGACTTCGGGACCGGCTACTCGAACCTCGCGTACCTGAGCCGGCTTCCGGTGTCCGCACTGAAGCTCGACGGAACGTTTGTCCGTGGGTTCCAGGACGAGGCCCACGCGAACCCGGCGGACGAGACGATCGTCGAGGCGCTGGTCGAACTGGCCCACCGGCTGGGGCTCACGGTCACCGCCGAGTGCGTGGAGACCTCGGGACAGGCGTCCCGGCTGCGGCGCATCGGCTGCGACACGGGGCAGGGCTGGCTGTACTCGCGGGCGGTGGCGCCGGAGCGGATCGCGGAGATGCTCGGCACGGGTACGCGCGCGGAGCCTGCGGGCGCGTCGGGCTGAGGGGACGCCGCCGGGTGACGGGGCCGCCGCGCGCGGCCGTTCCCCTCCCCGCCCTCCCCTTACGGCCTGGCGGCCGTGGGCGATACCCCACCCCGGGACCGGGGCAAGCCCCGGACTCCGTACCGCGCTTCGCGCGGTGTCCTCGAGCTCCCCTACGGCCTGGCCGCCGTGGGTGTGGTCCCCGTCGGCGAAGCCAGGCGAAGTCCCCGAACGGGCCGGCGATTGAGGTGCTGGGTCCCCGCACGCGCGCAGGCGCAGGGAGAACCGGGCGGAGCCCGGGGCCGGACCCCGAAGCCCGAGCCCGCCAGGGCGCAGGACCACGGACCCGGGGCGGAACCCCGAACGGGACACCGCGCGGAGCGTGGTACGCACCGGGGGCCGGCCCCGCTACGGAAATCGCCCCGGACCTGCGCCGGTTGCGAAAAACCGCTCGCCACACGGGGTGACGAGCGGTTTAAGTCCTCCTTAATGAGCCACGCGCGAGAGGTTCACCGGCGAACCACTCAGGCGGGCAGACCGTACGCGTCCGCGATCAACTCGTAGCTGCGCAGGCGCACATCACCGCCGTGCGCGTTGGCCGTGATCATCAGCTCGTCCGCCCCGGTGCGCTTCTGGAGGTCGTCCAGCCCCGCCCGCACCGCGTCCGGCGTGCCGTGGACGATGTTCGCCAGCCAGCTGTCGACGAACTCCCGCTCCATCGTGCTGAAGGCGTACTCCTCCGCCTCCTTCGGCGTCGGGATCAGCCCGGGCCGGCCGGTGCGCAGCCGCACCATCGACAGCGCTCCGGTCAGCACCTGGCGACGGGCCTCCCGCTCGTCGTCCGCCGCGAGGGCCGAGACGCCGATCAGGGCGTAGGGAGCGTCCAGCACGGCCGAGGGCCGGAAGCTCTCCCGGTACAGCTCCAGGGCGGGGAGCGTGTTCTGCGCGGAGAAGTGGTGGGCGAAGGCGAACGGCAGCCCGAGCGCCCCGGCGAGACGGGCACTGAACCCGGAGGAGCCCAGCAGCCAGACCGGCGGGCGGGCCGGGGACTGGACGCCGCCGGGCGCGGTGGCCTGCACCGGTCCCGGCACGGCGTGGATGCGCGCGTACGGGTGCCCGTCCGGGAAGTCGTCGTCGAGGAACCGGATCAGCTCGGCGAGCTGCTGCGGGAAGTCGTCGGCGCCCTCGTGGAGGGTGTCGGAACGGCGCAGGGCCGCTGCCGTCGCACCGTCCGTGCCCGGCGCGCGGCCGAGGCCGAGGTCGACGCGGCCCGGCGCCAGCGCCTCCAGGGTGCCGAACTGCTCGGCGATGACCAGCGGGGCGTGGTTGGGCAGCATCACGCCGCCGGAGCCGAGGCGGATGCGCTCGGTGTGGGCGGCGAGGTGGGCGAGGATCACGGCCGGGGAGGACGACGCGACGCCGGGCATGGAGTGGTGCTCGGCGACCCAGTGCCGGTGGTAGCCCCGGCTCTCGGCGAGGCGGGCGATGGCCACACTGGTGCGCAGCGCGTCGGAGGCCGTGCGGCCGCTGCCGACCGTGACCAGGTCGAGCACGGACAGGGGGACGGGGGCGGTGCCGGCCGCCGTGCCTCGGATCTCGTCCACTGCGTTCACGGGTGGGGCCCTCCTGGATGAGTCGTACGTGTCCCGACCCAAAACAGGAGGCCATCTCCGTTTTATTCCCGGCAGACCCGTGAACCGGGCGGTCAGTCCTTGCGGGCGACGGGCGGTCAGTCCTTGCGGGCGAACAGCCTGCCCAGCTCGTCCGACCAGGCGCCCCTGCGCTCCGCCAGCCGCAGCCCCTCCCACACCGTCACCTGGTTCGCCGTGAGCACGGGCCTGCCTGTCACCTCCTCCAGCTCCGGCAGGTGGGCCACCGTGTGCAGGGCGGTGTCCGGCAGCAGGACGGCGTCGGCCCTCGGGTCGTCCCCCTTCCGCAGCAGCTCCAGCACCTGTTCGCGCCCCCAGGTCGACACCTCGGCCGCCGTCACGATCCCGCTCGCCCGCGCGGCCACCACCTCGAGCCCCGCCGCCTCGAGGAAGCGGGCGAACAGGTCCGTCACGTCCTGGGGATACGTCGCGGCGATCGCCACCCGCGTGGCCCCGACCTCCCGTGCGGCGTGGGCGAACGCGAACGACGTGCTGGAGGCCGGGAGCCCGGCCGCCAGCGCCAGGGCCCGGGTCTGCTCATGGGCCCCCTCCCACCCGTACACGAACGAGCCGCTGGTGCAGGCCCACACCACCGACTCGGCGCCCGACAGCCTCAGCTCCTCCACGCCGGCCGCCAGCCGCTCGGCCGAGCCCATCTCACGCAGAGCGTCCTCGCGGTGCGCGTCCTCGCCGATGTCGGTGTGGACGACCGGCAGGTTGACACCGGTCAGCAGCGTCTCGATACGGGGGTAGTCGTCCTCGGCCGCATGCCCGGGGTAGAGCAGGCCCACCGTCGTCATGTCACGCCCTCCTGTCCTTCCGGCTCCGCCGTCGCCGCCGTGGCGTCCATCAGCAGAGCCTGATAGGGGCCGACCGCCGAGGCGCCGACGGCGCGCAGGGCCGACCACATCGTGACCTGGTTGGCGGAGACCACCGGCACCCTCAGCTCGGCCTCCAGTTGCGGGATCACGTCGTACGTCGGCAGGTTCGTGCAGCTGATGAACAGCGCGTCGGCGCCCTCGACCGACACCTCCCGTGCCATGTCGACCACCGCGCGGTACGGCACTTTCCAGATGTGCCGGGTCAGCCCGAGGAAGGCCCGGCCCACCACCGTCACTCCCGCTTCCGCCAGATAGTCCTCCAATGACCGGGTGACCGATTCCGTGTAGGGCGTCAGCAGCGCGATCCGCCGGGCCCCCAGCTCGCCGAGCGCTTCGAGGAGCGCGCCGGACGTCGTCAGGGCCGGCACGTCGCCGGCCGTGCGCATCACCTCGCACAGAGCGCGTTCCCCGGCGAGGCCGCCGACAAAACTGCCCGATGCGCACGCGTAGGCGACGACCTCCGGCTCGGAGGCGCCCAGCGCCCGCACCGCGTCCCGCAGCGTCTCGTGCTCGCTCACCAGCCGCGCCAGGTCCAGGGAGACCCCGACGGGCACGAAGGGGGTGCGCGTCAGACGCAGCGAGACGTCGTCGGGGACCCAGCGCCACAGCTCCCGGTCCAGAGCGAAGTCGAAGGGTGCCACCACACCGATGCCGTGCTGCGGCTGCGGCCCGGCGAGAAAGGAGACGACATCCATGCGCTCAGCCCCCTTGGCGTCTTGTTGACGACGGTAGGTTCCGGTGCGAGCGTGGGTCAATCCGTACATCTACGACGTGACGAGGTGGTCTCCGACCGATGGCCGAACCCACTCTGCTCGTGCTGAACGCGGACCCCCCGCCGCGCCTCGGCCGCCTGACCGGCAAGGTGCGGGTGGAGTACGCCGACGAGGAGACGCTCGCGGCCCGACTCCGCGACGCGGACGTCCTGTTGGTGTGGGACTTCGCCTCCGACGCGGTCCGTCGGGCCTGGCCCGGCGAAGGTCCCCGGCCCCGGTGGGTGCACACCCCGAGCGCCGGCGTCGACCGCGTCCTTTGTCCAGCACTTGCCGTGTCCGACACCGTGGTGACCAATGCGCGCGGCATCTTCGAGCAGCCTATTGCCGAGTACGTGGCGGCGCTCGTCCTGGCGATGGCGAAGGACCTGCCGGTGACGCTGGAGCTCCAGCGCCGCCACGAGTGGCGGCACCGGGAGGGCCTCGCGGTCGCGGGCAGCCGCGCCGTGGTGGTCGGCGCCGGGCCCATCGGGCGGGCGGTCGCCGGCGCCCTGCGGGCGCTCGGCGCCACCACGGCGGTCGTGGGCCGTCAGGCCCGCCCCGGCATCCACGGCGAGCAGGACCTCGACCCGCTGCTCGCCCGCGCCGACTGGGTGGTCTGCGCGGCGCCGCTCACCCAGACGACCGCGGGGATGTTCGACGCACGCCGCTTCGGCCTGATGCAGCCCTCGGCCCGCTTCGTCAACGTCGGCCGGGGACCGCTCGTCGTCGAGGCCGACCTCCTCGACGCCCTGCACAAGCGCTGGATCGCGGGCGCGGCCCTCGACGTCTTCGAGTCGGAGCCGCTCGCACCGGACAGCCCGGTGTGGGAAGCTCCGGGGCTGATCGTCTCCCCGCACATGAGCGGTGACACGATCGGCTGGCGGGACCGGCTGAGCGAGCAGTTCGTCGGGATGTACGAGCTGTGGGCGGCCGGAGAGCCCCTGCCGAACGTGGTCGACAAGAAACGTGGGTACGTCCCCATGCATGACCACTCGCCTGACTGACCTCACCGCTCGTCAACTGCTGGCCGGCTACGCACAGGGCGACTTCTCCCCCGTCGACGCGACCCGCGCGGCGCTGGAACGCGTCGAGAGCGTTCAGCCGCTGGTCAACGCCTTCGTACGAACCGACGCCGACGCGGCACTCGCCGCGGCCGCGGCGTCGGCGGAACGCTGGCGCCGGGGAGAGCCGCAGGGGCTGCTCGACGGGGTGCCCGTCACCGTGAAGGACCTCGTCCTCCAGCGCGGTGTGCCCACGCTGCGCGGTTCCCTGACCGTGCGCGCGGACCGGGCCTGGGACGAGGACGCCCCGTCGGTCGCACGACTGCGGGAGCACGGCGCGGTGTTCCTCGCGAAAACGACGACGCCCGAGTTCGGCTGGAAGGGGGTCACGGACTCGCCGCGGCACGGCGTGACGCGCAACCCGTACGACCCCTCGCGCACCGCGGGCGGCTCCAGCGGCGGCGGCGCGGCGGCGGTGGCGCTCGGCGCGGGCCCGCTGTCGGTCGGCACGGACGGGGGCGGGTCGGTCCGCATCCCGGCGTCCTTCTGCGGGATCTTCGGGCTGAAGCCGACGTACGGGCGCGTGCCGCTGTATCCGTCGAGCCCCTTCGGCAGCCTGTCCCATATCGGACCGATGACCAGGGACGCGGCGGACGCGGCGCTCATGCTCGACGTGATGAGCGGCGAGGACTGGCGGGACTGGTCCCATCTGGGGCCGGCACGCGAGGTGCGGCACGGGCTCGGCGAGGGAGTGAAGGGCCTGCGGATCGCGTACTCCCCCACGCTCGGCGGTCAGGTCGCGGTCCGCCCCGCGGTCGCGTCGGCGGTGCGGCGGACGGTCGCGGCGCTGGCCGACCTCGGCGCGTACGTCGAGGAGACCGATCCGGACATCACGGACCCGGTCGAGGCCTTCCACACCCTGTGGTTCACCGGCGCGGCCCGGCTGGTGCAGCACCTCGGCCCGCGGCAGCGGGAGCAGTTGGACCCGGGCCTGCGGGAGATCTGCGACATCGGCGCGCGGCGCAGCGCGCTGGAGTACCTGGCGGCGGTGGACGTCCGGGCGGAGCTGGGCCGGCGGATGGCGCGGTTCCACACGGCGTACGACCTGCTGGTCACGCCGACGCTGCCGCTTACGGCGTTCGAGGCCGGCGTGGAGGTCCCGTCGGGGTCGGGCCACCGGCGGTGGACGGGGTGGACGCCCTTCACATACCCGTTCAACATGACGCAGCAGCCCGCGGCGACGGTGCCGTGCGGGCTGGACGCGGAGGGGCTGCCGATCGGCGCGCAGCTGGTGGGCCCGCGGTACGCGGACGGCCTGGTGCTGCGGGTGGCCCACGCGTTGTACGAGTCGGGCGCGGCAGGGGTCCCGGGGCCGGGGGCCCTGGGGTAGGGGCAGCGCCCCGGGCGTCAGGCGCGCCGGAAGCTCAGCGTCTCCCCCGACGCGCCCGTGCGCCAGAGGTCCTGGCAGGCCGAGGCCATCTCCTCCAGGCCCTCCACCACCGTGCCCCACACGATCCCCGGCACCCACCCCGTGTCCCCGTTCAGCAGCAGGTTGTTGCGCTCGTAGAACAGGGCCAGGTCCACCGTCACGGGGGCGGCGCGGCTCTCGTAGCCGTACGACGACGTGCCCAGTTGCACGTCGGTGAAGGTGAAGTAGCACAGGTCGCCGGGGATCGGCGTCACCGTCGGGTTCTCCAACGGCGGCTCCTGGGGCGCGAAAGCCGGGAAAAGGGCATAGATCTCATTGCGCGCATACTTCGCGTGGTACACGTCCGCGGACAGCGGAAGCGCGTCCCACACCGCCGCGCAGGTCAGCGGAGCCTTGTCGGTCAGGAGCCGGGCGGTGCACCGCACTCCGCGCCGGTCCAGAGCAACGGTCAGGTATCGGTCGGCCATTTCCTACGCATACCCACGAGCGGCCCGGGTAGCCGCGCGCCCATGGCTCGTAGAAGACAACCACGATCGATGAGCAGACGCTCCCTGCTGCTCGGCACCGCGGCGGCGGGCGCGCTCACCGCCGTCGGCGCCGCGGGCTGCGGCCGCGTGCCGTCCGGCGACGCGCTGGCCCGCCTGAAGTCCCAGGGCACGGTGCGCCTCGGCATCGCCGGGGAGGTGCCGTACGGCTACGTGGACGACCAGGGCGAGTTCACGGGCGAAGCGCCCGAGCTCGCCCGGGTCATCTTCAAGCGGCTCGGCATCGACCGGGTGCAGCCGGTCGCCACCGACTTCGCCTCCCTCATACCCGGGCTGAACTCCCAGCAGTTCGACGTGGTTTCGGCCGGGATGTACATCAACAAGGAACGGTGCGCGCAGGTCGTCTTCGCCGACCCCGAGTACCAGATGCTCGACTCGTTCATCGTGCGCAAGGGCAATCCCAAGAACCTGCGGACGTACGAGGACGTGGTGCGGGCCAAGGCGAGGCTCGCGTCCGGTACGGGCTACGCGGAGATCGGGTACGCGGTCGCGGCCGGCATACCCGAGAAGGACATCGTGATCCTTCAGGACCAGGTGGCCGGGCTGAACGCCGTCGAGTCCGGCCGCGTCGACGTCTTCGCCGGGACCGCGCTCACCGCCCGCGAGGTGGTCCGCAAGAGCACCCGGGCGGAGGCCACCGAGCCGTTCGCCGCGGTCGTGGACGGCAAGAAGCAGATCGACGGCGGCGGTTTCGCCTTCCGCCCCACCGACAGCGACCTGCGCGACGCGTTCAACGTCGAGATCCACAAGATGAAGAAGAGCGGTGAACTCCTCCGCATCCTGAAGCCCTTCGGCTTCACGGAGAGCGAGATGACCACCTTGACTGCCGAGGAGCTGTGCGAGAAATGACAGCCGGACTCTGGCAGAACTGGGTGCTCCCCGGTATCTGGATCACCGTTCAACTCCTGGTCTACAGCACCGTGCTCGCCGCGGTCGTGGCCTTCGGCGTCGGCGCGGCCCGCACGCACCGCTCGCGCACCGTCCGCTTCCTGGCGGGCGCGTACACCGAGATCTTCCGCGGGACGTCGGCGCTGGTGCTGATGTTCTGGCTGTTCTTCGTGGTGCCGCCGCTCATGGGCTGGCAGTTGGTGCCCATGTGGGCCGCGGTGCTGGCGCTCGGCCTGTCGTACGGCGCGTACGGCGCCGAGATCGTGCGCGGCGCGCTGAACGCGGTGCCCAAGGCGCAGCGCGAGGCGGGGGTCGCGCTCAGCCTCACGCCCTGGGAGCGGATGCGGCTGATCCTGCTGCCGCAGGCGGTGCCCGAGATGATCCCGCCGTTCTGCAACCTGCTGATCGAGCTGCTCAAGGGCACCGCCCTGGTGTCGCTGCTCGGGGTGGGCGACGTGTCGTTCGCCGCGTATCTGGTGCGGCTCGCCACCCAGGAGAGCGCGCAGATCTACACGATCAGCCTGGTGATCTACTTCCTGCTCGCGCTCGCGGTGACCCGGTCCATGAAGGCCCTGGAACGCAGGACGAAGCGGAACATCGGCATCGAGCCGGAACCCGGTCTGCTGGGCGGCATGCTCTCCCGGCGCGCCGGGGCCGAGACCGCCGGCGCCACGGTGACGGGGGGTGCGGCCAAGTGACCTGGGACTGGTCCGCGGTCGCGGACTTCATGCCACGCTTCTGGGACGGTGTGCTGGTCACCCTGCAGGTGCTGGTGCTCGGCTCGCTGATCTCGTTCACGCTCGGCCTCGTGTGGGCCATCGCCTTCCGGGCGCCGAGCCGCTTCGTGCGGTGGCCGGTGAATCTCGTCACCGAGTTCATCCGCACGACCCCGTTGCTGGTGCAGCTGTTCTTCCTGTACTTCGTGCTGCCGGAGTGGGGCATCCAGTTCTCCGCCCTGACCACCGGCACGATCGCGATCGGGCTGCACTACTCGACGTACACCGCGCACGTCTACCGGGCCGGTATCGACGCCGTGCCGCCCGGGCAGTGGGAGGCGGCGACGGCCCTGAGCCTGCCCGCCCACCGCACCTGGTTCGCCGTGATCCTGCCGCAGGCGGTCCGCCGGATCACCCCCGCGCTCGGCAACTACGTGATCGCGATGCTCAAGGACACTCCGCTGCTCGCCGCCATCGGCGTGCTGGAGATGCTCCAGCAGTCGCGGCTGGAGAGCGCCTCGACGTTCCAGTACACCGAGCCGCTGACCGTGATCGGTCTCGCCTTCGTCCTCATCGCCTATCCGGCATCTCTTCTCGTACGAGCCCTGGAGCGCCGCCTTGTCCGCTGACACCCACGACACCACGCCCGAAGAACTGATCCGTTTCGAGAACGTCACCAAGAGATTCGGCGACACCACGGTCCTCGACGACCTCTGCTTCTCGGTGAGGTCCGGCAGGCACGTCACCCTGATCGGCCCGTCCGGCTCCGGGAAGACGACGATCCTGCGGCTGCTGATGACGCTGGAGACGCCCGACGAGGGCACGATCCAGGTGAACGGCAGCCGGCTCTTCCCGGCCGCCGAGAAGGAGCGCCGCGAGGCGCGCAAGAAGATCGGCATGGTCTTCCAGCAGTTCAACCTGTTCCCGAACATGACCGTGCTGCGCAACATCACCGAGGCGCCGGTGCGGGTGCTCGGCCTGTCCAAGGACGAGGCCGAGGCCCGGGCCCGGGAGCTGCTGGACCTCGTGGGGCTCGGCGACCGCGCCGACGCGAAGCCGACGCAGCTGTCGGGCGGCCAGCAGCAGCGGGTGGCGATCGCCCGCGCGCTGGCGATGCGGCCGCAGGTGCTCCTGCTGGACGAGGTGACCTCGGCGCTCGACCCCGAGCTCGTGGCCGGCGTACTGGATCTCCTGCGGGACATCGCCCGCACGACGGACATCACGATGGT
This sequence comes from Streptomyces sp. V4I23, assembly GCF_030817975.1. Lineage (NCBI taxonomy): Bacteria > Bacillati > Actinomycetota > Actinomycetes > Kitasatosporales > Streptomycetaceae > Streptomyces > Streptomyces sp. V4I23. The sequence continues at coordinate 5,064,265 of NZ_JAUSZW010000004.1, read as the reverse complement.
GTGCGTCACGCACGAGATGAACTTCGCCCGGGACATCTCTGACGATGTCCTGATGTTCGACTCCGGCAAGGTCATCGAGTCGGGCCCGCCGGAAAAAATCTTCTCCGACCCGGAGCACGAACGCACGCGCGAATTCCTCGGTGCGGTGCTCTGACCATTCACTCTGTCGGTGAGGCTTGACTCTGGCATATGCCAAAGTGATGCGCCCCAGCACAGGCCGCTGGGGCGCCCCGGCATTTACGCCAACAGCCCAGTCCGAAACGGCTCTTGGCCGGTATCGTGGTACCGAAGCTTGCGGTCACAACCTGCTAGGGGGAAACCGTGGCGCTGAAGCCTGAGCCGACCGCGCCGTTCCACTCGGTGCAATACGTCTTGCGCGTCCTGGAAACGGTCTCCAAGCACGGTGGCGGTGTCTCCGACGTCCAGATCGCACGCGAGACCGGCCTGCCCGCCGGTCATCTCGCTCCCGTGCTCGCCATGCTCCGCCGCGAGGGATACGTGGAGCAGGTCACCGACGGCGCGTACGTGATCGGCGACTCCCTGGTCCTGCTCGGCTCCGGCGCCACCCGCAAGGAAGCCCTGGAGGCCAAGCTCCAGGAGACCCTGACCGAGCTGCGCGACTCGGTGGGCGCCGCCGTCTACATCAGCCGCTACATCGACGGCGAGGTCAAGATCACCCAGTTCGCCGACGGCCCGCGCACGCCGAAGGTGAACGAGTGGGTGGACTTCCGCTCGGCCGCCCACGCCAGCGCGGTCGGCAAGTGCCTGCTGACCCAGCTCGACGTGAACGGCCGCCGCGACCACCTCTCGCGCCACAAGATCGCGCGTCTGACCTCGCGGACGATCACCAGCGAGCGGCTGCTCTTCTCGAAGCTGGACGCCCAGCCGCCGACGGTCCCCGTCCTCGACCTGCAGGAGTACGCGGTGGGCACGGTCTGCGCCGCGGTGCCGCTGACGGCGGGCTCGGCCGTGGGCTGCCTGGCGCTCTCCCTGCCCATCGAGCACGCCCACCGGCTGCGCTCGGCGGCGTACACGCTCAACCGCAGGGCCGCTCCGGTGGTGCTCTCGCTGGCGATCTAGGGCCGCGACCCGCCTCCGGTCCCAGGTGGTCAGGAGCACCCCCCGGGACCAGGTACTATTAATGAGTCAGCCGCTCCGAGCGGCAGGCAAAGAGGCGCCGCTAGCTCAGTTGGTTAGAGCAGCTGACTCTTAATCAGCGGGTCCGGGGTTCGAGTCCCTGGCGGCGCACACATGCCGAAGGACCCCTCGCCCAAGCGAGGGGTCCTTCGGCATGCTCAGGTCACGGGGGCGCCGGCCGGCGCCGTCACGCCGAAGACGGCCACCGCGTGGTAGTACGTCCAGGCGGTCGAACGGCACGAGGTGCGCGTCGCGCCCGCGTACCGGGCGCACACCCTCTTCATGTCCTCGTAGAACGCAGAGTCCAGGCGCGTCTTGTTGGCCGCGAACGTGCCTGCCGCCTTGTAGTTGCGGTAGCCGAAGTCGTGGCGGGCGCAGGCCGCCCTGAACGGGAAGCCGAACGGGTTGTCCGGGGACGAGGAGCAGTAGTCCGTGGACCAGTTGAATCCGTACGCGCTCCAGGCGCTCTGGTTCGCCCGGGCGGCCGCCCAGGCGTGGTGGCTGGTGAGGCTGGTCTGCGTCCAGGCGCTGAGGACCTGGGGCTTGTCGGCCGGCGCTGCCGACGCGGCGGATGCCGGCAGGAGCGCGGCGGGCACCGCGAGAGCGGTGGCCACGAGGGAAGGGGCAAGTCGGCGACGCATGCAGAACCTCCGGGCGAGGAGCGGGAGTTGATGCACGCACGTGGCCTGTCCACGGCGGATCCAGAGTCCCGCTCGACGCACGTCCCGCACAGCATGTACGCGCCGGTCGAAAGGGTGAACTTCGCCCGACGGCCGTCACGCGGGGGCTGTTCGGGAAGGGGCGGGACGCGGCGTCAGCGGAGGTGGGCGAGCACCGCGAGCACCCGGCGGTGGGTGTCCTCGGCCGGCGGCAGGTCGAGCTTGGCGAGGATGTTGCCGATGTGCTTGCCGACGGCCGCCTCGGTGACGAAGAGCTGCCGCGCGATCGCCTCGTTCGACTTCCCCTCCGCGACCAGCGCGAGGACCTCCCGCTCGCGCGGCGTGAGAGCGGCGAGCGGATCACGGCGGCGGCGCAGGAGCTGCCGCACGACCTCGGGGTCGACGACCGTGCCGCCCGCGGCGACCTGTGTCAGGGCAGCCAGGAAACTCCTCGACCTGGCCGATGCGGTCCTTGAGCAGGTAGCCCACGCCCGAGCCGTCGCCGGTGCCGAGGAGCTCGGCCGCCTACTCCCGTTGCACGTACTGGCTGAGCACCAGCACCGGCAGGGCGGGGCGTTCGGCGCGCAGGGCGACGGCGGCGCGCAGTCCCTCGTCCTGGAAGCCGGGAGGCATCCGGACGTCGGTGACGACGAGGTCCGGATCATGGTCGGCGACCGCGTCGCGCAGCGCGCCTGCGTCCCCGACCGCGGCGACGACCTCGTGGCCGCAGCGGCCGATCAGCGCGATCAGCCCCTCGCGCAGCAGGACACCGTCCTCGGCCAGGACTATCCGGAGAGCGCTCGGCAAGAGATCTCCACTCGCAGCATGGTCGGCGCGCCCTCCGGGCTGTCGACGGTCAGTGTGCCATCGAGGACGGCGAGCCGGTCTGCCAGACCGGTCGGTCCGGTGCCCCGCACGGGCTCGGCGCCGCCGCGGCCGTCGTCGTGCACCTCCACGACGAGCCGCTCGCCGGTGTGCCGCGCGTCCACGCGGGCGCGGGACGCGCCGCTGTGCCTGCCGACGTTGGCGAGTGCCTCGAAGGCGACGACGAGCCGGGCCCGCGACCGGGTCACCTCCGTCAGCCGCTCCCGCAGCTCACCCTCGCTCGGGGCGAGCAGCAGCCGGGTGAGCTGGGCGCGCGCCCCGGCGAGTGCGGCGAGCGGGTACAGCAGGACGGGCAGGAGCAGCAGCCCGGCGGCGGCCGCCGCGAACGCCTGCGGGTAGGTGGTGACCAGCACGGTCTTCACCACGCGCGCCTCCTCGCCGTCGAGCGCCAGCTGCAGGGGCGCCGCGGCCAGTCCGGCGGGGAGCCGACCCCGACGCACACGGCCAGCACGTCGAGCGGCCACAGGACCAGGGCGTGCAGCAGCCCGTAGGCGAGCTCCCGCCAGGTCGCCTGTTCGCCGAGGCGCACCCGCAGCCAGGCGGCGAGGCCGGGCGCACCGGGAGTGCGGTGCGGGCTGGGCGCGTTCTCGCGGTCGGCGATCCGCAGTCTGCGCCGCTCGACGACGGCGAGGGCGGTCCCGCCGAGGACGAGCAGCGGCAGTCCGACGAGGACGAGCGAGAACGCGGCGAGCACGACGAGGACGGTGAGGGCGACGACGCCGGTGACGGCGCTGCTCGCCAGGTACGCGGCGGCCCGCCCGGGCCATCCGCTCAGCAGGAAGTCCCGCCGGCTCAGGGCCTGCCAGGGGTGCGCACACCGTCCATGGCGCACACGGTAGGCGGGGCGCGGCGGCGCGGGCCATGTGCCCAGGGGGTGTACGGGGGTAGGGCCTGCCCTACCCCCGTGACGGACCGTCAGGCGGCGTCCGGCCCTCAGAACTGGACGTCGGAGCAGGCGTAGAACGCGTTGGCCGTGTCGTGGACGGTCCACACCGCCAGGATCAGATGGCGTCCGCTGCGCTGGGGCAGGTTGCCGGAGTGGGAGAGCGTCGCCGGCGGCTGCTGACCGCCGTAGGGCACGGTCAGGAAGGGCTGCGACTCGAGGGCGGCCCTGGTCAGCGGCTGGCCGGGGTTCCAACCGGGCTTGGTGATGAAGTACTTGAAGTCGGTGGTGCGGTGCCGGGCGGTGAACTGCCACCGGAAGGTGTAGTTCTGGCCGGAGCTGACCCTGGTCGTGGGCCAGGCGCCGCCCCGCGGGTCGTCGAGCTGGGCGAACTGCGACAGGCCCGCCGAGCAGATCCTGCCGTCGGCGGGGCCGGCGGCGGGGAAGCCCTTGGGGCCCTCGACACTCTGCGGTTCCCACTGGATGGGACCGCAGTTGCTCACGGTGCCGTTGGCACAGAGCTTCTGGCGGCTGATGGGTGAGTCGGTGTAGCCGTGGCTGCTGGCGCTGCCGGTGGCGAGCAGGGTGGCGCCCGTCACGGCGAGGCCGACCACGGCCGCGCCTATCTTCTTTCGCATGCTGGCTCCAGGAAGAACGTGGGGGAGTTCCGTGGGACGTACGGCACGCGCGCGGTCGTACCTATTCCGGTCTAGACCAAGTCCCAATGTATTGACGCGAGTTCGCCATGTCCAGACCAATCACGAAGAGGCGTGCCACCGGTCCGCGCCCCCGGCCCGGCCTGTGTAGAAGGCAACGGTCAGGTCCTTCACCAGCGCCTTGCGCTCGTAGTCGTCCGGCTCGATGAGCCCCCGGCAGGTGAGCCGGCTCACCGTGTCGTCCACCGCGTCGACCACCGAGGTGAGGACGCTGTCGCGGTGGCGTTCGTCGATCGCCGCGATCCGGCGGCGCTGCATGGCGTCCGCCACCTCGGGTGCGTAGTCGATCGCCGTCGGCTGGGCCGTGAAGATCTCGATGCCCACCGGGGCGCACTCGGCCGCGAGAGCCTTCGTCAGCGTGGCCCCCACCTTCTCGGCGTCGCGCAGCGTGGGGACCGCCTCCCCGATGGGGGTCCCCTCGTCGAAGACAGGGGGAGCGTCGGCGGGCAGTTGCGAGAGCACCCGGGTGGTGGCCAGCTCTACCTGCTCCCTGAGGTACGCCTCGTGGTCCTCGACACCGAGGACCGCCCGCGCGGCGTCCTTGACGCGCCACACGACGAGCACCACCACCCGCAGTGCCGTGCCCTCGGCGTCGCGGGCGGGCATCGGCTCGCTGCGCCAGTGACGCAGCCGTACGTCGACGCGGCGGCGCAGCACCAGCGGGCTCATCCACAACAGTCCCGTACGGCGCACGGTGCCCCGGTAGTCGCCGCAGAGGGTGAGGACCCAGGCGTGGCCGACGCTCCCGCGGCCGAGTCCGCCGAGCCCGAACAGCGCGAGCAGGACACCGAGCGCGAGCAGGCACCACAGGCCGATGCCGATGCCCCGGTACGGCGGCGGGGTCACTCCGAACAGGGCCGCGACCACATCCGGCACCGCCCCCGTCCCCCACAGAACCGCGCCGATCCCGGCGAGCGAGAAGGTCCCGGCGACGAGCCCGGTCCAGCCGGGCAGCACGGGTCCGGGACGCTCGGCCAGGGACGGGTCGACCGGCGGCACGGACGCTTCGGGAGCCGGCGGCTGAGGTGCCGGCGGCGGCGTGGAGCGGCCGATCCTCGGCTGCTCGCCGGTGCCCTGCCGCCGGGGGACGACGGCGGGTCTGAGGTCCGGGGGCAGCTTGAGCGGCCCGTTGTCGTCCCGGAAGAGCAGGTGCACCGGGATCTCGGTCGTCGTCTCGCCCGCGATGACGGGGCTGCGCCGCTGGCCGTCGGACGGGACCGTGCCCTCCGGCTCCGACATCGTGCTGTTCATGCCGCCTCGGCTTTCGCTCGTTGCTCGTGTCAGCTCGTACTCATGACGCATCGGTGGCGGGACCGGCCCGCCCGGTCAGCGGGCGGCGAAGAGCCGCCGCCAGGTATCGGGGCCCGGGTAGCCGTCCGCCTCACCGCCCCGCCAGCCCTGTGCGCGCTGGAACGCCTGGACGCCCAGCCGGTGGGCCTCGCTCCAGCGCGACGAGGTGCCCGAGGTGTCGTACCTGCCGTAGCCGCGCTGGACGAGCTGCCTGCCGAGCAGGCTGATGTGACCGCTGGACCGGCCGGGGCGGAAGTGGTCGCGCCCGGGGAAGGCGGGCGGCCGCGCCGCTCTGGAGCCGCCGGTCACCGCGGCCGGAATGTCCTTGCCCTGCGTCTTCGCCAGCAGCCGCCAGGTGTGGGGGCCGGGCAGTCCGTTCGCCTCGGCGCCCCGCCAGCCCTGGGCCCGCTGGAACGCCTCGGTGGCACGCCGGTCGGCGTCGGACCAGCGCGGTCCTGGGCCGTCGGCGTAGAAGCGTTTGCCTCCGCGCGCCATCAGCATCTTCCCGAGCTCGGTGACGTACTTGTTGACGGCGCCGGGGCCGAAGGAGGCATCACCCGGGTAGGGCGTGGCCGAGCTCGCGGAGCCCCGTGTCGGCGCCGAGGTGACGACGCCCTTGTAGCGGTAGGCGACGTAGCTCGCGGAGTTGTTCCAGTACGCCATGGGTGTGGCCTGTTTGCGGGTGTGCGGCTTGGTCTGCTCGTACGCGACGTAGTAGGAGTGCGTGTAGTCGGTCCAGCCGCCGAAGATCGTGACGTGCGAACCCTTGGTGGGGTTCTCGGGGTTGTGGAAGAGCAGGATGTCGCCGGGCTGCAGGTCCTCGCGGAGGATGCGGTCGCCGAACTCGGCGAGGCTGCCGGTCCACTCGTTGCTCCCGAGGTTCCAGGCCATGGACACATAGCCGGAGCAGTCCTGGCGGTAGCCGTCGGACCAGTACTTCGACATGCTGTACGGCACCTTGGCGCCGACCCACTTCTTCGCGCGGTTGATGATCTGCGCCCGGGTCGACGCCCGCAGGGCCTGCCCCCGAGCGGGCTTGCCCGACGGCCCGTACAGGGGACCTTCGGCCCCCTGCTCGGTCGACGGCCCGGGCTCAAAGGAGGGCGCGGACCGCGCGGCCCCGGGGACGTACTCGGCTGCCGCCGCCGTCCCCGCTCCGCCGAGGACCAGCCCGAGTGCGGTGATCAGCGCCAGTGCGCGGCGGCAGCCGTGGGCGGACCGGTGTGCTCCGGCGGCGGGCGCCCTGCGCCGCCGAGCGACGCATCCGGCGCAGGCGCAGTCACCGGCGGGCTCGTACTCCTCGAAGACCGGCACGGCCATACGCGTCCCCTCCGCAGCTGCAGTCGACAAGATCTTCTGACCGTCCCTCACGGGGACAGTGTCCTCAATGACATGACCTGATGCATTTTGACCGATAGAAGGGTAAAAGCGATGATCCGACAGGCCGGGCGCGGCGAGGGAACGAGAGTGCGACGCACGGAGCACCCCGGGGAATCGGGTAGAGTTCTCCAGGTCAGCAGGCGCCGCTAGCTCAGTTGGTTAGAGCAGCTGACTCTTAATCAGCGGGTCCGGGGTTCGAGTCCCTGGCGGCGCACCGACACACACGAGGCCCTCGTCCGACGGACGAGGGCCTCGTGCTGCCACTCCCCCTCGGGAGCCCGCGGCGCGCTCGGCCGGCACGTGACCACCACCGAAAATGATCTTCTTTCAACTGCCGCCGCGGGCACCGGAGTTCCTCATTCCGGCCATGATCACCCTCACATCCCCCACTCGTGAAGATCCGGGACACGGCGAGGCGTCGACTGTCACGATTCGTATGCCAGTTCTAAGGCAGTTCTCATGCAGCAACTGTTCTGGAGGCTGAACCACGTGCACAGATCGACCCACCTGCCCGACGGCAGAACAGGGAGGCGCGCCGGCTCCCGCAAGCGGCCCGGACGGTTCGCCGTCCCGCTGTCCCTGGTCCTTGTCGCCGAGGCGGGCCTGATCGCAGCGGCCGTCTCTCCTGCCGAAGCCGCACCCCAACCGCCCGCCGCGGCCGCCCAGGCCGCTCCTTCACAGCAGAACGACACACGGATCACCGAGGAGGCCGCGGCCCGGCTCACCGCCGCCGCGCAGGACCGCCGGATCGAGGTGACCGGGGCCCGTACGGAGAACACCACCCTGTGGGCCAACCCCGACGGGACCATGTCGCTGGAGACCCACTCGGGCCCCGTCCGCTTCCGCAAGAACGGTGCGTGGGTCGCGGTGGACACCACGCTCGTGCGCAACGCCGACGGCTCGGTGAGCCCGAAGGCCCATCCGCGCGGGCTCCGGCTCGCGGGCGGCGCCGGCGCACAGGGCGGCACCCTGGTCACCCTCGGCGGCACGGACCGGTCCGTCGCCCTCGGGTGGCAGGGCGCCCTGCCCCGGCCCGTACTCAAGGGCGGCAAGGCCACCTACGCCGACGCGCTGCCGGGCACCGACCTCGTGGTCGAGGCCACCCGGACCGGGTTCGAGCAGTTCCTCGTCGTCAAGAACCGGGCGGCCGCCGAGCGCGCCGCGGACGTCAGCATGCCGCTGCGGACCGAGGGCCTGAAGGCCGAGAAGGGCGCCGACACCTCGGTCACCTTCACGGACACGGCGACGAACAGGACCGTGGGCAAGCTGCCGACGCCCGTGATGTGGGACGCCTCGCGTGACGCGCGCGGTCTGTCCGCGAGCAACCGGGCACCGGTCGGTCTCGACCTGAGCGCCGCCAAGGGCGGCTACAGGCTCGACGTGAGCGCCGACCGCGGCTTCCTGGCCGACAAGGACACGACGTACCCGGTCACCATCGACCCCGCGATCTACTTCGGCACGAACTTCGACACGACCGTTGTCAACGGCGGGACCGCCGACCTCTCCGGCGACGTCGGCCTGCGGGTCGGGCGCGAGTGGCAGAAGAACGAGGCGCGCTCGTTCGTCCAGTTCCCGCGCGACGCCTCGGTCACCGGCCAGGACATCCTCAACGCCGAGCTGAACCTCTACGCGGTGTGGTCCGACTCGTGCGAGGCCCGCGCCTGGGAGGTGTGGGACACCGGGACCGTCTCCACCGCCACCCGCTGGAGCAACCAGCCGGCCTGGCGCACCAAGGCGGGCACCTCCACCGCGACGCACGGCCACACCGACTGCGGACCGCGCTGGGTCTCCCAGGACATCACCCCGATCGTCAAGCAGTGGTCCCAGGTGGACCGGACGGTGGACACCGTCGGCCTGCGCGCCACGGACGAGACCGACTACAAGGCGTTCAAGATCTTCGCGTCCGCCGATGACGCCGCCCACGCGCCGTCGGTCCTGGTCACGTACGAGACCCCGGCCGACCCGGTCAAGGACCACGTCGTGTACTGGAACGACGTCCTCCAGCAGACCTTCCGTGAGGTCGGCGGCGCCCCCGGTCCGCTGGCCCGGGCCGGCGCCATGATGCACGGCGCGATCTACGACGCGGTGAACTCGGCCAAGTGCGCCGAGGGCTCGGTCCAGTGCCTCGGCGACCCCTATCTGATCAAGGCGACCGCGAGCAACGGCGCCGTGCCCGACGTCAACAGCGCCATCGACCACGCGGCCTTCGACGTGCTGCGCAGTGTCTACCCGGGGGCGAACTTCGACGACGAGATCGCCGCGGCGCGCGCCACCATCCCGGCCGCGGTGAGCGCGGAACAGCGCGCGGCCGGCACGTCCGTCGGGCAGCAGGCCGCGGCGGCCATGATCAGCGCCCGCCAGGGCGACGGCTCGGCGTCCACGACGCAGTACACCGGCAGCCAGACCCCCGGCTACTGGCGTCCGACGGACGGCAAGCCCGGTGCCACGCCCGACTGGGGCCTCGTGAAGCCGTTCGCCATGACCTCCGGTTCGCAGTTCCGGCCCGCCGGGCCCGCCGGACACACGGTCATGGACAGCCTCCTGAAGAGCACCGCGTACGCCACCCAGGTCAAGGACGTGAAGGACCTCGGCAAGAGCGACTCCACCGTCCGCACGGCCGATCAGCGCGAGGCCGCCCTGTTCTGGGCGAACGACCTCGACGGCACCTACAAGCCGCCGGGCCAGCTCTTCGAGCTGACCCAGATCCTTTCGCGGGACCAGCGCCTGACCGTGGCCGGCAACGCCAAGCTGTTCGCGCTCGCCGCCTTCTCCATGGCCGATGCCGGTGTCTCGGCCTGGGACGCCAAGTACCGGACCGACATCGACCTGTGGCGGCCCGAGTCCGCGATCCGGGTCGACGGGGACGGCAACGCGGGGACGGTCGCCGATCCCAACTGGCAGCCTCTGTCGCAGGACCGGACCGGCACGCACTTCTCGCCCAACTTCCCGGCGTACGTCTCCGGGCACGCCACCTTCGGCGGCGCGTGGGCCAAGGCCATGGAGAAGTGGTTCGGCACGGACAACATGACCTTCACCGCGACCACCGAGGACCCGAATGCCCTCGGCGTGACCCGCACCTTCACCAGCTTCTCCGCCGCCGCCGAGGAGAACGCCGTCGGCCGCGTGTGGCTGGGTGTCCACTACCGGTGGGACGGTACGGACGGAGTCGCCTCCGGCCGGCAGATCGCCGAGCAGGTCGCGGCGAACAGGCTGAAGGCCAACACGGCCGCGGACTGGGTGAAGTTCGCGGATCTGCACAACCTCGGCGGCTGTGAAGCGGTCGGCAAGCGGCTCGTGGCCGAGCACCGCTGGAACGCGTACCAGTGCGTGGCGGTCTCGCCCGCCACCAGCCCCGACCACGTGCTCTACGTCAAGTAGCCGAGGAGGAGACAGAAGCGATGCGTCTGTTCAACACAGTGTCCGGCGTGCGGCCCACGCGGCTCGTCACGGCGGTCGTGGCGGCGCTGGCCGCCGCCGCGGTCGCGGCGCCGCTGTCCATGGCCGACCCGAACCCGGCGACACGGACCACCGCCGCCGGCGCGGAAGCCGGTACGCCCGGGGACCTGCTGGGTACCCCGGACAACCCGCGCGTGTCCGACGGCCCGTACGCGGGCTTCCAGTTCTGCGGCGCGCCGCAGCAGCCGGTCGTCACCTCGGGCTCGGCGACGCTCGCCGCGACGCTGGAGTCGGTGGCCCCGCCCGGAACGGTCGAGAAGCCCGGCGAGGCGGCACCCGGCCGGAAGGTGGTCTTCGAGGTCGAGGAGGCGGACGGAAAGCCGGTGCTGCGCCGGCAGACGGTCAGCGAGACCAGCCAGAACGCCGCGCTCCAAGTGGCCGAGGGCCGGCTCGCCGACGGCGACTACCGCTGGCGGGTACGGGTCCAGGACGGCGACGCCGTCTCGCAGTGGACCGCCTGGTGCGGCTTCACCGTCCGCACGGCGTGACCGTGTGACCGTGTGACCGCAGGCCCCCAGCCGATCAGGCGAATTCGAGGGGTCGTTGCAACACTGCTGGTCAGCTGGCTAGGCCCAGTAGCTTAGCGAGGCGCTCGGCTGGGGTTTCCCAGCCGAGTGTTTTGCGTGGGCGGCTGTTGAGTTCGGCGGCCACGGTCTCCAAGTGCTCGGGTGTGTGGCTGCTCAGGGTCGGTTCCCTTGGGGAAGTACTGCCGCAGCAGGCCGTTCGTGTTCTCGTTCGAGCCGCGCTGCCAGGGGCTGGCGGGGTTGCAGAAGTAGACCGGGATGTCGGTGGCGACGGTGAATGCGCGGTGGGCGGCCATCTCCGAGCCCTGGTCCCAGGTCAGGGATCGCCACAGGTGCGGCGGGAGGGTCTGGACGGTGGTGGCGAGCGCGTTGCGGGTCGCGAGGGCACTGTGGCCGTGGGGCAGATGCACGAGCATCACGTAGCGGGTGGAGCGTTCGACGAGGGTGCCGATGGCGGAGCGGCCGTCCTTGCCGATGATGAGATCGCCTTCCCAGTGGCCGGGAACGGCACGGTCCTCCGCTTCGGCCGGCCGGTCGCTGATCATGACCATGTTCTTGATCGGCCGGGAGATCCGCTTGGCCGCGTGGCGGTGCGGGCGGCGCATGGCACGTCCGGTGCGCAGGGCACGGGTCAGCTCCCGGCGCAGTTCACCGCGGCCCTGGACGTAGAGGGCCTGGTAGATCGTTTCGTGGGTCACGTGCATCTCCGGCCGGTCGGGGAAGCGTGCCCGCAGAGCCTGGCAGATCTGCTCGGGGCTCCACCGCATCGTCAGGTGGTCCTGGATGAAGTCCCGCAGCTCGGGGTTCTGGCCGATCTTGCCGACCTTGGGCCGGGGGCGGCGCCGTCCGGCACGGCGGTGGGCATGGAAGGGCTGGTAGGTCCATCCTCCCTTGGGCATGGCCCGGCGGTTGCGGCGTATCTCGCGGCTGATGGTGGAAGGGCTGCGGCCCAGCTCGGCGGCGATCTGCCGGATGGATGCCTTCTCACGCAGCCGGTCGGCGATGTGGATGCGCTCTGCCTCGCCCAGGTATCGCGAGGGCACGAAAGGCGTCGTCCCAACGGACAGCGGCACCACCGCATTCACTGGTGGTGCCGCCTTGTCCTTGCCCGAGGCGGCGCGTCCATTGCGCCACCGCTTGCCCGTGCGGAGGTTGATCCCGACGATCCGGGCCGCTTCCCGGGTGCTGTAGCCCTGCTCCATGAGCTGGAAGTATGCGGCCCGCTCAGCGGTCAGCTTCCTGCCCCCGGTCATACGGTCCTTGCGGATCTTGAAGTCCATCGCACCCCTTGAACTGGGGTGTTGCAACGACCACTAGAACCAACGGTGACGCCGGGGGCCTGTCGCGTCGCTAGCGCGTGCCCGTCAGGTACGCGGAGACGACGACGTTCGCCGTGTAGCTGCCGGTCGCCCGGTCGAAGGCGCCGCCGCAGGTGATCAGGCGCAGCTCGGCCCGCCCCTGCTCGCGGGGCCCGTAGACCGCGCGCGCGTCGAACCGCTCGCTGCCGAAGACCCGCACGTCGTCCACGGTGAACTCGGCGATCCTGCCGTCCGCCCCCGTCACCCGGATCAGTTCGCCGGGCCTGGCCGTGCTCAGGTCGTAGAAGACGGCGGGCCGTGTCTCGGTGTCCACATGACCGACGAGCAGCGCCGCGCCCCGCTCGCCGGGCCGCGCGCCCCCGCCGTACCAGCCCACGGTGTCCGGCGCCTCCAGGGGCGGCGGTGCGACGGCGCCCCGCTCGTCGAGACCGCGCACGACGACGGGGGCGGACAGGCCGAGAGCGGGCATCTCGACGCGGCGCGGTTCGGCGGCGTCGAGCGGGGCGTGCGCGGGGGGCATCGGGACACCGGGCGGACGGCCGACCGCCGCCATGTCGCCCGTGGTGAGCGCCGACCTGCCGGCCGCTCCGCCGGGGGCCCCGCCGCCCCAGAGCCACAGGACGAGCACGAGGAACGCCCACAGCACGCCGACGACCGCCCGGACGGTGCCCGAGCCTCGGATGGCGAGCCGTGCGCGCGGCCGTGTGCCGGACATCTCAGTCGGAGTCCGTACGGCGGCGGCGCACGCTGCGGACGGCGACCGCGACGGCGGCGGCGCCCGCGAGCACGAGGCCGATCACGGTCTGGGTGGCGCTGGGACCGGCGTCCTCCTGGTCGACGGCGGCGACGGGCGCGGCGATCGCCACCGTCCCGCCGCCGCCCGCGCGGACGGGCGCCACGGGGGACGCGTGCACCGCTTTCACGGGCTCGGCGGTCCCCGGCAGCCGGCCGACGACCTCCAGGCGGCCGGAGGAGGGGTACTCGCGGCCGTCGCAGCGGACGCGGACGTCGTAGGCGCCGGGCCGGACGTCCGACCGCACGCTCGCCTCACCGGTCAGGCCACGGGACCCCCGTCGGGCCGTCAGCTCCACGTCCGTCACGAAGACGTCGGATCTCGCGGTGGCGGTCGAGCCCGTGCAGCCGGTGGCGCTGATGCCGACCCGGGCTCCGGGCACCGTCGTGGCAGGGGCGAGGACCGCTTTGGCGGAGTCGTCCGCGACGGCCGCCGGTGCGGGGGCCAGGATCAGCGCGGCGGCCACCCCGGCGGAACGGAGAGCAATCGAACCTGCACGCATCGTGAACCTCCTGATAGGCCAAGAGTCACGCGCGCGGGCCGATCCCGCATCCGCAGAGGTGGTCGCCAGATACCCGAAGGGGCGTTTGACCTGCCTAGACACGATCCACGAGGTCGGCGATCGAGTCGACGACCTTCGACGGCCGGAAGGGGTACTGCTCCACCAGGGCGGGCGTCGTGGACCCGGTGAGGACCAGGAACGTCTCCATGCCGGCCTCCAGGCCCGCGAGCACGTCGGTGTCCATACGGTCGCCGATCATGGCGCTTGTCTCGGAGTGCGCGCCGATCGCGTTGAGCCCTGTCCGCATCATCAGCGGGTTGGGCTTGCCCGCGAAGTACGGCTCCTTGCCGGTCGCCTTGGTGATCAGCGCGGCCACGGAGCCGGTCGCCGGCAGCGGGCCCTCGGTGGAGGGTCCGGTGTTGTCCGGGTTGGTGCAGATGAACCGGGCGCCCGCGTTGATCAGCCGGATCGCCTTGGTCAGCGACTCGAAGCTGTACGTGCGCGTCTCGCCGAGCACGACGTAGTCCGGCTCGTGGTCGGTGAGCACGTAGCCGATGTCGTGCAGCGCCGTGGTCAGGCCCGCCTCGCCGATGACGTACGCGGTGCCGCCGGGGCGCTGGTCGTCGAGGAACCGGGCGGTGGCGAGCGCCGAGGTCCAGATGTTCTCGACCGGTACGTCGAGGCCCATACGGGCGAGCCGGGCGTGCAGGTCGCGCGCCGTGTAGATGGAGTTGTTGGTGAGCACCAGGAACGGCTTCCCGGTCTCCCGCAGCCTCTTGATGAAGGCGTCCGCGCCCGGGATCGGCACGCCCTCGTGGATGAGGACACCGTCCATGTCGGTGAGCCAGGATTCGATCGGCTTGCGCTCTGCCATGTGGCGGACTCCTGCCGTGCAAACGTGCGTGCTGGGGGCGCCGCGACAGCACTGTGGCGACGGCCCCCCAGCCTAATCAGGAAGCCTGGATCTTGACCCCGTCGATGCACCGGTACCAGTTGTCGGAACCGGTGCGGTGGAAGCGGAAGCTCACGTCGGAGGCGGCAGCGCCTGACGGGCCGTCTCGTCGAGACCTCCTGGCGCACGGCGAGATCACGCTCGGTGGGCACCGGCCCGCCCTCGCCCAATGCGTCCATCACCTGCGAGATACGGGCCTCGACGGCGTAGTACGGGTGTTTGCGGACGTGGGTGAACGGTCAGCGCCGACGGGTCAGGAAGCGGCGGGACACCAGCAGCAACAGCCCGGTGCCGAGCGCGATGACCGCGCCCGCGGCGGCGACGCGGACGGCTGTCCGGGAGCCGGTGGTGGCGAGCTGGTCGAGGGAGCGGGCGAGGACCGAGTCCTCGGGGGCCTCCGTGACGTCGAAGCGGTAGTCGCCGGACGCGCCGACCCAGTCGCCGTCGCTGCCCCTGCGCTGGACGACGGCGGCGTTCACGATGACGGTGTTGGGCGCGGTGCCGGCGGCGAGCGCGAGGCGGACCTTGACGGTGACGGTCTTCCCGGCCGGTACGACGAAGCCGCGGAAGCCGTCGTCGAAGGCGCCGATGATCTCGTCCTCGCTGGAGCGCTCCAGCGTGACGGGCCGCCAGCGTCCGGCGTCCTCGTCGCGGAACTGGACGCGGACCTTGTCGGCGGTGAGGCCGGGGCCGCGGCCGGTGAGAACGACCACGGGGTGGATGCGGTGGCACAACTCCGGGGTGGTGTTGGTGAGATCGAGCCCGACGCTCTGGAATCCGCCCCCGGGGTGGACGGTGCGCGGGCCGCCGTGGATCCGGGTCCGGATGGGGAAGTCGGGGTCGGCCTCGTTGCCACAGGTGGGCTGCTGGTCGGCGGGCAGCTCCCCGGACCGGTCCTCCCCCACGGGCGCGCCGCCGACGCGAGCGGCGTCCTCGGCGCGGGGCACGCCCCGTACGGGAGCGGCCGCCGCCGGAGCGGTCTGTGCCGCGTGGTGGGCGGCGGACGCGGCGAGGGCCGTCGCGGGGCAGACGGCCGTCAGCGCAGCTGCCGAGACTGTGAGGGCGAGGGCGTTGCGCAGTCGCATGAGAGGCCTTTGCTTGCTCGCGTACCGCCGGGGGACACCTGCGCCGTGGCGCGGGCTCTGCCATCGTTGCCCGCGGCGGCCCGCTGTGTACGGTCGCGTACCGCCGAACAGCGGCCCCGCACCCCTCCCGTCAGCGCTTTCTCATTCACCCTCGTTCGCGGCGAACGCCGCCCGCGCCCGGCCGAACACCGGAGCCAGCACCAGTTGCGCCGCCCCCTCCGCGACCGTGCGCCCCCCGCCGCCCGCCGTCGTCACCGGCACCCGGCTGCGCGCCGCGAGCACCGCGCCCACCCCGCGGACGAACTCCTCCTCCGCCGCGTCCACCACCCGGCCCCCGAGCACCACCCGGTCGATGTCGAGCAGCTCGACCAGGTTGGCGGCGCCGACGCCGAGCACGCGCGCCGCGCCCGCGATGTCGCCGCGGGCGACGGCGGCCAGGCACAGCGCCTCGACGCAGCCGCGGTTGCCGCAGCCGCACTCCGGCCCGTCGAGCTGGACGACCTGGTGCCCGAACTCCCCCGCCCCCGTCCGCGCGCCCCGGTAGAGCTCGCCGCCGAGCACCAGTCCGGCGCCGAGTCCCGTACCGAGGTGGAGGTAGGCGAAGGAGTCGCCGGGGCCGCGCAGCGCCAGGCCCAGCGCGGCGGCGTTGGTGTCCTTGTCGAGGACCACGGGCAGCCGCAGCCGCGCGGCGAGCTCGTCGCGCAGCGGGTAGCCGTCCCACTCGGGGAAGCCGGTGACGCGGTGCGGCACTCCCGTGGCGTGGTCGAGCGGCCCGGGCATGGCCACGCCGACGCCGAGCACCCGGGGCCCGCCGCCGCGGCGCCCCGCCCCGGTGATCAGCTCCCGTACCTCCCCGGCCGCCCCCGCCAGCACCGCGTCCGCGTCCGCGCCCAGGTCGAGCGGGGCCGTGCGCGCCGCGACACGCGCGCCCGCCAGGTCCAGCAGGACCGCCGTCAGCTCGTCGCGGTCCAGGTGCAGGCCCACCGCGTGGCCCGCCGCCGGCAGCAGGCGCAGCACCGTGCGCGGCTTGCCGCCCGTGGAGGCGCGCCGGCCGGCCTCCGCGGCCAGGCCCTCCTCGCGCAGACGCCCGACGATCTTGCTGACGGCCTGCGGGGTCAGCCCGGTGCCCTCGGCGAGTTCGATACGGCTGATGCCCGCCTCTCCGGCCGTACGCAGCAGGTCGAGCACCAGCGCCGCGTTGTGGCTGCGCAGAGCGGGAAGGTTCACTCCGGCCCCACTGCCCCTCGGATCGGCGCCGTCGCCTCGTTTCATGCCCGCCTCCACCCTCGTCACCCTCCCATTCTCCGCAGCGGTTGCACTTTGGCAACAGCGTTGCTTAAGTGGAGCCATGACTGGATCCGGCTCCCCCCTCCGCGTCGGACTCGTGGGCTACGGCCTGGCGGGCTCCGTCTTCCACGCCCCGCTGATCGCCACCACCGACGGACTCGTCGTCGACACGGTGGTCACGTCGAGCGAGGAGCGCCGGGCGCAGGCCCGCGCCGCCCTCGGCGACGGCGTGCGCTTCGCGGCGGCCCCCGACGAGCTGTGGGAGCGGGCGGACGAGCTGGACCTCGTCGTCGTCGCCTCGCCGAACAAGACGCACGTCCCGATCGCGACCGCCGCCCTGGAGGCCGGTCTCGCCGTCGTCGTGGACAAGCCGGTCGCCGGCACCGCCGCCGAGGCGCGCGCTCTGGCGGCTCTCGCCGACGAGCGCGGCCTGATGCTCTCCGTCTTCCAGAACCGCCGCTGGGACAACGACTTCCTCACCCTCCGCCGCCTCGTCGCCGACGGCGAGCTCGGCGACGTCCAGCGGTTCGAGTCCCGCTTCGAGCGCTGGCGCCCGCAGCCCAAGGGCGGCTGGCGCGAGTCGGGCGACCCGGCGGAGATCGGCGGCCTGCTGTACGACCTGGGCAGCCACGTCGTCGACCAGGCGCTGACCCTGTTCGGCCCCGCGGCGCGGGTGTACGCGGAGTCCGATGTGCGCCGCCCCGGCGCCGCGGCCGACGACGACACCTTCATCGCGATCACGCACGAGGGCGGCGTCCGCTCGCACCTGTACGTGAGCGCGACCACCGCCCAGCTCGGTCCCCGTTTCCGGGTTCTCGGCTCGAAGGCCGGGTACGTGAAGTACGGGCTGGACCCGCAGGAGGCCGACCTGCGCGACGGCAGGCTGCCGACCGCCGGCGAGCCCTGGGGCGTGGAGCCGGAGGCACTGTGGGGCCGTATCGGCGCCGGGGAGTCCCCGGTCACGGGCAGTGGCGCCCCGGTCGAGACCCTGCCCGGCGACTACCCCGCCTACTACGCGGCCGTCGCCGCCGCCGTGCGCGACAAGACAGCCCCGCCGGTGACCGCGCTCGAGGCGGCCGCCACCCTCGACGTCCTGGAAGCCGCCCGCCGCTCCGCCCGCGACGGCGTCACCGTGGAGATCACCGCATGAGCACCCACCGCCAGCACCTCACCGTCGACGAGATCGTCGAGCAGGAGCGCCGGCTGACGCTGCACCGCTTCACGCACGACGACGCCTGGAAGCTGGGCAGCCTGCTCGTCGAGATGGCGCACCTGCGCAACGCGCCCGTCGCCATCGACATCCGGCGCGGCGCCCAGCAGCTGTTCCACTGCGCCCTGCCGGGCTCCAGCGCAGACAACGACGCGTGGATCGACCGCAAGCGACGCGTCGTCGAGCGCTACGGCGAGAGCTCGTACCTCGTCGGGGCACGCCACCGCGCCAAGGGCACGACGTTCGAGGAGTCCTCGCGTCTGGACCCGGACGTGTACGCGGCCCACGGCGGCTCCTTCCCGATCACGATCGAGGGGGTCGGCGTCGTCGGCTCGGTCACGGTCTCGGGCCTGCCGCAGGCCGACGACCACGCGATGGTGGTCGAGGCGCTGGAGCGGTTCGCCGCGCACGCCAACGGTTCGAGCGGTACGGCCGGGCCGCCTTCCTGACCCGCCGCACCGCCCGCCGCGACAGTCCCGGCAGCCGTCCGTCCCGGCAGCGCGAGGCGAGCCGCGCGGAAACCCGCCGCCGGCGGCACTCACCGATGCCGCCGGCCCCGGTCGGCCGCTACGCGTCCTTGAGCTCCTGGCGCTGCCGCCCGAGCCCGTCGATCTCCAGCTCCACCACGTCGCCGGCGCGCAGGAACGGCTTCGGCTCCGGCTGCCCGAGCGCGACACCCGCCGGCGTACCGGTGTTGATGACGTCGCCCGGGTACAGGGTCATGAACCGGCTCAGGTAGCGGACGACATCGGCCACCGGAAAGATCTGGTCGGCGGTGGTGCCGTCCTGCTTGAGCTCGCCGTTCACCCAGAGCCTGAGCCGCAGCGCCTGCGGGTCGGCCACCTCGTCGGCGGTCACGAGCCAGGGCCCGAGCGGGTTGAACGTCTCGCAGTTCTTGCCCTTGTCCCAGGTGCCGCCGCGCTCGATCTGGAACTCGCGCTCGGAGACGTCGTGGGCGACCGCGTACCCGGCGACGTACGACAGCGGGTCCTCGTCGTCGGCGATGTAGCGCGCCGTACGTCCGATCACCACCGCGAGCTCGACCTCCCAGTCGGTCTTGCGGCTGCCGCGCGGCACGAGCACGGTGTCGTCCGGGCCGACGACGGTGTCCGCCGCCTTGAGGAACACGACGGGCTCGGCCGGGGGCTGGGCGCCGGTCTCGGCGGCGTGGTCGTGGTAGTTCAGCCCGATGCACACGACCTTGCCGACACGGGCCAGCGGCGGCCCGATCCGGAGCCCGGCGGCGTCGAGTACGGGCAGGTCACCGGCTTCGGCCGCGGCGCGGATCCGGTCGAGGGCGGCGGCGTCCGCGAGCAGCGGGCCGTCGATGTCCGCGACGAGACCGGACAGGTCGCGCAGGGTCAGCCCGTCCCCGTCGAGCAGGGCGGGGCGCTCGGCGCCCGCCGTACCGACACGCAGCAGCTTCATGGTTTGTCTCCCCTGGTCGAGTGCGTCGAGTGCGGACCCGGCCCGACAGGTGCGGCCGTCGGAGGATCGGAGGGTTGGCTGATCCTCCAAGACATCCGACCACCCTGCAAGACCCTGTTCACAACCTGGACCTTTACGGGGCGGTAGCAAGCGCCCCCGCCGCAGGCATGTCCCGGTAGAGGAACACCCGCTCCACCGCCGACCACGTCGTGCTCGTGACGACGTACAGCGCGGCCGCGAGCGGCACGACAGCGATGGTGATCAGCGTGGCGAACGGCATCAGCGGCATGACCTTGAGCATCGCGCCCATGCCCGGCATCTGCTCCCCCGCCGCCGTGGGCGCGGCCGCCATCTGCCGCTTGGTGCGCAGGTAGGTGAACGTCGCCACGGCGGCGACGATCCCGAAGAGGGCCAGGTACACGAGCCCGGCGCCGCCGAGCACGCCGCCGTCGGACAGCGCGTCCGCCCAGCGCCCGCCGAGCGCGGCGTCGAAGAGGGTGTGGTCGAGCAGCCCGTTCGGCTCGCCGCCGATCCGCGCGCTGGAGAACAGGTGGTACATGAGGAAGAACGCCGGCAGCTGGAGCAGGGACGGCAGGCAGCCTTCGAGCGGCGACACCTTCTGCCGCGCGTAGAGCTCCATCGTGGCCTTCTGCAGCCGTTCCCGGTCGCCCCCGTGCTTCTCGCGCAACGCGGCGAGCTCGGGCGCGAGCCGGGCGCGGGCCTTCTGACCCCGGGCGGCGGAGCGGGACAGGGGATGGACGGCGAGCCGTACGAGCGCGGTGAAGACGACGATGGCGGCGGCGGTGGCCGAGGCGGCGAACAGCGGGTGGAGCAGGTCGGCGAGGCGCTCGACGAGATCGGCGAATACGGACATGGGTGGGCCCCCTCCAGGGGTCGTGTCGTGCCGGGGAACGGGTCATGCGGGGCATGGCGGCATGACGGCCCGTGGAGGGACCTCGCAGGGATCTGTCGCTACACGGCCGCCGGAAGGAGGCGGCCGGGGGCGCGGGGGCGCGTGCGGCCCCGGGCGTCGGGATCGCGCTGCGGGAGGAAGGCGGTGCGCTGTTCGCGGTCGCGGATCGCCGTGCGCACCCGGGTGCGCGGCACGGCGGGCACGCAGCGCGCGCTGATGACAGCGCAGACGACGAGCGCGGAACCGGCCGCGGCGGTGGCGGTCGCGGCGAGCGCGAGGGCTGCGGTGAGGCCGTCGCCGTCGACGAGAACGGCCTCGACGAGCACCTCGACGAGGAGGAAGAGCAGGAGCACGGCGGGACGGAACACGCTTGTCGTGCGACCGGGCATGCGTTCCCCCTTCTCCTGTACCTGACGTCCGACTCTTCCGTACTTCTACACGAGCGGCGGCGCGGCTCGGTTCCCGCCCGCCCCGAAAGCCGACGGACAGCGCTTTCACCACACCTTCGCCACTTGTTCAACACGCAACACCGTTGCCATCACGTTACGTGTGCGGCTCTTGACGCCCAGCAGTGGCAGAGAGTTGGCTTTGCGCCACCTCGGCCGAAAACTGGCGGCCTGTTCTGGAGGTTGGTTTCCACAAATGAACAGAAGTGTGCGTAGTGCCGTGGCGGCCGCTTCAGCCTCTGTCCTCGCCTTCTCGCTGTCCGGCTGCGGCAGCGAGGAGCACAGCGGTGTGATCAGCAACGACATCGTCGTGGGCCTGCTCCTCCCGGACCGGGAGGCAGCGCGCTACGAGAAGTTCGACCGGCCGGTCATCGAGGACAAGGTCGACCGGCTGACGATCGGCGAGGGCAAGGTCGTCTACGCCAACGCCAACCAGGACGCCTCGCTCCAGGCCCTCCAGGTCGAGAACATGATCGAGGACGAGGTCGACGTGCTGATCCTGGACGCCGTCGACGCCAAGGCCATAGCCGGCAGCGTCGAGAAGGCCGAGGAGGCCGGCATCCCGGTGGTCGCCTTCGACCGCCTGGCCGAGGGACCGATCGACGCCTACACCTCGTTCGACAACGAAGAGGTCGGCCACGTCCAGGGCAAGGCCCTCCTGAAGGCCCTCGGCGACAAGGCCGGGAACAGCCGGATCGTCATGGTGAACGGTGCCCTCACGGACCCGAACGCCGCGCTGTTCAAGAAGGGCGCCCACGCCGAACTCGACGGCAAGGTCACGGTCGGCAAGGAGTACGACACCGAGGAGTGGAGCCCCGAGAACGCCGAGGCCAACATGAAGGCCGCCATCGACGAACTCGGCGCCGACGCCATCGACGGCGTCTACTCCGCGAACGACGGCATGGCGGGCGGCGCCATCGCCGCCCTCAAGGCCGCGGGCGTCACCGCGCTCCCGCCGGTCACCGGCCAGGACGCCGAGCTCGCCGCCGTACAGCGCATCATCTCCGGCGAGCAGCACATGAGCGTCTACAAGCCGTACGCGCCGGAGGCCGCCGCCGCGGCCGAGATGGCCGTGGCGCTCGCCAAGGGCGAGTCGCTCCACACCGTCGCCCAGACGCACGTGGACAGCCCGACCACCAAGGACATCCCCTCCGTCCTGGTCCCGGTCATCGCCCTGACCCAGGCCAACATCGAGGAGACGGTCATCAGGGACGGCATCTACACGGCCGAGGAGATCTGCACCCCGAAGTTCGCGGCCGCGTGCGCGGAGCTGGCCATCGGCTGACGTCGGGGGCGTACCGAAGGCGTACGGCCGACGCGAGCCCGGCGTACCGGGAGGCGTACCGGCCGACGCCCGGGGCCCGGCGTACCGACGCCGGGACCCGCCCCGCCCCGACCCCGTCAGCGGGGCCGCATGGAGGTCAGCTTCGCCCAGACCACCAGCCGGTACCGGGAGCTGAACTCAGGGGTGCACGTCGTCATGGTGAGGTAGTAACCGGGCTCGCCGTACCCGGCGGACGGCCGCACGAGGCTGCGCGGCACCGGCGCGACGACGCCGGTGTCGCGGGGCGTCGTCTGCGGGAGCCGCTGGTCCACGGCGTAGTTGAAGACCCCCTCACGGGTCTCGATCCGGACGGTGTCGCCGGAGCGCAGCCGGTCGATGTACCGGAAGGGCTCGCCGTGGGTGTTGCGATGCCCGGCGACGGCGAAGTTCCCGGCCTGACCGGGCTGCGCCGTCCCGGGATAGTGCCCGATGTACCCCTTGTCGAGGACGCCTCGTTTGCCGATGCCCTGCGCGACGGGGGCGACGACGCCGAGGCGGGGAATGCGCAGCACGGCGTAAGCCTGGTCCCAGCGGGGCGTTTTGCGCGGTTCAGGCGATTCCTGCGGGTTTCGTCGCGCCGGCGCGGGCGCCCCGCCCGGAGCCGCGGCCTCCCGCCCCCAGTCCCGCTCCAGTGCCCGGACCTGGCGCTCCGCACCCTGCCTGGCCTGCTGGTTGGTCCACCAGAGCTGGTGAACCACGAGGAGGAGGACGACGACCCCGAGGGTGACGGTCACCTCGGCGGCGGCCCACAGCCCGCGGGCGAGCGCCGCCCGCGCCCGCCGCCGTCCTGCCCCGCGCCTCTGCCGCACGGGCGCAGAGTAGGGCCGGGGGCGTCAACTCACCAGTACCGAGGGCGACTCCGTACCGCTTGCCGCGATACGGCACACCGCACGTACACCCGACCGCAGTACGGTGTGGTGCATGCGCCCCGACACGCCTGCCGACCACACCGCCGAAGCCGAGCGCCTGCTGCGCACCGCAGCGCGGTATCCCGAGGACGACGAACAGCTGCTGCTCCAGGCAGCGGCCCATCTGGAACTGGCCGGCGACCGCGACCGCGCGTCCGGCCTCTACGACCGCCTCCTGGCCGCGGAGCCCGAGCACCCGCAGCTGATCAAGGCCCTCCAGGCGGCCAACCTGTGGGAGTACGGCCACGAGGCGGAGGCCCGCGCCCTGATCGCCGGCATCCGCATCGCGGCCCCGGAGCAGGCCGCGCCGTGGGAGATCATCGCCGAGACGCTGGAGTCGCACGACGAGCTCGAGGCGTCCCACGAGTGCTTCACCGAGGCGCTGACCCTGCTGCTGCCCGAGGACGACGACGTCCCGTACGCGACGCGCTCGCTCCTCGCGGGCCGCCACCGCGTACGCCGCCTGCTGGGCCTGCCCCACGACGACCACGACGCCCTCGCCGACCGGGTCCACACGGCCCACACCCCGGACGTGACGCTCGACGAACTCCACGACCCGAACCGCCTGTGGGCGCTGGGCTCGGACAACCCGGCGGAACTGAAGGCCGAGATCGCCCGCCTGCGCTCGGAGCTGGGCTCGTTCCGCTCGGCCCTGTCGCGCCCGTTCCCGGTGGCGGTCCTGCACTGGCCGGCGGACGAACTGGCCGAACTGGCGGAGGCGTATCCCGACCTCACCGCGGAGTACCCCTCGCACGAGACGCACCTCGCGACGATCGAGTCCTCTCTGCGCGACCTCGCCGCCACGGGCACGGAGAACCTGGGCATCGTGACGGCCACAGTCCCCTCCTACGAGGCCTTCGCGGCCTCGGAGGCGTCCTCCCCGTCGAACGCCTCCCTGCTCCCCCAGTACGCCACGACGCTGGCGGCCCGGGGGCGTGCGGTGGCGTGGCCGCCGGCGCGGGGGGCGGGGTGCTGGTGCGGGTCGGGGCGGGCGTACAGGGAGTGTCACGGGGTGGAGAACGCCTCATGAGCAATCCGGCCCCAGGACCCGTTCCTTCCTCCGCCGCCGTCTCGGCGCGTATGAGTCGGCAGGCGTCCCAGGACACCGGGTGCGAGGTCGCAGTGCGCAGGATTCTCCACGCGCAGGGTTTTCGGTACCGCGTGCACTACCCGGTCCCGGGCATGGCGCGCCGGAAGATCGACATCGCGTTCAGCCGAACCAAGGTCGCCGTGTTCCTGGACGGCTGCTTCTGGCACGGATGCCCAGAGCACGCGACACAGCCCAAGGTCAACGCCGAATGGTGGCGGAGCAAGCTGGACAAGAACATGACCCGCGACCGGGAGACGACGGAGCGCCTCGAGTCCGAGGGCTGGACGGTCCTGAGGTTCTGGGAACACGAGTCGGCCGAGGCCGTGGCACTCCGAATCACAGATATCGTCGCGCGCCGGAGGTCGCTCCCGACCGGTTCGGCTTGAAAGGCCGTGGGCAGGCTCAATACCGGGCCGCCGGACCCGTACGGGCAGATCAGGGGTGACGCGTCGCCGTTCGCTGCGGAACAACAGCCCGTCGCCTCGATTCCGTACTGGTACAGGCATCACCCAAGTGTGTAGATAGTGTGTAGGCAGTGCATTTGAGGGGTGGGTCGGCCCGCGGATGCGTGCGTACCCCCACGGGGACGCACAGCTCTACGGGACGGTCTCGGCTAGCGAGGGTGGGAGACGGTCGACTCCATGACCGAAGAATTCGACGATGTGTACGAGACGTTCCAGGCTCTCCTGGATGCCTTCCCGCCGGCCGAGGCCGTCAAGCGACTCGAACAGCTCGGCACCAACCCCGAGTTCGTCGAGCGGATCCGTGGTCGCCACGAGGAACAGACCGTCCGGATCAAGGAGCTCGAGGAGCCGCACGCAGTCGTTCTCGGCAACCGTGACACCTGGTACACGGGTCCACACCTCAAGGACAAATGCTGGCCCGCGATCGTCGACCTGCTGCGAAAGGACGGCTGGCCGGAGGATCCGGCGATCAAGAGCCTGGACGACTCCTCCACTCGGGTCGTCTCGCTGCTCAACCACCCGAAGGAGAAGTCGTTCTCCACCCGGGGCCTAGTCGTCGGATACGTCCAGTCCGGAAAGACGACCAACTTCACCTCGGTCATGGCCAAGGCGGCAGACCGCGGATACAAGTTGTTCATCGTCCTGGCAGGCATCCACAACGGGCTCCGGCGCCAGACGCAGGCCCGGCTGGTCCAGCAACTCGTGGAACCCAACCCGTCGATGTGGTCCCAACTGACCGGGCTCGACAAGGATTTCACGCCGCAGGAGAACCCCGCGTCCTACTTCGGCAAGAGCAACAGGACCCGCGTCCTGTGCGTGGTGAAGAAGAACGCCACCGTGCTGCGGAAGCTGGCCCGATGGCTGGACAAGGCGTCCGACTACCTCAAGGACTGCCCCGCCCTCATCATCGACGACGAGGCCGATCAGGCAACTGTGGCCACGAACTCGATCAATCCCCTGATCCTCGACATCATGGGCAGCCTGCCCCGGAGTGCCTACGTCGGATACACAGCCTCACCGTTCGCGAATCTCCTCATCGACCCGAGCGCCGAGGATCTGTATCCCAAGGACTTCGTCGTCAACCTCCCAAAGCCCGTCGGGCACTTCGGGACCGAGGTGCTCTTCGGGCGCTACGCACTCGACGGTGAGGACCCGGAGCAGGTCGACGACGGCTACGACATGGTCCGATCGATCCCCGAGGACGACATACCCTGCGTACGACCCGACACAAGGGCCGACGTCGAAGGCTTCGAGCCTGTCATCACCGAGACCCTCCGCAAGGCAGTCGAATACTTCTGGCTGGTCACTGCTGCCCGACGGGTACGCGGTGCCGGCAATCCGCACAACACCATGTTGATCCACACCAGTGTCAACACCGCTGTGCACAACAGTTTCGAGAGGCCGCTGAAGCATCTGCGCGACCGACTCGCGCGGTCACTGCAGGACGCAGACTCCCTCGCCCGCCTGCGTCGTCTGTGGGACCACGAGACCACCCGCGTGCCGGCCGAGGACTTCGGCGAGACAAAGGTTCCGTTCGAGCAGCTCATGCCCGAGCTGCCGGGCGTCCTCGACAGCTGCCGCGTCATCATGGACAACTCCAGCAGTGAGGACCGACTCGACTACGAGAACGGCCCCGTCGTGGCGATCGCAGTGGGCGGCAACACCCTTTCGCGAGGACTGACACTCGAAGGCCTGTCGGTCAGCTACTTCGTCCGTGCCGTGTCGGCCTACGACACGCTCCTGCAAATGGGCCGTTGGTTCGGCTTCAGGAACGGTTACGCCGACCTGCCGCGGATCTGGATGACGGACGAACTGGCCGAGTGGTTCCGACACCTGGCCACCGTAGAGACCGAGATGCGTCGCGACATCGACATCTACATGACCGAGGACGAGACCCCCCTCACGTTCGCCGTTCGCCTGCGTACACACCCGGCGCTGCGGGTGACCGCCGCCGCCAAGATGCGTGATGCCGTCACAGCGGCCTCGTCGTACGGCGGCATGAGGGTCCAGACCCACTACTTCCGCACCGATGCAGAGTGGCTGCGTGGCAATATCGACGCCGCGCGTGCTCTGGTCGCGGACTCCGTCGCGACCGCGGTCCAGGTGTCGGACCGCTCCGCCGAAGGCCGGTTCGTATTCCGCGGGGTACCGCACGACGTCGTGACCGACTTTCTGTCGCGGTACAGGTTCCACGAGAAGTCCCCGGAGAACGACGCGGACCTGATCATCGACTACATCCGGAAACGGATCTCCAGCGCCGGCTCCCTGCGCCGATGGAACGTCGCGATCGTCGGCAACCCCAACAACAGGGACACCTTCACCTTCGCCACCGGTGTGACCGTCGGACGCAACATCCGCGCCCGTCTCTCACTCACGAACCCGTCCGCGAACTTCGCGGACATCAAGACTCTGATGAGCCGTCGTGATGCAGCGGTGGACTTGAGCGGAGACACGTCGAAGCTCACCGAGAAGGAGATCAAGGCCGCTCGTCGCCTCCAGCTTCCGGACACGGGCCTTCTGGTGCTGTATCCGATCGACAAGGTGTCGGAACCGAGCGCTTCGAACAAGGCGGGGAACCTGCGTGCTCCGCTGCACGCCGAGGAACACGTGATCGGTGTCGGTCTGGTGTTCCCCGAGCCCCCTGACGCGGACTCCACGGTGAAGGGCTACATCTCCGCCGACCTGTCCAACGTTCGACTCGAGGAAGAGGACTTCAGCCTTCTCGTCAGCGAGGACGCATGAACGACCGATCGCTCCGCGAGTGCATCGAGGAACGCTGGACCGCACTGGAGGCCGAGCACACGACGAGTGAACGTCGCTTCCGGGTGTCCTCGTTGCCGGTCGTCACGGTCCACGGCTCGTTGGCCGTGGCTGTCGACCATGACGGACACCGCCATGTGTTGCTCCCGATACCTGCGAACCGCAAGGTACGTCCCGGCCTGGACGGGCCGGTGCTCCAGTTGCGCAAACGGGCGCTGGAGGACGAGGAGACGTACCAGAACTACGCCGATTTGGTCTGTCTCCGTGACGACGTGAGCGATCTGTTCACGAAGCTCTGCGTGGACGTGCTGCAAGCCGCTGAAGATCTACCCGAGAACCCGATCAAGGCTCTCTACCGTGTTCTCGACCGGTGGAAGGCGCTCTTCCGGGCGCAGGGAGCACCACTCGGGCCGGATCAACTCGCCGGCCTTTTCGGTGAACTGCTCCTGCTCAACCGGCTTCTGGAGAAGGATTCGAGCGCGCACCGCCTGTGGCACGGCCCGGAGGGGCACCGTCACGACTTCGGTGCCGGAGTGACGGCAGTCGAGGTGAAGTCGAGCACGGCCGGCGAAGGGCGCCGGCCTCGCATCCACGGGCTTGATCAACTCGAGGCGCCGGAGGGTGGGACGCTCTGCCTCGCCTGGTTCCGCCTGAACCGCTCCGACTCGAGGGCGGGCACGTCATTTCTCGAACAGGTCGAGCTGGCCCTTCGCCTCTGCGACGACGAGGGTGCGCTCCTCGAATTGCTCGCGAAAGCCGGATATCGCCTCTCCGACGCCGACCATTACCACGATGTGCGGTTCGTCATCGGCGAGGAGAGGTGGTACCGAGTCGGCCCGGACTTCCCCGGGTTGACAGGTCGGGCCCTGACGGCAGCAGGGGTGCCGGTATCGGCCATGGACGTCGAGTACACCATCGACCTGTCCGGCGAGGCGCCCGCGCCGATCACCCCCGGGCAGGCGGCAGAGTTCGTCGAATCCCTGATCCAGGAGTCCGCGTGACGGCACCCCGCTGGTTCTCCCAGCCCTATCCTCCGGAGGGCGCAAGCGCCGCCGAGGGCATCCGCAATCAGCTCGGACGCCCGGAACTCGACCTGCTCACCATGCTGGTGCGCGAGTCCGCGCAGAACAGTTGGGACGCCCGTCTCAAGGACGCCTCCGCTCCCGTCGACTACCGCATAGACATGTGGACGGTGGGCCCCGCGCACACGGGTGCATGGCGGGAGCTCCTTCTCGACGGGGCGCCCACGCGGGCGGAGAACTTCCCCCTGCACAGCACGCTGCGGCGCGGCTCCGTCCGGCTCCTCGCCGTCTCCGACCGTGGCACCCGAGGACTGGGAGGGCCCACCCGCGCCGACAAGGCAGTGGGACCGGAGCGCGACTTCGTCTCGTTCATCCGCAACATCGGTGAACCGCGGGACACCCCGCTGGGAGGCGGAACCTACGGCTTCGGCAAGGGCATCTTCTACCTGATGTCCCAGTCGGGAACCATCCTCGTGCACTCCCGATGCCGGACGGCAGACGGGGAGTTCGAGACGCGCCTCATCGGTTGCGCCCTGTGGAAAAGTTACACGTCCGCCGAGCAGGACGGCGACCGTCGCTACACCGGTCGCCACTGGTGGGGCGACACCTGGGGAGACGTCGTCGAGCCCCTCGTGGGGAAGGAGGCGGAGTCCGTGGCGCGCCGACTTGGGCTCGCGCCCTTCGGCCCGGACGAGACCGGGACGACCGTCGTCGTCGTGGATCCCCACCTGGACGAACTCGAGCCGTCCGACGCTGCCGACTACCTGGCGGAGACGATCACCTGGCATCTCTGGCCGAAGATGATCTCCACTGACGGCAGACCGCCGGCCATGCGCTTCACGGTCACCTGCGACGGTGTCCGACACCCCGTGCCGGATCCGCGCGAGACCCGCCCGCTCAACCTGTTCGTCGCCGCGCACGAGGCGATGACCGGCCAGAACGGGAAAGACCTTCACTGCATGAGGCCCATGCGCCATCTGGGCCGCATCGGGCTGGTGAAACGGATCATGCCGCCTCTGGAACCGACTCGTGCATCGCGCATGCTCGACATCGAGAGTGTCGTCCATCACGTCTGTCTGATGCGACCTGCCGAACTCGTCGTCACCTACTACGCGGGACCGAAGCCCCCGAGCGCGAACCAGGGCTACGCCGGCGTGTTCCGAGCGGACACATCGATGGACGAGATCTACGCGAAGGCCGAGCCGCCCACGCACGACGCCTGGCACCCCCAGTCGCTCGAGCGGCCGGAGAGCACCTTCGTGCAGACGACATTCCGACGCATCGACGAGTCCCTGGACGCCCTGCTCTCCCTCGGTGGCGTCGCCCGCGCCGGGTCCAGCTCCGTTGCGCTGGGGGCGGCCAGCTCGCTCTTCTCCGGACTCGTGGGCGGAGCCTGGGGAATCGGCGGAGCCACGGCGTACTCCAAGCCGGGCAGCACTGCTGCACGCACGCGGAAGCACGATGCCGTCGACGAGGACGCGTCCCGTACTTCCTCGGGCGTTGACGCTCGTGGCACGACTTCGGGCACGCGGTCTCCTGTGGCCGGTGGGGACGACTTCGCCACAGACGGGCTCGCGGCCGCGGGTACACCGGGGCACACACCCCGCCGTCGCCCACGGGTGCAGTACGTCGGAGACCCGTACTACGAGGAACGCCAGGACTCGGACGTCCTCGTCCAGGAGTTCCGACTGCCGGTGCCCGGGCCACAGCGGATCCGCATCGACCTCGCCGTCACCCTTCCCGGCAGCGGGGGGCGGGAGACGGATCCACCGATCGGGGCGGACATGCCCGTCCTCATCGGCTGGGAGGACGACCACGGCCGTCTGTACGACTCCGATGCGTGCGTGGTCGAGGGCGGCGAGTCCGTCTGGCGTGCGCTGGTGCGTCCGGCACCGGACACCATGACCGAGATCGGCATCAAGGTCGAGGCGGTGAAGGCCTCGTGACCCGTCGTGTTCTCCCCTACCGCGTCCCGTCCGAGGACGTGGTCGAGGTTGAAGCCTGGTCTCTGGTGACCGAGGACGGGGAACTTCCCCTGCCGGACGCCCTGCCGGACTGGGACTATCGCATGGACGTGCATCTGCGCAGAACCGTCCGGGTCGACCTGGATCGCGCACGATCGCAGTCGGGACTTCCCCCGAGCGCGGCACTGATGCTCTCCGCTGTGTGGACGGCCACCGGGTCAAACCTCAGCGGACCGGCACAGCATTTGCGCCTGACCGGCGACGGCATGGCCGCCGTGATCTTGGATGTGAGCCTGCCGGGAGCCGATCTGGGCGGGCTCCTCCTCCTTGACACGGCGCTGGTCCTGGCCGAGCGCCGGACCGATGCCCGCCCCTCGTCTCCTCGGCGCGCCGGCTCGGTGTTGTGGAGCGATCGCGAGTCCCTTCGGCTCCAGGGCGACGCGCCTCAGTTCCCCATGGCCGTGATCGACTTCAGCAGGACGTCGTTTCCCGACAACGCGGCCTGGCACCTGCAGATCAGCGGAGGCCTGGAGAGCGCCACCATGGGCGCACTTCTGTTGCTGGTCAACGAGCGGAACACGGTCACCGCCACTGCGTTCCAGAACGCGGGCAAGCCACGGGTGGTGGACCACATCGTGCTCTCCGCCGTGTACGCGGATGCCGCACGCATCATGCTTGAACACGCCCTTGCCTCCGACGACTTCGCCGACGGCGCCGACTTTCCCGACGGCTCGCTGGGCGCCACGCTCATGAGTCTGTTCGACCAACTCTTCCCGGAGCAGTCGATCACGGATGTCCGACTGCGCCGAGAACGGTCCCCCGCTCTTTTCGCCTCGGATCTGCAGGCGGCTGTCAAGATCTTCGAGGTTTCGTGATGAGCTTCCTCTATCCCCGGCTGCTCGCCGCGCAGGCGGCACCGCTCTTCGCCGAGTACAGGGATCTGCCGGTCACCGAGCTCACGGGCCGATTCGACACGGCCCACGAGTCCGCGGTGTACGTGGCCACCGGTGGAGATCGGGTGTCCGCCGAGCAACTCCGTGAACTGCGGGAAGGCGTCCTGGCGCTGGCGAAGCGCGCAGGCTTCCCTCATGACTCCGACCGCGCGCGCAATGCCGACTTCGACCTCGAGCTCGCCGCACTGCTGCACGGCGAGATGGGAATGGTGCCGGCCGAGGCCGCCTCTCGTGACGTATGGGCCTTCCTCGCGCTCGTCCTGCTCCCGGACGTGGCCTTCTGGCGCTATCCCCAGCCGCCGAAGGACCGGGTCCTCGGCACCGACCTCACCCGACACGTCTTCGGCAGGCTGTGGTGGCGGGCACAGCTCGTGCGCTCCTCCGACCCGTCGGCCCCGTACGACGCGCTCAGCATTCTCGGGGAGGGCGCCTTCGACCAGATCTATGCGCGGCGTGCTGCGCTCGGGGGCAGCCCTCATCTGGTGAGGTCGATTCTCCGTGTCTGGAACGATCTCGACCTGAAGGGGCTCAACAAGCGCGAGACCCTTCAAGACTTCCTGAAGCGCCTGCTCCGTCTCGCCCCGTTCGTGCTTTTCGACGGAGTCGAGGAGGCGTCCCTGGACGAAGAACTCCGCGCGGTCGCCCAGGAGTCCGTCGATGCGCAGCGCGGCCCGTCGCAGCAGGCTGCCATTGGCGTCGACTCACTTGCAGGGCACGACGGGAAGACGGGGAGCCCAGCCGTCGAGAGTGTCGTACCGCCGTCGGTGGAAGCGACGCATTTGGTGGAAGCGACGA
This sequence comes from Streptomyces sp. V4I23, assembly GCF_030817975.1. Taxonomy (NCBI): domain Bacteria; kingdom Bacillati; phylum Actinomycetota; class Actinomycetes; order Kitasatosporales; family Streptomycetaceae; genus Streptomyces; species Streptomyces sp. V4I23. Next base: position 5,032,120 of record NZ_JAUSZW010000004.1, on the reverse strand, counting down.
CGACGGCTCCGGCCGAGTCGCTCCGCCCCGGGCGATTCAGGTCCGTGGAGATATGTGCCGGGGCAGGAGCACAGGCCCTCGGGCTCGAGCAGGCAGGATTCGACCCCGTACTGCTCATCGACAGCAAGGCCGACGCCTGCTTCACGATCGACCGCAACAGGCCGGACTGGAATGTGGTGTGCATGGATCTCGTGCACTTCGATCCGGGTCAGCGCCCCGACATCCTGGGCGTCGACCTCCTGAGTGGCGGCCTTCCCCGTGTGAAGTCCTCGGCAACCGTCGGTCGGGACGAGGACAGCGAGGAGCGTGGCGTCCTCAGGGCTGCGATCGCCCTGGCACTCGCCATCAGACCGCGGGCCCTGCTGCTCGAGAACGTTCCGGACCTTGTCGAGAGCCCGCATTTCGACGACGACCGGTCCTGGGTCGAGGACGAACTCGGGAAGGCGGGCTACCGCTCGGCCTGGCGTGTTCTGAATGCAGCGGATTTCGGGGTGCCGCAGAACCGCAGCAGCGGCTTCCTGGTCGCCATGCAGGAGAGCGCCTTCTCCCGGTTCTCCTGGCCCGAGCCCGACGGGACACCGCCTCCCACCGTCGGTCAGGTGCTCGGCACCTCCATGTCCGAGCGCGGCTGGACCGGCGCGGAGCGCTGGATCAAGAACGCCGATCGCATCGCGCCCGCGCTCGTCGGGGGCTCGGACAGGAGAGGTGGCGCGGACCTCGGCCCCACGGGGAGCAAGAAGGCGTGGGCGTCGCTCGGAGTGGACGGCAACAGCCTCGGCGACGAGCCGCCCGGCGCGGACTTTCCCGCGGACGGTGTGCCCAAACTGACCGTCGACCAGGCCGCGATGATCCAGTCGATCCCCGCCGATTGGCACATCTCCGGCCGCAAGACCTCCAGCTACCGCCAGATCGGGCATGCCATGCCTCCGCCTCTCGCGGCAGCCGTCGGGCGGGCGATCGCAGCTGCACTCGGGAGCTGAGAACCGGCGTCTCCACGGGGCAGGGAACGTAACCCGCGATTCTGTGGGCCGACGACGAGCGGCCCACAGATTCGGACATGCGCTTGAGAATCAGACGGTGATCGTGCCGCCGGACAGTGACTTCACGGCGTCGGCAAGCCTCTCCCGGCCGAGCTCAAGCGCGGCGCTGAGGACATGAGCGGCCAGAACCGGCGGAATGGCGTTGCCGATCTGCTGGGCGACATCGCTTCCGGACCACTTGAAGTCGGCAGGGAAGGTCTGCAGCATCCCCGCCTCCTCGTTGGTGAATCGCCCCTCCCGGCCACCCGGGCCCACCACACGATTGCGAGATACCTTGCCCGTCACCGTGGCGGCCGGCTGATCGTGACGCCGACGCCCGCGTGCCTTGGGGTCGCCGCCGCTCCCGTAGTTCGAGACCACGACATACGGCGTGTCGCGTTCCGTGAGCACGTCACTCATGCTCACCCAGGGCTTCAGACCGGGGTCACCCTCGTTGCGAGGGACACCCTTGCGGTAGGAGCGGTGCGTGGGGGCCGGAAGTTCGACCTTCCCGTGAAGTCGGGCCACGAGGATGGCACGCCTGCGGGTCTGCGGCACTCCGTACTGCTCGGCACGGAGGACTCCGCACTTCACTTCGTAGCCGATGTCGGCCAGGACCTCTCTGTAGGCCTGCCACACGGGAAGCACCGCAGGCACCTGCTCCAGGACAATCGCCGTGTACGGATCCCCGTCCTTCAGGGCCTGCAATACCCATTTCAGAGGCTCCAGCACCAGCCCCGTTCGCTCGTCCCCGAGCTCGTCCAGCTCCGACGACGAAAGCTGCTTCCCCGCGGCCATGAGGTCCACGCAGCGCAGTACGTCATCGAGAGCATGACGCCCGACACCCGACCCGGCCACTGTGTACGTCTGGCACGGCGGCCCCCCGGTGAGAACCCGTGTGCCTCCGGAGAACTCGCGCGGGGCGTACCCGCGGACGTCGCCCTGCCAGGTGATCAACCCATTAGCAGCACGTGTGGCGCAGGCGTTCGCGTCCTTCTCGATGCCAGTCACCGAGAGGCCCAGCTTGACCGCGGCGATGTCGAGCCCGCCGGGACCGGCGAACAGATCAACAATGTTGATTTCGGACACGTGCTCTCTCGGCTGCAGGGCGAAAACGCGACGGGGAACGGGCTCGGCGAAGTCTACCGTCGTCGATGGCCCGTGGGCGTGGGGGGTGGCAGGAGCACCTACCGGTCCCCCACCGGCACGATCCTTCACACGCCGCCTCCGACCTAAGCGGGCACTGTCACGAGCATTCCCCGCGGGGGGACCCTGCAACAGCGAGCCCCTCAAGCCACCGGACTGTCGCCCACTCGCCGGCACGTCGCCGCCCCGACTGGAAGCCTCGCACGATTCGCCTCGCTCGTCTGCAGGTTTCACAATCCACGCCGGCCTCACTCCCGACCCGCGCTCCCCCGATCCGATCAGCACGCCGCCTCCGCCTCAAAGTTCATCTGCGCCCGGTCGAGAGCCTCGTCCGGATCACACCCGTGCGCACGCAGCCACAGCAGGAGGTCGGCGATCATGTCGATAGCGACCTCCTCGGCTACGGCCACAACGAGCGGGCCGCCGGCGCGGGCGTGCAGACCGCGGGTGAGGCCGCAGAGCCCGAGCAGGGCCTCGGCCCGCTCCACACTCTCGCCACCGATGTGCCCGTCGTCCGACGCAAGTCCGGTCTCCAGTTCGCACCACGTGACTTTCGAGTCGCCGCGGAGGAGCACACCCCATCGCTCGGTCATCGCGTCCACCAGAGCCATGCCTCGGCCCGTCTCGTCGTACTCCTGGGCGCGCAGCAGGGTGGGCAGCGCTCGGCTGTCGGGATCGCGCAGCTCGATGCGCAGACAGGAACCGCTCATGGACACCGCGAGCGTGGCCGGGGTTCCGTCGCCGACATGGCGGATCACATTGGCGACCAGCTCCGTGACGCAGAGCTGTGCCGTCTCGACGACGTTCGGCAGGCCCCAGAGGCTCAAGCGGTTGTGCAGGACCCTACGGATTGTCGCCACTTCTGCCGCTTCGGCCAGGAACGGGAGTTCCCACGACTTGCGCATCACTTCCACTCGGCACGCACTTGTGCTCACGAAGCCTCCTCCTGAACATGCAACCACTCCATACGTAGTCGCACCGATACTGAGAGTGGCAGTGAAACTCTCAAAATGAAACTCTCAGAAGGCTCCACCGGGAGCATGAACCTAGTCCGCGCGCCAGGGGCGCACGCCGGGTTGTCCGGCATGTCACGTCACATGCAAGCTCTCTCACATACCGACACGGAGGCTTGACCATGGCAGTTGGACCGACCACCCGTAGGCGGCAGTTGGGGGCGGACCTCCGGCGTCTGCGAGAGCGCAAGGGGCTGACCCTCGAGGAGGCAGGAGCGCGGGTCGGCATCTCGAAGGCCACACTCAGCCGCTACGAACGGAAGGAAGGCTCAGTTAAGTGGCCTGCCGTGGAAGCCCTGTGCCGCGAGTACGGGGCCACCGACGAGGAACGGCTAACGCTCGTCGGTCTCGCCAAGGGGGCAAAGATTCAGGGCTGGTGGCGATCTCTCGCAGACCCGATCCCCGAGTCGATGAACCTCATGCTGACCCTTGAGGACGAGGTCGTACGCGAGGATCACTACGCATGCATGTACGTCCCCGGATTGCTGCAGACACGTGCGTATGCGGAGGCCGTTCACCGCGCCTCTGAGATGCGGTGCAGCGAGACGGAGATCGCGCATATGGTCGACATCCGCATGAAGCGGCAGGAACTTCTGTCCCGCGAGGACCCGCCCCACATCTGGGCGGTGATCGACGAGGCGGTCATCCGACGTGTGGTCGGAGGCCGCGCGGCCATGCGCGAGCAGTTGGAGCACCTGATCTCGCTGACAGAATCACCGCACATCACCGTCCAGATCCTGCCGTTCGCGAGCGGCGCTCATGCGGCAGCCGTTGGCAGCTTCGTCGTCCTTGGTGGTCCAAGTCCTGAACTCGACGTCGTGTACGTGGACATCATCGGAGGCGGCCTGTTCATGGAGAAACCCGAGGAACTGGAACGCTATCAATTGGCGTTCGACTACTTGCGCGCCCAGGCGTTGGACATGCCTACGTCGGTCGCGCTCCTCAATCGGGCCTGCAAGGAGTTGTGATGGTCAGCGGCGACGACCTCCACTGGATCAAGTCCTCGTACAGCGGCGGCAGCGGTACCGAGTGCGTTGAGACTGCGCGCATGGCCGCCACCACGGTGGTGCGAGACAGCAAGGATCCACACGGGGCGCGCCTTGCGTTCTCCGCGCCGGCTTGGGGAGGCTTCGTTGCCGCGGTGGCCAGGCAGCGCCTCGACTGACAGTGAGGATGTGACGTGGTGACGCTGCGGGTGGGTCTGACCCATCGACTGACTGACGTTTCGACTGTCCTGTTTGGGATTTGTCGGCCCGCCGGGCGTCATCACGCACGCGGCCGGACGGGCGTTTGTGACCTTATAGGAGTCGACCGTTCACCTGCGGTGACGCCCCGCGGGCGTGAAAATCGGTACAGGGGCTGTCCGCCGACGCCGCTTGATGTTTGGGCTGCGAGCCCGCATAGGAGTCTGGTGAGGGAGCCGTCCGAGGGGCCGCACACTGTCGTCTTGAGCACGCCGATCAGCTTCTCCGATCCCCTCAGGCTCCCCGGGCAGCCCCTGCCCGAACCAGCACAACAGGGGGGCACCTGATGGAGGAGTTGAGAGAAGACCACGACGACGGGACGGTCGCGCGGGTCGCGGCGATCGACATCGCCAAGGCATCCGGGATGGTCTGCCTGCGCGTCCCGCACGACACCATCGAGGGCCGGCGCGTCCAGCAGGTCTGGACGGTCGCCTCGACCACCAACGCGATCCTGGAACTCGGCGACCGGCTGGTCTGCCAGGGCGTCGAACGGGTCGTCATGGAAGCGACGGGATCGTACTGACGCCCGTTCTTCTACCTGCTGGAGGCCCGCGGCCTGGACTGCTGGCTCGTCAACGCGCGCGATGTGAAGAACGTCCCCGGACGCCCGAAGACCGACAAGCTGGATGCGGTCTGGCTGGCCAAGCTCGCCGAACGCGGAATGGTCCGGGCCTCGTTCGTCCCGCCGAAGGCCGTCCGGCAACTGCGGGATTTCACCCGCACCCGCACCGTGTTCGTCCAGGAACGCACTCGCCACAAGCACCGGGTGGACAAGGCCCTCCAGGACGCGCAGATCAAACTGTCCGACGTCGTCTCGGACCTGTTCGGCAGGTCGGGCCGGGCCATGCTCGACGCCCTGGTCGCCGGTGAACGCAACCCCCGCGCCCTTGCCGACCTCGCCAAGGGCAACCTGGTCAAGAAGAAGGCCGCCCTCATCGAGGCCCTGACCGGGCAGTTCGAAGACCACCACGCCCGGCTGCTCAGGGTGCTGCTGGGCACCGTCGACCATCTCACCGCACAGATCCAGGAACTCGACCGGCTCATCGCCTGCACGCTGGAAGAGATCACCACCCCCCACGACGGCCCAGGAGCAGAATCGTCCGCCGGTGGCGTGAGCGCCCGCGCCCTGGCCGAGAAGCTGGACGCCGTCCCCGGGATCGGTCCGGCCACCGCGCAGATCATCCTCGCCGAGATCGGCGCGGACATGCGCCACTTCCCCACCCCCGAACACCTGGTGTCCTGGGCCAAGTTGTGCCCCCGCACGGTCCAGTCCGGCGCGAAGAACACCACAGGCCCGGCCGGGCAGGGCAATCCCTGGCTCAAGGGCGCCCTCGGCGAGGCCGCCAACGCCGCCGCCCGCACCGACACCTTCCTCGGCGCCCGCTACCGGCGCATCGTCAAACGCCGTGGCCACGCCAAAGCCCTGGTCGCCGTCGCCCGCTCGATACTCGTCATCTCCTGGCACCTGATCAACGACCCCGACGCCTCCTACCAAGAACTCGGCTCCGACTGGCACCAGCGCCATCTCAACCCCGCCCGCAAGACCCGCGACCTCGTCCGCCAGCTCCAGGCCCTCGGCCACCAGGTCACCTTCGAACCCGCGGCCGCCTGACCGACCCCATCCCGACATCCGGTCCGCAAGCGGCCCGGATGCTGCCGCCTGCCCTCCCGAAGATCGATTTTCCGATCAGCATCCATGCCTCCTCGTAGGCGGGGCCGGGAGTACGCGACCCGAGCGGATCGGCTGAGGTGCCGGGGCATACCATCGCGGCCATGTTCGGGGCGGTCATCGCGCAGGGCGCGATGACCGGGAGAGCTTCCCGGAATTCCAGCCCGTGCATTGGCGGCCACCGCCCGTCCGACGGGCACGCTCACAGCAGGTTCTCCCATGCAGGAATGAGTTTCTTGATTGCCACCGTCGCCACACGCTCCGTATCCTGCTGGGCAACGCGTTGACGGAGACGAGTAGCCAGGGATCTCGCGAGCCGAGAGAGCCGCCGGAAGCTGGAAAGGCGGTCTCGCGCCCCTTGGTGAAGACCCTCCCGAGCGCGGGGAGGAACGGCCCCGCTAGGGGTTCCAATGCCCCGCCGGCCGGCCCCCGTCACCGGGCTCGAATGAGGCCGCCACCTGGTGGCGGCGAAAGTGCGGTGGTACCGCGAGTTGCCCTTCTCGCCCGCACTCCCAAGGGATCATGACGATGTCCTTCGGAGGACCGAAATGATCCACAGCCGCGTACACGTCTCCGACCTGCGAGAACACGTCGGCCGTACCGTTTCCGTTTGCGGGTGGGTGAACGCTCTCCGCCTGCAGAGCAAGATGCAGTTCGTCATCGTGCGGGACAGCACCGGCATGGCCCAGGTGACCCACAAGCGCGACGGCGGGCCCCTGGAAGCCCAGCTCGAAGCCCTCACTCCCGAGTCCGCCGTCCGTATCACCGGCCGCGTCGTCGACGCCGCCCAGGTGAAACTCGGCGGTCTGGAGATCGTCCCTGAGCAGGTCGAGGTCCTGAACCCGGCCGCCACACCTCTGCCGATCGACGAGCACACCGGCCTGGAGCAGCGGCTGGACTGGCGGTTCCTGGATGTACGCCGCCGACCCGCCACGCAGCTGATGTTCGCCGTGCAGACCACCCTGGAGCAGGGGATGCGCGAGTACGCCTACGCGCAGGGCGCCACGGAGATGCACACCCCCAAGCTCATGGGCACCGCTTCGGAGTCCGGCGCGGAGGTCTTCAAGCTCGGCTACTTCGACCGCAGCGCCTATCTGGCGCAGTCGCCGCAGTTCTACAAGCAGATGGCGATCTCTGCCGGCATCGACAAGGTCTTCGAGATCGGGCCAGTCTTCCGCGCCGAGCCGTCGTTCACCTCCCGGCACGCCACCGAGTTCACGGGCGTCGACGTGGAGCTGGCCTGGATTGACGGCGTCGAGGACGTGATGGCGTTCGAGGAACACATGCTCGCGTACGCGATCGCCAAGGTCGCCGACGCGCACGGTGAGGCGATCACCGCATACTTCGGCGTCGAGGTCACAGTCCCCACGACGCCTTTCCCCCGGGTCACCATGGCCGAGGCGCACGAGATCCTGCGCAGGGGCGGCTGGGACCCGGCGGGGATCAAGGAGGACCTGGACCCCGAGGGCGAGCGGAGCATCTCGGCTCACATCAAGGAGGCGACCGGGCACGAGTTCGTGTTCATCACGCATTACCCGGTCGGCATCCGGCCCTTCTACCACATGCGGCCGGCCGACGACCCGAGCGTGACTTTGAGCTTCGACCTGCTGTGGAACGGGCTGGAGGTCACAACAGGCGCCCAGCGTGAGCACCGGTACGACGTGCTGCTGAAGCAGGCCGCCGAGAAGGGCATGAGTCCGGCGCCGCTGCAGGACTACCTGAACGCGTTCCGGTACGGGTGCCCGCCGCACGGCGGGCTGGGCATGGGGCTCGGGCGGGTGCTGATGGTCATGCTCGGCCTCGACTCCATCCGCGAGGCCACCTTCCTGTTCCGTGGGCCGAACCGGCTCACTCCGTAACCGCTATGGATTTGCGTCCCACGACACGGGCCAGTGCCTCGTGTCGTGGGACGCGGTCTCAGTAGCGGACATTCCGCAAGTCATGCATCCACGCCTCGCCGGGGTTCTTGTCCCAGTAGGCGCGCAGCGCCAGCTCCCGCTCGGAGAAGCCACCCTGGTGGCACAGGCCGCCGTGGGAGAGCGTGACGCTCATGGCGAGTGCCGACTCGGTGGTGACCCAGTGGGGTGTCAGCGCGTGGCTCCAGAGCTGGTCTCCGGGCTGCATGGTGACGGACTGGCGATCGGTCTCATCATGCTCGGGCGGGTCCTCGCCAGTGGTCTCGCCGATGACCGCCGCATCTGCTGGCAGATGCTTGTCGGGGTCCAGGTAGCTGTGGAAGGTCTTGACGCCGTGGACCTGCCAGACCAGGCCGTGCGAGTTGTCGTTGTGGTACGTCGACGAGGCGCCCTCAGTGGACAGGAACAGGATCGGCGCGAGGCGGTGCCAGGTGAAGCCCTTGACGGACAGGTGCGTGCGCCACGGGACCATGACCTCCTCCTGGAAGCCGTCCAGGAGGAGGTCGTAGAAGCGGCTGAGATTGAAGTGCACCAGCCGGAACGGCCAGGTGACGAGCTCCTCTAGCGGGGCCGTACGGAAGGCGGCAGTGCGGTCCATGCGCACTTGCCAGTCGTCGTCCCCGAGGATCGTGAACCGGACCTCCTCATCCCTGCGGATGTGGTCGAGGATGTCGACGGCCGGCAGGAACGTGTAGTCGAAGAGGACGTCCAGGGGGAAGTTCGGTGGCTGGCGCCAACGCTGGGTGAAGTCGTCTGGTGTCGTGATCGTCATAAAGCGGTCCATGGGGTTGGCGTGTGTCGAGCCGCCCTCACGCCGGCGCGGCGCACGACGTGCTGCGGTCGTCGGATGTGGCCGAGGGGCGGCAGATGGCGGCGCAGTCCGGGGTCACCCGGTCCTGCGCCGGGGCGGTCAGGAAGTGCCTGATCGCGGCACGGGGCGCGTGGACGCTGACCGATGCCTGGCTGTAGGGGCAACGCCGTATGTGGCCGTCGGCAGTTATGTACGCAGCGCCCGAGCGGCACGACCACCGTTCGCCCCCGGTCGCGGGGAACTGCAGATCCCGCAGCTCACCGAGGTATGCCCGGTACCTGCCGGACACGTTGAAATAGTGCCCCAGCCGATCAGCGTCGAGGTGCTGCTGCACCAGGTAGTCCTGGACCACCATCCCGTTGCGGTGCAGGGCACGCTCGTCAAGGACGACGGGGCTGAACTGAACCTCCACCCTTGCCCCGGAGACGAGGCAAGCCAGGTCATGGCACTCGTCGTCGTTCAAGTCCCAGCAGGTGAGATGCAGGATCTTCGTCTCGGTGCTGATAGCGCGCAGGGTGTCGACGCCCGAGGCCGCGGTGCGGGCGGTGCGCCCCAGCATCATGGCGCCCTGCGAGTCGGCAGAGACGGTCACGTTGGCCAGCAGATGAGCCACCTGGGAGAGGGCGATGACCTCTCCCCGGGTGCGCGCCGAGGTCACCATCGACACCGACATGCCGAACTGATGGGCCAGCCGTATGAGCTGCCTGAGCTGTGGGTGGTGGGTCGGCTCGCCGCCGGTCAGGCACACTCCCTCCACCCCTGCCTCCTTCAGCCGCGACAGAGTGCGGGCATAGGTCGCGGTGCCGAGAAAGCCGTGGGCACGGTCGGCCCGGAAGCAGAAGCCGCAGGCCACCTTGCAGTGTCCAGCCGTGGACACCAGGGCCGTACGGACGTGGGTACTCATTGCACCCCCGAGTTGTCCCACACTGCGATCTCCACCGTGCTCGTGTAGAACGCGCACATCTCGGGGTCCGGGGTGCTGCCACCGACGAGTGCCTGCTCGTTGCGCGACGGCCCCCCGCAGATGGCGAGCGCCGGGCAGTTGCCGCACTCGGGGATCGGAGCGACCCTCTTCGCCACGCCGGCCAGGAGGCCGGCATCGGCACGCAGTTCATCGAGGGTGTGCAGAAACGACGGCTCGGTGAAGTTGATGTCGCACAGGCTGACCTGGTTGCCTGGCAGGAGAGCCGCGTTCAGGCTGCGGTCGCCCTGCATGTGGTCGAAGAGCATCGGTCGACGGGTGTCGAGGGCCTGAAAGGCACGGTCCAGGACGGAGAACAGCATCCCGCCCCGTCCGAGCGCGGCCAGGCGTGCCCCGTACAGCTCGCGGGCCAGGTCAGCGCCGTCGACCTGCCAGCGGCCCCCGGTCGGGATGGGGGTGTTGACGTAGATGAACCCCAGCCCGAGGTCGTCGATGATCCATCGGACGGTCTCGGCGAGGCGTCCGATGTTCGCTGCCGTCGGCGTGAGGTTGCAGCCCACGTGCAGCCCATCTGCCGCGACGAACCGGGCGACGTTACGGCGAATCCGGTCGTCGGCGGGCTGGCCTCCGAGCAGGAGGCGGTTCGCCGAGTTGATGCCCGGCGGGCCGTCGACGGAGATGCCGACCCCGTACTCGTACGCGATGAAGTGGTCGAGGGCCTCGTCGGTCAGGCGGGCGCCGTTGGTGACTACCGTGCGCCGCACCCGCGCCACGTCGTAGCGGTCGGCGAGGGTGTCGGCAAGCTGATCGCCGTACCGCATGAGGTCGAAGCGGATGGCCGGCTCGCCGCCGAACCACTGGATGGACACCTCGTCCTGCCCGGCGTTCTGCTCGAACAGGAACTCCAGGCCCTCCGACAGCTCCTTCTTCGTCATGTCCGGCTTGCCGGTGTTCGTATCGACGAAGCAGTAGGTGCACGCCATGTTGCAGCGGTCGGTGAGGACCACGCGCAGGCCGCTGATGCGGCGAGGGGCGGCATCGAGGCCGAGGTGGTGCAGACGGTCACGGAGCGCTTCGCGCCGGTCGGCCGCGGGGCAGTCTGGGGTGAAGCCGAGCCCTGCGAGGGCTTCGTGGGTCGCGGTCGGGGGGACCCCGGCGAGGTCGCGGACCTCGCCGGGGTCGATGAACACACTGTCCAGTGCGACCGGGTCCAGGAGAACCGCTTCCCCGTCCCGCTCGAACTGGAAGTACTTCCCCCACAGCATCCGGGGGACGGCCATGGTGCTCAGGCCGCCGTTTCCTCTTCGGCAATACCGAGTTCACCCATGACAGCGCGGACCTTCTCCTCGGCGGCGGCCTGGAGCTTCGTGGAGGTGGCCGGGGAGCCGCCGTCAGCGAGGACGATCACACCGGGCAGTGTCGGGTTCGGCGCAATGACCGTGATGCCGGCCGGGTCGGTACCGATGACCATGATCGCGTCTTTCAGCGCGACCCAGTCGGTCCGCTCCTTGAGCGCCTCAATGATGCGGTCCTGCTTCTCCTGGAACGAGGCGCGCTCCCCCATCCAGACGCCCGCCTTGGCCTTGGAGTCCACGACGTCTGCGTAGATCAAGTGGTCCTTCTTCTCTCGCCTGGCTTGCGGCATGGCTGATCCTTCCTGTGTGCTGTACGTCCTGACACAACCCATTGCATCCGCCGGACTCCGGCGGGGAACCGTGCCCCGCTCGGCACGTGGTGACGTCACGCTGCCCTGTGAGGTCCCGATCGAGGATCGGTTGGCCGGCAGAGCATCAGACCAGCAGCAGTTCCGACGAGCGCTTCAAATGCCCATCGCCTGCTGTCTCAAGAAGCGAATCGCTGCCGTGTCTGAGCGTTGCTCCCACGCTTCGGTTCCAGGGCACCTGCAATATGGCAAGAAGCTTCGATGCCCGAAGGGCCAAGAGCCCTGACAAACTGTCCGGGTCCCCGGTTCCGTCGTCAGAGACCGAAGCCCTCCCAGTACCCGACCGGCGTCGGGGATCATGTCCGGCATGGCACCCGTCCCCTCGCCCCCGTCCTGGCCCCGCTGCGGGCACGGCGCCGATGCGGCCGATCCGGTCGGATGCATCGGCCGTTCCGTCGACCCGCACACCCCGTGTCTCGCGCACCTTGCCGACTCCGACCGCGCCGCCTACTTCGCCACCCTCAGCGCTGGCAGCGACGTGTACCACCAGGGCACGACGTTCGACGAAGCGCTGCTACGGCGACTTCTCGATGCTGTACGCGATCAGTCATCCGGTGATCCTTCTTTCGGCTACGCCCGGTTCGGGTCGGCGACGTTCAACGGCATCGCCCGGTTCGACTCGGCGACGTTCACCGGTGGTGCCTGGTTCGACTCGGCGACGTTCACCGGCATCGCCCGGTTCGACTCGGCGACGTTCAACGGCGACGCCGGGTTCAGGTCGGCGAGGTTCACCGGCGACGCCGGATTCGAGGAGGCAACGTTCAACGGCTATGCCGGGTGGGAGTTGGCGACGTTCAACGGCTTTGCCGGGTTCGACTCAGCGACGTTCAACGGCTATGGCGGGTGGGAGTTGGCAACGTTCAACGGCGACGCCTGGTTCGGGTCGGCGACGTTCAACGCCTCTGCCCTGTTCGAGTCGGCGACGTTCAACGGCAACGCCGGGTTCGACTCAGCGATGTTCAAGGGCGACGTCGAGTTCGAGTCGGCGAGGTTCACAGAGGCTGCGAGCTTGGGGCCGCTAGTGTGTGCGGGCCATGTGGACATGTCAGGGGCCATGTTCGACAGCCCCGTGACCATCGCGGTCGCGGCCCGTCGGCTGGTGTGCAGGCGGACGCGGTGGTCGTCGACAGCCGCACTACAACTGAGGTACGCGACAGTCGACTTTTCTCATGCCGTGTTCGAGTACCCGCTCAGCATCTCCGCCGAGACCGAGCCCTTCGTGCTACCGAGCGGCACGACGGTGGACGAGTCCGTGCTCGACGGCGGGGCGGGACCGGCAGTGCGCATCGCCTCCCTCCGCGGTGTCGACGCAGCCCACCTCGTCCTCGCCAACATCGACTTGTCGCGCTGCCTGCTGACCGGGACCGTGCACCTGGACCAGATACGTCTGGAAGGCAGCTGCACCTTCGCCGAGGTCCCCTCGCGCCCGTGGCGGCCCTGGCGGCCCATGACATTCACTCCACGCCGCACCCTCGCCGAAGAACAGCACTGGCGCGCCGGTCATCGGTCGCCGACCCGAGGCTGGGACGTGTCCGTGTGTGGCGCGCCTGACGCCCGGCCGGCGTCGCTGGCACCGGTTTACCGCCAGCTCCGGAAGTCCTTCGAGGACAGCAAGAACGAGCCCGGCGCCGCCGACTTCTACTACGGCGAGATGGAGATGCGCCGCCACGATCCGCAAACCCCTAGCGCTGAACGCGGCCTGCTCCACGCCTACTGGGCGCTGTCCGGCTACGGGCTTCGGGCGCTGCGGGCCATGAGCTGGCTGCTTCTGTCGACGGCCATCACCCTCGTCGTGATGATGCTCTGGGGGCTGCCGAAGGACGACCCGAAACCCGAGTCGACGGGGACGGTCACCGGGCAGGACGTCCGGCTGATCACCGACACCCCCAAGCCGGTCAACCCCGACAGCGCCTACGTGGACCGGCTTTCGTCCGACAGGTTCGAGAAGAGCCTGCGGGTCGTGGTCAACTCGGTGATCTTCCGGTCCTCCGGGCAGAACCTGACCACGACCGGCACCTACACCGAGATGGTCTCCCGCCTCGCCGAGCCTGTGCTGCTCGGTCTCGCCGTGCTCGCCGTCCGGGGCCGTGTCAAACGCTGACCTCAGGTTGCTGCCCTCAACGAGCGCACCGCCGCCGAGCTCCGCGACGGTGCACCCTGGAGCACGTCACGCTCAGCCCCTGCCGGGCCCGCGCTGCATGGCTCGGTCGACAGCGTCGAACACAGCCGCCCACGGCAACTCACGCCCTGCGGGCGCTTCCCGGGGCTCGTACAGCGGCCAGACGTCCGGCCCGTAGACGAGACGGACGTCGGCGTCTCGCAGTGCCGCAAGGTGATGCTTCCATGCGGAGTGCCTGGCGTGTGCCGCGTTGATCCGGGGGAACACGACGACGGGCAGACCGAGCGTGCCGATGGCTTCCCCGACCTGCGTCAGTGCTTGGTTGTCGGCGATGCCGGTCGCCAGCTTGGCCACCGTATTAGCGCTCGCAGGGGCGACCACGTAGCAGTCCACCTTCGGATGTGGACTCGTATCACCGGGCAACCGTGCTTCGTATCGGACGGGCAGGCCGGTCAGCTCCTCCAAGCGGTCGACCTCGCCGCTCATGCGAAGCCAGTGCGCGGCGGTCGGCGTGAGTGTCACAGCCACCCGCCACCCCCGAGCGAGAGCCGGCTCCACGAGCCCGGTCCGCAAGGTCTCAACACCTCCGGCACCAGAACCCACCACTCCCAAGGTCCGGTCTTTGCCTATGCTCACTGCACCGCCCTACACCGTTGGGCCATCACGAACAACTCCGACGAACGAGCGCCGCCCGTGACCGGAGATTGTTTGATCAGGTCTCGTAGCGTGTCACGGACACGAGGATTGTTCCGCACGAGCTGCGGTGACGCAGACTCGGCCGTGCGGAGCTCCGCGAACGCGTCGTCCACCCGCCCGGCCAGGGACAGCGCTCGGGCGTGATCGATACGGTGGGAGACGCCTCGCTCGGCCGCAATGTGATCCACATCGATCTCGCCGTGTTCTATGACATACGAGACGTTGTCGAGGTCCAACTCTGCTGACAGCCGGTGCAGCAGCACGTTCGTGGGGCCGAAGCACGTATGCCAGTAGTTCTCGTCCGAGCCGAGCTGGTCGGCCAGCTCGCCGGCGCGGCCCAGCAGACTCATGGCTGTCGAGCGGTCCTGGTGCCGGGCCGCGGCAATGGCCGCCCGAAGATGGATCATGCCCAGCAAGCTCAGTGCAGCCGGATCGCTCTGCTCGATCCGGCTGGAGAGCCATCTCGACGCCGTGACCGCCAGTTCCAGTGCATCGTCATACCGGCCATTGGCCAGCAGGGCATGAGTGCCGGACCGCGCGGCGGAGGCCAATACCAGCGCGTCCCCCGACTCGTCGGCAGCCCTCATGGACCTCTCCGCGGCGAGCCACGAGATGTCGGATTCGCCCACCTTGGCGAGGGCCGTGGCGGCAAGATGGTGGACACGTGCTGAGACTGCCCAGGAGTCCATGCGCTCCGCGGCGGAACGCACCGCGTGATCCTCCAGCCCCTGCGCGGACTGAAGGAGTCCTGGAAGCGCAGCGATCACCTTGCCGAGCCGACCTGCCTGGTAGTCGTCCCACGCCGCTTCGACATGCAGAGCCACTGGACCGGGACTCGGAAGCTGGCTCTCGGCCTCAGGCCCGAACAGCAGCCGCGACAGGCGGCGCGGGCTCATCAGCGCGTCCCGGACCGCTGGTACGTCGTCCTGCTGCCTCTCGTCCTCCATCAGGACCGGTTTACCAAGCAGGTCGCCAAGCGGCACCCGGAGCACACGGGCCAGCTCGGCGAGCATGTCGATACGAGGAGGCTTCCGCCGACCCGACTCCGCCTTCGCCAACCAGTCGGTGCTGCGCCCGACCAGGCCCGCCAGGACCTGCTGTGTGTAGCCGCGTCGCCTCCGGTGGAATGCGATCCGCTCACCGACGGTCAGATGATCTCCGAGCCCACGCATGTGCGCCCTCCCTCGAAGTAGAGGCATCGCCCACGATAGCTGCGCCAGTAAGAGGGCGATCAGCCACGAAAGGCGGCGTCTCGGCGACCAGGGCCCCGGCGTGAACTAGTCAGCCGGCGCTCCCGGCGCCCCGGTGGCTCAGCACGTTGACTACCCGCCAGTTGGCGTCCCGTACGAAGAAGCGGCGTACGCCCCACTCCTCGTCGTTCAGCGGGTACACGATCTCGGCCCCGCTCTCGCGCATCACCGCGTACGCCGCGTCCACGTCGTCCACCTCGATGCTCCTGTCCGGGGTGACCGGCGCGGTGCGGTCGCCGGTCGCGAAGCTCGCCTGGGACACGGGGACGATCCGGCGCACGGTCACTACGACTCCACGTGAAGCGAAACCTGCCTCCGACGCCCCCGCAGCAGCGCGCTCACACCGCCGTCGGCAGGTCCCCCGCCTCCGACAGCTCCTCGTCGATCGTCGTCGCCGCCGCCCGCAGTACCTCGACCGCCTGGTCCAGGAACGGGTTCGGGTCGCCCGAGCGGCGGACCGCGAACACGCGGCGTACGTGCGTGGGGTTGGCGAGACGGATCAGGTGGACGTCCTCCGACTTGCTGAGCGCCAGTTCCGGGACGATCGCGACGCCGAGCCCGTTCCGTACGAGCTCGAACGGGAGGTTGTAGTCGTTCGTGCGGAAGATGACCTCGGGACGGAAGCCTCCCGCCGCGCAGATGTGGAAGAGGGAGCGGGCCGCGTCGGTGTCCTCGCGGTAGCAGATCCAGCGTTCCGCCGAGAGGTCGCTGACCTGGATGCGTTTGCGGCGGGCCAGCCGGTGCCTCTTGGGCACGAGAACGTACAGCGGCTCCTCCAGGATCAGGGTCCGCTCCAGGTCGGGCGGGTCGTTGCGCGGCACCGTCCCGTACTCGAAGATCACGGCGAGGTCGAGCCTGCCCTCCGCGACGGCGGGCAGGGTGACCGGCGGGTCGCCCTCCTCGTAGCGGACGTCGACGTGCGGGCGGTCGCGCAGGAACTCGGTGAGCACGGCCGGCATCAGGCGGAAGCCCGCTGACCAGAAGCTGCCGAGATGCAGCCGGCCGCGTTCGGCCGCCGCGAAGGACCGCATCTCGTCCTCGGCGGCCTCCAGGTCGGCGAGCAGCCGTGCTGCCCGCCGGGCGAGTTGGGCGCCGGCGGCAGTCGGCCTGACACTGCGTGGCGAGCGCTCGAAGAGGGGCACGCCGAGGGCCCGTTCCACCGAGGCTATCTGCTGGGAGACCGCGGACGGGGAGTAGCCGAGGCGGCGGGCGGCGGTGCGCAGTGAACCGGTGGCGACCACATCGCGGATCGCCTGCAACTGCGTCGGGGTCAGCATCAGCCGAACTTAACAACGGCTCCGGTGTCGCCGCCAGAGGTCGCCCTCGACGAAGTTCCCTGCTGTGCGGGCGTGTCGGCCGCCCGGCGGTTCGCTGCGCAGGTGGGCGGGGGTGCGCCGACGGAGCCGAGCAACAGGTCAACTGAACGATGTGTGCGGCAATGTTCATTCTGTTTCATCTTGTGTCGCCGGTTCGACTGTCGCAGATTGAGCGGCATCGAGCGGCAGGAACCGGCCACGAATCTGGCCGTCCCACCAGCGAAAGGCACTGCCATGGACATACGGCTCCCGGGGCTCCGAGCCCACCGGACGAGGCGCGCCGCAGCTGCAGGCGTGGCGCTGGCCGGACTTCTTCCGCTGCTGGCGGCGTGCGGCGGCACGACGTCGGCCGGTGCGACCGGGCCGGGATCCGCAGCGGCATCCGGCCAGGCCGCCGCGCAGGAGAAGGACCCGGAGCTGGCGGCGCTGCTGCCGAAGAAGGTGCGGGACTCCGGCGAGCTGGTCGTCGCGGAGGGCGACGACTATCCGCCTCTGGTGTCCCTCGGTCCGGACAACAAGACGCTGGTCGGCATGGAGCCGGAACTCATGCGGGCGATCGGGCAGGTGCTCGGCGTCGAGGTGAAGTTCTCCAAGGCCAGCTTCGACAGCATCATCGGCGGCGTCCAGTCGCGCCGCTACGACCTCGCCATCCAGGCCATGCTCGACAAGCCGGAACGCCGGCAGCACGTCACGTTCGTCGACTACTTCAGGACGAGCAGCGCGATCCTGGTGCAGCAGAAGAACGCGAAGTCGATCGGCTCCCTGGACGATCTGTGCGGCAGAACGGCGGCCGTCGAGAACGGCACCGCCCAGGTCGAGGACATCGAGGCGCAGGCGAAGAAGTGCGAGGCCGCGGGCAAGCCCGCCGCGAAGGCGCTGGTCTTCCCCGACTCCGTCGGCTGCTTCCAGGCGCTGTCCACCGGCCGCGCCGACGCCTTCGTGGGCGGCACCCCGACCGTCGCGTACCAGGCCGGGCAGTCGAACGGCCAGCTGCGCCAGGTCGGCGAGCCGTACCGCTTCCTGCCGTACGGAATCCTGGTGAACAAGCAGGACAAGGACCTGGTCGACGCCGTGCGGCAGGCCCTGCAGAAGCTCATCGACAACGGTGCGTACGGCGAGATCCTGGGGCGCTGGGACGTCGAGTCGGGCGCTCTCGACCGGGTCACGGTGAACGGCGGCGCGACGGCATGAGCGAGTCCACGCTCCGCACCGCCCCTGTGATCAAGACGAGCGCGGGGCGCAGGGAGATCGACGCGGTGCCGGTGCGCCGGCCGGGCCGCTGGTTCGCCTCCGCCGCGCTCGTCTTCCTCCTGGTCTTCCTCCTCGAGGGGTGGGCCGCGAACGAGCGGATGCAGTGGGCGACGGTCGGCGACCATCTCTTCGCCCCCGTCGTCCTCGAAGGCCTGGCCACGACACTCTGGCTGACGGCGGCCGCCATGGCCATCGGCGTCACCGGGGGCGTCGTCCTGGCCGTGATGCGCCGGTCCGCCAACCCGCTGCTGTCCCGGCTGAGCTGGGTCTACGTCTGGGCGTTCCGCGGCACACCCCTCCTGGTCCAGCTGCTGTTCTGGTACTTCCTCGCCGCGATCGTGCCGGAGGTCGGACTCGGGGTGCCGTGGGGGCCGACGTTCGTCGCGTTCGACACGAACACGCTGGTGACCCAGACGTCGGCCGCGCTGCTCGGCCTCGGGCTGCACGAGGCCGCGTACATGGCGGAGATCGTCCGTTCCGGCATCGCCTCCGTGGACGACGGACAGACGGAGGCGGCGCACGCGCTCGGCATGACGCGCCGGCAGACCCTGCGGCGCATCGTGCTGCCGCAGGCGCTGCGCATCATCATCCCGCCCACGGGCAACCAGGTGATCTCCATGCTGAAGACCACGTCTCTGGTCTCGGTGATCGCCGTGCCCGAACTGCTCACCTCCATCCAGGCGATCTACTCCCGGAACTTCCAGCAGATCCCGCTGCTGACGGTGGCCTGTGCCTGGTACCTGCTGGCCGTCTCGGTGCTCAGCGTCGGCCAGTACTACCTGGAACGCCGGTACGGACGCGGCGCGAGCCGCGATCTGCCGCCGACACCGCTGCAGCGCGTACGCACCCTCGCCGGTCGCAGGACTTCGCCGCAGGAGCCCGTACGCCCGAAGCCCGCGCCGCAGGAGGACCGATGACGACGACCACCGCATCACCCGTGGTGCGAGCCGAGGGTGTCCACAAGAGCTTCGGCCGGACGGAGGTGCTCAAGGGCATCGACCTGACCGTCGCCGCCGGCGAGGTGATGTGCCTGGTCGGCCCGTCCGGATCCGGCAAGTCGACCTTCCTGCGGTGCATCAACCACCTGGAGACCATCGACGCCGGACGGCTGTACGTGCGCGACAGGCTCATCGGCTACGAGGAGCGCGACGGTCGCGTCCACGAGCTCACCGACGCGGCGATCGCGCGGCAGCGGCGTGGGATCGGCATGGTCTTCCAGCGCTTCAACCTGTTCCCGCACATGACGGCGCTGGAGAACGTGATGGAGGCGCCGGTCCAGGTCAGGAAGGAGTCCAGGGCCGAGGCCGGGGAGCGTGCGCGGTCCCTGCTCGCCCGGGTCGGACTGGCCGATCGTGCCGGTTCCTACCCGTCGCAGCTGTCGGGCGGCCAGCAGCAACGGGTGGCGATCGCCCGGGCGTTGGCGATGCGGCCCGATCTGATGCTGTTCGACGAGCCGACCTCCGCGCTGGACCCCGAGCTCGTGGGCGAGGTCCTCGATGTGATGCGCGGGCTCGCCGAGGACGGCATGACGATGATCGTCGTCACTCACGAGATGGGCTTCGCCCGCGAGGTGGGCGACTCGCTCGTGTTCATGGACGACGGTGTCGTCGTCGAGTCGGGCGACCCGGCCGATGTGCTGGGCTCCCCACGTCACGCCCGCACCCGGGCATTTCTCGGCAAGGTCCGCTGACCGGTACCGCGCCCTTCCCCCGGTCGGCTCTTCTGACGCCGACCGGCTCGTCCGGCGCCGGTCGGCTGTCCGGTGCCGGTCGGCTCGTGCGGCGCCGGTCGCTCTTCCGGCACCGGCCCGCTCTTCCCGCGCCGGTCGGCCCTCCCCATACCGCCGTCCTCTGCCGTGCCGCCCTTCTCCGCTGCCGCCCGCTTCGGGTACGCCCCTTGCCCGGTACCGCCCGCTGCCCGGCGGCCGCCCTTCCTTCCCGTATCGCAAAGGAAAGACCCATGCCTCGTGTCCTCGTCGTCGGAGCCGGCGTGCTCGGCGCCTCCGTGGCGCACCATCTGGTTCAGGCCGGTGCCCATGTCACCGTGATCGACGCCGGCGGCCCGGCCGCCGGAACGTCCAGCGCCACCTTCTCCATCGACGTCTCCCACCTCAAGACGCCGTTCAGCTACTACGCGTTGAACCGGCGCGGCGCCGAACTGCACCAGCGGCTCGGCGAGGAACTGGGCGGAGCGGACTGGCGCCACCCGGCTCCGCTCGTGCAGTGGGGCCACACCGAGCAGGAGCAGCGCGTCATCCGCGAGCGGGCCGAGCGGCTGCGGGGCTGGGGCCACGTCTGCCGCTCCGCCCACCCCGCCGAACTGGCCGAACTGGCGCCGGGCGTCTCCCCGGACGCCTGCCGGGCCGACGAACTCGTCGTCCATGAGCACGCGTGCTGGTACGACGCCCCGCTGTTCACGCGGCGGCTGCTCGACCGGGCGGCTCTGGGCGGCGCGGACATCCGCTTCGGGCTGCGTGTCACGGAGGTGCTGCGCACGGGCGAGCGGATCACCGGCGTGATGGCCGAGGGGCGCCGGTTCGAGGCGGACTGGGTGGTCAACTGCGCGGGCCCGGACGCGGGGCGCGTCGCCGCGCTGGCGGGCGCGTCGCTGCCGCTGAACCGGGTGCCCGGGCTCGTGGGCGAGAGCACGCGGCTGCCGGAACACGACCAGCTCGGCGCGATCCTGGCCGCGCCCGGTGTCGACCTGCGGCCGGCGCCGGACGGCCGGGTCGTGTCGATCTCGTGGCCGGTGGACGCCATGCTGCCGCCGGATGCGGAGGGCGCGGCGGACACGAAGGACACGGCGGATGCGGCGCGGCGGGCCGGCCCGGCGCTGGAGCAGGAGCTGCACCGCCTGGGCCGGGAGGTGTTCACGCCGCTGCGCGCCGCCGGGATGGCGGGCGTACGGCTCGGAGTGCGTCCGGTGCCCGCGGACGGGCTGCCCCTGGTCGGCTGCGCAGAGGCGACTCCCGGCCTCTACACGGTCGTCACGCACAGCGGTGTCACCCTGGCACCGGCGCTCGGCCTGCTCGCCGCGCAGGAAATCGTCGGCGGACGCGCCTGCGAGGAACTCGCCGGCTACCGTCCGGACCGCATCCCCGCCACGGACGTACTCGACGAGAGCGTGCAGGTCATGAGCGGCGCGGCCGCGATCACGGCGGCCTGAAGGGAGGTCGGACGCCGGCGCCCTTGGGGGGCGGACCTGGCGACGTCCACACGGCGGGGCCGTTGTCAGTGGGTACCGGCATGCTGGCTGCCATGACCGCGATCACGCTGACCGACATCGAGGCGGCGCTGCGCGCCGGTTGGGCCGCCGACTGGTGCGCTCGCAGCAGCAGTTGGTCGGCGACCACTGGGAGGACTGGCTGGCGAGCGACTGCCCGGCGCTGCTGGTCCACGGCGCCCGCAGCGACGTCCTGAGCGCCGCACACGCCGAGGAGATGGCCGCGCGCCGCCCCGGCACCACGCTCGTCCGGCTCCCTGCCGGACACACGGTGCACGAGACGGACCCGGCGGGATTCGGCGCTGCGGTACGGGATTTCCTGGGCAGCCTGCGCCTGTGAGGCACCCGGCCCGCCTCACGGGTACGACCGCAGCTCCGGCAGATCCGTACGGAGGGTGAAGCCCGACACGGTCGCGGAGGTGGGCCCGTCGTCCCCCGGGTCCCCGGTCGGCGTCACTCCCCGGGCCTCGGGGTCGAAGCCCTCGGGCCAGCGCGTCGCGGCGTTCGCGTGCGCCCCCTCCAGGCGCGTCTCGCGCAGGTCCGCGGTGCTCAGGTCCGCGTCGCGGAGGTCGGCCAGGCGCAGGTCGGCACGGTGGAAGGCTGTCCGGGTCGCTCGGGCGCCGGACAAGTCCTGCCCGACCCGCATCTGGCGCCACGTGACGTACGCACCGGCGAAGATGGCGAGCCCGCCCACGGCCTGCAGCAGCGTGGTGCGGACGTTGTTGACGGCGCTCAGCCGCTCCTTCGGCTCCACGCGCGCGCCCGCGAGGTCGTGGTCCACGACGACGCCCGGCAGGTACCAGACGGTCGCGGCGAGCAGGAGGAGCCCCGCCACGAGCGCCCCGGCCCCCGTCACGGCACGTACGAGCCGGGTAGGTCCGTTTCGGTTCGTGCGCACAACTCCCCCTGGATCAGCGGCGATCCGATCCTAGGGCGCGGCGGGGCGGGGCGATCGGCTCAGACCACCGTCTCGGCCTCCTTCTTGATCAGCTTGCCGTCCGCCGCGATCACGAACCATTCGCCGTCCAGGCCCTGGCCGTTGACGTCCCCGGGGGTCACGTCGCCCACGTAGTAGTACAGCGGCCAGTCCCCGTACACCGCCTGTTCGGCGCCCGTGCCCAGCTTGGTCTCCTTCAGGAGAGCGGCCTCGGTGCCCGGGCCCGCCGTCACGTCGGTCGCGGAGATGAGGGCCGGCCAGACCGCGATGCAGTCGGCGTCGCAGGTGGCCTGGCCCGGCTTGTCCTTGGTGAAGCCGTAGAGCGTCCGGCCCTTGCCGTCGACGAGGATCGTGCCCAGTTCGGACTCCGCCGTCTTGACCGTGACGGTCGCGGGGGCGGGCTCCGGCGCGGGGTCGGGGGCGGCGTCGGCCGGGGCCTCCGTACCGGCGGGTGCGTCGGCGGGCGGCTGCTCCGGCGACGGCTGTTCGGCGCTCGGGGACACCGGCCCCGCCCCGTACCCGGAGCCCGAACCGCCGGAGTCCTCGCACGACGTCACCGTGAGCAGCGCCAACGCGATCAGCGGGGCCGCGAGCAGAGTTCTGGTCCGGGCTGTGGTGCGGGTGCCGCGCATGGTGAGATCCCCTCGGATTCCGGTCTGCGGGAAGGAACGTACGGCGGGATGTACGGGCCCGACCGACCGGTTGTTCACTCCGATTGGCGGTGACTTCCATTGAACGGGGCGCCGGGGAACCCCGTACTTGACGCCGACCGGCCACGACCGGGTCGGCCCCCAACGGGAGGTTCATCCGTCATGCAGAAGCGTCATGTCTCCGTCTCGGCCGCCGCCGCCCTCGTGCTCGCCGCCGCGGCAGGCGCCGTCCCCGCATCCGCGCACGGCAGCCACGGAGGCGGCACGGCGAAGGGCGGCGCGGTGACGTTCACGAAACCGGCCCACGGCCACGCCGTCACCTTCGCCGCCGTCCTCACCGGCGCGCACGAGGTCGCCGAGAAGGGCGGGCCCGCCGTGAACGACCCCGACGGCCAGGCCGTCGCGCTCGTCAAGGTGAAGGGCGACCGCGTCGTCTTCGCCATGCAGTGGAAGGGGTTCGTGCCGAGCCAGGGGCACATCCACGAGGGCGCCGCCGGACAGAACGGCGACGTCAAGGTCCCGTTGTTCGGCACCGAGATGCCCGACACCATCCACTCGGCGGCCGGACACACGGTCCTCACCGACGCCGCGCTCGCCGACAGCATCCGCGAGCACCCGTCGGGGTTCTACCTGAACCTGCACAGCAAGGAGTTCCCGGGCGGCGCCGTGCGCGGGCAGCTGAAACGCCTGAAGCGGAACATCAACCCGCTCCACATCATCAAGGGCGGCAAGCTGCGGGCCCTGGCGAACGGCGCACAGGAGGTGCCGGTCACGGACCCGCACAAGGTGGGGGACGACGACGGGTACGCGGTGACCTTCCTGCACCCCGCCGGCCGCAGCGTCGACTTCTCGCTCGCCTGGGTCGACATCCAGGCGCCCCAGGCCGCGCACATCCACAAGGGCGGTTTCGGGAAGAACGGGGACGTGGTGCTGGGGCTCCTGAACAAGCCCGTCCCCGAGGGCCTGTTCGCCGTCTCCGGGCGGCTGGAGGACCAGCACAAGGGGCTGCTGAAGGAGATACGCCACAACCCGTGGGCGTTCTACTCGAACATCCACACCAAGAAGTTCCCGGACGGCGCGGTGCGCGGCCAGCTCTTCCACTGAGGAGGCAGGCCCTCGCGACGGGGACGTTCTACGCTCGGTGCATCAGTGATCGACAGTGAAAGGCGGCAGCACCATGGCCAAGGTTCCCGCGGCAGCGGTGGCGGCAGGCGGACTCGTGGGCGGGTACTCGGTGGCCCGCTTCAGCGGGAAGCGTCCCCTCGGCGGCGTCGCCCTCGCCGCGGCCGGTGCCCTCGCCGCCCGCCAGTGGCATCAGGACGCCGGGCCGAAGGCCGCCGTCGGGCTGAGCGCCGCGTACGTCGCCGCCTTCGCCGGGTCGCATCCCCTGGCCAAGAAGGTGGGCGCCTGGCCGGCCGTCCTCACCGTCGCGGCCGGTGTGGCCCTCGCCTCCGTGGCGGTCACCCGCCGGAGCCGCTGAGCCCGCGGAGCCGGTGAGGGGAGCGCTGAACGCTTCCGGCCCGCCGTACGTATTACCTGACACCTCCCCTAGAAGCGCTGGGCGCGTGACCGTCGGCAG
This sequence comes from Streptomyces sp. V4I23, assembly GCF_030817975.1. Classification (NCBI taxonomy): domain Bacteria; kingdom Bacillati; phylum Actinomycetota; class Actinomycetes; order Kitasatosporales; family Streptomycetaceae; genus Streptomyces; species Streptomyces sp. V4I23. Next base: position 5,007,637 of record NZ_JAUSZW010000004.1, on the reverse strand, counting down.
GGACCGGTCACGCGCCCAGCGCACGTCCGCACGACGGAGACGGGCCACGTAAGCCCCCCGCACATCCGCACGACGGAGACGAGCCACGTAAGCCCCCCGCACATCCGCACGACGGAGACGGCCCCGTCAGGCATCCGGCCCACGGCGCAGACGCACCGTCAGGCGCCCAGCGCATGCGCGACGGTGTAGATCAGCAGACCGGCGAGCGCGCCGACCACCGTGCCGTTGATCCTGATGAACTGAAGGTCACGGCCGATGTGCGCCTCGATCTTGCGCGAGGTGTGCTCCGCGTCCCAGCTCGCGATCGTCTCCGAGATCAGCGACGTGATCTCGGTGCGGTAGGTGGTGACCAGGTACACCGCCGCGTCCTCGACCCAGCCCTCCACCTTCGCCTGGAGCCTGCTGTCCGTCGCCAGTCGGGCGCCCAGCGACAGCAGGGAGGCGCGGGCGCGCAGCCGGAGTTCGCTGCGGTCGTCCTCGGCCGCCGAGATGATCATGCCGCGTACGGAGGACCAGGCCGACGCGATCACGTCCTGCACCTCCGAGCGCGACAGCATCTCCGACTTCATCCGCTCGACGCGCTCCCGCGTCTGCGTGTCCGACTGGAGGTCGGCCGCGAAGTCCCCGAGGAAACGGTCGATCGCGCCGCGCGCCGGGTGGGCCTGCATGTCGCGCATCTCGGTGACGAAGCGCAGCAGCTCCCGGTAGACGCGCTCGCCGACCTTCCGGTCCACGAACCGGGGCGTCCAGCCGGGGGCGCCGCCCTCGATCGCGTCCATGACGGAGTCCGAGTGGATGACCATCCAGTCGTGGGCGCGGACGCAGATGAGGTCGACGGCCCGGTGGTGGGCGCCGTCGGCCACGACCTTCTGGAGCGTCTTGCCGATGCCGGGCGCGATCTCGGCGGCCTCCGCTCGGCGGGTGATGGCCTCGCCGACGACCGCCTGGACGTCGGCGTCGCGCAGGACGGTGAGCGCGCCGCGCAGGGCGGTGGACAGTTCGGCGGTGACGCGGTCGGCGTGGGCGGGCTCGGCGAGCCAGGTGCCGAGGCGGCCGCCGATGCCGAGGGCGTGCAGGCGGGCGCGTACGACGTCCTCGGAGAGGAAGTTCTCGCCGACGAAGGAGCCGAGCGCCGTGCCGAGCTGGTCCTTCTTGTTCGGGATGATCGCGGTGTGCGGGATGGGCAGGCCGAGGGGATGGCGGAAGAGCGCGGTGACGGCGAACCAGTCGGCGAGCGCGCCGACCATGCCGGCCTCGGCCGCGGCCGCGACGTATCCGGCCCAGGGGCCGAGTCCCTCGTTCTTCGCCCAGGTGGCGAGGACGAAGATCAGCGCGACGAGGAGGAGCAGGCCGGTGGCGGTGGCCTTCATGCGCCGCACGCCCCGCCGCTTCTCCTCGTCGGCGGCGGTGTACGCGAAGCCGGGCAGCCCCGCGCGGGGGCGGGCCTCGGGCCGGGCGGTCCGTGCCGGAGGCGAGACGGCCGTCCGCACCCCGTCGGCCCGCGCGGCCGCGGCCGCTCCGGCGCCGCCGGAAGCGTCCGGCAGCGCGGCATCCGCACCGTCGCCGGCTCGCACGGCTCCCGAAGCCCCGCCGGAGCCCGGCGTGGAGGCGGCACCCGAAGCGTCCGGCCCGCGGTGCCCGGGGCCCGAGGCGCCGGACCCGGCCGCGTCCCCCGGCCTCACGCCTCCGGCGCGCTCCGAGCCGTCCGGCTCATCCGGTTCTGTACGTTCCATCCGCTCCACCCGTCCGCGCGTGCGTACCGTACGCATTGTCCCTACCTCGTGTACTCCTGGGCGGCACGTCGAGTTCCCGGGGCATGCCCGATGATGTGTTCATGAGCAAGCGTTCGGGGTATGCGGGTCTCGCTGCCCTCGTGTCCGCAGTCGTCCTGATCTGCGGCGCTATCTACCTCGGGGTCGGCGCCGTCAAGGCCAAGCCGGCCCTTCGCAAACCCCCGGCGGCCACGCCCCTGTGGATCGGCACCTGGGCGGCGAGCCCCGTCGGCATCGCGCCCGTCGCCACCGTTGCCGGCGCACCCAGCGGGCCGCACGGCCGGTCCGTGCGCAACGTCGTGCACACCAGCATCGGCGGCACCGCCGCGCGCGTCACCGTCTCCAACCTCTACGGCACCCTGCCGCTGCGCATCTCCGCCGTGTCCCTCGCCGTGCGTGCCGGCGACGACGGCCCGGAAGCCGTGCGGGGAACCCTGCGGCCCGTCACCTTCGGCCGGGCGACCGGCGCCACCGTCGCCCCCGGCGGGCAACTGGTCAGCGACCCGGTCGTACTCCGCATCCCCTACGACGGCGATCTCCTGGTCACCGTCCACACGCCCGCTCCGGGCGGACCCGTGACCTCCCACACCCACGCCCGGCAGACCTCCTACGTCGCCGAGGGCGACCACACGCGGGACGAGGCGGGCGGCGCGTACCGGACGGAGACCCGCTCCTGGCACCACGTCACCGCCGTCGACGTCCTCACCGCGGAGGCGCGCGGCGCCGTCGTCGCCGTCGGGGACTCGATCACCGACGGGGTGTCGTCCACGCCCGACACCAACCGCCGCTGGCCCGACGTGCTCGCCGACCGGCTGGCCGGACGGTACGGCGTACTGAACGAGGGCATCAGCGGCAACCGGCTGCTCAGCCAGGACCGGGGCCCCAGCACCCTCGACCGCTTCGACCGCGACGTGCTCTCGCGCTCCGGCGCCAGGACCGTGATCGTCGCCATCGGCATCAACGACCTGCTGCGCGCGCCGTACGCGCCGCCCGGCGACGGCGTCGTCACCGGCCTGACCGAGCTGTCCCGCCGCGCCCATGCCCAGGGGCTGCGTGTGATCGGCGCGACCCTCTTGCCGTGCGCCGGACACCTGCGCTGCACCCCGGCCGTGGAGGCCGAGCGCCTCAAGGTGAACGCGGCGATCCGCGCGGGCGGGATCTTCGACGCGGTCGTCGACTTCGACCGGGCGCTGCGCGATCCGTACGCACCGCAGCGGCTCCGCCCGGTGTACGACTCCGGTGACCACCTGCACCCGAGCGACGCGGGCTACGCGCGGATGGGCGCCTCGGTGGACGTCAAGGCGCTGTGACCCGGGCGCCGGACGGGGACGACGCGACGCCCGCGCGGACACGCTGACCCGCGCGGGCTTGGTGACCCGGTCGCCGTGGCCCCGCGCGGGGAGCCGTCAGCCGCCCAGTTCCTTGCGGCGCTGGTGGCCGTGGTGCCCCAGGTGGCCTCGGCCTTTCCTGTCCTTCTCCAGCCGCGCGCGCTCGGCCCGCTCGGCCTTCAGGCGCTGCTTCTCGGCCTTGGTGCGCTTGCGCTCCACCCCGACGCCGCCCATGAGGGCCAGCCCCTTGACGATCACGCGCGGCGCGGACGGGTCCGGTGCGCCGTCGACGCTGCCGTGCTCGCCGAAGCCGCCCAGCAGGCCGATGCCCTTGACCTCGACGTGCAGGTCGGGCGGGACGACGACCTGCACGCCGCCCATGATCGCGAAGCAGGTGATCACCGTCTCGCGGTCCTCGAACCGGGCTTCCCGCAGATCGAGCTCGCCGCCTGCCATGAGGGTGACCGCGGTGAACCGGCGGCCGACGGTCCAGGTCCCCCTGCGCCCGAACCCGCCCCAGAAGGCGAACGCCCCCCTCGAGGTCGCCGGCCTTCCGATGCGCTCCGCCCAGCCGCCGGAGGAGGCCGTGGCGGGAGCGGCCGCGCCGACCGGCACGACCGTCCCGGGGGCGGGCAGGTCGCGCACCAGCGGCACCAACTCGCCGTGCGTACGCGCGCTGTACGCGGCCTCGAGGCGCTGCCCGAACTCCTCCATGTCGAGCCGCCCCTCGGCCACGGCTTCGCGCAGCCGCTCGGCCACGCGCTCCCGTTCGGAGTCGGACGCACGCATCTCGGAGGGTTCGCTCGTCATGTCGCCAGACTAGTCAGGCGGATCGATCCGCGTACATCTTCGCGATCACGGCCTCGATGTCCGGCTCCCGTACCGACAGGTCGACCAGCGGATACCGCTCCGCCAGGGCCGCGACGAGGGGCGCCGCCGACATCGAGGCGGGGAACGCCAGCCACTGTCTGGGGCCTTCCACCTTCACCGTCCGCGCCGCGTCCAGGGCGATGGGCGGGAGCTCCCGCTCCAGGTCGACGACCAACGTCCGCTCGCTCTCGCCCACCTCGTGCAGTCCGGCGAGCGCGCCGTCGTACATCAGCTTTCCGTGGTCGATGACCATGACACGCTTGCACAGCTGCTCGATGTCGGTGAGATCGTGCGTGGTCAGCAGCACCGTCGTGCCGTGCTCGGCGTTCAGGTCACGCAGGAATTCCCGCACCTTCGCCTTGGAGACCACGTCCAGACCGATGGTCGGCTCGTCCAGGTAGAGCACTTCGGGGTCGTGCAGGAGGGCGGCCGCGATGTCGCCGCGCATCCGCTGGCCGAGGGAGAGCTGACGCACCGGCACGTCCAACAGCTCGCCCAGATCGAGCAGTTCGACGCAGCGGTCGAGGTTCTCACGGAAGACGGCGTCCGGGACCCGGTACATGCGGTGCATCAGCCGGTACGAGTCGCGCAGCGGAAGGTCCCACCACAGGGTGGTGCGCTGCCCGAACACCACGCCGATCCGCTGTGCCAGCCGGGTGCGTTCCCGCGAGGGGTCGATGCCCGCGACCCGCAGGCGTCCGCCGCTCGGGGTGAGGATCCCGGTCAGCATCTTGATGGTGGTGGACTTCCCGGCGCCGTTCGGGCCGATGTAGCCGACCATCTCGCCGCGCGGCACGGTGAAGCTGATGCCGTCCACGGCGCGCACCCGGTGCCGCTCGCGGCGCAGCCGCCCCACCTTGCGGCGTACGTCGAAGACCTTCTCGACCCCGTCGAGTTCGATGAAATCCATGACCTGACCAGCCCCTCAGTTTCCCGTGCTGCGGTACGAACGAAGGCCCACACACCAGGCCAGTGCCGCGAGCCCGCAGCAGCCCGCGGCCACCAGGGGCGGTAGGAACGCCAGCCAGCCCGGCAGCCCGAGGGGGTCCTCGCGGCCCAGCACGTACAGCGACGGCACCCAGTTGACGAAGGCCAGCGGCACGACGAACGTCACGCCGCGCACCAGGTCCTTCGCGAAGATCGACGGCGGGTACTGGAGCAGGGTGTTCCCGCCGTACGTGAAGGAGTTCTGCACCTGGGAGGCGTCCTGCGCGAGGAACTGGAACGCTCCGCCCGCCACGAACACGGACGCGAAGATCGCCCCGCCGCTGAGCACCATCAGCGGCACCATCGCCACCTTCACGGCCGTCCACTCGACCTGGAGGGACGCGAGCCCGTAGCCGAGCACCAGCAGCCCCTGGGTGACGCGGCCGAGCCTGCGCAGCGCGAACCGGTCGGCCGCGACCTGGGCGAGGACGGGCACGGGCCGCACCAGCAGCGTGTCCAGCGTGCCGTCGCGCACGCGCCGGCCCAGCCGGTCCATCGAGCCCATGACCAGGTCGGCGAGGCCGAAGGCCGCGCTGGTGGTCCCGTACAGGAACGCGACCTCGGGCAGCGAGTAGCCGCCGAGCGCGTCGACGTGGGAGAACATCAGCAGGATCGTCACGAAGTCGAAGCCGGTGGCGGCGAAGTTGCCGAACGTCGTCATCGCGAACGAGGCGCGGTACGCCATCGTGGAGCGGACCCACATGGCCACGATCAGGCCGTACGCCCGCAGCGCCTCAGCCACCCTGGACCACCACCCGTCGTGTCGCGACCGACTGCAGCAGGCGTCCGGCGGCGAGCAGCGCGAGCGCCCAGCCGGCCTGGAAGGCGTACGCGCCCAGCAGGTCCCAGCCGGTGTACCTGCCGAGGAAGACGTCGGCGGGGACCTGGAGCAGCGAGGACCAGGGAAGGGCCCGCGCCACCTCACCGAGGACGCCGGGGAAGAGGTTGAGGGGCAGCAGCATCCCGGAGAAGAAGAGCGTCGCCAGCCAGCAGATCTGCATGACCCCCGCCCCGTCCATCAGCCAGAACGCGGACAGGGCCACGAGGAAGCGGACGGCGAAGCTCACGATCACGCCCAGCGTGACCGCGAGGAGGAAGGCCAGCCAGGTCAGCGGGGACGCGGGTATCACCAGGTCGAAGGCGAGCGAGCCGAGCACCATGGGCACGATGCCGCGTCCCAGCAGGTGGAAGGCGGCCCGGCCCACGTCGCCCGCGAGCCACCACAGTTGGAGGTCGGCGGGGCGGTAGAGGTCGACGGCGATGTCGCCGGTGCGGATGCGTTCGATCAGCTCGTCCTCGAAGCCGCCGCCCATCATGGCGCAGGTCATCAGCAGCGCCTGGCCGAGCCACACATAGGTGAGGGCCTGGGAGAGGTCGTATCCGCCGAGCTGAGGACGCTCGTCCCACAGGGCGATATAGGTGTAGGCCACGATGAAGCCGAAGACGGTGTTGGTGAACACACCCGCCGCCGTCGCCACCCGGTACGTCGCATAGCGCCGGAACCCACCCGCCGCGACGACCGCGTACAGCCGCACAACAGCTCCTCCCCACGCGGACGATGCGTCCTGCCCCTCCGGACGCCAAAGCGCACGACCCTAGCCGAGCTCGCCGGCGGGGTGCGAGTGCTTTTTCGGCCGGAAGCACCGGGTTGCGATGATTATCGGGACAAAAAGGGCACTATGAGGGAATGAGCGACGAGCCGCAGCAGGGCTGGACACCCCGCGACGCGACAGTTCCGACGCCGGCAGCACCCGCGAAGAAGACGGAGAAGGCGGGGAAGCCGGAGAGGGCGGAGAGGGCGGAGAGGGCGGAGGAAACGGAGGACCGCGGCAAGAGCCGCCGCCGACGCACCGGCTGGCGCCGCGTCATCCCGACCTGGCGCATGACGCTCGGCGCCTTCCTGCTCTGCGCGCTCCTCCTCATCGGCGGGTTCCTGACCGGGTACCTGCTCGTCGACATCCCCCCGGCCAACGCCTCCGCGGTCGCCCAGAGCAACGTCTACCTCTACAAGGACGGCACGCCGATCGCCCGCGACGGCGAGATCAACCGGGAGAACGTCTCCCTCTCCCAGGTCCCGCTCGGCGTCCAGCAAGCGGTCCTCGCCGCCGAGGACCGCGACTTCTACTCCAAGCCGGCGGTCGATCCCCAGGCGATGCTCCGCGGCGCCTGGAACACCGTCACCGGCAAGGGCAAGCAGTCCGGCTCCACGATCACCCAGCAGTACGTCAAGAACTACTACCTCGGCCAGGAACAGACCGTCACCCGCAAGGTGAAGGAGTTCTTCATCGCGGTGAAGCTCGGCCGCGAGGTGAGCAAGAGCGAGATCCTCCGCGGCTACCTGAACACCAGCTACTTCGGCCGCAACGCCTACGGCATCCAGGCCGCCGCCCAGGCGTACTACGGCAAGGACGTCACCGACCTCGACACCGCCGAGGGCGCCTACCTCGCCTCTCTCCTCAAGGCGCCCAGCGCGTACGACGTCGCCACCCACCCCGGCAACCGGCCCGCGGCGGAGGGCCGGTGGAACTACGTGCTCGACGGCATGGTCAAGGAGAAGTGGCTGAGCCCGGCCGCGCGAGCGGTGATGGACTTCCCCGCGCCGCGGCGCGACAGAGCCGCCGACGGCCTGTCAGGACAGCGCGGCTACGTCGTCCAGGCGGTCGAGGAGTACCTCGCCCGCAAGGGGATCGTCGACGAGAACACCCTCGCCACCGGGGGCTACCGGATCACCACCACCCTGGAGCCGGGCAAGCAGGACGCCCTCACCGACGCCGTCGACGAGCAGGTCACCTCCCGGCTCGACACCGCCCGCGAGGCCGACCGCAACGTCCGTGTCGGCGGCGTCTCCATCGACCCGGCCACCGGCAAGGTCCTCGCCATGTACGGCGGCGTCGACTACACCAAGCAGTTCGTCAACAACGCCACCCGCCGCGACTACCAGGTCGGCTCCGCCTTCAAGCCGTTCGTCTTCACCGCGGCCGTCGAGAACGGCTCCACCACCCAGGAGGGCCGCCCCATCACCCCCAACACCGTCTACGACGGCACGAACAAGCGTCGCGTCCAGGGCTGGACCGGAGCGCCGTACGCGCCCGCCAACGAGGACGACGTGTCCTACGGCCGGGTCACCGTCAGCCGCGCCACCGACGAGTCCGTCAACGCCGTCTACGCGCAGATGGCCGTGGACGTCGGCCCGGCCAGGGTCCGGCGGACGGCGGTCGCCCTCGGCCTGCCCGCGAACACGCCGGACCTGACGGCCGCGCCGTCGATCGCGCTGGGCACGGCGACCGCCAGCGTCCTCGACATGGCGCAGGCGTACGCCACGCTCGCCAACCACGGCAGGCACAGCACGTACACGCTGGTCGAAAAGGTCACCAAGAACGGCACCGAGCTCGATCTGCCCGCGCAGCGGATGCGCCGCGTCGTCTCCCGTGAGGCCGCCGACACCACCACCGCCATCCTGCGCAGCGTCGTCGACGGCGGCACGGGGACGGCGGCCGGAGCGGCCGGCCGGCCGGCGGCGGGCAAGACCGGCACGGCCGAGGAGGACCGGGCCGCCTGGTTCGCGGGCTACACGCCCGATCTGGTGACCGTCGTCGCCGTGATGGGCCAGAACCCCGACACCGGCGCGCAGACGCCGCTGTACGGGGCGCTGGGGCAGAGCCGGATCAACGGCGGCGGCGCTCCCGCCGAGATCTGGGCCCGGTACACGGCCGCGGCACTGCAGGGCAGCCCGGCACGGGACTTCGAGCTGAAGGTGGTTGAGGAGATCGAGAGGAACCGGCCCCCGTTCGACCCGCAGGACGGCGAGGATCCGACCGGGCCCCGGGACCCCGGAGGCCCCGGAGGCACGGACGGCCGGAGCGAGGGCGGGTCGTGGGGGCGCGGCGGCCCGGCGAGCCCCGGCCCCTCGGCGGGCGGCCCGGGCGCCGGCGGGCCCGTGACGGGCGGGCCGGTGACGGGCACCACCGGCCCGGGCGCCGGCGGGACGGTCACGACGAGCCCCACCGCAGGCGGCCCGAGCGGGACCCCGAGCGCTCCGCCCAGCCCCAGCGGTCCCGTCGCGGGCAGCCCGGGCGAGACCCCGAGCGGCACCCCCGGCCCCGGCGGCCCCACCGCGGGCGGCCCGGGCGGGACCTCCGCCCCCGGCAGCCCCACGGATGTCCGCCCCTCCGGCGCGCCTCAGTGACCCGAGGTGGCCTTCAGCCCCACGACGGCCACCAGCAGCAGACAGACGAAGAAGATCCGGGCCGCCGTCACCGGCTCGTTCAGCACCAGCATGCCCACCACGGCCGCGCCGGCGGCGCCGATGCCCACCCAGACGCCGTAGGCCGTACCGATGGGCAGCGTCTTCGCGGCATGCGACAGCAGCACCATGCTGGCGACGATCCCGAGACCGGTGAACACGCTCGGCCAGAGCCTGGTGAACCCGTCGGTGAACTTCATCCCGATCGACCAGCCGACCTCGAGCAGACCGGCGACAACAAGCAGAACCCAGGCCATGACGGCACCTCCGAGACGCGGAACAACACGGGGTGCGTCGTCTTTGCGTAACCCGGTACGGCGCGTCTCGTCGGGCCCTCCAACGTAGCAAAGGGCGTACAAAAAGGGCTGGTGACCTCCGCCACCAGCCCCTGCGGCCCCGTCCGGGGCTCCGGTCGCCTACAGGTACAGGCCCGTCGAGTCCTCCGACCCTTGGAACCGGTCCGCCGCCACCGCGTGCAGGTCGCGCTCGCGCATCAGGACGTACGCCACGCCCCGCACCTCGACCTCGGCCCGGTCCTCCGGGTCGTACAGCACCCGGTCGCCCGGCTCCACCGTGCGCACATTCTGTCCCACCGCGACCACCTCGGCCCAGGCCAGCCGCCGGCCCACCGCGGCGGTGGCCGGAATCACGATGCCGCCGCTGGAGCGCCGCTCGCCCTCCGGGATGTCCGTCCTGACCAGCACGCGGTCGTGCAGCATCCGGATCGGAAGCTTGTCGTGCTGGGTGCTGTGCTCATGACTGTTGGTGCTCACGCCTCGAACCTACCTGCCCCTCAGCCCTTCGTGCGCCGCAGGGTCACGCCCGTCGCCTGCGGGCCGACACGGCCAGCAGTCCCACCAGGCCCACGGCGACGACCGCCACCGGCACCACACGCTCCAGCCGCGGCGCGCCGTCGTCCGTGACGAACTGAGCCTTCACGTCCGACACGGCGCGGTTCACGGCGACGAAGGCACGACCCGCCGTACGGTCCACGCTGGAGGCGACCTTCGCCTTCGCGTCGCCGATGACCGTCTTGGGGTGCATGCGCACACCGATCTCGTCGAGCATCTCGGCGAGCTGCTCGCGTCGGCGGACGATGTCCGCCTCGATCTGCGCTGGGGTCCTGGTGTCCGACACCGCGCCGCCTCCGTCGTCGTGTCCGGTAGTCCTTCATCGACAGTCTGTCAGCTCGCCGTCGCCGGCACCCCACGGCACCCCCATTACGCTCGACGGCGTACACCCACGTGTCTGACGAGGAGAACCATGAGCGAGCGACTCCAGCCCGGCGACACCGCCCCCGCCTTCACCCTGCCCGACGCCGACGGCAACGAGGTGTCGCTCGCCGACCACAAGGGCCGCAAGGTGATCGTCTACTTCTACCCGGCGGCGCTCACGCCCGGCTGCACCAAGCAGGCCTGCGACTTCACCGACAACCTGGAGCTGCTCGCCGGCGCCGGCTACGACGTCATCGGCGTATCGCCCGACAAGCCGGAGAAGCTCGCGAAGTTCCGCGAGAAGGAGAGCCTCAGGGTCACGCTGGTCGGCGACCCCTCCAAGGAGGTCCTGGAGGCGTACGGCGCCTTCGGCGAGAAGAAGCTCTACGGCAAGACGGTGACGGGCGTCATCCGTTCCACGGTCGTCGTCGACGAGGAGGGCAAGGTCGAGCGCGCCCTCTACAACGTCAAGGCGACCGGCCATGTCGCGAAGATCATCAAGGATCTCGGCATCTGAGGCGCGGCCCTTTTCCGCCCTCGCACGCTGTGTGACCGAAGCCCCATGCGCCCGGGGCTTCGGTTTGCGGATGCCCCGATCGCGCAGACGGCCGCGGAGCCGAAATTCTGACCGGACAGCGGGCGCCCGGTCGTCGCCCACTACGATGAGCGCACACGCGGCCGTGGTGGAACTGGCAGTCACGCTGGGTTTAGGTCCCAGTGGGGTAACACCCGTGAGGGTTCGAGTCCCTCCGGCCGCACATACGCGAGGGGCGCGACACCGGATCGGTGGCGCGCCCCTCGGCTGTGACCGGGCTCAGCCCAGCAGTTCCTTCACCACCGGCACCAGCGCGCGAAACGCCTTCCCCCTGTGACTGATCGCGTTCTTCTCCTCCGGCGTCAGCTCCGCGCATGTCCGCGTCTCGCCCTCGGGCTGGAGGATCGGGTCGTAGCCGAATCCGTTGGTCCCGTGCGGGGAGCGGCGCAGGGTGCCGCGGAGGCGGCCCTCGACGACGCGTTCCGTGCCGTCCGGCAGGGCGAGCGCGGCCGCACAGGCGAAGTGGGCGCCGCGGTGCGGGGCGTCGATGTCCGCGAGCTGGGCGAGCAGCAGGTCCAGGTTGGCCTTGTCGTCGCCGTGGGTGCCGGCCCAGCGGGCGGAGAAGATGCCGGGCGCGCCGCCGAGGACGTCGACACAGAGGCCGGAGTCGTCGGCGACGGCGGGCAGGCCGGTGGCGCGGGCGAGCGCGTGGGCCTTGAGGAGCGCGTTCTCGGCGAACGTGACGCCGGTCTCCTTGACGTCGGGGACGTCGGGGTAGGCATCGGCGCCGACGAGGTCGTGGGTGATGCCCGCGTCGGCGAGGATGGCCTTCAGTTCGGTGATCTTCCCGGCGTTGCGGGTGGCGAGGATCAGGCGCGTCATGACCCCAGTATCTACGGGGTGCAGACCTTGCCGATCTCGGCGGCCGCGTCGGTGACGGGCTTCAGGTCGGGGGTGGTGTCGCCGCCGTCGATGGACTTGCGGACGTTGTCGACACCGGCGGCGAGGTCGTCGACGGCCTTGCTGAGGTCGGCGTTGTCGGTCTTGTCGCCGAGATTCTCCAGCTCGCGGTCGATGTCGTCGAGGGCCTGCCGCGCCTGGGTGGGGTCCTCGGCGGCGCTGGAGGCGGCCTGCTGGAGCTTGTCCACGCTGGTGGCGATGGCGTCGGCGGTCTCGACACAGTCCATCGCCGTGTTGAGTGCGCTGCAGCCGACGGCTGCGGGCACCAGCAGAGCGGCTGTGGCGATCGTGATGGCTATGCGGCGGCGCGCAGACATGCGGGTCCTCCCAGGTACGGACGGGCGCACGGTTCGGCCGTGCGCCCGTGACTCTAACGACGCCCGGCGGGCGCTCCCGGTTGCTGCGCCACCGGGAGAAAGGCGCTACGCGAAGTGCTACGCCGGCTGTCCGGTTCCGAGCGCCTCGGTCTGGAGCGCGGCGAGGTCGGCGCAGCCTCCGGTGGCGAGGTCGAGGAGGGCGTTGAGCTCCTTGCGGTCGAAGGGCTCGGCCTCGGCGGTGCCCTGGACCTCGACGAAGCGTCCGTCACCGGTGCAGACCACGTTCATGTCGGTCTCGGCGCGCACGTCCTCCTCGTAGCAGAGGTCGAGCAGGGGGGTGCCGTCCACGATCCCGACGCTGACGGCGGCGACGGTACCGGTGAGCGGCTTGCGCCCCGGCTTGATCAGCTTCTTGCCCTGCGCCCAGGTGACGGCGTCGGCGAGGGCGACGTAGGCGCCGGTGATCGCGGCGGTACGGGTGCCGCCGTCGGCCTGGAGGACGTCGCAGTCGAGGACGACGGTGTTCTCGCCGAGGGCCTTGTAGTCGATGACGGCGCGCAGGGAGCGGCCGATGAGCCGGCTGATCTCATGGGTGCGTCCGCCGATCTTGCCGCGCACGGACTCGCGGTCGCCGCGGGTGTTGGTGGAGCGCGGGAGCATCGAGTACTCCGAGGTGACCCAGCCTTCGCCGCTGCCCTTGCGCCAGCGGGGCACGCCCTCGGTGAAGGAGGCGGTGCAGAAGACCTTGGTGTCGCCGAAGGAGATGAGGACGGAGCCCTCGGCGTGCTTGCTCCAGCCGCGTTCGATGGTGACGGGGCGGAGCTGTTCGGGGGTTCGGCCGTCGATGCGTGACATGGTGCCGAGCCTATCGGCACATGAGTGAGGGGCCCGTTCCGGTGGTGCGGATCAGGCCCCTCGGGGTCCGGCGCCGGGCGGCCCGGGACAGCGCGGCTCCAGCACCGGCGGCCTCGTCGTCAACCGCGCCCGGCGGCCTCGCGTGCGTCGCTCGCGCCGTGCCCCCGTTCGCTTCTCCGCCCGCTCGGCGAAGCCTCGGGCATCGTCGTCAACCGCGCCCGGCTGCCTCGCGTGCGTCGCTCGCGCCGTGCCCCCGTTCGCTTCTCCGCCCGCTCGGCGAAGCCTCGGGCATCGTCGTCAACCGCGCCCGGCGGCCTCGCGTGCGTCGCTCACATCATGTCTTCGATGTCGGCCGCGATCGGGTCGGCGTCGGTGCCGATGACGACCTGGATCGCGGTGCCCATCTTCACGACGCCGTGCGCGCCGGCGGCCTTGAGCGCGGCCTCGTCGACCAGGCTGGGGTCGGCGACCTCGGTGCGGAGACGGGTGATGCAGCCCTCGATCTCTTCGATGTTGTCGATCCCGCCGAGCCCGGCGACGATCTTCTCAGCCTTGCTGGCCATGTGATTCTCCCTGCGTTCGAGCGCGCTGAGCGCTGTCTCGGCCCACCGTTGAGCCTCGTCGGTCCGCTTTGTCACGGTAACGCACGGTTGGCCCATCTTCACGGGCGAGTAACCGTCTCGTACCGAATGATGACGATCACCGGCGCCCTGCCCTTCGCGAGGCGCCGGAACCGCATGGCGACTGGTCTACACCAGTCTGCGACGCCTGCCAAACAGGGGCTGTTCCGGGAGGACGCCGATGAGCACCGAGAGCGCGGCCGCGCCGCGGCACAAGTGGCGGAGCGGACTCTTCCAGGGGCTCCAGAAGGTGGGCCGCAGCCTCCAGCTCCCGGTGGCCGTCCTGCCCGCCGCCGGCCTGCTCGTGAGTCTCGGCAACCTGTTCGCCGCGTATCTCGACGGCGACTTCTGGGACAAGACGTCCGACGTCCTGATCAAGGGCGGCACCGGCATCCTCGACGGCAACCTCGGCCTCCCGCTGCTCTTCTGCATCGGCGTCGCGATCGGCTTCGCCAAGAAGTCCGACGGTTCGACCGCGCTCGCCGCCGTGGCGGGCTTCCTCGTCTACCACAACGTCCTCAAGGCCTTTCCCGTCGACGGGTCGGTCACCGAGGAGATGCCCGAGGGCACGCCCCAGAACCCCGGGGTCCTCGGCGGCATCCTGATCGGCCTGCTGACGGCGGTCATCTGGCAGCGCTACCACCGCACGAAGCTGGTGGACTGGCTCGGATTCTTCAACGGCCGGCGGCTCGTGCCGATCATCATGGCCTTCGTCTGCTGCGTCCTGGGCGTGCTGTTCGGGCTGCTGTGGGACCCGGTGGGCGACGCGCTGACCTCGTTCTCGAAGCATCTGATCAATCTCGGCGCCTGGGGCGCGGGCATCTTCGGCGTCGCGAACCGGCTGCTCATCCCGATCGGCATGCACCAGTTCCTGAACACGTTCTTCTGGTTCCAGGCGGGCGAGTACACCAAGCCGGACGGCACGGTGGTGCAGGGCGACCTGACGCGCTTCTTCGCCGAGGACCCGTCCGCCGGCCAGTTCATGTCCGGCTTCTTCCCCATCATGATGTTCGGCCTGCCGGCGGCGGCCCTCGCCATCACGCACTGCGCCCGCCCGGAGCACCGCAAGCGGGTGGCCGGCCTGATGTTCTCCGTCGGTCTGACGTCGTTCGTGACGGGCGTGACCGAGCCGATCGAGTTCTCGTTCATGTTCGCCGCACCGCTGCTGTACGGGCTGCACGCGCTGCTCACGGGCGCCTCGATGGCGATCACGTGGGCACTCGGCGTCCACGCGGGCTTCAGCTTCTCGGCGGGCTTGATCGACTACGTCGTGAACTGGCACCTGGACACCAAACCGTGGCTGATCCTGCCGATCGGCGCGTGCTTCGCGGTCGTCTACTACCTCGTGTTCCGCGTGGTGATCACGGTGTTCGACATCCCCACACCCGGCCGCGAGCCCGAGGAGGTCCAAGAGGAGTTGGAGCGGGACGCGACGAAATGACGCCGTAGCGAACGAGGACGCGACGCCCCCGGCCCCAGCAGCCCGGGGGCGTTTGTGCGCATTCACCGGATTGTTACCGGGCCCGCGAATTTCGCAGGTTCCTTATCCAACCCTCACCGTGCTACAACAGGTCTACACCACTCAGTGGTGTAGACCACGCGGTCCAGACCACGGCCGCTCTCCCCTGAGACGCCGCCCTCCCCCTCTTTTCTGTCTCGGCGGCGCCTTGCCCTCCCCCGGCCTCCCGCCGGGGGGACCCCCAGGAGGAAGTTGATGTCCACGGCCAGCGCCGCCCCCGGGGCGGACAAGAAGAAGACGGGCGCGGGTGCGATGGCTGTCCTGCAGCGCATCGGCCGCAGCCTGATGCTGCCGGTCGCCGTGCTGCCCGCGGCCGCGCTGCTCGTGCGTTTCGGCCAGCCCGACATGCTCGGCAGGGAGTCGTTCCCGACCTTCGTCACCAAGATCGCCGGGTACATGGCGGCCGGTGGCGGCGCCCTGCTCGACAACATGGCGCTGCTGTTCGCCGTCGGTATCGCGATCGGCTTCGCGAAGAAGTCGGACGGATCGACGGCCCTCGCGGCGGTGGCCGGTTACCTCGTCTTCAAGAGCGTGCTCGGCACCTTCACGGACAGCAGCCTGCCCAAGAAGGAAGCCATAGTCGACGGCAAGATCGTCATGGTGGAGCAGGCGGTCGACGCCAAGGTGCTCGGCGGCGTGGTCATGGGCCTCATCGTGGCCCTGCTCTACCAGCGCTTCTACCGCACCAAGCTGCCGGACTGGGCCGGCTTCTTCGGCGGCCGCCGCCTCGTCCCGATCCTGTCGGCCTTCGCGGGTCTGCTCACCGGCATCGTCTTCGGCCTGATCTGGCCGTGGCTCGGCTCGGGTCTGCACTGGTTCGGCGAGAGCCTGGTCAGCTCCGGGGCCGTGGGAGCCGGCATCTTCGGTGTCGCCAACCGTGCGCTGATCCCGGTCGGCATGCACCACCTGCTCAACTCGTTCCCGTGGTTCCAGGCCGGTTCCTACGAGGGCAAGAGCGGCGACATCGCCCGCTTCCTCGCCGGTGACCCGTCCGCCGGACAGTTCATGACCGGCTTCTTCCCGATCATGATGTTCGCGCTCCCGGCCGCCTGCCTCGCCATCGTGCACTGCGCCCGCCCCGAGCGCCGCAAGGTCGTCGGCGGCATGATGTTCTCGCTCGCTCTGACCTCCTTCGTCACGGGTGTCACCGAGCCGATCGAGTTCACCTTCATGTTCATCGCGCCGGTCCTGTACGCGATCCACGCGGTGCTCACGGGTGTCTCGATGGCCCTGACCTGGGCGCTCGGCATGAAGGACGGATTCGGCTTCTCGGCCGGCGCGGTGGACTTCGTGCTCAACCTGGGCATCGCGTCCAATCCGTGGGGCCTGGCCCTGGTCGGCCTGTGCTTCGCGGCGGTCTACTACACGGTCTTCCGCTTCGCGATCACCAAGTTCGACCTCCCGACGCCGGGCCGCGAGTCCGACGAGGAGCTCGCCGAACTGCAGAAGGCCGAGGCCAAGTAGCCCCTCGCCCACGCCGAAGCCCCCGCCCTTGTCCGGGGGCTTCCCGCGTCTGGCGGCCGGCTCAGATCTCGTACACCGCGCCCGGCACCGCGATCTCCGCCGGACCGTCGTACACCGCGCGCGCGTCCGACAGGTTCCGCCCGCCGTCCGTCCACGGCGGGATGTGGGTCAGCACCAGCCGGCGCGCGTTCGCCCGCTGCGCGCAGGAGCCCGCCTCGCGGCCGTTGAGGTGGAGGTCCGGGATGTCCTCCTTGCCGTGCACGAACGACGCCTCGCACAGGAAGAGGTCCGCACCGGCGGCGAGTTCGTCCAGCGCGTCGCACACGCCCGTGTCACCCGAGTACGTCAGCACCTTCCCGCCGTGCTCCACCCTGATCCCGTACGTCTCCACGGGATGCGCCACCCGTTCCGTACGCACGGAGAACGGGCCGATCTCGAAATTGCCGGACTTCAGCGTGTGGAAGTCGAACACCTCGCTCATCGACGACGCGGAGGGGGTGTCCGCGTAGGCCGTCGTCAGCCGCTGCTCGGTGCCCTCGGGGCCGAAGACGGGCATGGGCGCGCAGCGGCCTCCGTCGTGGCGGTAGTAACGGGCCACGAAGTACCCGCACATGTCGATGCAGTGGTCCGCGTGGAGGTGGCTGAGGAAGATGGCGTCGAGGTCGTAGAGACCGCAGTGGCGCTGCAGCTCGCCGAGGGCGCCATTGCCCATGTCGAGAAGCAGCCGGAAGCCGTCGGCCTCTACGAGGTAGCTCGAGCAGGCCGAATCCGCGGACGGGAACGACCCCGAGCATCCGACGACGGTGAGCTTCATTGAGCTGGAACCTCCGTGGACGAAGGAGGGCTGGGGGAAGGTCGTGCGGTGCGTCGAGCGTAAGGCGCGAAAGGGCCGGTCGCTCCTCAGCAGCGCTGTGTTGTGGGAGAACTCACCCTTATCCGGGGCCCCGAACACCGGTGCGGGCGCAGGCTCGCGGGGGCGCGGGCGGGGGCACGGGGGCGCAGGTAACGTCTCCGGTATGGACACGTCGTGGTGGCTCGCCGTGATCGCCGTCGTCGTGGTCGCTCTCGTGGTCGCCGTCTCCGACGGGCTCGGCCGCGGCACGCGGCGGCCGACCGGTCGCAGGCGGCCACCGGCGCGACCGGGCGAGCGCGTACGCGAGCGCGTAGGCAGGCCGAAGGGGCGACCGTCGCCGGGCGAGATCTGGTGGGCGGATGTGCCCTACGAGGACGGTCCAGGGTCGAAGGACCGCCCGTGCCTGGTGCTGTCGGTACGGGGCGGGACGGCGCTGGTCGCGAAGATCACGAGCCGGTACCGCGACGAAAGCCCCGGGATGATCGCGCTGCCGCCGGGCACGGTGGGCGACGCGCGGGGGCGGCCGAGCTTCCTGGAGACGGACGAGCTGCGGGACGTGCGGGTGGGCGAGTTCCGCAGGCGGGTGGGCACGGTGGATCCGGCGGTCTGGGACCAGGTCCGGCACCTGGCGGTGTGAGCCCCCGCCCCGCCCCTTCCCTCAACTGGCGCTCCGCCCCAGCCCCCGGGCCCGTTCCGCGCTCGCGCGGTCTCCGAGCGCCCCCACGGCCTGACGGCCGTGGGCATGCCCTGGCCGGACTGATGTCGCGCCACAGCCCTGACGGGCGCGTCGGGCAAACCCGGCCTGGGTTGCGGCCAGCCCCCCGAGCCCGACGGGTGAACCCGCGCCGACCGGGGCGAAGCCCCGACGAGCGCGGCGACGCGCTGAGCACCGTCGGCGATTGCGGCGCGGGATCCTGAGGGGCGGCGCGCCCCGCAAGCCACGGGCCCCGGGGCGGAGCCCCGCCGAACCCGATGACCGTCTCAGTACAGCCGAGCCGACGAGGGGCCGAGCCCCACGAACGGGTCCGGCAGCTCATCCCCGCCGGCGATCGAGGCGCGGGCCCTAGAGGCCGAGGCCCCCACAACCGCAGACCCGCAGGCGGGGGCGAAGCCCCGACGAACCGAGCCTCGACGAGCGACGGGCAGTCCCAGCCGGGCCCCGCCGAACCCGACGTGCAACCTCAGCGCAGCCCGACCAACGCGTCGCACAAGCCGGACCCGCCGGCGAGGGGCGAAGCCCCCACAAGCGGGTCGGTCGATCTCAGCCCCCGCCGGCGATTGAGGCGCGGGCCCCAGGGGGCGGAGCCCTCACGACCGAGACCCGCGGGCCCGGGGGCGGAGCCCCCGAAAGCCCCGGGCGAGGCCCCGGTCAGGCCCAGAGCTGGCCCTGCAGCGTCTCGATCGCCTCTTCCGTCGTCTTCGCCGTGTAGACGCCCGTCGACAGGTACTTCCACCCGCCGTCCGCCACCACGAACACGATGTCCGCCTGCTCTCCCGCCTTGACGGCCTTCCTGCCGACGCCGATCGCGGCGTGCAGGGCCGCGCCCGTGGAGACGCCCGCGAAGATGCCCTCCTGCTGGAGGAGTTCGCGGGTGCGGGTGACCGCGTCCGCGGAGCCGACCGAGAAGCGGGTGGTCAGCACGGACGCGTCGTAGAGCTCGGGGACGAAGCCCTCGTCCAGGTTGCGCAGACCGTAGACGAGGTCGTCGTAGCGCGGCTCGGCGGCGACGATCTTGATGTCCGGCTTGTTCTCGCGCAGGTAGCGGCCGACGCCCATCAGCGTGCCCGTCGTGCCGAGGCCCGCCACGAAGTGGGTGACCGACGGCAGGTCGGCGAGGATCTCGGGGCCGGTCGTCGCGTAGTGCGCGCCCGCGTTGTCCGGGTTGCCGTACTGGTAGAGCATCACCCACGACGGGTTCTGCTCGGCGAGCTCCTTGGCGACGCGTACCGCCGTGTTGGAGCCGCCCGCCGCGGGGGACGAGATGATCTCGGCACCCCACATCGCGAGCAGGTCCCGGCGCTCCTGGGAGGTGTTCTCCGGCATGACGCAGACGATGCGGTAGCCCTTGAGCTTGGCCGCCATCGCCAGCGAGATGCCGGTGTTGCCGCTGGTCGGTTCGAGGATGGTGCAGCCGGGGGTGAGCCGGCCGTCCTTCTCCGCCTGCTCCACCATGTGGAGCGCGGGGCGGTCCTTGATCGAGCCGGTCGGGTTGCGGTCCTCCAGCTTGGCCCAGATGCGGACGTCCTCGGACGGGGACAGCCGCGGGAGCCGCACCAGCGGCGTGTTGCCGACGGCGGCGAGCGGGGAGTCGTAACGCATCAGGATCAGACCATGCCGCCGGCGACGGCCGGCAGGATCGTCACGTTGTCGCCGTCGGAGAGCTTGGTGGAGATGCCGTCCAGGAAGCGGACGTCCTCGTCGTTCAGGTAGACGTTGACGAAGCGGCGCAGCTGGTCGCCTTCGACGATGCGCTCCTGGATGCCGCTGTGCCGGGACTCGAGGTCTGCGAACAGCTCGGCGAGGGTGTCTCCACTGCCTTCGACGGCCTTGGCTCCGCCGGTGTAGGTGCGGAGGATGGTCGGGATGCGGACCTCGATGGCCATGACGTGGGCTCCTGTCGGAAGGTGGCGTAGGGGCGCGCGGCTGTGGCCCCCGCGCGAGGGGGTGCTGCTGGCGTGGTGCGCTCGTACGTCAGAACGCAGCGCGGGCCGTACACATCGCGCTGGCGAGGCGGCACAGGTCGACGTGCAGCCGCGCAACGAGCAGCAGGGTGCCCGGCGTCTTGTCGCTCACGTCGTGAAGAACCATGCGGTCATCGTATCGATTCCCGGTCCCGATCCTTGAGTGTGATCTCGCATATCGGACGGGAGTCGCTCAGGATGTGAACCGCACGGGCGGAACCCCTTGTCGGACGGCCCGCCCGTGCACTGCCCCGTACGTCTCAGTACGCCTCGACGACCTTGACGTCCTCTTCGGTGACCTCGCCGTCCACGATGCGGAACGAGCGGAACTGGAAGGGGCCCGCGTCGTCGGTGTCGGCGGTGGAGACGAGGACGTAGTGGGCGCCGGGCTCGTTCGCGTAGCTGACGTCGGTGCGCGAGGGGTACGCCTCCGTCGCGGTGTGCGAGTGATAGATGATCACCGGCTCCTCGTCGTTGTCGTCCAGCTCGCGGTAGAGCTTGAGGAGGTCGGCCGAGTCGAACTCGTAGAACGTGGGCGACCGGGCGGCGTTGAGCATCGGGATGAAGCGCTCGGGACGGCCGGAGCCCTCCGGGCCCGCGACGACTCCGCAGGCCTCGTCGGGGTGGTCCTCGCGGGCGTGGGCGACGATCTGGTCGAACAGGGCCCGGGTGATGGTCAGCATGAGCGACAGGATAGGCAGACGGCCTCCGGATCCGAGATCCGGAGGCCATCACGTGAGACGGGTGGTGGACACCACCGCCGCGTCAGTCGGACTTCGTCGCGTACTCCCGCTGCGTGTGCTCGGCGATCCGCGGGTTGCTCCGCTTCAGCACCTGCCAGCCGACGACCAGGCCGACGGCCCAGACGGCCGCCACGTACAGCGAGATCCGGCCCGCCTCGTCGAGCGCGACCATGCCGGTCACACCGACGAGGAAGAGGAGGGCGACCCAGCTGAAGAGCGCGCCGCCCGGTGCCGGGAAGGACGAGGCGCGCAGCCGTCCGGCGTCCACCGCGGAGCGGTAGCGGATGTGGCTGACGAGGATCATCATCCAGGTCCAGATGCCGGCCGCGGTGGCCACGGACACGACGTATCCGAAGGCCTTCTCCGGGACGATGTAGTTGAGGACCACGCCGATGCCCATCAGGGTCACGGAGACGGCGATGCCGACGGCCGGGGTGCGACGGGCGTTGAGCTTGCCGAGGGCCTGGGGGGCCTCGCCGTTGGAGGCGAGGTCGCGCAGCATCCGGCCGGTGGAGTACATGCCGGAGTTGCAGGAGGACAGGGCCGCGGTGAGGACCACGAAGTTGACGATGCCTGCGGCGAGCGGGATGCCGATCTTCTCGAAGGCGTGCACGAAGGGGCTCTCGCCCGCGGAGAACTCCGTCCACTTGACGACGGAGAGGATCACGACCAGGGCGCCGACGTAGAAGATGATGATGCGCCAGGGCAGCGTGTTGATCGCCTTGGGCAGGGTCTTCTCGGGGTTCTCGGATTCGCCGGCCGTGACACCGACGAGTTCCACGGCGAGGTAGGCGAACATGACGCCCTGGAGCGTCATCAGGCTCGAGCCGATGCCGTTGGGGAAGATCCCGTCGTAGGACCAGAGGTTGGAGACGGAGGCGGTGTCACCGGCGTCGGAGAAGCCGAGGGTGAGGACGCCGAGACCGATCACGATCATGCCGATGATCGCGGTGACCTTGATCATCGAGAACCAGAACTCGACCTCGCCGAAGATCTTCACCGAGATCAGGTTGACGCCGAAGAGCACCACCAGGAAGACCAGGGCGCTGACCCATTGCGGGATCTCGGGGAACCAGAAGTGGATGTAGATGGCCGCGGCGGTCAGCTCGGCCATGCCGGTGACGATCCACATCAGCCAGTACGTCCAGCCGGTGACGAAGCCGAAGAACGGGCCGAGGAACTCACGGGCGTACTCGGCGAAGGAACCGGAGACCGGACGATAGAGGAGCAGCTCTCCGAGCGCGCGCATGATGAAGAAGATGACGACGCCCGCGAGGGCGTACATCAGGATGATGCTGGGACCGGCCTTGGCGATGTTCGCGCCGGCCCCCATGAAGAGTCCGACGCCGATGGCTCCGCCGATGGCGATCATCTGGACCTGCCGGCTGCCGAGCCCGCGCTCGTAGCCTTCCTGCGAAGTGTTGCCCCCGGCCTCGTCGCCGGTGTGCTTGTCGACCTGCACCGAGGTCATGGTGATGCGCCCTTTCTCCATGCTGATCCGCCGCGACCGCTGCGCGGTAACGGATCAGGTCCTGATCCCCCCGGATATGGATGGAGTGCTACCGGCGGTCTGCCGGTTCAAGCGCCCTCGGGGACAGGGGTGGCGTCCCCGAGCGGTCGTGAAGATTTATCACGGCCGCAACAGTGATCCACTAAGGCGAGAGTGACGCACCCCACAGGAAGAAGGGGACAAAGGGCATGCGAAGCCTCGAAGTGTCGCGTCGTGGTGACGCGATCGTTATCCGGATTTGAGCGTCCGTTGAGCGAACGCTCCACAGGGGCGGATGCCAACGTTCCAGGACACAGCGGTTCCGGAGGGCGGGTCTTCAGGGCATCAGGGTCTCGACGAGCGTCTCCTGAAGCGCCCCGAGCCAGAGGTAGGCCATCACCATGGGCTTGCGCGGGTCGGAGTCCGGCAGCCGGTACAGGTCGTCGTTCTCGTCCTCGTCGGTGACCTCGAGCCGGGCGCCGATGGTCAGCCGGAGGTCGTTGAGCGCGCCCAGCCAGTGCAGGCAGTCCTCGGCGCCGAGCTCCAGCACGGCGCCGCCGTCGCCCGCGGCGGTCAGCGAGTCCAGGCTGCGGACGACCGCGAGGGCGTCGTCCCGCTTGCGGGTGCGCAGGTCGTTCTCGGTGAAGCGGCGGAACTCGGCGGAGGCCGCGCGCATCTCCTCGTCCTGGGGGCCGGCCTCCGGGTCCGCGTACGCCTCGGGAAAGAGGCGGGCGAGCGCCGGGTCGGCGGGTGGTTCGCTCGGCCCCTGGACGAACAGGGCGGCCAGCGGGTCCTCGCCCTGGGCCGGCTCGTCACCCGGGCCGATGAGCTCCAGCATCTGCACGACCAGGGAGCGCAGGATGGAGATCTCGACCTCGTCCAGCGCCACGGCGGCGCCGCCGCCCTTCAGCGGCTCGAAGTGAGAGCTCATCAGCCACGGTCCTGGGAGAGCGTGGCCCACAGTCCGTATCCGTGCATCGCCTGCACGTCCCGTTCCATCTCCTCGCGGCTGCCGCTGGAGACGACGGCGCGTCCCTTGTGATGGACGTCGAGCATCAGCTTGTGCGCCTTGTCCTTGGAGTAGCCGAAGTAGGCCTGGAAGACGTAAGTGACGTAGCTCATCAGGTTGACCGGGTCGTTGTGCACCAGGGTCACCCAGGGCACATCGGGCTCGGGAACGGCCGCACTCTCCTCGGCCGACTCTGTCTGCTCGATCTCCAGTGGCACAGTCACTCCACCCATGCTGCCACCTGAGCCCCCTCGTCGCACAAACGACCCCGCCGGGAAAAACGACATCTCGTCAGACTGACGAAATGTGCGCTAGCATCGCGGTCATGAACACTGCAGACCTTGGGCTGCCGGTGGACGTGCCGTCGACCGCGCTCTTCACCGATCAGTACGAGTTCACGATGCTCCAGGCGGCGCTCAAGGCCGGAACCGCCGAGCGGCGCTCGGTCTTCGAGGTCTTCACCCGCCGGCTGCCCGAGGGCCGTCGCTACGGTGTCGTCGCCGGTACCGGCCGCGTCCTGGACGCCGTGGAGAACTTCCGCTTCGACGCGGGCGTGCTCCGCTTCCTGCGCGAGCGGCACATCGTCGACGAGCCCACCCTCGAATGGCTCGCCGGCTACCGCTTCCGCGGCGACATCTGGGGCTACCCGGAGGGCGAGGTGTACTTCCCCGGCTCGCCGATCCTGCGGGTCGAGGGCTCCTTCGCCGAATGCGTGCTGCTGGAGACCGTGATCCTGTCGATCCTCAACCACGACTCGGCGATCGCGGCGGCCGCCTCGCGCATGTCCGCGGCCGCCGGCGGACGCGGCCTGATCGAGATGGGCGCCCGCCGCACGCACGAGCTGTCCGCCGTCGCGGCCTCCCGCGCCGCGTACGTCGGCGGGTTCGACTCCACCTCCGACCTGGCGGCCGGCTTCCGCTACGCGATCCCCACGGTCGGCACCAGCGCCCACGCCTTCACCCTGCTGCACGACAGCGAACGCGGCGCCTTCCGGGCCCAGGTCGACTCGCTGGGCCGCGGCACGACCCTGCTGGTCGACACCTTCGACGTGGCCGAGGCCGTGCGCACCGCGGTCGACATCGCGGGCCCCGAGCTCGGGGCCGTACGGATCGACTCGGGCGACCTGCTGCTCGTCGCGCACCGGGTGCGCAAGCAGCTGGACGAGCTGGGCGCGGTGAACACCAGGATCGTCGTCACCTCCGACCTGGACGAGTACGCCATCGCGTCGCTCGCCGCGGCCCCGGTGGACGCGTACGGCGTGGGCACCCAGCTGGTCACCGGCAGCGGTCACCCGACCTGCTCGATGGTCTACAAGCTCGTCGCCCGGGCCCGCTCGGCGGACCCGAAGGCCCCGCTGGAGCCGGTGGCGAAGAAGTCGCTCGGCGGGAAGTTGTCGATCGGCGGCCGCAAGTGGGCCGCGCGCCGGCTGGACGAGCACGGAGTCGCCGAGGCCGAGGTCGTCGGGCTCGGCGACGTACCGCCCGCGCTGGTGGACCGGCAGCTGCTGGCGGAGCTGGTCAAGGGCGGCGAGATCGTGGCCCGCGAGCCACTGGACGCGGCGCGCGAGCGGCACATGGCGGCACGGGCCGGGCTGCCGATGTCGGCGATGCAGCTCTCGCGCGGCGAGCCGGTGATCCCGACCGAGTACGCGTAGATCCGTGCGAAGGGGGGCGGGGCGAGAGCGTCCGACGCCCCCTCCCGCAGGGCCTTGCGAGTCTCTACGCTGAGTAGTTGAACCCTCGCCAGTCGTCCGGCCCGCCCGGCAGGACGAGTCCGCCGGCCACCGCGCCGACCGCCACCCAGCCACGAAGGACACCCGTCATGCACCGCGCCTTGATCGTCGTGGACGTTCAGAACGACTTCTGCGAGGGCGGCAGCCTCGCGGTGGCGGGGGGCGCCGACGTCGCAGCCGCCATCACCGAACTGATCGGCCAGGCCCAGCCGGGCTACCGCCACGTGGTCGCCACGCGCGACCACCACATCGAGCCGGGCGGCCACTTCTCCGACCACCCCGACTTCGTCGACTCCTGGCCGCGGCACTGCGTCGCGGGCACGGAGGGCGTCGGCTTCCATCCGAACTTCGCGCCGGCCGTCGCCTCGGGCGCCGTCGCCGCGGTCTTCGACAAGGGCGCGTACGCGGCGGCGTACAGCGGCTTCGAGGGCACCGACGAGAACGGCTCCACGCTGGCCGAGTGGCTGCGGGCCCGCGGCGTCACCGAGGTGGACGTCGTCGGCATCGCGACCGACCACTGCGTGCGGGCCACGGCGCTGGACGCAGCCCGCGAGGGCTTCACGACCCGTGTGCTGCTCGACCTGACCGCAGGGGTCGCGAAGGAGACGACCGAGCGCGCCCTGGAGGAGCTGCGCACGGCGGGTGTGGAGCTGAGCGGGAAGCCGGTGGTCGTCTGACCCCGCCGGGTCGTGGCCGCCGGTCAGGCGGGGCGTGCGGTTCTGAGCAGGGCTCGTATCGGGTGCCAGAGCCCCTGGGCCGTGCCCTGGTCCGCGCGCCACAGCAGCCCGTCCGGGTGGTGCAGCACGGCGGTCACCTCGTCCGGCGTCGGCGGCTCGGCGTTGCCGCGCAGGTAGACCGCGCGGAGACCCAGATTGCGCAGCCGCGTCAGCGCCCTGGCCCGGTTCGCGGCGTGCACGAGGAACCTGACGGTGGTCCCGTCGCCGGCCGGGCTGGGCAGGCTGAGCGCGACGACCACGCTGCCGTTGGGCAGCTTGCAAAAACCTCCACCGGGCATGCGGAACCACTCCCCCGTGAGTTCACTGTCAATAAGGGCTTCGTCCTCCGCACCTAAACACGATCGGCCGCCGCCCGCTAGAGGGCGACGGCCGATACCCCTGTGACCTGCAGTTTTACGAATTACTTGGTCGACGGACCAACCTGGACCGTGATCGTCCGGCCGCTGCGCGGCCCCTTGACGATCGAAATCTTGGTGTTGGTGTCAGTTACCTTGACGCCCGCCGTCGGGTTCTCCGCGTACCAGTAGACGCCCTTGCGGTCGTCGAAGACGGAGGTGCCAGGCTGCGACGCCAGCGAGAACGGGACGCCCGCGTTGTGCAGCTGGAAGGCGTCCGTCCGGTAACGGCTGAACGTCGAGTCGAACGTCTGGATCTTGTTGCGCATCAGCGTGCCGTCGGCCCACTTCAGCGGCTTGGCGTGGGCGTCGACCGGAAGGACCAGCCCCTCACCCGGGTGGGCGCTGGTGTTGTTGTCCTTCTGGGAGGTGTCCCACTGCCAGATCAGCAGACCGTTCTGGTACGGGTAGTGCTCGACCCAGCCGTCCTTCGGCGCCTTCCAGCCGAAGTTGTACGGGCCGACCTTGAGGGTCTTGTCGTACGAGACGTACTGGCGGTTCTCCGCGATGTAGTACTGCTCGTACTCCTTGGTGAAGCCCTCACCGATGCGGGAGAAGCCCTTCGCGGTCCAGCCGGGGACCTCGCCCTCGGCGTTGTCCGAGAACAGCGGGGCGCCGTCGGCGTTGATCACGATGGAGTCGGCCGCGAAGCCCTTGCCCGCGACGCCGCCGTCCGTCTGGTAGCGGAAGCGGACGTCGACCTTCTTGCCCGCGTAGGCGTCCAGCGCGTAGACGAGCTTCTTGTGGCCCTCGGACGGGCCGGTCAGCGCCGGCTTGTCGCTCGCGTCGCGGGTGATGGCCTTGCCGTCGGCGGTGCCGTCCACCGGCGTCCAGTTGGCGCCGCCGTCCGTCGACACCTCGGCGTAGAGGTAGTCGTAGTCCGCCTCGATGTCCCACCAGCCGGTGAGCTCCAGCGTGGCCTTGGACTTGCCGGAGAGGTCGACCGTGCGGGCCAGGGTGTTCTTGAGGTCGTCACCCATGTCGCTCCACCACTGCCGGGAGCCCTCGGCGGGCTTCACGACATTGGTGGTGACCTTCTTCTTCGGCAGCTCGACGAGGAGCGCCTGCGGCTTCTTGGTGTTGTATTCGGCCACACCCAGCGTGTGGGTGGACTTCGTCGCCGCCTTGGCCTTGGTGTAGTTGAGCCAGCCCAGCTGCAGCTTGTCCCAGGCGGTCATGTCGCCGGGGAGGTCGCCGATGGAGTCCTTGCCGGTGCCCAGCCAGGAGCCGGCCGACATCAGGGTCCAGTAGCCGGTCGAGTTCTCGCCCTTGCCCGAGGTGTCGTAGTGGTCGGGCAGACCGAGGTCGTGGCCGTACTCGTGGGCGAAGACGCCGAGGCCGCCGTTCTCTGGCTGCACGGTGTAGTCGCCGACCCAGATGCCGGTGTCGCCGATCTGGGTGCCGCCCGCCTTGTTGTTCGCGGGGCCGGTCTTGCCCGCGTCGGTGCCGTACGCGTACCAGCGGTGGGCCCACAGGGCGTTCGGGCCCTCGGCGCCGCCGCCCGCGGACTCGTCCTCGCCGGCGTGGACGAACTGGAAGTGGTCGATGTAGCCGTCGGACTCGTTGAAGTCGCCGTCGCCGTCGTGGTCGTAACGGTCCCACTTGTCGTACTCGGCGAGCGTCGCCTTGATCTCGGCGTCCGACGCGCCCTTGGCCTTCTGGTCGGCGACCCAGGCGTTGACGCCGTCGCGGACGGCGTCCCAGGCGTTGGCGCAGTTGGACTGGCCGCAGTAGTTGGAGCCGTAACGGGCCTCGTTGTAGTCGACCTTGACCCAGTCGGAGACCATGCCGTCGACCGAGTAGCGGCCCGAGGAGGTCTTCTCGTAGTAGGTCTTCAGGGAGTGCTTCGGCTGCCCGTTCTCGTCCTTGCCGGTACCGAAGTAGAGGTCCTCGAAGTGCTTCTGGTTGTAGTCGGCCTGCCAGGCGGTCGAGTTGTCCTGCGACCGGTCGGGCTCGGCGATCTTGTTGTGCTGCGGGCCGGGTGTGCCGCCGTACTTCTTGACCGGGGGCTTGGGTCCGTCCGCGCCGTCCGGGTCGAACATCGTCGTGTCGTCGACCTTGTCGCCGAACTCCACGAGGATGGTGAAGATCTTGTCGGTCTTCTCCCGGGCGAGCTCGACATACTTCTTGTCGTCGAGCTTGACGACATTCGAGCCGCCGCGCTTCTGCACGGTGGCGTCGCCGGTTATCAGCTGCTCCATCGCAGCGTCGCGCTGCGCCTCCTGCTGCTTGCTGAAGGGGCCTTCGAGGTCGTGGTCGACATGGGCCTTGTGCGCGGCCGGGTCGTGGCGCTCGATGGCGGCCGGGTCCGACGACTTCTGGTCGGCCTGGGCGAAGGTGAACGCCGAGGCCGTCGCGGTCGTGGCGGCGAGCGCGACGACGACCGCGGACGCTCTGAACGTCCGTCGCTTGCTGGTCACTTGATGGTTCCTCCCCCGCGTCCCGTCGCCGCTGCGGACAGGAGTGTGGGGTCGTCCGCGCGCGCGGTGTACGCGTCTCAAGTGACGACATTTGACCGGAGTTGGAGAAGAAAAGACAGACCTTGACTTGAACAGACCAACTGCACTATGCAGGAGCGGAGTTCCGCTATCCGGACAGTGGCGATTCTGGACAAGGGGCGCGGATTTCCAGCCCCTCGGCCGGGAGGAATGACTCCGTGCGCCCCCCATGCACCGGCACCGTGGGTTAGGTCACGCTTACTGCCGGTTCCTCACGGGCATTCAGGATCGTAGAGTCTTGCGGCGGTGCGACTACCGGCCCCAAGTCTCTCCCCGCCCCTGCCCCGAGGACGGATACCGTGATGCCGCGTCCGACTGCCGCACAGTACGCCTACGGTTCGGCCACCGTCGTCTTCTCGACCGTCGCCCTGCTGCTGCTGACCCGCACGACGGACGGCATCGCCGTCGCCGCGATCGGCGTCCTCGCCCTCGCTCTCGGCCTCGCGGTCGCGCTCGCCCTTCCCGTGCGCCGTGTGACCGGGCCGTCCGGGGAGCGTGCCGCGTCCCGTGCGGCGGACCTCGTCGCGGCGGGCCGCAGGCCCGAGCCGACAGCCTCGGCCGCCGCCGACGGTCTGACCACCCGCATGCCGGCGCCCCGAGCCGGGGCAGGGGTCGCCGGGCACTCGCTACGCCGCTGAGACGACGATCGTCTTCCCCGCCTTGTCGTGCAGGCCCTGTTTGTAGGGCTTGTCGGTCAGCACGGTGATGAGGATGACGAGCCACCAGATGCAGTAGCAGCACACCAGTGCGGGCACCCACAGCACGATGGCACGCATCAGCGCGGAACTCGTGTCCGGCGTCCGCCCGTCGTCGAGCATCGCGACCCGCAGCTTCATCAGCCGCTTGCCCACGGTCTGGCCGTTCCTCTTCGTCATGATCGTGTCGTAACCGATGTACGCGACCAGGGAGATGAGCGTCCACAGCCACTGCCGGCCCGTGTTGACCTGGTCGGTGATCTCCTCCCAGTCGTCGCCTTGCGTGGTCACATCCCAGCCGCCGGTCAGCAGAGAGATCACCGCGAGGGGGATCGCGATGATCAGGATGTCGACGAGCCGTGCGACGAAGCGCTTGCCGAACTCGGCGAGCGGCGGCATTCCCGCGAGCGGATCCGCGCCGCCGTACGGACCGCCGCCGTACGGACCGCCGCCGCCGTACGGACCGCCGCCGCCGTACGGACCGCCGCCGCCGTAGGGGCCGCCGGGCGCGCCCGCGCCACCGCCGGGCGTGTCGTACGGGGAGCCGCCACCGGGCGGCGGGCCGCCCTGCCCCCCGGCCCCGCCGTACGGAGAACCGGGCGGCGGCCCCTGCCCCTCGCCGCCGCCCTCGCCGGGCGAAGGCTCCTGCGGCCTCTTGCGGAACGGGTCGTCATCGGGCGGCGGGCCGGGCGGCGGCTGATCGTTGCTCATGGGGGCAGTGCATACCGGCACAAAGGGCCTCGCAACGGCTCGCGCGCGTTCGGGGGAACGCGCGCCACACGGCGTACGAAGCGGATCAGCCGGTCACGAACGTGTGCGCCGCCTTGTCGTGCCAGCACTGCCGCCACGGGCGGTCGAACAGGCACCACAGCACATTGAGCACACCGAGGACGAGGACGCCCAGCACGCTGTAGACCAGCCAGCGGCGCAGCGCCGCACCGAACGTCGGCGGCTCGTGGGACTCGATGTCGAGCACCTTCACCCCGCACAGCTTCTTGCCCAGGGTGCGGCCCCACTTGGCGGTCGGCAGCGCCTCGTACAGCGCGCCGAGGACGAGGAGCGTGCCGAGGACGATGCCGAGCTGGCCCGCGGTGGTCCCGTCGATCAGCCAGACCGTGACCGTCTGTCCGGACAGCTTCGCCGCCTCGATCTTCTCGTCGATGTGGGCGAGCGCGCTCAGGACGACCGGGACCGCGACGGCGCCGACCAGCGCCCCGAGCACCAGCGTGTCGATCAGCCGGGCGGCGAACCGCTTGCCGAGGGACGCGGGCCGGGCGTTCGCCTGGGCCTGCGCGGCCGCCAGGAACGGGTCGTCGACCGGGGGCTTCCACGGCAGGACCGGCTGTCCGGCGTCGGAGGCCGGGGCCGACTGGGCGAGCTGGTGGACCTGCTGCGCCCACGAGGCGGCGCCGCCGCCGGGGCCGTTGGTGACGGGCGTCTGTGCGGCGGGGGCCTGGACGGCCGGTGCCTGCGGCTGCGGCGACCGCTGCTGCGGTGCGGGCGACGGGGCCTGGGGCTGTGGCTGTGACGGGGAAGGGAACGGGGACGGGGCGGGGACGCCCGGCTGCGGCTGCTTGGCGGGCGCGGCGGCTCCGGCTCCGGCTCCGGCTCCGGCTCCGAGCGAGCGGATCGTCATGGTGCCGTCGGGCTCTCCGCCGGCGGCCGGTCCGCCCGGCCGCTGCGCGCGGATGGTGACCGTGTGCTCGGCCGGCTGACGGCTCGCAGGGGCGTCGCCGGAGTCGTCGGCGCCGGGGCGCGGGGCGCCGATGCCGACGGTGCCGTCCGTCAGGGGCCCGTCGGCCGCGGACGGAGCGAGCGGGCGGGCGTCGCCGGGAGCGTCGCCGCGGCCGGTGCCGCTCTGCGGCGTGACCGATCGCATGCCGGGCAACTGGCCGCCGCTCGGGTCGACGGTTCCCGAGGGCTCGGCCGGCCGGCGCGGGTCGGACGCGCCCGCGCCGGAGGGGTCGGCGGCACGCGGGTCCTGGGCGCCGCCCCACGAGACGCGGTTGTCCAGGTCGCCGCCGAAGCCGGACTGGCGAGCGGCGTCCGCGTGCCAGGCGGACGCGGGTTCGGGGCGCGACGGTTCGGCGTCGGGCTCCTCGTCGAGGAAGACCGGGCCGGTCTCCTCCACGGCCGCCGGCGGGGGCGCGGGCGTCGCACGGGCGGGCGCGGGCGCCGCCGACGCGGGCGGCGCGGGCATCTCCTCGCCCGACTTGGGGGCGGGCCTGCTCGTACCGGGCACCCACGCGGCACCGTTCCAGTACCGGACATATCCGGGGATGGAAGGGTCCGGGTAGTAGCCGGGCGTGGGGCTGCTGTCGCCGGTTGCCGGGGTTGGCGCGCTCATCACCGTGGTCCCGTATCTCTTCGAGGCCTCAATTCAAGGCTCCACATCTATCAGACCCTCGCCCGCACCTGGGCCGGTCCTTCGGTAACGACCACTTTCCGGTAAGGGGGCGGTCACGGAAAGTTGTCACCCGAAGTCGCGTAAGAGCCGCGGGCGAAGCCCCTCTCCTCCTGTGAGGGCCGCTCCGGGCGGGCCCGACCGCAGCACAGGAGAGAGGAAGACGACGATGAAGAAGACCGTGGTGGAACGCGAACTGCAGGTGAATCTGGTGCTGTCGCCGGAGCGCAGCGTGCCCGTGCCGGCCCGGCTGACCTACCGCGCCGACGACCCGTACGCCGTCCACATCACCTTCCACATCGGCTCGGACCACCCCGTCGACTGGACGTTCGCCCGCGACCTCCTCGTCGAGGGGGTGTTCCGGCCGTGCGGCGGCGGTGACGTACGCGTGTGGCCGACGAAGTCCGGGGGCCGCAGCGTCGTCCTGATGGCGCTCAGTTCACCCGACGGCGATGCGCTGCTGGAGGCGTCCTCGGCGGTGGTGTCCGGGTGGCTGGAGCGGACCCTGAAGGTGGTGCCGCCCGGCTCGGAGACGGAGCAGCTCGGCATCGACGACGGCCTGGCCGAGCTGCTCTCCCCCACCAGGACCGAGGACGCGTAGCGGAGCGAGAGGGTGAGGTCTCAGAACAGCTTGCCGGGATTGAGGATCCCGAGCGGGTCGAAGGTGCGGCGAATGCCGCGCTGCAACTCCAGACCCACCGGCCCCAGTTCGCGTGCCAGCCATTCCTTCTTCAGCACGCCGACGCCGTGTTCGCCGGTGATGGTGCCGCCCAGCTCCAGACCGAGCGCCATGATCTCGTCGAACGACTCGCGGGCCCGCCGCGACTCGTCGGGGTCGAGGTGGTCGAAGCAGACGACGGGATGGGTGTTGCCGTCACCGGCGTGCGCGCAGACGCCGATGGTGAGGTCGTACTTGTCGGCGATCGCCGCCGTGCCGTCGATCATCTCGCCCAGCTTGGAGCGCGGGACGCAGACGTCGTCGATCATCGTCGCCGACTTGACGGTCTCCAGCGCGGTGAGGGACAACCTGCGCGCCTGGAGCAGCAGTTCGGACTCGGCGGCCGTGTCGGCGGGCACGACCTCGCTCGCACCCGCCGCCTCGCAGAGCGCCGCGACCGCGGCGAGGTCGGCGGCCGGGTCGGGGGTGTCGAAGGCACACAGCAGCAGGGCCTCGGTGGTCTCCGGCAGACCCATGTTGGCCAGCTTGTTGACCGCCCGGACGGTGGTGCGGTCCATGATCTCCAGCAGCGACGGAGTGTGGCCGCGCTCCATGATCGCGCAGACGGCATCGCAGGCGCTCGCCGCGGAGGGGAACTCGGCGGCGAGCACGAGCTGGGCGGGCGGCTGCGGCTTGAGCGCCAGCACCGCCTCGACAACGATGCCGAGACTGCCCTCGGAGCCCACGAACAGACGCGTGAGGTCGTAGCCCGCGACGCCCTTGGCGGTGCGCCGGCCGGTGGTCAGCAGCCTGCCGTCGGCGAGGACGACCGTCAGCCCGAGCACGTATTCGGCGGTCACCCCGTACTTGACGCAGCACAGTCCGCCGGACGCCGTTCCGATGTTGCCGCCGATGGTGCACATCTCCCAGCTGGAGGGGTCCGGCGGGTAGTACAGGCCGTGCTCGTTCACCGCGCGGGACAGCACCGCGTTGACGACCCCCGGCTCGACGACCGCGATCCGGTCGACCGGGTTGATCTCCAGGATCCGGTCCATCTTGGTCAGCGACAGCACGATGCAGCCGTCCGACGCGTTGGCCGCGCCCGACAGGCCCGTCCGGGCGCCCTGCGGCACCACGGGCACGCGCAGAGCGGTCGCGGTCCGCATCACGTGCTGGACCTGCTCGACGGTCCGGGGCAGGACCACGACGGCGGGACTGCCCGCGTCGCAGAAACTCGCCATGTCACGCCCGTACGAAGCGGTCACGTCCGGGTCCGTGATCAGTGCCTCGGCGGGCAGTCCGGCACGCAGCCGTTCCAGGAGATCGTCCATGATCCCAGCGTCGCACCGGGGGCCATCGGTGTGAACCCGTCTGCGTTCCCCTTCGCACAACCGAGTGTGTACTTCGTATGAGCTGCCCGCTGACGCACAGTGAGCGCCATGAAGAGCGAAACCCTGAAAAACGCCGCTGTCAGCACGCTGGTCGGCGCGACGCTGGTCACCGGGGTGATCCTGCTCGCGCCCGGGTGGGGGGAGGAGACGAGTACCGGGCCGGTCACCCAGCGGTCCGCGGTCCGCGCGGTGGCCGCTGCCGGTGCGGGCGCGCCGGCCGCGCCGGCGGATCTGAAGGCGCTGATCAGCGACTACGAGAACTGGCTGCGCCGCTATCCGAGTGACGGGCCGTCATGGGCGGCGCTCGGCGCGGCCTACGTGGAGCGGGGCACGCGGTTCGCGCGGCCGCAGGACTTCTCGAAGGCGGAGAAGGCGCTCAGACGCTCGATGGAGCTCAGGACGGCGAAGGAGCGGGACGACGTCCGCGCGCTGGTGGGGACGGCGGCGCTCGCCAACGCCCGGCACGACTACGTGACCGCACGCACCTGGGGCGAGCGGGCCCGCAGCCAGGCCCCGAAGGCGTGGACGGTGTACCCGGTGCTCGTCGACGCCTACACCGGGCTGGGGAACCTCGAGGCCGCCGGCAAGGCGATGGACACGCTGCAGGAACTGCACTCGGGGCCTCAGGTGAAGGACCGCGAGGCGCAGCTCTACCGGGACAGGGGCTGGCGCGAGGACGCCGCGGCCCTCGCGTACGACGCGACGGTTCGGGCCGGCACGCGCCACGAGAAGGCCGTGGCGCTCGTGCGGCAGGGTGATCTGGCCTGGGAGCGGGGCGAGGCGGCCGAGGCCGTGGACCACTACGACGCGGCGCTGGCGGCCGACCCCGGCAGCCACCGGGCCCTGGCGGGACGTGCCCGCGCCCTGGTGGCACTGGACCGCACGGATGAGGCGCAGCGGGACTACGAGGAGGCGCTCGACATGGCGCCGCTGCCGGAGTACGCGCTGGAGGCGGGCGAGTTGGCCGAGTCGCTCGGCATGGACGGGGACGCGGCGACCCAGTACGCCCGGGTGCGGACCCTGGTCGAGGAGGCACACGCCCACGGGGTCGACGGGGACCTGGTGCTGGCGCGGTACGAGGCGGACCACGGCGACCCGGAGTCGGCGGTGCGGCGCCTCCAGGACGAATGGTGGCGCGGCCACCGCAGCGTGCACGTCGCGGACGCGATGGGCTGGGCGCTGTACCGGGCGGACCGGGCGGAGGACGCGCTGCCGTTCGCGAAGCTCGCGACGAGGCAGGAGGCGCGGAACGCGCTGTTCTCGTACCACCGGGGCGAGATCGAGCAGGCACTCGGCGACGAGGGGCGGGCGCGCCGGTACATGGAGGAGGCGCTGCGCACGAACCCGGACTTCTCGCCCCTGTACGCGCCGGCGGCCCGCGAGGCGCTGGAGGCGCTGGGCGAGCCGTCGGCGGGGGGTCCGGTGGACGTGGACGGGGACGGGCTGCCGGACAAGGAGCCGTGGGAGCCGCCGGCGGTGCCGCCGGCTGCGGCCGCGGGGACGGGGGTGCCGTCGGCGGGTCCGTCCTCCGCTCCGTCGGCGGGGCCGTCCACGGGTCCGTCCGCGGGGGCGTCTGTGGCGCCTTCGCAGCCGGTGGCGCAGCCGTCGGTGCCGGCGCCGGCCTCGCCCTCGTGGTCACCCTCGGCGTCGGCGTCGGCCTCGCCGGGGGTGGTGTCGGTGGAGCCCTCGCCGCGGGTGTCCGGGGCGGGTTGATCTCCCCCACCCCGCCATCCCCCTACGGCCTGGCGGCCGTGGGCGGTACCCCGATCCCGAAACCGGGGCAGGCCCCGGGACCCCCGTACCGCGCTCCGCGCGGTGTCCTCACACGCCGGACGGGCTGAAAACTGCCTGGGAGGGGTGCTCACTGCGCTGCCGGGCCATGGACGCCCTCGTCGTGATGAGCACCGCCTCCCCGGTCGGGGTGACCTACACCACGCAGGATCCCGTGCCGGTCGACGCCCTGCACGACTGGTTCGAAGCCCAGCTCGGCGACCACGGCGCTCATGCCGAGTCCGGCCATTGAACCGGCTGCCCGGCCCTGACAGGGCTCGGAACCGGGCAGCCCGGCGCGTGCGGCGCGGGGGCGCGCCGCCGCGCCGGGCGTGGGCTACAGGTTGCCGCGCTTCGCCTGCTCGCGCTCGATCGCCTCGAACAGCGCCTTGAAGTTGCCCTTGCCGAAGCCCATCGACCCGTGTCGTTCGATCATCTCGAAGAAGACCGTCGGGCGGTCCTGGACCGGCTTCGTGAAGATCTGCAGCAGGTAGCCGTCCTCGTCGCGGTCCACGAGGATCTTCAGCTCGCGCAGCGTCTCGACCGGCACCCGGGTCTCGCCGGCCCACTCGCCGAGGGTGTCGT
This sequence comes from Streptomyces sp. V4I23, assembly GCF_030817975.1. Lineage (NCBI taxonomy): Bacteria > Bacillati > Actinomycetota > Actinomycetes > Kitasatosporales > Streptomycetaceae > Streptomyces > Streptomyces sp. V4I23. The sequence goes on along the minus strand of NZ_JAUSZW010000004.1, from coordinate 4,971,312 downwards.
AGTACGAGTCGGGCGTGTCGAGGAACTGGACACCGGCGGCCCGCATGGTGCGCACGGTGGCGACGATGTCGTTCGTGGCGAGCGCGATGTGCTGGACGCCGGCGCCTCCGTAGAACTCCAGGTACTCGTCGATCTGCGACTTCTTCTTCGCGACCGCGGGCTCGTTGATCGGGAACTTCACCTTCAGCGTGCCGTCGGCGACGACCTTCGACATCAGGGCGGAGTACTCGGTGGCGATGTCGTCACCCACGAACTCCTTCATGTTGGTGAAGCCCATGACCTTGTTGTAGAACGCGACCCACTCGTTCATCCGGCCGAGCTCGACGTTGCCCACGCAGTGGTCGATCGCCTGGAAGGTGCGCTTCGCCGGCGGCTCGACGATCGGGTCCGCGGCCACGAAGCCCGGCAGGTAGGGCCCGTCGTAGTCCTTGCGCTCGACGAGCGTGTGGCGGGTGTTGCCGTAGGTCGCGATGGCGGCGAGGACGACGACCCCGTGGTCGTCCTTGACCTCGTACGGCTCGGCGATGCCCGTCGCACCGTGCTCGACGGCGTACGCGTAGGCCGCACGCGCGTCCGGAACCTCGATGGCGAGGTCGACGACACCGTCGCCGTGCGCGGCGACGTGGTCCGCGAGGAAGCGGCCCCAGTCAGTGGACGCCTTGATCACGGACGTGAGGACGAAGCGGGCGGCGCCGTTGGCGAGGACATAACTCGCGGTCTCGCGGCTGCCGTTCTCCGGACCGGAGTAGGCGACGAGCTTCATGCCGAAGGCCGTGGAGTAGTAGTGCGCGGCCTGCTTGGCGTTGCCGACGGCGAAGACGACCGCGTCCATTCCCTTCACCGGGAAGGGGTCTGCCTTGCGCGCGGTCTCCGGGGTGTGATCGATGGTCATCGAGTTATCTGCCATGACAGCAGGCTCCCCCTGGGCCGCAAGGTGCGCAATAGTTTGCGTATCGACTGGACAATCTGACCAGCCGATCGGGCCGACTGTCGGGCGTTGTGTACAGGATGACCATTGGGGAGGCGTCATGGCGATCGATCATCTGGACGGGCGGCTCATCGTGCTGCTGGCACGGGAGCCGCGCATCGGGGTGCTGGAGGCATCGCGGCGGCTGGGGGTCGCGCGCGGCACCGTGCAGGCGCGCATGGACAGGCTCCAGGCGAACGGCGTGATCAGGGGCTTCGGGCCGGACGTCGACCCCGCGGCGCTGGGCTATCCCGTGACGGCGTTCGCCACGCTGGAGATCAAGCAGGGACAGGGCTCCGACGTACGGGCGCATCTGGCGACGGTCCCCGAGGTCCTGGAACTGCACACGACCACGGGCCACGGCGACATGCTCTGCCGGCTCGTCGCGCGCTCCAACGCCGACCTCCAGCGGGTGATCGACCGGGTCGTGGGTTTCGAGGGGATCGTGCGCGCGTCGACGGCGATCGTCATGGAGAACCCGGTGCCGCTGCGGATCATCCCGCTGGTGGAGCAGGCGGCGGAGGACCCGGCCGACAGGTGACCCGGGGCACGGCGCCGACGCTGCAAAGGAGTCATTGCAAAAAAAGCGTTGCAAGGATTTCTTTGCAACGCTACCTTTGCATGCATGAGCGAGCCCCCGGCACCCAAGGTCCGCACCCTCGACCCGCACTCGCTGCGCGGTCTGGCCCATCCCCTGCGTATGCGCCTGCTGTCGTCGCTGCGGCACGACGGCCCGGCCACCGCGTCACAGCTGGCGGAGAAGTTCGGCGAGTCGAGCGGCGCCACCAGTTACCACCTGCGCCAGCTCGCCGCCCACGGCTTCGTCGAGGACGACCCGGGGCGCGGCAAGGGCCGGGAGCGCTGGTGGAAGGCGGCGGAGGACGGGACACGCTTCGACGACACCCTGTTCGCCGATCCGGACCCGGCGGTGCGCGGCGCGGCCGACCTGTTCATCCACGAGGTCGCGACCCAGCACACCCAGGAGGTCGCCACCTGGCTCGGCACCCGGCGCGACTGGCCCGAGGAGTGGCGGCGCGGCTCCGACCTCAGCGACTTCACGCTGCGGCTGACCGCCGCGCAGGCCGTCGAGCTCAACGAGAAGATCCACGCGCTCATCCAGAACTACCGGGACCTCGCACCGCCCCCCGGCACCGAGGGCGTCGCCCAGGTCCGGCTGCACACGCACGCATTCCCACGCGCCACCGACTGAGGGGACCGAAGGACATGCACGCCGACATACACCTGAGACTGCACGACCTGCGCGCCGAGGAGCTGCGCGCGGAAGCCGCCCGCCATGTGCCGCGCGAGCGTCTGCGGACGCAACTCGGCTGGGTCTTAGTCGAGTTGGGGCTGCGACTGCTGCGCCAGCCGCCCGGCTGCACCGGGCCGAGGGCCCGTCTCGCATGAGCGGGCAGGGGGGAACAGAAGCCGGCCGGCGGCGCGACCGCCGGCCGCTGGCCGCCGTCCTGGCGGCCAACGCCGTGTCCATCAGCGGCAATTCACTCACTCTCATCGGGGTCCCGTGGTTCGCCCTGGAGACCACGGGCAGCCCCGCGAAGGCCGGACTGGTCGCCTTCTGCGCGACCCTCCCGGTGGTCGTCTCGGCGATCACCGGCGGCCCGGTCATCGACCGCGTCGGCCGCCGCCGCGTCAGCGTCGCCACCGACCTGGTCTGCGCCGTCGCGCTCGCCGCGATCCCGCTCCTGCACCATGCGGGCGCGCTGCGGTTCTGGATGCTGTGCGCGCTGATGGCCGTCACCGGCCTGTTCCACGCGCCCGGCGAGACCGCGCGCCATGTCCTGGTGCCCGACCTCGCCGAGCGGGCCGGTACGAGCCTGTCTCGGGCCGCAAGCCTGTTCGACGCGGTCTCGCGCGGCGCGCGGATGACCGGGGCGGCGCTGGCCGGCGTACTGATCGCGCTGATCGGCGCGGAGGCCGTCCTTTACGTGGACGCGGCGACGTTCTGCGGCTCGGCGCTGCTGGTCTCCGTCGGCCTGCGCGGCCTGCGCGCCGCCGAGCCCCTGCGGAACGCGCCCCGCATCTCCTTCGCCGCCTACCGGGCCGAACTGCGGCAGGGGTACGCGTTCCTGCTGCGCAGCAGGCTGCTGCTCGGCGTCGTCCTGATGGTGATGCTCACCAACGGCCTCGACCAGGGCTGGAGTTCGGTCCTGCTGCCCGTGCACGCACGCGAGAATCTGGGCGGCGCACGCGATCTCGGCCTGCTCGTCGCCGTCTTCGGCGGCTGCGCGCTGCTCGGCGCCCTGCTGTACGCAGCGGTCGGGCACCGTTTCCCGCGGCGCGTCCTGTTCACGGTCGCGTTCCTGCTGTGCGGGCTGCCGCGGTTCGTGGTGGCCGCGCTGGTGGACGGGACTCCGCCGCTCGCCGCCACGATGGCGGTCGGCGGGCTGGGGGCGGGCATGCTCAACCCGATCCTGACGACCGTGATCTACGAGCGGATCCCCGAGGAGCTGCGCAGCCGGGTCGCGAGCACGACGACGGCCGGGGTGCTGATGACGATGCCGCTCGGCGGTCTGGCGGCCGGCTACCTGGTCGAGCGGGCCGGACTCGCGACGGCGCTGCTGGCCCTCGGCGGGCTGTACTTCCTGGCGACGCTGGCACCGGCCGTGTTCCCGTCCTGGCGGGAGCTGGACCGAACGGACGCGGACGCGGGCGACAAGGACACGGGACAGGGCACGGACGGACCGGGCTCGGACGGACCGGGCTCGGACGGACCGGGCGGGGCCGTGACGGACGACGCCGTGGGCGTCAGCAGCTCGGGACCTTGCCGCCCCGGTCCAGCGCCCGCAGGGAGTTCACCGCGCCTTTGAGCGTGGTGACGGGGATCAGACGCATCCCGGAGGGCAGTTCCGCCTGGGCGTCCGCGCACTCGTCCTTCGGGACCAGGAACACGGTCGCGCCGTCCCGCTTGGCCGCCTGGGTCTTCAGCGACACGCCCCCCACCGGGCCGACCTTGCCGTCGGCGGTGATCGTGCCCGTACCGGCGATGCTCCGGCCGCCGGTCAGGTCGCCGCCCGCGCCGTCGCCGTCGATCTTGGCGACGATGCCGAGGGAGAACAGCAGCCCGGCGCTGGGCCCGCCGACGTCGGCCAGGTGCAGCGAGACCTTCACCTTCGCGGGGTCCTCACCGAGATGGCCGAGGGCCGCGCGGGTGGCGACGTTCTGCGACTGCTCCATGTCGCGGACGTTGTGCCGCTCGATCTCCCGGTCGGACTTGCCCGCCGGGTAGACGGCGTCGCGGGGCAGCACCGCGCGGTCCGTACGGAACCACCCGTCGACGACATCGCCGATACCGACGTCGGCGGACGGACCGCTCGCCACGATCGTCGTCATGCGCAGGGCGCCCTCGGTCTCGCGCGTCGGAGCGCCGGAGATCGTGATGATCTGCCGCCCCTGGTCCTTGCCGAGCACGTCCGCGGTCATCCCGGGCTGCGCGACGACGTACGGCAGCGGCGCGAGCCCGGCGACGGCGAGCAGCGCGACGACGGGCAAGGCGCAGACGGCGAGGGCGCGGGGGCGCGTGAGACTGGAGAGCACGGTGCCAATCTATCTGCCCGTGCTCCCCCGCCCCCGCCGGGCGGGGACGCCCCTGGGGAAGGTCCGTCAGCGCAGGGCGTCCGCGACCTCGCGCGCCGCGTCCAGTACGCGCGGACCCACCCGCTCCGGAACGGCGTCGGCCAGCATCACCACACCGACGCTCCCCTCTATCCCGGTCACGCCCACGAGCGCCGCGGCCGCGCCGCACGCGCCGGCCTCCAGCTCGCCGTGCGTGAGGGTGTAGCCGGGCTCCGCCTGACCGTTCTGGCGCGCGGCGAGAATGGCCTTGCCGGCCGCCCCGCGGTCCAGCGGATGCCGGAAGCCCGCCCGGTAGGCGACGTGGTAGTCGGTCCAGGTCGGTTCGACGACGGCGACCGCGAGGGCATCGGCGCCGTCGACCAGGGTGAGGTGGGCGGTCGCCCCGATGTCCTCGGCGAGCGAACGCAGCGCGGGCATCGCCGCCTCGCGCACGAGCGGGTGCACCTGCCGGCCGAGCCGGAGCACGCCGAGGCCGACCCTGGCCCGGCCGCCGAGGTCACGTCGGACCAGGGCGTGCTGCTCGAGGGTGGCGAGCAGGCGGTAGACGACGGTGCGGTTGACGCCGAGTTTGTTGGACAACTCGGTGACGGTCAGCCCGTGGTCGGTATCGGCGAGCAGCTTGAGGACACGAAGTCCCCTGTCGAGCGTCTGGGAGGTTTCCGCGGTCACGACGCCCTCTCTTTCGGAGTGAGTGACGGCGGTCCTCGAAGAGATGTCGCGACACCGGTCCCATCGGCGACGCACCCAGAGGCCGCCGGCAGGCCATGGCGCACCGACTGCGCTCCGCGGCGGCGCTGCCACGGGGCGTTTGCATTGCGGGGACATTAGCGACCGGCACCGCTCAGCGGAAGGGCTCGTCCAGAATCCGGGCGATCTTCCGCCGACGACGGGCTTTTGGTCCCCATACGGGACCTGGGAAAGGTGGAGGCGGCGGCCCCGGGGGGCCGGGGCGGTGAAAGTGCGCGTGCGGGCGCCGTTGCGGTCGCGGCTGCGCGTGCGGGCGAGGTCGATCGCCTTTGCGCGTACGGGCGAGGGTGCGGTTGCCGTTGCGGTTGTGAGCGGGGTCACCGCATCCGCGTCGCCCACTCCTGCACCTTCTTGATCCGCTCGCGGATCTGCCCGGCCGTGGCCTCCGCGCTCGGCGGCCCGCCGCACACCCGGCGCAGCTCGGTGTGGATGACGCCGTGCGGTTTGCCGCTCTGGTGCACGTACGCGCCGACCATGGTGTTCAGCTGCTTGCGCAGCTCCAGCAGCTCCTTGTGGGAGACCACCGGGCGCCGCTCGGCCGGCAGCTCCAGCAGGTCGGCCTCCTCGTCGGGCTTCTTGCGGCTGTGCGCGATCTGCCGCGCCTGCCGCTTCTGCAGGAGCAGTTGCACCTGGTCGGGTTCGAGCAGACCGGGGATGCCGAGGTAGTCCTGCTCCTCCTCGCTGCCCGGGTGGGCCTGCATGCCGAACTCGGCGCCGTCGTACAGCACCCGGTCGAAGACGGCGTCGGACTCCAGCGCCTCGAAGGGCAGCATGTCCTGCTCGCCGGTGTCCTCGTCCTGCTGCTTCTCGGCCTCCGCCATCTCCTTCTCGGACTCGGCGTACGGGTCCTCCTCGCCGTCCTTCTTCGGCCGGTCGAGCACGTGGTCGCGCTCGACCTCCATCTCGGAGGCGAAACCGAGGAGGTTGGGAATCGTCGGCAGGAACACGGACGCGGTCTCGCCGCGGCGCCTGGACCGTACGAAACGGCCCACGGCCTGCGCGAAGAACAGCGGCGTCGAGATGGTCGTCGCGTACACGCCGACAGCCAGGCGCGGCACGTCGACGCCCTCGGACACCATGCGGACGGCGACCATCCAGCGGTCCTGGTTGCCGCTGAACTCCTCGATGCGCTGGGAGGCCGCGGCCTCGTCGGAGAGCACGACGGTGGCCCTGGTGCCGGTGATCTCGCGGATCAGCTTGGCGTACGCGCGGGCCGAGTCCTGGTCGGAGGCGATGACGAGCCCGCCCGCGTCCGGGATGCCCTTGCGGACCTCGGTCAGCCGCTGGTCGGCGGCGCGGAGCACGTTGGGCATCCAGTCGCCGCGGGGGTCGAGCGCGGTACGCCACGCCTGCGAGATCGCGTCCTTGGTCATCGGCTCGCCGAGCCGGGCGGCCACCTCGTCGCCGGCCTTGGTGCGCCAGCGCATGTTGCCGCTGTAGCTGAGGAAGATCACGGGCCGGACGACGCCGTCACCGAGCGCGTTGCCGTAGCCGTACGTGTAGTCGGCGGCGGAGCGCCGGATCCCGTCGTTCCCTTCCTCGTACGTCACGAAGGGAATGGGATTGGTGTCCGAGCGGAACGGCGTGCCGGTGAGCGCGAGCCGCCGGGTGGCCGGCTCGAACGCCTCCAGACACGCCTCGCCCCAGGACTTGGAGTCACCGGCGTGGTGGATCTCGTCGAGGATGACGAGCGTCTTGCGCTGCTCGCAGCGGTTGCGGTGCAGCATGGGCCGCACGCCGACACCGGCGTAGGTGACAGCGACCCCGTGGTACTCCCTGCTCAGCGGGCCGGCGCTGTACTCCGGGTCCAGCTTGATCCCTACCCGCGCCGCCGCGGCCGCCCACTGCTTCTTCAGGTGCTCGGTCGGCGCGACGACCGTCACCTGTTGCACGACGTGGTGGTGCAGCAGCCAGGAGGCGAGGGTCAGCGCGAAGGTCGTCTTGCCGGCGCCGGGCGTGGCGACGGCGAGGAAGTCGCGCGGCTGCTCCTGGATGTACTTCTCCATGGCGCCCTGCTGCCAGGCACGCAGCTTGCTGGCCGTGCCCCAGGGGGCACGGCCGGGGAAGGCGGGTGAGAGGTGGTGGGAGGCGGTAGTAGTCACGGTCTCCGGTTCACGGGACGGGGGGGCTCTGGTACGACAACCGGGCCACCCTATCGGTGGCCCGGCCGTCGTCCGGACGACGCGACGCCGTGACCACGCCGGGTGCGACTCAGCTCACAGCACGCGCCGCGAGCTGACGCAGCCGGCCCGCGATGCCGGCCAGGTCGTCCGCCGCTCCGGAGGCCACGTCGACGACGAGGTCGTACGCCGTGTCCTGGTCGGCGTCGGCGAGGTCGGCGCCGTTGAGGGCGAGGAACGTGACGGCGGCGAGCCAGGCCGTGCGCTTGTTGCCGTCGACGAAGGGATGGTTGGCGGCGATCGCGTGCAGCAGCGCCGCGGACTGCTCGTACAGGCCCTGGTGCGCGGACACGCCGAACATCCGGGCCCTGGGCCGGAGTACGGCGGATTCGAGCAGGCCCGGTGCGCGCAGCCCCGGCGGCGTCCCGCCAAAGGCGAGCGTCGCGATGCCGGTCACCTCGGCGACCGTGAGGTGTCGTGTCACTCGCCCAGCCTCCTCAGGAGATCGGCGTGGTCCGCCGCGTACCGCGCCGCTACGGCGCGCACGAGCTCGCCCTCGGCGTGCAGGTAGTGGCGGACGGCCTCGGCGAGCAGGTCCTCGACAGCGGCGCCGCGGGCGTCGGCCAGGTCCCGCACGGCCTGCTGCTCGGGTTCGGTCAGGCGGACGGCGAACTCGTCTTTCGACTGCATGCCGTGATCGTAGAGAGCTCGGATCGCGGCCTCACGCGGATTTCACCCGCAACCGCGTCGCGACCCACGCCCCCACCAGCGCCACCCCCGCCATCGGGAGGAACACCGCGGCGAAGGCCGCCGGGTGTGACGCGGACGCGGCCGAGGCAGCGTGGGCGCCCACCGCGCCGCCGCCGAGTGCGGCGAACGCCGCACCGCCCGCCGCCAGCAGCATGATGTTCGACAGGGCGTCCGAGATCTGCAGCGCGGCCGAGTTCGTGCCCGCCTCCTCGGGGGCCGAGAGCTTGAACAGCAGCACGCTCGTCGAGCCGATCACGAGCCCCATGCCGAAGCAGCCGAAGCCCCACGCCACGCCCACGATCCACACGGGGACGGCGCCGATCAGCACGCTCGGCGCGGTCGCGATCGCCGCGGCGACCAGCAGCATGCCGAAGACGACCAGAGGTTCGCGGTAGGGCTCGGTCCGCGGCCGGGACTGCACGTACGAACCGAGCGCCCACGTCGCTCCGCCGACCGCGAGCGACAGGCCCGCCAGGGTCGGGGACAGCCCGCGCTGGGTGACGAGCATCAGCGGCACGAAGGACTCGGCGGCGATGAACGACCCCGCGGCGATGCCGCGCAGCAGGACGACGGACGGCAGCCCGCGGGCCGCCCGGTACGTCCCCTTGGGCAGGATGCCGAGAACGCACGGGACGAGCAGCACCGCGCCCGCCGCCGCGGGCAGCAACGACAGCGGGCGCAGGTCCTGGCCCGCGTACTGGAGCAGCCCCGCACCGAGCGCGATCCCGAGGGCCAGCCTGATCCGGCGCCGGTCGAACGGCGGCAGGGGCGCGGCGGCGTCCGCCGGCCCCGAGGCGCGCTGCCGGATCGCGGGCAGCGCGAGGGCGAGCGGTACGGCGACGAGCGCGGGGATGCCGAGGAAGACCCAGCGCCAGCCGAGCTGTTCGGTGACGGTGCCGGAGGCCAGCGGGCCCACCACGGACGGGACCACCCAACTCGCCGCGAAGGCCGCCATGATCGCCGGCTGGAGCCTTCCGGGATAGGCGCGGCTGACGACGACGTACAGGGCGACGATGACGAGACCGCCGCCCAGCCCCTGGACGGCACGGCCCACGACGAACACCCACATCGCGCCCGCCGTCCCCGACAGCAGCAGCCCGGCGGCCCAGGCGGTCATCCCGCCGGCGAGCGCGCCCAGCGGACCTCTGCGGTCGGCCCACTGCCCGGCGACGACCATGCCGAAGAGGCTGGTGGTGAAGTACGCGGAGAAGGCGAAGGCGTACAGCGGGATGCCGTGCAGTTCGCGCGCGGCCACGGGCATCGCCGTGCCGACGGCGGTCGCCTCGAAGGCGATCAGGAAGACGACGGAGACGATGCCGATGCTGAGCGCACGGTACGACGGACCGAGAACGCCCCCGCCGTCCGGTTCCCCGGGGCTGTGGGCTGGGTCGGCGGGCAGGTGCGTGACATCGGTGTCACGCGGTTCGGGGGCGGTCATGGGCTCCAGAGTAAGGGGCATGGCAGACCTTGGGCCCTGTCATTCGACGGGACCCGCCTGGTCCCTCGGTCGTACGACCCCGTACGACCGGGCGCGCGACCGTGAACGGCGTATGGCAGTCGCGTTGCGGCCCCGGCCACATGCTTGAGCGACCGCCCGAAATCCGCCTACGGTCGAGGAGTTGGAACGCACGGCCGTGTGCCCGAGTGGTTGAGGGGCTCGCCTGCAAAGCGAGTTACGCCGGTTCGATTCCGGTCACGGCCTCCGTACGCACGGATGGGCGGTGGCCGCTCCCCGAGAGGGGGCGGCCACCGCCGTGCGTACGGGCTAAGACCCGGACTCCGACAGAACGGGCTTCTCGGGCAGTCCGCCGTTGTCCTCGCACTTGAGCTGCTTCGCGACGGCGAGTGACGCGGCATGCACCACGGTCAGCCCGGCCTCGCGGTGCTCTTTCGAATCCTTCTCGAGGTCGCCTTCGAGGCGCAGAGAGCCGTGCACCCGTGCGGGACGTCCCTGAGAGCCCTTGAACGTCGGGCTGACGCACTCGAAGTACAGCCGGGCTCCTCGCGGGCCCGCCTCCGCCTCCGTGCCCATGCCGTAGGCCCGTTCACCCGCTGCCAGGCGACCGGTGCCGATGTCACCCGGTGCGTACAGCGAGAAACTGAGCTTGCCGTCGCCGCCGATGCCGCCGCTCCCCCTGGGGCTCAGCTCGCAGAGCTCCGTTGCGCGGGACCAGCTGCGGTCGCTCGCGTAGCCCTCCTCGAGAGACTCGACGACACGGCCCATGCCGCCAGGCCCCGTGCGATCGAATGAGGTGGCACCCATGACAGTCTCCACCGCCCCGGCCGCCGCCCCCTCGAACAGCCCGTCGCACAGCTCGTTGGTGGCGACATAGGGGCTTTTCTCCTCGGGCTCCTCACCGCACGCCGCGGTCCCGGCCCCGAGCAGCAGAACCAACCCGACGGCTCCCAGCGAGCGGCGGCTCATCCACGCAGATCCCACGTACCTTCTCCCTCGTTGCCCACGACGACGTCAGCCGGTCTCGGGGTCGTTGCCCTGCTGGTTCTCCCGGTCATTGCCGGTTCCGTAACCGATGCGCATGGATTCCTTCAGGTCTTGGCCGAATTCGCTGTTGAACTCGATGCCGTGGTACTGCAGGAACTTCTTCATCGGAGCCTCGGCCATGGCCTCGCCCCCGGAGAAGACCCTGGTCTTCTCCTCTCGGGTGAGGTCTTCGATCTTCTCCTTGTGCTCGTCGATCGACTTGTCCGAGACATCGCCTATCACCTGGCCGATGACCTGCTCCACCGCGCCACTCGCAGTATCGGTGGCCAGTGGGATCAGCACGGCCGCGGCGCCGACCGCGGCCGTCGCCGGAAGGAAAGCCACACCAGCTGCCAGAGCGGTCGTCGCGCCGAACTCGACCCAGCCGGCACGCTTCTGCACCGCCTTCTCGTACTCCTCGTGGGTCTTCAGGTTGGTCGCCTCGACCTGGTCGGCACGCGACTGGTCGAGCATTCCCTGCACCTCTGCCCCAGTGCCCACGGCCGAGCGCGCTCTGCCGGTGTCGATCTTGCCGTTCTCACCGACCTGACCCTCGAGCACGCTGGTCGTGTAGACCTCGTTGGCCTTGGAGACTGTGGCGTACGCGTCTGGATGCTGGCCGATCGCGCTGAGGAAGCCGCGCGCCGCGTCCCGCTCCAGGTTCGCGTGACCGTCCGGATTCTTGGTCGGGGCGAAGACACTGTCGGGGTTGCCCTCCTCCAGGGCCCAGTTGATGTCGTCGATGTACCCGGCGCCTATGTTGCCCATGCTGTCGGCCAACGCCTCCTGGTGCTTGAGCAGACCAGGGTCGGAGCCATACTTCTCGACGACGGCCGTCATCACCTCGGCCGTGGACGCATCGCGCACCGGATTCGGATTCGGGTCGTCCCACGGATAGCCGAGCGTCGCAGCCTCGAGCGCGTGCCCGAGCGCGTCCGGCATGTAGTTGACGGACCTCTCGAGCTCATCCGGATCCAGCGAGTCGACGTCCCCGTACGACTGCCACTTCTCGTTACCGAAGAAGTCGAGGTAATTCGCAATCCTGTTGCCGTCCTTGTCCTTCCCCAAGTCGGCAGTGGCACCCTTGTTGACAGTCCCGTCCTCGTTGTAGGCAGTTGGCGCGTCGGCGAAGAAATGCTTCGCCGCGTCAGGACTGTGCCCAAGTGCCTCCAGCATCGCGACTGTCGGGTCATATCCCGATCCGTTGACCCCGGACGGGTTGAACGGATTCTTGAACGGGCTGTTCACCTGCTTGTTCTCGGCGAACATGTAGGGGTCCTTCTGGTGCAACTGCGCCACGTGTTCGGCGATCGGGTTGAGGAACTTGGCGTCATAGTTCCCGTACCGCATGATGCCGCCGAGCAGTTGGTAACCGAAAGGACCGTTGTAGTCGTTCTTCGCCAGGGGAATGCGCTCGGTGCCGAGCTTGCGGAGTTCCGGCCCCCACTCGGCGGTGAAGTTCTTGTCCTGGGACGCCGTAGCGAGGTTGAGGCCAAGGTTCTTCTGGAGAGCCTGAACATCCTTGAGGCGCTCCTTGTCGACCTTGCCGTACTCGTAGGTGTCGGTTGAGAGCTGACCGAAGAATGCGAGAGTCTTCTCCGGCCCGAGTTTCTCGTAGAAGTTCTTCGAGAACTCCGGCGACTTGCTGTTGTCGTGCAACAGTTCGTTGAGCGCCTGCAGTTCGGTGTGCGTGATGTCCCGTCCCTTGGCTGCGAGGGCGGCTGCTCGGGCAGCTTCCTCTTGATCAAGGTTCTGGTACTTGGGCGCACTGAAGCTGGGGTCGTCGGTGACATTGGCCTCAAGGGCATGCTTCAGGGACTCATCGGTGTCGTTGCAGTTGTCGACGATCAGATCGATCTTTTTCTGCCACGCCTCGATCGATGCCTTCTGCTGTCGGAGGAGCTCAGGGTAGTCGGGGTCATGCCTCGCCGTATGGTCCTTCTCCAGGGGGTACCGCGCCGTCACCTTTCCCTTGGCGTCGACATGGATACCGGCCTTGGGGCCCTCTTCGTCCCGAATTACGATCAGGTCGTCCTTGGCCTTCTTGAAGGCCTTGTGCGCCTCTTCCAGGATCAGCTTGACACCCTTGGCCTCGGCTGCGGCATCTTTGAATTCCTTCGCCGTCTTGCCGATGAACCCCTTGGTCACCCCGGCGTTCTCGCCCTGCCAGTCCGCCTTGTCAGCCTTCGCCTTCATCCCGTCGTTGGCATCCTCGGCAAGCCGCTCCAACTTTGCGACCATCTCCGACCAGTCGTCCGCCGCGGCCTTCAATTTGCCCACGGGCGCATCGACGATGTCTTCATACTTCAGCACTTCCGCCCCCCAGGACTACTTCAAGTACTCATTGAGCTTGGAAACCGAGAGCAGGTCACCGGCGATCTGCACATCGTCCTTCGCGTGAGCGGACTTCGTGTAGTTGAGATGGTTGGAAATCTGCGCGCAAGCGTCGAGCAGCGTTTTAAGGTGCGTGTTCCATCGGTCGTGCACCTTCAGAACCGCCGATCCGCTGACGAAGTTGCCATTGGTGAGCGCGATGGCCGCATCGAAGGTGGACGGCCTGGCGTGATCACCATCCTTGGACAGTCGCGTTCGCAAGCCGTAGGCCTCATGACCAATGGCGCCCAAATTGTCCTGATTGACCGCCAGGTCCGCGTTGGCCGGTCCGTTCTGTGTCCCAGTGCCGCCTTCAACGCCGTTGAGTCGCATTTCGACCCGTTGCGTCGATTCCACGCGGAGTGCCGCCCATTCTGCATCGAAAGTCACGCATTCCCCCGATCTGAATTCTTCCCGCCATCGGCCGTCATGGACTTGCGCTCAACGGGCATACAGTAACTTGTGGCCTTTGATCTGGTACACGGCACGGCCATCCTCGCAATGAAGATGAACTGGAGTACGGCACCGGCCACGGATTCATCGCCGGCCCTGCACGAAACCTCTACGGAATCTCGCCAGGTCACCGCATCGCCGACCAGGCAATGCCGTAGAACCTGCAGGCCTCACTGCTGACGGCATCCTGATGGCACCCATGTCTCAGGGGGCACAAGGAACGACAGCGAGCAGGGTGACTCATGCCCGGGCGGACATCCTTCCGTGCGCCGGATCTGACCGTGCTCCAGCCCTCTGACCAACGCCCGCTCGGCATCGGCCCCTACTGCCTACCGCCTGCTCGTGCGCCTCGGCACGGCGGTATGGGCAGCCTCGAAGCCGACCCCCACGCACCATTGGGGATTCCCCTGTGCCGTCGGCCCGCGGCGAGCCTGTGCCGAGCGGTGGACCTGTGGCCCGACCACTCAGCCGTCGCTGGATAGGCTCCGGTGGTCATGATTATTGCTGGGGGGATTAGCAGATGGAACGAGCGCCTTCGGAACAGCCGCACGGGTATGCTCCGCGCCGGATCGGCCCGTACCACCTGATCACCCGCCTCGATGCGGTCGGCGCCGGTCAACCGGCGTTGCCCGAGCACCGGTTCGTCGCCCGCAGCGCCGACGGCGACCGGACGGTCCTGCTCAGCACCTCGCTCCACGGCGCCGACCCGGGGCGTTTCCTCGTCGAGGCCGAGGCGGCCCGCAGGCTCGCCGGCCCCTGGGTGCTGCCCGTCACCGAGGTCTCGCCCACGCCATCCGCGGCCTGGTACGCCTCCCCCTATCTGCCGGTGCTGCCGCTGCCTGTCGCCCTTGCGGTGCACGGAGGTCCGCTGCCGGAGCGGACCGTGCGGGCGCTCGGCACCGCGCTCGCCGAGGCTCTCGCGAGTGCGCACGCGGCTGGCGTCACCCACGCGGGCCTGTCCCCCGCCGCCGTACTGCTCGCCTGGGACGGCCCACGGCTCACCTGCTTCGGCGCGGCACGCACAGCGGCCCCCGACGGCGAGCAGCGCGCCGGGCTGCCCGGCCTGGATTCCGGCAGCCTGGCCCCGGAGGCGGGGGCAGGCGGACGCCCGCGTCCCGCGGGCGACATCCACGGCCTCGGCGCCGTCCTCGCGTACGCCGCCACGTGCCACACCGTGCCCGACTCCGCCGAACTGCCCGAATCCCTGCGCCCCTTGATCTCCCGCTGTCTGAGCCGCGACGCCGCGGCCCGCCCGACTGCTGCGGAGCTGGTGCTCGCGCTGCCGCCGGCCTCGTCCGCCCCGACGGCGACGGTCCTGGACTCGTCGGCGTCGCTGCTCGGCCCCGGCTGGCTGCCGGGCCGTGTCGTCGCGGCCCTCGCCCGTCAGTCCGCGGAGCTGCTCGCAGCTGAACTCCGCGTCCCTCAGACCACTACCAGGACCTGACCGTGCTCCAGCCCCTGACCCGCGACGACCCGCTCGGCATCGGCCCCTACCGCCTGCTCGCCCGCCTCGGCCACGGCGGAATGGGCACCGTCTACCTCGCCCGCTCGGCCGGCGGCCGTACCGTCGCGCTCAAGACGATGCACGCCCACATCGCCTCCGACACGGCCGCACGCACCCGCTTCCACCTGGAGGCCGACGCCGCACGCATCATCGGCGGCCACCACGGCGCCACCGTCGTCGACGCCGACCCGGCCGCGGAAACCCCCTGGCTCGCCACCGAGTACGTCCTCGGCCCGCCCCTCGACGACGCCGTCGCTCTGAGCGGCCCCCTGCCCGAGGCGTCTGTCCGGGCCCTGGGCGCGGCCCTCGCCGGAGCCCTCGCCCAACTCCACGCCTCCGACGTGGTCCACCGCGACCTGAAGCCGTCCAACGTCATGATCACCGCCTACGGCCCCAAGATCATTGACTTCGGAATCGCCCGCGCCGCCGGCGACGACCGCCTCACCCGCACCGGCACGGCGGCGGGCACGCCCGCCTTCATGTCCCCGGAGCAGGCCACCGGCCAGGAACACACACCCGCCGGAGACGTCTTCGCCCTCGCCGGCGTCCTCACCTACGCCGCAACCGGTCACGGCCCCTTCGGCACCGGACAAGCGGCCGACCTCCTCTACCGCGTCCGCTACGCCGACGCGGACCTCACCGGTCTCCCGCACGCCCTGATCCCGATCCTTGCGGCCTGTCTCGCCAAGGACCCCGCCCACCGCCCCACCACCCACGAACTCGCCACCCAACTCCACAGCGGGCACGGCCATTTCGCCGACCACCTGCCGGACGCGCTGCTCGCGGACATCGCCCGCAGGGCAACCGAGGTATGGGCGTGGCACCCGCACCGCCTCCCGGCACCCGCGGAACAGGCATACGGCGGAACAGACACCTCGCCCGCCTCCACCGGCCCCACCCGCCGCAGACTCCTCACCATCGGCGGCTCCGGCGTCGTCGGCGCCGCAGTGGCCGCTACCGGTCTCTGGACATGGCTCGGCCAGGGCGGCAGCGGCTCGGGCAAGAAACCGGATGCCGAGGCGAAGCCGGGCCGTACCGCGACCAAGAAGGGGAACTGGCTGTGGCGGCTCCCCCTGAGCGCTCCGAAGAACGCCCCAGCCGCACCCGTCCCCCTCGGCCTTGTCGGCACCATCGCGCTCGCCGATGACAACGGCGTCCGTGTCATCGACATGAACCGAGGCGGGGTCGAGATCCCCTCGCTGGGCACGGCGCCGGCGCATCGGTGCATCGCCGACAGCAACAGCAGCAGGCTGTACATCTGCGAACCCGTGTCCTCGGGCGACGGCCCCCTCACCGTCAAGGTCACCGACTTCACGTCGGAGGATCTGAATCCCGACCTCGTCGAGTTCAAGGACTACAACGGGGGACTGGCCGGGACTCAGCTGCTGTGCGCCGAGGAGGGTGTCGTCTACCTCGCCGCGGGACAGGGAAAGCATTCAGGCGAAGCGATGGGCTATGGGGACGGCCAGACGTGGTTCCTGATGGCCGTCGACAGCCACACCCTCAAGGTCGTCTGGCGTCAGCCACTGCCTGCCCGCCCACACACCTCACAGAGGCTCCATTTCCTCGCCGCACGGGTGACGGAGAAGGGCCACCTCGTCCTCCTCCAGGAGAAAACGGACGGCACGGTGACTCTCGTTGTACGAAACTCCCGGACAGGCGAGACCAGATGGGAGAAGGCCCTCGACGTCACCACGCCGGATGACGTGCGGGGCATGCTGGAAGTCGACCTCATCCACGTCTACCCGCCGACGGGCCCTCTGCGCGCACTCAGCCTCCAGGACGGCAAGGAGGTGTGGAATTTCGGCGTCGGCCGGTCCCGGCGTCGTACCGGACCCCCTGCCGTCGGGGATTCCGTGTTCGTCGTGGAGGAAGGGCTCGGTCTCGTGGCCCTGGACTTCGTCACCGGAGACCTGGTGTGGCGGGAAAAGGGCGCCCAAGGCAGGCAGTCCGACCTCACCGTCCCGCCGGTGGCCGGCTACAAGTACGTCTACAGCTACGACAGCAAGGCCGGCCGGATGAGGGCGGTCGACGTCAGCACGGGGCAGGTGGCCAAGACGTACGAGGCCGAGGGCGAACGATTCTTCCCCTATCTTGGCATCCCCGAGAGGCTCATCGCCGTGGGCAGGGACTTCGTCGCGGGCTACGACATCGGCTGACGCGGGATGTTCACGTGATCCGCAGTCGACACCCCAAGCCGCCCGGCCCGGACCGGGTGTACGGCTCAAGGAATTGAGAGAGAGCAGCCACCCATGAGAACCCTCGGCACAGGCG
The DNA here is from genome assembly GCF_030817975.1 of Streptomyces sp. V4I23. Taxonomy (NCBI): domain Bacteria; kingdom Bacillati; phylum Actinomycetota; class Actinomycetes; order Kitasatosporales; family Streptomycetaceae; genus Streptomyces; species Streptomyces sp. V4I23. The sequence continues at coordinate 4,954,048 of NZ_JAUSZW010000004.1, read as the reverse complement.
ACCCGCTGCGCCTCGGCCCGTACAGGCTCCACGGCGTCCTCGGCGAGGGCGGCATGGGCAAGGTGTACATCGGGCAGGACTCCTCCGGTACCACCGCGGCCGTGAAGGTCCTGCGCCCCGAGCTGGCCTACGACCAGAGCCTCGCCCAGCGCTTCGTGCGCGAGGCGCAGATGGCGCGTGCCGTCACGAGCAGGGGTGTGGCCCGGGTGCTCGGCGCACAGACCGAGGGGGGACGACCCTGGATCGCCACCGAGTTCCTCGCAGGTCCGACGCTCGACCAGGCCATTGGAGCGCACGGCCCTCTGGACGAGCCGTCCGCGCGTGTCCTCGCCTTTGCTCTGGCCCGCACGCTGGCCGACATCCACGCCGCGGGAATGATCCACCGTGATCTCAAACCCTCCAACATCATCTTGGCGTCGTCGGGACCGCGCATCATCGACTTCGGCATCGCACGCCCCGAACACGGCCTGACCCTGACGACCACGGGCCAGGTACCGGCCACCCCCGGCTACGGCGCCCCCGAGCAGGTGCTGGGACAACGCGTCGGACCACCCGCCGACGTGTTCTCCCTCGGTGCCGTGCTGGTGTACGCGATCACCGGGGAGCAGGCATTCACGGGCACGCACATCGCGGCGGTGCAGTACGAGGTGGTGCATGGCATGGCCCGCCTGGAGCGAGTACCGCCGCAGCTCGCGCCGCTGATCGGGCCGTGCCTGGCCAAGGATCCCGCGCATCGCCCCACTCCGGCACAGATGGCAGGGGCGTTCGCGCCTCCCCGGGGAGCGGAACGCGTCTGGCGCCACGGCCCGTTGGCGGCCGACATCAAGCAGCGCGAGCGCAGCGTTCATCAGCTGACCACGGCGATCTCACCGTCCGGTTCCAAGGGAACCACCCGCCGCCGACTGGTCACCGGTCTCGCGGTGGGCGGAGCGGTCGTCGCGGCCGGTGGTGGAACGGCGGCCGCCTGGTGGCTGGGCCGTGACCGGGATCCGTTCACGGTGCCGCCGCCCGCGGACACCCCCCTTGCCGAGGCCGGAACCGCCACCACGGGAAAGCCCGCACCGCTGTGGGGTCCGGACAGGCTGCTGGCCGGGAAGTCCCCCGATGTCCTGCCGGTGCGGGACGTGCTGGTGCTCAGCGCCGCGGGCGGGGGGATTGCGGCACACAGCGTCGTGGACGGAGAGCAGCGCTGGAAGGCTCCGGCCGTGAGCCCGGAAGCGGGTTTCCTCTCCCTGTCCGATTCCCTCGTCGCGGCGGTGGACGAGGGGGGCAACGTGGTGACCTTCGTCGCCGCCACGGGCGAGAAACGGTGGACGGTGAAAGCAGCCGCGAAGTGTCTGATCGCCGCCGACGACTCCGCCGTGTACGCCGTCATGGCGGATGGCCGGCTGCGCTGCATCAGCCGCTCGAACGGCAAGATCCTCTGGACGGTGCAGCCTCAGGCGGATCTCCTCACGAAGAAGCCACCGTTCGGCGCCACCAGCCGCCCCCCGACCGGTGCAGCAGCGCGCGGCCGGCTCGTTGTCGCGACAGCGTCCGGCCGGGTCCTCGGCATCGACGTGGCGAACGGTCGCCAGGTCTGGGGCATCGACGACCAGGCATCCGTCGACTTCGCACTGATCGAGCCGGTGATCCTCGGCGACACGGTCTTCATCAACGGCGGCTCGCTGACCGCACGCAACCTCGGCGATGGCGCGGAACTGTGGGCGAAGAGCGAGCTGGTCGAGGGCAAGCTGCAGCCTTCGGGCCCCCCGCTGGTACACGGCAAGACGGTCTACACGACGCAGGGCCCATACATCCTCGGCTTCGACGCGGCCGATGGAAACGAGGCGTGGCGGTCCCCCGAGGCGTACTTCATGTACAGCCCGGTGGTGGTGCAGGCCAACACCGTCTGCGCCATCAACTCGAGGGCGGAAGGGGACGACGTGGAGGTGTGGGCCATGTCCCGCGACGACCGCAAGGGTGCCTGGCGGCATCTGCTGCCGAAGGATGCAGGCAGCTACGGGCTGGTGGGAAGCGGGAACCGGATCTTCGCTGTGGCGGGTGAGGAGTTGGTGGCACTGCCGGTGTTCGGCTGAGCACCGCTCAGCCGATCTGAGCGGCCAGTGCCTCGGAGAGCCTGGTCACCTGCTCCCGGCTCAGTGACGTCCTCGTACGGGAGGGGACACCTGTCGGTCCCCTCGGGGCCCACGTCGTCGGCCGTCTCTCGCAGGCCTGCCACGGTGACGGCTTCGCTGTCGGCCTGGCAGCCGGTGAGCAGGGGGGAGGCAGCCAGTGCCAGAGCCACCGCCGCCGGGACGGGACGAGCTGTCACGCTCTACTGCCCTCCTTCGGCGGCCTCTTCGGCAGAGGAGTACGGGCGGGCGTCAGGGTCCTTCGTCAGGGGGCCGTTCTCGCATCCCAGGATCTGCACGGCGTTACGGGTCTGGAAATAGAGGAACTCGATCTGCCGATTCTTCATCTCCTGGTCCACGGTCCGCCCGCGGTACATGCCGTTCGCGGCTTGGGCATAGAGCAGGGCCTTGTCGGACTCGGGCTTCCCGCGCAGCCTGCACGCGACGCGCAGCCCCGTTCCGATGTCGTTGGACTCCCCCAGCACACCGCCCAGGTTGTAGTGGCTCGCCCCGGAGAGGTACTTGGCTGAAGCCTTGGGGTCGCCGGTCGGGGGGACCCAGGAGAACTCGACGCGAAGCCTCTCCGCTCCGATGTGGGCCTTCGGCTGGAACGAGCAAGCCGACGTGTTGGACGTGGGGCGCCGGCCGTCGAACTCGTCGAGCAGACGGGACACGTGCTCCCTCAGTTGTTCGTCGGTGGCATTGATCGCGGTTTCCACGTCGTCGGTACCGAGCACCTGGCGCAGCGTGTTGCCCGCCGCCGTGTCGGCGGGGAACTGGCACAGCCGGTCCTCGGCTTCGTTTGCCCCGCCCGAACAGGCGCCGACGGCCAGCACCACCACAAGGGCGGCGGCCGCCGTGCGCCAGGACGAGCGCCTAATGGTGAAGGTGGGCACGAGCAGCACCTCCGACCGGAGCTGCATCCGTCGCCTGTTCGGTCCGCTCCACGCATCCACCGGCCCTCACTGAAGAGGCCGCGGCTTGTCCTCGACAAGGCCTGTGGTCCCGCACTTCAGCTTCTTTGCGACAGCACGGGCGGCCGCGTTGAGCACCGTGATCTGATTCTCACGAATGCCTGACTTCTCGGCCGGAGCGTCGTCGGGGAGTTCCAGCTCAGCGGCGATGACGGCCGCCTCGGCCTGCGAAGGTCCGTGACATTTGAAGTACAGCGCTGCACGAGCATCCGTGGATGAGGCAAGCGCTCCCGTCGAGTAGTACGTCACACCACCACCGAGATCGTCCCGGTCGCTCGGGATGGCCAACGCCTTGCGTACATAGATCGAGAAAGCCCACCGACCGTCGTCGACCGAACTCAATCGACACAACGGCACGCCGTCCCTATCCTCCCCGGCTCCCTCTTGACCGAACAAGGTGTCGCCACTTGTGACCAGCACACCTACCCATTCACGGCGCGTGCCGCTTGAGAGCCATCGACGGACGGACGCACGATCGGCGCGCGGCCTTCTTGGTGCCCGGTTCGAGCTGGTTCTCGATCGTGTTCGCTGCCGCCTTCTTCTTGGCGGGGGTCGCGGCCAGATCCGGAGAGTTGTTTCCCAGCATCAACGGCGGAGGCGCACTCACTCCTCCGTCGGCGGGAAGTTGGTTGAGCTACATCTGAGTCGCCTGGCGCTCCACCACGGTGCTCTTCTGCTGGGCCCACTCTTCCTCGAACAACATTGCTCCCCCGTTTCTGGTATGTGCCGAGCTGCTGCCCGGAGAAGACGACTAGCTGTTCCGGCGTGCCCGGAGGACCACGGCCGCGACGGCTGCGCCGACGAGAACGGCCGCACCGGCCCCGAGCGCGATCCACAGGCCCGTGTTGCTGCTCTCCTGGGACGCGGACGCCGCGGGGGCGGGCTGTTCGTCTGCGCCGATCTCCTGCCCCCCAGTGGGCTCGGACGGTTCCGCGGATGGAGACGGGGACGCAGACGAAGCGAGGTCCGGGAGCGGGTACTCGTCAGCAGGGCCCGGGTCGCCGGGACTGGTCAGCGCGCGAAGCGGGCGCAGCGCGCCGTACCCGATGTAGTCGTTGCGCTTGTTGCCGCTCGTCGGAGCACTGGCGGTGTTGAGCATCACGCGCAGGACCTGGTTGTTGGTCCATTCGGGGTGCTTGGACCAGATGAGGGCGGCGGTGGCGGAGGCGATGGCGGTGGCGGTGCTGGTTCCGTGGGAGTTGCACAGCCCGGTCTTGCCACCGCAAGCGTGGACAATGTCCTTACCAGGGGCGGAGAGATCGACTTGCGGACCGAATTGTGACTCGTCCGTCTTCTTGAGGTCCTTCCCGAGTGCGCCGACCCCGACGACTCCGGGCGTGCTGGCCGGATACCCGAGTCCGCTGCCCCCACCGTTTCCAGTGCCAGCGAAGATCAAGGAACCCTTGTTGGTGGCATATCGGACAGCGTCCGTCAGCTGTTGCGATCCCTTGATGACCTTCTGGGAAATATTGATGACCTTGATGTCCTGGTCGGCGGCATACCTGATGGCCCTCGACACGGCGTCATTGAATACGTTGATCTCCGCATCGCGGTTTGCATTCCAGCCGATGTTGGGGATTCTGATCGGTACAACCCTGGTCCCCGGGGCGAGGCCGAAAGCGCCGTCTCCCCCGCCGCTGTCTCCCGTGCCAGCGATGATCCCGGCCATGCCTGTGCCGTGGCCCTCATAATCCGTGTGTTCGTCGCCGTTCTCGCCGGTTGCGAGATCCAACCCGTCGAGCACCTGCCCTCTGAGGTCACCGTTGGTGTCATCGACACCGGTATCGATCACGGCGACGTCGACACCTTTGCCGGTGCTGATCTTCCAGATGTCCTCGGCGCCCATCGCATCCAGGTACCACTGCTGGGACCGGACGCTATCGGCATGCGCTGGTGTGGTGGCGATGCCCACCAACAGCAGTCCCGTCATGGCCGCCGCTGCAGCCTGGGCGCGTGCTTTTCGGGTACTGCTGGTGGGCATCTGCTTCCTCGGACTTGTTCGTTCGGTCAGTCGATGACGGGGGGTGCTACTCGCCGGCCCTGCTGCCACGTCTCCTCGTCCTCGACGAGGTAGTCGGGGCGCTCACCGTTCGGCTGCCCGGGCCCCTGGCCCGAAGCATTCGTGCCCCGAACAAGGCCGGAGCCTCCTGGGGTGAAGGGACGTGAACCGGCTGCGCCTGCCTGCTGGGGCCGGCCTCCGACAATGCCGCCGGTCTCGCCCGCGAGCCGTCGGCCACCGCCGAACGCGCCCTGGCCAACGCCCGTTGCACCACCCATTCCCGCCGGGCCATGGGCCATGGGCGGGCGGCCGTGCACGCCCTCGTTGCCGATCACGGTGCCCCGCGGAATACCTACCGCGGGTCGACCGGTGCTCGGCTGCACGGGCTTTCCACCCGTGATCCCGTCCCGTGGCAACCGGGCAGCCTGGGCCGGCGGACTGGCCGGCCCCGGCATGAGCGGTGAGCGGGACACAGCTTGGGACTTGGGCCCGCCCTGGGCCTGAGGCGGCAGGGATGGTCCTCCGCCGAAGACCGGTGCGACGGGGGTGACCGGAGGCAGACCGCCCGTGTCCGGCCTCGCCGTCGGTGGCAGACCGGGGGTCGCGGGCGGTGTTGTCGCCGGCGGAGGCAGCATGCTGACGCTGTCGATCTCCATTGCGGCGGCAGGCGTGTCAGGGCCTATCGTCCTGGCAGGCCTCAGGATCTCGGCGTGCTGGACCGTATCCCTTGTTCCTCCCTGGTCGCTGGACGACGACGCATACGCCAGGCCACCGCCGCCACTGGAGCCGCTGTGTCCGCCCTCAGCACGATAGACGTCGCCCGAGTCGGCGACCGAGGGGCCTTCCGGCACAAACCGCTCCGGCGGCGGCTGGAACGTCGGGGTCTCCAGCTTGGCCATCTCCCGGCTCGACTGGTCGTACGAGTCGCCCAGCTTGACCATCTGCGCGATGGCCTCCTGGCGCTTCTTCTCCAGCGTCGACTTCGCCTCGCTCGCGACCTTCGCCGAGTCCGGGTCGTTGTGGTACTTCAGCGCCGCTTCCAGGTTGGCCTTGGGGCCCGCGATGTCCCGGGGGATCGCGCTCTGGACCTCGCCGATCGTCGTCGACGCCTGCGTCATCCACTTCGCCGCCTCGTCGCTGTAGTCGGCGAGCCTGAACGTCGCGCTCGACAGACTCGCGGCCCAGTCGACGAAGGCCTGGAATCCCTCGCCCTCCCACTCCACGCGCTCCGGGCGGAACTTGAGCTGCTGCGCAATGTCCCTGATGTCATGCGCGGCCTCCGACAGCCGGTCGGCGGCCGCCTTCACCACGCCCTTGTCCGCCGCGTCCAGCCACGCGAGCATCTGCTCGTGGGTCAGGTCCTCGAAGTTGGTCCTGCCCCCGCCGCCACCGCCGCCTTCAGCCTTGTTCGCCATATCCCCGCCTCTGGTTTCCCCGTCGTTCCGAGCTGCCCATCACTACTTGAGCCCACCGGCCCCGGCAGTGTCCCCGGGCTTGCCCGTACCGTTCGGCTCGCCCTTGTTCTGGGCCTTCTCCTGCGCTGCCTGCTCCTGAGCCACCGGATCGCGCTTCGGGTCGTAGTGCTCCTGCGTGTTCTGGCTGATGGCCAGCATGCGCTGACGGATGTCGTCGTCCATGCCCTGGTACCCGTCTTTGGACGAGACCACGACGATGCCCATGCCCTCCATGCAGTCCGCCAGAAGCTGGGACAGCTGCTTGAGCTGGTGGATGACGGTCTTGTACGCGTCGAAGATCCCGGCCGCCTCGGCCCAGCTCCCGCCGCCGCCCCCGAACTGCGTCGCGCTGAGCGGATCCGCCGCGACCTTGTCAGGTCCCGCCGGTGAGCCGTTCAGCTTGATCAGAAGATCGTCGACCCGCTTCTTGAACGAAGTCATTGATTCCGGGTCGTAGAGCAGGGATGCCAGCGCCGGATTGACCATGCGCAGCTGCCGCTCGTCGCTCGACATCCCGTCGGTGGGCACCGGCGGACCGTACACCGGCCGCCCCGTCCCGTCGTCCTGCGCCACACAAGCCTCCCCGTTTACACAGCTCTACAGGGACACCGTACCGAGTGGCCATGACACCGCGCACCCTCGGGTTGCACATGCAATGTGTGTCACACCGTTACGAGTTGGGCGCCGCCACCGCCGCCTGTGGCCGGATCGGGAGCCTGTTGACCGGGCGGCCCGTCGCCGCGCGGACCGCTGAGGCCACTGCCGCCGGGGACGTGACCACCGGGACCGCGCTCGCCGCCTTCGCGCCGAAGGGGGCCACGACATCCCGTTCCTCGACCAGTTTCACGATGCGAATGTCCGGCGCGTCCAGTGATGTCGGGAGTGCGTAGCCCGTCAGGTCCGGGTGGCGGATCAGGCCGCGGGCCGTGCGGAGGTTCTCCGTGAGGGCCGCGCCGATGCCCTGGGTGACGCCCGCCTCGATGCGGGTCGCCAGCTGGGCCGGGTTCAGGACGCGGCCCACGTCCTGGGCCACGGCCATCTCGACCACACGGATCGAGCCGAGTTCGATGTCGACGTCGACCACCGCGCGGATCGCGCAGAACGCCAGGCCCACGAACGCATCGCCCTGACCCGACTCGTCCAGCGGCTCCGTCGGGTGAGGGCGGCACTGGGCCGTCGCCCACAGTTCCTTGCCCTCCATCGCCTCCGTGACCGTCGTCGAGAGCACGCCGTCGTACGACGTGATCTTGCCGTCGGTGATCTGGAGCAGCTCCGTGGACATGCCGAACTTGTGCGCCAGCGGTTGCAAGAGCTGAGTGCGGACCATCTTGGCCGCGCGTTCGACCGCGCCGCCGGAGACCCAGGTGTGGCGGCCGTGCGCCGCCGGGCCCGCCGGAGGCTGGTCGGTGTCGACCGCCGCCACGTGGACCTCTTCGATGCCCAGCGTCTCCTGAACGATCTGGCGCGCCAGCGTCGAGAACCCCGAACCGGTCTCCACCGCAGCGCAGATGACCGTCGCGACGCCGTCGTGGACCTTGACCGTCGCCGTGGAGACCTCGTCCGTGCCCTCCGCGCCGAGCATGTGCACCATGCCGAGCGCGTAGCCGACGCCGCGGCGCACCGCGCCCGGTTCGCCGGCGCCCTCGGGGCCGCCCGGGAGGAGCCAGTCGTTCTCGGGGGTGTCCTTGGGGAGGGAGGGCAGCGGGTGGTCCCGTACGGCCTGGAGCAGTTCGGCGACCGGCGCCGGGCAGGTGACCGTCTGGCCGGTGGGGAGGATGTCGCCGGTGGCCAGCACGTTGCGCAGGCGGATCTCGGTCTGGTCCAGGCCGAGTCTGGCCGCGAGTTTGTCCATCTGCGCCTCGTACGCCGCGCAGACCTGCATGGCCCCCTCGCCGCGCACGTGGCCCGACGGCGGGTTGTTGGTGCGCACCGCCCAGCCCTCGATGAAGGCGTGCGGGACGACATAGGGGCCGCAGGCGAACGCGACGGCGGCGGCCAGTGATTCGGAGGACGCGTCGGCGTAGGCGCCGGCGTCGAGCAGCAGTTGCGCCTCGACCTTCACCAAGTGGCCTGCGGCGTCCGCGTGGTGACGGTAGCGCAGCAGCGTCGGGTGGCGGTGGACGTGGCCGAGGAAGGACTCCTCGCGGGTGGCGGTGAGCTTGACCGGGCAGCCGGTCCGCAGGGCCAGCAGGCCGAGCGGGAGCTGGAAGCCGGGGTCCTCACGGTCGCCCGTCGCACCGGGTACGCCGGTGACGACGATCTTGACCCGTTCCTGCTCCAGGCCGAAGCATGCGGCGGCGAGGGCGCGGTCGGCGTGCGGGTCGGTCGAGGCCGTGTACAGCTCGATGCCGCCGTCGGGCCGCGGTACGGCCAGGCCCGCCTCCGCGCCGATCGGCGCCGGGTCCTGGCGGCCGATGCGGTACAGGCCCTCGACGACGACCTCGCCGGTCACGTCCGGATCGCCGTAGCGCAGCGGGATGTGCCGGATCAGATTGCCGTCGGGGTGCAGGGGTTCGGCGGCGAACGCCTTCTCCGGGTCGGTCACCGGGTCGAGGAGCTCGTACTCGACGGCGATCGCGGCCGCGGCGAGCCGCGCGGTGTCCGGGTGGTCGGCGGCCACCGCGGCGATCGCCTCGCCGTGGTGGCGGACGATCTCGGACGCGAACACCGGCCGGTCGGCGATCCGCCTGCCGTACGACGCGTCGCCCGGGATGTCCTCGTGGGTGATCACCGCGTGTACGCCGGGCATGTCACGGGCGGCCGACGTGTCGATGGAGACGATGCGGGCATGCGGGTGCGGCGAGCGCAGCAGCGCTCCCCACAGCAGGCCCTCGGCCCACAGGTCGGAGGCGTACGGGAACGTGCCCTCCGTCTTGGCGCGGGAGTCGGCCGCGGGGAGGGAGGCGCCGAGGCCGTGGGCCGGCGCTTCCGGCGGGGGGCCGTCGACGGCCTGCGGATTCGCCGTGACGGCCGCGTCGTTGCTCACGCCATGCCTCCGTCGTGCGGGTGGGCCTGCACCCTACCGGCGCCGGGGGGTGCCTGGTGCGGGATACGGGCTTCCTCGTGCGCTTCCCCGTACGACTCGGGGGGCGCCTCCTCGGCGGCCGCGGCCGCGCTCGCGGCGCGTTCGGCGACGACCTCGCGTACGGCATCGAGCACGCCCCGGTAGCCCGAGCAGCGGCACAGGTTGCCGCACAGGGCCTGGCGGGTCTCCAGCTCGGTGGGGGCGTGGTTGCCCTCCAGCAGGTCGTGCACGGTCATGGCCATGCCGGGAATGCAGAAGCCGCACTGGACGGCGCCGCAGTTGGCGAGCGCCCGCTGCACGTCGGAGGGCTCGCCGTCACCGGCGAGACCCTCGACCGTGCGGACCTCCGAGCCGGCGGTCGTCGCCGCGGGTACGAGGCAGGAGGCGACGAGCCTGCCGTCCACCTGGACGTTGCAGGCGCCGCACTCGCCCTGCGAGCAGCCGTCCTTGGCTCCGGCGAGGCCGAGGCGCTCCCGCAGGACGTAGAGGAGCGACTCGCCGATCCAGGCGTCGGTGACCGGACGCTCCGTGCCGTTGACCCGCAGGACGTACGAGGTGGGCGGGTGCTCGTCGGCGCCGGTGGCCGCCGCTGCCCCGGAGTCCGGTTCACCGGAGGGGGCGTCCTCGGAGGACGGGTCCCCGGTGGGAGGTTCTTCTGAGGACGCGTCCCCGGACGGCTGCGCTGCCGCGTGCTCCTGCGGGACCGGCCCGTCCTCGCGCGGCTCCGGCACCCGAGCGGTCTCGGGACTCGCGGGCTCGGGGGCGTCCTGCGGCTCCTGGGGCTCGGGGGCGGCATGCCGGGACTCCGCGGGGAGCGGGCCCTCGGGCGCGGCCTCGCCGGGCTCCGGCTCCTGCACCGCCGGCTCCTGAGGCGGCTCCTGAGGCGCCGACTCCTGAGGCACCTGCTCCTGAGGCGCCTGCTCCGCCCACGGCGCGGGCGCGCCGCCGGGCAGCGTCGTCCACGGCGCGGGCGCGCCGCCCGGAAGCGTGGCCGGGGGCTCTGCGGCGGCCCAGGGCGTCTCGGCCACCGGCGGTGCGGAACGCAGGAATTCGCCCGACTCGTCCGGAAGATCACCTTCTGCGATCGGGATCGACCACTGCCCGGTCATCTCGTGGCCGGCGGCGCCCTGCGGGGCCGCCGGGGCGGGTTCCTCGGGGAACGTCCACTGACCGGTCGCGTGCGGATCGCCGTGCCGCTGGGCGCCCGCCTCCGGCCACTGCACGGGCTCGGGCGCGGCAGCGGACGGCTCCGCCGGCTCGCCGGCGGCCTGCGGCTGCTCCGGCGCCCAACCGCCGTTCGTCGCCGGGTCGGTGCCCGCCTCCGGCGCGAGCGGCGTCAACGGCATGATCATCGGCGGTACGTAGCCGTGGCCCGGCGCCTCCAGAGGGGCGGCTGCCGGCGAATCCTCGGTGGGCAGCTGGAAGAAGCCCGTCGCCTCGCCGTCGTAGTCGGGGGCCGTCGGCTGCCAGCCGCCGTACTCGTACGGGAAGCCCTGGCCGTGGTCGTGGGCCTGGCTCTGCCCGTGGTCCTGGTAGCCCTGGTAGTCCTGCGCACCCGCGGCGTACCCCTGGTCCCCGCTCTGCGGGTACTCGAGCGGGCCGTCCTGGAGGAAGGCGTCCGGAAGGTCCAGGCGCCCCTGGCCGCCGTCCGGACCGCCGTGGCGGTCCTGGTGGTCCTGGTGGTCCGGCGGCTCGGGGAAGCGCCCCTGCTGGTGGTCCTCGTTGCTCACGACAGCGCCCTCCCCAGTGCCCGTCGGGCCAGCGCGGCGACGGTGCGCCGCAGATGCAGTACGGCGGGCGGCAGCACCTGCTGCTCCTCGCCCGGTGCCGCCGGGGGCGGGTCCGGGATGCACGCGGCCGCCACGTACTCGCCGAAGGCCGCGAGCGCCTCGCCCGCGAGCCCCCGCTCCCCGTCCCAGTCGATCAGCGACGCGATCCAGCGCTCGGCCTCCAGCGGGCGCAGCGGCATCGGCGCGATCGCGCCCACCGCACAGCGCACCCCGCGCCGCGCCGGGTCGAGCACGACGGCGACGGATGCGGTGGCGCGGCCGGGGCCGGTGCGGCCGGTGGCCTTGAGGAACACCTGCGGGGCGTGCAGGAGCGGCACCCGTACGAAGCCGATGAGTTCGGCGGGGCCGAGCATCTCCCGGCCGGCGAGCAGGTGGGAGACCGGGATCTCGCGGCGCGCGCCCTCGGGGCCCGCCACGACCAGGTCCGCCTCCAGGGCGGCCAGCACGGGCAGCGTGTCCCCGGTGGGCGCGGCGGTGACGATGTTGCCGCCGAGCGTGCCCGCGTTGCGGATCTGGGGCGGCCCGGCCGCACGCGCGGAGGCCGCGAGGGCGGGGATGAGGGCCGCGAAGTCGGGCCGTCCCATCCGGGCGTGGGTGAGTCCGGCGCCGAGCAGCGCGTGCCCGTCCTGGTAGCGCCAGCCGCGGATCTCGCTGATGCGGCCGAGGCCGACGAGCCCCGCGGGGCGGAGCTGTCCCCTGTTGACGGCGGTCATGAGGTCCGTGCCCCCGGCGACGGGCACGGCGGCAGGCATGGCGGTGAGCGCTGCCACGGCCTCGTCGAGCGAGCCCGGCAGCGTCACCGACTGCGCCGTCTGCGGTGCGTGCGTGGTCACCCAGCTGCCCCTTCCCGGTGTCCCGGCTGTCCCGCCTGTGTGCCGTACCGTACGTGCTCACAGGCCGGACGTGGCAACTCTGGCACATCTTCCGAGCCGTCCGGCGGGAGGGTCCGCGAAGGGCCCGTCCAACCCGTAAGTCCGGTTCCGTACGCGATGGTCCGGATTCACTCCCGTCGTCCTGCGACGACGGACACGGGCCGGGCGGGTGGCCGGGGCGCGGCTCACACGTTCGGGGGTGCTCCTTCGATCGGGCGTCCGAGGCTCCCTGTCATTCCTTCAGGGGCGGGACGGCGCTGCCAGGGCCGTGGGCCGCCGGGCGGGCGGTAGTCGACGCCGAGCGCGTCGAGGCGCGCGTAGTGGGTCTCCATGCGCCGTTCGAATCCGGCGAAGTCCCGCTCCGCGGGGGCGGGCAGGGCGGACCAGGCGACCTCCGCGAAGGCGGCGAGACGCGGGAAGACCTGGTAGTCGACGCGGGAGCGGTCCTGCATGACCTCCGTCCAGACGTTGGCCTGGGTGCCGAGCACGTGGGCGGCGGCCTCGGGGCCGAGCGAGGGCGGCAGGGGCTCGAACCGGTAGACGTCCTCCAGGGTCCGCACGTAGCCGATGGGCATCGGCTCGTCGTCGCCGGCGGCCTGCCGGTGGTCCAGATACACCTGCTGTTCGGGGCACATGACGACGTCGTGACCGGCCTCGGCGGCGGCGATGCCGCCCTGGTAGCCGCGCCAGGAGGAGACGGCGGCGCCCGGCGCGAGTCCGCCTTCGAGGATCTCGTCCCAGCCGATGAGGCGGCGGCCGCGGTCGGCGAGCCAGCGGTCGAAGTGCCGGATGAACCAGGACTGGAGCTCGTCCTCGTCGGCGAGCCCGAGCTCCTTGATGCGTGCCTGGGCGGCCGGTGACTCCTTCCACTGGTCCTTGGGGCACTCGTCGCCGCCGATGTGGACGAAGACGGAGGGGAAGAGGTCGAGGACCTCCTCCAGGACGCCCTCGTAGAAGCGCAGGGTGGTGTCGCCGGGGGCGAGGACGTTCGGGCTGACGCCCCAGTTGTCCCAGACCGTCAGGGAGGCGGTGTCGACGACGTCGGTGTTGCCGAGTTCGGGGTACGCGGCGATGGCCGCCTGCGAGTGCCCGGGAATGTCGATCTCGGGGACGACGGTGATGTGCCGTTCGGCGGCGTAGGCGACGATCTCGCGGATGTCGTCGTGCGTGTAGTAGCCGCCGTGCGGACGGTCGTCCCACAGCGGCGAGGCGCGGTGCCCGTGCTTGGTGCGGGCCCGCCAGGCGCCGACCTCGGTGAGCTTCGGGTACCGCTCGATCTCGATGCGCCAGCCCTGGTCGTCGGTGAGGTGGAAGTGGAAGACGTTGAGCTTGTGGGCGGCGAGCAGGTCGAGTTGGCGCAGGACGTCGTCCTTGGGCAGGAAGTGCCGTGAGACGTCGAGCATCATGCCGCGCCAGGAGAAGCGGGGGCGGTCCTCGACCGTGACCAGGGGAAGGGTCCAGTCCCGGCCGCGCGCGACGGGGGCCCTGCGGAACGCGTCCGGCCCGAGCAGTTGCCGGAGCGTCTGCACACCCCAGAACACCCCGGCCGCGCTTCCGCCTTCGACGAGGACCGCGACGTCCTCGGCGGAGCGGTCGGTGGAGAGCCGGTAGCCCTCCGGGCCGTACTCCCGCTCCACATCGGCGCTGACGCGCAGCAGGATGCTGTGCGGGCCAAAGCCGTCGGCCAGCGGGAGGCCGGTGGCCGGCCCGAGCATCGCGCGCAGCCGGCGGGCGACGCCCTCGGCGCCCGGCCGGGCGTCGACGGTGGTCCGCTCGTCCAGCGAGAAACAACCGGGGCTGTCGGCCCGGCACTCGGCGACGAGCGGAGCGGGGACCAGGTTCGTGGAAGTCATCGCGTCAGTCCTTCACCGCGCCGCCCAGGCCGGAGACCAGGCGTCGCTGAACGAGTAGGAAGAAGACGAGCACCGGCACGGTCATCACGGTAGAGGCCGCCATGATCCCGCCCCAGTCGTTCTCGTCCGGCTTGAAGAAGACGAGCAGCGCCATCGGCAGCGTCGACTGCGAGGTGTCGCTGATGATGAACGACTTGGCGAAGAGGAAATCGTTCCACGTCGAGATGAACGAGAACACGCTCGTCGCCACCAGCCCGGGAAAGACCAGCGGGAAGAGGATCTGCCACAGGAACCGCGCACGGCTCGCGCCGTCGATGGACGCGGCCTCCTCCAGGGCCTCGGGGACCGCCTTGACGAAGCCGCGCAGCATCCAGATCGCGAACGGCAGCGAGAAGGCGATGTGCGGCAGGATCAGCGAGCCGAGGGTGTTCAGCTGTCCGGCGTCGCGCATCAGGAAGAAGAGCGGAATCGTCAGGGCCTCGATCGGCACCATCTGCGCGACGAGGAACATGACGAGCAGGGTCGTACGGAACCGGAACCGGAACCGGGTGACCGCCGTGGCGGCCAGGAAAGCGATCAGTGCCGAGGCGACGACGACCGTTCCCGCCACGATCAGGCTGTTGAGGAAATAACGGCCGAATTCCTGCTGTTCGAAGACCCGGCGGAAGGAGTCCAGCGAGGGGGCGAGCGTCCAGGGACGCGGCTGGGCGGACTGGATCTCACCGGCCGGTTTGAAGGCGGAGAGAACCATCCAGTACAGCGGGAAGGCGACCACCAGCGCGACGGCGAGCGCCGTCGCCTCGGCGGCGAGCCGTCCGGGACGCCGGATCCGCCACGCGCTCGTACCGAGGCTCATATCTCTTCTCCCTGGCGTCGCAGCAGTCGCAGGTACACGAGCGTGACCGCGAGCAGAATCAGCAGCATGACCACGCCGATCGCCGATCCCAGGCTGTACTGGGAGGACGCGAACGCCTTCTGATAGGCGTACACATTGAGCACGAGATTCTGTCCGGCGATGCCTCCGCCGTTCGTCATCACGTAGATCTGCGTGAAGACCTTGAAGTCCCAGATGATCGACTGAATGGTGACGACGACGAGGACGGGCCGCAGCATCGGGGCCGTGACGGAACGCCAGACGCGCCACTGCGAGGCCCCGTCCAGCGAGGCCGCCTCCAGCACCTCGCCGGGAATCGCCCTGATGCCCGCGTAGACCGTCACCATCACGAACGGGAACGAACACCACACGACCTCGAAGAGGACGAGCGAGAAGGCGCTCCAGCGGCCGTAGGTCCAGGAGAAGTCGCCCAGCCCGAGCACCCGGTTGACCGGGCCGTGGTCGGGGTCGAAGAGGAAGACCCAGACGGTGGAGCCCGTGATCGCCGGGGTGGCCCACGCGCCGAGCGCGGCCAGCATCAGGGCGAGGCGCGGGAGCGCCCGTACGCGGGTGAGCAGGACCGCGAGCGCGCAGCCGACGGCGAGGGTGGCGAGGACACAGGCGGCGGCGAAGAGCACTGTCGCGAGGAGCACCTGCCAGAACTGGCTGTCGGCGAGGAGGGTGCGGTAGTTGCCGAGGCCCTGGAAGCTGGTCGGCTCGCCGCCGCTGACCTGGGCCTGGGTGTACTCGAGGAAGGAGATGAGGCCGAGCTGGTAGACCGGGTAGACGAGCAGGGCGGCGAGGACGGCCAGGGCGGGCGCGAGGTAGATCCACGGAGTCCAGCCCCCGCGCCGCCCGGGCGCCCTCGGGGCCCGGGTGCCCCGGCCCCCGGCCGGCGGCTCCTTGCCGGGCCGCCCGGCCCGCGCCGCCGTCCCGACGACGGCTGCGGGGTCGGCCGTGCCGGCCGCGGCACGCGGGTCGGCACCCGCCGACGTCACCGGAGCAGCCGACCGGGCGGGCCCCACGGGGGCCTTGTCGACCACTGCGGCCGGGGACGGCGGAGGCGCGGCCGCCTCGGAAGCCGGGGCCCCGGGGGACGCGGACGGGCCGGACGGGGACGGCGGCGCGGTGGCGGACTCCGTCCGCCCGGTCGTGCCGTTCGTACGGTGCGTCATCGGCGTCAGCCCGCCGACGCGAACGCCGCGTCCATCTTCTCCGCCGCGTCCTTCGACGCGGCCGCCACGTCCTTCTTGCCGCTGACGATCTCCTGGAACATCGAGGGCAGGACGAGCGAGGCGTCGATCCGGCCCCAGGCCGGGGACGCCGGCACGAACTTGGCTCCCGCGTCGAGCGTCTTGATGAACGGTTCGACGAACGGCTCCTTCTTCGCGGCCTCGGCCCGCACGTCGGTGTACGTCGGCAGGAATCCCATCGCGTCGAACAGCTTCGCCTGCGTCTCCTTGCCCGCGAACCGCTTCATCAGGTCCACCGCCAGGGTGCGGTGCGAACTGCTCCTGAGAACGCCGATGTTGTTGCCGCCCGCGAAGGCGGGAGCGATCTCGCCCGCCCTCAGCCCGGGCAGCGGCACGACGGCGTACTTGCCCTTGACCGAGCCGGCCTCGACCGCCTGGTGGCTGAAGTCGCCGCCGATGGCCATGGCCGCCTTGCCGGAGGCGAACGCGGTGACCGTCGCGTTGCCGCCCATGGAGGCGCACTTGGCGGCGGGACAGTTGTCGTCGCCGAACAGGGACGTGTAGGCCGTGATTCCCTTCCGCGCGGCGGCGCTGTCGATGGCGGACGTGTACGAGCGGCCGCTCCGGGAGGCGAGCTCGCCGCCGTTGGCCCAGATGAAGGGCATCGCGCCGTAGGTGTACGCGCCGCCGACCGCGAGCCCGTACAACTCCGGCCTCTGCTTGCGGATCTTCTTGGCGGTGGCGATCAGTTCGCCCTGGGTCCTGGGCGGTTCGATGCCCAGCTCCTCGAAGACGTCGGTGCGGTAGTAGAGCGCGCGGGCGCCCACGAAGAGGGGCGCGCCGTAGACCTTTCCGCCGACCGTGACGGACTCCCGGGCGGTGGGGTCGGTGTCCTTCGCCTCGTCCCAGGCGCCGAACTCGGCCGTGACGTCGGCGAGTCCGCCGTCCTTCACGTATCCGGCGGTGTCGGTGTTGCCGTACTCGATGACGTCGGGGGCGCTCGCCGGGTCGTTGAAGGCGGCCTTGATGCGCTGGGCGCGGGTCTCGACGGGGATGTACTCGACCTCGACCTCCGCGCCCTCGTGCGCCTTCTCGAAGGCGGCGACCGCTGCGTCGACGACCTGCTCCTTGGGCTTGTTGTTGACCTCCTGGAAGAGCCAGACCCGCAGGGTGCCGCTCTTGGCGTCCTCCTTGGCGCCGGTGTCGGAGGTCTGGGGCGCGCAGGCGGTGAGGCCCGCCAGGGCGAGTGCCGCCACGGGGACGGCGAGTGTGGTGATGAGCTTCATGCGGGAACCCCCACGCGTTGTTGCGTTGCAGTCTGCGCAACGACCGTTTCGTACTGCACAACACGCAGGAGGCTAGAGGTGGCCCGCACAGCGCCACAAGAGGTCTCAACCACTCTGTGACCGGCAGCCGCACGGCGTGCAACGCCGCGGCGAGGACCGAAGACGCGAAACGGCCCCCGGGGCACGCGAAACGCGCGCCCCGGGGGCCGTCGGAGGAAGCCGTCGAGCGGCGGCGGACTACTTCTTCTTGTCGCCGTCCTTGCCCTTGTCGCCACCCGAGCCCATGGACTCGTAGATCTCCTTGCACAGCGGGCAGACCGGGTACTTCTTGGGGTCACGCCCCGGCACCCAGACCTTTCCGCACAGGGCGACCACGGGAGTGCCGTCGAGGGCACTCGCCATGATCTTGTCCTTCTGGACGTAATGGGCGAAGCGCTCGTGGTCGCCGTCGCCGTGCGACACCTGCGGCGTCGGCTCTACCAGGGTCCCGGTGCCTGTCCCGCGCTCGGGCTCAAGAGTGCTCATGAGCTCCAAGGGTACCCACGCCGACGCCGGTACGGGAGCGAGGACCCCGGCGCGGCGATCCGGTCAGTTGAGGGACGGGTCGTCCGGATACGTCGCGAACATGGCCAGTTCGTTGCGCTGGCGGCGCAGCACCGCACGCCACAGCGTCTCCGGCCGCGGCGAGGAGACGTCGCCGGGCTCCGACTCGACGACGTACCACGCGCCGTCCTGCAGCTCGGCCTCCAGCTGGCCCGGGCCCCAGCCCGCGTATCCGGCGAAGATCCGCAGGGAACCGAGCGCCGAGCCGAGCAGCTCGGGCGGCGCCTCCAGGTCGACGAGGCCGATCGCCCCGTACACCCGCCGCCAGCCGAGCGGCCCCTCGTCGCCGGGGATCACCGCGACGCCGAGCGCCGAGTCCAGGGAGACGGGACCGCCCTGGAAGACGACACCGGGCTCCCCGGCCAGCGCGGCCCAGGACTCGAGGATGTCGCCCACGTCGACGGGTGTGGGCCTGTTGAGGACGACGCCGAGGGAGCCCTCGTCGTCGTGGTCGAGCAGCAGGACCACCGCGCGGTCGAAGTTCGGGTCCGCGAGGGCAGGTGTGGCGACGAGCAGCCGCCCTGTGAGCGAGGACACCTCGGTCATGCGACACATGATCCCGCATCTCGGCCGTCCGCGGGGGCGGAGCGGCACAGTGCGCCGCCGCGGTGGGAGGGGACGCAGGTCGGAGCGTGCACCGCCCGCGGGCGTCCGGCTGCCGTCGGCGCCCCGGGTCCGGTGACAGTGTGCGAGAGGCGGCGGACGGAGCGTGTTGTACCCGATTCATTACGTACCAGGGGGCGCCTCACCCATACATCGAAGGGCCCAGGGCCCCTTACCCTTTTCTCTGGCCCTGCCCGACGGCCCCCTCGATGCGCTGGGGGGACCCCTCCGGAACGCGAGATTCATGACCGGCACAGACGATGTACTGCTTGTCCACGGCGGAACCCCGCTGGAGGGCGAGATCCGCGTCCGCGGCGCGAAGAACCTCGTGCCCAAGGCGATGGTCGCCGCCCTGCTCGGCAGCGAGCCGAGCAGGCTGCGCAATGTGCCCGACATCCGCGATGTGAGAGTCGTCCGCGGACTCCTCCAGCTGCACGGCGTGACGGTCCGCCCCGGCGACGAGCCCGGCGAGCTGGTCCTCGACCCCACGCACGTCGAGAGCGCGAACGTCGCCGACATCGATGCCCACGCGGGTTCCTCGCGCATCCCGATCCTGTTCTGCGGCCCGCTGCTGCACCGGCTCGGGCACGCGTTCATCCCGGGTCTGGGCGGCTGCGACATCGGCGGCCGGCCGATCGACTTCCACTTCGACGTCCTGCGCCAGTTCGGCGCCACGATCGAGAAGCGTGCGGACGGCCAGTACCTCGAGGCCCCGCAGCGGCTGCGCGGCACCAAGATCCGTCTTCCGTACCCGTCGGTCGGCTCGACCGAGCAGGTGCTGCTGACGGCGGTGCTCGCCGAGGGCGTCACCGAGCTGACCAACGCGGCGGTCGAGCCCGAGATCGAGGACCTGATCTGCGTCCTGCAGAAAATGGGCGCGATCATCTCCATGGACACGGACCGGACGATCCGGATCACCGGTGTCGACAAGCTCGGCGGCTACACCCACCGCGCGATCCCGGACCGCCTGGAGGCGGCGTCCTGGGCGTCGGCGGCCCTGGCCACCGAGGGCAACATCTACGTGCGCGGCGCTCAGCAGCGCTCGATGATGACGTTCCTGAACACGTACCGGAAGGTCGGCGGCGCCTTCGAGATCGACGACGAGGGCATCCGCTTCTGGCACCCGGGCGGTCAGCTGAAGTCCATCGCGCTGGAGACGGACGTCCACCCCGGCTTCCAGACCGACTGGCAGCAGCCGCTGGTCGTGGCCCTGACGCAGGCGACGGGGCTGTCGATCGTGCACGAGACGGTGTACGAGTCCCGGCTCGGCTTCACGTCCGCGCTGAACCAGATGGGCGCGCACATCCAGCTCTACCGTGAGTGCCTGGGCGGCTCCGACTGCCGCTTCGGCCAGCGCAACTTCCTCCACTCGGCGGTCGTGTCGGGTCCGACGAAGCTCCAGGGCGCGGATCTGGTCATCCCCGACCTGCGCGGCGGCTTCTCGTACCTGATCGCGGCGCTCGCGGCGCAGGGGACGAGCCGGGTGCACGGCATCGACCTGATCAACCGCGGCTACGAGAACTTCATGGAGAAGCTGGAGAAGCTCGGCGCGAAGGTCGAGCTGCCGGGCGGCCCGCTCGTCTGACGCACCTTCACCGACGGCCCTCGCGGGCTTCCCGCGGGGGCCGTCGGCGTTGTCGCGCGGTACGACATCCGCCGCAGCGCCTCGCGCACGCACTCCGCGGGGCGGCGGCAGCCGGTGGCCGCCCCAGGGCCCCTGGAGAACCACGGAGCCGTCCCGCGGCGGGTGCGGGTGGTACGGGAGCACCCGGCGCCGGGCATACGGAAGGGCGGGCACCCGTAGCGGTGCCCGCCCTTCCGGCGCTTCAGGCCTTACTTGCCCTTGGCGGCTTCCTTGAGCTTCGAGCCCGCGGAGACCTTCACGCTGTAGCCGGCCGGGATCTGGATCGGGTCGCCGGTCTGCGGGTTACGAGCGGTGCGAGCGGCACGGTGGGTGCGCTCGAAGGTCAGGAAGCCGGGGATGGTGACCTTCTCGTCGCCCTTGGCGACGACCTCGCCGACGGTCTCGGCGAGAGCGGCCAGAACGGCGTCGGCGTCCTTGCGGGTCACCTCGGCGCGGTCGGCCAGCGCGGCCACCAGCTCACTGCGGTTCATTTCGTTACTCCCGTGTTCTTCTTGCCTGTGAGGCGTGGATCGAAGCCGATGCTGCCAGGGCCCTCGGACAGTCCCCGGACCCGGGTCTGCTGTCAGACCCCTCCGCGCCCGCGGGGGTCCCCCCAAGGCGCAGGTCCTCAAGGAAGCATCCTGCCCCCACCAGCGGCGGGAAAGCCAATCCGGCACCCTCCGGAGTCACACGAAAAGCGCCAGCGCCCCGTCGTGGTGACGTTCCGTCGACTCTCTTGAGACCCATTGGAGCGGCCCGGCCGCGGCCGTACTGCGGCCGCGGGCTCATGGTCCGCCACCCTAAAGGGGGGTTTGGGATGCCGCGACCCGCGACGCGCCGTATGTCAGGCGGACGTGGGGCCCGTCACAGCCGCTGCCGCCTTGGCCGCCTCGCGGACGGCGCCCGCGACGGCGCCCGCGACCTTGTCGTTGAAGACCGACGGAACGATGTAGTTCGGATTGAGCTCGTCCTCGGTCACGACGTCCGCGAGCGCGGCCGCCGCCGCCAGCATCATCTCCGTGTTGACGGTCCGGGACTGGGCGTCCAGCAGACCGCGGAACACACCCGGGAACACCAGCACGTTGTTGATCTGGTTGGGGAAGTCGGAACGGCCCGTGGCCACAACTGCCGCCGTCTGACGGGCGATTGCCGGGTCGACCTCCGGATCCGGGTTCGCGAGCGCGAAGACGATCGCCCCGTCCGCCATCGCCGCGACGTCCTGCGCACCCAGCAGATTCGGAGCCGAGACACCGATGAACACATCAGCCCCCACCACTGCCTCCCTGAGCGTGCCGGTGACACCCTCCGGGTTGGTGTTGTCCGCGATCCACCGCAGCGGGGAATCGGCCGCCGCCCCCACCAGGTCCTCACGGCCCGCGTGCACGACACCGTGGATGTCGGCCACCACCGCGTGCTTGACACCCGCCGCGATCAGCAGTTTCAGAATGGCCGTGCCGGCCGCTCCCGCACCCGACATGACCACCCGCACATCGCCGACCGACTTGCCCACCACACGCAGCGCGTTGGTCAGCGCGGCGAGGACGACGATGGCGGTGCCGTGCTGGTCGTCGTGGAAGACGGGGATGTCCAGCGCCTCGCGCAGCCGGGCCTCGATCTCGAAGCAGCGGGGCGCGGAGATGTCCTCCAGGTTGATGCCGGCGAAGCCGGGGGCGATCGCCTTGACGATCTCCACGATCGCGTCCGTGTCCTGGGTGTCCAGGCAGATGGGCCAGGCGTCGATGCCCGCGAACCGCTTGAACAGGGCCGCCTTGCCCTCCATGACCGGCAGCGCGGCCTTGGGACCGATGTTGCCCAGACCCAGCACGGCGGAGCCGTCCGTCACCACTGCAACGGAGTTGCGCTTGATCGTCAGACGGCGGGCGTCCTCGGGGTTCTCCGCGATCGCCATGCACACACGCGCCACACCCGGCGTGTAGATCATCGAGAGGTCGTCACGGTTGCGGATGGGATGCTTCGACGCCATCTCGATCTTGCCACCGAGGTGCATCAGGAACGTACGGTCGGACACCTTGCCGAGGACGACACCCTCGATCTTGCGCAGCTCCTCGACGATCTCGTCGGCATGCGCGGTGGAGCTCGCGGCGATCGTGACGTCGATACGCAGCTTCTCGTGACCCGAAGCGGTCACATCCAGGCCGGTCACGGAGCCACCGTTGGACTCCACAGCCGTGGTCAGCTGGGAGACCGCGGTTCCGCTCGCGGGCACCTCCAGCCGGACCGTCATCGAGTACGAGACGCTGGGCGCCGTTGCCATGACCGGGTTCCTCTGCTTTCCCTAGCTTCGTTGCTGCGCGACGCCAGGGGCCGAGGCCCGGCAGCGCCTAACGATGGTGACACCTACCTGCCGGTAGCAGGTAATGCGGTCATTTTGTTTTCGGAAACTCTTTTCCACCATACGAGAAGTGGCCGGGAAACAGAAGAGGCCCGGAGTCACCGATACGGTGACTCCGGGCCTCTTCCAGGTGGTTCAAGTGGCACCGACCCGCCATGCTCGCCTCGCGGCAAGTGGTCGCTCGTAGCGACGAAGGTTGGGCCCGGGGGCTTGGATCGAGCCGGTGCCACACCCAGGCTAACGCACCACCCGGGCAAGTGATTCCCCTCCCGCGTGTTGACTCGCCGTCAGTCGCCCGCGGGCCGTACTCGTCAGTCGCGCAACAGGTCGGGCACGCCCTCCGCGTCCGGCTGGTCACGGCGGTCCGAGACGACCGTGAGCTGCTGCGTCGCGCGGGTCAGCGCCACGTACAGCACCCGCAGGCCGGCCGGCGACTCGTCCGCGATCTCCGCGGGCGAGACGACCACCGTCGCGTCGTACTCCAGTCCCTTGGCCTCCAGCGAACCGAGGGCCACCACACGCTCCCCGAGACCCGCGAGCCAGCGGGCCGCCTCCTCGCGGCGGTTCATGGCGACGACGACGCCCACGGTGCCCTCCACCCGGGCCAGCAGCCGCTCGGCCTCGGCCCGCACCGCCCCCGCCAGGTCGCCGTCGTCCGGGACGACGGCGAACCGCGGCTCGACGCCCGTCGAGCGGACCGCCGAGGGCGCCTGCATGCCCGGCATCGCCAGGGCGAGCACCCTGGCGGCCAGCTCGGCGATCTCGGCGGGGTTGCGGTAGTTAACGGTCAGCTCGAAACGACGCCGCGGACGGGTGCCCAGCGCCTCGTCGCGCGCCTCGGCAGCCTCGTCCGGGGACGACCAGGACGACTGGGCCGGGTCGCCGACGACGGTCCAGGTGGCGTGCCTGCCGCGGCGGCCGACCATGCGCCACTGCATGGGGGTGAGGTCCTGCGCCTCGTCGACGATCACGTGTGCGTACTCGGTCCGCTCGGCCGCGAGCCGCTCCGCGCGTTCGCGCTGCGACTCCTCGCGCTGCGGCATCAGCTCCTCCAGACCGGTGAGCTGGTCCAGCGGGTCGAGCTCGCGCCTCCTGCGCGGCCTGGCGGGCGTGCCGAGCAGGGTGCCCAGCTCGTCCAGGAGCGCCACGTCGTGCACGGACAGGGCGTCCCGGCGCAGGGAACGGGCGAGCCTGCGCACCTCCCCCGGGTTCAGCACCCGGCGGGCCCAGCGGCCGAGCCGCTTCTCGTCCGCCATCGCCGTCAGCACGCCGCGCGGGGTCAGCTCCGGCCACCATGCGTCCAGGAACGCGACGAAGCCGTCCTCGCCGGTGACGTCCTCGTCGAAGGAGGAGCGCAGCTCGGCCGCCAGCTCGGGGTCCTCGTGCCGTCCGGCGGCTCCGGACTTGGCGTACAGGGCGTCCAGGAGCAGGCGGCGGGCGCGGGGGCGCAGCAGATTGACGGGGGTGGTGCCGCCCAGCACGTTGTTGCGGATGCGCTGGAGTTCGTCGGCCTCCAGCTCCAGACGCCGCCCGAAGGCGACGACGCGCAGTCGCGTGGGGCCCTCCCCCAGTTCGAGGGCGCCCCTGGCGGCCTTGCGCAGCACCTTGAGCATCCGAGAGGAGCCCTTGACGCGGGCCACGGCCGGTTCGTCGTACGCCGTCGCCTCGGCGCCGTCCACGAGGGAGCCGATCGCGCGGATGGCGACCTGCCCCTCCTCCCCGAGCGAAGGCAGCACGCCCTCGGTGTAGGCCACCAGGAGCGGAGTCGGCGAGACGATCAGGATGCCGCCCGCGTACCGCCGGCGGTCCTGGTAGAGCAGGTACGCGGCCCGGTGCAGGGCCACCGCGGTCTTACCCGTGCCCGGACCGCCCTCGACGTAGGTCACGGAGGCGGCGGGTGCGCGGATGACGAGATCCTGCTCTGCCTGGATGGAGGCCACGATGTCGCGCATGGTGTGGCTGCGGGCCTGCCCCAGGGCCGCCATCAGCGCGCCGTCGCCGACGACGGGCAGCTCCTCCCCGCCGAGGAACGCGGTCAGCTCGGGACGCATCAGGTCGTCCTCGACGCCGAGGACCTTGCGCCCCTTGGAGCGGATGACGCGCCGGCGCACCACGCGGCCGGGGTCGACGGGCGTGGAGCGGTAGAAGGGCGCGGCGGCCGGGGCACGCCAGTCGATGACCAGCGGGGCGTAGTCGGAGTCGAGGACCCCGATGCGGCCGATGTGCAGGGTCTCGCCGATGTCGGCCGTGTTGTCCGGCCGTACGGCCTCGTCGGCGGGCTCGACGGAGGTGTACGCGCCGTCGGGGCCCTTCTTGCCGTCCTTGCCGTACAGCAGGTCGATACGGCCGAAGAGGAAGTCCTCGAACTCGTTGTTGAGCCGGTTCAGGTGCACGCCGGCGCGGAAGACCTGGGCGTCCCGCTCGGCGAGCGCGCCGGGCGTGCCGACCTGCCCCCGCTTGGCGGCGTCGTTCATCAGGAACTCCGCCTCGTGGATCTTCTCCTCGAGACGGCGGTACACCCGGTCCAGGTGGATCTGCTCGACGGCGATCTCCCGGTCCCGCACCGAGTCGGCTGCGGAGCCGATCACGGTGTCGACAACGGAATCAACGGATTCAGCGGCATGCGGCGCGGCCACCGAGGCCCCCTTCTGACGTGCACTGGGCAGCCGTCAACCGTACGCCAAGGGGGGCGGACATTGCACCTGTACCGGCCGCGCCCGGGTCAGCGCTCTGCCCGTGCGCGGCCGGGCGGGCTACGCGTCGACCTCCACCAGGCGCTGCCCGTCGAAGGTGCGCACCTCGAAGTGGTCGATGTCGTTGCGGTCCATCGACGCGCCGCCGTGCACGTACAGCGGGTTCTTCGCGGCCTTCTCGGGGCTGTCGGGGATGCCGTAGCCCCACTTCGGCACGGCCCAGGACGTCACGACCTCCTCCTCGCCGGTCTTGGACACGGCGATGAGGTTGCACTTCAGGGGGCCCTTGACGTTCTTCAGCTCCAGGACGGTGTGGGTGCCCCAGCCCTTCTTCTCCATGCCGACGACCGCGCTGACCTTCGTCGTCGCGTCGGTGGCCTGCACCTTCTCCTCCATGTGGTTGAAGAAGGCGTCCTCGGCGGGGCTGGTCGGGTGCGGTTCGACGGCCTGATTGCCGGTGGTGTCGTCGGCCGTGACCACGACCGCGACGGCCGGGCCGCCGATGATCAGCGCCGCCGCGGCCGCGAGGAGGTACATGCCGCGCCGGCGCTTGGCGGCGCGACCCGCGGCCACCTCGTTCAGCAGGCCGTCGAGGACTCGGGGGCTCGGGGACGTGGGCACGACGGGTGCGGGGCGCGGCGGCGGGAAGTCCATGCGGCCCGGCATGCCGGGCAGGCTGTGGACGTTCTGCGGCGGCGGGGCCGGTGCCTCGGCCAGCATGGCCAGCATCGGCTCCATCCCCGAGAACTCCTCGAGGCGGGCGGCGCAGATGTCGCACCCGGCGAGGTGCGCCTCGAAGGCGGAGGCGTCCGCCTCGTCGAGCACGCCGAGCACGTACGCGCCGACGGCGTCGTGTACGGACTCCTGCTCGTACCTGGTCATGCCGAGACCCCCCTCTCCTCCAGAGCGAGCTTCATGGACCGGAGCGCGTAGAACACTCGGGACCGCACGGTCCCACTGGGTATGCCGAGCGTTTCGGCCGCCTCATTGACCGTACGCCCCTTGAAATACGTCTCGACAAGGACTTCCCTGTGGGCGGGCGTCAAATCATCGAGCGCATCCGAGAGCGTCATCAGCCACAACGCCTTGTCGATCTCGTCCTCCGCGGGCATGACCTCCAGCGGCGACGGGTCGACCTCCTGCGGCCGGGCCTGCCGGCTGCGGTGACCGTCGATGACGATGCGCCGGGCGACCGTCACCAGCCAGGGTCGGACAGAGCCGGTCGCCCGGTTGAGCTGACCGGCGTTCTTCCAGGCACGGATGAGCGTCTCCTGCACGACGTCCTCGGCGCGCTGGCGGTCGCCTGCGACGAGACGCAGTACATAGGCGAGCAACGGTCCCGCGTGTTCGCGATAGAGCGCGCGCATCAACTCCTCGTCGGGCACGGAGGAATCGATGCGCGGCTTCTGTCCCCCGGAGCCCTCCGGGCCCGGGAGGTGCCCCCTGCGATGGCGGGCCCGTTGCGGACGGTCATCGGCCACGGCGGCATCCTTGCGCACCTGAACCTCCCCGGTCGAGACCTTGTTTCCTGGTCCCCCTTCACTACGGGGTCCGGAAGGGGATCACTCAACCCGCGGAGAAGAAATTTCAAGATCTTTTCAGTGGGCCGCCGCTTTGCGCCGGTGCCGGGCCACGCGCTCGCGATTGCCGCACACCTCGCTGGAGCACCAGCGCCGCCGCCGGCCGCGGGAGGTGTCCAGGTAGACGCGGGCGCAGCTGTCTCCCTCGCACCGGCGGAGCCGGGAGCGGGCGACGGGGTCGGTGAGCAGGTCGACGGCGTCGCGGGCGACGGCGGCGAGCAGCGCGCCGCGCCCGGGCACGGCGCTCAGCGCCCGTACGAGCGTGCCGTCCCCGTCCCGTACGGCCCTGATGCCGGGCGGCGGCCCCTCGGCGAGGGCGTTGAGGGTCTCCAACGCCGGGCCCGCGGGGCGTCCTTCGAGTGCGGCGCCCACCAATTGGGCGATGCACTCGCGCAGTTCGACGAAGCCGGTGACCCAGGAGTCGTCGACCGCGCCGATCAGGGTCCCGGCGGGCACGAGCCCGGCGCCCGTCAGCCAGCAGGAGAGCCGCCCCGGCCCGGCGAGCGGTTCGCACCCGGCGCCATCCCGGTCGGCCTGTGGTGCCGTGGCCACGAGATCCAGGCAGACCCGCCCGGAGTCGAACCGCCACTCGTACGAGCCCGTGCCCGCCGCCATGTGCCTGTCACCGCCTAGGGTTTCACGACCGGCTGTCCCCACCAGAGTGCCCGCCCGCCGCTCCCCCCGAAAGCCCGCGTCGGCCCCGCACCCGTCAACCGGGCCGAATCCGGCCCCGCCGGCGCATGAGGCGCGGGTCCGGGGCGGAGCCCCGGCAAACCCGCCGCGCGGCCCCGGCTCAGGCCCCCGCGTACTTCGTGTCTGCCGACGGGTCCAGCGACAGCCGGTACCCGCGTTTGACCACCGTCTGGATCAGCTTCGGCGCGCCCAGCGCCGTCCGCAGGCGCGCCATCGCCGTTTCGACGGCGTGCTCGTCCTTGCCCGTGCCCGGCAGCACCCGCAGCAGGTCGGCCCGGGAGACGACCCAGCCGGGGCGCAGCGACAGGGCCCGCAGCAGCGCCATACCCGCGGGCGGCACGGGGCGCAGGTCGTCGTCGACCAGGACCGCGTGGCCCCGGATCTCGACACGGTGGCCCGCGATCGGCAGCGTACGTGCGCGAGCGGGCAGTTCGGCGCCGAGCAGCTGCACGAGCGGGCCGAGCCGGAACCGTTCCGGCTGCACCGTGGTCACCCCCGCCGCCTGGAGCGGCACCGCGGTGACGGGCCCCACGCACGCCGCGAGGACGTCGTGGTCGAAGGACTCCAGCAGCCGGCCCAGCAGCCCGCGGCTGTCGGCGCGGGAGAGCAGGGAGGCCGCGGCGGGCGCGCTCGTGAAGGTCACGGCGTCCAGGCCGCGCGAGATCGTCGCGTCGAGGAGCCGGTCGAGCGGGGCGATGTCCTCGGGCTCCATCCACCGGTACACCGGGACGAGGACGACGTCGGCGCCCGCGGCCCGCAGCGATTCGACGAACCCGGGCAGCGGCTCGCCGTGCAGCTGGAGCGCGATGCGGCGGCCGGAGACGCCCTCGTCCAGCAGCCGGTCCAGTACCTCCGCCATGGACTCGGAGGCCGGGGACCACTCCTCGGTGAGCCCGGCGGCCCTGATCGCGCCTTTCACCTTGGGACCGCGCGCGAGGAGTTCGACGCCGCGCAGCCGGGCGAGCAGGTCCTCGCCGAAGCCCCACCCGTCGGCGGCCTCGACCCAGCCGCGGAAGCCGATGGCGGTGGTGGCGACGACCACGTCGGGCGCGTGGTCGATGAGTTCCTTGGTGGCGGCGAGCAGCTCCGCGTCGTCGGCGAGCGGAACGATACGCAGCGCCGGGGCGTGCAGCACGGCCGCGCCCCGCCGCCGCAGCAGTGCGCCGAGCTCGTCGGCGCGGCGGGCGGCGGTGACGCCGACGGTGAAGCCCGCGAGCGGGCCGTGTGGTTGGCCGTGGTCGTGCATCTCGGTCGTCCCTACTGAATGTGCCTGGATGTACCCCATTGGACTGCTGAACTGGCGGCCGAGCCTGTCAAAGGCGCGTGACAGGCCCGGATCGCTCAGATTTCGCCCTTGTTACACACCCACTGATGCTTCCTGCCGGTTCAGACCCGGGCGTACTCCGGCTCGGGCTCCGTCGCGGTGTCCGCGGTGCGGGCCGGGACGACGGCACGCCGGCGAAGGTATACCGCCCACGTCAGCGCGGAGCACACCGCGTAGAAGGCGAGGAAGGCGACGAAGGCGGCGGTGCCGGTGCCCGCGGTCTGGAAGGACTGGCGGAAGGCGAGGTTGATCGCGAGCCCGCCGACCGCGCCGACCGCTCCGATGAGCCCCATGGAGGCGCCGGAGAGCCGGCGCCCGTAGGCGGCCGCGGTCTCGCCGGTCATGCCCATGGCCAGCGCCTTGTTCTGGAAGATGCCGGGGATCATCTTGTACGTCGAGCCGTTGCCGAGCCCGCTGAGGACGAACAGGGCGATGAACCCGACGAGGAAGACGCCGAGGGACTCCTGGACGGACGCGGCGACGACGACTCCGGTGGCGGCGGCCATGCCGGCGAAGTTCCACAGGGTGATGCGGGCGCCGCCGAAGCGGTCGGCGAGCGCTCCACCGAGGGGCCGGATCAGCGAGCCGAGGAGCGGGCCGATGAAGGTGAGCGACGCGGCCTGCAGCGGGGTGCGCCCGAACTGCGTCTGCAGCACGAGACCGAAGGCGAAGCTGTAGCCGATGAACGAGCCGAAGGTGCCGATGTACAGGAAGGCCATGATCCAGGTGTGGCCCTCCTTGGCGGCGTCCTTCGCGGCCCCGGTGTCGTTCTTGACCGGTGCCAGGTTGTCCATCCACAGGGCCGCGCAGACGGCGGCGACCACGATGAGCGGCATGTAGATGCCGAGCACGAGCCGCGGGTGGGCCGCGCCCGCGGTGCCGATGATCAGCAGGGCGACGAGCTGGATGACGGGGACGCCGATGTTGCCGCCGCCCGCGTTGAGGCCGAGCGCCCAGCCCTTCTTCCGCAGCGGGAAGAAGGCGTTGATGTTCGTCATCGACGAGGCGAAGTTGCCGCCGCCGACGCCGGTGAGGGCGGCGACCGCGATGAACGTGCCGTACGAGGTGCCGGGCTCCATCACCGCGTAGGCGGCGCCGGTCGGCAGGAGCAGCAGCAGCGCGCTGAAGACGGTCCAGTTGCGGCCGCCGAACCGGGCGACGGCGAAGGTGTACGGCACCCGGATCACGGCCCCCACCACGGTCGCGGTGGCGATCAGGAAGAACTTCCCGGCCGGGTCCACGCCGTACTCGGGCCCCATGAAGAGGACCATCACGGACCACAGGCTCCAGATCGAGAACCCGATGTGCTCACTGAGTACGGAGAACAGGAGATTGCGCCGGGCGATCCGCTCCCCCTTCGTCTGCCAGAAGGTCTCGTCCTCGGGGTCCCACTGTTCGATCCATCGGCCTGCCATCACGCGCCTCCACCTGGGTCTCGTCGTGGGATACGACGCTATGGACGGCGCGTTTCAGGCCGGTGCCGTGAGGTGACCGGTGCGAAACCTTGCTCTCACGTCCGCCGCAGCGGCCCCGTGAGGCCGGCGCCCCGGCGGGCGGCAGGCCCCGGCGGGCGGCCGCCCCGTCGGGAGGCGTCAGGCCCGTCCGTACATCAGGGACGTATCGCCCTCGGGCAGCCATTGAGAGGGATCTCTTTCCAGCCAGCCCTCCCGCTCGGCGAGCTCGGCCGCCGCGCGGCGCAGCGCGTCCAGACCGGGGTGGCGCAGTCCCTTGCGCCACACCAGCGAGACCGGCGACAGCGGCACGGGGTCGACGAGCGGCCGCCGTGCGGTACCGGGGAGTGCCGGGAAGTCCACGACCACGAGCACCGGATTGCCGAACTTCTCCATCACCCGCCGGAACTCCTCCTCGCCCACCGCCAGCGGCGCGGGCGGCGCGACGGTGATGCCCCGCCCGGCGAAGAGCTTCCGCGCCAGATCGGTCCACTCCGGTGTCCTCGGGTTCCCGTCTCCGGCGTACACGGTCTCGCCGGCCAGCGCGCCCAGCGGGACGCGCTCCAGTGCCGTGAGCGGATGGGTCTCGGGCAGCAGGACCGCCATGGGCTCCAGCCGTACGGGCTGCTGGGCGAGCTGCGCCCGCACGGAGGGCGCCAGTCCGGCGAAGCGCCCGAAGGACACATCGAGCCGGCCGGCCAGGATCTCGGCCGCGGCATGGCTCAGTCCGCTCTCGTAGCGGGCCATCAGCTCGCATTCCGGGGCGAGTTCACGGGCGTGTGCCAGGACGCGCGCGGACGTCATGGTCGGGCCCGGGCTGTTGAGGTCGACCAGCAGCGGGCGCGCGGCCCCGTCGGCGGCGGCGCGCAGTTCGTCCTGGGCGGCGAGCACCCGCCGGGCGTACGGCAGCAGCCGCTCGCCGTCCGCGGTGAGCGTCACATGCCGGGTGGTCCGCACGAACAGCTCGACGCCCAGCTCCCGTTCGAGCCGCCGGACGTCACGGCTGAGCGCCTGCTGGGCGACGTAGAGCCGGGCAGCGGCGCGGGTGAAGTGGAGCTCGTCGGCGACGGCGGCGAAGGCGCGCAGCAGGCGCGGATCCAGATCTCGGGGCACGCCGCATTCAACAACACAGGCGCGTGAATGGCCATCGATCAGGTGTTGGACGCACCACGCAGGCTGCCGTGAGGGTGAAGCCATGCCGCAGACCCCCCGGCCGCACGAGGCCGCTCGCCCTCCCCTGCCCGCGATCACGCCCGGGTCCCCGGCTTTCGTGCCCCGCTCCGACGCCGGTGACGACGCGACACGGACCGCCGGCCTCGAGGCTCCTGCGCGGCGCGTGCGGCGGCGCAGGCCGCCCGGCCCCTACGGGCGGCTGTTCGCCACGCCCGGTGCCCGCGCGTTCACCGCGGGAAATCTGATCGCCCGCCTTCCGATGGGGATGTTCAGCGTCAGCGCCGTCATCATGATCGCCGGATCCCGCGGTTCCTACGCGCTGGCCGGCGCCGTCACCGCGACCGGGCTCGCCGCCACCGCGCTGGTCGCGCCGTGGACGGCACGCCTCGTCGACCGGTACGGCCAGGCCCGGATCGCCGTGCCCGCCACGGTCCTCGCGGTGCTCGGCGAGCTGGCCCTGCTGCTGTGCGTCCGCTACGGCGCGCCCGACTGGACACTGTTCGCCGCCTACGCGGCGACCGCCACCATCCCCAACACCGGGGGCATGTCCCGGGCCCGCTGGGCCCACCTGCACCGGGGCGATCCGGCCGCGCTGCACACGGCGAACTCCTTCGAGCAGGCGGCCGACGAGCTCTGCTTCATGCTCGGACCCGTCCTCGCGGCGTTCCTGTGCGCGGCGCTGTTCCCGGAAGCGGGCACGCTGACCGCCGCGATCCTGCTCCTCGTGGGCGTCCTCGTCTTCGCCGCGCAGCGTTCCACCGAGCCGCCCCCGGCACCGCGTACCGCCGCGGGCTCGCCGCTGCGCGCCGCCGGCATGCCCGCCCTCCTCCTCGTGTTCCTCGCCACGGGAGCGGTCTTCGGCGCGATGGAGGTCGTCACGCTCGCCTTCGTCGACGGTCCGGCAGCCGGTGCGGTGCTCGCGCTCCAGGCCGCGGGTTCGTGCGCCGCCGGCCTGGTCTACGGGCAGGTCGGGCGGGCGGCCCGTCTCGTGACCACGCTCACCGCGATGACGGTCCTGATGTCGCTGCCGCTGCTGGCCGCCGCGGGCACCGGCTCGGTGCTCGCCGTCGCGGGCGCCCTGCTGCTGGCGGGCATGGCGACGGCGCCGACGATGGTGACCGGGATGACCGTGGTCCAGCGTCTGACCCCGCCGGGCCAGGTCAACGAGGGCATGACCCTGGCCGTCACCGCGCTGCTCGGGGGCATCGCGGCGGGATCGGCGAGCGGCGGCTGGGTGGTGGAGCACCTGAGCCCCGCGACCGGATACGCCGTGCCGGTGTGCGCCGCGGCGGTCGCCCTGGCGGTGGCGGGCATGACGAAGGCCCGGCTGCCGTAGCTGCCGGGCCTTGTCCACATGGGATGCGGGGACCCCGGGGGCGTACGCCTCCGGGACCTCCATCGGTGGAGATGGCGGGAATCGAACCCGCGTCCAACGGTGCAGAACCAGGGCTTCTCCGTGTGCAGTCCGCTGCGCTTTTCTCGGCCCCGGAGATCACGCGGACAAGTCTCCGACGGGCTCAGTCACTGTTTGGTTTCCCTCTCGACCCCGTGACCGGGCCTAGAGGTTTAGTTCCCTAGCTGATGCCAGGATCCGGGTCGGGAACAGCCCCGGGCTGACACTTCGCGAGTCGCTACTTAGGCAGCGAGGGCGAAGGAATCGCGCTTGGTGTTGGCGATTATTGGTTGCGACATATGGTTAACGAGATCATTGCCGCTTCCTCGACACGCTTCCCCTGCTTCGACATCCGCTGTCGAAACCGATCATCCCCATGTTGATTTATCAATCGCTGCCCCTGCCGTGCGGGGCAGGTGCCATCGTACGTGACCAACGCACGACGGTGCCAGCGTATTCCCGCGGCTACGCCCGCTGCCGCCGCCGCACCGCCGACATCGCGCGGTCCGCCTC
Organism: Streptomyces sp. V4I23; assembly: GCF_030817975.1. Taxonomy (NCBI): domain Bacteria; kingdom Bacillati; phylum Actinomycetota; class Actinomycetes; order Kitasatosporales; family Streptomycetaceae; genus Streptomyces; species Streptomyces sp. V4I23. The sequence continues at coordinate 4,920,611 of NZ_JAUSZW010000004.1, read as the reverse complement.
GCGGCGGTCCTGCTTCTCCCGCAGCGTCTGGCGCTTGTCGTACTCCTTCTTGCCCTTCGCCAGCGCGATCTCGACCTTGGCCCGGCCGTCCTTGAAGTACAGGACGAGGGGCACGATCGTGTGACCCGTCTCCTGGGACTTCGCCTCGAGCTTGTCGATCTCCGCCCGGTGCATCAGCAGCTTCCGCTTGCGTCGCGCGCTGTGGTTCGTCCACGTGCCCTGGCTGTACTCGGGGACGTGCACGTTGTGCAGCCACGCCTCGTGGCCGTCGATCTGGACGAAGCCGTCCACCAGCGAGGCCCGTCCCTGACGCAGCGACTTCACCTCGGTCCCCATCAGCACGAGACCGCACTCGTAGGTGTCGATGATGTGGTAGTCGTGCCGCGCCTTCTTGTTCTGCGCGATCAGCTTGCGCCCTTTTTCCTTTGCCATAGTGCGCTCATTTTCGCACTACGAGGCCCCCCTGAGGCCACTCAATACCGACTGCGCACGTTGTTCGGCGCCCTCGCCCGCCGGCAGGTCCGGGGTGATGCCCTCGCCGTCCACGCTGTCACCCGACGGAGTGCGGTAGTGGCCCACCGTGAGTTCGGCCACCGAGCCGTCGGGCAGCCGGCTCGGCATCTGCACCGAGCCCTTGCCGAAGGTGCGCGAGCCGACGGTGATCGCCCGGCCGCGGTCCTTCAGCGCGCCGGTGACCAGCTCGGCCGCGCTCATCGTGCCCGCGTCGACCAGCGCGACGAGGGGCCGGCGGGTGTCTCCGCCGCCGTCCGCGTAGAGCGCCTGCTGCTCGCCGCGCACGTCGTACGTGGCGACCAGGCCGCCGTCGAGGAAGGCGGACGCGGCCGTCACGGCCTCGGAGACCAGGCCGCCCGCATTGCCCCGCAGGTCCAGGAGGACGCCCGCGCCCTCGGGGGCCCGGCGCACCGCCTCCCGCACCCGCGCGCCCGAACCCTTGGTGAACGAGGAGACCTTGATCATCACGGTGTCCTCGCCGAGGTGACGGACGGTGACGCTCTCGGTGGTCAGCCGGGCGCGGGTCAGGGTCTCGGTCCAGCGGCGGCCGTCCCGCTCCAGTCCGAGGACGACGTCCGTGCCGTCCGCCCCGCGCAGCAGCGCCACGACGTCGGTGACCGGACGCCGGGCGACCTCCTGCCCGTCCACGAACCGCAACCGGTCGCCGGGCCGGATCCCGGCCCGGTCCGCGGGGCCGCCCTTCTGGACCTCCGCGACCTCCGTGCGGCCGCCGGTGCGCCGGGTCCGCAGGCCCACTCCGGTGTACTCGCCGTCGAGGGCGTTCTCGAACTCCTCGAACTCCTCGCTGTCGTACACCGCGCTCCAGCGGTCGCCGCTGCGGCTGACGAACTCCTCCGCCGCCTCGGTGCCCGACTTGCCGTCCGCCATCGCCTCGGCGGCGGCCCGTGCGACCGCGTCGCGGTCCACGGTCGCGGCCGCCGCGCGGACGGAGAGCCTGCGCGACGTCTCCTGCCCCTCGCCCGGCAGACCGCCGGTGGCGGCGGCGGTGGCGAGAACGGTCGCGAAGACCAAGGTCAGGGCTGCCCCACGGCGGATGCCGTGGGGCCGAGGACTGAACTCCGGTCCCGACATGGCGTCGAGTCTAGGACAAGCGAAGGGCGCCGTACGGCGGTTGACCGTACGGCGCCCGGGGCGCTTGTCACACCTTGAGGTACTTGCGCAATGCGATGAAAGCCGCAACAGCGGGCATCAGCAGACCGATCACAAGGATCAGGGGCAGCACGGCCAGAACCGAGTCCCAGCCGATGAAGTTCACCAACTGCATCTTGTCCGCCAGCGCAAGGCCGTTGTCGATGAGGAAGTACCGTCCGACGAGCAGCATCACGCAGGCGACGGCTCCGCCGAGCGCGCCGGCGACGGCGGCCTCCATGATGAACGGCGTCTGGATGTAGAAGCTGGAAGCACCCACCAGGCGCATGATGCCGGTTTCACGCCGTCGGCTGAACGCCGAAACGCGCACGGTGTTGACGATCAGCATCATCGCGATGACGAGCATCAGTCCCATGACGCACAGGGCGGCGATGCGCATGCCGTTCATCAAGTCGAAGAGGTTCTGCAGGATGTTGCGCTGGTCCTGGACGGACTGCACACCGTCCCGGCCGGCGAACGCGGTCGCGACCACCTGGTACTTCTCGGGGTCGTGGAGCTTGACCCGGAACGACTCCTGCATCTGGTCCGGCGTGATGGTGGACGCGATGGGGGTGTCGCCGTACTGCTCCTTGTAATGCTTGTACGCCTGCTCGGCCGTCTCGTGGTCGACGGTGTCGACGACGTCCATCTTCTTCAGATCGGACTCGATCTGTTCCTTCTGCGCACTGGTGACGGCGCCCTTGGCGCACTGGGCCGACGTGGCTGCGTCGTTCTTGTTGCACAGGAAGATGGAGACGTTGACCTTGTCGTACCAGAAGTCCTTCATCGTGTTGACCTGCTCACGCATGAGCAGCGCGCCACCGAAGAGAGCGAGCGACAGGGCGACGGAGACGATGACGGCGAACGTCATCGTGAGATTGCGACGGAGACCGACACCGATCTCCGACATGACGAACTGGGCGCGCATGGCGTGCTTTCAGCCTTTCAGTCTGTCCGGGCTCAGTGCTGGTAGCCGTAGACGCCGCGTGCCTGGTCGCGTACGAGACGGCCCTGCTCGAGCTCGATGACGCGCTTGCGCATCTGGTCGACGATGTTCTGGTCGTGCGTCGCCATCACCACGGTCGTACCGGTGCGGTTGATGCGGTCCAGCAGCTTCATGATGCCGACCGACGTCTGCGGGTCGAGGTTTCCGGTCGGCTCGTCCGCGATCAGCAGCATCGGGCGGTTGACGAAGGCGCGGGCGATCGCCACGCGCTGCTGCTCACCGCCGGAGAGCTCACCGGGCATCCGGTCCTCCTTCCCGCCGAGTCCGACGAGGTCGAGGACCTGCGGCACGGCCTTGCGGATCTCGCCGCGCGGCTTTCCGATGACCTCCTGGGCGAACGCCACGTTCTCGGCGACGGTCTTGTTGGGCAGGAGGCGGAAGTCCTGGAAGACGGTGCCCAGCTGGCGCCGCATGTGCGGCACCTTCCAGTTGGACAGGCGGGCCAGGTCCTTGCCGAGGACATGGACCATGCCCTGGCTGGCGCGCTCCTCGCGGAGGAGGAGCCGCAGGAACGTGGACTTGCCGGAACCGGACGACCCCACGAGGAAGACGAACTCGCCCTTCTCGATTTCGAGGGAGACGTCGCGCAGGGCAGGTCGGTTCTGCTTGGGGTAGCTCTTGGAGACGTTGTCGAATCGGATCACGGGTGCACCACGGTCGGCCGGGAGTAGGTGTGCGTGACCTTACGCGAACCGGGACGGGCCGTGCAGGCACCGCCCCGACTTGCCCTTTTTGTCCGGTCGCGGAACGGGTGTAATCCGGCGGGGCGCGCCGAAAAGCGCGCGAGCTGGCACAGTGGTAGGGGAACAGTGGCCATTCCCAGTGCGTTGTCGGGAGAGAAATGTGCTGACGGTCCGCGCCTGCGGCTCCGGCGCGCGGGAGGAGGAAAGCGCATGACCTACGACCGATTGGTGTGCGCCAACTGCGCGGCACCCGTTGCCGAGGGCCGCTGCCCGGTCTGCCGGGCCAATCGTGAGCGCCTCCAGCAGCAGGGCCCCCTCGGTGGCATGAGCCCCGTGACGCTGCTGGCGCTGCTGGCGGCCCTGATAGCGACACTGACGATGTTCGCGGCGTACAGGACCGCATAGCGCAGGACACACCGAAGGGCCCGGGTGCTCGGCACCCGGGCCCTTGTGTTGCGCTATGCGCTGGTTACGGTACGTATCGCTCAGACAGCAGCGCGTCCGCCACCGACGAGACGCGGCAGCATACGGAAGCCGATGCCACCGGCGATCATCGTCGCGGCGCCGATCAGCAGGAACGTGGTCTCGGCAGCGCCGGTCTCGGCGAGTTCGCCGCCGTTGCCGTTGCCGTTGCCGGTACCGGACAGCTCTTCCTTGCCCTGGCCCTGCTCGACGGGCTGCGAGCCGGCGTTGTCGGTGTCGGTGCCGTCACCGTCGATCACGCCGCCGTTGGGGTCGGTGTCGTTGCCACCGGTGCCGTTGCCACCGTTGTCACCGCCGCCGTTGCCGCCGCCACCGTTTCCGTTGCCGCCGTTGTCGCCGCCACCGTTTCCGTTGCCGCCGTTGTCGCCGCCACCGTTTCCGTTGCCGCCGTTGTCGCCGCCACCGTCCGTCGTACCACCGTCGGTCGTGCCACCGCCGATGAGGCCACCGATCACGCCACCGTCCGTGGTGCCGCCGTCGGTCGTCCCGCCGTCCGTGGTGCCACCGTCCGTGGCCCCGCCGTCCGTCGTACCACCGTCGGTCGTCCCGCCATCGGTCGTACCACCGTCCGTGGTCCCACCGTCCGTGGTCCCACCATCGGTGGTGCCACCGTCCGTGGTCCCTCCATCAGTGGTGCCACCGTCCGTGGTCCCACCGTCCGTGGTGCCGCCGTCCGTGGTGCCGCCGTCGGTCGAACCACCGTCGACACCACCCGGGTCGCCGTCGATGCCGATACCGGCGTCGATGCCGTTCTCGTCCGCGTTGGCGGAGACCTCAAGGGGGCCCACGTTGATGTCGAGGGCCTGTGCGGCGCCGGCGGCGGTCAGCGACGCACCCGCGGCGATCACCGCGCCGGCGGCTATACGCGCGACACGGATCCGCGTCTTCTTGGTCATCTGGCTGCTACCCCCAGTAGCTATCTCGTCATTGGAGCAGCGCCCGGGGCAGCCGGTTCGGGGGTCTTTGCTCTGTGCCCCCGTTCACACACGCCCCGGAGATACGCATGCCGCGCGCCAGCTTTCCCAGATTTCGCAACACCGTCAAGGTCGTTGCGGGCGCGATGTCCGAAATGCTGTCAGTTGACTGACGTGCGGGGATGCAACTGTGACACAAACGGGAACTGCCGCCCGGTGGGCGGCAGTTCTCTTGTCGACAAAGCGAGGATTTACTTCTCCTGCTGCTTGCGCCAGCGAATTCCGGCTTCCAGGAAGCCGTCGATCTCGCCGTCGAGCACCGACTGCGGGTTGCCCACCTCGAACTCCGTACGCAGGTCCTTGACCATCTGGTACGGGTGCAGGACGTACGAACGCATCTGGTTTCCCCAGGAGTTGCCGCCGTCGCCCTTGAGGGCGTCCATCTTGGCCTGCTCCTCCTGGCGGCGGCGCTCCAGCAGCTTCGCCTGGAGGACGTTCATCGCGCTCGCCTTGTTCTGGATCTGGGAGCGCTCGTTCTGGCAGGAGACCACGATGCCGGTCGGGATGTGCGTGATGCGCACCGCCGAGTCGGTGGTGTTGACGCCCTGGCCGCCGGGGCCGGACGCCCGGTACACGTCGATGCGCAGCTCCGACTCGTCGATCTCGACGTGGTCGGACTGCTCGACGACCGGCAGCACCTCGACGCCCGCGAAGGACGTCTGGCGGCGGCCCTGGTTGTCGAAGGGCGAGATGCGCACCAGACGGTGCGTGCCCTGCTCGACGGAGAGCGTGCCGTACGCGTACGGCGCCTTGACGACGAAGGTGGTCGACTTGATGCCGGCCTCTTCCGCGTAGGACGTCTCGTAGACCTCGGTGCCGTAGCCGTGCCGCTCGGCCCAGCGCAGGTACATGCGCTGCAGCTGCTCGGCGAAGTCGGCGGCGTCGACGCCGCCGGCCTCGGCGCGGATGTTGACCAGCGCCTCGCGCTCGTCGTACTCGCCGGACAGGAGGGTGCGGACCTCCATCTCGTCCAGCGCCTTGCGCACGGCCTGCAGCTCGATCTCGGCCTCGGCACGGGTGTCCGGGTCGTCCTCGGCCTCCGCGAGCTCGAAGAGCACCTCGAGGTCGTCGATACGGCCGCGGAGCGCCTCGGCCTTGCGCACCTCGGCCTGGAGGTGCGAAAGCTTGCTCGTGATCTTCTGCGCCGCCTCGGGGTCGTCCCACAGGGACGGTGCCGCCGCCTGCTCCTCGAGCACGGCGATGTCTGCCCTCATCCTGTCGAGGTCCAGAACGGCCTCGATCGACCCCATGGTCGAGGAAAGGGACTTCAGCTCTTCGGAAACATCGACGACTGCCACGGGTCCAGCGTAACGGCTGAGCGGCGGAACCCGTGCTGCCCCTGCTTCCGGCCCCTGCGGACGGGGCCGGGGCCGGACGGTGCCTAGGGCCTCTCTTTCGGATCAGGCCGGATCAGTGAGCGGGGTCTGGTGCCGTGCATCGCAAGGCGGAGGATGGGGGCACCTCCCGGCCGGAGGCTGGGGGAGAGTCCACGCGGAGCGTCGGCGACTGACGGCAACGCTGGGGGCGCCTCCCGTGCCCGCAGGGCTACGGGGGAGAGGTGCGGTGCCAGGGCACGCGAGCCCGGCAAGATCCGAAAGAGAGGGCCTAGGGCTCCGAGGGGGCCGACTGCCGCGTCTCCTCCGGCGCGGGCTCGGTGTCGTCGCCGCCGGCGGCCAGCCAGCCGCCGACCCCCACGGCCGCGGCCACCACCACCGCGGCGACACCCACGGTTATGCGGCGCTTGCGCACCGAAGCCGCCCTGTTGCGGGCCGAGCCGGGGCGACGCTGGCCCGGGGCGCGGGGCGCGCGGGCGGTGCCGTGCGCCCCGCCGGCGAGCTCGTCCGGGGCGGGCACCCGCATCGAGGTGTGGGTGTCGCGGTTGGAGTCGGCCGGGGCCGATCCGGGGACGAGCGGGACCGCGCCCCGGCGGCGCACCTCGCCGCGGACGGCCGGGGCCACGTCCTCGTACGGCTCGGGCGCGGGCTCAGCGTCGGGCTCGTCGACATCCAGTGGGGGCATACCGGCGAGCGTCGGCAGCAGGTCGTGCAGCCGGTGCGCCAGCTCGGAGGCGCGCAGCCGGGAGGCGGGCGCCTTCGCCAGGCACTGGACGATCAGCTGCCACAGCTCGTCGGGGATGCCCGGCAGCGGGACGACGGTCTCGGTGACATGGCGCCGCAGGACGGCCCCGGGATGGCCGCCGCCAAAGGGAGTGAACCCCGCCAGAAGCTCGTACAGGACGGTGGCCAGCGCGTAGATGTCGACCGCCGCGCGGGGCGGCAGGCCCTCGACGATCTCGGGCGCGATGTAGTCCGGCGTGCCGATGATCCCCGACGGGTTCGGGGCGCCGCCGCCCGTGGCCCGCAGGGCCTTGGTGCGGCGCGGGGTGTCGATCAGCTTGGCGACGCCGAAGTCGGTCAGCAGCGCCGGGTGAGACCCGGCCGGACCGAGCGGGCCCTCCATGTCGAGCAGGATGTTCTCCGGCTTGACGTCCCGGTGCACGACCCCGGCCGCGTGGGCGGCGGCGAGGCCGTCGGCGACGTCCGCGATGATCGCGACCGCAGCCTCGGGCGCGAGCCGGCGCTCGCGGTCGAGCCGGGTGCGCAGATCGGTGCCGCGTACGAGGTCCATGACCAGCGCGAGGTCGTTGCCGTCGACGACGAGGTCTCGGACGCCGACCACCCGGGGGTGGTCGAGCCCGAGGAGGGCCGTGCGCTCCTGGACGAAGCGGCCGACCAGTTCCTGGTCGCAGGCCAGGTCCTCGCGAAGAAGCTTGATGGCCACGGGCCCTTCGGGGCCCTCGCCGAGCCACACCGTGCCCGCGCTTCCCCGCCCCAGGATCTGATGGGCCGTGTACCGGCTGCCGATATTCCGTGCCAAGACTGCTCCCTCAGCGGCTGGCGTTGCCCCATAACGTACGCGGGCGCGGGGACCTGTGTGCCCCGGATGACGCCAACCTCCACTTCTGCGGAACAAATCAGCCCGCAGAAGTCGACAAAACGACAGGGTTACCGCTGTTACTGCTGGTTCTGGATCTGATCGGCGGTGTCCTTCGCCTCACCGAGCTGCGAGATCCAGTCGGTGACGTTGGTGATGCCGTCGCCGATCGCGTCCCAGTAGCTCTTGCCCTCGGCGATCCAGCCCTGGAGCGGTGTGAGCTCCCAGATCAGCCAGCCGCCGATGAAGAACAGCACGATCATCACCAGGCAGCCCTTGAGGCAGCCGAGGCCGGGGATGCGGACCGGGTTGGCGCTGCGCCGGCGCGGCTCGCGCGGCGGTCGCGGCTGCTGGGGCGGCGCCTGCGGGGGCGCGTACGGCTGGGGCTGGTGGCGCTGGGGCTGCGGCGGGTACGGCTGCGGCTGGGGGCGCTGCGGGGGCCGCTGCTGATACTGCGGCGGCTGGGCCGGCGGCGCCTGGCGCTGAGGGCGGCGGCGCAGCGGGTCCTGGCTCGGGTCCAGGTACTGCACCTGCGTCTGTTCGTTGCGGTCGCGGGCTGCGCGCAGCTGCGACTGCCAGGGGTGCGGGTCCTCGGGTCGCTGCGCGTCGCCCGGCGGGACGGGGGGCATCACGGAGGTCGGGTCGGCGCCGCCGCCCGGCCGTCCGGTCTGCGGCATGACGCTCGTCGCGGCCGACGGGTCGTACGCCGGACCGCCGCCCGTGTTCGGCAGGACCTGCGTCGGGTCCGCGGCACCGGGCGTCTCGGGGACGGGCGCCGGGGCGGGGTCGGGCGCGAGCAGCGCGGCGACGCCGAGTGCGGCGTCGACCTGGGCCGCGTTGGAGTGCACACCGATGCCGGCCGCGACCGTGCGCAGGCCGCGGGCGAGGTTCTCGGCGCTGGGCCGCTCGCCGGGCTCCTTGCGCAGGCAGCGCTCTATGACCGTCCACAGCGGCTCGGGGACGGTGGTGGGGCGGCGGGGCTCCTCGCTGAGGTGCCGGTGCAGCACTTCGAGCGCCGTCCCGCCCGCGAACGGGGGCCGGCCGGTGACCAGCTCGTACAGCAGGATGCCCGCGCCGTAGATGTCGACGGCGGAGGTCTGCGGGCGGCCCTCGGCGGACTCGGGCGCGACGTACGCGGGGGTGCCGACGAACTCGTGCGTGCGGGTCAGGCCCGGGGAGTCGGCGAGGCGCGCGATGCCGAAGTCCGTCAGCATCGGGTGCATCTGGCCGTCGGCGTCCGTCTTCAGCAGGACGTTCGCCGGCTTGAGGTCGCGGTGGACGATGCCGTCGGCGTGGCTGGCGGCGAGCGCGTCGGCGATCTGCGCCGTCAGCAGGGAGGCGGCGACCGGCGACAGCGGGCCGTTGTCGCGCAGGTAGTGGTGGAGGTCCGGGCCGTCGACGAGGTCCATGACGAGGGCGAGGAGATCGCCCTCGACGACCAGGTCGCGGGTGCGCACGATGTTCGGGTGGGTGAGCCGCAGGAGGACGGAGCGCTCCCGAAGGAAGCGCATCACCACGTCCGCGTCGTTCGCGAGCTCCTCCTTGAGGACCTTGATCGCGACGGTCTCACCGGGCTGTCCCGCGACGGCGGCCTCGGCGCCCGCGGTCTCCCTCTGACGGGCTCGCCAGACGGTGCCCGTGGCGCCGCGCCCGAGCGGCTCCTCGAGCAGGTACTTGCTGCCTACCGGCCGCACGTCATGCGCTCCCTGCTGGTCGGTCCTCTGGAACCCGGGCTGCCGATGATGCTGTGATCCTGCGGGCCGCCGGGTGTCCGACCCACTGTAATGGTGCCGAACGGATCAACGGCGGTGCGCGCCCCGGTGCCTGTTCGAAGAACAGACGCGGGCATCGTACGGATGGTTGCCCTACGGGAGTGCAGCGAACGTCACGATCCGGGGGCGGGGCTTTCCGGTTCCTGTGCCAACCAGGCACTTTTGCGCCCAGAGCCGACCAATCAAGATCACTTACGGATGGGCCCCGGGCGTGTTGTCGGCAGCAGGTGCGAGGATGCCTCTCAGCACATGGCCGTGGGAGGGAGCTCATGGCTCGTGCCGACCTGCCGGGCGGGGGGCGATCAGGGCGGCTCCCCTGCCGGGTACCCCGCGCAGAAGGGATTGCTGACGGCGATGCAGATCCGGCTGACTGTGCTCGCGCCGCGCGGGGGGTCGTCCGCGACCGCGGGGCGCCCTTGCGACGTGCTGGTCACCGCGCCCGCGGGCACCGCGCTGGCCGCGGTGGCCTCCGGCCTCGCCGCCGCCGTCTCCGGCCCGGACACCTCGGGCACGGTCGTGCTCTACGCGGGACAGGAGCGTCTCGACCTCCAGCGGCGCACGCTCGGCGAGCCGCCGCTGGTGGACGGAGCCGTCCTCGCCCTCCAGTCCCCCGTCGACGAGGACGCGCACGACGCGGTGGACGCGGCGGCGCAGCTCCATGTCGTGGCCGGGCCGGACGCGGGCGGGGTCCATCTGCTGCACGGCGGACGGATAAACGTCGGCCGCTCGGCCGACGCCGATGTGCCGCTGGACGATCCGGACGTCTCCCGGCTGCACTGCGCGGTGACGGTCGCGGACGACGGCCGGGTGACGGTCGCGGACCTGGGCTCGACGAACGGCACGACGGTCGACGGCGCGTCCGTCGACACCCGCCCGGTCCGCCTCCCGGCGGGCGCGCTGCTGCGCCTGGGCGAGTCGACGCTGCGCCTGGCGACCGCGCCGCCGCCGGAGCCACTGCGGACGACCCCGGACGGCGAGGGCCACCTGCGGGTCTCGCGCCCTTCCGGCGCGCCGGAAGGACCGGACGCCCCGGCCGGCGCGGGCCCGGCGGCCACGGGTCAGGCACCGCGCCGGCCGACGAGCTCGTCCGAGCAGGCCGCCGCCGGGCGCGCGGGCGGCGCGGGGCCCGGAGGAGCGGGCGGGAGCGGGCCCGCGGACCAAAGGCCCGCCGGACGCGGCGACGCCCGGCGCGAACCGCCGGACGCCCACGGCACCGGCGGCGGCCGGGAGGGTTGGCCGGGACCGGCGGGTTCCGAGGGGGCAGGACGCGCAGACGCGCAGAGCACGGAGGCCCGGCGGCCGGCGGGCACGTACGGTCAGGCCGGCACCGGCCACCGGGGTACGGGCCGCGCGGGTGCGCCCGCCACCGGCGGCGGGCGGGACGGGTGGCCCCGACCGGCGGGGCCGGGCGGGCCCGGCCCGGAGAGCGCAGGGGCACAGGACAGCGGCGCGCGCCGGCCCGGGTGGGCGCGGCCCGCCGAGGCGTACGGGCACGGCGGCGTCGAGGGCGTGGAGCGCACCGACCCGCCTCCGGCCGATTCGACCGACACGCACGGGCACGGCAACGCGTGGCGCGAGCCGGCGAGCACCGGAGGCGCGGGCGTCGCCCACGGCCAGGGCGGTCACCCGAGCAGCCGGCCCGAGCCGGCCGACGCGTACGGGCGCGGCCGTGACGGTGCCGGGCAGTACCGCGATGGCGGCGACGGGACGGACGCTGTGGCCCGCGGGGGGCAGCTCCACCGGGCCGACCGGTCGGGGTCGTCGCAGACATATCGGGCCGACGCCGCGAGCCTCCGCGTGCCCGCTCAGTACGCCCCCGTCGGCGGCGACACCCACGGGCGGGCGCTCGACGTGTCCGGCGGGGAGCCCGTCCGCAGTCGGGCCCCCGAGGGGCCGACCGCCCGGCGCCGCGGCATAGGCGCCTGGGCGCGGCGGCTCGCCGGCGGCCGCGACGCGCGCGTGCCGGAGCCGCACGAGGCGGCCGGCCCGGACGTCACCACGGGCCCGCCCGCCGTCGAGGCGTGGCCCGACCCCGCCGCCGTGCTGCTGACCGCGCTCGGTCCCGGCCCCCGGCTGTGGGAGCGCGGTCCCGAGCACCCCGAATCCCTCGTCATCCGGCTCGGCACGACCGACCGCGCCGAGCTGCCCTCCGTACCGGTGACCGTCGCGCTGCGCGAGGCGGGCTCCCTCGGGCTGGCCGGTCCGCGGGCGCGCCTGGCCGGACTCGCCCGCTCCGCCGTGGCGCAGCTCGCCGCGCTGCACTCCCCCTCCGATCTGGAGTTCGTGCTGATCAGCACGGACCGCTCCCGGACCCTGGAGGAGCGGCGCAGCGAATGGGCATGGCTGGGCTGGCTGCCGCATCTGCGTCCCGCGCACGGCCAGGACTGCCGTCTCCTGCTCGCCTACGACCGCGATCAGGCCACCGCCCGCACCGCCGAGCTGACGCGCAGGCTGGACGAGGGGCCGCTCGGCCAGGGCTGGCCGAGCGCCGACCGCCGGGCCGTGGCGGACGCGGCCGACCGGCACACCGGCCCGCGTACGGTCGTGATCGTCGACGGCGACCCCGGTTCCGCAGCGCTGCGCGAGACCACCGCGCGGCTCGCGGGCGCGGGCCCGGCCGCCGGGATCCACCTGATCTGTCTGGCCGAGACCCCGGCCGCCTCCCCTCTCTCTCCCGTGGCGGCGACGTACGAGTCCGCGTGCGCGGCGTTGCTCGCCTTCCGGGAGTGCGGCGCCGTCGCGATGCTCAGCGGTGACGTGGCGACCGCGCTGCGGCTGATGCGGGTGGCCGGTGGGCGGCCCGCGGGCCACGGCACGGTCGGCGCGGTGGACGCGGTGTCACCGGCGTGGGCGGAGCGTTTCGGGCGCGCGCTCGCGCCCCTGCGCGCCGAGGGTGCTCCGATGCACCCGGGCCGGGTCGCGGCGCTGCCGCAGTCGGCCCGGCTCCTGGACGAGCTGGGGCTCGCCCGGGCCACGCCCGCCTCGCTGATGGCGCGCTGGGCATCGGCGGGCGACGGCACGGTGGTCCTCGGCTCGGGGCCGCGCGGCCCGCTCGCCGTGGACCTCACCGAAGAGGGCCCGCACCTGCTGATCGAGGGCCCCGCGGGCAGCGGCCGCACCGAGTTGCTGCGCGCGGCCGCCGCTTCCCTGGCCGCCGCCGGCCGCCCCGACCGGCTCGGTCTGCTCCTGGTCGACGGCGCGGGCGGCGAGCGCGGTGAGGGCCTGGCAGCGTGCACGGAGCTGCCGCACGTCACCGAGCACCTGGTGGCGAGCGACCCGGTGCGGATGCGGGTGTTCGCGCAGGCGCTGGGCGCCGAGCTCAAGCGCCGCGCGGAGCTCCTGGACGGTGTCGGCTTCGCCGAGTGGCAGGCGCGGCGCGAGGTCGCCGGCCGCATGGTCGGCCGGCGCGGCCCCAGCCCCGCCGAGCAGCGCGGCGATCTGGACTCGCCCGCGTCCGGGACCCTGCGGCTGCGCCCCGGCGGGCGTACGCAGAGCCAGGAGCCGGACCCCCTGCCGCGCCTCGTGGTGCTGGTCGACGACTTCGACGCGCTGGTGGCCCCGGCGCTCGGCAGCCCGGGCCGGCCGGCGGCCGGTTCGGTCGTCCGGGCCCTGGATGCGGTCGCCCGGGACGGCGGGCGGCTCGGAGTGCATCTCGTGGCGACGTCCTCGCGTCCGGACCGGACTGCCGACACGCACCTGGCGGAGGGGGCCCGGCTGCGCGTGGTGCTGCAGGCGCCGCCCGCCTCGCCGGGTCCGGACGACCCGGCGCCCGGCCGGGGCAGGCTGGGGCATCCGGACGGCCGGGTGACCCCGTTCCAGAGCGGCCGCGTCACGGGCCGCATACCGAGGACGGCGACCCTGCGTCCCACGGTCGTCCCGCTGGAGTGGGAGCGGATGGGCGACCCGCCGACCCGCCGTCCCGTCCGCGAGCTGGGCAATGGTCCGACGGATCTGGCGCTGCTCGCCAGCGCTCTGCAACGGGCCGCGCAGTCGGTCAACGCCGGTCCGGTCCCGCCCCTCATCCCGGCGCATCCCTGATCCGCTCGTGGGCTCGGCGGGCCGTGGGGCCATCCGCCTGACATCGCGTCACAAGGCCATCACGAAAGGCCGCTTGTCGCCGGAGGCGGTATTGCGACACCCGCAGCTCGGGCGTAGACCTGCTGTCACGGGACAGCAGCGCACAGGAGAGACGGGGCAGCAATGCGCACAACTCTTCGTACGAGCAGGGCCGCGGTGGCGTTCGCCGCCATCGGCGCGCTCGCCCTCACCGGATGCGGCGGCGACAGCGACGCCGGCCGGCCCAAGGGCGACGAGACCACGAAGCCGGCGACGACCGTCCAACTGCCCAAGCTGGACGGCGAGAACATCCAGGTCGCGGCCGTCTGGAGCGGACCGGAGCAGGAGAACTTCACCAAGGTCCTGGACGAGTTCGAGAAGCGCACGGGCGCGAAGGTCACCTTCGTTCCCGCCCAGGACCCGATCGTCAACTTCCTCGGTACGAAGATCGCGGGCGGCAGTCCGCCGGACGTGGCGATGCTGCCGCAGGTCGGCGCGATCCAGCAGGCCGTCCAGCGCAAGTGGGCCAAGCCCGTCGGGCCCGAGGCGAAGGCCCAGCTCGCGAAGAACTACTCGAAGGGCTGGCAGGACCTCGGAGCCGTGGACGGCACCCAGTACGGCGTCTACTACAAGGCCGCCAACAAGTCCCTGATCTGGTACAACAACGCGGTCTTCGAGAACGCGGGCGCCGGCGAGCCGAAGACGTGGAAGGACTTCCTCTCGACGGCGGAGACGATCTCCGCGTCCGGCGTCACGCCGGTCTCGATCGCGGGCGCGGACGGCTGGACCCTCACCGACTGGTTCGAGAACGTCTACCTCTCCCAGGCCGGACCGGAGAAGTACGACCAGCTCGCCAAGCACGAGATCAAGTGGACCGACCCGTCCGTGAAGGACGCGCTCACCACGCTCGCGCAGCTGTGGGGCAAGCCGTCCCTGATCGCGGGCGGCGCGGACGGCGCGCTCCAGACCGAGTTCCCCGCCTCCGTCACGCAGACGTTCAGCGGCGGTGACCAGCCCAAGGCCGCGATGGTCTTCGAGGGCGACTTCGTCACCGTCAACATCGCGCAGACGGACGCGGAGATCGGCGGCGACGCGAAGGTGTTCCCGTTCCCCGCGGTCGGCGCGGAGGCGCCCGTGGTGACCGGCGGCGACGCGGCGGTGGCGCTCAAGGACAGCAAGGGAGCACAGGCGCTGCTGACGTTCCTCGCCTCGCCCGACGCGGCGGCGATCTCGGCGGCGGCGGGCGGCTTCATCTCGCCGAACAAGTCCCTCGACGTGGCCGCGTACCCGAACGACGTGCAGCGCGACATCGCCAAGGCGCTGATCGCCGCGGGCGACGACTTCCGCTTCGACATGTCGGACCAGATGCCGCAGTCGTTCGGCGGCACGCCCGGCAAGGGCGAGTGGAAGGCGCTCCAGGACTTCCTGAAGAACCCGAAGGACATCGCGGGCACCCAGCAGCGGCTGGAGTCCGACGCGGCCAAGGCGTACCAGGACTGAAGCCGTGACGGCCGCGACAGCGGGGGGGCCGGCCCGTCCGGCGCCCCCCGCCGGTACTCGCAAGAGCGTGACAGGCACACGTAAAGTCGTGGCGGCGGGCTTCCTGCTGCCCGCGCTCGTGCTGCTGGGCGCGCTCGTGGTCTACCCGATCGGGTACTCGATCTACCGGTCGTTCTTCGACCAGTCCGGCAGCGGTTTCGCCGGGTTGGGGAACTACCGGGAGATCTTCACCGACGACACCATCCTGACCGCCGTCAAGAACAACGCGATCTGGGTGGTCGTGGCTCCGACCGTGTCCACCGCGCTCGGCCTGATCTTCGCCGTGCTCACGGAGCGGATCCGCTGGGGCACGGCGTTCAAGCTGATCGTCTTCATGCCGATGGCGATCTCGATGCTCGCCGCGGGCATCATCTTCCGGCTGGTGTACGAGCAGGACCCCGAGCGCGGGGTCGCCAACGCGGTCTGGGTGGGCGTGCACGACACGTTCAACGAGTCCGCGGGCTTCCCCAAGGCGCATCCGCTGCCCGCGCATCCGCTGAAGGCGGGCGGCGGCGGTTCGTTCGTCACCAAGGAGCCGGTCTCGGCCGGGACGCCCGTCCAGTTGCCGCTGGTCGGGGTGGCGCCCGCGAAGATGCCGTCGGACGCGGAGCCCGCGAAGGCGCCGGAGGCCGGCGGTGACGGGATCAACGGCACGGCGTGGCTGGACTTCACCCGGGGCGGCGGCGGAAAGCCGAACGTCGTCGACGCCAGGGAACTCGGGCTCAAAGGCATCAAGGTGGAGGCGGTCAAGGACGGCAAGGTCGTCGCGGAGGCGCGGGCCGGTGCGGACGGGCGGTTCACCCTGCCCTCCTCGGCGGAGGGCGCGCTGCTGCGGCTGCCCGCGGAGAACTTCCGCGAGCCGTACAACGGCGTGAACTGGCTCGGCCCGGGCCTCGTCACCCCGGCGATCATCGGCAGCTATGTGTGGATGTGGGCCGGCTTCGCGATGGTCCTGATCGCGGCGGGGCTGGCGAGCGTGCCGCGCGAACTGCTGGAGGCGGCCCGCGTGGACGGCGCGAACGAGTGGCAGGTCTTCCGCAGGGTGACGGTGCCGCTGCTGGCGCCCGTGCTCGCGGTGGTGCTGGTGACGCTGATGATCAACGTGCTGAAGATCTTCGACCTGGTGTTCATCATCGCGCCGGGCTCCTCGCAGGACGACGCGAACGTGCTCGCGCTCCAGCTGTACCGCTCGTCGTTCGGCACGGACGCGAACCTCGGGCTCGGCAGCGCGATCGCGGTCCTGCTGCTCCTGCTGGTGCTGCCGGTGATGTTCTTCAACATCCGGCGGATGCGGAAGGAGGCCGGGCGATGAGCACGCGCCACACCGCACCCGGCCCCTGCCGGGGGTCCGGGGGTCGCCCCCCGGGCAAGCACAGCAACATCCGGCGGATGCGGAAGGAGGCCGGGCGATGAACACGCGCCACACCGCACCCGGCCCCTGCCGGGGGACCGGGGGTCGCCCCCCGGGCAAGCACAGCAACATCCGGCGGATGCGGAAGGAGGCCGGGCGATGAGCACCATGAGCAGCACCGGCACGGCCGGCACGAGCGCTGCGCCCGTCAAGGCGAAGCAGTCCCTCGCCACCCGCATCGCCGCCCGCACCGGTGGCGGCGTGATGCGTGTCTTCCTCGTCCTCGCCGCCCTGTTCTGGCTGATGCCGACCGTCGGTCTGCTGCTCTCCTCCCTCCGCAGCCCCGGTGACATCGCCGCGAGCGGCTGGTGGGAGGTGCTGACCGCACCCGCCCAGCTCACCACCGAGAACTACTCCCGCCTCCTGGAGAACGAGGCCATCACCGGCTCCCTCGTCTCCACCGTCCTGATCACCGTCCCGGCCACCGTGCTCGTCGTGGCGATCGGAGCGCTCGCCGGATACGCCTTCGCGTGGATGGAGTTCCCGGGCCGCGACTGGTGGTTCATGGTCGTCGTGGGGCTCCTCGTCGTCCCCGTACAGGTCGCGCTCGTTCCGGTGTCCGAACTCTTCGGTCTCATCGGCATCTTCGAGACGACGATCGGCGTGATCCTCTTCCACGTCGCCTTCGGCCTGCCCTTCGCGATCTTCCTGCTGCGCAACTTCTTCGCGGAGATCCCCCGGGAGCTGCTGGAGGCGGCCCGGCTCGACGGAGCGGGCGAGATCCGCCTGTTCACCCGGGTCGTGATGCCGCTGGGCGGACCGGCGATCGCCTCGCTCGGCATCTTCCAGTTCCTGTGGGTGTGGAACGACATGCTGGTCGCGCTGATCTTCGCGGACTCCGAGTCCGCGCCGATCACGGTCGCGCTCCAGCGCCAGGTACGGCAGTTCGGCAACAACATCGACGTGCTCGCGCCCGGCGCGTTCGTGTCGATGATCATCCCGTTGGTCGTGTTCTTCGCCTTCCAGCGGCAGTTCGTCTCGGGCGTCATGGCGGGCGCCGTCAAGTGACCCTCGTGCACAGGAGGCGGCCCGGTTCCCCGTAACCGGGCCGCCTTCACGCGTTCGTCCCCCGGATGCCACGTGCGGCGTAACCAAGTCACCCCATTGGCCGTTTTCGGGCCATCTGCCCGCGCCGACCCTTGGATGTGCCGTGCCCCGGTTCAGCGTCATCGTGCCCGCGTTCAAGGTCCAGGCCTACCTGCACGAATGCCTTGACTCGGTGCTGAGTCAGAGCTTCGACGACCTCGAACTGATCGCCGTCGACGACTGCTCGCCGGACTCCTGCGGTGCGATCATCGACGAGGCCGCGGCGCGCGACCCGCGCGTGCGGGCCGTGCACCTGCCGGAGAACGCGGGCCTGGGCGGTGCGCGCAACGCCGGACTCGCCCGCGCGTGCGGCGAGTACGTGATCTTCCTGGACAGTGACGACACCCTCGTACCCGGCGCGCTCCAGGCGATCGCCGACCGGCTCAAGCACACGGACGAGCCCGACGTCCTGGTCTACGACTACGCCCGCACCTACTGGACCGGTGAGATCACACGGAACAAGTTCGCCGCGCTGCTGAGCGAGCAGGAGCCGGCGACGTTCCGTCTGGAGGACCGGCCCGGGCTGCTGAAACTGCTGATGGTGGCCTGGAACAAGGCGTACCGGCGGGAGTTCGTCGAGCGCGAGCGGCTGGCCTTCCCGCCGGGCTACTACGAGGACACCCCGTTCACGTATCCGGCGCTGCTGGCGGCGTCCACCGTCGCCACTCTGGACCGGGTGTGCGTGCACTACCGCCAGCGCCGGGAGGGCGGCAACATCCTCGCCACCACGAGCCGCAGGCACTTCGACATCTTCGACCAGTACGACCGCGTCTTCGCGTTCCTCGACGCGCGGCCGGAGCTCGCGCACTGGCGGGGCGTCCTGTTCTGCCGCATGGTCGACCACTTCTCGACACTCGCCACCACCCGCGGCCGGCTGCCCCGCGGCAGCCGCCCCGAGTTCTTCCGCCGCGCCCGCGCGCACTGCGCCCGCCACCGCGCGCCGGGGGCGCGTCCCTCGCTGCGCGGGCGGCTTCGGCACGTGCTGATGCGGCACGGCTGCCACCGCGTCTACCGCCTGCTGTGGACGACGGACCTGCTGCGCGCGCGGGCCCGCCGCGTCGCGGGCGCCGGCCGCCGGGTGCTGCACGCCGCCGCGGTGCGGGTGCACTACCGCATCCAGCTGAGGCTGCCCGTCCGCAAGGACCTGGCCGTGTTCTCCGCGTACTGGAACCGCGGCTACGCGTGCAATCCGGCCGCGATCGAGGAGAAGGTCCGCGACCTCGCACCGCACATCCGCACCGCCTGGATCGCGGACCCCGCCCACCAGCACACGATTCCGGCGGCGACACGGCGTCTGCGGCCTGGTTCGTTCGCCCACTGGTCGGCGCTCGCCCGCGCCAAGTACCTGGTCAACAACGTGAACTTCGACCGCCGGATGGTCAAGCGCCCCGGTCAGATCATGCTCCAGACCCACCACGGCACCCCGCTGAAGACGATGGGCATCGATCTTCGCGAACGCCCGGCCGCGGCGCGTGACATGGACTTCGAGCAGCTGCTCGCGAACGCCGACAAGTGGGACTACTCCCTGTCCGCCAACCGGCATTCGACGCTCGTGTGGGAGCGCGCGTACCCCGCGGCCCGCACCGTCCTCGAGTACGGCTACCCCCGCAACGACGTCTTCCACCGGGCCACGCCCGCCGACGTGGTCCGGCTGCGCGCCGCGCTCGGCGTCCCGGAGGGCTGCACCGCGATCCTGTACGCGCCCACCCATCGCGACTACCGCCGCACCCAGCGGCCGCCCCTGGACCCGGCGCGGCTCGCGAACGCGCTCGGCGACCGCTTCGTGGTGCTCGCCCGCGCCCACTACCTCGCCGACGGCAACGCGTTCGGAGCGGCTCACCGGGTCGTGGACGTCTCCGGACATCCGAGCGTCGAATCCCTGGCGCTCGCCTCGGACGCCCTCGTCACCGACTACTCGTCCCTGATGTTCGACTACGCGGGCCTGGACCGCCCGATCGTGCTGCACACCTCCGACTGGGACGCCTACCAGGCGGCCCGCGGCACCTACTTCGACGTGCGCACGTGCCCGCCGGGCGCGGTGGCCCGCACCGAGGAGGAGCTGATCGACATCTTCACCACGGGCCACTGGCGCGGCTCGCGCTCGGCCCAGCTGCGGGCCGCGTTCCGGGAGCGGTTCTGCCCGTACGACGACGGCCACGCGGCGGAGCGTGTCGTACGGCGGGTCTTCCTGAACGAGACCGGGGGCCTGCCCGCCTTCGTCCCGCCGGCCGAACGGATCCCGGTCCCGCCGGCCGGGGCCGTCCCGCAGCTGCCCTGCCCACGGCCCGCCACCGGCGCCCCGCTCTCCGCCCGCCCCCTGTGACCTGTACGAGAAAGAGCCTTCATGCCCCGCCTGAGCATCGTCGTCCCTGTCCGTCGAGTGCGCGGAAGCCTGCGCGAGTGCCTCGAATCGGTACTGACGCAGTCGTTCGCCGATGTCGAGATCATCGGGGTCGCCGACGGATCACCGGACGGCTCGGGGCAGTTGCTCGACGAGATCGCCGCCCGTGACCCCCGCGTGCGCGCCGTGCACCTCGCCGAACCGGCGGGCTCGGACGGCCGCCGCACGGCGGGCGCCGAGCGCGCGACGGGCGACTACCTGCTGTTCCTGGAGGGCTCCCACGTCCTGCTGCCCGGCGCGCTCCAGCTGATCGCGGACCGGCTGGAGACGGCGAAGGACCCGGACGTGCTGCTGTTCGGGCATGTCCGCAGGCCGTTCCGGGGACTGCCGCTGCCGAGCCGTTCGCTGCAGCTGCTGACGGAGATGGGCGACACCGACCTGTGCACGCTCGCCGGCCGCCCGGAACTGCTCGGGGTCGCGGCCGTCTGCTGGAACCGCGCGGTCCGCCGCGACTTCCACCAGAGCGGCCAGGTGCCCTTCGCCCCCGGCCCGTACGGGGACCGGATGTACGCGCTCGGCACGCTCGCGACGGCGGAGACCGTCGCCGCGCTGCCCGTCCCCTGCGTCGAGCACCGCCGGCGGCGGTACGTCCCCGGGCTCGACGACCCCGCGGAGAGGGTCGCCCCGCACGACGTGGTCGAGCAGTTCTGCGACTTGTTCGACGCCCTGCGCGGCACGCCGCGTTTCGCAGGGGTGCACGCCCCGCTGTTCCAGCTGGCCTCGCAGCACCTGCTGGAGACGTACGCGGAGGTCTCACGCCGCCGGCGCGCGTACGTGCGGGCCGTGGCCGCCTTCCACCGGGAGTACCGGCCCCGCGGGTACCGGCCGCCCGGCGGCCTCGCCTCGCTGCGGCTGCGGCTCCTCGCCGGCGGCCGGACGGCCGCGCTGCGCGG
Source organism: Streptomyces sp. V4I23 (assembly GCF_030817975.1). Lineage (NCBI taxonomy): Bacteria > Bacillati > Actinomycetota > Actinomycetes > Kitasatosporales > Streptomycetaceae > Streptomyces > Streptomyces sp. V4I23. The sequence continues at coordinate 4,899,711 of NZ_JAUSZW010000004.1, read as the reverse complement.
GTTCGACGCGGCGCTCATCGTGCGGCGCGGGATGCGGGCCGCGGCGGCCGGGGGCCGGTCCCGGCTGGCACGCAGGGTGCTCCCCGTGCTGTACCGGCTCCACCGGCTGCGCCCGCTGGACCCCCGGCTCGCCGTGTACAGCGCGTACTGGAACCGCGGCATGAGCTGCAACCCGGCGGCCATCTACCACAAGGCCGCCGAGCTCGCCCCTGACGTCCACGGGGTGTGGGTGGTGTCGAAGAAGGCGGCCGCCTCCCTCCCGCCCGGCGTGGACCACGTCGTGCCGGGCTCGCGCCGCTACTGGGCGGTCATGGCCCGCGCCACGTACTTCATCAGCAACGTCAACTTCCCCAACCAGGTGGTGAAGCGTCGCGGTCAGATCCATGTGATGACCCATCACGGGACTCCGCTGAAGGTGATGGGCGTGGGCCAGTACCAGTACCCGGCGGCCGCGCAGGGTCTCAACTTCCCCGATCTGCTGCACCGCGTCGACCGCTGGGACGTCAGTCTGTCGTCCAACCCGCACTCCACCGAGGCATGGACGAGCGCCTACCCGAGCGCCGTGCGCCACCTGGAGACCGGCTACCCCCGCAACGACGTCCTCGTGAACGCCACGCCCGAGCAGGTCGCCGCCGTTCGCGCCTCGCTGGGCATCCGCCCCGAACAGCGCGCCGTCCTGTACGCGCCGACCTTCCGCGACCACGAGCGCGGCTACACCTGCCGGCTCGACCTCGCCCGGATCGCGCGGGAGCTGGGCGAGGACACGGTGCTCATGATCCGGGCCCACTACTTCCACGACGGCAGCGGACTCGGCGCACACCCGGGCATCATGGACGTCTCCGGCCATCCGAGCACCGAGGAGCTGTGCCTGGCCGCGGACGCGCTGGTCACGGACTACTCCTCCGTGATGTTCGACTACGCCAACCTGGACCGGCCCATCGTGGTGCACGCCCCCGACTGGGAGATCTACCGCGCGGTGCGGGGCGTCTGCTTCGACCTGCTGTCGGGGGCCCCGGGAGACACCCCCGGAGCGGTCACCCGCAGCACCGACGAGCTGATCCGCGTCTTCACGGACGGCACCTGGAACAGCGCGGCGAACGCCGGGCTGCGCGCGGCCTTCCGGGCCCGCTTCTGCGCGTTCGACGACGGCCGGGCGGCCGAGCGCGTGGTGCGCCACGTGCTGCTGGGGGAACGGGAGCTGCTTCCGGTGACGCCGCCCGAGGAGCGGGGCGCGGTGGCGCTCCCGCGGCAGGCGGCGGCCGAGCAGAGCGAGGCACCGGCCGGGACGGCGGTCTGAGCCGACGGGCGGCTCGGTCCTCTCGCCCGAGCCGCCCGTCGTCACTGCTGGCCGGCCATCACCGTCACCAGTCCCGCCACCACCATCAGCGAGCCGCCCCAGGTCCACGGCGACGTCCGCTCGTGCAGCACGGTGGAGCTCGCGAGGACGATCAGCAGGTACCCCAGGGCGTTGAAGGGGTACGCGATGTTCAGCGGCACGCGGGCCAGCGTCGACATCCACGCCACCGCGGAGACGGCGAAGACGACCAGTCCGATGACGACCCACGGGGTCGTGGCGGCCCGCATCACCAGCGAGCCGCCGCCGTGCTGGGCGGCCGCGGCGGCGGACCGCATGCCGTGCTTGAGCATGATCTGGCCGCCCGCCGACGAGAACACCGCGAAGAGCAGCAGCAACAGGCTGGACAGCGTCAAGATCTTCCTCCTGCGCGGGGGCCGGGGCTTCGGCTCAGGTCGTGGCGCCCACGCGGTCGGCCCGCTCGGCGGGGACGTACTGGCGGTTGAGAATGTCTTGGACATCGACGTGCTCCCCGGCGATGATCGTCTGCGCCGCATGCGGGGTGAGCACTGCGACGTACTGGTAGCCGAAGAGTGTCGGCCGCACACGGGTCAGCAGCCGGGACGCCCCGCCCAGGACCTTCGCCACGGGTCCACCGCCGAGCACGGACCAGAACGGCGCCCCGGTGGCGGTGAGCCGCAGTTCGTCGTAGCCGGCGGCCCGCACCGTGCGGCGCAGGCTGGCGCGGGTGAAGAAGCGCAGATGCGTCTCGTCGAGGATGCCGCGCCGGTCGTACCCGAACGCCCCGAGGACGACGCGCAGCCGTGCGTACCAGTGGCTGAAGTTCGGTACGGAGAGCAGCAGACGGCCGCCCGGGCGCAGGACGTCCCGCAGGCCGGACAGGACGCGTTCGGGCCGGGAGAGATGCTCGATGACGTCCGCGGCGATCACGTAGTCGTAGTCGGCGGCGATGTCCGGCGGCAGGCCCTCCTCCAGGTCGGCGAGGACGAAGTCGGTGCAGCGCTCGCGTACGCCCGGAATCTCGACGAAGTCCAGGCCGGTGACGGTGTGGCCGAGGGCCTCCAGGCGCTCGGCGAACAGGCCGCCGGAGCAGCCGACGTCGAGGACGCGGCCGGGCGGCATCGTGCGCATGAGCCGCAGGATCGCCGAGTGCGAGGAGCCGTCGCCCTCCTTGAAGGCGTACTCGACGGGCTTGGGGATCCACGGGCAGGTGCCGAAGCCCTTGAGCGCGAGCCGGTATTCGAGCACGTCCTTGACCACGTCCTTGGCGTAGCGCATGCCGTTGACGTAGCAGATCTCGTCGCCGTAGTAGGTGGGGATGGGGATCTCGCGGATCCGCATGCCCGCGTCGATCAGCTGGACGACGATCTGGGTGTCGAAGTCGAAGGCGTCGGTGTTGCGGTCGATGGGCAGCCGGCGCAGTGCGGCGACGCTGTAGGCGCGGTACCCGGAGTGGAACTCGCTGAGCCGGGAACCGAGCAGCCCGTTCTCGAAGCGGGTGAGGACGCGGTTGCCGAGCCACTTGTAGAACGGCATACCGCCCTTGAGCGCGCTGCCCGGGTTCATCATCCGCGAGCCGAACACCGCCTCGCACTCGCCGCGTTCGATGGGGGCGACCATGTCGGGCAGCAGCTCGGGGGCGTACTGGCCGTCGCCGTGCAGCAGGACGACGATGTCGAGTCCGCGCTCGGCGGCCAGGGCGTAGCCCGCCTTCTGGTTGCCGCCGTAGCCGAGGTTCTTGGTGTGCCGCATGACGACGGTCGGCGGCATGCCCTGCAGCTGCGACCAGCGGCAGCCCGCCGTGAACGTCTCGTCGCTGCTCGCGTCGTCGAGGATGAGGATCTCGGCGATGCGGGACCGGAAGTCCTTCGGGATGCGGTCGAGCGTCTTCTCCAGCGTGGCCTCGGCGTTGTACGCCACCACGAGGATGCCGATCCGCGGTCCCGGGCCGGCCGGCCGGCCGCCGTGGGGGGCGGTCCGCGAGCTCTCCAGCGTGCTCTCCATCACCAGCGCTTCTCTACTCTTTCGTCGGTTCGCTTCAGTTGACAGGGGATGCGGGGGCGGACGGGCTCTTCTCCCTGGGCGCCACCACGGGCAGCGTCCGGTGCGGGAGCGCCGGGGGCGGCTCGGCGAGCACGCGGCGCAGGCCGGTCACGATCCCGGCGGCGAGCAGCAGCCAGCCGAGGGCGGCGAGGTTCAGCGCCCAGTCGTTCCAGCGGACGGCGCTGGGTCCCGAGTACACGCACACCGTGACGACACCGACGACCACGCCGAACGCGGCGCCCTCCCAGAGGCCGAACAGGCACAGGCCGACCACCGGCCAGGCGAGGTACTGGACGGCCGAACCGGTGCTGAGCAGAAGCAGCAGGGTGAGCGACAGGGCGACCGCGTAGGCGGGCGCGGTGGGCCGCACCCACGCGAGCCAGACACCGGCCGCCATGCACACGAGCACGAACAGGAGGCTGAAGTCGCTGTGGAGGGCGACGATGAACGCGTCGGAGGCGCCCGCCCAGTCGGCGAACCGTACGAAGCCCCAGAGCCTCGCCCGCCCGCCCTCGTATTCGAGGACCTTCTGGCGCAGCGGCTCCGGCACGGTCACGAGCACCGGCCCCCACAGCACCGGCATGACGGCGGCGAGGCCGGCGGCGAAGCGTACGAGGACGGGGCGCCCGGCGCGGAAGGCCGCCACGAGCAGGGCGGGGATCGCGACGACCGGGATGAGCTTGATGCTCACCGCGACGGCGGCGCAGATCCCCGCGGCGAGCGGTGCCCTGCGGTCGGCGAGGAGGTGGGCGGCGAGAACGGCGAACATGACGGCGACCGAATCGGTGTTGCCGTGATATCCGGACGTGGCGAAGAGAACGGGGCTGAGGGCGCAGCCGAGGGCGCACGCCATGGCCGTTCCGGTGGACCTCCGGCGGCGGAGGATCTCGAATACGAGAACGGCGGAGACGAAATCGGCGAGGCAGGCGGGCGTACGGATCAGAACCGCGAAGGGAATTCCCAGCCGGTCCAGCTCGTCGAGCCCGAGGAGCATCCAGCTCGCGAGCGGCGGATGGTTGTAGACGGGCAGGCGCGGCATCGGGTGTTCGTAGATGCGCACGGGGCCGACCTGGGCGATCGCCCGGGCGAACGCGTCGAAGAACCGGACGTCGGCGGGGCCGCGTGTCTGTGCGGCAAGAACCATTTTCGCGACGAAGGCGAGTGCCGACACGGTGAGGACGACGGATCGCGCCCGGCGCACGTCGGGCGTTCCCGTTCTCGTTTTCGTTCGCTTTCGCAGGTCCATGGCCGCCGAACGTAGCAATCGTCGACGTCGGCGGCTGGCAACCGATAAACACACTGAATGCTGGACAGTTGACTGCGCTGCGATCTTTGGCAAAGTCCCGGCACGCGAATCACCCGGAAGGTCCATTCCCTCAGGGCGCGGTCTCCTTCAGGATCCGGTCGGCGACCGTGGCGGCGGCGTTCGCGTCGTCGAGGTCGCAGAACACCTGGCAGAACGCCGCGTACGCCTCCTCGTGACCGGCGGTCGCCGCGGCCGGGTCGCGCAGCGCTTCGATCAGCTCGGCGCCGTCGGCGACGAGCGGCCCGGGGGCCTGCTTCTCGAAGTCGAAGTAGAAGCCGCGCAGCGCGTCCCGGTAGTGCTCCAGGTCGTAGGTGTGGAACAGCATGGGGCGGCCGGTCTGCGCGAAGTCGAACATCAGCGAGGAGTAGTCCGTGACCAGCACGTCGCTCACCAGCATCAGTTCGGCGACGTCGGGATGGCGCGAGACGTCGCGGGCGAAGCCGCCGGTGTCGGGCAGCCGGTCGCCCACCAGGTAGTGGCGGCGCACGAGCAGCACATGGCTGTCGCCGAGCGCGGCGCGTGCGGCGGCGAGGTCGAGCCGGAGGTCGAGCGCGTAGCGGCCGCCGCCCTTGGCGCGGTCCTCGCGCCAGGTCGGCGCGTACAGGACGACGGTCCTGTCCTCGGGGAGGTCCAGGCGCTCGCGGACGCTCGCGGCGACCTTGGCCCGGTCCTCGGCGTGCAGCAGGGCGTTGCGCGGGTAGCCGGACTCGACGACCTCGCCGTCGTAGCCGAAGGCGCGGCGAAGGACGGGGGTGGAGAAGCGGTTGGGCGAGACGAGCACGCTCCACTGCGCGGCGCGGGCCGGAAGAGACTCGATGTAGGGCCGGTTGGCCTGGGAGGTGCCCAGCAGGTCCCGGCCGATGCGCTTGAGCGGTGTGCCGTGCCAGGTCTGCACCACGAACTGGTCGGTGCCGCGCTCGAACCACTCGGGCAGCTGGGTGTTGGTCACGACCACCCGGGCTGTGGCCAGTTCCTCGTGCCACTCGGCGCCGCCGTGGGGGACGGCCCGCACGCCTGCGGGCAGCCCGGCCTGCTGGTCGCGCACCACCCACAGGTGCTCGAACGGGCTCTTGCGGCGCAGCAGTTCCTCATGGACGGCGCGCGGCGAGTCGGAGAACTGGCGGCCGTCGAAGCTGCTGAACAGGACGGTTTCGCGCCGGGGGCCGCCGCGCAGGGTGGCGAACCGCTCCCGCATCCGCCGCTCTGCCACACCGCCGCGCTCGCGGGCGCCGAGGACCGGGCCCGACTCCACGAGGAGCTGGTCGTGGTAGCGGCGGTCGAGCGCGAAGTCGCGCCCCCGCATGCTCCGCACGGAGGGTACGGCGGCGTGCTCGGCGAACGCGAGGCGCACGGGGGCGTAGCACGCCGGGTCGCTCTCGCCCCGTTCGCGGAAGAACAGGAACCACCGGCCCTCGGCCAGCGGCAGTTCGCCGCCGGGCCCGTCGACGGCGGCGGGGGCGACGACGGCGCGGAAGCGGCCGTCGCGCAGCTCGTGCGCGAAGACGGCCTCCTCCTGGCAACCGCTGTGCTGGAGCACCAGCTCCGGCCGCCGCAGGGCGTGCTGCGGGAAGCCGCCCTCGACGACGAGTTCGCCGGAGGGGGTCCAGGAGAAGGCGTCGACCACGGGCTGGGGGCACTGGTCGCTCAGCACGAGGTTGCCCGCCGCGCTCGCGGTGACGGCGAGCTCCCGGGCCGGGTCGCCCAGCCCGTACCGCCCGGGTGCGGTCGTACGCGGGACGGCGACGGGCACCCGGCTGCCGTCGGCGCGGACGAGGCGGACGGTCCAGGGCGAGGTGCGCGGTGCGTCGGCTCCCGCGCTCGTGAGGGCGATGTCGGCGGTGAAGGCGCCGGACGGGCCGGGGACGACGGGCACCTCGCGCTCCTCCCCCGTGTGGCGGTTGTGCAGCCGCACCGCGGTCGGGGCGGGGCCGGTGGCGATCCCCTCGATCCGCACGCCGTCGTCCGTGGCCCCGTGGGCGGTGAGCCTGGCCGCGACGCGTTCCGCCTTCAGGCGCAGCTTGTCGCCGGACAGCTCGGGAACGATGCGCAGCTCGTCGCCCACATCGTGGACGGCGGGGGCCGCCCGGCTGCCGAGCAGTCGCAGAGGGCCGCGGCGCAGCGTCCCGGCCGCGAGGATGCCGACCTCGAGGTTCCACGTGCCGGTCCTCAGCCGGGCCGGATCGACGACGGCCTCGAAGCCCGCCCGGTCGTACGGATGCAGGCTCTGGCGGGAGCCGGCGTTCGCCTCGGGCACGTCCGCGGGACGCAGCCGCAGCGGGACCACCCGTCTGCGCCCGGACCGCAGCCAGGCGAACGTGCGGGGCCGTCGCTCGCCCGCCGGGTGGTTGCGAACGTACGCGTAGCCCTTGAGGTGCAGCTTTCCGTCCCGCCACACCGCCTCGGTGATGTCGGACAGGACCGGCAGGTCGGCGGGGGCGGGCCGGTCGACGCCGCGCGGGAGGGGCGCGGTGAGCGCCGGGTATTCGGCGCGGCGGGCGCGCGGACCGCGGATGCGGAAGACGTCGCGGCCCTCCTTCTTCTCGAAGGCGAGGAGCGCGAGGAGTTCGGCGAGGCGCCGTTCGCGGACCAGCTGCCACTTGACGCGCTGGTGCAGCGCGAGCCCCTCCAGGACGGGCCGGGACACGCTGGTCACGAAGTCCCCCGCGTGCCGGAGGAAGGCTTCGCGGTAGTCGTCGTCGCCGTCGGGCAGGGCGTCCATGAAGAGCATCAGGTCACTGGCGAGAACGCTCGCCTCGTAGCGCCGGCGCGCCTCGCCGCCCAGGAGGCCGCGTGCCGCGGTGACGGAGGCGGTCCGGTCCCGCACGGCCTCCGGCCGGGCCCTGCGGGTGGTGATCGACCCGTCGCGGTCGCGCCACAGATAGACCGTGTCGTGCAGGACGTCGACGGAGCGGGCGAGGAAGTGCGCCGGGACGACGACGGGGATGTCCTCGAAGAGGACGCCCTCGGGGAAGGCGAAGGAGTTCCGGTCCCAGAAGTCCCTGCGGAAGACCTTGTTGCAGGCGATGCGGTCGTACAGCAGCGCCCAGTCCCGGGTGACGTGCGTGGCGGTACGGGAGGTCGCCATCGGCTCGCGGAACATGGGCGACTGCTGCGTCCTGCCGCCGGCCCGCAGCCGGTGGACGTTGCCGGTGGCGAAGTCGGACCCCGAGGCGTCGAGCGAGCCGACCATCTTCTCGTACGCGTCGGCCGGCACGACGTCGTCGCTGTCGACGAACGCCAGGAACTCGCCGCGCGCCCGCCCGATCCCGGCGTTGCGCGCGGCTCCGAGCCCGGCGTTCTCCTGCGAGACGAGCGTGAACCGCGGATCCTCCGCGACGAAGCGCCGTGCGATGTCACCGCTGCCGTCGGTGGAGCCGTCGTCGACCATGACGACCTCGACGTCCCGCAGACTCTGCTCGGCGAGGGAGCGCAGGCACTCCTCGAGATAGTCCTCCACATTGTGGACGGGGACGACGACGCTGAGCCGAATCGGCATGGTGAACACGTCCGTTCAAGAGCGCGGGGTTGCTGCGCAGGACAACCGGCCCACCGCCCGAGGGTCACCGCGCCCTGCGCCGAACGGGTGATCCCGGGGGCGCGCACCGGGTGCGCGTGCGCCGAGGACGGACCCGCGGTGCGCCCTGCCGGGGCGTCACGACTGCAGCGCCGCCACCGCCGCCCTCGCCAGCCCGTCCAGGTATCCCTTCGGCAGCCCGCCGCGCACCACCACCAGCCGCCAGTACAGCGGTCCCACGATCAGGTCGAGGGCCCTGTCCGGGTCCGTGCCCTCGGGGAGTTCGCCCCGTGCGACCGCTTCACGGACGACCACCGCCGCCACGCCCTGCTGGCTGTCCAGCAGGGCCGCCTTGATCGCGTCCGAGATCTCGGGGTGGCGCGCCGACTCCACCAGCAGGTCGGGGATGACCTGCGAGGCGACGGGGTGGCGCAGCGCGTGAGCCGCCACTTCCAGCAGCGCTCGTACGTCTCCGTGGAGGGAGCCGGTCGACGGTGCGGGCAGACCCTGGACGGCGACGGCCGAGACCAGGTCCAGCACCAGCGACAGCTTCGACTTCCAGCGGCGGTAGACGGCCGTCTTGCCGACGCCCGCCCGTCGCGCGATCCCCTCGATCGACATGCGCGCGAAGCCGACCGCCGCCAGTTCCTCGAAGACGGCTTTGCGGATCGCGTCGGTCACCTCCTCGCGGAGCACGGCGGCTCCTGCCGGGGCGCGGCGCGGGGTTCCGGAGTCCGTAGGCATGGCCGGAATCATACCCGTCACGACGAAACGGTTGCGTTCCGACGCGCGACCGTCCTACTCTCGCCGTAGCGACGATACGGTCCCGTTCCGTCGAAACTGCTTTCCGCCGTCACCACGAAAGCGACCCCGCGTGACCACAGCCACCGCCTCCCGGCCGTCCCCGGCCGCCCCCGCTCCGCCCACCGACCTCGCCGCGCTCGCCGCCCGCCACGGCCTGACCGTCAGCGGTGCCCGGCCCTCCCTCGGCGCGTACATCCGCCGGCTCTGGTCGCGGCGGCACTTCATCACCGCCTTCGCCACGGCCAAACTCACGGCCCAGTACAGCCAGGCGCGCCTCGGGCAGGTCTGGCAGCTCGCGACCCCGCTGCTCAACGCCGCCGTCTACTACCTGATCTTCGGCAAGCTGCTCGGCACCGGCGACGACGTCCCCGACTTCGTGCCGTTCCTCGTCACGGGCGTCTTCATCTGGACGTTCACCGCGAACTCGATCATGGCCGGCACCCGCGCCATCTCCGGCAACATCGGGCTCGTGCGCGCGCTGCACTTCCCCCGCGCCTCCCTGCCCATCGCCCTCGCCCTCCAACAGCTGCAGCAGCTGCTCTTCTCGCTCGGCGCGCTCGTCGCGATCCTGTTCTGCTTCGGCGAGTTCCCGAGGGGCTCCTGGCTGCTCGCGATCCCCGCGCTCGTCCTCCAGGCCACGTTCAACACCGGCCTGTCGATGGCCATGGCCCGGATCGCCGCCCGCACCCCCGACGTCGCTCAGCTCATGCCGTTCGTCCTGCGCACCTGGATGTACGCGTCCGGCGTGATGTGGTCCATCGACAAGGTCCTCGGCAGCGACCGGCTGCCCCACCTCGTGGCCGTCCTGATCCGGTACAACCCGGCCGCGCTCTACATCGACCTCGTGCGCTTCGCGTTCATCGAGTCCTTCACCGCCGACCGGCTGCCCCCGCACGTGTGGGCCGCCGCCCTGCTCTGGGCCGTGCTCGCAGGCGCCGGCGGTTTCCTGTACTTCTGGAAGGCAGAGGAGCAGTACGGCCGTGGCTGATCCGGCAGAGCGCGTCCCCACCGTCGTCGTCGACGGCGTCCACATCACGTACAAGGTCAACGGCGCCCGCACCGGCAGGGGCAGCGCCACCTCCGCGCTCAGCCGGATCGTCTCCCGCCGCGCCACGCCCGGTGTGCGCGAGGTGCACGCCGTCAAGGGCGTCAGCTTCGCCGCGTACAAGGGCGAGGCGATCGGCCTCATCGGCTCCAACGGCTCGGGCAAGTCCACCCTGCTCAAGGCCATCGCGGGGCTGCTGCCCACCGCGAAGGGCAAGGTCTTCACCCACGGCCAGCCCTCGCTCCTCGGCGTCAACGCGGCCCTGATGTCCGATCTCACCGGCGAACGCAACGTCGTCCTCGGCGGCCTCGCGATGGGCATGACCCGCCGGCAGATCCGCGAACGGTACGACGACATCGTCGACTTCTCGGGCATCAACGAGAAGGGCGACTTCGTCTCGCTGCCGATGCGCACGTACTCCTCCGGCATGGGCGCCCGGCTGCGCTTCTCCATCGCCGCCGCCAAGAGCCACGACGTCCTGCTGATCGACGAGGCCCTGTCCACGGGCGACGCCCGCTTCCGCCGCCGCAGCCGGCAGCGCATCGAGGAGCTGCGCGAGGAGGCGGGCACGGTGTTCCTGGTCAGCCACAGCAACTCGACGATCACCGAGACCTGCGACCGCGCGATCTGGCTGGAGGCGGGAGTCCTGCGGATGGACGGGCCCGCGAAGGAAGTCGTGGCGGCGTACGAGGAGTTCACCGGAGGGAGGAAGTGACGGCGGCGGGGTAGGCTCCCCTGCCGTCGGCGAGGGGGTCGGGATGAGGGGCACGCGTGGTCCGGAGCCGTTGCGGGACGAGGATCCGCGGGAGATCGCGGGGTACGTCCTCACGGCGCGTATCGGCGAAGGCGGCATGGGAACGGTCTTCCTCACCCGCGGCCGCGACGACGGTCTGCCCGTCGCGCTGAAGCTGATCCGCCGCGAGCACGCCGAGAACGAGAAGTTCCGGCGCCGCTTCGCCCGCGAGGTGGAGGCGGCGCACACGGTCCAGGGCCACCATCTGGTGCCCGTCATGGACCACGACGCGGACGCGGAACGCCCGTGGCTCGCCACCCGCTACGTGCCCGGCCTGCCGCTCGACGAGGCGCTCGGCGAGTTCGGGCCGCTCCCGCTCGACTGCGTCCTGCGGCTGACGGCCTGCGCGGCGCGGGCGCTGAGCGCGGTGCACGCGGCCGGGCTGATCCACCGGGACGTGAAGCCCGCCAACCTGCTGCTGACCGAGCGGGGACCGTGGCTGCTCGACTTCGGCATCGCGCGGGCCGCGGACAGCACGTCCGCGCTGACGACGGTGGGGCGGATGGTCGGGACGCCGAAGTACATGTCCCCGGAACATGCGCTGGGCCGTGCGCTGACGCCCGCGTCGGACGTGTTCACGCTCGGCCTCGTCGCCGCGGAGGCTGCGACGGGACGCCACCCGTACGGCGAGGGCGGCGGCCTGGTCGTCGCGACCCGCATCGCGGGCACGGCCCACGAGCCCCCGGACCTGAGCGCCCACCCCGAACCGCTGCGCCGCCTCCTGACGGCGACGCTCGCGCCCCGCACGGAGGACCGCCCGCCGGCCGCCGACGTGGCGTCGCTGTGCACGCCGCCCCACCACTCCCCGGACTGGCTACCGCCGTCCGTAACAGCGGCGGTCACCGCGATCCACCGCTCCACCTTCCCCCCGGACCCCCGCACATCCCCCTGGCGCTGATTCAAGCCGCCGGAACGGGTCCTCACGCGCGGGCGCGAAGCCGCCGCCGGGGCGGGGCCGTCAGGACCCGCATACCGATGGCATGCACGGCGAAGCACCCACACCTGTCAGGAAACGCACCCGCACAAGCCGGATCCGCACCGCGCCCGCGACGCGAAGCCGCCGTCCCAGTGGGCACGGCGGCGTCAACACCGCGCGCGGCGCGTGAGGGCGCCTGGCGCAAGCCAGACCCGCAGGCACGCGACGCGAAGCCGCCACCGGGGGCGTGGGGCCTCAGCCACACCTCCCACGGGGGCCTGGGGCGCAGCCCCAGTCACGGGAAGGGGCGGGGTGGGGAACACCACCCCGCCCACAGCCCTCAGCGGTGCATCCGCAGCAACTGCCGCATCGTCCGCATCGCCACCGACAGATTCGCCAGATCGAACGTGTCCGACCCCTGGATCTCGTCCAGCGTCGACCGCGCCCGCCCCAGCAGCGCCGCGTTCTTCTGCTCCCAGGCCTTGAACCGCTCCTCCGGCGTCGCGCTGCCGTTGCCCACCGACAGGACGTCCGACGTCAGCGCCGCGTGCGCCGCGTACAGGTCCTCGCGGATCGAGGCGCGGGCCATCGACTGCCAGCGGTCCGCCCGCGGCAGTTCGATGATCCGGTCCATCAGCTGGGTGATCGAGAGCCGGTCGGCGAGGTCGTAGTACACCTCGGCCACCGCCAGCGGCTCCTGACCCGTACGGTCCGCGATCGCCACGATGTCCAGCGTCGGGAACGCCGACGAGAACCCGGCCACCCGCAGTGCGACGTCCTCCGGGACACCCGCCGAGGTGAGCTCGTCCAGGATGCTCTGGTACCACTCGAGGTCCGCGCCGCGCAGCATCTTCGGCAGCGAGGCCCACACGTCCTCCACCCTCTCGGCGAAGAAGTCGACGGTCTCGGCCAGCTCCAGCGGCTGCGGCCGGTTGCCCAGCAGCCAGCGCGTGCCGCGCTCGACGAGCCGGCGCGAGTGCAGCCGGATACGCGTCTGGACATCGGCGGCGACCGTGTTGTCCAGCGCCTCCACCGCGTCCCACACCGTGCTGAGACCGAAGATCTCGCGGGCCGCGGTCTGCGCCCGCACGATCTCCTCGACCGACGCGCCGGTCTCCTCCCGCAGGCGGTGCAGGAAGGTCGAACCACCGGTGTTCACCGTGTCGTTGACCAGCACGGTCGTGATGATCTCGCGCCGCAGCGCATGCGCGTCGATCGCGTCGCCGTACTGCTCGCGCAGCGGCTTCGGGAAGTACGCGTGCAGCAGCCGGCGCAGGTACGGGTCGTCCGGCAGCGACGTACGGATCAGCTCGTCGGCCACCGTGATCTTGGTGTACGCCAGCAGCACGGCAAGCTCCGGCTGGCTGAGCCCCTTGCCGGCGTTCAGCAGCTCCCGGATGTGGCGGTCGTTGGGCAGGAACTCCAGCGCCCGGTCCAGGTGCCCGTCCCGCTCGAGGCGCCGCATGAAGCGCTGGTGGGCGTGGAGCAGGGACGGCGACTGCGTGACCGCGTTGGCGAGGGCGACGTTCTGCGCGTAGTTGTTGCGCAGGACGAGCGCGCCGACCTCGTCGGTCATCTTCGCCAGCAGCTGGTTGCGCTGCTTGACGGTCAGATCGCCGTCCGTGACCAACCCGTTGAGCAGGATCTTGATGTTCACCTCGTGGTCGGAGGTGTCCACACCGGCGCTGTTGTCGATCGCGTCCGTGTTGACCTTGCCCCCGTGGCGGTCGAACTCGATACGGCCCAGCTGGGTCAGACCGAGGTTGCCGCCCTCGCCGACGACGCGGACGCGCAGGTCCTCGCCGTTGACGCGGATCGCGTCGTTGGCCTTGTCGCCGACATCGGCGTGCGATTCGGTCGACGCCTTGACGTACGTGCCGATGCCGCCGTTCCACAGCAGGTCGACCGGCGCCTTGAGGATGGACTGCATCAGCTCGGCGGGCGTCAGCTTGGAGACGCCCGGGTCGATGCCCAGTGCCTCGCGCATCGCCGCGTTGACCGGGATCGCCTTGGCGGTGCGCGGGTGGATGCCGCCGCCGTGCGACAGCAGCTCCGTGTTGTAGTCCGCCCACGACGAGCGCGGCAGCTCGAAGAGCCTGCGCCGCTCGGCGTACGAGACGGCCGCGTCCGGCGTCGGGTCGATGAAGATGTGCCGGTGGTCGAAGGCCGCGACGAGCCGGATGTGCTCGCTCAGCAGCATGCCGTTGCCGAACACGTCACCGGACATGTCGCCGACGCCGACGACCGTGAAGTCCTGTGTCTGGGTGTCGTGGCCCAGCTCGCGGAAGTGCCGCTTGACGGACTCCCACGCGCCGCGGGCCGTGATGCCCATGCCCTTGTGGTCGTAACCGGCCGAGCCGCCCGAGGCGAAGGCGTCGCCGAGCCAGAAGTCGTAGGAGACGGCGACCTCGTTGGCGATGTCGGAGAACGACGCGGTGCCCTTGTCGGCGGCCACCACCAGGTAGGTGTCGTCCTCGTCGTGCCGGACGACCTGCGCCGGCGGAACGACCTCGCCCGCGACCATGTTGTCGGTGATGTCGAGCAGCGCCGAGATGAAGGTCCGGTAGCAGGCGATGCCCTCGGCGAGCCAGGCGTCGCGGTCCACGGACGGGTCTGGGAGCTGCTTGGCGACGAAGCCGCCCTTCGCGCCGACCGGCACGATCACGGTGTTCTTGACCATCTGCGCCTTGACCAGGCCGAGGATCTCCGTACGGAAGTCCTCGCGCCGGTCGGACCAGCGCAGACCGCCTCGCGCGACCTTGCCGAAGCGCAGGTGCACGCCCTCGACGCGCGGCGAGTACACCCAGATCTCGAAGGCGGGGCGCGGGGCGGGCAGGTCCGGGATGGCCTGCGGGTCGAACTTCATCGACATGTAGCCGTGCGGCCCGCCGTCTTCCGTCTTCTGGAAGAAGTTGGTGCGCAGCGTCGCCTTGATGACGGTGAGGAAGGAGCGCAGGATACGGTCCTCGTCGAGCGAGGCGACCTGGTCGAGCGCGCCGTCCAGCTCCTCCAGCAGGCCGTCGGTCAGCTCGGTGCCCGCACGCTGGCGCTCCGGCGACATCCGGGCCTCGAAGAGGGAGACCAGCAGCCGGGTGGTGTGGACGTTGTTGCGGAGGGTGTCCTCCATGTAGTCCTGGCTGAAGGTCGAGCCGGCCTGGCGCAGGTACTTCGCGTACGCGCGCAGCACCATGGCCTGGCGCCAGCTCAGCCCGGCGCCCAGCACCAGGGAGTTGAAGCCGTCGTTCTCGGCCTGGCCGGTCCACACCGCGGCGAACGCGTCCTGGAACCGCTCGCGGGCGTCGTCGGCGAGGTAGTCGCCGTTGCCGTCGGACTTCGGCATGCGCAGGCCGAAGTCGTAGATCCACGCGTGGGTACGGTCGGCGCAGCGCAGCTCGTACGGACGCTCGTCGATCACCTCGACGCCGAGCCGGTTGAGGACCGGCAGCACGGCGGAGAGGGAGACCTGGTCGCCGATCCGGTAGATCTTGAAGCGGCGCTCGCCCGGCGCGGCGACCACCGGCTCGTACAGGGAGAGCGCGAAGTCGCGGCCGGAGCTCGTGACCTGCTCCAGGTTGACCAGGTCGGCGACGGCGGAGCGCGGCGAGTGGTCTGCCTTGTAGCCCTCGGGGAAGGCGTTGCTGTACTTGCGCAGCAGCTCGGCGGCGCGCTCCTCGCCGGTCTCCGCGTTGAGCGCCTCGGCGAAGCCGTCGGCCCAGGAGCGGGCGGCCTCGACCAGCCGGGCCTCGATGCGCTCCTTGTCGGCGTCGGTGAGGTGGGTCAGCTCGGTGCCGGTCGCGACGCGCACGACGAAGTGGAGCCGGGTGAGCACCGACTCGGTGCTCATGAGGGTGAAGTCGACGCTGGTGCCGCCCAGCTCCTCCTTGAGGATGCCGGTCAGGCGCTCGCGGACGGTGGTGTTGAAGCGGTCGCGCGGCAGGTAGACGAGGGCCGAGTAGTACCGCCCGTACTCCTCCTGGCGCAGGTACAGCCGCAGCCGGCGGCGCTCCTGCAGGTAGAGGACGCTGGTGACGATCTCGCGCAGTTCGTCGGGCGGGGTCTGGAACAGCTCGTCGCGCGGGTACGTCTCCAGGATCTGCAGCAGGTCGCGGCCGTCGTGACTGCTGGGCGCGAAGCCGGCGCCCTGGAGGACCTCGTCGACCTTGCGGCGGATGACGGGGACGCGGCGCACGGACTCGGTGTACGCGGCGGAGGAGAACAGGCCGAGGAAGCGGCGCTCGCCCACGACGTTGCCCTCGGCGTCGAACTTCTTGACGCCGACGTAGTCCAGGTAGGACGGCCGGTGCACGGTGGCACGGCTGTTGGCCTTCGTCAGGACGAGCAGCTTGTGCTCACGGGCCTTGGCCCGGGCGTCGGCGGGCAGCCTGCTGAACGAGGGGCTGACCGGGTGCGCCTCGTCCTCGCTGTGGTGGGGGTCGGAGCGCAGGATGCCGAGGCCGGTGCCGGGGACGGCGGCCAGCGCGTCGGAGTCGGTGAGCTCGTACTCGCGGTAGCCGAGGAACGTGAAGTGGTCGGCGGCGAGCCAGCGCAGCAGCTCGCGGGCCTCCTCGACGTCCTGCTCGCGCAGGTCGTCGGCGGTCGGCTCGTTCGGCAGCTCGTCGGCGATGCGCAGCGCGCTGTCGCGCATCTTCTCCCAGTCCTCGACGGCCTCGCGGACGTCGGACAGGACGCGCAGCAGGTCGGCGGTGATCTGCTTCAGGTCGGCGCGGTCGGTCTCCCGGTCGATCTCGACGTGGATCCAGGACTCGACCAGCGCGTCGTGCGGCAGGCCCTTGGCGCTCGGCTCGGCCGGCAGCACCTCGATGAGCTTGCCGGTCACATCGCGGCGGACGACGACCTGCGGGTGGATCACGACGTGGATGCCGCGGCCCTGCCGGGAGAGCTCATTGGTGACCGAGTCGACGAGGAAGGGCATGTCGTCGGTGACGACCTCGACGACGGAGTGGCTGCAGGTCCACCCGTTCTCTTCCACGGTCGGGGTGTGGACCCGGACGTTCGCCGTGCCCTGGGGGCGGTTTTCGGCGAGCCGGTAGTGGGAAAGTGCCGCACCGAAGACATCGACCGGGTCACGGTCGGTGAGGTCCTCGGGAGCAGTGTGCAGGTAGTAGCGCTGGAGGAACGAGAGCACGGTGTCCCGGTCGGGACGCTTCCCCTGCTCGGCCCCAGTCGGAAGGTGCCCCCCGACCGGGCTGTTCTCAGCTACCCGGGCAGCCCGTGCGAGCAGCTCGGCCTTGGCTTCGTCCAGCTTGGTCTGCATGTCCTCTGGCTCCTGTCGCGCGCCGTTGCGTGACGTAGGTGAAAGATGCTGCGACGCAACGCCACGACGCGGGGTGTCCGGTCGCAGTCGACGTTATGCCGCGATGAGAGATGTCCGATCCGCTTTCAGCCGATTCAGGCGGGAAGGCCGGACAGAGAAGATCAGGTATCGCCCGGGCACGGTGGCGCTCCGGGCGCAGGCCGGGGGCTTCGCTGCCCCCACGGCGTATCGCGCTGATCACGCCCCCAGGCTATCGCCCCTGACCCCCGAACCGTCATGAGCCGTATGTGTACAAAAGAGGGCCCCGAAGTTTGACACTCTGGACAGCGACACAGGCCCTTCTGGCAACCACTCACCGGGAGCAGCCATGACCACGAAGATCCTCATCGTCACCGGGGACGCCGCCGAGTCGCTCGAAGTCCTCTACCCCTACCAGCGGCTGCTGGAGGAGGGGTACGAGGTGCACATCGCGGCCCCCACCCGCAAGAAGCTCCAGTTCGTCGTGCACGACTTCGAGCCGGGCTTCGACACCTACACCGAGAAGCCGGGCTACACCTGGCCCGCCGATCTGGCCTTCTCCGAGGTCGACACCGGGGCGTACGCCGCCGTCGTCATCCCCGGCGGGCGTGCCCCGGAGTACCTGCGCAACGACGCCGAGCTGCGCAAGATTCTCAAGGCCTTCTTCGACGCGGACAAGCCCGTGGCGCAGATCTGTCACGGTCCCCTGCTCACGGCGGCGATCGGCGGCATGGAGGGCCGCCGCGTGACCGCATACCCCGCTCTGGAACTCGACATGCAGGCGGCCGGAGCGTCGTTCAAGGACTCGGAGGCCGTCGTCGACGGCACCCTCGTCTCGTCGCGGGCATGGCCGGACCACCCGGCCTGGATGCGCGCGTTCCTCGAAGTGCTGCGCGAGAAGGCGCCCGTCACGCGGGACTGACCGGCGGGCGTACGCCGCCGCCCGGCCCCGGTCGGGCGGCTACGCCGCCGTCACGAGCTCCTCCGCCACGGCCACGGCCTCGTGCAGCGAGTCCACCACCGGCACCCCCGCCTTCTTCAGACTGCCCCTGCTGTGCGATCCGCCCGTGTAGAGCACGGCCTTCGCCCCGACGTGGCCCGCTGCCACGGCGTCGTCCACCGCGTCACCGATGACCACGACGCGGTCCGGCGTCACGCCCTCCAAGGCGGCCAGATGGCGCACCATGTGCTCCGCCTTGCCCGTGGTCGAGGCGCCGACGCGCCCGTCCACCCGGACGAACCGCTCCTCGATGCCGTGCCGGCGCACGATCGGTATCAGATGCTCGTGCGGGGCCAGGGACAGCAGCGACTGTGTCAGACCGGACTGCTGCCGTCCCGCGAGCAGCTCGGCAGCGCCCGCCGCCAGACCGCACGCGTCGGCCCTCGCCCAGTAGTGCTTGTGGAAGGCGGCGTCCATGACGAGCCACTCCGCGTCCGTGGGCAGTCGGCCCATCAGCCGCTCGTAGAAGCGCGGAACGGGCACGCAGTACAGCTCGCGGTAGCGCTCGAGCGTGATCTGCTCGAGCCCTGTCTCCGCGAAGGCGGCATTGGTCGCCTCGATGACCGCGGCGATGTCGTCGAGCAGTGTGCCGTTCCAGTCCCACACCAGGTGGGCGCTGTGGTGCCCCGAATTCCCCATGCCGAGAAACGGTACCGGCCGGGTACGACAACGAGGCTCCGGCCCCCGTCTCAGCCCACGATGTTCGGGATCTCCTGCACGCCGTACCAGAGCAGCTCGTGGTCCTCGGCGCCGTCGACGGTGAACCGGGCGTCGTCGTCCCCGTGGTCGGCGGCGCCGAGCGCGTCCACCGCCGCGGTCACGTCGGGCACGGCGTCGTCGGCGTCGACATGGACGGCCGCGGCCTTGGACATGGGCACGGCGGCGGCGATACGGACCTCGCCGAGCGCGCTCGCGTCGAGGACCTGGTCGGGATCGGCGACCGCGTCCTGGTCGCGCACGTCGACGGCGACGACGACGCGGCGGCGGGGGGCGTCGGGGGCACCGGCCAGCAGGCGCAGGGAGGCGGCGGCGGCACGGCTGAGCGCCGCGTACTCCAGCTCCTCGATGTCGTCGGACACGTACCACTCGCGCAGGCCCGGGGTGACCGCGTACGCGGACAGCGGGCCGGGGCCGAGCTCGCCCGTCTTGTGCGCCTCTGCGAGACCGGGAAGGGTCAGGGGGACGTAGACGCGCATGGCTGGCCGCTTTCGTAGTCGGAAATGCGCCCTCAGGATACGTGCGACGTCCCCCTTCGGGGGTCCGCCCGCGCCTCTCAGGGCGTCCACCGCGCGCACTTTCGGCACGGCGTGCGCGCAGGCGTGCCATGGGCCGGTCCACCCTGATAGGTGATCCTTCCCGGGCAGCCGACAGGAGGGCCGGGGTTGTTGCAGCCGGTCCGGGCGCGCCGTACAAGTTCCCCGTCGAAGCTACTTCCCGGTATCCCCTTGGGAACCAGGCACATCGGGGGCGATCTGCATGGACAGGACCCGGCCCGCGGGCCGACGCGACCAGCGAAGGCCCGCCGCGGCGGCGGCCACGGCGCTGACCCGCGCACGAGGCAGGCAGCACAAACCGCACTACTGGTTCGCCGACCGCCTGCTGGCGGTCCTGAGCGGCCAGCGCCCGGTGCACTGGATGCTCGGGCACACGATCGGCGAGGCGTACGAGCAACTGGTCCACCTGGCCCCGGGAGCGCCGCTGCGCCCGGCGGACCGCGTGATGCCGGTCGTCCGCCACTGCGGCGAGTTCCACCCGGGCCCGGGCGTGATCGAGGCATTCGCCCGCATCGGCTCGGGCGACCGGGTCAGCGCGATGGCGTTCCGCCTGGAACAGGGCTCGGACCGCCGCTGGCGCTGCGCAGCGGTGGAACTGGGCGGCGAACGCAACACGGCGGAGGGCCGCGCCTGACCCGGGCGGGCTGGGCGACGGGCGCGGCCCGCCCGCTGGGGCGGGCGACTGGCCCGCCGCCCCACCCACCCGGGCCGCAGGCCGACGCGAACGCACGCACGTGCCGGCGCAGCCAACCGGCTCCGGGCCGCATGCCCGCTGCTGGAAGCGCGGCCGCACGTCCGGGGCACGTGGCCACCAGGCCGGATGGAGCGAGTGCGGGCGCGACCGGTCGGGACGGCCGCCGATCCACCCTGGGGTGGACACGGCGGCGGTCCGATCCAGTGGGGCCACAGGCCGATGCGGGCGCGGGCACGCGTCCGCGGCATGCGGCGGCCGCGGGTGGACACGGAAGCAGCCATCCCGCAGGGCGGCTGGGCGGCCGCGGCCTGCCACGGGCGTGTCCGCGGCAGGCGGCGCCCGCAGGTGGACACGGAAGCAGCCCGCCCGTAGGGGCGGCCGCGGCCCGTGGGCGACGGCCACCTCGCCCCTGGTGGGCACGGTGGCCCCGCGCACTGGGGACCGCGTGCCAGCCGCCCTACGGCGCTGCGCAACTGCAGGCCGCGCCTTGGGACGAGGGTGCAACCCGCCGCTGGACTGGTTCTCCAGGCGGCGCGCGGTGCAGATGCCACTCCGCCCAGGTGCGGCGCAGGGCCAGCCCCCGCTGGGCGTGGGGCGGGCGCGACCCGTCGGGGTCGGCATGGGCTCTGGTCGGCCCCATGGCGGCACCCGCAGCCAGCGGGGACGCAGACCCGGTCAGCCCGGCGCAGCCCGCCGACCGCTCGGGCGCAGACGAAGGCCTCGCGCCAGAGGGCGACGCTCCAACTGAACAGACCGGACACCCGTTGGGCGCTCGGCCGAGGGCCGGGCGCCCACGCAGCGGAGTGCTGCCACGAGCCGGAGGACCAACCTCCCGGACTCGCCGGGTCCGAGAGCCCCCAGCGGGGGCCTCCCCGGGGCCAGAACGTCACCTGGGCGCACGAGGTAGGAGGCCCCGTCCAAAGGCAGCCCAGTCCGCCCTCCCGGCCTGCGCGCCTACACGACACCGGGGCCGGACACCCCTCGGTGTCCGGCCCCGGATCGATCAACCCGCCCCGTTACTTCTTGCGGCGGCGACCGCCGCCCTTCGCCGCCTTGCGGCGCTCCGCGCGGGTCATGCCGTCCGTCTCCGAGCGCGGCCCGCCGTCGTTCTCGAAGTCGCCTTCGACGACGCCGCCCTCGCCGTCCACCGTCGGCGCCGAGAAGTGCAGGCGGTCCGGACGCTGCGGGGCCTCCAGGCCCTTCGCACGGATCTCCGGGCGCGCCGCGCCCGCCGGCACCGCGTCCTCCTTGGCCAGCGACGTCTTCTCGGCGGCGTCCTGCACCGGGACCTCCTCGACCTGCTGCTCGACCTGGACCTCCAGGTTGAACAGGTAGCCGACGGACTCCTCCTTGATGCCCTCCATCATCGCGGTGAACATGTCGA
This sequence comes from Streptomyces sp. V4I23, assembly GCF_030817975.1. Taxonomy (NCBI): domain Bacteria; kingdom Bacillati; phylum Actinomycetota; class Actinomycetes; order Kitasatosporales; family Streptomycetaceae; genus Streptomyces; species Streptomyces sp. V4I23. The sequence continues at coordinate 4,878,330 of NZ_JAUSZW010000004.1, read as the reverse complement.
AGCCCTCGCGCTGGTACTCGACCAGCGGGTCCTTCTGCGCCATCGCGCGCAGGCCGATGCCCTCCTGGAGGTAGTCCATCTCGTAGAGGTGCTCGCGCCACTTGCGGTCCAGCACGGAGAGGACCACGCGACGCTCCAGCTCACGCATGATGTCCGAGCCGAGCTGCTTCTCGCGCTCGTCGTACTGCGCGTGGATGTCTTCCTTGATCGCCTCGGCGATGAACTCCGCGGTGATGCCCGCCCGGTCGCCCGCCTCGTCCTCCAGCTCCTCGATCGTGATCTTGACCGGGTAGAGCTGCTTGAACGCGTTCCACAGACGGTCGAGGTCCCACTCCTCCGCGAAGCCCTCGGCGGTCTCCTGGCGGATGTAGTCGTCGATGGTGTCGTCCATGAAGTGGCGCACCTGCTCGTGCAGGTCCTCGCCCTCCAGGACGCGCCGGCGCTCGCCGTAGATGACCTCGCGCTGACGGTTGAGCACCTCGTCGTACTTGAGGACGTTCTTGCGCGTCTCGAAGTTCTGCTGCTCGACCTGGGACTGCGCGGAGGCGATCGCCCGGGTCACCATCTTGTTCTCGATCGGGACGTCGTCGGGGACGTTCGCCATCGCCATGACGCGCTCGACCATCTGCGCCTTGAACAGTCGCATCAGGTCGTCGCCCAGCGACAGGTAGAACCGGGACTCGCCCGGGTCGCCCTGACGGCCGGAACGACCGCGCAGCTGGTTGTCGATGCGGCGCGACTCGTGCCGCTCGGTGCCCAGCACGTACAGCCCGCCGAGCTCCTTGACCTCGTCGTGCTCCGCCTTCACGGCCGCCTCGGCGCGCTCCAGCGCGGCGGGCAGGGCCGCGGCCCACTCCTCGACGTGCTCGACCGGGTCGAGCCCGCGCTGGCGCAGCTCCGCCTCCGCCAGGTCGTCCGGGTTGCCGCCGAGCTTGATGTCGGTACCACGGCCGGCCATGTTGGTGGCGACGGTGACGGCGCCGCGGCGGCCGGCCTGGGCGACGATCGTCGCCTCACGGTCGTGCTGCTTCGCGTTGAGCACCTCGTGCTGGATGCCGCGCTTGTTGAGCTGCTGCGAGAGGTACTCGGACTTCTCGACCGAAGTGGTGCCGACGAGGATCGGCTGCCCCTTCTCGTGCTTCTCCGCGATGTCGTCCACGACGGCCGCGAACTTGGCGACCTCGGTCCGGTAGATCAGGTCCGACTGGTCCTTGCGGATCATCGGCCTGTTGGTCGGGATCGGCACGACGCCGAGCTTGTAGATCTGGTGGAACTCGGCGGCCTCGGTCATGGCCGTACCGGTCATGCCGGAGAGCTTGTCGTACAGGCGGAAGAAGTTCTGCAGGGTGATCGTGGCGAGGGTCTGGTTCTCGTCCTTGATGTCCACCCCTTCCTTCGCCTCGATCGCCTGGTGCATGCCCTCGTTGTAGCGGCGGCCGGCGAGGATACGGCCGGTGTGCTCGTCGACGATCATGACTTCGCCGTCCAGGACGACGTAGTCCTTGTCCTTCTTGAACAGTTCCTTGGCCTTGATGGCGTTGTTCAGGTAACCGACGAGCGGGGTGTTGACCGACTCGTAGAGGTTGTCGATGCCCAGCCAGTCCTCGACCTTGGCGACGCCCGCCTCGTGAATGGCGACGGTGCGCTTCTTCTCGTCGACCTCGTAGTCGCCGGTCTCCTCGATGCCCTTGAGCGGGTTGCCCGGCTCGCCCTTGGTGAGACGCGTCACGAGCTTGGCGAAGTCGCCGTACCACTTGGTGGCCTGATCGGCGGGCCCGGAGATGATCAGCGGCGTACGGGCCTCGTCGACGAGGATCGAGTCGACCTCGTCCACACAGGCGAAGTTGTGGCCGCGCTGGACCAGCTCGTCCTTGGACCACGCCATGTTGTCGCGCAGGTAGTCGAAGCCGAACTCGTTGTTCGTCCCGTACGTGATGTCGCAGTTGTACTGTTCGCGGCGCTGCGCGGGCGTCATGTTCGCCAGGATGCAGCCGACGGTCAGGCCGAGGAACTTGTGCACCCGGCCCATCAGCTCCGAGTCACGCTCGGCGAGGTAGTCGTTGACCGTGATCAGATGGACGCCCTTGCCCGACAGCGCGTTCAGATACGCGGGGAGCGTGCCGACGAGGGTCTTGCCCTCACCGGTCTTCATCTCCGCGACGTACCCGAGGTGGAGCGCGGCGCCGCCCATGAGCTGGACGTCGTAGTGGCGCTGGCCGAGAACGCGCTTGGCGGCCTCGCGGACGGTCGCGAACGCCTCGGGCATCAGGTCGTCCAGGCTCTCGCCGTCGGCGTGGCGCTGCTTGTACTCCTCGGTGAGCGCCCGCAACTCGGCGTCGGAGAGGTTGACGAAGTCCTCTTCGATGGAGTTGACCTGGTCCGCGATGCGGTGCAGTTTGCGCAGGATCTTGCCTTCGCCTGCACGCATGAGCTTGTTGAAGACGGACACTGAGGCTGGTCTCCTTGCCGGTCGGGCCTGGCACTGGGTCGTGTGACGGACACTGGCGCGGGCACGGCAGGTGGTCCCCACCGCATCGGCCATCGTAAGCGAGGACACCGCCACGTCGGGAGGTCCATCGCCACGCGGGCCTGCCGTCCGCCCTACAGGAGAACGCACGGGAAGCGCCGAAGGTGCCGGGGACCGGCCAAAAGTGCTCGCATCGGACGGCGGAGGTGTCCACAATCCCGGCATGGAGCCGATCACACTCACCACCGAGCGCCTGCTGCTGCGTACCTTCACGGACGCGGACACCGAGGCCGTCTACCAGTCCTGTCAGGACCCGGACATCCAGCGGTGGACGACGGTTCCGTCGCCGTACGAACGACAGCACGCCGTCGAGTTCACCGAGCACATGGTCCCGGACGGCTGGAGCAACAGCACCATGTGCACCTTCGCCGTGCTGCCGCGCGTGGGCGGGCCGCTGATGGCCTCGGTCGCGGTCACTCTGCGTACCTTCTCGGGCACGTGGGAGATCGGCTTCTGGACAGGCAAGGAGCACCGGGGACGCGGGGTGATGGCCGAGTCCGTCGCCGCCGTCTCGCACTGGGCCTTCATGCGGCTCGGCGCCACCCGGCTGGAATGGCGGGCCGAGGTGGGGAACAAGGGCTCCCGCGCGGTCGCCGAGAAGGCCGGATTCCGCATCGAGGGCGAGCTGCGCGCCGCCCTGCTCAACAAGGGCACGCTCCGTGACGTGTGGGTCGGCTCCCTGCTGCCCTCCGATCTCGGCCTGACGAGCGCCCACCCCTATCTGCCCGCCAGTGCGTGACCGCAGGCCCCAGCCGGTTGTCAGTGACGGCCTCTAGGGTGCCCACCATGACCACGCTGCCACCGCCCGTCATCGACCTGTCCGCCGACGAGGCGCGCCGCATCGCGCTGCGCGCCCAGGGACTCCTCGGCGCGCCGGACCGGCGCGGTGGCGTCCGCGGCGTGCTGCGCCACCTCGGAGCGGTGCAGCTGGACACGATCTCGGTGCTGGCACGCTCGCACGAGCTCATCCCGTACGCGCGTCTGGGCGCCGTGGGCCGCAGGACGGTCGAGGACGCGTACTGGACGGAGGGCCACAGCTTCGAGTACTGGTCGCACGCCGCGTGCATCCTCCCCGTCGAGGAATGGCCGCACTTCGCCTTCCGCCGCCGCGCCTACCGCTCCCGCCCGCACTGGTACCACGACCTGCCGGACGGTGCGTACGACGCGGTGATCAAGCAGCTGCACGCCGAAGGCCCGCTCACCGCGACCGAGTTGGGCGGCGCGAAGAACGGCGGCGAGTGGTGGGACTGGTCCGCCTCCAAGGTCGCCGTCGAGCGTGCCCTGATGTACGGGGAGGTGGTGTGCACCGAGCGGCGCAGCTGGAAGCGCGTGTACGACCTCGCGGAGCGGGCGATCCCGGACGCCGTCCTGCACGACGACCTGGATGACAGGGAGTGCCTGCGCCGCCTCGTCCGCCTGGCCGGCCAGGCGCTGGGAGTGGGGACCCGCGCGGACATCGCGGACTACCACCGTCTCAAGGGAGAGCAGTTCGACACCGTGGTCGCGGACTCCGGTCTGGTGCCGGTCACGGTCGAGGGGTGGGGCAAGCGCGCATGGGCCGATCCCGCGGCCCTCGCGTCCCCGCCGCGCGGCCGGCACCGGACGACGCTGCTCTCCCCCTTCGACTCGCTCATCTGGGAGCGGGCGCGCACCGAGCGCATCTTCGGCTTCACCCACCGCCTGGAGGCGTACGTCCCCAAGCAGAAGCGCGTCCACGGATACTTCGCGATGCCGCTGCTGGCGGGCGGGCGGCTCCTCGGCCGGGTTGATCCGGCGCGCGAGGGCCGGACGCTCGTGGCCCGGCAGGTGTCCCTCGCAGGCCCCAAGGCGGTCGCCCCGATGGCGCAGGCGCTGCGCGAGGCAGCCGAATGGGTGGGGTGCGATGCCGTCCGCGTCGAGAAGGCCGACCGTCCCGAGCTCGCGGCGGATCTGGTCCGGGCACTGGGCTGAGCGCCCCCGCACCGCCGCCGGTGTCAGCGGATCTCGAGAATCTTCTCCCGCATCGCGTAGACCACGGCCTCCATCCGGGAGTGGAGCTGCAGCTTCTCCAGGATGTTGCGGACGTGGTTCTTCACGGTGTTCTCGGAGATGAACAACTCCTTGGCGATGTCGCGGTTGTTCATCCCCGTGGCGACGAGCTTGAGCACCTCCAGCTCCCGGTCGGTCAGCCGGGGGGCGGGCACGAGCCTGCGCTCGTCGGTGCGCTGGATCATCGACTTGAACTCGGTGAGCAGCTTGGAGGCCATGGAGGGACTGATCTGCGACTGGCCGTCGGCGACGGCGCGGATCGCGGTCGCGACCTCGTCCGTGGAGATCTCCTTGAGGAGATAGCCCGTGGCGCCGGCCTTGATCGCCTCGTAGAGGTCGGCCTCCTCGTCGCTGATCGTCAGCATGATGATCTTGGCGCTCGGGGCCACCTCCTTGATGGAGGTGCATGCCTCGATACCGCCGCGCTTGGGCATCCGCACGTCCATCAGCACGATGTCGGGCAGCAGGTCGGCCGCCTTGTCCACCGCCTCGGCCCCGTCACCGGCCTCGCCCACGACCTGGATGTCCTCCTCCTGCTTGAGGACGATCTCCAGCCCTCGCCGGAAGAGCGCGTGGTCGTCCACCACGAGCACCCGGATCGGCTCGGCCGCGCGGGAGCCGCGCGACTCCTCCGCCTCGGTGTCGACGACTGCGGGGCGGCCGCCCGCTTCGCTGTGCACCGGCCCGAAGCTGTCCGCCATCGTTCCTCCCCCTGAAGGCCGTGGCCCGAAGATCATGTCTGGTCTGCCAACCTCAGTGCGACGCACATCCGTTGGCTTGCCACGTCATGCTTTCATGCCCGGACGACAGAGCGGTGATCCAGTGGTTGCACGGGGGTGCCCCTGGGGGGCGCACAGGGCGCTCCAGGGGCACCACTTCATCGCTGACGGGGCTCAGTACGCGCCGGGGTCAGCCGCCCAGCGCACCTCCGGCTCCACCTGCCTCGGAACCGGCCAGCGGGTCGGTCTCCAGGCGGATCACGCCGTAGTCGTAGGCATGCCGCCGGTAGACGACACTCGGCTGCTTCGTCTCGGAGTCGACGAAAAGATAGAAGTCATGGCCGACCAGCTCCATCTCGTAGAGAGCCTGGTCGAGCGACATCGGCGCTGCCGTGTGCAGCTTCTCGCGAACCACCAGCGGTCCCTCGCCCTGCACTTCGAGCGAACCGATCCTGGTGGTGGGAATGGATTCCGTCGCCTCTTCGGCGAGAGTCTTGCCATTGGCGTTCAACTCGGCGACACCGGGCACCACATCGGCCACCTCTGCCGCCGACAGCCGACCGGTGCCGCGCCGGGTGTGGCGCTTGTCGTGCTGCTTGCGAAGCCGTGCCTCCAGCTTGCCGGTGGCGAGGTCGAGCGCTGCGTATGGGTCGGCGGCAGCTGCCTCCGCCCTGATCACCGGGCCGCGGGAGCGAAGCGTGATCTCCACGCGGTCGGAACGGTCTGCCTGCCGCGGGTTGTGCTCCTTGGACACCTCGACGTCGAGGCTGATCACCTTGCCGTCGAGCTTCTGGATCTTCTCCAGCTTCAGCTTCTCGGCCACGTGCTTGCGGAACCGCTCGGGCACCTCGGTCTTGCGGCCCTTGACGACGATGTCCACGCAGAACTCCGTTCCCGGATCGCTCCGACGGCTCACCGGCCGCGGAGCATCTCCCTCTTGCACCAGGCTCCGGTGATCACCGGGGCCTCGGACTTGGCGACTTTCACCTCCTCCTCCCCAGTCGACAAGATCCCCACCCCACCCAATTTCGAGGGTGTCCCTGTCCGAATCCCCGGCCGGGAAATCGGCAGCGCATTCGGTGAGGTTCGGGCATCGCCATTCCTCACAACCGAACATAGCTCGCTCGGACGGATGTCGGCACCCGATACCTGAAGGTACCTCCGATCAGGCGTTTTTGCCCTCTCACTACCTGCAACGATGCAAGTTCCTCTTCAGTTCCGGTTTATTCGAGGGACACCGGTGGCACCGCCACGACAGCCGCACTCGGCCGTACGAATCCCGGACCCGCCGCCTCCTCCACGGCACTCAGTGCCCGCGCCGCCTCCACCAAAGAAGCGCCGGTCGTCATGACGTCGTCCACCAGCACTGCTGTACCGCCCTTCAGCAGCCGCGCCGCCCCTTGCCGCAGCCGCAGTGCCCCCGAGAGATTGACGAGCCTCTCGCGGGCGGTCAGCCCCGCCTGATCGGCCACCGGCCGGTGCTGGCGCAGGACCGGCAGCACCTGCGCGGGGCACCCCGTGCGCCGTAGCTCGGCCGCCGCCGCCAGCGCGATCCGGCGGGCCGGATCACGACCGCGGGCCCGGACCGCCCTGCGGGAGGACGGCACCGGCACCAGCAGCAGCACCCTGTGCGCCGCGCCGTGGGGCCGCCGGGCAGATGCCCGCACCGCTCCGGCGAGGGCCCGGCCGAGCGGCCCGGAGAGCCCTAGCGCACCCCGCTCCTTGTGCGCGAGCAGCACGGCCCGCACGGCATCGGTGTACGCGGCGGCGGCATGCACCACCGGCAGGCCTTCCGGCTCCGGCACCGGTCTCGCACGCCGTGCCGGCCTCCCGTGCAACGCGGCCGCGCAGCGCTCGCACAGCTCGGTACGCGGCCTGCCGCAGCCGCCGCAGGCGACCGGCAGCACCAGACCGGAGATCTCCCGCCACCATCCCCGCACGGCAAACCACTGTGGCGTGATCCCCGCCCGGCGGCCACCCCTGTGGACAACGCACCGGAACCCGCCCACCGGACGGGGAAGGGTCCCTGTCAGCCGGGATAGACGGGTGACGCCCCCTTCTCGACCACCGTCTGCCAGTTCGCGCCGGCCGGCAGACGCACGATGCCGTCCTCCTCCGAATACGCCACCAGCGGCCTGCTCTCGTCGTCCGACGCGGCAACGGCCTTGACCTGGTTCAGGCCGGGCAGGATCGCGTTGGGAGACGTGGACCCGTCGGTCTGCATGTAGCGCACCTGCTGGACACCGCCGGACTCCTTGCCGACCACGACCAGCCGGCTGGGACCCGCCCAGGACACCGCCGTCACCGTCTCCAACTGAGGAGCCGCCGGACGCAGTTCGGTCACGGTCACGGCGAGGTCGTCGCTCGGACCGTGCCGCTCCACGCGCCCGATCTTCAGCGTGGTCCTGCCGTCCTTCGTCAGCAGCAGCGCCACGCGGACACCGTCCGCCGACACCTTCACCGCCTCGATCCGGGCGCCGTCGAGACCAGGCACGATCTTGACGTCCTGAGGAGTCTCCTCACCACCGGGCACCCGCATGAGCGCCGGATCGGCGGCATCCCGGTCCGCGACCCACAGGTCTCCCCTGCCGTCCCAGCTGGGTGCGGACAGACGGTTGCCGCCCTTGCCCCGGCTGGTCACCAAGGGACCGCCCAGCTCCGTACCGGAGACGATGGACGCCACGTACAGTTTGCTCCCGTCGGGGGAGACCGCCGCCGCCGTGCGCTCGTCACGGGAGACCGCCACCGAGCTCATCGACAAAGTGCCGTCGCCGAACGGCCCCGGCACGTTCTGCGGCGCGCCGATCTCCTTGGTCCCGGCCGCGAGCAGCGCCAGCCGGTGCTTCTCGTCGACGAAGTACTGGTTGTCGTGGGTGCCCGAGCCGTGGTCCGGCGCGTACTCCTCGGCCTGGCCGGCGGTGAGCACGCACAGCTGGCTGCCGTCCGACCGCAGCAGCTCCACCTGCTCGGCACGCGAGGACGACAGGTCCTTGAGCGTGAAGAGAATCTGCGCGGCCATCTTCGTGCACTGCGGCCTGCCCACGCCGGACGCCTTGCCGTTCAGCGGGACCTTCAGTCCGTTCCGGTCGTCGAACGAAAGCGACCTGGTGCCCTTCTTCAGGGCCGTGCCCGTCGGGAAACGTGACTCGACCACCGGCTTCAGCCAGTTCGTCGGGCCCTCCAGCAGCGCGGAGACGGCCTGCGTGACCGGGTCCTGCCGGGTCACCGGGTCCTGCCGCTGCCGGATGTAGACCGGATCGGCCACCATGACGCTCCGCCCGGAGGCGAAGTAGTACTTGTTGACCGAGACGTAGTTGCGCTCGAAGTCCGACGCACCGAGCAGCAGACCGGGCGGCAGACTGTCGATCCGCCACTCCTTGCCGTCGGGACCGCTCTGCTGCGACAGGTGAATGGTCCTGCGGTAGTCCGCGGGCGTCACCGGCTGATAGGCGCGCTGGGAATCCACCGTGGCTATCTGGCGGCCGAACAGCGGATAGTCCATGCCCGGGTTGTCCCGGCGGCCGAGGACCGGCATGCCGGGAACGGGCGCGGCCTCCAGAACCGTCGTGCTCGCCTCGGGCCGCCACTTCTGCGACGTCTGCGGCGTGAGGTACGAACGGGCCGTGGCGAAGTTCGAGTCGTCACTGGTCATCGCTTCGAGGAAGCCCGTGACGATCTCGTCGGGCGTCGCGCCCTTGCGCGGCTGCACGGCGTACACCCGGACCTGCGAGTCGCCGCGCTGCGACGCCTTCACGGGGTGCACGTCGCCACTGTCCGGCATCGACGCGCACCCGGCGAGCAGCACACCGCTCGCACCGAGCAGCGCCACCGCACGTGCCCCACCCGCGCGCCCCTGACGACGGGGATCAGCGCCCACGACTCGTGTCCTCCTGCTCCGTCGGAACCTTGCCCGCGGCCTCGTCGACCCGCTCCCCGGCCGGCCGCGCCACGACCCGGGCACCACTGCCCGGCAGCGCCGCCGGGTCGACGCCCCGCGGCGCCGCGCCACGCACCTGGCCGGGCAGCGGCGCGAACTCCGCCCCGGACTGCACGGGCACGGACGTCAGCCGGTGCCCGTTCACCGGTGCCTCGGCCGAGGACCGCGCACGCTCACGGTTCTGCCGCGAGTCCTCGGGCTCGAGCGGGATCGGAGAACCGCGCAGCGGCTCGTCCGCCGTACGCGGCAGGGTCAGCCTGAACTGCGAACCGCCGCCCGGCTCCCCCCAGGCCTGCAGCCAGCCGCCGTGAAGACGGGCGTCCTCGACGGCGATCGACAGACCGAGGCCGGTCCCGCCCGTGGTGCGGGCGCGCGCCGGATCGGCGCGCCAGAACCGGTTGAACACCCGGGTCGCCTCGCCCGGCTTGAGTCCCACACCGTAGTCCCGCACGGCGACGGCCACGGCCCCGCCGGCGGCCGCCATACGTACCACGACGTCCCGGCCCTCGCCGTGCTCCACGGCGTTGACCACGAGATTGCGCAGCACACGCTCCACCCGGCGGGCGTCGGCCTCGGCCACCACCGGCTGCTCGTCGCCGGCCACCCGTATCCGGGAGCCCTTGCGCTCGGCCAGCGGCTCGGCGCCGCCGATCACCCGCCGTACCACCTCGCGCAGGTCTATGGGCTCCGCCTCCAGCGCCGCGGCTCCGGCGTCGAAGCGGCTGATCTCCAGCAGGTCGGACAGCAGCGACTCGAAACGGTCCAGCTGGTCCCCGAGGAGCTCGGCGGAACGGGCCGTCACCGGGTCGAAGTCACTGCGCGCCTCGTGGATGACATCGGCCGCCATGCGCACGGTCGTGAGCGGCGTCCGCAGCTCGTGCGACACGTCCGACACGAAGCGGCGCTGCATGCGGGACAGCTCCTCGAGCTGCTGGATCTTCAGCTGAAGGTTCTGCGCCATCTTGTTGAAGGCCTCACCGAGCCGGGCGATGTCGTCCTCACCGGTGACCTTCATGCGCTCCTGGAGCCGCCCGGCGGCAAGCCGCTCGGCGATCCCCGCGGCCATGCGCACGGGTGTGACGATCTGGCGCACGACGAGCCACGCGATGGCGCCCAGCAGGACCACGACGAACAGCCCGGCCGTGGCGAGCGTCCCGCGGACGAGGTTGAGCGACTGCTCCTCCTGCGCCAGCGGGAACAGGTAGTACAGCTCGTACGGCTGCCCCTCGATGTCGTTCAGCCGGGTGCCCACGACCAGCCCGGGCTCCGGGTCGAACGCGTTGTTCCAGTACCGGATGCTGACGTACGTCTCGTACGTCCCCGAGCCCTGGCCCACGGCGTCCCGCAGAGCCTGCGGAATGCTCGCGGGGTCCACCAGACCCGACGTACGCGGCGCGCGCCCGGACCCGTCCTGCTGGGAGTCGGCGCTGAGAGCCACCACGTTGTACGAGCCCTGGCCGCCGCTGGCGAGCTGCACGACGAGATCGGACCGCCACGAGTTGGCGTTCCTGCCCGATGCCGCGCCGTCCGGGCCCACGGGGTCGACCGGCGCACTGGCCTGTTCCCGCGCGACGGCGAAGCCGCCGGCCGCCTGGCTCTGCGCCGCCTTGCTCTTTGCGTCGAGCAGACCGTTGCGCACCTGCCCGATCACGACGAAACCGAGGAGCAGAACCACACCGATCGACATCAGCAGCGTGGTCACGACCACGCGGAGCTGGATGTTCCGCCGCCACAGGCGGACAGCGGGCAGCAGTGGACGGCGCAACCAGCGCATCACGAGCCGAGGCACAGGCCCGCCGGACGCCGCCCCGTCCGGCAGCAGCAAGCCCCCCTGGAACAGACGGCCGAATCGCGCGGGCTTGCGCCCCTGTCCGGCAGCCCGCCCCGTACGGACTCCCGGCTCCCCGGGCTTCGGAGCAACGCTGCCAAGGGACATGTCAGCTCGGCCCGGCCTTGTAACCGACACCCCGGACGGTCACCACGATCTCCGGCCGCTCCGGGTCCTTCTCGACCTTGGAGCGAAGCCGCTGCACATGGACGTTGACCAGTCGAGTGTCCGCCGCATGCCGGTAACCCCACACCTGCTCGAGGAGCACCTCGCGGGTGAACACCTGCCACGGCTTGCGCGCGAGCGCGACCAGCAGGTCGAACTCCAGCGGCGTCAGCGCTATCGACTGACCGTCCCGCTTCACGGAGTGCCCCGCCACGTCGATCACCAGGTCACCGATGGCCAGCTGCTCCGGAGCAGGATCCTCCGACCTCCGCAGCCGCGCCCGGATACGGGCGACAAGCTCCTTCGGCTTGAACGGCTTGACGATGTAGTCGTCGGCCCCGGACTCGAGGCCCACCACCACGTCCACCGTGTCGCTCTTGGCCGTCAGCATCACGATCGGCACACCGGACTCCGCCCGGATGAGCCGGCACACCTCGATGCCGTCCCTGCCGGGCAGCATCAGGTCCAGCAGCACCAGGTCCGGCTTGCTCTCCCGGAAGGCGGTAAGTGCCTTGTCACCGTCCGCTACGAACGACGGCTCGAAACCTTCCCCACGCAGCACAATCCCGAGCATCTCGGCCAGCGCGTTGTCGTCGTCGACGACAAGGACTCGTCCCTTCATATTCGACATCATCCCATTAGCTAATCGTTACCTGGCGTGACCTGGCACACAGCTCGGCTATGCCGGCCCTCGTGACCGGCGACACCACACCCTCCTCGGTGACGACGGCCGTGACCAGATCGGGCGGCGTGACATCGAACGCGGGGTTGTACGCCTGAGTTCCGAGCGGCGTTACGGACACTCCACCAGCTCCGGCCCCCGCCACCCCTACCTGCGGGGATGTGACCTCCGTCACCTCGCTGCCGGAGCGCTGCTCCACCTCGATCGAGGCGCCGTCCGGTGTACTCGGATCCACCGTCGTGGTCGGCGCCACGACGACGAACGGCACATGGTGGTACTTGGCCAGCACCGCGAGCGGATAACTGCCGACCTTGTTGGCCACCGATCCGTCCGCGGCGATCCGGTCCGCGCCGATCAGCACCGCATCCACCTCCCCCGCGGTGAACAGCGAGCCCGCGGCGCTGTCCGTCAGCAGGCTGTACGGCATACCGTTGCGCGCCGCCTCGTACGCCGTGAGCCGCGCACCCTGCAAAAGCGGCCTCGTCTCGTCCACCCACAGCCTGCGCAGCTCACCGGCCCGGTGCGCGGCCAACGCGACCGCGAACGCCGTGCCCTCCCCGCCGGACACCAGTGCCCCGGTGTTGCAGTGCGTCAGGATCCGGTGCCCGCCCCCGGGCAGCAGCTCCCCGAGCAGCGCCAGCCCGTGCGCGGCCATTCGCCGGCTCGCCTCCGCGTCCGCACGGTGCAGCTCACGCGCCGACGCGAGCGCCGCTGCCGCCGCCCGCTCGGCGTCCGCACCCGCTTCCACCGCCGTCCGGTACGCGGCGGCCGCCAGGCGCACTCCGTACCCCAGGTTCACCGCGGTGGGCCGCGCGTTCTCGAGCAGCGCCGCCGCTTCCTCGACGTCATAGCCCCGGGCAGCCGCCAGGGCGACACCGTAGGCGCCCGCGATCCCCAGCAGGGGTGCCCCGCGCACCGCCAGGCTATGGATGGCCCGCACGAGGGCCGGAACATCGGTGCAGACCAGCTCCACCTCCTCGACCGGCAGCCGGGTCTGGTCGAGAAGCACCAGTACAGGACCTTCGGGCGGCTCGTCCCAGCGCAGCACCGGAAGCTTCGGCGGCACCGCCTCGGCAGGGTTTTGTGCGTACTGATCAGCCATCCGCCCAGTCTGCACGGTGAGGCTTCGACAATGAAGGTGCGAAGGTGACCGATGCCCCCGCCCACCGGCGGCCGCCGCGTGGCACGATGGCTGCCACAGCCGCCCTGCCGGGCGGAAGGGCACCGTGAACTGCCGGCTCGGCGAGCCGGCCCCGCGACCAATCCATGAGGTGGACCACCGTGAACGACACTCCGGGCTGGGCCTCGCCCGGATCGGCTCCCTCCAACGGGCAGAACGCCGGCGTACCGAATCCCGCCGAGCCCGCCGACGCTCCTTCCTCGAAGTGGTCCAAGGAGCAACCGCCCCCCGGGCAGTGGTCCGCACCGAGCGGATCCGGTTCTGTCCCGCGGCCTCCCGCCCCCGGCTGGGGCGGCGCGCCGCAGGGAGGCTGGGGTCGTCCGCCTGCTGCGGCCAAGCCCGGAGTGATCCCTCTCCGCCCTCTCGGCGTCGGCGAGATCCTCGACGGCGCGGTGTCGACACTGCGCGCTCACTGGCGCACAGTCCTGGCCGTGACGGTCAGCGTCTCCGTCGTCACTCAGATCGCCAGCATCCTCGTCGAGCGCTATCTGCTGCCCGAACCGCCCGAGGTCAATCCCGACGCGACCCCCGAGGAAGCTCTGCAGCAGTCCGTGGAGTCCCTGCAGGCCAGCATGATCGCCATGGGCCCGGCGCTGCTCATCATGCTGATCGGCACGCTCCTGACCACCGCCCTGCTCACCGTGGTGATCAGCCGGTCCGTCCTGGGCCGTTCCGTGACGCTCCCCGAGGCCTGGCGGGAAGCCCGGCCCCGGCTGCCCCACCTGCTCGTCCTGATCCTGCTGCTGCCGCTGGGCAGCGCGCTGGTCCTGTGCGTGGGCATTCTGCCCGGCGTGCTGATCGGCGGAGCCGGAGTGCTCCTGTCGATCGTCGGCGGCATCGCCGCGATCGTGGTCGTCATCTGGCTGATGATCCGCTTCGCCCTCGCGCCCCCCGCGCTCGTACTCGAACGCCAGGGCGTCATCGCCTCGCTGCGCCGCTCCGCCAAGCTGGTACAGGGCGCCTGGTGGCGCGTCTTCGGCATCACCCTGCTGACCGTCCTGCTGGCCTTCCTGGTCAGCATGGTCATCGCCATCCCCTTCACCATCATAGGCTTCGCCGTGGACGGCGTCAGCCTCAGCGACTTCTTCAGCGGCAACTCCCCCGAGTTCGGCTGGCCATTCCTGATCATCACCGGCATCGGCTCCGTGATCGCCTCCTCGATCACGTACCCGATCTCGGCCGGCGTGACCGCGCTTCTCTACGTCGACCAGCGCATCCGCCGCGAAGCACTCGACCTCGAGCTCGCCCGCGCCGCAGGCGTCCCCGGCTACGGAACCGAGCCGCCCGGCAACCACTCCACCGGGGGCTGATGCGGTGCTGAGTGCGGGGGGCGCAACGGCAGCTGGGCCGCTGATCCGAGCGAGCGACGACGTACCGGTGGACATTCCGCGTGTCCCCGCCCGTGAGGCCGCGGAACGCGAGCTGTCCGATCCGATGTACCACGAGAACGATCCGAACCTGCTCGAGCGGGCACTGGACAGGTTCTGGGACTGGGTCGGCAGTCTCTTCGAGGGCGCAGGCGGTGCAGGCATCGGCGGAACAACCGGACTGGTCGTCATCTTCCTCGTCGTCATCGCCCTGGCGGCAGCCCTGTGGTGGCGTCTCGGCACACCCCAGCGCACCCCCGTCTCGGCGGACTCCCTCTTCGACGCCGGGCCCCGCAGCGCTGCCGAACACCGCACCGCCGCCGAGGAACACGCCGCCGCCGCACGCTGGAACCAGGCCGTCCAGGAGCGGATGCGCGCCATCGTCCGCTCCCTGGAGGAGCGAGCCCTGCTCGCGCCGCGCCCGGGGCGAACCGCCGACGAGGCCGCCGCCGAAGCCGGCCGCTCCCTGCCGCCCCATGCCGATGAACTCCGCGCGGCCGCCAGAGCGTTCGACGACATCACATATGGCGGCCGCACCGCGGACCGGCAGTCGTACGAACGCCTGCGAGACCTGGACCTCGAACTGGAGCGCGCCAAGCCCCAACTGACAGAGGCCGCCCAAGGAGCCGCCGAATGACCGGGGCCGCCACCACCTCCATGTCCCCCACCGCGCGCCAGGTGTGGACGCGTGCTCGCGGAGTCCTCGTCGTCATCCTCCTGCTCGTCGCGGCGGGCATCGCCATGGCAGCCGTGCGCTCCGGAGATCACCACGGCCGTCTCGACCCCCGCTCCGCGGACCAGTACGGCAGCCGCGCGGTTGCCGAACTCCTCAAGAACCGCGGGGTGTCCGTCCGAGTAGTCACCACACTCGACGCGGCAGGCGCAGCCGCCGGCCCCGGCACCACACTCCTCGTCACCGAACCAGACTTGTTGACCAGCGCCCAGCAAGAGGCCCTCCACTCGGCGACCTCGTCCTCCGGCGGGCGCACAGTGCTCCTTGCCGCAGGCTCCGCCTCCATCGACACGCTGGCTCCCGGCGTCCGTGCCGACGTCCCGGCACGGGTCGCGCCCCGCACTCCGCAGTGCACCTACCCGGTCGCGCGCCGGGCGGGCAACGCCGAACTCGGCGGGGAGCGTTACAGCACCGACGCACCTGGCGCCGACAGCTGCTACCCGAGCGACGGACTGCCGTCCCTGCTCAGGGTCAACACCCCGGCCGACGGTGACACCATCCTTCTCGGTGCCCCGGACATCCTCTACAACGACCGTCTCGACAAACACGGCAACGCCTCCCTTGCGCTTCAACTCCTCGGGTCACGGCCCGAGCTGGTCTGGTACATGCCGTCGCTCAGCGACCCCTCCGCCGTAGACAGCGGTCAAGAGCGGGACGGCGGCGAAGAACGTGCCGAGAGTGAAAGCGCCTTCCTGGACCTCATCCCGTCCGGCTGGCTCTGGGGCACGCTCCAACTCGCGCTTGCAGCCGTCCTCGCCGCCATCTGGCGTGCACGCCGCCTCGGCCCGCTGGTCACCGAGCGCCTGCCGGTCGCCATCCGCGCCTCAGAGGCCACCGAAGGCCGCGCCCGCCTCTACCGCAAGGTCAACGCCCGCGACCGCGCCGCCGCCTCCCTGCGCTCCGCCACCCGGGCCCGCCTCGCCCCACTCCTAGGTCTGCCGCCGGCCGAAGCGCAATCCCCCGACGCTCTGGTCCCCGCGGTCACCGACCAACTGCCCGCCACCGCCCGGGACATCCGCGACCTGCTCTTCGGCCCCGCCCCGGCCGACGACCCCAGCCTTGTTCACCTGGCCGACCAACTCGACGCCCTCGAAAGAGAGGTACGCACCTCATGAGCGCCCCGACCCCCGAGACAGCCGAGAACTCGGACCGCGCCCGCACCTCCCTGGAGGCCCTGCGCACCGAGATCGCCAAGGCGGTGGTCGGCCAGGACCCTGCTGTCACCGGTCTCGTCGTGGCTCTGCTCTGCCGCGGCCACGTCCTGCTCGAAGGAGTCCCCGGAGTCGCCAAGACGCTGCTGGTCCGCGCACTTGCCGCCTCCGTCGAACTCGACACCAAGCGCGTCCAGTTCACCCCCGACCTGATGCCCAGCGACGTCACCGGCTCCCTGGTCTACGACACGCACACCTCGGAATTCTCCTTCCAGCAAGGCCCGGTGTTCACCAACCTCCTTCTGGCCGACGAGATCAACCGCACCCCTCCCAAGACGCAGTCGTCACTGCTGGAAGCGATGGAAGAGCGCCAGGTGACGGTCGACGGCACACCGCGGCCCCTCCCCGAGCCCTTTCTCGTCGCCGCTACGCAGAACCCCGTCGAGTACGAGGGCACCTATCCGCTCCCCGAGGCACAGCTCGACCGCTTCCTCCTCAAGCTCACCGTCCCCCTCCCCTCACGCGAGGACGAGATCAATGTCCTCACGCGTCACGCCGAGGGCTTCAACCCGCGCGACCTCGCTGCCGCGGGCGTCCGCCCCGTAGCCGGCGCCGCCGACCTGGCCGCGGCCCGGGCCGCCGTCGCCAAGGTCTCGGTTTCGGCCGAGATCGCGGGCTATGTCGTCGACATCTGCCGCGCCACCCGCGAATCCCCGTCGCTCACCCTGGGCGCCTCACCCCGCGGTGCGACAGCCCTGCTCTCCACCGCCCGCGCCTGGGCCTGGCTCACGGGCCGGGACTACGTCATCCCGGACGACGTGAAGGCTCTGGCACTGCCCACCCTGCGTCATCGGATCCAGCTGCGCCCCGAAGCAGAGATGGAAGGAGTCACCGCCGACTCCGTCATCACCGCCATCCTCGCCCACGTCCCCGTCCCCCGCTGAGGCTGGTCATGGCCCTCACCGGACGGACGGCGCTTCTCGCGGCTCTTGGCTCTCTCCTCGTCGGCATCCTCGCCCCCAGCTGGACGGGGGTGCTCGCTATCAACGCGCCTCTCTCACTCGCAATCTTGTGCGACTACGCCCTCGCCGCGCCAGTGCGCACGCTCCGTTTCACCCGATCCGGTGATACGTCTGTTCGACTCGGTGACGTGGCTCAGATCGAGCTGACCCTCACCAATCCGTCCGGTCGACCGCTCCGCGCCCAGCTCCGGGACGCATGGCCCCCGAGCAGCTGGGCTTCCGGGACCGAGCAGTCCGCCTCCAGACATCGCCTGGGGGTGCCCGCAGGAGAGCGCCGGCGGGTCACGACGCTGCTCACTCCAACCCGCCGAGGCGACCGGCACTCCGAGCGCGTCACCGTGCGCTCCTACGGACCGCTTGGCCTCGCCGCCCGCCAGGGCAATCACCATGTCCCCTGGACCGTACGCGTGCTGCCCCCCTTCACCAGCCGCAAGCACCTGCCCTCGCGGCTGGCCAGGCTCCGCGAACTCGACGGCCGGACCAGCACCCTGATCCGCGGGCAGGGCACAGAGTTCGACAGCCTCCGCGACTACGTCCCCGGGGACGACACCCGCTCGATCGACTGGCGTGCCACCGCCCGCAGGACCACCGTCGCCGTCCGCACTTGGCGGCCGGAGCGGGACCGGCACATTCTCGTGGTCCTCGACACCGGCCGGACGTCGGCAGGCCGGGTCGGCGACGTCCCGCGACTGGACGCCGCCATGGATGCGGCGCTGCTCCTCAGCGCCCTTGCCTCACGCGCCGGCGACCGAGTCGGTCTGCTGGCCTATGACCGGCGGGTACGTGCTCAGGTACAAGGCCGCTCGGCCGGTGACATCCTCCCCGCCATGGTCAACGCGTTCGCACCGCTGGAACCGGAACTCGTCGAAACCGACGCCCGTGGACTCAGTGCCGCCGCACTGCAGAACGCTCCCCGCGGGTCACTCGTCGTCCTCTTGACCAGCCTCGACGCCACTCCGATCGACGAGGGGCTGCTGCCGGTTCTCCCTCAGCTCACTCGTCGGCACACCGTGCTGGTCGCGTCCGTCGCCGACCCGCACGTCGAGCAGATGACCGCCAAGCGCGGCAGCGCAGAGGGCGTCTACGAGGCAGCAGCCGGCACGCAGGCCCATAGCCAGCGACAGCGAACGGCCGAACAACTCCAGCGCCACGGGGTCACGGTCGTCGACGCAACTCCGGAAAAGCTCGCCCCCGCACTGGCAGATGCCTACCTCGCGTTGAAGGCCGCCGGTCGCCTGTGACGCCGACGAAGGCGTAAGCAGCCTCAGCGTGCTTGGCCGTCCACATCCTGTGGCCGGCCGAGCACGAAAAGCATCCACATCGAAAACACCCCGGAACGCAGGAAAGCCCCGGAACAGTGTTCCGGGGCTTTCCCACAATGATTGTTCGGCGGCGTCCTACTCTCCCACAGGGTCCCCCCTGCAGTACCATCGGCGCTGAAAGGCTTAGCTTCCGGGTTCGGAATGTAACCGGGCGTTTCCCTAACGCAATGACCACCGAAACTCTATGAAGATGTCCGAACTACCAGCCGGCAAGGCGAGTTCGTTACTTCAGAACTAACACAGTGGACGCGAGCAACTGAGGACAAGCCCTCGGCCTATTAGTACCGGTCAACTCCACCAGTTACCTGGCTTCCATATCCGGCCTATCAACCCAGTCGTCTACTGGGAGCCTTACCCTCTCAAGGAGGTGGGAGTCCTCATCTCGAAGCAGGCTTCCCGCTTAGATGCTTTCAGCGGTTATCCTTTCCGAACGTAGCCAACCAGCCATGCCCTTGGCAGGACAACTGGCACACCAGAGGTTCGTCCGTCCCGGTCCTCTCGTACTAGGGACAGCCCTTCTCAAGACTCCTACGCGCACAGCGGATAGGGACCGAACTGTCTCACGACGTTCTAAACCCAGCTCGCGTACCGCTTTAATGGGCGAACAGCCCAACCCTTGGGACCGACTCCAGCCCCAGGATGCGACGAGCCGACATCGAGGTGCCAAACCATCCCGTCGATATGGACTCTTGGGGAAGATCAGCCTGTTATCCCCGGGGTACCTTTTATCCGTTGAGCGACGGCGCTTCCACAAGCCACCGCCGGATCACTAGTCCCGACTTTCGTCCCTGCTCGACCCGTCGGTCTCACAGTCAAGCTCCCTTGTGCACTTACACTCAACACCTGATTGCCAACCAGGCTGAGGGAACCTTTGGGCGCCTCCGTTACCCTTTGGGAGGCAACCGCCCCAGTTAAACTACCCATCAGACACTGTCCCTGATCCGGATCACGGACCCAGGTTAGACATCCAGCACGACCAGAGTGGTATTTCAACGACGACTCCACCTGAACTGGCGTCCAAGCTTCACAGTCTCCCACCTATCCTACACAAGCCGAACCGAACACCAATATCAAACTGTAGTAAAGGTCCCGGGGTCTTTCCGTCCTGCTGCGCGAAACGAGCATCTTTACTCGTAGTGCAATTTCACCGGGCCTATGGTTGAGACAGTCGAGAAGTCGTTACGCCATTCGTGCAGGTCGGAACTTACCCGACAAGGAATTTCGCTACCTTAGGATGGTTATAGTTACCACCGCCGTTTACTGGCGCTTAAGTTCTCAGCTTCGCCGACCCGAAAGTCAGCTAACCGGTCCCCTTAACGTTCCAGCACCGGGCAGGCGTCAGTCCGTATACATCGCCTTACGGCTTCGCACGGACCTGTGTTTTTAGTAAACAGTCGCTTCTCGCTGGTCTCTGCGGCCACCCCCAGCTCACCGAGTAAATCGGATCACCGGTGATGGCCCCCCTTCTCCCGAAGTTACGGGGGCATTTTGCCGAGTTCCTTAACCATAGTTCACCCGAACGCCTCGGTATTCTCTACCTGACCACCTGAGTCGGTTTAGGGTACGGGCCGCCATGAAACTCGCTAGAGGCTTTTCTCGACAGCATAGGATCATCCACTTCACCACAATCGGCTCGGCATCAGGTCTCAGCCTTGATGTTGTGCGGATTTGCCTACACAACGGCCTACACCCTTACCCCGGGACAACCACCGCCCGGGCTGGACTACCTTCCTGCGTCACCCCATCACTTACCTACTACCGCCTTGGGTCAGCGGCTCCACCACTCCGACCTCGTCCGAAGACTCAGCCGGCGGCTTCACGGCCTTAGCATTAACGGGTTCAGTACTGGGCGTTTCAAAGCGGGTACCGGAATATCAACCGGTTGTCCATCGACTACGCCTGTCGGCCTCGCCTTAGGTCCCGACTTACCCTGGGCAGATCAGCTTGACCCAGGAACCCTTAGTCAATCGGCGCACACGTTTCTCACGTGTGTATCGCTACTCATGCCTGCATTCTCACTCGTGAACCGTCCACAACTCGCTTCCGCGGCTGCTTCACCCGGCACACGACGCTCCCCTACCCATCACAGTCCCCGTTGGGGGTATGTACTGCAATGACACGACTTCGGCGGTACGCTTGAGCCCCGCTACATTGTCGGCGCGGAATCACTTGACCAGTGAGCTATTACGCACTCTTTCAAGGGTGGCTGCTTCTAAGCCAACCTCCTGGTTGTCTCTGCGACTCCACATCCTTTCCCACTTAGCGTACGCTTAGGGGCCTTAGTCGATGCTCTGGGCTGTTTCCCTCTCGACCATGGAGCTTATCCCCCACAGTCTCACTGCCGCGCTCTCACTTACCGGCATTCGGAGTTTGGCTAAGGTCAGTAACCCGGTAGGGCCCATCGCCTATCCAGTGCTCTACCTCCGGCAAGAAACACACGACGCTGCACCTAAATGCATTTCGGGGAGAACCAGCTATCACGGAGTTTGATTGGCCTTTCACCCCTAACCACAGGTCATCCCCCAGGTTTTCAACCCTGGTGGGTTCGGTCCTCCACGAAGTCTTACCTCCGCTTCAACCTGCCCATGGCTAGATCACTCCGCTTCGGGTCTTGAGCGCGCTACTATGTCGCCCTGTTCGGACTCGCTTTCGCTACGGCTTCCCCACACGGGTTAACCTCGCAACACACCGCAAACTCGCAGGCTCATTCTTCAAAAGGCACGCAGTCACGAGACGCACCGAAGTACGTCCGACGCTCCCACGGCTTGTAGGCACACGGTTTCAGGTACTATTTCACTCCGCTCCCGCGGTACTTTTCACCATTCCCTCACGGTACTATCCGCTATCGGTCACCAGGGAATATTTAGGCTTAGCGGGTGGTCCCGCCAGATTCACACGGGATTTCTCGGGCCCCGTGCTACTTGGGTGTTCTCCAAACGAGCCGCTGATGTTTCAGCTACGGGGGTCTTACCCTCTACGCCGGACCTTTCGCATGTCCTTCGCCTACATCAACGGTTTCTGACTCGTCTCACGGCCGGCAGACCGTGAAAGGAAAATCCCACAACCCCGCATGCGCAACCCCTGCCGGGTATCACACGCATACGGTTTGGCCTCATCCGGTTTCGCTCGCCACTACTCCCGGAATCACGGTTGTTTTCTCTTCCTGAGGGTACTGAGATGTTTCACTTCCCCTCGTTCCCTCCACACTGCCTATGTGTTCAGCAGTGGGTGACAGCCCATGACGACTGCCGGGTTTCCCCATTCGGAAACCCCCGGATCAAAGCCTGGTTGACGACTCCCCGGGGACTATCGTGGCCTCCCACGTCCTTCATCGGTTCCTGGTGCCAAGGCATCCACCGTGCGCCCTTAAAAACTTGGCCACAGATGCTCGCGTCCACTGTGCAGTTCTCAAGCAACGACCAGCCACCCACCACCCCACCCCGATACAGGGCGAGTTCACTGGGGCCGGCATCCCGAAGGGCGAGCAACGCTCGCACCCTCAGACACCCAACAGCGTGCCCGGCACAGCCGATCCCTGGATGGTCGCGTTCCACGCTCCGAGGAGCAGTACTAGCGGTCACCAGTGACCGAGTGCGCCGAATAATCAACGTTCCACCCATGAGCTGACCGTGCAGAACGTTTGTCTGCAATCGGTGCTGTGCTCCTTAGAAAGGAGGTGATCCAGCCGCACCTTCCGGTACGGCTACCTTGTTACGACTTCGTCCCAATCGCCAGTCCCACCTTCGACAGCTCCCTCCCCGAGGGGTTGGGCCACCGGCTTCGGGTGTTACCGACTTTCGTGACGTGACGGGCGGTGTGTACAAGGCCCGGGAACGTATTCACCGCAGCAATGCTGATCTGCGATTACTAGCAACTCCGACTTCATGGGGTCGAGTTGCAGACCCCAATCCGAACTGAGACCGGCTTTTTGAGATTCGCTCCGCCTCGCGGCTTCGCAGCTCTTTGTACCGGCCATTGTAGCACGTGTGCAGCCCAAGACATAAGGGGCATGATGACTTGACGTCGTCCCCACCTTCCTCCGAGTTGACCCCGGCAGTCTCCTGTGAGTCCCCATCACCCCGAAGGGCATGCTGGCAACACAGAACAAGGGTTGCGCTCGTTGCGGGACTTAACCCAACATCTCACGACACGAGCTGACGACAGCCATGCACCACCTGTATACCGACCACAAGGGGGCGACCATCTCTGGCCGTTTCCGGTATATGTCAAGCCTTGGTAAGGTTCTTCGCGTTGCGTCGAATTAAGCCACATGCTCCGCTGCTTGTGCGGGCCCCCGTCAATTCCTTTGAGTTTTAGCCTTGCGGCCGTACTCCCCAGGCGGGGAACTTAATGCGTTAGCTGCGGCACCGACGACGTGGAATGTCGCCAACACCTAGTTCCCAACGTTTACGGCGTGGACTACCAGGGTATCTAATCCTGTTCGCTCCCCACGCTTTCGCTCCTCAGCGTCAGTAATGGCCCAGAGATCCGCCTTCGCCACCGGTGTTCCTCCTGATATCTGCGCATTTCACCGCTACACCAGGAATTCCGATCTCCCCTACCACACTCTAGCCTGCCCGTATCGAATGCAGACCCGGGGTTAAGCCCCGGGCTTTCACATCCGACGTGACAAGCCGCCTACGAGCTCTTTACGCCCAATAATTCCGGACAACGCTTGCGCCCTACGTATTACCGCGGCTGCTGGCACGTAGTTAGCCGGCGCTTCTTCTGCAGGTACCGTCACTTTCGCTTCTTCCCTGCTGAAAGAGGTTTACAACCCGAAGGCCGTCATCCCTCACGCGGCGTCGCTGCATCAGGCTTTCGCCCATTGTGCAATATTCCCCACTGCTGCCTCCCGTAGGAGTCTGGGCCGTGTCTCAGTCCCAGTGTGGCCGGTCGCCCTCTCAGGCCGGCTACCCGTCGTCGCCTTGGTAGGCCATCACCCCACCAACAAGCTGATAGGCCGCGGGCTCATCCTGCACCGCCGGAGCTTTCAACCGCAGACCATGCGATCCGCAGTGTTATCCGGTATTAGACCCCGTTTCCAGGGCTTGTCCCAGAGTGCAGGGCAGATTGCCCACGTGTTACTCACCCGTTCGCCACTAATCCCCTCCCGAAGGAGGTTCATCGTTCGACTTGCATGTGTTAAGCACGCCGCCAGCGTTCGTCCTGAGCCAGGATCAAACTCTCCATGAATGTTTACCCGTGATCGGGTGACACATCCGAGAGCGGAACAACCGGTCGGAATAAGACCGGTCGTTCACAGCGTCCTCGCTGTGATTGCCATCCCGCAAGCGGGATGGACTTTTTCAAAGGAACCTCGACCATCCTAAGATGGACGGGGTATCAACATATCTGGCGTTGATTTTTGGCACGCTGTTGAGTTCTCAAGGAACGGACGCTTCCTTTGTACTCACCCGCAGAACATCTTCTGGGGCTTTCCTCCGGGCGCTTCCCTTCGGTCTTGCGTTTCCGACTCTATCAGACTCTTTCGCGTCCGATTTCCTCGGTGCTTTCCAGTTCTTCGCTTTCGCGCTTCCCTTTCCGGCGGACCCGACTTTATCAGAAGCATTTCAGCCGACCAAATCGGCGAGCTGATCCGGATAAAGATTCGGAATGGCTTCTCGGGAATCAGATCCCGGCGGAAGCGAGAGAGACTCTAGATGTTCACGCCCGAACCTGTCCAGTCCAGGCAACTGTCTAAATCTACCTCCCCACCTCTCCCGTGTCAACGGGTCCGGTGGGCGAAGAGGAGGCTAGCAGCTCACAGGGCCTCTCTGCACATCCGCCCCTCAGGCCGCGGACGGGAGCTCCGCGCTCCGGTCCGCCTCGTCCACGTCACCGATGTCGCCCGCCCGGGCGGCTCGGCCGCCGAGGACGTACACGTATGCCAGAAACACCAGCTCAGCGACGACGCCGATGGTGATCCGGGCCCAGGTCGGGAGACCGGACGGGGTCACGAAGGCCTCGATGACGCCGGAGACGAAGAGGACCAGGGCCAGGCCGATGGCCATCCCGATCGCGGCCCGTCCCCGTTGGGCGAGGGCGGTCCGTCGCGACTGCGGACCGGGATCGATGACGGTCCACCCCAGCCGGAGACCGGTGCCGGCCGCGACGAAGACTGCCGTCAGTTCCAGCAGCCCGTGCGGAAGGATCAGCCCGAGGAACGTGTCGAGGCGACCGGCGGACGACATCAGGCCGATGCCGACTCCCAGGTTGAGGACATTGATGAACAGGATCCAGATGACCGGGACGCACAGGAACGCGCCGAGGGCCAGGCACATGGCCGCAGCCTGGGCGTTGTTCGTCCAGACCTGGGCGGCGAACGACGCCGCGGGGTGGCTGGAGTAGTACGTCTCGTAGTCCCCGCCCGGCTTGGTCATCTGCCGCAGCTCCTCCGGAGCGGCGATCGCGGACTGGACCTCGGGGTGGGCGCCGATCCACCAGCCGATGACGGCCGCGAGCAGCGTGGAGAGGACGGCTGTCGGTATCCACCAGTGACGGGAGCGGTAGACCGCCGCCGGAAAGCCCGCGGTCAGGAAGGTGACGACGTCCCGCCAGCCGGCCCGCCGGGTGCCAGTGACCGTGGCGCGAGCGCGCGCGACGAGCTGGGTGAGCCTGCCTGTGAGCGCCGGGTCCGGCGCGCTGGACTGGATAAGGGACAGATGCGTGGCCGTGCGCTGGTACAGGGCGACGAGTTCGTCGGCCTCGGCTCCGGTGAGATGGCCTCCCCTGCGCAGGAGGTAGTCGAGGCGGTCCCACTCTGCGCGGTGGGCGGTGACAAAGACGTCGAGGTCCATGGTCGGCTGCTGCTCCAGGCACTGGGTGCGTACGGTCCGTACTACTGCGGCGCGCTGCCGGTCAGCTTGGCAGACTGAGGAACCAAGGGGCAGGGAAGGTCGAGGAAGACGAGGGGTGGCAGCGGTGAGTGGGCTTGTGACGGGGGACGCGGTCGTACTGGGGCTGCAGCCTGCGAGGTTGCCGAGCCGGGCGCTCGCGATCGTGATCGACCTGGTGGTGGTGTGGACGGCGTATCTGCTGGTGTCGATCGGGCTGGCGGTCGCCACGGCGTCTCTCGACGAGGCTGCGGTCATGGCGGTGTCGATCGCGACGTTCCTGCTGGTGCCCGTGGGTGCGCCGATCGCTGTGGAGACCCTCAGTCATGGGCGGTCGCTGGGCAAGCTGGCCTGTGGGCTACGGGTCGTGCGGGACGACGGAGGGCCCATCCGGTTCCGGCATGCGCTGGTGCGCGGTGCGATGGGGGTGGTGGAGATCCTGATGACGTTCGGGGTCATCGCCTGTATCGCCTCGCTGGTCTCGGCACGGGGGCGGCGCATCGGTGACGTCTTCGCCGGGACGCTGGTCGTACGGGAGCGGGTGCCGGCGGCCCGCGGGGCGCTGGCGGTTCCGCCGCCGCCACCGTGGCTGGTCGGACGGTTCTCCGGGCTCGATCTGTCGGGTGTGCCGGATGACCTGTGGCTCGCCATACGCCAATACCTGACGCGCATGCGGCAGCTGGACGCCGCCGTGAGCTGGTCGATGGCGCAGCGGCTCGCGGGAGACCTGTCGGCGCGTACGGGCACGCCGGCGCCCGAAGGTGTGCCGCCCGCCGCGTATCTGGCGGCTGTGGTGAACGAGCGGCAGGCGCGCGACGCACGACGTGTCTTCGCTGCGGCGGCCAGGTCCGCCGAGGCCGACGACCGTGCCGCTGCGGCCGCGGGGGCATATGCGGTGGAGCCGTCGCGAGCGCCGGACACGGCGGGGCAGGACACGACCGGGGCGGGTATCGGTTCGGGGCCGGAGTCGGCCGGTCCAGCCGGGTCGGGCGGCGAACGGCGGGGAAGCTCGGATCAGGGATCCGCAGGGCACGGATCCGTCGAATCCGGTTCTGGCGGGGGTGGCGGGGCTTCCTGGGCGAGTCCCGGCCTGGCGGCCGGGAACGATACCGGAGTCGCGGCGGTGGGTGCGGCGGTCCCGATCGGTGCGCCAGGGCGTCCGGAACCCGTCGAGGTCAAGCCGCCGTCGTCGACCGGATTCGCACCACCCGCCTGACCCCGCCCGACCGGCCGGCCTCTCCCCAGTGGCGGCCGACGGGCCGATGCCCCCACCGCAGAGCCCGCCGTCAGGGGAAGACCGACGGCGGGCTTTCGAGGTCTTCCAGCTCGATGCCCGGCGCCGCGAGGACCACGTCGCCGGCGATGTGAACGGTGTGCTGTTCGCCCGTGTCCAGGGCGCTGACCTGGTATTCGTCCACGGTCAGGGGGCCATTGTCAGTGGCGTGCGCTTCACTCTTCATCAGGGCCCAGGACTGGTCGACGGTGCGGGGGGCGAGGACCGGGTCCGTGAAGGCGACCATGCGTACGCGGGTCGCGGGGGCGGTGGGGGTGAGACGCAGCAGGCGGGCGGTCGCGACGAGGAAGGCGGGGGAAGTGCCGGTGAAGGCGTGGGCGCGCACATTGCCTTCCGTGGCATGGGCACCGGAGGGGTCGGTCCGGACCCAGGTGACGCCGTCCAGGGCGGCGCCTCGGACCTGCCAGCCCGCTGCGTGGAGTTCGAGTCGGATGGGGCGGCCGAGATCGTCGATGGCCAGGTCGACGGTGCCGGCCTGATCACCGGAGGGGGTGAGTGTGCGGGAGACGTAGCGCCAGCCGGAAGGGCCGGGGGCGCACTGGAAGTGCTCTTCAGCGAGGGGGGTGTGATCGTGCGGATCGTGGAGCGAATAACGGCCGCGGGGCATGGGGGCGTGAGTGTCCTTGTGCGGTGAGGCTCGGCGGCGTGGCGACACGCCCTGACCGGACCGTTCGAGGAGAGGTACGGGGCAGGCCCCCGACACGGGGGTGCGGGGGCCTGCCTGGTACCGATCACGTCCGCCGCCGCTACCCGGCGGCGGACCAGCGATCAGATCCGGACCAGCCGTCAGTCCGGACCAGCGATCAGATCAGTGACGATCGGAGGTGATCGGTGTCGCGGTGGTGATCAGTAGCGGTAGTGGTCGGACTTGTACGGGCCCTCGACCTTGACGCCGATGTACTCCGCCTGCTCCGGGCGCAGGGTGGTGAGCTTGACGCCGAGGGAATCGAGGTGGAGACGGGCGACCTTCTCGTCGAGGTGCTTGGGGAGCACGTAGACGTCGGTCGGGTAGTCCTGGGGCTTGGTGAACAGCTCGATCTGGGCCAGCGTCTGGTCGGCGAAGCTGTTGGACATCACGAACGACGGGTGTCCGGTGGCGTTGCCCAGGTTGAGCAGCCGGCCCTCGGACAGGACGATCAGGACCTTGCCGTCGGGGAAGGTCCAGGTGTGGACCTGGGGCTTGACCTCGTCCTTGACGATGCCGGGCACCTGGGCCAGACCGGCCATGTCGATCTCGTTGTCGAAGTGACCGATGTTGCCCACGATCGCCTGGTGCTTCATCTTGACCATGTCGGAGGCCATGATGATGTCCTTGTTGCCGGTCGTGGTGACGAAGATGTCGGCCGTCTCGACGACCTCGTCGAGGGTCGTGACCTGGTAGCCGTCCATGGCCGCCTGCAGGGCGCAGATCGGGTCGATCTCGGTGATGATCACCCGGGCACCCTGGCCGCGCAGGGACTCCGCGCAGCCCTTGCCGACGTCGCCGTAGCCGCAGACGACGGCCGTCTTGCCGCCGATGAGGACGTCGGTGGCGCGGTTGATGCCGTCGATCAGCGAGTGCCGGCAGCCGTACTTGTTGTCGAACTTCGACTTCGTCACGGCGTCGTTCACGTTGATCGCCGGGAACAGCAGCGTGCCTTCGCGGTGCATCTCGTAGAGACGGTGGACGCCCGTCGTCGTCTCCTCCGTCACACCGCGGATCTCAGACGCAAGCTGCGTCCACTTCTGCGGGTTCTCGGCGAGGGTGCGGTTGAGCAGGGTCAGGATGTGGCCGTACTCCTCGCTGTCCGCGGTCGAGGGGTCCGGGGCCGAGCCGGCCTTCTCGAACTCGACGCCCTTGTGCACGAGCAGGGTGGCGTCACCGCCGTCGTCGAGGATCATGTTCGGGCCGCCGGTGGGGGTGTTCGGCCAGGTCAGGGCCTGCTCCGTGCACCACCAGTACTCCTCCAGCGTCTCGCCCTTCCAGGCGAAGACGGGGACGCCCTGCGGGCTCTCGGGGGTGCCGTTGGGGCCGACGGCGATGGCGGCCGCGGCGTGGTCCTGGGTGGAGAAGATGTTGCAGGAGGCCCAGCGGACCTGGGCACCGAGGGCGACCAGGGTCTCGATCAGCACGGCGGTCTGCACGGTCATGTGCAGGGAGCCGGTGATGCGGGCGCCGGCCAGCGGCTGGGCGGCGGCGTACTCCTTGCGGATCGACATCAGGCCGGGCATCTCGTGCTCGGCGAGAGTGATCTCCTTGCGGCCGAAGGCGGCGAGGGAAAGGTCGGCGACCTTGAAGTCCTGGCCGTTGGCGACAGTCGACATGCGAGCTGCTCCTCGTGGTTCGGGTCGAGGGTGGGTACGGCTTGCTCTGCGGCGGCCTGGACATACGAATGCCCGGGAGCCCGCAGGACAGTCCGTCGGAGGCCCTCTCTCCCTCGGCCGGTCCGCGCGGGACCGCCCGACCGCCATCAGCAGCGACGTCTGACCGGTGACGAATCTACACCGATCAGCCCAGTCGGCCCCAGCCCGCCCGGCCCCTGGTTCCGGCCAGATTCCGCGGTCCGGGGCCTGATCCGACAGCGCTTTCCGCGCTTTTGATTCCGGTGATGCCGCTCGGCCAGGGCCTCGCCACCCTCATCCGGCGCGAGCTGACTCGGAGCAGGAGCGCGAGACCGGCATGTCCACGCTGTTCATGGGGGCAGGCAAGGTGGCTTACGCCGAGGCGCTGGTCGCGGGCGCGTGCGCGTGCGCGTTGAGGAGCTGGGCACGACGGGGCTCGGCGAGGAGAACGTCATTCCCCATGCCCGCCCCGGGCGAGTCAGCGGTTCTCGAGGTGCTGCGCGAGGTCGGTGATCGGCGTCCCGTAGGGTCGGGCGCCGCGCGGGCTTCGCGCTGCGCCCGCACCGCCCGTCGACGGCGGTCGCCGGGGGCACGGGTTCCGGGGAGGGAACAGAGATGGGATCGGGGAGACCGGGGCGCGGCCTGCGCCTGGCCGGATGGGTGCTGGCGCCGCTGGGCGTGACGCTGTTCTTGGGCTCGCTGCTGACGTTCCGGGCGAACTATTCGGGGCTCACGGTCGCGAGCGAGGGCATGAGTCCGACGTACGGCGTCGGTGACCGGCTTTTCTACGAAAAGGTCGACGGCTCGCAGGTGCGCCGCGGGGACGTCGTGCTCTACCGCATGCCGGCCCGTTACAGAGACCTGCCCGTGCTGCAGCGGGTGGTCGGCGTCGGCGGCGACCGGCTCGTGGGCCGCATCGACGGCGGGCCGATCACGGTCAACGGGAAGCCGCTGGCGGAGCCGTACGTCCGGGACGCCGACCCCGTCGGAGGGATGCCCTTCGAGGTGACGGTCCCCGAGGACCGGTTGTTCATGCTCGGGGACAACCGGGGCAACTCCCGCGACTCCCGCTCCTTCGACGACGAGGCCGGCGGAGGGGCCGTGCCGCTCACGGCCGTGCAGGGCCGGATCGTCGACGACGTGAACGTGCCGGTGGCGCTCGGTGCGGCCATGGTGCTCGGAGCGGTGACCGGGCTGACGGGAGCGGGATGCGGGCTGGCCGGGTGGCTGGCCGGACGCAGGCGCCGCGCCCCGTACGGCCCGCCCCCGGTGTACACCCCGTAGCGCGAAGGCGGTTCACGGGAAAGGCCCCGGACCTCACCTTCCGTTCTAGTGGTCGTCGCAACACCCCAGTTCAGGGGATGCGATGGACTTCAAGATCCGGAAGAGCCGCAAGGAGCAAGGGCCCCGCAAGCTGCAACGGGAGCGGGAGCGGGAGGAATACTTCCGGCTCATGCAGCTCGGGTTCGGCAATCTTGAGGCGTCCAGACGAGTCGGGGTCAACCCTCGGACCGGTCGTGAGTGGCGCAACGGCCGGCCCGAGGGCCGGAAGAAGCGTCCGAGGCCACCCGCGAATGCCGTGCGGGTGGCCTCAGGGCCGTCCCGGTACCTGACGGAAGACGAGCGGATCCACATCGCCGACCGGTTCCGGGAGAAGGCGACAGTCCGTGCCATCGCCGCCGAGCTGGGCCGCAGCCCGTCCACCGTCAGCCGGGAGATACGCCGAAACGGCATGCCCCTGCGCGGCGACCGCTTCCGCTGGGCCTACCGGCCCCATGCCGCCCAGCGCCGGGCCCAACAGCGCCGCCCGCGCCCCAAGCCCGGCAAGATCGGTCAGAACCCCGAGCTGCGCGACTTCATCCAGGACCACCTCACCAGGCGGTGGAGCCCTGAGCAGATCTGTCACGCTCTGCGCAGGCGCTTCCCCGACCGGCCGGAGATGCACGTGGTCCACGAGACGATCTACCAGGCCCTCTACGTCCAAGGCCGCGGAGAGCTCCGCCGGGAACTGACCCTGGCCCTGCGGACAGGACGCGCCATGCGCCGCCCTCAACGCCAGGCCCACAGCCGCCAGCAGCGGTTCACACACCCCATGGTGCTGATCAGCGACCGCCCGGCCGAGGCCAACGACCGGGCCGTGCCCGGCCACTGGGAGGGCGACCTCATCGTCGGCAAGGACCACCGCTCGGCCATCGCCACGCTGGTGGAGCGCAGCACGCGCTACCTCATGCTGGTACACCTGCCCCAGGGCAGCGGCGCGGTCGCTGTCGGCGACGCCCTGGCGGATACTGTCCAGACCTTGCCGGAGCACCTGAAGAGGTCCCTGACCTGGGACCAGGGCTCCGAAATGGCCGGTCACCACACGTTCAGCGTCACCACCGGCATTCCGGTCTACTTCTGCAACCCCGGCAGCCCTTGGCAGCGTGGGTCGAACGAGAACACGAACGGCCTGTTGCGGCAGTACTTCCCCAAGGGCACCGACCTGTCCCGGCACACCCGTGAGCACCTCGACACCGTTGCTGCCGAACTCAACAGCCGCCCACGCAAGACGCTCGGCTGGGAAACCCCAGCCGAGCGTCTGTCTAAACTGCTCGCCGCCACACGTCAGTGATCACGTGTTGCGACGACCACCGGAAACCGCCCACCGGTCCGGGGCCTTTCCCGTGCTGTCAGCGGCTCAGTGGCCGGAACCGCCCGGCGCCTCACCGCGGTCGGCGCCCGCCGCTGCCGCGGACTCGTCGTAGATGTCCGGCTCCAGGTAGATCACACGCGCGATCGGCACGGCCTGGCGGATGCGGTCCTCGGCGGCGTCGATCGCCGCGGCCACCTCGGCCGCCGTGTCCTCGTGTTGGACGGCGATCTTCGCGGCGACGAGCAGTTCCTCGGGGCCGAGGTGCAGCGTGCGCATGTGGATGATGCGGGTGACCACGTCGCCGTCCACGAGGGCGGTCTTGATCTTCTCGACCTCTTCCGTGCCGGCGGCCTCGCCGAGCAGCAGGGACTTCGTCTCGGCGGCGAGCACGACGGCGATGACGATCAGCAGGACACCGATGCACAGGGTGCCGATGCCGTCCCAGACGCCGTTGCCGGTGGCGATGGCCAGGCTCACGCCGACCAGCGCCAGGATCAGACCGACCAGCGCGCCCAGGTCCTCCAGCAGGACGACCGGCAGCTCGGGGGCCTTGGCCCGGCGCACGAACTGCGGCCAGCTCAGCTTGCCCCGCAGCTCGTTCGACTCCTTGATGGCGGTGCGGAACGAGAACGCCTCCGCGATGATCGCGAAGACGAGGACGCCGATCGGCCAGTACCAGTCCGTGATCTCGTGGGGGTGCTTGATCTTCTCGTAGCCCTCGTAGATGGCGAACATGCCACCGACGGAGAAGAGCACGATGGAGACGAGGAAGGCGTAGATGTAGCGCTCGCGCCCGTAGCCGAAGGGGTGTTGCGGGGTGGCCTCGCGCTGGGCCTTCTTGCCGCCGAGCAGCAGGAGTCCCTGGTTGCCGGAGTCGGCCAGCGAGTGGACGCTCTCCGCGAGCATCGACGACGATCCGCTGAAGAGGAACGCCACGAACTTCGCTACCGCGATAGCGAGGTTGGCGGCGAGTGCCGCCACGATCGCCTTGGTGCCGCCTGACGCGCTCATGTGTTCCGGGTGTCCCTTCGTACTGACGTCGATCGCTTCCGGGGCTTTGCCCGGCCTTTGCGGTGCGCCATTGTTGCAGCACCCCGAAGGGGCGCTGTCTCAGGCCACCACTGTGGCGCGGAAGAGCGTGCCCGGGCCGCCGTCGGTGCCCGTGATGCGCACGATCTCGCCGGCCGGTACGAAGGCCGATTCGCCTGGGGCGAGCGCCAGCTCGCCCACCGTCACGCCGCCCGCGGTGCACAGCAGGATCTGCGGGGTCGGGGCCGTCAGGTCGCATGGCGCGGAGTCGGCGGCCAGCACGAAGCGGGAGAGGCGGAATTCGTCGATCGGGGTGGCGTACACCTCTTCGCCGGTGGGCGAGGGCTCGGGGCGCAGCACACCAGGGTCGGTCGCCTCGAGGCGGACGATGCGCAGCAGTTCGGGTACGTCGACGTGCTTGGGCGTCAGTCCGCAGCGCAGCACGTTGTCGGAGTTGGCCATGATCTCGACGCCGAGGCCGGTCAGGTAGGCGTGCGGGACTCCGGCGCCGAGGAACAGGGCCTCGCCGGGCTGGAGTCGGACGTGGTTGAGCAGCATGGCCGCGATGACACCCGGGTCGCCGGGATAGTGGCGGGCGATGGAGGCGTACGGGGCGTAGGGGCCGCCGAGCCGTTCGGCGGCGGCCGCCGCCTCGTGGACCGTGGCCGCCATCTCCTCGCGGTCCGCGGTCAGTACGGCGGTGAGGATCTCGCGGAGGGCTGCCTCCTCGGGGTGGGCGTGCAGCAGGTCGACGTACGGCTTGAGGGAGTCCACGTCGAGACCGGCGAGCAGATCGGCGGCCTCGGCGGGTGCGCGGAAGCCGCACAGGCCGTCGAACGGCGTGAGCGCGCAGATCAGTTCGGGCTTGTGGTTGGCGTCCTTGTAGTTGCGGTGCGGGGCGTCGAGCGGAACGCCAGCCTCTTCCTCGGCGGTGTATCCGGCCTTCGCCTGGGCGAGGTCGGGGTGGACCTGGAGGGACAGCGGGGCACCGGCCGCGAGCAGCTTCAGCAGAAACGGCAGCCGGGGGCCGAACTTGGCGACGGCCGCCGCGCCGAGCTCCCGCTCGGGTGCGTCGGCGATGACCTCGGACAGCGGCCGGGCGTTCTCGCCGCCACGGCTGACGTGGGAAGGCGCACCGGGGTGGGCACCCATCCACATCTCGGCCTGCGGCTCGCCCGTGGGAGCGACGCCGAGCAGCTCCGGGATGGCGGTCGTGGACCCCCAGGCGTAGGGGCGCACGGTGTTGGCGAGGCGATCCATGGGCTTCTCGGTCCTTCTTCGGTACGGCTGTGTGCGGGGCGGTACGGCCGGCTGCGGGGCACCGGCTCCGGTTCGTCGGCCCTTGATACGGCGGGCCCGCGTACGCGGAGCGCCGGTTCGGCGGACGCCCGGTGTCCGGCGGGTGTCCGCTGCGCGAGATCGCCTACGACTGGTCGCCCCGGCCGCGGTCGCCCGATTCCGCGAGCGACAAATACACGGCGGCGAAGTCCGTCACGGCGAGCAGCTCGGCGATCGATTCGAGTTCCGAGCCGTCCTCCGGTTCGAGTTCGCTGATCGGGGTGTCGTGACCGAGGGCGAGTTCGCGTGCAGCCGGCGCGGCGGTGAGCCCGCCCGCGGGCCGGTCGCGCAGCAGGACGATGCGGGCCCGCAGCGCCTGCGGCTCGTCGACCCGGTCACGGAAGAAGTCCTCGGGGTCCGCCCCGCCCGCGAAGTCCCCGACCAGGAGCACGCCGTGGGCGGGCAGCGCCTCCGGAAGCTCGGCGGCGAGCGCCGGCAGACCGGCGAGCTCGGCGAGGGCGGCGGCGAAGCGACGGCCCGCGGGGGCCGCGCCCGTGCCCTCCGTCCAGATGAGGGGGAGGCTGTCGGCGAGTTCGGCGGCGAGCGTCTTGGCCGGGTTGCTGTACGTCGCGATGGCGGGCCCGCACCGCTCGGCGGTGCGGTCGAGCCGGTCGGCGACCTTGGCGAGGATCTCGGGGGGCGCTTCGAGGAGCCCCACGCGGTCGAGGAGGGACAGCAGCGGTGTCAGCAGGGCCCACAGGGCTCCGGGGCTCGCCGCCTGGCCCTCCTCGTAAAGCTCGTAGGGGGCGGTGGCCATCGGGACGACCAGGCCGTGGGCGCCGTCGACCGCCTCGGACAGCGGGGAGGTGCGGGGTGCGACGGCGACGACGGTGCAGCCGCGCCGGTAGGCCTGCTCGGTGAGCAGGGCGAGGCCCGGTTCGCTGCCGTCGGTGGTGACGACCAGCAGCAGGTCCAGCGAGCCCGCCCAGCCGGGCAGGGCCCAGCGCAGGGCGCCCGCGGCGTGGGCCACGCCCGTGGGCCGCAGCGCGATGACGGGGGCGGACGCCCCGGCGAGGGCGCCGATGAGGTCGGCGACCCCGACGGCGGCGGTGCCGGGCCCGGCGACGAGCACGACCCGTGGGCGTCCTTCGGGGGTGAGTTCGGCGACTCCGGCCTCGGCCGCGTGCCGGGCCGCGGTGCGTACCCGCGCCCCGGCTTCGGCGGCGCCGCGCAGGAGGCCTCGGTGGTCGATGCGGGCGAGAGCGTCCGGGGCGTCGAGGAGCGACTCGTCGAGCATGGGGTGGGGCCTCCGATCGCCGTACGCGTGCGGGGGGGGCGGTGGTGGGGCCGGTCCCGCGGGGCGGGACGGCCGCGCTAGGCGGGGCGGCGGGCCTCGTCGACCAGGAGGACCGGGATGCCGTCCCGTACGGGGTAGGCCAGACCGCAGTC
Organism: Streptomyces sp. V4I23; assembly: GCF_030817975.1. NCBI lineage: Bacteria > Bacillati > Actinomycetota > Actinomycetes > Kitasatosporales > Streptomycetaceae > Streptomyces > Streptomyces sp. V4I23. The sequence continues at coordinate 4,842,829 of NZ_JAUSZW010000004.1, read as the reverse complement.
CGCGCCGGTGCAGATCAGCTCGGGCGTCTCGGCCGCCGTGCGGTCGTCGAACGGTGCGTGGCACGCCGGGCAGGCGAGGATCTCCAGGAGGCCGGCTTCGAGCGGCATGTCAGCGGTGTCCCTTCGGGCGTCTCACAGGTCCGGGGTGCGGTTCGGTCGCGTCGGACGTGCGGTCACGGTCTTGCGGTTCGGGCCTCGTCAGCCTACCGCCGGGAAGCGGGGTGCGGCTCGTTCTGACCACGCCCCCGGCGGTCCGGCGCGCCGGAGGCGGCCGGCGGGCGTGCGTCGCCGGAGGGGCCGGGCGGCCCGGCGAAGCCGGCGGTGCCGGGCTCAGGCGCGGACGAGTGCGAGGACCTCGTCGCGGATCTTCGTCATCAGCGCCTCGTCCCGGGCCTCGACGTTGAGCCGCAGCAGTGGCTCCGTGTTGGAGGCCCGCAGGTTGAACCACCAGTCGTCGGTGGCCACGGTCAGACCGTCCAGCTCGTCGGTCGTCACGCCCTCGCGGGTGGCGAAGGCGGCCCGTACCGCGGCCGACCGGCCGGCCTGGTCGTCGACCTGGGAGTTGATCTCGCCGGAGGCGGCGTACCGGTCGTACCGGTCGACCAGCCGGGACAGCGGGCCGTCCTGCGTGCCGAGGGCCGCGAGCACGTGGAGCGCGGCCAGCATGCCGGTGTCGGCGTTCCAGAAGTCGCGGAAGTAGTAGTGCGCGGAGTGCTCGCCGCCGAAGACGGCGCCGGTGCGGGCCATCTCCTCCTTGATGAACGAGTGCCCCACCCGGGTGCGCACCGGCGTGCCGCCCTGTTCGCGCACGACCTCCGGGACCGACCATGACGTGATCAGGTTGTGGATCACCGTGCCGCCCGGGTGCCTGGCCAGCTCGCGGGAGGCGACGAGGGCGGTGATCGCGGACGGCGAGACGCCCTCGCCGCGCTCGTCGACGACGAAGCAGCGGTCGGCGTCGCCGTCGAAGGCGAGGCCCAGGTCGGCGCCCTCGGCGACGACGCGGGCCTGGAGGTCGACGATGTTCGCGGGGTCGAGGGGGTTGGCCTCGTGGTGGGGGAAGGTGCCGTCGAGCTCGAAGTACATCGGGACGAGCGTGACGGGGAGGGAACCGAAAACGGTGGGGACGGTGTGGCCGCCCATGCCGTTGCCCGCGTCCACGACGACCTTCAGCGGGCGCATCGCGGACAGGTCGACGAGCGAGAGCAGGTGGGCCGCGTAGTCGGCGAGCGTCTCCCGCTGGGTGACCGTGCCGCGCCGGGCGGCCGGCTCGGGCCCGCCGTCGGCGGACCAGGCGGTGACGAGGTCGCGGATGTCGGCGAGGCCGGTGTCCTGGCCGACGGGCGCGGCGCCGGCGCGGCACATCTTGATGCCGTTGTACTGGGCGGGGTTGTGCGACGCGGTGAACATCGCCCCCGGCAGGCCCAGGTGCCCGGAGGCGAAGTACAGCTGGTCGGTCGAGCACAGGCCGATCAGGGTGACGTCCGCGCCGCGGGCGGCGGCGCCGCGCGCGAACGCGCCGGACAGACCGGGCGACGACGGCCGCATGTCGTGGCCGACGACGATCGCGTCGGCGCCGGTCACCTGGACGAACGCGGCGCCGAAGAGCTCGGCGACCTGCTCGTCCCACTGATCCGGCACCACTCCGCGGACGTCGTACGCCTTCACGATCTGCGACAGATCAGCAGCCACGGCCCAATCCTCCTGAAGTCTTGGCGGTCGCATCAAACTACCCGCCGCAGGTGTGCGCAGCGTGCCCGGACCGGGCTTCTGGGAAGTGATCCGCTGCGGCGCGCCCGCCCGGGCCGGGTGCCGTACGCGCCGGGCGCGGCGGCCGGGGCGGCGGGGACGGGTCAAGCGGGCGGTGGTGGGCGCGAGTTGGCCGGGAACAGCAGTGCGTGCGGGGAGCGGGCGGGACGCCGGGGAGGCGTCCGGGCGACTGCGCGGAGGGCGCGGCCGGGCATCGGGGAAGCGGCGGGGCGGAGGGGCGAGGGGAGCGTGCGGCTCAGTTGTCCGGGGAGCGCAGCACCCGCAGGTGGCCGCGGCGCGCGACCTCCATCGGGTCGGCCGGGCGGCGACCGCCCTGTCCGCCCGCCTCCGCGGTACGTCCCTGAGGCCGGGCCGCCTCCCGCACCGCGTTCGCCAGCGCTTCGAGGTCGTCACCGCTGGGGCGGGCCGGGGCCGAGCCGTCCGTGAGCCGCACGACCTCCCAGCCGCGTGGAGCGGTCAGCCGCTCGCTGTGCTCGGCGCACAGGTCGTAGCAGTGGGGCTCGGCGTAGGTGGCGAGCGGGCCGAGGACCGCAGTCGAATCGGCATAGACGTACGTCAGTGTCGCGACGGCAGGGCGGCCGCACGCGGTGCGCGAACAGCGACGTACAGGGCTCACGACGTTGGACGGTACCGCACTCTTGAGCGGGCTGCGACGACTCTCCACCAGGTCACTCCCCCGTGTCGTGGTGTGACATCCGACATAACGGCTGTTCCTGCAACTGGCCTGACCTGCACGGAAAGAGAACCACACGGGCGACGGTCGCACAGGAGCCGGTCACGACTTGGGGCGAATAATGTCAATCGGGCCGAGATCACCGATCTCCCGGGTCGTGCAATCGAGCCGAACCTTGGCCGGAATGGTCAATTGGCGACAAGGGGCGTGGGCGGGGCCGCGCGCCGGTCGCCGCTCGCGCGGGAGAGTTACCCTGCGTCGGTGATGGACAGTCCTGTACCGCCCCGCCCGACCGAGCCGAGACCGCGCCGCCGCGACCGCCACGGCCGGGGCATGCGCGGCCCCGTCGCCCCGCCGCAGGTCCCGCTGGCCGCCAGCCGCTCGGAGACCTTCCGCGACCTGGTGCAGGACTCCGTGGAGCGCCTGGAGCGGCACTGGCCGCAGCTGGCCGATGTCGATTTCCTGGTCCTGGACGTACCGGGCTCACCGGACGACTCGGTGCCGCTCGGCAGTGCGGAGCCCGCGGCGAAGGACCGTCCGGCGCGGATCATGATCTACCGCCGGCCCGTCGAGATCCGGACGAAGAACCGCGACGAACGGGCTCTGCTGGTGCACGAAGTGGTCGTCGAGCAGGTCGCGGAACTGCTCGGGCTCTCGCCCGAGTCGGTCGACCCCCGCTACGGCCAGGACTGACCCGGCGGCCCGTCGAAGGCCGCTCCCGGGACTCACGACTGCCGGTCGGGCCCGCCGGAGGAGGGCCCCACGACGACCTGTCCGGCCCGCGCGCCGCGGGGGGCCCACGACCTGTCCGGCTCGCGCGCCGCGGGGCACGGGCCCGTCGCGCATCGTCAGTCGTCGAGCACGGACAGGTCCTGCTCCGCCTCCGGGACGACCACCGTGCCCCGGTCGTCCGGCAGGTTCTGGATCGTGAACATCGGGATGCCGTCGTCCGCGATCTCCAGCGCGCGCGACGCGTGCACCGGTCCGCCCGAGAGCGTCTCGACCGTCACCGCGTAGGAGCCCTTCAGCCCGGCCGGCACCAGCGGCGTGATCGCCAGGGTCGTGCCGGCCTTCACCTTGTACGTCTTGACGGCCTGTGCGCCCCCTTCCGTGCCCGCCGACGCCGTGACCCTGACCTCGGCCGCCTCGCCGGGCGCGGTGAGCGAGAGGACCGAGCCCTTCGCGCGGTTGTCGGCGGCGGTGGCCCGCTCGCCGACCGGCGCGGCGGCGGGAACGAAGGCGATCTCCTTCTCGGCGCCCTTGCCGCGCACCACCCTCAGCGCCGCCACGACGGGCGTGGCGCGTCCCTTCTCCGCGGGGCTGAGGATCAGCGATCCGGCCTCTCCCTTGGCGATGTCGGCGAGGTCGACGCTCGCCGTCATCCCGGACTTCACGTGCAGCAACTCGTGTCCGGCCGGGGTGATCGTCCCGGTGGGGCCCGCGAGTTGGACCTTCAGCGCGGCGTCGTCGTCGCCCGGGGCGAAGGCCACCAGCTGCACCGACGTCGCGTCCGACGGGATACCGGGCAGTACGACGGTGCCGGCCGGGTCGGCGGAGGCGGCGAGCCAGTCGCTGCCGTCGGTCTCGTCGGCGGCCCGTACGACCGCGCCCACGCGGCCGGTACGGGTGGTCACGTGGACGGTCACCTCGTCCGCCTTGTCGGCGGTGAGCGTCGGGAGCAGCACGGGGACGCTGGAGCCTGCCGGGACGGGGATGCCCTCCGTCAGCGTCGTCCTGAGCGCCCCGTCCTTGCCGTACAGCTCGATGTCGGCGACGGCCCCGGCCTCGTCGGGGTTGGTCAGGTGCACGTAGTCCTGGCGGCCCTCGGCGAGGGAGGCGCCGGGGAACCAGAAGTCGGTGTCGGGTCCGGTGCAGCTGACGCCGAGCAGCCCCCGCCCGCTGCCCGCGGTGACCGACGTCGTCTGCTGGGTGGTCCAGCCGGGCGCGAGGGAGCCGGTGGCGGTGCCGACGAGGGCGGGGGCCTCGCCGCCGTCCACCTCGGCGGAGACCGGCTTGCCGGGCTCCTTCACGGCGACGACCGGCTTCTCGGGAGCGGGCTTCTTCGCGCCTTCCTTGGCCGCGTCCTTCTTCTTTCCGTCCTTGGCGGGCGCGGCGTCGGTGTCTGCCAACACGGCGGCCGAAGGCCGCAGTTCGGCCGAGTCCGCCGGCTCGCCGGCGTCCTTCTGTCCCCCGCTCTGCTTCCGCGCGGGCGTGAACGAGGTGTAGCGGGTCTCGGCGAGCTCGGAGCTGCTCGGCGCAGGGCACAGCAGGCTGGAGCGTTCCACGGGCAGCGGCAGCGCGAGGTCGCCGCGCGTCGGCTCGGTGCCGTCCGGGACGGTCAGCGAGGCGAATCCGGTGACCGCCGCGAGGGCGGTGGTGACCGCGATCAGGGAGATGGTCGTGCGCTTCACTCTGACTCGCCTCGCGTCGTGCCGGGGGCCTGGGCGGGCGGCTCGGGGTACGGGCCGCCGTCGGGGTACTGCTCGCCGTATCCGTAGGGGGCGTGGTCGCGCCCGTCCTGCGGGTACTGCTCGTCGCCGTAGGGCTCCGACCCGTACGGGTCGCCCTGGTAGGGCTGCTGGTACGCGCCGTCGCCGTAGGGCTGCTGGGATCCGTAGGGCTGCTCGCCGGCGTACTGGCCGCCCGGGTACTGCTCGGCGCCGTACGCGTAGCCGCCGTCGCCGTAGGGCTGCTGGGCCTGCCAGTCGCCGTAACCCTGCTGGGGAACCGCCGCGTAGGGAGCGGCCTGTTCGCCTTGTCCGGCGGTGAACGGAGCGGGCGCGTCCGGCTGTTGGGCGTACGGGCCGGGGTCGGGTGCGCTGTCCTCGGCGGCTGCCGCCTCGGCCTCGGCCTGGGCGCGCAGCCGGCGCGCCCTGCGGCCCTCGCCGGCCTCCGGCTGGAGGGGAACGGCGAGTTCCTCCTCGGGCAGGTCGTCGTCGATCTCACGGCGGCGGCCCGGCAGCGCGAGCACCACCAGGACGAGCGCGAGGAACGCCTGGATCCAGATCCACGCCGTGTGCGTCGCCGGGTCCTCGTACGTCAGGTCGAGCCGTCCGCCCTCGGCGGGCAGTTCGAAGCCCTGTGCCCAGCCGTCGACGGTCGTCTTCTCCAGCGGGCGGCCGTCGAGTGTGGCCTGCCAGCCCTCGGCGGCGCGGTCGGCGATGCGCAGGACGCGGCCGGAGCCGCCGGCGGGGATCTTGGTGTGCGCCTCGACGGCGTCGGAGGCGACGGGCAGCGGTTCGCTCCTGCCGTCGACGATCGTTGCCCGGGCGACCTGGCGGTCGACCCTCCACAGCGCGCTGCCGTCGAGCTGGCTGAGCCGGCTCAGTCCGGGGGTGGCGTCGAGGACGCGGCTGGTCTGGCGGGGCGATCCGTCGCGTACGAGCACGTAGCGGATCGCGTAGCCGCTGAGCTGGTCGGTCTGGTCGGCGCCGGAGCCGGCGACCAGGTGCGCGACGATCTTGTCGAGGCGGGTGTCGCCGCCGCCCGCCTCGGCGAGCTCGGCGTCCCCGAGCCGGCCGCCGGAGCCGCGCACCAGGGTGTACGAGACCTTGTCGGCCGAGGTGCCGCCGAGGACGAGGGTGCGGGGCTGGTCGCGGGTGTCGCTCTCCTCGGCGACGAACGCGGGCACCTGGACCGGGTCCCGGCGCGTGAGCGGGCCCGCGGCGCCGTCGATCATCCAGCCGGCCGCGGCGGCGACGGGTGCGAGCGCCGCGGCGAGCCCGATCAGGGCGGCGACGGGCTGCCGCCAGCCGAAGCTCTGGGCGGCGACGCGGGTGCGCCCGCCCTCGGCGCCGAGCACGGCCGCGGACAGCAGCGCGATGCCGTAGACGAGGGTGGCGGGCCCGGCCCAGCCGGAGCCGTTGGTCAGGGCCGCGAGGACCAGGGCGACCAGGGCGACGGCCCAGGAGGTACGGATGGCGAACTGCCGTTCCTCGCGCAGCAGGGCGGCGAGCGCGGCCAGCACGATGCCGAGCATCAGGACGCCGCCGACGGCTCCGGGGCCGCCGGGGCTGATGCCGAGCAGGTCGAGCGCGTCGGCCGAGCCGCTGCCGAACTCCAGACCGGCCTCGCGGAAGAACCCGGAGGGGCTGGTCAGCAGGGAGAGCGACCAGGGAGCGAGGACGAGCATCGGGGTGCCGACGGCGGCGAGGAAGCGCAGCGCGTAGGCGGTGATGTCGTTCCGTCGCAGGACCAGCACGGCGATGCCGGTGAACAGGGCGAGCGGCCACACCACAGGTGTGAAGGCCATCGCGAAGGTCAGCAGCAGGGCGTACGCCCAAGTGGCCCGCCAGCTGCCGCGACCACCGCCCCTGATGCGCAGTCCGTGTGCGGCGACGGCGGCACGGGCGACGAGCGGCAGCACGATCGCGAGGACGGCGGTGCCGAGCCGTCCGGTGGCGAGTGCTCCGGTCGCGGCGGGCAGGAAGGCGTACGCGATGCTCGCCCAGGCGCGCAGCAGGCGGGACTCGACGATGGGCCGGGACGCGAAGTATGCGGTGAGGCCGGCGAGCGGGACCGAGCAGACGAGCAGCACGGTCAGGGCGAGGCCGGTGGAGCCGAGGAACAGCACGGACAGGACGGCGAGGACCGCGAGGTAGGGGGGTGCCGTCTGGGTGCCGCCGGCGCCGACCGGGTGCCAGCCGTCCGCGTAACGGCTCCACAGGTCGGCGACGTCGGCGGGTGCGGGCAGCAGGGCGCCGCCGGCCAGCGCGCCGCCGCCGTACAGTCCCCGGCAGGCGATGAGGGAGACGACGAGGAGGACGGCGAACAGGAGCGGCCCCGGCTTGCGAGCGATCTTCTTCAGCCGCGCGAACTGCTCGATCTCCAGGAATTCCGCGTCGTCGTCGCCGGGCCCCGACTCGACGACGCCGTGCCGGGAGCCGCCGGAGTCGGCCTGCGAGCCGCCGAAGTCCGAGACGACCTGTTCCACGGTGGCGCGGACGGTCGCTCCGGGCGGCGGGAACAGCGGTCGCAGCTCGCTCGCCTCGACCGCCCGCTGTGCGCGTCTGCGACGGCCCGCGAGGAGGCGCTCGGGCCGCAGCAGGACGCCGAAGAGACCCATGACCTCGTCGACGGCCTGGCCCGGGACCTTGCCGACGAGATAGGCCAGGGTGCGCAGCAGGGTGCCGACCACGAGGCGCAGCAGGACCCAGGGCAGGGCGACACCGCGGGTGTTGGTCAGCAGGGTGTAGACGGCGCCGGCCTTGTCGACGCGGTGCGGGCTGGCGACGGACCGGCCCACGCAGTCGACGGTGCGCCGCTCGCGGGCGGCGGCCTCCGCGTGGCGCAGGACGGCGCCGGGGGCGATGAGGACGCGGTGTCCGGCGGCGTGGGCGCGCCAGCACAGGTCGACGTCGTCACGCATCAGCGGCAGCCTGCGGTCGAAGCCGCCGAGCTCCTCGTACACGTCGCGGCGGATGAGCATGCCCGCGGAGGAGACGGAGAGGACCGAGCGGATCTGGTCGTGCTGGCCCTGGTCCTGTTCGCGCCGGTCGAGTCCGGTCCAGCGGCGGCCGCTGTTGGCGATGGAGACGCCCGCTTCGAGGAGCTGCTTGCGGTCGTACCAGCCGCGCAGCTTGGGGCCGACGACCGCGGCGTAGGGGTCGGAGTCGGCGACGCGCAGCAGCTCGGCGAGTGCCGTGGGCTCGGGTGCGCAGTCGTCGTGGAGCAGCCACAGCCACTGCACGGGCTCGCCGTGCGGCAGCTCGGGCATGTCGTACGCCTCGTCGCGCCAGGTCCTGGTGACCGGGTCCCAGCCGCTGGGCCGCTTCAGGTAGGGCAGGTCGTCGGGGGTGAGCACCCCGGCGGTGCGGACGGCCTCGTCGACGGCGGCGCCGAAGCCGGTGCGCCGGGCGAGGTGCAGGACGCGGTCGGCGCCGAGGGCGTCGGTGAGCGTCTGCGCCGAGTCGTCGGCGCTGCCGGTGTCGGCGGCCACGACGTTCTGTACGGGGCGTTCCTGGCCGAGCAGTCCCGCGAGGGCGTCGGGCAGCCAGCGCGCGCCGTCGTGGGAGACGAGCACGGCGGTGACGACGTGCCTCGGGAACTCGGGCGCGTGTGCCGGGACAAACGCGGCGGTGGTGGCGGACATTGAGGTACGGGCCCTCCGGCCAAGGTCGCCCCGAAGGGGCGTTGGTGCGTCACGGACGGGGCCCCACACTAACGGCACGAGGAAAGCGCTGCGGCGCGGAGCGCCTCGTTGAGGGGCGGTGGTCGGGCGACGAGAGGGCGAACGGTCCGCCGCCTGTGCACCGGGCACAGACGGCGGACCGTTCACTTTGTGGTCAGTTGTGCCTTTTGGCCGGTCGGTGACCGTCCGCGATCAGACCGCGGCCTTCTTGAGCCGACGGCGCTCGCGCTCCGAGAGGCCGCCCCAGATTCCGAATCGCTCGTCGTTGTTGAGGGCGTACTCAAGACATTCGGAGCGGACCTCGCAGGCGAGGCAGACCTTCTTGGCCTCCCTGGTGGAACCGCCCTTCTCGGGGAAGAAGGACTCGGGATCGGTCTGGGCGCACAACGCGCGCTCCTGCCAGCCGAGTTCCTCGTCCGCGTCCTCGACCAGCAGTTGTTGGAACAGCTCGGTCATGTGCGCCCCTCGTCTGTCTTTACGTCCCCGTGATGTTGCCGCGATCGTTTTCGGCCGAACGACACGAGTGAAATTACAAGTGTGTGGCTCCGGGCCAGTCAAGCCACGATCTGCTATTGAGCCCGGTATTCACTCTGCGGAACCAAGGCTATGCGGAAAGTGTTCAAATCACCAAAAATCTGACACATGCCAGCGGCCTGTTCCGCACCTCCTCCCTCAGAGGGGGAAGACGTCGCAAACATCGATCATGTTGCGATCAAGCCATCGAAGCGATCCGGATCACAGTACGGTCACGGCGCCCCAACGGCGTTTGCGAGAACGGTTGCTGCCGCATGTCTCCCGGTCCGCGACTGCACAAACCTTTCTCTGCTCGCAGTAACCGGATGTGATGAAACATTGCCGCCAAATCGGTCATTGGGTTGACATCGGGTAAGGGGAGCAGTCACCTTTGATCCCATGCCAGCGACCTCAGCGCCCTACGCGACCCGCCTCCGCGGGTTCCGCAGCGCTGTCCAGGCGCGCTGTTGCTGTTGCTGTTCCAGCTGTTGACGCCCACGAGCTCCAGCTTCTTCTTCTCGCATCGCCCCGCACTGCCTGCTCTGCGACACCCCAGCACTTCCTGCCGAGGAACCCCCGCACCCATGAACAGCGACAGCGACCTCCAGATCGCCGGCGACATCCTCGCCGTCCAGCACCTGCTCCAGCCCGCCCGCGAGCACCCCGCCACCGTGGCCGAGTTCGCCGGGCTCGCCCGGTCCATCGCCGCCGACCGCGCGCGCTGGGAGCACCTCGTCGAGTACGACGCCACCTCCCGCTGGTACCACCGCCTGCAGACCGGCCCCGGCTACGAGGTCTGGCTGCTGAGCTGGGTCCCCGGCCAGGGCAGCGGCCTGCACGGCCACGGCGCCTCCTCCGGCGTGCTCACCGTGCTCGACGGCGAGCTCACCGAACGCACCGAGGGCGGCGAGCGGTCCCTGGCCGCGGGCGCGCAGCGCGTCTTCGCCCCCGGCTATGTCCACGAGGTCGTCAACGACTCCCTGGAGCCGGCCGTCAGTCTGCACGTGTACTACCCGGGCCTGACCGAGATGCCCATGCACACCTCCGCCCGGTGCACGCAGGAGTCCGTTCCGGTCTGAGGGGCCGTCGGCGCGCCTGCCAAGATGGGCACATGCGCATTGTGGTTCTGGCCGGCGGTATCGGCGGCGCCCGTTTCCTCCGTGGTCTCCAGCAGGCCGCGCCCGAGGCGGACGTCACGGTGATCGGCAACACCGGTGACGACATCCATCTGTTCGGGCTGAAGGTCTGCCCCGACCTCGACACCGTGATGTACACCCTCGGCGGTGGCATCAACGAGGAGCAGGGCTGGGGACGCAGCGACGAGACGTTCCAGGTCAAGAACGAGCTGGCCGCGTACGGCGTCGGGCCCGAGTGGTTCGGGCTCGGCGACCGCGACTTCGCCACGCACATCGTCCGCACCCAGATGATCGGCGCCGGCTACCCGCTCAGCGCCGTCACGGAGGCGCTGTGCGACCGGTGGCAGCCGGGCGTACGGCTGCTGCCGATGTCCGACGACCGCGTCGAGACGCACGTCGCCGTCACCCTCGACGGAGAGCGCCGGGTCGTCCACTTCCAGGAGTACTGGGTCAGGCTGCGGGCATCCGTGCCCGCCGAGGCCGTCGTGCCGGTCGGCGCCGAGCAGGCCAAGCCGGCGCCCGGCGTGCTGGAGGCGATCGCCGAGGCGGACGTCGTCCTCTTCCCGCCGTCCAACCCCGTCGTCAGCATCGGCACCATCCTGTCCGTGCCCGGCATCCGCGAGGCGATCGCCGACGCGGGCGTGCCGGTCGTGGGCCTGTCCCCCATCGTCGGCGACGCGCCCGTGCGCGGCATGGCCGACAAGGTGCTCGCCGCCGTGGGCGTGGAGGCGACGGCGGCGGCCGTCGCCCGGCACTACGGCTCCGGGCTGCTCGACGGCTGGCTCGTCGACACGGTCGACGCCGCCGCCGTGCCGGACGTCGAGGCGGCGGGCATCCGCTGCCGCGCCGTGCCGCTGATGATGACCGGCACCGACGCGACCGCGGAGATGGCCCGCGCTGCCCTGGCGCTGGCCGAGGAGGTACGGGGGTGAGCTCGCCCTCCTACCGGGTCTGGGCGCTGCCCGGCATCGACGAGGTCCGGCCGGGCGACGACCTGGCCAAGCTGATCGCCGCGACCGCGCCCGCACTCGTCGACGGCGACGTCCTGCTCGTCACCTCGAAGATCGTCAGCAAGGCCGAGGGCCGGATCGTCGAGGCGGCGGACCGCGAGGCGGCGATCGACGCCGAGACGGTGCGGGTGGTCGCGCGGCGGGGCCCTCTGCGCATCGTCGAGAACCGCCAGGGCCTGGTCATGGCCGCGGCGGGGGTCGACGCCTCCAACACCCCCGCGGGCACCGTGCTCCTGCTTCCCGAGGACCCCGACGCCTCGGCCCGCGCGATCCGCGACGGGCTGCGCGACGAACTGGGCGTCGAGATCGGCGTGATCGTCACCGACACGTCCGGGCGGCCGTGGCGCAGCGGGCTGACCGACGTCGCGATCGGCGCCGCCGGGGTCCGCGTGCTGGACGATCTGCGCGGCGGCACGGACGCGTACGGCAATCCGCTGACCGCGACCGTGGTCGCCACGGCCGACGAGCTCGCCGCCGCGGGCGACCTGGTGAAGGGCAAGGCCGAGGGGCTGCCCGTCGCCGTCGTCCGGGGACTGGCGCACGTGGTCGACGAGGCCGGCCCCGGCGCGCGGGCGCTCGTACGGGACGCGGCCGACGACATGTTCCGGCTCGGGACGTCGGAGGCGGTGCGCGAGGCGGTGACGCAGCGGCGTACGGTACGCGCGTTCACGGACCAGCCGGTGGACGGCGGGGCGGTGCGCCGCGCGGTCGCCGCGGCGGTGACCGCGCCCGCCCCGCACCACACCACGCCGTGGCGCTTCGTCCTGCTGGAGTCCGCGTCCTCCCGCGTCCGTCTGCTCGACGCGATGCGCGAGGCGTGGGTCGCGGATCTGCGGCGCGACGGCGCGTCGCAGGAGGCGATCGCGCGGCGCGTACGGCGCGGGGACGTCCTGCGGCGCGCGCCCTACCTGGTGGTCCCCTGCCTGGTCGCCGACGGCGCGCACACATACGGCGACGAACGCCGGGACACCGCCGAGCGCGAGATGTTCGTGACCGCGGTGGGCGCGGGCATCCAGAACTTCCTGGTCGCGCTCGCGGGCGAGCGGCTGGGCTCGGCGTGGGTGTCGTCGACGATGTTCTGCCGCGAGGTGGTGCGCGAGGTGCTGGGGCTGCCGTCCACGTGGGACCCGATGGGCGCGGTGGCGATCGGTCACCCGGCGGCCGCGCCGACGGCACGGCCGGCGCGGGACGCGGCGTCGTTCATCGAGGTGCGGTAGCACTCGGCCGGGCGGCGGCCCGGGGCACGCCCCCGAGCACGGTCGGGGCCGCACCGGGCGGGGTCACCACGCCGCGATGTCCACCCGGCGCATCTTGGGCTCGCGGCGGGGCGGCACGCGGCCCGAGAGCAGGATCAGCCGGGCGGCACGGTGGCGCTGGCCCTCGTAAGGGGCCAGCAGCTCCAGCATCGCCGCGTCGTCCGCGTTCCGGTCGCCCGCCAGGGCGTAACCCACGATCCGGGGCAGATGGAGGTCGCCCACCGTCACCGCGTCGGCCGCGCCGTTGCTGCGCTGCACCGTCTCGGCCGACGTCCACGGGCCGATGCCCGGGATCAACTCCAGCCGGGCTCTGGCCTGTACGGGCTCCATCGCCGCCGCCTCCTCCAGGCGGCGCGCCACCTTCACCGCCCGCAGGATCGTCGAGGCACGCTTGTTGTCCACGCCCGCGCGGTGCCACTCCCAGGACGGGATCATCGCCCAGCCGCGCGGATCCGGCATGACGTGCAGCCGCTCGTCCGGGCCGGGCGCCGGCTCGCCGTACCGGCGGACCAGCAGCCGCCACGCCCGGTACGCCTCGTCCGTCGTGATCTTCTGTTCGAGAATCGAGGGGATCAGGGACTCCGTCACCAGCCCCGTGCGCACCAGCCGCAGCCCCGGCCGGCGGCGCTGAGAGGCGGCGACCAGGCGGTGGCGCGGCGTGAAGCCCTCGGGTGTGTCTGCCGCGCCGAGCAGGTCGGGCAGCCGGTCGAGCAGCCACTCGCCGCCCGCGCCCCACGCCTCGGCCTCCACCGTGCCGCCCCGCAGGGCGACCCGCAGCGTGCCGGGGCCCTCGGGCGTGCGGCTGGCCCGCCAGACGGAGCCGTCGGGCGTCGTACGGAAGGTGGGGTCGGCCGGCCCGCGCCGCAGCGGCCCGAGGACCAGGCCCAGGTCGAGTGGCCACGGCGGCGTCCACCGGCGTGTGCGGGCGGCCGAGACCTGACGCGGTACGGCGGCGGGTACGCGTGTCGCGCCGCCGCGCACCCCCGCGCGGCCGGCGCCCGGTTCGAAGCGTCCTGCCATGCGGTCAGGCTACTGGTCGGAGGAGAAGCGGACCGCGCCCGCCGGGAGCACCGCGTCGCACCACACCCGCGCGCCGTCCCTGAGCTCGTTGTCCTCCCCGACCACCGCGCCGTCGCCGACGACCACGCCGGACAGGACCGTGCGGGCGCCGATACGCGCGCCTTCGCCGACGAGCGAGCCGGAGATCACCGCGCCCGCCCCCACGACGGCGCCCGCGAGGACCGTGCTGCCGTCGATGCGCGCGCCCTCGCCCACCACGGCGCCCTCGCCGACGACCGTGCCGCCGGTCAGCTTCGCGTCGGCCGCCACGCGCGCGGAAGGCAGCACCAGCCGGTCGCCGCGCCGGCCGGGGACCGCCGGGGACGGGGCACGGCCGAGCACCAGGTCGGCGGAGCCGCGCACGAAGGCGTGCGGGGTGCCGAGGTCCAGCCAGTACGTGGAGTCCACCATGCCCTGCAGGTGGGCGCCGGAACGCAGCAGCTTCGGGAACGTCTCGCGTTCGACGGAGACGGACCGGCCGTCGGGGATCGTGTCGATGACCGAGCGGCGGAAGACGTAGGCGCCGGCGTTGATCTGGTCGGTGACGATCTCCTGTGGCGTCTGCGGCTTCTCGAGGAAGGCCGTGACGCGTCCGGTGACGTCCGTCGGCACGAGGCCGTAGGCGCGAGGGTCGTCCACGCGGGTGAGGTGGAGGGAGACGTCCGCACCGGTCGCGCGGTGGGTGTCGACCAGGGCCCCGATGTCGAGGCCGGTGAGGATGTCGCCGTTGAAGACGAGAACGGGGTCGTCGGGCCCGGACCGCAGCCGGGAGGCGACGTTGCGGATCGCGCCGCCGGTGCCGAGCGGCTCCTCCTCGGTCACGTACTCCAGGTGGAGTCCGAGCGCCGAGCCGTCGCCGAAGTACGGCTCGAACACCTCGGCCAGGTAGGAGGTGGCGAGCACGATGTGCTCGACGCCCGCGGACCGCGCCCGCGCCAACTGGTGGGTGAGGAAGGGCACACCGGCCGCGGGGACCATCGGCTTCGGTGTCCGGACGGTCAGCGGACGCAGCCGGGTGCCCTTGCCTCCGACCAGGAGAATCGCTTCTGGAGCCTGGTTCAATGCGGTCTCTGCTTCCTGCTGGGGCCGGCACGGTCGCTGGTTGGACCGGCCAGTTTATGCAGGGGGTGCGGCTGTCACGACGCGCACGGCCCCGGGGTACGGGTCAGCGGCCCTGGTAAGTGGCCGATGCCGTACGGGTGATGCCGAGTTTGCCGTAGAGCCTGCCGCCGGGGCAGTCCGTGTCGAACCCGTCGCGGTGTCCGGCGATGGCGTTGAGTGTGACCTTCGTGCCCTCCGCGTACTTGCCGCTGCCCCCGGAGGTGAGTGTGACCCTGCCCTTCGGGTTGACGCCGTACAGTCCGAGCTTCCACGCCGTCAGCCTGGCCACGGCGGTCACGGCGGCCGCCGGCGGACTGGAGGAATTGTACGAGCCGAGGACGGCGATTCCGGTGCTGTTCTTGTTGAAACCGAGGGTGTGGGCGCCTTGCACCGGCTTGGCCACGCCTCCTGCCCGGCCTTCGTAGATGTTTCCGCACTTGTCGACGGCGAAGTTGTAGCCGATGTCGCGCCAGCCGCTGCTCTCTACGTGGTAGCGGTAGATACTGCGCAGGACGGAGGGCGCTTCCTGACAGCTGTAGTTGTTGCCGGTGTCGCTGTGGTGCACGAAGGCGGCCTTCACGGAGTTCGTGTAGACGAAGCCCTCCTCGCGCAGGCTCTCGTCCGCGCCCCACCCCTGGCGAGTGACGATGCGCGGGCGGGGCCCGATGTAGGGCTTGGCCGTCACGGCGTCGAACACGAGGTCGCCCGCCGCCGCTGCCTCCACTTCCGTGTCCAGCTGGTTGAGCGCCGGGATCTCCAGTCCCCCTACCGGGGCACGCCCTTCGGAGCCCTCGGTGCCGGGGCCCGAGGCGATGGTCCCGGTGTCCGCCGGGTCGTCACCGGGATCGACGAGTTCCAGGCGCATGCCCTCCGGCAGCCCGCCCGCCCGGCGGAGGGCCTGCACCCGCACCTCCACGCCGTCGGACGCACCGACCCACAGGGGCGCCGTGGCCCCGCGCACCCGGCCCGACTCGCTCTCCGCGGTGCCGGGGTCGGCGGCGTGGTCCTCGTTGTGGGTCTCGACCTCCTGCCAGGCGGACCAGGTCCGCGAGCCGGCGCCGCGGGTGCGGACCTCGACGGTGCCGTCCAGCGGGACGGAGGCGTCGTCCCAGACGATGCCGACCAGGGAGAACGACTCCACGTCCTGGCGGGGCAGGCCCTGGACCGGGGCCTGGAGCGTGCGGTCGGCGGTTGCCGTGCCGAGCGGCTGCAGCGGCATCGACCGCGTGCTGCCGGGGACGTCCGGTACGTCACCCCGCGTGCTGCCGGGGACGCCCGACACGTCGCCCCGCGTGCTGCCGAGGACGTCCGGTACGTCGCCCGGGGGTGCGGCGAGCGCGCCGGAGGTGAGCGAGAGCGGAAGGACGAGCGCGGCCGCGCACGCCACGGTGATCGAAGATGCCAGGTATCCACGCATGGCAGAAATCCTGGGACGGGTGCACGGAGACCGCCTGCCGGGAAAACCGGCCCCGCGCCCGGCCGACCGGAGGACCCCGTTCACCGGTACGGCCGTCCCGCGGGGCGCCCCGGCGTACGCTTGCGCGGGTGAACGCCAGCGACCGTACCCCTGCCGACCTGCTGCGATCCGCGCTCACCGCGGATCCGGCACGCCCCTTGGTCACCTTCTACGACGATGCCACCGGTGAGCGCGTGGAATTGTCCGTCGCGACCTTCGCCAATTGGGTGGCCAAGACCGCCAATCTCCTTCAGGGAGACCTCGCCGCCGAACAGGGCGAACGCCTGGCGCTGTTGCTGCCGGCGCACTGGCAGACCGCCGTGTGGCTGCTGGCCTGTTCGTCGGTGGGCGTCGTCGCGGACGTCGGCGGCGATCCGGCCCGCGCGGACCACGTGGTCGCGGGTCCGGGCCAGTTCGACGCCGGTCTCGCGTGCCGGGGCGAGCGGATCGCCCTGTCGCTGGCACCGCTCGGCCGCCGCTTCCCCGTCCCTCCGGCCGGCTACGCCGACTACGCGGTGGAGGTCCCCAGTCAGGGCGACCGGTTCGCCCCGTACGCGCCGGTGGACCCGGGCGAGGCCGCTCTCACGGTGGCCGGTCTCGAGCTGACCGGCGCAAAACTCGTCGAGCGGGCACGCGCCGACGCGGAACGGCTCGGGCTCGGCCCGGGCTCCCGGCTCCTGTCGGGTCTGCCGTACGACACCTGGGAGGGACTGTCCGCCGGGCTGTTCGCTCCGCTGGCGGCCGGTGGTTCCGTCGTACTGTGCCGCAATCTCGGCGAGTTGTCCGAGGACGGGCTGGCGAAGCGGATCGAGAGCGAGCGGGTCACGGGCACCGCGGTATGACAAGCCGCTGAGGTCCACTCATGTGGCGCACACCCGGGCCGAGCCCTCCCGGCCCGGGCGTCAACTCCGGTGGATGATCGGCGACAAGCGCGTTTGCCACGCACAACCAAGCGCCGGGTTCAGCTGTCCAGCCGGGTGTCCGGCGGCCCAGCGCGCCGCCGATGCCATGAAGGATGGACGCACACGTGACGGACAAGGCTGGTACGCCCGCCGAACCGGACGGCCCGACCGGGGACGAGGCCGAGCCGTCGGACGCGGCCGCCACGGATGCGGACTCCGGCCCGGACGCCGCTGCCGGAGCTCCGGAGGGCGTGGACGGCGGGTCCGGGAGCGGTGACGAGGCGGCGGACGCCGATTCCGGGTCCAACCACAAGCGGCACTGGCTGCGTTGGACCGCGCTCGGCACGTCGGTCGTCGTGCTCGCCGCCGCGGGCGCCGGCTGGTGGCTCTACCGCAAGCTCGACGGCAACATCACCACCGACACCTCGGCCGCGGCGGAGCTGGAGGCGTACGAGAAGGAGCGCCCCAGCGCGCTCGTCACGGGCGCGCAGAACATCCTGCTGCTCGGCTCCGACACGCGGGAGGGCGAGGGCAACGACAGGTACGGCAAGGACGCGAACGGCAGCCAGCGCTCCGACACCACGATCCTGCTGCACATCGCCGGGGACCGGCAGAGCGTGACCGCCATGTCCATCCCGCGCGACCTGATGGTCACGATCCCCGGCTGCGGCGAGCCCGACGGCAAGCGGACCAGGGAGCAGACCGCGCAGTTCAACTGGGCGTTCCAGTTCGGCGGCGCGGCCTGCACCATCCGTACGGTCGAGCGGTTCACCGGTATCCGTGTCGACCACCACATGGTGATCGACTTCCGCGGCTTCAAGGACATGGTCGACGCGGTGGACGGCGTCGAGGTGTGTCTGACCGAGCCGATCGACGACAAGGCCGCACGACTCAAGCTGCCCGCAGGCCGCCAGACGCTGCGCGGCGAGCAGGCTCTCGGGTTCGTGCGGGCGCGGAAAACGCTGGGTAACGGCAGCGACACCGAACGCATGGAGCGCCAGCAGCAGTTCCTGGGCGCGCTGGTCAAGAAGGTGCAGAGCAACGGTGTGCTGCTCAATCCGACCCGGCTCTATCCGGTGCTGGACGCGGCGACCAAGTCGGTCACCACGGACGCGGGGCTCGACTCGCTCAAGGACCTTTACGACCTGACCCGGGCACTCCGCAACGTACCAGCAGAAAAGGTGCAGTTCCTGACCGTCCCGCGCAAGCCGTACCATCTCGATCCGAACCGGGACGAGCTGATGGAGCCGGAGGCGAGCGAGCTCTTCGAGCGGCTCAGGGAGGACGCCGAGGTCGCGGTCGTGCCGAAGGAGAAGACGGACCGCGAGGCAGGCGACGGCGCGAGCCCCGCCCCGACGCCGACCTTCTCGGGCATCAACGCGGCCGAGGGCATGTGTGAGTAAGGCAATGGCCAAACAAGGGCCGACAGCTCAGGCGGATTGGGCGGAATGGCCCCTTGTAAGGGCCGTGGAATTTGTCACCGCCGTCGCTCGCAGCTGAACTGGGCGGATAGTGTGACGCGATCCGGTGCTTCCGACCCTGTGTCGCGCACTGCTGGATCGAAGGACCGAGCGCCTGCCGGGGGAGGCGCCTCGCGTGGCACCGACGGAGGACTCAAGCAACCGTGGATGCACAAGGCCGTGGACGGGCGGACGAGATCGACCCCGCCGACCAGTGGGTGATGAACCCGCACACCGGTAACTACGAACTGCGACTGGACCAATCCGCACCGCAGTCGTCAGCCTCCCCCAGCAGAGTCTCGGGCGCAAGAAGGTCTCGGCGGTCCGCCGAGTCCTCCGAGGCGGCGACCCCGGCAGCCGGCACCGCCACGCGCCGCAGGCCGGCGAACCCGGCCACCGAGGTCCCCGCGCAGCGCAGCCGCCGCGCGGGTGGCGCGCAGGGCCGCGTACCGCAGCAGCAGGCCGGGCGGCGCAAGCGCAAGCAGGCCGCCTCGGGCAAGAAGAAGGCGCTGCTGTGGACCGGTGGCACCCTCGCGCTGCTGATGGTCGCGACCGCGAGCGCGGGATACCTCTACTACGAGCACCTGAACTCGAACATCACGTCCGTCCCCGACGACAACGCCGGCACCGGCGGCTTCAGCAAGGACCGGGCGATCAACATCCTGCTGATCGGCACGGACAAGCGCACGGGCGAGGGCAACGGGAGCTACGGCGACAAGAACAGTCCCGGCCACGCGGACACCACGTTGCTGCTGCACGTCTCCAAGGACCGCACCAACGCGACAGCGCTGAGCATTCCCCGCGACCTGATCACCGACATCCCGGACTGCCCGACGACGCAGGAGGACGGCTCCAGCAAGGTCATCCCGGGAACACAGGGCACGCGGTTCAACGAGAGCCTCGGCCAGTCGGGCCGTACGCCGAGCTGCACCATGCGTACGGTCACCGAGCTCACCGGCATCAAGATGGACCACTTCATGGTGGCCGACTTCAACGCCGTCAAGACGCTCTCGTCGGCGGTCGGCGGCGTGCCGATCTGCCTCGACAAGGACATCAAGGACGACAAGTCGAAGCTGGACCTGCCGGCGGGCGATCACGTCCTCGAGGGCGAGCAGGCGCTCGCCTTCGTCCGCACACGGCACGCGGTGGGCTTCGGCGGCGACCTCGACCGCATCAAGATCCAGCAGCAGTTCCTCAGTTCCCTGATGCGCAAACTGAAGTCGAACGACACGCTCACGAGCCCGACGAAGCTGGTCAAGCTCGCGGAGGCGGGCACCGATGCCCTGACCGTCGACTCCAAGATCGACGACATAGGGAAGCTCCGCGACCTCGGTCTGGAGCTCGGTAAATTCGACATGAAGAACCTCACCTTCGCCACGGTGCCCGTCCTGGACAACCCGGCGGAGACGGTCAAGGCGACGGTCGTGCTGGACACGTCCAAGTCGGACGCGCTGTTCTCGATGGTCAGGAACGACGTGTCGCTGACCGAGGTCGAGCAGAAGAAGAAGGCGGCCAAGGACAAGCAGGCCGAACTGCTCAAGGGGACGAGGGCCGAGGCCTCCGACGTCCGTGTCGACGTCTTCAACGGCGGCGGCCCCACCGGATCCGCGCAGAAGACGCTGGACTGGCTCCAGAACACCGAGGGCGTGCTGAAGTCCACCAACAAGGGCAACGCGCCGGCGGACGTCACCAGGACGACGCTGGAGTACGCGCCGAACCAGGCCGACCAGGCCCGCAAGCTCGCGGACCTGATGGGCCTGCCCGCCGCGGCGCTCAAGCCGGGCACGGAGGACGCCCAGGGCCTGGAGGCGATGACGCTGACGCTCGGGCCGGACTTCAGGGGTGCGGGCGTGCCCATCACCGGTCCGGCGAAGGCGCCCAAGGACGCGGTGCAGGCGGACAAGAGGATGTGCGCCAAATGACACCGGCCGGCGGCTCATGGGGAGAGCCTGGACACAGGGGGTTCTAGGGGTGGGAAACAGCAGCGTGCGTGGGGAGGGGACGCGGCGACGCGGACCGCACGCCCGCGATCTGGGCTGGGACGACAGCCTGTACGAAGACGAGGCGGGGCGCGTCCCGGGCGCCCGTACGGCCCTCGACGACGAGCAGGACCGAGAGAGCGAGCGGGACACGGCGGCGGAGGGCTCCGGCCCGCACCGCCGCCCGGCACCCACCCGGCGCGCGAAACGCGGCAGACGCCGCATACTGCGCGGGGTCGCGGTGACCGTGTCCGTGGTGGTCCTGGGTACCGCGGGGGCCGGGTACCTGTACTACGAGCACCTCAACAGCAACATCCGCAAGGGCCAACGCACTTCGGGCGATTCCGACGTGAAGAAGTCGGCCCCGAACGCGGCGGGGCAGACCCCGCTGAACGTCCTGCTGATCGGCTCCGACAGCAGGAACTCCACCGAGAACCTCGAACTCGGCGGCTCGAAGAAGAGTGTGGGAGCGCCTCCGCTCGCGGACGTGCAGATGCTGCTGCACGTCTCGGCCGACCGCAAGAACGCCTCGGTGGTCTCCATCCCGCGTGACACCAAGGTCGAGATACCCGCGTGCACCGACCCCAAGACGGGGGAGGAGCACGCCGCCACGAGGGATCTGATCAACGCGACGCTCGGACGCGGCGGCCCCGGCTGCACCCTCGCCACCTGGCAGGAGCTCACCGGCGTCTACATCGACCACTGGATGATGGTCGACTTCGCGGGCGTGGTGGACATGGCGGACGCGATCGGCGGCGCCGAGGTCTGCGTCAACCACAACGTGTACGACGGCCCCAAGCCGGGCGTGCCCGGCGGCTCCGGCCTCAGGCTGACCGAGGGCTCGCACGAGATCCAGGGCGTCAAGGCCCTCCAGTGGCTGCGCACCCGGCACGCCTTCGAGAGCGACTTCGGCCGCTCCAAGGCCCAGCACATGTACATGAACTCGGTGATCCGCAAGCTCAAGGAGCAGAACGCCTTCACCGACGGAGGACAGCTCATGGACCTGGCCGAGACGGCCACCAGGTCCCTTCAGGTCTCCGAGGAGATCGGCACGGTCAAGAAGCTGTTCGACCTCGGCATGACGCTCAAGGACGTGCCGACCGACCGGATCGCGATGCTCACCATGCCGCGCGTCCCGGACCCGGCCAACCCGAAGAACCATGTGCTGCCCGCCCCGGGCGAGGCCGACCGGCTCTGGGAGATGCTGCGCGACGACGTCCCGGTGGACGGCAAGGCCCCGACGTCGAAGCCGAAGAAGCCGGCCGCGCCGAAGGACCCGGCCGCCGACCCCGCCGACATCGGCGTCATGGTCCGCAACGGCACGGGGGCCGACGGCCCGGCCACGCCTCAGCGGGCCAACGCCGTCGCGAGCCTGCTGGCGCAACAGGGCTTCACCGGAGCCAAGGCCGACTCGACTCCCGATCCCCAGGAGCGCACGCAGGTGCTGTTCCCGAGCGCCGACCTCCAGGGCGACGCACACGCGGTCGCCAAGGCGCTCGGGGTGCCCACGAGTGCGGTGAAGAGGTCGACGGACGTCTCGGGCGTGACCCTGGTGGTCGGCGCCGACTGGCGGACCGGGGACACCTTCCCCAAGGCCGAGCCGGCCGCGGGCCCGCCGAAGAACACCGAGACGGTCATGGGCGACGACAAGAACGCGTGCATGGACATCTACGCGCCCTACCGCTTCTGAGGCCACGCGCCCATACGGACGCCGGTCCGCCCCAGCGGGGCGGACCGGCGTCCGGCGTACGGTGCGGGCGTCAGGCCGCGGCGGTCTTCACCGACGGGCGTCGGCTCGCGATGACCTTCTTCGCCAGCGAGCGCGGGCTCGTCAGGAAGCCGTACCCCCACGACATGTGCATCGTCGCCAGCGCGAGGGGGATCTGCACCCGGGCCTTCAGGGGCAGTCCCTTGCCGGCGGGGACCGAACCAACCGTGATCGCGGCGAGGTAGCCGCCGGGCACGACGAGGGCCCACGGGGTCACGGTCGCGCCCAGGACCAGGCCCGCGGCGACCGCGCACACCGCGGTCGGGGCGGCGAGGTAGCGCAGGTTGATGGAGCCCTGGTGGTAGCGGGCGACGACATGGCGCCAGCGGCCGTAGTCCTTGTACTGCTTGGAGAGCGCCCGCACGGACGGCCGGGGGCGGTACTGCACCCTCAGCTCCGGCGAGAACCAGATCAGCCCGCCCGCCTCGCGGATGCGGAAGTTCAGCTCCCAGTCCTGGGCACGGATGAACTCCTCGTTGTACCCGCCCTGCTGCTCCAGGGCCTCCCGCCGGAAGACACCCAGGTACACCGTCTCGGCCTCGCCCGCCGTGCCGCCGGTGTGGAAGGCGGCGTTGCCGACTCCTATCCTCGACGTCATCGCGGCGGCGACCGCGTCCTCCCAGGCGTTCTCGCCCTCGGCGTGCATGATGCCGCCGACGTTCTGCGCGCCGGTCTCCTCCAGGAGACGGACGGCGGTCGCGATGTAGTTCGGCGAGAGCATGCCGTGGCCGTCGACGCGCACCACGATCGGGTGGCGCGAGGCCCTGATCGCGGCGTTCAGCGCGGCGGGGGTGCGACCGGTCGGGTTCGGCACGGTGTGGACCCGCGGGTCCTCGCGTACCAGTTCGGCGGCGATCTCGTCGGTGCGGTCCGTGGACGGTCCGAGCGCGATCACCACCTCTATCTCGCCGTCGTAGTCCTGCTCGAGGATGTGACGGACCGAGTTGCGCAGGTGCCGCTCCTCGTTGAGGACCGGCATGATCACGGAGACAGCGGGCGTGGCGTTCATCGCCCGCCACGTTACCGCGAACGGGGGACGCCCAGGCGCGGCGGCCGGTGTCGCAGATCGTATGGGCCTACGGTGCTCAAGATCGCCTGTCGTCGCGGAGGTGTCCCCTTGCCCCCACCGCCCCGCCCCCGTTTGCCCCCACCGCCCCGCCCCCGTCGCCCGGCACCGATCCCGGCGGGACATGTCAGACGGCGTCCGGCCGCGGCGCCGATCCGGCGCGAGCGGCCGCGCTGGGGCGTGCGGATGGTGACCTCGCTCTCGGTGCTGGTGCTCGGCGTCGGCGGGATCGGGCACGCGGTGGTGACGAACCTCGACACCGGGATCGAGCGGGTCGACCCGTTCCGCGACATGAAGAACCGTCCCGGGGACAGCAACGGCATGAACATCCTGATCGTCGGCACCGACGGCAGGGACAAGATCACGCCCGAGCAGAAGAAGAAGTACCGGCTCGGCGGCGCAGGCTGCCGCTGCACCGACACGATCATGCTGGTGCACATCTCGGAGGACCGGGAGCGCGCCAGTGTGGTGAGCCTGCCGCGGGACAGCTACGCCGTGATCCCCGAGCACACCGACGCCACCACCGGCAAGCACCACAAAACGCACCCGGTGAAGCTGAACGCCGCGTACTCGGAGGGTGGCCCGGCGCTGACGGTGCGCACGGTGGAGCACATGACCAAGGTGAAGATCGACCACTATCTGGAGATCGACTTCACCAGTTTCATGAAGACGGTGGACGCGGTCGACGGCGTGGAGGTCTGCACGGCCCGCCCGATGAAGGACTCGCACACCGGCCTGAACCTGCCCGTCGGCACGCACAAGCTGAACGGGGGTCAGGCGCTTCAGTACGTGCGCGCCCGTCACATCGACGGGGCGGCGGACCTCGGGCGCATGCAGCGCCAGCAGCGGTTCCTGGCGGCCCTCGTCCACCGGGCGTCCAGCAGCGGGGTCGTGCTGAACCCGGTGAAGTTCCGCAGGGTCACGTCGACGATGCTCGGCTCGGTACGGGCCGACAAGGGCTTCGGCCCCGAGCAGATGCTCACGCTGCGCAGGGCGATGCGGGGCTTCACGCCGGCCTCGTCGGAGTTCACCTCGGTGCCCGTCGGCGACGTGGGCCACCACGTGAAGGGCGTCGGTTCCACGGTGAAGTGGGACCCCGTGAAGTCGAAGAAGCTGTTCCAGCTGCTGCGGGAGGACAAGCCGCTGGCCCCGCACCGCCCAGAGCGCCCCGAGCGCCCGAGCGCGACGCCGGTCGACGTCTCGCCCCAGCAGATCCGGGTGCAGGTCGACAACGGCACCCTGGTGACCGGCCTCGGCGACCGGGTCGACAAGGCCCTGCGCGGCACCGGCTTCCGCACCACCCAGGCCCCGCGCAACACCGGGAAGGGCCAGGTGCGGCGCACCTATGTGACGTACGACCCACGCTGGGACCGCTCGGCGAAGTCGCTCCGGGCGGCCCTGCCGGGCGCCGAACTGCGGCCCGTGAAGAACCAGGGGCCGACGCTGCGGGTGGTGGTGGGCGCCGACTACAAGGGCGTCACGCCGGTACGGGCTCACGATCCGCACCAGGGCGAGTTCGGCGCGGTCACGGGCGACCAGGTGGTCTGCCCGTAGCGGTGTCCCGCTCGTCAGTCCTCCATGCCCTCCGCGGCCCGCTTCTCCCGCAGCTCCTTGATCGCGCGGCGCCTGGCCAGCCGGTGGGTACGCCGGATCTGCGCCTCCTGATAGCGCCGCCGGTCCCGCTCGGTCTCCGGGAGCACCGGCGGCACGGGCCGCGGCTTGCCGTCCGCGTCGACCGCGGCGAAGACCAGATAGGCGCTGCCGACCTGGGTCGCGGGCGTCGACTCGTTCCAGCGCTCGGCGAGGACGCGTACGCCGACCTCCATCGATGACCGGCCCGTCCAGTTGACCTGGGCCTTCACGTGGACCAGGTCGCCGACCCTGACCGGCTCCAGGAATACCATCTCGTCCATGGAGGCGGTGACCGCCGGGCCGCCGGAGTGCCGGCCCGCGACGGCGCCCGCGGCGTCGTCCACCAGCTTCATGATCACGCCGCCGTGCACGGTACCGAGGAGATTCGTGTCACTGCCGGTCATGATGTGGCTGAGCGTGGTACGTGACGCCGAAGTGGGCTTACCCGGAATTTCGTCCTCCGGGCGCTGGGCCTGATCTGTCATGCCCTCCACCATATGCCGGGGCCGCATTGCATCAGGTTCGCTACAGCCGTGGTGTGATTTCCCACCCGCCCTGTCGGCGCACCGCGTCCCACCGGCACACTGTTCGGCATGAACGACTGGCCCGAAGGATGGACCGACGACGGCGGCACGGGACGCGGCTACGGGCGTGGCAGCGCCGGTGCGCAGCCCGAAGGGGCGCGCGTGATGCGCCATGTCCAGCGCCCGGCCGCACCTCCGCGCGGCTCGGTGCCCCCGCAGCAGCGCGGCTACGACCAGGGCTATGCCGAGCCCGGGTACGACAGCGGCTACAACACGGGCCAGGTCTACGGCGCCCCCGGCGGGGGCGGCCGGGGCATCCCGCCGCAGGGCGGCCCCTACCGGCAGCCCGGACCGGCCCCGGACTGGCGTCGCCGGTTCAAGGTCGGCTCGGTCGTGGTGCTGGTGGCGGTGCTCGGCACGGCGATCGGCACCTACTTCTGGGCCGACTCCAAGGTGCGGCGCGAGGTCGACCTCGCCAAGGTCATCGAGCGGCCGCAGGAGGGCGACTGCACGACGTACCTGATCGTCGGCTCGGACAGCCGTGAGGGCATGACGGCCGAGGAGAAGAAGAAGCTGCACACCGGCTCCGCCGAGGGCAAGCGCACGGACTCGATGATGATCCTCGCGGCCTGCGGCAGCGGGAACACGATGGTGTCCCTGCCGCGCGACTCGGACGTGGAGATACCCACCTTCGTGGGCTCGGAGTCCGGCAAGACGTTCCAGGGCACGGGCCGGCGGGTGAAGCTGAACGCCGCGTACGCGGAGGACGGCCCCGAGCTGCTGGTGCGCACGGTCGAGCACAACACGGGTCTGCGCATCGACCACTACGCGGAGATCGGCTTCGCGGGCTTCGCGAACATCGTGGACGCGCTCGGCGGTGTCGAGATGAACATCGAGAAGGGCTTCACGGACAAGAAGTCCGGCGCCGACTTCGAGGCGGGCAAGCAGACCCTCGACGGCGAGCAGGCCCTGGCGTACGTCCGTACGCGGTACGCCTTCGCGGAGTCGGACCTGGCGCGCACCAAGAACCAGCAGAAGTTCCTGTCGGCGATGGCGAACCAGGCGGCGACGCCCGGCACGATCCTCAACCCGTTCAAGCTGTACCCGACGATGGGCGCCGGCCTGGACACCCTGATCGTGGACAAGGACATGTCGCTGTTCGACCTGGGCGAGATGTTCTTCGCGATGAAGGGCATCACCGACGGCAGCGGTACGTCGTTGAACATGCCGACGTCGGGCAGCCGCGGCGGGAACCTGGTCTGGGACAAGGCCAAGGTGCGGCAGCTGGTGCAGCAGATCCAGAACGACGAGAAGGTCACCGTGTCCGACAAGTGACGTCTCACGCGCAAGGGCCCGTCGCACGCGTGTGCGGCGGGCCCTTGCGCGTGCGCCCTCAGCCCGCGAACGGGTTGACGTGGCCCGGCAGTTGCTGGCCCGGTCGCAGGAAGCGGTCCCTGCCGTGCTCGTCGCGTACGGCGGTGAACCCCGCGGCTGTCAGGCGCTGCGCGATCCGCTGCCGGCGCGCCTCGCCGACCCTGAATGTGCCGAGGAGGAACGCGGCCAGCGCCGCGCCGCCCACCAGCGCGCCCACGTACATCTGCGCCAGCAACAGGACCACGACCAGCACGCCGCACATGCCCCAGGCGACCGCCTTCTGGCCGGCGTCCGCCGCCTTGGCCATGACGTCGTAGCCGATGCGGTCCTTGATGCGGTCGACGGCCTCCTCGGCCTCGGCCGTCGGCTTCAGCGTCCCGGGCTGCAGGCCGGGCGCCGCCCCGCCCCTGCCGGCCTCCGGGAAGGCGGCGATGGTCGCGGCCTCGCGGGCCCGCGCCTCGGGCCGCGGGTCCCGGTAGATGTACACCGCGAGGACCTGCTTCCTGGGTCCCTCGCGGCGGGCCTCGCCGTACTCGAAGCCGTACTGCTCGGCGACGTACGCCTGAGCCGCGATCTGCCTGGCGATCGCCATCTCCTGCCGCAGGACGACGACGTCCTGCGTGGCGATCTGCCGCAGCAGCGACGCGATCCGTCTGTCGGAAGCGCCCATTTCCTTCTCCCGCCCCATGTGTGCCGATGACGCGCCGCTCGATGGCGGCAGCGCAGCCTAGCCGCACCGAAATGGATCATTCCGCTTGGGGTCTCGGCTTCAGACCACCTACGCGAGCCGGGTTCGACGTGCACGTGTGCACTACATGGACTACGCAAACCGGACTACACCTCGGCTCTGCGCCTGGTCGGCGACACGCCTCCACCCGCCTGACGCCGCCGCCATCCCCTGCGGATCGCACGACACTGCCCGTGCGGTGCGGGAGGGTTCACGCGTACGGCACGACAGAGCCGGACGTCCGACCAGCCGGTGATTCTTCCCAAGGAGCACGACGACGCCATGCTGGTGAAGCGGCGCCACGGCACGGACGCGTTCTGGTGCGGGACGCTGCTCGGCGGCTGCGGCAACATCCTGACCGTGCGCATATGCCACCGCAGTGTCAGCCACTTCGCGCACCGCCCCGGGGACCGGTGCGTGCGGCGGTTCACCGGCGAGAACAGTGGGGACCACCTGTATCTCCGCCGGGGGGTGCGCCGCTGGCTGGAGACGTGCGGGCTCGACCACCGGCTCGAACCGAGCAAGCAGACCGACGGCGACTGGACGTACCTGGACGCCTTCCTTCCCGCCCCCGGGCTGAAGCTGCGCTTCTACTGTCCCTACGCCGGGTCGTCCCTGCCGCGCGCCGCGGTGGACTTCGCGCTCAGCGGCGGCTACGACGAAGTGCTGCTCGGGGAGCACACCCCCACGCCCCGCGAACTCTGCGCCCGGCGCGGGTACGCCCTGCGGCTCCGCATGGTCAGCAAGCGGAACGACGGTCTGTTGCAGCGACGCGTCCAGATCGGCACCGAGTTACCCGGAGGCCGTGTCACATGGCAGGACCTCGACGCCTGCTGGGTCACGTCAGCCGGTCTGATGACACCGGCCGCCCGCCAGGCCGCCCCACCCGGAACACCCGTCGCGCGCTACCGCCAGAAGGCCCCGTACCGCCCCGAGCCGCAGGGGAGCACGGCGGACGGCGCACGCCACCAGCGTCGGCCCGCGACCCCGGCGACCCCGGCAACTCCCGTCCAGAAGGCCGCCTTCGTCGTGCGGGACTACCTGGAGTACTGCGCCGCGCACGGGGAGACCACGACCTGGCGCGACTTGGCAAAGATCACCGGGCTCGACCTCCACACCTTCGCCCCCTCCCGCTGCCGCACACTGCTCAGCATGGTGGACGCCGCGACCCGCCCGACGGAACCGCTGCTGTCCGCCCTGATCCGCAGGGACAACGGCCACGCCCTTCCGTACTTCCGCGACCACGCGAGGTCACTCGGCCGCCTCGTGCCCGGCGGACACGCCGGGGACGAGTGGTGCGCCCAGCAGACACGGAGGCTCTTCTCGGCGCACCAAGGTTCACCGCAGGGCGGTGACCGCAAACGGCAGGAGACGATCCGGCGCGACACGGCGCGCATGAAGAGGCTTCTGGCCACGGCACACGAGCTGCTGGACTTCGCGGGCGAGGAGGACCGGCGGAAGCTGACGAACGCGATCGAGCAGGCCCGGTCCTGGGAGAAGCAGTGGCGCGAGGCCGGCCGGCGCGGAGTCGCCTACCGCGCCTGGAAGGCCCAAGGGCAGCAGAGGGAGTTGAGCAAGCGGATCACCGCTCTGGAACAGTCGGTCCAGCGGGGTGACACGCTCCTGCGGGAGCTGCGGCGCCATCTGGTCACGGTGGCACACCGTCGTGGCACGGTCACCGTCTCCGACCTGTTCGGCCCGCAGGGCAGCGTGGCGACGAGACTCCCGCCCACCGGACTCCTCCGTACCCTCGTGCGCGCCGAGGGCAAGGTGACGGACGACGTGCCGATCCTGAGTGCCCTGATCACTACCCAGGCGGGCGGTCCCCCGCCCGAAGCCCGGGACATCCTCGCCCGACTGGGGTTCATCCGGCCCGTGTCCGACCAGGTACTGGCGATCGTCTGGCGGCAGGAGCAGCAACGCGCCTGGGCAGCCCACGGCACGCCGCCGACGGAGATGCCACCACGCCGCATCCCGCGGGCCTCGGCGACCAGAAGGTCGTGATCGAGTCCATCGGACCAGGGCTCCCTGACATCGCCGAAAAGGCTACTTACGATGAGCGATTATCTCGCGTACGTCGTTCAGCCAGCGCCGCAAGGAGACGCCCTTTGGCGGACTGATACGCAGACCGAGTATCCCGCTGGCTGCACGCAGAGAAGCATCGTCTGCATTCATATCCAGAAAATCTTGAATCTCTGTGATGACGGTGCGCAGGTCGCTCTCTGAAACGCCGTCCAGATAATCATCTACCGCCTCCCTGTGCGAGGCGTACTCAGTCTCGAAATCTTGATGGAAGTAGGCGCTCAGGAAGTGTGACAGTTCAGGGAAGCGCCCCTTCCACTCCCAAGCCGTCTGGGGCGTGACCAGGGTCGGCCGCTCGGGTGCCTCAAGAAAATGAGCCACATGCTGACGGACGAGGAGAAGGCATTCCTCTACGGTCGCACCAGAGGGAGGGTTGATGTGCGGCAAGAGATCGACATCTTCCGCGATCTCTTCACTGAACAGCCCCTTCGAAAGGAGATCGTCAATCTCGGCCGCTACTGCGGCGGCCTGGCCGGGGTGGCGTGCGGCTTGACGAAAGAACGCAGAGAGCGCCGCTCCGGGGCGATCGGGGGCGTCATCGAAGGTGTAACCGGTCTCCTCATAGGAACGCAGCAGGTTCCGCAGTTCCTTGAAGCGGTCGTTGATCAACGTCATTGATGCATCAACCGGTTTCTGTGTTAGCTGATGGGATAAGAGGTGAGGATCCGATACCCCGATCGGCCGACGGGTCGCGCTTGGAGAACGACTTGCACGCCACTGCCCCATTCCACCCGCCGGGCATTTTAGGGACTGGGCCCGTTTCCCATTCGTCGCATGTCAAGCTCATGACCTCGCCTCGGGAGGGTGGTCGTCTGCCCCTCTCGGACCCCCAATGGGCACCTGCTGCTTCGAGACAGACGCCGCCATGGCAGGTCACCAAAAGGAGATCACGGCCTGGCTCGCCGGGAACAAGAAGAAGTTTGACCTTTCGGCACACTTCGACGAGTTCATCGGCGTGAGCATGACTCGACACAACTTCCGAAACGGGTTGCCTGGTCGCGCAGTTCAGCGGCTTTGCGTGCGTTCTGGTGAACCACGAAGACGATGGATGATGATGCTCCTGATGTCGCTCAGCCATTGCCGAAGAGTCACGTTCTTCGGTGGCACTACCTCAAGGCCAAGGGCGTCAGTCGCGACGCTGAGTTCTCTGTCGGTTTCGATGGTCGAGAGCAGTGTGTGGATTTCCATCGCCGCCCGTTTGAGAGCCTCTTCGTCGCTTCCTGTGAGGTAGTCGTCGAGGGCTTCTTTGTGAGACGCGTAGTCCAGGGAGAAATCTTGATGGAAGTAGGATCCGAGTAGTTGATGCAGTTCAGGGAAGCGTTTACGCCATTCCCATGGATTCTGAGGATGGGCCGTCTGCGCAAAAGGTGCTCCGGACGCGATCCGCTCCAGGTGGATCTTGGCGACTTCGAGGCACTGCTCAACAGTTCGACCGGCCGGGGGCTTGATTCGTGGCAGTAGGTCCACGTCGTCTGCGATATCGGCGCTGAACAACCCCAGTCGAACAAGATCGTTGATCTCGCTGATTAGCATGTGCAGGCGGCCCGGCGACTGAACGGCAATTCGAGCATATGACTGTAGTGCGGGCCCTGGCTCGTCTGCGGTGTCCGTGAAGGCGTAGCCGGTCTCTGCATATGCGTCGAGCAGCTCGTGGAGGGCGGGGAACCGCTCGTAGTCCCTGAGATCTCGGGGATGGGTCACTGGAATCTTCCTCGGTCGGGCTAGGAGGTCGGGTAGGCGGTGTGGATGCGATAGCCGTTCGGCATGTCAGGGTCTCGTCGGATGATCAGCTTGACGCCTTGGACGTCGTGAGGCCCGGTACCGCGAATGAAGTCTTCGCGGGAGAGGCTGCGCCCCGTGACTTCATCGAATCTGGCCTGGACGACCTTCTGTGCAGATGTTGTATTCTCGAGCCATCTTTTCACCTCGCTCTGTTTCTGGAGCATCGCCTCGTCGACGAATCGCTGTGCAGATGACTCGTCAAGGAAGCTGGAGCTGCCGGTGATGTTCTTGTCTTCGCGCAGTCGGGAGCGCAGCTCTTGGTCGGTCTTGTCTGCATGCCGGTCGAGAGTATGCGAGCCCTTCATTCCTTCATCGCCAGGCAGATCTGCTCTGTACTTTGGCTGGGTCGCTCCTTTGCGCTTCGACCGTGGCCACGCGTTGTAGTCGCCTTGTCGTAGGAGCAGGTGCCCGTTTGGATAAGCCAGTTCGGGGCCCCGCACGTTGATCGGGATCCCCTGAAACATCTTGACGAACCCGCCGGCGTCCGATGCGGCTCGCACGGTTCCGGCTCCCGCGCCGAGCGCGCCTCCGAAGGCGGCGCCGTAGGCGGCGGCGTCCTGTGCCTGGGAGAGATTGAAGCCGTCCTGCAGGCCGGTTGAGATCTTCAAGGGTTGGGCGACCGCGAGCTCGACCGTCACTGACTCGATGCTGCCGAAGACAACTCCCGTAAGTGTGATCGCTGCGATGTTGGCCACAGTCGTCGAAACGGTGATCCCGAGCCCTGCCGCAAGTTCGATGATGGTGGTTGCGGCGGCAGCCGAAGCGGCAGTGGAGAGACCGAAAGTGAAGACCGCCAGACCGATGCCCGCTGCGATGGTGGCTGCCGCGATCCCGATCTCTGTCCAAAGCTGCTGGATGGCGTCGTCGACTGCGTCGGCGAACTCCTCAAGCGCTTTGGCCATCTGACGTGCCACCGCAGCCAGGTCGTCGAGCCAGCCCTGGGCACACTCCCTGTGGTACCGGCCCCAGAAGACCTCGAAGGCGTCGATCGCCTCGCCCTTGTTGTTGCGGATGAGGGACGCAGCCTTGCCATTGGATATTCGGCACACCTCATCGACGGCGTCAGCGTAGTCGCGCCAGTGCCCTGCCGCCGCGCGCAGGCTGCCCGAGTTCGCGTCCGGCCACCACATCCCCATCTTCATGAGGACGTCCTTGGCGGTCTCCTCGACGCTCACTGGTTGCTGCCGTCCCGTGCGCCCCCGTCCCTGGCGCCTTCCGCCTTGATTCTCGAGAACATGGCGGCGATCAAAGCCTCATTCTCGATGTGTCCGTCGGCCATGTCTGTCATTGCCAGGTGAATGCTGGCCAAACCGTCTATCAGGATTCCGGTCGACTGCGTGATCTGCTTCACATGCGGCAGGTAGACGTCTGCGAATTGCGATCCCTGCTCGTCGTCGCCCCAGGGCGTACCGAGCTCACCGAGCTTTTCTGCCAGGACCTTGGCCGCGAGCCGCAGTGCCTCACTCTGCTCGTGGAACGTCGGAGCCGACGCCTTCAGATCAGCTGTCTTGATGTCGAGTATCTGCTTCGGTGCCTCAACCACCGTAATTCTCCCCCATGTTGCGGCCAGATCCCTGACGACGGTAGCTCATCAACATGTGAACACGGCAAGGAGATGATCGGTCAAAGGACGCCGCTCAGAACACCCCGCCCCGCCGCCGGGCTACCGCCACGACACCGAGTACCTGCTCGGACTCGCCGCACGAGGCGTGAAGGCCCAAGGCTGACAGAGGGGGAGGTCAGCGACCCCGTTGAAGAATCAAGGTCAAGCCTCCAGGGAGTCCTCGGGGCTGTCCTTGCTCTCGGCCATCACCCTTCCGCCGACGAAGGCTACGCCCAGGGCCGCCAGCACACCCGCGCCGGCGAGCGCCTTTCCGAGCGCCCCGTCCAGGAACTTCTTGTTCTCGCTGTCCTTCTGCGACTGCTGCCTTCCGGTCTCCTGGATCTGCTCGATGAGGTACTTCCGCTGCTCCCAGGTCAGGTCACCCTTGTCGAGTTCCCTCCGGAGGATCTCCCTGATCTCCTGGAAGGACCGGTGCACATGCTCCTGGCTCCGCTCGTTGGCCGTGAGCGTGGACTCGTGCGCCTTCTGCATCATGTCCACGGCGTTCTTGGCGAAGTCCTTGAACGCGGGGAACTGCTCGACGATCTTCAGAGCCACCTCGGTGCTCATGTCGGGCATCATGGCCACGAATCTGACCATCTTGTCCTTGGAGAGATGTCTCCAGGAATCGATCCCCAGCGCCTTCTTGATCTGGTCTTCGTTCTTGTAGCGCATGCCGTTGCTCCGCCCCGCCCCTGTTGTGTCAGTCGAACGTCCAGCCCTGTGCACTCAACGCAGCCTGCCACCGTTCACGGACCGGACGGGCCCACTCTGCCTCGGCGCCGAGGGCGTAGGCGATCAGACCGTCGATGTGATTGACCATGCCCGCCAGCGAGGCGAGGTCGCGGTGCTGCTGGTGGGACCGGAGCCCGAACTTCTCGATGCCGTACAGGTGGCCGCGGAGCCTGGCCTTGAAGTCCGGGGTGAGGCGCAGGGCGTCTCCGTCGACCAGGAGCCCGAGCACGGCCCTGCGGGCGCCCGGCGGGACGACACGGGTCTTGCGAGTGTTGACCGTGAAGCGGAACCCCTGCACGGTGTGGCTGAACTCCCTGAGCAGCGCGACCGCCGCAGACCGGGAGAACGGGGTGGTCCCGCCCGAGAAGACCATGTCGTCCGAGTACCGGGTGTAGACGAGGCCGTGGCGGGCGGCGATGCTCGCGAGCCGATCGTCCATCGGGCGCACCGCCAGGTTCGCGAGCGCACCGCTGGTGGGCGCCCCCTGAGGAAGGAATCCTCCCCAGCCCCGCTGGTAGGCGGTGATCTTGGGGTAGCGGTCCGCCCGCTGGGGGTCGACCGCGTCCTTGCTGTCCTCCCAGGTACAGAGGCGTGTCAGCTCGTAGGAGATCCGTGGCTGGTACCCGGCCTTCCTGAAGGCCTGGTGGATCCGGCGCTCGCCTATCGATCCGAAGAAGTCCTCGATGTCCATTTTCATCAGCCAGTCCGCGCCCAGGTGTCTGCGGGCGCATTCCGCGACGGATCGGCCCCGCACGTACGCGAAGGCGCTGGGGTGCACGGGCAGGCCGTCCAGGATCTCGTGGAGGATCCAGCGTTGGGCCGTCATCAGCTCAGGTTCGGGAGCAAGGAGCTTCCTGGGGCCTCTGTCGGCCTGTCCCGGGGTGTGAATCGGCCGGTAGTGGAAGCCGCGACGCTCGACCGCGCGGCGCAGGCTGCCGTAGGAAACTCCCGTGAGATGCGCCAGATGTCCAAGGGTGACCACCGGGGGCAGACCACGCGCCTCAGCGGCCGCCGACTGCCGCAGTGCCCGTTCGGCGGCCCGCGACGAGCGGGTGGCCGGGACGGACTTCAGGTAGAGATGAGGGGAGGCGCTGACCATCTACCTTTACTTTCTCCTCCCGGCCCGACCTCAGCGTCACGCGGAAGTTGCTTCACGGGCCGCACCCACGGCGCGGTCCTGCCCCCGGGCTCTTGCGAGACCCGGTTGGGCCGGTTCCGACGGAACCGGCAGTACTAGATCTCAGCGCCCCTCCCTGAGGGACAAAGGGTAGTAGGGGGTCGGCAAGGTGGTACAGCCTGTTTCCACGCATGATCCGCAGTAACACCTGTGCTCACGCGCAAAGTTGGCTGATTCCAGTCGAGCCTCCGCGGCCCTGCGGCTGCGCCAGTACACCGGCTCCCCGAGTACCAATCGGCCCGCGTCGGTGAGGTGGCGCCCTCGGATCAGTTCGAGTTCCGTTGCTCTGTGGAGCACTGGTCCCAGCGGCCACGGGCCGTCGGTCAGGGCGCGCGTCAGTCCTTCGTCGTGGCGAACGCCTCGCGCCAGCGCATGGAGCAGCTTCCGCACTGCTTCGGCCGGCGGAACGGGCTCAGGTTCGTCGGACATCTGTGCTCCCCCTCGAGAACGATGTGGCCCGATCAGGTGTGCTTGAGAGGCGACGGATAGACCTCGTGCTCCGGATCCCACCACAGGACGAAGACGTTGCCCACCAGAAAGCCGTACAGCCGTTGCTTGCCGGTGAACCTGAGCCGCTGGATCTCCGTACGGTCCCCAAAACCGAGTTCGTCGAGCCTCACCACGGCGTCCTTGCACAGGTGGGACAGCCTTCACTCTGGCGATACGGCGCCGGCTGCCCTCCCTCGGCGGCCTGGACGCCGAACACGGCGTGGCCGTGCTGATGCATTACACCTTGCGTCTGCTCACCATCCAGCAGTTCCAGCGCGCCGCAGCCCTCATCTGCGCCTGCGAGACGATCCGCAGGGCCGACCCGGCGCTCTGGGGCACCGCCCCATTCCGTATCGGACTGTGGGTGGGCGGCGGCGTCACGCCGAACAACACCGACCAGGCGAGCACCTGGCTCAAGGATCGCCGCAAGGAGAAGGGCCGGGGTCGGCGCAGCCGCTCCGGGTCGCCACACCAGCTGACCAGTTGCCCCTGGTGCGGCACCAAGCTCGACGCCGGTCGGGACATCACCGTCGACACGGTCCTGCGTCGCACGATCATCACCTGCCCCGACGCCTTCGCGTGTCCGTTCGGCGAGGGTGCCTTCGGTGTGCCGGCCGACGAGCGGGGGCTCCCGGTGCTCGTCGTCGACGAGGAGATCTACCGGCTGCCGCCCAGCCTTGTCATCGCCACGGTCGACAAGTTCGCCCAGCTTCCCTGGAAGGGAGAGACACAGGCCCTGTTCGGTCAGGTATCCAAGCGGTGCACACGCCACGGATACGTGGCGGCCGACGCCGTCGACAGCGAATGGGAGCGCCATAGCCATCCGGCCCAGGGCAACCATCCGGCGGCAACGACGGTCGACGTGCCCCGGGTGAGGCCCCCGGACCTCATCGTTCAGGACGAGTTGCACCTGATCTCCGGGCCTCTCGGCTCGCTGACCGGGCTCTACGAAGCGGCCATCGACCGGCTCGCGTGCTGGGACGTCGAGCCGGGGCGCACGGTGCGTCCCAAGGTGATCGCCTCCACCGCCACCGTGCGGCGAGCCGAACGGCAGATAAGAGACCTGTTCAGCCGCAGGACCGCCGTCTTCCCTCCGCCCGGCCTCACCGCCGACGACAACTTCTTCGCCCGTCGCCGCGCGACCGATGTCAAGCCCGGTCGCCGGTACGTGGGGATCTGCGCGCAGGGCGTGCGGACCAAGTCCGTCGCGATCCGGGTGTACGTCGCCCAGCTGGCCGCCGCCGAACTGCTCCACCAGCGCTACGGACGGACCGAGCTCACAGACCCGTACATGACGCTGGTGGGCTACTTCAACAGCCTCCGTGATCTGGGTGGCATGCGCCGTCTGGTGGAGGACGACATCTCCACTCGGCTCATCCGCGCCGACCGCCGCGACCTCGCCGTCCGCTACATCGGCGAACCGGCAGAACTCACCTCCCGCATGTCCTCCGACGCCATTCCCGGCATTCTGGAGAAGCTCGAACTCACTTTCACCGGCATGAGGAAGAAGGGCACCGCCCGTCCCATCGACGTCCTTCTCGCCACCAACATGATCGCCGTCGGCGTTGACGTCTCCCGGCTCGGCGCGATGGTAGTCAACAATCAGCCCAAGTCGACCGCCGAGTACATCCAGGCCACCAGCCGCGTCGGCCGGCGTTCCCCCGGGCTGGTGTTCACCGTCCTCAACTGGGCCCGCCCGCGGGACCTCTCCCACTACGAGACGTTCGAGTCCTTCCATGCCACCGTCTACCAGCACGTCGAAGCCCTGTCCGTGACGCCCTTCGCGGACCGTGCCCTGGACCGAGGACTCACCGGGGTGCTGGCCTCGCTCGTGCGCAACCTCAAGCAGCAGTACAACGGCAATCGGGGAGCGCAGTTCTTCGACGTCCGTGGCGAACTCGCCGACCACGTCGTGCGCTCTCTGCAGCGTCGTGCCGAGGACGTCACCGACGTCAAGCACACCGGAGCGGAACTCGTCACCCGTCTCAAACAACGGCTCGACCACTGGGACTTGCGCCGCAAGGCACCCGGAGCAGTCCTCGGCTACAGCACCGCGAGCCGCCAGGGCGACCTCACCCCGTTGCTGAAGAAGCCCGACGGAGCCGGCTGGCGGCTGATGACCTGCCCCACCTCGCTGCGCGAAGTGGAGCCACCCGTCCAGCTGATGTTCGTAGGTGATGTCGGACAGGACCCCGTCACCGAGCCGCCGTTCGTGCCCCGGCCCCCGTCCGAAGGCGACACCGCAGATACCGCAGACACCCTCTGGGGGCAGCCGTGAGCACACCGTCCAACGGCCCCCTGCGGGTCGGCGAACCGCGCCCCAGCCAGCTGCTGCACACCTACGGAGTGGGATCAGTCGCGGACCTGCCCAACCTGTCCACCATGGTGATGGGCCTCGACCACTGGGATCTCGTCAGGGCAACCCCGTTGACCGAGGACCGGTTGCTCGCCGCGGTGCGAAGGCGGCTGGGCCCCCAGGTCACGACGCTCCGGATGCCGCCACAGATGCAGGAGACCTCCGACCCGTTCGGCGAGTGGACAAGGGTCGGTGTTCCGGTGGCGCTGTTCCCGAGGTGGCTGCGCTGCTCCCGCGAGCAGTGCAACCAGCTGTCGCCTGCGTCGTCCGGACTGTTCGAGCTGGAAGAGCACTACTTCCGGCCCGAGAACACACGGTACGTACACACCTGCTTCGGCACCGGCGGCCGACGGCCCACCGCCGTACCGGCTCGGTTCCTCATCGCCTGCCCGGCCGGCCACATGGACGACTTCCCCTGGCAGTACTTCGTCCACCGCGGTGCCGCCGCCGCACCCGACTGCACGCTCAGCCTGCGCGAACGCGGCACCACGGGCGAGGCGGCGAACATCTTCGTGGAGTGCTCCTGCGCGAACGTGCCCGATCGGTCCATGGCAGAGGCCATGGGCAAGCGGGGCGAGCGGGAACTGCCCGCCTGTCGGGGGCACCACCCCCACCTCGGCACCTTCGAAACCTGCGACGAACGGGTCCGCACCATCGCGCTCGGCGCCACCAACAGCTGGTTCGCCTGCCAGCTGCGGGTGTTCAGCCTGCCAAGGGCGGAGGAACCGCTGACCCAAGCCGTACGCGAGCACTGGAGCTCGCTCAGCCCTCTCGCGGCCCTCCCCGCGGAGGCCGCCAAAATGCTGCTGCTGACGCAGGCCTGCTGGCCCGAACTCGAGCCCTATGGAGCGGAGAAGGTGTGGAAGGCGGTCACCGACGAGGCGGCCACTCTCCCGGTCCATCTCCTCCGCACCCGAATCGGACGACGAGGGCTTCGACCTGGCGACTCCGGAGTGGAAAGCCTTCACCGCACCGCACCAGTACACCCTGCCGGACTTCACCACGGAATCGGTGGCCGTGCCCTCCACCGCCTCCCCTTGGCTGGAGCGGGTCATCCTCGTGCACCGCCTGCGTGAGGTGTCCGCCCTCACCGGCTTCACCCGGATCGACGCCCCGGAGTGGCTGCCGCAGGATGACGAACCGACAGCCCACAATGCAGCGTCCCTCACCAGAGAACCGCCCGCCTGGGTCCCGTGCGCCGAACTGCGGGGTGAGGGCGTGTTCCTGGCCTTCCGCGAGGAGCGCCTCGCCGACTGGGAGAAGCGTCCCGAGGTCCTCGCCCGCGAGAGGGTACTCAAAGCGACGCATGTGACCTGGTGCCTGGCACGCGGGATCGAGCCCCAGTGGCCCGGCATCCGGTACGTGCTCCTGCACACGCTCGCCCACGTCCTGATCCGCGCTTTCGCCCTCGAATGCGGCTATGGCGCCTCTGGAATCGCCGAGCGCGTCTACGCCCGTTCCGGGAAAGACCCCATGGCTGGCATCCTGCTGTACACGGCAGCGCCCGACAGCGAAGGCACTCTGGGCGGCTTGGTCTCCCTCGGCCACCGGGACCGCCTCGGGCCCGTCATCGACCAAGCCCTCGAAAGGCCCGCCTTTGCAGCTCCGACCCCATGTGCGCGGAACACGACCCCCGTGTCCACGGCCGCCTGCACGGGGCCGCCTGTCACGCATGCCTCTTCGCCGCCGAGACCTCGTGCGAACGGGGCAACCACTACCTGGACCGAGCGCTGCTCGTCGAGACCCTGGCAGGGGACCTCAGGGCCTTCCTGTCATGAACGGCAGACTTCCCGTGCTCCTCGCGGCCCTCGCGAAGCGGCTGCCGTCCCACCGCATGTCCGACCCCCAGCGCCACCTACGCCTGGCCGATGGTCCGGCAGACCCTCTGCTCGACAGATGGGCGGCAGCTCATCCGGCGGCTGGTCTGTCCTCGCAATTGGGCGCGATGCGGGCAGCATGGCGGGACGAAGCGCCCGGTCTGCCAGGAACGGCCATCGCTCTGTCCCTCTCGACAGCGGATGCCTACGAGCAGACAGAAGCACCGCCCGCAGAGCTCGTCGTAAGCGGTCCGACGAGCCACGCGATACCCGTCCGCCTTACCAGCGCCATTGCCATCGATGTCATCCGATCAGCGCGCGACTCATTGCTCATAGCAAGCTTCGCCGCTTACAAGATCGCGGAGATCGTGACGGAACTCCGCGCTGCCGCCGACCGGAACGTCCGTATAGACCTCCTGTTGGAGGAGTCCACCGCAGCTGCGCGGGCCTTCGGCCAGCTCCATGGCCAGGTCCGTATCTGGCACCGCGCGGACGTCTCTGCCCGCGGCAGTCTGCACGCCAAGGTAATAGCGGCCGACCGCCGAATCGCTCTGCTGGGCAGCGCGAACCTCACCGATCGTGCACTCAGCGACAACGTGGAGATAGGCATCATCCTGCGCGACCCGCGGACCGTGGGGCGGCTGGTGGACCACCTGCGCTGGCTCACAGGACCGGAAGCCGGCTTCCTACAGCCCGTTTGACCTATCGCGCGACGTCCGTGCCATCGGATCCCGGCGTCGCGTCACCGATGAGTCCGGCCGGCCCATGCCGTCTACTGAGGGGAGAGCACCGATTACTTGTGGAGGCCGGCATGAGGAAGATCATCGCGCAGCTGTTCATCTCGCTCGACGGAGTCGTGGAGGCGCCCGACCAGTGGCACTTCCCCTACTTCAACGACGAGATGGGCGCCGCCGTCGACTCGGTCCTCGGCAGGGCCGACACCCTGATCCTGGGTCGCAGGACCTATGACAGCTTCGCCGGCGCCTGGCCCGAGCGGGAGGCGGCCGGTGGTGAGGACGCTCCCTTCGCCAAGATCCTCGGCGACGCCCGGAAGATCGTCGTCTCGCGGCAGCAGCTGGAGTTCACCTGGCGGAACTCCGAGTTGATCAAGGGTGACCTCGTCGAGGCGGTCACGGCGCTGAAGAAGGAGCCGGGCGACAGCGCCATCGCGATGAGCGGTTCCGTCTCCGTCGTCCGGCAGTTGCTGGCCGCGGGGCTGCTGGACCAGCTGCAGCTGCTGGTGCACCCGATCGCCGTCCGCAAGGGCATGCGCCTGTTCGACGAGGGCGACGCTCCGATCCCGCTGAAGCTGCTCTCCTCCGAGACCTTCGAGACGGGGGTGCTGCACCTCTTCTACGCCCCCGCCAAGCAGCCGGGCAAGGGGACGTACGAGGACGCGAAGACGCACCTCCCGCAGGACGAGCGGTAGGGCCGGACATGCCGACGGCCCCCAACGCGCTGCCGGGGGCCGTCGTCCGGGTCACTACGGGAGGTTCCTGGCCATGACGATGCGCTGGACCTGGTTCGTGCCCTCGTAGATCTGCGTGATCTTGGCGTCGCGCATCATGCGCTCGACGGGGTAGTCACGGGTGTAGCCGTAGCCGCCGAGCAGCTGGACCGCGTCCGTGGTGACCTCCATCGCCACGTCGGAGGCGAAGCACTTCGCCGCCGCGCCCTGGAAGGTCAGATCGGCGTCGCCGCGCTCGGACTTGGCGGCGGCCGCGTAGGTCAGCTGACGGGCGGCCTCGATCTTCATCGCCATGTCCGCGAGCATGAACTGGATGCCCTGGAAGTCCGCGATCGGCTTGCCGAACTGCTTACGCTCCTTGACGTAGCCCTTGGCGTAGTCGAGCGCGCCCTGCGCGATGCCGAGAGCCTGCGCCGCGATCGTGATGCGGGTGTGGTCCAGGGTCTTCATCGCCGTCGCGAAGCCCGTGCCCTCCGCGCCGATCATGCGGTCCGCGGGAATGCGGACGTTGTCGAGGTAGACCTCGCGCGTCGGCGAGCCCTTGATTCCGAGCTTCTTCTCCGGCGCGCCGAAGGAGACGCCCGGGTCGGACTTCTCGACGACGAAGGCGGAGATGCCCTTGGAACGCATCGAAGGGTCCGTGACGGCCATGACCGTGTAGTACTCGGAGACACCGGCGTTGGTGATCCAGCGCTTCACGCCGTTGAGGACGTAGAAGTCGCCGTCGCGCACGGCCTTGGTCTTCATGCCGGCCGCGTCCGAGCCCGCGTCGGGCTCGGAGAGGCAGTAGGAGAACATCGCGTCGCCCTTGGCGAGCGGGCCCAGGTACTTCTTCTTCAGCTCCTCGGAGCCGGAGAGGATCACCGGCAGC
The DNA here is from genome assembly GCF_030817975.1 of Streptomyces sp. V4I23. NCBI lineage: Bacteria > Bacillati > Actinomycetota > Actinomycetes > Kitasatosporales > Streptomycetaceae > Streptomyces > Streptomyces sp. V4I23. The sequence continues at coordinate 4,800,913 of NZ_JAUSZW010000004.1, read as the reverse complement.
GAGCCCAGCTTGTTGACGGCCGGGATCAGGGAGGACGACGCGCAGACGCGGGCGACCTCCTCGATCACGATCACGGTCGCGAGGGCGTCGGCGCCCGCACCGCCGTAGGACTCCGGTACGTGCACGGCGTGCAGGTCGGACGAGACGAGCGCGTCGAGCGCCTCCTGCGGGAAGCGCGCCTCCTCGTCGACCGCGGCGGCGAACGGCTCGATCTTCGCCTCGGCGAGGGAGCGGACCGTTTCGCGGAGCATGTCGTGCTCTTCGGACGGGCGGTACAGATCGAAATCGGCCGATCCTGCCAAGGTCTCTCACTCCCCAAGTGCTAACTACCGTTAAGTAACCCAATTTTAGACGGCGGCGTCGACCGTGGCCTACGTGAGTTTGCCGACAGCGCTGTCATCCGATGCCGGGAGGACCCCGGACACGGCCGATATGCTCGGGCGCGGACCCCGCACGCATCGGCACTGGAGCATCCGTATGGCCCTCAAGATCACGGTGATCGGCACCGGCTACCTCGGCGCCACGCACGCCGCGGCGATGGCGGAGCTGGGATTCGAGGTGCTGGGGCTGGACGTCGTCCCGGAGAAGATCGAGATGCTCTCGGCGGGGCGGGTACCGATGTACGAGCCCGGTCTCGAGGAGCTGCTGCGCAAGCACGTCGCCGGAATCGAGGGCTCGACCGGGCGGCTGCGCTTCACCACGTCGTGGGAGGAGGTCGGCGAGTTCGGCGACGTCCACTTCGTGTGCGTGAACACACCGCAGAAGCACGGCGAGTACGCCTGCGACATGTCCTATGTCGACGCGGCCTTCGCCTCCCTCGCCCCCCGGCTGACCCGCCCGGCCCTGGTCGTCGGCAAGTCCACCGTTCCCGTCGGCAGCGCCGACCGGCTGGCGGCCCTCCTCGACGAGCGGG